>OZ257259.1:5992500-8863070 GCA_965279695.1 Opitutaceae bacterium | reverse complement strand
TTGCCGGCGGCGGTGCTGGTGCCGAGGGGGTCCCAGAAGACGTGCTCTTCTTTCCATTCGCTCGTGGGCTTGAAGCCGACTTGGGAAAAGAAAACGGCCATGCCGGCGAGGCGTTCGGCGGGCCACGTCTCCGCACGCGTGCCCATGAGCGTAAGCGCGACGGCGGTGGCGATACCGTCGGGTTTACGGTTCTGGATCGCGCGGTAAAAATTGGCGGGACCGACGCGGAAGTTGCTGCCGCTGGCGGTGAGGAGCTCGCGCGCGAATTGATCGTAGGGCTTGTTGGCGGTGAGCGAGGCGAGGACCCAACGATGGTAGGCTTGCGCGGCGTTGGGCCAGAGATTGACGGGGAACTCGGCCTTGATGCGCAGGAGGTCGCTCCACTTCATGGCCCAGTAAGTCGCGAACTCTTCGCGCTCGAGGAGTTGGTCGATGAGGAGGCGGCGTTTGTTTTGGATATCGGTATCCAGCAGGAAGGCGCGGGCTTCGGCGGCCGTAGGCAGCACGCCGAGGACATCGAGGTAAACGCGGCGCACAAAGACGGCGTCGGACGAGCGCGTGGGCGTGAGGCCGAGGGATTTGAGCTGGGCGAAGACGGCTTGGTCGATCGGGGTGACGGCCACCGGGTCGGTGGGGCTTTCGAAAACGTTGCGAGCGACGTTGGCCGCAGCGAACCCGGAGAATGTCGCGAGCAGGAACGCGACGAGCGTGACGGCTGCTTTCAGCGGTCGAGGAAGGAGCGAGGCGGGGGCGGGGGACGAGGGCATTTGGGAGGCCCGGTGCCAGTTCATCGCCGAGGGACATTACGAGGGCCTAGGCGCGATGAGGCGCGCGGCTGTTAGGGGGCGTTCGTGGGTGTGGAGGAAGGGTGGCGTAGGAGGGCGGGATAACTGGTGGCGGGTCAGCGGCTGCGTCTAGTGTGCGCCAAAGTGAACCGCCCGTCTGCGCACGGATTAACCAACTTCACGCACTATTTGTCGTATCGCGGTGGCGTGGGTGCGGGCGCTGGCGCGCAGCGCAGTGCGTGGTGTGAGAGCGCCGGTGTAGGGCTTCCCGCTGGAGCCGTCGGGGGGCGCTGGCGCAGAGGGGTGTGCAAAGACCTATCCGCCGCAGATTTCGCGGCGCGGTCCTACGGGGACAGCTCCGAAATCAGACGGGGTATTCCCAGCCTTTGCGGTAGGGCCGGCGGAGGAGCTGATTGGCGGCGAGATCGTTGGGGATGACTTCTTTTTCGCCGTCCCACCCGATGCTACGACCGAGCTTCATCGAGAGCATGCCTAGAAGCGCCATGTTGGTGGCGAGGTGAACTTCGGCGATGTCGCTCACGGGTTTCGAACCGGTGCGAATCGCGGTGAGGAAATCGGCCCAGAGCTCGCGGATGTTTTGCGAGTCGGGTTGATTCAGCTGCGGGGCTTCGGTGACGACGGGTTCCTTCGCGTCGGAGGGATAAAACGTCCAGCCCTTCTGCCAGCCCATGTGGAAAATGCCCTTGGTGCCGTAGAAATAGCAGCCGACGTTTTCGCCTTTGTCGGTGTTGTTATTGCCGAAGCGGCGGTGCTCCCACTGCACGTCGAACTTGTCGAAGCGGAAGGTGGCGAGTTGGTGATCAGGGGCGTCGGTGGTTTGCTCGTTGGCGGTGAGAATAGCAGGGCCGGCGATCTGGCGTCCGCCGGTGGAGTAGATGTGTTTTGGGTGTTTCTCGCCGGTGACCCAGAGAACCTGATCGAGCCAGTGAATACCCCAGTCGCCGAGCGTGCCGTTGGCGTAGTCGAGGTAGTTGCGGAAACCGCGCGGGTGGATGCCGCGATTGCCAGCGCCGACGCTCGGGTTACGCGGATCGCCGCCGTTGAAGGGGCGAAGCGGAGCGGGGCCGCACCACATATCCCAATCGAGCTCCTTCGGGACGTCGACGGTCGGGAGTGGGCGTTCCTTGCCGCCGCCATAGTTCACGAAGCACCGGACCATGCCAATCTCGCCCACCTTGCCCGCGCGGATGAAATCGCGGCCGCTCACATTGTGGGGCGCGATGCGGCGGTGGGTGCCGACCTGCACGACGCGGCCGGTGGCGCGCGCGGCGTTCACCATGGCGCGGCCTTCGGCGACGGTGTGCGAAATGGGTTTCTCGACGTAGACGTGCGCGCCGGCTTTTACGGCGGCGATCATCGGAAGCGCGTGCCAGTGGTCGGGTGTGCCGATGATGGCGATGTCGGCTTTTTCTTTGGCGAGGAGTTCGCGATAATCTTTGTAGAGCTTCGGGGTGTCACCAGTGCCGCCGGCGACGTTTTTGAGCGTCGGTTCGAACTGACGCGAATCGACGTCGCAGAGGGCGACGACTTCGCAGGAACCGCTGGCCATCGCCTCGCGGAGGATGTTGTTGCCCCACCAGCCGCAGCCGATGAGCACGGTGCGGAATTTCTTGCCGCCGGATTTTTCAGCGGCGCGGATCGAGAACGGAGCCGCGGCGAGGGCGGCGGTGGCGGCGGAGGTTTGGATGAACGTGCGGCGGGTGAGCATGGCGGGGAGGTGAGGAAAGGGGCTACGCGTGAGGAGGGACGGGGCGATGAGGCGGTCGAAACGAACTCAGGTTCTTAGACCGAGACCGATTTTGTCGCGGAGGTAGGTAATGGAGCGGGCGAGCTCGGCTTTCTGGAAATCTTGGGTCGCGATTTTTCCTTCGGGGCCAGGCGGGGCTTTGAACTGGGGGATGGCGCGACCGCGTTTGGCGAGGGCTTCGAACTTCGCGAGGGCGGCGGGGCGCTTGTCGTAGTGTTTCCAGAACGCCTCGGTTTTGTAGGGGAAATTCCGCGGGCCACCGGAGATGGTCTCAATGATGATTGGAACTTTCGGGCAGAGCTGGGCCCAGCGGGCGGCGTAGGCTTTCCAATCGATGAGGCCCTCACCGGCGGCGGTCCATTGCACGGCGGCACCGTCGGGTGTCTCCCAAATCATGTCGTCGCGGAGGCTGGAGCAGAGCGTGTAGCGTCCCAGGTTTTCCAGGACGTCCAGCGGATCTTCGAGGGTCCAGGCGGCGTTACCAGAGTCGAGGTTGGCGCCGACGTAGTCCTTGCCGGCGGCTTCGATGAGTTGGACGAGTTCCCACGAGTGCATATCGCCGGCGTGGTTTTCGATCGCGATTTTCACGCCGAGGTCGAGGGCCTGCGCGCGGCAGGCTTTGATGGTGGCGACGGTGTCGGCGATGCGGGCCTGGATGCCGCCCTCGGTCTTGCGATCTTCCATCGTGCCGAGCACAACGCGGAAGACAGGGGAGCCGAGGGCTTTCGCGACGCGGAGGCCGAGGCGGAGGTGTTCCTCGGCGGTGCCGCGGTTGGGGCGAAAGGCTTTCGACGTCGGGCAAATGCTCCAGCTACCGGCGTAAATCGTGAGGCCGACATCGGCGGCGCGGCGACGGAGTTCGCGGAGCGGCGCATCGTCGAGACTCTCGAAGGCGTCGAGGTCGGAGATGAGGAGCGCGTCGAGTTTGAGCGAGGCGGCGTGGTCGATGAGCGCGGGGGCTTTCCAGCCCATGGCGCGGACGGCGAAGTTGTCCATGCCGAGGCCGATTTTCGGCGCAGGCGTCGCGGCGAGGAGCGGGCGAGCGGCGAGCGCGGTGGAGACGGTGGCGAGGCCGGTGAGAAACGAGCGGCGTTGCATAGGGGAGGTAATGAAACGGAAACCGGCGGCTGGCGCGGTGTCGATAGCGCCTTTTGCGGCGGCGACACTTTTTGCGGGCAAAGCCGTTGACGTGGCGCAGCGGTGCGACCGTAGTTCGGTTCCCGCCACCCAACTACGACCGCTCCCCGGGTTTCGGAATGTTCGCTTGCCTTCACGAATTCCCCTCTCTCCCCCATGCTGCCGGTGCCGATCCTGATCCGGTGGACCGTCCTGCTCGCCGTTTCTTTTCTGACGGCGATGAGTCTCCTCCGCGTCGGCACGTATTTGGTTTTCAAGCACGACACCGTGACTTGGGCGCAGGCGATGCCAGCGTTTTTCCTTGGCTGGCGATTCGATGTCCGGGTGGTGGCGGCGGCGATGTTGACGGTGCTCGCGCTGGGCGCGTGGCCGCGGATCGGGGCGTTTCGAAACCGTGGGGCGAGGCGGGTTTGGCTGGGCGCGGTCGGATGTTTTGGCGCTGCGCTGGCCGTGTTGTATGTCGCCGATTTTTTGCACTTCCGTTACCTGAGCCAACGGCTCAACGCCTCAGCGCTTGGGCTGCTGGCCGACACAAAAATCTCGGCGGCGATGGTCTGGGAAACGTATCCGGTCGTGCGCTTGGTCGCCGTGATCGGTCTGGCGACGGCGGGTTGGGTATGGTCGGCGCGCTGGCTCCACGACCGGGCGGCGCAGGGCCGTGCGCCTGAACGCCGGTGGGTGCGGGGCACCTGGTATGCGGTGGCGGTGGCGGTGTGTGTGGTGGGCGTATTCGGCCGGGTGGGACAGTATCCGCTCCGATGGAGCGATGCGTTTAACCTGCGCAGCGATTTCAGCGCGCACCTCGCTCTGAATCCGGTGGAGTCGTTTCTGAGTTCGTTGAGTTTCCGGGCGTCGGGTTACGACGCGAAGGAAGTCGGTGCGCACTACCTGCGGATGGCGGCGTATCTCGGCATCGCGAAGCCGGACCCGACGCGATTGCCGTTTGACCGGGCGGTGGCGGCGCCCGCCACCGACGGCAGAGGCGCGCAGGCGCAAGCGCCCAATGTGGTCCTCGTGATTTGCGAGTCGTTCAGCGCTTACAAGAGCTCCATGTGGGGGAACCCGCTCGATACGACGCCGTTCTTCGCAGAGCTCTGCAAGCAGGGCGTATTTTTCGACAATTGCTACACGCCGCATGTCGGCACGGCTCGCGGGGTGTGGGCGACGATAACGGGAATTCCGGATGTGGAAATGGTGGAGACGGCGAGCCGCAATCCGACGTTGGTGGACCAGCACACGATCATCGGCGATTTCGTCGGTTACGAAAAACTCTACTTCCTCGGCGGCAGCACGAGCTGGGCGAACATCCGCGGCGTGCTCACGAACAACATCCCCGGTCTGCAAATCTTCGAGTCGGGCTACTTCAAGTCGCCGCGCGTCGATGTGTGGGGGATCAGCGACAAGAGTCTTTTTCTCGAGGCGCACGAGGTGCTGCGCGCGCAGGCGAAACCGTTTTTCGCGGTGATTCAGACGGCGGGCAACCACCGGCCCTACACGATCCCGCACGAAGACTTGAAGGAGTTTGCGCGCGTCGAGCTGCCGGAGGCGACGTTCAAGGCGGCGGGGTTCGACTCGTTGGCGGAGCTGAATGCGTTTCGCTACAGCGACTACACGTTTCGCAAGTTTATCGAGGCGGCGAAACGGGCGCCGTATTTTGATAACACGATCTTCGTCTTCGTCGGCGATCACGGCATTGGCGGCAATGCGGGCGCGTTATTTCCGCCTGCCTGGACCGAACAACGGCTGACCTGCTACCATGTGCCGCTGCTTTTCTACGCACCGAAATTGCTCGCGCCGCAACGCGTGCATGCCGTCGCCTCACAGGTGGACGTGATGCCGACGGTGGCGGCGCTCGCGGGGCTGCCGCACCGTAATACGACGCTCGGGCGCGATCTCCTACGGCAGCAGCAGATCGACGGCGGGGCGAGCAACGCGGCGTTCATCGTCGACCACAACACGAAGACCATCGGGCTGATCAAGGGGCCGCACTATGGCACGCATCACCTGCCGACGGACCGGCGGGAACTGGTGTGGGCCGATTTCGCGAGTCCGTCGCCGGCGGGCACGCTCACCGACGTCGGCGGCGAACTCGCTCCGCTCACCACGGCATTTTACGAGACAGCACGTTTTCTCCTCCGCAACAACCCTAAGGCCCATGGCACACGAGGCAGTCGTTAATTCCACCGTCGCGCCCAATGTCGACCGGTTCACGCCTGCGGCCCTCCGCTCGGGGCGGCTCACGGTTCGGCAGCGCGTGGTATTGATCGCGGCGACGCTGACGTTGGGGTTCGTCGCGGCGCGGCAGGCGCCAGATGGTATGTCGGCGCCGGCGAGCAGCGGGGCGGCTGAAAGACCGATTGGCGCAATGCGCTCGGCCGGGCCGGCGGTGGCGACTAAGGCGCACTTTGCGGAATCGTGGGTTTCGCCGCACGGTCACGTGCGGTCGACGCACGGCAGCGCGATCTGTGCACTGCCGAGCGGCGATATGCTGGCGGTGTGGTATGGCGGGACGCGGGAAGGCGCGGCCGATGTGGCACTGTTTACCTCGCGGCTGGTGGCGGGCACCACGGTCTGGACGGCGCCGGAGCGGGCCGTCGACCGCGCGATCGCGCAGGAGGAACTGGACCGCGTGATTAAGAAGGTGGGCAATGCGGTGATTTTTCCCGACATGTCGGGCACTCTGTGGATGGTCTACGTGAGCGTGTCCATGGGCGGCTGGTCGGGCAGCGCGCTCAACGTGAAGACGTCGCAGGACGAGGGGCGCACGTGGGGACCGAGCCGGCGCCTGACGCTGAATCCGTTTCTCAACCTGAGCACCTTGGTGCGCAACAAACCGATCTACACGAACGATGGCCGGATCGGGCTGCCCGTTTACCACGAGATGGCGATCAAGTTTCCCCAGATCCTCTGGCTGACGCCGGGGCCGAACGGCAGCGTCCAAGATTATCGGATGCGGAATGTCGCCTCGGAGACTGGACTGATCCAACCGTCGCTGGTGCCGCTCGGGCACGATCGCGTGCTGATGATGCTGCGCGACCGACGGCCGGAGCGGCGCATGCACACCGCCTACTCGGACGACAACGGGTGGACGTGGTCAGACGCGGAGGCGAGCGACCTCCCGAATCCGGACTCGGCGCTCGATGCGTTGCGGCTGAACGACGGTCGCATCGTGCTCGTCTACAATCACGCCCACCATGGTCGCGACAATCTTCGGCTGGCGGTTTCCGCGGATGCGGGGCGCACCTGGCAGGCGGGACCGGTGTTGGAGGCGACCGCGGGGCGCGAGTATTCCTATCCGTTCCTCGCGGAGGATCGGTCCGGCGGTATCCACCTCACCTACACGTGGCAGCGTGAGCGCATCAAACACCTCCGGTTCAACGTGTCCTGGCTCGACGAGGCGTTGCGGGCCAACCGGGCCGGCCAACAATAGATTTCCGATGATACCGGCCTATTACGTAATGGTTTTGGTGGCGGTGTGCTGGCTGCTGCTGGTGTGGGCGGGCGCGCGCATGCGCGGGAGGGGCTGCACGCGACGAGTCAACCTGGCCTTCGGTATGGCGGCGGTGTTGGTGCTGTTTGTGCCGTTCAATGGGCTGCGGCTGTGGAGCTGGGTCTTCGGATTCTGTCCCAATCCAAGCTTTCCCTTACTCGGGTTGGTCTGCGCGGGGCTTTGGCAGCGGCTGTTCGGCATCGAGGTTTTGAAGCCGGCGGACTGGAGGGCGAGCTGGGTTTTCGGCGCGGTGGTGGGATCGGTGCTCTACCTGCATCCGATGGTGGTCGGCGCACTTGATCTCTACTACTGGGGTTGGGAGCTGACGATTTCGTCGACGGTGCTCGCGGGTGTAGCGATCGCGTTTCTGGCGCTCGGCAACCGTCTCGGCGTGTTGCTGCTGGCGGCGCTGGTCGGATATTCCCTCCGCGCGTTGGAATCCCAAAACTGTTGGGACTACGTGGTCGATCCGCTCTATTGGATCGCCAGCGTATTCGTCGTGCTGGGACGGCTGGCGACCCGCGGACTGGCGTGGAGGGCTGCTCATCATCGCGGCGCGAAGGCGGCGGCCGCGCAGTGAGATCAGCCGCGGACGCGACCGCACCTCAGCCGGGTGCGACGCCCGAACGAACGAGGAGTTGGCGGAGTTCCTCCGGGGCGGTGGCGGAGGTCTTGGCAACAAAGCCGCGGGCATGGGCGAAGTGCACGGCGGGATCATCTGCGACGCGGGAGAAATCGAGGCGGGCGCTGTCGCGGTAACGCGAGAGACCGTAGCCGCTGCTGCGCCGATCGGGGCTCACAATACCGACGACCTCGGCGGAGAGGCCGACGCTTTCGACGTAGCGCTCAAGGCCCATCGAAGGATCGTCGGGGAGCGGATCGGTGCGCGGGAGAAAGAGGACTTTCGCGGGCGTGCCGGCGAGGTCGACGCTCCAGACTTCGGCGTGTTGGCCGATGAAATCGAGGCGGGCGCGGAGGGATTTTATGTAGTCGAGCATGTCGTCGCCGATCATGCGCATGACCTCCCAGAGCGGCTGACCGGGATCGAGGCGCGAGACGAGGGCGAAGCGTCGGAGCAAGGTGAGGTCGACCGGCGAGGAGAGTTTCGCGAGCGCTTCAGGGGTGACGCCGAGCCATTTAGCGGTCGTGAGAGGACCGCGGCAATCGAACCACTCGGCGGTTTCGAGCCAGTCGCAGAATTGGCGCGCGTCGTCGTAGACCCCGAGGTGCCTGAGCGCGAGGGAGAGCGCGCAGGTGGGCGGGTGGTCTTTGGGGAGCTGGTGATGATCGAAATTGTTGAGTGCGGGTTCGTGGCGGTGGCCGACGTCGACGACGGCGGTGGCGGGCGCGGCCAGATCAGCTGGGGTGGGCTCGCGGCGCACGAGCGGCACGGGGTGCAAGGCGAGGAGCACGCTGCACGCGAGGAATTCGTCTTTGTGGGCACCGCCGGGATGCGTGAGGATCAGGTCGAGCTGGGTCATGAAGAGAGCCGAGCGTCGGGGCGCGGTGGGCCGGCGGCGATGGTAAATAAAAAGCCCGGGCGATGAGGCCCGGGCTGGGAGTGAGAACGAGTCGGGGGCGTAAAGCCCCTCCCACTTTTCGGACGATGCGGGAGCTTCTTAGCGGATGACGCGGGCGCCGCCGCCGCCGATGGTCTTTTCGACTTCTTTGCGGGTGGCCATCGAGGTGTCGCCGGGGGTCGTCGAGGCGAGGGCGCCGTGGGCGGCGCCGTATTCGACGGCTTTTTGAGCATCGTTGAACTCGAGGAATCCGAACTGCAGGCCCGAGGCGAAGGAGTCGCCGCCGCCGACGCGGTCGAGGATTTCGAGGCGGGGATACTTCTTGCTCTCGTGGAACTTGCCGTCGTGCCAGAGGATCGCGGACCAGTCGTTGACCGTGGCGGTGTGGACGTGGCGAAGCGTGGTGGCGGCGACCTTGAAGTTGGGGAAGTCCTTTACGGCGGTCTCGATCATGGCCTTGAAGGCGTCGGTTTCGATGTGCTTCAAGTCCTCGGCGCCCTTGACGGCGAAACCGAGAGAGGCGGTGAAGTCCTCTTCGTTGCCGATCATGACATCGACATACTTCGCGATCTCGCGGTTGACCTCCTGAGCCTTCTTGAGGCCGCCGATGGTCTTCCAGAGCGAGGGGCGGTAGTTGAGATCGTAGGACACGATCGTGCCGTGCTTGTTGGCGGCCTTGACGGCCTCGACAGTGAGTTCGGCGGTGGTGGCCGAGAGGGCGGCGAAGATGCCGCCGGTGTGGAACCAGCGGACGCCGAGTTTGCCGAAGATGTGGTCCCAATCGATGTCACCGGGCTTGAGTTGCGAGGCGGCGGTATTGCCACGGTCGGGGTTGCCGACGGCGCCGCGGATGCCGAAGCCGCGCTCGGTGAAGTTGAGGCCGTTACGGACGGTGCGGCCGATGCCGTCGTCGTCGCGCCACTTGATGAAGTCGGTGGCGACGCCGCCCTGCATGATGAAGTCTTCGACGAGGTGGCCGACCTCGTTGTCGACGAAGGCGGTGACGACGGCGGTTTTGTAGCCGAAGCATTTGCGGAGGCCTCGGGAGGTGTTGTATTCGCCGCCGCCTTCCCAGACTTGGAAGTTGCGCGCGGTGCGAATGCGACCTTCGCCGGGATCGAGGCGGAGCATGACTTCGCCGAGCGAGATTTGATCGAAGGCGCAGGAGTTGGCGGGTTTGATTGGGAGGCTCATAGTAGGAGTGAAAGTGAAGGAGAAAGTGAAAGTGATTGGATGACGGAAGTCACGGGCGGGCAGGGAGCCAAGGCCGCGCTCGGCGGACGGTCAATTGTGGACTGCGGACGTGTGCGTCAGCGGGCGCGGGCCGAAGCGCTCGTGAAAAGCCGCATGTGCGGGTTTGCAACTGCCGACAAACGACCCGGCCTAGCGGCCGGCTTATTTTTTTGAGGCGCCGACTTGGTAGCGGTGGAGGGCTTCGATGAAATAATAGTCGCCGTAGTTAATCGGCACATCGATCTCACTGTTGCCGGGTTTATGGCCGGTGGCGTGCATGAGAATGAAGCACCCGTTTTCGCCGAGTTTGGCGCGGTAAGCGGGCGAAGAGAGGGTGCGGAGCTGCTGTTCGGCGAAGGCGGTGTAGCGTTTTGCCTCGGCTGCGTTGACGAAGGTGCGGAGTTCGAGGAGCGCTGAGCACATGATGGCCGCTGCGGAGGAGTCGCGGGGCGCATTGGGAATCTCGGGGGCGTCGAAGTCCCAGTAGGGCACTTTGTCAGCGGGGAGGCGCGGGTGATTCATCATGAACGCGGCGATCTTCTGCGCCTGGGCGAGGTAGGCGGGATTCTTCGTTTCGCGATACATCATCGTGTAGCCGTAAAGGCCCCACGCTTGGCCGCGGGCCCAGGCGGAGGTGTCGGCGGCGCCTTGGTGGGTGACGCGCGAGCGGATGGAGCCGGTGGCGGGATCGTAGTCGACGACATGGAAGCTGCTATTGTCAGCACGGAAATGGTTCTTCAGGGTGGTATCGGCGTGAGCGATCGCGATGTCGCGGAAGCGTTTGTCGCCGCTCGTGCGGGAAGCCCACATGAGGAGTTCGAGATTCATCATGTTGTCGACGATGACGGGGAATTCCCAACCGCGGCGTTTGTCCCAGGACTGGAGGCAACCGACTTTGGGATTGAAGCGGGTGATGAGTGACTCGGCGCCGGTCAGCATGATGTCGCGGTAGCTGGCATCGCCGCCGAGGCGGAGGCCGTTGCCGAAGCTGCAGTAGAGGACGAAGCCCACGTCGTGGGTGCTGCGATTGTGTTTCGAGGGCTCAAGGCCGGCGTTTTGGGCGATGGCGGCGGCACGCAGCGTGGCATCGCCGGTCGCCTCGGCGAGATACCAGAGAGAGCCGGCGAAGAAACCGCTAGTCCAGTCCTTGTAGCCGACGAGCTTGCGCTCGCCCTTGTCGACGGTGCGCGGGTAGCCGGCCTTGCCTTTGATTTCGGCGAGCATGCGCTTGTATTGCGCGGCGGAGAACGTGAAGTCGTCGCGGACGATGTCGGCCAGCGGAGCGTTGGCGGCGCGAACGCACGCGAATGAGAGGAGCAGGGTGAGGGCAGGGAGGAGGCGCCGGATGTTCATGGGATTTGAAGTGAAGGCTCAGCGAGGAGAATGAGGGTGAAACACGACCGTCGGGTGAACGAACTATTCGCTGCTTGTGTCGTTAAGTAGGTAGGCGCGCACGGCGGCGGTGGCAGCGCGCAAGTGTTGCGCGCAATGACGAGGATCGCTGGAGGAGTGGAGTCCTCGCAAGCGTGGGGAGCGCGCAGGGTTTGCGAACCCTTGCGCGCATTTTGAACCGCTCCGGCGGTCGTGGCCGGCGCTAAACCTTCTTCTTCCGGCCGCTCTTCGACTCGATGTTCAAGTAGGTCTTGTTGAGCATCTGGCTCTCGTAGAGTTCGAGGAGGCGGACGCCTTCGCGGGGCTTGACCATGTCCTTCTTCGTCGCGGCGTCGATCTGGGCCTTCATCTTACGGCAGAGATCTTCCTGCTGGTATTGCACGCCCTCGATGACGTCGGCTATACGGCTGCCGCTGAGGGCTTCCTCGATGTAGAAACCGTTGGGCTCGTCATCTTCGAGGAAGACGTGAACTTCGTTCACGCGGCCGAAGAGATTGTGGAGGTCGCCCATGATATCCTGATACGCGCCGGTGAGGTAGACGCCGAGGTAGTAGGGCTTGTTGTTCAGCGGGTGAAGCGTGAGGTAGTCCTTCGTGTCCTGCAGATCGATGAACGACGAAATCTTGCCGTCGGAATCGCAGGTGATGTCGACGAGGATCGCGTTGACGGACGGCTTCTCGTTGAGGCGGTGGAGCGGGGTGACCGGGAAGAGTTGCTTGAGCGCCCAATGGTCGAGGAGCGACTGGAAAACGGAGAAATTGCAAACGTATTGGTCGGCAAGGAGCTTGTTGAGATCGTGAAGTTCCTCGGGTTGGTAACCCGAATCGCGGCCCTCTTTCGCGATTTGTTCGCAGATCTGCCAATAGAGCGATTCGGCGGCGGCGCGGTTTTCGAGATCGAGGTAGCCGAGGTTGAAGAGCGAGAACGCTTCTTCCTTTTTTTGGAGCGAATCGTGGAAACGTTCGAGACGGCCGAGTTTGGTCTTGTTCTTCAGCATGACCTCGAGGTCGGTGACGACCTTGTGCTTTACCTTCGGCTCATGCTGCTTGCCGAGGGACTCGCGTTTGTTGATGCGCTCGAAAACTTCGACGACGAGCAAGGAGTGGGGGGCGACGATGGCGCGGCCGGACTCGCTCACGATGTCGGGGACATCGACTGCGGAGGACGTGCAGATCTCGCGGATGTTGAAGACGACGTCGCGGGCGTATTCCTCCATCGAGTAGTTCATCGAACTCTCGAAGTTGGTGCGGGAGCCGTCGTAATCGATGCCGAGGCCGCCGCCCACATCGAGGTAGCCCATCGGGAAACCCATCTTGGCGAGCTGGCAGTAGAAACGCGTGGCTTCGATGACGGCGTTCTTGATCGTGATGATATTCGGGACCTGCGAGCCGATGTGGAAGTGCACGAGCCGCAGGCAGGACTGGAGCTTGGCGGCGCGAAGCTTTTCGCAGGCGAAGAGGATTTCGGCGGTGTTAAGGCCGAACTTGGCGTTGTCGCCGGAGGACATGGCCCACTTGCCCTCGCCGCGGGTCTGGAGCTTGGCGCGGAAACCGATCATCGGCTTCACGCCGACCTCGTGGGAAATTTTGATGATGTCATCGAGCTCGGCGAGTTGTTCGACGACGATGATGATTTTCTTGCCGATCTTGCGGCCCATCAGCGCGAGGCGGATGTAGTCGTGGTCCTTGTAGCCGTTGCAAATGATCAGGCGCTGCGAACCCTCATGCATCGCCAGGGCGATCATGAGCTCGGGCTTGGAACCGGCTTCGAGGCCGTAGTTGAACTCTTTGCCGGCGGCCACGATCTCATCGACGACCTCGCGGAGCTGGTTGACCTTGATCGGGAAAACGCCGCGGTAGCTGCCTTTGTAGCCCTCTTCCTTGATCGCCTTGGCGAAACATTGGTTGATCTGCGTGACGCGGTGACGCAGGAGGTCCTGAAACCGGATGACCATCGGCGCCTTTAGGCCCATGCCGAGCGCTTCATCGACCACATCCAGAACACGAATGCCGCGACCGTCGGCGAGCGGCTGCACGTTGACGAAACCTTTGTCGTCGACCGACAGGTGGCCGGAGCCCCAGCGCTTAAAACCGTAGTGTTCTTCGGACTTGGCGGCCGACCAGGCGGAGGAGGATTTGTTTTTCAACGACGTGCGAGGGAGACGGGGGAGTTATGGCTTGCTTTCGAGAGAGCGGAATCAGTTAGATGCATGTTTTCTTTTTTCAAATCACGTAACACGCAATGATGAAAATGTCCTCACTGATGTCCGCGCCCGAATTTCTCGCCGAAGCTGCCGCGCCCGCGGGCGGTCCCGGCGGTGGCGCCGGATGGCAAATCTTGGTTTTCTACGCGCTGATCGCCGGTGGTTTCTATTTTCTGTTCATCGCGCCGCAGCGTAAAAAACAGAAGGCGCTGGAGAAAATGCTCTCCGAGTTACAATCAGGCGACGAAGTCATTACGACTGGAGGGATTTTCGGCGTGATCACGAACGTGAAGGAAGACCGGTTCGTCGTGCGTATTTCCGACAATACCAAGATCGAAGTCGGCAAAGGCTTCATTCAGTCGGTCACGAAAAAGCAAGACGCCACCGATAAAAAATAACTCTTCGCGCGAGGCGTTATTTTGCGGCCCGGCCTGAGGAGGCCGGGTGATTTGCATGATGCGTCCGCCAACCCCATTTCAATAAACCCAAACGAACCATGCTCAAACGCCACCTCTGGAAGATTGTCTTCTCCATCGCCATCGCGGTGTGGGGGATTTCGGAACTCCTCCCACTACAAGACGCACCTTCTTTTGCTCAGTTTGCGAAGGAACAGGCTTCCGCCAAGTCTGCCGACTTTGCGAAACTCGTCGACGAAGCTGCGGCTCGCAAGAAAGCCGGGACGGCAGCGAGCGAATTCGTCGCCCTGAAGCAGATCGGCAAAGAGCGGAAAATCGATCTTTCCCAGTATTTTCCTCAGGTCCGCCTTGAGGCGACGCTCAAGAATATCGAGAAGCGCAATAACATCCTCCTGAACGAACTTCTGCGTCGTTCGAAGGCTCGCCTCCAACTTGGTCTCGATTTGGCCGGTGGCGTCGCTTTCACGCTGGAGGTCGATGAAAAAGCGGTCGGTGACCAAGACGTCGAACAGCGGAAAGAGAAAATTACTAAGGCGATCGAGATCATTCACACCCGTATTGACGCTTTTGGCGTTGCCGAGCCCGTCATTCGGCAGGTCGGCACCAATCGCATTGAAATCCAACTTCCGGGCCTCAGCACCAAAGATAATCCTGAGGTGCTTGATGCGGTTAAGAAACCCGCCCGCCTCGACTTCCGGATTGTGCATCCGACGCTGACGCCGGGAGCAGGTGTGGATGCGCCCCCGGGATACGAGGTCCTCGTCTTGGATGATGAGGGTCGCAACGGTGAAACCTTCACAGAGGAATTGTTTGTCCGCCGCATTCCCGAAATGTCCGGCGAGAGTATTTCGGAGTCGAGCGCGCGTCCTGACCTCTACGGTAAACCCGAGGTCGTCATGAATTTCACCAAAGAAGGCCGCAAGCGTTTCGCCGAAGTCACCCGGGCCATCGCTGACGGTGGTCAACAAGCTGGCCGCACGGGTCGCCTCGCCATCGTCCTCGACGGCAAACTTTACTCGGCTCCCACAGTCAAACAGGAGATCGACAGCGAATCTGCCCAAATCAGCGGCGGCAACATGTCTGATCGTGAGGCGATCAATCTCGCCAATATTCTGAACAACCCCCTCGACCTCCCGCTCATCGTCAAAGAGCAATACGAGGTCGGCCCTTCGCTCGCGAAAGACGCTGTCGATAGCGGCGTGCGCGCTTCGCTCATCGGCACCGCGTTGGTCGCTGCGTTCATGATTACGTTCTACACGACCGGTGGGGTGGTGGCGGTGGTCACTTTGGCGGTGAACATCCTTATCATCCTCGGGGTGATGGCCAGTTTCGGTGCGACGATGACCCTCCCGGGCCTCGCCGGCATCGTGCTCACCATCGGTATGGCGGTGGATGCGAACATCCTGATTTTCGAACGTATGCGCGAAGAACTCGCGGCGGGCAAGACGCTCGCGGCATCGAACGAGAGCGGTTATTTTAAAGCCCTTTGGACGATTCTCGATGCCCACGCGGTGCAGCTCATCATCTGTGCGATCATGATCTGGCTTGGCCAAGGCCCCATCAAGGGCTTCGGCGTGACCCTCGCGATCGGTGTGTTGTCGACGCTCTTTTCGGTGCTCGTGACGGCTCACTTGATCATGGAAATGCTGATCGAGTCCGGCTGGATGAAGAAGCTCACGATGAATCACCTTTTGAAGAACATTAATGTGGACTTCATCCGGTGGGGTAAGCCGGCCTTCATTGGCTCCTGGTTGGTCGTCTTCCTCGGTGTCGGTGTCATCGCCTACAAAGGAAACTCCATTTACGGTATCGATTTTGCCGGCGGTGACGTGGTGAGCGTCGTTTTCAAGCAGAAGATTGATTCCGGAAAAATTCGCGAGATCGCCAAGGCCAATGGTCTGCCAGAGGTCAACGTGACCTACATCAGCGCAATCGGCGGTGGCAGTGAAACCCTCAAGCTGGAGACCCCGGAAGGTAAGTCGAACGTTCTCCTGGCCGCGCTCCAGAAAGCCGTGCCGGCGGCCGGTTTTGAGAAGGTCGGCGAGAATCGCATCGGAGCCTCGATTGGTGCCGAAATTCAGTGGAACGCGGTCAAGGCTGTCGGCGTTTCGATGATGGTGATCCTCCTCTACATCGCATTCCGTTTCGAATTCGGATTTGGCGTCGGCGCGATGTTTTCATCCTTCCATGACATCTTGATGACGATCGGTATTTTCGTGCTGTTCGGTCACCAATTCTCGGCGCCGATGGTCGCCGCAATTCTGTGTATCGTCGGTTACTCCATGAACGAAACGGTCGTCGTGTTTGACCGCATTCGCGAGGAACTGAAACTCAATCCGACCGGCACGCTGCGCGACATCGTTAATCTCGCGATCAACAAGGTGTTTGCCCGCACGATTATGACGGCATCGACGACGTTCCTGGCGGCACTCGCGCTGTTTGTCTTTGGTGGCGGTATCCTGACCGACATTTCGTTTACGTTCCTCGTCGGTATTGTCACCTCGACGTTCTCCGCGATCTTCATCGCGGCGCAAGTCTTCTACTGGTGGCACAAGGGCGACCGGAAGCACGTCGAGGCGCATCAAGATGTTGCCCCGACCTACGAGTGGCAGGGTTCCAGCAAGGCATCGGAATAACCCGATCGGGGTGGAGCGCGTTGATTGCAACGCGCTGATCGATGGCGCTGGCGCGTTGCTTGCAACGCGCTCCACCTCGGGAAAGCACTTCCATGCGCTGGACCCATACGCCGCCCCCGGCAGACGAGGTCGAGGCGCTTTGCAAAGGCGCCAGCGTCAGCCGTGTGCTCGCGGAGCTCCTGCTCCGCGCCGGGCAACGCGATCCCGCAACCGCGGGAGCGTTTCTTCAGCCCTCGCTGGCCACGATCAATGATCCGTTTCTCCTGAAGAATCTTCAGGCGGGGGCAGCGCGCCTGCGGCAGGCCATCGCCAAAAACGAACAGGTCGTGGTGCTCGGTGACTACGATGTCGACGGCGTGAGCAGCACGGCGCTGCTGGTGATGATCTTGCGGCGCTTCGGACTGACCCCGAGGTTTGTGGTCCCGCGACGTTCGGAGGATGGCTACGGGCTCTCACGCAGTGCGATCGACCGAGCGTTGGAGGGAGGATTGCCCGACCTGTTTATCGCACTCGATTGCGGCACGAATTCCCACGAAGAAGCCGCTTACCTCCGTGCTCAGGGCATCGATGTGATGGTGATCGACCACCATCGCTCTCGCGAACGGGTGTTGACCGATGGTATTCTCATCAACCCGCACGTCGACGCCGACGAGACGAATGCCGATGCGGCGTGGCGCCATCTCTGCACGGTCGGGTTGGTGTTCAAGCTGTGCCACGGTTTACTCAAACAGCTCCGTATCGAGAATCATCCGACGGCGTTCGAAATCAAATTGCGCGACCATCTTGATCTCGTGGCGCTGGGAACGGTGGCGGATCTCGTGCCTTTGCTCGGCGAGAACCGGGTCATGGCCCGCCACGGATTACGAATCCTCCAAGATACGCAACGGCCCGGACTTCGGGCGTTGATGGACGTGGCGAGCGTGAAGCCGGCGCAAGGACTGTCGCCGACCGATATTTCGTTTCGCCTGGGACCGCGGATTAACGCGAGCGGTCGGCTGGCCGATGCGGCGTTATCGGTGGAACTGCTGATCAGTGACGACGAACAGTTCTGTAGCGAAACGGCCGCGCAGTTGGACGCGTTTAATCGCGAGCGGCAGGATATCGAACGAGGCATTACCGAGGAGGCGGATCGGTTAATTGAGGCACACTTTCTCGCGCTGCCCGGCATCGTCTTGTTTCACGAAGACTGGCATCCCGGGGTGGTCGGCATCGTGGCAGGAAGAGTCACCCGGAAATACAATCGGCCTTGTGTCGTGCTCGGCAACGAAGGGGACATGGCGAAGGGATCCGGGCGCAGCGTCGACGGAGTCAATCTGGTCGAAGTGCTGGGCACCTGCTGCGAAAATCTCAGCAGTTGGGGCGGCCATCCGATGGCGGTCGGCATCTCCCTGGCGAAGGTTCATCTGGAGACTTTCCGCACGCGCTTTGCCGAGGCGGTCCGGGCTCACGCCGGCGGAGATATTTCCGAGGCTCGGTTGGAAATTTCAGTTTGGCTGATGCCGGAGCAAATCAACGAGCGGTTGATGGACGATCTCGATTCGCTGCATCCCTTCGGCCAGGGCAATCCCGAGCCGGTGTTTGGTGTGCGCGGCGTCGTTCTGCGCGCGCATCCGGAAATTTTTAAGGAGCAACATTTCCGGTTTCACTTCGACGATGGCCGCGGACGTCGTCTGCACGGCGTCGCTTGGAAAATGGCGCAACGGCTGCCTCCGCTCGGCGTGCCGCTGGATTTCGCGGTAGAACTGAAGTGGAACCACTTCAACAACCGGAAGCTGCTTCAGCTCGGTCTCATCGATTGGCGCAAGGCGTCAAAGTAACGCGCGAGAAGCCTCGGGCGCCCGGTGGATTTTGGGCGTCCATGTGACGTAGCTAGGCTCTTCGTGGAGAAAGGCATCGGGTTCGGTGCACACTTTGAACAGCTCGGCGTCGAGCACCGCCGGGATCGATGCGGAGAGATCGTAGGGGACCTGCTCGACGCCCGGCGGCGGAGTCGACCAGTGCCGAAAATTCGCGGGCGTCGCGAGTTTGCCGGAGAGGTCCGCGGTCGGCACCCGCCGCAGGGGCTCACCCAATGCAAAGCGATGCCAGAGTTCGCGCCGGGCGTCCGCGATCACGCTTAGATCCGCACGTCCCAGTGCCTGGGAGACGAGTGCGAGACTACAGTAGGAAAATAGCGGACGGGGAGCGACCACGTTCCAGGTTCTCACCGCCATTGCACATGTTCGGATCCCGAGCACGGAGCCGGGGCCATCGCAGAAAACGAACGACTTTGCATCGGCGAGATCAAGTTGCAGTGAATCCAGGCAACGGAAAAGACCGATCCCGGTTTCCTCGTCAGACGCCGTCCAAATCGCCGCGCCCGGATCGCCGTGGGGGAACCAGCCCACTTGGACGCGCGAGGACGCCGCGTCGATCAGGAGCAACGGTGCGTGCTCGGCGAGAAGTTGGCGGAAACTCGGCATTTGCGGCTCACGAAACGGTCGCGAGGGAGGACGTGCAAGCACGCAGAATCCGGCATTGACCGACGCATCTCGCGACGTAGCGTGACCAATTCTCTCAACCAAAACTCGTCTGCACACACTCCCGTGAACGTCCAACAGAACAGCATCTCCGCCACGCGCAAAAGCCTCGTCGTCACGCTCGACCAGAGCGAGGTCGAAGCCGAACACCAGGCCGTGGTCAGTGAATTTGCAAAACAAGCGCGCATCCCCGGTTTTCGTCCCGGCAAGGCTCCCGCCGCGATGATCGTGCGGCGCTTCGCGAAGGAAATCGCCGAAGAGTTTAAGCAGAAAGTCGTCGGCAAAGCTTATCGTGACAGCCTCGAGAAAGAGAAACTCGATGTGTTGAACGTCGTAAATCTTGAGGAGGGCACGATCGCTGTCGGTGGTGCCGCCACGATCACCATCACGTTTGACGTGCGCCCCGAATTTGCCCTGCCGGACTACACCAATCTGCCCACAGAGATCACTACGGTCGAAGCGACTGACGCCGAGGTGGAAGGTGTGATCGAAGGTCTTCGTGGCGAGCGCGCCGACTTCAAAGCGGCCGAGCGTCCGGCTCAAAAGAGCGACTACGTGAAGCTCGCCTACGAAGGCACGGTCGACGGTCAGCCGATTGCCGTGCTCGCACCGGACAAACAAATTTACGGCAAGGTCCCGCAGACGTGGGAAGAAGTTGAAGGCACCAACGAGGGTGTCATTCCCGGTCTTGGTAAGGAACTCGCCGGGCTCAAAGCGGGTGACAAAAAAGACGTCACGATCATGTTTCCGGCGGAATTCGCGGCGGTGCCCGCACTCGCGGGCAAGACGGCGGTCTACAAGGTGGAAGTGCAGGAAGTCCGCGAGCGCGTGCTCCCAGCTCTCGACGCCGAGTTCTTCAAAGCGCAGCAGGTCGACGACCTTGCTGGTCTCCAAGCGCAAGTTCGGGCCAATCTAAAGGGGCAGAAGGAATATCAAAATCGCGCAGCGCAGCGCCGCCAAGTGACCGAAGCTCTCGCGGCCAAGGTTGATTTCCCGGTGCCGGAGTCGCTGGTCGATTCCGAGACTCAGGGGGTGCTGCGTCAGTTCATCGAAGAAAACATGCGCCGCGGCGTGCCGCAGGAACAGTTCGAAAAGGACAAGAAGGAACTATTCGAAGGCGCCAAGAAAGCGGCGGCCAATCGCGTGAAAATGCAGCTCATCCTCGCGAAGATCGCCGAGGCAGAAAAGCTCACCGTCGAGAGCGGCGACATCGACAATTTCATCTACCGCGAGTCGATGCGCACCCAGCAGAAGCCCGAGAAGCTCGTGAAGACACTCACGACCGATCGCGAGCAGCTCCGCGCGGTGCAGCAGAACATCATTTTCGACAAGGCGGTTGATTTCCTAGTCTCCAAGGCTACGGTGAAAACCATTCAGCCAACGGCCTGATCGGCCGATTAACACCACACTACTTGTGAGCTACTACGTTCCTATCGTTCTCGAAAATACCGGCCGCGGTGAGCGGTCGATGGACATCTATTCGCGTCTTCTGAAGGACCGGATTATTTTCATCGGCACGCCGATCGACGATACGATTGCGAACTTGGTGATCGCCCAGCTCCTCTATCTCCAGATGGAGGACGCCAAGAAAGACATCCATCTTTACATCAATTCGCCCGGCGGAGTGGTGACCGGTGGTATGGCGATCTACGATACGATCAACTTCCTCCAGTGCGACGTGGTGACTTACTGCGTTGGCATGGCGGCCAGCATGAGCACGGTGCTGCTCGCGGCCGGCACTAAGGGCAAACGTTTCGCGCTACCCAACAGCCGCGTGATGATTCACCAACCGAGCGGTGGCGCCGGTGGCCAGGCCTCAGACATCGCCATCGCTGCGAAGGAAATCCTCCGTTGGCGGAAGACTCTCAACGAGGTGATCGCGAAGCACACGGGTAAGACCGCCGAGCAGGTTGAAAAAGATTCCGACCGCGATTACTACATGAGCGCCTTGGAGGCCAAGGCCTACGGCATCGTTGATCACGTGGTTGAATCGACGCGCGAGGTGCAAAAAATCGCCGTGCCGAGTGCCGCCTAAGCGGGCTTGGTAAAGCGTCTTAAGCCAACTCCGGCCTCGACTCAACTCGGCGTCATGCCTACCTCTTTGCTATGGCAAAATCCGCGCGCATGACGCTGTGCTCGTTCTGCGGTAAATCGCAGGCCGAGGTAAAGAAGATCATCGCCGGTCCCGGCGTCTACATTTGCGACTCGTGCGTGAACGTCTGCAAGACGATCATCGACCGCGAAATTAAGACGCCAGCGGTGGACGCAAAGCCGACGGTGCGCCTCATCAAGCCCTCCGACATCAAGAAGACGCTCGATGACCACGTGATCGGTCAGGATCATGCGAAGAAGGTGCTCTCGGTCGCCGTCTACAACCACTACAAGCGCCTGATGTTCGATTCGGGGCAGTCGTTGAAGGACTCGGCCGCGCTTTCGCCGGAGTTCAACGACGTCGAGGTGGAAAAGAGCAATATCATGCTCCTCGGTCCCACGGGTTCCGGGAAGACGCTCCTCGCCCGCACGCTTGCAAAGATTTTGGATGTGCCCTTCGCGATTTCGGACGCCACGACGCTCACCGAAGCGGGCTACGTCGGCGAAGACGTGGAAAACGTCGTGCTGCGCCTCTTGCAGGCAGCCAACTACGATGTGAAGAAGGCGGAGTGCGGCATCATCTACATCGACGAAATCGACAAGATCGGTCGCAAGACGGAAAACGTGTCGATCACGCGCGATGTATCCGGTGAAGGTGTGCAGCAGGCCCTGCTCAAGATTCTCGAAGGCACGACGTGCAATGTGCCCCCGCAGGGCGGCCGCAAGCATCCGAATCAGGAATACATCCAGATCAACACCTCGAACATTTTGTTCATCTGTGGCGGAGCGTTTGTTGGTCTCGATGCAATCGTGCAGCGTCGGATGGGCTCACGCAGCTTGGGATTTTCGGCGGTCGCCGCGCAGCACGAGGCGGCGTTGCAGCCAGAGCAGATGATGAAGTCGCTGGCTCCCGAAGATCTCATTCGTTTCGGCATGATCCCGGAATTTATCGGACGACTTCCGGTGGTTTCGGTGTTGGATCAGTTGCAGGTGGCCGATCTCGAGAAGATTTTACTGCGCACGAAGAACGCGATGGTGAAGCAATACTCCAAGCTCTTCGCCATGGATGGCGTCCGCCTGAAATTCACCCCGGATGCCGTGAAGGCGATCGCAGCCAAGGCGATCGAACTCAAGACGGGTGCGCGCGCTCTTAGGGCGATCATGGAAAATTTGATGCTCGAGGTGATGTATGAGCTGCCCCAACGGGATGATGTCACCGAGGTTGTCATCGATGCGGGTGTGGTCGCGGGCCGTCGGAAACCGACGTTGCGCACCGCCACCAAATCCGAGCCGAATCAGGACGCGGCCTGAAGTCTGTGCGGCGAGGGTGACGTTTGACTCCGGTTGATGCGCCCATCACTTGACTGAATGCGCCTCCTCCTTACTTCGATAATTCTGCTCGCACTGTCCTGCGCCGCGTTCGGCGCCGATTCCATGTTCAATATCCCGGTCAAAGACATCGATGGCCGGTCAACGACACTGGCGCCCTACAAGGGCCGCGTGCTGTTGATCGTAAATGTTGCTTCCGAGTGCGGCTACACCACGCAGTATCGCGGGCTGGAGGCTGCTTTTAAGAAGTATCAGGAGCGGGGGCTGATGGTGCTCGGTTTTCCGTGCAACCAGTTTGGCGGTCAGGAGCCTGGCTCGAATGCCGAGATCAAACAGTTTTGCAGCGCGACGTTTCGCGTCACGTTTCCGCTGTTCGAGAAGATCGACGTAAACGGGGCGAGCCGACACCCGATCTACACCGTGTTGGCGGGCAAGAATTCGCCATTCCCGGGAAATATCGCGTGGAACTTTGGGAAGTTCCTTGTCGGTCGAGACGGGACGGTTTTGAAACGGTTCGATTCTGGGGACGAACCGGACTCGGCGGAGGTGGTGAAAGCGATTGAGGACGCGTTGGCGGCGAAATAGCTCCCGCGAGAATATAGGATTCCCACGGCGGCAGGCGGAAGTCATCGCTCAGCCATGCCATTTTCCCGTCTAGGTCTATCCGCGCCGTTGCTGCGGGCTGCTTCCGAGCGTGGTTATTCCGCACCTACGCCGATCCAGGCGGCGGCCATTCCGGCGGTGCTCGGAGGAGGCGATGTTTGGGCGTCTGCGCAAACGGGGTCGGGGAAGACGGCGGCGTTTGCGCTGCCGATTCTGCAGCGACTTGCGGGCGTGGAGCGTGAACGCGGCCGGTTTGCGCGGGCGTTAGTGCTGGTGCCGACCCGAGAACTTGCCGTGCAGGTGGGCGATGCTTTTCGCGCGTATGGGCGCTTTCTGCCGGAGCCGCCGTTGAAAACGCTGGTCGTCTACGGGGGCGTCTCAATCAATCCGCAGATGATGGCGCTGGGCGGCGGTGCCGATGTCTTGGTGGCAACCCCCGGACGACTTCTCGACCTCATCGCGCACAACGCCGTCTCGCTCGCCCAGGTGGCGGTGCTCGTGCTGGACGAGGCGGACAAGCTTTTCTCGCTGGGGTTCGCGGACGAGCTGACGCGGGTGCTCTCGTTGCTCCCGACGCAGCGGCAAACCCTATTTTTTTCGGCCACCTTTCCTCCGGCTGTTTGGGCGCTGGCGGAAAGTCTGCTACGCAACCCCACCCGGATCGAAATGCCGGTGGCTCCGGAGGACACGCCGGACATCACGCAGCGGGCGATCGAAGTCGATGCCCCGCAACGCACACAACTATTACGCGACTTGATCGAACTCCATGGCTGGACGCGCGTGCTGGTATTCGTCGCCACGAAATACGCCACGGAGCACGTCGCGGAGAAATTGCGACGGGCGGGCATCGAGGCGGCGGCGTTTCATGGTGAGCTGAGTCAGGGCGCGCGCATGGCAGCGCTGGCGAATTTTAAGGCATCGCGGGTGCGCGTGCTGGTAGCGACCGATGTGGCGGCACGCGGGTTGGATATCTCTCAGCTTCCGGTCGTCGTGAACTACGATTTGCCCCGCTCGCCGGTGGACTATGCCCACCGAATTGGACGGACCGGACGCGCCGGCGAGAGCGGTGTGGCGGTGAGCTTTATCAGCGCCGAGACCGACGCGCATTTTCGGCTCATCGAGAAACGAAATCGGCTGCAGATCGAACGAGAACAGATCGCGGGTTTCGAACCGGTGCAAACCGACACGCCTGCGCCGCTCTCGACCGGCGGGGTGAAGGGCAAGCGCAAGAGTAAGAAGGACCGCCTGCGCGAGGCGGCCGGGGGATCAGCCACACCGCCGGCGCCGATCGCCAGCCGTCCGGCGGAATCCGGCGAGCACTTTCCGTTTGTTGCGCGCGAGACGCGCGGGAGGCGATGGCCCGTCTAGCCTGACTTTCGCACGAAAAGCGGTTTTCGTGGTTTTTCGAAACTCTCTCCCTCTGAGTAAAGTTGAAAGGGCGTATGGGCGGACTAACCTCGTAGACGTCTAGCCACGGTTCGTGCATCAAGCCGCCGCGATGTTCCTCAAACGACGCACGCGGCGCAAAGACGGCAAAGCGCACGTCTACTACACCTTCCGCGAGAGCCTGCGCGTGCACGGTGGCCGGACGATCCAGCGCCTGCTGCTGGACCTTCGCGAACTCAACACGACCCGGCACGACGCGTGGCAGCATACCCCTATGTGCCCCACGAGGGCGGCTCGCGCCACCAGCGTCGGCCCTTTACCGATCGCTAAGGATCGGTCCCGAGTGCCGACGATGTCGTCGAAGTGAAGCTCTCGGGCTTCGCCGTCAAGCAACCCCGCCGCTTCGGCGATTGCTGGGTGGGTTGCTGCGCCTGGAAGCAACGCGGCCTGCGCGCGTTCTGGCAGGAGCAACTCGGCGATTCGGCGGGCGGCGGGCGAAGTGCCGTGGGCCAAGGTGCGCGAACTATTCGCGATCAACCGCCTCCTCTCTCCGCGCAGCGAACTCTATCTCCTCGGGCGAAACCCCTCGCTGCGTCGGTGCCTCACAGAACCACGCGCTCGCCTCGCTTTTAACCTCGCCGAACAGAGTATCAGGCCGCTGAAGCTCGGCGCAAAGAACTAGATCCAAATCGGCCACCCAAGGCCGGCCCTCGTCTGGCGAATCTTTTTACCTTCGTGGAAAACTGCCGGCAGGAGGGCCTCGATCCCGAAGCCTAGCTCATCGACCTCATCGCCCGCCTGGCCGATCACCCTATGAAACGCATCGCCGAGTTGCTCTCGCGTGCCTGGGAGAACGCTCGTTCGGTCGCCGCTGCCGCGACTGTGGCTATTCCGATCTCCGTCGTCGTCAGATTCCATTCGCCAAGTTTAGCCGACCTCGCTCGCCGCGTCGCCCTGTCGGAATTGAGCGCTTATGGTCTTTCTCCTTTTGTGTGCTTTTTCCGGGTTAGGACTCAAGGGAAGAGGGGTGTGCGGTAATTCCGCCCGCGAGGATCTGTGCGGAGGGCCGGCCGCGAGGCCGGTCCCAACCGCGACCAAATGAAGACTCTCTTGCGCGCCGCAGAAGCCCGCTCAGGCGCCATTCGCTCCTTCAGGCGACCACCCGGACACTAGCTACGGCACCACCGCCGATGCCAAAAATTGCTTCGCCCATTGTGGCTCTAGTTCTAATTAAAATGTTTTAACGCCACCAAGTCCGACGTCGACGGAACGTCCTTGATGATCTGAGAGGGCTCCGGGCCGACGCCGAGGTAGCGTAGGTTCGGAAGCTTTTCGGCGGTGGGCCACGGGGCGCCTTCGTAGGCAACGTCCAGCGTGGCCTTCATCATCGCGGCGACATAACGACGGGCATTGATCGGGAGCTCGGCGAAATTGCGGACCTTGGAAATATCCTCGGTCCACCCGGCGTGGCGGCTGTAGATCGGTTTGAGCGCTTTGCGGACGGCCTCGTTGCGCGGCACGTGGCGGTAAATCTTTCCCGCCGCGTCTTCGTAAGCAGTGCAGATCAGCAACTCGCCGGCCCAATCACCACTGTGGGTGAGCGCGTCGGACTTGTTGATCATCACGTCTTGAAATCCACCGTAGCGCAGGGCGTCGCCTTTTTCGACCGCGTCGAACCAGCCCACCATCCGCTGGCGGCCGGTGCTCGTGCCGAATTCGATCTGCTTCAATTTGATCGCGAGTGGGTGGGCATCGTCCATCTGCGTGAGAAACGTGTGCGTGCCCACCTTGGTGTCGTAGGCTTTGGCCACGCCGAAGGTATGGATGCGCTGAACCGGAATTCCCGCGCTCTCGAAAAACTCCGGCGTGTAGGTGTGCGACGCCGTGACGTTCGGCGAGTAACCGTGGCGTTTGTCGAGCCAGTAGGCCTGCCCGAATTCACCGATGATCGTGTGCCCGGCGTGGATCTCCCGGAGTATCAACTCGCGGACTTCGCCGATGTTTTTCGCCAGCGCGGTGCCGGCGTCCCAATAGGTTGAGATGAGCGCGTCGAGGTTGAGGGTGAACGGTGCGGCTCCGCGAAATTTCGTAAAATCGAATTCGGCTGCGCCAAACACGCCGAGCTCGATGGCTTCGGCGTTGGCCCGCAGTTCGGCGGTCGAGAGTTTGTCGAAGAATCCGGCGAAGGTTTCGGGCGAGACGCGGCACACATGCTGGATCGTGCGGAGCGCGCGGTCCGTCCGCTGGGCGAGCTTGCGGGCGAAGTAGTTCGGGCCGGCGAGAAAATCGGAATAGGTGATTTGCTGTTGGCCGACTTCGTCGAGGTAGGCAGGCGTGATGCCGCGTCCGGTCGATCCGCGCGGTTCCTCGGCGAGGACATGCGTGCGGTAGTCTTCCCATGCGAGGTCGAGCAAGCGGTGCGTGAGGTCCGAAACCATCGTGCGCTCGTCGATCAGGAGCCGCGAGAGGATGGCGTGTCCCTTGAGTTCGAGCGGTTTGGTTTCCCACCAAATTTTCCGGGGATCGGCGACGACTCCCGCGCCAATGCAAAGGTGGGCGGCATCGCGCACCACGACACCGGCCGGCAACAAGTTGAGTTTGATACCACCTGCGGTGTGGCCGGAGTTGGCGCCGCCGTTTACTTTAAGGACGACGGAAACTGCCCCGCGCGTGCCGCGCAATTCGTCGGCGACCTCGGGGATCAAGCGGCCTTTGCCCTCGTCACCGAGGGAAATTCCGACGTCGGCGATCAGTTGGCTGGAGAAGGGGATGAGTGACATGGGTTGCGTGAACAGTGCAACCGAGTGAGCCGCGTCGAGCGGAACTGCCCCTGTTGCCGGAAAGGAAAAACTCGGCGCGAGCAGCTAGGGCAACCAAAAACCCGCCCATGACGCGGTGGTGTCCCGCCGCGTGCCGGAGCGAGGCGATCGCATGGGCGACGTGGAGATTGTGGTTGCCCGCAGCGGGCAATCCGGCCGGCCTAGTGCCCATGGGTGCCAAGTATCTACCGACAATCAAAGACCTGAAGGCCAGCCAGCGCTTTCAGCAGAAGCAACGTCCGTTGCACAAGTTCAAGAAATCTCCCGCCGATCAACCGGCGAAGAAGGGGAAAAAGTAGTCCGCGTTACGATGACCGGCCGATCTTAGTTCGGCAGGTGTGGATGGGACGGCGACGCTGCGCGCAACCTGCGCACGAAAATCACTATGGAAATCGGCATCGACAGTTTCGTGGCGACCGCGCTGGAACCCGCGGCGGATGGCGGTGGCGGCGATGCGCAACGCGTTAGAGATCTCATCGAGGAAGTCGCGCTCGCGGACCAAGTCGGTCTCGATGTTTTCGGCATCGGCGAACACCACCGCCCCGATTTTGTCGCGTCGGCTCCGGCGGTGCTGTTGGCCGCCGCCGCCGTGCAGACCAAGCGCATCCGGCTGGCGAGTGCAGTCACGGTGCTGAGCTCGGACGATCCGGTGCGGGTATTTCAACAGTTTGCGACCCTCGATTTGATTTCGCAGGGCCGGGCGGAAATTATCGTGGGGCGGGGCTCGTTCATCGAATCGTATCCGTTGTTCGGTTTCGATCTCGCCGACTACGACACGCTGTTCACCGAGAAGCTGGAGCTCCTACTCGCTTTGCGATCATCGGCCCGCGTGCAGTGGTCCGGGCAACATCGGGCCGCCCTGACCGGGCAAGGTGTTTACCCGCGTCCGTTGCAAACGCCGCTCCCGGTGTGGATCGCCATCGGCGGAACGCCGCAGTCTGCGATTCGGGCGGGGCACCTGGGATTGCCGCTGATGATCGCGATCATCGGCGGTCAGCCCGCTCAGTTCCGTCAGCTCGCCGATCTCTATCGCGAAGCGGGGCGACGCGCCGGCCATGCGCCGGAAAAATTACGGGTGGGCGTGCACTCCATCGGTTTCCTCGCCGATACAACCGATGGCGCGGCCGAAACGTTCTGGCCCGGCTACCGCGAGATGTTTGGCCGGATCGGACGCGAGCGCGGCTGGCCGCCAGTCACGCGCCCGCAGTTCGATGCTGGCCGGAGTGCGGCGGGCGCCTTGCTCGTCGGTGATCCCGAGGTAGTGGCGGAAAAGATGGTCGCGGTCAGCCGCACGCTCGGTGGACTTTCGCGTTACACGGTTCTCTTGGATAATCGCCTGCTCACGCATCGCGAACAGATGCGTGCGATTGAGCTTCTCGGGACGCGGGTGGCGCCTCTGGTGAGGCGGGCGATGAAGGGAGAGTAGGCGACACCGCCGCGAGCTTAGTCGCCGAAACTTATCCCGAGCGCGCGACCCGTGTGGATAATGTCGCCATCCGGCGGCACGGTGCTGAGGCGGCCGATGGCTTCCGGTAACGGGATACCGACGGTGTCCGGTGGGATGTAGGCGACCATCACGCCAAAACGGTTTTCAGAAATCAGCCTGACTGCGCCGACTCCAAACCGGGTGCACAGCATGCGATCAAACGTCGTGGGCACGCCGCCGCGTTGCAGGTGGCCAAGCACGCAAACCCGAGTTTCTTTGCCGGTGCGCTTCTGAATTTCGTCGGCCACCATCGTCGCGACGCCGCCGAGACGAGCCTCCCGAAACGCGCCGCCGCCCGGGCCGATACCCGCCGCCGCTGGACCTTGTGTGACGAATTCTCCGCCCTGCTGCCGCGCGCCCTCGGCTACGACGACGAGCGAGTGACGTTTCCCGTTTTGCTCGCGGTCCTGAATTTTTTCGCAGACGCGATCGAGACTGAAGGGGATCTCGGGAATCAGGATGGCGTCGGCGCCGCCGGCGATGCCGCTGTGCGCAGCGATCCAGCCCGCGTAGCGCCCCATCATCTCGCACACGAGCACGCGTTCGTGACTCGCCGCGGTGCACCGCAGCCGATCCAGCGCATCGGTCGCGAAGGACACCGCGGTGTCGAAACCAAACGTGACGGTGGTGCCTGCGATATCGTTATCGATCGTCTTGGGCACACCGACCACTTGCACGCCGCCGTCGTGGAGTTGTTGCGCAATCGACAGCGAACCGTCGCCGCCCACAACCACGAGCGCGTGCAGACCGAGCCGGTCGAAATTTCCTTTGGCCTCGGCGATGATGCCGGGGTCGATTTCCCGCGTCTCCCCGTGGCCGACTTTCGCGGAGAACCGGCCGGAGTTGCTGGTGCCGAGGATGGTGCCGCCGAGAAAAAGCAGGCCGTCCATCTCGTCGGGATCGAGCACGCGCACGCGGACGGGATTGAGCAGACCTTCGAACCCGCCGAGAAACCCAAACGTGGTCCAGCCGTTTTTCGCCGCGGCGATCACTACGGCACGGATGACGGCGTTGAGGCCGGGGCAATCGCCCCCGCCGGTGAGGATACCGATACGAGTCTTCATGAGCTGAGTGCTTTCTATTTCGGCACCAAACGCCGGTGAGAGTAGGGGTTTTTGCGGTTCTGCATGGGGAAGCGCGTCGAAGCGCCGCTGCGGAATTTTGTTTATGCGCGGTCGCGCGACCGACCACGCTCGCAGAATGTTGATTTCCACAACGCAGTTACGTGCGAGTCTCCACCAAGCCGATTGGGTCGTTTTCGACTGCCGTCATGATCTCGCCGACCATGCGCGCGGGGCGCGGCTCTATCGAGAGGGACACATCCCCGGCGCTTTTTTAGCGCCGGTTGAAACAGCCTTGTCCGGCAACAAAACAGGCCTCAACGGGCGTCACCCGCTGCCGTCGGCCGAGGCCTTGGCGGCCTTTTTTGCCGCGCATGGCGTCGATGACGCTACGCAGATCGTCGCCTACGACGACGTCGGCGGCCAATATGCGGCCCGGCTTTGGTGGCTGGCCCGCTGGATAGGGCTCACGCGCGTGGCGGTGCTCGACGGCGGTTTGCCCAAGTGGCTCGCCGACGGAAATTCGGTAGAGACGGCGATTCCTCCGTCTCGCGCGCAGACGACCTTAGTTCCGCGGCCCGACAATTCCCGGTTTCGTCGCGTCGACGAGGTTGTCAGCGGTGTCAAAAGCGCCACGTGCCAGGTGATCGACGCTCGCGCCCCGGAGCGTTTTCGCGGCGAAGTCGAACCGATCGACAAGGTCGCGGGTCACATTCCGTCGGCCGTGAATCGCTTCTTTAAGCTCAATCTGAATGCCGATCTCACGATGCGCGCGCCGGAGGAGTTGCGCCGCGAGTTCTCCGCACTGCTGGGATCGCGGGCACCGGAAATCGTCGTCCACCAATGCGGCTCGGGCATCACGGCTTGCGTGAATCTGCTCGCGATGGAGCGGGCGGGACTCCCCGGTTCGAAGCTCTTCGTCGGCTCATGGAGCGAGTGGAGCGCCGATCCCGCGCGACCGGTGGCGCGCGGGACCGAATGACAATTTGGGGAACGGGGGCTCAGCCTTTTTTAACGAAGCACGCTTTCAACGCCATCGAGACTCCGTCGATGCGGCAGTCGATTTCGTGGTCACCATCGACCAAGCGAATGTTTTTCGCCTTGGTGCCGCCTTTGAGGACGCCGGAGCCGCCGCGCAGCTTCAGGTCTTTGATGAGGGTAACGGTATCGCCGTCGACCAGCACATTGCCGTGCGCATCTTTCACGATGCGGGCGGCCTCGGGCGCCGCGTCTTTGGGCCATTCGTGGCCGCACGTGGCGCATTCCCATTTGTCGGAATGGCTGAGCACGTCGTCGAGTGTGCAGGCAGGGCAGGTCGGTTTGGTCATGGGAAACAGGATTGAGCGGCGGACCGCGAAGGTTTGAAGGGACGACGTTGCCCGGCCCCGCGGCGACGGGGCAAGCGAGAATCCCCGGATGCGGAGGCAATCGCATGCCAGAGGCTAAGGAACCGCGGCATGTGTGCCGATGGTGCAAGCGTTCATGATCCCGTCGGAAAACATCGAAGCACTGATTGATATCGAAAAATTGCCCAGCGGACCACGCGTGCTCGCGCGGCTGCTGTCGCTCGTGCGCCAACCCCACGTCCAACTCATCGAGGTAGCGGAGTTGTTTCAGGCCGATCCGGCGCTCACGGCCCGAGTAGTGGCTGCCTGCAACAGCCCGCATTTCTCGCGTGGTCAGCCGACGACCGATATCCGCGACGCGGTGCTGCGACTCGGATTGCATGAAGTTTCCGGCATCCTCCAGATCGTGTCGCTCACCGATCTGCGGCGGTTTCCGACGCACCTTTATGCGCAGACGGCCGGACATTTTTGGGAGCGGTCGCTGCACACGGCGTTTGTGATGGAAGAAATCGGGCCGCGCGATCCGTTGGCCTATACGGCCGGCATCATGCACCTCGTCGGGGTGTGGGTGCTGTGCAGCGTGTATCCGGCCGGGCACCTCACGATTGCCGAGCGGGAATTGGTGCTGCAGGCCCGTTTGGAGCAACTGCGGTTGGGCGTATCGTTTGCCGAGGCGGGTGCGGCCGCGCTCGCGAAATGGGGCTTTTCCCCGCCGATTTGTGAGGCCGTTGCGCGGCAATTGGCGCCTTCGCTCGCGGAGAATCCGGCGCACCGCGAGCTCGCCCGGTTACTTTGTCGTGCGGTGGCGGTGGCCGATTGGCACTACGGCGTGAAAAACGAAAAGACGCTGCTGCGCTCCGATCTCACGATCACTGATCTCGACGACTGCAATCAACGCGCCGCACAGCGGGTGGCGCGCATCGGATTTGGTTTCTGACGCTGGCTGCGGCGGTTGACGCGTCGGCTCACTGATTACGGTTCCGGACGCAGGAGGCGTTGCAACCATTCGCGCGCGGCGCGGCGGATCGGGAGATCGCAGAGCACCCAGCGAGCCGAGTGATTGGGGTAGGGGAGGTCGACAAACGTAAACTCGCCGCGGATGCCCGTCGCAGCAATGGCCGTCGCGGTTTTGCGGGAGCTCAGTTCCTGACTGATGAAAAGCGGCCGGTCGCCCAGGCGCCGTAGCCGGTCGGGCCACGCCGCTTCGTCGGGGGCGGGATGTTTGAATTCTCCTTCGTAGTGGCTGTGCGCGAGGAAGCCGCACCACAGCCGCGCAATCTCGTCGTCATGCAGGCCGATGTAATTGCACGCGATGGCTCCGCGCGAGAAGCCCATCAACACCACCCGTTGCGGGTCTCCGCCGTAGCGTGCACAGATGTCGCGAACGGTGGCGGCGCAGTAGCGCTTGGTCTCGGCGACATCGCCCCACCACTTCACGGCATTGCGTTTCTCGCCTTTCACGATCTCGACGAAGGGAAGCACGATCCAGAGACAACCGCGACCGGCACTGAGGCCGTAACCAAGTATCGCGCCTTCGACCGTGCCGTCGCTCGTGTCGCCGAGTTTGTTGGCATAGCCGCCGTTGCCGGCGAATTCGACGAATACGGGGAAGCGGCGGTCGGCCCGCCAATCTTCCGGCAGATACAGCGTATGGTGGACCGCCGAGCCCTCCCATCCGCCCGTCGTCGCGCGCACCCGTTTGCCGGCCGAAGGAGCCGTCGATTCGGTGAGGGGCACCCGCAGATCGGCGGGCTCGTCGTTCAAATTTTTCTGCGCGCACAAACTCCCCGAGCCGAGACCGAGGCCCGCGAGCACGGGCATCACTACGAGGCGGAGCATCGGTATGGTGGATACGCCGCGACGCTGCTCAGCGCGGGAACGGCCCGGGGCCGGGCCGCTGCACCAGCGACGCGACGTAAGCGGCGATAGCGACGAAATCGTCTCCGTTGAGGTTCGCGACGACGGGCTGCATCAGCGGACCCGAGGGACCGCGGCGGGCGCCTTGTTGCATGTCGTAAAGTTGGCGCACGAGGTAGCTCGGCGAGCGTCCCGCGATTCCGGGCACGTCGGCCAAACCCATCAGGTCGGGACCATGACACGTCGCGCACGCGAGGGTTTTGCCCGGCGCAATTTCGCCGTCGACGATGGTCATACCGCCCGTGGTGACCAAGTGTTTCCCTTTCTTGATGCTGCCGACGGGCACGTAGGCGATGAACCCGGAACGCGGGTTGCGCAGAAGTTCGGCCTGCTCCTCGTCCTCGGGCGTCTCAATAATGCGTCCGGCAATCGGCTCGGTGAACTCTTTCGTCACCGCGAGGTGGAGATTTCCCACGATGCGCGTTTTCGGCACGAGGTCCGTTTCGATGACCCGCAACCACGGCGTCCACGGGATCGCGCCGAAATACTCGGCTGCCTCCTTGATTTCGGCATCGGTCATCGCCTTGGCGAACTCGGCCATCGTGGGCGTGTTGGGTTTGCGCGGATCGGCCGAGACGCGCGCGCCGCTGCGGAAATCTTCCATTTGCCGGATGAAATACGCAACCGGGAGTCCCGAAACCGGTGAGTTTTCCGGACGCCCTTTGCCATTCGGTAAATGGCAGTTGGCGCAGCCACGCGACCTCGGCCCCAGACTGGCCGGACCGTGACGCATCAAAGTCGACATCGGCGGATGATCGCCGGGAAACCAGTCGATCACGTCGCCGCCGTCCCGCACATCGACGAGCGAATATTCCGCGGCACTGCCGGCGACGCGGCGGAGTTTGGTCTGCTCCGCGGGGTCTTCTTTGGCGCGGAGCTTCCGCGACGGCATCGTCTGCGGAACGGCTTTGTCGCCCGGCGCCGGCGGCGTGAGAAAACCATAGGCCCAGAGCGGCTGCGGCTCGCCGGCAGCCTGCGCATCTGAAACGCCCGCCACGCCCAACCCCAAGGCCAAGACGCTCAACAGTTGATTTAGTGCGAGCGGCAAACCGGCTGATTGGGGGTAACGCATGCACTGATCTGAGCGGTGGGCAGGCGTTGGGGCGAGGTCGTTCTTAGAAGTATGAGCACGCGTTTGGGCGGAGCGGCGCCCAGTTAATTTCCTCGCAATGGAAGGTGCTGTAAAGTGCCCGCAACGGCGCGCGCCGAGGAAATTGCTTGAACGCTCCCAGCGTGGCGTCTCCCTTCGCTCCGTGTCTGAAAAAGCGCCACTCCTGATGCTCGGTCTGCCGAAGGGCAGCCTCGAGGAATCCACCAAAAATCTGTTTGCGAAAGCCGGCTGGAAGATCACGACCAGCTCGCGTTCCTACAAGCCGTCGATCGACGACCCCGAACTCGATGGTCGCTTCGTGCGCGCGCAGGAAGTCAGCCGTTACGTCGAACACGGTTTCTTCGATTGCGGCCTCACCGGCCACGACTGGGTGCTGGAAAACCAGTCCGACGTCGTCGAAGTGTGCGACCTCGTCTATAGCCGCGCCACCACGCTGAAATCCCGCTGGGTGCTTTGTGTGCCCGAGGCCGGAAATATCACCAAGCCTGAGCAGCTCGAAGGTAAACGCGTCGCGACCGAACTGGTCGGCACCGTCCGCCGCTATTTTGAGCAGAAAGGGATCAAGGCCGAGGTAGAGTTTTCCTGGGGCGCCACCGAAGTGAAAGTGCCCGATCTCGTCGATGCCATCGTGGACATCACCGAGACCGGCAATTCGATCCGCGCCAACAAACTTCGCATCATCGACACACTGTTGGAAACCAACACCAAGCTCATCGCCAACAAGGCGAGTTGGGCCAATCCCGCGAAGCGCAAGAAGATCGAGACGATCGCACTGCTCCTGCGCGGCGCGCTCGAAGCCGGTTCCAAAGTCGGACTGAAGATGAATCTCCCGAAGGCCGCCCTTGAGGCCGTCGCCAAGTCCCTGCCGTCGCTCCGCAATCCCACTATCTCCCAGCTCAGTTCGCCGGAGTGGATCGCCCTCGAGACGATCATCGATGAGAGCGTCGTCCGGGAGATCATTCCGCAGCTCAAGGCTCTCGGCGCCGAAGGTATTGTCGAATACCCGCTCAACAAAGTCGTTTACTAAGCGCCCCCCGCCATGCCCACGCCCAAAACCGTCACGCTCGGCCTCCTACAGCACGCCTGCGTCGCCGATCCGAAGGCCAATCTCAAGAAGAACCTCTCGCTCGTCGAGCAGGCCGCCAAGAAGGGTGCACAAATCATCTGCACGCAGGAGATGGTGACGTCGCAGTATTTCTGCCAGAGCGAAGATCATCGGTTTTTCGACCTCGCGGAACGGATTCCTGGCCCCTCCACCGCCGCCTATCAGAAGCTCGCGAAGAAACACGGCGTGGTGATCATCGCCTCGCTCTTCGAAAAACGCGCATCCGGCCTCTACCACAACACGGCCGCCATTATCGACGCAGACGGCACCATGCTCGGCGTGTATCGCAAGATGCACATCCCGGACGATCCGCTGTTCTACGAAAAGTTCTACTTCACGCCGGGGGATATCGGTTTCAAGGCGTGGGACACCAAGTTCGGCAAGATCGGTGTGCTCATTTGCTGGGACCAGTGGTATCCGGAAGCGGCACGTCTCACCGCCATGCAGGGCGCCGAGATCCTGTTTTATCCGACGGCGATCGGCTGGCATCCGAAGGAGAAAGCCGAATACGGCGTCAATCAACACGGTGCGTGGGAAACGATTCAGCGCTCGCACGCCGTGGCCAACGGTTGCTATGTCGCCGCAATCAATCGCACCGGCCACGAGGTGATCGAAAGCGTCGGCGGCGACGGTCTCGAGTTTTGGGGCCAGAGTTTTGTCGCCGGCACGAGCGGCCAGATACTCGCCAAAGCCAGCGTCGACAAAGAAGAGATTCTCCTCGTCCCGGTTGAACTCGGTAAGGTGGACGTGACGCGCACGCATTGGCCGTTCCTCCGCGACCGCCGAATCGACGCCTACGGAGACCTCACCAAGCGCTTCATCGATTGAGCATGGCTGCACCGAAAAATAAAACGCCCGCCGCACTCGGCTTCCGGATGCCGGCGGAATGGGAACCTCAAGTCGCGGTGTGGCTGTCGTGGCCGCACAACCTCAAAACGTGGCCCGGTTACTTCCGGCCGATTCCCGCGAAGTTTGCCGAGATCGTGGCGCATATTAGCCGCTACGAGGAAGTGCGGATCAACGTCGCCGAGCCGCTCCAGAAGCGCGCGTGGTCGTTGATCGCGAAGGCCAAGGCCGTGCTCTCGCGCGTCAATTTCTACGATCATCCCACCAACGACGCGTGGTGCCGCGATCACGGCCCGATTTTTGTTAAGAACGACCAGACCGGCGAGGTCGCCCTCACCGATTGGGAGCACAATGCGTGGGGCGGCAAATACCCGCCTTACGACCTCGACAACACGATCCCTCCGAAGATCGCGACGGCGCTGGGTCTGCGGAGCTTCGAAAAGAAGATGATCATGGAGGGCGGCTCCCTCGACGTAAACGGCGCCGGCCTGCTGCTCACCACGGAATCGTGCCTGCTGAACAAGAATCGCAACCCCTCGATGTCGAAGGCGCAGATCGAGCAGGCGCTCCGGGATTTTCTGGGAGTGAAAACGATCTATTGGCTTGGCGATGGTATCATCGGGGATGACACCGACGGGCACATCGACGACATGACGCGTTTCTTCTCAGCCGACGGCATCGTGACCGTCGTCGAGACCAACAAGCGCGATAAAAATTACCCCATCCTGCGCGAAAATCTTGAACGCCTCCACGCGCTGCGCACGCCGGAAGGCAAGAAATTCAATATCGCGACGCTTCCCATGCCGAAGCCGGTCTTCTGCGACGGCCAGCAAATGCCGGCGAGCTACGCCAATTTCCTCGTGATCAACGGCGCGGTTCTGCTGCCTACATTCCAGCAACCGAAGCGCGATGCCGAGGCCGCCGAGGTGCTCGCCGCGTGTTTCCCGGGACGTGAAATCATCCCGATCGATTGCCTCGAACTCGTTTGGGGCCTTGGAACCCTTCACTGTATTTCGCAGCAGCAACCCGCATGAGAGCCCTCCTTTGTGCGGTCGCGGTTGGAGCGACCGTTTTCCTCGCGGGGTGCGATTCGCTTCCTTCCCGTGTCCAGGACCGCTTTTCGGCGGTCCCTGCGCGCACACAGATTGTGGCGGGTTCGCAGCGGGAGGTTTTCTATGCCACGCAGGGCGCCCTGAAGCGCCTGGATTTTCAGCTCTCCCGCACGGCCGAGGCGCAGGGGATCGTCAACGGCTTTAGCCGCATCCGTGCCGGCGACGGTCCGCGCGAATCCCGCCAGTATGCCCTGGAAATTCGCCTCAACGGTCTCGGGCCGGCCGAGACCGAAGTTTCGGTGTTGGTGCGCGAGCAGATCGAAGGTGGCGTCACGTCGGGGATCGGTTCTACCGACATGCCGTTGCGGCAACATGGACTCTACGAGACGTTTTTCGCGATGTTGCGGAAAACAGTGGCGGACAAGTCTTCGCCGCCGCCCGACGAGAAAAAGCGTTGAGCCGGGCGGAATTTGGGCTTGCTGCCCGGGTGGGGGAACAGGACTCTGACCGTTCGCGGCCTCAGTTATTGGTCAAGTCGACGTCGCCGCGATGCTCCCGTCGACCCTTCACGTTAGTTCAACAGTCAACCCAAGGCTCCGCTTTACGGCGGGGTCACCACCGATGGGCTGGCAGCTCTGGAGCAGGCGGCCTGTTTATCGGTTATCCGCGTTATGAGTTCCATCATGCAAGAGCTGCTCGCGCAGTCCTCCTTCGACAAATTGAAGCAGGGTGCGATTGTCCCGGGCGTTATCACTGAAATCCGCCAGCACGAAGTCGTCGTCGACATCGGCGGCAAATCCGAAGGCGTCATCCCCGCCCACGAATTCCTCGACATCGGCGAGCTCCAAATCGGCTCCACCATCGAAGTTCTCGTCGAAAAACTCGAAGACAAGGGCGGCGCTCCCGTTCTCTCCTTCGACCTCGCCGAGCAAAAGAAGAATTGGGATAACATCCTGACGAAGTTCCCCGAGGGTTCCGTGGCCGCTGGCCGCGTGAAGGCCAAGGTCAAGGGCGGCCTCATTATCTCGATCGGCGTCGACGCCTTCATGCCGGCGTCGCACATCGACATCCAGCCCCCCAAGAACCTCGATCAATACGTCGGCCAGACCTACGATTTCAAGGTTCTCAAAATCAACGTCGAGCGGAAGAACATCGTTCTCTCCCGCCGCGAACTCATCGAAGAGCAGCGCACGAGCAAGCGTCGCAACCTCCTCGATTCCATTCAGCCCGGCCAGGTCCGCAAGGGCATCGTCAAGAACATCACCGATTTCGGTGCGTTCATCGATCTCGACGGTATGGACGGTCTTCTCCACATCACCGACATGAGCTGGGGTCGCATCTCGCACCCGAGCGAAATGGTGAAGCAGGGCGAAGAGATCCAGGTTATGATCATCGAAGTGAACCGCGACAAAGAGCGCGTTTCCCTCGGCCTCAAGCAGACCACGAAGAATCCGTGGGACGAGATCGACCGCAAGTTCCCCGTCGGTGCCAAGGTTCACGGCAAAGTCGTCAACCTCGTGCCCTACGGCGCCTTCATCGAGATCGAGCCCGGCGTCGAAGGTCTCGTGCACATTACCGAGATGTCCTGGACCAAGCGCATCACCAAGCCCTCCGAACTCCTCAAGGTCGGTCAGGAGCTCGATGCGGTTGTCCTCGGTATCCAGAAGGACGAGCAGAAGATCTCGCTCGGCCTCCGCCAGCTTGAGCCGAATCCGTGGGATATGGTCCGCCATAACTACCCGATCGGCGCCCGCGTGCGCGGCAAGGTTCGCAACATGACCACCTACGGCGCCTTCATCGAACTCGAAGAGGGTATCGACGGCATGGTGCACGTTTCCGACATGTCGTGGACCCGCAAGGTCAACCATCCCTCCGAAGTCCTCAAGAAGGGCGACGAAGTGGACGCGATCGTTCTCGACGTGGATTCCTCGCAGCAGCGCATCAGCCTCGGCATGAAGCAGCTCGCCGTCGATCCGTGGTCCGACATCGACGCCTTCTTCAAGATCGGCGACGTCGTGCAGGGCACCGTCACCAAGATCACCTCCTTCGGCGCCTTCGTGGAGCTCAAGGACGGTATCGACGGTCTCGTGCACATCTCGCAGATCAGCGAAGAGCGCATCGAGAAGATCAAAGACGTGCTCAAGGCTGGCCAAGTGGTCAGCGCGCGCGTCATCAAGATCGACCGCGACGAGCGTCGTCTGGGTCTGTCCATCAAGGCCGCGAACTACTCCTCGGAGCAGCTCGCCGCCGAGACGTCGGCCTACGAAGCGCTCAATCGCAGCGCCGGCAACGACATGATGAACCTCGGCGACATCCTCGACGAGGCCTCGAAGAAGGAGTAACGCTCCTTAAGAAATTCAAAGCCGCCCGGAGCAATCCGGGCGGCTTTTTTTGGGCCGTTTCGGCGCGCCTCACTTTCCGCGCGCGATGGGCCCGCGATAGGGGGCTTCGTTCCAATCCTTCAGCCCGATGAGTGGCAGTGCGAAGGCCGTGGTCTTCGCCTCATCGGCCGTGTCGAGCGCCAGGTAGACGTGCCAGATGGGCTTCGGTCCGAGCGGATCGTCGGCGTCGTCCGAAAACCGACGGAGGCCGATGCGAAGCCCACCTTCACGGCGGTTGTCCGCCCAATTGTGGAACTGGAACCCCTCAATGGCATCGAGGCGGCGGATCTTGTTCCACGCATAGGCCATCGCCGCAGCCTGCTCTTCGAGCGCGCGCGGACTGTAGTCGGGCGAATTGGGACCTTGCTCGGTGAGGTGCACGGAGCGGATTTTTTGCCCGAGGAAACGCTGAGATGGTTGCCGCACCCAGGTGTCGAGCACTTCGATGTTTTTGAAAGTGATGAGGGGCGTGTCGAAGGAGAAGGTGGCGCGGCGATCGAGCCACGTCTTCGGTTCGCGCAGCGATTCCGGATACGGGTGGTGCGCGATTCCCCAGTCGAAATCACCCTCGGTGCGCGAGAAGGCGAGCAAGTGCTCCAGCACTTCGCGACCCGGGACGTAGTGGTGGCTGGCGGTCCAGGTCCAATAGTGAGTGAGCGAAATGTAGGCGCGGGCGTGCGGGTCGTAGTGCCGGGCGATGAGGTGGGTGAGCCGCATGGATTTATGGTATTGGTCCATGTAGAGGACGGGCGGTTTGTCGCCGCAATTGGTCCACACCCAGCCGGCGTCGACTTCGTTGTGCACGATCCAGTGATGGATGCGGCCGAAGGGCGCGCCGGGCCGACTGTAGCGCTCGGCCAAAAAATCGAGGAGCGCCGCGTAGTGTGCGATGCCCTGCGCGCTGGTGACATTGGCCATGCTGTAGGTCGCCGTGGGCTCGCAGTCCGGGTGCTGCATGATCGCGCCGAGGGGTTTTTCCCATGACTCGGATTTCGCGACGAGCAGGATGCCGAAGACGAGCGCCTGCCGCTGGGCGGCGGCGAGGAGTGTGCGGTCGAGCTTCTCGACTTCGGCGCGGTCCGCGTAGTAGGTCCGGCCCTGATAGGAAAAAGAAGTCGCCCTGGACGAGGGACGCGCGTGCAGGAAGCGACTGAGGAAGAGATTCACCGTTACACTGTCGATACCGAGGGCGTTGAGGTCGGCCACCGCTTCGGGGCGCTGGGCGTTAAAGCCGCCGAGGCCTTTCTTCGAGCGCGCTTTCCTCTCCGGCCAATCATGCCGCGCCGGCACGGTGTCGGCGTAGCGGGCTGCAGAGACCGGTTCATCGCCGCCGATCCCAGCGCGCACGATTAGCCAACGCGAAAGCAGGCGGTCGCGCTGTCCGTCGTTTTCAACGGCTAGGCGCGGCACGCGAACCGTGAAGCTTCCGTTCGGCGCGCGGCGCACCGGGGCCATGCGAGGGAGTGCCGTCGCGCGCAGCACATCTTGCCAGAGTTGGGCTTCCGCGATGAACAGGTCGCCGGTCTCTTTACCGTAGTTTCCTACGATTTCGATCTCGTCGGCCCCGACGGTCACGCTGATCAAGTGCGTCGGGAAATCCTTCGCCAAGTAGGCGCGGAACTCGCCGTCGTGGGCCAATTCGGCGGCGCGGCGTGCGGCCTCCTTGCCTCCCACGTCTCGCTCGCGAGCGTTGGGTGCGCGCAGGCGGACGTTTCGCACTTGGATCACGTGACCCGGCTCCCGTCCGAAATCCAAACGGAGCTGCCGGGGCGGCGTCGCGTTTCGGCTCCACGCCGACCGGAGATCGAGGGAAAAAGTGGTCCAGCCTTCGCTGTGCGGCAGTTCGGGCGCGCCCTTCATGCGGGCCTCGCTCCACGGGGCCCCGACGAAGACTTCGAAGCTCGGCACGGCGGTGACGGAAAGATATTCGAATGAAATCACGGTTTGATCCGCGTCCGAAGGGGAGAAGGTCCGCGTCGCGATGTAGGCGTCGGGACCGGTGGTCCGCAGCTCGATCAGATCTGGTGTGGGACGCGTCAGAATCAAATCGTGAGCCGTCGCAGGATCGAGCACCAGCTTGAGCTCGCTTTGCGCCGGAGGCTGCGCGCGACAGAATAGCACGCACCACAGGGAAATTGACCAAACGAGAAAACGGGTGGATTTGGGCGACGGGTTCACGGGGTGGAAATCCTGTTTCGCGAAGCTTTGTCCGGTGGATCGGGCTCGGCGAGCGCATAGGACTGACTGCGCCACTTGTCCCTCAGCGTTCTTCTTCGCCAAGTCAGCGAAGCGCCCAAAAAAGGGCCGCACGAAAAAATCGTGCGGCCCTGATGAGTCGGGACAGGAGCTGTGGCGGACTCAGTTCCGGCCGGCCTCGGTTTTCGCCGACTTCTTCGTCTTGCTCTCCACAAATTCGCGAATGACGGCCATGCGCTCGCGCAGGCGGTCCTCTTCTTCAATTTCCTCCACGGTGCGGACGGCCTCGTGCTTCGCCATCGCCTTCCGCATCTTCGTGAGCGCGAGGTATTCGAGTTGGCGGATGCGCTCACGGGTGACGTGGAACTTTTGGCCGACTTCCTCGAGTGTCAGCTCGTCGCGACCGTCTAGGCCAAAGCGGAGTTTGATGATCTCGGCTTCGCGTTTGTCGAGCGACTCGACCATCGCGTGGAGGTCGCTGTTGAGATTTTTTTCGCGGAGGCCGTCAAACGGGCTCACGGCGTTGTCGTCGCCGACAATCTCTCCGAAGGTGCCCGAATCACCGCTTTCGCCGATGGGCGCATCGAGCGAGGCCGGGCGCACGCTTACGGATTTCAGATGAGCGACCTTGGAGGTTGGAATCTGCAGCTCGATGGCCAATTCCTCGTCGGTCGGTTCGCGGCCGAACTCCTCGGTGAGTTTCATCGCGGTGCGCCGCATCTTCGAGATTTTGTCCACGAGATGCACCGGCAGGCGGATCGTTTTACTCTGGTTGGCGAGGGCGCGCTTGATCGATTGTTTGATCCACCACGCCGCATAGGTGGAGAGCTTGCCGCCCTTGCGCGGGTCGAAACGCTCCACGGCTTTGATGAGGCCGATGTTGCCTTCGCTGATGAGGTCGAGGAGCGGGAGCCCAAAATCTTTGTAATCCATCGCGATTTTCACGACGAGACGCAGGTTCGCCGAGATCATGTGATCGCGGGCGGCCTTGTCGCCACGCCGGATGCGCTTCGCGAGTTGGATTTCCTCCTCGATGGTCAGGAGGGCGGTCTTGCCAATTTCCTGAAGGTAGAGCTGGAGGTTGCTGCGCTCGCCGTGGGCGATGGGTGCCTCCGGAGCGGCGCGGTCGTTTTTCTCGAGGAAGGAAGGCGGCGCGTCCATCGGGGCGTCGGCAAGGGCGGTGGACGGGGCTTCGGGGGCGACGCGATCGTCAGCGGCGGTGAGAGTGCGGAGCGATTTGTTTTTCGAAGGCATAGTGGGAGTCCTCTGGAGTCGTTAGAGACAGGAACGGAAGGTTTGTTCCCGGATGTGTAGCTAACGCTGTTCCAGTTCAAAATACGCACAGCCCCCTAGGAAGGATGCACAATATTTTTGAAAGCGTGCGCAAAATTGGCGCAGTGGCCCGATTCGGCTAAGCCAAAACGGTAACAGTTTTGTCACACTTGACGCATGGCGCCCTCGGTTTTGGACATGGCCACCGAGCCACCGCGGGACAGGTGCCGACCCGGGTGCACCGCCTGCCTTCTCCGGTCAGTCCGGTCAGAACTGCTCGGCCATCGCGACGGCTTTGAGCAGCGCCGACGCCTTACTGACGGTTTCCTGATACTCGGAGGCCGGCACCGAATCGGCCACCACGCCGGCGCCCGACTGGATGTGGATCTTCCCGTCCTTCAGGAGGGCGGTGCGCAGCATGATGCAGGTGTCGCTGTTCCCGTCGTAGCCAAAATAGCCGAGCGCCCCTGCGTAGAAGCCCCGCTGGGTGGGTTCGTATTGGGCGATGATCTGCATCGCGCGAATCTTGGGCGCGCCGCTGACGGTCCCGGCGGGGAAGGTCGCGCGCATCAAATCGTAGGCGGTTTTATCCGGGGCGATTTGCCCCTCCACTTGCGAGACGATGTGCATCACGTGCGAGTAGCGCTCGATGACCATCATTTCGGGCACCTTCACGCTGCCATACTGGCACACGCGGCCGAGGTCGTTGCGGGCGAGGTCCACGAGCATGAGGTGCTCAGCGCGCTCTTTCTCGTCGGCCAGCAATTCTTTTTCGAGCTCGAGGTCTTCCGCGTGGGTCGCGCCCCGCTTGCGCGTGCCGGCGATGGGGCGGATCTCCACCAATCCGTCGGTCAGGCGCACGTGCACCTCCGGCGAGGCGCCGACGATCGAAAAATCGCCCGCCTCGAGGATAAACATGTAGGGCGACGGGTTCACCGTCCGCAGCGCGCGGTAGAGATCGAGCGGTGACTGGTCGAAGGGGCGGGTAAAGCGCTGCGACGGCACGAACTGGATGATATCGCCCGAGCGGATGTATTCTTTGCCGTCTTCGACGACCTGTTCGAAACGCTCCTTCGTGAAATTTCCCGGTGGCACCGTGAGTTTCGGCGTGTCGACCAGCGGGGCCGGCGCGAGTCCGCGTGGTTGGCGGAGCAGCGCGTAGAGTTCGCGTAGCTCCGTCACGGCGGCGTCGTAGGCGCCCGCCGCGTCGGTGTCGCGAAGGTGGGCGTTGACGCACAGACGCAGCGTTTGCTTCGCGCGGTCGAAGATCAGCAGCGAGTCCGACAACATGAAGTAGAGCAGGGGAGTGCCCAACTCGTCCTTGGCCGCGGCCGGCACGCTCGGCTCGATCCGCGTCACGTATTCGTAGCCGACGAACCCCACCGCGCCGCCCGTGAAACGCGGCAGTCCCGGCAGTGCGACCGGATGGTAACCGCGCATCTCGGCTTCGATCAGCGTGAGCGGGTCGCGCGGCGTCGGCACGGTTTGCGGTGGTTTACCGGGCACGCGAATTTCGGTCGTTTCCGCTCCGCAGACAAAAATCTTCCGCGGCCGGCAGCCGATGAAGCTGTAGCGCGCGAGGTTCTCGCCGCCTTCAACCGACTCGAACAAATACGACGGTCCGGCCTCCTTCAGCTTGGCGTAGGCCGACACCGGCGTTTCGAAATCCGCCATCAAATCCGCGTAAACGGGGATAACGTTACCTTGCGTCGCAAGGCTCACAAACGCGTCTTTGGCCGGGTGGATATTCATCGTCGGAGGTGGGCTTATGCGTGCCTGCCCACAGCGCGGCAAGGCCAATGACGATCACGTGGGGCACTGTGCTGTTGCCACGATGCTTGACGGTTTAGCGGCAGGAAGTTTGCTCAACTTCGGCGGCACTGTTCCGGTGATCGCCTCCTCGCTTTCCCTCATGAAAACCCTCCTGTCTCGTCGCACTTTCATCACCGCGGCCAGCGTTCTGACGCTCGCCCTGTTCACACCGCTGGCGGCGCAGGCTCCCAAGAAGACCATCAAGGTGGGTTTTGCCCAGACCGGTGCTGAGAGCGCGTGGCGCACGGCGAACACCGCTTCGATGAAAACCGAAGCCACCAAGCGCGGCATCGACCTGAAATTTTCCGACGCACAGGGCAAACAGGAAAACCAGATCCGCGCCGTCCGCTCGTTCATCACCCAGGGCGTCGATGTGATCGTGATCGCGCCGATCGTCGAAACCGGCTGGGACCCCGTGCTCCGCGAAGCCAAGCGCGCAAAAATCCCGGTGATCCTCACCGACCGCACCATTCAGACCTCCGACGAATCGCTCTTCGCCTGCTTCATCGGTTCCGATTTCTACGAGGAAGGCCGCATGGCCGCCGACTGGCTCGCGAAGTTCTCCGGCGGCAAGGGCAACATCGTCGAACTGCAAGGCACGCCCGGCTCCGCTCCCGCCAACGAGCGCCGCAAGGCCTTCGGCGACGCCGTCGCAAAATATCCCGGACTCAAAATCATCGACTCGCAAAGCGGTGACTTCCGTCGTTCCGGCGGCAAGGAAGTCATGGAGGCCTTCATCAAGAAGCACGGCAAAGCCATCAACATCGTCTACGCCCACAACGACGACATGGCGCTCGGCGCCGTCCAAGCCATCCAAGAAGCTGGCCTGAAGCCGGGCAAAGACGTCACGATCGTCACCATCGACGCCATCAAGGAAGCCATCCAGGCCGTCGTCACCGGCACGATCAATTGCACCGTCGAGTGCAGTCCGCTCTTTGGTCCAAAAGTCTACGACACCGTCGCGAAGCTTCTCGCCGGCGAAAAAGTCCCGAAGAAATCTTACAACAAGGACGAGCTCTTTGACGCGAAGAACGCCGCCGCCGCGCTCCCGTCCCGCCAGTATTGAGGCCGCGCCGGCTTCAGCCGGCCTACTCCTGTGCCCGACGACGCTTCACTCCTCCAGCTCCGGGGGATCACCAAACGTTTCCACGGCGTCACCGCGCTGAGCGGAGTGGATTTCACGGTTCGTTCCGGGGAAATCCACGCGCTCCTCGGCGAAAACGGCGCAGGGAAATCCACGCTCATCAAGGTTCTCACCGGTGTCTATTCCGCCGACGAAGGCGCGCTCACGTTTGCCGGCGCGCCCATTCGCCCGACTTCGCCGAAAGACGCCGAGCGCGTCGGCATCAGCACGGTTTACCAGGAGGTGAATCTCATCCCGGCGCTGTCCGTCGCGGAAAACATCGCGCTGGGCCGTCAGCCGGGCCGCTTCGGTTTCGTCAACTGGAGCGCCGTCCGTCGCCATGCCCGCGAGGCGCTCGCCCGCCTGGAGATTGTCTGCGATGTCGACGCCGAGCTCGGTTCGCTCTCTGTAGCGATGCAGCAAATGGTCGCCATCGCCCGCGCCCTCGATCTGCGCGCGCGGCTGCTGGTCCTCGACGAACCGACCGCCAGCCTCGACGAAAAAGAGGTCGCGGAGCTCTTCACCGTCATGCGCCGCCTGCGCGCCGACGGCTTCGGCATCGTGTTCGTCACGCATTTTCTCGATCAGGTTTACGCGATCAGCGACCGCATCACCGTCCTGCGCAACGGCCAGCTCGTCGGCGAATTTTCCACTGCCGAGCTCCCGCGCCTCGCGCTCGTCGGCAAAATGTTGGGCCGCGAGGTGAACGATGCAGCCGGCCGCGCGACGGTGTCCCCCGCCGAGCCGACCCCCGCCGAGCCGACCGCCGCGCCGCTCCTCGCCGCCCGCGGCCTCACGCGGCGTGGCGCCGTGCAACCGATCGATCTCACTCTGCGTCGCGGCGAGGTTACCGGCCTCGGCGGTCTCCTCGGCTCGGGGCGAACCGAGACGGCTCGGTTGCTTTTCGGAATCGACGCCGCCGATGCGGGCGAGATTCACATCAAGGGCACGCGCGCTGCGCTCGGCTCGCCGCGCGATGCCGTGCGCCTCGGTCTCGCGTTTTGCTCCGAGGACCGGAAGACCGAGGGCATTTTGCCCAATCTCTCGGTGCGCGAAAATCTCGTGCTCGCCCTGCAAGCCAAACGTGGCGCATGGAAAACGCTCGCCCGCGCGGAGCAGGATGCCCTCTGCACGCACTACATTTCCGCGCTGCGGATCAAGACGCCCGATGCCGAGACCCCCATTCGCAACCTCTCCGGCGGCAACCAGCAAAAGGTCCTGCTCGCGCGCTGGCTCGCGACGCAACCGGAGCTGATCATCCTCGATGAACCGACGCGCGGCATCGACATCGGCGCGAAGGCCGAGATCGAGCAGCTCATTGCCAAGCTCCGCGCCGACGGCCTCGCCGTGTTGCTCATTTCCTCCGAGATCGAGGAGATCGTGCGCAACTGCTCGCGCGTCCTCGTTCTCCGCGAACGCCGCCTCGCCGGCGAAATCGGCGCTGCCGAACTCACGCCTGAACGCCTCATGCAGGTGATGGCCGGAACCCATGAGTAACGGTTTCTCTCATTTTCCGAGGTGGAGCGCGTTGACCGCAACGCGCTGCTTTGTCGTCGCCTGCGGCCAGCGCGTTGGGGTCAACGCGCTCCACCCATGACCCGTCCTCCCAAATCGCCACTCCTCTGGCTGCTCGGCGGCCTCGCCGTGCTCGTGGTGATCAATCTCGTGAAGAATCCCGCCTTCCTCGCCGTCACCTGGCAGGACGGTCACCTCTACGGCGTGCCGGTCGATGTTTTCACGCAGGGCTCGCGCACGATGCTACTCGCGCTCGGTATGACCCTCGTCATCGCCACGGGCGGCGTCGATCTCTCGGTCGGCTCCATCGTCGCCATTGCGGGTGCGATCTGCGCGCTGCTCCTGCGCGACGGCCACGGGCTCGCGGCCACATTGGCCGCCGCCGTCGCAGCGGGCGCGGTCGCCGGTTCGGCCAACGGTCTGCTCATCGCGCGCCTCGGCGTTCAACCCATCGTGGCGACGCTCATCTTGATGGTGGCCGGTCGCGGCGTGGCCCAACTCATCGTCGACGGGCAGGTCATCATCATCGCCAACCCAGCATTCGAGTTTCTCGCCAACGGCTTTATTCTCGGTCTGCCGTTTGCGCCGCTGCTCGTCGGCGCGCTTTACGTCGCCGCCCATTTTGCGCTCCGCCGCACGGCCGCCGGACTTTTCATCGAGGCCGTGGGCGACAACGAGACGGCCAGCCGCTTCGCCGGGCTCGCTGCCGCGCACGTGAAAACGCTCGCGTATGTGTTCTGCGGCGCCTGCGCCGGCCTCACGGGCGTGCTCGCCGCCGCAAATATCCGCGCCGCCGATGCGCACCGCGCCGGCGAAAACGCCGAGCTGGATGCGATCTTCGCCGTCGTGGTTGGCGGCACCGCGCTCACCGGCGGACGCTTCTCGATCCTCGGCTCGTTTCTCGGCGCGCTGTTGATCCAAACGCTCACGACCACGATGTATAACCTCGGCGTGCCACCCGCCGTCGCGCCCGTGCCGAAGGCGCTGCTCATCATCGTGGTCTCGCTGTTGCAGTCGGAAAAATTCCGCGCGATGGCCGCCGGCTGGTGGCCCCGGGGAGGGAAAACCGCATGAACGGACCGAGTCGCACCGGCTTCCTGAGCAAGAACCTCTCGCTCGTCGCCACCGCCGCGATCCTCGGCGTGCTGTTCGGCGCCGCGGCGTTTTTCTACCCCGGCTTTTTCTCGGCGCGCGTGATCACGAGCCTCTTCGCCGACAATGCGTTTCTCGGCATCGCTGCCCTCGGCATGACGCTCGTGATTTTCGCCGGCGGCATCGATCTCTCCGTCGGCGCGGTGATCGGCTTCACGTCCATTTTCACCGCCACCCTCGTGACCGGACGGGGCGTCGCGCCCGGCGTGGCGTGGTCCTTGGCACTGCTGCTGGGCACCGGCCTGGGCGCGCTCATGGGCACACTGATTCATGTGTTCCGCCTGCCGCCGTTTCTCATCACGCTCGCCGGCATGTTCCTCGCGCGCGGTGCGGGCTTTTGGCTCAACACCGAATCGGTCGGCATCCAACACCCGCTCTACGACCGTCTCGCGAATTTCAACCTCGCGCTCGGCGAGGCCGTGCTGATTCCCGCCGCCGCGCTTATCTTCGTCGTGGCGGTGGTCGTCGGCTACGTGGTGGGCCATCACACACGCTTTGGCCGCAACCTGCTCGCCATCGGCGGCAACGAACAATCGGCGCTCCTGATGGGCCTGCCGGTGGCCTCGACAAAAATCGCTGTCTACGCGCTCAACGGTTTTTGCGCCGCCCTCGCCGGTATCGTCGCCACGCTCTACACGGGCTCGGGCAACCCGAGCATGGGCATCGGCCTCGAGCTCGACGCGATTGCGGTGGTGGTGATTGGTGGCACGCTCCTCGCCGGCGGCCGCGGGCACGTCCTCGGCACGCTGCTCGGTATCCTGATTTTCGGCACGATCCAGGCAGCGATCCTGTTCGACGGCCGCCTCAGCTCCTGGTGGATGCGCATCGTGGTCGGCGGCCTCTTGCTCGGCTTCATTCTACTGCAACGCCTCATGCTGCGCAGTGGGAAGCGGTGAGCGGTTGCGTTTCAACTACTCCGTCACTCGACCCCGGAGGCCGGAAATTCTCGTAGGGGAGTTCACCGTTATCCCCTATCGGCTGACCCGGAGTTTAACGGTCCCGGAGCTGAGTTCGGGCGATTTTTCCCACATGAACCTTTCGGCTACCTCGGCGCGAGGCAGAATGAAGCGTGATTTTGGCGACGTTGTCCTCGGCCGCTTTCGACGAGCCCGCGAACCGCAACGTGCAAGCGGCAAATCGGGTCCAACTTGGCGGGACGTGAATCGGCGGTAAACGCTGAGCGGTCGTGCCGGGTGGCGTTGTATCGGCGCCGGTTAGGCGCGCGGCGGGTGAGGTAGTCTAGGGGATCTCGTAAACCTCCACGAGCGCGAGGCCGGTGGCGCCGTTCACGCCGTTGACGACGACCGAATACACGCCGGGCGCGAGGGCGATGTGCAAGGCCGCGTCCTTGCTGCTGTTCGCGAGGGCGAAGGCTCCGACGGCGGTGGCGGCAGTGGAGACGCGGGCGTCGTTGTTCCAATTGTCGTTGGTGGCCACCACGGTGGAATCGCGACGTATTTCGAGCCGAGGGTCTGCGATGGCGTTGGCGGCACCAAAGGCCGCGAGCGTGGGGCCGACGGCCCGAATGAGCAGGCGCTTGGGAAGATTGCCGCTGACGACGACGCCGACGATCAGGGCTTGGTCGGACTGGCCGACGAAGCCGCGGGTGGAGAGATTGATCAGGCGGGCCGCATCCGCCGAGGTGTCGTAGACCTCGACGAGAGTGATGCCGGAATTTCCGTCCGCGCCGGAGATGATGGCGGTGTAAGCTCCCGGAGTCAGAGTGCGCAGCAGCGCGGCGTCGGCCGAATTGGGCACGAAGGCAAACGCGCCGAGTCGTGCGGCTGCCTGGGAAATCGCGGCGGAGTCGGTGCCCGAAGTCCAACCGGCGTTGGCTGCGATGACGGTGTCGCCTTGGTAAAGTTGGATTTGGGGCCGCCCGAGTGCACCGGCGACTCCGAAGGCCGTCAGCGCGGGACCGGCGGCGCGGATAAGCAGCGATTTCGGCGTGGAACCTTGCAGCACGAAGCCGGTGATGAGGGCGGCGTCCGCCGTGCCGGTCTGGGCGCGAGTGGAGATATTCGAGAGGCGGCGCACCACCGGCTCCGAATCGAGCAATCCGGTGACCGCGTCGTTGCGAGTGTTTGCCAGGGTGACCGCCGCGGTGAGTTGGCGCGTGGCGCCGTCGATGCGTCCGCTGAGGGTGGCGCCCGTGTTGAGGTTCACCGTCAACGTGCCGTCGGATTCGATTCGGCCCAGTCCCACTTCAGCGGTCGCGCCAAGCACGACGACGGCGTGAACTTGCGAGTCGGTGACGGTGAGGAAGACATCGGCCGGATTAAGCCCCGCGGTGGTGGCGAAATAGGCTCCGGTCGTCGGAGCGGCGGCGGTCGTGATGGCGGCCGAGAGAGGCGCAGTCACGCCTGTGACCGTGGCATTCAATTGCGAGACGGCGATCCGGCCGCTGAGCGTCGGGCCCGCGGCCAGGGGCACGCCGGCCAACTGGCGAGCCGTGACGGAAAAGAAGCCGTCGACATCGACTGTGGTGGTGGCGGCGAGGACCTGCCCGGTTTCGAGGTTGACGAGAATTGAGGCGGTGCGATCCGGACGCACCAACACGGAAAATGCGCCGAGCGCATCCGGGCTGCCGAGGTGGCCGACGTAGGCGCCGGCCACGGGCGCCGGGTTCACCGTGACGGCGACCGGCGCGCTGGCGGCGGTGCCCGCGGCGTTGGTGACCGCTACAGCGTAGGGCCCGGCCTGTGACGTGCGCACACCGGGCAGGGTGAGCGTCGCGGCCGTCGCGCCGACGATGACGTTGCCGGCTTTGGTCCACTCGTAGGTGACGGGCGTGAGCGACGAGGCGACGACGGTGAGCGTGACGGTTTCGCCGGCGTTGGCACTGCGTGCGACCAGCGGCGTCACAATGGAGGGAGCGCCGGCCCGAACGTTGATTCTGACTTGGACCGACTCGGACTTGCCGACGCCGTTGTCGGCGGTGAAGTAAAAACTGTCCTGGCCGGTGTAGCCGGCGTTGGGCCGATAGGTGAGATTGGGGGCGGTGCCGGTGAGGGTGCCGTTGAACGGCCCGAACGTGGTCGTATAGGTCGTCGAGAATCCGTCCGACGGTGTTGCGACGAGGGTGAGGGCCACGGGAGTGTTCGGCGTCGTGTTGACGGTCTGGGATTGGGCGACGGGATCGAGTGCAAATTTGTAGAGGGTGCCGCCGTTGGACGTGCCGCCGCTGGCGGCCACACCGATGAGCGTGTGGCCGATGGCGGTGAGCGTGCCGCTCGGCGAACTGCCATCGGTGGTTGGATTGAAGCGATGGATCACGCCATACGAACCCGTATTCACGTTGATGCGGAAAATCGTGGCGGAGTCCGCGCCCGGTTCGAGCGGCGACGTGGTTCCAAAGAGCGAGTCGCCGGCGTAGACCAGACCGGACTGGGGATTGGCGCCGTCGGTGCCGCCGGTAAACGCGTGTAGAACCGTGTAGTCGCTGCCGTTGGGTTTGACGCGATAAATTACGCCTTTGCCGTGCGCGCCACCTTTGACGGCGACGCCATAGAGCGGCTGCCCGTTAAACGCCACCATGCTGCCGGACGGGTGACGGCCGCCGAGTCCGGCGGGAGCGGAACTGATCACGCGGAAATCGCGACCATCATACGACATGCCGAAAACGGTGCCGACCGAATCTTCGAGGCGATTGGTCGCGCTGCCACCGCGGTAGGTCGTGCCGATGTAGTCCGGCAATTCGCTCGAGTTCGGGCTTTGTAGGTCGCCCCGCGGCGAGGCGCCGCCGGCCACCGAGTCGAAGACGTGCAAGACCGAGTAGTTCTTCCCGTCCAAGCCGACGCGAAAAATCGCGCCGTAGCTGGGCTCGCTTTCCTCCCAGCCCGCCGCGGTGCCCATGAGGTAGCTGGTGGTTTTTCCGTCCGAAGTCCCGATGCCGATGGTGGTGAGCAGCCCCGTCGGTCGGCAATCGCCGGCGGCTCCGAGCGTGAAATGCTTGAGGGTATTAAACCCGGTGCCGTCCATATTCATCAACCACACCGTGCCGCCATTGCCCGATCCGCCCTCGTAAGTCGTGCCGTAGAGCGTCGAGGTGCCGACACCGACGCCGCCGATCGGCCGGGCGCCGTCCGTCCCGGAAAACGTGTGCAGCGCGCGGAAGTTCGATCCGTCGGAATCGACCTGGTAAATCACGCCGCGCCCTGTCGCGCCACCGATGGAGCCGCCGGTTTCCAAGGTTCCGTAAACTGAACTGAAGGTCGTGACGCCGGTTTCCGCGATGTAACGCCGCACGGGGGTCGCGCTGCTGGGCCGGGTTCCGGTCGTGGGCGAAAAATGTCGGAGCACCTCAAAGCCGGCCGCGTAACCCGAATGGGCGAGGTTGACGCAGAGGATCGCCAAGACGGCGCGCGTGAGGGAAGGAAGCCGACGGGCGAAGCGAAGGAGTGTCATGACTTCTCCCAGACACTCGCCGTAGACCGCGGGCGGGCGAGACGAAATGCGCAAACGAAACACCGTGCGGGCCCTTCGCTGTCGGGGGGCGCGGTGGGTGGCGGGGTGCGGTCTGTCCGGTGAACCGGAGCTTTCCGCGTTGGGCGCACTTCGCCACGTTTCGCGGACATGCCCCTTCTCCTTATTGCTCTCCGCTCTGCTGTCACGTTCGCGATTTGTTTCGTGCTGGGTGGATGGCATGCGACGGCGAAAGAGGTTTTTGTCGCGCCGGGCGGCAGTGACACTGCGGTCGGGACGGAAGCGGCGCCGTTTGCCACGATCCAGCGCGCGCAGCGGGAGGTGGAGGCGGGTGACACGGTGCTCATCCGCGGTGGGATTTATCGACTGACGGAGCAGCAGATCGCGGCGCGGGCCGGGGCGTATGCGTGCGTGACGTTGCTCGACAAGAGCGGCGCAGCCGGGAAACGGATCAACTATTGGGCCTATCCGGGCGAGCGGCCGGTCTTCGATTTTTCTGAGGTGAAACCGCTGGGACGGCGCGTCGCGGCCTTTCGCGTCGACGCCTCGTGGGTGCATCTGCGCGGGCTGGAAGTCGTCGGCGTGCAGGTGACGATCAAGACCCACACGCAATCGATCGGTTTCGACAATCAGGGCAGTCACAACGTCTACGAGCAGCTGAGCGTGCACGACGGCATGGCGATCGGTTTCTGGATCGGCGCCGGGGAGGGGAATCTCGTGCTCAACTGCGACGCGTATCGCAATCACGACTCCGTGTCGGAAGGCGGACGCGGCGGCAACGTCGACGGCTTCGGTTACCACGGGCGGAAGGGCAGCGTGGACAATGTGTTTCGCGGGTGCCGCGCGTGGTTCAACAGCGACGACGGTTTTGATTTCATCAACTCCGACGAGACGGCGCGCATCGAGAACTGCTGGGCGTTTTACAACGGCTACTCGACCAGCTTCGCGTCGCTCGGTGACGGCAACGGATTCAAGGCCGGCGGTGAGGCCGGGCGGCGCGTCGAACAATTGCCGCAGCCGCTGCCGCGGCACGTCGTGGTGGGCAGCGTCGCCGTGAGGAACAAGGTGAACGGTTTCTACGCCAACCACCACCCGGGCGGATTGGAGTGGATCAACAACACGGCCTACAAGAACCGCACGAATTTCAATCTGCGGGGGCGCGATCCGCGCGACAACCGCACGGTGATTCCCGGACGCGGGCACCGGTTGAAAAACAATCTGGGCTTCGCCGGCGACGTCGAAGTGGCGGAATTGGATGCGGCGGCGAGCGACGTGAGTGGCAATTATTTCACGCTACCGGTGACGATCACCGCCGCGGATTTTCGCGGGCTCGACGAGGCCGATCTCGTGAAACCGCGGAAGGCGAACGGGGATTTGCCGGACGTGCCGTTTCTGAAATTGGCGCCGGGGAGCGATGCGATCGACCGCGGCGTAGAGACGGGGCGGCCGTTTCTGGGGCAGGCGCCGGACTTGGGGGCGTTTGAATCGGAGAAGTAGCGGACGAGGCGGACGGAGTGAACGGCAGGGAGGTGCGCATCGGGAGTTCAGCCGACGACCGTCAGAATGATGCCGGCGAGGACGCCGAGGACGGCGGGGAGGCCGGTCGGCGCGACGGAGTGCAGCGCCATAGGCGAGAGCCAGATGGTGGCGCTGCAGACGTTGGAGAAGAAGAGGACGGGCAGCCCGGCGTTGTCGCGCACGGCGTGCTGGGTGCAAAGGTCATCGCACCGGCGAAAAAAGGCGGAGACGAGACTGGCGGCGATCCACGGCATGGAGCGGGCCGGGTGGAGGCGCGGGCCGCGAGCTGCAAGGTTGGTCGCGCGCCGGGGCAGCACGTTGACGCAAAAAAGGGCGGCCTGCGGAAGACCGCCCCGATGCTCGGCGTGCGCCGCAGCCCGTCGGGGCATAAAGCCCCTCCCGCACGATATCAGCTCTTCGCGGGGAGTCGTTTGAGGAGAAGCGGGGTGTTGCGGCCGCCCTGGCTCCACTCGCCGGCGAGTTCGGAGCCGTCGGCGTTGAGCTTGCCTTCGAAGCCACCGCGGATGCGGGGCACGTCGAATCGCACGGCGCCGTCTTTCTCGGTGAGGGTCTCGATGGAAATGGGCGGACTGCCTTGGTCGAGGCTGAGCAGGTGGCCGCTGACTTTGCCATCGGCGCCGGCTTCGAAGTTGGCTTGGAGGCGGAGCTCGACGCCGGGGGCCGGGCTGATCGCGCCGCGCCATTGGCCTGCGAGGCCTTTGCCCGCCTCACCTTTGGCGGGGACCGCGTGGGCGTCGGGCTTTGGCGCCGGCTTGGTGGCGCGGGTGAGGCGGAAGGGCATCGCGTTACTGCCCTGCTCGGCATCGCCCGAGATCGAGGCACCGTCGGCAGCGAGTTGGCCCTTGAAACGCGGGTCGCCGGGGAGACCGGTGAGGGCGAATTCGACGGCGGAGCCGGTGACCTTGGTCGTGTTGAAGGCGAAGTTGCGCACGCCTTGCGGAAGACACTCGGCGGTGCCCTTCCATGCGTTGTCGCCGGCCGCGATCCATTCGATGCTGAATGGCACCTCGCCACGCTGCCCGGTGATGGTGCCCTCCCAATATCCGGTCACGGTCTTGGTTGAATCAGCGGCGAGGAGGAGAGCCGGGCACAAGGCCACAAGGGCCAGGCCGGCGAGAATCAGGCGGCGGGGGAGGTTGGGCATAGCGGTAAGGGTGGGGTGCGACCGGTGGGCGTGGGGCGTGTTCCGCGTCAGATCGTCAACCGCAAAGGAGCACGGCAAAAATAAGACAGTCGCTATTCAATGCGTTCGATTTCGCTGAGGCGGATTTCACGGACCGCGTGATCGGCCCAATAAGAAACGAGCCAGTCGCCGACAATCTTGGCCTGATGCGTGCGTCCATCTTCGGCGGGAGTTTCAAAATCGCCGGGCAGCGAAGGTTGACGTGTTAGACGATGGAGAAACTCTTCGACTCGTCGACGGTCGACGCGAGGCATGGACCGCAACACCTCAAAAACCGTCAGGGGCGCGACGATTTCGTAGGGACGGGACAGGCTCATTCAGGCGGCCACTCGCACTAAGCCGCGACGCGTCGCGCGCAAACGCACGCTGCGTCCGGCATCCACGTCACGATCTGCGGTGGTCAGCTTGCGACGATACTCGGGCTCCTTCGTGCGCAGATAAGCGATGAGATAACGCTGGTCGGCGCGCGTGCATCGATCGACAAGGGATTTCAACTCGGTGCGGGACATGGCGGGAATTTTTGTCGTGGCGGACGCCGAGTCAAGTGGTCGTGTCAACGGAAGGGTCGCGTTGCGCCGCCAACGCGTTTACCGCGTGGCTATCGATAGTTCGCACATGCCCCCTTTTTTGGCACACTGCCGATGATTTCCGCACCCGCGCTTGTGTGAAGACGTGAGCTGCCTACGGTGCCGCGCCGTCCCACCCACCATGAAGAAACTTCTGCTTACCCTCTGTCTGTTTGCCCTCTCCCTCGCCGGACTTCGCGCGCAAGCCGCATCCACCGCCGAACTCGAAAAGGCCGCCGCTTACCTGGAAAAAACCCGCGCCGGCGTGCTCGCCGCCACCAAGGGCCTCTCCGAAGCCCAGTGGAAATTCAAGGCCGCCCCCGAACGCTGGTCGGTCGCCGAGACGCTCGAGCACATCGCCTCGTCCGAGGACATGCTCATGGGCATCGTCAAGGACCAGGTGATGAAAGCGCCTCCGCGCCCCGCCGGTGAGGACGTGAAGGCCATCGACGATTTCGTGCTCAACGCGATCCCCGACCGCACGCAGAAAGCCAAGGCGCCGGAGCCGCTCGTCCCGAACAACCGCTACGGCTCGCCCGACGATGCCCGCAAGCACTTCGATTCCAGCCGCGCCGCGACGGTGGCCTTCCTGAAGGCGACGCCCGGCCTGCGCGAACACGCGATCGACTCGCCGCTCGGCAAGAAACTCGACGGCTACCAATGGCTCCTCTTCATCGCCGCCCACTCCGAGCGCCACACCAAACAAATCGAGGAAGTGAAAGCCGACGCCGGTTTCCCGAAGAAATAGGCGCAGCCCGCAGAGAATCGCGATGCCGAGTTGGGCAGCTCACAATGAGTTTGGTGGCCATCGCGGTTCGCATCTGCCGAGAGTCAGAGAGACATGACCCTGTTCCGGCTCCGAATGTTCAAACGCGACCCGTTCGACGTGTCGCAATGCCCGACCCGGTCAGATTGGACTTCCAGATTTTCTACGTTAGCCAGCCGGGGCATCGTAGAACGCGATACTCTTCGAAGTCAGTTTCGCCATGGCAGCGTTGCACGTGCCTAAATTGAGTGGCTGAGAGCGCATCCAACAATGTTTGCCTCGTTTCGGAACTGGAATGCATCCCGATCGTGATGCTAATTATCGCATCAGGCGGCACGCGAAAAAGAGTGGGTTTTCCACTCACATCCACCTCACCGCGCGGCGGTCTATCCAATAGGCGCAATATGCGAACTTCCTTCTCGTAGGACCATTCCTCGGATTTGAACTCAAAGGCATCATGTCCGTCTTCTCTCTCGTAGTCCCAAACTGGGCGCTTCGCACTGTAGGAAACCTCAGTCCATTGCCCCTCGTCAGGGTTTTTGAATCTCTGAAAAAAAGGATGCGCCTCGTCGAACTCGATCAAGAACCCTGAATGGTTCTTTGCGTAGTGGGCCCACATGGCGGCGCTTTCGCCGTTTCGACAGAGGCAGAAGACGCCTATGGTCTCGCGCAATTTCTTATATCCTTCGTAGAATTGGTCACGATACTTCTGGTAGCGAGATGCTAAGATTTTTTCGAATTCCTTGATCGGAGTCCGTTTCTTGAAGTCGCCCAGTGTAAGGATATCTCCTGGATTTTTCGCGACATATTCAAGGTATCGGCGCTGCATAACGTCTTCGTAGCGTCGAGCTGTTTGAGCGGGTGCGTTGAAATTCAGCAAAACGGGCACGCCGTCGAACGGATCGTTGAACTCTGTCCCGGGGCTGAACCGAATTTGTCGATTCTTGAACGTGTTGGCGCGTTCAGGTGGCAGGTATTTGAACAACGCCATATCGCGTTTTATGAACTTCCGTAGAGTGGCCGCTATGCGTTGTGCATCCGGAACTGTCGTTACGGCGGGTTCTGGCTACCCGGCCGGGCGGATCTTAATGAGCAGATCCTTGCTCTCCACGGTGTCACCGAGGGCGATGTGGAGTTCGGCGACGACGCCGTCGCAGGGGGCGTAGACGGTGTTTTGCATCTTCATCGCTTCCATCATCAGGAGCTTGTCGCCTTTCGCGACTTTGCTGCCGACGGAGACAGAGAGCGTCGCGATGAGACCGGGGATCGGGGCGGCGACGTGCGTCAGGTCGGCGAGGTCGGCTTTCGGGCGGGACTTCGTCTTGGGCGTGATCGTCTTGTCGATGATGAAGGTCTCGCGCGCGGTGCCGTTGAGTTCGTAGCTGATCGTGCGGCGGCCGTCTTTGTCGGCGGGGCTCACGGAAATCAGGCGGATGATGAGCACTTTGCCTTCCTCGATGTTGACGGAGATTTCTTCGCCGGGCTTGAGGCCGTAGAAGAATGCGGGCGTCGGGAGGACGGAGACGTCGGAGTAGGTGGCGGAGTGTTTCGCGAAGTCGGCGAAGACGCTCGGATACATGAGGTGCGAGTAGAGGTCGTCGTCGGTGACGGCGTGCTTGAGCTTCTCGGCGAGGTCGGCGCGCGTCTTGGTGAGGTCGAGCGCGTGCGCGGAGGCGGAGTTTTTCTTTTTGATGTCGGCGAGGTATTTCGCGCGGGCTTCCTTGTGGCGTTTTTCGCCGAGGACCACGAGGGAGACCTTCTCCGGCCAGCCGCCTTCGGGCCAGCCGAGACCGCCGGCCATCATGTCGATGACGGACTCGGGGAACGGGATGGAGCCGGGCTCGAGGTTGACGACGTCGGCGGCTTTGATGCCGCGGCTGAAGAGGAAGAGGGCCATGTCGCCGACGACCTTCGAGGAAGGAGTCACTTTCACGATGTCACCGAAGAGCTGATTCACGTCGGCGTAGCCGTGGGCGATCTCGGGCCAACGGTGCGCGACGCCCATCGAGGCGGCTTGCTCCTTGAGGTTGGTGTATTGGCCGCCGGGCATCTCGTGGAGATAGACCTCGGCGGAGCCGCTCTTCGGTGCGGTGTCGAAGGGCGTGTAGAACGTGCGGACGGCTTCCCAGTAGTCGGAGAAATCGTTGAGCGCGGGGAGGTCGAGCTGCGTGTCGCGCGGCGTGTGCTGGAGGGAGGCGACGATGGAATTGAGGTTCGGCTGCGAAGTGCTGCCGCTCATCGAGGCGAGCGCGAGGTCGACGATGTCGACGCCGGCGTCGGCGGCGCGGAGGATCGAGGCGGAGGCGATGCCGCTCGTATCGTGCGTGTGGAAGTGGATCGGGAGGCCGACCTCTTCCTTGAGGGCTTTGACGAGTTTCTGCGCGGCGTAGGGACGGCAGAGGCCGGCCATGTCTTTGATCGCGAGGAAGTGGGCGCCCATCTGCTCGAGCTCTTTCGCGAGGCGGACGTAGTATTTGAGGGAGAACTTGTCGCGCTTCTCGTCGAGGATGTCCCCGGTGTAGCAGAGGGCGGCTTCGCAGATACCGTGGGTCGCGTTGACCGACTCCATGGCAACGCGGAGATTCGGCAGGTAGTTCAGCGAGTCGAAGACGCGGAAGATATCCATGCCGTTCGCGGCGGCGTGTTTCACGAAACCGGCGACAACGTTGTCGGGATAGTTGGTGTAGCCAACGGCGTTGGCGCCGCGGAAGAGCATCTGAAAACAGATGTTCGGCACGCGGGCGCGGAGCTGGCGGAGGCGTTCCCACGGGTCCTCATTGAGGAAACGCATCGCGGTGTCGAAGGTGGCGCCGCCCCACATTTCGAGGGAGAACAATTGCGGTGTGCGGTGAGCGAGGGCGTCGGCAGCGGCGAGCATGTCGTAACTGCGGACGCGCGTGGCCATGAGGGATTGGTGGGCGTCGCGCCACGTGGTATCGGTGATCAGGAGACGCTTTTGCTTCGTGGTCCACTCGGCGAATTTCTTGGGTCCGAGCTGGAGCAGGAGCTGACGGGAGCCGGCGGGCGGGGCAACGCGGTGATCGTAGGCGAGCGGCGCGGGGAGGTTGAAGGGCTTGTCGGGGCGGTAGCCTTTGGCGTGCGGGTTGCCGTTGACGATGACGTTGCCGAGGAAGTTCAGGAGCTTCGTGGCGCGGTCGCGGCGGGGCTTGAAGGCGAAGAGCTCGGGCGTGTTATCGATGAGCGTGGTCGTCGCCTGGCCGGCGCGGAACTGAGGATGCGCGATGAGATTCTCGAGGAACGGGATGTTGGTTTTGACGCCGCGGATGCGGAACTCGGAGAGGACGCGGCGCGCGCGGTTCATCGCGATCTCGTAGGTCTGGGCGCTCGTGATGCTCTTCACGAGGAGCGAGTCGTAGAACGGCGTGATGACGGCGCCGGAATAGCCCATGCCACCGTCGAGGCGGACGCCGAAGCCGCCGGGTGAGCGATAGGCGAGGATGCGGCCGTAGTCGGGGATAAATTTGTTTTCCGGGTCCTCGGTCGTGATGCGGCACTGGATCGCGTAGCCGTTGCGCGGAATCTCGGTCTGGTAGGGCATGCCGACCTCGGCGGAGTGGAGGGCGTGGCCCTGGGCGATGAGGATCTGGGCGCGGACGAGATCGAGACCGGTGATGACCTCGGTGACGGTGTGCTCGACCTGGATACGCGGGTTCATCTCGATGAAAAACCACTCGTGGCGGTCGAGATCGTAGAGGAATTCGACGGTGCCGGCGTTGTCGTAGCGGATCTCGCGCGCCATGCGGGCGGCGGCGTCGCAGAGCTCGCGGACGATCTTGTCGGGCAGACCGAAGGACGGGGCGACCTCGACGACCTTCTGGTGGCGGCGTTGGACGGAACAGTCGCGCTCGTGGAGATGGATGACGTTGCCGTGTTTGTCGCCGAGGATCTGGACCTCGATGTGTTTGGCGCGCGGGATGTATTTCTCGAGGAAGACGGCGGGATTGCCGAAGGCGCGGCCGGCTTCGCCCTGGGCCTCGTCGAGGAGATGCGCGAGATCGGCGGCTTTGTGGACGACGCGCATGCCGCGGCCGCCGCCACCGAAGGCGGCTTTGATGATGAGGGGGAATCCGATGGACTTGGCGGTCTTCAGGGCCTCGTCGCGATCAGTGATGGGCTCTTCGGTGCCGGGGAGCGTGGGCACGCCGATGCGTTGGGCGAGCGACCGGGCGGCGGTTTTGTCGCCCATCATTTCAAGGAGTTCGGGGCGCGGGCCGACGAAGATGAGGCCGGCCTGCTCGCAAGCGCGGGCAAAGTGCGCGTTTTCCGAGAGGAAACCGTAACCGGGGTGAATCGCGTCGATGCCCTTTTCCTTGGCGATGCCGACGATGCTCTCGATGTCGAGGTAGGCAGCGACGGGGCCTTTGCCGTGGCCGACCTGGTAGGCTTCATCGGCTTTGTAACGGTGAATGCACAGGCGGTCTTCCTGCGCGAAGATGGCGACGGTGCGCAGATTCAGCTCGGTGCCCGCGCGAAAGATGCGGACGGCGATTTCGCTGCGGTTCGCGGCCATCAATTTCTTGATCGGGCGAACGGCGGGGGCGGCGGGCGCGGAATGAGCGTGGGTGGACTGGGCGGGGGTTTTGGCAGAGGGCATTGCGAAAAAGGAAACAGGTGAATTGCGGGGTTGGGGGAGGGCTCGCAACGCCAAAGGAGCGGTCAGGGCGGGGCGGCGCGTAGGTAGTCGCGGATACGGGCGGCGTTGGTGCGGGCGGAGGTGTCGGCGGGGTCGAGACGGGAGGCTTCGTCGAATTGGACGAGCGCGTCGGCGTAGCGGCCGAGTTGCGCGAGGGCGTTGCCAAAATTGTAGCGGGCGGCGGTGTGCGCGGGGGCGAGGCGGACGGCGTCGGCGTAGTGCGGCGCGGCTTCGGCGATGCGGGCGAGGCGCACGAGGAGATTGGCCAATTCGTAGTGGGCAGCGGCGGAATCGGGCGTGAGCTGGGCGGAGGTGGCGAGATGCGGCAAGGCGTCTGCAAAGCGGCCATCGGCAACGAGGGCGGTGCCGAGCTTGTGGTGGGCGAGGGCGTGGGTGGGGTCGAGGCGGGTGGCGGTGGCGAGCGAGAGGAGCGCGGCGGGGCGGTTGTCGGCGTCGAGTTGGGCGAGCGCGAGGTTGTAGTGGGCGCGGGGATTCGCGGGGGACTTGGCGGCGGTATCCTGCCAAAGGGCGAGAACGCTGCGATAGGTGGTGTTGCGCGCGAAGGTCGCCACGCCGAGGCCGAGGGAAAGAGCGATGAGGAAGAACGAGGCGCGGTGAGCAAAGCCCGCGTGCAGGGCGAACGCGAGGAGGGCGAGCGGAGCGGCGAGGGCGAGGTAGACGCGGTGTTCGGCGATGGTCTGCGTGGCGATGGGGACGACGCTGGAGGTGGGCGCGAGCAGGACGAAAAACCACAGGCCGCAAAAACCGGCAGCGGGCCAACGCCGGAGGGCAACGACGGTGGCGGCGAGTAGTGCGACGAGGACGAGCGCGCCGGGCGCGAGTTGAACGAGGGAGCGGCTCAGGAAGGTGCCGTAGTCGAAAACGAGCGGTGTGGGCCAGACGGCGAGGCGGAGGTAGTGGGGAATGGCGTAGAGCTGAGTGAGCGCGTAGTCGGTGGCGGAAATCGCGGAGGAAAAGCCGGCGGAGGCGCCGCGGCTATCGGTGCCGAGGAGGAGGGCGACGAGGATGAGCCACGTGCCGGCGAGCGCGGCGTAGAACGCGGGGCGCGTGAGGAGGGCGGCGGTGAAGGACTGCGAGATAAAGGTGCGGTCGTAGGCGAGGACGAGCAGCGGGATGACGGCGGCGGTTTCTTTGGCGGTCATGCCCAACGCGCAGGTGACGACGGAAACGGTGAGCCAGCGGACGCCGCCGCGGGTGAAGGCGTAGAGCGCGAGGAGGGTGGCGCAGGCGGCGAGGAGTTCGGTGCGCTGCATCACGTAGGTGACGGCGGCGGTGTGCAGCGGGTGGAGGGACCAAAGCGAAGCGGCGGCGAAGGCCGCCGCTTCGCAGTTTAAGTTGGGGAGTTTAAGTTTAAGTTGGGTGAGTGTGCGGTGGAGGAGGGTGAAGAGGAGCAGGGTGTTCGTGACGTGGAGGGCGAGGTTGAGGGCGTGGTAGCTCCCGACGGATTCGCGGGAGAGGGCGTAGTTCAGCGCGAGGGAGAGATTCGCGAGCGGGCGGCCGGTGACGGAGAGGGCGTCGGGCGGGACGAGCGCGGTGGCGAAACGTGCGAGGCTGGGGTTCTGGGTGATCGCGGCGATGTCGTCGAAGACGAAGGGGACGGAGAAGGTGTTGGCGTAGGCGAGGGTGGTCGCGACGACGAGGAGGGCGCGGAGGTGGAGTGGGGTGAGGCGGACGGGGGTGGCCACGCGGGAAGGGTCGGGGCGGGGGACGTTGAGTGGAAAGAAAAAAGGCGGCTCGTGGGACGAGCCGCCTCGGAAGTAATACCAACGGCCTTTAACAAACAGACTCAAACCCACGGGCGGGACGCCCGTGCCACTCATTCCGGAAAAGTCCAGAAATCAATGGACGTTGGTATAAGACGGCTGTGGGGAAACCGCCGGTCTGTCGGAATTATTTGTCGAGGAAGGGGAGGCGGAGTTGGTCGAGGTTGGCGCGGAAGGCCAAGCTGTAGTTGGTGCCGAAGGTGCGGCGCGAGAGGTTGCGACCGCCTTGGAAGCGGTTGAGGTAGGAATCGTCGGTGAGGTTGGCGGCGTTCAGCTCAAGCGAGTAAGTGCGGTTGATGGTGTAGCGGAGCGTGGCATCCCAGCGCTGGTGGCTCGACTCGTAGACCGGACGGAGATCCGTGAGGCTCGGTGCGGTGACGATCGCCTCCGGGAAAATCGTCGTGCGGAGCTGGAGGTAGAGCGTTCGGCGCGGGGTCATGTAGCTGATGCCCCAGTTGGCGTTCCAATCGTAGAAATTCGGCGCGAGAGGCTTCGTGAGGACGCCGGCGCGGTTGGGCGCTTCGCCCTTGGTGTTTTTATTGTAGCCGCCGAAGACTTCCCAGCCGCGCGTGATCTCGGGGAGGAATTTCAAGTAGGGGCGGAGGCTTTGGCGGGCGGAGAGCTCGAAGCCCTCGAACTGACCTTTGCCGCCGTTGTCCTGGGTGTTGAGATTGTAGCCGGCGTATTGGCCTTCAAAGCCGTTGTCGGCACCCGGTTCGATGACCTCGGTGGAGGTGATGATGTAGTTCGTGATGGTTTTGCGGAACCAGCCGAGCTCGATCTTGCCGGCGGACTGCGTGAAGAACTCGAGTTGGAAGTCGAGGTTGCGCGCGTAGGTCGGGAGGAGGCCGGTGTTGTTCACCGTGACACTCGGGATGAGGGCGGTGTCGTTGACGGTGGTGTTCGGCAAAATCGTCTGCACGCCGGGGCGCGACATCGAACGCGTGAGGGCGCTGCGGAAGAGGAGATTCGGCGTGAAGCGGTAGGTGGCCTGCAGGTTGGGGAAGAAGTCGGTGTATTCACTGGTGGCGCGTTGAGTTTGTGAATACACGGCGTCGAAGAAGGCTTTCGAATTGGCGGGCAGGCCGACGCCGAGGGAGTTGATGCGGATGGCGCCGCGGACGAAGTTTTCCGTTTGCTCGGCGCGGACGCCGGTGACGACGGTGAACTTGGGCGTGAACTTCAGGGTGCCGGCGACGTAAGCGGAGGTGACGTCCTGGGCCATCTGCTGGGTGTTGACGCGTTGGCGCTGGATGTTGGTGCCCTGGAGATCTTGGACGGAGTTCGGGTTGGCCTTCATGAACTCGGCGAACTTGTAGGGATCGACGAGCGGGGGAGTGCGGATGCCGTAGAGGAATTTGTCGCCGTAGGTAGTCTTCGCGAATTGCGCGGCGCTGAGCTGGGGGTCGTCGGCGTTGTTGGCGATGCCATCGGGGCCGACGTATTGGAGGACGATCTGGCCGGCGGCTTTACGGCGGTGGAGTTGGTAGAGGCCGACGCCGGCGCGGAGATCGAACGGGATGCGCGCGGTGGCGAAATCGCGGCGGGTGTCGAACTTCAGATTCCAGGTGCGGTCGTTTTGGAAACGGGGCGAAGTCTGGAGCGAAAAGCTTTTGCGGGAATTGTAGCTGTTGAGGTCGTAGAGATCGGGGCCGGTCGTCTGGGTGAGCGAGAGCGGGGCGGGGGTGTTGGGATCGGCTTTGATGCGGACGGTGATGGCGTCGGCGGCGACGAGGTTGAACTGCATCGACTGAATCATCGATGGGAGGTCGGTGACTTTGGAGTCGGACTTCGAGTAGTTGGCGGAGTAGTCGACTTTCCAGGGGCCGAATTTGTGTTCGACGGCGCCGACGAAGCCGTAGTTGGCGCTGACGGAATCGCTGTAGTCGTTGAAGACGTCGACGAGGGCGTTGCGCACGAGGCCATCGGTATCGGTGGACGAGGCGTCGACCGTGCTGGCGGGAGTGCCGGTGGCGGCGGGGCGGACGCGGAAGGTGTGGCTGCGGTTTTGGCTGAGGTATTGGTTCGCGGTGGTGCGGAGTTTGAGGACGGTATGAGCACCGAGTTTGTAGTCGGCGTTGATGCTCAAGGTGCGGCGATTTTTGACCTGCGGGCCGTCGACGAGGGTGAAGGTGTGCACGGCCTGGCGCGTGGCGTCGGTGACGGGGACGGCGGCGGTGCCGTTGACGAACGGCGCGTAGCCCATGGCGTAGTTGTGGCTGGGATTGATGACGTTGCTCTCGAAGTAGGAAAGGGTGAGGCCGAGGGTGTTATTCAGGAAGGCCTCGGAGTAGTTGAGGCTGCCGCCGGGTTTGATGCGGTTGGTGGTGCGGGAGCCGGGGCCGGCCATTTCCCATTTCATCATTTCGCTGTTGGCGGAGAGGGAGAGCGTCGTGCTGAAGCGGCGGCCTTTTTGGGCGAAGGCATTTTTCGTGACGGCGTTGACGACGCCGCCGGTCGAGGGGGCCATCCACGGCGGCGGGGCTTTGAAGACCTCGATGGTCTCGATGTTGTTGATGGTGCCCTGGCTAAATTCGTAGGCGCGGCTGGAGGCGTCGCTGCTGCCGGTGCTGGAGCGCGGCGGCGTGCCGGCGGCGGCGGGGATCTGGCCGTCGAACGTGAAGACGGTCGACTCGGGATCTTGGCCGCGCATGGAGACGGTGCTGGCGTCGGCATTGGAGAAGTTCACCTGAATGCCGGGGACGTAGCGGAGGAACTCGCCGATGTTGCCCTCGGCGACGTTGCCGAGCGTGTCGGCCGAGATGGCCTGCACGAAGAAGTCGGATTTTTTCTGCTGGTTGACGGCGGCAGCGTTGCCCTCGACTTCGGAGGCGACGACGAAGGCGTCGAGTTTGTAGATGCCGGCCGTGAGGTTGAAGTCCTGCTTCGACGTGGCGCCGGCGGCGAGGGTGACGCTGCGTTTCTCGGTATCGAGACCGGCGTAGGAGACCGTGAGGTTGTAGGTGCCCGGAGGCAGGGACAGCGAGTAGGTGCCGTCGCGATCGGTAAGGGCGACGAACTGCGTGCCCTCGACCTTGACCTCGGCGCGGTCGAGGAAGAGCTGGGTGTTGCCGTTGGCGACGGCGCCGCTGAGCGTGGCGGTCTGCGCAAGCAGGCGGGCGGGGATGAAGGCGAGCGTGAGGGCGACGATCCACACGAGGGCCGAGTGGAGAGTCACGTGTCCGCGGGAGGACTGGGGAGCGGTGAGGTGGTTTTTCATAGGGTTTGGTGGGGCTGCAATTCGCTTGGTGGGCGAACGGGAGTTTTGGAGTAGGAGGCACGGGTTGGCGGGGGAATGCCAAGCGGGCGGGGCGTGGACAGTCAGAGAGAGGGAACCGCGAGAAGGCAAGTCGCGGCGCGGGTGGTGTGGGTCGGACTGTCCGTGGAGGGTGCGGCGGACGGGGTGCATCCGAGCTAGCTTCGATACGTCTGGCGCGGCAGCGTGAGGCTTGCGGCAGTCTGCTGGTGAGCGTCGCATAAAATCCGCATCTCCCCTATGAAAACCCTGTTTTATCTGCGTCCATTGTTCGCTGGATGGTTGCTCGGCTGCTGCGTCGCGCAGGCGGCGGAGGTGTCGGTGAACTGGTTGGACAAGGTGTCGCCGGGAACGGCGACGGGCGTGAGCTTCGGAGTGCCGTGGCCGAAAGGAGCGGTGAAGCGCGGCGAGACATTTGGGCTCAAGACGGCGGACGGGAAAACGTTACCGGTGCAGACGTGGCCGCTCGCGTATTGGCCAGACGGGTCGCTGAAATGGAGCGGGATCGCGACGGTGACGGGCGCGGATGGCGAGGGGGCGTTGAAGTTGACGACGAGTGAGGGGGCGGCCGGAGCCGTGGAAGGCGCGGCGACGGTGCGGATCCGGAAAAGCGATACGACCGTGGAAGTGGACACGGGCAAACTCCGCTGCCGCGTGGCGCTGTGGGGGACCAATCTGATCGAATCCCTGTGGATCGACGGACGGGAAGTCGCGCGGCAAGGCCGGCTTGTGATGATTTTGCAGGATGGACCCGACGGAGCGCCTGAGGCGGCGCCGAAGCGCGAGCGATTTGGGAGCAAGGTGACGAAAGTGACGGTCGAGCAGGCGGGGCCGGTGCGCGCGGTGTTGAAAATCGACGGGGTGCACAAAGCCGTCGTCGGCTCGCGGGAGTGGCTGCCGTTCTCGGTGCGGTTGTATTTTTACGCGGGGCAGGAAGCGGTGCGGATGGTGCACACGATCATCTACGACGGCGACGAGCAGAGGGACTTCGTGCGCGGACTCGGACTGGAATTTGGCGTGCCGCTCCGGGAAGAAGTGCAAAACCGGCACGTGCGGTTCGCCGGCGAAGCGGGCGGACTGTGGGCGGAGCCGATCCAGCCGATGGTGGGGCGCGGCGGGCGGTTTGTGACGAATCCGGCGGGCGGCGGCGATGTGTATCCGGATCAACTTACGGGCAAACGCGTGCCGAATCGCGCGCAGGTGAGCGAGCGCGGCCAAGCGCTACTCGCGGACTGGGCCGTGTGGGATTCGTTCAAACTGACGCAGGCGAACGCCGACGGGTTCGCGATCTTGAAACGCACGAACGCGGCGAGCGCGTGGATCCCCGCCGGTGCGGGGAAGCGCGCGGCGGGCCTGGTCTTCGTAGGCGACGCGAGCGGCGGGCTCGGCGTGAGCGTGAAGAATTTTTGGCAATCGCATCCGGCGTCGTTGGAAGTCGCCCACGCCACGAGCGGCGAGGCGGCGCTGCGCGTGTGGCTGTGGACGCCCGAAGCGGACGCGATGGACATGCGGCACTACGATACGCGGGCGCACGGACTTGAGGCGGTTTACGAAGATGTGCAGCCCGGACTGAGCACGCCGCTGGGCGTGGCGCGCACGAGCGAGTTGACGTTGTGGCCGAGTGGCGCGGTGCCGAGTCGCGCGGAGACGGCGAAGCAGGCGGAGATCGGCGCGCAGCCACCGCTGCTCGTCGCCACGCCGCAATATCTGCACTCCGTGAAAGCGCTCGGACTCTGGAGCCTGCCGGACAAATCGACGCCGTTTAAGAAGGCGATCGAAGACGGACTCGAGGCCACGCTGGCCTACTACATGAAGCAAGTGGACGTGCAGCGTTGGTATGGCTTTTGGGACTTCGGCGATTTCATGCACTCCTTCGACCAGCAAAGGCACGTGTGGAACTACGACCTCGGCGGGATGGCGTGGGACAATACCGAGCTCGGCACCGACATGTGGCTGTGGACGAGTTTCCTGCGGACGGGGCGCGCGGATATTTTTCGTCTCGCGGAGGCGATGACGCGGCACACGAGCGAGGTGGATTGTTACCACCTCGGGCCGCTCGCGGGGCTGGGGTCGCGTCACAACGTCCGGCACTGGGGCTGCGGCGCGAAGGAAGGGCGCATCAGCCAGGCCGGGTTGCGGCGTTACCACTACTACCTCACGACCGACGAACGCACCGGCGACATCATGCGCGAAGTGCTGAACTCAGACTACAAGGCCGTCGAGTTTGACCCGATGCGCATTGCGCAACCAGCGACCGAGGCGGAGAAAAAATATCCGGCGCGCATCCGCGGCGGCCCCGACTGGCTCGCATTTGTGGGCAACTGGATGACCGAGTGGGAACGCACCGGTGACACCAAATGGCGCGACAAAATCGTGGCGGGCGTGGAGTCGATGCAGGCGATGCCGTATTGGATGAAGTCGGGCAAGAACCTCGTGTTCGGCTACGATCCGAAGACGGGGAAACTCTACCAAGTTTCGCCGGAAGTGGGTTCGTATAATTTGGCGACGATCCAAGGCGGCGCGCAGGTGGTCTTTGAGCTGAACGAATTCTTCGACCACGCCGGCTGGCAAAAAATGTGGCTGCAATATTGCCGCATCGGCAGCGCGCCGGCGGCGGTGCTCACGAAAGATCAAGAGACCGGCAACGAAGGGGCGGACGGCCGCTACCTCGGCGAGCAGGGCGCGCAGAGCCAGGGCACGGCGCGACTGGCGGCCTACGCTTACTACAAGACGAAGAACCCGGCGTTTGCGAAAGCGGCGACCGCGTCGCTGGGGCGGATCGCCTGGAGCGGGCAGGTCCGCACGCAACGCGTGGAGGGGCCGCTGGCGCTGAACGCGTTCGACGAGGCCTCCCGCGTCGGCACGAACGGCGCGGCGCAATCGGGGCTCACGGCGATCGAGATTTTGGAGCTGTGCGCCGATGCGCTACCGACGGAGCTGCCGCCGATGCCGGAAATTCCGGGCGCACGCGGTGGGCGGGGAAGCCGGGGCGGGCCGCCCGGGGCTTCGACGGGTGTGTCCGGGGCGACGGGCGAGAAGACGATTTCGCCGTCATCCCAGACGAGCCCTCAGCCACAGACGTCGCCGAAAAAATAGCGCGGTGGGCGCGGACGGACGGGCGGTGGAGCCGACGAGTTATTTCGCCGGTGCGAAAATTTCGACTGCGGCGGCGCCGGTGGAGAGTTTGTAGCCGCGATACATGCCCGAAGTGTTGAAGGGCAGGGCGAGGTTGCCGGCGCGGTCGATGGCGATGACGCCGCCGTCACCACCGAGCGCGGCGACTTTGGCGATGGTCGCGGCAGCAGCGTCGGCGAGGGACGATTTTTTGTATTCGACCTGCGCGGCGATGTCGCGCGCGACGCCGACGCGGATGAAATATTCGCCCCAGCCGGTCGCGCTGACGGCGCAGGTGGCGTTGCTCGCGTAAGTGCCGGCGCCGATGATTGGGGCGTCGCCGACGCGGCCGTATTTTTTGTTGGTCATACCGCCGGTGGACGTGCCGGCGGCGAGGTTGCCGGCTTGGTCGAGGGCGACGCAGCCGACAGTGCCGTAGCGGGCGGTGCGCGCGAAGTGATCGCTGTCGAGCGAAGATGTGGGGCGACCGGCTTCGCGGGCTTTTTCGCGTTCTTTGGCTTTTTCCAACTGGGTGCGGCGGTGGTCGGTGCGGAAATAGTCGTTGGGGACGAGTGCGAGATTTTGGAGCTGCGCGAATTTTTCGGCGCCTTCGCCAGAGAGCATCACGTGCAGAGATTTTTCCATGACGGCACGCGCGAGGGTGATCGGATTTTTCACGGTGCGGACGCCGGCGATGGCGCCGGCGGCCTGGGTGCGGCCGTCCATGATCGAGGCATCGAGTTCGCAGGTGCCGTCGGCGGTGAGCACGGCGCCTTTGCCGGCGTTGAAGAGCGGGGAGTCTTCGAGGACGGTGATCGAAGCGATGACTGCGTCGAGCGACGTGCCGCCGCGCGCGAGCACCGCGTAGCCGGCGTCGCGGGACTCGGTGAGTTTGGCGCGATATTGCGCCTCCTGTTCGGCGGTCATGGATTTCCGGTCGATGACGCCGGCGCCGCCGTGGATCGCGAGGCCGTAAGGCTGGCGTGGTGACGGGGCGTCGGCCGCGGATAGGCCGGTGGCAGTGAAGATCAGGGCGAGCGGGAGGAGGCGGAGAATTTTCATGAGATTGGAGCGGCGGGTCGCGGCGAGAGGCGTCACGGTGCGATGCGGAGGCCGACGATGATGAGATCGCGGGCGACACCGTCGAGGACGGCGACGTTCGGCAGATGGCCCCAGCGGGCGAAACCGTGCGACTCGAAGAGGCGGAGGCTGGGGGCATTGTGCCCGAAAATGTAGCCGAGCAGCGAGTGGAGGCCGAGCGCAGGCGCGCGTTCGATGGCGGTGACGAGCAGGGAGCGACCGAGGCCGTGGCGGCGGTGCGAAGGCGCGACGTAGATTCCGATCATCGCGGTGCCGTCGTAGGCGGCGCGGGGATAAAAAGTATCGAAGCTCAACCAGGCAGCGACGGTGCCGGCGGCATCACATAACACCCAGAGCGGGCGGGACGGTGTCTGGTGGGCGGCGAACCACGGGCGGCGCGACTCGACGGTCACGGGCGCGAGATCGGCGGTGACCATTCGGCTGGCGATGGTGGAATTGTAGATTTCGACGATGGCCGGAAGGTCGGCCTCAGTGGCGTCGCGGAGAGTCATGTGGCGGAGCGTGGCCCCCCGGCGTGGCGAGTGGCAAGGGCGGAGGGCTAAGCGCGCGGCGGGTAGGTGACCTTGTTGGTGGGATCGACCGCGATGGTGCCGTCTTCGATGAGTTTGGCGATGATCGCTTCGACTTCGAGATCGGTGGCGGTGTTGCCGAGTGACGTTTTGATGTGAGCGGACAGCTTGGCACGCTTGGTCGGGCGATTTTTGCTGGTCGGGTTTTTGAGACGGGCGATAACCTTGATGCGCCGATCTGCGGCCGACGGAGGTAGGCTTGTGTTGGCTTTGGCGGGGGCACGCGGCTTGGGCCGCGCGGACAAGAATGGGAGTTGGTCGAACTCGCCGCAGCGTGCGACCGTGACCGCGGCCGGGCGGTGCCGCAGATGTCCGATCATCGCCTCGAAATCTTTGTCTTTGGAAACAATCCAAAAATGGGCGTCCGGGCAGCGATGGACGGCCTGTCCAAGATAGAACGCCAGGGTAAGATCGAGGGCGTTGTGCCCGGAGGCACCGACTTCGATCAACTCGGCCTGCGTTCCCAGGCGGAGAAGCTCTTTGACAAGATCGATGGCGAGCTTCGTCTGGTTTTTACCGATGAGGAGGGAAACGTGGACGGGCTGCTCGACGATCAAACTGAGATCGATGTCGGGGACATTTTCGAAATCGACGAAGACGCAGTGCGAAGGAGGAACAGCGGTCATGGTGGGGAGGAAAAAAAAGGGATGGGGCGACTGAAAACCCGATCACGGAACGGGTGGACTGGCCGGTGGAGACTCGAAGTTAAAGGAGAGCTGACCGACGGGAGAGCGGCCGGCGAGGTGTTGGAGCTGGCCGGTGGCGGTGTCGAAGGTGAAAGCCATGTCGATGACGCCGTTTTTGGACTCGGGCGGGACGGGCGTGTAGCGGTAGCGCAGCGTGGTATGGGTGGGCGTCACGGTCTTTTCCGTGGGCAGGCCGAGCAACATCGCGAGCGAGGTGGCCATCACGCGCGCGGTGAGCGCGTCGCGTTCGGTTTGGGAGAAGCTCACCTCCCCGACGCGACGGCTGCGGTCGATGCTGGCTTTGCCGAGACTGCGGAGGAGGCCGGTAAAAAACGGTTTAGGCACGAAGGCGAAGAAGCGCTCGGGGATGAAGAGCCGCGTGAATTTCCCGGCGACGAAGATCAACTCGAGTTCGATGTCGTGGGTGTCGGATTCTGTCGCGCCGGGCGGCAGGTGTTTGGTCCAGCGGATGCGCCACTGCTCGGCCTGGCCGATTTTGGTGACGGACTCGGGGGTGAAGCCGAGCCAGCGGAAATCTTCGGCGAGGACGACGGGCGTGAGGCAGACGAGGCGGAGGCCGTGGTCGGTGTGGAGGGTTAAGTGGCGGTCGAAGTCGGCGAGTTGGCGTTTGAATTCGAGGAGCCGGAGGTAGACGCAGCCGTTGAGGAGAAGCGCGAGCGCGACGAGGCCGAGGGCGGCGAGTCGGTGCACGCCTCCCGGACGGGCGACAGGGGGCGGCGCAGTCACTTGCGAATGAAGCCGAGGAGCCACACGAAGAGGACGGAACCGAGGACGGCGAAGATGAGTTGGCCAATAATGCCGCTGGCGGAGATGCCGAGGAGGCCGAGACAGAAGCCGCCGAGGAAGGCACCGATGATGCCGACGATGATGTTGCCCGCGAGGCCGAAGCCGCGGCCTTTCGTAATCAGGCCGGTGATCCAGCCGGCGGCTCCGCCGATGAGAAGAAAGGTGAGGAAGCTGGTCAGCGACATGGGATGACGCTGTGCGCGAGGGACGCAGGGCGCAAGGCGGGCGGCGGCACGGTCGACGGAGGGCGACCGCACGTTAACACGTGCGGCTACCGGTTGGGACGTGCGGCTAAGAGTTGAGTCAGCGTGCGGTCAGAAGGTCAGCGTATTCGTCCAGACATACAGGCGGGGTTGGCCGTAGAAGCTGACGCCGAGATTGGCAGGGTTCGTGTAGCCGGAGCCGTTGTTGGGGAGGGTGCCGAAGACGTAGTGATTAAAAACGTTCGTGACGTTGACTTGGCTGGAGAAGCCGAAGCGTTTGCCGAGCTTGCGGCGGTAGGAGACGAAGGTGTTGGCCTGCCAAGTGTCGGGCGAGCTGAAGAGTTCGCGGCCGCCACCGGGGGTGTTGTAGTAGAACGTGCGGTTCTTCAGGCCGACGCCAAAGGTGGCGCCGACGCTGACGCCTTTGAGGAAATTGTCGCCGGTGAAGCTGTAACTGTTGGTCATCGAGAAGACGTATTGGGCGTAGCCGACGGTGTTCTCGCCTTTCTTCGCGACGACGGTTTCGCCCTTGGTGCCGTTGGGGTCGGACCAGGTGTAAGGAATGTCGGAGGTGGAGCGGCCGGTTTTGCCGGTGAGCGCGCTGCCATTGGAACCGACGAAGAACTGGAGGATGCGGCGGAGGTTGCTCGTCTGGAGGCGGCCGTTGTCGTCGGCGGGCGTGGCCCAGTAGGGATTGGTGCGATCATTCATCATCGCGAGCGTGAGCGGCGCCCACGTGCCGCCGACTTGGGCTTGGAGCGCGGCGGGGTCGACCTGGCGATTGAGGGTGGTGATCGTCGGCGTGATGACGGTGGGGGTGGTGGGGACGAGGACGGGCGTGCCGTTCTGGTAGGTGACGCCGCCGTTGCGCACGTAGAAATCGTCGTTCCAGAGCAGCGGGTATTTTTTGTCGGTGAGGTTGCGGCCGTCGGAGGTGGTGGCGGCGAGGCGGACCTTCCAATTGCGCGTGGGGTTGGCGGTAAGGATAACTTCGATACCGCGGGTGGTGCGGTCGAGGTTGACCCATTGGTTTTTGAAACCGGCGGGGCCGTCGTGCGCGCCGTTGAGGCCGGTGGGGTTGACGAGATCGCGGACGCCGGTGCCGGCGTTGATCATCTCATCTTTGGAGTTGGTGGTGTAATACTGGATGGAACCGGAGATGCGGCCGCGCTCGTCGCCGAATTTGAGGCCGAGCTCCTGGCCGACGCCGCTGGAGGTGGCGGGCGGATTGCCGAGCGGATCGTTGGCGTTGACGAGCGGCGTGTTGTAGGTGCTGGAGAAGCTGTAGTAGGCATTCAACCACGGACGGATGGAGCCGTTGATGCCGAGGTTGTAGCTCTTGTTGGTCTTGTTCGATTCGGCCCAGGGCGGCGCGGAGGCCAGCGTGGAGAGATTGGGCGTGCGCTTGAAACTCTCGTTGGCGCGGAGGCCGACGAGGGTGAACACGCGGTTGTTCCACCAGCCGGTGTTGTTGGCGGCGTAAACGCCAGCGGTGCGGCTTTCCCAGTTGTGGCCGTCGTTGTTCTGACCGCTGACGCCGGCGAGGCCTGCGAGGCTGGCGAGGCCGAGGGGATTGTTGGGGCGGACCCAACTCGGGTCGCGGGGATTGTTGGCCATGCGGACGTAGTTTTGTCCGCCGGAGGTGACGCGGGGGGATTTCCAGCCACCGCGGCCGAGAGGATCTTTGACGGGGCCGTCTTGCACGGACCACCAGAGGCGGGGCATGGGCGTGCGACCGAGGTTGGAGGGGATGGCGGGATTGTAGACGACGTTGAAATTAGCGTCGGCGAGGAAGTAGCCGTAGTCGGTGGGGCCCGTATCCGCCCAGTCGATATCGTAGCCGACGAGGGTCTGGCTGCGGGCGAACTGGCGGAAGAGGTCGTTGGTCAGGATCGCGGAGCCGCGGGTGGCCCAGCGGCGGGTGGGTTGCTCGGTATCGGCGAGGGTGCCGCCGTTGGCCCAGACGGTGAGCGGATTACCGTTGAGGAGGGGGGCGCTGAGATTGGCGAGGCCGCCGTTGGCGCGGTCGGTGGGGGCGTTGTTGTAGAGCGCGGAGAACTGGGTCGCGAGCCACGGGGTCCAGACGGTCTCGGCGGTGGCGATGAAGTATTTGTTGGTGACGTATTCGGAGGCGGCGGTGCCGGCCCAGGAGTTGAGATTGTCCCAATTGAGTTTGCCGTTGGCGATGGCGCCGCGGGGGTAGGGGTTGCCGGTAACGGGGTCGTTGGCGCCGGCCATGTTGTTGCGGAGAAGGTAGGCGAGGCCGTAGTTGTGGCGCGGGTCGGTGGCGACGTTGGTGAAGGCGATGTTTTCCTGATTCGAATTCAGCACGCGGGTGTTTTCGGTCTGACCGGCGATCACGCGGACGACGGTGCGGAGCGGGGCGACACGGACGGCGACCTGGCTGTAGATGCCCTTGGTGTCGTAGCCGATGAAGACGCGGCGGTAGAGTTGGTGGTCGTTGAGGAGGGCGACGCGCACGGCGACGTTTTCGGTGCCCCAGTTGTAGTCGAAGAGAATTTGTTTCGAGCCGTGTTGATCGATGCGGAAATCGGTGCGGCCGGAGGTGCGGTTGAAGTTGGCGCGCTTGGACACGATGTTGACCGTGCCGCCGGCACCGCTCGCGCCGTAAAGGAGACCTTGCGGGCCGCGCACGACATCGGCGCGCTCGATGTCGAAGAGGCTGTTCATGCCGGTGCCGGTGCCGAAGGTGCCGGCAAAACCGTCGCGACGCGGAGCGCCGACGCCGACGCCGCGGACGCCCATGGTTTGGTTGCCGACGCGGTCGCCGGGTTGCTGACTGAGGGCGTCGGACTCGGGGTTCGACATGACGGTGCCCGCGCCGGCGCCGTAGGAGAGCATGAGGTCTTCGAGGTTGGTGACGGCGACGTCGCGCATAAAGTCTTCGGTGAAGATATCGGCGGAGACGGGGACGTTTTTCAGGGCGGCGTCGAACTGGGTGAGCGAGTTGGAATTGAGGGCGCCATAGCTGTTGTCGGCCTCGGATTTTACCTCGAAGGGGTTGAGCTTAAAGACCTCGGCGGAGTCGGCGGCGGACTTGGTTTTGGCCGCGGAGGCGGACGGTGCGGGCGCGACGGCTTGGGCCCGCAGGAGAGGCGGGGTAAGGACACTCAGCGCAAGCGAGGCGCTCGCGAGAAAAACAGAACGGGTGTGCGAAGCGCACAGCCGGCGGGTCGTGGTCAGGTTCATGGGGTAGGAGAGGCACCGCGACGCGGGCGAAAGAGAGCCGACCGGCGCGATGGTGCGGCAAACGTGACGAGTGCGGAGCCGACGTCGAGGGCTGTTTTACGAAGGAAACCGAGCGAGGCCGATTGGTCGCGCCAGGGACGGGCGAGGTTACTTCGACGCGGCGGCGGCGGCCTCGGGGAGTTTCGCAAACTGCATCTTGGCGATCACGTCATTCAGGCGCTGGCGGAGAATGTCGTCTTCTTCGGCGGTGGTTTTTTTGTAGGTGCGGCCCTCGATGACGCGCTCGGCGAGCTCGGCGCTGATCACGAAGATGTGGCCGTTTTTCACGAAGAGGAGGTTGCCGCGCTTGGCGATCGGGATGCGGGCATCGGTGCCGAGGGCGGGGATTTTGTTGGCGAACATCGTGCCGCCGGGGATCAAAATAAACGTGATCAGCGAACCATCGAGCGTGGCGGGGATAAACTTGGCGCTTTCGATCTGCACGCCCTCGAAGGCCTGCTTGAAATCGGAGAGGACGAAGTTGCTGAAGAAATAGATGAGGTAGTCTTTGGTGCCGCGGGTGGAGTTTTCCCAGCGTTGGGTGGCGTCCTGTTTAAACGCGGCGATGCTGATGTGGACGTTGAACGCGTCCTGGAAGGTGACGACGTTGGGGGTGTCGGTGATTTCGCCGCCGAGCTCGGGCAGCACCGGGATGGTGACTTTGAAGACGCCGGTCGGCGAGACGTAGGTCTTGCCCTCGACTTTGCCGGCGAGCGGGGAGGGGCCGGGTTCCTGGGCGCGGGTGACGAGGCTGAAACTAAGCAGGGCGAGAACGGAAAAGGTGAGGCGGAACATGTGGGTGCGTTGAGTAGAGTGGTCGGAGTGCGGCTTTCAAGCCAAGGCTGGCAAGGCGGCGAAGCGAATCCACCAGCCAACGGGAATGGCTTCGGGTCGCACCTGTTCTGTGAGGCCGTCGGTGAGGAGAAGTTCCCGCGCACCGGCGGCGTAAGCGGGCGCGTGGGTGCGGAGGAGGGCGCCGATTTGTTTGCGGCGCTGCTGAAAACAGGCGCGAACGATCGCTTTGACGGCGGCGGGGAAAACGTAGGGCGTGGGTCGGCGGACTAGGTTGATCAAATAAGAATCGACGTCGGGCCGGGGATGGAAACAGCCCGGGCCGACTTTGTGGCCGGGAGCGAGCTCGAAGGCGGCCTGGAGGAAAACGGAAATGGCGCCGAACGATTTTGTGCCGGGCTGCGCCGCGTAGCGTTGGGCGGCCTCCTGTTGCAGCATGAGGACCATGCGCTCCGGCAAGGGGCCGGAGAGCACGCCATCGAGCCACGGGGTGGCGATGGCGTAGGGGAGGTTGGCGACGATTTTGAAACCGGCGGCGGCGCGCGCAGCGGGCAGCGCGGCGAGCGGATGCTCGACGGCGTCGCCCTCAAGCAGATGAAACCGCGCGGCACGGGCGGCATCGGCGGTCGCGTTTTGAAGCGTGGCTTCGAGGTGCGCGTGGAGCGTGCGATCTTTCTCGACGGCCCAGACTTCGGCGCCGGCGTCGAGTAATGCCGAGGTGAGCGTGCCGAGGCCGGGGCCGACTTCGACGACGGTGTCACCGGCGACGACGCCGGCGAGATCGAGGGATTTGCGAACGATATTGCCGTCGACGAGGAAATTTTGGCCGAGGAAACGTTTCGGCTGGTGGCCGAGCGAGGCGAGGAGATCGCGGGTGGCGGAAAACGAGAGCGGCATGGATCAGCGCGGCGCGCGGCCTTCGTCGACCTCGTAGTAGTCGAAATAAGTGAGCAGGTCGCCGCGGTGCGCGAGGCCGTCGCCGGCTTTGTTTTTCTCCAGACCGGCAGTGGCATCGTCGCGCCAGCCGCGTTTGGTGGCGAAACCGTTCCAAATCAGCGCATCGACTTCGGTGAGCTTGCGGCCGTTCTCAAGAATCCAGGCGAGAATCTCCTCGTCGGTGCCGCCACCGAGGGTGCGGCGCTTGAGGGCCTCGTAGTCGATCCCGAGGAAATGGCAGAGGCGGCCATCGAAGGCTTTGCCGATAAATTCGTGGTGGTCGGGGTGCAGTTCGCCGCGGGCGTGCAGGCGGATTTTGTCGAGCGTGCGCGGGAGGAAGACGAAGCCGCCGAGTTTGGCGTAGGCGGTGATGGGGCGTTTGAGTGTCATGGAAATTCAGGGACGGCGGAACGCGGCGATGAGCGCGGCGGGGTCGGGGGCTTTCATCAGCGCTTCGCCGACGAGGACCGCGTGGGCGCCGGCGGCGGTGACGCGCGCGGCATCGGCCGCGGTGTGGATGCCGCTCTCGCTGACCGCGGTGACGTGCGAAGGGAAAAGCGGGATGAGACGCTCGCTGAGGCCGAGGTCGGTTTTGAAGATGGCGAGGTCGCGGTTGTTGACGCCGATGATGCGCGCGCCGTGGGCGAGAGCGCGGGCGATCTCGGGTTCGGTGTGGATCTCGAAGAGCGCGTCGAGCCCCGCGGCGGTCGCGGCGGCGCCGAGCGTTTTCATCTCTTCATCGGTGAGCGCGCGCACGATGATCAGAATCGCGCTGGCGCCGGCTTCGCGGGCCTGGAGCACCTGGATCGGGTGGACAAAAAAATCCTTCCGAATGCACGGGCGAGGATTCGGTGTCGTGCGAAAGTGCGCGGTCACACCTCGAAGATCGTCGAGCGTGCCGCCGAAAAATTTTTCGTCGGTGAGGACAGACAACGCATCGGCGCCGGCAGCTTGGTAGCGGGAGGCTTGGTCGACTGCCGACGCCCCGGCCTTGATGTCGCCGGCGGAAGGCGAACGACGCTTGATCTCCGAAATCACGGCGAGGCGGCCGTCGGGGCGACGCAGCGCGGCGGCGAACGACGGCGGGCGCGGGAGCGCGGCGTCGAGGCGGGTGAGTTCGGTTTCGGAGACGGCGCGGACGAGCGGGGCGATTTCGCGCCGTTTCCAAGCCATGATCTCGGTGAGTTTGTCGGACATGAAGAGGCCCCACGAAACACACGAAACCCACGAAAGGAACGATCTTTTTTCGTGTGTTTGGTGGGTTTCGCGGGCTACCTCACCGCGATGAGCGCGATTGAAGAACTGAAGAAGACGATGGTCCGCCTGCGGGCGCCGGACGGTTGCCCGTGGGACCAGGAGCAAACGCACGCGAGCCTCGTGCGCTGCCTGATCGACGAAGTGAGCGAGCTGATCGACACGATCGATCGCGGCGACTCGGCCCACATGCGCGAGGAGCTCGGCGATGTGTTGATCCAGATCGTATTTCACGCGCGCATCGCGGAAGAGCGGGGCGAATTCAACTTCGACGACGTGGCGCGGGAGATCAACGCCAAGCTCGTGCGGCGGCATCCGCATGTCTTCGGCACGGGAAAACTGGATACCTCCGAGCAGGTGATCGCCAAGTGGGAGGAGATCAAAGCCACCGAGAAAAAGAACGGGCCCGTCTCCACGGGCGTTTTCAAAGAACTGCCTCCGCGGTTGCCAGCGCTGATGTTTGCGGAGGCCGTCTGGAAGCAGATCGAGAAAAAGGCGCTGCCGGCGACGGGCATCGTCGATAGCGCGCAAGTGCGGGCTCTGGGCGAACAGCTCGACAGCGCGCTGCTCGGTAAAATGTTGTTCGAGCTGTCCGCGGCGGCGCGCGTGAGGGGGCTCGATCCCGAGGGGGCGCTGCGGTTGCACGCAACGAAGGTGATGTCCGATGTCGAAGCGCGTATCCAAAAAGGAAACTGACGGCGCGCGTGCGGACGGAGCCGACCCGAGGCCCGCCGCGGTGCCGGCGGAGGTGCTCGCGGAGTGGTGGACGCCGTTCGAAAACTTCCTCGCGAAGGAGCGGCGCTATTCGGGTTACACGGTGCGAAACTACCGGCAGGCCTTTGAAGATTTCTACCGTTGGCTCGTCGGGTCCGGTCTGTGGGGGCGCGGTTTGAGCTCGCTGGGTTCGCGGGAAATGCGGGACTTCGTGATCGAGGGGCAGCGGCGTTTCGACCGCCGCACGTTGCACAATCACGCCTCGGGATTGCGGACGTTTTTCAAGTTTTGGATGAGGCACGGAAAATTGCGCACCAATCCTCTGCTCGGGGTGCCATTGCCGAAGCTGGAGAAGCGACTGCCGAAATTTCTGACGGAGGAGCAGATGAAGCTGTTGCTCACGGGGCCGCAGCGGCTGTTGGACAACGAGGCCATCGACGCCCACGCGGCGTGCCGCGACCGGCTCGCGATGGAGCTGCTTTACGGCGGTGGGCTGCGCGTAAGCGAGCTCGCGGGATTGACGTTCGGCGACATCGATTTCGACGGCGGCGTCGCTCGCGTGCTCGGCAAAGGCAAGAAGGAGCGGCTGTGCCCGCTTGGGCGGGTGGCCATCTCGGTGTTGGCAAAATTTCGCGACGAGTTTGCCCGTGACAAGAGTCCGACCGCACTCGTGCTCACTCATGCGAACGGCCGGCCAATGGGAGTGCGCGAGGTGCAGTTGATGTTGAAACGTTATCTGTCGCTGGCCGGCTTGCCGCTTGATCTCACGCCCCACAAACTGCGACACTCATATGCCACGCACCTGTTGAATGCCGGGGCGGATTTGCGGCTCGTGCAGGAGTTGCTTGGCCACTCGCAGCTCGCCACGACGCAGGTCTACACGCACGTGAGCGTGGCGCGCCTCAAGGAGATCTACGCCAAGGCGCACCCACGGGCCTGAAGCCCGGGCGGGCGCCCCGGGTGCGTGGCGCTACTACCTGCGTCCGGCGTAGTGCCCGCGCGTCAACGAATCGTTAAATCCGAACAGACCCCTTGGCCGCGGAGACGTTATCTGGCAGCCTCCAAACATGAACGAGAATTCCCTCTCTCCGCTGCCCATCATGCCGACGGTGCTTTTGCTCGAAGACAATCAGGCGTATCGCGAGCTGATCGCGGAGGTGCTCCGGACGGAAGGGTTCGTGGTGCACGCCGTCGGCGACGGTCGGCGCGTCAACCAGATCCTCGCGGAGAACCCGATCGATCTCGTGATCACCGACCTCGTGATGCCCGAGCGCGATGGCATCGAGACGTTGACGGAACTGCACTACTCGCACCCGCGCTTGCCGGTCATCGCGATCTCCGGGGACGTGCCGATGAACACGCATCTTTATCTGACCATCGCCCAAAAACTCGGAGCGGCGCGGGTGCTCGCGAAACCATTTCACATGAGCGAACTGATCGCGGCCGCCCGGGCGGCATTGCTGGCGAAGAAGGTCGCGGTGACTTGAGCGCGGGGGCGGCCGCACTGAGCGCGAGCGGTGGCGGTGAGCGCGAGCTGGAGCGATTCGTGCGTGCAGCGTGAAGTATCAGCATGCCGAACGGGTGCGGATTTTTCCGAGATTGCGGTGGCGTCGACGCGTGTCGCACTGTTGCGTGCTCACCCTGCTGATTCCGGCCGTGCCACCCCTTGGTGCGACGGACTCCGCGACCCCTCGTTATCGCCCCTATGAAATTCTTTGGCCTGCACTGGATCGACGTCACCATTCTCGTCGGCTACATCGTGGCCGTCCTCTATATCGGGAAAAAGTTTTCCCATGGAGTGAAGGGCGAAGGAGATTTCTTTCTCGGGGGGCGGTCGCTCGGCCGGTGGCTCCAATTCTTTCTGAGCTTCGGGAACATGACCGATCCGGGCCAGGCCACGACGACGGCGAGCTCGGTGTATCGGCAGGGGGCGGGCGGTGCGTGGCTCGCGTTGATCACGCTGTTTCTCACGCCCTACTACTGGTTCATGTATGTGTGGTTTCGTCGCGTGCGGTTGACGACGATGGCGGATCTCTTCGCCGACCGTTTCGGCAGCAAGTTTCTCGCGACACTCTACGCGGTCACGATGTTGATGATCGCCATCGTCAGCGTGATCGCCGGTGGCAACGTGATGGCGCTCAAGACTCTCCAGCCGCTGATGGTAAAAGAAGAGGCTATCTACACCCCGGCGGAGAAAACGATGGTGGCCAACTATCACGAGTTTTCCGAGCTGAGGAAGCAGCGTCAGTCCGCCTCATTGCCGCCCGCGGGCGAAGCCCGCTACGACGCGCTGCGCGATACCTACAATCGCGGCGAGCTTCAGCCTTATGTGACTTACCTGAAGCCGGTCGCCTTCTACCTCGTGTCCACCTCGCTGGTCGCCGTGTTTATCATGCTCGGCGGTCTGAAGGCGTCCGCGGTGGTCGATGCGATTCAGGCAATTCTTGTCGTGGTCATTTCGCTCGTGCTGATTCCCTTCGGACTGTGGCGAATAGGCGGGGTCACCGCGCTGCACGAAAAAGTGCCGGCGGTGATGTTCAATGTCTTCGGCGGCGACGTGGCCTCGGAATACACGTGGTATTCCATCGGGGCGCTGCTGCTGGTGCAGCTGATCGGGATCGCCGGCGCGCAACATCATATGGCCATCTCGGGGTCCGCCAAAGACGAGATGGCGGCGCGCCTCGGAGTCGTCACGGGCGGCTTCAGCAAACGCTTCGTGACGATTGCGTGGGCGTTTTGCGGGTTGATCGCGATCGCGCTCTTCGGACCCAACCTCTCCGATCCCGATCAGGCGTGGGGGCTGATGACGCGTGAGCTGCTACCGGTCGGTCTGATCGGTATCATGATCACCGGTATTCTCGGCGGAAAAATCGCGCTGCTCGGTGCCCAGTCGGTCGTGTTGTCGGGCCTCGTCGTAAAAAATCTCTACGAGCCGCTATTTCCCGGTAAGAGCGAAAAACACTACATGCTCGTCGCCCGTTTGGCGGTGCCGGTGCTGCTGATCGTGGGCGTGCTGATCGGTCTGTTTCTCAACAGCATCGTCGCCATCCTTAAGTTCGCCATCGTGCTGCTACTCGTGTGGGGCGTGCCGATCACACTGCTGTTTGTGTGGCGCCGCGTGACGGAGATCGCGGTGCGCGTGCAGGTGTTCGCCACGCTCTTCTTTATCGCGATCATCCCGTGGGTGGTGCCGTCGATTCCCTCGCTCGCGCAGTCGCGTGCGCTGACGATCATGACGCACGAGCGCATCGTCACGAGCCAGGCCCCAGCGACCGCCGCCGATGTCGCAGCCGGTCGCGCAACGGCAGTCGGCGCCCTGATCGAAACGAAGCGCCGCATCGAGCCGGTCGCGGTGTATTTCGAAGAAGGCGTCGTGCGCTCCGATCCGAAAGACCCGGCTTCGCCGAAGACGGGCAAAGGGCTGTTTCGCACCGAGGTGTATTTGTTGTCGCTGTTCGGCTTTGACGTGGCCGGCTTCTCGGCGGCTGCTCTGCTGACGACCCGTTACATGGTCGATCTCATGCTGCCGATTGTGCTCATCATCGTCGTGAGTCTCCTGACGCGGCCGGCCGATCCGGTCCGGGTGGCGCGTTTTTACGCGCGCATGAAAACTCCCGTGGCGGCGACGCTGGAAGCGGATGCCCTCGAAGTGGAGGCGAGCTATGCGAATCCCACGCGCTACGATCACCAGAAACTTTTCCCGCGCTCCAGTTGGGAGTTTACGAAGTGGGACAAACGCGACGCGGTCGGCTTCATTTGCTGCTGCGCGCTGGTCGGTGTAGTTCTCCTCGTGCTCAAGGCGGTGCTCGTCGTCGGCTCCTGACGCCCGGCCAAGTCTACTCCAATGCCCATGCTCCGACCGATCTTCACGACCCTGTTCTGTCTGGTGTTCGCTTCGGCCGCGTGGGCGGCGGTGCAACCGGCGGTCATCGACCTCTGGCCGGAAGGTGTGCCGGGCCTCAAGGCCGACGCAGGGCCCGAGAAGGACGACGGCAACGGGCGCTATTCCAACGTCCACCGCCCTACGCTCACGGTCTACGCACCGGCGCCCGGCCAAGCCAACGGCACGGCGATCATTTACGCGCCGGGTGGCGGCTATGTGCGGGTGGCGGCCGGCACGAATGGCGGCGAAATCACGCGCTGGCTCACATCGTTGGGCGTCACGGTTTTTGTGCTGAAGTATCGGCATGCTGACTACGGGCATCCGGCGCCGTTGCGCGATGCGCTGCGCGCGGTGCGGACCGTGCGGTCGCGCGCGGCCGAGTGGGGCGTGCAGGCAAACCGCATCGGGATGCTGGGTGGGTCGGCCGGCGGACACCTCACCGCGAGTGCCGGGACGCTTTTTGCCTCGGCCGAGGGCCGGACCGGCGCGGCGCTCGACGCGATCAGCGGACGCCCCGACTTTCTAGTCCTCGTTTTTCCGGTGATCACCATGCAAGACCCGTTTGCGCACGCCGTGTCACGGCGCGCGCTGCTTGGCGAGCAGCCGACCGATGAGCTTAAGCGCCGCCTCTCAGTCGACGAACAGGCAACGGCCGAGACGCCGCCGACTTTTCTGGTGCACTCGTCGGAAGATACGACCGTTCCCGTGGAAAACAGCCTGCTCTTTTATCAGGGCATGCGTCGCGCGAAGGCGCCGATCGAGCTCCACCTGTATCCCAAAGGCCCGCACGGCGCCGGTATGGATCCGAAACTCGGTCCGACGGCCGAGTGGCCGCGGCATTGCGAGTCTTGGCTGCGCTTCAACGGTTGGTTGCCGGGGAAGGGATCAACCCCGTGAGCGGTCTCCGCACGCGGCGGGCGTTTCTCAAGACAGCCACGTTCGCGACGGCCGGAATTCCGTTTGTGGCCCGGGGCGCCGCGGTGGCGTCGGCCGGGTTCGAGATCGGCCTCGTGGCCGATGCGCAATATGCCGATATCGACGCCAAAGGCACGCGGTTCTACCGGGCTTCTGTGGCGCGATTGGGAGCGGCGGTAGAGCATTTCAACGGGCGGGACCTCGCGTTTTGTGCGCACCTTGGCGACCTCATCGATCGCGAGTGGCGGAGCTTCGACGAAATCATGCGACCGCTTGCGGGCAGCCGTCATCGTTTTCATCATCTTCTGGGCAATCACGATTTTGACGTGCTCGACGAGTTGAAGCCCAAGGTGCCCGGGCGGCTCGCGCTGCCACACCGCTACTACACGTTCGATCACGCCGGGTTTTGCTTCGTCGTGCTGGATACCAACGACGTCAGCACCTATGCGCATCGCGCAGGCAGTGCGGAGCGCGCGGCCGCGACGGAGCAGTTGGCCCGGCTCAAGGCCGCCCAGGCGAATCAGGCCCAGTCGTGGAACGGCGGCATCGGCCCCGCGCAGTTGGCGTGGATGAACCGCACGTGTTCCGCGGCGCGCGCAGCGGACCGTAAGGTGATTTTTCTCGCGCATCATCCCGTGAGTCCCGCGTCGGGACATGTCGTGTGGAACGACGCAGAGGTGCTCGCGCTGATCGACCGCCACCCGAACGTGGTGGCGTGGCTCAATGGCCACAATCACGCGGGGGCGTTTGGCGAGCGGCACGGCGTGCCCTACGTGACCATGCACGGCATGGTCGAGACGGCGGACACGACCGCGTTTGCGACGGCGCGCATTCTCTCTGACCGCCTGATCATTACCGGCCACGGTCGCGAGCCGTCGCGCGAGTTGGTGTTCCGCAAAGGGTAGAGAGCAGGGCGGACTTCAATCCGCCCTCCAACCAGCGCCGACGCTCAGCCGGGTCGATTTACTTCACCGCTGCCCAGACGCGTTGCACGTCGTCGTGGTCTTCCAGCTCTTGGAGAAACTCGCCGACTTCACCGCGAGCGGTGTCGTCGAGCGTTGGATAGTTTTTCGCGAGGTAGCCAATTTCCGCCGTGATGACCGTCCAGCCGTTTTGTTTCAGCCAGGTGGACACAGCGTGCACCGCGGTGCGCTCCGTGATGAAACGGGCTCCGGGGTGGCCCTCGGGAATGTCATCGTTCTGCGCGTGCGTCAGCGCCTCGAAATCGTTCGCTCCGGCCTCGATCGCCGCGGCCTCGAGGTCGACGTTCGCGTCGGTGTGATGCGCTTCGACCAGGCCCACGTGCTCGAAGAGAAACTTGTTGCTGTGGGTGGCGCCGAGCACGCCGGACTTGAAGAGATTGCGAATCTCGGGCGCGGTGCGCTGGTGGTTGTCGGTATAGACCTCGACGATCAGCGGCACTTTGTGCGGCGCGTAGCCTTCGAAGACGAGGTGCTCGAGCGAGGATTTGTCGCCACCGGTGCCGGTGCCCTTGGCGATGGCGCGTTCGATGGCGTCGCGCGTCACACCCGCCTTGCGGGCCTTTTCGAGGACGGCGAAAAGCCGGGCATTGCCGGCGGGATCGCCACCGCCGAGCTTCGCTGCGACGGTAATTTCTTTGACGAGTTTGCCGACGACCTGACCCTTTTTGAGGTTCACGATCGCGCGTTTAGCGTGGAGCCATTGACGTCCCATAGAGTGCGCAGCTTGTGTTACAGAAGTGCGCGCGTGAATCTCAAAGTTTAGAAAAGAACATGTTCCGCCTCCCGACCATCGTCCACCTCGACGCCGACGCGTTTTTCGTGTCGTGTGAGTTGGCGCTAAAACCGGAGTTACGAGGGACCAAATGCGCGGTCGGCGGCCGGGAGCGCGGAATCATTTCGTCCGCCAGCTACGAAGCCCGGGCCTGTGGAGTTTACACGCCGATGCCGACGCAGCGGGCGCTGAAGGTGTGCCCGGACCTGATCATGTTGCCGCACACCGCGGGGCTCTACAGCAAGGTCTCGCACCAGATGTTCGACCTCTGCGAAACGCTCACACCGCTCGTGCAGCGCAACTCCATCGACGAGGGCTACCTCGATCTCGCGCCGTGCGGATTTGGGTCCGCGGCGGAAATCGAAAGCCGCGTGTGCGGGCTCCAGCAGCGGATCGCGCACGAGCTGCAACTGCCGGTTTCCTTCGGCCTCGCGTCCAATAAACTCGTTTCCCAGATCGCCTCGAAGCTTCGCAAACCCCGCGGTTTCGTTGTCGTGCCGCCGGGCACCGAGGCGGCGTTTCTCGCGCCGCTGGCGATCGGGAAATTGCCGGGCATCGGCGCGAAAACCGAAGCGGCGTTGAACGCGCGCGGCCTCCGGCTCATCGGCGAAATTTTGGAGAAGACCGAGAGCGAGCTCGAATCGCTTTTCGGAAACAGTTGGCGCGAGATGCTCGCGACTGCGCGCGGCGAGGACGAGCGGGCCGTTCAAACCGAGCACGAGGACGCGAAGAGCTACTCGCAGCAGGAGACGTTTTTCGACGACGTTGCCGAATTCGCCGAGGTGGAGCGCGTCGCCAAGCGGATGGTCGATGAGTTGCTGCCCAAGGTGCGCGAGGACAAGAAGCGCGTGCGCACGATGACCGTGAAGGTGCGCTATCCCGATTTTAGCCAGGAGTCCCACGGTCGCAGCCTCGCGACGGCGACGGACCTCGAAGCGCCATTTTACCCGCTGGTCGCGCCGCTGCTGCGCACGGCGTGGAAAAAATCGCGGCCGTTGCGCCTCGTGAGCGTGCGCTTTTCCGGTGTCGAAGACGGCGGCCAGCAGTTGGAGATGTTTGCCGAGACCGACGAGAAGCGGCGGCGTCTCGCCGACGTGCTCGACAAACTGAACAACCGCGGCCGCCACGCCATCGTGCAGCATGGACACCAACTCGGCGTAAAGAAGCCGTAAGGCGCTGGCCGAGAAAAAGGGCCAGTAGATTGCCTTTGTGGAATCGACATGGACGGCCGACAACCGCTCGCTCCCCGGACGGGCTGATCCGGCCCTCGCAGCCGAAGGAGTCCAACCCCTATAGCTAAAATGAACCCTGCTCTCCGTCTGGCCTCTCGTTCACTGACCGGTCTGTTTCACCTGTGGCTCGGTGTCATGGTGTTCGCTCTCTGCGGACAACGTTCTGTCGCCGCCGACAACGCCACGGGTGCCGTCGAGGGACGGGTGTTCAATGCCGCGACCGGCAAGGCGCTCGCCAATGCCCGCGTCACCGTGGAGGGCGGCCCCCTCTCCGCGGTTACGGACGAAATCGGCTCGTATCGCGTCACCGGCGTTCCGGCCGGGCCGGCCCGGATCAGTGTCGCCTTTGTCGGCATGCAATCCGTGAGCGCGACGCTCCAGGTCCCGGCCGGTGCCACTGTGCAACGGGAGTTCGAACTTGTTCTCCTTGGTGCCCCGGAGGCGGGCACCGGCCGCGGCGACGAAACGGTAAAACTCAGTGCGTTCACGGTGGTGGCTGACCGCGAGATGAGTGCGCAGGCGATCGCCCAAAATGAACGGAAAAATGCCGCCAACATCCGACAAATTGTCGCCTTCGACGAATTCGGCGACCGCGGGGCGGAGGACATCGGCGAGTTAATGCGTTTCCTGCCCGGCGTGGGTGTGGTCGATGGCGGACAAACCGCCAGCTCCATCGCGCTGCGTGGCTTTCCCGACAACAACACGGCTCTGCAACTGGATGGTGCCGAGATGGCCGGCGCGCGCGGCAACAGCCGGACCCAATCGCTGCTCGATGTCCCGATGGCCAACATCTCCCGCGTCGAGGTCAACAAGGTGCCGGTGCCGGACCAGCCCGCTAGCGGGATCGGCGGCTCGGTGAATATTATCAGCAAGAGCGGATTCGAGTCCAAGCGCGCGGTCTTCAATTACAAGTTCTACCTGCTTAGCGACAGTTACACGGGGCTTACGTTTGAGGGCGGTCCACGCGGGCCGACGGCTATTCTGAGTCCGCAGCATCAGCAGCCTTCGTTCGATTTCACCTATCTGGTGCCGGTGAACAAACGCTTCGCGCTCAGCTTCGGCGGCTCGCGGTCGTGGCGTCTCAAACCGATGGAGCGTGACGATGCCCTCGATACGCAGTCCGATTGGAACTTTCTCGGCGGCTTCCAGCGCCTCAGCACCTGGCTCAGCCTCGCCAATGTGATCCAAACGTGGTCCGCGCAGATCGGCGCGGATTGGAAGATTGCCGAGCGCGATGTGTTGAGCGCCAGCCTGCAGCACCGCTACGTGTCGAACAACATCATGCGCCTGAGCTACGTCGCGACCTACGGCGCGGGTGCCACCGGCGATGCGTCGGTTACGCAAGGCGCCGCCAACGCCGTCGGCACCGTGGCGCAAGGGGCCGGCACAAATCAGGAGACGGGAGCCGATACCACGCATCTCACGCTCAAATACGTGCACCGGGGCGACCGCTGGAAATTCGAATCTCTCGGGGCTCTGTCGCGGTCGCAGTCGTTTCTCGACGACATCGACAACGGTCACTTCAACGCCGCGACCTCCTCGATCACCGGGTTGGTGCTGCGTGGCGAGGGCACGGGCGAGGACGATGCGCACATCCCCGTCCGCTACACTGCCACGACGGCCGCCCGCGTGCCCATGGATATTTTCGGTGGGGCGAATTTCGTCCTCGGCAATCCGACGTCCAATCAAAACAAAGTCCTCGCCCAGAAGCGCACCGCCAAAGCGGATCTCACGCGCAGTTTTCTCCTGCCGATGCCGTTTTCGATGAAGACTGGTATATATGTCGATCAGCAGCTTCGCGACCAACGCTCCTTCGCGCAGACGTGGGCGTTCACGCCGAACGGCCAAACCGCCAACACCGCCAAGCTCGCCTCAAATTTCGACGTCTTCGATTCGGCCTTCAACGCCACGGCCCCGACGATCTTTGGCAACAAGGTCAACTGGATCAGCCTGCCGAAATACTACGGACTGATGAAAGCGCACCCCGATTGGTTTGTGCGCAATGAGGCCACCTATCTCCAGAACTTCACGGCCAATTCGCGCAAGCTCGCCGAGACGATCTCCGCCGCCTACGTGCGCGGCGACGTGCGCTTGCTCGACAACCGCCTGCTCGTGGTCGGCGGCGTGCGATTCGAGCAGACCAAGGACGACGGCCAGGGCCAGCTCGACGACCCGACCGCGCAGTATCAGAAAGACGCGAACGGGAATTTGGTCCGTGGCGCCAACGGCGCGCCCATCCTGCTCACGACCGACGCCTTTGCCCGCGCCAAATTGCGTTACACGGAGCGCGGCACCCGCGTGATTCACACCTACAGCGACTTCTACCCGAGCCTCAATCTGACCTACACGCTCGCGGAAAACCTCCTCCTGCGCGCGGCCTATTCGCAGACGATCTCCCGGCCGAATCTCAATAATATCATTCCGGGCAGCACCATTGCTGATCCGACCGCGGCCAACCTCGCCATCACCGTCAACAACACCGGCCTCAAACCCTGGCTCGCGCGTGGCTACGACCTTTCGCTCGAATCGTATCAACTCAAGGGCGGCTTTGGCTCGGTCGGCGTGTTTCAGCGCGACATCAAAGATTTTTTCAACTCCGTCACGACGCGCGCGACGCCCGAATTGCTGGATCGCTACGGACTTCCCGACGACCCGCTCTACCTGAACTACGATATCACTACCCTGACCAACGGCACCAGCGCCCGTATCACCGGTTTCGAATTCGCCTACAGCCAGCAGCTGCTGTTTCTCCCGCATTGGGCGCGCGGATTTCAGCTCTTCGTCAATGCGACGCGCCTCCATCTCTCCGGCGGCGACCAGGCCGATTTCTCGGCATTCGCCCCGAGCAATTATGCGGGCGGAATCAATTTCGTGCGACCGCGCTTCTATGTGAAACTATCTTTCACCTTCCAGGGTGAGACCCGCCAAGGCGCCGTCGCCGCCAGCACCGCGAACGGAATTCCGGCGGGAGTATTTAACTTTCAGGGCGAGCGGCTCCGCGTCGGATTGAACGCTCAATACAGCCTGTCGAAGCAAGTCGCGCTCTTCGGCTCCATGACCGACATCAACGGTCCGGGCTTCAATATCGTGAATACGCAGTATGCACCCGGCACCGCCGATTATATGAAGAAGCGGCGTCGCCAAGAGCTAGGCTCGATCATCACGATTGGCCTGAAGGGAGAATTTTGATCGAACTGCGCTATGTCCTGCCGCGCTTCCCAAAGTGACCCCGTGGGCAATCCTCCTCCACCTGACTTTCTTCCCTTATGATTTTATCCCGACTCGTCCTTTTCCTCTTAGCGTGCGCGAGTCTCCTGCGCGCCGCGCCCATGCTCGAAACCTCTGACGTGTTCCCGGCGAAAATGGGCGGAATCGCCCGCTACCGCATCCCGGGTGTCGTCGTTACGACGAAGGGCACCGTGCTCGCCTACAGCGAGGCGCGCCGCAACAACAGCTCCGACTGGGGCGAGATCGAGATCCACCTGCGCCGCTCGCTCGACGGTGGGCGCACCTGGCAGGCGCCGCAGCAGATCGCGCACAAGGGCCCGCGCCTCGAGGGCAACCCGCGCAAGAAGTCCGGCGGCGAACGCGAGCAGACCGTCAACAACCCCGTCGCCATCGTCGATCGCACGACGGGCGCGATCGAGTTTCTCTACTGCATCAACTACGCGCGCTGCTTCTCGATGCGCAGCACCGACGACGGCATCACGTGGTCTCAGCCGGTCGATATCACGGCGATTTTTGAACCCTTCCGCCGCCACTATGACTGGAAGGTGATCGCGACCGGCCCCGGCCACGGCATCCAACTCGCGAATGGCCGTCTCGTCGTCCCCGTGTGGATTGCCTTCGGCAAAGTCGGCGACCACGGGCCCGCCGCCGCCGCTACTATCTACAGTGATGACCACGGGAAGACGTGGCAGGCCGGCGAGATCGCCGTGCCCAATGCCGGAGACTTCAGCAGCCCCAATGAAACGATGCTCGCCGCGCTCTCGGATGGCCGCGTGATGCTCGTGTCGCGCAGCACCTCGAACGCGAACCGCAAAATCGTCACGATCGGGCCGGACGGCGCCACCGGTTGGGGCAGGCCCGCGTTCCACGAGCAGCTCTGGGAACCGCGCTGCATGGCGAGTATTGTGGCGCATCCATCGCGGCCGGGCACGTTGTTGTTTTCGAATCCCCACACGCTCGCGCTCGACGCCGCCGGCCGCGAGAAGCCCGGTGAGAAAGGCAAACGCGAGAATCTCGTCATCAAACTCAGCCGTGACGACGGCGCAACGTGGTCGGTGAGCCGCACCCTCGAGGCCGGCCCCAGCGCTTACTCGGACCTCGCGGTTTTGCCGGACGGGACCGTCGTGTGCCTCTATGAAAAAGGCTCCGATATCTCCGCCGCCCGCTTCAACCTCGCTTGGCTCGAAGCGAAACCGTGACCCGCTGCGCTGGCTTGGGTCCCGCGAGGATTCCGCACCTCGTCCAGTTGGGGCGATGAGCCGCAGCAGCGAAAAGCAAACCCCATGAAGCGTCTCCTCCTGATGCTCCTCACCGCACTTGTCGTCGTTACGCTTCCCGCGAGCGCGGCCCAGCCGGGTCGCACCGCCAAGCCGAACGTCCTGATGATCGCCGTTGACGACCTCAACGATTGGGTCGGCTACCTCGGCGGCCACCCCGACGTGAAGACGCCCAATCTCGACCGCCTCGCGCGACGAGGGCTGGTGTTGGCCAACGCCCATTGCCCCGCACCGGTGTGCAATCCGTCGCGCGTCGCGGTGCTCACCGGTCGCTCGCCCGGCCGCACTGGCATCTATGGAAACGACGTGCGCTGGCACGAAGCCCTGCCCGGCGTGCCGACGATTCCGCAGCACTTCAAGGCTCACGGTTATCACGTCGCGGGCGGCGGGAAAGTGAACCACCACATGCCGGGCTTTAACCGCACGAGCGACTGGCACGAATACTTTCAACAGGTGTTCGACAGTCACTACCAAGTGGCCACGGCCCGCGGCGACGACCGATCAAAATTCGATTGGCCCCCGGGATTTCCGATGAACCAAATTTCCGCGGTCAAGACCTTCGCGCGACCGCCGCAGAACGCCACGGAGTTTGACTGGGGCCCCTGGGACGTCCGCGACGAAGCCATGGGCGACGGGCAACTCGTCGAGTGGGCCGCTAAATTCCTCGCCGCGCCTCCCGCGCAGCCCTTCTTCCTCGCGCCGGGCATCTATCGCCCGCATCTGCCGTTCTACGCTCCGCGAAAATATTTCGACTTGTATCCGCCCGAGCGGATCACGCTGCCGCCGGTGAAGGCGGACGATCTCGACGATCTTCCGCCCGCGGGCCGGCGCATGGCGGCGAATTGGAGTGAGGACCTTGGGTTGCTGAAGAAGGAGGGCCAGTATCGCGAGTTCCTCCAGGCGTATCTCGCCAATATCTCGTATTGCGATGCGCTCGTCGGCCGTTTGCTCGATGCGCTGGCGTCCGGTCCGGCGGCTCAGAATACGATCATTGTCCTCTGGTCCGACCACGGCTGGCATCTCGGCGAGAAAAATCACCTGCATAAATTCACGTTGTGGGAACGCTCGACGCGGGTGCCGTTTCTCATCGTGGCGCCCGGTATCACGAAGGCGGAGACGCGCACCCACCGACCGGTGGGGTTGATCGATTTGTTTCCCACACTCAGCGAACTCTGCGGTCTGCCGGCGGTGGCGAACATCGACGGGCAGAGCCTTGTGCCACTCCTGCGCGATCCCCAGCGGGCGTGGGACCGGCCGGCGTTGACGACGCACGGCCCGGGCAACCACACGCTCCGCAGCGAACGCTGGCGCTACATCCGCTACGAGGACGGCGGCGAGGAGCTCTACGATCATACGAACGACCCGCACGAATGGACCAATCTCGCCGGCAAATCGGAATTTGCCTCGGTGAAAGCTGATCTTGCGAAGTCGCTGCCCGCTACCGACGCCCCCTCGGCGAGCACAAAGAAAAGGACGAAGCAGAACAAAACGGCGCCATGAAACTGCTCCTTGCCTTGCTGCTCGGGCTGCTGCTCTCCGTCCTTGCGGCGTTCTCCGCGGCCACGCCTCCGCGCCTGAACATCGTGCTCTTTCTGATCGACGATCTCGGTTGGCGCGACATCGGGGCCAACGGCAGCACTTACTATCAGACGCCGCACATCGATCGGCTCGCGCGCGAAGGCGTGCGGTTCACCGATGCCTACGCCGCGTGCGCCGTGTGTTCGCCGACCCGCGCCGCCGTCCTTACGGGCAAATACCCTGCGCGCATTCTGCTCACCGACTGGCTGCCCTCGGGCCGTTGGGCACCGAACGCAAAATTGCAGAGCGGGCGTTTTGTGCGCGGTCTGCCGGCGGAGGAATTCACGCTGGCCGAAGCACTGCGCGAGGCCGGCTACCGCACGGCCCACATCGGCAAGTGGCATCTCGGCAGCGAGCCGTTTTCGCTGCCCCAACATCACGGCTTCGACGTCAACATCGGCGGCAACGCCCACGGTGCGCCCGGCAGTTATTTCGCTCCCTACGCGGGCGATTGGTCCATTCCCACCACCGGGCAACGTGCGACGTGGCAGGTGCTGCCCGACGGGAAGTCGGGCGAATACCTAACCGACCGTCTCACGGACGAAGCCGTGAAGTTTATCCACACTCACCGCGAGCGTCCGTTCTTCCTCTATTTCCCGCACTACGGCGTCCATACGCCGTTGCAGGCCAAGCCCGACGTCGTCGCGAAATACGAAAAAATTCCGGTGGCGCAGCAGCAGGGCAAACCCGCCTACGCCGCCATGGTGGAGAGCGTCGACGACAGCGTCGGCCGCGTGATGGCGACGCTCAAGGAACTGGGCTTGGAGGAAAACACGCTGGTCATCTTCACCTCCGACAACGGCGGTTTCTACAACGCCACCAGCAACGCGCCGCTGCGCGCCAACAAGGGCGCCTACTACGAAGGCGGCATCCGCGTGCCGCTCATCGTCAAGTGGCCCGGCGTCGCGCGCCCCGGCCTCGTCAGCGCCGAGCCGGTGACGAGCACCGACTTTTATCCGACGTGCCTCGCCGCGGCCGGCCTGCCCCTGCGACCGAACCAACATCGCGACGGCCTGAATCTCCGCCCCATCCTCGCCGGCGGCGCATCGCTCGGGCGCGCGTCCCTCTTCTGGCATTTCCCGCACTATAACGAGCATCCGTCCAGCGCGCCTTCGAGTGTGGTGCGACGGGGGCCGTGGAAACTGATCGAGACCTTCGATCCGGTGGGCGTCGAACTTTACAACCTCACCGACGACCTCGGCGAAACGAAGAACTTGGCCGCGCAGAATCCGGCGATGGCCGCCGATCTCCAGCGCGAGCTCGAGACCTGGCGTCGCTCGGTCGGGGCCGAAATGATGTCACCCAATCCTGACTACGACGCCTCCGCGCAAATGCCCCGGAAGGGCCAAAAGAAAAAGAGCCGCGAAGAGTGAGGATTGACTGGCGGCTTTAGCGGATCAGCACGCAGGGGGCAGCGGGCAGGGGACGCTGGCCGGTAAAAAGGACCACTAAATTCTCCTTGTCCGGCCGAGGGTTTTTCCGGAACTCGTCATCGTCTGGAAGCGCCTGCGGCCCCTGCACCCCCATTACCATGACTCGTTCGAGCCCGTTGAATTTTTCCGCACGTTTGCGCGCGACCACGCGTCTCTACGGCACACTCATCGTCAGCCCCTCTCCGCACTGGGTGCCAGTTGTCGCCGGACTCGGACTCGATTTTGTGTTTATCGACACAGAGCACATTCCCCTGGACCGCGAGAAGCTCGCGTGGATGTGCCAAGCCTACCGCGCGGTGGGCCTGCCGCCGATCGTGCGGATTCCCTCACCTGATCCCTACCAAGCCTGCACGGTGCTGGACGGCGGCGCCGCCGGCATCGTCGCGCCCTATGTTGAGACGGCGGCCCAAGTCCGCGAACTCGTCGGAGCGGTGAAGAAACGTCCGCTCAAGGGGCACTTGCTCTCGCGCCACCTCGCCGGTGAGCCGCTCGATGCTACACAGGGTGCCTATGTCGCGGCCGGCGGCGAAACGCGGACGCTGATCGTGAACATCGAGAGCGCGCCGGCCCTCGCGGCACTCGACGAAATCCTGGCGGTGGACGGGTTGGACGGCGTGCTCATCGGCCCGCACGATTTATCCACGAGCCTTGGAGTGCCGGAGCGCTACGACCACCCGCGCTTCCTGGCCGCCTGTGACACGATCATCACCAAAGCCCGCGCGCGGTCGCTCGGCGCGGGTGTGCATGTGATTTACCAGGCCAACCGTCTTGCAGACGAAGAGCGGTGGGCGCGGCTGGGGGCGAATTTTATCCTGCACGCCGCCGACATCATTTTGTTCTCCGAAGGCCTCCGCCGCGAACTGGGCGAGTTGAAAACGCGACTCGGCGAGACCGCGTCCGCTGGTGCCGGGAGTATCAATATCTGAACGAGTCCCCGAAATTCGCCCCCCACAACCAATGAGCACTCCCTTGAGCCACGCTGATTTGCTCCAACTCAAGCGCTGGAACACGCCGACGATTTACAACGGGTGGGAGCAGATCACGCGACACGATTGCTCCCGGACCGGTTTTAACGTCGAGGAGACGCGCGACTTCATGCCGCACATGGGGCCGATGGTGGGCCGCGCGGTGACGGTCGTCTGTGAGCCGAGCAACGCCGCCCATCCCGCCGCAAATCCGCGGGCGTGGAGCGAGTATCGCCGCTACGTCGCGAGCGTGCCGGGGCCGAAAATCGTCGTCGTGCAGGATCTCGACAAGCCGCGCGTGATCGGCGCGTTTTGGGGCGAGGTGAACAGCAACATCCACCGCAGCCTCGGTTGCGTCGGCACGATCACCGACGGCGGTATCCGCGATCTGGATGAGATGAACAACGCCGGCTTCAAGGCCCTCGCTCGCCGGCTCTGCGTCGGCCACGCGTTCAGTTGTCCCGTGCGGTGGGGCGGCGAGGTCGAAGTCTTCGGTCGCCTCGTGCAACCGGGCCAGCTCATCCATGCGGACAAGCATGGCTTCCTCGCGATTCCGCCCGAAGACGAGGCGCGGCTGCTCGATGCCGCACGCTTTATGGACGCCAACGAATGTCAGACGCTCATTCCGGCCGCGCGCGAAGCCGCGGGCCGCACCCCGGCGGAAACGTGTGCCGCGATTGACGATGCCGCGCAGCGCTTCGGCGCGGCGGCGCGCGCTCACTTTGGAAGAAAAGGGGAGTGGAGCTGATTTCCTTTCGCCGATTCTCCGCCCCGTATCGATTTTTACCCCACCCATGAACTCCCTCCGATTTGCTCTCGCCACTCACGCCCTACTCGCCGCGCTGGCTGCTCCCGCGTCTTCTTTCGCAGCAGATTTTTCCGGCGATGTCACCGCCGTGCGCACGATCCGCCACATGGATGCCCATCCCGGCGCGTCGGAAGTGTGGGAGCCCTACCTCGCGCAGTGGAAAGGCAAACACCTCGTCGCCGCGTTCGGCGTAAAAATTCCCGGCAAGACCGATATGGGCGACATCGTGGCCTCCGTCTCGACCGACGACGGCGACACCTGGGGACACCCGATTACCATTTTCGATCATCGCGAACGCCAGGGCACGCTCCAGTTCGCCTACGCCAACGCGATTCTGTTCAAGCCGCCGGGGCAGGAGGTGCTGTGGGCGTTCGCGATGCGTTGTCCGATGAACTACCGCCACAGCGAAGATTCGCAGCTGGTCGGAGCCTACAGTGCCGACGGCGGGCGCTCCTGGGTTCCCGTCGAGCTCGCGATGGGCTACACCGGGCCGCTCATCTGCGTGGCGGGGCCGTATGCCTTCACGGAGAAGGGGCACACGCGCTACTTGTTTCCGCTGCACCGCAACACGCGCCGCAACGATCCGCTCGGCTCGCGCGACCACTTTGTGCTCAGCAGCACGAGCCTCTTGGAGTGGAATCTCGCGGCGTTCATTCCGCAGCCGGTTACGGGCCCGAAAGTGTTTCTCCACGAGGGCAACATCGCGCCCGGGGATGCCCCGGGAGAATTGAAGATGGTCATGCGCACCGCCGACTATGCGGACGAGCGCAAGATGACCGATCCGCCGCGCGCGTTTTCGAGCGTGAGCAAAGACGGTGGCCGCACGTGGAGTCCCGCGCAGCAGGAGCCCGACCTCTGGAACGCCAAGTCGAAGGCCTTCTTCGGCCGCACCGCCGGCGGCACGCATCTCTACGTTTACAACGATGGTCCCGCCTCGCCGGCGCCCACCGGCCGGATGGCGCTACGCTACAAACTCAAGCCCGCGGGCGGCACGTGGGGCGCCGAAAAAACCTTCTACGATGCCGCCGTGAAAAACTCCTACCCGACGCTGATCGAGGTGGCGCCCGGCGATTTTCGCGCCGTGTGGGACAGCGGCACGCCGACGCGCACGCGCACGCACATTCGCTTCGGAAAATTTCGCGTGTCCGCTCAACCCTGAGCCCCCCTAGTCCGATGAAAATCATTTCCCGACGGTTGTTTTGTGCGGCCCTGCTGATCGGCGCAACGGCTGCGGCGGCGGAGCGTGTGCCCGCGTTTCAGCTCGAGGTTTCCACGTTGCTCACGGGGCGCGGGAAACAGTTCTACACGCAATCGCGCGGCGCGCTGATCCCGGGCGATCCTGTGCGCGTGGTCGTGACCACGCAGGAGACCGACCCGACTGGCTCGCATGGATACGCCGATCTCTTCACCATCGAAACTTCCGACAACGGCCGCACGTGGTCGGCTCCGCAGCGCATCGATTCGCTGCGCCGCACGCGGATGCCGGAGGGGCATGATTTTGTCATCGGCGATGTGTGTCCGCAGTGGCACGCCGCCACGGGGCGCGTGCTCGCCACGGGCAAGACATTCGGGTTCCTCGGCGGCACCAAGGAGGACCGCGGCCTCGAGCGCGTGTCTTACGCCGTGCGCTCGCCGCAAACCGGTGCGTGGAGCGAACTGCGCCTGCTGTCGCTGCCCGCGGCGGATCACGAAGGGCGCCCATTTCTCGAACCCAATTCCGGCTGCCACCAGCGCGTCGATCTCCCGAACGGCGAGATCCTCCTCCCCATTCGCTACCGCAAGGATCCCAAAGTCCGCTATTACACGTCGATGGTCGCGCGCTGCCGCTTTGACGGTGAGAAGCTGACCTACGTTGAGCACGGTTCCGAACTCACGATCCCCCGCGAACGCGGTCTCTACGAACCGTCGCTTGCCGCGTTTGGCGGCAAATTTTTCCTCACGATGCGAGCCGATCATTCCGCGTTTGTCGCCCGCAGCGACGACGGGCTCAATTTCGCGCCGTTCATCGAATGGAAATTCGACGACGGGCAGGTGCTCGGCAGCTACAACACCCAGCAGCACTGGCTCACGCACAACGACACGCTCTATCTCGTCTACACGCGCCGCGGTGCGAACAACGATCACGTAATGCGCCACCGGGCGCCCTTATTCATAGCCGAAGTCGATGCGGTGCGGCTCTGCGTCCGTCGCGCGACCGAGCAGATTCTGATTCCCGAAAGCAATGCCGACCTCGGCGCCGGTTTCGGCGTCGTCGCGGTGAGTCCGCGCGAGACTTGGGTGATCACCTCCGAAATCCCGACGAGAGGCAGCCGCGACTACAATCGCGTGCTCATGGCTCGGCTCACGTGGTCGGTGCCGGACCGCTTGTTTTCCAGCCCCGCGAAGACCGGCGGTTCCTCCGGTCGGTAAAAGGAACCACTGCTTTCCCGTGTTCTTAGCCGAGCGGGAGCGCGTAAGAATTTGTCCGTCAGTCCGCGTCAAACCCCCGTTTCCGCCCAACCCTGCCACCCACATGAAATCGTCGTTTGTTTTTTTTCGTCTCTGCGCGGTGCTCGCGCTTGTTTTCCCGTTGGCCCTCGCGGCGCAACCGGCCGTCGGTGTGATCGAAGGTCGCGTCTTCAATGCCGCGACCGGCAGTGCACTCGTCAACGCCCGCATCTCGCTCGAAGGCTCGGACCGTGAGGTCACGACCGACGAGAGCGGGTCCTACCGCTTGACCGGCGTGCCGAGCGGCCCGGCGCGGCTGAGCGTGGTCTACGTCGGCATGGCGCCCCAGACCGCCGCGGTGAACGTGCCGGCTGGCGGAGCCGTGCAACGTGAGTTCGAACTCGTGCTCGCGGGCAGTAGCCGCGTGCCCGCGGCGAACGCCGGCGAGACCGTGAAGCTCGAAGCCTTCTCGGTCGTCGCGGATCGCGAGATGAGCGCGCAGGCCGTCGCGATGAACGAGCAGCGCAATGCTCCCAACCTCAAAAACGTCGTCGCGCTCGACGAGTTCGGTGACCGCGGCAGCGAGAACATCGGCGAGTTTCTCCTCTTCCTCCCCGGTGTCTCCATCGCTACGTCGGGCTCCGAGCCTACGACGGTTTCGCTGCGCGGTTTCCCCGGCGCCAATTCCGGTCTCACGCTCGACGGTGGCGAGATGGCCACGTCCTTCGGCGGCAACAGCCGCTCGCTCGATCTGCGCGAGATGCCGATGAACAACGTCTCCCGCGTCGAGGTCACCAAAGTCCCCACGCCCGACATGTCCGCCTCCGGCCTCGGCGGCTCGATCAATCTGATTTCGCGTAACGGCTTTGAAGTGAAGAAACGGAGAATCCTGTTCAACGCCTACACTCAGTTTCAGAGCCGCAACGGCCTCACGTTCGACGGGGGCCCGCGCAACCACAATTCCGCCAATTCCCCGAGTTACATCCGGCCCTCGTTCGACGTCAGCCTCCTCCAGCCGATCAACCGTAGCCTCGCCATCACCGTGGGTGCTTCGCGCTCCTGGCGCTTCAAACCGATGGAGACCGGCACGAAACAAACCGACGAGTCGCCCGCCTGGGATTTGGTTCGCCTCGTCCAGACAACGAGCCAGTGGAACAGCTTGGCGCAGACGTTCGATACCTTGCAGGGCTCCATCGGTGTCGACTGGCGGATCAGCCCGACCGATTCGATCTCCGCGGGTGTGAACTACCGTGACTATGGTCTCTATATCACGCGCAGCGTGCTCGGCTTCAACTATGGCGCGAACGCGACCGGCGGCCCGACGTTTACCCAAGGCGCGGCCACCGCCGTCGGCGTGGTGACCATGAATGGCAGCGGCGAGAACGTGGACATCACCACCCAGACGAAACACTACACGCTGAGATACCGGCACCGCGGCGACCTCTGGCGGTGGGACGCCACGGGGGCATTCTCCGGCTCTGCCACCGACCGTCACGATATTGATTCGGGGTTCTTCAATCTCGCGCCCGCCACGCTGACCGGCGTCGTCCTCCGCGGTGATGGTATTCCCTCGTCGGGTGGCACCATTCCGACGCGTTACACCGCCACGCGTGCCGGTGCGGCGGTCGATGTTTACGACGGTCGCAACTACACGCTGGGCAATCCGACGACTGCCCAGCCCGATTGGAACACCCACAAGAGCAACCTCCGCTTCGATGTGGCCCGCGATTTTCTCGGCTCAATTCCGGTCACGCTCAAAGTCGGTGCCGCCGTCGATACCTACACGAGCGAACAGCGCCGTTTTTCGAAGACGTGGAATTTTCGCCCCAACGGCTCCACGGCCGCCGCCGACCGCCTCGCGAGCCGTTTCGACGTGTTCGACGAAGCGTTTCTCGCCGATGCGCCCAACGTCTTCGGGCAGAAGGTGCGCTGGATCAGCGGCCAGAAAATGTTCGATCTCTATAAGGCTAATCCGTCGTGGTTCGTCCTCGACGAGGCGCAGGTGCACCAGGACTTCGTGAACAACTCCCGCAGCCTGCGCGAAACCATTTCGGCCGGCTACTTTCGGGCCGACACGCGCCTCTTTAAGAACCGGCTTTGGCTCGTCGCGGGCGTGCGCTATGAGCGCACCGACGACAAAGGCAGCGGGCCGCTCAACGACATCAACGCGCAATACCAGCGCAACGCGAACGGCACGCTCGTCGATAGCAACCCCACGCTCCCCGGTATCCAACGCGTGGCGCTCTCCACCGACCCGCTCGTCCTCCGCAGACTCCGCTACCAGGAGCGCGCCGCGACATCCGAACGGAACTACGATGGCTACTACCCCAGCGTGAATGCGTCCTTTAACATCACGGAGAGCCTGATTCTCCGCGCGGCCTACGCGCAGACGCTCGGCCGGCCCAACATTTCGTTTATCATCCCCGGCACCACGATCACCGATCCCGATGTGGCCAACCCCACGATCACCTTGAACAACACCGGCCTCAAACCCTGGAGCGCGAAGAGTTACGACCTCTCGCTCGAGAGCTACCAAATCAAGGACGGTTTCGGATCCATCGGCGTGTTCCGCAAGAGCGTGAAAGATTTCTTCGGCTCGGTCCGCACCCCGGCCACGCCCGAACTGCTCGCGGAACACGGCCTCGAGAGCGATCCCTCGCTGCTGGGCTACGAGATCGCCACGCGCACCAATGCCGGCGATGCCAAGATCGATGGCTTCGAGGCTTCCTACCGCCAGTCACTCACGTTTTTGCCGAAATGGGCGCGCGGTTTCCAAGTGTTCGTCAACTTCACGAAACTCAAACTGAGCGGCACCAACACCGCCGATTTCTCCGGCTACAACCCCGAGTCGCTCGGCGGCGGCATCAACTTCGTGCGCGGGCGTTTTTCGCTGAAAACCACGATCAGCTATCTGGGCGACACTCAAACCGGGGCGGTCGCAGCCAGCGCGACAGTTCCCGTAAACACGTTTAACTACCAGGCCAAGCGCACCCGCATCGGCGTCAACGCCGCCTACAGCCTCACGCGCCGCTACTCGCTCTACGCGTCGGTGGTGGATTGGGGCGGGTTTGTGCAGGATCTCCAGCGCTACGCACCCGGCACGCCCGACTATGCGAAGCCCACGCGCTGGCAGGAGCTCGGCTTCTACACCAATATTGGTGTCCGCGGCTCGTTCTGATTCCGTGCGTCCGCGTTTCCCACTTCTTTTGGTTTGGGCGGCGGTCGCGGCGTGCGTTTCGCTGCACGCCGCCGAAACGAACAAGGCTTGGCGCCAACGCGCCGCGGATCGGCCGCGCCGCATCATCTTCAACAACGACGGCAACGATCCCATCACTGCGATCAAGCGCCCGTCGGTGGAAGATATGCTGGCCGTGCGCACCGCGGCGCTCGCCGGCACGCAGGTGGAGGCGATCTTCTACTGCACATTCTCCGCCGGCTTCGGCAACTTTTCACACCTCACAAAAGTCGGCCAGGTTTACACCGCCAAGGGCGAGCGCTTTGCGCACAATCAGATGGAAGCGTTCGCCGCCGCCGGCATCGATCCGCTCACGGTGATGACGGACTTCGCGCACAAGAACCGCATGGAGCTGTTCTGGTCGTTCCGCATGAACGACACCCACGACGGCAGCGCGACCAACGGCCAAGGCCCCGTGCTTTTCGCCGCGAACAAACTCAAGACCGCGCACCCCGAGTATCTGCTCGGTGGTTACCACGAAAAAATGAAGCACGGCTCGTGGGCCGGCGTGAACTACGCGCGGCCCGAAATCCGTGAGCTCGCCTTCCGCTACGTCGAGGAAGTCTGCCGCAACTACGATGTCGACGGCGTGGAGCTGGATTTTTTCCGCCATCCAGTCTTTTTCAAAACCACGGCGCGCGGCGAGCCTGCCACAGCCGAGGAGATCGCCGGCATGACCGCGCTGCTGCGGCGCATCCGCACGATGGCCGACGAAGTGGGCCGCGCGCGCGGGCGGCCGATTCTCATCGCGACCCACGTGCCGGATTCCGCCGAATATTCTCTGCGGATCGGGCTTGATCTCGCGCGCTGGCTGGCGGACGACCTGCTCGATGTGCTGATTCCCGCGGGCTATTTTCAGCTCAACGATTGGGAGCACAGCGTCGCGCTCGCGCACCGGCACGGCGTAAAAGTGTATCCCTCGCTCGACGAGACGCGCCTCCGCGACGAGTCCGCCGTGGCGCTGCGCATGACCGATGCGGGTTACCGTGCCCGCGCGGCCAACGTTTGGGCGTCCGGCGCCGATGGCGTCTACGTGTTCAATTTCTTCAAACCCGAAAGCACGCGTTGGCGGGAGCTGGGCGATCCGCGCGGCTTAGCCCGCCTCGACAAAGATTACTTTGCCTCGTTCCGCGGAGTCGGCGCTGCGGCCGGGGGCAATTTCCCTTTCGCCGAATTTCAAACGATCGAGACGCTGAATCCCACGCGGGCGCGCACGATCGCACCGGGTGCCACCGCCGGCGCCCGCCTCCGGGTGAGCGAAGATTTTGGGACGGCCGGCGCGGCGACGAGCTATGTGCTCCGGTTGCACTTTGGCGTCAGCGTCGACCGCTTGCCCGTGAGCGTGACCGTGAATGGCCGCGCGCTGCGTGCCCCGCGCTTCGCGGCCGATTGGCTGGAGTATCCGGTGACCGCCGCGGAGCTGCGCACCGGCTTCAACGAGGTCGTGGTTTCCCTCGACGGCGCTGCGAAAAAACCTCTCAAGTGGCTCGACCTCATGCTGCGTGTCCGCCACGGCTCCGTTCCCTGAAATAGTTTTCCATGAAACACCTCCTTGCCTGTCTCGCCCTGTTCGCCTGTGCCACTCTGGCCGCCGCCTCCGAGCCCTCGGTGGAAAAAATCGACGTCTTCGTCTCCGGCGAAGGCGGCTACCACACCTATCGGATCCCGGCGGTGATCAAGGCTGCCGATGGCGCGCTGCTCGCGTTTGCCGAGGGCCGCAAATCCGGCGGCGGCGATGCTGGCGACATCGACATCCTTCAAAAACGTTCGACCGATGGCGGGCGCACGTGGGGTGCGGTGCAACTCGTCTGGGACGACGGGGCCAACACTTCCGGGAATCCCTGCCCCGTGTTGGACGAAACCACCGGCACGATCTGGATGCTCCTCACGCACAATCTCGGCACCGATCACGAAAAGCAGATCATCGCCCGCGCGTCCAAAGGCACGCGCACCGTGTGGGTGACCAGCTCGAAGGACCACGGCGCCACCTGGGCGAAGCCCGTCGAGATCACCGCCGCCACCAAGCTCCCCGAGTGGACGTGGTATGCCACCGGGCCGGGCAACGGCATCCAGATCAAGCAAGGCCCGCACGCCGGGCGTCTCGTGATTCCCTGCGACCACAACTACGACGACCTCGTGGAGAACAAACATCTCTCCGGCTCGCACGCGATTTACTCGGATGACCACGGTCAGACGTGGAAACTCGGCGCGCCCATCCGCCCGAAGGTCAATGAGTGCCAGGTCGTCGAGCTCTTCGATGGACGCGGCACGCTCCTGATGAATATGCGCTCGAACCACGGTCGCAACCTCCGCGCCCACGCGCTGAGCAACGACGGCGGCGTCACGTGGACGCCTCCCGCCGACGCCGCCGGCCTGATCGAACCGGTGTGCCAGGCGAGCATCATCCGCCATGAGCCGGGCTTGCTGGTGTTTTCCAATCCCGCGGCGAAGACCCGCACCCAGCTCACGGTCCGCACCAGTGCCGACGGCGCCTCGACGTGGCGCGACGTCGCGCTCTTGAACGCCGGCCCGTCCGCTTATTCCAGCCTCGTCTCGATCGATGCGAAGACCGTCGGCTGTTTCTACGAAAACGGTGCTAAGCGTCCTTATGACCGCATCACCTTTGCGCGCGTCGACGTGAGTGCCCCTTGAATTTCCTCTTCCACTGACATGCAAAATCGATTCCGCGGCCTCGTCGCCGCCCCGTTCACGCCCTTCAACGCCGATCGCTCGCTCAATCTCGCGGCGATCCCGGCCTATGCCCAGCTCCTGCGGGAGAACGGCGTCGGCGCCGCTTTCGTCTGCGGCACGACAGGCGAAGGCCTCTCGATGACGCTGGCCGAGCGGCTCGCTGTCGCCGAAAAATGGATGCAGTCCACGGACTCGCGTCTCCCCGTGATCGTCCACGTCGGCCACACGTGCCTTGAAGACGCGCGCGCCCTCACCGCGCATGCGGCGAAGATCGGCGCCGCCGCCGTCTCGGCGCTCGCGCCGATGTTTTTCAAACCGCGCAACCTCGACGAACTCGTGGACTGGTGCGAGGCCGTCGCGTCCGCGGCGCCGTCCCTCCCGTTTTACTACTACAACATTCCCTCGATGACCGGCGTCACGTTGCCCGTCGCCGAGTTTCTGGCGAAGGCCTCCGCGCGCATTCCGACGCTCGTGGGCGTGAAATACACCTACGAAGATTTTCCCGACTACGGCGCCTGCGTCGCCGCCGAGGGCGGCCGTTTCGATATTCTTTTCGGACGCGATGAGCTGCTGCTCGAGGGTTGGAAAGCCGGTGCGCGCGGTGCCGTCGGCAGCACCTACAACTACGCCGCGCCAGTTTATCTCCGCTTGCTGGAGGCCCACCGCAACGGTGACGAAGCCACGGCGCGCAAGCTCCAGGACGCGGCCATCAAAATGATCGCCATCTGTAACGGCGTCGGTGTCACCCATCTCGCCGCCTCGAAAGCGCTCATGCCGATGCTCGGCGTCGACTGCGGTCCGGTGCGCCTGCCGCTCGCGCAGCCCACGGCTGACCAGATTGCGACGATGCGCGCACGGTTGGATGAGATTGGCTTCTTCGATTTCGCCTGCCGCCCGGGCGGAGCGAAGAGCTGACGTCTCAGTGTTCGCCGCGGGGCGGTGCGGACGTCGAGCCGCCCGCGGTGAATTTGGGCAATAATAACGCTGGCGAGCGCAAGGCTGGCGTGCGGTTCAGGACCTGCAGAAGCAGGCCGAGCATCTTTTTCGCGAAGGTGTGCGGATCGACGATGTAGCGCGCTGGCGTCGGCGCGAGCGATTCGAGGAAGGGGTCGTCGTCGCGGGAGACCAACGAAATGTCCGCTGGAATCCGCAGTCCGCGCTGGGCGAGCACGCTCGCGGCGGAGAGGTAGGCGTAGGAGTTGCATACCACGCAGGCGGTCGGACGCGTTTTTTTGTCGAGCAATTGCCGCAGTGCGCGCGCGACGGAATCCACGTCGTCGCGGTGGTAGGCAACTTCGGCCGTGGCGTCGGTGTGCGGCGAGCTGCGCACGCCTTCGAGAAAGCCGAGCTCGCCGTCTACATCGCCAGCGCGGCGCGATTCACGGTTGAGCAACGCCACGCGTCGGTGCCCGAGGCGCAGGAGCGCGCCGGCGGCGTGGCGACAGATCGCGCGGTAGTCCAAATCGTAGTGCGGCAGCGTGACGCCCGGATACGTCGAGCCGGCGATCAGGCAGGGCACGCTGCGACGCGCAAACCAGCGCTGCATCGCCTCGGAGGAGAGTGTGAGCAACCAGGCGCCGTGCGGATGTTGCTCCACCAGCCGCTCCAGCGCGCGGGCCGGATTTGTCTGATAATAGTGCCGGCCTTCGTGAATCCGCAGGCGATAACCCTCCTCGATCAAAAGATCTTTCAACTCGTCGATCCAGAGGGCGATCAACGGGCGGAGGCGGCCGATCGGTTCGGGGATGAGCACGCCGACAGTCTTCGCCGATTCGCGCCGCAGTGCGGGCGACTTCGCCGTTACGACGCGATTGCCCAGCCCGCGCGCGGGCTCGATCAACCCTTCCGCCTTCAACTGCTCGAGCGCCACGCGGACGGTGTTGCGGCTCGCTTGTAGGGTGCGGCTGAGCACGCGTTCGCTCGGCAGCCAGCCGGCCCAGGTGCCCTTTTCCAATTCCGCGCGCAACTGCACCGCGATCTGACTGGCGACGGTGCGATGGGGGATGAGCGTCATGGCCGAAACCGTAACGAACCCGCGGCTCGCGTGAACGCGAAAAAAATCACGCCTGAAAAAACTCGGGCAACTCGGCGCGCGCCGCGGCCGCGATGCGTTGCACTGCCTCGTCGGACGCACCGCGGTAGGGCCAACGCAACCGGGGCGTGAATGCCGGCAGCCACCCGCCGGCCGTCGCCGCCGCTTTGTCGGCCGCCATATTGGCCAGCCCGTGTTCGGTGATTAACGGGGCGATGTGACGCTGCCAAAACGGGAGGATTTTATCCTGCTGGCGCACACCCGCCGCGGGGTCGCGCACACAAAGTTCATACCAGCGTTGGGCGCCTGCCGGGCTCAGGCACGCGACGTTAGAGTAGGCGCCGTGCGCACCCCGGGCGAGGCCGGTGGCGAGCAAGTGCCCGGGGATAAACACCGACACGCGGGTGAAGACCGGTTGCATAGCCTGATACCACGCCTCGTCTCCGCCGGGAACTTTCATGCCGGCGATCCCGGGCACGGCGTCGATGAGGCGCAGCCATTCCTCGGGCGAGAGGCGGCGTTTCGCGTGCGGCGGGTTGTAGAGGATGAGCGGTATCGGCGCGGCCTCGGCCACCATCGTCTCCAGAAACGCGATGATCTCGGGCCACGAGGGCACAAACCAGTCGGGTAATACGATCTGCATGGCCGAGGGCTGCAAGGCCTTCGCCCGTCGCAGGCGTTCGCGCGAGAGCTGCGCGCTCATGTGGCAGGCGCCGATCTGAAACGGCACGCCGGCGCGGGCGCATTTTTCGGCTAGCATTTCGTTTACCCGGTCAAACTCTTCCTCGGTTTGGGTGTAGAATTCGCCCGCGCTGCCGTTGGAATAGATTCCGCTGACGCGCGCGGCGATGAAATGATCGAGCTCCGCGCCGAGGAGCGCATAGTCGATGCTGTCATCGGCGCGAATCGGGAGGAGGAGCGTGGCCCAGTTGCCACGGATTTCGTGCGGTTGGAGGGGATGCATGGAAAGACTAGGCCGTGGGGCGGCGCTTCACCGTGAAGAGCAACAGGCCCACGATGAGAAGCCCGACCGCCGATACGCGGAAGATATGACCGAGTTCGATTTGCGCATCCTTCAGCCAACCGCCGGCGTAAATCATCAGCCCGCCGGTGGTGACGCCGACGAAATTGAGCAGGCCATACCCCGTGGCGCTAAATCGCTGATCGGTGATGGTGCGCAACGCCGGCATGAGATTCGCGTCGAGGAAACCGCGACCGAGTCCGTAGACCACCAGCGCGGCGACCGCCACCGCGAGCGTCTCTGCGCCGATGCCCCAGAACAGCCAAGGCCCCGCGATGCAGAATCCGATGGCGGGGACGAATGCGCGGGCCCGGGGTTGGGTGCGGCTCCAGCGATCGGCCCACACGCCGCCGACGAGCACTCCCACAAACGAGGCGAGTTGAATGTAGACCGTCGCGGTCATGCCCGCGGCGCCGAGCCCGAGGTGAAAATGATCCTTCATATAGGTCGGCAACCAGCCATTGATGCCCCAGTTGGCGATGCCGACGAACGCGCTCACGAGCAGCAGAATCAAAAACGCGCGCTGCGTGAGCAACGTCCGCATCGCCCGGGCAAGGCCCCAACCAGTCTCGGTCGGCTGCGCGGCGTGGTTTGTCGTGTTCGCTTCAGCGGGTCGGGCGGCATCCCGCAGCCACGCGAGCAATACGACGGCGTAGACGATCCCAAACCCGCCGAACCAGGTGAACCCCGCGCGCCATCCGTAGCGTTCGGCGACGTAGCCGCCGACGCCGCTGAGCGCGGCACCCGCGTAAATTCCGCTCATGTGCAGTCCCGTGGCGAGCGAGCGCGTCGGGCCCGGATGGTAGTCGGCAATCAGGGCCAGCGCCGCCGGGATATAGCAGGCTTCACTCACGCCCATCACCGCGCGCGCGACGAGCAGTCCCTCAAAATTGTGGAGGCGGCCCATCGTCCACGTCACGACCGACCACACGAACAGACTGCCGATGATGACGCCGCGCCGGCTGAAGCGATCGGCCAAGAATCCGCCGAAGGGACTGAAAAGCCCGTAAGTCCACAGGAACACCGAGGTGAGCAGGCCGAATTGGGCGTCGGTCATCGCGACGTCGGCCTTCAGCGGCTCCCGCATCGCCGCAATGACGAGGCGGTCGAGATAGTTGAGCAACCCCGCCATCCAAAGCAGCCCGACCACCATCCACGCGGCGCGAGTGACCTTGGGCTGCTGACTCACGGTGCGGGCGCAGGCGCCGAGTCGAGCTGCCAGACTTCGGGCGAGCGGTAACCCGGTTTGCGTTCCCCGCTGGCGACGACCCAGCGGCCTTGCCAGAATGCGGTCGGCGCGGTCGCCCGTGAGAACGGCGACTCGCCCGCATTTTCCCAATGGTCGCTGCGCGGATCGTAGGCCAAAATATCGGTGGGGAATCCGGGGTGATTCGGGCCGTTGAGATGGGCGCGCTGACCGTCGTCGCCGGAAATTACCAGGAGTTTTCCGGACGAGGTGACCGGAGCGGGGCAGGGGGCGGCCGTGACCGCGCGGGGCAGATTGGCCAGCTTTTTCCAACCGCCCGCCGGAGAATAGGCGTAGGCATCCCTCAACGCGGTGCGCTGGGCTTTGCCATCGGCACCGGCATGGAGTGCGACGCCGCCGAACAAATAGAAGGTGCCGGCAGTCGCGCCGCCGACGGCGAGCATGCGCGCCGGACCAGGGCAGGGCGGCAATTCACGCCAGCCGGCGGCGGGATTCCCGGTGTCGAAAGCCCAGAGCGTCGCGAGCGCGTTGGTCGAATCCGGTTTTTCGATACCGCCGGCCACGTAAAATATCCGGCCGGCCAGAGCCCCGCTGGCGAAAGCGCAGGTCCGGGGCAGTGGCGGCAAGGCGCGTTGCTGGAGCTTGGCGCCGTCCCACTGCAACAGAAACACTTCGCGAAAATGCGCCAAGGAGTCGCCACCGCCCGCACAGATCACTCCGTCCGGCGCAGAAATCGAAACCCCGTAGGCGACGGGACGGTCAAGCCGCCCGGCTTCCGTCCACCCGCGGTCGGGTCCGGCGAAAGCAAAAACGCGGTCATACCAGATTTTCGTGCCTCCATCCCACGGGCGTTTGTCGGGGAAATTTGCGCCGCCCGCGACGAGAAGCGCTCCGCCCGATACACCCGCAAACGACGAGGCGAACCCTTCGCGATCGGGGAGGGCGGGGAGTTGTTTCCAGACGAGCGGTGGGGACACGACGGTGAGAGGTTGGGCGAAGAGAAATCCGACTCCGCCGAAGCCGGCGAAGAACCAAAGAAGGAGGATGCGGGGCATAGCGGGGAATCGAGGGGACACGGTGATGATCGTTTTCAGACAGGGGAGAGAAATGCGGGAACGCTGGCCCTATTGTTGCACCACCGCCGCGGACCACCGCGAGCCGGAAGCGTTGTCGGGCTGCTTGCGAAACGCGCGGTCGTTATTACAAACAGCGCCGTATGCCGATCTACGAGTATTACTGTTCCGACAACCACACGATCTACCAATTCTACGCCAAGACGCTCGCGCAGGGGAAAACCGTGCCGCGCTGCCCGGACAACCCTAAGTTCAAACTGCGCAAACTCGTCTCCGCCTTCGCGGTGACCAGGGGCGGCAAGAGCGACGAGGCGGCCGAAACGAAACCCGCTCCCGCCGGCGGCGATCCGGCCGAAGATGCCCGCATGGAGGCGGCGATGGGCGCGATGGAGAAAGAGTTTTCCGGCGTCGATGAAAACGATCCCCGCGCGATGGCCCGCATGATGCGCAAAATGTCCGAGATGACCGGCGAAAAAATCGACGGCGAGATGGAAGAAGTCGTGCGCAAGCTCGAAGAAGGTGCCGATCCCGAATCGCTCGAAGAGCAGTTGGGCGGCCCCGAGGAGCCCGGCGGCGGCGATCCCTACGGCGACGAAATGGGCATGGGCGGCGAACCGCCGAAGCCCACCGATCCAAAGGAACGTAAACACCGTTTTAAGGCGCGCCGCCCCTTGCGCCGCGATCCCAAGCTCTACGATTACGAGTGAGCGGAGTTGCGGCGACGCGGGCTGATTTTACGCACGCGGAGGCTTAGCCCCTGTCCGTCTTGGTAGCCGCATGCGTTAGCATGCGGTAGTTCGTCCTCGCACGTTAAGGTAGCCGCATGCGTGAACATGCGGTCTTTCGTCCGCACGCTAAAGCGCGCGGCTACCGGCTGCTCGGGCCGAAGATTTGGGTTGGTCATCGGCCCGGAATAACGTGCTCTGCTCCGCCTATGTCGTCACCCGAACTGCTCGTCCGAATCGCCTCTGCCAAGTCCGCCGTCCTCGCCCAAACCGCGCTGCTCCACCGCGAGTTTGGCCGGGCCGAGAGCCGTTGGAAGAGCGACGGCACGCGCGTCACGGCGATCGATATCGCCATTTCGGAAAACATCTTTCGCGAACTCGGCGCGCAGTTCGCCGACGACCAGTATTTCAGCGAGGAGCTGGCCGAACACGACCGCCCCGTCGCGGTGACCTCCCGGTTTTCGTGGGTCCTCGATCCGATCGACGGCACCAACAACTTCGCCCTCGGTATCCCGCATTGCGCGATCTCGCTCGCGCTCTGCGAGCACGGCGAGCCCGTCTACGGGGTCGTTTACGATTTGAGCCGTAGCGTGCTGATGCACGGTGGCCCCGGTTTCGGCCTGCACGATGGCGACCGCACTCCGCACGTGAGCAGCGCGGCCTTTTCAAAAGAGACGCTCGTCGGTTTCCACAGTCCGTTCAACAAAGCGCTCCTGCCGATGGCGAACGGCGTGTTGTCCCAATTCAAGATTCGCGGCCTCGGCAGCGCGACGCTCCACCTCGCCTACGTGGCCGCCGGCATTCTCGACGGGTGCGTCGATTTCAACGTGCGCATCTGGGACCTCGCGGCGGCTATTCCGCTCGTGCGCGCAACGGGCGGCGAAGTGCATTTCCTCAACGGCGAGCAACTCCCGATGACCGTTTTCGATCTGAAGATGAAGCCGATCATCTACGTCGCCGGCGGCCCGGCGATGTGCGTGCGGCTGCGCGAGCTCATGCAGGCGTAAACGCGCGTCGCGTCGACACTCCGTTGGTTTCCGGACTTCTTCAGGGCAGGACTCCTCGAAGAAGCACGCCGAGGTCCTCGCGCAGTCTCCGTTTTGCCTTCGCGCCTCATAGCGGCCATGCCGCCGCCGTCCCGTGCTCTCCGCCGCCATCCGCCTGCTGCCAGCCCTCGCCGATGCGGCGTCCACCGGAAAACGCGGCGCTTCTTCCTCTCATTGCTTTGCCTGCTGAAGGTCGGGAATACGGCTCGTTGCTCATTCCCGGATTGCTCTGCCAGCCGCATAAATCAGTTTCGTCCGCCATGCTCGCGCCGCGCGCCCTCGCGTTCCCGTATCGCAGCCTCGCTGTGCGTCATTTGAGCCCCATCCGCTCAAGCCGAGGCGACGTGCAACAAGGCGTGCTGCTCTTCGTCGCATGGCTGCTTTCGGGCCTTATCGTGTGCGGGCAGACCAGCTCCGTTACGGCAAACCCCGCCACGTGCTCCCCGGCGGGTGGCGAGATCACGTTCACGGTGCGATTGGCCTATCCGACTAATGCCAGTGTCGTGATATTTGAGGTCAAACCACCGGGAGCGGGGTGGGTGCATCGCGAAACGAACGACAAAAATTTGTTCGGGATTTGGCCGGGCGTGGGGGCTACCACCGACCCGACGGAGGCGACGTCCGCGTTGGGTTGGGCATCATTCGCCGGGGCGGGCCTTCCGGTGGCCGCGATGTCCTTTTCCTTTGTGCTCAGTTACCCACCCGGCTTGGCGGGCGACCAGACGTTTGTGGTGCAAGGCAGTTTCCGCGCCGACGGCAGCACCGCGCCGCTCGATTTTGCTGCGCCCAGCCTCGTCATTCCGTTCGTTCCCGTGGGGCCACCGCCGGTGATCACGCCGATTTCGCCCGCCCGCCAAATCGTCGGCCTCGGGCAAGACCTGACGCTTGATGCGACGGTTACCGGGGCGACCCGCTACGAATGGAAACGCAACGGTTTCCCGATCCCGGGCGCCACCTCCCCTGCCTACACCATCGTCGGAGCCAAACCGGCCCGGGACAACGGTTGGTATCAATTGTTCGCCTACAGTGGCGGCGGCACGACGGCGAGCCCGGTCGTGTTTGTCGGGGTGTCGGTTCCCAGCGGGAATTATTTGGGCATTGGCGAAAACTTCTACGGTGAACGCACCCTCCCGGAGGGACTGGGTGACGTCACGGCGTTGGCGGGCGGCGGCGCCCATACGGTGGCCGTGAAATCCGGCGGCACGGTCGCCGCCTGGGGCAATGGCAATGGCGGGCGCACGGCCGTTCCTGCCGCCCTCACTTCGGTGGTCGCCGTGGCGGCAGGTTACACCTTCAGCTTGGCCTTGCGGTCCGACGGCACCGTCGTGGGCTGGGGCGAGAATTACCTCGGGCAAACGGCAATTCCTCCGGGTTTGACCGGTGTCGTCGCCATCGCCTGCGGTTACAGTCACGCTCTCGCCCTGAAGTCCGACGGGACGGTCGTAGGGTGGGGGATGGGGGCGAGTGGACAGACCGCGATTCCCGCGGGCTTGACCGGAGTCGCGGCAATTGCGGCGGGCGACTCGCACAGTCTCGCCCTCAAAACCAACGGCACCATCGTCGCGTGGGGCTCCAATATCGCCGGTCAGGGGGGAGCGCCGGGCTGGTTGACCGGGGTGGTCGGGGTGACCGCGGGCTACTACCACAATCTCGCCCGCCGCGGCGACGGGAGCGTGTCCGCGTGGGGCAACGATTTTAACGGTGAAATCACCGGTGTCTCTTCGCTCCGCGGCGTGAGCGCGCTGGCGGCGGGAGCCTCTCACAGCCTCGCATTGAAGGAGGACGGCACGGTCGTGGGTTGGGGCTACGCCGGTGCCGGGCTCGCCACCATCGCGGGCGGCCTGCCGCGCGTCGCGCACATGGCCGCCGGCGGCTACTTCAATTTGTTTTTGCTCTATCCGCCGGGTGACATCGCTCCGACGATCACGCGGCAGCCGGTCTCCTCGGTGGTCGTCCCCGGGCAAACGGTCACCTTCTCCGTCGGTGCCGACATCGGCACGGCACCGACCAAGTTTCAGTGGCGCAAGGACGGGGCCGCGATCCCGGGCGCCACCAGTGCCTCTTATGCAGTCAGCGCCGTTGTTGCGGCCAGTGCCGGCAGCTTCGATGTGACCATCACGAACTATGTCGGCTCCGCCACCAGCGAAGCGGCGACTTTGACCGTCGACGAGCCGACCCTCATCACGGCCTCGCCCGCCAGCGTGACCGAGGCCGCCAATCGCACCATCACCTTCCGCGTCACCGCCAGCGGCACCCCGCCGCTCGTCTACCGCTGGCAGCGTCAGGTCGCCGGCACTACCGAGTTTTTCGACATCAATGACAACTCGTTGTATGAAGGTGTCACGACCGCCAATCTCAGTGTCTGGGTCATCGATACGATGAACGGCTATCGTTACCGCTGCGTCGTTCGCAACGGCCTCGGCATCACGGCGACGAGCGAATCCGCATTGCTGACCGTGCCGTCACCGCCGGCTTTCACCAGCACCGCCAGCGCGGTTTTCTTTGTCAAACGAGCGGGCAGCGTCGCTGTCGCGGTCGTGGGCGTTCCCACGCCCGCCGTGTCCATCGCCGGACTTCCCGCCTGGGCCCGCTTCGACCGCACCACCGGACTCATCAGCGGCACACCTCCCGATACCACCGGATCGCCCTTCGTCGTCACCCTGACGGCCGACAACGGTATCGGTTATCCGGTGACGCAGGTGCTTTCGCTCAACGTCCGCGTCGCCCACTCTGCCGATGTCTCGCCCGCCGACGGCACGCTCAATCTCGCCGAGCTCACCCGCGTGATCGCGCTCTACAACACCCGCCACGGCACCGTGCGCACCAGCCGCTACCAAGTCAGTGAGAGCACCGAAGACGGTTTTGAGTTCGATCCGACGACGTCCGGCGCCTCCGTCGTCGCGCTCGCCCGCTACCACTCCGCCGACACCAACCGCGACGGCCGCATCTCGCTTACCGAGCTCACGCGCGTGATCCAACTCTTCAACACCCGCAGCGGCGCCACCCGCACCGGCGCCTATCACGTCCCCGCCGCACCCACTGCCACCGAAGATGGCTTCGCCCCCGGACCATGACCCGCCTTCGCATTGCCTCGCCAACCCGCCCTGGCCGATTCTTCCTCCCCATGTCTTCGCTGCCCCGCGCCAGCTTTTCCTCACGTCTATGCGCAGTTGTTTTCGGCCTGATGGTCGCGGCGCTGCTGCCGGTGGCGGCCCGGGCGCAGGCGCCGACGATCACGTTGCTCCCGTCCGCGCGGCAGGTCGTGGCCATCGGTCAAAACCTCACGCTCAGCGCGTCTGCCAGCGGCGCCACCTCCTACCAATGGAAACGCAACGGCCGCCCGATCGCGGGGGCCACGGGCGGTTCGTATTCGATTTTTGGAGCCAGCCCGCCGCGCGACAACGGCTGGTATCAGGTCGTCGCCACCAACGCCTCCGGCTCGACCGCCAGCGCCGCCATGTTCGTCAACGTTTACGTGCCCGCCACTCAGTCGCTCGGCTGGGGCTACTCGCAGTTCCTTTATCCGTCCGGCCTCGCCAATGTCTCGGCGGTCGCCCTTACCGAAGTGCACGGGATGGCTGTGCTGGCCGATGGCTCTTTGTTTCGTTGGGGCGGGGGCAGCCAGCCGGAAGGCGTGCCGCCGTCCGGGCTCTCCGGTGTCGTCGCCGTGGCGGGCAGTTGGCAGCATTCACTCGCGCTCAAGAGCGACGGCACCGTCGTGGCGTGGGGCCTCTACATGTCGGAATTCACGCTGGGGCAGGGCGGACCGGTCGCCGGCTTGACCAACGTCGTCGCGATTTCCGACGCGGCGGTGCACAGCATGGCCTTGCGGCGCGACGGCACGGTCGCCGTCTGGACGGCGGGCACGTTGCCCGCGGAGCTCGCCGCTCCGGCCGGCTTGGCCAACGTCGTTAGTATCTCGGCCGGCGCCTACTATTGCCTCGCGGCCAAGGCCGACGGCACCGTCGTGGGGTGGGGCAACCCCGGCACCGTCGGCACGCTCGTGCCCGCCGGCCTCACGGGTGTCGTTTCGGTGCACGCGGGCACGAATTCCGCGGCCGCCCTCAAGAGCGACGGCACCGTGGTCGCGTGGAGCCGGGATACGTCCACTGCCTACCTGCCTCCGGCCGATCTGACCGGCGTGGTCGCCATCGCCGCGGGCGAAAGCCATTTCTTTGCGCTCAAGAACGATGGTCACGCGGTTTTCTGGGGCTCCGTGATGCGCTGGGGCCTCACCCGGCCCTCCTCGGATCTCGCCAATGTCCAGTTCGTCGCCTCGTCCCAATATAATATCGTCAGTGTCGGCAATGCTGCCGGTCTCGCCGCGCCCGCGCTCAGCACGCAGCCGACCTCCGTGGCTCCTGGCCTCGGCCAGACCGTCACCTTCACCGTCGCCGCGACCGGCACCGCGCCGCTCACCTACCAATGGCAGCGTCGCGCCGCCGGAGCCGTCGATTTTATCGCGGTGCCGTATCAGCCCGCCGTCTACGCGGGCGATCTCACCCCCACGCTTACCGTGACCGGCACCAGTGCCGCCATGCGCGGCGACGAATTTCGGTGCGTCGTGAGCAACGGTATCGGCACGCCGGCCACCAGTGCCATCGCGCAGCTCAATGTCACTGCGTCTCCCGTTTTCGCCAGCGCGGCGCACGCCACTTTCTCCGCCCTGCAGCCGGGCCGTTTTAAAGTCAGGGCCACCGGCGCGCCCGCCCCGGCCTATGCGGTTGGCACTGGAGATTTTCCTTCGTGGGCCACCCTCGACGCCACCACCGGAGAGATCACCGGCACTCCGCCGTCCACGGCTGGCTCGCCGTTCGCCTTCACGCTTGAGGCGCGCAACGATGAGGAAGCCCTCCCCACCGTGCAGAACTTTGTGCTCACCGTGGTGGTCGCGCCGATCTTTACGGCTGTGTCTCCGGCGCGGCAGACCGTCATCAGCGGGCGCACACTGTCGATTGCCGGCACCGCCACCGACGCGACCGCGTATCAGTGGAAACGCAACGGGCGTCCGCTCCCCGGTGCCACGTCGTCGACCCTGACGCTCACCGGTGCGGTCGCCTATCGCGACGCCGGTTGGTATCAACTCGTCGCCACCAATGCCGCCGGAGCCGCGAGCACGAGCCCCGTTATTTTCGTCAACGTCGTCGCGGACCCTTCCGTGTGGGTGCGGCTCGGCAATTTTGTTGGCACGACTCCGCCCACCGATTTGACCGGCGTCGCGAGCGTGGCGGGAGCCGGTGCTTGCACGCTGGCCCTCACCGGCGACGGCCGGGTGCGCGCGTGGGGGTGGGGGCCTTTCGGCCAGCTCGATGTGCCGGCCGACCTCGCCGAAGTGGTCGCCGTTTCCGGCGGCGGCTCCGTCTGCGTGGCGCTCAAGAGTGACGGCACCTTGGTCGCGTGGGGCCAAGCGACGTCGCCCGTGTTCTCTATTCCTGCCGATCTCAACCGGGTTGTGCAGGTCGCCGTCGGCGACAATCACGCCGTCGCGCTGCGTGACGATGGGTCCGTGGTCGGCTGGGGCGCCAACTACTATGGCCAGAGCACTCCGCCGGAAACCCTGCGCGAAGCGGTGGCCGTGGTGGTCGGCAGTTACCATAGTCTCGCCCTCAAAGCCGACGGCACCGTGGTGGCGTGGGGCGAGAATTTTTCCCAGCAAGCCACCGTCCCCGCCGGACTCGCGGACGTCGTCGCCGTCGCCGCGGCCGATCGCCACAGCCTCGCGCTCCGGGCCGACGGCACCCTCGTCGAATGGGGATCGCTCAATTGGTTTAGTGGCCCGCCAACGCTCACCCCGCGTGCCGTCGCGATTGCCACAGCTTCCTCCACCAATCTCGCCCTGAAAGCGGACGGCACCGTGGTCGGGTGGGGGAGTGCCAACTTTGGCGAACTCACCATCCCTGCCGGCACCGATCGGGTCGTCGGCTTCGCCCTCGGGAACTCAAGTTGCACTCTTCTCCGCGATGGCACGGTGAACCTCGCAGCCGCCATCACCACGCCGCCCGCCTCCCAGACGAAAGATCCCGGCCAAACCGCCACCTTCACCGTCGCCGCCACCGGCACCGCCCTGCTCGTCTATCGATGGCAACGTCAGGCCGCCGGCACTACAGGCTTCACCGATCTCGTCGCGTCCGCCGTTTTCGGCGGCGTGACGGCCTCGACCCTGACCGTCACCGGCACCACTGCCGCCATGAGTGGTGATCAATTCCGCTGTATCGTCAGTAACGGCATCGGCGCACCTGCGACGAGTGCGGCAGCCTCGCTGCTCGTGATCGCGCCGCCGGCGTTCACGAGCGCCGCGAGCGCCCCCTTTTTCATCAACCGCTCGGTGAGCTTCATCGTCGCCGCCGCTGGCACACCCGCGCCCACGTTCACCGCCACCGGCCTTCCCTCTTGGCTCTCTCTCAACGCCACCACCGGTGTCCTCAGCGGCAACGCCCCCGATGCGACCGGCGCGCCGTTCACGTTCACCGTGACTGCGAGCAACGGCATCGCCCCTGCCGCCACGCAGACCTTCACGGTGCACGTGCGCCTCGCGCATTCCGCCGACACGTCACCCGCCGACGGCGCGCTGAATCTCGCCGAGCTCACGCGCGTCCTCGAACTCTACAACACCCACACCGGCACCGTGCGCACTGGCCGCTATACGATCTCCGCCGGCAGCATCGACGGCTACGCCCCCGATCCATCCGTCGCCGCCGGCCCGATACCGACCACCCCGCACACCGCCGACCTCAACCGCGACGGCCGCCTCTCCCTCACCGAACTCACCCGTGTGATCCAACTCTTCAACACCCGCAGCGGCTCCACGCGCACCGGCGCCTACCACGCCGCCGCCACACCCACCGCCACCGAAGACGGCTTCGCCCCCGGGCCGTGAGCCCTACTGCGGCGGCGTGAAATGCGTTCTCAGAACTCGGTGTTTCTATGCGTCCGTGGTTAAATTCAGTCTGCGCCATTTTTCAGCCAATCGCCGCCGCCCCATCGTTCTCGTTCCTCGTAATCGTTCTCGTTCTCTCTGCCCTCGGGTGAGAGCAGTTTAAGACTATGCCGAAGCGTAGCGGATTGCCCTCAATCGGCTCTGCGCATCCCGCTGACTGGTTTCTCGTCTGTCTCCGATTTTAGTCGGCCTGCACGCCCGCGCCTGCCTGCACACCAGCCTCAGTGAGCAATTACGATTTATGCCAACTCCCCTTTGGTTTTAGACTTTCGAACCGGCGGTAGCCGCCGGCCGTTGCGCGGGGTAGCCTCATTCCAAAGGGCAATTGTTATGATTTCGCAGCGCGCTCAGTCTCCCCGCGGATCACTGTTGCTCCACGATGTTGGATCATCAGTGTTTTGCGCTGAAATGCTCCACCGCTGTTTCACCCCCGGTTCTTTTTTTTGGCCGACTTTTCTGGCCTCGCTTTGCCTCTTTTTTGTCCGCCCGGATCTGCCGGCGCAGACCGTCTCCGGTCCCACCATCGTCCGGCAGCTCGTGGGCGAGTCCGTCGAGGAGGGCTCCACGGTGACGCTCCGCGTTGGCGCCACCGGCACTCCACCTGTGTCGTATCAATGGCTCAAAGAGGGCGCCGTTGTCGCCCACGGCCTGCGTGACTCGCTGGTTTTGGCGCAGGTGAAAACGAGTGCCGCCGGCCACTACGCCGTCGTCGTCACGGATCGGAATGGGCGCACGATTTCCTCTCACGTGCGTGTCGACGTGCGCGACGCGACTGCCAACGCCGCTCTTCCGTCGCTGCCTGCGTCGACCGGTGCAGCCGCCTCTCCGCTCACCTTTTCCACCGTCGCCGGGCGCTTCACCGCGGGCAGCGCCGATGGCTCTGCGGCGGCGGCCCGGTTCAACGGTCCGCGTGGCTTGGCGATTGACGCGTCGAACAATCTCTACGTGGCCGACTCGGGCAACCACACGATCCGCAAAATCTCCGCGAGCGGCAACGTCACGACGCTGGCTGGTTCGGTCGCTGTCCCCGGTTCTCTCGACGGCACGGGCACGGCGGCGCGATTCATCAGTCCGTGGGGCCTCGCGGTTGACGGTGCGGGCTCGGTATACGTCGCCGATTTCGGCAACTCCGCGATCCGCAAAATCACCGCTGCCGGCGTGGTTACTACATTCGCCGGCGTGCTTGGTGGATCGGGCAGCTCGGATGGCACAGGCAGTGGGGCTCGCTTCTTTTTTCCCGCCGCGGTCGCACTCGATAGCACCGGCACCCATCTCTATGTCGCCGATCAGGGGAATAATACTATCCGCCGTATCGTGGTCGCGACGGGTGTCGTGACCACGTTCGCTGGGAGTGCGGGGCAGTCGGGCACTGCAGATGGCACCGGCGGCGCGGCTCGCTTTCACAATCCCTATCACTTGACCGTGGATAGTTCGGGCAACGTTTACGTGGCCGACATAAATCATGCGGCCATCCGCAAGATTTCCTCTGCGGGCGTCGTTACCACTTTGGCAGGCAGCGCAACGCAGGGGAGTGTTGATGGCACGGGCAGCTCAGCGCGCTTCATGACGCCCAGTGGCGTCGCGGTAGACTCGTCGGGCACTTTGTTCGTCTGCGATATGTCCAACCGCAACATCCGCCGCGTCACTTCCACCGGAGTCGTGACCACGCTGGCTGGGGCCTTCGATATTGCCGGCAGCAGCGATGGCATCGGCGGCGCCGCGCGCTTTTACCTCAACCAAGGCGGAGCGGTGGATTCCGCAGGCAATTACTACGTGACCGATTTTGGCGCCAATACGGTGCGGCGTATCACGCCCGCGGGAGTGGTGACGACCTTCGCTGGCTTGGCCGGAATGGGCAGTGCCGATGGCACCGGCGCCGCTGCGCAATTCTTCGGCCCGAGCGCGACCGTCCTCGACTCGTCGGGAAATCTGCTCATCGCCGACACCAACAATCACACCATTCGGAAGATGACTCCAACCGGTGTGGTGACGACGCTGGCCGGACTTGCCGGTGTGAATGGAACCGCCAATGGCACCGGCAGCACGGCGCGATTCAACGGCCCGATCTCGTTGGCGGCGGACGCGGCCGGAAATGTTTACGTGTGCGATCAGTTGAATTCGGCGATCCGCAAAGTCACTGCCGCGGGTGTGGTAACTACGTTCGCCGGCCTAGAAGGAGTCGCGGGCGCGGTCGACGGAGTGGGGAGCGCGGCGCGGTTTACGTTTCCCAACGGCATTTCCTCCGATGGTGAGGGCAATCTCTATGTCTCCGATGCGGGCAACGAGACGATTCGCCGCATCGTTGTGGCCACCGGAGCAGTGACCACGATTGCTGGGACGGCCGGCCAGGAAGGCACGACGGACGGCACCGGTGCCGCCGCTCGCCTGACCGATCCGCGCGGCGTCGTTGCCGATGCCGCCCATGGGCTCGTCTATTTTGCTGACCACGGCGCCGTGCGCAAAATTTCGAGCTCAGGTGTCGTGACCACGGTGGCTGGAGCAGTGGGCACTCAGGGCTACACCGACGGCACCGGAACGGCGGCCCGTTTCAGTGGCAACTTCGCCGGCTGCCTCGATCTCAACGGAAATATTTTGATGGCCGACCGCTGGAACTACGTGCTCCGCCAGATCACGCCGGCGGGTGTGGTGACGACGATCGCTGGCGTGCCGTTCCAAAGCGGGAGCGTCGACGGCACGGCCGATGCCGCGCGGTTTCTTTACCCGGCACCGCCCTTCGTCGACAGCACCGGTCGCCTCTATGTGGCCGATAGCGGCAACCACACGATTCGCGTCGGTGCGGCTCCGACGACCGGGCCGGTGATCACCAGCATTTCCTCGGCGCGCCAAGTCGTCGCCCTTGGACAGAATCTCACCCTCACCGTCACGGCCACCGGCGCGACCTCCTATCAATGGAAGCGCAACGGCCTCCCGCTCTCCGGGGCGACGTCGTCAAGCTACACGATCACTGGCGCTAAACCCGTGCGCGACGCCGGTTGGTATCAGGTTGTCGCGACCGGTGCTGTCGCCTCGGCGACGAGCCCGGTTGTATTCGTCAACGTCTCGGTCCCTGCAGAAGTGGTAGCGTGGGGCGCGAGTGACCGCGGGCAGTTGAATGTTCCGACTGGGCTCGGTGCGGTGTGCGCCGTTTCCGCCGGCTTCGGCCACGGTTTGGCCCTCAAGGCTGATGGCACCGTCGTCGCGTGGGGCGACAACACCTTTGGCACCACCAACGTGCCTGTGGGCCTGTCCGGCGTCGTCGCCATTGCCGCAGGCAACAGCGGTTCGCTCGCGCTCAGGTCAGATGGCACGCTCATCGGGTGGGGGAGTTTAAGCTTTTCGCTGCCCTACACCGACGTCGTCGCCCTCGCGCTCGACTTCAATTTTCTCCTGCTGAAATCCGACGGAACCGTCGTGGCGCTGAATTCGTTTGGCGGCGTGGATGCCGCTGCTCCGTCCAGTTTGACGAACGTCGTGGGCATCGCGCAGAGCGGCTTTAGCAACGTGGTGCTCAAGGCCGATGGCACGGTCGTGGCCTGGGGCTCGAATATTTACGGTCAGAACAACGTGCCGGTGGGTTTGTCCTCCGTCGCGGCGGTCGCCGTGTCTGATCGCGGCTACGCGTTGCGCCACGACGGCTCCGTCACGATTTGGGGTGCCGGGGTGGAGATCGGCCAGACGCGGATGCCGAGCGGTGTCACCGGCGTGGCCGCGTTGGCGGCGCGCAGCCTCGGTGTCATGGCGCTCATGACCAACGGCACGGTCAGCACCTGGGGGCAGGATGTGCCGCCACCCTCCGGTCTCACCAATGTCGTCGCCGTAGCCTTCGGCGATACCTTCGCCGTCGCATTGCGCAGCAATCCGGACGATGTGCCCGCGGCCATCACGACCCAGCCCACTGCTCAGACGGCGTTCCTCGGCACGAGCGCGACGTTCAGTGTAGGCGCAACCGGCACGCCCGCGCCGAGCTATCAGTGGCGGAAGGGCGGCGTCGCCCTCTCTGGAGCGACGTCAGCCAGCTACACCATATCCTCAGTCACCTCCGGCAGTGCCGGTAGCTACGATGTGGTCGTCTCCAACTATCTGGCCTCGGTGACCAGCACCGCCGCGACGCTCGGGATCGCCACCACTCCCCTGGTCGCTGCGTTCCCCGCGCCCCGGCAAGTCGTCAGCCTTGGCTCTACCCTCTCGCTCGCCGCCTCTGTCAACGGCGCCACGAGCTACCAATGGAAGCGCAACGGATTTCTCATCGCCGGCGCTACCTCCGCGACCTACACCGCTGCCAACGCCACACCCGCGCGCGACAACGGCTGGTATCAGCTCGTCGCTACCAACGCCGCCGGCTCTACCACCAGCCCCGTCGTCTTCGTCAACGTCGCCGTGAACCCCTCGCAAGTCGCCGGCTGGGGCTATCCCTACACCGGGCAAACTGCGCTACAAAGTTCACTGGGCGCAGTGAGTGCGGTGGCGGTGGGCGGCTTCCACGCTATCGCGCTCAAAGGTGATGGCACGGTGGTAGGGTGGGGGAACAATCCCTACGGAGAAACGACGGCGCCTGTGGGTTTGAACAACGTCGTGGCCATCGCCGCGGGGTATTACTTCAGCGTCGCACTGCGAGCGGATGGCACCGTGGTTGCGTGGGGCAGCAATGGCGACGGCCAGTCGACATCACCTTTCGGATTGTCCGGTGTCGTGGCCATCGCGGCCGGTAGCACCCACGCGCTCGCGCTGAAAGCCGACGGCACCGTCGCCGCCTGGGGGTGGAATGCCTACGGCCAGACGGCGATTCCCTCCGGCTTGAGCAATGTCGCTGCGGTGAGTGCGGGCACGTATCACAGCCTCGCCCTGAAAGCCGATGGCACGGCGGTGGGGTGGGGCAACAACGGCCAAGGCCAGGTGAGTGGCGGCAGCGCGCTCACCGGCCTCGTCATGGTCGCGGCCGGTAGTTACCACAATGTCGCGTTGCGGTCCGATGGTTTGGTCGTGGCCTGGGGCTCGAACACTTCCGGCGCGGCCACGGTTCCCGGGGGCTTGACCGGCGTGATCGGCGTCTATGCCGGTAATGCGCACAGCGCCGTGCTGAAGGCGGACGGCACGGCCTTCGCGTGGGGCGACAACACCTACGGACAGACCTTTCTTTCGCCGGGACTCGCCGGTGTGCAGAGCCTCGCCGTTGGGGGTTCCACCACGCTGGTGCTCCGTAACCCCTCTGCCGATACGGCGCTGCCCGTGGTCTCGGTCCCGCCCGCCAGCCAGACTGCCTACCTCAGTGGCTCGGTGACCTTCTCCGTGTCGCTCGCGGCGAATCCCGCTCCCGCGTCCTACCAATGGCGCAAGGGCGGGACGTCCATCTACGGCGCCAATAATTCCTCCCTCGCCCTCTATGGGCTGCAGCTCACCGACGCCGCCTCCTACGACGTTGTCGTCACCAACGGCCTCGGCTCCGTCACGTCGGCCGCCGCCACGCTGAGCGTCCTCACGCCGCCCGTTCCTGTCATCACTTCGCAGCCCGCGTCCGGTGTGCTCAACGTCGGCAACGTCGGCTCCTTCCGGGTGATCGTCTCAAGTCCGGTCTCTGTGAGTTATCAGTGGCGTAAAAACGGTGTGGCGAACGGAAAGGTTGGTCCCGACCTGATCCTCGGCGCCGTCTCACTCGCCGACGCCGGCACCTACGATGTGATTGTCACTAGCAACGGCGGCTCTGTCACCTCCGCCCCGGCCACCCTCGTCGTGCACCCGTTTGCTGCGCCGGCCTTCACCGTGCAACCGGTCGGCGGTGTGATCGAGGCGGGCAACGTCGCCCACTTCTTCGCCACCGTCACCGGCGCCGTCCCGCTGACGTATCAGTGGCGCAAAGACGGCGTGGCGGTGCCCGGTGCCAACGGTCCGACGCTCATTCTCGGCAACGCCCAACTCGCCGACGCCGGCACCTACGACCTCGTCGCGACCAACGGCCTCGGCTCCACCACCAGCACTGGCGCCGTCCTCCTGTTCCCTTCGCTCCTCACTGTGCCGACGGTCACGCAACCGCCCGTCAACCAGTCCGCGCTCGTCGGCCTGTCCGCGTCGCTCTCCGTCGCCGCGACCGGCGCCCCCGCGCCCACGTTTCAGTGGCGGCGCAACGGCGTGCCGCTGCCCGGCGCGACTGCGGCCACCTATAACGTTAGCGTCGTGCAGGAAAACGACGCCGGCGCCTACGACGTCGTCGTCACGAATCAGAAAGGCAGCGTCGTCAGCAGCTCTGCGACGCTCGCCGTGCAGGGCCGCCCCGTGATCTGGACCGCCCGCCTCGCCCTCGGCTCCGGCGATGCCGTCGGCACCTTCACCCTCGAAGGCACCGCGTCGAAACGCCTCCTCGTCCGCGCCGTCGGCCCCACGCTCGGCACGTTCGGCGTCAGCGATCCGTTGGCTGATCCGAAACTGGAAATCTACAACACCGCCGGCCAACTCGTCGCCGGCAACGACGATTGGTCCGCCCACGCCGACCAGCCCGGTCTGATCGCCGCGACCGCCGCCGCCGGTGCCTTCGCGCTTCCCGCCGGTAGCAAAGACGCCGTCGTGCTGCGCTCGTATGCGCCCGGCACCTACTTCGCGCGCACCAGCGCCGCCAGCGGCACCGGGCGCATCGTCTTGCTGGAACTCTACGATGCCGAGCCCGCCTCGCTCAGCCGCGTGCCCTACACCGCCGTGCGCGGCTCGGCCGCGCCCTCCGGCGGCGAGATTGTCGTCGGCGGCCTCGGCGCCGATGGCACGAGCCAGCGCACCTATCTTCTCCGCGCCGCCGGCCCCGCCCTCGGCTCGGTCGGCACCTTGTCCAATCCCACCTTCACCGTCCTCCGCGACAGTGTGGCCCGCGCGGGCAACGACGACTGGCAAACCGGCGCCGACACCGCCGGCGTGGCCGCCGCCGCCGAGCGCGTCGGCGCCTTTGCGTTCGCCGAAGGCAGCCGCGATGCCGCGCTCCTCGTCGCCGCCTATGTGCGCTCCGGCCACTACGTCGGACAGATTGCCGGCGCCGGTGGCACTTCCGGTCTCGTGCTGGTCGAAGCCATCGAGGCCGACTCCGCCCGTCCCGCCGTCTACCCGCCCGCCGTCGTATCACCGCCAGCCTCACGCGTGAGCCCCGCCGGCACCAACGTCGTGCTCGAAGCCCGCGCTGCCGGCACCGCGCCCGTCCTCTACCAATGGCGCAAAGACGGCCTCACGCTGAACGGCGCCACGTTCCGCTCGCTCGCGTTGTCCAACGTCTTCCCGGCCAACGCCGGCGTCTACACCGTCGTCGCCTCCAACATCTACGGCACCGCCACCAGCCTCCCCGCCGTGCTCACCGTCGACACCACCGTCGTCGCACCCATCGCCACGCAGATCGTGGCGCCGCCCGGTGGCTACGTCGCCGGCAGCACCCTGCTCGTCAACTGCACGCTCACTTATCCCGGCACGGCCACCGGACTCGGCTGGACGGTTACGCTGCCCGCCGGCTGGAGCTACGCCGGCGGCGGCGGTGCGGAAGGCGATGTGAAGCCGTCCCTCGGCACCACGGGCACGCTCGAGTGGTCGTGGTCCACGCCGCCGACGGGCCCCGTGAATTTCAGCTACACGCTCAACGTCCCTCCGGGTGAAACCGGCATCCGCAGCCTCGGCGCCACCGCCCTCGTGCGCACAGCCACTGCGGTGCAAACGGTCACTGCGACACCCACGCCGCTCCTCCTGGTCCCGCTCGTGGCGCTGCACAGCGCCGACACGAACCAGGACTTCGCGTTCAACCTCTTCGAACTCACGCGCGTGATCGAACTCTACAACACGATCCTCGGCACCACCCGCACGGGCTGTTACTCAGTCGCGACGACCGCCGGCAGCGAAGACGGCTTCGTAGGCGATACCGTCCGCGCCGGCAGCGTCGTCGTCACCCTCAGCCGCTACCACTCCGCCGATGCGAACAAAGACGGCAAATTCAGCCTCACCGAACTCACGCGCGTCATCGAACTCTTCAACACCCGCGCCGGCACCGCCCGCACTGGCACGTATCACGTCCAAGCCGGCACCGAAGACGGCTTCGCCCCGGGGCCGTGACTTCCCCGGCTCGCGTCGCCCTTTGTATTCGGCCGCCCCCATGAACTTGTTCCGCCGTGTGCGCCCGTGGTTTCTCGCCGCTTGGATTTTGGTCGGCCTGACGGCCCACCGCGCCGCCGCCGCTGCAGCCCCGGTTTTCACGACGCATCCGGCGAATCAAACCGCCGGTGCGGGCTCCACCGCCACCTTCACCGTCGTGGCCACCGGCGATCCCGCCCCGACCTTGCGGTGGCAGGTGAGCGCCGACGGTGGGAACAATTGGTCGAATCTCGACAACATTGCGCCGTATGCCGGTGTCGTGACACCTACGCTTACGATCACCGGCACCACCGCCGGTTTGCACGGGCGCGTTTATCGTTGTCGCGCGAGTAACCCCTCTTTCTCCAATCTCGCGAGCGCCCACGCCCTCCTTGCAGTGATTGCGGGCCTGCCGGCCATCACTGCGCAGCCCTCCGATCAAGTCAGCACCCTCAACGGCGGCGCCATTTTTTCGGTTTCCGCCACTGGTTCTGGCCTCCGGTTCCAATGGCTGCGCAATGGCGTGCCGATCCCCGGCGCTACCTTCGGCACGCTCAGCCTCTCCGGCCTGAAGTTCTCCGACGGTGGTGTCTACACGGTGATGGTTTCCAATGCAGTCGGTGGCGTAGTTTCCCGCCCGGCCACACTCGCCGGCCTCAATGCTCCGCCGGTGATCGTGACGGCACCCGCCGACACGTTGGTTACAAGTGGTCAAACCGCGTCTCTCTTCGTGAACGCCTCCGGCTCGTCCTCGCTTTTTTACCAATGGCGTCGGCGCGGCATCCCGATTGCGGCCGCGACCACGGCGACGTTGACGATACCCTCCGTCAACCGCGCCGCGGTGGACTATTACGATGTGGTGGTCGCCGATGGCCTGTCCGTCGCCGTTTCTGCGCCGGCCCGTCTGGCGGTCGCACCCACCGCCTACCCGGGTTTCGTCGCGCCTGATCCGGCATGGGAAATTCGTCCGGAGCTCGCCGGCGGCGGCGCCGCCTACGCGGTGGCGTTGCTCCCGGATGGGCGTGCCTACGGGGCCGGCACCTTTGCCAGCCTCGACGGCGTGCGCCGTCCTCACCTCGCTCGCTTTACGGCGGAGGGCTCGCTCGATCTGACTTTTGTGACTCCGGAAATCGACCATTTTGTCCGTTGCGTCGTCGTGCAACCCGACGGCAAGGTGATCATCGCGGGTGATTTCGCGCGGGTCGGCGGTTACTCCCGTCCGCGCATCGCGCGACTGCATCCCGATGGTCAGGTCGACACCGCTTTCAATCCCGGGGCCGGTGCCGATGGCGCCGTGGAGGCACTCGCCCTGCAGGCCGACGGCCGGGTCGTAGTGGGCGGCAGTTTTGCCAACTACGCTGGCACGTCTCGCGCCGGCCTCGTGCGACTGAATTCCGACGGCACGCTGGACGCCGGCTATCTTAACCTCGGGATGTATGCAGAGTTCGGCCTGCTTTCTCCTCTCGGGGTGTTTGCCCTGGTGGTCCAGCCCGACGGCAAGCTCATCGTCGGGGGCAGTTTCAGCCATTTTTTGGCGCCGGGCGGAAATCTTTCCCGCCAGCGTTTTCTGGGTCGGTTGAATACCGACGGGAGTCACGACAAGAGCTTTGCCCCCTCGCCGGGCGAGGCGGTGAGAACGCTGGCGTTGCAGGAGACCGACGGGAAAGTTGTCGCCGGCGGTGTTTTTACTACGGCCAATTCCGTGCCGGTCGGTTTCATCGCCCGCTTTGCGGCAGACGGCGCCCACGATACCGCGTTCACAGCCGGGAACGGCACCGGATTTGATTCCGGGGTTACAGCGCTGGCGGTGCAGCCCGACGGTCGCGTGTTGGTGGGCGGCGGTTTTTCCAGTTTCAACACCTCTACGCCGGCCCGGCGCTTTGTCCGGCTGAATGCCGACGGGAGTTTCGACCACGGATTCCAAACGCGCGGGTTTAACTATTGGTCGAACTCGATTGGCCTCCATCCGGATGGCCGGATCTCGGTGGCTGGAGCGTTTTCGACTTTCCACGATTCAAACGACTCGCCGGTTGCACGGCTGGCTTTTGCGCGAATCAACAGCAATGGCACTTTGGATAACGGGCTGAATTTTTCGATGCGCCGACCTGCCGGGGCGACCGACCTCCTGCCCCTGCCCGATGGCGGCGCGATCGTGGCCGGCTCCTCCGACCTATTTCGTGGAGCGACGGTGCCGGCCGGGCTCACTCGCCTCCGGTCGGACGGTTCTGCCGACGCGACTTTCAATGCCGGCGGCACGCTCGCGGACGCTGCGGTGCGCGCGATGGTGCGTCAGCCCGACGGAAAATTCGTCCTGACCGGTGGTTTCAAGACCTACAAAGGCAGCGCCGCCCCGGGCATTGTCCGTATCCACGCCGATGGCACAGTCGACGCCTCCTTTAACCCGGGAGCGGGCTTGGGCGGCAGTTCTTTCACGGGTCGGACGTTGCTCCTTTTGTCGGGTGGACGGATTCTCGTCGGCGGCACTTTTTCCACCGTCAACGGCGTGGTCCGCACGAACCTCGCCGTGCTCCACGCCGATGGATCGCTCGATGTCGGCTTCGATGCGGGCAGTGATGCACTTTATCCCATAAGTTGTGCGGGACTCGATTTGGAGGGTAGGATTCTGGTCGGCTCAGACCGCTACGCCGGGATGTTGACGAACGGAATCACCCGCCTCTTTCCAGACGGAAGTTTCGACGCGACCTTCAGTCGGAGTGTGGCGTCCGGGCCGCGTATCAGTGTCGCGGCGCTCGTTGTTCAACCGGACGGCAAGATCCTGGTCGGTGGAGGCGCTCTCAGCACCCAGGGCGCCGTCCGTCGCGGAGTCGCCCGCCTCACTTCGAGCGGCGCAATCGATTCTACGTTCACTCCTCCCGCGCTCAACCCCGTCACCGGAATCGTCCTGCAGGAGGACGGACGAATTCTTGTGCATGGAGCGTTCCCCTCTGTCGACGGCGCGACGCCGGTTCTCGTCCGCCTCAATGCAGACGGCACGCTCGATCCGACATTTGCGGCCGGCGGGCTCGCGCCGGTCGATCAGGGTCGGCCGTCGTTGATGATGCAGGACAACGGAAGGCTGGTGATGCGAAGCAACAGTGCGGTTGGCATCATTGCGACCCACCCCGCCGCCCTGCCGGCCGTGGTTTCGCTGCCCGAGAGCCAGGGTGTGATGCTTGGTGCCACCGCCGTGCTCACGGTGGAAGCTGCGAGCGTGTTGCCGCTCAGTTACCGCTGGACCTTCAATGGGCTCCCGCTGACCGAGGCGACCTCACCCACGCTCACGCTGCCCGATTTTCGCGCAACGCAGGCGGGCGAGTATGGGGTGGTTGTGGCCAACGAACTGGGCTCCGCCCCGGTCGTTTCCGCTTTGCTGACAGTCGGCCCGGCGGCCGTCATCGTCGCTCAACCGGTCGCGGCAACGCTCGAGCCCGGCGCCACCGCCCGCCTGACGGTCATTGCCAACGGAACGCCGGCCCCGGCTTATCGCTGGCAGCGTCAGGCTGCTGGCACTACGGGCTTTCTCGACGTTGCGGACAACGCGTTCGTTGACGGAGCCACGACTGCGACGCTCACCCTTGCCAACGTGACCTCCGCCCAAAGGGGCGATCAGTTCCGCTGCATCGTCAGCAACGGCATTGGGTCGCCGGTGATCAGCACGCCCGTCACGTTGACGATCAACGGTCCTCCCATGATCGCGAGTCCCGCTGCCGCAAAATTCATTGTGGGACGTCCCGGTCGTTTTGCCGTCGCGGCGACGGGATCACCCGTTGCGACGTTTCGCATCTCCGCCGGCGCGCTTCCTGCGTGGGCGACACTCGACGCGTCCACCGGCGTCATCTCCGGCACTCCGCCCGACGGCAATAGTGCGCCCGCCACCTTCACGCTCACGGCCGACAACGGGCGCCCGCCCCCCGCCACGCAGACCTTCACCCTCACCGTCCAACCCGGCCATTCCGCCGACGTCGCCCCCGCCGACGGCACGCTGAACCTCACCGAGCTCACGCGCGTGATCGAACTCTACAACACCCACACCGGCACTGTGCGCACCGGCCGCTACGTCATCTCGGCCGCGACCGTCGACGGCTACGCGTCTGATCCGTCCGTCACCGCCGGCCCGATACCGACCACCCCGCACACTGCCGACCTCAACCGTGACGGACGCCTCTCGCTCACGGAGCTCACGCGCGTCATCGAACTCTTCAACACCCGCGCCGGCACCACGCGCACCGGCGCCTATCACATTGCCTCCACGCCGACCTCCTCCGAAGACGGCTTTGCTCCCGGGCCGTGACCGCGCCTGTGCAGGCCTCATATTTTTATGGCACGCCACACGACTCAACGTAAGAGCCTCCGCATTGTCGCGATGGCGACACTCGTCGTCCTCGCGTGCTGCGCGCGGGTCGCGCACGCCACGGTCGATGCATGGGTGTTGCGCAATCCGGTAGTGGACCGCGCTGATCTCTTCAGTGTCACGCGCGGTGGCGGGCAGTGGGTTGTCGTCGGCAACGGGGGTATAGCCGCGACGTCTCCGGATGCTCGTCTCTGGACTCGCCGTTCTACCGGGACGACTTCCCTGTTGTTCGCAGTGACGCATGGCGGCGCCCGTTTTTTCGCGGCAGGGGAGGGTGGTTTGATTCTGTCGTCCGACGACGGGGTGGCGTGGCGTGTGGCCCGGACCGCTAATGTGCCTTCGGGTTCGCCGATCACCGGAGGAGCCTACGGCGCCGGCCGGTGTGTATTCGCGCGCGCTGATGGCACGATTCTCACCACTCGCGACAGCGGCATCACGTGGGTCGAGCAATCTCCCGTCGATGTCTCCCTCCTGCCGAGGTTTCGTGCAATCACCTACGCCAATGGTCGCTTCGTGGCGGTCGGCGAAGTCGGTGCCTATGCCAATGAGGCGTTCATCGTCGGCTCCAACGATGGCGATACCTGGACCCGCGTGGCTGCGGGGCTGACGATCAGCACCGGAGGATTCAGTGGCAGCAATACGTTCAGACTCAATGCGGTCGCCTACGGAGCCGGCGTCTTTGTCGCCGTGGGCGATACGATGGTTATGCTCGTCTCACCGGATGGGGTGACGTGGGTGCGTGCCACGCCGCCGAACTCCAGCACGCCACGCCTGACTTCGGTTGCCTTTGATGGCACCGGATTCGTGGCTGGCTTGGATGGGTCGGACTACTATTTGACCTCCCCGGATGGAGCGAATTGGACCCAGCGCAATGCGAGCGGCGAGGGGCAGGACGCGTTCGTTCCGACTTTCCTTTCGCTCGCCTGTTTCGAAGGGCGCACCATGGGCGTCGGGCGCTTTGGCCTGATCACCACTCGCGCCGGCGAGGGCGCATGGCAGGTGGCGGCCGGGTTTCCTGCGGTCTCGGTGACCGGTGTGGCCTATGGTAATGGCCGGTTTGTTAACGTCGGTTTTGCCTCGGGACGAAATACCCAGGCCTCCGGGGACGGCGTCGCGTGGCAAAGTGGCGACGACAACGGGCTCAGTTTTTCGCAGGTGGCGTATGGCGGTGGTCGTTTTGTTGCCACGGGATTTCCGACCGGGAGCAACACCTACCGTGCCTACACGTCGACCGATGGATTGGCGTGGTCGGCCCAGGGCACGGCGCCCGGTCTCGCGGCGATCGTCTATGCGCGGGGGAAATTTTTCGGCGTCGGCGACGGCTTCGTGGCGAATTCCGCCGACGGGACGGTTTGGACGCAGGCCACCGCGCCGGCGGGCGCGATCTATACCGGAATGAGCGAGGGCAACGGCCGTTTCGTCGCGGTCGGCTACAATCGTGCGTTGGCCACCTCGGACGACGGCGTCGCCTGGACGGCGCGGACGAGCCCGACCACGCGCTCGCTCGGGGCGGTGGCGTTCGGAGCGGGGCGATTTGTCGCGGTCGCCACGGACACAGTGGAAGCGTGGTCTTCTGCCGATGGCGTGTCGTGGAACGCCGTGACTTTGCCGCCGGCGCCGGCGGGTGGCTATGCGGCGCTCGGATTTTGGAAAATTATTTTCGCCGAGGGTCGCTTCCTCGCGGGGGTGGGCACGGATTTGCTGACCTCATCCGATGGGGTGTCCTGGTCGGTTCAGCCGCAGGTTTTCGGGCCGGCCGGCAACAAGTATTTTGCTTTCGCCCACGGCAACGGCACGTATCTGGCGGTCGGCGACGGGAAAATTTTTCAGTCGTCCCCGGACTCGACCGCCATCGCCCTGGGCCCGATCTCGGCAGATCAGATCGTGGTCGCCGGACAGAGCGCGACACTCACCGTGGCCGCCACCGGCAGCAATCTCAGTTACCAATGGTATCGCGGTCCAGCTTCCGATGTGAGCGCCCCCGTGAGCGGTGGGACCGCTGCCACATTGACGGTGCCGGCCGTTGCGGCGGGCGCGACCTATTGGGCCCGTATTGCAAACGCCACGACGTTCGTGGACAGTCCGGTTCTGCGGGTGGCGATCGCCTCGGCGCCGAGTTTTTCCGCGGTGTCTCCCGGCCTCGAACTCGCGGCGGGGCAGGTGGTGACATTGGATGCCCCCGTCAGCGGATTCCCGTCGCCGAACGTCCAGTGGTTTGAGGGCGCTCGTGGCGACACCTCGAGACCCATCCCCAGTGCAACTATTATGATGGAAGCTCGGCCGCGCACATTTTGGGTGCGGGCCACGAACTTGGCGGGGACGACCGATGGGCCCGAGCTGCGCCTAAACCCTTGGGTGCAAGTGGGCCCGCCGCCTTCTTTTAGTGGCGTGCGCGAATTCGATGGCGTGCTCGTGGGCTTGGGCGGCGACGAGATCTCCACGTCGATTGACGGCCGCGGGTGGAAGCGGGTCGCCTCCATTGCCAACGTCTATTGGCGTGACATTGCGCGGGGCAACGGGCTCTACGTCGCGGTCGGCGATCGCGCTTTTTATTCGTCCCCCGATTTGAAGCAGTGGACGGCGCGCAATCTCATTCCCGGCGAGAGCTACATCGGCGCGACCACGTTGGCTCATGGCAACGGCAAGTTTGTGGCCGTGGGTTACCGGCCGTTTGTCTCGGCCAACGGCATCGATTGGACCGAACTCGTTTTGCCCGCCGGCATCTCGTTTATTTCGGTGGTTTTTGACGGCGGACGCTTCGTCGCCGTAGGCAATAGTTTCGTGTCCAATGACGCGAATCGGAATCAAGTCGGCGTCGTCTTCACGTCGACCGATGGGCTGGCGTGGACTCGGGTCGCGACGGGCGCCTTGCCGGAGACTGCAGCGAATGCGCAGACGACGCTCGACAATATCGCTTTCGCCGGCGGCAAGTTTCTGGCGACGAGCCGCGCGAGCAATGTGCTCCTGCTCTCGACGGATGCGGTTACTTGGACGCGGCAGAATCTCGGCTCGCAGTCGTTGGGGATTGTGAACTCGGCGGGATTTGTCGGCGGTCGCTACGTGCTCGGTCTGGGCGGCGACCGGTATTTTACCTCGGACGATGCGGCGACTTGGACGGTCACGGTCGGACCTCGCGGGTTGAAAACCCTGCTGTTACGCTCGACGTCCGCCGGATTGCTCGCCTGCGGGAGCGATGGCACGGCCCACCGCACGACTGACGGTTGGACGTGGCAGGCGCTCGCCGGCAGCCCGAACTCCTTCACCGCCGTCGCCTACGGTTTCGGCCGCTACCTCGCGGTTGGGAGCTACGACGGATTTTATTCGTCGGACGACGGCATCGCCTGGACGTCGCAGGGCACGGCCATCACCGGTTCCGGTTCGCTCGCGTTCGCTGCGAACCGTTTTTGGTTTGCGAGCGAGGGCAGTTTGCAGACCTCGAGCGACGGCAAACGCTGGTCTTCTCAGCCTTCGATTGGCCTAAACAGGAGCAATCTGAAGAGCGTGGGGACACGGTTGTTCGGCTGGTCGGCCAACCGGATCGCTTCGACCCTTGATGGTGAGACTTGGACGATCCCAGCGGACCCGACGCCCAGTTTCATCAACGGCTTGGCGTATGGCAACGGCGTCTACGTCGTCGCTGCGACGAGGGATTTCGCGACTTCCTCCGATGGCGTTTCATGGACGTCACGAGCGGCGGCTGAGAATTGCCTGATCACCGACATCGCATTTGGCCACGGCCTGTTCGTCGCGATCGGGAGCAGATCGAGCGTCGACTTCCTGCAAACGTCCACCGACGGCGTCACGTGGGTGGAGCAGTCGGTCCCTTTCTCCACCCGTGGATTCTATTCCATCGTCTTTACCGGGGATCGTTTCGTGGCCGCCACCGGCAATGGCGTCCTCTTCTCGCATGACGGTCGCGCGTGGTCGTTGGCTCCCGGAACCAGCTCGCCGGTGGTGAGGCTGACGGTGGCCAACGGCGTGGTGCTGGGAACCTCCTTCTCTACCAACAAAATTCTTTGGCATCGCGTGGCCGACGGCGTGATGACCTCAATCACTTCCGTTTCTCCAGCGCAGTCTGTCGCCGTCGGCGCGAGCGCTACGCTCCGGGTCGCCGCCCTTGGGCCGAACTTAAACTACCAGTGGTATCGCGGCGCTTCTAGTGATGTCTCCGCGCCTGTCGCGGGCGCGACCGCCGCGACGCTGCTCACCCCGGCCCTCGTGGCCAACGCGTCGTTCTGGGTGCGCGTGTCCGGGCCCGGTGGCAGCGTCGATAGTGCGGCGGTGCGGGTGACCGTGGCCGGCTTGCCGACCATCGTGCGTCAGCCGCTGCCGTTTGATTCGCTCCCGATGCAGATCGAGACGGAATCGTTTCCGTCCGCGACCTACCAATGGTATCGCGGGCAAAGCGGTGAAACGTCGCTCCCGGTTCCGGGCGCGACGGGTCCCGTGCTCCTCGTGCCGACTCCCGTGCAGACCTCTCGCTACTGGGTGCGCGCGAGTAATTCCTCTGGCCATGTCGACAGCACGAGCACGCTACTCCAAGCGTGGGAGACCGACCCGCTCCTTCCTGCCGGGGTGTCCAGTTATGGGACAGCCGGACTTGCCGCGGGGCCGACTCGGCTCGTGGTGACGGGAATGCGGACGAGTCCGCAGCCGTTCGTGGGGATGGTGCAATATTCGACCGACGGCCTTAGCTGGAGCGCGGTGAATGCCGATCAGCTCGGCTCGGTCGCAGCAGGAAACGGACGTTTTGTCGCGACGGGGATTCCGATTCAGAACCGCCTCTACACCTCCCTCACCGGCGAGTCCTGGAGTTCGACCTCTTTGCTCACCACATCGACGCGTTTCACAGATGTTTTTTTTGCCGGCGGGCTCTTTTTCGCCGTGGCGATGGATGGCACACTGGCGTCGTCTGCCGACGGTGCCAATTGGACGACGCACAAGCTCACCACGGGAGTGCTTTCCGTCGTCGCTCATGGCGGCGGTCGTTGGTTGGTCGGTGGTGCGGCGGGCAAACTGTTTCGCTCGCTCGACGGAGCCACGTGGGTCGAGACGACGAGTCCGACGTCGTCCTTAGTGGGTGGCTTGGTCTATGCCGGCGGAGGATTTGTTTTGTTCGCAGCCGATGGCAACTCCTTCGCGTCCACCGATGGTGTCGTCTGGCAGCGCCGTGCCGTGGAGACGACCGAAGGCTTGCTCCAAGTGCCCGCGTTTCGGCGCATGCACTATGTCAACGGACGTTTCTTCACGGCTGCTCCGTCGGTCTACCAACTGTCGTATTGCTCGTCGGACGGGCTCCTGTGGTGGCCGCATGCTTCCGTGCCCGATTTCGGGCGCCTCGAATACTATGGCGGGCGCTACATCGGCACCAATCAGACCGTGATGGTCTTCGCCAACGGCGGATACAGTGCCGGAGGCGGCGCCCAGCTCTACCGTTCGCGGCCCGAAGTCATTGCCCCGGTGATCGCCTCGCCGCCGGTTGCGCAAGCCCTGCTCTCAGGTCAGACGATCGCGTTATCAGTCGGTGCGACCAGTGCCGCAACGATGAGCTACCAATGGTTGAAAAACGGTCTGCCTCTCGGCGGCGCCACCGGCCCGATCCTGACCATCACTCAGGCCCGCTCCGCCGACAGCGGCGATTATTCCGTTGTTGTCTTCAATTCCGGCGGCGGTGTCACGTCGGCGCCGGTGACTGTCACGGTGACCCACGTGGACCCTCCCGCAATCATTGCGCCCCCGACCGGACGCGTCGCCGCATTGGGCGGCTCGGTGACACTGTCCGTTGGGGCAACGGGCACCGGGCCGCTCGTGTATCGGTGGAAAAAAGACAGCGCCTTTCTCTCGGGGGCGTCGGCGAGCAGCCTGACGCTGTCGAACCTGCAGGCAACCGACGCCGGGAACTATCAGGTCGAAGTGAGCAACGTCGTCGGCAGCGTGACCAGCGCCGCTGTGCGGCTGTTCGTGCGTCCCGCAGCGCTGACGGCGACACACAGCGTGGTCGGCGGAGTTTATGCACCCGCGACCGAGACAATCGTGACGAACACCCTCACCTACGAAGGCAGTGCTCCCGCTGTGATTTGGCAGGTGGTGTTGCCGGTGGGGTGGACCCTTGCTTCGACTTCCGGTGATGAGGGAGCCATCAAGCCGGCGGTCGGGTCCGGTGACCTGATCGAATGGCGATGGGCCGCCCTGGCACCCGGTCCGGTGACCTTTTCCTATCGCCTCGCTGTGCCCGCCGTGGCGAAGGGCAATCTCGTGCTCAATGCGTTGGTGTCGGTTTCCAGCGGTAGTGGCGCGGCGCAGTTTCTGGCTGATCCCGACCCGCTCGTGCTACGCGCGCCCCGCCACTCCGCCGACACCAACGGCGATTTCCGCATGAGTCTCACCGAACTCACCCGGGTGATCGAACTCTTCAATACCCGCCAAGCCGGCGCTCGCACCGGTGCTTACACCGTCGCGACTGCGGCGTCCGAAGATGGCTTCACGGCTGATCCCGCCCGCGCTGTAAACTCCGGCGCTCCGCTCGCCGCCTATCACACCGCCGACGCCGACCGCGACGGCCGCTTCAGCCTCTTCGAACTCACTCGCGTGATCGAACTCTATAACACGCTCAGCGGCACCACCCGCACCGGCGCCTATCACGTTGCCGCCACGCCTACCTCCACCGAAGACGGTTTCGTCCCCGGGCCATGAAATTGCTTGGCTTTTCAGGAAGCCGCTCGACGTCGATTTGGGCTATCGCTCGGGTCCAAATTGTGACCCCAAGCTTAACCACGCGGCTCGCCAGCTTCGTCGCCACGCTGCGGTCTGCCACTGTTATTGGCCCACTGGCTTTCTATCTGTCGCCGATGGTGGTGATCGGCGCAGCGCCCAAGAGTGAAATTGCCCCGAACCCCGCCGCGTCTGCCGATCAGGTCGCGGGGATTTCGCTCGTGGGTGGCTTGGCTTCGCCTGCGGGAACCTCGGCCGTGGACGCACTTCCGACGATCGGGACTCATCCGATCAGTCAGTCGGTCGTGCCGGGTGGGTCCGTTGGTCTGAGTGTTGTGGCGACAGGAAGTGGTGCGCTCACGTATCAGTGGTCGCGGAATGGAGTCTCCGTCGTCGGCGCGACCGAGGCATCGCTCGCGATCGGCGCGGCCCAGTTGTCCCACGCCGGCCGTTACAGTGTCGCGGTGACCAACGGCGCTGGCACCACGATCAGTGCGCCGGCGCAGGTGGGTCTTTCCGGTATTCTTTGGACCATGGGCAACGACGGAAGTGGACAGCTGGGCTTGGGAACGCGGACTCGATTTGAGCTGCCGATGCCTCTCGGAGTTGCGGTAAAGGACGCGGCTGCCGGTGCCTCTCACAGCTTCGTCCTCAAAGCCGACGGCACGCTCTGGGCGATGGGATGGAATGGCGACGGCGAACTGGGTGACGGCACGACCACATTGCGTGTCGTGCCTGTGCCGGTGGCCAGCGGAGTGAGTGCAATCATTGCGGGTAGTCGGCACAGTTTCTTCATCAAAGCCGACAGATCGCTCTGGGGCATGGGAACCAATTGGTCCGGCGCACTCGGCGATGGTTCGGTGCTTCCGCGGACCTTGCCAGTAAAGGTGGCTGAGGAGGTCAGCAGCGCGACCGCGGGAAGTGGCCACAGTCTGTATGTGAAAACCGATGGAACGTTGTGGGGGATGGGGTGGAACGCCGGAGGGGAGTTGGGCGACGGCACGACGTTGCAACGAAGCTCTCCGGTGCACATCGCGAGTGGGGTGAGTGCGGCCACGGCCGGATCTTTTCACAGTTTGATTTTGAAAACCGACGGATCGCTGTGGGCGACGGGGGACAATTTTTTTGGGCAGTTGGGCGACGGCACCACCACTCGCCGCCTCGCTCCGGTGCAAGTTGCAGTCGGCGTGAAGGCGATGGCGGCGGGCGAGTATCACAGCCTTTTTCTGAAAACCGATGGCACCCTGTGGGCGATGGGCAGCAATTTCCGGGGGCAGCTCGGAGATGGCACGACGGCCGACCGGGTGGCGGCCGTTCGCATTGCGGAGGGCGTGAGCCGGGTCGCCGCCGGCGCGCATCGCAGTTTTTTTATGAAGACGGACGGCACACTCTGGGCGACGGGCGATAACACCTCCGGCGAACTCGGCGACGGCACGGCGATGCAACGCAATGTCCCGGTGCTGGTGACCGGGGACGTGAAGACGGTGGCGGTTGGTTTGTCTCACAGTCTGATTGTGAAAACGGACGGGACACTCTGGGGCATGGGTAACCGCAGTTCCGGATGCCTGGGTGATGGGACATCTGGGTCGCAGAGTTCGCCCGGCTTGGTTTCGGGATCGGTTGCGATGATGGCAGCGGGCGGAAATCACACTGCGTTTTTGAAGAGTGATGGCACCTTGTGGATGCAGGGCAGCAATACCAATGGGCAATTGGGAGACGGCACGACGGATCCTCGGTCTTCGCCGCAGCAGGTCGCAACGAACGTGAGTGCGGTGGCCGCCGGGGAAAACCATACGCTATTTTTGAAATCGAATGGGACACTGTGGGCGACGGGTGCCAACAACGCCGGGCAGTTGGGTGATGGGACCACCACTCAAAGGAATTCAGCGGTGGAGGTAGCGAGCGGTGTCGCGGCCGTCGCGGCGGGTGCGGCGCACAGTTTCTATCTTCGCACAGACGGGACGTTGTGGGGGATGGGAAGCAACTATGGTGGCCAATTGGGCGATGGCACGACGCCCCAGCGAAACGCACCCGTTCAATTGGCCGTGGGCGTGAGTGCCGTCGCGGCCGGCGATAGCCACAGCTTATTTTTGAAAGCCGACCGGACGCTTTGGTCGACCGGTCTCAATGCCTCCGGTCAACTGGGCGACGGCACCTTTGCGCCCCGCAACTCACCCGTGCAGATCGCCGGGGACGTGGCTGCTGTGGCCGCCGGGCGCTTTCACAGCCTGTTCTTGAAAATCGACGGCACCTTGTGGGCAGTGGGCTACAACTACGTTGGCACGCTCGGCTACTTTGACTCAAACGGCCAAAGCAACACGCCCGTGCAAGTCGCGACAGGAGTAAACTCGGTCGCCGCCGGCGGGTATCATAGCCTCTTCGTGAAACACGACGGCACGTTGTGGACGATGGGTAACGATACCTTTGGACAAGTGAGCGGCGGTCTGCCGACTCAACAAACCTCCCCCGTGCCAGTCGCGAGTGGCGTGCTGGCGGTCGCGGGCGGTCTATGGACTACTTGTTTTATTCAGGCTGCGGGTGGCTCTGCTCCTCCCGAATTCACTCTCGCACCGACGAGTAGCCGCTTTGTCGCCGGCGGCTCGGTCACCTTGACGGTTGCCGCGACCGGCCCGGGACCAATCGATTACCGATGGCAAAAAAATGGTATCGAACTCCCCGGTGCCCGTTCGGCCACGCTTTACCTGCCATTTCTGCAATCGACGGACCAGGGAAACTACTCGGCAGTGGTCACGAACCGCAGTGGTAGTGTGGTGTCCAGTATCGCCACGCTCGCACTTCAGGCGCGCCACGATGCCGACTACTCGCGCGATGTCCGCCTCGACCTCGCCGAACTCACGCGCGTGATTGAGCTCTACAACACCTCCACCGGCACCGTGCGCACCGGCCGCTACATCGTTTCTGCGAGTTCGGTCGACGGCTACGCGCCCGATACGTCTGTCACCGCCGGTCCGATACCGACCACCCCGCATACTGCCGACCTCAACCACGACGGCCGCCTCTCGCTCACGGAGCTCACCCGCGTCATCGAACTCTTCAACGCCCGCACTGGCACCACCCGCACCGGCGCCTATCACCTTGCCACCGCGCCTACCTCCTCCGAAGACGGCTTTGTTCCCGGGCCATGATCACAATCCTCCGACGTTTTCTTTCATTTGGGGCACTCTGCGTTGGGCTCGCGCTCTCCGCGCGCGTGCTGTGCGCCCAAGGCGCGCCGGTCATCACCGTCCAGCCGGCCGATCAAATCGGCTACGTCGCCGGCGTCGTGCGCTTCGAGGTCGCAGCGACGGGCGCCGCCCCACTGGCGTATCGTTGGCAGAAAGACGGCGCGGATATCGCGGGGGCGACCGACGCGGCGTTGCGCCTGCCGGAGCTGGCGGCGACTTCTGCCGGCGTTTACCGGGCGGTGATTTCGAATGCGGCGGGGGCGGTTACGTCGCGCGCGGCGACGTTGGCCATTCACCGCATGGAACTCGATGCTACCCGGCGCGTGGATGTTTTTTCGCCTGCGGCCAACGCCGTCACCGGACTGCTCCCGCGTGCGGGCGGTGGCTTCTATCTTTCGGGGAGTTTCGATGCCATCGAAGGTCGGCCGACGGCACCGTTGGTGCGACTCTCGGACGCCGGTGTGCCGGACCCGACGTTTGTTCCGGCCGTCGTCGGCGTGCCGCTGCTGGAGCTCCCGGATGGCCGGCTGCTCATCGGTCGCACGCCGGGTTCGTCGAGTATCATCGAACTCGTCGTGCTGCGCCCGGAAGGAACGGTCGATTCCGGATTTTCGGCGAGCGTGGGCGGCAACACCTCGCTCACCGATTTCCGCGCGCAGTTGACCACCGGTGGCGCCATCATACTCGCCGGCTCCTTTTCGTCGGTAAACGGTTTGCCGCGTCCGGGGCTCGCCCGGTTGCGCGCCGATGGTGTCTTGGAATCTGCGTATGCGCCGACGGTGGTTTCGCGCGCGGCGGCAGTGTTGCCCGACGGCCGCGCGTTTGTTTCGACGGGCGAAAATGTGATCGTGCGCCTCCTCGCGAACGGCGACGTCGACGCCACGTTTGCCCCGGTGAAACATGTCGGTGGTGGTTCGCTCCGGCCTTATCCATCGCTATGGGCACTGGCTGACGGAGGTCTCTTGGTGTCCGGGCTCAACGAAGTGCAGGCTGCCGGAGTCGAGAAAGTCGCCCGCTACAAATCCGATGGCGCACCAGACCTCGCCTATACTTCGCCCGCGGTTCTCTCGGGTTCGGGCGCAGGGCTCACACTCGCGGTTGCGCCCGATGGCAGCGCGCTGGCGTGGGCGCTCAGCCGTTTGCACCGCGTTTCACCGACCGGCGTCGCCGAGGTCTTGAGCGACGACTGGACGTTCGGCGGTGGCGTGCTGGACCGCGCGTGGACTTTGCCGCAGGGCGGATTTATCGTCGCGGGAGCGTCCTTCGCGTTTTCTGCGATCGCCCCGAGCCATCTGCGGCGTATCAGCGCAGCGGGTGCGGTAGACCGCTCGTTCGTCGTCGGCTTGGGCGTCACGGGCGGCGTCGAGTGGCAAGCGGCGACGCCGGGAGGGCAGACTTACTTGGCCGGCGCGTTTGCCTGGGTCGGCGGGGACCGTCGAATCGGATTGGCCCGCTTGACGGCAGAGGGTGGGGTAGACGCGAGTTACACTCCTCCGGCGACCCTCGTCGAAGGATTCCAACTGCGTGTGTTGCTGACCGATGGCGCGGTGTTGTTGGGCCATGGGCGTTACTCCGGTGGCAATCTTCTCTGGCGTCGCGTCGAGTGGGATGGGGCGGTCGATATCGCCAAAGACCTCGTTTTCACGTCGCTCGTCTTGGCGGTTTCGGCTGCCCCCGAGGGCGCCGCTTTCTTTGGCGGTTCGGCCTTGGCGGTCAATGGCACTCAGCGCTCCGCGATCACGCGGGTGTGGCCGGGAGGCGCGGGGAGCGACGCGAGTTTTCGCCCATCGCCACCCCCGGGTGAAATCACGCACTTGGTGCACGCACCCGATGGGCGTTTCGCCGCGGTTTGCTCGCTCGCGCAATCCAGCACGGGCCGGCTCGTTTGGTATTTGCCCGATGGCCGGCTCGACGCGACGCGGAATCCGATCAACTTTCAGGGCTACGTTACGGCGGTGCGCATGGCGACCGATGGAACCCTTTTTGTCGCGGGGTCACTTTCATTTTTCGGCGGCGCCGAGCGCGGTCCGATCATTAAGATTTCACCCGCGGGCAATGTGGATGAGACCTTTCGCTCGGTGTTTGGTGTGCGTGCGGGCGATGCGGCCGCCGCATCGCCCAATTGGACGATATTTTCCGACGGGCGACAGTCATTTGTTGGCTTTGTTTCAGACGCAGAGGGTTATCGAAACATCTGGCTGACCCCTTGGGGTGAACAAGATCTGGGTTTCGCGCCGGTCCTAGTGCCGATGTCGTGGGATGGTGGAAATTCGAGTGGCTCCCTGGCCGCCTTCACGGCGACCGGGACGTTCAAGTCTGCCGAAGGTGCCGTGCGCCACGGTTTGGCTCACTATCGCGATCCGGCCGCATTGCGGGTGACTTTCCCCTCGCCGGTGGAGGTGTGTGCGCCGGGTTCCGACGCCACGCTGTGGGTCGCGGTGAGCGGACTCTCGGGCCCGCCGACTTTCGAATGGCGGCGTGACGGCGTCGTCGTGGTCGGCGCCACCGGCCGAGAATTGCGTTTGCCGGCGGTGACAACCGCGCAGTCGGGGCGCTATTTCGTGCGGGTATGGGGCGACGGACAATCGGTCGACGCGGGGCCGATCCAACTGCACATTGCGCAAGGCCCTTTGTTGCTGCGCGAGCCCACCGCGTTGGCGGCGGCGCAGGGTGGGGCAGCCGAACTCACGGTGGGCGCGGTGGGTGTGGCTCCGCTGACCTACCAATGGCAACGCAACGGCGTCGACGTGCCCGGGGCGACTTCCGCCGTTTTGCGCTTCGCTACGTTGCGCTCCGCGGACGCGGGCGACTATCGCGTGATCGTGCGCGATGCCGCCGCGAGTGCGACAAGTGCGAGCGTGCCCGTGGTGTTGGAGAGTTGGCGGATCGACGAGAGTTACCGGCCTGTTTTTGGCTATTTGCCGACCGGCAGTGGATTTACGGAACCGCCACTCGTGACTGCGCTCGGCCTGCCCGACGGCCGGACCATGGTGGCAGGGAATTTTTCGGTGGTGGATGGAGTGTCGCGTCCCTACATCGCGCGCCTCGACGCGGCGGGCCAGATCGATCCCATATTTACGCTCGCCGTCGGTGTGCCCGGGCCAATCACTCGGCTGTGGCGTCGTGCCGACGGTCGCCTCTTGGTGCGGGGCACGAGCATCGCTTTGCTCACCGCCGATGGACAGATCGATCCGTCGTTCGCGCTCGATCCGGCCGTGCCCGAGGTGTTTGCCGCCGAGCTTTTGGGCGACGGGAAAATCGATATCGTCTTCGGACGTGTCGGGCAAAGCCGGCTCGGCTCTTACAGTCGCGGTCGTTTGTTGTCTGACGGTCGGCTGGACCCGGCGATATTAGTAACAACGACCGAGGTGAACACGTTGCCCGATTCTCGTCTGGCGGTGACGCTCTTGGGCGGAGGCGTTTTGCGCATCGCGGGACTCGACCGGCTCGAACGACTTCGCGCCGATGGCACCGTGGACACCGCCTACGTCGCGCCACTGCTCAGCGCAGGCCGACTACGCACGTTGCACACCGACAATAGCGGGCGGATCTACCTCTCGGGTGATTTTTCGCAGTGCGATCATCGTGTCGCCCACGGCATCGTTCGGCTGAATCCCGACGGCACATTCGAGCGCGGCTTTGATTCACACACCGGCGGCACTTGGCTGATTACGGCGGTGGCGGGCGAAGGGCGTGTGTTGGCCCGTAGCCCGATTACCAGCCAATATATTTGGCTGTCGTCGGCACTGGAGTTCGCGGGGCTATTTTTGCCCGAGCTGCGCAACTCCACGAACGTCAGCTCGGTTTCACCGTTGGGCGATGGACGAGCCTACGTGGTCGCGAAAGGGGTCGAGTTGAATGGGGAAGCCTTCCCTGCGCAGACGATTCTGCGTCTGGATGCCGCCGGCCGCCGTGACCCGACCTTTAGCGCGCCGACTTTCAATAACGGCATCTCCCAGCTATTTCCGCTGGCGTCCGGCAAGCTGATCGTGGTCGGGAGCTTTTTTGTCCAAACGCCCACCAAGTTCATCTACTCGGCCCTGCGTCTGAACGCCGATGGCTCTGTCGATCCGACTTGGAACGCCTCGGTCTCAGGCCTCCAAAGTGCGACGGTCGATGCCCAAGGGCGCCTGATCTTCGCCAACTCGATGACGTTGCTGCGCCTCCGCACCGATGGGACCGTCGATCCGAGTTTTGTGCCGCCGTCCTTTGCCTCTTACACCGTGGCCGTCATCGCGACTACGGCCGACCACCGCGTGTTGATCGTGGCCAGCCTCCCCGGGCAGACGGGTAACGTCTCACTGATGCGGCTGAACGAGAACGGTTCGCTCGATTCCACCTTCACGTCCTCCCCTTTCGGTTCGGGGCTTCTCGACTACGGCGTGGTGCAGCTCAGCGATGGTCGCTTTGTGCGGCACAGCCGCTATTTCAGTCCCTTCAGCTCGCCGATCGCCGTGCTACGCATCGACGGCACCGTCGACTCGGCGCCTGTGCTGCAGCCGGACGGCGCAGTGTTGCAGGTGCTGCCTTTGGTCGAAGGCGGTTACCTTCTCTCCGGTGCGTTCACGATGGTGAATGGTGTCAGCCGGCAACGGCTCGCACGTGTTAAGGCAGACGGCACGCTTGACGATGGGTTTCAGATCGCCGGGCCTCCCGCGACCTATGAATCCGGTAGTTTCTCCCGCCGATTTGGTCTCGCGGCCGCGAGTGCGGGCGAAGTGCTGGTCTCGGGTGATTTTACCGTGCTGTCCGGCATCCGGGCTCACCATCTCGCGCGTATCACGACCGCGCCGTTTGACGTGCGGCCGAATTCCGCGCGCATCGTCGTCGCGCCCGGAGCCGCCGCTTCGCTGGGCGTCGAGGCCACCGGGCGTGGCCCGTTTTCCTACCAGTGGAAGAAGGCCGGTGTGCAAATCACTTCGGCCAACGCCGCTACGCTGGCGATCCCCACTGTCACCCTCGCCGACGCGGGTGACTACGTGTGCGAAGTGACTGCGGCGGGGGTGACGCGCACGTCCGCCCCGCAAACTCTCGCCGTCGGCCGCGCCCCTCGTATTACGGTGCCGCCGGTTTCGCCTCTCGTCGTTCCCTCGACGGGCGCGACGCTCGCTGTCACCGCCGAGTCTGATTCGCCGCCGAGTTTTGCCTGGTATGTTAATGGCACCCGTCGCGCGGCCGACGAATCGTCGTCGATCGCGATCTCTCCTGCGGGGATCTACAGGTCGGTCGAAAGCGGCCTCTACGAAGTGCGCGCGAGCAATCCTTTCGGCACGACCCGTGCCGCTTCCACCGTGCTCGCCGGTTATGCACCGTCGATCAGTTCCCAGCCGGCGGCGCTGACCGCTTCGGCCGGGCACCGGGCCGTTTTGCAGTTTACGTATGCCGGGAGCCACACGCCACTCGTTCGCTGGTATCGTGATGGTCAGCTCGTCGGTGCGCGTGCGCAGGTGTCGTTCAACGGTAGTCAAATCTCGCTCATTTTCCCTGAACTGCGTCCCGAAGACTCCGGTTCCTACACGGCGACGGTGGAGACGCCTTACGGCTCGGCCACGACGTCGGCTGCACTGCTGACCGTCGTGCCACTGCCCGGCACGGGCGTGCCGGTGTTTACGCTTCATCCGGTCTCGCTTCTGCGCGGGCCGTCGGAGGGCGCCAGCTTTTCCGGGAGCGCGACGGGGGCGGCAAGTTATCAGTGGTTGAAAGACGGTGTGCCACTGCTTGGCCAGACGACGTCGAACTTCTACGCCTCTTACCTCACTTCTGCCATGGCCGGAACGTATCGTCTGCAAGCGACCAATTCGTTTGGGTCGTCCCTGAGCGAACCGGCAACGCTCACCCTGCGCGCTCCCCCCGCGATCGAAAACGGCCCCACTCAACCGCTCGTTCCCTTGCCGGGTGCGCAGGTTGTCTTGAAGGCGAAGGTCACGACCACGTTGCCGACCACGTATCAGTGGATGAAGGACGATGTGTCGGTCGCCGGTGCGACCTCGTCGACGCTGACCTTGTCCGGAATCACCACCGCCGATGCGGGCTACTACCATCTCGTCGCGACGAACGCCCACGGCACACAGAGCGGCGCGGGCCACACGGTCACCACGGCGACCGCGCCGGGCTATGCGATAATGTCTGCTCTGGGCCGCGGACAGGGCGGTCTCGGTGCGGACGAAATTTTTGCCACCTTCTGGGTCGAGGGCACCACTTCGAAAACCGTGCTCGTGCGCGCCCTCGGGGCCTCACTCGCCGCGCTGGGCGTAACGGGCGGGATGCCCAATCCTCGGTTGGAAATACTCTCGCCGTCGGGTGCGGTGCTCGCCGCCAACGACGACTGGGGCACGTCCGCGGATTTGGACCGGTTGCGCAATACGATGATCTACTCGGGTGCCGTCCCTTCATTTCCGGCCGCCGCCGATGCTGCGGTGCGTGTCTCGCTTACTCCCGGCGTGTGGCACGTGCGCGTGCGTCCGTCCTCGGCCGATCCCCGCGCCGGGCTCGTGTTGTGCGAACTTCACGATGCGCGGGAGTCTTCCGAGGCCGGACCGGTGTCACGCATTGCCGGGCTCACCCTGCGCACCCGTCTCGGCGCGGCCAACGATGTTGCCGTGCTGGGATTCACGCTGCCTGGGGCTTACGGCAGCGCCCAACTGGTGCCCTACCTCCTGCGCGCCGCGGGCCCTGTGCTGGGCGGCGGCGGCGGCGATCCCGAATTGGAACTCTACGGCACCTCGGGCGAATTGGTCGCGCGCAATCGCAGTTGGCAGGACGGCGCCTCTGCTACCGTTCTCCCGGTGCAGACGCTCGGGCTGACTCCTTTCGGCTCGGGTAGTGGCGACGCCGCCGTGGCCGCCACGCTCGATCAGGCCGGCCCGTATACGCTCTTGGCGCGGGCCCAGCCGGGCAGCGAGGGCTACGTCGTGCTCGAAGCGCAGGCCACTGACGCTTTCCGGTCCGCCACGCGAGCGCCCGCGATTATCTCACCGCCATTGCCGCAGATCGCTACTCCTGGCGGGCGCGCGACCTTTACGGCGCTTTGGGTCGCCGCGCCCGCGCCGACCGCGTTTCAGTGGAGCAAGAATGGCGTGCCGCTCGCGGGCGCGACCCACGCCGTGCTGACGTTGACCGGAGTTCAGGCCGCCGACATCGGCGACTACGCGCTCACCGTCGTGTCACCCAATGGCACCGCCACGGGTTTGCCCGCGGCCCTCACGCTCCGACCGCCAGCCACACCGCACACCGCCGATACCGACAGCGACTTCTCGTTCGGCCTCTACGAACTCACCCGCGTGATCGAGCTCTACAACACCCGCGCCGGCACGACGCGCACCGGCGCCTATGCTGTGGCGACGACCGCGACCGAAGACGGTTTCGCCCCCGACCCCTTGCGCACCGGCTCCGCGAGCAGCCCGCTCGCGCGCTACCATGCGGCCGATACGAACCGCGACGGCCGCCTCTCTCTCTCCGAACTCACGCGCGTCATCGAACTTTTCAACACCCGCGCCGGCACCGCGCGCACCGGCGCGTATCACGTTGCCCTCACGCCCAGCACCACCGAAGACGGCTTCGCCCCCGGGCCGTGAAATCCTGCGGCGCGGTTCGCTCCGCGCCTGGTCATTAGAAAAGATGGGCGCGCGGCCACGCGCCGTGCTGAATTTCGCGTGGCGTGAAACCGCGTTGATTCGCCTCTCGCTCCCGGCACGCTTGCGGACACATGCACGCAGGCAAACTCCCCGGCGGCCCGTTTCGCTTTCTCCTGCTGCTGCTTGCCTTTGTGGTCGCGTTTTTCTCGTCGACCCATGCCCGCGCCGAGGCGCCCGTCATCACGGCCGTCTCCGCGCCGCGCCAGGTGGTGACGCTCAATCAGAACCTCACGCTCAGCGTCACGGCCCCCGCCGCCACCTCGTTTCAATGGAAACGCAACGGCCGCCCGCTCCCCGGCGCGACGACCGCGAGCCACACGATCATCGCCGCCACTCCCGCGCGCGACGGTGGCTGGTATCAAGTCGTTGCCACCAACCCCTCCGGCTCGACCGCGAGCGCCGCCATTTTCGTGAACGTCGTCATCCCGCGCACGCAGACCGTGGGGTGGGGCCTGGGGCTTGGCGCACTCACGCCCGAACTGGCGAATATCACTGCGGTGGCCTTGGCAAATTCGCACGGGCTCGCTCTGCGGGCCGATGGCACCCTGACGGATTGGCATACCGCTTGGTCGCAAGCCGGACCGGCGCCGACCACTCTCACTGACGTGGTCGCGGTGGCCTGCGCGCAGGATCATTCGCTCGCCCTCCGGAGCGATGGCACGGTTTGGGCCTGGGGCGGCTACTCCGGTAACGGCTACTGGAATGTCGGGCCCGGACCGGTGGCGGGCCTCACCGATGTCGTCGCGATCGCCGATTCGTTTTCGGCTCGCATGGCTCTTCGTCGCGACGGAACCGTCGTAGTGTTTGGCTACGATACGCTCACCGGCGCGCCTGCCACCTTCCAGCCGTTCCCGCTGCTCTCTGACATGGTTAGTATCGCCGCAGGGCCGGGTTTTTATTTGGCCGCACTCGCGGACGGCACGGTCGGTGTCGTCGGCTCCATGGGCGGAACCAATGCGAGTGGCCCGCCCGGAATCCCCCCTGTCATTTCCGTTTGTGCCTTGGACCAGGGCGCCGGTGCGCTGCGGTCGGATGGCACGATTTTCACGTGGGGCGAGAACGTGCCTCCGACTCCCCCTGGCCTCACCGCTGTCGTCGCACTCGTGGCGGGCCACGGCTTCTTTTCCGCCCTCCAAGCCGATGGTCGCGCCGTCTTCTGGGGTAGTCGTCTCAGTTTTCCTGATTTGCCGTTCGACTCCATCTCCCGCGTCCAACTGATCGCCGCCGCCGGCCAAAACCTCGTCGCCGTAGCCGATGCGGGCACAGCTTTGGCTCCGGCGGTCACGGCTCACCCCGCCCCTGTTTCGACCGGCCTCGGCCAACCCGTCGTCTTTCAAGTGGCGGCGACCGGCGAGGCGCCCTTGTCCTATCGCTGGCAAAGGCGCGCGCCGACGGATGCCCTGTTTTCCAACGTCGTCGACCAACCCGGATTTTTTTCGGGTGCCGCGACGCCCATGCTTTCGGTCGGTTCCACGACGGCGGCGATGCGCGGCGACTCGTTTCGCTGTGTGGTCAGCAACGGCATTATTCCCTCGGCCTTCAGCGCCGCAGCCACCCTGACCGTTGCGGCCGCGCCGATCTTTTCGGGATCGTCCGAGGCAGAGTTTACCCTCGGACGCCTGGGTTCGTTCGCCATCGGGGTGACGGGCGCACCCTCGCCGACTTTTCGGGTGGTCGCCGGAGCATTGCCCCCTTGGGCGTCGCTCGATGCTGCGACGGGAGTGGTCTCCGGCTCACCCACCACTGTGCTCGGCTCGCCGTTTTCTTTCACGGTGGAGGCGGCCAATGGTGAGGGCTCCCCGGCCTTGCGGAGTTTCACGCTGACCGTGGCGGGAGTCGGCCGGTTCACGGCCTTGCCGGCGGCGCGTCAGTCCGTCGCGCGTGGTCGTCACCTCGTGTTATCCGGCGCCGCGGCGGGAGCGACCTCCTATCAGTGGAAACGCAACGGCATCCCGTTGGCCGGCGCCACCGCGGCCACCCTCACCCTGCTCAACGTCACGCCCTTCCGCGACAACGGCTGGTATCAACTCGTCGCGACCGGTGGCGGCGATGCGATCATCAGCCCGCCGGTGTTTGTAAACGTATTCGTGCATCCGGCGGAGATCGTCACGGTCGGTCGTTCGTGGGGCTCGGTCCCGGCCGGGCTCACGGCGATTTCCGCCGTGGCGGGAGGTAACACGCACTCCCTCGCGTTGCAGGGGGACGGGCGCGTCGTGTGGTGGGGTGAGTCCCCGGACAGCCCTACGGTGGCTCCCGCGAGCTTGACTGAGGTGGTGCATTTGGTGGTTCAGGGCAACAACAGTCTCGCGGTGCGCAGCGATGGCACCGTCGTCGCCTGGGGCCCCGCTTTCGCCGAGCATCCACCACCTTCGGGCCTCGTCGACATCGTGAGCGCTGCGGCCGGCATCTACCACGGCTTGGCCCTGAAAGCCGACGGCACGGTCGTCGCTTGGGGACGGAACTTTCGCGGCCAACTCGATGTGCCGGCCGGCCTTTCCACGGTGGTGGCCGTCGCTGCCGGGCTGGTGCACAGCCTCGCGCTCAAAACGGACGGCACGGTGGTGGCGTGGGGCGGCAACGACTACGGTCAGGCGACCGTGCCCCCGGGGTTGACCGACGTGGCGGGGATCACCGCCTTCAGTCAATACAGTGTCGCGCTCAAAAAAAATGGCACCCTCGTCGCTTGGGGTGAGTATTTTGGGAGCACGGCGCCCCTCCCGGCGGACTTGTCGGCGGTGGCGGTCGCGATCAGCTCCAGCCATTCTCTCGCCCTGAAGGCGGATGGCACGGTGGTCGGGTGGGGGAGTAACAGTGTCGGCGAACTCAACTTTCCCGAAGGCGCGGCTCCGATCGTCTGCGTGGCGGCGAACGGCGGCGCCAGCATCTTGCTCCGTGACCGCGCGCTACCCGCTGTTCCCGTGCTCACGGGTTCCGCGACAGCCCGATTCATTTTGGGCCGTCCCGGTAGTCTGGTGCCGACCGCCACCGGTTCGCCCTCGCCTACTTTTGCTGTATCCACGGGCGCCCTTCCCGCGTGGGCCACCCTCGATCCCGCCACCGGGGCACTGTCGGGCACGCCACCCGAACTTGCGGGCTCGCCCTTCATCTTCACGCTCGCCGCGACCAACGGTATCGGCACTCCGGTTACGCAGACCATTGCCCTCACGGTCCAACCCGGCCATTCCGCCGACACATCCCCCGCCGACGGCGCGCTGAACCTCGTCGAGCTCACCCGCGTGCTCGAACTCTACAACACCCGCACCGGCACCGTGCGCACCGGGCGCTACGTCGCTGCCGCTGGCACCGTCGACGGCTATGCCCCCGATCCCGCTGTAACCGCCGGCCCGATACCGACCACCCCGCACACCGCCGATCTCAACCGCGACGGTCGCCTCTCGCTCAGCGAATTCACGCGCGTCATCGAGCTCTTCAATACCCGCGCCGGCACCACGCGCACCGGCGCGTATCACGCCGCGACTGCGCCTATTGCCACCGAAGACGGCTTCGCCCCCGGGCCGTGAAACGTCGCGCTACGACAGAATTTCCCGCTGCCCATTTCCCGCCTGTTCGCTTCCCATCTCCCTTTCCCATGAGAACTGCCCTTATGTTCCGCGCTCTGTTTCTCTCCCTGGTCTGCATCGGCTCCGCCGTTGCCCAAACCTACACCACCTCGGTCCTCGCCGGTGCCATCGGTCAGAGCGGCAGCGCCGACGGCACCGGTGGCGCTGCGCGGTTTGCCTCGCCGTCATCGATGGGCGCCGATGCCGCGGGCAATCTCTATCTCGTCGATGGTGCCGGCGCGGCCGTGCGTAAGATCACCCCGGCCGGTGTCGTGACCACCCTCGTCTCATCCTTGGGCGGAAATCATGCGATCGCGGTCACGGCGGCGGGCACCGTTTACCTCGCTGATCGCTCCAACCATGCGATTTATCGACTGTCCTCCGAGGGCACGCTCGTTCTCATCGCCGGTCAGACCGGCACCTCTGGCAACGCCAACGGCACGGGCGCCGCCGCGCGCTTCGCGAGTCCGGCCAGTTTGACGGTCGATGCTGCGGGCAGTCTTTATGTTTCGGATACGGGTAACTACACCGTGCGCAAGATCACCTCCGCCGGTGTTGTCACCACGCTGGCCGGTCTCGCCGGCGTCTCCGGCGCGGTCGATGGTCCCGGTCCGCTCGCCCGGTTCTACTCGCCGGGTGCGCTCGCGGTCGATGCCTCCGGCAATCTCTACCTGCTCGATGGGGCCAACTATTCCTCTTATCCCACCCTGCGCCGGATTGCGCCTTCCGGCGAGGTGTCCACGCTCGCGGGTGGTGGCTACCCCTACAACGGCAGCTACGATGGCACCGGCTCCGCTGCCAGTTTTTACAACCCCTTCGGCCTCGCCTGGGATGCTTCCAGTGGCGCGCTCTTCGTGACCGATACGGGACGCCACACCGTGCGCCGCGTGACGACGACCGGTGTGGTCACCACAGTCCTCGGTATTGCTGGCACCTCCGGCTCGGCCGATGGCCTGGGCACCCAGGCGCGCTTCTCGTCTCCCGCCGGCTTGGCCGTCAATGCCGCCGGTGACCTCCTGATCGCCGACGCCGGAAACCTGACGGTGCGCCGCGCCGTTTACGTGCCCCTCCCGGCCATAACGACGCAGCCTCCCGCCGTCGCTACCAACGTTGGGCAGACCGCCACGTTTGCCGTGGTCGCGACTGGCGGCGCCGCGGTCACTTTTCAATGGCAACGCCAGCCCGTGTCGGGTGGTCCGTTTCTCAACCTCACCGACGGCAGCATCTACTCGGGCGCGACCACCCCCACGCTCCTCCTCACCGGGACGACGGCGCTCATGCACGGCGACCAGTTTCGCTGCGTGATCTCCAACCTCGTCGGCACGATTTTCTCGGCGCCAGCGGGGCTCACAGTGAATGCCGCGCCAGTATTTACCAACGCCACGTCTGCCACTTTTGGCATCGGTGCGGCGGGCGTCTTCGCTTTCACCACGGCGGGAGCGCCCGCCTCGACCTTTGCGGTCACAGCGGGAAACTTTCCGCCGTGGGCCGGTCTCTCCGCGGCGGCCGGCCTGCTCAGCGGCACGCCCACGAATGGGAACGGCTCGCCCTTCGTCTTTACGATCACGGCCACCAATACCCTCGGCACCGCTAGCCAGACCTTCACCCTCACCGTGCCGGCGCCGGCCATTCCGGTCACGGCCGCCGTCGCGAGCGGCCGGCGCCAAGTCCTCCCCAAGGGCCAGTCGCTCACCATCAGCGCCACCGCTTCCGGCACCGGCCCGCTGACCTACCAGTGGCGGCGCAACGGCCTCCCGCTCACCGGCGCCACTTCGCTCAGCTACACCATCCTCAACGCCGCCGCCACTGATGCCGGCTACTACCAACTCGCGGTCAACGGCCCTTCCAGCTCCGCCGTGAGTCCGGCGATCTTTGTCACGGTCACTCACCCGGTCGTCGAAGTCGTCGGCTGGGGCAGCCCGCTCACCCTGCCGTCCAACCTCGGCACCGCTACGGCGATCGCCACCGGCTACTACCACGCCCTCGCGTTGAAGTCCGATGGCACGGTCACCGCGTGGGGCTCCGAAACGGCGAACACGACCGTGCCCGCCGGCTTGAACGATGTCGTGGCGATCGCGGCTGGGGCTTACTCATCGTATGCCCTTCGGTCCGACGGCACCGTCGTCGCGTGGGGCAGCAATAGCTACGGTCAAATCACCCTGCCCGCCGGCCTCGGCGGGGTCGTGGCGCTCGCCGCCAGCGAGCGGCACGTCGTCGCACTGAAGAGCGATGGCACGGTCGTGGAGTGGGGCACGTCTTACTACTACGACGTGACTGGCTACCCCCCGCCCGCCGGCCTCTCCGGGGTGATCGGGATCGCGGCCGGCGATGGCATCTCCCTTGCCATCAAGTCCGACGGCACCGTCACCATCTGGGGTTATGCTGCCGGCAGCTATGGCACGGCGCCCGCCTCGATCATTCCGGCGCGCTCCACCGTGATCTCCGGTGGCGCGTTCTTCGCCGTTCGCGCCGACGGCGTCGTCGTGCCTTGGGGATCCACCAGCTACTCCGCCTATGCTCGTTTTCCCGCGGCCGGACTTTCCGGTGTCGTCCAGCTCGCGGTTTCGGGCCATCAAGGTTACGCGCTCAAAGTCGATGGCACGGTCTTCGCGTGGGGCGACCTCTCCTCGTCCAACGCGTCGCCTCCGGCCGGACTCCGTTCCGTCTTCGCGCTTTCCGTCGGTAGCTCCTATCGCTTCGCCCTGCGCGACGCCTCGAACGACACCGCGCCGACCATCGTCGCCGCGCCCGCGCCGGCCGTCGCCAACCTCGGGCAGTCCGTCACCTTTGCCGTCTCGGCCTCCGCCGGCACCGCCGCCCTCACGTATCAATGGTTCAAAGACAACGTCGCTCTCTCCGGCGCCACCGCTTCGACCCTGACGGTCGGCGGCGTGGTTTTGGCGTCAGCGGGCTCTTATCATGTAGTCGTCTCCAACTCTCGCGGCAGCGCGACGAGTGATGCCGCACTTCTGCAGATCAGCGCCTCGCCTGTCGCCAGTCTCTCCTCCGGCGGACGCTATCCGCTGTCGCCCGGTCAGTCTCTCGTGCTGGCGCTCGCCGCCGACGTGCCGAGCACGGCCACGGTTTCGTGGCGGCGCAACGGCCTGCCGATCGCCGGTGCCAGCGCGCGCTCCTACGCCATCGTCAACGCCACACCCGCTCACGCCGGTTACTACCAAGCTGTCTATACCACCGAGGCCGGCACCTTTGTCACGGCCGCCATCTTCGTGCCGTTTGTCCCCACCGCGACCCAAATGCTCACGGCGAACAATGCCGGCGTCTTTACCGGCACGCCGGGCGGATTTGACAACTCCATCGCCCTGGCTGCCCGTGGCAGCACGCTTGCGACTATCACCGCCACCGGCCGGGTCATGGTCGCTGCTGTCACCTCCGGTTACTACGGCTACGACTCCCCCGGTTCGCCGCCAGCCAGCCTCGAAAATGTGGTGGCCGTATCTGTCGCCACCGGTTTCGCCGTGGCACTCCGGGCTGATGGCACCGTCGTTGTCTGGGGTTCCAATACTTCCGATACCCGCATGAATGTCCCGGCCGGCCTTGCGGGCGTGGTCGCCATCTCCGCCGGCACTTCCCATGTCCTCGCGCTCAAAGGTGACGGCACCGTCGTCGCCTGGGGGCTGGCATCTGCCGGCGCCACGTCCGTGCCCGCGGGACTTTCGCGAATCATCGAGGTGTCCGCGGGTGATAATTTCAGTCTCGCCTTGCGGGCCGATGGCACGGTCGTCGGTTGGGGCCGCAATGCCAGTGGCGAGAGTTCCCCGCCGACCGGCCTCTCCGGCGTCACGGCGATCGCGGTCGGCAGCAGCCACGCTCTCGCCCTCCGTTTCGACGGCACGGTGGTCGCGTGGGGCTCGGCCTCCTACGGCGCGACGGCCGTGCCCGCCGGCCTCTCCGGCGTGGTTCGCATTGCCGCCGGCGATCAACACAGCCTTGCGCTCAGGACCGACGGCATCGTCGTCGGCTGGGGCAGCGGCGGCGCTTACAACAGCACGGTGCCGAAGCTGGTGCCGCCCGGACTTCGGGACGTGATCGAACTCGGTGCCTTCGCATCGGGCTACTCTGCTTTTCTGCGCGACGCCTCTGCCGATACCGTCCCGGTGATCACCGCCCAGCCAGCGGATGCCGTCGCTGCGCTCGGTCAGACCGCGATCCTCCGCGTCTCCGCCACGGCAGGCACCGCGCCGCTCACCTATCGCTGGCGCAAAGCCGGTGTCGCCATCGTGGGTGCGACTGATGCCACGTTTACGCTCCCTGGCGTCACCGCGGCCACCGCCGGCACCTACGATGTCAGCGTCTCCAATTATTTGGGTAGTGTCACCAGCCGCACGCTCACGCTCGGCGTCAGCACCTCGCCCGGCGTGGCCTTGGCTGCGCCTGCCCGTCGCCTCGTGTCTCCGGGCACGGCGGTCACGCTCGCCGGCACGGTCTCGCTCTCCGGTGCGGTGACCTATCAATGGCGCTTCAACGGTCGCGCGATTCCCGGGGCCACCCTCGCGACCTACGCGCTGCCCGCCGCCCGCTTTGCCGATAACGGTTCTTACCAACTGGTCGCCTCAAACGCGGTCGGTCCCGCTGCCTCGTCCCCTGTTTACGTCGCCGTGACTGGCCCCCGCCAGATTCGGGTGTGGGGGCCCAACACCTCCGGCGTGGGTTCTCCACCCGCCGGGCTCACCGATGTCGTCGCGCTGGCCGCCGGCTCCTCTCATGCACTGGCCCTGCGGACCGATGGCACGGTCGTCACCTGGGGCGGTGGCGGCGCCTATGGCCTCGCCAATGTGCCCGCCGACCTGACCGATGTCATTGCGATCGCCGCCGGCTACAATACCAGCCTCGCGCTCCGCGCCGACGGCACTGTCGCCGCGTGGGGCCAGCTCAACTACGTCCCTTCCACGGTCACCAACGTCGTCGCCCTCTCGGCTTCGCCTTCCACTCCCGAGGCGATCGCCCTCCGCGCCGACGGCACCGTCGTCGTGTGGACTACCGAGGGCGTGCGTTCCGACACCCCGGTCGCGCTCGGCGACCTCGTGGAGGTCGCTGCGAGCGCGGGTGTCCGCTACGCGCTGCGCAGTGATGGCACGCTGCTCTATTGGCGCGCGGCCGACTCTTACTCCTCGATCACGATCGCCTCGCTCGGGGTCGTCCCCGGTGACATCGTTTCTATCGCTCAGGGCGCCTACGACTATGCCCTCTACACGCTCCGCCGCGATGGCACGGTGGGGGTATTCAACGCCTCTACAGGCGAGTATTCCGCGAACAGCTCCGTGACGCACACCGGAGTCGCTGCCCTTGCCATTGGCGGCGGCGGCTATTCCTACTTCCTGAAGTCCGATGGGCGGGTCGTTTCGCTGTCCTCCGAATCGGGGCACCCGACCTCGGCGGCCTCCGTCTCGCCCGCGCTGCAGATCGCGGCGGGCAACCAATTCGGCCTCGCCCTGCGCGATCCCTCCGGCGACGTCGCTCCAGTTATCACGGTGCAGCCCACGCCCGTGCAGGTCGCCTCCGGTCAACCGTTCAGCCTCTCCGTCACGGCCACCGGTTCGCCTCAGCCGATCTACCAATGGTATCGCAACGCCCAGGTCATTTCCGGCGCCACCTCCGCCACCTATGCGGTCACCGGCTCGAATTCCTATAGCTCCGTCGCAGGCTCTTACACTGTCGCGGTGATCAACGCCCTCGGCACGGTCACCTCTGCCGATGTGGTCGTCACCATTGTCTCGAACGATCTTTCCTCCCGCGGCTTCATCCGTGGCGCCATCCGCGCCAACGCCGCCCTCGCGCCGCTCTCCGCTACCTTCACCCTCGAGGGAGCCTACTCGAAATCTCTGCTCCTCCGCGGCGCAGGCCCCGCGCTCGTTCCCTTCGGCACCACCGATGCGCTCGCCGATCCCATGCTCACGTTGCACGCCGCCTCCGGAGCTCTGCTCCTGACGAACGACAACTGGGGCCCGGTCTATAACGTCAACTATACTGCGTCGCAGCTCGGTGGTTTCGTTTTCGCCGAAGGCAGCCGCGACGCCGGGTTTTTGCGCACCTTCACCCCCGGCACCGCTCACGTCACGCTCGCCGGCACACCCGGCTCGGGCGGTGGGGTGGCCCTCCTCGAACTCTTCGATACCGATTCCTCCTACGGCTCTCGCGTGACCTACCTCTCCACGCTGGCGCACGCCGGTATGGGCAACGATGTCTTCGTCCTCGGCTTCACGCTCGCGGCTGCGCCCGCCGGTCGCACCTACCTCCTCCGCGCCCTCGGGCCAGCGTTGGGCGGCACGGGCTTCCTCGCCGATCCCCGCCTCGCCGTCTTCGATTCCGCCAACACCCAGGTCGCCGCCAACGACGACTGGGCCGGCGACTCCACCATGGCCGCCGCGGTCGGCACGGCCGGTCTTATGCCTCTCGCTCCCAACGCCAAAGACGCCGCGCTTGTCTTCACGCCCGTCGCCGGTGGCGGCTCCTACACGGTGCGCCTCAACGGTGCCCCCGGCACCACCGGCCGCGTGCTCGTCGAGTTGGCCGAGATCGACACCCAGCGCGGGGCCACGATCCCCGTTGCCCTCGTCTCGCCGCCCCGCTCCGTCACGGTGCTACCCGGTCAGTCCGTCGCATTCGGTGGCGTCGCCGTGGGCAAACCCGCGCCCGCGTATCAATGGCGCAAGGACGGCGTCGATCTTCCCGGCGCCACCTCCGCTCTCTTCACGCTCGCCGCCGCGCAAGCCGCCGATGCGGGCGACTACACCCTTGTTGTCTCCAACGCCCACGGCTCGCTCACCTCCGCCCCGGCCACGCTCGCCCTCGCCGCCCAACTCGCCACCCACCGCCTCGTCGGGCCCGGCTACGTCGCCGGCAGCACGCTCACCGTCACCAACACCCTCACGTTCACGGGCACCGCCGCCGGTCTCGGTTGGGAAGTCGTGCTCCCGGCCGGTTGGACCTACGCCGGCGGGTCCGGCGAAGGCGATTTGAAGCCCGCTGTCGGCGCCACCGGCACCCTCGGTTGGTCCTGGACCACGCCGCCCGCCAGCCCCCTCACGTTCACCTACGTGCTCAACGTCCCCGCCGACGAAGCCTCCTCGCGCACCCTTGCCGCCACCGGCCTCGTGCGCACCGGCGAATCGCCGCAACCCGCCGCGCTCCCCGCGCTCGTCGTCACCGCCGCCGCCCCGGTCCACTCGGCCGACACCAATCACGACAACCGCCTCAACCTCACCGAACTCACGCGCGCGATCGAACTCTACAATACGCGCCACGGCACCGCCCGCACCGGCGCTTACGCCGTCGCCGCGACCGCCACGGAAGACGGCTTCGAGGCCGACGCCGCCCGGGCACCCGGCGCGACCGCCGCACTCTCGCTCTTCCACTCCGCCGACACGAATCGCGACGGCGCCATCGGCCTCTTCGAACTCACCCGCGTGATCGAACTCTACAACGCCCGCAGGGGCAACACCCGCACCGGCGCCTACCGCTCGCAAGGCAGCACCGAAGACGGCTTCGCCCCCGGGCCGTGAGCATCCTCGGCCGAAATAGTATTGGGCCGAACTTAGTTTGCTGAATGATTCGCTGCCGATTCTCGCTTTCGAACTCCCTGCCATGAGACCTCGCCCGACGCTCCTTGGATTTTTGTGCACACTCGCCTTGCTCGTCCTCGGCGTTGTTCAGGTCCGGGGCGGGGTGGAAAGTTGGAGTTTGGTCCATCCGGTTTTAGGCTCCGACCTCTATGGCGTCGTGCGCGGCGACGCCGGTTGGGTCACCGTGGGTGATGCCGGCACGATCGGCACATCTGCCGACGGACGCAGATGGATCACGCGCTCCGCTGGGACCTCTGCGAACCTCGGGGCCGTTGTATTTGGCAGCAGCCGATATCTGGCTGCAGGCTCCGGCGGACTGGTGCTTTCCTCCGCCGATGGCGTCACGTGGACACAGGTCCGGTCAGCTGATGGGTCCAGCAGTGTGCGCACCGTCGGAGCGGCACACGGAAACGGTCGATTCATCTTCGTGCAGAGTGACGGTCGCGTATTGGCATCGCCCGACGGTTTGACTTGGACGGTGCACACCATGCCGAGTTCGGCCAATGGCCTCATCCTTCGTGCGGTGGCGTTCGGTAACGGCGTGTTTGTGGCGGTCGGCTCGGTTGGCTCCAGCGAAACGCTGATTTACACATCGTCCGACGGGTCGACGTGGACGCGGCGCGCGCAGGGCATCGTGCTCGACGAAGATCGCTACGTCTACAATGCGCGGCTGCTCGCGGTCACCTATGGCGGTGAGCAGTTCGTGGCGGTCGGCGAATCGAACGCCATCCTCACCTCACCCGATGGCGCGAATTGGATCGCCCGTCGTTCCCCTTATTTTTACGCGGGCGCCACGACCTATGCGTCGGTCGCATACGGCAACGGAATTTACGTTATCGGATTGGGGTCGAGCTACCTCTCTTCCGTGGATGGCCACGTCTGGGCGCGCACTACGCAGCCCGAAGGCCCGGGCGCATTTTCGACGTCGGGCACGATTGCGTTCGGTGGCGGCGCCTTTGTGGCTGTTGGCTCCGCGGGATCGACCACCCTCAAGACAGCGACTGACGAATGGACGCCGGTGGCTGCCCAACTTTCCACCTCCGGTGGCGGCGTGGCTTACGGCAACGGCCGCTTTTTGCAGGTGGGGCCGGGTGGGTTTGCGACGTCACCCGATGGCGTCGAGTGGCAGTCCCGTTCAAACAGCCAGTCCTTTGCCGCGCCCCTTTTTGCGAATGGGAAATTCTGGGCCACCGCGGGTCTGATCGGTGGCGATGTTGTCCTCAATAGCGTGGATGGATTGGCTTGGACGACGGTGGGCTCGAACAGTCAATTGGGTAAAATGCTCTATGCGCGGGGCAAATACGTGGTGGCCGGCAGCGGAGGCATGTCGAGTTCGAGCGACGGGGTGACTTGGTCTCGGCATAGCCTTTCCAGTGGCAGCTATTTTAACGACTTGGCGGAAGGGGGCGGGCGCTTCGTGGCCGTTGGCTACCCGGGCGCCTTGGCGACCTCCGAAACCGGGAGCGATTGGACGCTGCGGAGCCCGGGCTTTGGCTCGACGACGATGGCAGCGGTCGCTTTCGGCGCAGGGAGATTTGTCGCCGTGCCCTTGGGTTCCTTACAGCCGCGGTCGTCCCCGGATGGTCTCACCTGGAGCACAAGTTCGCTGCCGACGCCGACAGGAGGATTTTCCGCGACGGGGTTTTCAGGGCTAATCTACCGCGCCGGCCGATTCGTCGCCAACGTCGGGACCGACATCGTCACCTCGACCGATGGTCTGAACTGGACGGTCTTCCCGCGGGCACTGGCAGCCGGGTTGAGTAGCGGGTATGCGTTGAGCTACGGCAACGGGCGCTTCTTGGCGACGAACGGTTATCGCGTATTGGTTTCGACCCCGGACGAGACCGCCATCGCGATCAATTCCGCCACGGACACCGTGTTGGTGCCGAGCGGTCAAGCGCCGTCACTCTCGGTTTCGGCAACCGGTCCCGGGCTGACGTTTCAATGGTATCGCGGCACGACCGGCGATACCGCCAACCTCATCGCCGGAGCGACCTCGACCACCTACGTGCCGGGTGAGGTGACGGCGGACGCCGCGTTTTGGGTCCGCGTTTCGAGCGCCACCACCTATCTCGACAGTGCGACGATGAACGTGCGCCTCACGCAGGCGCCGGCGATTTTCCGGGCGCCCGCCCATGTAGAATTTACCGCCGGACAAACGCCCACCTTGGCGGTTGGGGCGACGGGTGTGATGCCGCCGGGCATCCAGTGGTATCGTGGTGGCTCCGGTGATACGAGCCAACCTTGGCCCAGCGCCATGAGCACGACGTTTTCCCCGGCGGGCCTCGCCGAGCCGAGCCGATTCTGGGCCCGCGCCACCAACGCGAGTGGCTCCGCCGACAGCGCAACAGGGTTGGCCACACCGTGGGTGGCCAAGACGCCCAACGCGCCTGCCGAGCAGATGATTTTTGCCAATGGCCTCTACGTCGCCGTAGCGGGCAGCATCGTGACCTCACCGGACGGCGTCACGTGGACGCGGCGGCACACGCCTGCGCCGGGCTATAGCGGTGTCAAACGTATCGCCTACGGTAACGGCCGCTTCGTCGCCATGGGCAACGACCGGCAGATGATTTCCACCGATGGCATCACGTGGACGACGACGGACCGGTCGTCGATTTATCGGACGTATGATTGGCTCGTTTTCGGCAACGGCGTTTTCCTCAGCAATTTTGCCGGCAGCAACGCGCTGATGGCCTCGACCGACGGTGTCACTTGGACGGCGCGCACTCTGCCGAGCGGTTTCTATTTTGGGGATGTGGTTTTTGAGCAGGGGAAGTTTATTGCCCTCGCCGAAAACTACGAGACGTCCACCCCGATCTACACTTCGGTGGATGGTGTCACTTGGCAGGCGCGTGCAGTGCCGTGGAGCCATACATCGCTCGGGAGCAGCTACCGGTTAGCGGCGGCCGGCAGTAAGATCTTCGCGCATATTTCGGGACAGCTCTACAACTCACCTGACGGCATCACGTGGAGCGGAGCGAGTTCGACGAGCGTCGCCTTCACGCAGGTGGCCTATGGCAACGGTGTCTTCGTCGCCGGGTCTACTAACTACACGCCCACGCTGTATCGTTCCATGGATGGAGTGAACTGGTCGGGTGGAACCGTTCAGTCCGCTCAATCGAGTGGTTGTGTGGTCTTCGCCGGCGGTCGTTTTCTCACGGCTGGCTCGACCGGCAACGTCCATGCTTCGACGGACGGCCTGAATTGGACGAGTGAGGTCGCTTGGCCCGGGCAGCCGGTGGGCAGCCTCGTATACGGCAAGGGCCGCTGGGTGGCGACCGGCTCGCCTGTCTCCTACCAATATTCGCGCTCGGCGGCCTACTATTCGACCGACGGCAACAAATGGATCTCGGTCACCGGTTCCGTTGAGTTTTCTGGGCGGGCCATTTTCGCCAAAAACAAATTCTACTCCGCCTCTCCGCAGGGCGGCGTGCTCGTCTCGACGGACGGTTCGGCTTGGGATCGCCTTAGCGTGTCGGGCGTCACGGGGGCGTTTGCCGCCATCGTTGAGGTCGGCGAGAGATTGGTGGCAATCGGATCGGGTTGGACTGCTTCGTCGCTTGACGGGGTGACTTGGACGGGAAGCGCGTCCAACGCCTCTTACGTCGAGCGGGCGGTCTACGGCAACGGACTCTACATAGGTCACGGCAGCGGTGTGCCGCTGCGTTCGCCCGATGGCATCGCTTGGCTCTCCGGCGATCCTCAGATTTCGGGTTATGCCTATCCCAGTCTCAACAGCCTGGCTTTTGGTGCCGGGGTGTTCGTCGTGGTCGGAGAATACGGTTCGATCTACACCTCCTCCGATGGTGTCACTTGGACGCCGCGCAGCCCAGACGGCAACCGCAGCAACGCGACCCTCGTCGATGTCCTCTATGCCGGCGGACGCTTTATCGCGACCAGTGCAGACGGCTATCATACCTCGATCGATGGAATCACGTGGACGCGCAGCCAGTTTACCGGGCCGACCCCGGCCGGTGTGGTGGGCGATGGTGCGGGGAAACTGATCGTGAGTGCATTTCCCGCAGTGATGGAGTCGGTGCCCGATCCGGCGTATATCGGCATTTCGCAACAACCCGTTTTTCAGGCGGTGTCTGCCGGACAGTCGGCGACGTTTTCAATCGTCGCGATCAGCACGCCCAACCTGCGCTACCAATGGCAGAAAAACGGGGTCGCGATTGCGGGCGCCACAAATGCCTCGTTGGTGTTGGCCAACGCCCAGACAACCGATTCCGCCGACTACCGTGTGCTCGTGAGCAACGCTCCTGGCGCTTCAGTCCTCTCCGCTGCGGTGCCGCTCTATGTGAACCCCGCGGCACCCACGGTCGTGAGTGGTCCGGCGACGAAAGCGGTTAACACGGGATCGTCCGTTACGCTTTCCGTGACGGCCAGCGGAAATCCGGCTCCCCGCTACCAATGGAACAAGAATGGGGTGCCGGTCCCGGGCGCCACCGCGGCCACACTCACCTGGACCCGCATCGCCACGACCGATGCCGCAAGCTATTCGGTTTCGCTGGCCAACTTGTTTGGCACCGCGACGAGTGCGCCCGCCGTGATCAGTGTGGCAACACTGCTCATCGCGTCGAATGTGCAGCCCAAGGTGGGCGGTGCCGCATTGCTCTCGGTCGACGCCGTGGCGGGTGCAACCTACCAGTGGCGTCGACGGGGCACACCGATCGCCGGGGCGACGGCGGCGACGCTACCTCTGACGGCGCTCTCTCGTTCCCAAAACGGTTTCTACGATGTGGTGCTCACTTATCCAGCGGAGGCCGTTACCGCTTTTGGTTACGCGCTCGATGCAGCGCCCAATCCGCTGCCGAATTTTTACACAGCCGACCTGTCCTATGCGCCTCGTCTGGAACGGGCAGGGGAGGGGATGATTCGGGCCGTGCTGCGCTTGCCCGACGGAAAATTCCTGGTCGGCGGCAACTTCACGTCGCTCGACGGTGCGCCGCGCGCCTATCTTGCGCGATTGCATAATGATGGGACTTTGGATTCCGGATACACGCCGCCGGTGCTCACCGGTTCGGTGGAGGTCCTTACTGCTTTGGCCGACGGCAAGATCATGATCGGCGGCGATTTCGCATTTATCGACGGGCGTCCGTGCGGTCGCGTCGCCCGCCTTGGCGGTGATCTGAAGGCTGATGTCTCCTTCTCGGCGGGGACCGGGTGCAACGGCACCGTCTATGCCATTGCCGCCCAATCCGACGGACGGCTGGTTTTGGCCGGCGCGTTTAGTGAGGTGAATGGCTTCTACGCCAATCGCGTGGCCCGCCTTGCTGCCAACGGAGCGGTCGACGCGGTGTTCAGTTCCACCATGGGCAGCCGCAGTTTCCCGTATAACATGGCGGCAGGCCGTGTGCTCTTGGCACTGCCCGATGGAAAATGGCTGGTCGGTGGTGGACAGCTTTACGACAAGAACGTTTCCGCCTCGGGCTATCTGGTGCGCATCAATGCCGACGGCGGTCGCGATGGCACGTTTAACGTCTCCAGCATTGACGATGCGAATGGCCCGGTGCTCTCCCTATTGAGGCAAAGCGACGGCAAGATCGTCGCCGCGGGGGCTCTCAACTACCAAAATGTGAGCAGCCAGTGGGTGACTCGTTTCGCGGCGAATGGTGAACCCGATACGTCGTTCGCCTTCGATCAGTCGCTGGTGCCTGCCGGAGGCCATATTGAGCACCTGATCGACGCCGGTGACGGAAAGTTTCTTATCGCCGGCAAAGGGGTGCCGCCGACCCGCCTCACCTCTACCGGTGCGCGCGACGGCGCGTTCGGAGCACTCCCTTATGCAAGCGCGACGCTCACCGCGCTGACGCCCCTCGGTGATGGCAGCGTCAGGCTGTGGGGTTCATTTCGTGCGGCAGATGCCAGCGTGCGCACGGGATTCAGCGTGCTGGGTGTCTCCGGTAATTTTTTGGAGCCCGTCGGACCGGCACCCCGGGCGGAAGCGGCGATTTACTGGGCGGAAATCGCCAGTGAGGGAAAGCTGCTTGTCCGCGGTTCATTCACCCATGTCGAAAGTGTGGCGCGCGCCGGGTTAGTCCGTTTTTTGGCGGACGGTCGGACTGATCCTGCCTTCAACTTGGGGAGCCAGATCCCAGTCGCCGACACCGGCCGGTTTGTCGTGCAAGGCGATGGTCGGATTTTGGTGCACGATGGCACCAAACTATTGCGCCTTCTCCCTGATGGGCCCGTCGACTCGTCCTTTGCTCCGGTGACCTACACTCCGGCTGCGCTCATCTTGGATCGGAATGGCAGCGTCGTGGTATCGAATTCGGCGGAGGGCGGTGTTTTCGGCGCGACCACCGGATTGCGCCGATTCCTGACCGACGGCACGCCGGACGCGTCCTTCGCGAATCCGGTGGTGTCGGGGTATGTGGGCGAGCTCACGACGTATCTTGACGGGCGCTTTTTGATGTGGGGCCCGTTCCACGTATCAAACAGCACCAAAGTGTGCCTGTTTCTCGATGGCACGAATGACACTAGCTTCGGATCGCTTTACAGCAGCTGGGGGCAGTCACTGCCCTTGGCCACGTTTGTAAATGGCGATGCATTTTCCTCGGGCTCTCTATACGTGAATCTTTTGAGTCTCTTTCCGATCCCGAGCTACGCTGGGTCGGTGTATTCGGGAGCGGGGATTTTGCCGTTGCCTGGCCGGGGATTTATCGTCGCCGCTGCTCCACGTCGCGAAAATACCGCTGCATCATTCTTGAAGAAATACTCGGCGGAAGGAGTCCAAAACACTGCATTCCTCACCGACGGCCTCGCCGTCGATACGAATCGGGTCGATCGGATGCTGCTGCAAGACGATGGTAGCATTGTGCTGCTCGGGTCCGCGTTGAGTGCTTTCGGAGCGCCGCGATTTGGCATCATGCGGCTCGCGCCGGCCGCTGCGCCCACGATCGTCGCGGCGCCTGTTTCCGTGCAGGCAGCGGTCGGTGCCTCCGTGACGTTCTCGGTGGCGGCCGCCGGCACCGGACCTTTGACCTATCAATGGTATCGCAACGGCATCCGTATCGTCGGTGCCACGACGGCGTCGCTCGTGCTCAACAACCTCGCACCCGTCGACGTCCCCAAATTCACCGTCAAGATCACCAACGGCTTTGGCACCGCCGCCTCGCTACCGGTGACGATTTCCGGACCCAATCCTGCGCCGACCGTGGTCACGTCACCGGCCTCGCTTCTGGTCACAACGGGACATCCCTCCACTTTTTCGGTCGGGGCAACCGGCGTGGGACCGCTGACCTACCAATGGCGGCGTTCTGGCTACCGCATCCCGGGTGCGACCGCGGCGACGTTTACTCAACCGCACGCGAGCCGCACTGACGCGGGACTCTACGATGTCATCGTGTCCGACGGGCTGTCGGTGACCGTGTCCTCCGGTGCGCGGCTTGATGTCGCCCCCAGCAGCTATGGCAACACGCTCGAGGTCGACCCCAGCTTTGCGCCGAAATTCGAAGCGGCGGGCGGCTTCATCAATGCCATCGTGCCAATCGGCGACGGGAAATTTATCCTGAGCGGCGAGTTTAGCCGGTTGAACGGCATTGAGCGGCCCGGACTTGCCCGAGTGGATGCCGCGTTTCAAGTCGATGCGGCCTTCGTGCCTCCGGCGGTGTTCGCTGACGTGGCCTCCGCTGGTTTCAGCCAAATCAATACGACGCGGGTGCAGGCGGTTCAGCCCGACGGAAAAATTTTGGTGACGCATCCGTTGCCGTATCTCGGCGACTATCCCCACCGCAACCGGCTCGTGCGCCTGCTGAACGACGGCACGCTCGATCCGGCGTTCACGGCGAGTTCGGCCCCTGAAAACGTCGTGCGCCTCGCGCTCCAACCGGATGGGAAAATCATCGTGATCGGTCTGCCCATCAGCACGGCGCTCCCGGCCGGAAAACGCTACGTCTACCGATTGAACGGCGACGGTTCGCTCGACGCTGCCTATGCCCCGGTGTTTCTCTCGTCCTCGTCGACACCCAGTGCTCCGACGTTCGTCGTGGTTCAGCCGGATGGCAAGGCGCTCTTTGGCGGTGGTTACGTGACGATCGGCGGCACGAGCACCAACGCCCTCGTGCGTCTCACGGCGGCGGGCACCGTCGATTCGACCTTCCAGATCACCGGAGTAAATTCTCCGTTCGTAGCGTCGGCGGCGGTGCTACCCGACGGTCAATTGATCGTCGGCGGCTCATTCACCACGCCGTCATTTGGGACTGCCCGCCTGGGGCGAATCGGCGTGAATGGCGCCTGGGAAACGCAGTTGCTGTCGTCGTCTGACGCATTCGACAATATCGCGAAAATTTCGCTGCACCCCGGCGGAAAAATTTGGGCGTCGTTCGGTAATTCAAATTCGGCCTACATTTGGCGCGTCTCCTCAACGGGCGTCGCCGAACAGCGTATCGTCGTTGGCACCACGAACTTTGAGTGGGCGCACGCCCCGACGGACGGTGATCGGTTGCTGGCGACGACAGCGGATTTTTCCGCCGCCGGCCGAGGCGCCGTGCGGTTTGCAGCCGACGGCACACCCGAGAATGTGACCGCTCAACTCGAAGCGCCGGTCGGCGTGCAGGCGACCGTGGCCGCGCCCGGTGGAAAACTGCTGGTCGCGGGCGGCTTTACCCGCGTGAACGGGTTACCCCAAAATCGCATCGCCCGGCTCAACTCCGACGGCTCGTTCGACGCGACGTTAGCGGTGGGCGAGGGCTTCGATGGTGCGCCCTCGGCTCTCCTTTCGCTGCCCGATGGCGGCGTCATGGTCAGCGGTGCCTTCACGCGATTTGGCGGGACTCCTGCGACGAGTCCGTTGCGTCTAGGTGCCGACGGCTCGCTGGAGAGCGGATTCGCGCCGGTGAAGGAAATTTCTGCCTCGGGGAGTCTCGCGCTAATGTTAGATGGTCGCCTGCTTGTCGGCGGCACCGGTTGTTTCCTTCCGGATGGCACGCGTGATCCCGGCTTTCAGATTTCACCGACCGGAGTGTTCACCGCGGTGCCGTTGCCCGATGGCAACGTGATCGTCGCCGTTGCTCAGCCTTCCAGCAGCAGTGCGATCTATCGTGTGCGACCAAACGGGACGACCGATCGCGTGGGCGCGAGCGGCGCGAGCCTTCGCTATGTCGGGGGCATCGCCGTGCAACCCGATGGAAAAATTATCACCGGCGGCGCCGTAAACTCGGTGGTCGGAAGCAACGTGGTCGTCCGTCCGGACGTGCGCCGCCATCAAATGTCCGACTTGACGCGCGACACCGGGTTTGTCCCTGACGCGATTCCCCGACCGGCTTTTTCCACGAGTCTGTATCGTGGTGCGCGCGTGCTCGCCCATGAGGACGGACGTGTCCTCGTGAATGACTACTACGGCTTTGTCCGGCTCAAGACCGATGGCACCGTGGACAGCACGTTCGTGCCGCCGCCGATTTCCAGCGTGGTGGCATCCGCGGCGCGTGGCTTCCTGGATCTCGTTGTGCTGGACGATGGACGGCTCGTTTTGGCTGACCAAACTCTGGCGTCGGGCGGTTTGAAACGATTTGGCCTCGTCCGACTGAAGGATGCGGCGGCCGCGAACTTCGTCGCGCAACCGCGCGATGCCGGAATCTTCGCCGGGCAGGAAATGATGCTGAGTGCGACGGCGACCGGTCCGGGCCCTCTCGCGTATCAGTGGTTCAAGAACGGCACCGCCATAGCGGGTGCGACCGGTGCCGCCTTTTCAATCCCGACCGCAGTGTTCGCGGATGCTGGTAGCTACGCCGTCACGGTAACGAATGCGAACGGCCCCGTTTGGAGTGCAGCTGCGCTAGTTTCGGTCGCTGCTCCCATTGCTCCGACGATTATCCGTCAGCCGCGATCTCAGGCTGCCTTTGCGGGCGGCGATGTCCAATTCTCCGTGGAGGCAACAGGCACGCCAGCTCCGTCGCTTCGGTGGTTCAAGGATGGCCAAGCGCTTTCCGGGGCGACCGGAACAACCTTGCAACTCCGCGGCGTGCAGGCTGCCGACGTGGCCGACTATTCGGTCACCGTGAGCAATGTCGGCGGGCAGGTGACGAGCGCTGCGGTGCACCTGACGCTCTTGCCCACTGGGGTCGTCGCAACGCACGAGCAGACCGCGGCATCCTACACGCCGGTTCCAACGGTTACCGTCACCAACACGTTTTCCTACGCGGGAGCCGCTCCCGGAGTGACGTGGCAGGTTTTGCTACCGGCGGGCTACAGCCTCGTATCAACGACGGCAGGTGGCGGAGTGGTGGCGCCACCGGTGGGGGCGACCGATCTCGCCGAGTGGACCTGGAGCCCGGCGCCGCCGAGTCCGGTCGTGTTTACTTACACGTTGCGCGTGCCAGTCGCCGAATTCGGCCCGCGTGAATTGGCGGCTTTGGTGACGTTTCGTCCTGTCGGCGGGGCCTTCGCCTTTCTCGCGAAGCCTGATCCGCTCGTGATCCGCCATCGCCACAGTGCGGATACGAATCGAGACCTGCGATTCTCGCTCACCGAACTCACGCGTGTGATCGAAATCTACAATACACGCAGCGGTTCAGCGCGCTCGGGCGCATATGCCGTCGCCGCAGCACCCAGCGAAGACGGTTTCGAAGCCGACTTTTCGCGCGGCATCGACGTGGGCCGATTTCTGACGGCCTACCACACCGCTGACACCAATCAGGACGGTAACCTGAGCCTCTTCGAGCTCACCCGCGTGATCGAACTCTACAACGCCCGCTCCGGCACCACCCGCACCGGCACCTATCACGTCGCCGCCGGCACCGAAGACGGCTTCGCGCCGGGGCCGTGAGGTCCCTGAAATTCGTTTTTCACCGGCCGATGCATTCCCTGTCGATTTCTCCGTTCCATCTGACGCGTTTCGTTTGTCGTGCGCTCGGCTTATTTGCCTTGCTGCTCGGCGCGGCTGTGGCGCAGACGCAGCGTGGCCCCTTGCCGGAATTTGTCCGCCCGGTCCCGCTTGCTCCTTCTGGAGGGTTCGGCGGTAGCAGTCCGAAATCCGACCTGACGGGTGCCGGCACAGCCGCGATTCCGCCGCCCTCGTCCGCCGCGCCGGCGGTCGATCTCTACGCCACCGACTTCGAATCGTTTCCGCTCGGCGGAAATCAACTCGGGGGGCGCGACGGCTGGTTGGTTTCCAACACCACTTCCGCCGTCACGGGTGTTCTGGATTTCAGTCCCAACAGCGCGCGCGCGGCCTATATCGGTTTCGCCGCGACCACCGCCAACAGCGTGTTTGCCTGGCGCCCGGTCAACTACAGTCCCGTCGCAGCGGGGACTCCGGTGATGAAGTTCAGCGTCGATCTGCTGATCTCCGATTCGACGAACGGGCAGCGCGACGACTTCTTTTTCATGATCTACAATACTGCGGGGCAGGTGCTCGGCGGTATCGATTTCTACAACGTCAACCAAGGCGTCTTCCGCTACGACGGCTCCGCCTTTCAGTCGCTCGGCACCTTCACCCGGGGCGCCCGCTACACCCTCGTGGCGACGATCGACTTCGCGGCAAACCGGTGGTCGGCGACATTGAACGGTGGCACGGTGTTCACGGACCAGCCGCTGACCGCCACGTCCAACGCCCTGACCCTCGGCGATATCGCCGCTGTCTGGTTCGTCAGAACCGCCGGCTCGCCCGGCAACAATTTTATGGTGTTCGACAACTACCGGATTTCGACAGTCGCTACCGACGTCGCGCCGGCGATTACCGCCCATCCGCAAAATGTCTCCGTCAACGCCGGCCAGGCGGCGGATTTTACAGTGGTCGCCAGCGGCACACCTGCGCCGGTTTTCCAATGGCAGATGTCGGCGGATGGCGGCTCGACGTGGTCAAACGTAGCCAACGGTGCGAATTACGGCGGTGCCACGGCCGCCACTCTGACTGCGGTCAACGTCACGTTGGCCCAATCTGGCCAACGCTACCGGTGCATCGCGAGCAACGGTATCGGCACTGCGGCAACCTCTTCTGCGGCGATCCTCACCGTTATTCCGCTTCCGCCTCAGGCCCCGCTCATCACCGTCCAACCGCTGGCCCAGGCCGCGACCGCCGGTCAAAACATAAGCTTCGTGGTCGCCGCGAGTGGCTCGCCCGCGCCGACGTTTCAATGGCAGGTTTCGGAAGATGGCGGAACCACCTGGGCGGCCCTCGCCGATGGCTCTATCTATTCTGGCGCGACGACCGCAGTCCTCACTGTATCGGATGTGGCGATGCGATTGAATGGCTTCCGTTTCCGTTGCGTTGCCAGCAACGGGGTCGGGTCGCCGGCGACCTCTGCCACCGCCACACTTACGGTTAGTTCTGAAGCCGGCATCGGCGTGCTATCGGTGGCGGCGGGTGGTGGTCATACGCTTTTCCTCCGCGGCGACGGCTCTCTCTGGGGGATGGGGCGGAATAGTTCCGGCGAGCTCGGCAACGGGACGGGGGCTGATGTCATAGTTCCGATTCCGGTGGCGACAGGTGTGCTGACCATGGCTGCCGGTGGCGCCCACAGCTTGTTTGTGAAAACGGACGGCACCTTATGGGGCATGGGTAACGCAAACACAGGCGCGCTCGGAGACAGCTCGGCGACCGTGATCGTGACTCCCGTCCAACTTGCGACCGAGGTCGTCGCAGCCGCCGGTGGCAATGCGCACACTTTGTTCATTAAGCGCGACGGCACGTTGTGGGCCATGGGCAACAGCAGCAGTGGCCAACTCGGCGATGGCGGGCAGAGTGGGGTTGTCCGTATTCCCGTTCAGGTGGCGTCGCAGGTGGTCGCGGTCTCCGCTGGCGAAGCTCACAGCATGTTCGTGAAGAGCGATGGCACCCTTTGGGCGACCGGCGCCAACAGTTCCGGACAATTGGGGAACGGTTCCCTCGTTGATCGCTTGGTTCCGGTGCAGGTGGCCAGTGGCGTGGCGGATGTCAGTGCCGGCTCATATCACACTCTGTTTCTCAAAACCAACGGAAGCATGTGGGGGATGGGCTATAACTACGCCGGTATGCTCGGGGATCTCACCACCGCCAACCAGCCGACGCCGGTTCAGATATTCCTCGGCGTCACCGCCATTGCTGCCGGCTACGTTCATAACCTCCATATCCGGACTGGCGACGAATTGTGGGGGGTGGGGATCAACAACAACGGTCAGTTGGGGATCGGCACGAAGGCGTTTTCGGAGCCTGTCATGAAACGCATCGCCACCGGTGTGGCGACGGCCGATGCGGCCGTGTATAGCAGTTGGTTTGTCAAACGAGACGGCAGCCTCTGGGCGATGGGCGAAAACGCCAGTGGACGGTTGGGCGACGGCACGCGCGCAGACCGTGCGACCCCGGTAAAAATTACCGCGGGTTCAGTGATCGCTCCCCTTGCCCCTGCGTTGATTGCCGCGACCGACGGTGCGTTTGAGGCGGAAGTTCGCCTCACCTGGACTCCTGTTCTCGGGGCGACGCGCTACGAAGTCTGGCGGAGCCTTGCCGATGCGCCCACGTCCGCCGTCGTGCTCGCGTCCAACGTTAGCGTCCCCTTCTACGACGATTTTTCGGCCGCTGACGGCACGACCTACTATTATTGGATCAAGGCCGGCAATCTGGCGGGAACCAGCGCTCACAGCGCATCGGATGCCGGCTATCGCGCTCGTTTGGAAGCGCCGACGATTTCGACCCAACCGCAGAGCCTGACTGTGAAGGCAGGTGAGAGCGCGGTGTTTTCGATCGTGGTCACTGCATCGCCCGCCGCGTCCTTTCAATGGCAGCGCCAGCCGCGGGGCACGACGGGCTTTTCCAACCTGTCGAACACCGGTGCTTACAGTGGTGTCACCTCGGCCGCGCTCACCCTCGCGCTTGCGACGGTCGCCATGGGCGGCGACCAATTCCGTTGTGTCGTGAGCAATGGCGTGGGCGCCCCCGTGACCAGCTCGACGGTCACGCTGGGCGTGAACGAATCGCCGGCAATCACGAGCGCAGCTGCCGCGAAGTTCATTGTGGGTCGCCCCGGTAGTTTTTCCATGGCTTCGACCGGTGCGCCCGCCGCTTCCTTCGGCGTTTCTGCCGGATCGCTCCCGGGGTGGGCGACCTTCGATGCCACGACCGGCGTCATTTCCGGGACGCCGCCGGACGCGACGGGCTCGCCGTTTTCGTTCACGCTCACCGCCACCAACGGGATCGGTGCGCCGGCGACCCAGACCTTCACCCTCACTGTCCAACTCGGCCATTCCGCCGACGTCTCGCCCGCCGACGGCAAACTCAACCTCGTCGAGCTCACGCGCGTCCTCGAACTCTACAACACTCGCACTGGCACCGTGCGCACCGGCCGCTACGTCACGTCCTCCGCGACCATCGACGGCTACGCGCCCGATCCGTCCGTCACCGCCGGCCCGATACCAACCACCCCGCACACCGCCGACCTCAACCGCGACGGTCGCTTCTCCCTCACCGAACTCACCCGCGTCATCGAGCTTTTCAACACTCGCGCCGCCGGCATCCGCACTGGCTCTTACCGCCCTGACGCTACCACGGCGGATGGCTTTGCCCCGGGACTCTGAGCCGCTCCCTAAAGTAATCACCCATTTCTGATGCGCCCGATTTTTAACACCCGCCATGCTGATTTCTTTCTCGGTATATTCGTCGGCCTTTGTGCGCCGCTGGTCGGTCCGGCAGCCGCTCAGTCCGGGCCGGTGCGGGAACATATCGGGCCGCTCGCCACACCGGTGACCGCTGGCTTTGTGGTGGAGCCGAAGGCCCCTGTGCCGGCGCCTGCCAAGAGCAGCGACCTCGCGATTCCGTCGCTCGCGGCTGCGACCACCGACCTCTATTTCACGGACTTTGAGTCATTCCCGCTAGGAGCTAACCAGCTCGCGGGGCGCGACGGTTGGGTGGCGACCCACACCACGGGCGGTGTGACCGGCATCACCGATTTTAGTCCTGTCAGTCTTCGTGCCGCTTACATCGGATTAAATTCCACCACCAGTCCGAGCGTGTTCGCCTGGCGTCCGGTTAACTACAACCCGGTCGCCTCTGGCACTCCGGTGATTCAGTTCAGTGCGGATATCGGAATTGCCGATTCGACGAACGGTCAGCGCGACCAGTTCTTTTTCATCGTCTACAACATGGCGGGGCAGGCACTCGGCGGCATCGCTTTCTTTAACAACAACCAAGTCGTTTACCGCTACGACGGCTCGACCATCTCCGGCCTCGGCACGTTCAGCCGCGGCGTCCGTTATACGCTCGTGGCGACGATGAACTTCGCCACGAACCGTTGGTCGGCGACGATCAACGGCGGCACCGTTTTCACTGATCAACCCTTCACCGCCACCTCGAACGCGCTCAACCTCGGCGACATCGACGCCGCTTGGTTTATCACCACGGTCGGTTCACCCGGGAACAATGCCATGCTGTTCGACAACTACCGGCTCGCGACGGTATCGAACGATCTTGCTCCCGCCTTTACCATGCAGCCTCCCAACCGGACGGTCACTGCGGGACAGAATGCGATTTTCTGGGTTCAATACAGCGGCTTTCCCACCCCTACGTTCCAATGGCAGCGGCAGGCGGCGGGCACCGTGGGTTTTGTCAATCTGACCGACACCGGCCCCTACGAGAACGTGACGACGTCGGACATGCGCGTGCGCTCGGTGACAGGCGAGATGGACGGCGATCAGTTCCGTTGCATCGCGACCAACTCCGCCGGCACGGCGACCTCGTCCGCCGGGGTGTTGAAACTGTTTGCCGCGCCGGCCATCACCAGCGCCGACCACGCCACCTTCACCGCGGGAGTGCCCGGATCGTTTACGATTACGGTCGCGGGGTATCCCCTCCCGACGCTCAGTATTTCCGCTGGAAACCTGCCGTCATGGCTCACCCTAAACAGCACGACGGGTATACTCTCGGGCACGCCGCCCACCGGCGTCGGGTCGGTGCTGACCTTTACGATTCAGGCGAGCAACGGCTTCGGTTCACCGGCCACGCAGGCCTTCGAACTGACGGTGGTCGTCCCGCCATCCCAGCCGAGCATTGTCGCCGCACCGTTGGATGCGACCGCGCTCATCGGTGGGGCCACTCTGTTCTCGGTGACGGCGACGGGTAGCCCCGCGCCCGGTTTCCAATGGCAGCGCCAACCGGCGGGTGCCACGGGCTTTGTCGACCTGCCCGACGGCGGAGCCTATTCCGGTGCGACTACGCGGGTCCTTGCCATCTCCGGCGTCACGTTTGCGATGCGCGGCGATCAGTTTCGCTGCACGGTGGCGAACAGCCAGGGATCGGTCACCACGACGGCGGCTCAACTGAGTCTCGCCGGCACGGTGAGCACCGCCCGAGTCGCCGCGTCTGCCCTCCACAGCATGATTCTCCGCTCTGATGGCACGGTGTGGGGCATGGGCCACAACTCCTCCGGTCAGGTCGGTAGCGGCACCTCTGGCGGCAATGTCCTGACTCCCGTCCAAATCGCCACCCAAGGCCAGTGGATCGCCGCCGGATCTAGTCACAGCTTGTTTGGTAAGAGCGACGGCACTCTCTGGGGTGTGGGGTCAAATAACTACGGTCAACTTGGCGGCAGCCGCAGCTCGGGCTACGTTTCGCCGGTGCAGGTTTTGTCGGATGTCAGCGCGGCTGCAGGTGGCGATAGGCACAGTGTGTTTACCAAGTCCAATGGCACCCTGTGGACGATGGGGGACAATGACTACGGCCAGCTTGGCGTCGGCAATAATAGCCAGCAGACCGGCCCGTTGCAGATCTCGACCGGCGCGGTCCGCGGCAGTGCAGGATCGAGTTTCACGCTCTTTGTTAAATCGGACGGCACCCTTTGGGGCATGGGCGTCAACGATTGGGGGCAACTGGGCGACGGCGTTGCGGATACCATTCGGCGCAAGGTTCCGGTCCAAGCGTTGACCACCAATGTCGCATCGGTGGCTGCCGGATACGGTCACACCTTATTTTTGAAGGTGGACCGCACGTTGTGGTGCATGGGATACAACCAATATGGCCAGCTGGGCGACGGCACGATCATCTCCCGGGCGACGCCGCTGCAAATCGCCACCGAGGTCGTAGCCTATGCGGCAGGCGAACAGCACAGTCTCTTCGTGAAATCCGACAGCACCTTGTGGGCGACAGGCCGCAATACATACGGTCAACTCGGTGACGGCAGTTCCGTCGATCGCACCGTTCCCGTTCACGTCGCGACGGGCGTCGTCTCTGTCGCTGGGGGCAGTGAACATAGTTTGTTCGTCAAACTCGACGGCAGCGTTTGGTCGATGGGGCGAAACATCACCGGTGAATTGGGCGACGGAACCACGGTGCAGCGGAACAGACCTGTTCAAATCGTGGAGGGAGCTCAGCTTTCCCTCGCCACGATTTCCCAGCAGCCAGCGGATGCGACGATCAACGCAGGAAACTCCGCCAGCTTCACCCTCACCGCCGGCGGTTTTCCCGCACCGACTTATCGCTGGCAGCGCCAACCCGGCGGCACCACGGGGTTCGTCGATCTCACCGACAACGGCAGCTACAGCGGCACGACCTCCGCGACGCTTACCATTACGGCTACGACGGTCGCCATGCTCGGCGATCAGTTTCGCTGCGTCGTCAGCAACGGGCTGGGATCACCCATCCCTTCTGCGACGGTGACGCTCAATCTGCTCGGGGCTCCCAGCTTCACGAGCGCAGCCGGCGCGAAATTCATCGTCGGGCGTCCCGGCAGTTTCGCCGTGGTGGTGTCGAGTGCGCCCGCTGCGACCTTCCGTGTCTCGGCAGGCGCCCTGCCGGGCTGGGCGACCCTCAATGCCACGACCGGCGCCATCACGGGCACGCCGCCCGACGCGACCGGTTCGCCCTTCGCGTTCACCGTCACCGCCGCGAACGGTCTTCCGCCCGACGCCACGCAGACCCTCTCGCTCTCGGTCCAGGTCGGCCATTCCGCCGACGTCTCGCCCGCCGACGGCGCGCTCAACCTCGTCGAACTCACGCGCGTCCTCGAACTCTACAACACTCGCACTGGCACCGTGCGCACCGGCCGCTACATTGCGGCCACCGGCACGCCCGATGGCTACGCGCCCGATCCCGCTGTAACCGCCGGCCCGATACCGACCGCCCCGCACACCGCCGACCTCAACCGCGACGGCCGCGTTTCCCTCACCGAGCTCACGCGTGTGATCGAACTCTACAACGCCCGCTCCGGCACCACCCGCACGGGTGCCTATCACGCCGCGACCACACCCACCTCCACCGTAGACGGCTTTGCCCCCGGACCGTAGGCATCCTCGGTGCGGCTTGCCCACGGCTCGCTATTAGAAAAGGAGGGGAACAGCCGCGGGGTTATTCTGAGTTTTCGGCTGCTGGGATCGGCGTTGATTCGCACGCCGCTCCCGGCACTTTCTCCCGGGCATGTTCGAACGCACCTACCCCGGCGGCTCGTGTCGCTTGTTTGCTCTGCTCGCCGCTCTCGGGTTCGCGATCTTGTTCGCCTCTGCCGCGCACGCGCAGGCTCCGGTCATCACCGCCGTCTCCGCGCCGCGCCAAGTGGTCACGCTCAATCAGAATCTCACGCTGAGCGTCACTGCTCCCGCTGCCACGTCGTTTCAATGGAAACGCCACGGTCGCCCGCTCCCCGGCGCGGTCTCCGCCACCCACACGATCACCGCGGCCATTCCCGCGCGCGACAGCGGCTGGTATCAGGTCGTCGCCACCAACGCCTCCGGCTCCACCGCCAGCGCCGCCATCTTCGTCAACGTCACGGTCCCTTCCGCGCGGACGCTCGGCTGGGGCGGCTCACCCTATGGTATGTCGGTGCCGGTGCTGACCCAGGTTTCCGCTCTCGCCTACGCCCGCTCCCACGGTCTGGCGCTCCGGAGCGATGGGACGGTGCAGCATTGGAGCCAAGATTTTCTGACGGAAACCGCGCCGCCGGCGGGCTTGGCCGGCGTCGTCGCTCTCGCCTGTGTCCATCGCCACTCGGTGGTGCTCAAGAGCGACGGCACCGTCGTCGCCTGGGGCTTCACCAACAATGGCAACGTCCCCATCGTCGCCGGACCGGTGGCGGGCTTGACCGATGTCGTGGCCATCGCGGATACGCAGACTCATAGCGCCGCGCTGAAACGCGACGGCACCGTGGCCGTCTGGGGCGAGCCCAACCTGACCGCGTTTGTGCCCGTGCCCGCGGGATTGACCGATGTCACCGGGATCGCCGTCGGGCCCTATTACTGCCTCGCCGTGAAAGCCGATGGCACCGTCATCGGTTGGGGATTGCCGGATACACCCGGCGGACGCGTTCCTTCCGGTCTGTCCAACGTCGTGTCGATTCACGCCGGGGGCAGTCTGGCCGCCGCAGTCAAATCCGATGGCACCGTCGTCACCTGGAGCGATGCCTTCTACTCCGGTCCGATCACGCCGCCCACCGGATTGGCGGACGTCGTTTCCATCGCGGTGGGCGGTTCCTTTTTCTACGCCGCGAAAAGCGATGGCCGCACCGTCGCGTGGGGCACGGCGCCCCAATATTCACCTCTGCCGTCCGCGGATTTCGCCAATGTCTTGATGGTTGCGGCGGCCGACGGCGGTGCCGTCGGTCTTGCCAACGCGGTTGGAGCATCGGCCGCCGCGATCGCCTCCTCGCCCGCGAATATCACCGCAACCCTCGGTAAAACGGTGACGTTCTCGGTCACCGCCGCGGGCACGCCACCGTTCTTTTATCAATGGCAACGCCGTGCTTCGGACTCATCTGACTTTGTCGATCTGTATTCGATTTATCCGGCCCATTCCGGCGTGATGACGCCTACGCTTTCCGTGAACGGCACGACGGTCGCCATGCGCGGCGACCAATTCCGGTGCGTCGTCACGAACGGCGTGGGCGCACCGGCGATCAGCGCTGCCGCCACGCTCACCGTCTCCGAAGCACCCACGATCACGAGCGCGGCCACCGCCGCTTTTTCCATCGGCACCGAAAGTTCGTTTGTCATCACCGCCACCGGTGCCCCGCTCCCGAGCTACCAAATCGCCGATGGCGAATTCCCCGGTTGGGCGAGCTTCGACGAAGCCACGGGCACGATCATCGGCACACCGCCGGATGCCGCCGGTTCACCGTTCACCTTTACCATCGTGGCGAGCAACGGCGAAGGCGTGCCGACGACCCAGGCGTTTACGCTGCGCGTCATCGTAGCTCCGATCTTCACTTCGGCCCCGACGCCGCGCCAGACGGTAGTCGCCGGCAGTTCCCTCACGCTCACCGCGGTCGCTACCGATGCGACGACCTATCAGTGGAACCGCAACGGCCGTCCGATTCCCGGCGCGACTGCGGCGAGCTACACGCTCACCCATGCCGTTTCGCATCGCGACGCCGGCTGGTATCAGCTCGCCGCGTCCAATGGCAGTGGCACCACCCGCGGCCCGGTCAGCTTCGTCAACGTCATCGTGAGTCCGCCGGAATTTGTGCAGGTCGGCCGTTCGCTCGGCAGCCCCCCGGCAGGTTTGACGAGCGCTTCGCAGATTGCGGTCGGCTATGATCACGCCCTCGCGATTGCGCCCAACGGCTCCGTGGTCGCCTGGGGTTCGAATACGACGGGCGGACTCTCCGTTCCCGGCGGATTAACCAACGTCGTCGGGATTTCCGCCCAGTTCGGTTTGTGTGTGGCGCTGAAGAGCGACGGCACCGTCGTCACGTGGGGAAATGGCGCGAGTGCGCCGCCAGCGGGCTTGTCGAACGTCGTGCAAATTTCCGCGGGCATGAGCCACGGTCTCGCGTTGAAATCCGATCGCACCGTCGTCGCCTGGGGCAGCAACACCTATGGTCAGGCCACGGTTCCCAGCGGCCTGCGGGACGTCGTCGCCGTGGCCAGTGGGTCCGACCACAGTCTTGCGCTGAAGTCGGATGGCACCGTCGTCGCGTGGGGTGACAATACCGACGGCAAAGCCACCGTGCCCGCCGGCTTGGCCAACGTAGTCGCCCTCTCGGCGCACCATCGGCACTCGCTCGCCCTGAAGTCGGACGGGACGGTGGTCGCGTGGGGCACCAACTTTCTCGGTCGGAGCACCGTGCCAGCGGGCTTGGTCGCCGTCGCGATCAGTGCCGGCATGTATCACAGCGTCGCGCTGAAAGCCGATGGCACTGCCGTGGGATGGGGCGGGGCCAACAACGAAGGCGTCATCTCGCCGACGATCACCAAAATTGCCGGGATTGCCGCGGGCGATGGCCTGACCCTCCTCATGCGGGACGCCTCGGTCCCGGGCGTGCCGATTCTTACCGCCCAGCCGACCTCCGTCACCGCACTCGCAGGCGGATCGGCTTCGTTCACCGTCGGCGCCGTCGGCGTCGGTGCGATTTCCTACCAATGGTTTCGCAACGGCGCGCTCCTCCCCGGCGCGACCGCGGCCACGCTCTCGCTGACCAATCTCCAACCGGTCGACGTCGGCACTTACTACGCGGTCGTCACCGGCACCGCCGGCACGGTGACCTCGGCCAGCGCGACGCTCACCGGTTCCAACGCGCCGCCCACGCTTATCGGGCAAGTGGCGTCCGTCACCGTTACCTCGGGCAGCCCGGGCACCTTTAGGGTCACCGCTTTTGGCGCCGGCCCATTGACCTACCAATGGCGGCGCCATGGTCTCGCCATCGCGGGCGCGACGGAGGCCACCTATACGCTCGCCGCTCCGACGCGGGCCGACGCCGATTTTTACGATGTGATTGTTTACGACGGCTTGGCGGCTACGACCGCGCCCAACGCGCGTCTCTTCGTAGCGCCCATCGCTTATCCGGGCCTCGTCGCGCCCGACCCCGCGTGGAACCCTCAGCCCGAGGTGGCCAACGGCGGCACGGTCACTGCGATTGCCACGTTGGGTGACGGCCGCAGTTACCTCGGCGGTCAGTTCACTCGGGTGAGCGGGCTGCGGCGTGTGTCCGTCGTGCGGGTTACGGCCGACGGTGTGGTCGATCCCGGATTCGTGCCGCCCGAAATGGACGGTTCGGTCATGGCGCTCGCGGTGCAGAGTGACGGAAAACTTTTGCTCGGCGGAAATTTTGTCCGGATCGGCGGCGTCCTGTGCAACCGTCTCGCCCGCCTCAATACCGACGGCACCCTCGATGTTTCGTTCAACGCCGGGCTCGCGGCCAACGGCACGGTCTCCGCGCTCGTCGTGCAGTCCGATGGCAAGATTCTCGCCGGCGGGAGCTTCATTGGCTTTGCCGGTTCGACGCGCAACTACCTCGTGCGTCTGCTGCCCGATGGCACGGTGGATTCCGGCTTTGCCAACCGGGGGATGAGCGGCCCGGTCCTCGCGTTTGCCAGCCAGAGCGACGGCAAGCTCGTGGTCGGCGGCAGTTTCACGAGCTACGTGTCCAACGCGGGCGCGACGTTGGCGCGAGCCTACCTCGCTCGGCTCCAGTCAGACGGCACGCTCGATCAGTCCTACACTCCGGCGCCCAACGCCGCAGTCGCCGCCGTCGCGGTGCAGTTCGATGGTAAGCTCGTGATCGGCGGCAGCTTCACGGCCTTGGGTGCGACGACCGCGCGCCGTATCGCTCGGCTCAATGCCGACGGCTCGCTCGACTCCGCCTTCGTCACCGCGACCGGCACCGCGTTCAATAGCGACGTCGTCTCTCTCGGACTCCAGGCCGACGGCAAGATCGTGGTCGGCGGCGCGTTCACGACCATTGGCAGCACGGGCGCGAACTATCTTGCCCGCCTCACGTCTGCCGGCGCGCGCGACACGAGTTTTCAGGCCATGGGCTTCAATAGCCGACCCTATGCCGTCGCCGTGTTGCCCGATGATCGGATCGTCGTGGGCGGCGGTTTCCAAACGTTCTACGACGGCGCGGGCTACTCGTTTGTCTGCTCCCGCGTTGCGAGGTTGGCCGCCACCGGCGGACTCGATGCGGGCTATATTTTCACCTTTGACGATGGCGGCAGCATCTACGCCCAGATTCCGCTCCCGGGCGGAAAGCTATTCGTCGCCGGCGGATTTTCGAAACTCGGCGGCGCTAAGGTCGCGGCCAATCTCGCGCGGCTCAATGCCGACGGCTCCGTGGATTCCTCGTTCAATTCCGGTGGCAGCGGGACCAACTCGCAAGTCTACGCCGCTCTGCGCCAACCTGACGGCAAGCTTGTGATCACCGGCGGCTTCACCACCTACAACGGCGTCGCGGCCAACCGCATTGTCCGGCTTAACGCCGATGGCACCCGCGACCCCGGCTTCAACACCGGTGGCTTGAATTCGCCGGGCTTCACGCTGGCACTGCTGTCCGGTGGACGCCTTCTCGTCGGCGGGACGTTTACGACGGTCGGCACCACGACGCGCAATAGCGTAGCCGTGCTCAATGCCGACGGCTCGCTCGATCCGGGCTTTTCAACCGGCACGGGCGCCAACGCCGGTGTCACCTGTTCCGTTGTGCAAGCCGATGGGAAAATTGTTCTCGGCGGATTGTTTACTGCTTTTGCGGGCAATACCGTTGGCTACCTCGTTCGCCTCAATCCGGACGGTGGCGTCGATCCGGCGTTCAACACCTTCTTCGGTGCCCGCGGCCAGATCCTCACCCTCTCTCTGGCGCCGGAGGATCGCATCGTGATCGGTGGCGTGTTCGACTCCTACACTACGCCCAACGGCACCGGCGGTTATGTCTCCATCCCCCGTGCCGGCGTCGCCCGCCTCTTCGCGGCCGATGCCTCGCTCGATCCATCTTTTGTTCCGGCCACGCTCGCGCCGATCGCACGCGTCGCCGGCGTGATCGTGCAGGAGGACGGTAAGGTCATCGTGCGTGGTGTGTTTCCGTCGGTCGCCGGTGCCACGGGCACGGCCTACCTGGCCCGTCTCGCCGCCGATGGCTCGCGCGATCCTGCTTTCGTCGCCGGTGGTTTCTCTCCCTTCACCAACGTCACAGCGTCGCTCGCGATGGACGACACCGGGCGCCTGTTTATGGCGGCTGATGGCGCGATCGCTTCCTCCGCCACGGTGTCCGCCGCCGCTCCGGTCGTTTCCACGCCGCCCCTCACGCAGAGTGTCGGCACCGGCAGCCCCGTCACCTTGTCGGTTGCCGTCATGAGCGCGCAGGCCGTCCGCTACCAATGGCAGTTTAACGGCACCCCGCTCGCCGGCGCCGTCTCGCCGACCCTGGAACTCTCGAGTTTCCAGTCGGCAAACGCTGGTCGCTACACCGTCACGGTAACGAGCGAGTTTGGCTCCGCTACCAGTGCCGCGGCCGAACTCTCCGTCGGCTCGGCCCCGGTGTTTACTGCCCAGCCCGCTGCGGTGTCGGTGCTCGCCGGCGGCACGGTGACGTTTACTGCCGCCGCGTCCGCCCTGCCTCCGCCTTCCTATCAATGGCAGCGTCGTGCGGCCGGCAGTGATACGTTCGTCAACGTGACTGATGCCGGCACATTTTCTGGTTCGACGACCGCGTCACTCACGCTGACCGGCATCTCCGCTGCACTCCACGGCGATCAGTTTCGCTGCCTCGCTTCCAACAGCGTCGGCGCACCCGTCCCGAGTGTCGCCGCGACGCTCACCGTGCAGACCGCACCTGCCTTTGCCAGCGCCGCCGCCGCCAAATTCATCGTCGGTCGCCCCGGCTCCGTTGCTCTCGTGGCCACGGGCCAACCCGCGCCTTCGCTCACGCTGACCAGCGGAGTCCTTCCCGCGTGGGCGACCTTCAACGCCGCCACCGGCGTCATTTCCGGCACGCCGCCGGACGCGACAGGCTCGCCGCACCTATTCACGTTCACCGCGACCAACGGCATCGGCACTCCGGCTACGCAGACACTCACCCTCACAGTCCAACCCGGCCACTCCGCCGACGTGTCCCCCGCCGACGGCGCGCTCAACCTCGCCGAGCTCACGCGCGTCCTCGAACTCTACAACACCCGCACCGGCAACGTGCGCACCGGCCGCTACATCGCATCCGCTAGCACCGTCGACGGCTACGCCCCCGATCCCTCCGTCACCGCCGGCCCGATACCGACCACGCCGCACACCGCCGACCTCAACCGCGACGGTCGCCTCTCCCTCACCGAACTCACTCGCGTGATCCAACTCTTCAACGCCCGCGCCGGCACGACGCGCACCGGCGCCTACCACGCCGCCGCCACTCCCACCGCCACCGAGGACGGCTTCGCTGCGGGGCCGTGACCATCTTTTCGAATCACACTCTGCGTTTTTTGCGGCAACACCTAATCTGACCATGCACCTCGCCGCCTCATTCCTCTGCCGCGTTTCACTGCTGCGTTTTATCTTCGGTGCCGTCTGCGTGATGGCGCTGCCCGTCGTCCGGGCACAGGCGCCGTCGATCACGGCTCTCTCCGGCTCTCGGCAACTCGTTCCCAGCGGCGGTTCGCTCACGTTGAGTGCGACCGCTGGCGGCACCGGGCCGTTTACCTACCAGTGGAAACGCAACGGCCTGCCTGTCGGCGGCGCGACGGCCGCCAGCTTCACCCTCACCTACGCCTCCGGTGTGCGTGACAATGGCTACTATCAAGTCGTCGTCGGCAACGCCTCCGGCTCCGTCGCCAGCAGCGCCATCTTCGTGGCCGTAACGTATCCGTCGACTCAGGTGATGGGTTGGGGGTTAAACGACGTTAACCAGTCTACGCCGCCGGCTGGCCTCAGCGACGTAGTTACTGTCGTTGCGGGCGGTGCCCACAGCCTCGCCATAAGGTCCGATGGCACGGTCGCAGCCTGGGGCTACAACGCTTACGGCCAAACGGCTGTTCCTGCCAACCTCAGCGCCGTAGTCGCTGTGGCCGGTGGTGGCTACCATAGCTTGGCGCTAAAGTCGGACGGGACCGTTGTCGCTTGGGGCAGCGATGTTGAAGGTCAGGCCACTGTTCCTAGCGGTCTGGCAGGTGTGGTTGCAATTTCCGCAGGGAGTTACCACAGCCTTGCGCTCAAATCCGATGGCACCGTCGTTGGGTGGGGTTCTTCATTTTACGGCCAAAATTCGTTCCCCGTCGGCCTTTCGGCAGTCACGGCGATTTCTGGAGTGGATAGTTATAACCTGGCTTTGAAAACTGATGGCACGGTCGTCGCCTGGGGTTCATCAAATCCCGCCGAGACCACGATCCCGTCGGGGCTCAGTGGGGTCACTGCCATCGCCTCCGCATTGTATTCTGCCTACGCCCTGCGTTCGAACGGCACGGTGGTGGGGTGGGGTGGGAATGCTTCACGTTACCCTGTTCCGGCTGATCTGTTTAACGTATCCGCGATTAGTGCGCGGAATTATCTGATGATTGCCCTGAAAGCCGACGGTCGCATCCGAGTCTGGGGTGAATCATCCCATTCTGCTGTGTCCGCCGCTCCCACCTCGCTTTCCGGCGTCGTTGCGATCGCGGCAGGCAACGCCCACGGCACCCTGCTTCGCAACACTGCCGTGGACCTTGCACCCACGATCACCACTCAGCCGGTTTCGCGGATGGTGGCTCCAGGGGGATCGTTTACGCTTCAAGTGGTCGCGACTGGAGCCGCTCCGTTGTCGTATCAATGGTCGCGGGATGGACTGGAACTCGCGGGCTCGACGAGTGCCAGCCTGCTGATCAGCGATGTGCAGTTGGCGCACGCCGGACATTATCGTGTGACGGTGACCAATTCCAGTGGGTCGGAGTCCAGTGCTTCGGCGCAAGTGAGTTTGACCGGATTGCTCTGGGGAATGGGAAACGATTACTCGGGCCGGTTGGGTCTTGGCACGACATCTCTGGTTACGCAGCCCGTGGCCGTCACGACTGGACTCAAGGCCGTATCCGGTGGGCACGATCACAGTATGTTTCTCAAAACGGATGGGACGTTGTGGGCCATGGGCAGTAACGCCTATGGCAAGTTGGGCGATGGCACGACCCTTCCGCGAGAAACCCCCGTGCAAGTGGCTGCGGGGGTGGCGGCGGTTTCGGCGGGAGTTTACCACAGTCTATATCTGAAGCAGGACGGGACGCTATGGGCGGAGGGTGATAATCTCTACCGACAATCGGGTGACGGTTCGACTGCTCCGGTCGCATCGGGAGTGAGTGCGATCGCGGCGGGTCTCTACCACAGTTTGTATCTAACGCAGGATGGGACGCTGTGGGCGATGGGCTCTAATGGGGCCGGCCAGCTGGGCATCGGGGGCACGACATCGGGACCCTACGCACCCACGCAAGTGACCACGGGTGTGGCCTCGATCTCCGCTGGTTGGCTCCACTCTTTATTTGTAAAAAAGGACGGAACGTTGTGGGCGATGGGGCTAAACGAAAGTGGTCAAATAGGCGATGGCACATTTGATTATTCTCGCCGCGTGCCCGTGTCCGTGGCGGCCGGGGTGAGCGCGGTGGCCACAGGCGTGGAACATAGCCTGTTTCTCAAAACCGACGGCACCCTGTGGGCGATGGGGCAGAACTCCGTCGGGCAGTTGGGCGATGGCACCCTGACCTCAAGAAATTTGCCGGTGCAAGTGGCCGCGGGCGTGAAAGCTATCGCGGCGGGAAACAGCGAAAGTTGGTATGTGAAAACAGATGGGACGCTGTGGGCCGTAGGAGGCCGGCACAACGCCAAGTCGTCCGACGGCTCGACCCTGTTGCCGGTGGTTGCAGTGCAGATCGCTACCGGTGTGAGTGCGATTGCCCAAGGCACTGCCCACGCGCTCTATGTAACCAGCGACGGGACACTGTGGAGTGTCGGTCAGAATCTCGCCGGGCAATTGGGGAGGCCGACAATGTTCTCGCGATCCTTGCCCGTATTGGTGGCCGACGATGTGGGCGCAGTGTCTGCAGGCCGTGACTATGCCATGTATCTCAAGGCTGACAATAAGCTGTGGGCTGTGGGTCAGAACTCTAGCGCTCAATTTGGAGACGGGACCTATACGTCGAGAAATATTTCGGTGGAGGTGGATGGTGGCGTGAGGGAAATGGCGGCCGGCGCGTTTCATAGCCTCCGCCTAAAGAATGACGGCACGCTTTGGGCCGCAGGAAGTAACTACTATGGCGAGATAGGCGATGGCACGACCGCACGACGGGAATCTCCGGTGCATGTGGCATCCAGGGTGGCCGTGATCGCCGCAGGTTACCAGCACAGTTTGTATTTAAATACAGACGGGACGCTGCGGGCGATGGGCAACAACACTTACGGCGAACTCGGCGACGGCACCACCACCCATCGCCAGTTGCCGGTGGCGGTGGCGGGCGGAGTGACCGCCGTAAGTGGGGGATATCAGCACAGTTTGTTCGTGAAATCGGACGGGTCCCTCTGGGGGATGGGGCGGAGCTTGAGCGGACAGCTCGGTGTCGGCAACGGACTTCAGGAAACTACCCCGGTGGCGGTGGCGAGCGGCGTGCGCTCCGTCGCGGCTGGGCGCGATCACAGTTACTATGTGAAAACCGATGGCACGCTTTGGGCCATGGGATTCAATTCTTACGGCCAGTTGGGCGATGGCACCACGACTACGCGGCTCGCGCCGGTGCAGGTGGCGACCGGTGTGAAGGCGGTCTGGGCAGGCGACTACCATGGGGTTTTTCTTAAAACCGACGACACCCTTTGGTCGATGGGCGCCAACCAGTCTGGGCAGTTGGGCCAAGGCACCGTCTCTCAGCAAAACTCTCCCGTGCTGGTGGCCCGCGGAGTGACCGCTGCGTCCAGCGGCGATTCGGTGAGTTATTTCATTCAGCCACCTGGTATCGGCACGATTCCCTCTGTAATCGCGCAACCGGTCGGGGGCAGTTATCCGGCAGGAACTCCACTTACCTTGTCTGTCGCAGTGACTGGTTCTGGCCCCTTCGACTATCGGTGGCGAAAAGATGGATTGGAAATTCCACGCATTTTGTCGGCTGACCTTCAGATTCTCTGCCTGCAAGCGTCAGACGCCGGCACCTATAGCGTCGTGGTGAAAAATAGCGTTGGCAGCGTGACTTCGAGCTCCGCGACGGTTGCCGTGACTTCGGTTGACGTGGCGCCGGTGCTGATTTCGCAACCCGCGATGCAAATGCTCAATGCCGGCGCAACTGCTCGATTTTGGACGGAGGCCACGGGCTCTCCTGCACCGGTTTACCAATGGCAGCGCCAGTCCTCTGGCACTGGCAGCTTCGTCGACCTTCCCAACGGTGGCTTCTACGCCGGCACCACCACATCTGTCCTGACCGTGTCGCCTGCGACCGCCGCCATGCACAACGACCGATTCCGCTGCGTGGTCACGAACGGCGTCGGCTCGCCCGTCGTCACCACAGCTGCCCCACTCACGGTCAATACTCCACCCACGATCACGAGCGCGAATACCGCGACTTTCGCCGCTGGGCAACCGGGTGCCTTTACCCTAACTGCTACCGGCAATCCGTCGCCGACCTTTGCCCTCACCGGCGGCACGTTGCCCTCGTGGGCTTCCCTTAATGCAACGACCGGCGTGGTCAGTGGAACGCCAACTGGCACCATCGGCTCACCGTTTACCTTTACTCTTTCCGCGACCAACGGCATCGCGCCCGATGCGACGCAGAGCTTTACGCTCTCGGTTGTTCCGCTGCCGGTTGCGCCTGCGATCACGACGCAGCCCGTCAGCTTCGTCGTGTCCGTCGGCTCTCCAGTAATGCTTGCAGTCGCCGCGACCGGCGTGCCTCCGCCCACTTACCAGTGGAAGAAAGACAACGTCTCCCTCGGCGGTGAGGCGGCTGCCTCGCTCACGCGCGCCAGCGCCCAACTCTCCGATGCCGGCTCCTATACCGTCGTCGTGAGCAACTCGGCCGGCCAAGTCACCAGCTCCCCAGCGGTGCTAACCGTCGTGCCTGCCGGAGCCGGCGCTTCGCATAGCATCACGCGTCGCGGCTACACCGCCGGCGGCACTGTGACGCTGTTCGCTGCGCTGAATTATCCCGTCGGCACCACGGGCTCGGGTTGGCAACTGCTGTTACCCGAGGGTTGGAGTTTCGCGGCCTACAGCGGCCCCGCCGCCACGACGGCTCCCGCTCCAGGCGCGACCAATCTGGCTGAGTGGACGTGGAACACGCCGCTTACGAGCCCGCTACTTTTTAGCTACACGCTCAACGTGCCTGCTACTGCAACCGGCGACATTTCCCTCACCGCCAAAGCCAACCTGTTTGTCAGCGGTTTCACCATCCCTCTTATGGTGCAACCGGATCCGATCGTCGTCCGCTCCTCCGTCGGCAAGCATTCGGCGGACTCCGACGCCGACGGCATGCTCAACCTCGCCGAGCTCACGCGCGTCCTCGAACTCTACAACACCCGCACCGGCAACGTGCGCACCGGCCGCTACATCGTATCCGCTAGCACCATCGACGGCTACGCCCCCGATCCCTCCGTCACCGCCGGCCCGATACCGACCACGCCGCACACCGCCGACCTCAACCGCGACGGTCGCCTCTCCCTCACCGAGCTCACTCGCGTGATCCAACTCTTCAACGCCCGCGCCGGCACCACGCGCACCGGCGCCTACCACGCCGCCGCCACTCCCACCGCCACCGAGGACGGCTTCGCTGCGGGGCCGTGAGTGAATTTATCCGTGGTGATAGGACCGAGTGCGCAGGCGATCGCCCTTCCTATCGGGCTGGCCCTACCGCTGCGCCCGTGGCCTGCACTTTGCGGCGGTAGATCGCGGTGCCGCTCGTCACGTAGAGGAGGTCGCGGTTGGGGCCGGCGAGGACGCAGCTCGTGACGGGTTTGTCGCGGGCGGGTTTGTCGACGACTCCGCAGAGGCGACCGGTGGGATCGAAAACTTGGATACCGAGCGTCGTGGTCACGTAAGTGCGGCCGAGCGTGTCGGTCGTCATGCCGTCGCCGCGCGAGGCGGTCACGTAGGGCGGTGGATTGTTGAATTTGAATTCGCCCTTAGGGTCGACTGGGCGGCGCAGGCTCATGTAGGGCGTCTTCGCATCGAGCGTGCCGTCGGCGCCGATGCGGAACGTCCAGACGAATTCGCCGGCGCTCTCACTGACGGCGAGCGTGCCTTCGTCGGGCGAGAGCGTGATGCCGTTGGGATTCGCGAGGTCGGTGGCGGCGGTGCGTTTGGTCTTCGTGGCGGGATCGAAAAACGTGACCTGCTTCTTACCAGTCTCGGTGAAATAAATGTGGCCGCGCCGCGTGACGACGAGGTCGTTGGGCTGCACGTCCTCGAGGAGGACGTCGATGGCGCCGGTCGCGACATCGACGGTGAAGATGCGTTTCTTCGCGCCGAAGCAGCCGTAGAGTTTGCCGTCGGGGCCGAACTTGAGGCCGCTGGCGGTTTCGTTGCCGAACTTCGTTTTGGTGCCGTCGGGGGCGAGTTTCGTGATGCCGGGATTGCGGATATCGGTGTAGTAGAAATTCCCGGACGCGTCGGTGCACGCGGCGTCGCCGATGCCGAGGCCGTCGACGACCGGCTGCCAACCTTCTCCCTCGATGAGGAGGCGGTGGAGCGTCATATCGACGGCGAGGTCGCCCTTGGTGACGATGGTCGGCACGTGCTTTTCAGCCCGCCACAGCCAGCGCAGCGCGTCAGGGAGAATCGAGGCGCCGTGTTGGTTGTTGTGGCCGTAGCCTTCGACGAAATCGAAACGCACATCGTAGCCCATGTAGCGGAGCGCGGCGTGCATGTTCTTGTTGGCGGTGGGCCAGTGGCCGAAGGGATTGTCGAGGTCGCCACTGCTGTCCTGGAGGAAAACGCGGATGGGTTTGCGCTCCGTTTTGCGGATGAGGGCCGGGTAGGCGTCGCCGCCCATCAGGTTCACAAAGCTGCCGATCGTGGAGAGAACTTTGCGGAATTGGTCGGGGCGCTCCCACGCGACGGTGAAGGCGGCGATGGCGCCGCTGCTGGAGCCGGCGATGGCGCGTTTTTCGGGATCGCTGGTGAACGGATATTGTTTCGCGACCTCGGGCAAAATCTCCTCAAGGAGGAAACGCGTGTAACGGTCGCCGAGGGCGTTGTATTCGAGGCTGCGGTTGCTGGCGCTCGCGCCTTTTTTCGGGGGACCTTTGGTCGGATCGTTGCCGGGGTTGATGAAGATCGCGACCGTCACGGGCATCTCGCCGCGCGCGATGAGATTGTCGAAGACGATGGGCACGCGCCAATTCCCCTTGGCGCTCGTGTAGCCCATGCCGTCTTGGAAGACCATGAGGGCGGCGCTGCCGTCGGGTTTGTATTGGGCGGGCACGTAGATCGCCCATTCGCGGGTTGTGCCGGGATAAATTTTTGACGCCGACCACGCGGGCATCGGGATGACTTTGCCGTGCGGGATCGCGGGATTTTCGGCGTGATCGGGTGTGGGCTTGAAACCGTCGGCGGCTCGCGCGCAGGGCAGGGCGAGTGCGGCGAATACGAGCGCGGCGAGGGTAGCCGTGCGCAAGGGAGCGGAAGGAGAAACGGTGAAGTGCATGTGGGGTGGGGCAGCGGAGTTATTGCTTCGGCCAGTCGCGCCAGAGCCAGCGGAGCGTGTCGGGGAAAATCGAGCCGCCGTGTTTGCCGGAGTGGGCGCCGTCGCCGAAAACAAAGGTGTGATCGTAGCCTGCGAATTTCAGCGCGGCGGCCATGTCCTGATTCGCGAGCGGCCAGTTGCCGTGGAGGTTGTCGAGATCGTTGGCGCCGTCTTGAAGAAAGATGCGGAGCGGTTTCGCGGGTTTTGTTTTGCGGATGAGACCGGGATAAACGTAGCCGCCGCGGATATTTGTGTAGCTGCCGATGTGGCTGATGACTTTGCGGAACGAATCGGGCCGCTCCCAGGCGAGCGTGAACGCCGCGATGGCGCCCGAGCTGTTGCCGACGGCAGCTCGGCCGGCGGGATCGCTGGTGAGGTTGAGGCCTTTCGTGACCGCCGGAAGGAGTTCGTCGAGGACGAAGCGGGAGTTGGCGTCGCCGAGGGAGTCGTATTCGAAACTGCGGTTGCTGCGGTCTTTCGCGCCGGGTGCACTGGCGGCGAACACGCCGGGATTCACGCCGACGGCGATTGTCACGGGCATTTCTTTGCGAGCGATGAGATTGTCGAAGACCACCGGCACGCGAAATTGGCCGTCGGCCTTGAAGAAGCCGCCGCCGTCGAAAAACACCATGAGGCACGCAGGCCTGGCCGGGTCGTATTGCTTCGGCACGTAGACGAAGTAGTCGCGGGTCGTGCCGGGAAACACTTTGCTGTCGGTGAACTTTCCGGTGCGCACGTCGCCGTGCGGCACATCGGCCTTCGGTTGGGAATCGGCGCCGAGCTTGTAGTCGTCGGCGGAGTGGAGCGGGGCGGCCGCGAGCAACAGCAGCGCGGCGAGAAGCGGGGTAGGGAGGCGCACGCCGAAGTCGCTACGCGGCGCGCGCGGCGCAAGCAAGCGGCAAGGCGCTCAGGCGCCGATGATTTCTTCGATGACGACGCGAATGGGTTTGTCCGGCGAGCAATCGGCACGCAGCGACACGAAGCCCTCGCGGTAGCGGTGGTAAATCGGCCAGAGCGCGGTGCGGTCCGTTTCGGGGAGCGAGATGGTTTCCAGAGCGGCGTTGGAGAAGAAGCCGAATTTGCCCTCGGAAATGTCCGTGGGGAGCGCGGCGATGGGTTTCTTGCAGCGGAATAGAAACATCAGCCAATGCGACTGACCTTCGTAGGCTTTTTCGGCGATGATGGAGAATAGGTGCAGGTCAGCCGTCGTGATCACGTGGCCGGTTTCCTCATGGGTTTCGCGGACGGCGCACTCGAACGGCGATTCGCCGGCGGCCGTTTCGAGTTTGCCCCCGATGGGGCTCCACGAGCCGAGATTGGGCGCTTTGGCCCGCAGGAGCAGGAGGTGCTCGCCGGCGGCGTTTTCGAGGAAAACCAGAACGGCGATTTTGTAGGCGAGGGGAGGTGTCGGCATCGGTGAGAACGGTCCCGGGAACCGGAGACCAAGTTTTGAGCGTGACCTCACCGGATGGGTGCTCAACGTTTTTCCCGCCGTGCATTGCTCTCCGCTTAGTTACTTCACCGCCCGCTTGGTTTCGCTGGTGCTCGTCGGTTTCGCGTTGGTCGTCTCCTCGTCTGCCCAAGCACAGGAGGCGGAGGTGAGTTCGGTGAAATTCGCGAACGTCCGCACACCCACCGGTTCGACGGGTAACTGGTATGAGGCCGACATCGCGCTCGAAGTCCGCCCGCCGCCGAGCGCTCCGGGGCGCATGATCTCGCGGTTGCGAGTCACGCTCACGGTCGGTTTCGAACTGCCCGCACCGGCGGGCGGGGAGCGGCGGATCGAATTTTACCGGGCCAATGCCGAATGTGTCGCCTTGGAGGCGGGCCGGGCCAACGTGCGGTTTTATCTGCCGGCGGAGCTCGTGAAACGAGATCAGTTGCACGGCGATCCGAAGTTTTGGGCGGTCGAACTCGGGCTCGGCGGGCGCACTTTGAATGTCGGAAAAAACAGTTATGCGACGTCGCTGGCCTCGGCCGACACGCGGAAGAACTTCCTCAGTCGCGCCACGACGGCGGCGGCGGCCAACGACGGCGCCATGGTCCCGCAATACCTTTCGCCCTTCGTAAACGAGTATCCCCGCGCCACTCCGTCGTTTGTGCGGCGGGACGGCCGCTGAAATGATGCGCGATTTTCCGTAACTGAGTTTGCGCTTGCTGCGTCTCGCCCCATCTGAAATCGCCTTTCACTCTTTCTTCCCCCATCTATGCGTTCACCCCGGGTTCTAGCCGTTGACATTGGAGCAGGTCATGTCGCGTGCGGTGTGTTCACAGCGGGGGCGGCGGGCCGTTTGGTGCTGCAGCAGTTCGCCATCGAACCGCACAGCTCCGATCCGTCGCACGAGTCGCGTTGGGCGACCGAGATCGCCCAATCCCTCGGCGCCGTGGCTGCGCGCAACAAGCTCGGCGGCGTGAGCGCGCTCGCCGTCCCGGGGCACTTGGCGCTCACGAAGTTCATTAAGACGCCCTCGATGGCGAAGGAGAAGCGCCGCAAGATCATCGCGTTCGAGGCCGCCGAAAACATCCCTTACCCGCTGGAAGAGGTCGTCTGGGACCACGTGGTCGTGGCCGACGATGGTTTTGACCTCGAGGTGATGCTGACGGCGGCGAAGTTCGAGGCGATGCAGACGCTCTGCACCGCGACGGACTCCGCCGGATTCCCCGCCGAGCGCGCGCTCCCCGCCGCCCTCGCGCTGAACCACGCGTTTCGTTACAATTACCCCGAGGTGCTCGAAAGCGTGATCGTCATCAATATCGGCGCGCGCTCGACGAACCTCCTGTTTATGGAGGGGCAACGTTTCTATGTCCGCACGCTCGCGCTCGCCGGCAACGCCGTCACGCAGGCCATCGCCGACGAACTGCGCATCGATTTTTCGCAAGCCGAGACGCTCAAGGTGCAGGTGCTCTCCGGCCACTCCGATTTGCCGGCCGGGTCGCCCTCGCGTGCCGCCGTGCAGCGCGCCGCCTCCGCCTTTAACACGAAGCTGGGCGTCGAGATCATGCGCTCGGCCGTCAACCACCGCCGTCAATCCGGTGCCGGTGCCGCCGTGGCGGTCTACCTCACCGGTGGCGGTTCGTTGATCAACGATTTGCCCGCGACCCTCGCGGATCGTTTGAAGATTCCGGCGCACCGCTACGAGTCGCTGCGCAACGTCGACCTTTCTGCCAACGCGCGCGCGGCCGGTGCCGAGGGCGCCGCAGCCGTGTTGGGCGATCTTGTCGGTCTCGCCACGCAACTCGTCACGAAAAACGAGTCCGAAGCGAGCCTCCTCCCTCCGTCCGTCACCGAGGCGATCGCCTTCCGCAAACGCCAGCCGCTCATCGTCGCCGCGGCGGCGTTCGTCGTCTTGGCCTTCGTGCCGCCGATCGTCTATTTTCACCAGATCGCCTCCGGCCGTCTCGACCAAGTCCGCCAAGTCGACGGCCAGCTCATGCCTCTCCGTGCGATTCAAACGCGCAACGAGGAAAACCTCCGCCAAATCGAGGAAGCGAAAAAGCAGATCTCGGCCTACCGCGCCGCCTACGATACCAAGGCCAATTGGATCAATTTCCTCTCCGACCTTCAGAATCGCCTCGTTAAAATCGAGGATGTCTGGCTCGACAAATTGCAGGTCGTCCGCCCGCCGCTGCCGGAGCCCGGTTCCGAACCGCAACCCGATCCCAACGCCGCACCGCCGGCCGACGGCTCTGCGCCTCCAGCCCCGCCGGCGCCACCCGTGCGCCTCACGCTCAGCGGACGTTTGCTCGATGTCACCAATCCCCAGTCGAAAGTCAGCGTCGAAGCCCGCCAGCGCGTCCAACAACTCCTCGCGAGCTTCACCGGTTCCCAGTTCATCGCCTCCGTCGAGAACGAAAAATTCGACAACAACCAAAACGGGCTGCTGCGGTTTGATTTCACGCTCGTGATCAACCCGAAGAAAACGCTCTGAGCCGCGCATGACCTGGTATCGCAAAAATCCCCTCTTCGCCGCCGCGCTCACTCTCTGCGCGCTGCTCGTCCTCGGCGAAGGCTGGCTGATCTACGACCGCTGGGAAGCCTCCCGCGCCGCCGCCAAAAAGCTCGTTCAAAAGGAGGGCGAACTCATGGCGATGAAGGACCTCGCTCCGGTGCCGACGCGCCCCGTCGCCACTGCGATCGAAGCCGATCTCGCCCGCGCCCAACGCGCCGTCGCCGCCATGCAGGCCGAACTCAAGGGCCGCGGTCCCGCCGCCGAGCGCCTCGCCTCTGCGAAGGTTCCCGCCGCCCGCACCGATGCGTATTTCGATCTCGCGACCTTCGTTGAAAAGACCCGCGAGCTCGCCAAGAAAAACGATGTGGAGATTCGCCCCGAGGCCGCGCGTTTCGGTTTCGCCCTCTACGCCAACGAAGGCCCGAAAGAAGACCGCATCCCCGCCGTGTTCCACCAGCGCCAAGTCGTCCAATTCCTCGTCGAGTCGCTCATCGAGGCACGCCCCCGCTCCATCTTTTTGATCCAACGCGAACGCGCGCTCAACAAGGCTGAGAAAGAAGCTATCCTCGCCGCACAGGCGGCCGCTGCGGCCAACGCCGCCGGTGGCACGCCTCCCGAACCGCCGCCGGAGCCGGCGCCCGGCACCGGTTCGCCCGCCGAGCCCGAGAGCCCCGATATTTTCGCGATTGATTCGCGCGTCACGGCGCGCGCCCCCGGCTTCATCGACACGACGCCGGTGCGCATCGTGTTCACCGGGCAGACGGTCACGTTGCGCACTTTCTTGAACAAACTCGCCAGTTTCGAGCTGCCGGTGCTCGTGCGCGAGGTCGAGGTTGATCGCGCGACGGCCGAAGATGCGATCGTGAGCGCACCCGTTGATGAGAACGCAGCCGCGGAGGGGACTGAGACCGCGGCGGCTCCGTCGGTGGTCATCGCCGCGCCAGCCAAAGTCGCCGCGGTCACCGTCAAGCCCGCGCCGAAGGTTTCCACCATCGCGCCCATCGTCGCCAAGCCGTTGTCGAAGTTCACGGTCACGGTCGAATATCTCAACCTCGTCACGCCCGCCGCCCCGGCCGAAGCGGCGCCCGCCGACGCCAAACCGACCCCCTGAGCCATGGCCGCCTTCTCCCCGGAAAAAGTCTACCTCGCCGCCGCCGCCGCATTCGCGCTCGGTTCGGCCGCCTTCTGCGGCACGATGATCTGGCGCCACAGCCAAGCTCCCCAAGCCGCCGTCGCCACGGTGGAACTTGCCGACACCCCTTACGCCGCGAGCGTCGCGGAAGCCGCGATTGTGAAGACGGACAACTGGACGCCCCCCTCGTCGCAGAGCCGTGGTCGCGATTGGGTCTACGACACCTTCACGCCGCCTGAGATTTTCTATAACTCCCGCAACAAGACCTTCACGGTCAAGCCGCCCGCCGCGGTGAGCGAAGATCTCATTATAGAGGAGGCCTTCGGTCTCGAACTCGCCTCGGTGCGCCCCGAGCCGTTTCGTCTCCAGTTGATTGGTTATGTGGGCGGCGAAGGTCGCGAACGTGGCACGTTTGAAAACCTCGGGAGTGGCGAAGTCTTTTTGGCGACCTCGGGTCATCGCGTCGCCAAGCTCGGGCTGACCATCAAGTCCTTCAAAATCCAGTCCGTGGAAGTGAAATCTCCCGGCAATATGACCACCCGTCAGCGCATCGCGACCGCCGTGGTGCTCGACGAAAAAATCGGCCGCGAAGTCACGCTCACGCACCGCGAGCGCCAGTTCACCGGCGGCCTCACCGCCTTCGTCGCCAAGGCCGGTGAATCCGCCACCCGCGAAGTCCGCGCCGGCGAGAGTTTCGCGATTGGCGAGGTGACCTACCGCATCGACAGCATCAAACTCACGCCTCCCAGCATCGAGGTGACCAAAGAATCGCCCTCCCTCACTCAACCTGACCGCCGCCCTCTCACCCCTCGCGAAACCGAAGATTCCGCTCCGGCCGACGCGCTTCCCCAGACCCAATAACTTTCCTGCAATGAAAAAACACGCCCTTCCCACGTCGCTCCTCGTTCTGCTCGCCGCCGCGCTCCTCGCGCTCGCGGTGCCGGCCGGCCGCGTTGTCGCCCAAAGTCAGACCGACGTGAAGATTCGCCTGATGTCCGATGTCCTCCGCGCCCGCGATGCCGGCGACCTCGACAAGGCGCAGCAGACGCTCAATCAGCTCATGGCGCTCTCGCCCAACGATCCCTCCGTGCTGCGCCTGCGCACCGAGCTCGACGCCCTGCGCGCCGCCCGCGCCGAGGCCGCCTCTCGCCCTGCGCCCGCCCCGGTCGCCGCCGCTCCCGCGCCTGCGATGATCGACGTCAAGATTCCCGAGCCCGGCCAATCCGCCCCGTCGGCCCCCCGCGGCCCCACGCCCGAGGAAGAGGCCGAAGCCCTCGCCCGTGCCGAAGCCGGTCGCATCAGCTCCGCGATCTCCTCCGCCCAATCCCAACTCGCCGCCGCTCGCGCCCAACTCCGCGACGGCCGCGCCGATGCTGCCATCGCCACGCTCGATGCCGCACTCGCCTCGCTCCCGACCAATCCGCTCACGCAGAAAATCATCGCGGACCTGAAGAAGGAAAAAGCTTCCGCGCTCCTCGATCAGGCCCAGTCCCGCCTCAAAGCCGGTGACACCGACGGTGCTCGCGCCGCGCTCGCCGCCCAAAACGAAATCGCCCCCGCCGACTCTCGCGCTGCCTCCGTTGCCCAGAAAATCGCGAAGGCCGAGACGAAGTCCGCGCCCGTCCCCGGCGTTGACCCGCAATTCCGCATTGAACGCGCCGCCACCGCCGAACTCGTCGCCAAAGGCCGCGCGCAATACGTCGCCGGCGATATCGACGGCGCCCAAGCCACCTTCCGCGCCATCGAAGCCAAAGAACCCGATAACACCATCGCCAAGGGTTTCCTCATCCGCATCGCCCAAGAGAAAATCGACACCGGCACGCTGAACCGCGAAAAGACCCGCGCCCAGCTCCTCGAAGAAGTTTCCAAAGGTTGGCAGCGCCCCGGCATCTACCAAGAGCGCGCCCGCGAGATGGACAAAGCCGCCGCCGCCGCGCCTCTCGCCAAGAAGCTCACCGACATCATTCTCCCCAGCGTCAGCTTCACCCGCGCCGAGATCGGCCAAGTCGTCACAGCCCTCAGCGCCGCCTCCGAAGAATTCGATTCCGGCCCCGGCCCCAAGGGCGTGAACGTCGTCCTCCTCGATCCCAGCAACAAGGCGCCCCAAGTTACGATCACTCTCCGCAACGCCTCCCTGAAACGCGCCCTCGACTTCGTCACCGAGTCGGTCGGCTACCAATACGAAGTGCAGGCCGACGCCGTGATCGTTCGTCCCGGTGGCGAGACCTCGACGCTCGATACTGCGTTTTTCCCGATCACCCGCGCCACCGTTCTCCGCATGACCGGCATCGCCGCCGGCAGCGGCGCCAGCGCCGGCGGTAAGGCCGACCCGTTCTCCTCCGCCAGCGCCGCCGGTGAACCCGCCATCAGCGGGGGCGAAGCCGCCTCCATGAAAGCCTTCCTCCAGCAGGCCGGCGTCAACTTCGAGGCCGTGGCCGGATCCAGCCTCGCCTACGACGGCTCCGCGATCATCGTCACCCAGACCGCGCGCAACGTGGAGCGCATCCGCAACATTCTCGCCCGCTACAACGACGTTCGTCAGGTCGAGATCGAGTCGAAGTTCATGGAGGTCCAGGAAGGTGCCCTCGAGGAACTCGGCGTGAACTGGGGCGTCACCCGCCGCGGCGTCGCTCAGGTCAATCCCGCGACCGGCGCCCCGATCCTCGATTCGACCGGCCGCCAAGTCTTCCTGCCGCAGGAAATTTACAGCACCTCCGGCGTAAACCGTCCGCTTTCCGACGCCTTCTCCGCCGCGAACAATGTAAAGAGCATCAACGTCAACGGCGGCATCACCACGACCACCGTCGGCAACACCACGCAGCAGACCGATTCCAGCAGCCTGATTGTCCCGGTCTCCGCGCCGACCGTCCCCGGTGCCGTGTCGCTCGCCAGCGGCGCCTCCGCGCTCGGTCTTATCACCGGCTTCGTCGGCGAGTTCGATGTCACCGCGTCAATCCGCGCGCTCTCGCAAAAACAAGGTTCCGACCTCCTCAGCTCTCCGAAAGTCACCGTCCTCTCCGGCAACCCCGCCAACATTGTCGTCGCCCAGGAGCTCCGCTACCCGCAGAGTTACGGTGAAATCCAGAGCCAAGCCCAGGCCGGTGCGGTCAGCATCACCTCCGGCACGCCGCAGGAATTCGCCGTTCGCAATGTCGGCGTCGAAATGAAAGTCACGCCCACCGTCGAAGAAGACGACTACTCCATCAGCCTCGACCTCAACCCGAAGGTCACCGAATTCGAAGGCTTCGTCGAATACGGCGGCCCCAGCGTCGCCATCGCCGGCGCGACCACCGTCACGGTTCCTCCCGGCTTCTATCAGCCGATTTTCTCCGTCCGCGAAATCACCACGAAAGTCACCATCTGGGACGGCGCCACGCTCGTCATGGGCGGCCTGACCCGCGAAGAAGTGAAAAAGGTGAACGACAAGGTGCCGTTCTTCGGCGACATCCCGCTCCTCGGCCGACTCTTCCGTTCGAAAGGTGAGAGTTCGCAAAAGAAGAACCTCCTGATCTTCGTCACTGCCAACCTCGTCAGCCCCGGCGGCTCGCCGAAGAAGCAGGACTTGAAGAACACGCCCGCCGGCTCGCTCTTCCAGAATCCGACCATCGTCACCCCGGCCAGCGCCGAAGGCCGCACCCGCAGCGGCGGCACCAAGTGAGCAACCGTCCACCCGGAGGCCCATCCATGAAAACGATTTTTCGGCGAACCTACGCAGCCGTCGCGACCCTGGTCGCCCTGCTGGCCGCGCCCTTCGCGCTCGCCACACCCACGATCTCGTTCACCCCGGGCGCCTTTCCCGCGACCGGCTCGCCGGTCGCTCTCGTTACGACGCCGACCGGACTGAACGTTAGCGTCACCGCTGCGCCCACCGCGGGCGCGACGATCTCGCAGGTTAATGTTTTGGTGAACGGCACCAGCATCGGAATTGCGACGGGCTCTTCTCCGTTTGTCGTCAACTGGGTGCCCACGGGAATCGGCACCTTCACGATTAGCGCGACCGTCAATGACACGTCGGCAATCACCACCGGTGCCGGTGCCTCAACGAACACCGCGACGATCAGCAGCCTTGTCTCCATTTCCGCCGTCCGCGCCGCGGCCTTGAGTGCTCCCGCCAACAACACGACGCTCGCCGCCAACGCCCAACTCTTCCTCCGCTCCACCGCCTCCATGACCGACGGCATCGTGCAGAAGGTCGATTTCATCCTCGATCCCGGCACGGCCAACACCGTCATCGCGACGGCGACACAGCTTCCCTACAACGCCGCCTACACCGTCACCGCCGGCGACGGCGCCCATACGCTTCTCGCGCGCGCCACCGCGAGCGACGGCACGACCACCTTCGATTCCTCGACGATCAACTTCACGGTAGGCACGGCCGTCGGCGCAGCCCCCACTGTCAGTATCACTGCGCCCACCTCTGGCAGTTTTGTAGCCACCGGCTCGACCGTCACGGTCTCAGCCACCGCCAGCGATACCGATGGATTCATCCCTAGCGCCCCTGGCGGCGGCGTCACGTTCTACGCCGACGGCGATCCCATCGGCACCGACCTCACCGCTCCGTATTCCATCTCGTGGACGCCCACCGTCGCGAAAGTCTACTCACTCCGCGCGCAGACGACCGACGACAAAGGTAACTCCGTCCTCTCGTCCGTGCCCTACAATGTCACGGGCGTCGCCGCGCTCCCAACCGTTTCCCTCACCGCCGCAACGACCGCGACAATCGGCACTGCTGCAACACTCACTTCCAACGCCACCGCCAGCCCGGGCTCGACCGTCACCCAAGTCGATTTCCTCGAAAACGGCGTCGTTATCGGCACCGACACCACCGCTCCCTATACGTTTTCGTGGACGCCTGCCACGGTCGGAATATCCGCCCTCACCGCTCGCGTGACTGATTCGGCCAACGTCGTCGTCACCTCCAGCACTGTAAACGTCACTGTCTCGGCTGCGTCACCCACGATTTCCTTCACGGCACCTAGCTCCGTTCAGGTGAACAGCGTCACTGCGCTTAGCGCCACCGCCAGCCCCGGCACTGGCGCGACGGTGACGCAAGTCCAGTTCCTCTCGGGCACCACCGTCCTCGGCACCGATACGTCAGCTCCGTATGAATTCAACTGGACGCCCACCGCCACCGGCACCTTGTCACTCACTGCTCGTGTCACAGACTCCAACGGCACCACGGTCACCTCATCCGCCGTGAGCGTGACGGTCGCTGCCGCAGTTCCGACCGTCTCCCTCACCGCACCCACTGCCGGCGCAAATGTTGCGCTTGCCGCCGCCACGACTCTCTCCGCCAACGCCTCGGCCAACGGCGGCGCCACCGTGAGCCGCGTCGATTTCCTCGTCGGCACCACGATTGTTGGCACCGATCTCAGTGCACCCTATACCTTCGATTGGACCCCGACCACGGCCGGCATCAACGCTCTCACTGCGAAAGTGACCGACTCGAACGGCGTCTCGGCGACCTCCTCGATCGTCAACGTCGTCGTGACTGCCCCGACCGTCTCGTTGACCGCGCCAACCGCAGGCGCGTCGGTGACCGCCGGCACGGTCGTCACACTGACGGCCAATCCCTCCGCCGTCGCTCCGGCGACTGTCGCCAAAGTAGATTTTTTCGCGGGCGCCACCCTTGTCGATAGCTCCACCGGTCCAGCCTACACCGTAAATTGGACACCCTCCGCGACAGGTGCGATTTCACTGACCGCCCGGGTAACCGATTCAAACGGTGCCGTCGTCACTTCGTCCGCTGTGAGCGTCACCGTCGCCGCCGCCGCTACCGCCACGGTCTCGGTCACGGCACCCGCGGCCGGCTCCGTCTTCACTGTCGGTAGCAATGTCACCCTCAGCGCCACAGCCACGGCTGCCGCCGGCGGCACCGTCGCCCAAGTTCAGTTCCTCGTTGGCACCACGATCGTCGGCACGGATACGACCGCGCCCTATTCGGTCACTTGGGTTCCCTCCACGTCCGGGAATTTTTCCGTCACGGCCCGTGTGATCGACTCGTTCAGCAACACTGTCACCTCGAGTGCGGTGACCGTCACCGCCAACACCGCCACTTCGATTTCTCTGACGGCCCCGGCCAACAATTCCAACGCCACCGTCGGCACGCCTGTTACCGTCACGGCCTCGCCCGCCGCGAGCCTCGGCAACACCGTAACGTCAGTCACATTCTTCGCCAACGGCACCCAAATCGGCACGCCTGTGACGACCGCACCGTATTCGATTTCGTGGACGCCTGCCGCGTCCGGCGCTGTCGCACTCACGGCCCAAGTGCTTGACTCCGCCGCCGTCACCGCGACGTCGACCACGGTAAACGTCAACGTCGCCAACACCGTTCCGACTATTTCCCTCACTGCCCCGATTCCGAGTTCAGTGCTCACGATCAACTCCGTCGTCTCCCTCACGGCGAATGCCACTCCCGGTTCCGGTGCGACCATCACCCGAGTTGATTTTCTCTCCGGCTCGACTCTCCTCGGCAGCTCGACGACTGCGCCCTATTCGTTCAACTGGACGCCGACCGCTACCGGTGCTGTTTCCCTCACCGCGCGCGTCACGGACTCGAACAATGCCGTCGTCACCTCCACTGCCGTAGCCGCGACGGTCGCCGCTGCCACCTTGTCGGTCTCGATCACCAGCCCCACGTCGAATGCCGGCCTCACCGGTAACGCCAACGTCACAATCTCGGCCTCAGCCACAGCGACTTCGCCCGCCACGGTCGCCAGCGTCGCCTTCTTCGTCGACGGTAACCAGATCGGTATCGATACCTCTGCGCCCTTCGCTGTCTCGTGGGTCGCGGCCCCGGCCGGCCTGCATACCATTTCCGCCACCGTGACCGATAGCAACGGCAACACCGCGAACTCCAACGGCATCAACGTCACGGTTAACGCGATTTCTCTCCCCACCATTTCGATCACTGCCCCGATTACTGCTGCCAACGCTGTCGTCGGTTCTCCGGTCACCGTCACAGCCAACGCCGCCCCCGGCAGCAGCGGCAGCATCACTCGCGTCGATTTCTTTGCGGACGGTATTCCGATCGGCACCGACACCAGCTCTCCCTACAGCATCGCGTGGATTCCCACGGCGGCCGGCGCTCCCAACATTTCTGCCCGCGTCACCGATTCCAACGGCGTTACAGCCACCGCCGTCTCCGTTCCGATCATCGTCAATCCCGCTGGCACACCCACGATCACCCTCGCGATGGTCGGCGGCGGTGGCAGCTTGGTCGTGCCCGTCGGTTCGTCCCGCATGTTGGTGGCCACGACCGTCGACGACGGCGTGGTTGACCGCGTCGATTTCTACCTCGACGGCGTCCTCATCGGCAGCGACGGCGTCGCTCCCTACACCTTCAACTACATCGCCAGCATCGACGTCGGTCAGCACCTCTTCACCGCCGTCGTCACCGACAACAGCGGTCTGCAAACGACCTCCGCCGCGCTGACCGCCACCTTCGTCGCCGCCATCGGTTCCGCCCCCACCGTGCGCGTGTTGACTCCCGCTGACGGCGCGTTCGCCACGTCGGGATCGGTCACCACCGTCAACGTCGTCGCGGCCGATTCCGACGGCACCATCTCCCGTGTCGAAGTTTTTGCCAACGGCATCCTCCTGCCCGGCACCAACCTCGCCAACCGCATCTGGAGCACTGCGTGGACGCCCACGACCATCGGCCCCGTCTCGATTACCGCCATCGCGACCGACGACAAGACCAACGCCACCGTCGCCGCCGCGTCCAACGTCACCGTCACCGATAATTCCGCGCCGACCGTCAATCTCGGTGTGACTCCCGGCATCAACGCCGGCACCGGCACAACGCTTCCGGCCGGAGCCACCCGCAACGTCGTCGCCACGGTCAACCCGAGTGTCGCCGGCCGGGCGATCACCCGCGTCGAGTTCTTCATCAACGGCACTACTAAAGTCGGCGAGAAGGTCACCGCTCCCTACAGCTACCGCTTCACCGCACCGAGCACGCCCGGCATTTACGTCCTGACGGCCCGTGGCACCGACAACGGCGGCCTCTCCCGCGACGTTTATTACACGTTCAACGTCACCGAATCGGTGGGAGCTCCGCCCACCGTTCGCCTGCTCACGCCGACCGCGAACACCACGGTCATCCCGAACACGCCCGTGACGCTCGCGGCGTCGGCCATCGCCACCGGCGGCACCATCGCCAACATCCAGTTCTACGCCAACGGCGCCCCGGTCGGAAACCCCATCGCGCCTCCGACCAGCCTCTCGACCAACTACAATCCCACCACCCCCGGCGGCCACACCCTCGATGCGATTGCCACCGATGATCGGGGCAACACCACGATTTCCAATTCCGTCAACCTCACCGCAGCCTTCGGCACCCCGACGATCGTCATCTCGTCGCCCAGCACGAACGTCACCGCGCGCGCGACCCCGCTCGTGCCTTTCACCATCACCGCCACCGCCACGCCGGGCACCGGCGCGTCTGTCTTCCTCGTGGAATTCCTCGTCGATGGCCAGCAAGTCGGCACGCGTCTGACGCCCACTACCGCCAACGGCAGTATCTACAGCTTCCAATGGACGCCGACCGTCGCCCAGCTCGGCGCCCACCAGATCACCGCCCGCGTCACGGATACGAATTCCCTGACGGTGACCACGCCGATTCCGCTCAACGTCAACGTGGCCAACCCCGTCGGTGCACCGCCGACCCTGTCTGCCATCACGCCGATCAACGGGGCTATTGTGCAGAGCCTCTCCACCGTGAATTTCACGGTCAACGCCGCTCCCGGCGCCGGCGCTACGATCACCAGCGTCGAGTTCTTCCTCAACGACGTCAGCATCGGCACCGGCCAACGCCAACAGCTCACCAACGTTTACCGCCGCGTCTACGACCTCACGAACTTCGACCTCACCGGCCTGCTGATCAACGAGGCCACCGGCCGGTATCCGGTAAATTTCTATGCCGTCGCCCGCGACAACAACGGCAACCAGACCATTTTCCCTGCGCCCACCGCGACCAACCCCACGCCGGTGCTGCTCAATATTTCGCCCTCCATTAGCTCCCCTCCCACCGTCACCCTGGAGTCTCTCGTGGTCGGCGGCACCGGCAACGCCGTGACCATCGGCACACCGTTCTTCATGACCGCTACGCCGATCGACAGCGACGGCACGATCACGAGCATGCAGCTCTTCGTGAACGGCACGGTCTCCGGAGCGGCGATCATCAATCCCCAAAACGCCGCCTTCATCAGCTACACGCCGACCCTCGCTGGTAACTACAACCTCTACGTCGTGGCCACCGACGACTCCGGCAACACCGCCGTGTCTTCGCCTGTCTTGACCCTGAACGTGACGGCGATTCCCGCGCCCAATACCCAGTTGGTCAGTCCCGCCAACAACGCCACGTCGACCACCGTGGGCGCTCCGGTTTTCCTCGAGGCCACCGCGGTCGGTGCGAACATCACGCAGGTGCCCACCGTGCAGTTTATCGCTTCGGCCAGCACGGGTCAGCGCACGACGATCAACGCCACCCGCGTATTCCCGACCACGACCTATCGCGCGATTTGGACGCCGACGCTCGCCGACACCTACACCGTCGTGTCCTCTGCCATTGTGGGTAGCTCGCCCACCGCGACCAGCGGAGTCTCCCGTCGTGTCTTGGTGAACGACCTCGTCGGCATCGCGCCCACGGTTTCCATTTCCGTCCCCGGCACGATCAGCTCGGCTTCGACCGCCAACCTCACGGCAACCGCGATCGACTCCGACGGCGCCGTCTCGAGTGTCGAGTTCTTCCTTGATCGCAAGAGCATCGGCTTCGCCAACCGCGATCAACTGACCAACACGTGGCGCCTCAGTGCCTCGATGGTCGGCCTGACTCTCGGGGCGACCGAAATCCGGGCCCTCGTGCGCGACAGCTCGGGTAACGTGGCCGCTTCGCCGACCAGTTTCATCAACATCGTGGCCGCGACGAGCCTCGCGCCCACGTTCACGACCATCACCGCGACCCCGGCCTCCGTCGCGACCGGCCGCCAGATGCAATTCACGGCCAACGCCGCGACACCGACGGCACCGTCAGCGTGCAATATTTCGTCAACGGCGTCAGCCTCGGCACCGCCTTCAATCCGAACAACAGCTACCTCGTGAACTGGACGCCCACTCAGTCCGGCACCTTTACGATCTCTGCGGTGGCAACCGACAACTCCAGTCCCGCCAACACCGCCGTGGCAGCTCCGATTCAGGTGACCGTTCGCCGCAATAATCCGATTCAGGACGACACCTCGTTTATCCTGCAATCCTACTCGGACATCGCCAACACCACCACGATCAATCCCCTCGTGCTCGCCGACCTCGCCGATCAACTGGCCGCCGGCACGCTCGCCCGGACGAAGATCGTCACCGATTTGATGACCCAGCCCGGCTTCGTAGCTCCCATCAACTTGCTGGCGACCTACTGGGTGCTGATGGGCCAATGGCCCACGCCCACCAACTACACCGCGCTGCTCGCCACCACCCGCAACGGTGGCCTCGCGACGGCGGTCAATTCGATCCTCTTCTCGAACGAATACTTCCTCAAATATGGCGTCGTGCCCACGGTCGCTCTCCTCAACAGCCCGACGAGTGTTCTCCCGGCCGATACCTACATCGCCAACCTCTGGCGCGCAGCCGGTCTGCCCGCACCGGATGCTCTGCAGAATCTCCAGTTCCGCAGCAATAACGTCGCCTCGCTCACCCTCGGTCGCGGCTACAACCCGGCAGGCCTCCCGAGCGCGCTCGCCGAGTTCATCACCAACACCAATTCCGGCAATACGGTTCTCTTCGCCAAAGCCCGCGCAGCCGCGTTGTTCTACCAGCTCAACCGCCCGCCGTCCCCGCCCGACCTGACCGCCAAGGCGATTACCGATGCGATCGCTGTCCGCGTCGATGAGCTCGTGAAGATGACGGACGACGCAGCCCGCGTTGAATCTCTCCTCACGCACGTCCTCTACGCCTATCGCTACGTCACGTTCGTCAAGCATCCCCAGTCCTTGGTCGTGAATCCGCGGTCCGGCGCGATCTTCACCGTCGAAGCCGTCGGCGCTCCGCCGATCCTCTATCAATGGCTCTTTAACGGCACGCCGATCGCCAATGCGACCACGTCTACCCTCAGTCTCACCAACGTCGATGCGAGCCGCGTCGGCACCTACACCGTGGTTGTGACCACGACAGCCGGTTCCGCCACCAGCGATCCCGCGACGCTGACGCTCTCCAATGTCCAGACTCGCGTCGCGAATATCTCGACCCGCGGTGTGACCAACGGCGGCAACCAGACGCTGATCGGTGGCTTCGTCGTCGCGAACCCGCCCGGCGCGCCCGCCAATCAAACGCGGCAAATGTTGATCCGCGTCGTCGGCCCCGGCCTCACGGGCGCTCCGTTTAACGTCACCGGTGCACTGGCCAACCCCACGCTCGAGCTCTTCGCCGCGAACGGCAACCGTCTCGTGACCAATGACAATTGGGGCACTCAAAACGCCAACGCCGCCGCCAACACGACGTCCGTCGCCGCGCTCCAACAAGCCACTACGCGCATCGGCACCTTTGCCCTCGGCAATAATTCCCAAGACGCCGCGATTCTCGCCCCGCTTCCTCCCGGCAGCTACACCGTGCAAGCCTCGGGACCGAATGCGAACAGCTCCGGTGTCGTGCTCATCGAGGTTTACGACGCTACTCCGGGTAACGTCACCGCGACCTCTCCCCGCGCCTCCAACGTCGCCACCCGTGGCGAAGTCGGCACCGGTAACAATTCGCTCATCGCCGGTTTCGTGATCAACGGTGCGACCTCGCGCCGCATGTTGCTGCGCGGTGTCGGCCCGACCCTCCGCAATTTCGGCCTCGGACAAAATGCCGTCCTCGCCGATCCGTTCCTGACGTTGAAAGACAATGCTGGAAACACCCTCCGCACGAACGACGACTGGGCTTCGGGCGACGACGCGGCGGTGATCGCCGCCGCCGCCGTATCGAGCGGCGCCTTCCCCTTGGCCAACGGCAGCAAGGATGCCGGCATGATCGTGATGCTCGCTCCCGGTGCCTATACGCTCCAACTCACCGGTGTGAACAACACGACCGGCATCGGCATCGTGGAAGTCTACGACGTCGATCCGTAATCCAGTTCGCGTTCAAGCCGCGACGGACTTGGTGTAAGGGTAGGGCCGCCTGCTCGCAGGCGATTTTATGGCACGACCACGGCAGCGTCCCGACCGGGCTGCCGGCCCCGCGTTGTTACCGTTCTTCGCGCGCGGGTGGCCCCTCGGTCACCGTGCCAAAGCCTTCGTCGCTTCCTGATTATCTTGTCAGGATAGATTCCTCGATTGGGTCGGCGAGTTCCGCCGCACTGCCTCCGCCCCCGCTTCACTGCGCACCCCGGCGTGCGCCGCGATCATTCCACCCCGGTCGAAATTTTCCTGCCTTTGCCCACGCTCCCCGCGTTCCCGTCCCTCACCCGTTGCGCTCTCCGTGGGCGTTCACATCGGCTGCCGATGGCGCTGTGGGCACTGGTGATCTTCGCGCTCGGCGCCGCCTTGTTTGTCGTGGTGCGCGCCTGCGGCCACGATGTGGTCGGAGTGTTGGGCTACCTCGGCTATCTGGCCGCCTACGTGGCTCTGCCCGGAACCGTGGCCATGTATGCGGTCAATCGCGGGCCGCTGTCGTTTTCTCGCTGGCTGGCGCTGGCCTTGCCGACGGGTTTCGCGATCGAGATATTTTCCTTTTTGGGACTGGCTGCTCTCGGCGCCAAAAGCGCCTATCCGTGGATGCCGCTGCTGTGGGCGCTGGCGCTGGCCGGCGTCCGCGTCCGGCGCGGCGAGTGGCCGGTGCGGTTACGCTGCACGGCGCATCACGCCGGGATCGCGTTGGCTTTGGTCCTTGTCTTCGGTGTGACGGTGTTGATGGCCGCCGGGCAAATGTTCTCGGAGTCGCCGTTGGCGCAGGGGCTGCCGACGCGGGCGATTTTTCACGATTGGGTCTACCTCGTGAGCCGGGCGGCGGTGATCAAAAATAATTGGCCGCTCGATGATCCGAGCCTCGCGGGCACGCCGCTCCAGTATCACTATTTCATGATGGTGCATGCGGCGGCGGCGTCTTGGACGACCCACGTCGAAATCGGGGCGGTCCTCCTGCGCCTGATCTACGTGCCGCTCGGGGCCGTCCTCGTGGCGCAGGCCTATGTGCTGGGGCGGTCGGTGTCGCGCAGCCCATGGGGCGGGGTGCTGGCGGCTTTTTTGTTGGTCGGGGCCAGTGAAGTTTCTCTGGCGAACAGCTACGGCGATCCCGCGTTTTTGGGGCTCTTCATTCGGTGGCTGTTTGTAAGTCCCACGTTTTATTTTGGGATGATCTATTGCGGTGCCCTGTTGCTGGCCATCGCCCATTGCGCCCGGCTCACGCGTTGCGCTGCGCGTCATTTTTTCTGGTTGCTGCTGCTGGGGTGCGCGGGGACCGGCGCGAAAGGCACCGTCTTGCCCGTCGTGATCTGCGCAGTGGGGATCTGGCTCGTCTGGCGGCTGCTGCGGGAGCGGCGGGTGCCGCTGCGGTTGATCGGCATCGGGGTCTGCCTCGCGGTGGCGTTCACGGCTGTTTATCTGCCGACGATGTCGCAGTGGAAAACCGGCAATGCCTTTTTTCGCCCGTATCACGTTTTCCAGCTCACCGGATTTTGGCGGGAATATCTGCCGGTGTTCACGCAGTGGGCGGCCACGTGGCTGCCCGCGTCGGTCGCTTCATCGTTGGGGACTTTTACTTGTGCGTGTGTCGTCTTCGCCGGCACCTGCGGGGTGCGGTTGCTGGCGATTCCCTACCTCTTTATGGCCGGACGGGGCGCGCGTGAGCCGTTGCTGGTCGGTTGGCTGGGAGCGTTCTTTGTGGCCAGCGCGGGCATGGGATTGTTGCTGGAGCTCAACAGCCACGGTGAGCTCTACGTCATCTTGATGATGCGCCTCCCGATGACCGTGCTGGCGGCGGGTTTTCTCGTGGCGATGGCTCGGCGGGGCGCGGCGGCCTGGGCCGAATTTCGCGCGGGTGCGAACCCACCCTCGGCCCGCGCGCGGTTTGCCCGCCACGCCTCGTTTCCGGTGACCCTGGCGGGTGGCGTGCTCGTGCTGGCGTTTGGGCTCCAGACTTCGCTGGCGTGGAAGCGAAATTCGCTTGGCTTCCGCGAGTGGTTTCACACGCCGACCGATTTGAAGCCCGACCAGTATATGCGCGATTTGGCCGAGGCGTTGTTGTGGATTCGCCACCACACCGAGCCGGACGCCGTGCTCATTTCCAACGCGTGCACGCCCGAAAATATGCGCAAGGATCACTGGGGAGCCTTGGATCGCACGCTCACCGGAGTGCATTTCTACTATTCCGCGCTCTCGGAGCGGCGTCTTTGGCTGGAAGGACCGTCCTATCTGCTCGACGCCACGAATGCCCGCCTGCGCGCGGATCTCGCCTCGGATTTTTTCTATCGCGGCCGTCGGCTCACGCCGCGCCTCGTCGGTGGTGGGCCGGCCTATGTGCTGCTCGACCACAGCTTGCGCGATGGTGCCGTCGTGCCGCTGCCGGCGGGCGCCCGGCTGTATTCAAATTCGCGGATGGATATTTACCGGCTGGCGCCGACTCCCGCCGTGACGCGCGATTCGGTGCCGCGCACCCGGTTCAAGCCCCACGCCGCGCGCGCGCACGGTCAGGCTTTCGACTGAACTCTGCCCGGCCCCGGCGAGGCGGACGCCGACGCGTCATTCTCCGCTGGCGGTCGCCCGTCTACGCTGTTTGCGTTTCGCCATGTCCAAATGGCTCCTCGTCGACGGCTTTAACCTGATTTATCGCTGCTATTTCGCGCTCCCGGAGCTAACCCGCGCCGATGGCTTTCCGACCGGCGCGCTGCACGGCTGGGTAAAGTCGCTCTGGAAACTCGCCGACCAGGAACAGCCCGAAGCGACGCTCGTGTTTTTCGATCTCGGCGGCGCGCAGGACCGCCTCGCTATTCATCCGGAATACAAAGCCCAACGAGAAGAAATGCCCGAGGCGCTTCGCCAACAGATCGAGCCCGTCAAGCAACTCACCCGCGCCATGGGGCTCGTCGGCATCGAACAGGACGGCGTCGAGAGCGACGATTTATTGGCCGCCCAGGCTGTGGCTTTTGCGCAGGCGGGGCACGACGTGGTGATTGTCAGCAGCGACAAGGATTTTGCCCAGATCGTCGGTGAACGCATCAAGATGATGCTCCCTCCGCCCGCCGCGAATCCGAAGCTCGGCTGGCGTCTGCTCGACGCTCCCGGCGTCGTCGAAAAATTTGGCGTGCCGCCGTCGCAGATCGCCGACTACCTCGCCCTCGTCGGCGATACGTCGGACAATATTCCCGGCATCGCCGGTGTCGGGCCCAAGACGGCGGCGAAGTGGTTGGCAGAGTGGGGGAGTCTCGAAGGCGTGATCGCTCACGCCGCCGAGTTGAAGCCCGAGCGCTTTCGCGAACCGGTCTCGGCCGAGGCGGAAAAATTGCGGCGTAACCTGAAACTCACTACGCTGAATCTTTCGCTGCCCACCATCGCCGCCGAAAAAACGGCGCCGAACTCGGCGGAACTTCTGCGCCTGCTCGAAGAATTCGCCATGCGCAGCACGCTCGCGGAAGCCCGCACGCGCTACGCTCCGCCGCCCGCGCAGGGAGAGTTGTTCTAAGGCGTCAGCGCGCGATCGCCCATGCGGCGCCGTCCGTCGGCGATTTCAGCGTCAGGGCACTCGCGCCCAGCTCCATGATCGGCGGTTGCCAGTCGGTCGCCTCGCCACCGACCAACGCCCACCACGTCTCACCGTGGCCCTCGGCGAGCACCGCGCGGTGACCGAGGGTCAACGGTCCGCGGCTCCCATCGACTTTTTCCAGTTGCGCCGCCTGCAACGGTCCGGCCGTCGTGCCGATCCAAAGAACGTGCTCGCCGTCGCTCAGGCGCGCCCAGCCGTCGACAAAGGCCCAGGCGAGATGCGCGCCGCCGAGCCAGTGCGTGGCGATTTCCGTCGCGGGAGCGCAGTGGCGAAATACATCGCGGGTGACGACGCGCGGCTGCGCCTTGGGCGATAGCCATACCGAGCGGCGCACGGAGGCCGCGGTGAGCAGGCCGGCGAAGCCTTTCGACATTTCCACGGTCACCCGCTGCGTGCCATCGGCGTCGGTGGTCAGCTCGCGGAATTCGGCCGCGCGGGTTTTCTGCGCGGCACCGTTGATCACAGGCGCATTGTGCGCGCGGCCGCCCAGCGTGTAGTCGCGCTCCGGGCCGGGCTTGTATTGTTGGTAGCCCGGATCGGTGATCCACGAGCGCCCGTGCCACGCGAGGACAACGTGACCCGCGTCAGCGTGAAGATGACCCATCGCGCCGCGGCTGAGACTCACCGCCACGACCGTATCACCGTCTGTCCACCCGGTGCGCAAAGCCGCCGCGTGGGGCAACTCTCGCGCTGCCGGTGCCGGTGCAGGAAACGGTTGCGTGAAAAATGCCGCGTGTTCGCGCAACGCAACCAGCGCCGCCGCGGGCAAACGGTTGAGCGGGAATCGCGCTAGCAGCCAGCCGGCGTCTCGCCACCGATACTCGCCACCCAAACGCGCGAGCACCGTGCTCCAAAAGGGCATCTCCGCCTCGACGTCGCCGAGCGGCACGTGGAGATCGACGCGGCCCGGCAACGTGAGATCGATCCAGGGCTCCGCGAGACTGCGAAAGGCCACCGCTTCCGTCTTGAGAAAATCAGCCCGCGCCGGAGATGCCGCCAGCCACTCTGTGAGCGAGTCGAACAAGTAACCGTCGTAGGCCGTGCCTTCCGTGTGCTTCTCCGGACCAGTGCGAAATCGACACCACGCGCGCAGCACGTCGACCGATCTTTCCTCCAGCGAATCGAGCAACGGATGTCGGACGACGCGGGCCAGTTGCGCGGCGCGCACGAGGGCAATCACCGGAATATTGGCCATCTTGGCCGGAGTGAGTTTGGCCCCGGCCGGCCACGCTTTGACGAACCAGCCGTTGATATCCCGATCCAACAAAGCCTGCGCCGCATGCCGCGCCTGCGCGAGCAACGCCGCGTCCCACCCGCGGGGATCGGCGAGCGCAAGCGCCAGACAGCCCGCCAAATGTCCGGTGACGAGGCCGGTCTGGTTGTTGTTCTCGAGAAAATTTTCCCACGTCACGAGCGCCGCGAGTTCGCGCTGAAGGAGTGCGCCGGCTTCCGTGTCTCCGTCGTGCCGCCACGCCGTGTGGAGGATGCGCCAGCGTTCTTCCAATTCCCACGCGAGCCAGATGAGCCACGGATATTTGATCGTCGCGATGCCGGCCGGCAGGTCGGCGGTCGTGGGCCGGCGAGCGAGCGGCAGCGGAAACGCCAACGTAAATCCGATGCGGTAGTAGTAAACGTCGAGCTCGCGCCGATGTTTTTCGCGGGACGCCCGCGTCGCGATTTCAGTCTGCAAATCGGCCCGGGTCCACGGTGCCTTGGGCGCGGCGAACGCTGGCGCGGACTCAAAACTGGAGGGCTCGTAGGCGAGGGGAGCCCGCACTGTCGCGGCTCCGCAGGCGGGGATCGTTACCCCGGCACACAGCGCCACGAGCAGAACGGGGCAGCCGAAAGAAGACGCGGCTTTCGTAGGCTGTCCTCCCGGAATTATTCGCGTCCGGCTTTGGACACACCCTTCGGATCGAAGATGTAGCCGATGCCGTGGACCGTGCGGAAGGCCGAGAGATCGAGGCCGTGTTCGCTGAAAAGATCGCGCACTTTCACCACATATTGGTCGAGCGAGCGGCTCTTCACGTCGGCGTGCACACCCCACACGGAATGGATCAGCGCCTGGCGCGTGATCACGTGCCCTTGGTGGGCGTTGAGGTAAGCGAGGATGCCGAGTTCTTTCCGTCCCAACTTCAGCACGACGTTTTTCGGGAACGAAATTTCCAGCCGCTCGGGCGTGATTTTCGCGCCGCAAAAATCGAAGGGTTCATCGCTGATCTTTACGTTTTTGGTGACGTTCTGATCGCCCTTGGTCTCGGTGCGCCGCAGCACGGCGCGAATGCGGGCCACGAGTTCCGCGTAACTGAAAGGTTTGGTGACGTAGTCGTCGCCGCCCATATCGAGGCCGCGGACCTTGCTGGTTTCCTCGATGTTGCCCGTCAGAAAAATCACCGGAATCGCGATGCCGTCCGCTTTGATTTCCTCCATGAGAGAAAATCCGGATTGATCGGGCAGGGTGATGTCGAGGAGCAGGAGATTGGCGTAGTTCTTCTTCAGGAACTTCAGGGCGTGGGCACCGCGGTTGCAGACCTGGGTGTGCATTCCGGCTTTTTCAAGATGGACGGAGATGAGCGCGGCCAACTCGGCTTCGTCTTCGACGATGACAATGAGCGGCTTGGGCTCGGTGCGGGGAGGAATCGTGGTAGGCATACCGAACTGCGATGGGTATCGTGCGAGTGCTTTCCATTGTCAATCTATGCGCCGGTCGGGCGCGGCGCGAAATCCGCCTTGCACTTTCGGAAACGCGCGTTTGCCTCGGCAACCTTAACCCGGAGAGGTGGCTGAGTGGTCGATAGCGGCGCTTTGCTAAAGCGTTATACGTTTAACCGCGTATCGGGGGTTCGAATCCCCCCCTCTCCGCCAGTTTTTCCCGTATCAAGAACCTCTTGATACGGGATTTTTTTTCGGCCTTGGGGTTTGGCCCGGAGACGCAGCCGATGAGCGAGTCGGGCAACTTTCTGTTCAAAGCGACTCGGTGGGCACTCACTCAGATGGGACGAAAGTCGATCAGGCGTTTGAAGCGGTCGACTTTGTCCACGACCACGTCGAGGCGGCCGTTGAGGGCGTAGCGTTTCTTGGTTTTGCGGCCCACCAGCTCGGTGCCGTCGTCGGCGGGGAAGTAGCGGTCGTCGCCGAGGGCGTTGGTGCTGATGAAACCGAAGGTCATCGACTCGACGAGTTCGATGAAGAAGCCGTTGGGGCGGACGTCGGTGATGACGGCGGCGAAACGCGTGCGCGGAGATTTCTCGAGTTCGCGTTCGAAGAATTCGAGGAGCTTGATTTTGACGCTCTCGCGCTCGGCCTCGGCGCTCGTGATCTCGGTCTGGCTGATGTGCTCGCCGAGGGCCTGAATGCGCGCGAGGTCGTAGCGGGCATTGCGCGCGGCGGGGATGGCGTGGCCTTTGTGCTTTTCGAGGTAGGTGTCGAAGACGCGGTGCACCACGAGGTCGGCGTAGCGGCGGATCGGCGACGTGAAGTGAGTGTAGTCTTTTTTGTTCAGGCCGTAGTGGCCGTCGGGCGTGGCGCGATAGGCGGCTTTTTTCAGGCTGCGCAAGAGCTGCGTGCGGAGGGTGTAGCCCTGCGGGTGCTTCGCGAGGATGACGAGGAGTTTGACGATTTCCTCGCGGAGCGTGAGGTCGCCGACGGGGATGTCGAAGGTGCCGAGGAGGCCGCGGAACTCCTCGAGTTTCTCGGCGTCGGGTTCGTCGTGGACGCGGTAGAGTGCGGCAAGTTGGTGCGTGCGCGTGAGGCGGGCGACGGCCTCGTTGGCGGCGAGCATGAACTCTTCGATGAGCTGGTGGCTCTCGTCGTGTTCGATTTTTTCGAGGCGGTCGGCGTAGCCCTGTTCGTCGACGAAAATTTTCGTCTCGGGCATGTCGAGGTCGAGGCTGCCGTGAGCCATGCGATCTTTGCGGAGACGTGCGGCGATTTTCCAGAGAGCGCGGCACCAGGTCTGGAGATCGTGCAACTCGGCGTCGCTGAGATCTCGGAGGGCGCGGCCGGTGGAGCCGGTTTGGTGCTTCGCGGGGAGAGGGAGCGCGCGGATTTTCGCGAGGTCGTCCTCAAACATGAAGGCGTAGGCCTGTTTGTAAGTGAGCCGTTTGCGGCTGCGGATGACGGTGTTGGCGTAAGTTGTTTCGCGGAGGCGGCCGTTTTTCGCGAAGGTGAGGAAGACGGCTTTGCAGAGCCGATCCTGGGCTTCGACGAGGGAGCAGAGGCCGTTGGAAAGTTTCTCTGGGAGCATCGGGATCACCACGCCGACGAGGTAGGTGGAATTGCCGCGGCGCTGGGCCTCGCGGTCGAGGGCGGTGCCGGGATGCACGTAGGTGGAGACGTCGGCGATGTGGATGCCGACGCGGACTTCGCCGCCGTCGAGCGGCTCGTAGGAGAGCGCGTCGTCGAAATCTTTGGCATCGTCGGGGTCGATCGTGAAGACGACTTTGTCGCGATAATCGAGACGGCCGGGAAGCTCGGACGGGAGCACGCGGTCGGGAATCTGCGCGGCCTCGCGCTCGACGTCGGCGGGAAATTCGGTGGCGAGATTGTGCTTGAGGAAGATGCCGAGGAGCTCGGCGCGGGGCTCGTGGGTGCGACCGAGGCGCGAGGTGATAGTTCCGGTGAGATTGTCGGAGCGGCGGTTCCACTCGCCGAGTTTGACGACGACTTTGTCGCCTTCTTTCGGGATCGGAGTGAGGCCGCACTTCGCGGGATCGCCGACCATGATCTCGTAGCTGAAGCGCGGGTCGTCGGGCTGGACGACGTATTCGCGGCGGCCTTTGCGGAGATTGCCGACGATGGTGTCGCGGTCGCGCTCGAGGACGCGGACGATGGCGCCGATTTTCTCGCCGGGGCGGCGGCCTTTGCGGCCGGGATACTCGCGGGCGAGCACGCGGTCGCCGGGGAGGGCGACCCCGGTGTCTTCGGGGAAAATCTGGAGCGCGGGCTGGGCGTCTTCGTCGAGGACGGCGTCGCGCACAACGAACGCGGACCCGCCGGCGCGGAACTGGATGCGACCGACGATTTCGCCTTTGGCGAGTTTGAGCGGGGCGGGTGCCGTGGGTGCGGACGGCGCCGGTTCACGCACGGGAGCGGGCGACGATTTGCGGGACGCGACGGGTTCGCGGGACGGGCGCGGAGTGGGAGCGAACGATTCGCGGCCGGATTTCGGTGCGGGCGTGAGAAAGGTCGGCGGCTGGTCCGGCGGCGGCATGGCGGGACCGCGACGCGTCGGCGTGAAGACCGGGCGTTTTGCGGGGCCGCGTTGTTCGGCGGCTTTGGCGCCGCGGGGGGAGATGCGGCCGTTCGCGGCGCGCACGTAGTTGCCGCTCTTGAGCGCGAGGCGCACCTCGTGGGCGAGCATGGCGCGTTGTTTTTTGTTCAGGCCGAGGCGGCCGGAGAGCTCAAATTCGTTGGCGGGCTGGTAGCTGGGCTCGCGCAAGTGGGCGAGCAGACGTTCACGTAAGTTCATGTAGTAATTTAACATCACGGCGCGCGGGCCGTGCTTTGGGATTGGCCTCAGGAAAGAGTCCGCCCTTACTGCGGGCGATGAAAATCGTGCACGCGGCGAGCGAGCTCTTCCCCTACATGAAAACCGGCGGCTTGGCCGACGCTGTTGCGGCGTTGACGGGGTCGTTGGCCGACAACGGCCACGTGGTTTCGGTGTTCCTGCCCGGCTATCGGGCGGTGGTAGAACACAAGGATGCGGCGGGCGCGGAGCGGAAGCTGCGGCTGAAAATCGAGTTGGGCGACCAGTTCGTCTCGGGCGATGTGCGGGTGTTTTCACCGCGGAAAAACCTGAAAGTCTATCTGATTTGCCGTGAGGAATACTTCGACCGGCGGGCGCCTTACGGCAACGGCGAGCGCGACTTCGAAGACAACGCCGACCGGTTTATTTTCTTCTGCAAAGGCGTGGTGGAAACGCTGCGGCTGGCGGACATCCAGGCGGATGTGGTGCACTGCCATGATTGGCAGGCGGCGCTGTTGCCGCTGCTGCTGCGCGAGGCCGAGCGGCGTCACCGCGTGACCCTCGCGCTCAAGACCGTCTTCACGATTCACAACATCGCCTATCAGGGGCTCTTTCCGGCGACGACGTTTGGGCGGACGAATCTGCCGGACGAACTCTACCATATCGACGGGTTGGAGTATTACGCGCAGGTGAATTTCATGAAGGGCGGGATTCTCTTCGCCGATCGCGTGACGACGGTGAGTCCGCGCTACGCCCAGGAAATTCAGACACCGGAATTTGGGTGCGGACTCGACGGGGTCGCGCAGACGCGCTCGGAGGACATCGTGGGACTGTTGAACGGGGTCGATACGTCGATCTGGAATCCGACGGTCGATGCGCTGCTGCCAGCGCGGTATTCGCGGGCCGATCTCGCGGGCAAAGCCGTGTGCCGCGCGGAGTTGATGAAACGCTGCGGTTTCACCGGGAGTTTTAACGGGCCTGTGTTCGGCATGATCTGCCGGTTTGCGGAGCAGAAGGGCGTCGATCTCGTGCTGGCGAACCGCGATTTCTTCCTCGCGCACGATTGTCGGTTTGTCGTGCTCGGTGCGGGCGACAAACGCATGGAAGAAGAGATGCGCGCGCTGGCCGCGGCGGCGCCGGGGAAGGTTTCGCTTACCGCGAAACTCGACGAAGCGATGAGCCACCTTATCGAGGCGGGCAGCGACTTCTTCGTGATGCCGTCGCTCTTCGAGCCGTGCGGGCTGAACCAGATGTATTCACAAGTTTATGGAACGGTGCCGATCGTGAGCCGCGTGGGCGGGCTCGCCGATACCGTGAGCGATGCCGACGAATTGCCGACCAGCGGGACGGGGCTCATGTGCGAGCCCAACGCGGAAAGTCTGCGCGACGCTCTGCAACGCGCGCTCGTGCTCTACGCGGACAAGCCGCGTTACGCGGCCGTGCAGCAACGCGGCATGGCGCGGGATTTCAGTTGGGAAGTGGCGGCGGCGGGCTACGAGAACTTGTATCGCGAATCATTGTAATGCGCGTCCCAAGGACGCGGTGATCGCGTAGTCGGCGGATACAACCGCGCCGGTTGCTTGCAAAGCACAGGGGGCGGGCTTGCGTCAGGGCGTGTCCGCTTCGCCCACTCTTCTCTGGTTTCGTCAGGACCTGCGTTTGCAGGACAATCTCGCCTTGCAGGCGGCGGTTGCGCGCGGAGCGGCGATCGTGCCGATCTACATTCTCGATGATGCCGGCGAAGGGCGCTGGCCGATGGGCGGGGCGTCGCGCTGGTGGCTGCACCACGCCCTCGCGTCGCTCGATACGTCGCTGCGCGAGGTCAGCTCACGGTTGGTGATCGCTCACGGAAACTCGGCGGAGGTGTTAAGAAATATGGTTCGGGCGACCGGGGCGGGCGCGATCTTTTGGAATCGTCGCTACGAGCCGACGACGATCGCGCGGGATCGGGCGATCAAGGTGGAGTTCACGGCGGCCGGCTTGGAAGCGAAGAGCTTTAACGGCGCGCTGCTCAACGAGCCGCACACGATCACGAACAAGTCGGGCGGGCCGTTTCAGGTGTTCACACCGTATTGGCGGCACTGCCTGACGCTGCCGGTGACGGCACCGGTGAAGTTTGCGGGGCAGCGGTTGACGGCGCCTGAAAAGTGGCCGCGCTCGCTGGAGTTGGCGGAGTTGGCGCTGCTTCCGAAGATCAAGTGGGACGCGGGCTTTGCCGAAACATGGCAGCCGGGCGAGGCAGGCGCGGCGAAACGCTTGCGGCAGTTTACGGCGGATGCGATGGACGAATATGCGGACCGACGGAATCTGCCGGACCGAGACGGCACCTCGATGCTGTCGCCGTGGCTGCACACCGGCGAACTGTCGCCGCGGCAGGTGTGGGCGGCGGTGCAGGCGAAGTCGAAGGACACGGGGGTGTTTCCGCCGAGCAACGGAGCGCGGGTTTTCCTGAGTGAAGTCGGTTGGCGCGAGTTTGCGCACCACCTGCTGTTTCATTTTCCGCACACTCCGGAGCGTCCCTTGAGAGAGGACTTCGAAAAATTTCCGTGGGCGGAGGACGCGGGGGGCGTGAGGTTGCGCGCGTGGCAGCGCGGCCAGACGGGTTATCCGATCGTCGATGCGGGCATGCGGCAGCTCTGGCACACGGGCTGGATGCACAATCGCGTGCGGATGGTGGTGGCGTCGTTGTTGGTGAAACACCTGCGGCTCTCGTGGACGCACGGGGCCGCGTGGTTTTGGGACACGCTCGTGGATGCGGACCTCGCCAACAATACGCTCGGCTGGCAATGGAGCGCGGGTTGCGGGGCGGATGCGGCGCCGTATTTCCGCGTGTTTGCGCCGGTGTTGCAGGGCGTGAAATTCGACGCGAATGGCGACTACGTGCGGCGCTGGGTGCCGGAGTTGGCGCGGCTGCCGACGGAGCACCTCCACGCGCCGTGGGAAGCACCGATGCACGTGCTCGCGAACGCGGGCGTGCGGCTCGGCGCGAAGGGCAGCTATCCGTTGCCGATCGTCGATCACGCGAAGGCGCGGGCGGAAGCGCTCGCGGCGTTTAAGCAGTTGCGCGGCGGCGATGTCGTGGTGCGCGAATGAAGCCCGCGGTGCAGCGGGCGGTGCGGCATCTGGTGCTCGTGCTCGGGGATCAACTCGACGCGGACTCGTCGGCCTTCGACGGATACGACGCGGCGCGCGATGTAATCGTGATGGCGGAGGTCGCGGCGGAAGCGGAACACGTCTGGACGAGCAAGCCGCGCATCGCGGTGTTTCTGGCGGCGATGCGGCATTTTCGCGATGCGCAGCGGGCGCGCGGGCGCGCGGTGTGCTACGTCGAATTGGAGGACGTAGGAAACACGCACTCGCTCGCGGGCGAGTTCGCGCGGGCGGTGGCGGAGCTGCGGCCGGAGAAAGTGATTGTCACGGAAGCCGGCGAGTGGCGCGTCGCGCAGGCACTGGAGAAAATGGCGGAGGAGAGCGGCGTGGCACTTGAGGTGCGGACCGACCGGCATTTTTTCGCGACGCGCGAAGATTTTCGCGTGCACACCCTTGGGCGAAAACAGCTGAGGATGGAGTTTTTCTACCGGGAGATGCGGCGGAAACATGGCGTGCTCGTCGATGCCGCGGGCGAGCCGGAGGGCGGGCAGTGGAATTTTGACCACGACAATCGCGGAAGCTTCGGCAAAGGCGGTCCGGCGTCCGCGGGTGTGCGGGCGCCGTTGCTCAGAGAGCCGGATGCGACGACGCGAGAGGTGCTGGCGTTGGTGGAGCTACGGTTCGCGCGGCACCCGGGCGCGCTGGCGAGCTTTGCGTGGCCGGTGACGCCGGTGGAAGCGCGGGCGGTGTTGGACGATTTTATCAAGCACCGGCTGGCCGATTTCGGGCAATATCAGGATGCGATGTGGACGGAGGAGCCGTGGTTGTTTCACTCGCGGATTTCGGCGTCTCTGAACCTCAAGCTGCTCAACCCGCGCGAAGTCGTGGCGGCGGCGGAGGCGGCCTATCGCGAGGGAAAAGCGCCGCTGGCGAGCGTGGAAGGTTTTATCCGGCAAATCCTCGGGTGGCGTGAATATGTGCGCGGGATCTACTGGCACCGCATGCCGGACTATCTGGAGCTCAATGCGCTCGGGGCGCGTGAAAAATTGCCGGAGTTTTACTGGACCGGGAAATGCGAGATGAACTGCCTGCGGCAGGCGATCGGCCAGACGTTGGAACATGGATACGCGCATCACATCCAGCGGCTGATGGTGACGGGACTCTACACGCTGCTGTTGGGCGTCGATCCGCGGCGCGTGCACGAGTGGTATCTGGCGGTCTATGTGGATGCGGTCGAGTGGGTGGAACTGCCGAACACGCTCGGGATGTCGCAGTATGCCGACGGCGGTATCATGGCGTCGAAGCCGTATGCCGCGACGGGGAAATACATCCAGCGGATGAGTAACTACTGTGCGGGGTGCCGCTTCGATCCGGCGAAGAGCACGGGCGAGACGGCGTGCCCGTTCACGACGTTGTATTGGGATTTTTTGCTTCGCCACGAGACGTTGCTCGCGAAAAACCAACGCATGGCGTTGCAGGTAAAAAATATCGCGCGACTGAAAACGCCGGACCGCGCGGCGATTCAGGCTCGGGCCAAAGATATCCGACAAAACGGTGGTCAGCCGGGTGAAGCAGGCGCAGGGTTGTTGTTCTGAACATGAGCGACGAAACGTTTTCACGGTCGGTGCGGATCGAGCGGCCGGCTGCCGAGGTGTTTGCCTGGCACGAGCGGGCGGGCGCGTTGGCGCGGCTGTGTCCTCCGTGGGAGCGCGTCGAACTCGTATCGGCAACCGGCGGTGTGCGTGACGGGGCGCGCGTGACGGTGCGCAACAAGATCGGGCCGTTTTGGACGGAGTGGCGCGTGGAGCACCGCGACTACGTGGCGGGAAAACAATTTCGCGACGTGCAGACGGCGGGGCCGTTCGCGCGATGGGAGCATCTGCACCGCGTCGACGCGGCGGGGCCGGGGGCGTGCGTGTTGACGGATGAGATCGTTTATCGGCTGCCCGGCGGTGCGCTGGGGCGCGCGGTAGCGGGAAATTTTGCGCGCGAAAAACTCGTGGCGATGTTTGCGTGGCGGCAGGAGCGAACGAAAGCCGACTTGGAGCTCGCGACGCGTTACGGCGCGGTGCGATCGATGCGGGTGTTGATCGCGGGGGCCTCGGGGATGGTGGGACGCGCGCTGGTGCCGCTGCTGGAGACGCAAGGGCACAGCGTGGTGCGACTGGTGCGGAAACAAACGCCGGGCGTGGGCGAGGTCGGGTGGAATCCGGCGGCGGGGGAATTGAATCCGGCGGCCTTGGACGGGATCGATGCGGTCGTGAATCTATCGGGAGAAAATGTCGGCGCGGGGCGATGGACGACGACGCGACGTGAGGCGATTTTGCGGAGCCGGATCGACACGACGAAGACGTTGGTGACGACGATGGTGAAACGGACGAAGCGACCGGCGGTGTTGGTGAACGCGTCGGCCGTGGGATTTTACGGGGAGCGCGGTGAGGAAGAGCTGACGGAGCAAAGCGCGATCGGCCTCGGGTTCTTGCCGGAAGTTTGTCTCGTTTGGGAGACGCACGCGGAAGGCGCGGCGCGCGCAGGCGTCCGCACGGCGATGATGCGGTTTGGTGTCGTGCTGAGTCCGGCGGGCGGAGCGCTCGCGAAGTTGCTACCGCTGTTTGGGGCAGGACTCGGAGGGCGAGTCGGCGACGGGCGGCAGTGGATGAGTTGGGTGGGGCTCGACGATGCGGTCGGGGCGATTTACCACGCGATGGTCGAGCCGCGTTGCGCGGGGCCGATGAATATCGTGGCGCCGGAGGCCGCGACCAATGCGGAGTTTTCGGCGACCTTGGGCCGGGTGTTGCACCGACCGGCGGTGCTGCCGGTGCCAGCGACGGTGCTGCGGGTGATTTTTGGCGAGATGGCGGATGCGACGCTGCTGGCGAGCACACGGGCGATGCCGGCGCGGTTGTTGGAAACGGGCTACGCGTTTCGGCAGCCGACGATGGAAACGGCCTTGCGGTCGTGCCTTGGGCGGTAGCGCGGGGCGAGGCGGAGAAATTGAGCCGGAAGAACTCTAGGCTTTTCAAACGCGGCGGGAGTTCTACGTTGGTCCCTCCTATGGAGAAAACCTTTGTCATTCTTAAGCCTGACTGCATGGAAAAACGCCTCGCCGGCACGGTGCTCGCGCGCTTCGAAGCGGCGGGTTTCGACGTTATCGGGTGCAAAATGGGCCGCCTGTCCGCCGCGTTGCTCCGCGAGCACTACGCGCACGTGGCCTCCAAGCCGTTTTATCCCGAGATCGAGGGCTTCATGCAGGCCCGTCCCGTGATCATGGTGGCGCTGCAGGGCGAAAACATCGTCCAGCGCGTGCGCGATCTCCTCGGGCCGACCGATTCGCGCAAGGCCGCGAAGGGCACGATCCGCGGTGATTTCGGCACGGACATGATGAAGAATGTCGTGCACGCCTCCGACAGCGTCGACAACGCGCAGGCGGAACTCGCGCGCTTCTTCAAGGCTGACGAGCTCAACGCGATCTAAGGCGCCCGAGCGGCGACTGTATCGGAAATTTCAAGGCGGGCTGCGCGGGCAGTCCGCCTTTTTTGTGGCCACAGCGCTTGGAGCGCGCGTGACGACGCGAGCGAGAGCTTACGGCAGGGCGTAAATTTCGCCCAAGGCCTCGCCGGTGGTGCCGCCGACGCCGCTGATTTGGAGCGTGTAGGCGCCCGGTGCGAGTGTGGTGAGCAAGGCGGAGTCGGCGCTGCGCTCGGAGAGTGCGAATGCGCCGGCGGCGGCGAAGGCGGCGCGCAGATCGGCGGAGCTGTTTGCGGTGGACCAATCGGTGTTGGTCGCGAGGGCGGTTTGGCCGTTGAAAAGCGTGAGGGTGGGCCGGGCGAGGGCGCCGGGCACGCCGAGCGTCGTGAGGCTGGGGCCGATACCGCGCAGGACGACCCGCAGCGGGCCGGGGCCGGTGATGACGAAGCCGAGGGTGAGCACGTGGTCGTCGGTGCCGGCGGGGCCGCGGGTGGAGAGGTTGATGAGGCGCGCGGTGTCGTTGGCGAGATCGGCGTCGTAGACTTCGACGAGCGCGACGCCGTTCGTGCCGGTGCCGCTGCCGAGGAGGACGCTGTGACCGCGCGGAGTGGCGGCGGTGAGGACGGCGGCGTCGAGGCTGGAGGGAGGCAGAGCGAAGGCGCCGGTGGCGAGCGTGGCGGCGAGGAGCGCGGGGAGGTTGGGCGCGGTGCTCCAGTTGTTATTTTGGGCGATGATCGTATCGGCGCCGTTGATGGTCGTGTGCAGATCGAGGCTCGGGTCGGCGAGAGCGCCGGTGACGCCGAGTTGGGCGAGCGTCGGGCCGATGGCGCGGATGAGAAATGGTTTCGGCGCGCTGCCGGCGACGACGAAGCCGGGGATGAGATTGATGCCCGGGCCGGCTTGCGCGCGTGTGGAGAGATTGGCGAGGCGGCCGGTGGCGGTCGGCGTGGGCACACGGGCGTGGCGCGCGGCGTCGCGGCGAAACATCGGCCACTCCGAGAATGTCGAAGCGGGGGCACCGTTGCCGTTGAGGGCGTAGATCTTTTTGTCGTAGCAGCCGACGTAGATCGTGCCGTCGGGGGCGATGGCGGGGGAGCTGTCGACCCAATCGGCGGTGGGGATCTTCCACTTTTTTGTGCCGTCGGCGTTGAGCGCGAAAAGCGCGGACGCGGTGGTGCCGAAGAGAATCGTGCCGTCGGAGCGGACGGCGGGAGTGGAGGCGACGGGATCGACGGTGTTGAATTTCCATTTCAACGCGCCGGTGTCGGCGGCGACGGCGTGGAGAAAGCCACTGGTGCCGCCGACGTAGATCGTGCCGTCGGGGGCGATGGCGGGTGAGCCTTCGAGGGCACCGCCGGCGTTGAAGTCCCACTGCAGCGCGCCGGTCGTGCCGTGGAGAGCGTAGAGGCGGCTGTCGTTGGAGCCGATATAGACGGTGCCGTCGCGCCCGAGGGCGGGCGAGGAGAGGACGGGGCCGTTGGTGGTAAAGCGCCACGCCTCGGTTGCGGTGCTGCCCTCGTCACGCAGGGCGTAGACGTTGCCGTCCCACGAGCCGTAGTAGATGAGACCGTTGGCGCCAATGGCGGGCGAGGAATCGATCCAGTCGCCGGCGGGGTAAGTCCATTTCAACGTGCCGTCGGCGCGCAACGCGTAGAGATTTCCATCGCCGGCACCGAAGTAGATGGTGCCGTCGGTGCCGAGGGCGGGAGAGGAATAGATGTAGCTGCCGGCGCCCGTGGAGAAATCCCATTTCTTTGTGCCGGCGGGAGTGAGCGCGTAGAGTTTTCCATCCCAGGAGCCGAAATAGACGGTGCCATCGGCGGCGACGGCGGGTGTGGAGTCGACCCAATCGCCGGTGAGGAAGCGCCACTTGAGTGCGCCGGTGGGAGTGAGCGCGTAGAGGTATTTGTCCTGCGTGCCGATGTAGAGCGTGCCGTCGGGCGCGACGGCGGGGGACGACGCGATATATCCGCCGGTGGTGAACGGTCCGGCCCAGCGCGGCGTGCCGTCGGCTTGGGAGCGCGCGGACGGCACCGCGACGAACGCTGCGAACGCGAGGAAGACGGCAAAGAGGCGGAGGAAAATCGGGCTCATGGAGCGAGAGTGGGCGCCGCGGTTTCGAGTGGGACGACGAGGCGAAAACGGCAGCCGGTGGTGTCGCTCTTTTCGAGAGTGAGGAAACCGCCGGCGTGTTGCGCGAGCGAGTGGCTCAGCACGAGGCCGATGCCACCGCCGCCAGGTTTGGTGGAGGCGACGGGTTGGAAAAGATTCTCGCGCACGGCGGATGCGAGTCCGGGGCCGCCGTCTTCGACGAGGAAAACGACGTCGCGCGCGCCGCACTGGACCCACAGCGTGACGTGACCGCCGGCGGGGGTGGCCTCGCAGGCGTTGGTGAGCAGATTGTCGAGGACGAGCAGGGCGAGGTGGCCGCGGCGCGCGGAGAGTTCGCCGTGATCGTCGCGGCGTGAGGTGAAAATCACGCCGCGGGCGGCGGCGAGTGGACGGATTTTCTCTTCGGCGGAGGCGAGGAGCTCGGCGGTCGTCATGCGATAGTTTGCGCCGCCGGACTGCTCTTCGCGGAGGATGGCGACGACGTCGTTGACGAGGGTGCGGATGCGCTGGGTGGTGCGCAGGGCGGTGCGCCACTCGTCGCCGCTGGCGGTGTTGTCGGGTTCGGGTTGGCTGGCGACGTAGCCCTCGAGGCCGGCGAGGGGATTATTGAGGCCGTGGATGAGGTGGGCGGTGATCGTGCCGAGCGCGGACGTTTTGGCGGCGAGGCTGAACTCGCGGTTAGCGCGGGCGAGGTCCTCGCTGCGGAGCTGCGTCTCGCGGTGGGCGGCGCGCAGGCGGCGAAACGCCCAGGCGAGCGTGGCGAGGACGAGCGCGGCGCCGAGGGCAGCGGGCACGCCGTTGCGCAGCCAGAGGTGGCGGTCGAGGAGGGCGAACTCGCGCTGCATCGCCGCGCCGTCGATCCAGTATTGGGCGACGCCGCCGAACGTCGCGCGGCCGGGCACGCGGAGCGGCACGAGGACTTCGAGGAGCGGCGCGCCGCCGGTGACGACGGTCTCGGGATTGCCGATACGGAGCGAATCGAGAGAGACCGAAGGATGGAGGCGGGCGAAACTTTCGCCGGCGGCGAGGCGCTGCCAATCGGCGAGCGGGATCTGGGCAAAGCCGGGCATCGGGAGCGCGTCTCGCAGGGCACCGGCGGCGTCGAAGAGTCGGAGGGTGGCGACACCGCGGAGTCGGGAGGTTTCGAGGAGGAGGACGAACCAATCGTCGGGCTCAGTGCCGAGGCCGAAGGTGGCGAGTTCATCTTTGGCGCGCTCTTCTTGGAGGCTGACCATTGAGCGGAGGGATTCGGCTTCGCGGCGGAGGATTTGTGCGCGGAGATCGGCGCGGAGTTGCAGTGTGAGCGAGAGGGCGACGGCGGCGAAGATGACGGCGGTCGTCGTCATCACGACGAGCGGCGTGCTGAGCCAGCGGCGGGAATTGGCGGCGGGTTGGCTCATGTCAGAAAGTGACGTCGAGGCCGGTGAAAATGGTTTTCACGCGGTAGTTGGCGAGCGGATCGTTGGAGCGGCTGCGCTCCCACGTGAGATCCGCGTAGAGGGTCGTGCGCGGGCTGAGTGCGCGCTCGGTGCGCGTGCGGAGGCGGTATTCTTCCTTGAGGCGATGCGGGGGATTGATGCCGATGCCCTCGGTCTGGACGTCGTAATCGTAGCGGGCGGCGCGGGCGGTGAGGCGGATTTTCCACGGGGCGGGTGCCCAGACAATTTCTTGGCGCACGGTGCGGTGGCGGTAGTCGAAGAAGCCGGAGCCGTTGTCGCGGTTGGTCGCGATGGAGGTGGCGGTGGTCGTGGTCCAGCGTCGGGCTTGGTCCCAAGCGACGGTGAAGCGCGCTTCGGCCTCGCGCTGTTGGAAGATCAGATCGGTGCCGGAAAGTGCGCGGCCGGCGGCGGTGTAGCGCGGGCGGCGGTCGTAGGTGCGGCGAAGGGCTTGCGCGGATATGGCGACTTCGAGGCGCTCGCGGAAAAACGTGTGGCCGACGGTGCCGCGGGCGAGACGTTGCGTGTGGTCGTCGCTGCCATCGTCGTAACGATCGCGTTGCACGGTGGGTTTAAATTCGAGCCACGTGTCGGGGCGGACGTCCCAGCGGAGTGTGGTGAACGCGAGGCGACCATCGACGGCGAGGCGCGCAGTGAGACGCTCGGCGTCGGTGACGGACAGATCGAAGACTTGGTCGAGGTGATAGCCCTCGGCGGTGAGGGTTGCCTGGAGATTGGGAGTGGCGAACCAGCGCGCTTCGGCGTGGGCGAAGGCCTGCCACTCGCGGGGATTTTCGGGCGAGTCGACGAAGCGGGTGAACGCGGCGTTCGCGAACGCGAGGGCTTCGAAGCGCTCGGTGGGGAGGCGCCACAGAAATACTTCAGCCTCGGCTTCGGCGAACGCGCTATCGACGGAGCGGACGGCGCTGAGCAACACGTTTTCTTTGTAGCCGAGATGGGTGCGCACGTTGCCGGTGATTTCCCATACACGCAGCGGCGCGACGCCGGCGGGCGACGGCGATTGCGCGCAGGCGAGGAGCGCGGTGCACACGGAGAGCAACGGCGTGACGAGCGTCTGAGAAAGACGCGCGAAGAAACGGGGTCGCATGAAATCGATCAAGTGGGCGCGGAGAAAGAGGCGGGACGAGACGGAGCGGCTGGCGGATCAGGGAGTGGTTGGCGCGGGGCGGGTGAGGGTGGCATCGTCGCGGACTTGGCGCAGTCGGTCGCGGACGAGACGCGCGGTCTCGCGTTGGTCTTCGAGGCGTTCGCCGGATTGGAGGCGGAGGTCGGCGATCAGTTTTTGGCGCTCGGCTTCGGTTTGCGCGAGGCGCAGGCGCGTGAGACTGCGTTGGCGGACGGAGAGGGCTTCGGCGCGCACGGCTTGGCCATCGCGGATGATCGCGGTGTTGGCTTGGGCGACGGCAACGCCCAGGGGCGTGGTGGTGCCGGCCGGGGTGAGAATGCCCTGGCGGAGAGATTCGGCGAGGGACGTGACGGCTTGGGCCGGTGCGGCGACGGCGGGCGCGGCTTTCGTGAGATCGGAGAAGCGGGCGATCGTGGCGGGAGTGCCGGGGCTGGTGGTGCTACCGGCGGGGCCGGCGGGCGTCTGTGGGGTCTGCGGGACAGCGGGCACGGCCGGGGTGGTCTGCGCAGTGGCGAACAGGGGCAGCACGCAGGCGCCGAGGAGGAAACGGCCGACGTGGTGGGGGAGAGATTTCATGGGTGGAGTGAGCGGACGAGTGAGCAGGGGCGCGGAGGGAACGATCAACCGCCGGGAGAGGCGGTGCGGGAATCGCCGCGCTTGTTTTGCATTTGCTCGCGGATCTGGCGGGCGAGCTCGCGCTGTTGGTCGACGCGCTCCTGCTGCTGGCGGCGGAGCTCGGCGATGATGCGCTGTTTCTCCTCTTCGGTTTGCGCGAGGCGCAGGCGTTCGAGCAAGAGTTTGCGTTTTTCGATGAGGGTTTTGCTGCGTTCGCCGAACTCGCGCTCCATGCGTTGCACGGCTTCGGGCGCGGTGGGTGAAGGAGTGGGCGCAGACGGCGCGGACTTGGGGGCGGGAGTGGCCGTTTTTTTGGACGGTGGCGCGGGCGGCTCGGCGCCGGTGGCGAACACGGCCGAGAGGTGGGCGGCGGCGAAGGCCACGAAGGGAGCGAAGGGGCGTTTCATTCGGGTGCGAGCCAGTGTGGTGACTGGCGGGGTTTTCGGAGAAAAGGAAAAAGGGCGGACTGAAGTCCGCCCTACTTGGGATCAAAGGGTGTAGACTTCGGTGAGGACGATACCGGTCGTGCCGTTGGCGCCGGTGACGATGACGGTGTAGGCGCCGGGCGGGAGACTCAGCTCGAGAGCGGGCTCGCGACGGTCGTGCGGGATGAGGTGAAACGGCGAGGGCGGCGGGAAGATCGCGATGACGGGGCGGTTGAGGTTGCCCTCGGACCAGTCGTCGTTCTCGGCGATTTTTTCCGAGCCGCGGTAGATCTCGAAACGGGGATTCGCGAGTGCGCCCGGGACGCCGAGCACGGTGAGCGATGGGCCGAGGACGCGGACGAGCACGCTGCGGGGCGCGGTGCCGTCGACGACGAAGCCGGTGATCTTGGCCTGGTCGCCGGTGCCGGCGAAGCCGCGGTCGGAGATGTTGGCGAGGTTGCCCTGCGGGGACTCGGAGCCGAGCTCCATCACGATGGGAAAGCCGATGAGGTTGATGCGATTGTCGGGAATGCTCCGGGCTTTGAGGAGGCCTTCGATATCGGAAGGACGGCCGGTGATCGGGAGGATGGCGGGGTAGAGCTCAAGCTCGAGTTGGGCGCGGCGGACGCTGATGAACTCGGTCACCTGCCAGCCCCACGCGGGAGTGCCGGGGGCGGAGAAGTTGCGGTTGGAGCTGTCGCTGCTGAGGGCGACGGTGAGTGTCGCGATGAGCGGGCGACGCTCGGTGCCGGCGGCGCGCTCAGCGAGATATTGGCGAATCTCCGCGATGCGGGCGGCGCCGCCCACGGGGATGACAAAGGATTCGGGGCCGTTGAGGCCGCTCTGGCCGACGGCGAGAAAGCGCGCGGACTCGGCGCGGATTTCAGTGGGCGAGGATTCGGCGGGGCGAGCCGGCGTGAGGGTGGCGCCGGGCAGGACGAATGTGGCGGATTGGTCGGGAGTGACGGGAGCCGGGCGAGTGACAGCATCGGCGGCGTAGGTCGGGAGCACGACGGACGAGGCGAGCGTCGCGAGGGCAAGGAGGCGGCCCAGGAGACGAGGCGCGCGGCGGTGGCGGCGAACGCGGAGGGCGAGGCGGTCGAAGTTTGGGAGGAGGGAGGTGAGCGTTGTCATGGTAGTTAAACGTGAACGCCGACTCCTTTTGCACGGACGGTGCCAAGCGCACGTGAAGTGATTTAGTCGCTTGTCTGGAGATATTTACGGATACGTGGGACCGAGGGTTGGCGGCCGGTTGGGTGAATACACCCGGGTGAGGGAGAGGTGGGCGCGGGGCTATTGACCCAGGCGAGAATTATTCGCTGGCGGCGGCGGGCGGCGACGAGACCGCCGGATCTTTCAGGCGATAGCGGACGTAGTCGCGGGTGACGCCGAGGAGGCGGGCGGCAGCGGTGACGTTGCCGTTGGTCTGCGTGAGGGCGTGTTGGACTAGCGATTGAATCGTGCCTTCGAGCGAGAAACCCTGTTCGGGGAAAATAAACGCGGGGTCGAAAGTGAGTGTGTCCGCACGAAGGATACGGGCATCGGGGGCGGGCGCGGAAGGGAATACGCCGGAGCCGGGCGCAGTGCCGATAGAGGCGAGTGTGGCGAAGCGGAGGCCCTCGGCGCCTTCGAAGACGACGGCGCGTTCGATCGCGTGGGCGAGTTCGCGGACGTTGCCGGGCCACGGGTAGGCGCGCAGGCGAGTGCGGCCCTCGGCGGGAATCGTGGGAACGGCGACGCCGTAGCGCGGGGCAATGCGCGCGAGCAGCGCGGTGGCGAGGGCAACGATGTCGTCGCCGCGCTCGCGGAGCGGCGGGATGCGCACGCGGAAAAGATCGAGACGGTGGAGCAGGTCTTCGCGAAATTTTCCCTCGGCGACGAGGCGCCGGAGATCGGCGTTGGTGGCGGCGATGACGCGCACGTCGACTTGCTTGGGCTGGTTGGCGCCGACGCGGCGGATGCGGTGGTCGTCGATTGCGGTGAGGAGTTTTGCCTGAAGTGAGAGGGAGAGGCTCGGCAGTTCGTCGAGGAAGAGCGTGCCGCCATCGGCTGCCTCCATAAGTCCGATACGGGCGTTGCGGGCATCGGTGAACGCGCCGCGCTCGTGTCCAAACAATTCGGATTCGGCGAGTGCTTCGGGGAGCGCGGAGCAGTTGACCTCGATGAGCGGGCCGTGGGCGCGCGGGCCGTGGGCGTGGAGCCAGCGGGCGACGGTGGTTTTGCCTGTGCCGGTCTCGCCCTCGATGAGGACAGGGGGCAGGGACGTCTGGCGATGCTCGTCGGCGGAGATGATTTTGCGGAGGGCGGATTCGACGCCGGCGAGACTGGGGCCGAAGAGAAAACCGTCGTCGGGCTTCGCACCGGCGCCGCCGCGGCGAAACTCGTCGGCGCGGCGGGCGTTTTGCGAACGGCGGGCGCGGAAAACGCGGAGCGCGAGATCGTCCAGCTCGCAGGGCTTCGTGAGGTAGTCGGCGGCGCCGAGGCGCATGGCTTCGACGGCGCCATGGACGCCGCCGGCGGAGGTCATGACGACGGCGCTCGTGCTGGGGCCGAGGCGGCCGCCGCGGAGGAGATCGGTGCCCTTGCCGTCGGGGAGGTTGACGTCGAGGAGCACGACATCGAAGTCGAGGCCGGCGAGCGCAGCGGTGGCTTCGCGGAGCGTGCCGACCGCGGTGACCTCGGCGCCCTCGCTCCCGAGGTGCGCCGCGTAGCGTTTGCGGAGGAGAGATTCATCCTCGACGACGAGGACACTGACACCGGCGAGACGGGCGGAGGACATGGGCGTGGCGGGCGAGCGCAGGCGACGCGTGCGCGACGCGCAAACAAAATTGTGGGCGCGTCCGAGGACCTGGGCGTGGCGCGTGCGGCGCGGCGACGGGCGATTAGGGCTGCTTGGCCTTGCCCTTTTTCTTGCCGGCTTTTCCGGCGTTGTCGCCCGGTTTGTCGGTGTCGGCGGGGACGTGGTAGCCGGTGGCTTTGATTTGCGCTTCGAGTTCGGCGGTGAGCTGCGCGCGGCGCGCGGGATCGGCGGCGAGATTCTTCTGTTCGTAGGAATCGATCGCGAGGTCGAAGACCTCGGTCCACTCCGGGTGGCCGGGATACTGGACGATTTTCGCGTTGGCGGTGCGCACGCCGAGCATCGTCGGGGTCTCGAAATTGTTTTCGTAAAAATATTCCGCGAGGAACGAGGTGCGCCACTCGGTTTTCTTTCCGGTGAGGAGCGGGACCCAGCTCAGGCCTTGCATTTCGCGGGGCACGGCGACGCCCCCGAGTTCGAGGAGCGTCGGGGCGAGGTCGATGTTGAGCACCATCTCGTCCAAAGTTTTTCCTTTCGGAAAGAGCCGGGGGTAGCGGACCAGCATTGGGATGCGGAGCGATTCCTCGTAGAGTGAGCGTTTGTCGCCGAGGCCGTGTTCGCCGAGGTAGTAGCCGTTGTCGCTGGCGTAGACGACGACGGTGTCTTCGGTGAGGCCGAGGTCGTCGAGGGTCTTGAGGAGGCGGCCGAGGTTTTCATCGCATCCGGCGATGTGACGGAAGTAGTCGAGGTGGGCTTCGATGACTTGGAGAGCGGGCGCGGACTTGGCGGCGGCGGGGGACGCGGCGCCGGGGCGATAGATCGCGGGGCTGGAGAGATTCGGCACGGGGCGGCTCGCTTCACCGGCGAATTTCGTGCGCAGCCGCTCGGGGAGATTGGCGCCGCCGCGCGGGCCGTGCGGAGATTTGAAACCGAACACCATCGAGAAGGGGTGGGCGCGGTTTTGTTTGATGAACTCGATGGCGAAGTCGGTATCCACATCGTCAATCCAGCCGGTCGTGGGCGTGGAGACGCCGTTGATCTCGACGGGGCAATTCCAGTATTTGCCCTGCCCGACGAAGCTCGCAGAGTAGTCGAAGCCGGGGCGCTGGCCGCTTTGGCTGCCGTGGTGCCATTTGCCGATGTAGGCGGTTTTGTAGCCGGCGGTGCGAAGAAGGCTGGCGTGCGTGACACTGGCGACGGGGAAGGGTGTGTGGTTGTTTACGACGCCGTTGGCGTGGTTGTAGCGGCCGGTTAGATACGCGGCGCGGCTCGGTGCACAGAGCGATAGGGTGACGAAGGCGTTGCGGAATCGCACGCCCTCGGCGGCGAGGCGGTCCATGTGGGGCGATTGAAACCACGGCCAGCGCGCGCGGTCGCCTTGTTCGCGCTGCACGACGCCCATCGCGTCCCAGCGCTGGTCGTCGGTGTAGATGAAAAGGAAGTTGGGTTTGCGGGCAGGGCCGGTCGCGGCATCGAGGCGGGCGACGAGCGCGAGGAGCGCGAGGAGCGTGAGAACGAGAACGGAGAGAGCGCGGGCGGGTTTCATGAAGGAAAAATTAGCGATGGAGGGCGGTGGAAGCCGCGAGGGAAGCGGCGAGTTTGCCACGGAGATCGCGGACGACGTCGGGTTGAGACGAAGCGACGTTGCGGTCTTCTTCGGGATCGGTGGCGTGATCGTAGAGTTCGACGGCGCCGTCGCTCCAGAGAGTGAAGCGCCAGCGATCGGTGCGGATGGAATCTCCGCGGGCGGTGCCACGGGTGACGAGGGTGAAGGCGGCGGGCTTGCCGGGTGAGGTCGGGTTGCGCAGGAGCGGGCGGAGGCTCTGGCCGGCGAGGTTTGGGGGCGGCGTGAGGCCGCAAAGATCGGCGACGGTCGGGTAAAGATCGACGAACTCGACGAGGCCACGGGCAACGCCGGGTTTCATGCCGGGTGCGGCGATGAGCAGAGGTGCGCGGCAACTGCGCTCGAAGAGGGTGTTTTTGTTCCACCACTCGCGTTCGCCGAGGTGATAGCCGTGGTCGCCGAGGAAGATGACGACGGTGTTTTCCCAGAGTTGGAGCCGGTCGAGCGTGGCGAGCACGCGTCCGACCTGGGCGTCCATATAGGAGGTGCAGGCGTAGTAGGCGCGGAGAAACTCGGCGCGTTCGCGGTCGCTGAATTTGCCGAAAGCGGTGCCCAAGGCGCTGAAGCCGACCGCGAGGGGTGGCGCGGGTGTCTGGCCGGCGGGTGGGCGGTGAAGGGCGAGTGAACCTTCCGGATACAAATCGAAATATTTTTTCGGCGCGACGAAGGGATCGTGCGGTTTCATAAATCCGGCGCCGATCACCCACGGGTGGTCGCCGAGTTTTTCGATTTCGGCGCTGACCGCGCGCGCGATCTGGCCGTCGGGCTGATCATCGTCGCCTCCGTCCATGGCGCCCCAGTTGCACCAGGCCAATTTTCCATCGGTGAGATCGCGGCCGGCGATTTTCTGGCGGCCGAGCGGCGTCGCTTCGAAAGACTGGGCGGTATGCCATGAACGGGGCAGGTCCATCCATTTGGCGCGAAGCGCGGCGTCGCGACCGCCGCCGAGGTGGAAAATCTTTCCGAAGGCGGCGGCGTGGCGGCCGTCCTCTTTCAGGAGTTGCGGCAGCGTGATGACGGCGGGCAGCCGCTCCCGGAGCATGGTGCGGTTGTCGGTGACGCCAGTCTGGTCGGGGCGGAGACCGGTGAGGAACGAACTGCGGCTGGGATTGCAGACCGTGTATTGCACGTAGGCGCGGTCGAAGCGGACGGCGCGAGCGGCGAGGCGGTCGATGTGGGGCGTCTGCACGGCGGTGTTGCCGTAACAGCCGAGGGTGTCGCGCAGATCGTCGACGGCGATGAGGAGGACGTTGAGTTTTTTCGGGGGCGTCGCGGCGTGCGTGCTGCCGACGAGTGCGGCGAAGCAGATGAAGACGAGGAATCGGTGGAGGCGGTTCACGGGGTGGGCGCAGTGGGGACGGGGAAAGGTAGCTCTTCGTTGGCGGGATGCTCACCCCGGATGACTTTGCCGGCAAGGCCGGTGAGGCGGAGATAGTGATCGCTGGGGAGACCCTCGTAGGTAGCGAACTGCACGCCTTCGCCGGGACCGACAGGGGGAGAGTTGGTCACTTTGAAAATCGCGGTGCCCTCGTCGACCTCGTCAAACATGGCGACGTAAAGCATGTCGGCGCCGGTGCGTTTGGCGGCGGTGATTTGCGACCAGAAGAAGCGGCCTTGCAGGCGCGGGATCGCGTTGAGCGGAGCGGGCGGCTTCATGTTGTGCCAACTGAAACCGGGGAAGGCGACGGGGAGGAAATCGAGTTTGCGTTCTTGGCACCAGGCGAGGTCGGGTTGCCAGACGGTGGTGGCGTGAGTGGCGGCGGTTTCGGGCGTGCGGTAGCGGCCGGGGGTCCACGGCGAGATCACGTCGGCGAGTTGCAAAAGTTCGAGCAGGGCGGGGTCGGCGATGCAGTCGCGAGTTTGCGTGCGCCAAAAACTCGGCACGCCGACCATGAGCGCGAGGCCGCCGGCCGCTGGGTCGTCTTTGAGAAACGTGAGAATCTTGCGCCAGTCGGCGAGCGTGGGGCGGGGCTTGTCGTCGTCCTTGAAGCCGCAGCCCCAGAGGGCGAGGAGCGGTTTGCCGCGGTGGCGCAAGTAAGCGGGGTCGCTGGTGAGTTTCGTCTCGCGGAGGAGTTTTTTCCAATCGTTGATCAGCACATCGGCGCTGCCGGGGGCGAGGCTGCTGAGATCATACATCAGCGCGTAGACGCGGCCGTGCGCGCGGGCGCCGGCGCGGACGTTTTCGAGGACGGCGTTGTTGGCGGCGAGCGAGGTGCCGCGGCTGAGCGAGTTGATGAAACGTTGGAGGAAAACTCCGTCGATGCCGTGCTCCCGCATCCACGAAAAATGGCGCACGACGGTGGGGCGGAGATAGGAGCTGAAGACCTCGGCGCGCTGGCCGTCGGCGTGCACGAGATCCGTCGGGAAACGCTCGGCGGCGGGGAATCCGGTGAGATCGGGCCACATGTCGATGCGGACTTTGCCGGGGGCGGGCTTCACGTTGCCGCGGGTCCAGTGGTTGTAGCCGCGGTTGGCGCCGTCGCCCTCGGCATTGAACCAACCTTGGTAGCCGACCATGACTTTCCCGGTGAGGGTCGACGAGTCGACGCGCGGGGCGTCGGCAGCGAAGACGAGTGCGGCTCCGTGGAGAGCTAGAAGGGCGAGGATGCGTAGTGGGGGTGGGACGGAAAAATTCATCGGAGAGGGCAAAACGATGTGGTGCGTCAATCGCGGCTGAAGCCCTGTGCGCGGTGTTGTTTCAATGTGGCGGCGAGCTGGCGCGCGATTTCGGGATGGGCGGCGGAGACGTCGTGGGATTCGGCGGGATCGTCGGCGAGATTGACGAGGCGAGGGCGGAATTGATCGGCCTTCGGGCCGGTGGCGGACGGAGCTTTTTTGCCTTTGGGAGCGAGGGGGACGCCGTCGATCCATTTCCACGGACCGCGGCGGATCGCGTAGACGCCGCTCGCGCTCTGGAGAATGAGATCGCGGCGGAGCGGTGACGTGGAGGGCGGGCCGAGGAGCGCGGGGAGGACGTTGACGCTGTCGGGTGCGGTGGTGGCGCGGTCGAGCTGAGTTTCGCCGACGACGGCGGCGACCGTTGCGAAAATATCGACGACGCCGATCAGCTCGTCGCTCGCGGTGGCGGCGGGAACGTGACCTGGCCAGCGGACGAGGAACGGCACTTTGAAACCACCTTCCCAGATGTCGTGTTTGCCGCCGCGCAGGGTGCCGTTGATTTTCAGGCCGGCGTCCATCGCGGTCTTGCTCGCGCCGGTTTTGCTGCCGGGGTTGACGACGCCGCCGTTGTCGGAGGTGAAAATGATGAGCGTGTTGGCGAGGGCGTTTTGTTTTTCGAGGGCGGCGAGAATGCGGCCGACGCTGCGGTCGAGGTCGTGGATGAAGTCGCCGTAGGGGCCGGCTTTGCTCGTGCCGGTGGTCTCGGCGGAAGGGGTGACGAGCTCGTGCACGGCGACGGGAGCGAAGTAGAGGAAGAACGGCGTGGGCTGGCCGGCTTGCTTCGCGAGCCAGCCGACGGCGCGCTCGGTGAGATCGCCCATCGTCTGCGGATCGTCGCGCTCAGGGGCGTCGAGGCCGAGCTTGCCGGGGGCAGGGGTGAGTTTCGCGGAGCGCAGGCCGAAGACGCGGTGGTTCTCGACGAAGACGCGGGTGATGTCGTTGTGATTCTGCGGGACGGCGAATTGGTAGTCGAAACCGAGTTCGAGCGGGCCGGGTTTCAGTTCTTTCGTGTAGTCGACGCGGGGCTCGGTGCCGTAGCCGAGGTGCCATTTGCCGACGAAGCCGGTGGTGTAACCGTGTTTCTTCAGGAGCGAGGCGACGGTCGGGCGCGAGGTTTCGATGAGGAGCGGATCGAGCGTGTTGGCGACTCCACCGTGATTGAGCGACGTGCGCCAGCAGTAGCGGCCGGTGACGAGGGCGTAGCGCGTGGGCGTGCAGACGGAGGAGGGCGTGTAGGCGTTCGTGAAGCGCCGGCCTTCGCGCGCGAGGCGGTCGAGATTGGGCGTGCGGATGAGCGCAGGATCCGCGCCGTAGGCACCGAGGCTGCCGTAGCCGTAGTCGTCGGCGAGGATGACGACGATGTTGGGCGTGGCGGTTCTTACGGCTGCATAGGACGCGACCGCAGTGGAAAGCGCGCTGAGAATGGAAAGAAAGAGGGGGCGGAGGGTTGATCGCATGGGAGGAATAGGGAGAAACGAAACGTTGCGCTCAGCGTGGGCCCGGGTGCGCGCGGCACCACGCATGAAGACGGGCCGTGACGTATTTCCAAGCCTGCGAGCTGAGCGCGTTTCGACCGATGAGGCGTCGCCGAAACCATGCGACCGGTGCCGATGGCACGAGGGCCGGTTTAGAATTTCATGCTGGCAGTGAACTCATACGTGCGAGGCTGAACATAGATCCGCTGCAGGTAGTGCGGAGTGCCGGTGCCGTTGTCGACGGCGCTATTCGGAAAGGTCTCGTCATGGTTCAGAAGGTTGCGAACCCGCAGCGAAACCAACCAGTTGCTCGTTTTTCCCAGCAGCTTGTTTTTCCAAGCGTAGCTGGCAAAAGCATCCGTCACCAAGGATTCAGCGCCTTTGAACGGGTTCTTCACGATGAAGGTGCCGGCAACTTCCGGGTAGCCGATCGTAGGTGCATCACGCCAGCGCGCGCTTCCGCCCACTCGCAGGCCCTTCAGCGTGCCCTGATCGAAGCCGTAGCTGCCGACGACATTCACCAACCAATTGTTGCCGCGAATCCGGGCGCCGCCGACCTGGGCTTCATGATAGTCGAGGCGACGTTCGATTCCTTCGACATAAGTGCCGATCGTTCGAGTGGGATTAAACGCGGGGTTCGCGATGAGCGACGTGATCGCCGTGTCATTGCGATAGGGTCGCACGTATTGTTCATACCACGGACGGGTGAACAAGTAGGTGCTGTTCAACTTCGAATCGTTGTAAGAAACGTTCGTCATGATCCGCAGCCGCGAGGTGGGATTGAGGGTCGCTTCCAGTTCGTAGCCTTCCGTCAAATCCGACTCCACGTCCGTCCAGAGTTGATTGCCGGTGTAGTCGGTGAAGCGGGGCGATCCGGCGATCTTGGAGCCAAAGCCGTTGAGGGCCATGCCTTCGAGGTAGCGTTCGACGTAACCATTTTGCCGGGCCATTTCGATGCCGATGGCCCCATCGCGGAGCGGATTGGAGACACGGTTGAGGGATTCGTTATTGAAATAATTGAGCTTCAGAATCGCGCGGTCTTCGAAAAAGAAACCACGCAATCCGAGATCATACCCTTGGCCTTTTTGATCGGGTAGAACCCGGCCGAAAATATCATACTCGGTGCCGCCGGCACCCACGGTGTTCGTGGCCGTGTTGGCAAAGGCATCCAGCCATTTCGTGACTTTGACCACGGCTCCGAAATTGTGATTTTTGACCGAAGACTCGGTCGCCGGGCTGAACGCGCCCTCACCGCGGTTGCGGAAAAGTCGGGTGACCGGGTCCTGCGCGAACACAAAATTCTTGGAGCTGATTTCGTCCTGGCGCATGCCGGCCGTGAGAATCAACCGGCGGGAGAACAATTCCCACTGACCGATGGCGGCATAGGATTTGGTGGTCTCGGGCGCGTAGACGGGATTGAGGCGATTCACGAAACCCGATTTGACGACCGGGACGACATCGCCCGGAATCGATGGGTTGGCCGCCTGATTGATGGCCGAATTATTGTAATCAAGAGAAGGGAAGTAGGCCGGTTTTCCGGGCAAGAGATAGTAACGCCGGCGGATCTGATTGGCGGTGTCAGCGATCACTCCCGTGGGCAAAACGGAGGTGGTGGTCATTTCCTCCGGCTGGGAGAAATAGCTGTCCACATTTCGGTAGTAGTGAAAGGCGACCGCCGTGAACTTGCCGAAATCAAAGCCCTTGATGGGCTCGATGCGACTCAGGTCGACCTGTTGGGTGATGGTCGCGCGATACTGTTTCGTAACCGTGTCGCGGCGCTCCAGCTTGGCATTGCCCTCAACATACGGGACCCCGAAATACGGATTGAGGGGCTTCGTGGGATCCGGGTTGTTCGACGCCAATTGGGCAGGGAGGTAGTAGTTGGGATCGATGAAGACCTCGTAGTCACCGCGGGTGATCGGCTGCCAATCTTCGTTGAAGACATCCTCGTAGGCGCCGGCCAGTTCGAAGAACGTTTTGGACAAAACCTTCTGCTGCCACGAGGCCGCATATTTGTCGTAGCGCGTGTCAAAGTGTTCCGAGGGTCCGGGCACCATGGTGCTCAACGGAAAATCTACTCCCGGCACAACGGTGGCCGGTGAAATCGAGGTTTGGTTTTGGGTCAGGCCATTGACGTAGGCCTCCGAACCCCGGGATTTCCATTTCCAGTTCTGCACGCCCAACTCCGGCGCATTCATGACGTAGACGAGATAATTGGTCGTCGAGAATCCCTGGGTAACGCCGGTCAGGATATTGCGGGCGCTATTGCGAGCCGCTGTTGTGCCCGAAGTGACCAAGAGGTTGTCGATCCGATTGGCTTTGTTGAACGTGCTCAGCGGAGCGTTCAGCCAGGCGGAAACACTGTCGTAGGCCAAGTAGGCTCGCGGAACCGATTCCTCCATTTTGCCTGCTTCCGCGCTCACGTTGATCGTCGCACCCTTGAATGGCTCCAGGGTGAAGTTCAGGTAGCCCGCGTTGCGCCGCGCATACTGCAAATCGCGCGGGGTGCGTTGATCGGCGGAGACGGCGGCGAAGCGCACGGCCATCTTCCGAGGAATAATGATCTGATTAATATCCACGCTGGCGCGCTGGGATCCCTCGGAATCGACGCGCATTTCCAGGCCAAAGCTGTTGGCATTGAATCTGCCCATCTTGTTGGTCGCATCGAGGCCACCGCCCACTGAACCCAAACCAAAAAGCAGGGAATTGGGGCCACGGGATTGGGTCACCGTTTCGGTGTTGTAGTTGTCCACCTTTACGCGACTGGTGAAAAAATTGTTGGTCAGCGAGGAGGAGCGAAAGCCGCGCACCATAAAAGGCGTGCCGTTGCGCGTGTTAACGCCTTCCGGGTCCGAAGAATCCCCGTTGAACGCGCGGGTGCTCGGGAGAAACTCGAGGGCGTCTTGATAGCTCACCGCGCCGATGTCTCTCATGAAATCCTCGGTCAGGACTGTAATCGGGTTCGCTAAATCGCGGACCTCGGATCTCAGCTGCGTCCCCGACAGCGTCTCCGAGGCGTAATAACCTTTGTTGGCGTCGGTGCTGACGACAAAGGGATTCAAGACGAGGGTTTCTTCCGCCGGCGCCGCGGCCGCATTGGGTGCGGAGGAAGCAGGCGGAGCGACCGATTGGGCGAGTGCGGTGGCGACGAGGAGCGGCAAGGCCACGGCGAGGCGGGGGTTTTTCATGGTTAGGAACGGGTCAGGGATTGATCACCCATGACGGCCCCGCGGGTCGGAGCCGTCGGCGATGGACAGGGATGATGCGCTTTTAAGCGAGGCGTGAACATCCCATGTTCGGGGGATGGCCAGCCGCAGAAAATATCACTACGATTTGCGCGATGACGTGCGGCTCGCCGGACAAGAATGAACTCGGAATGACGGAGCGAATCGCGACGATGAGAATCGTGCACGTGCTCGTTCACTTCTGCGTTTGGTTGACGGTGTTCTGCGTGGCCGTGTCCGGTGGAAATCGGGCGGGCGCGGCGGAGGAGAGTGCGAATTACTCGGCCCATCCGGCTCTAGGCGAAGTCGTGCTCGGGGGACATGCATTGACTGTGCGACGCGATCCGCAGGGCGAAGCCAACGGTGAAACGGCGTATCACGGGCTCTCGATGTTGCCGCGGGAGTTTCCCTTGGAGATCAATTTGATCACCGCGCCGGGAGCCAAGGCGCCGGTGGTGAGGCTGCGCTCACGGCTCGAGGGCCTGCAGGACGAATGGCAGGATCACGAAAGCCAAATGTGGCTGGTGCTGCGCTTTCTCGATGCGGCGAACCAGGCCGTCAGCAGCGCAGCCTTCATTCGCAAAGGAGAAAGTCCGGGCTGGGGCGGACTGCCGCAAAATTCACGTTGGCATCAACGGGTCGACGAGGCGGTCGTGCCGGAGCGCAGCGCGCGAGTGCAGATATTGTTGGTGTCCGGGGGCACGCCGCGCACGAGTGGATTCTGGGCGGTGCGACGCTTGCGGTTGACGGCTCCGGCAGCCGGCGACGCCGCGAAGGTGGCACGGTTGTTTCAACTCGAAACACTGCGCGGCGCAGGCCTCTCGTCTCCGCAGGGCAATCCCGATGGGTGGTTGCGCGATGGCACCGGACTCAGCACGCCGCGCATATTTTCCCATGTGGAGGAGGACGGTAGCGTGGAGCCCGTGCTCGCGTTGGTCGATGTCGACCCGGCCAACACAGGCGGGTGGCTGCAGATGACGAAAACGGCGACATCCGTCGTGCCGGGCCAGCGTTTGCGCGTCGAATGCGAGGAGATGCACAGTATCGGACGGGGCGGCGAGGCGACAGCTTCGTTCCACTCGCTCCCGGTTGGAAACTACGTGTTTCGCGCGTGGGCGACGGACGAACTGGGGCGTCCGACGGGACCTTCGCTACGGCTGCCGGTGGAGGTGCGACCGGCGTTCTATGCGACGGCGTGGTTTCGGTTACTGGGTGTTGGATTGATCGGCGCGGGGCTGCTGGGCGGGGTGCGGTATTTCACGTGGCGGAAGATGCAGCGGGAAGTTCAGCGGCTGGAACAACGCCGGGCCGTGGAAGAAGAGCGCACGCGCATGGCGCGGGATATTCACGACGAGATGGGGGCGCGTTTCACGCAGATCTCGCTGCTGGCCGGACGCGCGCTGAAAGCTGCGCCGGCGGACGAATCGGTGCGGGAGCCCATTCGCAATATCAACGGTGCGGTGAAGGAATTGGCGGCGGCGTTGGAGGAGATTGTCTGGGCGGCCAATCCTTCGCACGACTCGCTCGAGGGCTTCAGTAACTATCTCAGCCAGTATACGGCCGCCGCGTTGCGCGATGCCGGGCTGCGCTGCCGTCTCGACATCCCGACACTTTTGCCGACGCGAACGCTGGCGAGTGGTCTGCGGCACCGCCTCATGATGGTGGTGAAGGAGGCGTTGAACAATGCTCTCAAGCACGCCCGGGCCACCGAGGTGCGCGTGCAGCTCGAATTCGACGGTGAGCGTTTGCGCGTGACGGTGGCGGATAATGGCGCCGGCTTCGATCCCGCGACGGTGAAGCGCGGCAACGGGCTGGATCATTCGGGGCGACGCATGGAGGAGATCGGCGGCACCTGTGTGGTGGAATCCAAACCCGGCGCGGGCACCATTGTCCGGCTCAGCGTGCCCTTGCCGGCGCAGGAGGCGCGGTCATGAGCGCGGGAGTGGTGATCGTCGAGGACGACCGCGCAGTGCGGGAGAATCTGGCGGCGCTGATCCGCACCGACGAACGCCTGCGACTGCTCGGTGCGTTTGCGTCGGCCGAGGAGGCGCTGCGGGAGATCCCGGCGTTGCAGCCAACGCTCGCGGTGATGGATATAAATTTGCCGAAGATGAACGGCATCGAATGCGTCGTGCGGCTCAAGACCCAGTTGCCGCGGCTGCTTGTGCTGATGCTCACAGTCTATGAGGACGACGACAGCATCTTTCGGGCGTTGAAGGCGGGCGCCAACGGTTACCTCGTGAAACGCGATGCGGCGGAAAAACTCCTCGATGCGCTCCATGATGTGCAACACGGCGGTGCCCCGATGTCGGCCCACATCGCGCGCCAAGTCGTGCAATTTTTTCACCGCAGTGAAAAACCGGCGCTCGAGTCCGAGCAACTTTCTCGCCGCGAGCACGAGATCTTGGATCTGCTCGTAAAAGGGCTCGTCCTCAAGGAAGTCGCGGAACAACTCGGCATCGGTTTGGAAACCGTGCGGACGCATGTGACACATATTTACCAGAAGCTCCACGTGCGCAGCCGGACGGAGGCCGTGGTGAAATACCTCCGACAAGGGCAATAGTAGGCGCGCCGCGGTGGAGGCGGCAGAGGAGGCCGAAGGGCTACGTGGGCCGCGGACGGCTTATTTCTGCTTCTTGGCTTTGCCGTTTTTCTTCACGCCCGATGGGGGCGCGTCGGAGTCGGTCGCTTCGGGGTCAAGGCCTTCGCCCTGATCCGCGAGATTGGCAGGATCGTAGCGTTTCGCCTTCGGGTCGGCGGTGGGATTTGGTTTCGGGAAATAGGCGCCAACGGCTTTCAAGCCGTTCATCAGTTGCTGGTGGAGTTCGGCGGTGCGGGTCGGATCGGAGGAGGCGATGTTGTTCTTTTCCCCGAGGTCGCGGCGCAGATCGTAGACGAAGCGTTGGTCGGGCCACTCATACCAGTGCATCAATTTCGTGTTGCCCACGATGAGGGCGGAGGCCGGTGGAGAAATGCGGTAGTGCGGGTAGTGGAAGAAGAGCGGGCGGGTGAGGTCCTGCTCGGTCGGGGCGCCGCCGAGGAGAAAACGCTTGAAGCTCACGCCGTCGAGATTTGGGCCGAGCTTGTCGGTCGCGCCGGCGAGATCGGCAAAAGTTGGGAGAAAATCGTAGCCGATGACGTTGACCGCGGTCCGCGTGGCGGCGGGGATGCCCGGTCCGCGCATAATGAGCGGAACGCGGATGGCGTTTTCCCAGAGCCACCATTTGGCGCCGCGGAGCGGATCGTAGGATTCGTTCCACGTGCGGTAGCCGTTGTCAGTCGTGAAGACGACGTAGGTGTTTGCGGCGAGCCCGAGCGTATCCAGCTTCTGGAGCACCTGGCCGATCGAGGTGTCGAGATCATCGACCATTGCGGCGCCGAGCGTCGCGTTCAGGCGTTCCCGGGGGTGGGAGATCTTCGCAAAGACCGGGTTCTTTTGGTGTTTTTCCAAGGTCGGCTTCGTCGCCTGATAGCGGGCATGCGTGGCGTAGTGGGAAAGTTGGACGAAGAACGGTCGGCCGGCCTTCGCCTGGCGCTCGATAAAATCGACGCTGCGTCGCGTGATGCTGAACATCAGCTTGGGATCGGCCGAGGTGTCGGAGCGCTGGCCGGTCGCTGGGTCGATGGGCTGGCTGGTTTTGTTGTCGGTGTCGCCGTCGCTTTCGTCGTAGCCGTGTTTCGCGGGGCCGCCGCCATAGAGGTGCCATTTGCCGAAGTGGGCGGTGGCGTAGCCGGCCGCTTTCAGCGCGTCGCCGATGGAGGGGAAGCGGAGGTTGCCCTGCGGCTCCGGCTGGAGCAGTGGGCGGGTGGCGTCCTGGCCGCGCGTGAGATATTGCACGGTGCCGTTGGTCTTTTCACCGAAACCGCCGTTGCCGCTGTAGAGGTGCCGGGCGGTCATCATGCCGGTTTGGATCGAGCAGCGGGACGGGCCGCACATGCCGGCGGCGGCGTAGGCGTTGCGAAACGTCATGCCTTGGGCGGCGAGTTCCTCCACGTTGGGCATGTGGCGGAAGGCCATCGCCGATTCCGGCAAATCCGGGCTCATGCGCACCGGCGTGCCGAACCAGGGCATATCGTCGATGAGAATGAAAACGATATTCGGCGGGGCCGATGATCGGGCGGCGGCGAGCGCGGACGAGCCCATTGCGCCGAGGATAGAGAGTAGCAATGCGAAGCGCAGAAGAGTGCGCATGACGGCATAGAGAGAAGCGGAGGAACGACGGCCTACTTCGCGGTCGGGGAAGCTTTGGCGGGGGAGGCTTTCGCGTTCGGTGCGCGCGGGAGCGGTTCGATCGAAGCGGGGTTGAACATGCCGAGATCGGGCAGGACGGTTCGCACGCCGGTGGCGGGCACGGGTAGTTTGGCGGTCCAGACGATGCCGTTGAGAATGTAGCGGCGGAGATCTTCGAGTTTCCAGTTGCGGTAGAAATGCGGCATTACCACGGCAAACCCGCGTCCGGTGTCCGGGCGTTCGATACACCAGGAGACGGCTTCGGGTTTCGGCGCGTCGGGCGGCAGAAGCGAGGTGGCCAGCACGGTGGCGCGGGTGGAAACCGGGGAGTTCGCGGCGCCGAGGTAGTTGTTGATATAAGGCTCGTCGTGCAGCGTGAATTCGCGGCTGCCGCGCCAGATCGGGTGCTGAGCGACGGCTGGCGTGATCGTGGCTGCGGGGAAAATCTTGGCGATGGACACGTGGTGCTGGCAGCTTTTGTGGGCGAAGTAGCCGCCCATCCAGTGGAGGAGCGGATGATCGCCGTCGGGTTTTACATCCTCGCCGAGCAGACCGGTCGCGTAGTGCACGCAGACGATCCCGCAACCGCGCGCCATCATGGCGCCGAGTTCGGCGAGGTTCTGCGCGGCGTTGGGCAGACGGTTCGGCGGAAAGGTGTCACCAATAAAAACGACGGTGGAGGCGGCCGCGCGGACGGCGGCGTCGCGTGGCCATTCGTAGAAGAGATCGACTTTTACACCCGGGACGTTGGCCATGTTTTCCAGACAGTGCTTCAGCAGGCGTCCGCCGGCCGCGACTTCGTGGGTGCCGGGCGGGTGGTCGGTCGGGCCGACGACGATGAGGACGCGCGTTGGGGCAGCGGCGAGGGCCGATAGGATACCCGAAAGGAAAAGGACAACGAGGCTGGTGCGTTTCATCGGGGCGGCGTGGTTGGGCGGGAGCTTATTTTTCCGGATCGTCGGTCTTGAGGTAGGCCTTGGGCAAGGTGGCGACCCAACCCGCGATTTTGGCGGAGAGATCCTTCACGATGTCGGGATGCTTGGACACGAGATTCGTTTTCTCACCGGGATCATTGACGATGTCGTAGAGCGCGAGGTCGCCTCCGTTTTTGCGCGTGGGCCGGATGAGTTTCCATGGACCTTCGCGGAGGGCGGCATCGCTGCCGGGGGCACTGGTCTTCCACAGGAGGGGCTTGGAGCGCACAAATTCGTTTTTGCCGAGCCAGGCGCCGGACGCGTCTTCGCCGTCGAACGACGCTGCGTTGATTTTCACGCCGGTGAGCGCACACAGGGTGGGGAGCCAATCGGCACCGCTGAGGATGGACTGGTCGTCTACCCGGCGGGCGGGCACCTGGGCGGGCCAGCGCACGATGAAGGGCACGCGCACGCCGCCTTCGAACATGCCGTGTTTGCCGCCGCGATAGATGCCCGCGTAGCCCATGGCATTGAGTCGCAGCTTGGTGGTGGCGTCGTCGCGCTTGCCCGCCTTCTTGCCCGGGGTGCCAATCGGAGCAGGTCCTTGGTCGCTGGAGAAGACGACGATGGTGTTCTCGCGCAGGCCGAGTTCATCCAACCGCTTTAGCAAGCGACCGATGTCTTCATCCAGCGAGTAAATGTCGGCGAGGTAGGCGCGCATGTGCTCGCTCACGTCGCCGCCCTGCGCTTTGCACGCCGCAAACTTCTCCTGCATGGGCGCGGCGAACTTCGACTCGTCCACCTTCATGTCTTTGAACTTGGCGATATAGGTCTGTGAGGGATCGACCTTATGATGTGAGACGTGGCCCCAGACGTTCACGTAAAATGGGCCCCCTTGGTGCTGCTCGATGAACTTGATCGCCTCGTCGTAGATCGGAGCATCGCGGCCGGTTGGGTTTTTCCTTTTCGACGCGCTTTCGCCTGCGCTGATGACATCGATGCCGTAAGTGCCGGGCTTTTTTTGATCTTCGGGTCCGATGTGCCACTTGCCGAAGTGGCCGGTCGCGTAGCCGTGTTTGTGCAGCAATTCCGTGATCGTCACGCGATCGGCAAAGCCGCCGTTGGCGGGATAAGTCGGGTATGACGCCGGCCACTTGCTCGTCATCCAGCCGGTGCGTGAAGGGCAACAGGTGACGCCGGTGGCATAGAACTGGGTGAAGCGCGTGCCCTCGGCGGCAAGCCGGTCGATGTTCGGCGTCCGAGCATACGGATGCCCGTAGCAACCGAAGTCCGCGAAGCCGGAGTCATCGGCGAGGATAAAGATGATGTTGGGTTTGGCGGCAGGAGCCGCAGCAGGAAGCGCGGCCGGCGATGCGAGCAGCGAGAGGGCGAGCGCGAAAAAAGCGGCTGGTTTCATGTCACGGAGCGGATGACTGGTTGGGTTGGTGGGGGAGCTTCTGCAGACAGCCGGCGTGGAACGAGGAAACGCAGACGCCTGGCGAGCGACGATGGGCTGGGCGGCCGCCTCATGGCGAACGCGCCGCGTAGTCGGAGCCGGCGAGGCTCTTTTCCACGGAGGCTTTCCAAGCCGTGAGTGCCGCGGTCATTTTCGCTACGCGTTCCGGTTCCTTGGTGGCGAGGTCGTTCGTTTCCTTCGGGTCTTGGGCAACATTGTAGAGCTGCACGGCGGGCAGCGGGTCGCCGGCTTTCTTGCCTTTCTTGGCGCCGCGGCCGGCCACGGCGTCGGTGTGAAGTTTGTAGGGCCACTCGAGCCAGGCGGCGTGGCCGGGTTGCGGGCCGATGTGATTCCAGAACGGAAGCGGTTTGGCGCGCGTCTCGGTTTGGCGATCAAAAAGCGGGAGCAGGCTGATGCCGTCGAGCGGCTGGATTTGGTTTTTCGCGACCGCGCCAGTGGCGGCGAGGACAGTCGGGTAAATGTCGAGGGTCGAGCACGGCGTCTCGCTGGTGAAGGGTTGCGGGATGCGGGCGGGCCATTCGACGAGGCCGGGCACGCGGAGACCGCCTTCCCAGAGCGTGCCTTTGGTTCCGCGGAGTTGGCCGGTGGATTTCGCGCCCTCGTTGCCGCCGTTGTCGCTGTTATACCAGAGGAGCGTATTCTCGGCGACTTTCAGTTCGCGGAGTGCGGCGCGCAACCGGCCCACGCTGCGGTCCACGGCGGCGATTTCACCGAAGTAATTTTGCTCCGCGTCCGAGAGTGCGCTGTAAGCGGCCTTGTCGGCGGGCAACGCTTGATGCGGCACGTGCGGCGAGCCGAACCAAACGACGGCGAGAAACGGTTTTGCGGCGCCGGCCTGACGGCGGATAAACTTCAGCGCTTCGTCGGTCGTGACGTCGGAGCTGTCGCCCTGGAATTTCTCCGGCACACCGTTGCGGCCCAGCACGGGATCGAGGTCGAAGAAGTTGTCCGCCGAGACCCACTCGTCGAAGCCCATTTTGCCGGGTGAAAGCGGATCGCTCGCGAGGATGGCGCGGCCGGGGATGGCCGTCGTGTTCCGGTCGCCGTTCTTCCCGTTGAGATGCCACTTGCCAAAATGTCCGGTCGCATAGCCGGCGGATTGCAAAACGCGTGCGACGGTCAGCTCCTGCGCGCGGATCGGTGCACCGGGACTGAAGGTGCCGTAACGGTTGGGATGCCGGCCGGTCATGATGCTGCCGCGCGTGGGCGAGCAGTTAAAATGAGCGGTGTAGAAACGGTTGAAGCGCAGTCCGCTCGCGGCGAGTGCGTCGAGGTTCGGCGTCTTGAGCTCGGGATGACCGTTGTAGCCGGTGTCGCCCCAGCCCTGATCGTCGGCCATGACGAGGACGATATTCGGGCGCGTCGGGGAATCCGCGGCGAAAACCGATGATGCGGTGGCGAGCAAAAGAAGGAGGGTGAAGGAGTATTTCATGGGGTGAATGGTCGTTGAGGATCAGGGCGGATGTGTGGCGGGCAATCAAAGTGGCTTCGATTTCTTCTTCGGCTTGATGGCCTTCTCTTTGCCGCTGCCGGGAGTGTTGGCAGCCGGAAGGTGTTTGGCCAAGTCGGCCTTGAGCGCGGCGTGTTCAGGGAGCGAGGCGAGATTGGTCCACTCGTGCGGGTCGGCCTGGTGATCGTAGAGTTCTTCGCCGCCGCCCGCGTAACGAATGTAGCGCCAGCGATCGGTGCGCACGGCGTGGTTACCGAGTTTCATCGTGGAGAGGGCGGGGCGATCCCACGGAGCCGTCGCATCGGCGAGCAAGGGCTGGAGGCTCACGCCCTGCAGGTGCTTGGGCGCAGGCAGGCCGGCGAGGTCGCACAAGGTCGGATAAATTCCGAGAAAATCCACCGGGCGCGCGCACACTGCGCCAGGCTGCGTTACGCCCGGCGCCACCCAGATGAGCGGTGAGCGCGTGGCTTCCTCCCAGAGCGTCGATTTGCGCCAGTGCTCCTTTTCACCGAGGTGCCAGCCGTGGTCGCTCCAGAGGCAGATGATCGTGTTGGCGCGGTGCGGCGATTGCTCCAGCGCATCCAGCACGCGGCCGAGCTGGGCATCAACAAAGGCAATGCTGGCGAGATAAGCGCGCACGCATTCCTGCCACTTGCCCAGATCCTTGATGGCGGCGAATTCCCCCGGTTTCGCCATTTGCTTTCCCTCCTTGGGGAGATCGGCGAGGTCGTTAGCCTGCGTCGGCGGCAAGATGATCGAGTCGAGCGGGAACAGGTCGAAATATTTGCGGGGAGCGGCCCACGGCAGGTGCGGACGATGGAAACCCACCGCGATAAAGAACGGTCGATCGTGCGTCCGGCCGAGTTGCGCGACACCGTAGCTGGCGGATTGGTAATCCACCAGTTTCTCCTCGGGGAGATCGACGGGCAGGATGGCGTTGGAGCCGATGGTGAAGGCACCCCGTGTCTTGCCAGGCTTGAGCGACCAGTCCTTTTTGTCGTTGTCGTTCTCCTCGCGCTCCTGGTCTTTCTGGAAATCATCCCAGTCTTCGCGGCGCAATTTGCCGCCATGAAAAATCTTTCCGGCGCCCACGGTGCGATAACCGTGGCTGTGAAAATATCCGGGCAGCGTCGGCAAATCCGCCGGCACCGCCGCGCGCCAGTCGTCGCCATTGCCATACACGCCGGTGGTGCCGGGACGCAGGCCCGTGAGCAACGCAGTGCGCGAAGGATTGCAGAGCGCGCTCGCCGTGTAAGCGCGGGTGAAGCTGACACCCATCTTCGCAAGGCGGTCGAAGTTCGGCGTCTTCGCCTGCGCGTGGCCCATGAAGCCCGCCCAGTCGCGCATGTCGTCGACGGCGATAAACAGGACGTTGGGCCGGCGCGGCTCGGCGGCTGATGACAACGCGGGAACGCCGAAGGCAGAAACGAGGAGGACGAAGCTGAAGCAACGAAGTGGGTTCATGGGGATTGAGGCGGCAACAGCAGGAGCATGTGAGCGAAGGAGTCCGCAGACTTTGCACCACCCTGCCCGGTGTCGCCCACCGGAAAGCTCTTCATCCACGCGTCCATGATCTTCATGCTCTCGCGCGTGTGGCCACCGGCGATCAGTAGCATGCCCAACGTGAAGCCACGTTTCGGATCACCCGACGGCTCGAACCTCGCCGGCGTGCCGCGCGTAGTGCGCGCCGAGGCCGGACCTTGATTCGGCGCCGTCATGGGCGCGATTTGGGTGCGCGCGAAGTCACCGGCCTTCGCCAACGCCATGTCCAACGCCGGCCGACGGAGCGCGGGCGCGAAATGCCGCAGATTGATGAGAGCATCCGTCGTCAGCATGAAGTAACCGAGGATGTCCTTGTCCTTGGGATCGTTGCCGCTGAGCCCGTAGTGCCAGAAACCGTCCGCTTCCTGCGCGGGAAGGATCTGGCCGTAGACGCACTGCTCGACCTTGGCCTGCAGGCGCGCGGAGAGCGCGGGATCGATCGCCCGCACGCACTCGCTGAGGATGCCGGCCGCGAGTGCCATGCCGGCGTTCTTGTTGATGGCGCCGGCCTTGGTCAGCGGCTCCTTGGGCACGCCGGTCTTGATATCGACCGTATTGGCCCACCAGCCTTTTTCGTTCCACGGAAACTTATCCGCGACGGTCGCGAGGTAACGCAGGTCGTCGTCGCGCCCGCCCTCCTTGTGCAGGACGTAGGCCGCGGCGGACACATACCAACCGAACGCCGGCGGGCCGCCGCCGCCGATGGTTTCGCCGTCGCTCTTCTCCTTTTCCTTAATGAAGAGCACACCGTGCGGGGTGGCCCGCATGTCGCGCACGATCCGGTCGGCGAGTTCCTTGGCCGCAGCGCGGTATCGCGGGTAACCGGTCATTTCATGCACGAGGGAGAACGCCATCGCGGTCATGCCGTCGCCGGTCTTACCCTTGAGGCCCGCCACCTTGCCGTCGGGCTTGAGCAGCCGGTCAAGGTGTTGCGTCGTCGTGGCCAGAAGGCGGGCGCGGAAATCCGCCAGCTCTGCCTTCGACAAGATTTCCGAGGTCTGGCTCGGCGAGGCGACAGCGGCGGCGGCCGCGCGATCGGCGGCGCGGAGCAGGCCGCTGAGGAAAAGCGCGGCAACGATGGAGAGCGCGGCAGATTTCATGGCACCTGCGGGGCCTTCTTTTTGCGATCGGCCTTGGACTTCTTCGGCGCGCTGCCGCCGGGGACTTCCATGCCGTAGCGTTTTCCGCCGGCTTTGACGGGGCTCGGCATTTCGGCGAGCCACGCATCGTGGAGCTTGGTCAACGCGGTGACTTTTTCGGGCAGGGTTTTTGCGAGGTCGGTTTTCTCGGAGACGTCTTTGCTCAAATCGAAGAGTCCGATTCTTCCTTTTTCGCAGACGAGCTTCCAATCGCCGGAGCGCACGGCCCACCAGCCCTCCTCGCTGCCGGAACACCAAAACAAGTTGCGCGGAGTCGGCGCGGATTCGCTGCCGAGCAGCGGGAGGAGATTTTTTCCGTCGAGCGGTTTTTCGGTCGGACCGGCAGCGCCGACCGCCGCCAGGGTGGTGGGCAAAATGTCGAGCGCGCTGACGACGGCCTGGCTCTCGCCGGCTTTCAGTTTCGCCGGCCAGCAGACGAGGAAGGGCACGCGGATCCCGCCCTCGTAGTCCGAGTGTTTGCCGGCGCGGAGCGGGGCGTTGTTGGCGGATTGCGCGAGCGGGCCACCGTTGTCGCTGATGAAAAACAAGAGCGTGTTGTCCCAGAGGGCCTCGCGTTTGAGTTTCGCGACAACGTGGCCGATGGCGTCGTCCATGCGCTTGCCCATCGCGAGGCGGGTGTCGCGGTCTTTGTTGCCGGTGTTGAATTTCGCGATCTCGTCGGCCGGCGCCTGGAGTGGGGCGTGGACGGCGTTGAAGGCGAGGTAGAGGAAAAAGGGCTTGGCCTTTTGCCGGTCGATGAAAGCGACGGCTTCGTTGCCGAAGTGATCGGTCAGGTAGCCGTCGAGTTTGACGGGAGTCGTGCCGCGGTAGATCGGGTGCTCGGCGTCGGTGAAGTCGTAGTAATCGTGCGCGCCGCGGCCGAGAAAACCGAAGACCTCGTCGAAGCCGCGCAGGGCCGGGCTCCACTCGGGGGTGGGACCGAGATGCCATTTGCCGATCTGCATCGAGGTGTAGCCGGAGGGCTTGAGGAACTGCGGGAAAATCTGCTCTTTCATCGGCACGCCGGAGCCGGCTTCACCGGCGGTGTAGAGACCGAGCCGCTGCTGGTAACGGCCGGTCATTAGCGCGGTGCGCGTCGGCGAGCAGACGTTGCCGGTGACGTAGCCTTGGCGGCAGATGACGCTCTCTTTCGCAAGCCGATCGAGATGCGGTGTGACGACTTCCTTCGGGTGCAGCGGATTGAAAAGCACGTCGGCGTAGCCGAGGTCGTCAGCGACGATGAGCACGATGTTGGGCGGGCGCGGGGCGGACGCCGCGTGGGTGGCGGCGGCAAACAAGACGGACAGCAGGGTGAGGAGTGCAGATATTTTCATGCGGATAAATTTTACTTGGCGGATTTGCTTTTCTTCGGGGCACCTGCGGCTTTGGCCTCCCAGCGGAAGCGCTCGCCCTCGGTGACGAGGCGTAGGTCTTTTGTTTCGGGGCCGGGTGCGGCGAATTGTTTGGGCGCGCTCTGGCGCAGCTCCGCCATCGCCGGCCGATATTTTTCCTGCGGCGCGAGGTTGTCCCACTCGTTCGGGTCTTGGACGACGTCGTAGAGTTCCTCGGTGCCGTCGGCGTGGTGAATGTAGCGCCAGCGGTTGTTCACGATGGCGTAGCCGCCGGGGAGCACGTCGCAGAGGAGGACATTGCGGTCTTGCGCGAGCGCGGGTTCGCGCAGGGTCGCGGCGAGCGACTGGCCTTCGAGGCCGGCATCGGGGGCGAGTCGGCAGAGGTCCACGAGCGTCGGATAGAGATCGATGGCGCTCACGGTCGTAGTGACATTGGCCTGACGCGCGATGCCGGGGCCGGCCCAGATGAACGGAATGTTGGCCGTGCGCTCCCAGAGTGAGTGTTTGCCCCAGTGGCCTTTCTCGCCGTGGTGATAACCTTGGTCGCTCCAGAAGATGACGATCGTGTTGTCGCGGGCGGCGCTGGCGTCGAGGGCGTCGAGCACGCGGCCGAGCATGGCATCGGCGTAGGAGATGCAGGCGAGATACGCGCGGAGGACCAGCTTCATCTCGCCGAGTTCGTTCAGCTTGTCGTGAATCGTGGCCTTGCGGCGGTCGTTGAACTTTTTGATGGCCGGCGGCAGGTCGTCGGTGTCGCCGTCCTTGATCGGCGGCAGCTTGATTTCGTCGAGCGGGTAGAGGTCGTAGTATTTTTGCGGAGCGTAGTTGGGGAAGTGCGGCGCGTAGGGGCCGAGCGCGAGAAAGAACGGCTGGGTGTGCACGCGCTTGAGCACGCTGATCGCCCACTCGGTCTGCTGCGTATCGGCCATGTCTTTTTCGACTTCATTGGGGAGCGGCGCATACTCCATGAACGAGCGGTCCGTGCCGGCGCGCATCTCGCGCGTAAACTTGCTGTAGGGCTCCGGAGTCGGGAGCGGCGCGCCCTGCCGCCAGCTGTCGACCGGCCAGCCCGACGCGCGCTGGGCTGCGGCGCGCGTGTGGAATTCGGTCCAGCCGCGAAGATCGACGTAGCCGGCGGGATGGTGAAACAACTTGCCGGTGCCAAAGGTCGTGTAGCCGCCTTGCTGGAGCGCGACCTGCAGGGGCCGCAATTCGGGGCGGTCGTGGTGATAGACTTGCGTCGTGTAGGCGCCGGTGGTCGAGGGATGGCGTCCGGTGAACAACGCGGTGCGAGCCGGAGCGCAGAACGTGCCGCAGGCCTGGGCGTTTTGAAACGTCACGCCGCGCGTGGCGAGGCGGTCGAGGTTCGGCGTCTTGGCGCGGATGCCGGAGTTCAGCGGGCCGACCCAGTCGTTGAGGTCATCCGTCGCGAAGAGGATTACATTCGGCGGCACGGGCTTCGCGGAAGCGGCGGCACGAAGGGGCAGCACCGGTGCAAACAGGACCGCAACGAGCAATGCAGTCCGCGCTGGGTTGGAACGAGAGAGGAATTTCATGGGGAAGTCAGATGCCGTGCGAAGTGCGGGGCCTTCAGGGCGCGACCAACCGCTTCTGCGCGGCGGCTTGCGTGCGCACCTCGGCGAGGAGCTTCCGGCCGCGCTGCGCGACGGCGGCGAATTCCGGGGCTTTGGCGAGATTGGTCCACTCGCGCGGATCGCCCTCGAGATCGTAGAGTTCGTTCAGATCGGGCTGGCCCCACTCGGTGTAACGCCAGCGGTCGAAGCGGATCGCGGTGCCGAGGGTTTCGCCCCGCTTCACGACCGTATAGGCCCACGGTTTGCCGGCGGCCGAAGCATCGCGCAGTTGGGGCGCGAGTGAGCGGCCTTGGAGATGCGTGGGCGGCTTGACCGAGCACAGCTCCGCGAGGGTGGGAAAGAGATCGAGCATCTCGACGAGGCCGCGGGCTTGCGCGCCACGCGTTACGCCGGGCACACGCACGATCAGGGGGACACGGGCCGATTCCTCGAAGAGCAGGACTTTGCCCCACATGAAATGCTCTCCAAGATTGTAGCCGTGATCGCCGACGAAGACGATGATCGTGTTGTCCCACTGACCGGCGGCGCGCAGGGCGTCGAGGACGACGCCGAGTTGGGCATCGATGAACGAAATGCACGCGTAGTAGGCTTGGGTGAATTCGCGTCGCCGCGCGTCGTCTTCCTGCCCGAGGGCAGGGAAGCCGTAGTCCTGATACTGCTTCGTCGCGGCGATGGCGGGGATGTCGCTCCAATCGTTCTTCGGCGGGTTGACGAGTTTGAGCGACTCGCGCGGATACAGATCGAAATACCGATCGGGTGCGAGGAACGGGATGTGCGGTTTGTGCAGGCCGACCGCGATGAAGAACGGCTTTTCGCCGTGGGCGCGGTCCGTGAGCCAGCCCGCGACGCGGCGCGCGTTTTTGCCGTCGTTATGCTGTTCGTCCCGCAGGCCCGTCGGCCCGTAACCGGGTCCGAGGCCCTTGACGCCCTGATTCCGCGTCTGGGGTGCGACAGTGAGCAGGTGTTCGCGCCAGCGCTGGCGGTTGGCCGGAGCAGTCACCGGGCCGTGCTCGCGTTCGAACTTTTCCCGCGCGACCCGCTCGATCGCCAACTCGTCGTTTTCGAACCATTCCGCGAGGTCCCACGTGTTGCCACCCGGATTGTCGCCGCGGGTGTGAAAGACCTTGCCCACCGAGGCCGTCCAATAACCGGCGTCGCGGAAAACGCGCGGCAGGGTCGGCGTGCCGGGCCGGATTTCCTCCAACGTGACCCGGTTGTCCAAGACGCCGGTGCTCTCGGGATATAGCCCGGTGAGAAACGAGGCGCGCGTCGGACCGCAGACCGGATACTGGCAATAAGCGCGGCGAAACGTGGTGCTCTCGGTCGCGAGTCGGTCGAGGACGGGCGTGAGCACGCCTTGGTAACCGGCCGGCGAAATCCGCGCGCTGAGATCATCGCTGATCACAAAGAGCACATTGGGCCGCCGGTTGGACGCCGCGCCCTCAGCGGCGGCGGCAAAGCCAATCGAGCAGAGCAGTAGAAATGATGAGACGGGAAATAGGAAAGCGCGGGGCAGCGGGGGAAACGTGACGGTGCTCATGGATCAGTAGGCGAACGAGGTGGTGAGTCGGATTGAACGCGGGTCGACGAAGTCGACGCGGCTGTAGGCGATGCCGCGGCCGGGGACGGCGTAGTCGGGAGTCGAGGAGAAGCGCTGCGGGATGATGCCGCGCTGATCGAAGACGTTCGAGACGTTGAGCTGGTAGGTCAGCGTGCCGCGGAAGCGACCAGCGGAAATGCGGTGAGCATAGCGCAGCATCGCATCCACGCCGGTGAGCGCGCGGCCTTCGATCTCGGCGCCATCGGCGTAGCGGCCGATGACGTTGGGGCTGCGCCAGCGGTAGCCGGCGCCGGCGGTGAGGCCCTTCAGGCGGCCGGTGGTGAAATCGTAGGCGGAGAAAACGCTGACCTTGTGCGGGCGCAGGCCCCAGCGCTGTTCGTTTTGCTGAATGTCGTCGTTGATGTCCCGGATCATGTTCAGGATTTCCTGCGCGGCGGTGGTCGTGCCGGTGGTCACGAGCCGAGTCAGATCGGCGGTAGGGGCTTTGGCGGCGAGTTCGAGCCACTTGGCCACGGTGCCGGTGCTCGTGAACGCCGAGGGCGTGATCGTGTAGCTCGCATCGGCGTTCTGTTTCACGCCCTCCTTGAGAAGTTTTCCTTCGAAAGTGTAGCCATACCACGGGATCGCGTCGGCGCCGCCCGAGTTTTTGCGGATGCGATCGGTGTAGGAGTAATTGGCGGTGACGCGCCAGTTCTTCGTCGGATTGGCGACGGCGCTGAATTCATAGCCGCTGGTCGTTTGGTCGAACATCTGGGCTGAAACCGGCACGGTGATGCCGGACCGGATGGGCGCCCACTGGGCGGCAGTGTAAGTGAGGCCCGGGCCGACGAGCGGACCCTGGAGCGCATCGGCGATGCGGACGTTGCGCTGATTGTAGCGGGTGTCGATGCCCCCGCTTCCGGTGTTGCCGGTGGAGTCGGTCTGGAAATAGACTGCCTTTAGCGACAGCCGATTCTCCAGTAAATCGAGGGCGAGGCCGTAGTCCGAGCCTTGGCCTTTCGACGGATCGGGAATGAGGCCGTAAGGCAGGACCTTGTTGGTAAAGGTGGGGATGCCGATGTTGGTCGACCAATTCGCGATCAGTGAAGCCCACGACGTGGCGTGCAGGACGGCACCTTGGGTGCGTGTGATGCCCCGGACTGAGTTCACGGTGGCTTTGGAAACGTCGTAGTCGACGATCGAGGATTTGAGAATGGGGTCCGTGCCGAACGCGTAGCTGGTGATGTCCGCCGAATCGACGCGGTAGCCAAACGTGGTGACGAGGCGGCGGTTGAAAAAGTGGCTCTGAATAACGGCGAGCCGCGCGTCGGACTCCTGGGTGGCGTAAGAGTTGTTGGTGCCGGCGGCGCCGTTGATCCAGCCGGTGTCGTAGGTCGTGGTGCCGACGCGCGCCGTCTTGGGCAGCGTGCGCCAATCGGGGGCTTGAAACGAGGCGGGGTTCTTTTCGTCGAGGTAGATGCGCTGGGAAATGCGGTTGCTCTGGTTGTCGGCGGCGGCGTTGAACGGGGCGCCGAGGAAACCCCATACTTGGCTGTTGTAGAGGTCGACGTCCTTGCTGCGCGAGAGCATCGACGCGACGCGATGGGTGCCGAGCCACTTCCACTTCGGCTCGAGATCGTAGGCCAGCGACACGCGCGATTCGCGGTAGCTCGCGCGGTGATCGCCGTTGATCCAGGAGGCGTCGATGTAGAGCCGGCCGACGTAAGGATTTGCGGGACCCCCGACGCCTTGGAGCGTGTTGGCATCGCCGGAGAGCATCGGGCTCGTCCCGGTGATGACGGGACTCAGGAGATCAGTGTGCTGGTAATTGTGAGAGAAATTGACGTTGAGCCGTTTCGTGATCCGCCAGTCGAGAGAGACGGTGTAGTTGTGGAAATTCTGGTCGCGATACATGCCGGGCCCGCCGGAGTTCAATTCTTGCGGCACATAGGAGGGATCGTTGATCACGAGGGTGACTCCGCTCTGGCCCGGCTGACCGCTGGGCGAGCGCACGGCGGGATTGTCGTAGGAGCCGGTCAGGAGCGTGCCGGTGGAATTGAAGAAGGAGCCGTCGTTTTCAACGTAAACGAAACGGCGGATGCCGGGGACCGCGGTGGAGAGGCCCTGGTTGCGCGCGACGACGCCGACGGCGAGCTGCGCCGCGGTGGCGTTGGCGGCGTTGTTCGGTGCGAACGTGACCGCCGCGACGCCCTTGGCATTGCGGTGGTCGAGCCAGGCGAGGCCACCGTCGAACAGCGGGTAGGGCGCGACGCGCGAGCTGAATTCGTTGCCGCGTTCGCCGGTGACGCGAAGGGTCACGCGGTCGTTGGGGGTAAAGGTGAACGTGCCGAAGAGCCGGCGTTTGTCCTGGTAGTCGGGCTTGCGCCAGCCGGCGTTCTGCTGGTCGACGGCCGCGACGGCGACGGCGAGTTTCTTCGGGATCACGACTTGGTTGGCGCGGAGTTCCCAGCGATTGGCGGCGACCGCGCCGTCGCCCACCTCATAGCTCACCCGGCCGCTATCGCGGGACGTCGTGGCCAAAATTGAGCTTTGATTGATGAGGCCGCCGGCGGAGCTGATGCCAAAAAGAATGCCGTTGGGACCGCGACTTTCATCGTAACGGCCGATGCGATACCCATCGTTCGGCGTGATGCTCTTGAAGTAGTCGATTCCCTGGGAAGCGCCGATGCCGCGGATGTCGATGCCGCGAACGAGAAGCGAGCCGTTGATGGCCGCGTTGGCATTCGAGGCGGCATTGGTGTCCTGGACGCCCAGAGTAGCGCCGACCGTGTAGCCGATGAAATCTTCGATCTGATTGATCCCGAGATCCTCCAAAAACTTCTCGGTAAAAACGCTCACGGACGACGGCGTGTCGCGGAGATTGGTATTGAGACGACTGCCCGCGAGCGTGTTTTCGGCGCGGTAGCCTTTGTCGGCGGTGGCGTTGACGGTGAAAGGGCTGAGTTCAACGACCTCGGCCTCAACTGGGGGTGGGGCAGGAGTAGTGGGCGGCACGGCCTGACCGAAGAGAGATCTCACGGAGGCAAGCGGCAGCAAAAGACAAAACCAAATCGGGACCGGAGGAGGGCAAGCGAGCGGGGTTTTCATGGTTGGGGCGGGTTGCGGGGTTAGGGTGGCGTGGCCTCAAAAAGCGCCCGGATTTGCTCGGGCGTGAGGGCGCGGTGAAGCACCGCGACTTCGTCGAGCGTGCCATCCCAAAAACCGGGGGTATTGGTTTCGGGTTCGCGACCGCTGGCGTCGAGCTTGACGCCGAGGGCGAGTGCGGAGGGACCGGTGGAACTGAGCCCGGCGCAGGGCGCAGAGGCGATTTCCTGCCCGTTGCGAAAGAGACGCAGCTTCGAGCCATCGACGGTAAAGGCGACAAACTGCCATTCACCGAGGGGGAGCGGGGTGGTGTCCCGCACGCCGACCTCGGCACCCGCGCCGTCGTGGACGTGCACTTCGAGCGTGCCTTCGTCATGCCAGAGACCGAAGTGAAATTGGCCGCGCTCGTGCCGCGCAGGATTCTTCGACCAGTGCTTGGCGATACTCGCCCAACGCGGCCGGCTGTCCGCCCGCACCCAAGCGCAGACTGTCAGGGCGGCGGCAGGAGCCAGGGGGAACTCCGGCACGACGGCGTAGCTGCGAGTGGCCGCGCCGCCGAGACGCAGACCGGCGCCGATTCTTCCCGGTGCCGAGGTGCGCTCGCTCGTGCCGCGGACGATTTGGCCGTGGAGGTGCTGGGCGGATACATCGACGAGCTGGGCCGCGTCGGGCGTGATCCTCATGCGGTAGTAGGCCACCGGATCGAGTTGGCGGATTAGATCGCGGTAATGACTAGTCGGCTCTTCGAGGCTGCGCAGGAAGCGCTCGGGTTGGTAGCCGATGCCGGTGGGGGTGCGCGTTTGCGTGTCGATGCGCGAGGCGCGATTCTCCGTGAGGCGGAGGGCGTCGGGCTCGTTTCTATTCTTGATCATGACCTCGCCCTTAAAAACATGGACCTCGCTGCTGTTCGCGCCGGCGCTGACGCCAAACTCGGTGCCGAGATCGACGATGCTGGCGCTGGGAGTTTCGATCGTAAATCCGATGGCCCGGGGCGGCACGTTGGCGCTCGCATTGCCCTCGGCGAGCCAGAGCGTGGTCGGACTGCGCAGTTCGAACCGCGCGGGCGATTCGAGCACAATGACGACACCGCTCGGGTAAGTGAGCTCCAGCAAGCCACTGCGCAGGTGCAACGCGCCGCTGCGCAAGGTGGAGCCCCCGGTGGTCGACGTGGGGCGTTCGTCCGCGAGGAGCACCGCGCCGCTGGCATTCGAAATCGTGGCGAGCACATCGCCGGGGGCGGAGGCCGGCGATGGGCGGAAACGCCAGAAAACGAGGGCGGCCACGGCGAGGCACGCCGCGATGGCCAGCGGGAGCCAGCGGAGGAGGAGCGGGGTCGGGCGGACGCGGGATTGGGCTTCGGCCGGCACCGGGCAGACAAATCGGCCCTGCGTGTGATACAGAGCCGAGGAGAGCATCGCGAGGTCGGCGAAGGCGGCGCGGGCGGCGGCAGATTCGGCGAGGAGGCTGTCAAGTTCCGCGACCTCCGCATCGGCGAGGGCACCGTCGCGCAATCGCTCGGCCAACTCGGCGAGCCGGCTCAGCTCCGTGGGTGACAGTGGTGCAGGCGGGGTAGTCACGGCGACGCAGAACGCAGCTTTAAGTTCACGCAGGCGAGGAGGCGCACATGGAGGCGCGCGAGTGCTTTGTAGACCGCGTGGACAGTGTGGCCGCTATGGCCGGCGATTTCGTCGACGTTTTCGCCGGAGTGGTAGCGCCGGCGCACCAGCTCGAATTCGCGTTCCTTCAATTGGCCGATGCAGGCCCGCAGGGCCTCGGCGCGATCGGTGGACTCCCAGCGCGACTCGGACAACGTGTCGGCGATGGCCTCGATGGTTTCGTCGCTCAAGCGGGCCTGCATCCGTTTCTGGCGGGCGTAGTAGCTCATGACTTGAAAGCGCGCGACGCGCAGAGCCCACGCGCCAAAATCGCTGCCGGTCTGAAACTCGCCGAATTTGCGCCACATCACCGCGCAGGTTTCCTGCATCACGTCGTCGGCGTCGGTGCCGCGCGGCACGAGCGAGAAGATCAGTCCGGCAATACGTTTTTGGTTTTGCAGGAGTAACCGCGTAAAGATTTCGCCGTCGGCGCGTGGGCTGAGGGGTTGCATGAGACTCGAGGGCGGGGTGGAGCGGGCGTTGCGAGGTAATGCCACAGAGCGGTCCAAATTGGACATTAATCGTGTTCGTCTGAAACCAGTGGAAGCGATACCGCTCCGGTCGCGATACCTATTGGCGCGAAGCGCGAGTTCAGCTTCCGCGCGGGATTCGCCAAGGAATGCGCAGTCACCGACGGCCCGGGCGCGTATGCTACCTGCACTCAACCCCCCGCCAAACCATGAATCCTATGCTGTCTTCGGTGTTGTCGCGTCGTGAATTTATCAGGCACTCCGGCCAGGTCGCCGCGGTGTCGGCGTTGGCCGGCGTCACGCTGCCGAATGTGCATGCGGCGGGTAGTGATCTGATCCGCGTGGCTCTCGTCGGGTGCGGAGGGCGCGGCACGGGTGCTGCAGGCCAGGCGCTGTCGACGACGAGCGGGCCCATCAAGCTCGTGGCGATGGCGGACGTGTTTCCGGCGAAGCTGAAATCGTCGCTCGAGCGTCTCGCGAAGCAGTATCCCAAGCAGGCGAGCCAAATCGACGTGCCGGCAGAGAGACAGTTCATCGGCTTCGATGGCTACAAGGCGGCGATGGACTGCCTGAAGCCGGGCGACGTCGTCATCCTTGCGACGCCGCCGGCGTTTCGCTGGGTGATGTTTCAGCACGCGATCGCGAAGGGGCTGCATGTATTCATGGAGAAACCTGTGTCGGTGGACGGACCCACGACGCGCCGGATGATCGCGCTCGGGGAGAAGGCGAAGGAAAAGAGCCTCAAGGTGGGCGTCGGACTGATGGTCCGCCACTGCGAGGGCCGCAAGGAACTCTACCAGCGCATCCGCAACGGCGAGATCGGCGACATCGTATCGATGCGGGCGTATCGCATGGGCTCCGGCGGCGGGACGGCCCCGCCCAAGCCCGCGGGAATTTCGGAACTGATGTATCAGATTTCCAAGTTCCACGCGTTCTTGTGGCTGAGCGGCGGCGTGTTCTCCGACTACTACATTCACCAAATCGACGAGTGTTCGTGGATGAAGGACGCTTGGCCGGTGGAGGCCATGGCGATCGGCGGCCGGCACTATCGCGGAGATTCACTCGATCAGAATTTCGACACTTATTCGGTGCAATACACCTATCCGGATGGGGCGAAGCTCTACTATGAAGGGCGCAACATGCCCGGCGTCCACAACGAGTTTGCCAGCTACGCGCACGGAACGAAGGGCTCGGCGGTTATCACCACGCGATCTCACTCACCTGGACAAGTGCGGATTTACAACGGCCAGAAAGTGCCGCGGATTTTGACGGCGAAGGACCAGATCGACCTGGCCGATAAAAATCTGCGGTGGGCATTTCCTCAGCCAGAGAAGAACCCGCAACAACTGGAGTGGGACAATCTCGTCGCCGCGATTCGTCAGGACAAACCTTACAACGAGGTGAAGCGCGGCGCGGAAGCGAGCATGGTGGCCTCAATGGGCCGCATGGCCGCGCACACGGGACAGATCATCACGTTCGACCAAATGCTGAACTGCGAACACGAGTTTGCTCCGGGAGTGGACAAACTCACGATGGACGGACCGTCGCCGCTGCAGCTCGGCCCCGATGGAAAATATCCGGTGCCGCGGCCGGGGATTGAGACGAAGCGGGAGTATTGAGGCCCGCGGGGAATTTAACGAATTTCAACGGGCGCACGCCGGTGCGCCTGCGTCTGTGCGCGGGTGTCGGGGGCGTGGGGATCGGGCGTCGAAGCAAAGCGCCACCGATTGATTTCCGTCGGTCCAGCGGGATCAGCGGGCGACGCGCTGGTAGGTGTCGCCGAAAAGCACGAGGGTCTGCGGGTCCTTGATGGTGATGAGCGATTTGCGGTCGGTGACCAAGGCGCTCTGCCCGGCGGCCAAGGCGGCCTGCACGGTGTAAGACTGTTTTTGGGCGACGGTGCGCTGCTTACCGAATTTGATGCGTTGCACGCCGCCGTTGCGGGCGATCTCCAAGCGGCGCTCGCCGCCACCGGTTTCATAAACGCCGGCAACTTCGGTGAGGAGGCGCTCGGCGGGTTCGGGGGCCATCAGAGTGAATTTGGGCGCGAGGGTCTTCACCGGGCGCGTGACAAACCAGATGGTAAAGCTGTTCACGGCGACGATCGCGACGATCATGAGCACCATGTTGAGTTTCAGTTGGAGGCCGCCGAAGACAGCAACGCCTCGGCTACCCGTAGATGCGCGGGCGCTGCGTTCGTAGACGACTTCCTGTTCTTCACCGCTCACGGCGGCGATGATCTGCGCTGGGGAGATCACTCCGCCGACTTTGGTGGTCGAGGACCAACTGATGAAGTTCAGATTGCCGGCCTTGATTTGGACGACGAATTTGCCGTGGGGCGCGGTGATGCGGAGTTCGGGTTCCGCGGGATAGACGACGGAGCCGGCGATCGCCGCGGCGGAGTCGAGCAGGGTGCGAAGTTGCTTGAGCGAGACGTGATTGAGCTGCGCTTCCGGAAGCGTGGCGCCGGCTTTCTTCGCGTCCGACGAGAGATGGCGCATCGAAACTTGGACGAGGAGGACGTTGTTCGTGCTCATGGTGCGATGATGAAGACAGGCTCGTCGTTGTCCCCGATGAAGAAGTTGCCTTTGGTGAGATCTCCATCGTCGATGACGGCGTCGATCGCCTGCAGGAGATCCGCGTCCTGAACAATCGGAGAGGTGGCGGTATCGCTGATGGCGATCGCCGCGGCGTAGGTGCGACCGGCGTGCATCTGACCGCGGTCCCAATTATACTGCCCGCCGATGGTGGTGGGTTTGAGCCAGGTGGCGGCGTAGATACGGCTCGCCATTTCGGGCGGGAAGACGCCGGCGGCGGTCTCGGCCGGCCACGCGCCGGTCTCGTGCACGTAGGCGTCGAAGGCGGCGGCGTAGGTGCGGAGATCGTTGCCGATGGCGGTGGCGGCGGTGCGGCGACGGACCTTTTGCAACGTCGGCATACCGATCGCTCCGAGAAGGCTGATAATCGTCATGACGATCATGACCTCGGTGAGGCTGAACGCGGCGAGCCGCGAACGGCCGCGGCGCGGAGTCGGACAGCGGTGGTGGCGTAGCGTCATGGTGGAGATAGCGGAAAAATGGAGCGAAAAATTGGGAAGAATCCGGCTGCACACGCAGGTTCGGGTTCGGGCGGTGCTGCACAATCATGAAAACCGATACTACGCGTTTTCCCGATTGAGAAAAAAAATGCTGAGAGGTGGACGGGTTATTAGGAAAGCGAGGCCTTCGTAGTTGCCGCACTACGGGGCGGCTGGGTGCGCGCGGGCGCCGGTCGGTTCAAAGGGGCGAATTGCCAGCTGGCAGGGCGCAGTCGGGGAGACGGACGCGTCGAGGTGGGGAACGTTGCGACGATCAAGGGGCGGCGAGGAGTTGGCGGGCGTCGGCGCGGGCCGGATCGAGCGCGAGGGTGCGGCGGGCGGCGGCATGGGCGCCCTCGCGGTCGCCGCTGCGGAGGAGGACGGTCGCGAGCGCGTAGGGGTAATCCGGAGACGCGGGGGCGAGGCTCTCGGCTTTGCGCAGCGCCTCGATCGAATCGGGCAGACGGTTGGTCTGCGCGAGGAGCAGGCCGAGGTTATACCACGCGCGGTCGAAGCGCGGGTCGCGTTGCACGGCGAGTCGAAAGGCCATCTCGGCGTCGGCCATCTGGCGGGCTTCGGCGAAGGCGAGGGCGGAGCGGTAGGCGGCGGGGGCGTCGTTTGGCTGGAGCTGCGCGGCGCGGAAAAAGGCGGCAGCGGCGGGTTGCGCGGCGCCCTGGGCGTTGTGCACGAAACCGAGCGCCTCGTAGATGCCGGGGGAATTCGGGTCCCACTGGACGGCGAGCTTCATGGCTTTTTCGGCGTCGGCGTATTGGCGGCGGTTGGCGAGATCCTGGCCGAGGCGGAGCTGACCACCGGGCTGATCGAGCGAGAGCGAGAAATAGGCGTCGAGCTCGCGGCGCGACGGTGAATCGGCGGGTAGTTCCGCGGAGAGTGCCCACGCGGCGTCGAGGCGCACGAGGCGCACGGGATCGCGCAGGAGGGCGTGCAGGCGGTCGTGCGAGGGTGCGTGACCATTGAGGAGGCGAACGGCGGCGGCGCGCTCAAGCGGATCTCGGGCGGTAAGTGCGGTCTGCGCGACGGCGATGATGGGGGCGGTGCGCTCGAACGGAGTGAGGAGATCAAGAAGCGTGGCGCGCCACGCGGGGACCTCTTCGCGGGCGAGGATGGCGAGGATCGCGGCGGGAGCTTCGGGGCGGTTGGCCTGCGCGGCGGCGACGGCGCGGGTGCGGGCGCGTTGGGTTTCGGCGAGTTTCGGGCCATACCATTCCTCGCTGAACTTGATGGCCCAGTCGGTATCCTTGTCGACATGACAGCGGTTGCAGGCGTTGGGAATGCCGAGCTCTTTGGTCATGAGCGCATCGGGGCGGAGCCAGCCGTGATCGTGGCGCGGGGCGCGCTGCATGTAGGTGGTGGTCGGCATGTGGCAGGCGATGCATTGGCTGCCGGTGCTGCCCACGGCGTGGTGGGTGTGCGTGAGCGGGTCGATGGGGATAGCTTTGGTGCCGTTGGGCTGCGGGCGACCGGGGGCGGTGTGGCACTGGAGGCAGAGCATGTTGTCGCTCGCGGGGATGATAGTCTTGTTCGAATGCGGGTCGTGGCAGTCAAGGCACGTGACGCCGGCGTGGCCCATGCGGCTGAGGAGGACGGACGTCCAATTGAAGTCCTCGTCGCGCTGCTGACCGTCGGGGTAATAGACGGCGGGATCGGTGGGCAGCGTGAGGCGGTAGTGGTCGTGGTAGTTGTCGCCGGGCTGAAAATCGGGAGTGAGCAGCTCGTTGCGCGCGTGGCACGGGGCGCACGTGTGCATCATCTTTTGGCGGTCGCCGACGTAGGGGGCGGCGGGGCGCTGGGCTTTGAAACCGGGGACGGTGTGCGCATCGGTGATCGGGCCGTGGCACTGGATGCAACCGACGCCGTGCTCGACCCAGGTGGATTTGTAGGCGTCGGCGGAGGCGTCATAGTTTTTCTGATATCCGGTCATGTGGCAGTGGGCGCACATGGAATTCCAATTCATGCCGCGGCCGGTCCAGTGGCCCCATTCGCCGGCCTGGCGCTGCTCCTGGCCGAAGACGTTGAACCACTCTTTTTTCGCGGGATCGTAGGCAAGATCGGTGGGCTGCCAGCGACCTTTGCCGGTGGGGACGAGCGGCTGCCAGAGCGGTTTGTTGCCGAGGATGAGATCGGGCGAGAGCGGCGTGGCGGTGACGCCGGCGGCGGTGCGCGGAGTCATCGTCGGGCGGCCGCTGTGCCAGGCGAGGTCGAAGGCGGAGCCGCCGTCGGCGACGGATTTACGTTCGCTGAACGCGGCTTCGTCGCGGGCGGGATTGACGGGGCGATTGGCGAGGGCGTGGTCGGAATTGACCCACAACGAGTGGTAGCCCGTGTGGCAGTTCATGCACGTGTCGGAGGTCTGCTTGGTGGCCGCGGCGATCAAAGGCCGTCCGGATGCACTGGTGCTGCCGGAGCGACGGCCGCAGCCGGCGATGACGAGCGCGCACCAGACGGTGGCGGCGCAGATCAGCAGGGCACGGACGGTCACGCGACGGTGGTGAGCGCAGGACGAAAGTGAAGAGGGCGAGCCGGAAGGGAGGAAAGGAGCCACGGTAAAACGGATGAGTTATCGGTTGGCGGAGCGGTGGACAAGCGGTGAGTGCGGCGGAGTGAAGAGAAGTCGCTGTGGTGTGCGGGAGGCGTAGGCGGGGCTGGGAAACTTCGGGAAAAAGGCGGATTTCACGTTGTGGAATCGGCAATCCGCCTTTCCTTCGCGCTTTTCCAGCTAACGAAGTTCAATCCGGTTTCTTGTTCAAACTATGCATCACGCTCCGCTCTTCACTCCCGTGACCATCGGGTCACTGCAGCTCCCCAATCGCATCGTCATGGCGCCGCTGACGCGGTGTCGCGCGGATGCGCAGCACGTGCCGACCGACATCATGGCGACCTATTATGCACAACGTGCGAGCGCGGGCCTGCTGGTCGCCGAGGCGACGATGGCGATCGAGGGGAACTCGGCGTTTGGCGGGCGCGAGCCGGGCATTTATTCCGACGCGCAAATCGCGGGCTGGAAGAAAGTGACCGACGCGGTGCACGCGAAAGGCGGGCGGATCTTGCTGCAAATCTGGCACGGCGGACGCGCGTGCCACTCGCTGTTGAACGGCGGAGCGCAACCGGTGGCGCCGAGCGCGCTGCGGATCGAAAACGACGAGACGCACACGCCGCAGGGCAAGAAGCCCTACGAGATTCCGCGCGAACTGCGCGACGATGAGCTGCCGGGGATCGTCGATGGTTTTCGCAAGGCGGCGCAGAACGCGCTCGCGGCGGGTTTCGACGGCGTGGAAGTGCACGGTGCGAACGGCTACCTGCTCGACGAGTTTTTGCGCGACGGCAGCAACCGGCGCACGGGCGCGTATGGCGGACCAGTCGCGAATCGCGCGCGGCTGTTGCTCGAAGTCGTCGATGCAGTCGTCGGCGTGTGGGGCGCGGGCCGGGTGGGCGTGCGCATTTCGCCGCTGAACAGCTACAACGACATGAAAGACAGCGACCCCGTCGGGCTCACGAGCTATGTCGCGGAGCAACTGAACCAGCGCGGGGTGGCGTTTCTGCACATCATGCGCGGCGACTTTTTCGGCGTGCAAAAAGGTGACGTCGTCACGCCGGCGCGTGCGGCGTTCAAGGGGGCGCTGATCGCCAATATGGGCTACGCACCGGCGGAAGGTGCAGCGGCGGTAGAGGCCGGGACACTGGCGGCGGTGGCGTTTGGCCATCACTACATCAGCAATCCCGATCTCGTGGAGCGCTTGAAGGCGGGCCTGGCGTTGGTCGAGCCGGATGCGCGGACGTTTTATAGTCCGGGTCCGAAAGGCTACACGGACTATCCGACGATGGCGGGTTGAGTTTTCTGCGGAAAATGCGCCGTGGGGAAACTGCGGCGCATTTTCGTTATTTCCGTGGCGAGGAGTTTCGGAAAGCGTGGCGCGACCCCATGCGATGCGCGGCAAAATTTTCATTTTGGTGGATCTTTTCGGTGGCGGTCGCGTGCGCGGCCGAGGTGGCCGGCGAGATGGAGTGTCGTTGGACGGACGTGCCTCCAGTGATCGACGGGAAGGCTGACGAAGCGGTGTGGAAGCGTGCGACGGTCGTAGATGGGTTCGGCCAACCTTGGGCGGCGGGTGCGCCGCGGGTGCGCGAAGGGACGCGGGTGCGGCTGCTCTGGGACCGCGAGTGGTTGTATTTTTTTGCGGAAATGGACGACGCGGAGATCACGGCGACGGTGCGCGAACACGACGGGCCGATGTGGCAGAACGATGTCGTGGAGATTTTTCTGAAACCTTCGGAGGCGCACTCGGGCTACTACGAGTTTGAGGTGAATCCGTTTGGGGCGGTCGTGGATGCGTTTTTCCCGAATGCGGAGAGCCGGAAGGACCGGGCGCAGTTGCGGCGCGGGGTGTTTCACGTGGACGCGAAAGTAGAGCTGCGCGGCACGCTGAATGTGGCCGGTGACCGTGATGCCGGCTGGACGGTGGAGGCACGGATTCCGTGGTCGGACCTGGCGGCGACGGGCGGGCGACCGGCGCCGGGCGAGGTGTGGCGGGCGACGCTGACGCGCGTGAACGGGACGGGCCCGGCGCAGGAGCTGTCGAGCACGGCACCGCTGACGCAGCCGAGTTTTCACCGCACGGTGGAATACAGCGCGCTGCGGTTTGTCGGGCCGGAGCCGATACCGCGCGTGAGTTGGAACAACACGCGGCTGAGGGGGAGTCCGGACGCGGCGGCGGCGTTTGCGACCGAGCGGGCGTGGCCACGGCTCGCGGCGGGCTCGATGGTGGCACTGGTGCCGGCGCCGGGGGGCGAGGGGCTGTGGTTTGTCGATCAAGACGGCGGGCGCGGCGGGGCCATGCGAATCGGTCGCGTGCGGCGCGACGGTGACGGCAGCGAAGCGGAGACGCTGCTCACACCGGATGAACAAGTGACGAGCGTGATTTTTCACCCGCGGTTTGCGGAGAACGGCTGGGTGTTTCTCGGGGCCAACGGGCCGCAGTCGAAGCGGCCACGCTCGTCGCGCGTGGTGCGCTACACGGTGCGCGAGGGCCGGCCGGAGCCGGAGACGCGACGCGTGATCATCGAATGGCCGAGCGACGGGCACAACGGCGGGGGACTCGCGTTTGGCGCGGATGGAAAATTGTTTGTGACAAGCGGTGACGGCACCTCGAACAACGATCGCGACGGTGTCGGGCAGGACCCGGGTTCGATGCGTTCGAAAATTCTGCGCATCGACGTTGATCAGACGGCGGCCGGGAAAAACTACGCGGTGCCGGCGGACAATCCATTTGTCGGCGATGCGCGGTTTGTGCCGGAGACGTGGGCGTATGGGCTGCGCAATCCGTGGCGACTCACCTTTGACGCGACGAGTGGGCAACTCTGGGTGGGCGAGAACGGGCAGGATGCGTGGGAGTATGCGCACGTGGTGCAGCGCGGTGCGAACTACGGCTGGGCGCTGCTGGAGGGGAGTCATCGGCATCGCGCGGGCGTGAAGCCGGGACCGCACGCGCCGACAGCGCCGACGATCGAGTTTTCGCACGCGGAGTTTCGCTCGTTGACGGGCGGCGTGGTGTATCGCGGGCGGCAATTTCCGGAGCTGGTGGGCGCGTATGTGTTTGGCGATTTTGGGACAGGGCGCGTATGGGCGGCGAAGTATGCGGGCGGTAAAGTTGAATGGTGTCGCGAGCTGGCCGACACGCCGCTGGCGCTCACGCACTTGACGGCCGGGGCCGACGGGGAAATTTTGTTGGCGGACTATGGCAGCGCGCGGGCGAACGCGAAAACGGTGGGAGGTATTTATCGGCTGAGCCGTGCGACGAAGCGGGGCGAGGTGGTCGCGGCGTTTCCGAATAAGTTGAGTGAGACGGGATTGTTTGAGGATACGGCCACGCTACAGGTGGCGCCGGGAGTGGTGGCCTACGAAATCAACGCGCCGGGGTGGCACGACGGAGCGAGCGGGCGTCACTATGTGGCGCTGCCGGCCGGGGCGAAACTGGACGTGATGCCGACAAAAACGTGGGAGGTGCCTGATGACACGGTGTTGGCGCAAACGCTGGAGCATGACGGACGACGGATCGAGACGCGCGTGCTGGTGAAGCAGCAGGACGATTGGGCGGGCTATACTTTTCGTTGGCAGAGCGATCAGCGGGATGCGGTGCTCGTGGAAAAAGGCGGTGCGGATATGTTGTTGGCCAACGGGCAACCGTGGCGCGTGCCGAGCCGGGCGGAGTGCATGATGTGCCACACGCGCGAGGCGAATTTCGCGCTGACGCTGCACGAGGCGCAGTTGAACCGCGGGGACCAGCTCCAGCGGTGGGAGGCGATGAGACTGCTGCGGGTGGACGCGGGGAGATTTGAGCGGGCTCGGCGCACTACGGACGGCGGGCGGCGAGGGGTGGGGAGGGCGCTCGCAGACCAGCGACAGCCGGTGAGCTCGGGGCTATTGTCTCGGAGCCCGGAGCAATTGAAGAAATTTGCAGCGGTGGGCGATGAGGGAGCCACGTTGGAACTGCGGGCGCGGAGTTACCTCGCGGTGAACTGCGGGCATTGCCACGCACCGTCGGGCGGAGGGAATAGCGCGATGGATTTCGAGTGGACGACACCTGTGGACCGGATGCACGCAGTGGGTGAGCCGGCGCAGCACGGCGACTTTGGAATTGCGGATGCGCGGGTGATCGCGCCGGGCGCGCCAGGGCGGAGCGTGCTGGTGCCGCGGATGGGAGTGCGCGGGCAAGGGCAGATGCCGCCGGTGGCGTCGCGCGTCGGCGATGCGGCGGGACTGCGCCTGGTGGTGGAGTGGATCCAGACATTGAAGCCGTAGCCGAAATTGGAATACGCACCGATGAAACCAAGACAGGAGCCACAGAGGACACGGAGCTCGGACACAGAGGTCACGGAGCAAGGCGGATGCGTTGGCCGAGGAACGGGGTGAAAATTTATGCCGATCACGACACGACGCGGTTTTTTGCAACAAAGTGTGGCGGCCGGCGCGGTGGCCGCGCTGGCACCGGCGGCGATGCGCGGGGCGGACGCGGGTGCGTCGGGTGGGTTGCGGGTGGCGACGTTTCGCTGCGATGTGACGCCGCCGGTGGGGCACTCGCTGTGCGGAGGTTGGATCAAGCCGGTCGTCGACGTGGAAGATTCGCTGGAGGCCATCGGGCTCGTGTTGCTCGGAGCGGGGGCGCCGATTGTCATTTGTGCGGTGGACTGGACGGGACTGCTCAACGAAGCGCACCTCGAGTGGCGGCAGGCGCTCGCGACGGCGGCGGGCACGACACCGGACCGGGTGGCGGTGCAGTGTGTGCATCAACACAACGCGCCGCTGGTGTGTCCGGCGGCAGCGGCGTTGGTGGCGAAGCAGCCGGATTTGCCGCGGGTGTATGAACCGGAGTTTTTCCGGCGCTGTGTTGACGGCGTGAGCGCGGCGGTGAAGGCAGCGCTGCCGCGGGCGCGGCCGGTGACGCACGTCGCGGCGGGTAGTTCGCGGGTGGAACACGTGGCTTCGAACCGGCGCGTGGATCGTGATGCGGCGGGGCGGATTCGGACGATGCGCGGGAGCAAGTGCACCGATCCGGTGCTGGCGGCGTTGCCCGAGGGGATGATCGATCCGCTGCTGCGCACGGTGGCGTTTTACGACGGGGCGACGAAGGTGGCGGCGTGTCACAGCTACGCGACGCATCCGATGAGTTACTACGGCGACGGGCGGGTGAGCAGCGATTTTTGCGGGCTGGCGCGGAAGTGGCGTCAACGCGAGGAGCCGGGCTGCACGCACCTCTACTTCACGGGCTGCGCGGGAAATATTGCGGCGGGCAAATACAACGACGGCACACCGGCAGCGCGCGTGCGGCTCACGGAGCGGATTTATCGCGGAATCGTGGCGGCGGAGGCGACGCTGCGGCCGGTGCCGCTGCGGCGGGCGACGTGGCGCACGGCGGAGTTGTTGGCGCAACCGAATCCCGCATTGGGACTCGGGGCGCTGCGGGAACTGATGGACGTGCGCAGCGACGCGGCGGCAATGCGGATGCGGCCGGCGTTCAAACTCGCGCTGATCGAACGCTGCGCGCGGCGCGTGCCCTTTGTGCTCGGGGCACTGCACCTCGACGACGTCGCGATGCTGTTTCTGCCGGCGGAGCCGTTTGTGGACTACCAGCTTTTCGCGCAGTCGTTGCGGCCGGGTCGGATGGTGGCGGTGGCGGCGTATGGCGACGGCGGGCCGTGGTATATTCCGACGAAGGCGGAATTTCCGGCGGGGGGCTACGAGGTGGATTTCGCGTTTTGCGCGCCGGAGACGGAAGGGCAGTTGCGTGCCGCGATCGGAAAATTGTTGGCCTGAGCGGCGGCTTGAAACGGGCGTGGCGGCGCGCCACGGTGCGGCATGACCCCGAACAAACTGCTGCGCGCAGTGCTACCCCTCTGCGCTGTGTCGGCCGGTGCGGCCGAGCCCACGTTGACGACGTTTAAGAAACTGCATCTCGAAAAATACTACTGGAGCGAAGGCGCGGCGTTCGGGGACCTGAACCGCGACGGGAAGCCGGATGCGGTGAGCGGGCCGTATTGGTGGGAAGGCCCGGACTTCACGAAACGGCACGAACTCTACGCGCCCAAGACGACTTTCAAGGTGAAGGAAGCGGACAGGACGGAGACGACGCTACCGGGGTTTGAGGGAGGTTTTGGGAAAAAGAACGCCTACTCGACAGATAATTTTTTCGCGTTTGTGCACGACTTCGACGGCGACGGGTGGAACGATGTGCTCACTTACGGTCTGCCGCACACGCCGGCGTATCTTTACATCAACCCGGCCGGGCGCGACGACCGGTGGGCGCGGCACACGGTGCTCGACGAGGTCGACAACGAGTCGCCCACGTTCGTCGATCTGACGGGCGACGGAAAACCAGAGATCGTGTGCGTGCACAAAGGGAATTTCGGATTCGCGAGCTACGACGCGAAGAAGCCCGGGGCGAAGTGGGTGTTTACGGCGATCTCGGCCGGCGGCACGTGGCAGCGTTACACGCACGGGTTGGGCGTGGGCGACATGAACGGCGACGGGCGGGCGGACGTGTTGTTCAAAGACGGGTGGTTCGAGCAACCGGCGGCGTTGGCGGGGGCGCCGGCGTGGCGGTTGCACAAATATTTTTTCGCGCCGGCGGCGGCGCAGATGTTTGCCTACGACGTGAACGGCGACGGACGGACGGATGTAGTCACGGCGCTCGCGGCACACGGCTACGGGCTCGCGTGGTATGAGCAACTCGCGGAGCGGGGTGCGGACGGCGAGATGACGTTCAAGCCGCATATTTTTATGAACCAACATCCGCGCGAGAATCGCTACGGCGTGGTGTTTTCGGAAATCCACGCGGTGGAACTTGTCGATGTGGATGGAGATGGATTGAAGGACATCGTGACGGGAAAATGTTTTTGGGCGCACGGGCCGACGGGTGCGCCGGAGAGCAAGGCGCCGGCGGTGCTGTATTGGTTCAAACTCGTGCGGCGGGATGGCGGCGCGGTCGATTGGGTGCCGCACCTGATCGACGATGATTCGGGCGTGGGGCGGCAGGTCGGGCTCGGCGACGTGAACGGCGACGGGCGGCCTGACGTGGTGATCGGGAACAAGAAAGGGACGTTTATTCTTGTGAACGAGACGCGACGGGTGAGTCAGACCGAGTGGGCCGCGGCGCAACCGAAGGTGCTCTTCCCAGATGCGGAACGCACGGCGCTCACGGCGCGCGATGTGATCGTGCACACGCCGCGAGCTGGCGACGTTACGGCGGCACAGATTGCGGCGGCCGCGACGGTGATGAATCCGCCGTTGGCGGGTGGCGGAGTGCTGCCGGTGGGGCGCGCCGGGAAGGCGCTGAATCTGGATTTCGAGACGGGGGATTTGCGCGACTGGACGGCGAGCGGCGGGGCGTTTGCGAAGCAGCCGGTGGTGGGTGACGCGGTGTTGGCGCGGCGCGCGCCGATGCGCAGTGCGCACGTGGGCAAACACTGGGTGGGCACGTTTGAGAACGGCCTCGGGGATGTCGCGACGGGGACATTGACGAGTGCGGCGTTTCGCGTGACGCAGCCGTGGGCGGCGTTTGTGCTGGCGGCGGGGGCCTACGAGACGACGCGGGTCGAGTTGCTGGATGCGGCCGATGGGCGGGTGTTGCTCAAGATCTCCGGCAACGATACGCGGCGGTGGGCGGGTAAGATGGGGTCAACGGAGACGATGTCGCCGGTGGTCGTAAATCTCGCGGCGTGGGCGGGGCGGGAAATTAAGTTGCGGCTCGTCGACGAGCAGGCGGGCGGTGCGTGGGGGCACGTGAACTTCGACGACTTTAGATTTTACGCGACACGGCCGGCGCTCGCGGGCGCGGTAGAGGCGAAATAATTCCCCGGAGCGGAGGCTGGGGGCGGGCGGGCGTCAGCTCGTGTGCGAGCGGCGGACCGGGATGACGAGTTCGCGGTGACGGGCAAAGGCGATGATCGCGGGCACGGCGGCGAGGACGGCGCCGGCGATCGAGGGCCAGAGCTGGCGATCCAAGAGAAAACCGAGCACGGCGATCATCGGCGCCGAGATGGCGAAGAACAGGGAGAGCGCGCGGAGTTTCGCGGCGCAGAAAAGTCCGAAGAGGAGCGACGGAACGGCGACGGCTGGCGGCACGAGCACGAGGACCGCCGCGCTGACGAAAGGGATCGGGGCGAGCGATTTGCCGGGGTAGCGGAAGAGGAGGCCGATCAAAATCACGCAGATGATGGCGAGGGTGAGCGGCAGGACGTAGCGGGCCCAGGCGGCGTGTTCGGTGTAGAGTGCGGAAACGGCGCGAAGTTCGTCGATGGTCGCCAGCATGCAGGCAGAGGCGAGGAGACCCCGGGCGAGGTCGATCCAGTGACCGGAGAAACGCAGGACCTGCATTAGCATGAGCCAGCGGCTGCCGTTGCGGCGCTCGATGTCGAGCTGGTGCAGGTCGCGGAAGCGACGTTTGCGGCTGTAGAACGCAGGCAGCGGCACCAGCAAAGAGACGGCGGCGGCGATGAGGAGAGCCCAGCGGAGGGTCATTAGTTGGCGGCTGCGGGGTTAGCCAACGGGGACGGCATAGAGGCTGCAAAATTTCGCGTCTGAGCCGTCGCGCTTGCGCGGATGAGGGGGCACGCGGGGGATTTGTTGAGCCTGATTGGCATGAGGTTTACACCCTATTCAGAGGTATTTCAGTCGGACGAGGGAAATCTGTCTGAAGAGTGGATTATTGATCGGAAAGTGGGGGGTGGAAGGCGACCTGATAGTTGCGGGAGGATTCGGTTTAACGCGTAAGTTACCGGGGCGCGGGTAGGGACTATGGAGGGCATTCGGGCCGACGGGAGCGTTCCCTCGTAACAGGTTGGTGGGATTCGGGAGGGAGTTTCAGCCGGCGAGAGAGGCGATCACGGCCAGCGCAACGAGAGTCTCCGAGAGGTCAGGGGAATTTTTTCTGCGGGCCGGCGACGGCGGGTGACACGGTGCCGTCGAGGGCGATGAGCGGCACGGGGTGGGTGACGCGGCCGAGGGGGCGGCAGCCGGGGCCGACGCCGTCGAGGCCCAAGTCGTCTTTCGAGGCGTCGGCGAGGGCGACGAGGCGCCAGACGACCTCGGGGTTTTGCGCGGCGACGTCGGTGGCTTCACCGATGTCGTTGGCGAGATGGTAGAGTTCCTTTTTCGCGAGGTGGAGTTTCCACGGACCGGAGCGCACGGCTTCGAGGAGGAAGCCACGGTGGTAGAGGAACGAATCGCGTGGAGGCGTGGCGGGGGAGCCGAGGAGGACGGAGGAGATGTCGACGCCGTCGATTTTGCGGTCGGCGACGAGCGGGGCGCGGGCGAGTTGGGCGAAGGTCGGGAGGACATCGATCATGGCGGTGATCGCATCGGTCGACGTGCCGGCGGGAATGTGGCCGGGCCACCAGGCGAGGCCGGGGACGCGGATGCCGCCTTCGAGCGTGGAGCCTTTGCTGCCGCGGAGGGGAGTGTTGGTGGCGCCCTGTTGGGTCGGGCCGCCGTTGTCGGAGACGAAGAGGACGAGGGTGTGGCGCTCGAGGCGGAGTTCGCGGAGAGCGGCGAGGACTTGGCCGACGCTCCAATCGACTTCCTGCACCCAATCGCCGAGGAGGCCGTTGGGCGAAGTGCCGCGGAATTTTTCGGCGGGGTAGCGGGGGAAATGGACGGCGTTGTGCGCGAGGTAGACGAAGAACGGGCGGTCCTTGGCTTGGGCATCGCGAATGAAGGAGATGGTTTTTTCGGTGTAGCGCTGAATGAGGGGGACTTGGTCTTCGGCGCGGATGCGGCCGATCACGGTGTCGTTTTCGAGGAGAGCGAGAGGCGGCTGGGGATTGCGCGTGCCGGTTTCGTCGTTGGCGGGGGCGGCTTTTTTGGTGGGGGCGTTTTGGGCGACGTTGCCGGCTTTGGCCTTGGCGGCTTGGGCGGCGTTGGGGGATTTGCCGAAATCGCTTTTGGTGCCGTCGGCGGCGGGGCCCATGTCGTTGGAATAGGGGAGGCCGTAGTAGTAGTCGAAGCCCTGGCGGCGCGGGAGAAACTCGGGCTGGTCGCCGAGGTGCCATTTGCCGATGCAGGCGGTGGCGTAGCCGGCGGCGCGGAGGACGTCGGCGATGGTGTGTTCATCCGGATGCAGCCCGACGGCGGCCGCGGGGAAAAGCACGTGGGGAATCGGCAGCGAGCGTTTGGGGTAAGAGCCGGTGAGGAGCGCGGCCCGCGAAGGGGAACAAACGGGTGCGGCGTAGTGGCTCGTGAGTTTGCGGCCTTCGGCGGCCATGCGGTCGAGGGCGGGCGTGCGGTTGGTGGAGCCGAAGGCGCCGATCTCGCGGTAGCCGAGGTCGTCGATGTTGATGAGGACGAAGTTGGGGCGGGTCGGGTCGGCGGTGGCGGCCGTGGTAAAGGACGCCGCGAAGGAAAGGCCGAGGAAAACGGCGAGGGCGGTGCGAAAAGGCGGGAGGGGTTTCATGGAGCGCGGGCGGGGTGGGGTGATCAGCGCTGCTGTTTCTTACCGGATTTTTTTCCGCCTTTGGTGCCGGGGCCGTCGCGGTCGAGGAGATCGGGGAGCGGGAGGTAGTCGAAATCGAGGATCATCTTTTCGGCGAGGGCAGTGCGGAGGGCGGCCTCGACGGTGCGCAGGGAGGGCTGGCCGCTGAGGTTGGCGAGTTCGGAGGGATCGGCGGTTAGATCGTAGAGTTCGTAGACAGGGCGCGGTGTCGTGAAATAGGTATTACGGAGACCGGGGGCGAGTTTGCCCTGTTCATTGGCGGAGATCATCTGCGTCCAGGCGGCGCCGCCGGCGGAATCGACGGGGCTGTAGGGAATCCACGGCGTGCAGTTGTAAATGAGTTTGTAGCGATCGCTGCGGACGCTGCGGGCGAGATCGTAGCCACTGTTTTTCATCGTTACGGTGACGGGGGCGCTGCCGTGGGGGCCGCGTTCGGCAAACACATGTTCGCGGGGCTGGTAGGCGGCCTCGCCGCGGAGGAGGCCCAGAAAACTCCGGCCGCTCATCTTCGGGCCCGGTGCGAGTCCGGCGGCGGCGAGGAGGGTGGGGGCGAGGTCTTCGGCGCTGAGCAGCGCGTGGGATTCGGTGCCGGGTTTCACGTGGCCGGGCCAGCGGATGACAAAGGGGACGTTGCAACCGGGATCGTAGAGGGAGCCTTTGCCGTGGGGGAGGGCGGCGCCGTTGTCACCGGCGAAGACGACGAGGGTGTTGGCGGCGAGGCCGCGTTCGGCGAGGAGGGCGAGGACGGCCTGCATGCTGCGGTCGAGGCGGTTTACCTCGGCGCAATAATCGGCGAGTTGTTCACGCATGCCGGGGAGATCGGGCCAGTGCGCGGGAAGTTTGAGCGAGGCGGGGTCGGGGCGGAAGGATTCGGGGGCGTTCCACAAATGATGGGGATCGCTGAAATTCAGCCAAAGGCAGAAGGGTTTTTCGGCGGGCTTCTCGGTGAGAAATTCGCGCATCTGTTCGATAGCCTGCACATCGGAGCCGTTGCGAAGGTAGTCCACGCGGCCGGCGAAGGTCTTCAGGCCGTGGGTGACGAGGAGTTGGTTGACGGAGCCGCTGGAGTTGGCGCCGCTGGAACCGTCGAGGTGAAAAGAACGGCCGGCGATGCCGGTGTAGTATCCGCCTTGTTGACGGAGGATTTCGGGGAAGGTGATTTCGTCGCGCGGGAGCGGAGAGGAAAAGCGGGTCATGCGCGCGGCCACGGCGGAGCGGCCGGTGAGATAGCCGGCGCGGGAGGGGACGCACTGCGGGGCGACGGTGAAGAAGCGGTGGAACTTCATCCCCTCGGCGGCGAAGGCATCGAGGGTGGGCGTGCGGACGTTGGTGTCGCCGTAGCAGCCGAGGAACGGGTAACTGTGGTCGTCGGAGAGGACGAAGAGGATGTTTGGTTTCGCGGGAGCGGCGGCGGAGAGCAGTCCGGCGATGGAGGCGAAGAGGATGGCGAGGGCGAGGGCAGAGCGGCGGAGTTTCATGGGGAGCGGGGTGCGGGTTTAGACGCCAGAGGGAGAGCTTGGGTGCAAACAATCTGACTTGGCGGGCGGGAGAATTTATTGGGGAATTTCTGCGGTTCCCTCCGGCGGGTGAATGTGCAGCGTAGGGACACATCTTTCTATGTTCGCCCAAAAATCCCTGCGTCTGCGTTCTCCATTTTTCACCTCGTGCGGTCTGATCGCGGGCGTGATGCTGCTCGCGGCGTGTGGCAAAAAAGAGCCCGCGGCTACGACAACGGCAGCGAAATCGGCGTCGACAGCAGAGGTGAATTCGCCGGCGCCCGCTCCTGCGGCGAAGGCGCCAGTCGCGACGGCGAGTGCGCCGGCAACGGTAGCGAATGTCGCGAAGGTCAAAGGGCGTTGGCTGCGTCCGGATGGTGGATACATTTTGGCGATCACGACAATCGAAGCCGACGGGCGCGCGGAGGCGGGGTATTTTAACCCCAATCCGATCAAGGTCGCGTGGGCGACCGTGACGAGCGAGGGCGCGGAGACGAAGGTAAAGGTCGAGCTGCGCGACCAAAACTATCCTGGCTGTCTCTATAAATTGAACTATCTCGCCGACAAGGATCGCCTCGTGGGCACGTATTTTCAGGCGCAGATGCAGCAGACCTACGACGTGGAGTTTGTGCGCGAGCCCTGAGCGGGCGGCGTCAGCAGGGCTGATGGCCCCAGTCGGTTTCTTTGAGCTCTTTTTCGAAAAGGGCCATCTGCTCCTCGGGCGTGAGCGCTGCGGCCGGCGGCGGGGTGAGGAGAGCGGATGCGGGCGAAGGCGGTGCCGCGACGGGGGTCGAGGGCGGGGGGAGAGCGGGTGTGTCGCCAGGAAGAGTGGGGGAACTCATGCGGAGGCGAAGCTAGCACTGAATCGCGCGGTTGTCATGGGCGAGTTGCGCGGGCTGCGGGCGTCGGAGTTACGGGTAGCGGCGCTCCTCGGCTGGGGATCACGGCACGTCGTAGATTTCGAGCAATGCGACGCCGGTGGCGGAGTTTTTCCCTTTCACTTCCACGGTGTAGGCGCCGGGCGCGAGGGTGATGAGCAGCGCGGCATCTTCGCTGCCGGCGGCGAGGGCGAACGCACCGACGGTCGAGCTGGCGGAGGTGAGCGCGGTCACGTCGTCGCCGACGGACCAACGGTCGTTGGTGGCGAGAATCGTTTGGCCGGAGAAGAGCGTGAGGATGGGATCGACGAGGGCGTTGGTGACGCCGAGGGCCCGGAGGGTGGGGCCGATGCCGCGGATGAGGAGGCGTTTGTGCGAGGCGCCTTGGATCACGAAGCCGCCGAAGAGGGCGCCCTCGCCGGTTTGGACGCTGGCGCGCGCGGAGAGGTTGATCGTGCGACCGGCGCCGTTGGCCTCGTAAAGTTCGGCGAGGGCGACACCGGTTTGGTTCGTCGGGCTCACGATTTTGACGGTGTAGAGACCGGGCGCGAGTTGGGGCACGAGGGCGGCGTCGCGGCTGCCGTTGGCGAGGGCAAAGGCGCCGACGGAGCGGGCGAGGGCGGCGAGGACGGCGGGGTCGTTGCCGTTTTGCCAGCCGATGTTGCGGTAGATTTCAACGCCGTCGGAGCGGCGAATCGTGAGCTCGGGGTCGCTGAGCGTGTTGGCCGCACCGAAGCTGCCGAGCGTAGGGCCGATCCCGCGCACGAGGTAACTTTTGGCGGCGGTATCGCGGGTGACGACGCCGGCGAAGAGGGCGTCTTCGCCGGTGCCGACAAGGGCGCGAGCGGAGATGTTGGCGATGCGAGAAGTCGGGCTGAGCGGCGTGGACGCCGCGCCACCGACAGCGGAACTCCAGGGCGAGCCCGGGAAAACGCCTTCGCGATCCGCGCGGTAACTGCGGACGTGGACGTTGCGCGTGGCCGGCACGGTGAGCGGCGCGGTGGTGAGCACGGCGTTGGGCGCGAGGCGGCCGCCCAGCGAGCGTGGATCGGAGCCGTCGAGCGTGTAGGCGAGCTGCGCGCCGGAAGGTGGAGTGAACGTGAGGTTCGCGCCGACCGTGGCGACGGAGGGTGGGGCGACGAATTGTTCATCGATCCAGCGGACGCGGTTGGTCATCCACGTCTTCATCTGCGCTAGGCCACCGGTGCGACCGGCGGCATACTCGGGAATGTCAAGGGGCCAGCGGGCGGCGTCGCGGGCGATGGCCTCGGGACCGATTGTGGCTGTCAGGGAATCGACGAGGGCCAAGAGGTTGTTTTCGGAAAAGAGCCCCTGCCGGAGCGATTGCCAGCGCTCGACCCAGTCCTGCATGAACTCGGGGTCGCGGGTGATCATGCCCCACCAGCCTGTTTGGAAAAAATTTACGCCGCCTTCGACGAACCAGCGGTCCCAGGGCGTGGTGGCGTTGAAGGTCGCGGCTCCGAACGAGCGGTCGAAATCCCACACGGGGCCGGCGACGAGTTTGCCGCCGCGGTCTTTCGAGAAATAGGCGCTGCGCTCGAAGGCGTCGAAGTTGCTGGCGAAAACGTTCAACAGGTGGTGATCGACCCACGAGGCGCGGTCGATGAAGTCGAGGTAGTTGCGGGTGGCAAATCCGCCGTCGCGGTCGGTGGCGAGCGTGTCCTCCATCGTCTGGATGTAGGTTTGAATGTAATCGCGTTGCGCCGCCGAGAGGTCGGCGGCTTTGGCGTTGGCGACGATGATTTGAGACACGCTGCCCGGGACGTCGCGAGTGGTGCTGAAGCTAAATTCGTCGGCGTCGGGTGAATCGAGTTTCAGCAGATAACCGCCGGTGATGTCGGCGGCGGAGCCGGAACCGAGCGGACTGATATTCACGCGCAACGGGTCGATTTCGATTTTTTCGGTGAGCACGTAGATGCCTGCATAGTCGGCGACGTTGGTCTCGGCATCCGTGTTGAGGAAAAGTTCGACGGGTTGGGTGTCCGGAGCCCAGCGCCCCAGGCGATTGCTTAGGGTGTAGATGAAGCTGTTCTTGATCGAAGTCGGATCAAAAAACCACGGGGCGATGAGCGACCAATCGTCGTCGGCGGTTGAGCCGAGCAGGGGAAGCGAGGAGTGGCCGCCGGTCGGGTGATGCAGTTCGATGCCGTAACTCTTTTTTGGGAAACCGGCCGAGGACGAGCCGCGCACGGTCATGGCGACCGGTGTGGTGAGATCGGGCGTTGCGGCGAGTGAAGCGGCTCCGCGGGTTTGCGCCGGGTAGCGGTAGATCCAGCCCTCGTGGTCTTTGTTATCTTTCAACAGCGGGCCGAAACCGTGGTTGTCGAGCAGGACGACGGGGAGAATACTCGTGAAGCTGAGGATACCGGGCGCGCCGGTGTTGTTGGCTTTTACGAAATGGCGACTCGCCGCAGTGCCTTGGGAGGCACCGTTGGCCGAGAAAACCGCGGCTTTGACGACGACCGAAGCGGTGATGTTGAGCGGTCCGGTATACTGCGGAGAGGTAGCGGTGGGCTCGAGGGAGGCCGCACCGAGGGAGGACGGAGCGATGAGTAGGTAGCGAATTACTTGGTTGCCGACCGCGCCGGAAAGTTCGAGGGCGAAGGGCGTCGCAAAAGGTCCGGCGGAGCGGGAGAAATTAACGGCCTCAGAAAGTGCGGACCCGCGCGCGCCGGAGTTACGCGCACGGGGAGAGGGAAGTTGGAGGAAGGCGACGGGGCCGGAATTGTCAGCGGTCGTAGTGGCGGATCCGTAAGACACGTCGGATCGCTGGGCCGGGAAACCCGGCGTGTATTCGGTCGCGGCGGTCTCGCCGTCTGGCCGGACGAGGGCGAGATACTCGCCGTCGGCATCAAGCGCAAAATTGGTGTGGAGGGGGCGTGCGGGGTCGCGACGATTCTTGGTGGACGCGAATACGACGAGGTAACTTTTGGCGGGAAGGCTGACGGCGGGGAACGGCCACTTCTTCCGCTCCTTGGTGTTGTCGGTGAGAAACCAGCCGTTGAGGTTTACCGCAGTCGCGTCGGGGTTGTAGATCTCGATCCAATCGGAAAACGTGCCGTCGTCGTCGGCCAGCGTGGCGGAGTTCGATGCCATGAACTCGGAAATTACCGGTTCCGCGCGAGCCGCAGGCGTCGAAGCAATCGACATGAGCCCGCCGATGGCGACGGAAAGCGCGGCGAGGCCGCGGCGCAGCAAGGTGGTCATCGGAGGCATAAGGTGGTCTTCCGCCAATCGGATGGCCGAGCGCGGTTGACCAAACGTGGGCGGGCTAAAGATATAATCTCCACGGAGCATGACGGGAACATGAGACGGTGCGGTGGGCAAATTGGATCAAAGGGAAATTCTCAAAATTATACCACGTGGTGTAACCGACCGCCCGGTTGGGAGGGGCGGAAGGCGGACCCCGCACGTTGCAGAAGTTGTGCAGGGTAGGCCATCGCCTAATAACTATAGAAAACCCCTTGCGCTATACCACGGGGAGACCTATTAGCTGTCTTACCCTCCCCATGTTGTCGCGCTCTTTCCTCTTCTTGGCTTTGCTCGTTTCGGTGGCTTTCTCGTATGGCCAGACACCGTCACCCTTTGCGAGCGGCGTGTGGAGCGGAAATGTCACGCCTTCGAGCGCGAGTGTAGTGGTAAGATTAACGACGCCCGCACAACGCGTGCGGTTACATGTGAGCGTCAATCCTTCGCTTACGCCGGCAGTGTTTTCGTCGGTGGTTACCACGGCGGCGTCCGCCGGGAATACGGTGACGCTCTCCGTGCAGGGGCTGAAGCCGGAGACCGAATATTTTTACGGGGTCGAGGTCGGCGGCGTGTTGCGCCCGGAGGCGATCTCCCGGGGACGGTTTCGCACGTTTCCCCTGGGCCGCGGCTCGTTCAAAATCGCGTTCTCGGCGTGTGGAGATTTTCGCAAAGCTGATCAGCGCGCTTACGATGCGATCGTGGCGGAGCGCCCCTTGCTGTTCATCCACATGGGGGATCTGCACTACATGGATACCAACAGCACGAATGTTGAGGAATATCGCGCCAACTACGACTCGGTCCTGAATCAGCCCAACCAAGCGGCGCTTTATCGCAGCATGCCGATCGCCTATATCTGGGACGATCACGATTTTTGCGGCAACGACAGCGATGGCACTTCAACGGGGCGGGATGCGGCCCGGACGGTGTTTCGGGAACGCACACCCCATTATCCGATCGCTTCAACGGGCGGCACAATGGCGCAGGCGTTCACGCTCGGGCGGGCTCGGGTGATCATGACGGACTTGCGCAGTGGGTCCTCACCGGCGACGCAAAAAGAAAGCGCTTCCAAGACACGCATGGGTGCGAGCCAGAAGGCGTGGTTTAAGCAGGAGCTCATCAACGCCCGGGATGCCGGATTTCCGCTGGTATTGTGGGTAAGCAGTCATCCTTGGATCATGCCGGCCCAAGTCGGCAACGATGGATGGGGCGGTTTTGCCACGGAACGGACGGAGATCGCCAATTTCATTCGCGACAATCACATCACCAACGTCGTGATGCTGTCCGGCGACATGCATGCACTCGCATTTGATGATGGCACTCACTCGGACTATGCGACCGGCGGCGGTGCGCCGATCACCGTTTTGCAGGCCGCTTCGCTCACACATACCGGGGCGGAAAAAGGCGGGCCGTTCACCGGCGGACCATTCCTTGAGGGGCAGCAATACGGGATTTTGGAGGTTTTCGACACGGGTGGCCCCAGTGTGGCGTGCCGTTTCACGGGAAAACGCGTCGGCGAGGGTGACAAACTGAGCTACATTTTTAGTTCTTCGGCCGCCGGTGGCGCGAGCACAGCGATGAGCAATATTTCGATGCTCGCGCGGGTGAGTGGCGGAGAGGATGCGCTCACCAGTGGCTTCGTGATTTCGGGTCAGAATCCACGCCAAGTCTTGGTGCGCGCCGTCGGTCCCTCGCTCTCGGCGTTCGGGCTCGCCGATGCCTTGGAGCGCCCGCTGCTTTCAGTTTTCCAGTCGAATCGTCTGCTGGTGGAAAATGGCGGTTGGGGTCTGGATGCCGATACGGTCACACAATTGACCGCGACGTTCGATCGTGCGGGAGCGTTTCGGTTCTCCGAGGATAGCAGCCGCGACGCCGCGGTCTTGTTGACGCTGCAGCCGGGACCGTATACGATGCAGGTCAAGAGCGCGGACGGTAAGGCTGGGGCGGCGCTGCTTGAGGTTTACGACGTTCCCTGAGTGGGGTTTAGGGCGGCCCGGTGCGTAGCGCGGTCGGAATGCGCTTCGGCGGATATTAAACCGATCGGGGCGTGAACGCGTGCGTTTGAGCGCATGTTTGGGCGGGACTATTTCCTGATTTCGTTTTGCCATCGGCCATCACCTGCCCCCGTTCATGAAATCTACCGTTTTCCCCCCATTCCGCGCTGCTGGGCTTGTGCTGGCCGTCCTAGGTTCGGCAACGGTGCTGCCCATGAAGGCACAGGCCGCAACGCCTGCTTCCAACGCGGACTGGCCGACGTATCTCGGCGACAAGCAGCGGAGCCTCTATTCGCCGTTGCGGCAGATCGACCGCACGAACGTGGCCCAACTGCAGGTGGCGTGGACCTACGACACCGGCGAAAAAGGGGAATATCAGGCGAACAATCTCATCGTCGGCGGTGTGCTTTACACGCCGACGCAGAGCCGGAAGGTCGTCGCACTCGATGCGGCCACCGGCCGGGAGCTTTGGAAGTGGGACCCGGCGACTACGCGCGCGGGGGCCGGAGGACGTCGGCAACGTGGACTGGTGTTTTGGCAAAACGCCAAAGGCGGCGAGCAGCGGATTTTCACGGCCGTTGGAAATTATCTCTCGGCGCTGGATGCGAAGACCGGCGCACTCCTTACGGATTTTGGCGACAAGGGATTCGTGCAGCTCGGTAGCGGGCTCGACACCGAAGGCACGCCGAAGGTGGGGCTCAACACGCCCGGTGTCATCTTTAAGGATACGCTGATCATCGGCGGATTTGGCGGGCCCGGTGCGGTGCGGGCGCTCGATGTGCGCACCGGTGCGCGGCGGTGGATTTTTCATCTGATCCCTCGTCCGGGCGAATTTGGCCGCGACACGTGGCCGGCCGAGGCCTACAAAACGGCCACCGGCGTGATGCCGTGGTCGGGGCAAGCACTCGATGAAAAGCGCGGGATCGTTTACATCGCGACCAAGACGGCGGAGCCCGATTTCTACGGTGCCGCGCGACATGGCGACAACCTGTTTGCCAATTCCCTAGTCGCGCTCGATGCCACGACCGGCAAACGCCTCTGGCACTACCAGATCGTGCATCACGATCTCTTGGACAAAGACCTACCGTGTGCGCCGATCCTCCTCACGGTGACGCAAGGTGGAAAAAAGATTGACGCCGTCGCGCAGGGCACGAAGCACGGCTACCTATTTGTTTTCGACCGCGTCACCGGGAAGCCACTTTGGCCGATCGAGGAGCGACCGGTGCCGGCGTCCGAACTACGCGACGAACAGGCTTCGCCCACGCAGCCGTTTCCGACGAAGCCCGCGCCGCTGATGCGGCAACGCTACACCGAGGAGGACGTTTCGCCGATTTCGCCCGAGGCGCTCGCGCTCACCCAAGACCGCATCAAACTCTCGCCAAATTTTGGGCCGTTTCCCGCGCCGAGCCTGAAGGAGACGATCATGTTTCCCGGTTTCGACGGAGGCATGGAGTGGGGCGGCGGCGCGGTCGATCCCGACGGGACCTACTATGCAAACATCAACGAGATTCCGTGGATTTTGCAGATGGTGGAAACCCGCCGCGCCGACGGCACGCCGCTCCCGCGGGGTGAACGCGACTACTTGATTCACTGCGCGGCATGCCATGGCCTCGACCGCGCCGGGTTTCCGCTCGCGGGGTTCCCTTCATTGATCGACGTGGATAAACGGCGCACGCCCGAGGAGGTGACGAAGATCACGAAGACCGGCTTCGGACGCATGCCGGCATTCGACAAAATTCCCGATCCGCAACGCGAAGCGATCCTCGCCTACGTCTTTGGCAAAACCGCGACTGCGACCGGCCGGCCCGACGAGGAAAGTCCGGCAGCCAAGGCGGCGGCGAAAAATATCCCGCCCTACGCTTTCGGCGGATTTCGCCGCTGGACCGATCAGGCCGGCTATCCCGCGATCAAGCCGCCGTGGGGCACGCTCAATGCCGTCGATCTCAACACCGGCGAACTCAAGTGGAAGGTGCCGCTCGGTGAATATCGCGAGCTCTCCGCGCGCGGCATTCCGCCCACGGGAACCGAAAACTATGGCGGTCCCGTTGTGACGGCCGGCGGTTTGCTTTTTATTGCTGCGTCGGCTGACGAGACGATCCGCGCGTTCGACAAAAACACGGGCGCGATTCTGTGGCAGGCGCCGTTGCCCTTCAGCGGCAATGCCACGCCGAGCGTCTACATGGTCGACGGGCGGCAGTTCGTGGTGATCTCCGCAGGCGGAGGAAAGTCCGGGCGGCCCGCGGGCGGCAGTCTGGTGGCTTTCGCGCTGCCGCAACGTTGACGCCGAAAAAGGGGCCTTTTCCGCAGCCGCGAACGGGCGCCGCAAACAATTTCGACGAGTCGCGGGCCTTGCCCAAAGAACAGAGAATTAAAACGCCTCTCCGCGCAGGAGTTGGCGCTTGCGTTGCATGTAGTGCTCGAAGTTTGCGAGCGACACGTCGGGCGGCACGAGGTGGTCGACGGTGGGAATGAAACCGCCGTCGGCGATTAGCGGTTGCAGCGTGCGGAGGTGGGTGTCGATCGCGGCGAAGTCTTTGGCGAGTTCGCGTTTGTCGACGCCGCCCCAGAGGCGTAGGTCGCGACCGTATTTCTTGCGCACGGCGAACGGGTCCATGTCGGAGGCACGCTCAAGCGGCCAGATGGCATCGACGCCGGCTTCCATGAAATGCGGGATCACGAGGTCGCAGTTGCCGTCGGTATCGACGATCACCCAGCGCACGCCGGCGGATTTGAACCACGCGACGAGGCGTTTCATCTGCGGCAAAATGAAGGTGCGGTAGGTATCGGGGCTGAGCAGCGGGCCGTTCTTCATGCTCAAGTCTTCGTTGAAGAAAATGTAGTCGGGGCGCACGCCGGCGGCGAGCAGCGGGCGGGCGGTGTCGATGGTGAAGTCGGTGATGAACTCCATCATCTCGTGCATGAGCGCGGGCTCATCATACCATGCGTAGCTGAGGTTTTCGGTGCCCATCCATTCGCGGGCGCGCCAGTAGTAGCCGAGCGTGCTGCAGTTTTTTCCGATGATGAGCGGGTGCTGGCGCAGGCCCCAGCCGGGGATTTGAAACTGTTCCCAATAAGCCGGGTAACGGCTCGGGGATGACGGGCGGTAGCGTTTCTTGATCGCCTGAAAATCCGCGGGCGTTTTCACCGGGAAGTCGATGTATTCGTCCATGCTGGCGCGCATGCCCTCGGCGGTGCCGGTGATGAGGGCTTTGGAGATCACGCCGTTGGGGCGCTGGATCATCTCGGTGTCGCCGTCGCGACTGAGGACTTTTTCCTCGTAGGCGGGCACCATGTCGAAACGGATGTCGATGAATTCACGCGGGTCCAGGTCCCAACGGGATTCGCCGGTGAACCAGTCCCAGTGGAGGTCGCCGGTCTCGAGGCCCTCGTCACGCCAGCGCTGCTTGGTCTGCACCCAAACGCCGACTTCGTGATTCGGCACGCGGTCGACGGGCTGGTAATTCATGCAAGCGTGGAAACGTTCGAGGGGAGTCATGGTAAAGCGAGGTGGTCGATGTAGGCGTCTTCGAAACCGGTCTGCAAATTGAGCTCGATGAACTCCATTTTGGCGCACGCGGTTTTCATTTCGTCGAGAAGGCTGCGGTCATTCAACGCGAGAAACGCGCCGCCGAGCGACGTGTTGCCGACGACTTGGATTTGCGCGGGTGTGAAACCCGGAAGCAGTCCGCAACCAATCGTGTGCTCGATGGAGAGGTGCATCCCAAAACCGCCGGCGAGGTAGAGCGTTTTCACCTCGGCGGCGGTGGTGCCGAGCACGTCGAGCAAGGTCGCGATACCTGCGGCGATCGCGGCTTTGGCTTGGAGCAGACGGACGACGTCCATCTCGGAAACCCAGATCGGTCCCGAGGCGCCGTGCGCGTGCAGTCGGAGGCGGCGGCCGTATTCGGCGGGCGCGACGAGGTTGCCGGCGCGCGCGAGGAAGGCTTCGGCGAAGCGTCCGCTCGGGAGCAAGATACCGGCTCGGCGTGCCTCCCATAAAAAATCAACGTAGCCCGAGCCGCAGATGCCGATGGGCCGAGGCTCATCACCGATCACGCCGAGCGCGGCGGAGAACGGGTCACCCGAGAGGCGCACGCGTTCGATGGCGCCTTTGACGCCGCGCGTGCCACTCGAAAGTCCCGCGCCCTCGAAGGCCGGGCCGGCAGCGGTGGCGCAGCCGATGAGACGGTCACCGACCTTTGCGATGATTTCGCCGTTGGTGCCGATGTCCACGAGAAGCACCGGGCCCTCGTCGTAAAGCATGCCCGTGGCGATGATGCCGGCGGCGAGATCGGCGCCGACGTAGGGCGCAGGCGAGGGGAGCAAGTGGACCTTGGCGTTGTCGGCGCCGAACGATAGGCCGAGCTCGGCCGGCGCGTGGATGCGGTGCTCGAGGAAGACGGGACGAAACGGATACACGCCGAGTGGGCTCGGGTCCACGCCTGCGAGCAGGTGCTGCATCGTGGTATTGGCGGCGACCGTCATCACGCCGACGTCGGTCAGTGCGACCGCGGCGGCGGTGCAGGCTTGGGCCAAAAGCGGTTGAATTGTCTCCGCGGCGACGGCGCGCTGGAGCTGTTGCACGGCGTCGGCGCCGGTGGAGCAAAACTGGATACGCGTCAGCACGTCCTCGCCGAAGCGAATCTGGGCGTTGAACGCGGAGGCCTCGGCGACGACGCGCCCGGTGTGCAGATCGCAGAGGAGAAGAGCAACGGTGGTGGTGCCGACATCGACGGCCGCGCCGTATCCCGCGGACGCGCCGAGCGGATCGTGGGCCCAGGGGACGTTGCTACGGAAATCGGTAACGACGGCGGGTTCGTGTTTCAGGAGCGAGCGCGCGGGGATCGAGAGGACGGTATCGCCGGTGGAGCGGAGGTGAGTTTGGCAGGCCCGGACGGTGCGCGGGGCGTCGATTGCGTCGGTGCGCAGCTCGACTTCGCAGCCACTGCAGAGGCCGCGACCACCGCAGCGCGTGTTGAGCGGAAATCCTCGGCGACCGAGCAACGCGGAGAGGGGGACGGCTTCGTCGCCGGTGTTGACGGCGATTTCTTGCGGGCCGTCGGGGAGTGCGAGTTGAAGGCGAGCCGTGCTCACGGGGCGGCAGACTGAGGCTCGGAGCGAATGATGTCGTCGTCGGCGGTGAGACGGATGACGTGGCCGGGCGGGACGACGAGGAAGCGTTGGGCGTCCCACTCGCCGGCGAGGAGCGCGCGGAGCAGCGAGGGATCGCCCTGCACCTGATCGTAGTTCCATCCGAGGCAGGCGGCGCAGTGTTGGGTGTAATCCATGTCCTTCTGCGTTTCACCGATGCCGAGGCCCACGTAGGCGGCGCGGTCGTAGTTGGCGATCCAGTGGTCCTCCATCTCCATGAGATAGTCGACTTCGTCGGCCCCGAATTTCTCGGTGTAGTCGCGGCGCAGTTTCGCGGTGCGATCAGGCCCGGGCGGGGTCGCGCTCTTGATCCAGCCGGGGCTATACCAATACGTGCCGGGGTGATCTTTGAGGTATTGGGCGTAGCGCTCTTTGGAGCCGAGGAAGAGCGTCACGCAATCGTGGGCGCGGGCGATGACGATGGGGCAACGGGTGTGGCGCAGATTTTCGACGCCGCGACTGCAGAGGCCGTAGACGAGAGCGATGGCGTCGACGGCAGCATCGGCTTCGGCGCGGTCGATGGCGGCCTGGAGTTCGCGCTGGAGGCGGACGGGCTCGTTGTGCAGGCCCTGCGGCATAAAAATTAATTCCCGGATGTGCGGCAGATTGGCGCCGAGGTGGCGGACTTCGGCCTCGAGGACGTTGCAGGCGATTACGGTGAGCACGGTGGATGTGGCAGAGTGAGCATGGGAACAAACCCGGTCAGCGCTCGCACGCTCTATTCGGAAAAATTGCGGTCGGGCTCACTTCTCGAAAAACTCGATCTCGGTGATCGTGGGGCCGTCGGTCGCGTCGAGGATGTTGAGGCGGAATTCCTGCGCGGTGACGGCGGGGAACGTGCGCGTGAAATTGCGGCCGATTTTCTCGCCGGTGAAGAGGGTTTTCCAGGCGGAGGCGTCGCGATATTGGAATTCGAATTGGCGCACGCGCTGGGCGAGCGCCTCGTCGATGCGGACGCGGGCGACGGTCGTCTTCTTTTCAAAGTCGCGGACGATCCACGCCTGTTTCGTGCCGGAGTCGGTGGCCCAGCGGGTCGTGGAATCCTGGTCGAAGGCTTGCTGCGGGCCGTGGTCGTGGAGGTTGGTGCGGTAGGTGTTCGAGGCGCTGGCCTTGATGGCAGGGGTGAGCGCAATCGCGGGAAGATCCATCGCGGAGCCGTCGAGTTCGAGTTGCACGATGGTGTCGATGGGGTCCCGCGCGGCGGCGTCGACGGAGACGGTGAGTTTGCCGTTTTGCTGGAGGACGGTGGCGCGGCCGCCGTTGAGCAAAGCGGCGGATTTAATCGCGCGGGGCAGCGCGGGGAGTTCGAGGGAATCTTTTTCCCATTTGAAAATGTGGAGGAACACGGTTTGTCCACGGCGCGTGCTGGCGGCGGTTTTGTTGGGATGCCACGGGCCGCCGCGGGTGCCGTAGATACTCGCGCCGTTTTTCGTGAGCCACGCGCCCATCTCTTTCAGGCGGTCGACTTGGCGGGGCTCGATGTTGCCGTCGGGCATGGGGCCGACGTTGAAGAGGAGGTTGCCATCGCCGCCGGCGCAGAGGATGAGCGTGCGGAGGCAATCTTCGAGGGACTTCATGGTGTCGCCGGGTTTCCAGGCCCATTGTTTGCAGATGGTGATGCAACTCTCCCACGGGCGCGTGTCCTGGTATTTGCCCACGCGTTGCTCGGGGGTGTCGAAGTCTTCGGGGAGGCCATTGCGGTTGTTAATGAGGAGATGCGGCTGGAGTTCGCGCGCCATGCGGTTGACGGCGGTGCCATCATAGTCGGCGGCGGTTTTGCTGAGGCCGTCGAACCAGAGGATGTCGACGCGACCATAGTTCGTGAGGAGCTCGCGGACTTGGTTTTTCAAATAGGCGAGGTAGCGCGGGTGGCGGTCGGGCGTAAACGCGTCGGGATGGTGCCAATCGGGCTGGGAATAATAGAGACCGAACTTGAGGCCGGCGGCGCGACAGGCGGCGGCGAGTTCTTTGACGATGTCGCGGCGATACGGGCTGAAAGGGCTCGTGATTTTGTAGTCGCTGGCGGTGGTCTCAAACAGGCTGAAGCCGTCGTGGTGGCGGCTGGTGAAGACGAGGTATTTCATGCCGGCGGCTTGTGCGAGGGCGACCCACGCCCGGGCGTCGAAGTTTACGGGGTTAAATTCCTTGTAGAGGTTGTCGTAGACTTCGGTGGGCACCTCTTTGCCGGCGCTGCGATAGCCGCGGCGTTCGCCGGCGCGTGACCAACCGATTTCAGTGCCCTTGAGCGAGACGGGGCCCCAGTGGATGAAGAGACCGAAGCGGTCGGCGCGCCACGATTCGAGGGCGGCGGCATGGGGACTTTCGGCGGCAGGGAGCGCGAGTGCGACCGAGAGTAGAGCGAGAGACGCGAGGGCGAGGCGGCGTAAGCGGAGCATTCCTATATACACCAAACAAACGCTCGGCCGAGAAAACTCTTTCGCGGACCTGGTTTTTTGGTGTGCGCGGAGACGGCAAGGAGTTTGCCGTGAACTACAGGTAACTGAGCTAGGCGGAGCGTTGGCGGCGTTTGACGGCGGCGAACCAGCGGCACGCTACGTAGAGGAGACCGAGAGCCACGAGCCAGGCAAAGTAGACACCGATGAGGCTGAAGCCGGCGTCGGCGGGCGGACGGGCGGGGGTGGAGCCGTAGAGCCAATCGGCGCGGCCCCAAGTGAGGCGGGCGACGACGACGGCGAGTGCGTGGAGCAGCGGGATGTGGAGCAGATAGAAAAACATTGGCACGCGACCAAAGATGAGCAGCGGCTGCATCCACCGGGGAGTGCCGAGATCCAGGAGCCCGAGGAGCACGAGGGCGGGGCCGAGTGTCATGAGGAGGTAGCAGAGCGAGGGCGGGTATTTGTGGCAGTGGAGAAACGAATACAGTGTGGTCAGGGCGTTGGGTTGGACGGACCACGGTCTCGGGTTGCCGTAAAGATTGGTGAAGCGCAGCACGACGAAGGCGGCGGTGAGCGCGAGGCCGAGCCGGAGGAGAAAGGTGCGCCGCGGGAGCGCGGCACGAAGCAGCACGGGGCCGCAGCCATAGCCGACGGCCATCACGCCAATCCACGGGATCAGGGGGTAGCCGGCGGCGAGCGTGTGGCCAGAATTGCCGAGGGAAACAGCGCCGCCTTCGTGAAGAATTTGCCACAGCGGGGCCCACGCGCCGAGGGAGGCTGACTTGATGCCGTCGAAGGCGTTGTGCCCGACAATCAGGGCGAGACCTAAGGCGGTGACGGCGCCGACCGGGAGGTGCACCAGTGCGGCCAAGACGATCATCGACCAGCCGATGGCCCAAATCACGAGCGCGAAGTGGGTGTGGAGATCGAAGGCTAAGGTCCAGCCGAGCCACTGCACGTAAGTGACCTCAAGGAACACGAGCCAGAGTCCGCGGGTGACGAGAAACCGGGAGAGGTCTCGGCGGGATTTTCCGCGGGTGCCGGACAGAAAGGCACCGAGGCCGGCAAGAAAGATGAAGGTGGGCGCACAGTAGTGGGTGATCCAACGGGTGAAGAACAGCGCTGGCGTGGTGTGCGCGAAATCGAGAGGGTCGTGGCCGTGCGTGGCGCCGAAGTGGAAGAAGTCACGCGCGTGATCGAGCGCCATGAGGGCCATGACGAGGCCGCGCAGGACGTCGACGGCGTCGAGGCGCGGGCCGGGGAGGGCGGTGGCGGCTGGCGAAGCGAGAGCGGGGGCCGCCATAACGAGAGCGGGCGACGACTTTAGGCGAACGCGTGACGTAGTGTGGCGATGCTCTTGGGGACGGCGGTGGCGGGATCTTCCTTGCCCTCCATCTCGAGCGAAACCCAGCCAGTGTAGCCGGCTTTTTCGAGGATGGCGGCGATGCGCGGGTAGTCGAGGTCGAGGGTATACCACTCGCCGCCGCCGTGGTAGGTCTTGGCCTGCACGTAGACGGTCTGCGGGGCGATGGCAGTGAGTTTTGGATACGGGTCTTCGAGGAAGTTGCCGGTGTCCATCAGGCCGCCGAGCCACGGGGATTTAAGGCTGTTGAGAATGCGCAGGAGGCCCTCGGGCGTGCGGGCGAGGCCCCAGTGATTTTCGAGGGCGAGGACGACGCCGCATTGCTCGGCTTTGGCGAGGCAGCGCTGGATGCCGTCGATGCACCATTTGAAACCTTCCTCTTCGGTGCGGCCGGGGAGAACGGGCTCGATGCCGCGGTCAGCCATGAGTTGGTCGAAACTCTTGGTGGTGCCCCAGCGGCCGGTGTTAATGCGGATGGACGGGCAGCCGAGTTCGTAGGCGAGCTCGATGCACTTTTTGGTGTGCTCGACTTCGACGGTGAGCTCGCCGGGGTCGGCCTTCACGAAACTCTGATGGGTGGACACACAGCAGATCGAGAGGCCGTTGCGGAAGGCGTGGCGCTTCAAGCCGTGGAGGTAGCTGCGGCCCGCGGCGTCGAGCGGGGCGCGCTCGGCAATTGCCATTTGCCGGTGAAGAATATCGACGCCCTCGACGCCGAGCTCGGCGGCGCGGTCCATGACGGTTTCGACGGGGACCTTAGTCGTCTTGAAATGCCAATACGAATACGTCGCGATGCCGAGTTTCACGCGTTTGCGGGCCGCGGCGGCGGGTTTGGACGCGGTGGCGGCGAGGACGGTGGGGCGAAGCGCGAGAGCGGCACCGGCGGCGAGAGACGAAGCGAGGAAGGAGCGGCGGTCGAGGGGCATGGAGGGAGTGGGGGGACGAACTGGTAGCGGGGGGGATGCGATAGGTTTTTGTCTGCTCAGGGGCCGCGGTCGAGTGGAACCTTTGCGGGCTGTGCGAGGGGCGGAGAGAAAGCACGACGGGGTGGGACCGCGAGGTGCGGTGATAAGAAGGAAAACGAGGGCGAGTTGGCGGCGCACTTTGATGCGGGACAAGCAGTTGCGGTTTGCCTTCGGTGGTCGATGCCGCGCATAAAATATCCATGGCAGAACTCACGGAACTTACCTCAGCCGTCGCCGCAGGAAAACGGGTCGATACCATTCGGATCACCCAGGAACTCTTGGCCGCCGGCCACAGTCCGCAATCGATCGTCGAGAAAGGCCTCGTGCCCGGCATGGCAATCGTCGGCGACCAGTTTAAGCGCAACGAGATCTTCGTGCCGGAGATGTTGATCGCGGCGCGGGCGATGAAAGAGGCGCTCAAGCTGCTGGAGCCGCTGCTCGTCGCGGCCGGTATCAAACCGAAATACACGGTGATCATCGGGACCGTGCAGGGCGATCTGCACGACATCGGCAAGAACCTCGTTTCGATGATGTGGCGCGGGTCGGGATTTGCGGTCGTCGATCTCGGCACGAACGTGAGCCCCGAGCGGTATCTCGCGGCGGCGCAGGAGCACAAAGCCCACCTCGTGGGGCTGTCGGCGCTGCTGACCACGACGATGCCGGCGATGAAGGAAACGGTGCGCGTGTTGAAGGCGGCGAGTTTGCCGAATCTCAAGGTGGTCGTCGGCGGGGCGCCGATCACGCAGCAGTTTGCCGACGAGATCGGCGCCGACGGCTACGCCGCCGATGCCGGCACGGCCGTCGAGTTGGCCACTCGTTTGCTGGAACCGGCGGCGTGATGGCGCACGGACCGGAAAGCCCATGACTTCGCGCGAAAAGGTCCGGCGGGCGTTGCGACACGAAGCCGGCCCGGTGCCGGTGGATTTCGGCAGCACAGGACTCACGGGCATGCACGTGAGCCGTGTGGCGGCGCTGCGCGCGCACTACGGACTGCCGGAGCATCCGGTGAAAGTGTGCGAGCCATTTCAAATGCTCGGCGAGATCGAGGACGATCTGGCGCGCGTGCTTGGCTCGGATTGCGTGGGCGCGAATGGACGCGGCACGATGTTCGGATTTCCGGCCGAAGGGTGGCACGAGTGGCGCGCGCCATGGGGACAAGTCGTGCGGGTGCCGGCGGGCTTTCGTCCGCGCGAAGAGGCGTCGGGCGATGTGTATCTGTTTCCCGCGGGAGACGCGACCGTGGCGCCGAGCGGACACATGCCGGCCGGCGGCTATTTTTTCGATGCGATCGTGCGGCAGGAGCCGATCGACGAGGACAAGCTCAACCCGGTGGACAACTGCGAGGAATTTACGCTCATGGGCGAGGCGGACATCGCGCATTGGCGGGCGGAATTTGCGCGCGTGAAAGGCGAGACGCGCGCGGTGGTGTCGGGGATCGGCGGCACGGGATTTGGCGATATCGCACTGGTGCCGGCGGCGTTCTTGAAACACCCGAAAGGTATCCGCGATGTCAGCGAGTGGTATGTTTCGCTGCTCGAACGCCGCGATTACGTGCATCAGGTTTTCAGTTACCAGTGCGACGTCGCGTTGAAAAACCTGGAGACCTTTGCCGCGCTCGCGGGGGACAGCATCGACGTGCTCTTCATCTGCGGGACGGATTTCGGCACGCAGACCTCGCAGTTTTGCTCGGGCGCGACCTTCGACGAGCTCTACGCGCCCTACTATCGGCGCGTGAACGAGTGGGTGCATCGCCACACGGAGTGGAAGACCTTCAAGCATACGTGCGGCGCGATCCGGCCGTTGATCGACCGCTTTATCGACGTCGGGTTCGACATCCTAAATCCCGTGCAGTGTTCGGCGGCCGAGATGGACCCCGTGCGGCTGAAGGCGGATTTCGGAGACCGCGTGGTGTTCTGGGGTGGAGGCGTCGACACGCAGCACACGTTGCCGTTTGGCTCGCCGGCGGACGTGCGGGCGCAGGTCACGGAGCGGCTGCGGGCGTTTTCGCCGCGCGGCGGTTTTGTGTTCAATACGATCCACAACATTCAGGCGCGCACGCCGGTGGAAAACATCGTGGCGATGGTGGACGCGGTGCACGCGTTCAACGGCACGCCGGCCTGAAACTGCCCTGCAACCGATCGAAAATTTCCCAACATGAACGCCCGAACTGCCGCGCTCCTCGCACAACTCGCCCAACGCCCGCTGCTCTGTGACGGAGCCACGGGCACGCAATTGCAGGGCTTGGGGCTGGCGCCGGGTGCGTGTGGCGAACTGTGGAACACTCAGTTTCCGGACCGCGTGCGGAGTGTGCACCGGCGCTACTTTGAGGCGGGGGCGGATTTGCTGACGACGAATACGTTTGGCGGCACCGCGTGCGTGTTGGAGTCGCATCGGGTCGCGGGGCGCGTGCACGAATTGAACTACGCCGCCGCGCGGCTAGCCCGCGAGATCGCGGGCGAGCGGGCGTGGGTGTTTGGCGATATGGGGCCGTTTGGAGGGATGCTAGAGCCGCTGGGCGACACGCCGGTGGAAACCGTGGCGGCGGCGTTTCGCGAACAGGCGGAGGCATTGCTCGCCGGCGGCGCGGATGCCATTCTCGTCGAGACGATGTCGGACCCCGCGGAGGCGGCGGTGGCGGTGCAGGCGGCGAAAGTCGCGGGGGCTGATTTGGTGGTGGCGACGTTTACCTTTCAGAAAACCGCGGTGGGCTACCGCACGATGATGGGCACGACAGCGGCGGCGGCGGTTGCGGCTGCGTTGGAAGCCGGGGCGGATATTGTCGGGGCGAATTGCGGCACGGATTTGTCGCTGTCGGACTACGAACGGCTCACGGCAGAACTCGTGGCGGCGGCCGGCGGTAAGCCGGTGATCGTGCAGCCCAACGCGGGCTCGCCCAAGCTGGTGGACGGGCAAATCAGCTATGCAGAGTCGGCGGCGCAGTTTGCCGAGGCGGCACCGCGGTTGCTGGCGGCGGGGGCGCGCATCGTCGGCGGGTGCTGCGGGAGCACGCCGGCGCATATCGCTGCGATCGCGGAAAAATTGAAGACGGTGTGAGTGATGTCGAGGAACGCGGCGCCGCGCAGGTTGGTGCTTGGGCTTAAGATTTCCAGGTTTGTGCCGATAGGAAGGCATGAGCCCAAAAATGATCGGTGCCCACGGGGTGGGCGTGGCGTTCTCACGATGGTTGGCGACGTGGTATGTGGCGCGCACGCCGGTGGCGACGTGGCGTTTCTACTGGCGTGGATTTTGGCGGGCGGTGCATCCGGTGCCGATGGGGCGTCCACTGCCGCGGCCGGCGCGGGATTTTTGAGGAGGCGCGTAGTCAGGGCAAGGCTGTCGACGGGCGAAGCGTGGTGATGGCTGCGCAATAGCCTGACGAGTAGTGGGTGGGCCGGCACGTCTTTGAGCCGGCATGTGATAACCTCGGCACTGCAACAATGCGGGCGCAGGGACGCGCCCGCCCACCGCTCTACGGGCAGTCTCGGCTCAGCCGCTCGGGCGTGCGCCGCTGGCGGTGCTCTTGGTGGGCTTGTCAATTTTCGCGATGACGGTGGCGGCTTTGAGGAAGTCTGGGTCGATTTCGATGCCCATGCCAGGAGTCGTGGGGACGCGGAGGTTTCCGTTGACGATTTTGAAATCGGGCGTGAACCACGACGGCGCCTTTTGCGGGGCGCGCCACGGGTATTCCATGAACGGCGTGGCGTTCTGCGTGCAGGAGGCGAATTGGAGGATGTTCACCGAGGTCGCGCCGGTCTGCGTGTTGTGGGGGACGATGGTCTTGCCGAGTTTTTGCGCGATGCGGGCGACGCGTTTGGCGCGGATGAGGCCGCCGTTGTAGTTGAGGTCGGGCTGGACGATTTTCATTACGCCGTTGCGGAGCGCCCAGTCGAATTGCCAGAGGCTGTAGTTCTGCTCGCCGTAGGCGACGGGGATGCGGAGGGTCTTGGCGACGGCCTGCGTCTCGCTGAGTTCCTCGTAGGGGCAGGGTTCTTCGAAGAAGGCGAAGTTGAGTTCTTCGAGGAGGCGGCCGATGCGGATGCCGTGGGGAACGTCGTAGGAGCCGTTGGCGTCGGCGTAGAGCGTGATCTTGTCGCCGAGTTTTTCGCGGGCGAGGCGGAGGAGTTTTTCGGTGCGGCCGGGATAAGTGTCGAGGTTGCGGCTCATGCGCCCGCCGATCTTGAACTTCACGGCCTTCGCGCCGGTGGCGGCGACACCGCGCTCGTAAACGGCGACTTCCTCCTCGGCGGAGAGGACGCGGTCGGAGCCGGAGAGGTAGACGGGAATCTCGGTGCCGACGACGCCACCGAGGAGTGCGCCCACGGGTTTGGCGGCGATTTTGCCGAGCATATCAAGAAGGCTCTGCTCGACGTAGGCCACGGGAGCCCAGAACGGAATGCCGGCGAGTTTGTAGTTGGCGCGATAGACGTCGTCGATGAGCGACTCGAGCTGACGCGCGTCTTTGCCGATGAAACGCGGGGCGACGAGGTGCTCAAATATCGGGATAAAATCTTCGATTTGTTTGGTGCCGGTGATACCGACAGCACCGTCGGTGGAGCGCGTGCGGACGAAGAAGTTGCTACCGTTTTTCAGCATTTCGACCGACGCGATTTTGACGGGCGAAGTGAATTGCCCCGGCAGGTTGAACATCGGCTGCTCGGCCTCGCGGATGAGCGGCGGATCGCCGGCGGCGGGTGCGGCCGAGGCGGCGACTGGGGTAGAGGTATCGGCGGCGCCGGCGTGAACGCTGGGCGGGATGGAGGCGGCAAGGGAGGCGCTACCAGTGAGTTTTAGCCAATCGCGACGAGTGAGGGGCATAGGTGAGAAAACGAGGAGCGGTGCGGAAGCCAAAGGAAAGACGGCTGGGTGGGCGGAAGGATTTTCGTTTGCGCAACGAAGTGCGGCGAGCGGCGCGTGGAGCCTTGATGCGGGCGTGGGTGAACTACCGTTGGGTTTGCGATTTTGGTCTGTTTTTTCGCGAGCTCCGCGGTCTCTTTTTCCAGATTCGCTAAACCGGCCCGTGCAGTGCGGCTTCAATAACGGTCTCAAGTTCCGGCGGCTTCTCATAGCAAGAATCGGCAAAGCCGAGATACAAACAAAGCGCGTAGAGCAATGGGCCTTCAATCGTCCATCCGCCGGATTCTGTGTCTCGGATGAATCCGAGATTCTGAAACGCTGCCCAATTTTCGAAAACGTAGGCGTAGGTGTTAATCATCGCAAAACATCGGACTGAAAACTCCGATTCCTCTTCATCCGGCTGCCGAGGTAGAACACTCTGAACCAATTCGAGGGAAGGCGAAACGCCTCTGATTCCCGTGGTTCCAATGGCGGCAAAGTCTGTGCAGAACTCATCGAGTCGATCTTGAAATGATCGGGGCATTTATCGGTGTTACTTCGTCCAAAGTCCGCAGTCAGCCCCGAAGTATTTTGTCGCACCTATTTGCCGCTTGCCTGCTGGAGCACGAACGGAGCGAAGAGGCCGTAGCCGACGGAGTCGTAGGTGGTGCCGGGCGGGAGGCCGCCTTTGGGGCCGGTTTGGAACATCCGGGGCCAGGCGGTGCCGAGCGCGTTCTTGCCGTGGTGCGGCCCGAGGGTGTTTTTCAGGGTGCCGATCACGACGACTTCGACGGTGTTTGCACCTTTCACGGCGACGTCGGTGATGTCGCAGGTCCAGGGCGGGGCGGTGATGGTGCCGGCGGGGCGTCCGTTGACGAGGACTTGGGCGACGCTGCCATACCACGAGCGCAGCGCGACGGCGGTGCGTTTGCCGGTGGTGGCGACGTCGAATTTCGCGCTGTAGGCGACGCCTTCGCTGTAGAAGGGGAAACCTTGGTCGTTCCACTTGCCGAGTTGCAGCGGTTGCTCGCCGACGACGGTGAAACCGCGTTCAGCGGTCTTGAGGGCGAAGCTGCCGATCAGGTAGGCGGGCTCCAATTCGTGCAGGATCGAGAAGGGCGAGCAGTGGAGCGTGACGACGTTTTCGCCGAGGCGCGCGAGGCCGGTGAGGGCGAGGCGTCCAAAGGCTTTGTCGAGCCACCACGCGCCGGGCTGGGCGGTGAGGGGCTGGCCGTTGCAGGTGATGGTGTAGAGGTCGGGGCGCTCAATCACGATGGCGAGGTCGGCGGGGATTTTCTCGGCGAGCGTGAAGCGATAGGTGGCTTCGAAACCACTGCCGGCCGGGAAGGTTTTTCGAATCAGTTCGTCGCGATACTGGACGGCGCTGTCCCACGGGTTGCGCTCCATGCCGTTTTTCTGAAACGCGAACTGGCCGGCTTGGTAGAAGTAGAGGTCCGACTTCGTCTCGCCGCCGGCGGTGATGTCGACGTGATCGAGCGTGAGCACATTGGGGCCGAGGCGGCGGGCCTCGATGGGACCGGTGGCGGCGAGGGTGTTCGTGGCAAGCGACGGGGAGGGAGCCGAGGGCAGGGCGCGCTTGGCGAAGAAGAGGAGGCGGCTGCCAGAGGGCGGGAGGGTGAAGGCGAGCTTCACGCCGCGGGTGGTTTTCTCGAAGGTGGTGGGGCGGGTTTGACCGGTGTAGAGGTCCCACTCCTCGACGCCGTGGCGGACGGCTTCGACCGTGCCGGCGGAGGCGGCGGTGATACTGCTGTTGACGAGAAAGAGGAGATCGCCGTCGGGGAGTTGGCGACGGTGTTGGAAGAGGATGCCGGGATCGTCGGCGGCTCGAGTGATGGCAAAACCTTCGGCGCGGGCGTGGGCCGAGAGGATGCCGGCCACCGTGGTGGCTTCGGTGCGCTGCCACGATTTTGCGGAGGCAAGAGGGACGACGCGATCGGACGGGGCACCGTCGACGCGCGCGGGCGGTTCGCCGCAGCTAAGGACTTTGCCGCCGGCCGCTACGAAGGCGGTGAGTAACTTCACGGTGGGGGTGTCGAGATTTTCGGTGCCAGTGGGGAGCACGACCGTCGTGTAACGGCGCTGGCCGACGACGAGCTCGGCGCCGGCGGTGGAGCCGTGGCGCGCCATGATGTCTTCGTCGCCGAGATCGTAGGCGACCTGGGCGGACTCGAGGGATTTGAGCAGGGTGAAGAAGGTGTCGCCGAGTTCCTTCAGGCGGGCGGCGTTGCCTTGATACATCCAGGCGGTGGTCGTCGGTTCGAGGACGAGGGTGCGGTTGATTTGCTGGCCTTGGGAAAGGGCGGCGGAGATGCGGGTGAGGTAGGTCGCGTTGACGTGGTAGGCGGGCCACCACGGCTCGTGATAGCTGAAGGATTGGGGGTGGTCGCGTTTGCGCGCGCCGCGGAGCGTGACGTAGGAGAGGTGCTCGTCGAAGAGATTGACGCCGAGGACGCCGAGCCAATCGCCGATGCGCTTCATGTCTTCGAAGCGGAGATCCCAACCGCCGGCACCGTAGATTTCGCAGAGGGTGCGCGTGCGGCCGAGTTGGTTGGCGACGCTGGAGAGTTCGCGAACCATGCGGAGGTTGCCGAATTGGGCATTGGTGTCCTCGCGGAATTGGTTCATCAGGCAATCAATGCCGGGGAGCTGCTGCCAGGCGGCCATCGCCATGTTGTCGGGCACGGTGCCGCACTTCGGCCACTCGTGGTCCCAGTAGTGGCCGGTGAAGGCCAAGTTGTTTTTCGCGCACCACTCGAAGTAGGGCTGGGCCCAACGCTCGATGAAGAGCGCGTTGAGGAGGTGGAAGTAGTCGTGGCGGACCTTGCGCCAGTCGCCGATTTCCTGATTCAGCGCGGGAAGGTTGGCCGTGAGGCTGTAGCCGTGGCGCTGCTGAAACTGGGCGGGCAGGTCGTCGGTCCAGGGGAGACCGCCGGCGGGACGAATCTCGGGTTCGTCGGTGAACGAGCCGGGAATGCGGCGGCCGAATTCGCTGCCCACTTCCTGACGATATTTCTCAAGGGTGATTTCGAGGAATTTCTGCGTGACGCCGGGGTAGAGAAGATCGACGTAACTGCGGCCGCCGTGCCAGCCGGACATCGGGGCGCGTTTGATGTCGGCGATGAGGTAGCGGCCTTTGGGCGCGAGCGTGCCGGCGCGGGCGGCGGCGGAGACGTCGGTGGCTTGGTTGGCGGCGAGACTGTAAACGGCGCTCGTGGTTTCCTCCCACTTCGGTGCAGCGGCGACGACCCGGAGGTGGAGACCGCGGCCGCGGGACTCGGGCATCACTTCGGGAACGGCGCCGCCGGCAAAGCCCGAGGGATAGGAATTCTCGTCGTAGATCCAGCAATTCATATCGAGCTTCTCCGCCTCGTTCAGCGCGACTTTCCAGAGGCGGAACCACGCGGGGCTGAGGTAGGGCGTCATGAGGCCCGGGCGCGGGTGGACGAAAACCTGTTTCACTTTCTGCGCGGCGAGGTCGCGCAGCGTGCCGCGAATTTGCTCTTCGGTGAGGTCGTCGTTCCAGACCCAGAGCGGAGCGGTGGAGTATTCGCGCGGGGGAGTGGCGAATATTTTCTTCACTGCTACGGAGTCGAGCGCGGGGGCGGGCGGAGTAAGGGCGGGCGCGGCGAGGGCGGGCGCGGGCGGAGCCGCGAGTGCGGGCGGGGCGGCGGGGCCGGTGACAAAGCTCGCGAGGCAGACGGTGGCGGCGAGAGCGAGCGACGCGGTCGGGAGACGCGGGGCGCAACGAGGGGTTTTCATGCGGACCGGATCATTGGCGAAGCGGTGGCGCAGAGTGAAGGTCGCGAGGTGGCTGCGGCGCGGCTAGTTGCCGCCCAATCGTCGGACATTAGGCGGGCTGGTGGACTAGAGGGGTGATTCAGCGTGCGGCGGGGCGCACGCGCAGCAGCGTCACGCCGTGGCGTGGGACGGTCGCGGTAAAATCGTCGGTGAAGTCGCCGAGGTCGCGGTGGCGCCAGACATCGCGGAGGGTTTGGCGACCGGTGACGCCGAGGTCACTCCAGCGGGCGGTGATCGAAGTCGAAACTTCGCCGCGGTTGCAGAGGCCGATGGCTTTCGTGCCGTCCTCCAGATTCTTGATCATGAGAAACGTCTGCGGAGTCAGCGTGACGACGCGGGCGGATTCGCCGAGCGGGTCCTGGTCGATGGCGATCACCTCGGGGTTGCAAAGCACGTTGAGCGTGAAGGCGTCGATCTGGCCCATGTCGCCGCTGAAGAAGAGCGGTGCGGCCATCAGCGACCAGAGTGACATGAACGAATACTGCTCGGTGGGCGTGAGCGGGCAGGGTTTCAATTCGCCCTCTGTGCGGGCATCGCCGATACGGCCGATCTGGAGGTAGTCGGGGTCGTTCCACGAGCCGGGTTTGGACCATTCGCGGTAGGCGGCGTTTTTTAGCGCGACGTCGAAGATGCGGTTGAGCGAGGCGCCGAGATCGTCGGCGGTGCGCCAGCTCTGGCCGCCGACTTCGGCGCCCCATTTCCAGACGTCGCCCATGCCGTATTGGCAGAGGTTGAAGAGAATATCGCGCGGCTGCTCGCGGAGGAGCGCGCCCATCTGGGCGTAGGGCTTTTTCAGATTCGGCAGACTTTTGTCGCCGTTCACGACCTTCGTGTAGGAGCACCAGTCGTATTTCAGGAAATCAAAACCCCAGTCGGAAAACTGGCGGGCGTCCTGTGCCTCGTGTTCGTGGGCGCCGGCGTAGCCGCCGCAGGTGAGCGGACCGGGCGAGGTGTAGATGCCGGCTTTCAGACCGAGGGCGTGAATGTAGTCGGTGAGCGCGCGCATGTCGGGGAAATGGCTATTGGGAAGAATCCGGCCCTGGGCGTCGCGGAATGGGCCGATGCGACCGGCGTCGGGGTTGCGTTTGGAATTGGCGGTCGTGTTCATCCAGCAGTCGTCGATGTTCACGTAGGCGTAGCCGACATCGGCCATGCCGGTGCGCACCATCACATCGGCGGCTTCGCGCATCATTTTGTCGGTGACACGGGCGTAGTGGGCATACCAGTGGTTCCAGCCCATCGACGGGGTGAGCGACAAGGTGTCGCCGCTGACAATTTTGAAAGGGGCGGAGTGTTCGCCGCGCCGATTTTTCGCATGGAGGGTGAGAGCATACGTGCCGCGTGGAGGGGCGATCCCGGAGATGATACCTGTCGCGGCGTCGAGCGTGAGGCCGGCCGGCAGTGAGGAGACGGAGAACGTCAGCGGGCGTTCGCCGGTCGTGGGAATCCGGAAGTGGAACGGGTGACCCGGGCGGCAGCCGTAGACTTTGGCGGCGTTGAGGCGCGGCGTAGAGGGCGACTTCGGCGTGAGAATGACCGCTTCTTCATGGGGCGCGGCGACCGTCCGCGGCTTGGTTCCGGCGAAGGTGAATTTCGGGTCGGCCCAATTCGCGTGATTGTAAGCCTGGCTCTCGCCGACGTGGTCGACCAGGAGCAGCAGCGAACGCACACCGCGCAGCGGAACGTCGAGCGTGACGGCGGGCTGGCCGATCTTCAGCGGGCCGGAATCCCAGAGCTTGCGACCGTCACCGTAGACCGAGAAGGCGGCGGACGCGGCGGGGTTGTTGGCGCCATCGTCGATGCCGACGGACGCGGTGAGGCGTTCCGTTTTTCCGTCGAGTTCGAACCAGAGCGTGCTCGTCGCGCGCGTGCCGATGCCGTGCACGAACGTTTTTTTCGCGATCGTGAGCGGCTTGCCGCTGAGCGCGCGATTGAGCGCCGGTTTTCGCCAGCCCTCGAAGTGAAGGTGCGTGAGATCGAGATCGGTGAGAGCGACGCTTTCGGCGCCGAGCGGAGCGGCGACGGCGAGGGCGGCGAGGAGGAAGGCGACGGACGGCGGGAGACGGCGGGGTGTTTTCATCGGTGGAGCGCCGCTGTTTGTGGCAGGCCGGCGCGCGGGCGGCGAGCGACGGGGCGGCGAGAGCAACGAATAGAAGCTCGCCACGCAGGCGCGATGAGATCGCGTGCGGCGAGGTGCGCGCAGAAAGCGCGGCGCCCGGTCCGCTCAGAGCGGCGTCAGTTTCACGGTCAATGAATCGTAGCCGATGGTGCGGTCGAACTTTGCCTCGTGTTCGACGTGGAGTCGCGACTCCAGAATGGCGATGTGTTTCACGCGTTCGCAGCAGAGCCGCAGGAGCGTGCGGAGGATCAGACGCGCGTGCGCAGCGCCGAGGCACAGGTGCGGGCCGAAGCCGAACGAGAGGTGGGGGTTGGGCTTGCGATCGAGGCGGACCTCTTCGGGTTGCGGAAACGCCGCGGCATCGAAATTAGCGGAAGCCCACGCGAGCGAGATGCGTTCGCCGGCTTGGACGGTGACGCCGTGGACATCGGTATCGACGGGGCACACGCGGCCGATGTGCGTGAGCGGCATGAAGACCCGGAAAAACTCTTCGCCGGCGAGCGTGATGCGCTTCGGGTCGGCGCGGAGATAATCAAGCGCCTCGGGATGCTCGGCGAGATAGCCGAGGGCGCAGGAGATCGTGTGGATGATGGTGTCGCGCCCGCCGGCGAAGGCGAGGTTGGCAAAGCCCATCATCTCGTCGCGCGTGAGCGGGCGACCGCGGTAGTTGGCCTGCGTGAGCGCGCTGAAAAAATCTTCGCCGGGATGCGCCTGCGCCTCGTCGAATTTGCGGTGTAGGTAATCTTCCAGGACGGAGCCGGTCTTGAATTCGCCGCCGGTGACTTTGAAAACATGGATACCCCAGCCGATCCAAATCTCGCCCTCGGAGGCGGGCACATTGAGCAAGTGCGTGAGCGCGCGGGACTGCACGGGGAGGGCGAACTCGTTGACGATCTCGATGGAGTCGCGGCTGAGCGCCTGCGTGAGGAGGCCGGCGATCAAGGCTTCGATCTGCGCGATCACTGCGGGGTCTTTGGGGCGCTGAAAAAACGGTTCAACGATGGCGCGGTAGTCGGTGTGCTCGGGCGGATTGGTCTCGATGGGGAGTTGGCGAATTGTGCGCACTTTTTCCTCGGACGGAATCGGCACGCGGAAGGGCACATCGGAGCTGAAGGTCTGCCAGTCTTTCGCGGCCTGGCGCACGTCTTCGTGGCGGAGAACCATGGCGATCTCCTCGCCGTGGAAAGGGCACTTGAGGACACCGGATTTTTCGCGGGCTTCGCGGAGGGGATCGGAAAAAGCGGCCATGAGGATAGGTAGGAACCGAGTGCTGCTGGCGTGGGGCGGCGTGCGGTTGATCAGCGGAACAGGTGCGGCAGAAAATCCGCGAGGTAACCGCGCCAGACGGGCCAACTGTGGTTGCCGGCGGTGAGGTGCCACTCGTGTTGGACGCCGGCCGATTTGAGTTTCGCGACGAAGGCTTCGTTGCGCGCGAGGAGAAAATCGTCGCGCCCACAGGCGATCCAGAGGAGGCGCAGCTTGGCGTTGGCGACGGCGGGGGTGGCGAGAAACGTTTTCTCGACGGCTTCATCGGGCGGCACGCCACTGAAAGAGCCGACGTAGCCGAAACGGTCGAGATGGCCGAGGCCGACGGTGAGCGATTGGCCGCCGCCCATGCTGAGGCCTACGATGCCGCGTTGCGCGGTGTCCGAGGCGACGCGGTAGAGCGACTCGACGAGGGGCAGCGCGTCTTCGAGGAGCTCGCGGCGAAAGGCGTCCATGGCACCGCCGCGATTCGCGGCATCGCGGGTGGCGGCGGGGGTGAACGGATGGCCGTCGATCATCATGACGACCATCGGGCGCGATTTGCCGGAGGCGATGAGGCTGTCGATGATCCAGTGGGCTTTGCCGTGCTCGACCCAGGTGCGGTGATTGTCGCCGGAGCCGTGTTGCAAAATGAGGAGCGGAAAGCGCGTTGCGGCGGGCGATTTTTCGTAGCCGGGCGGCGTGTAGACCCAGACCTCGCGAGCGCGGCCGAGTGCCTTGGAGAGATAGGTGTGTTGGTGGACGGTGCCGCGCGGCACGTCCTGAAAATCCCACGGCTGCGGTGTGGGGGCGGAGAGATGCAGGATGCTCGTGCGCGGCTCGCGCATGGGTTTGATCGCGGTGTTGGCGGGGTCGATCATCGCGACGCCGTCGACGTTGAAGCTGTATTCCCAAACGCCGGACGGCAGGGTGGACGCGGCAGCGGTGGCGAACCAGAGGCCGTCGTCGGCGCGGACGAGCGGGAGCGGATCTTTGGCCCATTGGCCGCGGACGGAGACTTGTCTCGCATTGGGTGCACGCAGGCGGAAGGTAACGCTGCGGTCGGCGTTTACTTCGGGTGAAATGACGGGAGCGGGGCGAGCGGCGGGCGTGGCGGCTTTGGGCGCCGGGGGAGTTTGCGCGAAACTGAAGGGCGCCGTGGTGCCGAAAGCGAGGAGCAGGGTAAGGAGGAACGGGGTCTTCATGAAGTGTGTAGATGGGCCGCGGGAAGGGCGGGGCGGTCAAGGCCAGAGTCGCGTCGTTCGGACCGGGTAGCGCGGTGCGCGTGAAATTAGCGGGGAGCGGTGGATGGTGCTTTGCGCGCTGATAGTTGGATCGGGGCTGCATGCGGAACTGACAAGGCCATCGCGCCGTTCCAGCCTTCCGGGCACAGCGCCCATGATGGCTTCACTCCTATGAAAACCCACGATCTCTCGGATGTCTCCTGCCGCTCTATCATGGATGCCAGTCCCGCCGTGCTGGCGCCGGAGACGACGTTTGCGGAGGCCGTCGGAATTTTGCGGGAGAAGCGCTTGCTGGCGATGCCGGTGGTCGATGCGCAGGGGTGCTATCTCGGGATGTTTCGGAAGAATCTCGTGATCTCGAACGTGCTGCCACAGGTCGCGCTGAACAACGACCGCTGCAGTCAGACGACGCGCCTGATTGAGGCGGGGCTGCTCAGGGATACACTCTGCGAAGTGCGTGCACGGTTTGCGGCGATTGCGCGGGAGCCGGTGAGTCGTTTTGCCGACGCGGAGGCGCCGGTGCTGCGGCCGGATCAGTCGCTGGTGACGGCTCTATTTTATCTCTATCGCGGGAGGAATTTTCTCCCGGTTGTCGACCCGGTGAGCCGGCGTTTGCTCGGCGTGATTTCAACATGGGATGTGTTGGAAACTATGGGGGACGCGTCGTGACGGCGAATTTTCCGGACGCGTGCCTGGCGATGGCCACGGGGTCGACCGCGGTCTGGGTGGCCGTGGGCATTCTCGGGCTTACGTATGCGGCGATCATGACCGAGCGCCTCAATCGGGCGATCGTCGCGCTGCTCGGTGCGGTGGCGATGATCGCGACGGGAATTTTGAACCAGGAGCAGGCGGTGGCGGGCATTGATTTTAACACGCTCGGGCTGCTCGCGGGGATGATGGTGATCGTCTCGATCGCGCGCAAAAGCGGGGTGTTCGAATTTCTCGCGATCTGGGCGGCGAAGCGGGCGCGGGGTAGCCCGGCCGGCGTATTGGTTTTGTTGTTATTGGTCACGGCCCTGTTCTCCGCGCTCTTGGACAACGTCACCACCGTGCTCTTGATCGTGCCGGTCACGCTCGTGATTTGCGCGCAACTCAAGGTGCCGCCGTATCCGTTTTTGCTCTCGCAGGTGTTGGCTTCGAACATTGGCGGGACCGCGACACTGATCGGCGATCCACCCAATATCATTATCGGCGCGCAGGTCGGACTTTCGTTCAACGCGTTTCTCGTAAACTTGGCGCCGGTGATCGGTGTCATCGTCGTGGTGCACGCGGTGGCGGTTTACCTGATCTGGGGCCGGAGTCTGGAAGCCACCCCCGAGGCGAGGGCGCACATCATGGCGCTGGACGAACGCGCGGCGATCACCGACCGGACGCTGCTAGTGAAATCGCTCGTCGTCTTGGCCGGGGTGCTGGCGGCATTTGTCGGCGCGCGGTTTATCGGACTCGAATCGGGCACGATCGGGATGGCGGGCGCGGCGGTGCTGCTGCTGCTGGACAACGCCGGCAAGACCGCGGCCAAGCAAAACGAGTCCGTGACGCACGTGTTCAACGAAGTGGAGTGGGTCACGCTGTTTTTCTTCATCGGACTCTTCATCGTCGTGCGCGGCGTGGAGCACACGGGTGTGCTGCAAGTGGTGGCCGGGAAATTGCTGGCAGCCACCGGCGGAGGTTTGGAGGCGACGGGGCTGGGGATTTTGTGGGCGTCGGCGATTCTGTCGGCCGTGGTCGATAACATCCCGTTTGTCGCGACGATGATTCCGATGATCAAAGCGATGGCGCCGGCGTTTGGCGGGCCCGAGGGACTGCTGCCGCTGTGGTGGGCACTTTCGCTCGGGGCGTGTCTCGGCGGCAACGGCACGCTCGTGGGCGCAAGTGCCAATCTCACGGTGGCCGGCATCGCAGAGCGCAACGGGATTTCGTTCCGGTTTGTCACCTTCACGAAGCACGCGCTGCCAATGATGCTCGTCCACGTCGCGATCTGCCACGCGTATTGGATGTGGCGCTATCTTTGACGGCGCACGGCCGGTGAATAACTCCGGCCGATTTCGGCTCGCGCGGTGCGGAGGGACCAACGATGGTGCCGCCTCTTTCGGGCGGGAATGCTCTGACCGGCAGGTCCGCCCATACTCCTGCAAACTTTCGTCCCCCTCACGCCCCACCCATGAACGCGGACAGCGATGCCAGCGGATTCGCCTATGAAGACCTGACGGAAGCCGAACGCTTCGCGCTCGAGCTGCGCTGGTATGACGGGAGCATGTTGCCCTATTTCGAGTGGTTGATGGTCCTGATCGAGGATCGGCGGGCAGAGATCGTGCAACGGGCCAACGGCTCGGCGGAGCCGGCGGCGCTCATCGACGCCGTGAAGCGCGTGATCGCCGAGTGCGGCTCGCTGCACATGGCCGCCGAGATGAAAGCGCAACGGGAGGAAATCGAGAAAGAGCTGTGGTGCCAGGGGCAAAAGGGCCGGCACGACCGGGCGAAGATTAAACAGGAGTGGGCGCAGCGCTACGGGGCGGACTGGCGGCGCTGGCGGGTGCGTGAATATCTGTTTGTCGTCGACCGTTGCGCGGAGAGGATCGTCGAAGTGCTGCGGTTTTCAGCCGACGACCCTCCGTCGGCGGTATCGCAGTGAATCTCCTTCAATTACCCCATGTTATCCCCGATCAGATTTTTTGTCGGCCTGTGCGCGGCCGGGTTTGCGGCCGACGCGGTCGCGGCGAATGCGTCGGCCGATAACGGGGAAGAGCGCGCCAAGGTCCAGTTTTTCGAGAGTGAGATCCGTCCGCTGCTGGTGAAGCGGTGCTACGAGTGTCACGGCGAGAAAAAGCAAAAGGCGGGGCTGCGCATGGATCACATTTCGCACATGCTGACCGGCGGTGATGGCGGTCCGGCGCTCGTGCCGGGCAAGCCGGCGGAGTCGATGTTGATCAAGGCGATTGGCTACAAGGACGAGGATTTGCAGATGCCGCCGAAGGAAGAGTTGGCGGCGGAAGAAAAGGCCCTGCTGGAAAAATGGGTCGCGCTGGGCGCGCCGTGGCCGGCGGGCGAGGCGGCGGTGGCGAAACGCGACCGGCAGGACTTCACCGCGGAGGAGCGCGCGTATTGGTTTTTTCAACCGCTCGCGAAGCCCACGCCGCCGGCGCTGAAGGGCAACCGCTGGGTGGCAAACGACGTCGACCGCTTCGTCGCGGCCAAGCACGCCGAACTGGGCCTCACGCCCGCGCCGGCGGCGGACCGGGCGGAACTCGCGCGCCGCGTTTACTTCGATTTGCACGGCCTGCCGCCGACGGCGGAGCAGCTCACGGCTTTCGTGAACGACCGCGATCCCCAGGCCTACGAGCACCTCGTGGAGACATTGCTGGCGAGTCCGCGCTATGGCGAACGCTGGGCGCAGCATTGGCTCGATCTCGTGCGCTACGCCGAAAGCGACGGCTACCGGGCGGACGGATATCGCACGGGCGCGTGGCCTTATCGCGATTGGGTGATCAAGAGCCTCAACGCCGACAAACCCTATAACGAGTTTGTCCGCGAGCAATTGGCGGGGGACGAGATCGCGCCGGAAAATCCTGACGTGCTCATCGCGACATCGTATCTGCGCAATCCGGTCTATGAGTGGAACCAACGCGACGTGCGCGGCCAGGCGGAGTTGATCATCGACGACATGACCGGCAACGCCGGCGAAGTGTTTCTCGGCCTGAGCATGGGCTGCGCACGTTGCCACGACCACAAGTTCGACCCGATTTTGCAGAAGGACTATTTCGCGCTGCGGGCATTTTTCGAACCCGTGCTGTGGCGAAGCGATTTGAAGCTAGCGACACCGGCCGAACAGAAGGTTTACGAGGGGAAATTGGCGGCGTGGGAACAGGCAACGGCAGTGATCCGCGCGCAGATGGAGGCGCTGGTCGGGCCGGCGCGCGAGAAAGCGGTGAAGCGGGCGCATGATCGATTCACGGACGATATTCAGGCGATGATGGCGCAGCAGCCGAGCCAACGAGCACCGCTCGACCACGTGCTCGCAACGATTGCCGAGCGGCAGCTGCAACATGAGCGAGACACCTTCGATCCGTTGAAATCACTCAAGGTGCCGGCAGACAAAGCGCGTTATCTGGCGCTCGAAGTCGAATTGCGGAAATTCGATACGATCAAACCCAAGGCGTTACCGGCGGCGTTTGTGGCGACGGATGTCGGCCCCGTGGCGCCGGTGACGCGCATGAAGAGCCGCAAAGGCGAACGCGAGGTCGCGCCAGGGTTTGTCACCCTCATCGATCCGCGCGAACCGAAGATCACGGCGCTGCCGAGTTCGACGGGGCGCCGCACGGCACTCGCCGACTGGATCGTGCGGCCCGACAATCCGCTCTCGACGCGCGTGATCGTGAACCGCGTGTGGCACTACCATTTCGGTCGCGGCATCGCGGGCACGCCCAACGATCTCGGCCATCTCGGCGAGCGGCCGACGCATCCGGAATTGCTCGATTGGCTGACGCAGCGGTTTGTCGCCGGTGGCTGGAGTCTGAAAAGGCTGCACCGCGAAATTATGCTCTCGGCCACTTACCAACAGACGGCGCGGCGCGCGCTCGACGGCCAGGCCGCGCTGGTCGATCCCAACAATAAATATCTGTGGCGTTTCAGCCCGCGTCGCCTCGATGCCGAGCAGGTGCGCGATGCGATGTTGGTGGCGAGCGGAGAACTCGATCTCACGGCGGGCGGCCCGTCGCAGGAAGCGAACACCTCGCCGCGGCGCTCGATCTACACGATGAAGAAACGCAACAGCCAGAACGAGCTGTTGCGCAGTCTGGATTTGCCGGCGGGCTTCTCGAGCATCGCCGACCGCCAGATCACCTCCACGCCGATTCAGGCGCTGCTGTTTATGAACGGTGAGTGGCCGCTCGCCCGCGCGCGCAAGCTCGCCGCGAAGACGCCAAACGTCGACGTCGCGTGGAAATCGACGCTGGGGCGCGCGCCGGGGCCGGACGAGGCGGCGTTGGCCGAGAAATTTGTGGAAAAGCGATTGGACGGAGCTCCGCGTCCGCAGCTGGTGCGCGGCGAGCCCGCGATGGCGGCGACGGAAGTGCCGGGCCGATTCCATGAGAATACTGCACGGGAGCGTTTGCTGGTGCGCGGGGCGCCGAAGGAAGGGGACGATTTCACGATCGAGGCGACGATCGTCGTCGAGAGCATCGACAGCGGTGCGGCGGTGCGCGTGATCGCTTCGCGTTGGACCGGCGAGAAAGGCTCGCTCGACGGACACGGTTGGAGCATCGGCGTGACGGGCAAGAAGTCCGGTTTCAAGCCGCTCAATCTCATCATGCAGCTCGTCGGTGAAGATGAGAACATGAACACCGCCTACGAGGTGGTGCCGTCGGGTTTGTTTCTTACCTTGCGGACGCCTTATCACGTCGTGGCGAAGGTTTCCTCGTCGGACAGCACGGTGACGTTTCTCGTGCAGGATTTGAGTCAGCCCGCGGCCGAACGCCGCACGGCGGCGGTGCGGCACGGGGTGCACGGCAAGCTCGGCGTCGGGCAAGCGACGCCGGTGATCGGCGGGATGTTTCGCCGCGGGGCGAATCAGTTCGACGGACAAATCGACGCGCTGCGGATTGTGCCGGGCCTGCTCGGGGATGAGACGATCGCGACGGAATTCGGGAAATGGTCGCCGAGCAGCGGAGTGGTGTGGGACGCGCGTCGCCCGAACAGCAAAATGTTCGAGGCGCAGGCCGGTGTCGCCAACGCGGAGAGCGCCGATCCGTTTGCCCGGGCGATGGCAGACCTCTGTCATGTGCTGCTGAACTCGAACGAATTTATCTATCTCCACTGATTTTTTATCCGACCATGGCCTGCAATAATTTCGATTACGCCACCTCGCGCCGTGATTTTCTGCGCACTGCGGGCTGTGGCTTTGGCGCGGTGGCGCTCGCAGCCTTGATGAAACAGCCGCTGTTGGGCGCGACCGGCACGGTGACGCCGGCAGCGGAGCAACTGGCGCGGGCCGGCAAGGCGAAGAATGTGATTTTCCTCTTCATGGAGGGAGGTCCGAGCCATCTCGATACTTTCGACCACAAGCCGTTGGTGAACGAGCTCTCGGGTCAGAAACTGCCGCCGAGTTTCAAGCCGCCGATTCTCGCGATGGGCGAATCGAATGCGCCGATCATGGGGTCGAAGCGCACGTGGAAGCAGCACGGCAAGAGCGGGCTGTGGGTGTCGGATTGGTTTCCGCACGTCGCGGAGCACGCGGACGATTTGGCCGTGATCAAGTCGTGCGTCTCCGACGGCATCAACCACGCCGGCGGCGTGTGCCAGATGAACACGGGCTCGATCTTCGGCGGACGTCCCTCGCTCGGGGCGTGGGTCGACTACGGTATCGGCACGATCAACCGGAATCTGCCGGGCTTCGTGGTGATCAAGGACAGCGAGAAGGAAGTGATCAACGGCACGCGCAACTGGGGCACGGGCTTCATGCCGGCGGTGCACCAAGGCGTGGAGTTCAGCGCCGACGGTGTGCCGATCCGCAATCTCGATACGCCCAAAGGCATGAAGCCCGAGCGGCAGCGCGAAAAACTTGATCTGTTGGCCCAACTCAACCGCGCCCACGCCAAGACGCGCACGGACAACACCGAACTGGAGGCGCGCATCCGCAGCTATGAACTCGCCTACCAAATGCAGGCGGAGGCGCCCGGCGCCGTGGACCTTGCGAAGGAAACTGCGTCGACGAAAGCGCTCTACGGCATCGACCAGAAGGAGACGGCGGTCTTCGGCCGGAACTGTCTGCTCGCGCGCCGGCTGGTCGAGCACGGGGTGCGGTTTGTGCAACTCTACAGCGGTGCCGGCAGCGGTTGGGACAGCCACACGGAGCTGGAGAAGAATCATTCCCGTCTGTGCCTGTCGGTAGACAAGCCGATCGCGGGATTGCTCGCCGATTTGAAAGCGCGGGGACTGCTCGACGAGACGCTGGTGATTTGGGGCGGCGAATTTGGCCGCACGCCGATGAGCGAGCAGAATGGCGGTCGTGACCACAACCCGACCGGCTTCACGATGTGGATGGCCGGCGGCGGCGTGAAGGGCGGCCAAGCGATCGGCATGACTGACGAGTTGGGATTGTATGCGGTCAAGGACCGGCTGCATGTGCACGACCTGCACGCGACGATTTTGTATCTGCTGGGGATGGATCACACCAAGGTGGTCTACTCGCACCAAGGTCGGCCGGAGCGTATCGATCAGAACGAAGGTCGGGCGTTCACGCGCATCGCGAAAGGCGCGGCGTGAGTGCACGGGTGGGGCACGGCATCTCCAACTTCGGTCGCGGCGGAGAATTGGTTTGTTTGCGGCGGAGGGAGCTTCGTTAAATCAGCCGAGTGGTCTTTTCCTCGGTCATCTTCCTCTTCTTTTTTCTGCCGCTCGTGATGGCCGTCGGCCTGCCCTTGCAGGCGTGGGCCAATCGGCAGGGCGGGCGCGGGGCGGTGCTCGGGTGGGCCAATGCGTGGCTGTTGCTGGTGAGCGTGGTGTTTTACGCTTGGGGCGAGGTGTATCTCGTGTGGGTGATGATGGCGTCGTGTCTGCTCAACTACGGCGGAGGATTTTGGTGTGCGCCAGGGCGGGCGGGCCGTCGGGCGGCACTCGTGGCGGTCGTGGCGGCGAATCTCGTGCTGCTTGCGTGGTTCAAATACAGCGGACTCGCCGTGGAACTGGTCAACCGGTGCAATGCGGCGCTCGGGAATCTGTGGGGCGGCGAGATCAAGTGGGCCGGCGTCGTGCTGCCGCTGGGAATCAGCTTCTACACGTTTCACGGCATCAGCTACGTCGTGGATGTGTGGCGCGGGAAGGTCGCGCCGTGTCGGTGCCTGCGCGATTTCCTGTGCTACTCGACGTTGTTTCCGCAGCTGGTGGCGGGGCCGATTGTGCGCTACTCGGAGGTGGCGGAGCAGTTTGTGCGACGCACGGTGGGCAACGAGGATCTCGCGGAGGGGGCGCGGCGGTTTATCGCCGGACTCGGAAAAAAGGTGCTGATCGCGAATCAAGTGGCGCTCGTGGCGGATGCGATTTTCGCGCTGCCGGAGGCGGAGCGCTCGGCGGCGGCGGCCTGGGTGGGGATTGTGGCGTATGCGCTGCAGATCTTTTTCGATTTCTCGGGCTACTCCGACATGGCGGTGGGCCTGGGGCGGATGTTCGGTTTCCGATTTCCGGAGAATTTCAACTTCCCCTATGCGGCCGGCTCGATGCGGGATTTCTGGCGGCGCTGGCACATGACGCTGTCACGGTTCTTCCGCGACTATCTCTACATTCCGCTGGGCGGAAATCGCCACGGCGCGTTGCGCACCGCGCTCAACTTGCTCGCGGTTTTCGCGCTGTGCGGACTCTGGCACGGGGCGAGTTGGAACTTCGTGGCGTGGGGTTTGTTTCACGGGATGTTTCTCGCGGTGGAGCGGGTGCTGGAGCCGGTGACGGACCGGGCGCCAGTTTGGCTGCGACCGCTGGGGCATGCGTATGCGCTCGTCGCAGTGTTGTTAAGTTGGGTGATCTTTCGGTGCGACACGTGGGCGCAAACGATGGCGTATTTTCGCTCGATGAGCGGAGCGGGGGCCGCGGGCGGACTCGCCGCGATTCCGGCCAATGTGGTGACGACAGGCACGCTCACGGCATTGGCGGTGGGCGTGGTGTTGAGCACGCCGGTGTGGCCGGCGCTACGAGCATGGAGCGGACGTTGGCAGGCGACGGCCCGTGCGGCGGAGTGGAGTGAGGTGGGCGCGGCGCTCGCGGTGCTGGTGCTGTGCCTGCTTTCGATGGGCGCTGGCACCCACAATCCGTTTATCTATTACCGATTTTGAGCATGGCATCTGTGACGAAAACCCCGGTGCCGCTGCGGCAACTCACGCTCTTCGTGGGCATGGTTGTGCTCGTGTGTGGGCCGATCTTGGCGTGGGCGCTGCGCGTGCCGGAGCTGGCCAACGCGCAGGAAATGCGCGCGCTGACGGCGTGGCCGGATTGGCGGAAAACGAAGTTTGAAAAATGGCCGGCCGCTTTTGAGGCGTGGCTCGTCGATCACTTTCCCATGCGCACGCGCGTCGTGCAGTGGTATGGGTTGGTGCGGCATCGCTGGATGGGCGAACCCTCGGCGCTCGTGGTGCCGGGGCGTGACGATTGGCTGTTCTACGTCGGAGAGAAAACCGTGCCGGATTTGCTCGGGCGGGATCGGCTGAGCGAGGAGGAACTGGTTCGTTGGCAGGCGGCGATGGAGGGTCGACGCGCGTGGTGGCGCGAACGGGGAGCGCAATTCCTCGTGGTGATGGTGCCGAATAAATCGACCGTCTATCCGGAGAAGCTGCCGGCGTTTTTGCGTTCGCAGGCTCGACCGGGAAAGCTCGATCAATTGACGAGTCATCTTCGTCAGAAGAAATCGCCGGTGCCGGTGCTGGATCTGCGCGAGCCGCTGCGTGCGGCGAAGGCCCAGGGGACAATCTATTGGCCGACGGACAGCCACTGGAACGCCGAAGGATTGCAGGCGGGTGCCGAGGCAATTTTGGGGAAACTCCGCGAGATGCAGGTGCCGCTGCGCGCCCGGGACGATGTCGCCTGGTCGAAGATCGAGCACGTGCAGCGCGAGGGAGATTGTATTGGGTTGCTCACGATGCGCGGGCGTTGGCCGCTGGAGCCGGTGTCGCAACTGCGGCTCACGTTTCCGCCGGATTTCCGCGCGACGACGACACCGCACGCTTCGTTTTCGGCGTGGAAGGATATCGGCCCTTGGGCGGTGCCGCTGGCGTTCGAACGGGAGTCTGGTGTGGGCCGCGCGGTGATGTTCTGCGATTCGTTTTTCCGGGTGGGCGGACAGCCCGGCGACGTGAACTCGCAGTCGCCGCTGATTTTGAGTTTCCGTCGTTTTGTGAGTCTCTGGAACTGGGCGGGCACGAGTAATTTCGCGGGCTACGAGATGCTGGCCGATGTTGCGGAGATAGAGAGGCCGACGCTCGTGATCGAGCAGTGGACCGAGCGCTATCTGCGGACGCAGCCGCCGGATCATCCGGAGTTTCAGCGGGCGCGGGCGGCGGCAGCCGGCAAGTGAAGCGACGCGTTGAAGAAATCTGCGCGGAGAGAACGAGACCTGCTATTCCCGGCAGATGAATATCGGCAATCGCAGGTGGAAATGGGGTGTGGGCTTGGCGTGGGCGGCGCTGGCAGTCGCGGTGGTGGCGGCTCCGGCGCGGCGCAAGGTGATTATCGATCAAGATGCGTTTGGGCCCGGCGGTCCAAACCTGCAGCCGATCCTGCTCGTGTTACAATCACCCGACGTCGAGGTGCTCGGGATCACGGTGGAAAGCGGCGACGGCTGGCTGCTGGAGAATGTGGCGCACACGCTGCGCATGCTGGAGATCGTGGGGCGCACGGATATTCCGGTCCTGGCGGGATCGACCTATCCGCTCGTGAATTCGGCGGAGGCGACGAAGCGCTGGGAGGCGCGTTACGGGAAACTTTTCTACAAGGGCGCGTGGACCGAGGAATGGTCGAAAGAGGTGCAGGTGCGGCGACCGCTGCCGCATGGGCCGGAGATCGTGCCGCTATCGCCGGCGGGCGCGCCCACGACGAAGGCCGCGGCGGAGACGGCGGCGAATTTTCTCGTGCGCAAGGTGCGCGAATTTCCCGGCGAGGTGACGATTCTGGCGATGGGACCGATGACGAATCTCGCGCTCGCGGTGCGGCTCGACGACACGTTTGCCGCCCAGGCGAAAGAGTTGGTTTTTATGGGCGGCAGCTTCAGTCCGCATCCGGCCAACAATGCGTTTGCGCTCGAATACCTGTTCACGCCGCGCCTGGAGTTTAATTTTCGCTGGGACCCGGAGGCAGCGAAGGCGGTGCTGCACGCGCCGTGGCGGAGCATCACGCAAGTGCCGGTCGATCCGTCGACCAAGACACTGTTTTCGCCGGAGATGATTGCGAAGGTCGCGGCGGCGGAGACGCCCTTGGCGCGGTATGTCGCGAAATACGCGGAGAGTTTTCCCCTGTGGGACGAATTGGCGGCGGCGGTGTGGTTGCAACCGGAGATTGCGACGCGGCGAGCGGTGTTGGCGGTTGATGTGGATACCGACGGCGGTGCCGGCTACGGAAACACGTTGAGCTGGGCGCCGGGCAAAGGGCCCGGAGTTGGCGAGCGCGCGGTGAACGTGGTCTTCGACGTCGACGTGGAAAAACTCAATGCGCTCGTGGTCGAGCGGCTGACGCGGCCGATGGGCGGGCGCTAGGCGAAGAACACGAGTCGGCGGTAGCGCTTTGGCGGGCGATGATTATGGTGCGCGCGATGTCACTCGTGGAAACCGCCGCGCCCGTCCTGTCGGACGAAATGCCCGCCGATTTGGCGGAAGTCGGCGTGTATGCGACCGAGCGCGCGGCGTTTGACCACGGTTTGGTCGTGTTGGCGCTGGGACGACCGTTCTGGACAGTCGAAGGAGACGGCGGGCAACGACTCATGGTGGAAGCTGAGGTGGCGGCCTGTGTGCGCGAGCAACTGGCGCGCTACGCTCGCGAGAGTGTGGATTGGCCGCCGCGTCCGATCGTGGACGAGTCGCGGCACGGGACCGATCTCATCACGCCGTTGCTGTGGGCGCTCGCGATGCTCGTGGTGTTTCATTTTCAAACGACGCGCCCGGAGTGGGCGAAGGCCGGGGCGGTGGATGCGGTGGCGATTTTCGAGCGCAGCGAGTGGTGGCGAATCGCGACGGCGTTGGTGCTGCATGGAGACGGGGCTCACGTGATCTCGAATGCGCTGGGCGGGATCTTTCTGTTTACGGCGGTATTGAAAACCTTTGGACGCGGCGCGGGGTGGCTGCTGGTGGCAGCGGCGGCGATAGTGGGAAATTTCGCGGTGGCGGCGCTGGCGTATCCGGAGCCGTATCGGTCGTTGGGCGCATCGACGGCGATTTTCGCCGGGCTCGGTTTGCTCACGGGGCGGATGGTCGGCGTGCTCCGGCGCGCGGATCGCCGCGAGCGGGGGCGGGCGATGTTTGCGGCGCTGGGCTCGGGGCTGGTCGTGTTCGCGCTCTACGGCGCGGGCGCTGGGGCGGCGCGCGTGGATGTCGGGGCGCACCTGGCCGGATTTGGCGCGGGGTTGGTGTTCGGTTTTCTGGCAGGGGGGAAACGTCCCGGTGGAGGGAAGGCTCAGCGCGACGTTTCGATTATTAACGCGTAGGCCAAAGAGGTCGGGGCGGTCGCGGGGAAATCGATGACGAGGCCGGCGGAGGTTTGGCGCCAGGCGAGGGGCTGGGGGTGGCCGAGCAGGGCGATACGGGTGTGTTCGGGGGCGCGCACGGTTGCGAGCGTGAGGGCGCCGGTGGGGCGACGGAGGGCGATCGCGTAGGTGTGGCGGCCGTCGTCGCCGGCGGTGAGGCGCACGTGTTCGCCGTCCTTCCACGCGTCGGCGGCGCGGGCGTGGGTGTTGAAAATAGCCTCGCCGTTTACCTTGAGCCACGCGCCGACTTCTTCGAGCTGGGCGATGGCGGTCGGGTGAAAACGGCCGGTGCCGTCGGGGCCGATGCCGACCATGAAGTTGCCACCTTTGGCGACGGAATCGACGAGGTTGTCGACGACCCACTGGGCGCCTTTGTGTTTCGCGGCGTCGGCTTCGTAGGAGAAGTGCGAGCCGAGCGGATAGATGACCATCCACGGCATCGGGTTGGCCGTGGCCTCGTTGGGAACGACGCGCTCGGGTGTGTGATAGTCGCCGTAGTTACCGATGCCGCGGTTGCGGAACATCACGTCGGGCTGGAGGTGGCGCAGCTCTTTGATGGTGGCTTTGACGTCGGGCCAGTCTTCTTGGCCGAGCGCGATGTCGAGGCAGACCATGTCGACTTTCCCGTAGCGGGTGAGGAGTTCGCGGAGTTGGGCGCGGTGGCGGGCGACGCGGTGGGCGCGCTCTTCGTCGGTGGGCGCGTGGACGAGCGGGGCGGGGCGTTTTTGGCGCTCTTCGAGGGATTTGATGCCGGAGGAGCCGGCGAATTGGAGTGGATGGCGGCCGTAGGGACGGAAGTCGGCGTCATACCAATCGGTGTGCGAGAAATAGAGGTTCACCTTGATGTCGCGGCGGTGCGCGGCGTCGGTGAGTTCTTTGATGATGTCGCGCTTGAAGGGCGTCTCCATCACGCTGTAGGCGACATCGCAGGGCTCGATGCCGGGACCGCCGGGCAAGGTGAAATTCGAACGGCGGACGACGCGGGTCTGGGTATCCCAGAGGGAAAATCCCTCGTGGTGTTTCGTGGTGATCGCGAAGGTGCGGAAGCCGGCGCGTTCGAAAAACTTCATCCACCCTTCGGCGTCGAAGGCGGTCGGGTTCCACTGTTGCGCGGAGGCGAAGTAGCGTTGGCGCTCGACGTCGCTCAGCTCGAGAAACGTCCACGATTCACGCGATTGCGGGAGCAGCGAATAGAGGCCCCAGTGGATGCGCACGCCGAACTTCATCGCGCGGAAGGCCGCGTAGGCCGCGGGTGAGGCGTGGCGGTAGTCGGGGTCGGGATCGACTTCGGAAAAGGACGCGTTGCGGCGAACGGTCTCGGGGAAACGCAGGGTCTTTTCGCGGGCGGTCGCGGAGTCGGCGGCGAAGGCCGAGAGCGTGGTGGTGCCGAGGAGGAGGGCAAGCAGTCGGCGGAGCAGGGAGGAGTTCATGAGAGACGGTGCGAGGACGTATTCAGGACGGCCCATCGGCGAAGCGCGGCTCGCGCCGCAGGGGACCGATGCCGTAGAGCACGAAAAGCAGAGCGATCACGGGCATGAGGCCGTAGCCGATGAAGACGGGCGTGTAGCCGAAGCGCGCGATGAGCCAGCCGGAGAGCGCCATGAACAACATGCCGCCGAAACCGGAGCCCATGCTCGCGAGGCCCCAGACGGAGGCCACGGCGTTTTTCGGAAACACGTCGGCGGGAAACGCGAGGGTGTTGGCGGTGTATCCGGTATAGCCGAACGTCGTGAGCGAGATGAGCGCGATGGCGAGCGGTGCGCTGTCGGTGAGGATCGCGGGGATCGTGCACAACATGAGCAGAGTGAACACGGCGGTGCTGCGTTTGCGGGCGGTGGGCACGGGCACGCCGCGACGGATGAGCTGCGCGGTGAGCATGCCGCCGGCGAGATTGCCGAGGGCGGCGGTGAAATAGGGAATCCAGCCCTTCCAGCCGATCTCCTTCAGGCTGAAGTGATGCACCTCGCTCAGGTATTTGGGGAACCAGAACACGAAGAAATACCAGACCGGGTCCATGAACACTTTCGAGATGGTGAACGCGACGACGAAGCGGGTGCGAAGAAGTTGCCGCACGGATACGGGCGGCTCGGGTTTGGTTCCGAGCGCGGCGGCCGGCACGGAATACGTCCACCACCAGCCGACAATCCAGACGAGACCGAGCACGCCCATGACGACGAAGGCGGATTGCCAGCCCCAGCCGAGGACGAGCCAGGCGATGATCGGCGTGGAGACGACGGCACCGACGGCGGCGCCGCTGTTGAAGATGCCGGAGGCGAGGGCGCGCTCTTTTGGCGGGAACCACTCGCCGACGAGTTTGGCGGCGGCGGGCCAGTTACCCGCTTCACCGGCGCCGAGGAGAAAACGAAACAGGCCGAGGGAAAACGCGCCGCGCGCAAAGATGTGGAGGATGCCGGCGATCGACCACCAGAGCATACACGCGGCGTAGCCGATGCGCGTGCCCACGCGGTCGATGAAAGGGCCGGAGAGGCCGTTCATCACGGCGTAGGCGAGCATGAAGGCGGAGGTGACGTAGCCGTAGGTTTCCTCGGTGAGCGGGACGGCGGCTTTGAAGTCGGGCGACGTGACGACGACGGAGAGCACCTGACGGTCGAGGTAGTTGATGAGCGTCGCGGCGAACGCGAAACCGATCATGACCCAACGCAGGCGGAGCGGCTCGGCGGTCGAGTCGGCCGGGGTGGGCGTCGGTGGTGGCGGGGGCGAAGGGGGCGCGCGCATGGTGGATTATCTCGTGCGGTCGTGGGCGGGGTTTTCGTAGTAGTCGAAACTGGGGCCGAGCGCGGCGAGGAGCGGGGCGGTGGCGCGGTTGAGCTCGGCGATCAGCGCGGGGTCGAGCGGCTCGGCGGCGGCTTTGAGGTTGGCCTGAAGCGCGGCGACATTGCGCGAGCCGCAGAGGGAACACGTGATGCCCTCGCCGGCGATGGCCCACTTCAGCGCGAGGTCAGACGTGGGCAGTCCGACGCGTTGGGCGATGGCGCGGATAGCGGCGACGGCGGCGGCGGTTTCCGGCTCGCAGCCGGGGAGACCGTGACGCGAGAGAGGCGTTTTGCGGCTGTCGAAGTGGCGCGTGCGGCGCCGATATTCGGGCAGTTCGTCGAGGGAGGTATAGCGATCGGAGAGGACGCCCTGGAGCAGGGCCATGTAGCCAAGCACGCCCACGCCGCGGGCGCGGCAGAGTGGGAGAATGGTGTGCTCGATGGCGCGCGTGAGGAGGCTGTAGGGGAGCTCGTTGACCGCGATGGGCGCGCCAGTGGCGAGGGCTTCGGTGAGTTGGGCGGGGCCGAAGTTGCTCACGCCGATGTGGCGGATTTTTCCGGCGCGGCGGAGTTCCTGAAGCGTGGCGAAGGCACCCTCGACGGAAGGAACTTCGTGCGAGCCCGGGGAGAAGTGGTGAATCGAGTGGGCCGTGATCGGCCAGTGCACCATGTAGAGATCGATGTAGTCGGTCTGGAGGCGGCGCAGGCTGGCCTCGCAATGTGCTACGAGGGTTTTCGGCGCGGTGTTGCTCGGGCTGATTTTGGTGCAGACGAGGGCTTGGTCGCGAGGCATGCCGTGGAGGGCGGCGCCGAGGGCGGTTTCGCTGGCGCCGCCGTTGTAGGCCTCGGCGGTGTCGAAGAAATTGCAGCCGTGCTCGACGGCGTAGCGGACGACGGCGTCGACTTCCGTTTGGCTCTGCGGTCCCCAGTAATCGCCGCCGCCGAACGCCCAACAGCCGACGCCGAGCACGGGCAACATCAGCTCGGACGAGCCGCAGCGGCGAACGGCCAACGTAGGCAGCGCGGTGTTCATGGGGTGACGGTGTAGGTGGCGCCGGCCGCGGCGGTGAACTCGACGACGCCGGGCTCGACGGCGCGGGTGGCGACCGCTTGCGCGCCGGTGGTGATTTTGACGGGACTCGCGGTGCGCAGACGGACGGGGCCGGCGTTTTTCGTGACGAGGGTGGCGGTGGAGAGGCGGCCGTCGCGCCATGCGAAATCGACGCCGATCGCGCCGCGGGCGCGGAGGCCGCGGACGGAACCGGTGGGCCACGCTTTCGGGAGCGCGGGGAGCAGTTCGATTTCGCCGGCGTGGGATTGCAGGAGCATTTCGACGATACCGGCGGTGAAACCTTGGATGGCTTGGTTGCCCTCCATCGACGGCACGCGGTCGCTGTCCTCGGGGGCGGGGTGTTTACTGATGTCGGTCTGCATGCTGTGTAGCACGCGGTAGCTTTCCTCCGCGTCGCCGAGGCGGGCGTGGAGATTGATTTTCCACGCGCCGGTCCAGCCGGCGGGATCGTTGCGAATCACGAGGGTTTTGCGGACGGCTTCCGTGAGCGCGGGAGTGCCGCGGCGGGTGATCTGGTTGCCCGGGTAGAAGGCGTAGAGGTGGGAAACGTGACGGTGCTTCGGGTCGAATTCTTTGTAGGGCTTGAGCCACTCGAGAAGCGTGCCGTCGGCGCGGATTTGGTGCGGCGCGAGGCGCGGGAGGGCGGCGGCGAGTTCGGCGCGGAGTTTTTCGTCGACGCCGAGCTTGGTGGCTGCGGCGTGGGTTTGCGTGAAGACGTCGCGCAGAAGCTGGTTGTCCATCGCGGCGCCCTGCGTGATGGAGTTGCGCACGGCGTCTTTGGCGGCGGTCTTGCCGTCGTGCAGGAGCGCGCGGCCATTCATGAGGACGAAGCCGTTTTCCGGTGAGCCGGAGGGCGAGGGCACGAGCCATTTGTGCGCGGGCTCCTCGACGAGCAGATCGAGGCCGAATTCCGCGGCGCCTTTCAGCAGCGGGTAGATGCGACGGAGGTAGTCGGGATTGGGATCGAAGAGGTAGTGCTCCCAGAGGTGTTGCGTGAGCCAGAGGCCCATCGTCGGCGCCATGCCGTGGAAGACGCGGTCTGTCATCGCGGTGTTCATCCACACATCGGTGCCGTGGTGTGCGGTCCAGCCGCGGGCGCCGTAGTTGCCCCGCGCGGTGCGCGCACCGCTGGCGGCGAGATCCTGGATGAAGCTGAGGAGCGATTCCGTCGTGCTCTGGAGGCCGGTGGTCTCGGCGGGCCAGTAGCACTCCTGAATGTTGATGTTGAGGGTCCAGCGACCGCGCCAGCGGCCCTTCAAATCGTCGAGCCAGATATTGTGGTTGTTGAACGCCATCGTGCCGGGGCGCGAGTCGGCGATGAGGAGGTAGCGGCCGTATTGGAAATACTGAGTCGTGAAATGCGGATCGAGGCCGCCGGCGCGGAGTTGGTCCATGCGCGTCGTGGTGTCGGCTTGCGCGGCGGGTGTTTTGCCGAGGTCGAGACGGCACGCGCGGAACAACGGCTGGTAGTCGGCGAGGTGGCGCCCGCGGAGCTCGGCGAACGAGCGGGCGGAAGCGCCGCGCAGGTAGTCGGCGCAGCGAACATCGGGATCGGCGGTGAGGTCGTTCCAGTTAACGTAGTTGGTGGCGCCGGCGAGAATGACAGTGACGGCGTCGGCTCGCTCGACGCGGAGGGAAACGCCGGCGGCATCGCGGACGGTGCGCACGGTGCCGCCCTCGGGAATGACGCGGACGCGGCCCTGCCAGCGCATCTTGCTGGGGATTTCGGGATTCGGTTCGGAGACGCCGCCCTCGATCAAAATCGTATCGTCGCCGAGGGCGCGCCGCGTAGCAGAAGTGTGGAGACTGCTCAGCGCGGTCTGGAACGTGAGGCGGCCCGGCTGATCACAAGTCAGGCGGACCACGACGACTTGATCCGGATAACTGGCGAACGACTCGCGGGTGAATTTGGCTTCGCCGATGCGGTAGGACACACGGGCGATGGCCTCATCCATGTCGAGCTCGCGGCGGTAATCTTGGGCGGTGTCATGGCCGTCGAAGCGCAAATGGAGGCGGCCCATCGCCTGGTAGGTTTGCACGACCGGCACAGGGTGGCTGAGGAGATTCGCGGCGAGCTCGGCGGCCTCGCCGAATTTCTCCTCGGCGAGCAGTCGGCGAATTTCAGGGAGCGACGGGAGGGCCTTGGGGTTGACGGCGTCGTAGGGCGAGCCAGTCCAGAGCGTCTCGTCGTTGAACGGGATGATTTCGTCTCGCACGCGACCGTAGAGCATTGCGCCGAAGCGGCCGGTCGCGATCGGCACGCCCTCCCAGAAGCGGGTCGCGGGAGTGCGATACCACCACGCCATGTCGGACGTGGGCGCGGTGGCGGTGCCGGTGAGCACAGCGTCGGGCGGCAAGTTTTCGGGATTCTTCGGCGGGATGGCGCGCCAGATGGTCTGATCGTCGCCGGGCACCGTGGGCTGCGCGGCGAACGAGACCAGGGGCGTCAACGAGATGAGCGCGACGAGGAAGACGAGGAGGCGGGTGAGGGGCATTGGGTTCAGTGGAGTGCGGGCGAACGCGAGCAGGCAAGCGGCGGATTGGGCGGGGTAGGCCGGGAACGTCGTCGGATGAGAATGGGGCCTACGCGTGGAGGACGTGGGCTTTCATGGTCACGGCTCGCCGGGCAGATGGGCGCGCACGACGCCGATGGTGAGCAGGAGATTGGCGAAACGCCGCTGTTCGCCGGTGGCGATGACGAGGGCGGTCGCGGGGGATTTCGCTTCGGCGTAGAAATCGTGGCGTTTGCGCGTGGTGAGCGGCGCGCTCTCGGGTAGCAGCGTGCGAAACGTCTGATGGATCGGCACGACCTGACCGTCGGGTGTCTCCATGACGATCGCGGATTCGATCGGGATGGACTCCGCGAGGGTTTCCAAGACGTCGACGACGGAGACGAGGCCGGGGCGGAGGTTGAGGAAAACCCTCGTCGCGGTGATGGGAGTTTCGGTGCTGAAGGGAAAATTTCCGTCGGCGATCAGCACGCGTGAGCCATGGCCGGCGCTGGCCAGGGCCCGGAGAATTTCGGGGTGGAGGAGGCGGGTTTTGAGCACGGGCCGGACGATAGCAGTGCGGCGGCGCGGTGGCTTGTTCGGCCGGGCGTTTACGAGTGGGGATTTGGGCGAAACTGTTGGCGATACGCGAGCGGGGTCGTCTGGTAGGCCGCTTTGAAACTGTGGTGGAAATGGGAGAGTTCCTCGAAGCCGCACTCGAAGGCGATGGCGGTGACGGAGCGCTCGGTGGAGGCGAGCAGATTCGCGGCGTAATCCATGCGCAGGCGGTGGACCTGTTTGCGCCACGATTCGCCGGTGATCTCGCGAAACAGTTCGGTGAAGCGCCGTCGCCCGAGGCCGACCGAGCGCGCGGCGTCGTCGAGCGAAACGGCGGTGTAGAATTCTGTCTTTAGGCGGGCGGCGTAGCTGGCGACGCGGGCCGCGCTCTCGTCGGAGCGATCGATGCGAATCTCGCTGCCGCGCGTCCAGCGCAGGGACAGCACGGCGAGATCGGTTAGGCGCGCGATGAGGAGAGCTTCCCAGCCGAGGCGGTGGGTCTCCTGTTCAAACATCATCTCCTGCACGATGGCGCGGATCTGGCGCGCTTGATCGGTGCCCGCGCCCTGGAGATCGAGCGGCAACATGCGGGCGGCGGCGAGTTCGCGCGTCAGCTCGGGACGCAGCAATTCGGGACGATAGTGAATGGCGTAGAGCGTGACCGGCTGGCCCGGAAGGTCGCGTTGGCGATGCGGGACCTCGGCGGCGATGTGGAAAAGGTTGTCGGCGGTGACGGGATACTTTTCGTGGCCGCTTTCCCAGAGGGCACGGCCGGCGATCAAGAGGTGAAATTTGGCGTAGGGATCTTTGAGTTCGCCGAAGAATCCGGGGGCATGGCGGGCCTCAAAAATGACCAAACCCCAGTCAGGCATGGGAACGCGTTTGGGGCTTTTGTTGAGTTCGTCGATTCGGTGGGGCATCGCGATGCGCGACGCTGTCCGAAGGCCGGATGTGTCCGCAAGCAATTCGAAGGCGAGCCGGCGAGGAGTGCCCGATTCTACACTCCCGGACGCCCGATTCGACAAGTTAGGTCAGGTGTGCCCGGCTAGAGTGGATGCCGTCCCCCACGCGTCATGACCCACCGCACGTTCACTGCAAAATTTTTTCGAATCGCGGGCAGCGCTTTCGGCCTGTTCGTAGCCGCCGCGCAGGGCGGGCAGGCGGCGCCGGCCGACCCGTGGGCGGGGCGGGACGAAATTTTGCGCCGCATCGTGGCGCCGACGTTTCCGGCGCGGGATTTTGCGATCACGGATTTCGGCGCGGTGGGCGACGACAAGACCGACAATCGCGCGGCGTTGGCGGCGGCGATCGCGGCGTGCACAAAAGCGGGCGGCGGCCGGGTGGTCGTGCCGAAGGGTGGCTTCTTTTGCGACGGTCCGATCCACATGGCGAGTAACGTCAACCTGCACGTGAGCGAGGGCGCGACGATCCGGTTTGGGGCACAACCGGAGAAATATCTGCCGATGGTGCTGACGCGATTCGAGGGCACGATGCTCTACGGGTATTCGCCGCGAATCTATGTGCGCGGCGCCACGAATGTCGCGATCACCGGACGCGGGACGATCGACGGCAATGCGCGCGAGACGCTCGCGCTGATGAAAGACTCCAAGGCGCGCGGCGGCTCGGGCACGCTGCGGAAGATGGGCGCGGAGGGAGTGCCGGTGGAGCAGAGGATTTTCGGCGAGGGAAAATGGATGCGACCGAGCATGATCCAACCCTTCGAATGCACGAACGTGCTCATCGAGGACGTGACGCTCCGCGATTCGACCTTTTGGGTCGTGCATCCCGTCTTCTGCCGGAACGTCACGGTGCGCGGCATCACCGTGGACAGCATGAACGGCAACAACGATGGGTGTGATCCCGACTCGTGCGTCGATGTGCTGATCGAGAATTGCACGTTTCGCACGGGGGACGATGCGATTGCGATCAAGTCGGGGCGCGACCAGGACGGTTGGCGGGTTGGCCGGCCGACGGAAAATGTCGTCATCCGCAATATCACGATGGGCTCGCGGCACAGCGGCCTGTGCATCGGCAGCGAGATGTCGGGCGGTGTGCGCAACGTGTTTATGGAAGACTGCACGGCGGACGCGGTGAGCTCGGCGCTGTATTTCAAGGGCAACGTGGACCGCGGCGGCTTCGTCGAACACGTGCGCGCGCGCCGCATCACGGTGCGGCAAGTGCGCGACGGCCTCGTGCGCTTCGATACGACCTACCGCGCGCAGGATATTCGCGGCGGCACGACCGCGCCCTCGTTTCGTGATTTTCTGATCGAGGATGTGACGTGCGGTGAATCGCGGACCTTTGGGCTGAGCATCGAAGGACTCGCGGGAACGCCGATCCGCGATGTGACCCTGCGGCGGGTGGAAGTGAAAAAGGCGGCCACGCCCACGCGCCTCACGGAGACGGAGAACGTTCGGTTCGAAGACGTGACGATCAACGGACAAGCGCAGGTGGCGGAGCCGTCGCGGCGCTAGGACGGGCGCCAATGGAACGCGCGGAAAAATGGTGGAACCAGAGGGTGCGGGAGCTCGGAGCGGGGGTGCTGATCGCCGCGGTGGCAGTGGCGGCATATTGGCCGGCGCTGCGCGGCGGATTTTTGTGGGACGACGACGGACACGTCACTGCGCCGGCGCTCCGCTCTTGGGCGGGGCTCGCGCAGATTTGGTCCGAGCCGGGCGCCACGCAACAATACTACCCGGTGCTGCACAGCGCGTTTTGGCTGGAGCAGCGGCTGTGGGGCGAGGCGGTGCTCGGTTACCACCTGGCGAATCTTGCGCAGCACCTCCTCGCGGCTGCGTTGTTTGGGCTCGTGCTGCGCAGGCTGGCCGTGCGGGGGGCGCTACTCGCGGCGGGAATCTTTGCGCTGCATCCGGTGCACGTCGAATCGGTCGCGTGGATCAGCGAACAGAAGAACACGCTCTCGCTCGTATTCTATCTCGGAGCGGCGCTGGCGTATCTGCGTTTCGACGACACGCGACGGAAACGGGACTACTGGCTGGCTTTTGGGTTGTTTGGTTGCGCGCTGCTCACGAAGTCGGTGACGGCGACGTTGCCGGCGGCACTGCTCGTGGTGGCGTGGTGGAGACGGGGACGCTGGTCGTGGGGCGGCGATGTGGTGCCGCTGTTGCCGTGGTTGCTCGTCGGGGCGACGGCGGGGCTGTTTACGGCGGCGATGGAACGCTATGTGATCGGAGCCGAGGGGGCGGCGTTTGAACTCACGGGAATCGAGCGCGTGGTGTTGGCCGGGCGGGTGGGGTGGTTTTACACGGGAAAACTATTCTGGCCGACGGACCTGACGTTCATCTATCCGCAATGGACGATCGACGCGGGGGACATCGGGCAGTGGTGGCCGGCGGCGGGCGTGGTGGCATTGGGAATCGGTCTGTGGCGGCTGCGCACGTGGTCACGGGCGCCGTTGGCGGCGTGGCTGATTTTCGGCGGGTCGCTGTTTCCGGTGCTGGGATTTTTCAACGTGTATCCGTTTCGCTACACGTTCGTCGCCGATCATTTTCAATATCTGCCGAACCTCGCGCTCATCGCGCTCGTGGCGGCGGGGCTGACGAGGCTGGCGGGCGCAATGCAGGCGCCGGTGCGGACGGTGCTGGGCGTGGCGCTATTGGGCGGGCTGGCGTGGTTGACCGCGGGGCAGAGCCCGATGTATCGCGACAGCGAAACGCTTTACCGAGTGACGCTGACGCGGAATCCGCAGTGCTGGATGGCGCACAACAATCTGGGGCTGCTGCTCTCCGCGGGCGGAAAACGCGCGGAGGCGCTGACGCACTTTCGTCGGGCGGTGGCGCTGAAGGCGGACTATTTCGACGGGCACAACAATTTCGGACTCACGCTCACGCAGGCGGGACAGCCGAACGCGGCGCTGGCGCATCTGCGGGAAGCGGTGCGCCTGAGCCCGACGGCGGCGCAGGCGCAGAACAATTTGGGCATCGCGCTCGCGGCGGCGGGGCGCGCGCCGGAGGCTGTCGGGGTGTTTCGCGGGGCGCTCCACTTCATGCCCGATTCGCCGAGTTTGTATGAGAATCTCGGCAAGGCGCTACGCCTCGCCGGGAGGAACGACGAGGCGGTGGTGGCGGCGCAACGGGCGGCGCGGCTGCGGGAGGTGTTGCGGAAGCGCGCAGCGGATCTTTGACGCGGAAGGCGGGCTCAGAAGGTGCCCTTGACGCCGATGGAGTATTGTTTTCCGAGCGAACTCGAACTCGTGACGCTGCCGATGATCGGGCGGCCCTCATACTCGACCTCGCGGATGCGCAGTGCGTTGGTGACGTTGCCCGCGGTGACGAATAACTCGGCCCAGCGCGTGAGGCGGTAGGAGACTTCGAGGTCGATCACATCCTGGCGGAGGATGATCTGGCGACCGGTCACGCTGGGTGCGTTGCCGTCGGTGACACGGTCGTTTTCGATCCAGTCACCGTTCATCTGATACTTGATGGCGGCGGAGAGTTTGCGGGTGGTGTAGCTAAGATTCGCGGCGCCGCGCCACGTGCGGTTTTTGCCGAGGTCGCCCTGATTGGCGCCTTTCCTATTCGCGTAGGCGAGCGAGCCGCCGACGCGGAAGCCCTTGGCCCAAAGGGGAAGGAGATCGTTGAGGGTTTGCCGCCCTTCCAGCTCGGCACCTTCGAGGCGGGAGGAGCCGTCGTTGCGATTGGTGCGCACGGAATAGCCGACGAGCTCATCGGACAAATCTTTTTCGGGATACTGCGCCTGGAGGGCGCGGAGATCTTCCAATGTCATTGGATCGGAATCGATCTGCGCGGTGAAGTTTTGGAAATTCTTCCGGTAGACGCCGACTGCCCACGAGCCGCCGTTCTTGGTGTAGTAGGCGAGGCGGACGTCGAAGGTGTCGCAATCCGTCGGTTTGAGATCGGGATTGGTCAGGGTGATGCGCCCGAGGGCCTGCATGCCATTGACGGTGACGAGATCGTCGGAAATTTCGTCGGACGGAAGGACCACGGTGGCGAGACTGGGGCGCGTGGTCGTCTGCGCGAAGGCGACCTGGAGGTCGAGATTGGCGCCGAGATTGTAGGTCGCGTGGAGGCTCGGGAAGTCGCGCTCGGAAGAGCCTTCACCGACGGCGCCGAAGCGTTTGTAGACCGCGTTGGTGTAGGCGACGGTGCCGAGGCCGAGGCTGGTGGCGGTGTTGGTGGTGCGGCCGGCGGCGCGCAGGGCATTGCCGGCGGCCTGAATGGCGGGGGTGAAAATCGGCGCACCTGAACGCACCGCGGGGAGCACGGTGGAGGGAAACGCGAGCTGGTAGTCTACGGTTGTTGTCGTCCCGCGATTCACCACGAGGGCGGCGCCAGCAGCGTTGCGGTCATTGAGCCGGACGGTCGAGCCGTCGGCGTATTTCAGATAGGCTTCGCTGCGGTTGGTGAGCAGCGAGCGACCTTCGAAATCGAGGATCTCGCGGCGGAGCCCACCGGTGAGTTGCAGGCGGTTGTTGAGCAGCCGCCAGTTGAATTGCACGTAGGGCGAGACGGTTTGCTCGGTCGATTCCAAGGCTCGCGAGGTGCGCAGACTGCTGGCCAGCGTCATCTCCTCGTCCAAGACGAACCACGACGGGTTTTGCCGATAGAGGTTGTAGAGCTTGGTCATGCTAAAGCGCGGCGGCGTGATGTGCCCGTAGTCGGGGTCGGGGCGGGGACCGGCGCTGGAGAACACGATCGGCGTCGCGGTATCGTCGGCCGAATTGGCCACGCCGTCGGCGCCGACGAACCGCCATTGCGAATAGCCATACTCGCGTTTGCGGAATTCCTCTTGAGCATCGAGACCCGCTTTGAGCCGGAGGGGATTGCGGGAGTGGAAGGTGTATTGAGCGGAGAGCTTCGCCGCGCTGGTGATGCCGGAGGCTTTGCCGGGACGGGAGCTGACACCGCCGATGCGGTAGAGCGCCGGGTCCTGCCAGTTTACGGGCACGGTGTAGTCGGCGACATTGGTGCTCGCTACCCCGTTGGCGGTGGTGCGCACATCGATCCGGCCGGCGGTGATGTAGTAACCGGGATTGAAGAAATCGATGGTGAGCGGAATGGGATTGGCGGTGCCGCCACCGAAGCCGAGTTGGCCGATGGGGGCGAGGCCGGCGTCGGTGGTGCCGAACGCGGAGGTGGTCTCAAAGAAGCCGTCTTCGATGTCCTTGTAACGGTGCGTGGATTTCGCCCAGCTCGCCTTCGCACTGAGCTCAAGGTTGTGCTTTTTCCACTCGCCGGTGAGACCCGTGTTGAAGGACGGCTGGTAGTGATTGCGCCACTTCGCGCTTTCCGAGCGCACGGCGCCGCCGCCGACGCGGCCGAGCGATTTGGAAGGATCGTTTTCGCGCACGGCGGCGCCGCTACCGACAGCGGCGGCGTTAATGCGGAAACGGGTTTCCTCGATCTCGCCCTTGAAGGCATCGGTGAAGCTCACGGACCAGCCGAGGGTGAGTTCGCGGCGGGGGCGCCAATCGGCGCGGAAGCTGGCGTAGTCCTGGGCGCGTGAATACGGAGCGTTGCTGAGGGCGACTTGAGTGAGAGCCGGGTTGAAGAGACTGGGCAGCGGTGTCAGCGCCTGACCGGCGGAGCGCAAGGCTTGGTGCGCCGCGAAGTTTGCCGCGCTGCCGGTATTCCAGCTGCCGGAGGACCAACGCACGTTGGTGATCTGGTCCATCTGGCCGACGGTGGCGGAGAAGCCGAAATTCTTCGAGACGGGTTCGGTCCAGGTGACGCGCCAATTGGGGCGCCAGCGGCTCTGAAGCCGATCGCCGGGGCCGTCCATTTTCTTCGTGGTGAGATAGTCGCCATCGGAGACGAGAGAGGCGAGGTAACTGATCTCGCGTTTACTTTTCTCGAAGGCAGAGCGGCGAATCATGTTCACCGAGCCACCGACGGAATTCGCGCTGTCCTCGGGCAGGGGGACTTTCCGGACCTCGACGCGGGCGACATCGGCGGCGGACATGTGTTGGACTTCGAAACTACGGCTGATGCTGCCGACGCCGGCATTGGAGCCCTGGACGTTGGCGCTGGCGGTCGGCATGCCGTCGAAATTGATCTCGGTGGAGTCGGGGCTGAGGCCGCGCACACTGACGGCGACGATGGTGCCGCCGAAGTATTCGACGTCCATGCCGGGGAGATTTTTGAGGAGCTCGCCGGGATTGTTGTCGAGGAGCGTGCCGTATTCGTCGGCGGAGACGACGCTGACCATGTTGCGGGCGAAGCGCTGCTCATTCACGGCGATGGCGGCGGCGTTGGTCTCTTTGGTCGACTGCACGACGAAGGAATCGAGCTTCACGGTCTCGGTATCGGTGCCGTAGACGGCTTTGCTCGTGAGCGACACATCGCGCTCGGCGGTTTGGCCGGGGGCGACGTTGACGGTCACCTCCTGCTCGTCGAGGCCGGTGTAAAAGATGCGCACCACGACTGGGCCGGCGGGGACGTTGGTGAGTTGGTAGCGACCGCTGAAATCGGTGAGCGTGACGACGGTGGTGCCTTTGATCGAGACGCGGGCGTTTTCGAGGGAGGCGCCGCTGACGGCATTTTGCACGCGGCCGCCGATCACGCCGGTGGCGGTCTGGGCGGGCGAGGGGAGCGGGGAAAACGCGAACGCGACCACGAGCGTGGCGGTGGAGAGGAGGCGCGCAATGAGCCGACGGGCAAAGCAGGGTGCAGGGATAGCGAGGTGCATTTTAGGTGGCAGGGGTTGCGCGTAATGTAGCGGCACTGACGCGCAGGGACTTGTCGGCGCGGGCAAAAGCCATTGGCTTTTTGGGCAATTGAACCACCGGCGAAGACGGCGATGGCGGCGGCACTTTCCGCCCGGATTCACAGTGCGGTTTGCCCGGGGCGACAAGCGGACGGACGCGGGAATCGGTAGGTTGGAGCTGGTCGTCGCGAGCCGTCGCTGTTGCGATTTCCGCGGGGTGATTGTCCCGACTTCAAAAAACATGAGAACCTCCCTGCTGCTCTCGGCTGCATTTTTCCTCCCCACGGTATTGATCGGCGCGGAGCGGCCGCTGCGGTGGTTGACGCAGGAGCGCGCGCTGCAGGCCGCGACCGTGGATGCGCCAACGAGCCGGCTGGTGGCCATCGGGGCGGACGGGAAGTTGGGGTATCGAGCGGATGAGGACGGGTTCACGATTCCGGACTTTTCCAGCGTAGGTTACGGCGGCGGCGGGGTCGCGCTGCCCGTGTTGGCGGTGAGCATCACGGTGGAGCCCCGGGCCGGCGGCGGCGACGACCGCGAGCGGATTCAGGCAGCGATCGACGAGGTCGCGCGGCGTCCGCTGGACGAAAAGGGATTTCGTGGCGCGGTGCTGCTGCGGAAGGGCCACTATCGCGTGCACGGCATGCTGCGGATCGCGGCGTCGGGCGTGGTGCTGCGCGGCGAAGGACCGGAGAATGACGGCACGGTGATCACGGCGACGTTGGCCAAAAAACACTCGGTCATCGAAGTGGGCGGCGAAGGCGACTTGCGGCGCGAGGAGGGCACGCGAATTCGGATTGTCGATACGCGGGTGCCGCTCGGGGCGCGGAGTGTGCACGTGGAGCGGGCAGGTGTTTTTCAACCGGGCGACCGGGTGATCGTCGACCGGCCGAGCCCGGTGGCGTGGATCGTGGCGCTGGGCATGGACAAACTGACCGAGGGCACGACGAAACCGGGCGTGAAGAACTGGTCGCCGGGCGGCTTCGATCTCCGCTCGGAACGGACAGTCGTGGCGGTCGACGGGGCGAAGATCACGTTGGATGCGCCGGTCTTTCAGGCGATCGAAGCGCGGTTTGGCGGCGCGACGATGGTGCGTTACCGGGAGCCGGGGCGGATTCAGCACGCGGGAGTGGAGTCGCTGCGAATCGTGTCGGTGTTCGACAAGACGAAGTTCAAGGCGCGGCGCGGGCTCACGCCGGCGCAGGAGGTGCGGCAGCTCGAGGACGAAGATCATGCGTGGATCGGTGTCGTGCTGGACCGCATACGGCACGGCTGGGTGTCGCGCGTGACGGTGGTCCACGCCGGCTACAGCGCGGTGCATTGCCAGTCGCAGGCGATGCAGACGACGGTGCAGGACTGCGCGTTTATCGACCCGGTGTCGCAGCACGAAGGCGGCCGGAAATACAGCTTCGGGGCGAACGGGCAGTTCGGGCTTTTTCTGCGGTGCTACGCGCGCAACGGGCGGCACGATTTTGTGCTCGGTGCGCGGGTGGCGGGGCCGAACGTGTTTCTCGACTGCACGGCGGACGAGGCGTCGAGTGCGAGCGAGCCGCATCACCGCTATGGGACGGGCTGCCTCTGGGACAATGTGCGGCTGCACGGCGACGCGGAGTTGCAGGCGGTGAACCGCGGCGATTCGGGCACCGGGCACGGGTGGGCGGGGGCGAATAACGTTTTTTGGAACTGCGAAGCGATGGTCATCCTCGTGATGAAACCGCCGACGGCGCAGAACTACGCGATCGGCTGGAGCGGGGCGACGGACGCGGCCACGCTGAATGTCGCGGCGCGTTTCGGCGAGCGGCTGGAACGCATCGGTGAACGCGCCGGGGTGAAATTTAAGCTGTCGCCGCAGCCGCTGCTCGGCGACGGTCACATCGAATCGCCGACGTCGGCGGTGGCGCCACGCAGTCTTTATTTGCGGCAGTTGGAGGATCGGGTCGGAGCGGCGGCGGTGGCCGTGGTGACGGCGCCGACTGCTGGACCGGCCCGATAGGCGGCGGGCGAGGTGATCTGATCCGAGTGGGCGGGCGGCGGCTCAGTTTGTCGTGATCAGTTTGTCTTCCTTGGGGTCGGGCTCGAGGCGCACGTCGCGGTATTCGTCGAAGAGGAGACCGTTGTGCATCTGCCAGGCGATGGGGCCGGGGCGGCCGGCGGCGGGATCGCGAAAACTCGTTGTGGCGATGGCGCGCGTGCCGACGGGTTGGGCGACGGCGAGCTGCGCGGTGCCTTTGCGGGCGTCGACGAGAATCTCGACCTGGGCCCACTCGCGGTCGCTGAAACGGATTTTTACGGTGCGGGAAAAGTGTGTGCCGCTTTTGTTGATACCGGGCCGGTAGTCCCAGTGGCCGCCGCTCGGCACCTGAAATTGTAGGGCGCCGAGGGCGTCGAGACCGAGTTCGCCGGCGGGCGGGCGCTGGCCGAAAAAGAGCACGCCGGCCTGGTGATTGCCGGAGGTCTGGCGCACTTGGAACACGAGCCGGTAGTGCGCAAAATCTCGCTGCGTGTAAATCACGCCGCGGCCGGCGCCGGTGCTGGCCATCACGCCGTCGCGGACGATCCAGGACGACGCGGGGCTGCGCGCGATGATGCGCGGGTAGGCCGCCTCGAGGAGCAAGCGGTGGAGTCGACCGCGGGCAACGGCGCCGGGAGCAGCGAGGAGCGACTGGGTTTCGGGCGGCAAAACATAACCGGCGAAGCGCGCGGGTTCGTAGAACGGCGAGTCGGGGGCGAGTGCGCGATTGAGGGCGCGCACGAGCGGGGAAACGGTGGTGCGCGGCTCAGTCTCGCCGGCGAGCACCGCGGCGAGGGCGGTGCGCGCGGGTTCGTCGAGTCGCGCGTGGAGAAAGGCGGAGACGGGGTCGGATTTTTCGTGCAGCCGTTTCGCGAGGGCCGTGACGTCGAGCACATCCTCGCGACCGATCGTCACCGGAGCGACGGGGGCCTGCACCCAGCCATCGAGCGTGTGGCCGTCGAACAGCAGGGGCATCGCGCGAATTTTTTCGGCGACGGCGGGCGAGAGCGGTTCGCGGGCCGGGATTTTTTCGATGGGCACATAGGGAGCGTTGCGCGCGGCTGGGGGTGTCCACGCGTGATTGCGGGTGGCTTCGTAAACGCGCAGGCCGCGGATTTCGTGCGGACAATTGCCGGTGCCGATGGCGAGGACGGTCTTGGGGAGTGCGAATTTTTCGTGGCGGGCGGTGAGGGTGACACCGTTGCACGTGACGAGGGCCTGGTCGCCGACGACCTCCAGGCGGAGTTTATACCATGTGTCCGAGGCGAAAGGGACCATCTCGTTGGCAAGGGTCGTGAACGTGCCTGGGCTCCAGACATCGCGCTCGAGGCCGACGCCCCATGGGCGCTCGCGGCTGTCGGCATTGGCCCAGGTCGAGACGGCGTAGGCGCGCGGGTCGAGGGCAGGATTGAGCGCGGAAATGCGGCAGAGGGCCTTTTGGCCGGGAATCTTTTGGAAGCGGAATTCGAGTTCGACGACGAAGTCCTGGAAGGCGCCTTCGAAAGCGAGCACGGGCATGTGGCCGGTAGTCCACTTGCTCGCGATGCCCTCGGGCGTGCGCTGCCATTCCTGGTGCCAGGCGCGGGCGCGCCAACCGGGCTGGGCGGGCTGGAACTCCTTCGTGTAGGCGGCGGGGGTGGAGAAGTTTTCGTCGAGGAGCAGCCGGCCCTTGGTGGCGAGTTGGGCGGAGGCCGGCGAAATGAGGGCGAGGAGTAGGGCGGTGAGAAGGAGCCGAAGGTGCATGGCGGGGTAGGTTAGGGCGGCGAAGGGTAGCGCGCACACCGGGCGGAGTCTTGTTCGTTTGGGCGAGCGACAGTGTTGGTTTGGGCGAATCGGGAGGGCGCCGTCGGTGGGGACGCTCACCTGGTCGCGGCGGTCGAGCCGCTGAGCACTATTTCGTAGCGGTTGGGGCCGGTGAAGGTGCGTTCGGGTGCGACGCGTTCCGTGGTCGTGGAGCCGGTGATGGTGAGTTGGTGATTGGATCGGAGCACGAGGTGGTGCCGTCGCGAGTGAGTTTGCGGCGGATGGTCGCATCCAAGTAGTCGCCCATCCACGTGATGTAGTCGGGGCGGTTGAGGACGGTGGCGACCTTTGCCAGCACGGTGAACGAGCCGGAGAGGTTCGTGGCAATCGCGACGGGAATCGGCACGCGATCTACGAGATAGCCGCCGATGTTGAGGAAGAGTCCGTGGGCGATGTGTTGGCGGACATCGTAGCCGCGCTGCGCGGAGAGTTCGCGGAGCGCGGGACCGTCGTAGATCGCATCGAAGGCGCGCAGCTCGTCGTCCTGCCATTCGTGGGCCAGCCCATTGTGGTCGCTTGCGCGCTGCAGGTCTTTCGAGAGCTGGGTGAAGCCCGTGGCGTCGACCAGGGTGGGCCCGCCCTTCTCTGTCAGAAAATAGTCGGGCACGTGCTTGGCCCAGGAATCCAGCGCGAGGGCGATGCGCCGCGCGTAGGACTGTTGGCGCGTGGCGTGAGTTGCACTGCTGGCGAGATAAGCGGGCGTCAGCGTGTTGAGGAACCGTCGCAGCTGTTTGCGCTTCTGGTTGTCGATTTCGCCGTGAACGAGCGAAATTTGGCCCGGCCGACCCGCGGCGGGATAGTAGGGGACCTGGATGGTCTTTCCGCTGAGAACGGTGATCGGGCGATATTGGACGCTGCTGTTCGGAAAAATCGTGCCGCTCGGCGTGCTGCGGATCTGATCGGGCGCAGTGATGCTCCACGACCACCCGGTGTCGCCCGGCACCACGGGAGGCGCAAACGGCTTGGCCTGACGGGGTGGGCCTTGCGGCACGAAGGCGAGGAACTGTTCGTCCGTGTAGCGCCGCATGATTTCGTCGGCTCCTCCGCCTGTGCCGGTGATGGCGAGCACGGGATGAGTCGGCTCCTCAGCCACCACTGCTCCACCGCGGAGTGACACGGCGACGAGTGCGATGAAAAGCCAAGCTTGTCTGCGGAGCGAACCGGGGCGAGAGGAATTCATGGGGAAGATTTCAACCGACGCGCAACCTAGCAGAAGGGCGACCGCGTCGCTTGCGGTTCTGGGCGAAAGGGGGTGTCGGAGCGGGTGAAAGTGGCGTGGCTCCGCGGAGCGGCGCGGCGGAGTGCGTGGTGGCCGGACGGCCGGTCACGATGAGATGCGGGTTGTCCGTTTCACCGAGGATCTCGGCTGTGCCGACGACGCGTCGCGCGCGGCTCCACGAATCGAGCGTGCGATACGGGCACTCGGCGAACTCGCGGGTGCTACCACCGCAGAGGCACGCGCGTTCCCGTGCGCAGTCGACCGCCGTCTCCGGCAGTTGCAACGTTGCCGGTGCCGCCAACACCTGTGCACATCCACGGCATGTTCCGCCGCTGGGCCAACAGCCTGCCCTCCACTGGCGCACACGTCCTCATCATACGACCACCGACTCTATCGCCCACATGCCACGGATCACGACTGCGCGACCTCTCCGCGATCCTCTCCCGATCCTTCCCGTTATGAATACGCGACGACCATCGCGCATAACAATTCGCTACGCGCTTGCATTCCGTGTCACGCCCGCGTGTTTTCTGCCGTCTTCGCACTCATGAATCTGCCCAATCTCCTGACCATCTCCCGTGTGCCGCTCATGTTTGCGGTGGTGGGGCTGATGTATTCGGACGCGCCGTGGGCGAGCAACGTGGCGTTCTGGTTGTTTATCGCAGCGGCGCTGACGGATTGGCTCGACGGTAAGATCGCGCGGGAGCGCGGCATCGTATCGGCCTTCGGACGGTTCATGGACGCGGTCATCGACAAGGTGATGGTGATCGGACTGATGATCGCGCTGGTAAACGACAAGGCGAACTTCATGGGCCACGACATCACCGCGATGGTGCTGTTGCTCTGCATTCTGTGCCGCGAATTCGCGATTTCCGGTCTGCGCATGGCGGTCGCCACGAAAGGGCAAGTCGTCGAGGCGGACTCGGGCGGCAAGGTGAAGACGTTTGTGCAACTCAACGCGATCGGCTGGCTGATCGGTGCGCGGATGTTGGAGCAGGGGCATCCGGGCGTGTTTACTGGCGACGGTCACGGCTGGGTGATGGGGGTGCGCATTTTGGGCATGGCACTATTTGTGATTTCGGCGGTGCTCACGATCACGTCGGGTTGGTCCTATTTTCGTCGGCACGGGCACGTGCTGTTCACGTAACCGGCGGGGCGGGAATACGGCGGAGCTAGTCCGATGCAGCTGAAGCAACCGAGTTGGACGGGAGCGCTGCCGAGTGCGTGGGTGGTGGGCGCGGCGACGTTGGGGCCGATCGGGCGGCGTTTGCCGGCACCGGGCACGTGGGGCTCGGCCGTGGGCGTGGGTTATTTCTGGCTGTGCTTCGAGCGATTCGGAATCGGCAATGTGGGCGTGCTGATCGCGAGTGTGGTGGGCGCTTACGTGGCGGTGGCGCTGTGCGGCGAGGCGGAGATTCGGCTGGGGAAGGGCGATCCCGGCGAAGTGATCCTCGATGAATTTGTGGCGATGCCGCTGTGTTTTCTCGGGTGGCCGGCGCTCGTCGCGGTCATGCCGACGTGGGCGGCCCTGGTGGCGGGGTTCGCGTTGTTTCGGCTGTTCGATATCGCCAAGCCATTCGGGATCTCGCGGCTCCAACGCCTGCCGGGCGGCTGGGGCGTGGTGGTCGACGATTTGGCCGCGGCGCTCGTCGCGTGCGCGGTGCTGCACGGGGGCGTCTGGCTGTGGACGCTGCGATGAGGCGGCGGCCCACGCCGGCGGGACGGGCTATTTGGCCGCTGGGGCCTGCCGCAAAAGGAACTCGAAACGGACGCTGCTGCTGAGGCCGATCTCGTGGCCATCGGGGCCCCAGATCGAACGCCCGCCGATGGTGAGATGGACGAGGGTGCGCGCGGTGGGACGGAGCCGCCACGGAATGACGATTTCGGGCCGGATGGCGTAAACGTTTTCGAATTCGTCGCTGATGAGCGCACCGGTGTTGATGGTGGCGGTGAGCGAGGCGCGGAAGCGTTTGAATTCGCGGGCGGCACCACACACGAAGATCAGGGAATTGGAGTGGAGTTGGTTGCGACCGAAGTGGGCCGGGATGTGCGTGCGGCTCAGGAGGTCGGCGCCGATGCTGGCAAAGCCGAGAAGTTTCCAGTGGGGCATGATCGGGCGCGTCGCCGCGACGTAGGGCTGGAAATGGCGATGGCCATCGGAGAGATCGATCGGCGGGCGGCTCAAGGGCGTCTGGTAGTTGAAGCCGAGGCTCACGCCGGCGCCGTCGTTAAGAGACGGCAGGAGGCGCTCGCCCTTTGCGCCGAGCCGAACGCCCGAAAGACCATAGCCGGCGGGGTCGGAGATGCCGTGCGTGAAATAAGTCTGGAGCTCGGCACTGCTTTCGATGCTCGGCGTGATCTTGGCGCGGGCGCCAAACGGCACCCGCAGGTAGTCGCGATGGAGCAAGTCGCCGAAATGAGGACGCACGTAGAGCCGCAGAGCTCCGGTCTGATCAAAGCCGGGCAGGCGCTCCGAGAGGAGATCGGGGAGCCCGTCGATGAATTCGGCGAGATCCCAAGTGGATTTGGCGGGCGTGGGGGCGGCCGCGGGAGCGGATTCGGCTGAGCAAACGGTTCCGATAATGGCCAACCAGCACCCGGTAATGGCGCCGGGTCCTAGGAAACGGCTGAGCAAGCGGGGCGGATGCATACCGCTTGGTTAGTGTAAGACGCGCAAATGTTCCACGGGCACTTTGACGAGCAGACCCTGCTGAAGCACGTCGACGGAGATCACGACGCCCTGGGGATTAGCCGGATCGTCGACGAAGCCTTCGAGGCCGAAGAGCGGGCCGCCGATGATTTTTACGGCGCGACCCTTGGTGAACAGCGGCATGACGCTGAACTCGAAACCGGAATCGACGATGGATTTTACGTCGGCGAGTTGGCGGAGGAATTTGGCTTCGTCGGTGACGGTGATGGCGCGGGCGAGCAGGTCCTGTTGGTAGATGCGGGATTTCTCGACGATCGGAACCTTGGCAAACACGTAGCCGGGGAAGAGCGGCTTGGTGAAGCTCTTCGTTTGCTGCGCGTAGTGCCGCACGCTTTTGACGAGGGCGAGGTAGTGTTCGAATTTCTCCGCCGCCATGAGCGCGGCAAATTTTTTCTCGCAGCGGGGTTTGGTGTGGCAGACCAGCCAGTAGTAATCGCTCATCCGCTCAGTTTTTCAGGAGGTAACGGATGGCGGCATGATAGCCTTCGAGTCCGAGGCCGGTGATAACGGCGATGCAGGCGGGGGCGGTGAGGGACTTATGGCGGAACTCCTCGCGTTTGTAGATATTGGAAATGTGCACCTCGATGGTCGGCAGGTGGGCGCCGAGGAGGGCGTCGCGGAGGGCGACGCTCGTGTGGGTGAACGCGCCGCCGTTGATGACGAGGCCGTCGAATTTGGCGTCGGTGAGCTCGGCGATTTTATCGATGAGGGCGCCCTCGTGGTTGGACTGGAAGAAGGTGAGCTCGGCCCGGGCGGAGAATTCGGCGCGCAGCGCGTCGGCGAGATCGGCGAGCGTGGCGCGGCCGTAAATCTCGGGCTCGCGTTTGCCGAGGCGGTCGAGGTTGGGGCCGTTGAGGATGGCGATGCGTTTCATGAGGAGGGGCGACGGAACACGCGGAAACGGCGGAAGTGAAGGCTAAGTTTGCGCGAGTCGTTGCGTAGGATGGGCGCGCGGTGCCCGCGGGTGGGCGCGGGTGCGCGCGCGGAAGGGCGCGGGATCAGAAGGGATTCTCGGTGCCGATGAACTCCCACGGGAGTTTGAATTTTTTCGAGAGTTCGGCGGCGAGGGCTTTGACGCCGTGGACTTCGGTGGCGTAGTGGCCGCAGAGGTAGAGGTTGAGTTTTTCCTCTTGGGCCCGGTTGAAACAGTCTTCGCGGAGCTCGCCGGTCACGAGGGTGTCGACGCCGGACGAGACGAGTTCGGGCACGGCGCTGTAGCCGCTGCCGCTGCAGAACGCGACGGCGGCGGGGCGCTCGCTGCCGTATTCTATGGCGATGACGCGCGGGTAAAGGGATTCGAGACGGGTGCGCAGGGCAGTGCGGGTGAGCTTCGATGCGGCGATGTTGCCGATGGGCTCGCCGTCGCGGACGAGGAAGGGGCGGGTGGGCTTGAGGCCGAGCTGTTTGGCGAGGAGGGCGTTGTTGCCCAGCTGCGGGTGGCCGTCGAGAGGGAGGTGGTTGGAGTAGAGCGCGCAGTTGCCGCGCATGAGGGTGGCGACGCGTTCGTAGGCGGGGCCGGTGAGCGGGCGAGGCATGTCCCAATACATACCGTGATGCACGATGAGAAAATCGATGCCGGCGGCGACGGCGCGTTGGAAAGGGATCACGCCCGCGTCGACGGCGGCGCCGATTTTGGTGACGCGGCCGTCGTTGGCGAGTTGGAGACCGTTGAACGCGCCGGGGGCGTCTTTATAGGCGGAGCGGCGCGTGCGTTGATCGCAATAGGTGACGAGATCGGTGAGCGTGGGCAGCATGGGTCAGAGGCCGAGACGGCAACTATGGGCGCTAAACCCTGCCCCAAAACTCACGAGCCAAAAATCGCCGTCGGCGGCGGTGGGCGTCGTTTCACGGAGCGTGTCTTCGAGGGCGAAGAGGACGGAGGGGCTGCTCATGTTGCCAAAGTCGCGGAGCACGCGGGTGCTGGCGGCGAGCGAGTGCGGAGCGACGACGGGGGCGAGGGCTTCGAGGACATCGCGCCCACCGGGATGCGAAACGACGCGGGAGATGGGGCGCGGGCCGCGGTGCGACCAGAGGTGGCTGACGGCGTTGGCGGCGAGCGTGGGGACAGAGCGGTCGAGGAGGTTGCGGAGTTTGCCGTCGCGCTGCTCGAAGCGGAGTTTGTCGCGGTCGGCCGGGACGAGCAGCGTGTCGAACTCGAAGGCGCGGAGGCTGGTGGGGCTGGGTGTGGCGCGCCAAATCGTGGCGGCGGCGCCATCGCTGAAGAGGCACGCGCTGATGATCACGCCGGGATCGTCGTCGAGGTAGAACGCGGCGGAGCAGATTTCGACGGCGATACAGGCGACGGTGGCACCGGGTTGGGCGGCGAGAATGTGACTCGCGGCGCGGAGCGTGGGAATCGCGGCGCCGCAACCGAGACCGACGAGATCCTGGAGGAAGGCGTTGGGGCGGAGTCCCAGAAGTTCGGAGACATAGCTCGTAATGCCCGGGCAGAGGTAGCCGGTGCACGTGCAGACGAGGAGCGCGTCGAGGTCGTTTGGCTGGAGGTGGGCGCGGGCGAGGGCGGTGGAGAGGGCGGCGGCGGCGAGTTTCGGTGCTTCACTGCGAAAGCCGGCGTGGAGCTGGTTGGAGGAGAATTCGAAAACGTTTTCGATATCGGGCAAGGCGAAGTGGCGCGTGGTGATGCCGTGGTCACCAGTGAGAATACTGTGGAGAATGAGGCGCGAGCGTTTGGTGAGGCGTTGGCGGACGGGGGAGTGCTGCACGATGTCCCAGCAGGCGGCTTGCGTGTAGCGGGCGGGCGGGACAGCGGTGGCGAGGGCGTGAAGAAACATGTCAGTGAAGGGCAGCGTAGAGCGGACGAAGCGGAAGGAGGTGGGCGCGGTTAAGGGCGGAAAGGAGGCGTTGGCGTGGAGGATGGAAAAAGAACGGGTGCGCAAATTCGGCGGCGACGAGCCGCAGTCGAAAGCGGCGGCGAAGGGCGTCGTTAACAAGCTGACAGGCGTTCGGCCAATCGGTTGCCCCGTGCGCATAAGCGAGGAGCGGGTCGAGGGCGCATTCGGCGCTTTGGAACGCCATCGCCATGCCGTTGCCTGTGAAGGGCGGAATGGTCGCGCAGGCGTCGCCGATGGAAAGACGGGTGGGCGGGGACGAGGCGACGACGTGACGATCAAAGCCGACGGCGGCGACGGCGCAGAACGTGGTGGCGTCGAGTTCGGCGCGGGCGAGACGCGCGGCCAAAGCCGTGAGCCCGGCGGCTTGGAGATAACCGAGAAGGAGGTCGGTGCCCTTGGCGCAGAGGGCGCGGCGTCGAAAAAGGCCGCACACATTGACCGAGCCGTCCTCGACGCGGGCGAGCCCGAGGTAGGCTTGATCGCCGAGGTGAAGTTCGAGGTCGCGGGTTAGCACGAGATGGCGCGCGTGGATTTTTAGGCCGAGCCACGCGGAAGGACTGCGGCGACGACCGGTGGCAAAGACGCGGCCGGGGACGGGGGCGTCAGCGGTAAAACGAGTGTTGGGTTGCAGATCGCCGCCGGCGTCGGTGAAGGCACCGGCGAGACGGGCGTCGAGCGCGAAGCGGCTGAGACCGAGCGCGGGCGAGGGGAGGCGTTGGACGCGCGCGGGGTTTTCAGAAGGGGACGAGCCGATGAACCACGCGACTTCGGTGTGGTGCAGTGCATCGTTGAAAAACGGTGCGAGGCCGAGCCGAGCGATGGTCGAAGCGGCGAGACTGGTGATAAATTCTCCGCACACACGATGGCGCGGATAGTGGCCGGCCTCGAAGATCGTCGTCGGGACGCCCGCAGTGCGCAGCGCGAGCCCGAGAGAAAGTCCGGCGAGGCCGCCGCCGACGATTTCAATGCGACGGGGCGACGTCACGGGCAACGGATCGCAATCATGCGGTAGGCGCCGAGCGTGGAGTGGGTGCAGCGCCACTGCCACCGGGAGCGCGAAAGGCCGAGGGCGTGCGGTAATTCCTCGTCGCGAAAACCGGCGGCGATGCTCACGTGGGCGTCGTGACGCGTGACGCGATTGGCGCCGAAGAGCGGGCCGGCCAGTGCGAAGAGTTGCTGGAAGCGCGTGCGGCGCGCGGGCTCACTGGCGAGGATGACGCGGGCGGTGCAATTGAGGGTGGTGCCGAGCGCGGCGAGTTCGTCGGCGGTGAGGTGATGGAGAATTAGATTCGCGAGAATCGCGGTGTAGCCATCGTAGGCGGCGAAGGAGCGAAGATCGGAGATGTGCCACGAGCGGGCGGTGGGCCACGCGGGCGGCGGTGGGACACGGTCGAGGCCGTCGGCGGCGATGCCGAAGGAGTGGAGGCGCGAGGAGAGTTCGCCGGTGCCGGCGCCGAGCTCGAGGGCATGTTCGCCGGGACGGAGGAGTGGAGGGAGCGTGCGGGCGAACCAGCGATGGTTGCCCATGAGGTGGTTGATCAGGCGGAGGTCGCGGCGGCTGTGGCGGGCGTCGGGATGATCGGGCGGGAGCGAGTCGAGCAGCTCCGGTTGCAGCGTGCGTGGCATGATGCGAGAGGAAGGTTGCCCGACTGTGACGGGCTGTCCATCGTCGCGCGCAGTTTCACCCATGAGCACGTCCAATCCCGTCGATCTGATCGCGCAAGCTGCGGAAAATTTTCCGCATCGTCCTTCGTGGGACGAATATTTTATGGCGACGGCGGTGTTGATGTCGTCGCGTTCGAACTGTGAACGGCTGCACGTGGGCTGCGTGATTGTAACAGGAGGGACGCGGAAAAATCGCTTGGTGGCGGCGGGCTACAACGGCTATCTGCCCGGCACGCCGCATGTCTCGCATCTGCGTGACGGTCACGAGCAGGCTACGGTGCATGCGGAGCAAAACGCGGTCGCGGATGCGGCGCGGCGCGGGAGTTCGGTCGAGGGCTGCGTGGCGTATGTGACGCACTATCCGTGTATCAACTGCGCGAAGATTCTCTCGGCAGCCGGAATCGCACGGGTGAAGTATCGTTTGGATTATCACAACGACCCGCTGGTAGCACAGTTGTTGGCGGATGCGGGTGTCTCGATCCTGAAACTCTGAAGAATTTTTTCCATGCGCGAACGTAAACAAGAAACCAAGGAGACCCTCGCAGGATCGCTGTTGCTCGCGCATCCCTCGATGCGTGATCCGAATTTTCGGCGCAGCGTGGTGTTGATGTCGGTGCACAACGCCGAGGGCGCGATGGGCGTGGTGTTGAATCGGCCGATGGGGAAACGCCTGGGCGAATTCAGCGGCGAGTTTGCGCTCGGACCGTTGGCGGGAATTCCGATGTTTACCGGCGGGCCGGTGCAAACGGAGCAACTCGTGCTGGCGGCGTGGGAGCAGCGCGACGATGGATTTCGGATGCATTTCGGCGTCGAACCGGACCGAGCGATTCAGCTGCTGACGGAGGAGGGCGCGCACGTGCGGGCGTTTGTGGGCTACTCGGGTTGGTCGGCAGGCCAGTTGGAAAACGAGATGAAGCAGCACACTTGGGTCGTGGCGGAGGTGCCGGCGGATTTGCTCTCGCAGGCGCAGGACGAGGCGCTCTGGCGAACCGTGCTCGGTCGCGAAGGGGCCGAGTGGCGTTTGCTAGCGGACGAGCCGGAGAATCCGGAGAAAAACTGAGCCGTCGGCTCGCGGCTGATACGAGCGCCGCGAGGGCGGAGGGTCCGCCGCGAAGGCCGGGCACGGTGGAGTTCGCCGAATGTATCCCCTGCGGCGATTCGCATATTTTTTGATTTGCCCGACGGGGCTGATCGGTGCCTTCTCAGCTATCCGGCACGCAACCGCCGATTCGTATGGCCAAAAAAAACTCCAAAACATCTGCCCCGCTTACATTCGACCTGCCCGTCTCGCTCATCGGTAAAATCGAGAGCGTCCGTCGTGGTCATGGTTTCAAAACCGCCAGTGAAGTCGTTCGCCTCGCACTGAGTTCGTTTAACTTCGACACCTGCGAACCCACGCGCGACCCGCACAAACAAATCTCCGTGCGGGTGACCGCCGAGCAGCGGGCGACCTTGAAACGGAGCTCGCGTCAGAAAGACGCAAGCGTGGGCGAGTTGCTCCGTTTGGCGCTGGAGAGTCTGCCTGAAAAGCCGGCCAAAGCGGCCAAGAAGAAGTAAGGCCCACGGCAGTTACGATAGCGTGCGACGGCGGTCCTTGACCGCCGTTTTTTATTTTCAGGAGAACGCACTTTCGCCGCGCGATCGCAAGCGCCGGGCGATCGACGGAGAACACGTGGCGAGGCGGAGAGGGCGCCAGGCTTGGCTAAAGGTTGGAAATTTCCTCGGTGCGGAGGCAAGCGACGTCGCGGCCGGGTTCGAAGGATGCGAGCGGCGGGACCGAGGCCTTACAGATTTCGTGGGCGTAGGGGCAACGCGGGTGGAAGGAGCAGCCGGAAGGCGGGTTGATGGGCGAAGGCGGATCGCCGGGGAGCACGATGCGCTGGCGCGTGCGCTCGATGTCGGGGTTGGGTGTGGGGATCGCGCTGACGAGGGCGCGCGTATAAGGATGGCGCGGACGCTCGATGACGTCGGTGGCACGACCGAGCTCGACGATTTTGCCGAGATACATGACGGCGATGCGGTCGGAGACGTGTTTCACGACCGAAAGATCGTGGGCGATGAACACGAGGCTGAGGTGCATCTTGCGCACGAGCTGCGCGAGGAGGTTGAGGATCTGCGCCTGGATGGAGACGTCGAGGGCGGAGACGGGTTCGTCGGCGATGATCACCTTCGGCTCGAGCGCGAGGGCGCGGGCGATGGCGATGCGTTGGCGCTGGCCACCGGAAAATTCATGCGGGTATTTCTGCATGAAGCGCGGGGCGAGGCCAACCGTGCGCATGAGCGCGGCGATGCGGGCGTTGATGTCGGCAGGGGAGCAGACGCCGTGGACGAGGAGCGGTTCGGCGAGGGTATCGAAGACGGTCATACGCGGGTTGAGCGAGGCGTAGGGGTCCTGGAAGACCATCTGCAGATCGCGGCGGATGCCGACGACTTCGGCGGCGTTGCTGGTGGTGAGATTTTTGCCCTCGAGGATGACGGCGCCGCCGGTGGTGGGCACGAGCTGCATGATCGTGCGGGCGAGGGTGGACTTGCCGCAGCCGGATTCGCCGACGAGGCCGAGGACTTCGCCAGGGGCGAGGGAGAGCGAAACGCCGTCGACGGCTTTGACGGTGCCGACGTGGCGCTTGAAGAGGAAGCCCGAGGAGATCGGGAAATGCGTGCGGACGTCGCGGAGTTCGAGGATGGGGGCGGGAGCCGACGAGGACGCGGATGTGACGGAGGACATTTTAGGAGGAGTGGCCCACGGAAGATACGGAATACACGGAGGAAAATGAGTGCGGAGGAGAGCGGGAAACGGAGGAAGACTTTTGAACCGCTAATCTGCGCTAATTGACGCTAATCGATGCACAGGCGCAGGAATTGAAGGCAGGGTGACCGGCGGAGTGTGGTTGGAGAAATTAGCGAGGATTAGCGGAGATTAGCGGTTTAGTTTTCAGACGAGTTCGCCGGATTGGATGCGGAGGCAGGCTTGGGCGTGGGTCGGCGTGAGGGGGGCGAGGGCGGGGGTGTTGGCGCGGCAGTGGTCGGTGGCGTGTTCGCAGCGGGCGGAGAAGGCGCAGCCGGGGAGCGGTTTCGAGAGGTCGGGAGGCATGCCGGAGATGGTGTAGAGCTCCGTGCCCTTCGGCTGGAGGGACGGGATCGAGCGTTGGAGGGCGCGCGTGTAAGGATGGCGCGGCGAGTGAAAGAGCGTGCGGGTGTCGGCGGTTTCGACGATGCGGCCAGCATACATCACCTGCACACGGTCACAAAGGCCGGAGACGACGCCGAGGTCGTGCGTGATGAAGATCACGGCCATGCCGAGCTCGCGCTGCATCTTTTTGATGAGTTCGAGAATCTGCGCCTGCACGGTGACGTCGAGGGCCGTGGTGGGCTCGTCGGCGATGAGGAGTTCGGGTTTCGTGATGAGGGCCATCGCGATCATCACGCGCTGGCGCATGCCGCCGGAGAATTCGTGCGGGTAGAGGTTGATGCGTTTTTGGGCGTCGTTGATGCCGACGGATTCGAGGGCGGCGAGGGCGCGCTGGCGGGCTTCGTCTTTGGAAATGTTTTCGTGGATGAGCAGCGGTTCGATGAGCTGGTCGCTGATCCGCATGTAGGGATTCAGGGAGGTCATCGGGTCTTGGAAAATCATCGCGACACGTTTGCCGCGGATGGCGCGAGATTGGGCGGGCGTGCAGTGGAGGAGATCGACGCCATCGAAAACGGCGGTGCCGCTCTCGATGCGGCCGGGGGGCGTCGGGATGAGGCCCATAATCGAGTAACAGGTGACGGATTTGCCGGAGCCGGATTCGCCGACGATGCCGAGCGTCTCGCCGCGCTCGAGGGAGAAGCTCACGCCATCGACCGCGCGGTAGACGCCGCTGCGCGTGTGGAAATAGGTGCGGAGGTCGGTGACGGAGAGGAGGGGCACGGGAGGGGCGGAAGTGGCGGAAGAGGGGAAGAGGGAGAGAACGAGAGAGGGTGAGGGGGGGGGAATGACCAATGACTAATGTCTAATGACGAATGATGGATGTCGAATGGCGGCGAGTGGTGGTGGGGAGAAGGTCCACGGTTTAAGCAGGAAGTCGGCCGGGGGTGGTCAGGCGGGTGGCGGGGCGAGGAGTTCGCGGAGGGCGGTGGCGACGGTGGCGGGGGTGAGGTCGGTGAGGTGGCCGCCGCCGGTGGCGGGGCAACCGGGTGGTTGGAGGAGGCGGGTGGGTGAGGTAAAGACTGGGCCGGTGCGGAGGGGGTTCGTCGGGCCAAAGAGGGCGAGGAGCGGAACGCCGAGGGCGTTGGCGAGATGCATACCGCCGGTGTCGTTGGTAACGAGCACGCGGCAGGTGCGGAGGCGGGCGCAGTAGTCGGGGAGCGTGGTGCGGCCGGCGAGGTTTTCGATGCGGTCGGTAGCGAAGCCGGCGGCGATGGCGGCGGTCAGCGGAGCGTCGTTCGCGGTGCCGAAAAGGATAAAGTGCGCTGAGGGGAAGGCTTCGATGAGGGCGCACCAGTGGGCGACGGGCCAGCGTTTCGCGGGGGTGTTTTCGGAGCCGGGAATGAGACCGATTTTCGAATTTTGATTTTCGATTTCCGATTGAAGCGGGGTGCGATGGGGAGGGGTGGTGAGACCGAAGTGGCGGAGGAAGTTTTCCCAGAGTTCGAGCTGGTGGTGGGTGCGCTCGTCGTAGTCGGCGGGGACGCGGTAGGCGTGCGTGAGGAGCGGGCGATACTTGCCGGGGCGGAGGAGGCCGAAACGTTGACGGCAGCCGCTGAGCCACGCTTCGAGGTCGCCGCGGACGGAGTTGGTGAAAAGGAGCCAGACGTCGGGGTAAGCGGAGCGGAGGCGGAAGAAGAAGAGGTAGTAGCCGAGACCCTGTGGCGGGACGGCGAGGGTGCGATCGGCGACGGCCCAACCGTCGAGGAGCGGGAGAAATTGTTTTTTGGCGACGAGCGTGATCTCGGCGTCGGGGCGCGAGGCGCGGAGGGCGCGGAGGAGCGGGAGTGCCATGACGACGTCGCCCAGCCAGTTGGGGAGGCGGACGTAGAGGCGCGTGCGGCGCGGGAGTGTCGGGAGGCCGCGGGCGGCGAGATCGGCGGCGAGGAGGTCACGTTTCGCTTCGAGACGGAAACGCTTTTGCGGCATGTCCTGATTGCGCCAGCGGTCGTGGGCCCAGAGCCACGAAGCGCAGAGGTTGTCGTCGGCCGAGAGGCGGGTTTCCAGCCAACGGTTGAGGGCAAGGGTGACGGATTCGGTGGTGCCGCCGGTCGCGATAAGGTCCGCGCCGACCTCGACGCGCCAGAAGGCGCGACGACGTGGGAAGATCCCATAGACACGGGCGGAGAATTTTTCGGCCATGAGGCCGGGGAGCTCAGTGGTGGAGCAGACGCGGCCGAAGAGCGTGGTTAGGGCGCCTTGGAGGCCGGCATTTTGATCGAAGAGGACACCGACGAATCCACGGCGGCGGAGAATTTTCAGGGCCTCGGCAAAACCCTCTTTGCGGGAGAGGAGTTTCATGCCGAAGCGCTCGCGGGAACGCGTGACGAAGTCGTTGGCGGCGGGGTTGTCGAGGGGGCGAAAGATGATGCCGAACTCGGGGAAGGTGCCGGGAACGACGAGCGGTTGCGAGGTCTGCGCTTCCCAGTAGGCGAGGTGCGGCGAACAGATAAGCGTGGCGGCGGGGGAGGTGCGGTGGAGCTCGTAGGCGGCGAGCATCGCGGGCGAGACCGAGACGATTTGGCGTAGGCGGGACTCGTTGAGATAAGGCGTGGCGAGCGAAAGCAGGGCGGTCTCGATCATGCGCCGGCAGCTCTCCCGGCCGATGGTGCGATGCCAGGCGGCGGACTTTTCAGGGAAGGCGTGGTGGAGGTTGGAGAGGACGAGGCGGCGGCGGCGCGGCAGGCAGAAAAACAGGAAATCGCCGAGGGTGGCGGAGAGTGCGCGCAAGAGCGGTTCGGGAGTGTGAGCGAGGAGCCAGCCGAGAAATTTGAGTGAAAATAGCAGCACGCGGTCGAGAGAGCGGGATTTGGCGTTTGATTTCCGCCGGGAAAAACCATGAAACGTAACGCTCGCGCGGTTAAAAGCAGATTCTGCCCGACGGCGCTACGATTCCATGACCGAACTCCTTATCATCAAGCCCTCTTCGCTCGGCGACATCGTTCACGCGTTGCAGGTGGCGACTTCGCTGAAAGCGCAATGCGAGGGGCTGCGCATTTCGTGGGTGGTGCGGGAGATGTTTGCCCCGATTGTGCGCGTCAGCGAAGCGGTGGATCAGGTTTATGTATTTGAGCGCGCGGCCGGCGCGAAAGGTTTCCTGAAGCTCACAAAGGAAATTCGGAAAACGAAGTTCGACTACGTGTTCGATATGCAGGGATTGCTGCGGACGGGTCTGATGACGTCGCGGGCGCTGGCGAAGAAAAAGGTGGGGCGCACCGATTCCCGCGAGTGGTCGGGCATGTTTTACGACGAGACGGTGCCGTTGCCGGCGGACGGAAAGAAGAGTCACGCGATCGACGTGCTGCTCCAGTTTTGTCCGGTGCTCGGCGCGAAGCCGGAATTGCGCGGCGTGCTGAAGTTTCGCGAAGTGGACAGCCTCAACCTCAGTTTCGCGGGCGGACGTGGCGGCGCGAAGCCCATCGTGATGTTTCCCGACAGCCGGCGCGCGGAAAAATGCTGGAACGGCTTCAAGCAGCTCACGGAAATGATCCTGCGCGAAGACAAGACGCGCAAAGTGGTCTGGGCCGGCAGCAACTACGTGCACGACCGCTCGGCCTACCCGCCGGCGCAGTTTTTCAATCTGACGGGCAACACGAGCCTCGTCTCGCTGCCGGCTTTGATCAAACGCGCGGACTGGGTGATCTCGAACGACAGCGGCCCGATGCACCTCGCGGCGGCGCTGGGCGTGAAGGTGATGGGGATTTTCGGACCGACGGACCCGCGGCTGTTTGGCCCGTATCCGCTGACGGCGCCGAGCAATGTCGTCGTGCAGGCCCCGGTGGGCGACTTGAAGCTGTTGTCCGCGAAGGATGTTTACGCGCGTTTCCAGAAGGCACGGGCCCGGTTCAAGTGAACCGCGGAGGCGTGTTGTTTTTCCCAAACTGAAATTACTTTTCCATGCTCGATCCCAAACTGATTCGTGAAACGCCGGACGCGGTGCGCGCGGCGATTGCCAAAAAACATCTCGAGGTCGACCTCGACGCGGTGCTCGCGATCGACACGTCGTGGCGCGCGATGCTGGCCGAGGTGGAAGCATTGCGCGCGAAGCAAAAAGGGGCGAATGCTGAAATGGCCAAGTTGCCGAAAGGCTCGCCGGAGTTTGTCGCTAAGCTCGCCGAGATGCGGGCGGTTTCGGCGCAAGTGAAGGAGCGCGAAGGGCAACTCAATGAGATCGAGGAGAAGTTTAAGCAGGCGATGCTTTCGATCCCGAATCTGCCGCACGCGAGCGTGCCGGAAGGTCGCACGCCGGAAGACAACGTCGTTTACGCCACGAATGGGGACGTGACGGCGGTCTCGGCAAGCGCGCGTCCGCACTGGGAAATTCCCGGCTTCGAGAAACTGTTCGATTTTTCACGCGGGGCGAAGGTGACCGGAGCGGGTTTCCCGTTCTACGTCGGCGACGGCGCGCGCATCGTGCGGGCGCTGCTGCACTTCTTTTTGGAGGAGGACGGCAAGGCCGGCTACACCGAGGTGAATCCGCCGATCTTCGTGAATGCGGCGAGCGCGACGGCGACGGGACAGTTGCCCGACAAGGAAGGGCAGATGTATGAGACGACGCCCGATCACCTCTACGCCGTGCCCACGGCGGAGGTGCCGCTGACGAACTTCTTCCGCGACGAGATCGTCGACGAAGCGGCGCTGCCGATTTACCGCTGTGCCTACACCCCGTGTTTCCGCCGCGAGGCGGGGAGCTACGGCAAGGATGTGCGCGGGCTGAACCGCCTGCACCAATTCGACAAAGTGGAGCTGCTGAAGTGGGTGCACCCGAGCACCAGCTACGACGAACTCGACAAGCTCCGCCTCGATGCCGAGGCGTTGCTGCAGAAGCTCGGATTGCCATATCGCGTGCTGCTGATGTGCGGTGGCGACTTGGGCTTTTCCCAGACCAAGAAATACGATCTCGAAGTGTGGTCGGCGGGACAGAAACGCTGGCTGGAAGTGTCGAGCTGCTCGAACTTCGAGGCGTTTCAGGCGCGGCGGGCGCAGATCCGTTTCCGCTCCAAGGAGAGCGGCAAGCCGGAACTCGTGCACACGCTGAACGGTTCCGGATTGGCGGTGCCGCGCGTGTTGGCGGCGCTGTTGGAAAACAACCTGCAGGCGGATGGTCGCGTGAAGATCCCGGAGGCCTTGGTGCCTTATTTCGGGAAAGAATATCTGAGCTTTGCGTGAAGCCCTGCCGCCCGCGCGGCCTGCGTTCCCGGTCATCGCCATGAAACGTCGCGAAGTGGATTGGCCGGCACGCGCGATGGAACTGGCGGCGCGATTTCCCCTCGAGCGCTTGCATCCGACGGTTGTGGCGTGGGCGAACCGGTGTTCGCCCCGCACGGTGTGGGGCGTGGGCTTTTCGGGGGGAGCCGACTCGCTGGCGGTGCTGTTGCTGCTGTGGGCACATTGGCCGAGGCGGCGCCGGCAATTGCGCGCGCTGCATTTCAATCATCGCCTACGCGGGCGAGACTCCACGGCAGACGAGAAATTTTGTGCCGGAGTGTGCGCGGCGCTCGGGGTCACGTTCAGCGCGGGGCGGTGGCGCGATACGCGGCGCGGGGCGAGCGAGGCCGCAGCGCGGGAGGCGCGCATGCAATTTTTCCGTGGCGAGGCCAAGACCGTGTGGTTGGGGCATCAGCAGGACGATATCGCGGAGACGATGCTCATGCGCCTGGCACGCGGGAGCGGCACGGCCGGTCTCGCCGCGCCGCGCCCCGTGAATTCGCCGGCACGCGGGCGAGTCCACCTGCGGCCCCTGTTGACGTTGAAAAAACGTGAGATCACGGACGCGTTGCGCGTATCCGGAATTCCGTGGCGCGAGGACCGGAGCAATGCCGGGCGCGCCTATTTCCGCAACCGGGTGCGGGCGGAGGTGCTGCCGATTTGGGCCGAGGCGGCGCAGCGCGATGCGCTGGCGGGAGCCGCGCTGACGAGGGAGTTGCTCGAGGAGGACGATGCGGCGCTGGAGGCGTGGTTGGAGGACGTGGCGCCGTTGGGGGCCGACGGTTCGCTCGCGCTGGAACGACTGGCCGGGAAACCGCGCGGGCTGGTTCGTCGCGCACTCCATCGGTGGCTGCAGGCGCAACCCGAAGCGGGAACGCTGGCGCGACAAGGTTTCGAAGCTCTGCTGGCGGCGGTCGAGCGGGGAACGCCGACGCGTCACAGCCTGGGAAAGGGCGGTTACGCGGTGATCCGCCGCGGTTTTTTGCGCTTCGTGCCGAGTGGAAAACCGAAGACGAGATTCCGACGGCGCGCCAATTGACTTATCGTTGGGGAACATCCACGTTCGCCCCTCACTCCAATCACGGAAATGTCCGAACCCGAAAACAAAAAGTCCCGTCGCTCCCTCAAAAATATTCCGCCCGACCGGCTGCAGCCCAAGATGTGGATCTTCTGGCTCGTCCTGGTGGGAGCAGTCGCGGGGCTGTTGATGTGGTCGCCGACGATGACCACGGCACCGGAAATCCTCACGATTCAAGAGGTCGTCGAGCGGGCTGAAGCCAAGAATGTTAACGAAGAAAAAGGCAAAGTTGCGGTGATCCGACCGGACCCGAGCGGTGGACGGGATTGGCACACGGTCACTGGCCAGAGCCGGAAAGACGCGGAGAGCCCGTGGAAGGATTTTCGCGCGGCAGGTCGGGTCACGGATACGAGTATGGAGCGCCTGCAGAAATCGAAACTCTTCAGCGAGCAGCCCTCGACCACCGTCTTCGCCTCGATCGCGGCTCAGGTGATCCCGTTCGTGATCATCATCGGCCTCCTTTATTTCCTGTTTGTGCGGCAACTTCGGCAGGCAGGTCGCGGGGCGATGAGCTTCGGCAAGAGCCGGGCTAAATTGCTGACGCGTGATCGCGACAAGATCACGTTTGCCGATGTCGCCGGTTGCGACGAAGCGAAGGAAGAGGTCTCCGAAGTCGTCGAGTTTCTCAAAGACCCCAAAAAGTTCACCAAGATGGGTGGGCGTATCCCGAAGGGTATCCTGATGGTCGGACCGCCCGGAACGGGTAAAACCTTGCTCGCGAAGGCGGTCGCCGGCGAGGCCGATGTGCCGTTCTTCAGTATCTCCGGATCGGATTTCGTGGAGATGTTTGTCGGCGTCGGCGCGAGCCGCGTGCGCGACATGTTTGAGCAAGGCCGCAAGAGCGCGCCGTGCCTGATTTTTATCGACGAAATCGACGCGGTCGGTCGCCAACGTGGCGCCGGACTCGGCGGCGGTAACGATGAGCGCGAACAGACGCTCAACTCGCTCCTCGTGGAGATGGACGGCTTCGATACGACCGAAGGCGTGATCATCATCGCGGCCACCAATCGCCCCGATGTGCTCGACAGCGCGCTGCTGCGCCCGGGCCGTTTCGACCGGCAAATTTACGTCGATCTGCCCGATCTCAACGGTCGCGAGCAAATCCTGCGTGTGCACGCCAAGCGGATCAGTCTCGCCGACAATGTGGAACTCGCGGTGATCGCTCGCGGAACCCCCGGACTGTCGGGAGCCGAATTGGCAAATCTGCTGAATGAAGCGGCCTTGTTGGCGGCGCGGCGCGGCAAGAAGAAGGTCGAGATGATCGACGTCGAAGATGCGCGCGAGAAAGTGCAGTTTGGCCGGGAGCGTCGGCGTCTGATGGACGACGACGAAAAGAAACTGACGGCTTACCACGAGGCGGGCCACGCACTGGTGCAGGGCGTTTTGGACGATGGTCACATGCCGGTGCACAAGGTGACGATCATCCCCCGCGGTCGCAGCCTGGGCAGCACGATGTTTATCCCGAAGAAGGATGTGCTGACGCAGGAAAAGAAGAAGCTGGAGATTCGGATCGCGACGGGTTGCGGTGGACGCATCGCCGAAGAAGTGGTGCTCAACGATATTTCGAACGGCGCCTCCGGAGATATCCTGATGGTGACCAAGATCGCGCGGCACATGGTGTGCGACTGGGGTATGAGCCCCCTCGGCATGATCGCGTTCGGCGAGAGCAACGACACCGTCTTCCTCGGCCGGGAAATTACCCGCAGCCAGACCTATTCGGAAGAAACCGCGCGCAAGATCGACGCGGAGGTGTTCCGTATCGTCGACGAACAGTATCGTCGCGCCAAGGAGATCATCGAGACTCGCCGCAGTGCGCTCGACAAGATCGCCGAGGCGCTGCTGGAACACGAGACCATCGAGGGACGCCATGTGCTGGAGATCCTTGAGCACGGCGAAATTCGTTCGCCGATCGTGATGCCCCTGCCGCCGAAACTGGACGACAAGACGGCCGAAAAGAAAACCGCCGAAAAAGCGGCGACCCCGAGCGATATCGGCGGCCATGCGGCGCCATCGCCTAATCCCGCTTAAGGTGATCGATAAATTGGGGCGATATTAGCCCGTGCTAGGCCGGCTTTGTGCCGGCCTTTTTTCTGGCTTGGTTTTCGAGGATGGCACCGTAATCGTCCGCGCAATCTCTATGAAAATTTGTTGCATTGGTGCCGGTTACGTAGGCGGTCCGACGATGGCGATGATTGCGCTGAAGGCGCCGGACATCGAAGTGCGCGTCGTCGATATGAACGCGAAGCGTATCGCCGCGTGGAACTCGGATACGTTGCCGATTTACGAGCCGGGCTTGGACGAAGTCGTGCGGCAAACGCGGGGCAAAAACCTGCACTTTACGACGGAGGTGCACGAGGCCATCCGCGCGGCGGACATCATCTTCGTCGCGGTCAACACGCCGACGAAGAACTACGGCGTGGGCGCCGGGCGGGCGGCGGATTTGCGGTTCATCGAGTCGGTGGCGCGGACGATTGCCGAGCAGGCCAACGGCCCGAAGATCATCGTGGAGAAGTCGACCATTCCGGTGAAAACGGCGGAGACCATTAAGGATATTTTGGCCGCGAATGCGCGCGGGTATAAATTTGAGGTGCTGTCCAACCCCGAATTTCTCGCAGAAGGCACCGCGATTGTGGATTTGCAGATGCCGGACCGGGTCCTGATCGGCGGCGAGCGCACGCCGGGTGGCGACGCGGCCGTGCAGGCGTTGGTCGATGTCTACGCCCACTGGGTGCCGCGCGATCGGATCATCACCACGAATCTTTGGTCGAGCGAGCTCTCGAAGCTCGTGGCCAATGCGTTTTTGGCCCAGCGCATTTCGTCGATCAACTCGATCTCCGCGCTCTGCGAGGCGACCGGCGCGGACGTGGACGAAGTCGCAAATGCGATCGGCAAAGACTCCCGCATCGGCCCGAAGTTCTTGAAGGCATCGGTGGGCTTTGGCGGCTCCTGTTTCCAGAAAGACATTCTGAACCTGGTTTACCTGTGCGAGAGCTTCGGCCTGCCCGAGGTTTCGGCTTACTGGGAGAGTGTCGTGAAGATGAACGACTGGCAGAAGCATCGTTTTGCCGGGAAGATTGTGCGCGCGCTGTTCAACTCGGTCGCGGACAAAAAAATCGCCGTGCTGGGTTTCGCCTTCAAGAAGGACACCAACGATACGCGCGAGTCGGCCGCGATCGCGGTGTGTCGCGATCTGTTGGCCGAGCAGGCGCGGGTCGTCGTTTACGATCCCAAAGTGCCGGCCGACGAGATCCGCCGCGATGTGGTCGTGGGGGCGCGCGAGGCGCTGGCCGGAATCGATTCGCGATTGACCGTCACGACGTCGGCCTACGAAGCGGCCGAAGGCGCCCATGCGGTGGCGATTCTGACCGAGTGGGACGAGTTCAAGACGTTGGACTATGCGCGGATTTTCGCGGCGATGCAGAAGCCGGCGTTCATTTTTGACGGCCGCAATATTCTGGATCTCGGCAAGCTCCGGGAGCTCGGTTTCCGCGCGCACGGCATCGGCAAGTGACGCCGATTTGAGTTTGAGGAGCGCGGCGATGCGCGACGGAATTTTCCCGCCGCGGGTTTGAAATTATCGCTTGCACTTTGGAACGGAAGATTGCTTGTTCTGCCGCTCTGCAACGCACCCGTAGCTCAATTGGATAGAGCGTCTGACTACGGATCAGAAGGTTTGGGGTTCAACTCCCTACGGGTGCACCAGTTTTAAAACCCGCACGTTTTCGAACGTGCGGGTTTTTTGTTGGGGTGGGTGCGGAGACGGGGAGGGCGGAGCGATGGGGCGGGCCCTACCCCCGCTGCTGCGCCGATCCATTTTCGGGCACGAACTTGACCCAAACCCACGGGCGAGACGCCCGTGCCACGCCGGGCGACCGGCCCCAAGGAACACAAAGAGCGGACATTACCAGTCCATCGTGACCGTCGTGACGTATTGGCGGGGCTCGGTTTTGCGGGGCCAAGTGTAGCTGTTGCCCTGATCGGAGTTGAGGCCGAGGACGTTGTTCACGTTGAGCTGCAGGGTGAGGTTGTGGCCGAAGACTTTGCGGCGATAGCTGGCGAACGGGTTCACGAGGACGTAGCTGCTCGTCTTCGTCGCAGGGAGGACGACGACACCGCCGGAGGAGAGCGCGGCGCGGGGCTTGCCGAGCGCGTAGCGGGCGGAGGTGCCGAGCGCGAAGCCCTTGAGCTTTCCTGCGGTGAAACTGTAGCGCGTGGTGAGGTTGGCAGTCTCCCGGCGGACGGCGCGGACGGCGCCCTCGGTGTCGTCGATGAGCTGCTGGGTCACGGCGGTCGCATCCTCGGGGTCGAGGCCCTGGGCTTTGGCGGCGGCTTGAGCTGCGGCGAGGTAGGGCCGCACCAACGGGAAGAAGCGGCCGAATTCGACGCGGTTCATCGAGTAGGTGGCTCGCACGGTCCATTGCCGAGTGAGGTTGGTCTGCACTTCGATCTCCCAACCGGCGGTCTCCTGGTCGCGGTAGTCGCCGGTGCCGAGGAGGCGGTTGTCGGCGGGGAGCAGGGCGTTGAGCTCGGTCTGCGAGCCGGCGCTGAGGCCGAGGGAATTGTTTTCCGAGGTGGTGTTGAAGCGGGTGAGGGTGGCGTTGATCCGGTCTTGGAGAAAGTTGAACCGCAGGCTGAACTCGTGGCCTTCGCCGGTGCGCGGGAGGCGCGGGCGACCGGAGAGTTCGAAACTCACGCTGTCGGTGAAGAGGGACGATTCGAAGTAGCCGCCGCCGAGGGCGAGCCACGGGAACACGCGGAAGACGCCGCCGTAGGTTTGGTTGGTCGCGTAAGTGCGGTTGAACGGTTCGTAAGGAACGTTGTAGCCAGTGGCGTCGAGGATGGGGCGGTTTTGCAGATCGATGAGTTGGGTGCCGCCGATGACGGGGACGGTGATGGGGGCGCGGTTGCGGTTTTGCCGGAAATAGTCGCGGCTGATGCCGGCACTGGTGTGGAGGCGCCCACTGAAGAAGGAGCCGAGTGTGGTGAGGTTACCGGAGCCGAGGGTCTGATCGAAACGGGTCTGCGCGGTGCCGCTGCGATAAAAGGTGGTGACGCCGGGGACGACGCGGAGTCGGAGGGCATCGTCGCTGTTGCCGTCGGCGAGATAGTGGACGGGGTGAACGAGATTGTTGGCGTAGGAGGTGGCGGCGCCGGTGAGGCCACGGCGGGCGATTTCCTTTTGGTCCATCGCAAAGGAGTAGGTGTCGAGGTAGTTTTGCTCGTGCCGATAGTTGGCGCCGGCGACGGCGCGTAACGTGGAATTCCAGAAGGGCAGTTTTGTGTCGTAGACGACGGACGTGCGCCAGCCGGTGGCTTTGTTGCCATCGGCGGTGAAGGTGGGCGCGTAGGCGAGGAAGAGTTGCTCGAAGCGCGGATTGGGGATCGTGGCGTTGGGGATCGTGGGGTGCGGCAGCACGCGATTCACGTCGATGAAGACGGCGCGGGAATTCATCCCGAGCGCGCCGGCCGAGGAGTAGGTCTGGAGGCGCGTGGTGTCGTCGACTTGGCCGTTGTGCGCGACGAGGAGGCGGAGGTGGTCGCCGAGCTGGTGGGAGAGTTCGATGTTGTAGGCGTGGAAATCGGTGTCGTGGCGGTTGTCGGGTCCGGACCAGTCCTCGCCATCCGGATACACGCTGTAGGGAATGGTCGTGAGCGGGTAGCGGACCGGGTTTTGCGGATCGGCGCCCGTGGCAACGGTGGCGCCGGTGAGAACGGCGGAGTTGCGGTAGGTGGTTGTGGCGGTCGACTGCATATCGTAGAGGGTGCCGCCCAGATCGAGGTAAACGTGGGTGTTACCGGGGGCGGCGATGCGGCGCATGCCGATGCCGTTGACCTGCACGCCGGGAGCGAGGGGATTGGCGTCGGCGGCGTTGGTGCCGGTGCCGCGGACGTAGGCTTTGAGGCCATCGTTGAGATGGAGCGTGCTCTGGTTGTTGCGCGTGTGGCCGCCTTCGTAGTTGAGATCGAGGCGGGTGCGGCGGTCTTTGAACGGCTCCCACCGCAGCGCGCCGGCGAAACCGCGAAAATCCCGGCTGCCCCGTTGGCGGAACTGCTCGACTTCGGAGTTCAGGGCGTTGAAGCGGACGCCGAGGCGCGGGAGGAGCGGTTGGTTGAGATCGACCGAGTAGCGCTGGGTGCCGAAGGAATCGTAGCGCACCGTGGCGCCGGCGGCACGGCGGAAGGTGGCGCGCTTGGTGGACACGTTAATGATGCCGGTGGGATCGACGTCACCGTAGGCGAGACCGCCGGGGCCGCGGGAGAACTCGATGCGCTCGGTGTTGTAGTTGTCGGCGGGGAGGAACCACGGAAAGCCGTCGCGGAGCTGACGAATCGACGGAATGCCGCGGAAACTGATCTGGTTGCCGGAGCGCGAGCCCACGGGGGCGCCGACGGTGCCGGTGTCGTTGAAGATGTTTTCGGCGCCCGCCGCGAACTCCACGGCGCCGAAGAAATCGTTGAGCGCGAGATCGCTCATGAGGTCGGCGGTGAAAACGGAAATGGAGTTGGGGAGGTTGGCGAGTTTCTCGTTGGTGCGCGTGCCGGCGAGCGCGGAGGAGGCGGCGTAGCCTTTGTCGTCGTCGGAGTTTACCTCGAACGGAGAGAGCACCACGGCCTCGGCCTTCGTGCCGGGCGTCGTCGACGGGGACGGGGCGGAGGCGACGGAGGGAGGTGGGGCGGTTTGAGCCGAGAGGAGCGGCGCGAGGATGAAAGCGAGGAGGGAGCGGCGCGAGCGGGCGCAGCGAAGACGTGTCGGTTGGGACATGGGGTGGGTGGGGTTGGCGCGGGCGAGCGGGGAGAAGGAGGGGCGCGCAGACGGAGTGAGACGACGCCCAGCGCGCGGCGCAAGGCGAGTTGTGCTCGCGAGAAGACTCGGGCGGCGCGGCGTTACTTCGGGTCGATTTTTTTGCCGCGGCGGCGAAGCCACGCGAACGGTTCCCAAAGCTGGCCGAGGTAGCCGCGGGGCATCGGTTCGCAGATGCCGAAATTTTCCGGATAGCGGCCCTTGGGCATGTAGTAGGTGCCGAACAGCAGATCCCAGAACGGAAAAAGGCCGGCGAAATTTTTGTCCCAGGCCGCGCGGTCCTTGGAGTGATGCCACCGGTGAAACACGGGCGTGGCGATCACACTGCGGAGCGGGCCGAAGTCCCAGTTGACGTTCGCATGGAGGAAAATCGCGTAGAACGTGAGGACGGGCGCGGTGCTGAGCGTGACCAACGGGTTGTAACCGAGCAGAAGGACCGGGGTGACCTGGGCGAGTTTGTTGACGAGATCGTTGACCGGATGGACGCGGAGACTGCCGAGCCAGTCGAGGTCTTCCGAGCTGTGGTGCACCGCGTGAAAAGGCCACCAACGGCCCCGGTGAAACAACCGGTGCGTCCAGTAGGCGCAAAAATCGACGAGGAGATAAATCTGGATAGTCTGCAGCCAGACCGGCTGGCGACTCAACGGACCGTAGCCGGCATATTGGCCGAGCTTCACGACATCGAGCGAGGTGACGTTGGCGAGGATCAGGACGCTGAGCGGCAAAATGAGCATGAGCCGCACGAACGGCTTCGTGAACAGGATGGTGGTGAACCAATAGACGACATCGGTGAACCAGCCGGCGCGGAAGACGCGTTGGGGGCGGTTACGCCCATGGGCGGCGATCCGCTCGATCACGAAAAAAATCGCGGAGAGGACGAGCAGGCCGATGAGCACGTCGAGAAACGTTTTGTCGGGTTTCATGCGTGCGCGTTGGGCGGTGCTACGAGGGGACAACCACAGCGGACGGTGACGGCGGTCGTGCCATCAGGGCTTGGGCGGGGTGGCTCGCTTGGCTTTCTTCGGCGCAACCACGACGGTGCCGCGCATGATGTCGGGCTCGGTGGTGTTGGCTTGGCGAAGGCCGGGGGTGCTGCGGCCGTTGGCGACTTGTGTTTTCAGGAGGGCGGTGAGGCGTGCGACGATCTCGGGGTGTTCGCCCTGGAGATTCCTAGTTTCTCCGGGATCGGCGGAGAGATCGAAGAGTTGGATACGCGGAGCGTTCGCGGGCTCCTGACCGGGCCGAGGATCGCTCCAGCCGCCGGAGCCGGGGCAGAGTTCCAGTTTCCAGCTGCCCTGACGGATCGAGAATGCGCCGTTGATCGAGTGGTGCACGATGGTGTCGCGCACGGGGGCGGTGGTGCCGCGAAGCGCGGGGAGGAAGCTCACGCTGTCCTCGCCGGCGGCCGCGGGGAGTTTACCGGCGAGGATATCGGCGACGGTCGCCATGAGATCGGTGAGACAGACGTAGGGTTCGTAGCGGCTGCCGGGCTTGGTCACGCCGGTCCAACGGGCGATGAAGGGCACGTGGTGGCCGCCGTCGTAGATGTCGGCTTTGTTGCCGCGGAAAATGTGATTGGGGTTGTGGCCGAGCGGGAGGAGTTCGGTGAAGTTAGCCTGGGGCGAGCAGCCATTGTCGCTGGTGACGATGATGAGTGTGTCTTTTTCGAGGCCGGCCGCAGCGAGCGCGCGCATCACTTCGCCGACGGCCCAGTCGGTCTCCATTACAAAATCGGCGTAGGGGCTGAGGCCGCTTTTGCCGACCCAGGCGGGCGACGGATTGATCGGGGTGTGCGGGGAATTGAGCGGCACATAGAGGAAGAACGGCCGGCCCTGCTTGGAGTCGGCGGCGCGGCGGCCGATGAGGTCGACCGTTTTTTTCGTGAGCGCGGGCAAGACGTCGACGGCGGCAAAATCTTTGGCCCCGGGTCCGGTGCGCGTGAAGCCACCGGAGCGGCCGGCGGTCATGGGAAACTTCATGTCGGCGACTTCGGGCAGCGAGGCCACGCGATCGTTTTCGATGAACGTGTAGGGCACCATGTCGAGCGACGCGGCGATACCGAAAAAATAATCGAAGCCCACACTGAGGGGGCCGTTGGCGATGGGTTGGGAGAAGTCGACGCTACCCACTTGATCGGCGGTTTCGACGCCGAGGGCGTTCACCGATTTACCGGGATGTTTGGCCCAATCCATGCCGAGGTGCCATTTGCCGACGCAGGCGGTGAAGTAGCCGTGCTCTTTCAGAAAGGAGGCGACGGTGACGCGCCCCGGCTCGATCAGGCGCGGACTGAGACCGCCGAGCACGCCGCTTTGGAGACGCGAGCGCCAGTTGTAGCGGCCGGTGAGCACGCCGTAGCGCGTGGGGGTGCACACGGAGGAGCTGCTGTGGGCGTCGGTGAAGATCATACCTTCGCCGGCGAGACGGTCCATGTGCGGCGTGGCGATTTTGCCACGGGGATTGAAGACACGCACGTCACCGTAGCCGAGGTCGTCGCAGAGGATGTAAACGATGTTGGGCTTCGAAGCGGCGGCGCTCGCAGCGATCGGCGCGCTCAAAAATGCGAGGGCGACAGTGAGCGAGAGCAGGGTGGCGGGGAATCTCATGGGAGAACGGAGAGTGATTCGATGGGGAATACCAAGGAGCCGAGGAGCCGATACGCGGAGCGGCGGATCGCGTTGGGAAACGGTGACGAAGGTGACGATCCCCAATCAGAGGGCGAGGGCGTAGTTGGTTTTGTGCGGAGGCGCGGACCCGCGTCTCCGGCCCTGTCCAGCTCGGTAGATCATGAAGTATCCGAGCGGCCAAGGGCGCCAGGAGGATCACCTGAGTTCAGCCAAGGACCAACGGTCCCGCCAGACGACGACGGGGAAGCCGTCCTGGTCGAAGGAGAGCGGTAGCCACACGTAGCGGGAATCTTGCAGGTTCCACTTGTTCCAGCGGTCGAACATCGCGATGAGCTGACCGGGGCGGCCGGCCACGGGCAGCACGAACGTGCTTTGGCTGGCGAAAGTCACCGCGGCGCCCGGACCACGACAAGGGTTCTCCCTTTCCTTCCACGGTCCCAAGGGGTGATCGGCCACGGCGGAGTGGGCGGGGTTCGGATCCCAGCCGGTGCAGCCCGACCCGATGAGGTAGTATTTGCCGGCGTGCTTGAACACCGCCGGGGCCTCGATCGACCGGCCGACGAAAGCGCGCGCATATTTTCCCGCCGGGCGGAGATAGTCGTCGCTCAGTTGCGAGACATGCATCGTCTCGTTCGCCTCGGAGGAGTAGAATTGATACGCGGTGCCGTCGTCGTCGACGAACAGGGTCATGTCGCGCGCCATCTGGCCGCCTGCGAGATCGCGGGCGAGGAGGTTGGTGGGCGTCGGAGCGAGATCGGCGACGGAAGCGTTTAGCGGCCGGATGCCGGCGTTGGGGCGGAACGCGCCGAGATACTGGAACGGCCCGGCCGGGGTGTCGCTCACGGCGACGCCCGAGCGGGCGGCTTGGTAGTTCGGGCTGTCTTGGTGAAACCACATCACGAACTTTTTGGTGCGGGCGTTGTAGATGACCTTGGGGCGTTCGATGACGTTTTCCGAAGCGAGGTCGTGGTCGGGATTCTCGGGCACAGGGCGCAGCGCGAGGCCCTCGTTTTTCCACGTTGTCAGATCCTTCGACGAGTAAACCGACACGCCGCCCGCCAGCACGCGCGTGCCGCCCCACGCCTGATTCACCTTCGGCAGGTAGGTAGTGCCTTCCTTGAACTCGCCATACCAGTAGTAGACACCCGCGTGAAACAGAATGCCGCCGCCGTGGGCATTGATCGGGCGACCATCGGTGTCTTTCCAGACTTCGCCGGGAACTACCGCCGCACCGGCACGGATTTCCCGGGCGGTGGCGACAAAACCGAGCAGGGCGAGCGCGAGGCAGGTGAATTTCTTCATGACGAAATTGAGCGTGGGAGACGGGCGGGAGCGTCGGTGGGTCGTGGGCGGAGAGGTGTCAGGGTAACTCAATCGCGCCGAGGTCGGGTGCGCCGGTGATGGGGCGGCCGAGAATGTCGGTGGCGACTGGCAGTCCGAGAGTGAGGCCGATGCTGTCACCCGGGAGAGGGGCGACGGAGATGCCCCGGTCCTTCACGAGCGCGGCGTTGCCGGGAACGTAATCGGCCAGCCGCGCGCCTCCGGGCGTCGCGAACGCGGGGTCGCCAATCAGTGGGGCGCGGTCCGCGAGCCCGAGGGCCTGCGGCCAGTTGTCGGCGCGGAGGAAAAGATTGTGCGACATCACCGCGCGCTCCACCGGGCGCGTCGCCGCTTGGTCGGACTTGGTCTGATCGCCGGCGACGCGCAGGCTGCGTCCCGCGATGTAGAAGATATTGTTCGCCACGATCACGCCGGCGGCGCTCGGCGCCACGGCGAATTTCGCGTCGATGCTCTCCCCGACGTAGATGGTGTTGTTGTAGAAATAGGAATTAAACGGGCCCGTGGGCTTCACCCGGTTGCCGACGTAGCCGCTGAGCCAGAACGTTTTTCCCTCTTGAAACGCCCCGTCGCGCCCCTTCACGCGGTGGCCGTCGTTCACGCTGATGTTGTAGCGATAGGCGCAATTGTAGTTGTTTCCGAGGATCTCGCAGAAGCCGCCGGCGTTGTGGGCGCTGTAGTTATATTGGACCACGATATTTTTGCAGTGGTAGTCGATGTGCACGCCCGCTGAGTCGCCCGGTCCGTTGGCATTGGTGAAGCGGCTGCGCTCGATCACGACATCGCTCGTGCCCCACGTCCAAAGCCCGCTGCCGCGGCCCCAGTTGCGGGAGTCGGCCGTGCTTCCCGAGTGGTCCACGGTCAGGTGCGAGAAACGTCCGCCCGCGACGCCCGACATCTGAATGCCGGGGCCGCCGGAGTGGGAGACCGTGACATTCTCCACCACGACGTCGCGGATGCCGCCGTCCGGTGCGGTGAATTTCAGGCCGGTGTGGTCGACGCGCTCGATGGTGGTTTCGGTGACCGTGACATCGCGCATCTGCGCCGTCTTGCCCGTGACCATAAAACGGATACCCCAACCGTAGCGGGTGTTGCCGTTGGCCGTCTTCACGTCCGCTGCCGGGCGGGTGTAGCCCGGCGGATGGAAGGAGACGCTTTTCACCTGGAGTCGCGTGAGCGTGATACCGCGGGATTCGTTGGTGCCGTCGGCCTCGACGAGGACGCCGCACCGCATCGGGCCGGTGAGCGGGCCGCCATCGGCCGAGAGCAGCAAGTTTTCTACGCGGACGTAGCGGGAGTTTTTCAGGCTCAGCGCGGACGGCGCGCCCTGGCCGTCGATCATCGCGATGGCGCGCGGATCTTGGTCGGGGTTCACGTAACTGCCGATGACGATGGGCGCCTCGGCCGTGCCGGCGAGGGATTCGAAATGGAGGCGACCTGGGTGTTTCACGCCGGCGGCGAGCAACAGACGGTCGCCGGGCTGGAGCTTGGCCAGCTGAGCCCGCGGCAACGTGCGCCACGGCTGCTCGATGCGGGTGCCGCTCGCCGTGTCGTCGCCCTTGAGCGCGTCGACGTAGTAGGTCGCGGCGGATGCGAGCGGGCCCGCGCAGACGAAGGCGAAGAGGACTGATGCGCGGAGTCCGGTGAGCATGGGGAGAAACTGAGTCGGGTGAGGCGGCGTGCGGCAGAAGGAATACTCACTCAGCCGCGGCCGGCGCGAACCGGGGGCTGGCGGAGGGCCTCGAGGCGGCGGTGTAATTCCTCCGCCTTCTGGGGGAATTTGGTGGCGACGTTGTTCCGCTCGGCCGGATCGTCGCGAAGGTTGAAGAGCAGCGGCTCCGGAATTTGGTTGGGCGTGAAGCGGGCGTCGGTGGGATTGGCCCCCCCGGTGCCGGTGGCGCCGCTGCGGGTGTTGGCCGGGATGTATTTCCAGTCGCCGACCCGGATCGCGAGGGTGTCGGAGATGCCGTGGAGCACGGTGTGGTCGCGCAGATTCTCCGTGGTCGTGCCCAGCAATACCGGACTGAGATCGAGGCTGTCGGGTGAGGCGGCGGCGGAGATTTCCGCGCCCGCGATGCGGCCGAGGGTCGCCGGGAGATCGACGAGACTGAACATCTGGTTGGTCACACGCGGCTGGATACGCCCGGGCCAGCGGGCAATCAGCGGCACGCGGCAGCCGCCTTCGTAAACGAGGTATTTCCAGCCGCGGAGGCCGCCGGCCGGACGGTGATCCTGGTTCTTCTCGGCGCCGCCGTCGAAATAGCCGTCGAAGAGCACGGGGCCGTTATCGCTCGTGAAGATCACGAGGGTATTGCGGTCGAGCTTCAGGCGTTCGAGCGCCTTCAAGACTTCCCCCGCGGCCCAGTCCATCTGCTGGATGACTTCGCCCCGGACGCCGAGTTCGCTGGTGCCCACGAAGGGCGGCTCGGCGACGCGCGGGACGTGGGGCTCGAAGAGGCCGACGTAGAGGAAGAAGGGGCGGTCGCCGTGTTGCTCGAGAAATTGGACGGATTTTTTCACGACGGTGCTGGTGAGTTCCTCGTCCTTGAAGCGGGCGGATTTGCCGCCCGACATAAACCCGATGCGACTGATGCCGTTGATGATGGTGCCGGAGTGCTGCTTGTCGGCGCCTTGGATGAGCAGGTCGGGACGGTCGATTCCGTTCGGCTCAACGCCGAGGTCTTTTTCGTAGCTGACCTTGATCGGGTCGGCCGGATCGAGACCGACGACGCGATGATTCTCGATCCACACCGACGGCACGCGATCGACCGTGGCGGGAATGATGTGGGAATAATCGAAGCCGACCTCGCGCGGGCCGGGGGCAATGCGGCCGTTGAAGTCAACCAGGGTCCGGCCATCGCCGAGGCCGAGGTGCCACTTGCCGACCGCGCCGGTGAAGTAGCCCGTGCGGCGCAGCGCTTCCGGCAGTGTCAGACGGCCGGGTTCGATGCTCAAGGGTGCGTCGCCCGGCAAAATGCCGGTGCGCTTGGCGGACTGCCGCCAGGCATACTCGCCCGTGAACATCGAGTAGCGCGTCGGCGTGCAGGTGGACGAGGGCACGTAACCTGAGGTGAAGCGCACGCCCTCGGCCGCGAGGCGATCGAGGTTCGGCGTCTTCAGGCGCGTGGCGCCGTAAGCTCCGAGGTCGCCGAAGCCGAGATCGTCCGCGACGATGAGGACGATGTTGGGGCGTTCGGGTGCAGCCGATTCGGCGGCGAGGCCAACTGCCGTCAAAAGTCCCGGCACGCTACAGGCAATCGCGAGGCTTCGGCACCACCCGACACGCACGATTTTGGGGATATTCATAGGAGGTGAGGTTACTCGCCGTTTTCAGTGGGTCGATGGTGCCGCCCTTTTAGGGCTCAGTTTTTCTATTGAATATTTTCCCAGGGCGTTGCCCTAGGCTATCATATTTTCGCCCATTTGGGGCTCCCTTCACCGAGCGTTACCCACGGAAAACAGCGAGGAACCGGATTTACTGAGGCATCTCCCGCTTGAACGGGACGTGCTGCATACAAGTGGTGTGGGTAGCTCAGAAGGCGAATGAGTTCGTTACGGTCCATGTGCGCTCGGGCGCGATCCGGAACGTGCCCCAGGAACCGTCCGCATTGGCCTTGATCGGGATGATTTCGTCCTTGGCGTTGAGGTTGCGGACGTTGAGTCCCAAGTTCCAGGTGACCGGACCGAAGCCCATGTTGATCTTCCGCGTGTAGCCGGCGCTGAGGTCGATCATATGTTCGCGCGCTCCCCAGTAGGGACGCGTGACGTCCGACGTGGTGATGCCACCCGCGGTGACCAGGGGAAAGCCGATGCCGACCCGGTCCTGCCAGCGAACGGCCCCGCCCACGTTCACGCCCTTCAGGGAGCCCTGCCTGAAGTCATAGCGGGTCACCATGTTCGCCCGCCATTTCCGGACTTCCGGCGAGGGCAGGCCGGACAAGGCGGAGGCGCTGCGAATGAAGACGAGGTGTTCGGCCACATACTGCTCGTAGAACGTCCCCGTCTGATTGGACGCAGGGTTGCGAGCGCCCGGGAGGAGCGCGCCGCCATACATGGTATCGAGATTCTTTTTCCAAGCGGCCGCAAAGGCGGCTTCCTCCACCGCTACGCTGGCCTTGACGGCTTCGTTTTTGGAGACACTGAGCGAGATGCGCCAGCTTCGGGTGGGATTGACGATGGCCTCGAATTCCGTGCCCGTGGACTCGGTGTCGCTGGTGGAGGTGAGATTGATGATCGATTCGGGGTTCCAAGTCAGAGAGGAGCCACTGCCGGTGAAGTTCGGATTGAAGTTCTTGTTCGCACCGATGTTGGCCTGCAGGCGGGACGGGATCGTGCTGTAGATGGCTTGCGCGACGTCGCTGAAGGAATTCCAGCCCGGATAGTTATAGTTAAAATTCGCGGGCAGGAGGCCGGCATTGCGGGCGGCAATCATGGCGGTGATCGTCGAGCTGATGTAAGAGTAGGGGTTGCCCACGCCGGCGATGGCATCGTTTTTGATGTTGGTCTTATACTGGTTGACGCGGAGGAAGAGCTTACCCTTGAACGTGCTCACGGAAAATCCGCGTTCCTCGGTATTGGCCGAGGGGGAGCCGAGTTCCTCGTTCCAGATGTTGCGGCGCTGACCGACCGGATTGAAGTTGCCGGACTCGTTCCAAAAGACGCGCAGCTCGGTTTCACCCGGGAGTCGCACCGGCAGGCGACCGACCACGCTCTTGGTCCAGCTCTGCTTGCCTTGGGAGACGGAGGGCAAAAACGTGACGGTCGATTGATCGATGCTGCCATTGGCGAGCTTGGTCGGCGCGTTGGAGGTGAACGCATCGTCCTTGTCCTCGCGCCAGCCGAAAATGGTGGTGAGGTAATTGTTGAAAAACTGGCTCTGGAGCGCGACGGAGGTGGAACTGAGCTCTTCCCGCTGATCGACGAGCCGTTGGAGGATGCGCAAGGGCTTGTTGCTCGAATTGACGAACGTCCGGCTCAACGGATCGTAAACGCGCACGGTATAGGTTTGGTCGGGTTGCGGGCGCGTGGCGGTGATGGATTGCAGCCGCACGTCCGAGATATTGGCCACATTTTGGAGAGAGGGCCCCACATAGAACCAGCCGTTGACCTGCGTGCCGAAGCTTCCCGGCAGAGCTCCCGCGAGGGAACTCTGGGGACTGATCTGGCTGGCCGGATCCCAAGTGCTCGCGTAGGTGCGGTTGAAGCGCTCGATGTTGGTTTTGAACAAGAGGCCGGTGAACGTATGGCGGCCAAGATAGCTGACCCACTTGGATTTGCTCGTCGTGAAATCGTGCTTGTAGAACGCGGTCAACTGGGAGGATTCGCGCGTGATGCGGTTCGATGAGTCGCGGAAGACGTCCGTAGTGGAAATGAAAGGACGGCCGAAGTTGGGATTGAGGATCGGCTGGCCGGCACTGTCCTTGACGCTGAGGTAATAGTTCACGTCCACCATGATGCCCTCGTCGTTGCCACCGGTGGGGATCGAGAAGTCGCGCATGGTTTTAAATTCCTGATAGTTGTAGGCCGCCTCGAAGCCAGCCCGGCCGCCCAGCAGCAGCTGCTCGTAACGGAGATCCGACGCCTTGAAGCGCTGCGAACGCTGGTCAAAGACCCCGGTCATCAAGTTGTCGTAGAAATTGAAGATGTTCGGGTCGCTGAGGCGGGTGCGGACAAAGCCCGTGCGTTGACGATTAAAATCACCCGAGGAGCGCAAAGAGCCGCCGGTGCCGCCGGGCAAGGTAGCCGGGATCGTGCCCTGGAAACCCTGGACGCCCGTGAGGCCCGAATTCGTGAGGCCGACGCCGGCGGTGTTCGAGGTCGGGTCCGCATAGATCAGTGCCATTTGTGCATAAAGCGGGAAGCCTTGGACCACCGAGGAGTTGGCGGGCAAGATTCCGGCGCCACTGGAGTTGCGCAACGAGGATGAGGTGGGGCCTTGGGCTGCCGTCGGGGCGTTGAGCAGAGGGGAGCCATAGCCCCACCACTGATACTTGGCGTTTTCGGGAACACTCGCGCCGGCGGAGGTCATGGGGGTGAACCAATTGGCCAGCGTAAACGTCGGGGTGAGCGGATCAGGCGGGATGCCATCGATCTTACCCGCTTCATGATTGGCGCGGAAGGTCCCGCGGCCCAAGAACGAGTCGCGCTTGGGGTCGATCACGCGGTATTGGAGCGCGGTGTAAAGGCGCTGGTCCTTGTCTTTGGTGGGTTTCTGGCGGAAAAATTTCTGGTCGTTGAGCAGTTCGAGTCGAACAGCCAATCGGTTTGGAATGAATACCTTGTTGAGATGCAATTCCTCGCGGTGGGAGCCGTAGGAACTCAGCCGGGAGACGAGGCGGTAGTCATCCTTGAACGTGGCCTTGCGCAAACCCGCGTCGATGATGCCGCCGGCATTGCCGACTCCGGCGAGGATGGCATTCGGGCCGCGACTCACGGTGAGCGTGCCGAAGTTGAAGGTATCGGTCGGGATGTCGGAGGGGAAGAAATCGCGGGTGCGGGTCGCCTGGGCGAGGGCGCGCACACGGTTGACGCTGGAGGGATCTTCGCGCACCTCGGCCGAGTTTTCCCCGGCGATGCCCGAGAAGTTCCCGTTGCGGCCAGCGGCCTCGGTGGAGGCCGTGTAGGTAAGAATGTCCTCCAGCTTGGTCACGGCGATGTCCTCAAGAAATTCTTGGGTGTAGACGGAGACCGCGGCGCCGACGTCCTTGAGCTCGGTGTTGAGACGGGTGCCTGCCAAGGTGCTGGCGGCCAGATAGCCGGTGTCTTTCGAGGCAGAGACCATGAACGGGCTCAGTTCGACCGTCTCCGCCGGTGGTGGCGGCGGGGGTGGCGTCACCACCGTCTGAGCGGTCGCCTGGGCCCCGAGGAGCGCGGTGAAGGTGAGGATCAGGGCTCGGCTCCGAGCTGGGCACGGAGGCGCCAGCAGCCGGCCGGTGAAAATAGGAGGGAAGGGGGCGGGGCGCGTGTTCACGATGGGTGGGTAGGGTGGTGGCTCCCGCAGTCGCCGCGCGTGGATGCCGGGAATCGGCAGGGGTGCGCGGTCATTGGTGGGGAAACCGAGGTGAGGTGAAGGTCAGAGCATAACAAGCCGGGCCCGCGCGCGACTACCCCCCATTGGGGGGATTCTGGCGCCGGCCCGGCCTACTCGAGGTGCACGATGCCATGCCGCACGGCGCTGATGGCGGCATCGGTGCGGTCGCGCACCTTCAGTTTGGCAAACAGGGTCTTGAGGTGCGATTTGACGGTTTCCTCCGAAATGAACAACTGCGCGCCGATCTCCTTGTTGCTGCGTCCGCGCACCAACAGGTGGAGCACGTCCTGCTCCCGTTGCGTGAGCGATTGCCGCTGCGCCCGCTCCGCGAGCCGCTCGGCGACGCGCGGGGGGATCTCCGTGCCGCCTTGATGCACAGACCGGATGGTCCCCGCGATCTCCTCGGTGGACATGTCTTTGAGCAGATACGATTTCGCCCCCGACTGGATGGCCCGGTAAACGTCTTCATCGGTGTCGTAGGTGGTGAGCACGATCACGCGCACCTGCGGGTCGCGCGCCACGAGGCCGATAATGGCCTCCACCCCGCCCATCCCGGGCATACGCAGATCCATCAGAATCACCGAAGCCATGCCGGGCTGATAGGCCGCCAGCACCTCCTCACCTGAAGAAAACTGGGCCGTGACCTTCATGCCGGGCTGGCTGTCGATGAGCGCGGCCAAGCCCATCCGAAAGGTCGGGTGGTCATCGACAATCAGCACGCTGATCGCGTTTTCCTCGGCAGTTTTTTTCACGGGGTAGCGGGGTTGGTCCGAAAGTAAAAACAGGGTCAGCCAATCGAGTCGACCGCGACCTCGATGCGCGTGCCGCCTTGCGCGCCCCGGCCGACCGTCAGCCGGCCGCTGATCTGTTCCGCGCGCTCGCGCATGCCGCGCAGGCCGTAGTGGCCCTCCGGAGACGAGGCGTCCGTCGGCTCGAAGCCTGTGCCATCGTCCTCGATCACCAGCCGGACCGTTGACCCGGCAAACGCGATGGCGACCTCGATGTTCCGGGCGCGCGCATGTTTCAGGGCGTTGGCCACGGCCTCTTGGCCGATGCGGAGGAGATGGTTCTCGATCATCGGGGCCAACCGCCGCGGCCGGCCCTCAACCCGCGTGCGAATCCGACAACCCAAGCCGGCGCTCAGTTGCTCGGCCACGGTGCGCAAGGCGCCGATCAGGTCGTGGCGCTCCAGCACGTGAGAACGCATGTTCCAGATCGATTCCCGCGCCTCGGCGAGACAGGTGCGCACGATTTGGTGGGCAGTGCCGAGATGCGGCATGACCGCGTCGACCACGCCGGTGCGGGCCGAGTTGCGCGCCAGCTCGAGCTGCATCGACACTGCGTTCAGATTTTGCGCCAGCGTGTCGTGGATCTCCCGGGCCAGCCGATTGCGCTCGGCGAGCATCGCGGAAAATTCCACCTCCGCGAGCTGCCGCGCTTGCTCCCTTTGCCGAATCTGCCGGCGGGCCAGCACCGCGACGACGATCAGCGCCGCGAGCACGAGGGTGGCCACGGAAATCACGATGAAAAGTGCGCGCCGCGTCGTCAGCCACGGCGCGGCCTGCAGCACCGCCAAATCACGGGCGTCCCGCAATAGCAGCTCCATGTCTTCGGCGACCCATAGTCCCGAGGGCGGAGAATAATCCGCCTGGCCGAGCACGCAGATACCGGCGACCCGCACCCGACTGCCCGCCTCCCAGGCCAGCGCGCGAGCCTCGTCTTCGCTCCGCAAGAGCCGCGCCCGGACGTTCACGCCGTTCCAATTGAGCGTGAGCAGGACGCCCTTCGCGGTGCTCCGCACTTCGCTGAGCGCGGCCTCGATCTGCACGAGATTCGAGTCCTGCCGGGAAATTTCTTCCGCGGTGCGGATGACTTGTGGAACCGGCGGCGGGCCGGCCGCGATTTTCCGGAAGACGGCGTCGCTGAGACTTGGCGTGTAGCCGCCGTGATCCGGGAAACCGACCACCTCGACCTCATCGCCCGGCGACAGCGCGCCCTCTTGGCGGGAGGCCACCCGCATGCCGCGATCGCCTTCGCGCAACCAGAGGGTGTCGCGATCCCGGTGGCCGGTCACGAACCCGCGCACCCGCACGCGATGGCCCGTGAAGCCGGTGGGCGAGAAGCGCAGAACTTCGCCGACGCGTTGCTGGGGCAGCGAAAACGGATCGGCCGGCGGCGGCGTGAGGACCGCGATCATCGTCGCATCGTGGAGTTGCAGATTGGCGCGGACGAACTGCCGGTTCGCATTGTGCACATTAAACACCACGCCCCGGAGTCGGACCCTCGCGTCAACGAGATCGGCGGGCGCGACGCGGCCGCTGATTCGCACCGACAATTGATCGTCCCCTTGGTTGAACGTCACGAGCCAGCTCTCTTCCGGGCGATGCACGCCGCTCGCGCCGGCAGCCGAGCCCACGGACGCCCGCGACACCGGCAGGAGCTCCCGCGGCGTCGGAATGCACGCCCGCACGATCCCTTCCAGTTCGACCCAAGCGGCGTCGAAACCACCGGCGTTCAACTCCGCGATGGTCGTCCGTCGCGGCGCCGGCAACGTGCCCGCGCCCAGGAAGGCGACGCGCGAGGCGCGGACGATCGGGGCAAAATTGCCGGGGTCGGTCACGCCCTCGATCTCCAACCGATCGCCCGGCCGCAGGTTTTTTTTCACCGGCTGGTCGACCTCCACGTAAACTCCATCCGTCGCGTCGAGCAGCACGAGCGCATCGCGCTGCACCGTGGTGATGGCGAGATTGCCCGTGAGCCGCACCGGCAAACCCCGGCGCGCTTCCTCCGGCGGAAGTTGGCGCACGGCGGCAGCGGTCGTCAGCGGCGGACTCGCGGCGGTGGCTGCCTGGACGAGGCCGACACCGCACACCGCGGCGAGGATCAGAAGACGCAGGCTGCCTCGGTAACGCATCGCGGCCAGAGTTTTTTGAGCGGTCGCCGCAGTGCGACAAAAAACGGCCGACACCCTTCACTCCACCCGATTGGGGGGATAGGCGCTGAGCCGCTGGTCTGGTATTTTGAATACAGTCTGGGCGTGCGGCTTTGCTCCTGCGTTCCCGATCACGGAAACCGGCCCTCGTCGCGCTCCGGCACGCTCCACCCCTGAAAGCCCCTCTGATGTCACTCCTCGGGGGGAGAGGCGGGGAATTGGACCGCTGAGGCGTTTCGCCAACGGGCGAAACGTGGGGCGCCCCTTCGCCTGATCGGCTACGGTGAGGGTTGGGGCGTCGGCTGATCGCCGACGAGGTGGGTAATCCGCGGAAGCGGGCCGACGAAGCCCGCGCAAAACGGACCCGAGTTTGAAACGGGTTACGAGAACCGGCCCTCGTCGCGCTCCGGCACGCTCTGAAAGCCCCTCTGATGTCACTCCGCGAGGGGAGAGGCGGGGAATTGGACCGCTGATACGTTTCGCCAACGGGCGAAACGTGGGGCGCCCCTTCGCCTGATCGGCTACGGTTTTGGGGGTGGTGTCGGCTGATCGCCGACGAGGTGGGTGATCCGCGGAAGCGTGCCGACGAAGCCGGCGCAAAACGGACCCGAGTTTGAAACGGGTTACGAGAACCGGCCCTCGTCGCGCTCCGGCACGCTCCACCCCCGAAAGCCCCTCTGATGTCACTCCTCGAGGGGAGAGACGGGGAATTGGACCGCTGAGGCGTTTCGCCAACGGGCGAAACATGGGGCGCCCCTTCGCCTGATCGGCTACGGTGGGGATTGGGGCGTCGGCTCATCGCCGACGAGGTGGGTGATCCGCGGAAGCGTGCCGACGAAGCCCACGCAAAACACACCCGCGGTTGAACTGGTGTGGTCGTTAGATCTTCGGAGTGCGTTTCGCGCCGGCTTTGGCCTTGGACTCGGCGATTTCCTTGGCGCGGTCGTAGGCCGGCGAAATCACTTTGAAGCCGGCGGCTTTGATCCATTCGGCGGTCCCGCCATCCGAACGCTTCCAGTTGCGCGATAGCTTCCCGTTCCCCTTGGTGGTCTCGGTCCACGTGGCGCCTTGCGCGTTGGCGGCGAGCACCGTCTGAATTTGTTCGAGCGACCAGTCACCGGCTTTGTGGTAATTTTCGCGCACGACGCGATCGTCGACGAGGTCGGAGACAATGTTCCAGTCGTCCTGCTTGAAATGCAGCGAAGGTCCCAGTTCAGAGATTTTTCCCTGACCGATAATCTTGTGTTTGCTGCGCATACGCGCGTCACCGAAACGCGCGACGAGTTCTTTTTCGGTCTCGCCGAGGCGGGCCCACAGCAGTGAGGACGTGGCCAAGAAGAGAAGGGAAGCGGCGCGCATATTCATCGATCAAAAATCTGGAGGCGGTCGCACACAGTGGGCGAGGGCTAAGTGGCGGTCTTGGGAGGCTACGATCTCACCCAATTCGAAATTTGACCGAGCAGGCGCCAGCCCAGTAGTCCGTCGATCGCGACGATTTGGTAGAGCCCGACCGTGAGCCAGAAAACGACGAGGAAGGAAACCTTGGCGCTTTTGTGGCGGAAAGTCCGCTGGGCGAGAAATGCACCCGGCCAGCCACCCAACAGCGCCATCACGTGCAACGTGCGCTCGGGAGTGCGCCAATCGGCGCGCTGAGCCCGCCGCTTATCCTCGAAGTAGGCCAGAAACGTGACGACCGAGGCGGCCGCCACCCCGTAGGCCACCCCACGGGCCAGCGTGGGTGGCGCGAGATGGTAGACGGCGACCGCGGGCACGAGGAGCAACGCGGCAAGAATGGGGAAATGAACGAGCCTCAACCCGCCGCACCAGCTGACGGTCCTTACATTGCGAGCACAGGGACGGCCCTGGGGATCGGCACCGAGTTCGAAGGTCACCGTCGCACCCACGGTGGGCGCCGCATGACGGGTGACGAAGTCCCGAATGTGGACGAAGATTCGGCGCCGCCCATCGTCGACGAAACCGAACCCGCGCTCCGTATTCCACTCCACCACCTTGGCCCGGCAGGTGGGCGTGGGCGGGAGGGCGATCGGCTTCTCGCTCGGCGTCATGCGCTCAGTCTTCCACGTAGCGGCACAGGTTGTCGAGTTGCCGGGCGATGAGTTCGATTTGCTCGCCGGTGAGCACATCTTTGGGCCCGCGTGTGATCGCGGTGACGAGTTGCTTGTGATTCACCACGACGACCGGTCCCAGTCCTTTGGGGACGACATACCAGCCCGGCAGGGAAAGCACCGGTTGCGCGGCCAAACGAAAGCCGGTGAGACGGTTCAATTCGTCCGCCAGCCATCGCGCGTTACGCTCTGCTTGCGCGAGGCCGAACGTATCCTCCGCCCACGGCCAGCTGAGGCATTTTCCGTCGTAGCTGACCTTGTGCGCTTCGAAGCCCGGGCGCGCCCGTCCCTTGCGACGGGTTTTGGTTTCAATCACAAACAGGCCGTTAGGACCGACGACGGCGTGGTCGACATTGAACTTTGCCCCGCCGGATTCCGCCGGAATGTCGTGATAGACCCGGTAGCCAAGGGAGGTTAGCACTCCGAGCGCCTCACCCGTCACGCGTTCCCCCAAGTAGCCGAGCCAGTCGTTGCGATTTCGAAACAGCATCCGCAAGGCCCAGCGCCCGGCGAAATACAAGGCGGGGAAAAAGGCGCAGGAGACAATCGCCAGCGCGTAAGACAACCGCAGCGTCGGCGTCAGCCAAAGCAGCACGCCGAACACCAAAAGTGCGGCGAACACAGGCGCTAGCGCCGCCGCGCCCACCAGAAAGATCCCGTTCTCGTCGAATTTCTGCATACGCAATCGGAGAGATTCTCCCGGGCCGCGGAGGAGCTTGAATTCCAGTGGGGGCTTTTCCTGACGACGTTTGATATACCAGATCCCTACCGCCAGCACGCCCCCCATAAATACGACCAGGTAGATCGTGAAGCCGACGAAGGGCCAAAGTGAGTTGTTCATGGATATTTTTTCTGCGATCAGCGCGCCTCGCGCTGCGAATCTGGATGCAATACTACTCTTTCAAATCCTCTTCGATCGCGGCGAATTGTTCCAGGGCGGCTTCGAGGTCGGCGACGATGTCGGCGGCGATGATGCCGGGGGCGGGGAGGTTGGCGCTGTCTTCGAGGGCGTCGTCTTTGAGCCAGAAGATGTCGAGGTTCACTTTGTCGCGCTTGATCAGTTCGTCGTAGGTGAAGGCCTTGAAGCGTTCTGTTTCGACGCGGTTGAGTCGGTCCGAGGTAGGGCGCGTTGTCCCTAACGCGCCGGGCTTGGTCTTCGATCCGGCGGGTTGCGGAAAACCCGCCCTACCTTCAATCCGACCGAAATAGCACGCCACGAAATCGTCGAGGTCGCTGCGCTTGAGGGTGTTTTCCTTGAGGGTGAAATGCTGGTTGGTGCGGAGGTCGTAGATCCAGAGTTTTTCGGTCCAGGCTTTTTTGTCGGCGGCGGGTTTGCGGTCGAAGAAGAGCACGTTGGCCTTCACGCCTTGGGCGTAGAAGATGCCGGTGGGCAGGCGGAGGAGGGTGTGGACGTCGGCTTGCTGGAGGAGCTGGCGGCGGATGGTTTCGCCAGCGCCGCCTTCGAAGAGGACGTTGTCAGGGAGGACAACCGCGGCGCGGCCGTGCTGCTTCAGGATGGTGAAGATGTGCTGGAGGAAGTTGAGCTGCTTGTTGCTCGTGGTGGCCCAGAAATCGTCGCGGTTGATCGTGAGCGATTCTTTGGACTGCTCGCCGTCGGCGCCGATGATGGTGACGCTGCTCTTTTTCCCAAAAGGCGGGTTGGCGAGGACAATGTTGTATTCGCCGTGTTTGCCGGTGAGGGCGTCCTTGGTGGCGACGGGGAGATCGGTGGTGTCGGACTCGCCGCCGATGCCATGGAGCAGCATATTCATCGCGCAGAGGCGGGTGACGCTGTCGACCAGCTCGATGCCGTGGAACGTGCCGTTTTTCAGGGCCTTCTTCTGGGCGCGGTCGAGGTGGGGGAGCTTCGAGAGGTGGTCGAAGGCGGCGAGGAGGAAGCCGCCGGTGCCGCAGGCGGGGTCGCAGATCGTTTGGCCGGGGGCCGGGGCCATGACGTCGACGATGGCGGCGATGAGGGGTCTGGGAGTAAAATATTGGCCGGCGCCGCCTTTGACGTCGGCGGCGTTCTTTTCGAGGAGGCCCTCGTAGGCGTCGCCCTTGAGGTCGGCGTCGAGGGAGGTCCAGGTTTCCTTGTCGATGAGATCGACGATGAGCCGGCGGAGCTTGGACGGGTCTTGGATTTTGTTCTGCGCCTTGCGGAAGATGATACCGAGCATGCCGGGGCGCTTGCCCAGTTCCTCGAGGATGTGGCGGTAGAGGGTTTCGAGGTCGTCGCCGTCGACCTTCACGAGCGCAGGCCAGTCGAAGCCCTTCGGAATCGGCGACGGCTTGTTATACGGTGCACGGCTCTGCTCGTCCGCCATCTTGAGGAAGAGGAGAAACGTGAGCTGCTCGACGTAGTCGCCGTAAGACAGCCCGTCATCCCGGAGGATGTTGCAGTAATTCCAGAGCTTCTGAACTAGCGCAGGTGCGGTCATGATTGGGTTGCAGCGTGGCCTGCGTAGCCGTCAGGCGAAGAATGGTAATTCCGGAGTTTTTGGACGAGTGTGGGAGCGGTCATATGCGTGCGTTATCCCGTCACGATCACAACAGATTGCAGTTCGCCATAGTCTTCATTCGTCCGTAAATGTCGTCGAAGGTCATGATGCGAACAAAATTTGGAAGGTCCGAGAAGACTTGTCGCACTTTATCCTCTGGCACCTCTTTCGGATCGCGACCAATGACCACAATGGTGTTCGGTCGATACCCGCGAACACCGTATTTTTTCAACACCCGCGCTCGGTATTCCGGACGTTCAAAGTAGTCGCGATACTCCCGGACTTGAGCAATTGCGTCAGTTACCGGCCCACTGAGTTTTTTTCGATCTGGTTTTCCGACGATCAGTTTCTTCGTCGGAAGTTTTAGGTCTAGGATGTCAATCAATTCGGAGTTCCGAGGTTTTAGAAAAAAATCTGGGATGAGGTCGCCGTCATCATCACGTTCCAATACTGGATGCGCGATAGTGTGTTCGTAGTCGATTCCCTTGAGAAACTGAGGATGCCGCTCTAGGAAATTTTGAATCTGGGGTTCGGTTGTTCTTGGATTGTTCAGTAGTTCTTCGAACTCATCCAAACGGCGCCTCCAAAACGATTTAAAATTCGGGATGACGACTAATGGACTGGCCCCGAAAACACCCGAATTTGGGGTTATGATCTGCGTGGGATCGAGGAAACCAACCGGAAGCACCTTCAGGCCGTCGTCCGTATCGGAAACAACGAAATTGGTTACGGCCGGAAAATAATAGCGAACAGATTCCAAGAAGGCTGTATCGATCCGGCCGTCACGAATATACGATTCGAATAGTCGCAGGATAAAACGCGGGCTCACCGCAGCCCAGTCTACGCCGAACTTTGACAACTCCCTGAGAAAGGTGATTGCGACTTTCTTTTCCAAGCCGGCCATCTTAACTCTGTGAAACAACAATTCCTCGGCGTCTCTCTGGTTAAGTGGGGAAAGAACGAGTGTGTTCTGCGCCAGCTTGTCGTGATCTTGAGCAGGAGGGAGTGCGGTGCCGGAAAAGATTGCGCGACTAAATTCTAGCACCGGCGCAAAAAACCTGAGTGCGTTCGTGAAATCGCGTTCTGATAGCTGATCGATGTCGTCCAGAACAAAAAGGACGGGTTTCTCGGTGCGAGAGGCGCCCAAATAATGTATCAATGCTTCGGCATCTGAAGCCGCGCTTCCTCGACCAAGTGGAAGTCCAAGTTCACTCCGCAGAATGGCGGCAAGCGAGTTGATCTCGATGCTTCGAGAGCACGAAACTCTTACGCAACGACGATAGTTTGCTGAAAATCGCGAGATATAGGCGTAACAGAGAGCTGTTTTCCCTACACCTCTCGGTCCAATCAAGAACACCGGGAACCGACTAGCCCGTCGCAGCATTGAACGGATGCGCTCGAGCTCAAGATCTCGGCCTACAAAATTATTGGGCCAGTCTGAGTCGCCACCTCCCGCCCAATTCAACTCCTTACCTTCTGGCCAGCCGCGCAGGAATCGTTGGATGTCTGCCTTCATTGGAGTTGGGTGAATGTGCGAAGCCACATAGTCAGAAGCAGTCTATCTTGGCTTAGAGGTTTCCGGTGAAAGCTTGATTAGGAATCGACTGGCGGAGGCGGGTGGCGCGCTGGAGGTTGGCGTTCACGACTGTTTCTAGTTCGTCTACCACGCTCAGGCGTCGCTCCACTTCTGCCACGATTCGCGTTTGCTCGGCGAGAGGTGGTAGCGGGATTGGGACGCCACCAATCTTGTCGTGGGTGAGGCTAATACCGCTGTCGCTGATTCCGGATTTTCTGCGGTTGATTTCTTCGACGACTGGCGGCGAGTTAAGCGCTAGTTCCAGGTAGGCGGCTTTTACTCGGGCCTCCCGGCATCGAAAGCGATAAACGGTGTCGCACACCATCAATCGGTGACGCGTCGAACGAACGAGACACGCGACACCAGTGCGGTTACGCGGGCCTTTTCGAGTCATCAGGAAATCACCCACCTTGATTTCGATGTGAGGACGCGGCGTGAGATTCGAAGGAAGAGGCTTCCCTTGATAGTCGACGTATCGCATCGGCTGCACCGCTGTCGTCGTGATGATAGCCCATTCGTCTGCTTCTGGCTCCCGATGTAGATCGCATTTCGGGCTCCACCCTTGCCCAAGCCCCTCCATCAATTCTTTGAGCGGGGTCGGCACAAACTTAATGCGAGTTGGGACGAGGCAGCCTTCGCAGGCGGCTTTGAGGACGGCGGCGCGGTAGCGTTTGAGGTTGGCCTGCGTGCGGCGCAACGCGGCGACTCCGACGTCCACGCGCGTGAATTGCTTTTCGATCTCCGCCACGATCCGGCGCTGCTCAGTAAGAGGCGGGCACGGAAGTTCGGAAGCTTCAAACTTTCCTTTCGTGATGTGAGCTAGGCCGGCTCCGCCATGAGCCGCACGGATGTAGTCATTTAGGTTGTGGTTGATAGCCAGCTGGAGAAACCGTTTGTCGAACTGAGCTGCGTCGAACTCGACCTTGAAGATGTGCTGATTGAGCCACGCCTTTCCACCTCGCCAAATGTGCGCGCCAAACGACGTTCCGGGCGTTCCAGACCATGCGAAAAGAAGGTCGCCGTCATCGAGCGCGATTTTTGCAGGTAGGTCTCCTTGGTAGTAGTTAAAGGGAGCCTTCGGATTGTTGAGATTTTGAATTCGGACAATGGGAGTGCCGGTTGTGGACCACTCACTTGGTTTGAATGCACGACCGTTTATCAGATTCAGCGAGTCGCCGATTTTCACGGTCTGCCACGGCGCGTTAGGGATAACGCGCCCTACCTTTGGATGTGCGGCGGCGGTCATGAAGAGAGCAACTCGTTGACGATGCGCTGAGCCACGGCTTGTGCGGGCTCGGGTAGCGGCTTTTCTTTTTGCAGCAGCAGCACGCCGTCGCGGAATTCGGCCACGACCTCGGGGTGGACTTTTTTCATGCGCAGGAGCGTCTGGAGGAAAACGAGGCGGGTCGTGACATTCTCCGGGTGGTTGAGGCAGAGCCGGAGGTTGCCGTCGAGCATCTCGCGTTCGCCGCTCAGGAACGCCGCCGAAGTCCCGGGCATGCTGGCGCAGCGGACGGCGAGCAATTGCTCCAGCCGCAGGAGGTAAAACGGAAAGTCAGTCCCGACGGGCACGCGATAGAAAGCGGGTGGGGTGGTGCGGGTAATCTCAACATGGCGCACGAGCAGGTGGAGGAGCTGCTCGGCCAGCGCGGGCAAGCCGGCCTGCAGTTGATCGTGGGGAAAGGTGACGGAGGCCGTGGCGAGACAGATGGCGTCGATCGTGCGGACGAGCCGGAGATCAAGGCTCCAGGATTGAGCCGGGGCCCGGAGGTGCGTGATCACAACGTAGTCGCAGGGCTTCGCACCCGTCCGGGCGTGTTGGGCGGCGGAGTCGTTTTCCCAGGGCACTCCGCTAAGAACGAAAGCGGGGGCGGATCCTTGCACCCATGGCACCAACGTGCGGACGGACGTGGGAGCGCGGAAGCGCATCTGCTCGGCGAGGAAGAGCGGCGTGGCCCGACTCAGCCGACCGGGGGCGTCGCTCATCTGGTGCGCGGGTTTCGCGCCGCCGACGGTGCCCGCCGTCTCGGCTGTGCTGCCGAGAAACGCGATGCGCACCGGTTCCCCGGCGGGGACCGGAAATAGCTCGGTGGCGGGAGAATCTTCCGGCAGCCACACCGGGCCTTCGCCATTCAGCAGGGCGACGGATATCTTCTCCGCCGGCTCGGCCGGCGTAGCGGCGACGTGGAGCTTGGCCAGCTCGGTGTCCCAGAACGAAAGCGTCACTTTCCAATCAGGGCGTTTCTGCGCGTAGTGGAGGTCGAGGAGTGCGCGAGCGGCATCGAGGCGGCCGAGGTCGAGATTGGCCTGGATGAGGTTGTTGCCGACGGCGAGCCCGTGGTGGGCGATGTCGAAGCGTGGCGTGACGATGCGAAGGATTTCCGGCAGGTGCCCATGGTTACCAAGGTCGCCGCTGATCTGCTGCAGCATGGCGGCGGGGGTAGGGTTAGCCACGAGGCCCAGCGCCTCCGCATACAGCGCGAGGGCGGCGGGGAGATCGCGATGCTCGAGGGCGGCGCGGGCCAACCACAGGCGTGCGCGCCACGCGCCGGGTAGCGCGGCGACGCGGCGGAGGGCCTCGAGGCCGGCGGCGGGGCCGTGCTTCTCGCGGTGGATGACTTCATACCAAGCCATGCCATTGTCCTGATTCGGATCGAGCTGGAGGCCGCGCCAGAGGGTCTCGAGCGAGAGATCGTGCTGTCCGCGATCGGTGTGGATTTTCGCGAGATTGGTGAGGACGGAACCGGTTTCACCGTGGCGTGTGATGTATCGGCGAAGAACGGCTTCCGCATCGCCGGGTCGTTTGTGCTCGCGATAGACAATGGCGAGGACGATGGCGCCGCGCTCGGCGTCGGGATCGATGGCCGCGAGTTGCTCGGCGGGCTTGAGCATGTCGGCGCCAAAGCCGTCTCCCAGCGCCTGGATGATCGTGGAGTAGAGCGCTTCGGGGTCATTCCACACTTTTTGAATGTGCCCGAGGAGGACGGAGTCGCGCCACGCCTGCTTGGTCACGAACATCTCGCGGCCGTAGGCGTCGTGGATCCGAATCATGTTCGGATCCTTCGACGGATCAGAGCCCGGCGCGGCGGGCGCGGCCGGCTTGGGCAACAGCGGCGGGACCGCGTCCGGTTTCTTGCCAAAAAGTTTGCCGAAAAAGCTCATGCGGGGGTTCCTTTTGGGTCGCCGAAACGCTCGAAACGCTGCTGCCAGATGGCCGCGAGAGGCTGCCAGTTGAGCGCATCACCGGCCCGAAGTGCGGCGAAGTAAACCGGTTCGTCGGACGGAGTAGTCGGGACAAGATCGACGGGCGGGAGATCGAGGCGGCGGAGCAGCTCGCGGAGAAAAAGACGCGTCACGCGACCATTGAAATCGCGGAAGGGATGAATGGACAAGAGACGGCCCTCCGCGAAGGCGAGCGTTTCGAGGAGGAGATCGTCGCTGAGATGAGCGAGGCGCGTGGTGAGGTCGTCGGCGTAGACCCGCATCAAGATCGGGATTTCGTGCGGCGCCGGCGGTTCGTGGGCGCCCACCTGCACGGCGACGGTGCGCCACTGGCCGGCCCACTCGGGCACGAGGTCACCGGCGATGGCCGCATGAAGCTGGCGGATGAAGTCTCCGTCCAAGGACGCGGACGAGAAATCATCGGCGGCGATCTGCTGCTCGACCGCGAGCACGCGATCGGCGAGGAGCGGGGCGAGCTGGGCGTAGGTTAGGACGCCGCGCGTCGTTTCGACGGTGCGGGTGGCGTGGCCTGGAGATGTCGAGCTTTCAGCCATGCTTCATCCACCGGCTCCTTTTCGAAGGCCATCGACAATGCGACCTGACGGGGCACGCGCGACCAACGCGCGTCGCGACGCGCGGTTTCCGGCAGTGAGCGCCAGCGAAGAATGGTGTCGGTCCAGTTCACTGCCGCAGTGTGTAGACAAAACGACACGGGTTGCAAGGGGCGCGACGCGAGAGCGGACCGCTCGGAGATCGGTCCCTACCTTCGATTCCTGTGAATTCGTGTTCATCCGTCGTTCAAAATCAGGCGGCGAGGGTTGAGTTCAGTTCATCCAACAACGCCGGGAGTTGCTCGCCGAAGAGTTGGTGGGCTTTGCCGAGACCGCCGCGCTGGGCGAAGGGAGAATAACCGAAGTCGTCGGGATCAATGCTAAGGCTCGTGGCGATGTGGTCGGCGATTAGGCGCAACCAGGCGAGTTGCTCGGGAGTGAAAACCGAACCCACGGGCGAGACGCCCGTGCCACTTTGCTTTTGCGCGAGCCAGGAATCGAAGCGGGCTTGGACCGAATCGGCGAAGGGTTCGAGGACGGGTTGTTGTTTGAGGGCGAAACGCACGAGGGCGACGAGGTCGGCGAAGCGGCCGGGTTGCGAGCGGCCTTTCACTTTGGCCGGCGTGGTGACGGCGAAGGCGTTCCAGAGACGGTCTTCGGTCCACGTGGATTGGGCGTCGCGGAGTTTTTGCTCCAGCTCTTTGAGCATCGGCTCGGTGAGTCGCTGGGCGTAAGGGCGCGAGTAAAGAATCTGGAGCGCGGCGATCTCGGCCTTGTGCGCCTCGAGGTAGGCGCGGAAGGACTGGGTGAGGCTCGCGGCTTTTTCCTTCGCGGCGGCGTCGAAGCCGGCGAATTCGACGCGGTCGACCGTGACGGTGTCGATGGTCTGCTCGGCATCCTGCTTCGCTTTCGCGAGGGCGTCGCGGAGGACGTTGTTTTCGAACGGGGCGCAGGCGGCGGCGAGGAGTTTGATTTTCGCGGCGGCGAGTTCGGCGGGAGTGGGTTCGGGGGTGATGAGCGGGTCGGACGCGGACGCCTGCGGAGAGGCGTCCCTACCCGCGGCAGATACGATGAAGTCGGGGTCGAAGGCGTTGAGGAGGGCTTGGGCGAGTTCGCCGAGGGATTTGCCGCCGGTGAGTTCGCTGAGCTTTTTCGCTTCGGCGCGGTTTAGCTGCTGGTCGAGGCGGGTGAGGCGGCCGGCGAGGGTGGTGAGGGTGTCTTCGTCGCGTTTGCCGAGTGCGACGCCGAGGAGGAGCGTGGGAAAAGCGACGGTGGGCTGGCGCTCCAGCGGGCGGGACTCGGTCTTGTCGCTCTCGCAGACGCCGACGGCATCGACGATGACGAAGTGGGTCTTGGCGCGGGCGTCTTCGCCGGAGACGGCCTGCAGGTCGGTGGGAGTGAGGACGCGCGTGCCGCGGCCTTTCATCTGCTCGAAGAAGGTGCGGCTGCGGACATCGCGCAGGAAGAGGAGGACTTCGAGCGGCTTGATGTCGGTGCCGGTGGCGATCATGTCGACCGTGACGGCGATGCGGAGCGTGGGCGAGGTGCGGAACTCGGCGATGAGGTTTTCCGATTTCTCGTAGCGCTTGGTCTCGGGGTTGTAGGATTTGTAGGTGATCTTCTTGGCGAAGTCGTTGCCGCGGCCGAAGACCTCGCGGACGATGAACACGATGTCCTCGGCGTGGGAATCGTCCTTGGCGAAGATGAGGGTCTTGGGGACGAGGGTGCGGCCGGGAAAGAGGTCGGTGCCGAGGGCGTCGCGGTAGGCGGTGAGGACGGTGCGGATCTGCGACTCGACGACGACGGAGCGGTCGAGGTCGTTGGCGGCAAAGGGCAGGTCCTCGTCGAGGAGGGCGAGGCGGCGGGCGCGGGTTTCCTTGCTGCGGCGGTCGATGTAGAAGCCTTTTTCGATGAGGCCGCCGCGGGCGGTGACCTCGGTCTTGATGCGGTAGACTTCGTAGCCGACGTTGACGCGATCCGCGACGGCGCGCTCGTGGGTATACTCCATCACGAGGTTTTGCCGGAAGAAGGCGACGGTCTGCTGGGACGGGGTGGCGGTGAGGCCGATGAGGTGGGCGTCGAAGTATTCGAGGACCTGGCGCCAGAGCCCGTAAATGGAGCGGTGGCACTCGTCGGTGACGATGAAGTCGAAGGCTTCGAGGGGGATGGCGGCGTTGTAGGCGACGTCCTTGGGGCGGGCATCGGCGGCGCTGAGATCGGCGGCGGATTTTTCGTCGAGGTCCTCGTCGAACTCGGCCTCGCCGCGGAGAATCGAGTAGAGCCGCTGGATGGTGCAGATGGTGACGCGGGCGACGGTGTCGACGGAGTTGGAGGTGAGGTGCTGGACGTTGTAGACCTCGGTGAACTTGCGGCCGGTGTCGGGGGCGACGAACTGATCGAACTCGCCCTTGGCCTGTTTGCCGAGGTTGCCGCGGTCGACGAGGAAGAGGACGCGGCGGGCGCCGGCGAACTTGATCAGCCGATACGTGAAGGCGCAGGCCGTGTAGGTCTTGCCGGCTCCGGTGGCCATCTGGATGAGCGCGCGGGGGCGGTCGGCGGCGAAGGAAGCTTCGAGGGCGGTGATGGCCTCGATCTGGCACGCGCGGAGGTGAGTGGTCGGGAGCGGATGCGCGGCGGGCAGCGCGGCGAGACGGGCGCGGAGGGTGTCGGGCTCGGCGAGCCAGGCGGCGAGCGTAGCGGGCTGGTGAAAGGCGAAGACGCGGCGGGAGCGCGGGTGCGGATCGCGCTCATCGCGAAAGAGCGTCTCGACGCCGGTGGATTCGTAGGCGAAGGGAATTTTTTTCGTGCCGGGGAGAAGATTCGCGAGGAAGTCGGGGAGGCTCTCGCCGTAGTGGGCGCTTTGCTCTGAAACGGTGGAAAGCGTGGTGCCTTCCTTTTTGGCCTCGATCACACCGAGAGGGAGGCGGTCGACGAGGAGCAGGTAATCGCAGCGGCCGGACTCGAGCGGGACCTCGCGGAGGGCGATGCCGCGGGCGGCGGTAGGATTGAAAGCGCGGTAGTCCTGAATGACCCAGCCGGCGGCGATCAGGAGCGCATCAATGTGCTCACGGGCGGCGGCTTCGGGCTGGGGACGAGGCGGCATACAGGCGAAGACCCTAGGGGATTCTACGCAGCGCGATTGGGCAATGATGAAGCGTGCGGTGGCCCGGGAAATGTCGCGGTTGGGCGGACGCGGAAGGCGAGACGGAATGACCAATGACTAATGTCTAATGACGAATGGCGGAGTATTCGGAGGGGCCACAGAGGAAGACGGAGTGCGGACACGGAGGGCACAGAGCCCGGAGCGAATGACGAATGACTAATGCCGGCGGTGGATCGGCTCTGTGAACTCTGTGTCGGAGCTCTGTGAACTCTGTGGCGAAAAGTTTGGTTCGATTGGTCGGCACGGGCCGAATGACGGAGTTTTCGGAGGGGTCACAGAGGAAAACCGGAGCTCGGACACGGAGGGCACAGAGCAAGGCGGGTTGCCCACTAAACACACGAAGCACACGAAATGCGGATGGGTTCATCCGTGTTATCCGTGGTGAGGTTTGGGGATCGGCTCTGTGAACTCTGTGTCGGCGCTCGGTGGGCTCTGTGGCAAAAGGTTTGGTTCGATTGGTCGCACGGGCCGAATGACGGATGACGGAGTTTTCGGAGGGGTCACAGAGGAAAACCGGAGCTCGGACACGGAGGTCACGGAGCAAGGCGGTTGCCCACGAAACATACAAGCACACGAAAGGCTGAACGATGAATGCCTACCGCCTACCGCTTACAGCCGCCGGACGCAGCGGGCGCTTGGGGATCAGCTCTGTGAACTCTGTGTCGGAGCTCGGTGGACTCTGTGGCGAATGGATTGGTTCGATTGGTCGGCACGGGCCGAATGACGGAGTTTTCGGAGGGGGCACAGAGGAAAACCGGAGCTCGGACACGGAGGTCACGGAGCAAGGCAGGGGATTGCCCACGAAACACACGAAGCACACGAAATGCGGAAAGGTTCATCCGTGTTGATCCGTGTTGTCCGTGGTGAGGTTTGGGGATCGGCTCGGTGAACTCTGTGTCGGCGCTCGGTGGGCTCTGTGGCGAATGGATTGGTTGGGCGTCGGACGGAGGGCGGCGGAGGGCTGCCTTACTTAGGGCTTGGATTTGGCGGGGACGGGCGATTGTCTGCCACGTTCTAACCATGGCATTGGCATTTCTATTTGCAGGACAGGGCGCCCAAAAGGTCGGCATGGGCAAGTCGCTCTACGAGCAGTCGGCCGCGGCGCGGGCACTCTACGACGAGGCCGGGCGCGTGCTGGGCTGGGACCTGGCGAAGGTGAGTTTCGAGGGCCCTGAGGCCGAACTCACGCAGACCAAGGTGTGTCAGCCGGCGTTGTTTGTGCACGGGCTGGCGCTCGTGGCGGCGGCGCGCGAGCAGGGCAAGATCCCCGCGGGGGCGCCGAGCTATGCGCTCGGACTGAGCCTCGGCGAGGTGACCGCGTATTGCGCGGCGGGCGTGTTTGATTTTGCGACGGGACTGCGGGTGGTCGCCGAGCGCGGCCGGCTCATGCAGCAGGCGTGTGAGCAGACGACGGGCGGCATGGCGGCGATCATCGGCGAAGAACGCGCGAAGGTGGCCGAGTTGTGCGCAGAATTCGATATCGAGACGGCCAACTTCAACGCGCCGGGCCAGATCGTGGTCTCGGGCGAGAAGACGAAGGTCGAGGCGGCGGTCGCGGGCGCCAAGGCGCGCGGCATGAAGAAGGTGATCCCGCTCGTGGTGGCCGGGGCGTATCACTCGCGGCTGATGGAGCCGGCGCGCGCGGCGTTTGCCGCGTATCTGGACACGGTGCCGTTTGCGGCGCCGCAGTTCACCGTGTTGACCAACACGACCGGACAGGTCGTGAGCGAACCGGCGGCGATCAAGGCAGCGTTGGTGAAACAGGTGGTCTCCGCCGTGCGGTGGGAAGACTGCATGCGCAGCGCGGCTGCGGCCGGCGCGACGGAGTTCTGGGAGTTTGGCCCGGGCGGAGTGCTCGCCGGCCTCGCCCGCCGCACCGAAAAAACGTGGAGCGTAAAGAGCTTCGCCGAATTTACCGATCTGACCACCGCCTCCTGAACGATGTCTGCTCTCTACACCCGCAATTTCTGCATCATCGCTCACGTCGATCACGGCAAAACCACGCTTTCCGACCGTCTGCTCGAGCACACGAACACGGTCGCGATGCGCTCCATGACGGCGCAACATCTCGACTCGATGGATCTCGAGAAGGAGCGCGGCATCACGATCAAGTCGCACCCGGTGACGATGACTTATCGCGCGAAGGACGGGCACGACTACAAGCTGAACCTCATGGACACGCCCGGCCACGTGGACTTCTCCTACGAAGTCTCGCGCTCGCTGGCGGCCTGTGAAGGTGCGGTGCTCCTGATCGACGCCGCCCAGGGCGTGGAAGCACAGACGGTGGCCAATGCGCACCTCGCGTTCGGACAAAAGCTCAAGGTGATCCCGGTGATCAACAAGATCGACCTGCCGAGCGCGAACCTCGAACTCTGCACGCGCCAGCTGGAGGACATCCTCACGATCCCCGCCGAGGAGGCCATTCTCGCGAGCGGCAAGTCCGGCATCGGCATCGTGGACATCCTCGAGGCCGTGGTGACGCGGGTGCCGCCGCCGCGTTGGGCGGACTACCCGCAGACGCGCTGCCTCGTCTTCGATTCGCTCTACGATTCCTACCGCGGCTGTATCGCCTACGTGCGCGTGTTTTCCGGCGCGATCAAAGCCGGCGACATGATGATGTTGATGAGCACCGGCCAGAAGGCCGAGGTGAAGGAAGTGGGCGTGTTTATGCCGAAGATGGAGAAGATCGCGTCGCTCGGCACGGGTGACGTGGGCTACATCGTTTCGAGCATCAAGAACACCGCCGATGTGAAGACGGGCGACACCATCACCATCGCGAGCAAGCCCGCGTCGGAGATGCTCCCCGGTTACAAAGAGGTGCGCCCGCTGGTCTTCTGCGGACTGTATCCGCTCGAAAGTGACGACTACGAGAAGCTCAAGGCCGCGCTCGGCCGCCTGCGGCTGAACGACGCGGCGTTTGTCTACTCCTCGGAAAGCTCCCTCGCGCTCGGCTTCGGTTTCCGCTGCGGCTTCCTCGGTCTCCTGCACATGGAAATCATCCAGGAGCGCATCCGCCGCGAGCACGACGTGGAGATCATCTCCACCTACCCGAGCGTGATCTACCACGTGATCAAACACGGCGGCGACCTGATCGAGGTAGACAATCCCGTGAACATGCCCGACCCCGGCACGATGATCGAGATCCGCGAGCCCACGATCCGCGCACAGATCATCCTCCCGAACGATTCGATGGGCGACATCCTCTCGCTCATCATGGAAAAGCGCGGCATCTGCGACCACACCGACACGCTGGACATGAACCGCGTGATGTTGAAGTGCTCGCTGCCGCTCAACGAAATCCTCGTCGATTTCAACGATCGCCTGAAGAGCATCACGCACGGCTACGGCTCGATGGACTACGAACTCGGCGACTACATGCCCGCCGATCTCGTGAAGATGGACATCATGATCAACGGCGATCCGGTGGATGCGTTTGCCTGCATCGTGCACCGCAGCAACGCGGACTCCCGCGGGCGCTCCCTCTGCGAAAAGCTCGCCGAAATCATCCCGCCGCAAATGTTCAAGGTGGCGATCCAAGCGGCCATCGGCGGCAAGATCATCGCGCGCGACAACGTGAAGGAAATGCGCAAGGACGTGACTTCGAAGTGCTATGGCGGCGACATCAGCCGTAAGCGCAAACTCCTCGACAAGCAGAAGGAGGGCAAAAAGAAGATGAAACAAATCGGCAAAGTTTCCATCCCACCCGACGCCTTCATCAAGGTGCTCCAAAACAACTGACGACGTCCCATGTCCCAAGCCCAAGATATCCTGGTCCCGGAAGTATCGTTCGCGATGAAGGTGGGCCGGTGGTTGCTGGGGCTGGTCGGTATCCGCAACGCCGAGGACAAGATGCGCGACAATGCGGCCAACTGGCTGGAGGTCGCGGAACGCGTTTACCATTTCCGTCGCGACGTGCTCGCGGCCGCGCTGGTGGCGGAGCTGCAATCGCACATCGCGGGATTGCGCGGGCTGTTGAAGGCCCGCGCGGGCGCGGAAAAACTACGGCTGGAAATCGAAGCCCTCGAAGAAGTGCTGCGCCGCACGGGCGGGGCGATCTACCCGAAGAGCGCGCTGGTGGAGAACGTGGAATTCTTCCTCGTGGCGGCGATCGTGATTCTGGGCATCCGCACGTATTTCGTGCAGCCCTTCAAGATCCCGACGAACTCGATGTGGCCGACCTACAACGGCATGACCCCCGAGGTGTTTTTGAAACAGGCCGACGAACCCTCGAGCGTCGCGATGGCCGCGCGCACGGTGCTCTTCGGCGCTTGGCCGCACCGGCTGGACGCGCCGGCCGACGGCGAAGTGCTGATCCCGGTGGGCGGTTCGCAAAGCCGCGGCAATGTGCACTCGCGCATCGTGCCGGGCCGCACGTGGGGCGTGATCCCGACGGACCTGCGCGAATACACGCTGCTGGTGGGCGACAAGCCCGTGACGCTGCGCGTGCCGATGGATTTTGATTTCGACTGGGTGGCCTCGGAGGCGCTGCTCGCGCGCGGCAAACCCTACTCGACGCAACGCTTCGGCGCGGAGATCGAACGCCGGTTGCGCGCCGGAGAGTTTGTGGTGCGCGAGGTGGACGGCGAGCCGCTCCGTTGTATCCGCACCGGCATTCAGGTGAAGGCGGGGCAGCGTTTCCTCGCGTTCGACGAATTGACGGGCGACCAGCTCTTCGTGGACCGGATGAGCTACCACTTTGTGCGGCCGGATGTGGGCCAAGGTTTCGTGTTTCGCACGGGCAATATCCCCGGCATCGCGAATCAGTATGGCGACCAATACTACATCAAGCGCCTCGTAGGCACGCCGGGCGACGAGCTCGAGATCGTGGCCGGCCAGATGCTCGCCGACGGCAAGACCGTGGTGAAAAACGGCGGCACGGGTGTGCTGCTGCGCAACGGCAAGCCGATCGAGGGCTCGATCGCGTTTAAGTCGAACAACGAGCAGAGCGGGCAATACGCCGGCTACCAGCCCTACAATCTGCTCGCGATCGGCGAGAAAGCGAAAGTGCCCCCGGGGCAGTTCCTCGCGCTCGGCGACAACTCCGGCAACAGCGCCGACGGTCGCTACTGGGGCTACGTGCCCGGCAAAGACGTGGCGGGCCGGCCGCTGTTTATTTATTTCCCGTTCACGAAGCACTGGGGCCCGGCGCGCTGAGGCGCGGGGCGGACGGGGAGAAGGGGGGCGGTTGCGAAAAAGCACGCGCACGGTTTTTTCCGTTCCGCGCTCAGCATGAGATGATCGTGGGCCGGGAGGTAGAAGCCTGCTTGCAGGCGATTCATCGCGTGCGGTCAGACAAAATCCTGCATCGCCTGCGAGCAGGCTCCTACCGCCGGACCAGCGGGGCTCAGCTTGAAAAGGTAGGGGAACTGCGCACGGCGGCCATGAAGCGGCGCACGCGTTTCGCGTCGACGGCGCCGGACCAGTGGCCGCCGACTTTGAACTCGGAGCCGACGATAAAGCCGTCGGCGGCGGGGAGGAAATCGCGGACGTTGGCGGCGGTGACGCCGGAGCCGAGATACACGGGGAGGCGCGTGGACTGTTTCACGGCGTGCAGGTCGGCGGGCTTCGGCGCATCGCCGGTGACGGCGCCCGTGACGATCACGGCATCGCCGCGCATGAACTCGACGGCGTGCGCCGTCTCGCCGATGCCGACATCGGCGGTGATGGCGTGGGAGCTGTGTTTCTTCTTCACGTCGGTCCAGACTTGGACGTGCTCGGCGCCGATGGTGCGGCGGTAGCGCAGGAGCTCGGCGGCGGAGGACTGGATAAAGCCTTCGTCGGCGACGTGCGCGAAGGCGAAACCCTCGGCGCGGATAAAGGCGAGGCCGGCGGCGAGCGCGACGGCGAGGGCCTCGGCATTGGCGGCGGCGAGGATCTGCACGCCGCAGGGCAGGTGGGCGGTCTCCTGCACGGCGCGGCACACGACGGCCATGGCGGCGACGATCTCGGGGCCGACGCGACCGCGGAGATACGGCGTGTCGTGCATGTTTTCCACCATGATGCCGTGCACGCCGGCGTCGCGGTAGAGCTGCGCTTCTTTCACGGCCTGCTGCTCGATGGCGCGCAGGGAGAGGCGGGCGGCGGGCGTGCCGGGCAACGCGCCGAGATGGATCATGCCGATGACCGGCTGGGCGGCGGCGAAGAGCCCGGCGGGCTTCATCGGTCGGCGTAGCCCTGCGGGTGCGAGGAGTGCCAGCGCCACGCGGTGGCGACGATGGACTCGATATCGCCGAACTTCACCTGCCAACCGAGCTCGCGGCGAGCCTTGGCGGAATCGGCATAGAGGGCGGGCGGATCACCGGGGCGACGGGGCTTCTCGATGACTTTGACGGGCTTGCCGACGATCTTCTCGACGGCGCGGATGACTTCGCGGTTCGAAGTGGGGCGGCCGGTGCCGAGATTGAAGAAAAGCTGCGTGCCCGGCGTGCCGAGCTGGTCGAAGGCGGCGATGTGGGCGCGGCTGAGATCGTCGACGTGCACGTAGTCGCGTTGGCAGGTGCCGTCGGGCGTGGGGTAGTCGGTGCCGTAGAGCTCGAGGTGCTGGCGTTTGCCCGTGGCGACGTCGATGGCGAGCGGGATGAGGTGCGTCTCGGGATGGTGATCCTCGCCGATCACGCCGTCCTCGGAGGCACCGGCGGCATTGAAGTAGCGGAAAACGGCGAAGCTCAGGCCGGTGGCGGGCGCGAGCGAACGGAGGGCGAGCTCGATATCGAGTTTGGTCTGGCCGTAGGGATTGATGGGCGCCTGCGGGAGATTCTCGTGGATCGGGAGCGTGGCCGGGACGCCGAACGTGGCGCACGTGGACGAGAAGATGAACTTCTTCACGCCGACCGAGAGCATCGCGTGCAGCAGGTGGAGCGTGGCGGCGCTGTTGTTGAGGTAATATTTCAGCGGATCGGTCACGGACTCGCCCACGTAGCAGAAGGCGGCGAAGTGCATGACGACGTCGATTTTCTCGTCGGTGAGGACGCGTTTCACGAACGTCTCGTCACCGAGATCGCCCTCGTGGAGGGTGATGCCGGGGGCAAGGGCGCCGCGGTGACCGTAGGCGAAATTATCGAGGACCACGGGGCGGTGCCCGGCGGCCGACAGCTGGCGAACACAGTGACTGCCGATATAACCGGCGCCTCCGACGACAAGAACGTTCATAATTGGAGGGAGCGTTGTATTGCTTTCGGACGGAGGTTGGCTAGCGATTTCCTTTCCCAACGAATGAAGCCCTCGCGCATCGTCATCACAGGTGTCGGCCTGACCGCCCCCAACGGCAACTCGCTCGCGGAATTTCGCGCGAACCTGCTCAACGGCGTGGCCGGCATCGAGCGCAAGGAGATCCGCTACATGGGCTCGCAGCTCGCGGGTGTGTGCCACTACGACGCGTTGAAGCACCAGAAGAAAAAGGAAGTGCGCGTGGGCACGCGGGCCGGGAGCATCTCGATCTACTGTGCGCGCGAGGCACTGGCCGACAGCGGCGTGAACTGGGAGACGGTCGCGAAGGACCGCGTGGGCATTTACATCGGCTGCACCGAGCACGGCAACGTCGAGACCGAGAACGAGGTCTACAACATCTCGAAATTTAACTACGACACGAAATTCTGGTCACACTACCACAACCCCCGGACGGTGGCCAACAACCCCGCCGGCGAAGCGTCCCTGAACCTCGGCGTGACCGGGCCCGCCTACACGATCGGCGCCGCCTGCGCGGCGGGCAACATGGGCCTAATCCACGCCACGCAGATGCTGCGCCTCGGCGAAGTGGACTTCGCGATCTGCGGCGGCGTGAGCGAGAGCATCCACACGTTTGGCATTTTCGCCGGTTTCAAATCCCAAAACGCGCTCGCGACGCACGACGACCCGCACAAGGCGTCGCGGCCCTTTGATCTCGCGCGCAACGGCATCGTGATTTCCGAAGGCGGCGCGCTCTACACGCTGGAACGCCTCGAAGACGCCCAGGCCCGCGGCGCGAAAATCTACGCCGAGATCGCCGGCTACCACGTGAACAGCGACGCCAGCGACTACGTGCTGCCGAACCCCACGCGCCAGGCCGAATGCGTGCACGCCGCGATCCGCCGCGCCGGGCTCACGCCCAAGGACATCCACATCGTCAATACGCATGCCACGGCCACGCCGCTCGGCGACATTCAGGAGTGCGAGGCGATCCGCGCGGTGTTCGGCGAAGGCTGCCCCGACACCCACATCAACAACACCAAGAGCTTCATCGGCCACGCGATGGGCGCCGCCGGCGCGCTGGAGCTGGCGGGCAACCTGCCGTCGTTCGACGACCTCACGGTGCACCCGACGATCAACGTCGACAACCTGGACCCGCAGTGCGCGTTGCCCGGGCTCGTGCTCAACCAGCCGCGGAAGGTGGCCAAGGTGGATACCATCCTCAATAACTCCTTCGGTATGCTCGGGATAAATTCCACATTGATTGTTAAGCGGTTTGTCCCCTAATCCCCGTTTCACTGACTATGACCAAAGACGAATGCAAAAAGGTGGTGCTCGATATCATCGCGGACATCGCGCCCGATGAAGACTTGAGCAACGTCAAACCGGACGTCCGCCTGCGCGACCAACTCCAGCTCGATAGCATGGACTTTCTCGATATCGTGATGGAGCTGCGCAAGCGCCACGGCATCGAAGTGCCGGAGAAGGACTACCCGCAGCTCGCGAGCCTCGACAGCTGCGCGGAATACCTGACGCCGAAGTTCGACGCCGCCGGCAAGAGCTGACGCGCAGCCGACAGGCAGAATATTTTGGGCCGGGACCAGTCCCGGCCTTTTTTGTAGCCGCCCATGAACACCCGCTCCCACTACGACGTGGCCATCATCGGCGCCGGCATGTCCGGACTCGCCGCGGGCATCCGCCTCGCGCACTTCGGCAAGCGCGTGTGCATCTTCGAACGGCACAACGCCGTCGGCGGGCTCAACGGTTTCTACAGCATCGCTGGCCGGAAGTTCGACGTGGGTCTGCACGCGATGACGAACTACGTGCGCCCCGGCGTGAAAGGCACGCCGCTCGGCAAACTGCTCCGGCAACTGCGCATCGACCGCGAGGAATTTGCCCTCTGCGAGCAGAAGCAGTCGCGCGTGGCTTTCGGTCCGCGGGGCGAGACCTCGCTGCGCTTCACGAATGATTTCGCGGTCTTCGAACAGGAGGTCGCGGCCACGTTTCCCGCGCAGGCGGACGGCTTCCGCCGACTCGTGGCGGCGGTGCGCACCTACGACGACGTCTCGCTCGACGCCGTGCCCGTATCGGCGCGCGCGGTGGTGCAGCAACACGTGACCGATCCGCTGCTGGAGGACATGTTGTTCTGCCCGGTGATGTATTACGGCAGCGCGACGGAGCACGACATGGAGTTCGGGCAGTTTGTGATCATGTTCAAGGCGCTCTTCCTCGAAGGTTTTGCGCGACCCTACGACGGCGTGCGCGTGGTGCTCCGCGTGCTCCTAGAGAAATACCGCGCGGCCGGCGGCGAACGGCGCATGAAGTGCGGCGTTCGCGCGATCCGCTCAAGTGACGGCCGGGCCGCGGCGCTCGTGCTCGACACCGGCGAAGAGATCACGGCGGACCACATCATTTCCTCGATCGGTGCGCCGGAGACGGACCGGCTGCTTACGCCGACCGACGCCGCCGGAGCCGCGACTGTGCCGCCGGCGGACGGGCGGGGCACGTTGTCGTTTGTCGAGACGATCAGCATTTTGAACCGCCAGCCGGCGGAGCTGGGGTGGGGGAGCGATACGATCGTGTTCTTCAACGATTCCCCGCGCTTCGACTACGTGCAGGCGGCGGGCCAGGTCGATCCGCGCAGCGGCGTGATCTGCATTCCGAACAACTTCGACTTTGGCGCGGGCCGCACACTGCCCGAGGGGATTTTCCGCGTGACCTGCCTCGCCAACTACGAGCGCTGGGCGCATCTCCCGGAGGCCGACTACCGCGCCGCGAAGGCCCACTGGTTTGCCGAAGTGCAACGGAGCGCGCGCCGCTTCCTGCCGCCGCTGCCCGCGGACGACGCGCTCGCGGCGGCGACGGTGACCACGGACATGTTTACCCCGCGCACGATCACGAAGTTCACCGGCCACGTCGGCGGCGCGATCTACGGCTCGCCCGTGAAACACCGGCAGGGCCGCACCGCGCTCGGCAACGTCTACCTCTGCGGCACCGACCAAGGCTTCCTCGGCATCGTCGGCGCGATGCTCAGCGGCATCTCGATGGCTAACTATCACATCTTGCAAAAAGGGTGACCGCCGCGCGACAGTGCTTTTCTACCCTGCCATGAAAAAACTCCTCCGCCTCGCCCTTGCCCTGCCCCTGTTCGCCGCCGCCCTGCACGCGGCCGACTTCCGCGACCATCTCGGTCTGCAACTTTACAGCCTGCGCGCGCAGACCAAAGAGAGCACCACCGGTGCCCTCGACCTCGCGAAATCCTACGGCGTGAAGGAAGTGGAACTCGCCGGCACGGGCGATCTGACGCCGGAGAAGTTTGCCGCGGAACTCAAGGCGCGCGGTTTCGTGCCAGTCGCCGGCCACTTCGGCTACGCGCTGTTCGAAAAAGATGTCGCCGCGGTGATCCGCGATGCGAAGACCCTCGGCCTCACCTACGCGATCATCCCGTATCCCCCGGTGAGCAAGGACAAGCCCTTCACCGAAGAGATGGCGCACCGCATGGCGAAGAAGTTCAACGAGTGGGGCGCCGCCTGCAAACAGGCCGGTATCCGCTTCGGCTACCACCCGCACGGCCTCGAGTTCAAACCGACGGCCGCCGGCAACGGTGAGACGATGTTCGACATCCTGATGCGCGAAACGAAGGCCGACCTCGTGACCTACGAGATGGACGTTTACTGGGCCTTCTACGCCGGCCAAGACCCGGTGAAGCTCTTCAGCAAGTTTCCGGGCCGCTGGTCGCTGATCCACGTGAAAGACATGCTCAAGGGCCTCGCCACCGGCGTGCACACGGGCAACACCCCGCCGACCGGCAAAGTCACCGTGGGCCAGGGGCAGATCAACTGGCCGGATGTGCTCCGCGCGGCGCAAAAAGCCGGCGTGAAACACTATTTCCTCGAAGACGAAACGCCGACGCCGCTGCAGTGCATCCCGGATTCGTTCAAATATCTGCGCGCCCTCAAACTCTGAGTTGCGCTCTCGCCGGGAGCCAACTCACTCTCGACGCTCCATGGCTTACGACTGGCTCAAAGGTGTCGCCGACGAGTATGATGTGATCGTGATCGGCAGCGGATTGGGCGGCCTCACGGGTGCCAATGTGCTCGCGAAGGCCGGCCACCGCGTGCTCCTGCTCGAGCATCACTACCAGTTCGGCGGCCTTGCCACCTGGTTTACCCGCAAGGGCGGCCACATCTTCGACATTTCGCTGCACGGCTTTCCGGTCGGCATGGTGAAATCATGCCGCAAGTATTGGACGAAAGAGATCGCCGACTCGATCGTCCCGCTGAAGGACATCCGTTTCGTGAATCCGCAGATGGACGTGTGGACGACCTTCACGCGCGAGGACTACACGCGCGTGCTCGTCGAGCAGTTCGGCCTCGAACGGGCGCACGTGGAAAAGTTCTACGACTACCTGCGCGGAATGAATTTCTACGACAACAACCCCGAGACCACGGGCGAGATGTTGGAGCGCTTCTTCCCCGGCCGCGACGATGTGAAGCGCCTGCTCATGGAGCCGATCGCCTACGCCAACGGCTCCACGCTCGATGACCCGGCGATCACCTACGGCATCGTGTTTTCGAACTTCATGGGCTCGGGCGTCTACACCTTCCGCGGCGGCTCGGACCTGCTCGTGGAAAAGATGATCGCCGAGCTAAAACGCAACGGCGTCGAGGTGCGCAAGAAGGTGCTCGTGGAAAAAATCCTGGTCGAAGAACGCGACGGCCGGAAGGTGGCCTGCGGCATCGTGGCGAGCAACGGCCGCGTGGTGCGTGCGAAGGCGGTGCTCTCGAACGCCAACATCAAGAACACGATCTTCCGCCTCGGCGGAGAGGAGAATTTCCCGGCGGACTTCATCCGCGAGGCGCAGGCCGTGCGCATCAACTCCAGCTCCTGCCAAGTTTACCTCGGCATCCGCAAGGGCGAGACGATCCCGCACATCGGGGACCTCGTTTTCACCTCGGAAAACCCGAAGTTCAGCAGCACCGAGCTGACCGATTTTCACACGACGAGCCGCACGTTTTCCGTCTACTACCCCGATACGCGCCCGGGCTCGGACCGCTATACCGTGGTAGTGTCGTTGAATGGCCACTACGGCGACTGGAAGCGGCTCGGCGACGAGGACTACGAGCGCGAGAAGCAGCGCCTGATCGACGAGTCGGTGGCGGCGCTGGAAAAATACATTCCCGGGGTGGCGGCCAAGATCGATTGGAAGGAAGCGGCCACGCCGCGGACGATCGAGCGCTACACGACGCACTTTGGCGGCACCTCGTTCGGCACCAAGTTCGAGGGCCTCAAGGTTTCGATGGAACTCTCGGACCGCCTGCCCGGGCTCTATCACGCCGGCTCCGTTGGTATCATCATGTCGGGCTGGCTCGGAACGATCAACTACGGCGTCATCACCGCGAACAAGATCGACAAGGCGCTCTTTGCCATGAAGCAGGCCGCCGCGGCCGCTCCCACCGTCTGACCATGTCCCAAGTCACCGACCTCATTCCGCACCGCCCGCCGTTTCTCTTTGTCGACGAAATCGTTTCCGAATCGGCCGACGGCCTCGTGGCGCGCCGCACGTTTCGCGCCGACGAAGATTTCTACAAAGGCCACTATCCGGGCGCACCGATCACGCCCGGCGTGCTGCTGTGCGAAGCGGTATTCCAGACCGGCGCGCTCTACATGGCGCGCTTGATGGCGGGGCAGGGGAGCAAGGACGGCGTGCCGCTCCTCGCAAAGATCAGCGACGTGCGCTTCCGCAATCCGGTCTATCCCGGCGATACGATCACCATCGAAGTGAAGAAGAAGGAATCGCTGGGCGGTTTCACGATGATGAGCGGGCACGTGAAGTGCGGCGACAAACGCGTGTTGAATGTCGACTTTGCCGTCGCCTGGAAAACGCCCGAAGGGGCCGCGCCGGCATGAGCGATTTCCTCCAAGTCGCGGGCCAGACCTTCGTCGTCTTCGGTGTGGCCAACCGCAAGAGCGTCGCGTGGGCGGTCGCCAAGACCCTCGAAGAACAGGGCGCGCGCGTGGTCTACAGCGTGCGCTCCGAAGCGCGCAAAAAAGCGCTGGAGACGCTGCTCGCGGGCAAGCCGGTCTTCCTCTGCGACGTCGAGCAACCGGGCGCGGCGGAGCGCCTCGCAGCCGAGGTGGCGGCGGCCGGGCACACGCCGGTGCAGGGCCTCGTGCACTCGATCGCGTTTGCGAACTACAGCGAGGGCTTCAAACCGTTTCACGAAACGAAACGCGCCGACTTTTTGCAGGCGACGGCCGTGTCGGCCTTTTCGCTCGTGGAGGTAGCGCGGGCGTTCAAGCCCCACCTCGCGCCGAACGCCTCCGTGGTGACGATCGGCATCTCCTCGCTGCTCGTGACGCCCGACAACTACGGCTACATGGGCCCGATCAAAGCCGCGCTCGAATCCAGCGTGCGCTTTCTCGCGAAATCGTTCAGCGCGGATTCCGCGGTGCGCTTCAACTCGGTGGGCGCGGGTCCGCTGAAGACGAGCGCCTCCGCCGGCATTCCCGGCTATCTGGAGAGCTACCTCTACGCGGAGAAGTTGACCTTCCGTAAGCGGAATCTGGCGACGCAGGAAGTGGCCAACGCCGTGGTGTTTCTCCTCAGCGAACGCAGCAGCGGCATGAACGGCACGACCCTCGTCGTGGATGCCGGCCTCGGTGCCAACTATTTCGACAAGGAGATTATCCGGCTCGCGATGCGGATGGAGCAGTGACCCGCGCCGCATGAAATTCGCCAACGTCTGCATCGAAGCGCTCGCAGTCGCGTTGCCAGAGGAAATCTGGAGCTCGGCCGATATCGAGACGCGCCTCCAGCCCCTCTACGACCGCCTCAAGCTGCCGCTTGGTCGGCTCGAGCTCATGTCGGGCATCCGCGAACGCCGCATGTGGCCGGCGGGCACGCGCCCCTCGGACGCCAGCGCCGCCGCCGGCCGTGCGGTGCTCGCCAAGTCCGCGCTGGGAGCGGAACGCGTGGAGCTGTTTATCCACGGCGCGGTGAGCCGCGACATGCTGGAGCCGGCGACCGCGTCGTTTGCCCACCGCAAGATCGGGCTGCCGGCGACGGCGCAGATCTTCGACCTCTCGAATGCGTGTCTTGGTTTTCTGAATGCGCTGACGGTCGCGGCCGGATTAATCGAGTCGGGCCAGATTAAGTGCGCGCTGGTGGCATCGGGCGAAAACGGCCGTCCCCTCGTCGAACAGACGCTGCGCACGCTCGTCGAGCGACCGCTGTCGCGTAACGACATCAAGCCCTTCTTCGCGAATCTCACGATCGGGTCGGGCGCCGTGGCGGCGATGGTCTGCCACCGCTCGCTCGTCACCGGGCGGCCGCACCGGCTGCTCGGCGGGATCGCCCGCGCGGCGACGCAGCACAGCGAGCTGTGCCAAGGCGAAACGCACGGCGCGGAGGCGCTCGCGATGCAGACCGATTCGGAGCAGTTGCTCATCGCCGGCGTGGGCCTCGCGCAGGAAACGTGGCGGGATTTCACCGCGGAGCACGGCATGGAATTCGACCGCTACATCTGTCACCAAGTCGGCAGCACGCACCGGCGGAAACTCTACGAGACCCTCGGTCTAGATCTGGCGAAGGACTTTTCCACGTTTGAAACGCTCGGCAACACCGGCTCGGTTGCGCTGCCCGCGACCCTGTGTGCCGCCATCGACGCCGGCGCCGTTCGCGAGGGCCAGCGGATCGGTCTCCTCGGCATCGGCAGCGGCCTCAACTGTCTCATGCTCGCCCTCGAATGGTAACCGCGCCGCACATTCCCGACTGGCTGGCCCGCGAGTATCCGTTTGAGCCGAATGCCTTCACGACGTCGGGCGGCGCGCGGATGAGCTACCTCGATGAGGGGCCGCCGCGGGACGAAGCCGTGCTGATGCTGCACGGGAATCCGACTTGGTCGTTCTACTACCGTCACCTTGTGCGCGAGCTCGCGACCACGATGCGCTGCATTGTGCCCGACCACATCGGCATGGGGCTGTCGGAGAAGCCCGCCGACTATGCCTACACGCTCGCCACGCGGATCGCGGATGTGTCGGCACTCATCGCTTCGCTGAAACTCAAACGGGTGCACCTCGTCGTTCACGACTGGGGCGGGGCGATCGGATTTGGCTTTGCGGCGCGGTATCCAGAGATGATCGGGAGAATCACCGTGCTGAATACGGCGGCGTTTGCCTCGCGGCGCATACCGGCGCGCATCGCCCTCTGCAAAGCCCCGCTTGTGGGACCACTAATCGTGCGCGGCTGCAATGGGTTTGCGTGGCCGGCGACATGGATGTCGATGCACCGCCGTGCACTCACGGACACAGAGTCGGCCGCGTATCTGCATCCCTACGACACGTGGGCGCACCGCGTGGCGGTGAGCGCATTTGTGCAGGATATTCCTCTCGCGCCCGGGCACCCGAGCTGGGCGACGTTGGCGGCAGTGGAAGCGGGGCTACCGCAATTCCGTGACCGCCGTGCGCTCGTCGTGTGGGGTGGAAAAGATTTCTGTTTCAACGACTCGTTTCTGGCGCGGTGGCGCGACGTATTGCCGCAAGCCGAGGTGCACCGCCTCGCGGACGCCGGTCACTACGTGCTCGAGGATGCGCGTGAGGAAGTCGTGCCGCGGATTGCGGCGTTTCTCCGGCAAGGGTAGGGGAGCGTGCGAACGGATAGGTTATCCGTTCGCCGACGGAAATTTGTAGCAACGGTTGCCTCCGCGTGGTCGTCTGGCGGGCGTCTTCGTTTCACTTTTCTGTTTCGCACTCTTCAGACATGTCGACCTCCACTTCCACTCGCCTCCGTTGGTCTCTCTATCTTGCCGTCGCCCTCGTTTTCGCCAGTGGCGTGTGGTATTTTGGATTCCGCACGGAGGCGCCGAAGACCGGTGGCAACCCGTTTCGCCAGATGCGAAGCAGCATGCAGGCGGTGCCCGTGCGGGCCGTCGCGGCGAAACAACAGGATCTCTCGGTGCACCTCCGCGCCATCGGCACCGTCGTCCCGCTCAACACCGTCACAGTGCGCAGTCGCGTGGACGGGCAGTTGTTGCGCGTGGCCTTTACGGAAGGGCAGGAGGTCACCGCCGGCCAGCTCCTCGCGGAGATCGATCCGGCGCCGTATCAATTGCGCCTCGCCCAGGTCGAAGGCCAATTCCGGCTTGGCGAATCGCAATTGCGGACCGCGCGCAGCGATCTCGAACGTTTCAAACAACTGCACAGCCAGACGTTGATCTCGCCGCAGCAACTCGAGGCACAGCAAGCGCTGGTCGCCGAGCGCGAAGGTTCCCTTGCGACCGATCAAGCGCAGGTGGAGGACGCCCGTCGCCAGCTCGCTTATACGAAGGTCGAAGCGCCGATCGCCGGTCGGCTCGGTCTGCGCCAAGTCGATGCGGGCAACATGGTGCGGGCCGGCGATGCGAGCGGCATCGTGGTCATCACGCAAACCCGGCCGATTGCGGTCATGTTCACCATCCCCGAGATGGACCTGCAAAAAGTGGTCGAGCCGTTGCGGGCCGGAGAACAGCTCGCCGTCGAGGCGTGGGACCGTGGTGAGGGAGCGGTGCTCGCCGCCGGCGTGCTCCGCACCGTGGACAACCAAATCGATCTCGCGACCGGCACGCTGCGCCTGAAGGCCGAATTCGCGAATGCCGACGAACGCCTCTTTCCCAACCAGTTCGTGAATGTCCGCCTGCGCGTGCGGACGTTGAAGGGTGCCGTCGTGATCCCGGCAGCTTCGGTGCAGTTCGGTTCGCGTGGCACCTACGTCTACGTCGTCGATGCGGAAAATAAAGCCATGGTGCGCGACATCGTGCTGGGGCCGGCCGATGGTCAGAACCAGTCTGTCTCAAAAGGCCTGCAGCCCGGCGAACTCGTCGTGCTCGAAGGCGTCGACCGCCTGCGCGACGGCAAGCCCGTGACGCTCGTGGGTGATGAGCCCGCCAAATCGGCGGCGCCCCCGAAGGGCGACGCTTCCGGCAAGCGAAAGAAGAAGGAAAAATGAGCCCCTCTCGCGTTTTTATACTTCGGCCAGTGGCGACCAGCCTGCTGATGGTCGCGCTGCTGCTCTCGGGCATCCTCGCCTATCGGCTACTGCCGGTCGCAGCGCTCCCGCAAGTGGAGTTTCCGACGATCCAGATCTTCACGTTTTACCCCGGAGCGAGTCCGGCGGTCACGGCGAGTTCGATCACCGCGCCGTTGGAGCGGCGGTTTGGGCAGATTCCCGGTGTGAACCAAATGTCGTCCGCCAGCTCGGGCGGCTCCTCCGTCATCACACTCCAGTTCTCGCTCAAAGTCTCGATGGGCGTCGCCGAACAGGAAGTGCAGGCCGCCATCAACGCCGCGAGCAATCTCCTGCCCAACGACCTGCCAACGCCGCCGGTCTATCGCAAAGTCAACCCGGCCGATACGCCCATCCTGACCCTGGCCGTGACTTCGGGCAGCCTGCCGCTGCCGCAGGTGCATGATTTGGTGGATACACGCATCGCCCAAAAACTGGCACAAATCCCCGGCGTCGGCATGGTGAGCCTCGCCGGCGGACAGCGCCCCGCGGTGCGGGTGCAAATCAATCCCGGCGAACTCGCTGCGCGGGGGCTCAGCCTCGCCGACGTGCGCACCGCGATCGGCGCGGCGAGCGTCAACGGCCCCAAAGGCAGTTTCGACGGCCCACAACGCGCGATCCTCATGGATGCGAACGACCAACTGCGCTCTGTGGAGGAATACCGCAATCTGATCATCGCGTGGCGCGACGGCGCGCCGCTGCGCTTGGGCGATGTCGCGCGCATCGAGAACGCTGCCGAAGACCGGCGACTCGCGGCGTGGACCGACAAATTGCCCGCGGTGCTCATTAACGTGCAGCGCCAGCCCGGCGCCAATGTCATCGAGGTGGTCGACCGCGTGCAGGCGCTGTTGCCCCAACTCTCCGCAAGTCTGCCGGCGGCCGTCGATGTGGCGGTGCTCACCGATCGCACCCAGAGCATCCGCGCGTCCGTGCGCTCGGTGCAGCATGAACTCATCTTCGCCGTAGCACTGGTCGTGCTCGTGACGTTCCTGTTTTTGCGCAACGTCGCGGCCACGATCATCCCCAGTATTGCGGTGCCGCTTTCGCTGATCGGCACGTTTGGCGTAATGTATCTCGCAGGCTACTCGCTCAATATTCTCACACTGATGGCGCTGACCGTGGCGACCGGCTTCGTGGTCGACGACGCTATCGTCATGCTCGAAAATATCGCGCGTTACCGCGAGGAAGGGGCGCCACCGCTGGAGGCGGCGCTCAAGGGTGCATCGCAGATCGGCTTCACGCTGGTCTCGCTCACGCTGTCGCTGATCGCGGTGCTGATCCCACTGCTCTTCATGGGCGACGTCGTGGGCCGACTGTTTCACGAGTTCGCCATCACGTTGGCCGTTTCGATTCTGATTTCTTTGGTGGTGTCGCTAACGCTCACGCCGATGATGTGTGCGCGCATGTTGCCGGAGCCCGCGGCGCATCACGACGCCAAGCCCGGTTTTCTTGATGCGGTGATCGCGCGTTACGGTCGCTGGCTCGACTGGGTGCTGCAGCACCAGCGCGCGACCTTGCTTGTGACGCTCGGCACGCTGGCTCTCACGGTGGTGCTCTATCTGCTCGTGCCGAAAGGCTTCTTTCCGGTGCAGGACAACGCCGCGATTCAGGCCGTAACAGAGGCGCCGCAGTCTATCTCGTTTGCCGCGATGGCGGAACGGCAACAAGCCCTCGCCGCCAAGATCCTCGAGGACCCGGCCGTATCCAGTTTATCCTCCTTCATCGGCGTCGACGGCACCAATGCCACGCTCAACAGCGGGCGAATGCTGATCAACCTGAAGCCCCACGGCCAGCGCAGCGATTCGGCGCTCCAGATTATCGAGCGGCTGCGCACCCAGGCACTCGCAGTCACCGGCATCTCACTTTACCTGCAGCCCGTGCAGGAGTTGACGATCGAGGACCGCGTGAGCCGCACGCAGTTTCAGTTTACACTCACGAGCCCCGACGAAACTTTGCTCCACGCGTGGGTGCCGAAGCTGATCGAACGTTTGCAAGAACTGCCGGCGCTCGCCGATGTGGCGAGCGATCTTCAAGACGAGGGGCTCCAGGCTTTTCTCGAAATCGACCGCGACGCTGCGAGCCGCCTCGGCGTGAGTATTTCCGATATCGACGACGCGCTCTACAGCGCTTTCGGTCAGCGGCAGATTTCCACGCTCTTCACGCAGGCAAGCCAATACCGCGTGGTGCTCGAAGTGGATCCGCGCCTCGCGGCCGGACCCGAGGCGCTCACCACGCTCTTTGTGCGCACCCGCGGCGGGCGCCCGGTGCCGCTGTCGAGTATTGCGCGGGTGAGCGAGCGACCCACGACGCTGCTCATCAACCACGTCGGGCAATTTCCCGCCGTCACGATTTCTTTCAATCTCGGCAAGGGCGCGTCACTGGGCGACGCGGTCTCGGCGATTGAGCGGACCAATCAGGAACTCGGCGTGCCGCCGGCGATCGAGATGCGGTTCCAAGGGGCGGCGAACGCCTTTCGGGCATCCCTTTCGAGCACGCTGCTCCTCGTATTGGCGGCCGTCGTCACGATGTATATTGTGCTCGGTATTCTCTACGAGAGCGTGATTCACCCGATCACGATTCTCTCGACGCTGCCCTCCGCGACCGTGGGCGCGCTGCTCGCACTGTGGATCACCGGACGTCCGCTCGATATGATCGCCATCATCGGGGTGATTCTGCTGATCGGACTCGTGAAGAAAAACGGTATCATGATGGTGGATTTCGCCCTTGAGGCTACGCGCCGTCAGGGGCTCGCGCCGGTGGAGGCGATCAAACAGGCGGCGCTCCTCCGGTTTCGGCCGATTTTGATGACCACGCTCGCCGCATTGTTCGGCGCACTTCCGCTCATGCTGTCGACCGGCTCAGGCGCGGAACTTCGCCAACCGCTGGGGCTCGTCATGGTCGGCGGATTGCTCGTGAGCCAGGTTCTCACGCTCTTCACGACACCGGTGGTCTACCTCTTCTTTGACCGACTCGCGCAACGTGCGAAAGCGCGGCGCACGCCGGTTCCCGCGTTGCCACCGGGCACAGTCAAAGGCCTTTCGGGATGAATCTCTCCCGTCCATTTGTCCGACGTCCCATCGCAAGCGCGTTGATCGCCGTGGCGATCGTGCTCGCTGGAGCGCTCGCCTATAGACTCCTGCCGGTCGCACCGCTGCCACAGGTCGACTTTCCCACGATCCGCGTGAGTGCCTCCTTGCCCGGTGCGAGTCCCGAGACGATCGCGACGAGCGTCGCCGCCCCGCTTGAACGCGCGCTCGGCAGCATCGCCGGCGTAACCGCGATCACCGCCGATTGCCGTCAAGGCTCGGTCAGCATCACGTTGGAATTTGTCTTCAAGCGGGACATCGATGCCGCCGCGCGCGACGTGCAGGCCGCGATCAATGCGGCGCGTGGACAGCTTCCCGCCGGCATGCCGGGCAATCCCACTTACCGGAAATCGAATCCGTCCCAAGCGCCCATCATGGCGCTCGCGTTGAGTTCGCCAAATTTGGCGCCGGGCACCCTCTACGATATCGCCGCGACGGTCCTCGCGCAGAAAATCTCCCAAATCCAAGGCGTCGGTGAAGTATCGGTCGGCGGTAGCTCGTTGCCGGCAGTGCGCGTGCAGCTGAATCCGCACGCGTTGTCCCATCATGGTATCGCCCTCGACGAAGTCCGCCGCGCCATATCTTCGGCCAATTCGATCCGTCCGCGCGGCAGCGTGGAGGCCGACGGCCGGCAATGGCAGGTGCAGATCAGCGACCAGCTCCGTCGCGCCGAGGAATATTTGCCGCTGATCATCCGCTATCGGGATGGCGCGCCGGTGCACTTGGGCGATGTGGCCAAAGTGACCGACTCCGTCGAAGATCGCTACAGCAACGGATTTCACAACGACCGGCCAGCGGTCCTCCTCATGATTAGCCGTCAGCCGGGCGCGAACATCATCGCGACGATCGACGCGATTTCCGCGCAGTTGCCAGGGCTGCGTGCGCTGCTGCCGGCCGATGCCGACCTCGCGGTCGTCATGGATCGTTCGCCGGGCATCCGCGCGACGCTGCGCGAATCCGAACGCACACTGCTCATTTCTGCCGGGCTCGTCATGCTCGTGGTATTTCTTTTTCTGGGCAGTGCCCGCGCGGCGTTGATACCGAGCTTGGCGATCCCCGTGTCTCTGATCGGCACGTTCGGGGTGATGTATCTTTACGGATTTTCGCTGAACAATCTCTCGCTCATGGCGCTCATCGTGGCGGCCGGCCTGGTGGTCGACGACGCCATCGTCGTGCTTGAGAATATTTCGCGTCACATCGAACGCGGACTTTCGCCTTTTCGCGCGGCGATGCGCGGCTCGGCTGAAGTGGGATTCACGCTGCTCGCGATGAATCTCTCGCTGGTCGCAGTCTTCATCTCGATTCTGTTTATGGGCGGATTGGTCGAGCGACTTTTCCGGGAGTTTTCGATTACGCTGGCCGCCGCCATGCTCCTCTCGCTCGCGGTCTCGCTGACGCTGACTCCTAGCCTCTGCTCGCGATGGCTGGTGAGGAAGGACGCGCAGCCGACAGGACCGCTCCGCAGGACAACAGAGCGGGCGTTTGAAGCGGTTCGAGGAATCTACGCCAAGTCGCTGAGCTGGGTCCTCCGTCATGCGACGCTCACCCTCATTACGCTGGCCGGCACGATCGCACTCAACGTTTCACTCTACATCAAGATCCCCAAGGGTTTTTTGCCCTCGCAGGACACTGGACAACTGTCCGGATTCGCGCGGGGCGACGACGCGTTTTCCTACCGCGTCATGCAGCCGAAGATCGAAATCTATCGTCGCGTGATCATGTCCGATCCGGCCGTGCAGGACGTGATCGGCACATCGGGCGGCTCGTCCGGTCTGAGCAACGCCCGCATGATGGTTAGGCTTAAGCCGCTCGCCGAGCGCGGGGTTTCCGCCAGCGATGTCGTCAATCGCCTGCGGCTCGCCGCGCCGCCCGTCGCAGGGGGGATGCTCTGGATGGGTGTATCTCAGGATATGGATACGCCGCGCATGTCAGATGCGGGCTCCTATGACCTCTCGCTGATGAGTGCGGATCTCTCGCTCCTGCGCCTGTGGACGCCCAAAATTGCGGCGGCCTTGCAGGATCTCCCGGAACTCACCGACGTAGAAACGCCGTCGGACGGCGGCACGCAGCAGGTGAGCCTCCACATCGATCGCGAGGCCGCGCGTCGCCTCGGCGTCGACATGCAAATGGTCGCTCAGGTGCTCAACAGTTCGTTTAGCCAGCGACAGGTCGCGACGCTTTATGACCGATTGAACCAATATCGCGTCATCATGGAGTTGGAGCCGCAATTTACATCGGACCCGGCAGTGTTGGACCAGGTGCAGGTGATCGGTGCGGACGGCGAGCGCGTGCCGCTGTCAGCCTTTACCCGATACGACTATTCGCTCGTGGACGACCGCGTGCGCCACCGAAATCAGTTTGCCGCCGAAAACGTCGGCTTCGCGCTGGCGCCGGATGTTTCGCTGGAAGAAGGTTTGGCCGCCATCGATCGGGCCTTGGCGAAGATTATGGTGCCGACGGAAATCCAAGCGCGCTTATCGGGAAGCGCTCAGACTTTCCAAAAGAGCCTGCAAAACCAGCCGTTGCTCATCCTCGGCGTCCTTGTGGCCGTTTACCTCGTGTTGGGTGTGCTTTACGAGAGTCTCGTGCACCCGCTGACGATCCTGTCGACGCTGCCCTCGGCGGGGCTTGGGGCGCTCCTCGCGCTAAGGCTCACCGGCACGGAATTTTCGCTGATCGCGCTGCTCGGTCTGTTTCTGCTGATCGGCATCGTGATGAAAAACGCCATCCTGATGATAGACTTCGCCATCGCGACGGAACGCAAAGACGGCGTCGCACCGCGGGAGGCGATTTACCAAGCGGCGCTGTTGCGGCTGCGACCGATCATGATGACCAACATTGCGGCACTGTTGGGCGCCTTGCCCCTCGTGCTGGCGACCGGAGAGGGCGTTGAAATGCGCCGCCCCCTCGGTCTCGCCATCGTGGGAGGATTGGCGGTGAGCCAGCTATTGACCCTGTATTCGGTGCCGGTCGTATACCTCTGGCTAGATCGTATGCGGAGCGCCGTGATGCGCCGATGGAGCCAATCTTTTCGTCCTGCGCAGCCGATTTCCGGAGGGCTGCCAAGTGGTGGAAACGAGGCGAGGGGAGCAGGGCGGTAGAGGTTACTTGGCGTCCGCCGGAAGGTCTTGTTCGGGGGCGCGGCCATAGAGTTCGGCCAACTGGCGGAGATAGGCCGCCGTGCCGCTCTGGAGCGCACTCAGCTGCTCTGGACGGTAGCGCCACGTCCAATTCCCCTGACTCTTGCCCGGTGTGTTAAAGCGGGCCCCAGAATCGAGGCTGAACAAATCCTGCATGGGGATCACCGCGAGGTTGGCGACTGACGCATACGCGGAACGAATGAAATCCCAGCCGACTTCTTGCCCGCTCACGCGAAAATAGCGGCGGACATGATCGCGGGCCTTTTCACCCGCGTTCGAATACCAGCCAATGGTTGTGTCGTTGTCGTGGGTGCCCGGGTAGATGACGCTGTTGGCTTGATGATTGTGGGGCAGGTAGAGGTTTTTGGCGTCGCCGCCGAACGCGAATTGGAGAATGGCCATCCCAGGCAGGCCGGTCGCTTCGCGCAGCTTGACCACAGACGGTGAAAGCTCGCCGAGATCTTCCGCGATGAGTTTTGCGTTGGGCATCTCAGCCAATACCTTTTGAAAGAAATCAATTCCTGGGCCCCGCTCCCAACGGCCGACCCGCGCGGTAGGCGCGCCGGCAGGAATGGACCAATATGAGTCGAACCCGCGAAAGTGGTCGATTCGCACGATGTCGCACATCGCGAAATTGGCGCGAAGTCGACGGAGCCACCAAGCATAGCCGTCCGCCGCGTGAGCCGACCAATCATAGAGGGGATTGCCCCAAAGTTGGCCATCCGCGGAAAAGTAGTCGGGCGGAACACCTGCGACCGCGGTCGGGCGGCTGGTTTTCGGGTCGAGTTGGAAGAGTTCGGGATTGGCCCAGACGTCAGCGCTATCCAGAGCCGTGAAGATTGGGGCATCACCGATGATCTCAATTCCTAGCTGAGACGCCCAGGTGCGAATCTCGGCCCATTGTCCGAAAAAGAGATATTGGATAAATTCGTAAGCTTCCGCTCGTGATTCGAGCTGTTTACGCAACGGAGATTTCTCGGCTCCTGCAAGGGAGCGGATTGCCACAGGCCATTCCCACCACGGTTGCCCGGAGAAATGATCCTTAAGGGCGGAAAAGAGCGCATAGGGACGCAGCCAATCCGCGTGCATTTCGCGAAACGCGGCAAAGTCACCGTATGGAAGTGTTGTGGATTGTTGGCGGCACCAATTTTCGTGAGCCAGAAAGAGAAGAGGGCGCTTAATCTGATAGAGAGCGCCGTAGTCCACGTTGGACTGGTTGAGGGCGCGCAGGCTCTGGAGGGACGCCTCGGAAAGAAGCCCAGCGCTAACCAATGGGCTCGGGTCGATGAGATAGGGATTGCCCGCGAAGGAGGAGAAGCACTGGTAAGGCGAATCGCCGTAGCCCGTTGGTCCGAGCGGGCAGAGTTGCCAGTAGCGGATACCAGCGGACTTGAGAAACTCCAAAAATGAATTCGCAGCCTGGTCAAAGGCGCCGACACCAAACGTGCTGGGAAGGGAAGTAGGATGGAGAAGAACGCCAACCGAGCGTTGATTCAACCAAGTGAAGAGTGGTGGCGCAGAAGAGATAATTGTGACGATTACTTAGTTTACATAATGTCCATTGTGCGTGCGTAGGAGTCCAAGGACTCTGCGCCGTCCCAGCACGGCCGGGAGACATTAGCGGCAAACCAGTAACCGCCCAAAAAAACGCCCCGGCCTCGGCCAACGCAAGACGCCTCGCGCGTTTCCGCATCGCCCTGACCGGCCCGCGCCTCGTTGTCCCCGTCGTCATTCCCGACGGCCCCGAAGCCCTCGGCCTCGTGGTTTCCACCGCCCGCCGCTTCTACGGCGCCCGCGTCGCAGCGGTTTCGCGCGTATGACCTCGCGGACCCTCACGCCGAAAGAATTCTCTGCGGCCCTGTCCGCAGAGTTTGGCGTGAACCGCTCGCCCCGCTGGGTGTGCGCCCGCTGCGCCCTCTACCTCCAAACCAAGGGCAAACGCGGAATCGCCGTCGTTCTCGGCTCTCGGCCCTACCTCATCCCCGGAAGCGAACTAGAACGCTTCCACAAGCCGCTCGTGTTCGCGGCCCGCGTCGCATGAACACTTGCCCGCCCGATCTGGCGCGCAAAATCGCCGCCGACATTGCGAACGAGGAACGCGCCGTCAAAGCCGCGCGCATCGCCGGCAAGTGGCGCGATCTCGGCGCCCACCTCGCCAACCGCGACGCCGTTCCCGTCCGCCCGTTCACCCTCGCAGAAATGCCCAACGCGTCTCTCGGCCGCGCATGGGCGGAGGATGTTGGTTGGGTTCAGGACACCGTTGAGCAACTCGACATTTCCGACGGCGACCGCGCGTTTGCCGCCTCCGCGCAGGGCGAATTTCTTTCCCTCTGCAAAGAGCGGACTGGCGAGGAATGCGACCTTGCCGCCCTCGACACCTACCGCCGCCGCGCCGCCGCGATGCTCGAACAATCGCACATCCTCGCGGAACGCATGAGCCTCGAACCGGACCCCGCCGCCGTCACCGATCTACTCGCCGACTGCATCATTGCCGCCGCCTCGGCCGGCGCCGATGCCCTCGCGACCGCCGCCGCCTACCTCCCCACGGCCCGCGAAATCGCCCCCCGGTTCGACGCCTACCGCAACACCAATTTTTCCCTCTGGCGCTACTACGTTCACAGCGGACACACCGAAAAAATACCGAACTTTCGCCGCCTCGCGTTCATCCCCTACGTGGCGCAAGGCATCCGCGCCCCCCTCGTTTCCGCCCTCGAGTTTTGGCTTTCTAAACGCATCGGCGCCCGGTTCTGGACCTTCACCACCGGGAAACGCGTCCCGCTCAACCGCGTTCGTGAGCGTCACGAATGGCTCTGCAACCGCCTCCGCCTGCTCAACGCGGAAACGTTCATGAAATCGGCCGGCGTCGAAATCGTTTTTCGCAGCACCGAACTCGGCACCCCCGAAATGGACAAAGCCGGCAAGCGCCTGCACGAAGAACAAGGCGGGAAAATCCTCCGCGACGAAGCCGGAAACCTCACCTTCCACGTTCACGCCCATTGCGTCGCCGAACTGAAAAAAGGTTTCATCGGCGGAGACTCCAACGAATTTGGCCCCGACGGGAAACGCCTCACGAACTGGCAAGCCCTCCTTGCCCGCGTGCATCGGTTTTGGGGATACCAATGGAAAGACGGCGGCGAAGGCGATGACGACGGCCCAATTCGCAACGTCCGTGAACTCGTCAAATACGTCACGAAGCCCGGCGAAATGTTGAAACTGACCGGCGCCGAACTCGTCGCGCTCCAAAGCGAACTCTCCCGCGCGAAACTCGTTCAACCGATGGGTTCACTCGCCGCCGAGATGAAGGCCCGCGCCGCCGCCGATCTCCGCCTGTGCCGCAAACGCACGCCCGACGGTGGGCGCGGCATCCTCTACGAAGTCCAGAACTGGAACAAACACACCCGCCGCACCGCCGCCGAGAAAACGCAAGACGCCGCCGAGTCCCTGAAACCCGCCGATGCGCGCGGATCTCAACGCATCGTCTCCCGCTGCGTCCCCGGTTTCGGCCCCTGCGGCATTTCGGAACCCCGCGTTATCGTCATGGCTACGGAATGGGACGAACGCGCCGTGCGCCGCGACCCCGCCGTTTCGCGCCTGATTGAAGTGACCGCGCCCAAATTTTGGGCGGCCCGGATTAAAGTCCACACACGCACACCAACTGTCGGAACGTCCGCCGAGTTTGGGTTCGTCGAAACCCTCCCGTGCCCCCGGCACATCCCATCCGGCGCCGAACTCGCCGGCCTCACCCGATGAAAACCGCCCCGCACCGCCTCTTTGCCTTCGCCGCCTTCAACGACGGACGCCGCCGCTGTGGCCTCCGCGTCCGCCGCGTGGAAGTCACCGGAATTTTTGAGCCGCTCGCCGCCGCGTCCGTCGAATATACCGACGGATTCGCCCGCGTCGGCCGCGTCGTCAGCTTCGCACACCTCGCGCGCAACACCCGCGATCTCCGCGCGAAAATCCGCGCGGCCCTCAACCTTTCACGCGTCGGCCCGGGTTTTCCCGCCGCTCTCGAACCAGTGGCCAAAGCCGCCGCGTGACCCTTTTCCCGATGCTCTCCACCGTCACCGTCCTTTGCGCTCAACCGCGCAGCATCTACAACGAAATTCCCGGCGTTGACGTTTACGACGCCGCCCGCGACGCGTTCACGTTCCCCGGTGGTTCGCCCGTCGTCGCGCACCCGCCGTGCCGTCTGTTCGGACGCCTCCGCCACTACGTCACCGACACCGACACCGACACCGAAAAATTTCTCGGCGAATTTTGCGCCGATCAAGTCCGCCGAAACGGTGGCGTTCTCGAACATCCGGCCGGCTCTGTCCTCTGGAAACTCGCCGACCTCCCGCAGCCAGGGCAAAGCCAGGGCGAAGGGTTCACGCTCGCGCTCCCTCAATGGTGGTTCGGCCACCTCAGCGACAAACTGACGTGGTTTTTCTTTTCCGGCATCGACCGCGCCAACCTCCCCGAAATTCCGATGCGCCTCGATAGCTACGACCGCCGCCCCGTCAAAAACCTCAGCCATCGCCAACGCGAAGCCACGCCCCGCGCGCTCGCCGAGTGGCTCGTTGAGTGCGCCCGCCGCACCGCCGCAGTCCCCGCCTGATTCCTTTCCGTCCGTGTTCACCCACTACAAACCCGAAACCCGATGGTGCCTCATGAGCGGCGACGAACGCGTTGCCGTCGCCGAATCGCGCCGCGCCCTCCGCGCGGAATTTCCCGATGAAACGCCCGCTCTGCTCAAATCCTTTGCCGCCAACCGCGCCGCGATCCGCGCCGCCGCCGCTCAACGCGCCCGCTTCCTCGCCTTCCGCTCCGCCAAACTTTCCGCCCATGAATAAAAAAACCACCGCCAAGAAAAAATCCGCCGCCGCGAGCCCCACCGCCCGCGTCAGCGTTCACGCCTACCCGACACTCGCCGAGTTTTACCAACCCGACGCCATCGAACCCTATTCCACCCTCGGCAACGGCCCCGCCGGCTCCGAAGCCGCCGACGCCCTCGCCGCCCGCATCGAACGCCTCCGCCGCGACGGCGTGACCGTTTCGGTTCACACCCACGTCTCCCCGAAATAACATACATCGGCCGAAATTAACATACATGAGCACCCCCGCACCCATCACGCCCCCGGCCCCCGCGCCGACCACCGCGCCCACCGCCACCGTGAAGGGTGCGGACCTCAACAGCGACCTCCCGCCCGTCAACGAAAACGCGATCCGCGCCGCCTCACTCGACGCCGCCGCCGAGACGCCCGCCCCCGCGCGCACCGCCGATCTCTCCCCCGACCAACGCGCCCGCACCTCCACGCCGCCCGATCTCGGCCGCGACATCCTCAACCGCCCCTTTGACTCCGCGAAATTCCGCCCCGAAAAAGACCGCACCGGCCGTTGGAAAAACCTCCACGGCGGCCGGAAACCCGGCCTGATCACCGCGCCCAAAAACACCGCGACCGGCTCGACGGTCCCCGCCACCTTCCCCGGCGCCGCCCCGAAACCACCCGCGCCCCCCGCCGGCCCGGCCTCACCCGGCGCCGCCCCCGCCGCCCCCGCGACCGATTACGACGCCACCGCCGAAGCCTACCTTGTCGCCTTCTACGTCGCTACCGATTCCGCACTCGACGCGAAAGGCGAGTGGTATCCTGACGACGCCGCCGAACACGCCCCGCTCAAGACCACGCTCGCCGCCTACCTCCGCAGTCGCAACGCCGCCCCCGTCGCGCCCATCTACGCCTTTGCGGCCTCGGCCATCGGCTACGTCTGGCGCCGTCTCCGCCGCGTGAATACCGGCAAAGCCCTCGTGCGCTACGCCCCCACGCTCGCCGCGTGGCTCGGCTTCAAAGTCGAAAAACCCGCCGACACCACCCCCACCGCCGGCACCCCCGCCAAACCCGGCGCCGCCCCCGTCGAAGCTCCCTCTACGCCCCCCGCCCCCACCGCCACCGCTCCCCGCGATCCCTTCACCGCCGCATGTCTCCCCCGCCCATGAACCTCCTCCGCACCGCCCTCGTCATCCTCTTCGCCACCGCCTGCGCCTGCGTCGCCCTCATCGTCGCCGGCCCCGCGATCCTCCTCGCGACCGTCGCCCTCGTTTGTTTCGTCGCCGCCGCCGGCCTGCTCTCCCGTGCATGATTTGTTCATCGGCCAAACCGGCGGCGGAAAAACCTTCCTCGCGATGCGCCGCGCGGAGGCTTACCTTGCCGCCGGTCATCACGTCCTAGTTCTCGAAGCGATCTGCAACGAATGGCCCTGCACCTGGCAGACGCGCAGCTTGCCCGATTTCCTCACCGCCGCCAAAGCCGCCCGCCGCTGCGCCCTCTTCATTGACGACGTTTCCGAAACCGTCGGCCGCGACGCGGAAGGCGATTGGCTGTTCAAAATGGCCCGCCACTGGGGCCACCGCACGCACGCCCTCGCCCACGGCTTCAACGACCTCACGCCCTCCCAGCGCAACCAATGCTCCGCCGTTTACCTCTTCGCCAACACCGCGCTCCAAGAGTGCGAAGCCCTCGCGCGCAACTTCAACGAACCCGGTTTCCTCGCCGCCGTCACCGCCCCCGCCAACACCTTCTTTTACAAAAAACGTGGCGAACCCCTCGCCGGCCCCCTGAAAGTGACCCCTTAACGCCCCCCCGCCCCACCCCGCCCCGCCCTCCCGCGGGGTTTTTTTGCGCCCACCCGGCCGCCCCCGCCCCGCGATTCCCGCCCATTTGCGCCCCTTTTCCGCTTTTCTATGCGCTTTCCCGCGTTTCGCGGCGATTGGCGCCCATTGCGCCGCTTTCCACCCCCGCGCCCCCGCCCCCATCGTTTCCCCGTCCCTCAGAAACCACCGCAACCACCACCCTCCATGAATCCAACCGTAAAAATCGTTCTCGCCGTCCTCGTTGGCGTCGTTCTCGCCGACCGCATCCGCCAAATCCCGATGATTGGCTCCTACCTCCCCCGCGTCTAACCGGCCCCCGGCCTCAACCGCACCCGCACCGCCCGCCATGCGCCAACTAAAACTCCTCCCCGGTTTCACCAACGTAGGCGTTGCCACGCGTGCGAACCTCGAAATTCCGAAAGGCGTCATTTACCACGCCATCACCCTGACGCTCACCCGCAACGGCGCCGCCATGACGACGGCGCAGATGCTCACCGATATTTCGTCCATCGCCGTGAAGGTGAACGATAACGTGATTCAGGATTGGACCCCTGCCGAACTCATCAAAATCAACGCCACGTCCGGCGCGCAGTTCGCCACCCGCGACGGCTACCTTGCCGTGTGGTTCTCCCGCCCCGACCGTCGCACGATGGAAGGCGAAGAAATTGAAGGCTGGGGCACCTCCGACATTCAGAATTTCACGATGGAAATTCAGTTTGCCGGCGCCGCCACCCCCACCGTCACGGCTCACGCCCTCACGGACACCGCGCCGAATCGCCCCCTGCGGAATTTCGTCATCCGCCACATCAAACGCCACACCCTCACCCCGTCGGCGTCCGGCGAATTCCAGTTCGATAAAATCATCAAAGGCGTAAACATCTACTACGCCCGCGTTCACTTCTTCTCGTCCCTCGTGGATAACGTGAAGGTGTCCGTTGATGACCGCATCGTCTGGCACAACCCCCACCGCCTGCTTGTCGGCGAACTGCTCGCGCAATACGCCCTCGTGAAGCAAACGGACGTTTACCCGGTTGTGTTCGACCTGTCCGGCCAACTCACCGACCAACTCGCGACGTTCTACCCGGCCAACGGCAACCTCCCCGCCGCCGCCGTCTCCGATCTCCGCTGGGATGTCACCGTCAGCGCCGCCGGCAGCTTCACCGCTGTCCTTGAGCAATACCGGTATCTCACCTAATCGGCCGCCGATAGGTTCACCAACTGCCCTGCCCACACTCGGCACCCACACCCCCGCGCCAAAAGCCTGCACAGCCAAGGCGCGGGGTTTTTCTTTTCAGCTCTCCCTCTCATGAATCCTGACGGCACCCCCGACGCCTCCGGCGCCCTCGACACCCTTTTCGGCTACGCCCAAAAAGGCATCGGCCTGTATGGCGCTCTCAAAAACGACAACGCCAACGCCGCCCCCGCCAAAGCCGCCGTTGCCAACGACACCGCCGCCAAAGCCGCCGACGCCAAAGGCCCGGCCGCGCTGAGTAATCAAACGATGCTGATCGGCGGAGGCATCGCCCTTGTCCTCGTCCTCGTCCTCGCCCTCCGCAAATGATGACGAATCAGTCATCCGACGCCGTGAAACGCAGCGTCCTCGACGCCGTGAGCTTCCTCGGCACCCCCTCCAACGCGAAGACCTTGGAAAACCAAGCGTCAAACGCGCAAGGCCTCCGCACCATCGAAACCAACGCCGTCGCCTCCGCCGAGACGAAGAAATACCTTCTGATTGGCGCCCTCGCCCTCGGCGTCGGCGTCCTCGTCTGGAAATTCGCCGGCCGCAAGTAACGCCCGCCCATGATTCCCTCCCTCAACGCCTCCTTTCAGTCCGGCGTTTCCGGCGATGTGTCGTCCGCCGCCTCGTCCGGTAGCGTCCCCGCCGTCGCCACCCTCGCCGCCCCCGGCGCCGATCCGGCCCTTCTGAAATACGGCCTAATCGCCGCTGGCGCCGTCGTCCTCCTCATCGTCGCCGCCTCCGCCATGCGGAAATGATCACCATCCGGCCGCTTCTTCAATCTGAGCTTCCCGCGCTCAAGCTCGCGAGCGAAGCCGATGGTCACGGCCTCTTCTTTCAATCTCACCTCATCACGCGCGGCGCCGAAATCGTCGGCTCCTTCTCCCAAGCCATCCCCGTAAACACTGTCTGGCTCCACTCGAAAAAACTCACGCCCGCCGAATCCTTCCACTGCATCCGCCGCCTCGACGAACACCTCGTTATGTCCGGCCTCGCCCGCTCCCTCACCCTCTGCACACCTGAGTCTCCGTTTTTCCCCTACATGACCCGCCTTGGAAAAACCGAAGTTCTGAAATGCTCCCTCTTTGAGCGCAACGCATGAACCCCACCGACGACCTCCTCACGCCCCGCCGCCGCCTCGCGCCGCGCACCTTTGACGCCTTCCGGCATCACTGCGGAGGCTCGTCCGCGTCCTCCTCGTCCTCGTCCTCCACGACCAACGCCAACGTCACCGACAACAGCGACCGCCGCGACCAATCCGACAACCGCGTTGACTCCCGGCAGGACAATTCGACCACCACCACCAACACCAGCACGGACAACAGCGACAACCGCAACCAATCCGACAACCGCATCGACGCCCGGCAGGACAATTCCAATTCCGGCAACACGACCACGACCACGCGCAGCACGGACAACAGCGACAACCGCAACCAATCCGACAACCGGCAGGACAACCGGCAGGACAACAGCGTGACGACGATCAACAACACCAACGCAGACGTTGGCCTGATCCAATCCGCCTACGACAACCTCGCCCGCTCCCAAGCCGCGCAGCAACAGGCGATGCAAGCCGCCGCCGACGCCGCCGCCTCCTCGGCCCGCGCCGCCTCGGAAGCCTCCGCCGCCTCCGCCCGCGCCGCGATCCAAAGCAACAGCGACGTTTCCCGCTGGGCGATCGACGGCGTTTCCGACGCCAACGCCAACCTCACCGCCACCGCCGACCGCGCCATTTCCGCCACTGAGCGAATCAACGCCACCTCCCTCCTCGCCAACCGCGACACCGCCCGCGACGCCTTCGCCTTCGCGACCGGCGCCAACCGCGACGCCCTCGACACCGTAAACAACGGCCTCGCCTTCGTCTCGGAAGGTAACGCCCGCGCGATCTCCTTAGCCCGCGACGGCCTCACCGAGTCAATCAACGCGATCACCCGCCAGACGGATAAGGATTTGGCCTTCGCTGGCGATTTCCTCGGCGAAGTCTTCAAAACCAACAAAAGCGAAGCCACGCAAAACACCCAGCAAATCGTGGACGGAATTAAAGTTGTCGCCGTTGTCGGCGTCCTCGCCTTCGCCGCCACCAAGTTCGCCAAATCCTGATCCCCAATGCTCATCCTCGACAAATTCACCGGACTTATTTCAGGCAGCATCACACAGCTTCCCGTTCCGATGGGCGGAACCGCCGTTCGCTGCGTCGCCGCAACCGTAGATTTTGAAATCAGTTTTGACGGCTCGCCCTTCATCCCATTTGGCGTCGCCCGCGAGATTCGCCCGAAAAACCCCGACGGCTCGCCCTATCGCTTTGCTGGTTTCACGCTCAAAACTCCCGACAACGACGGCACCGCGAACACGATCACCCTCGTCATCGGCGCCGCCGATTACGAAGACACCCGCACCGCGCTTTTCCCGAATCAGACGATCCGCGAAACCCCGGCCGCGACGCTCACAAGCCTAAATTACACGTCCGTTTCCGCCGTCGCCCCGCAGGCATTGGGAGGCAGCACCGCGCAAAAAATGGTAAACGTGCGCAACACCCACGCCACGCTCTCCGCCCGCCTGTCCACCAGCACCGGCACCCTCACCGGAGGCGAAGGATATATCCTCGGCCCCGGAGAAAACGTCGATTTGCCGCTCGCCGGCTCCCTCTACGCCCTGTCCCCCGTCGGCACCACGTTGACCGTTTCAATTTTCGGTTACTGAGCCATGCCCGCCACCCGCACAATCCCCCCCGCGTATCTGAGTTTCGACAGCGCGGGCGCGCTGACCCTCGCGAGCGCGAGCGGCCAACGCATGAACCTAAACGCCGCCAAGTTCCTCCTCGGAACCAGCGGAGTAGATTCCGGCGCCCTCCTCCAAATCGGCACCAACACCACCACCAGCGCGGGAGGAATGGTGTTTGGCACAGACACATTTTTTCACCGCTCTGAAGCTGGCGGATTAGTTCTAAACGGAAATACGACCGTGGCAATTCTGCGCGGATACAATGGCGCGACCCAAATGGGATACATCGGTTTTGCATCGTCTTATGGGGAAATCAATCAGGTGTCCGGCCCGCTATACCTTAAGGCAAACAATAATATCGCAGTTACTTTTGACGCCGCGCTCCGCACCATACTTTCCGGCGCCCTCCGCCTGAACCACGCCTACACCGCCGGAGTCGGCGCCGCAACCGGCTATCTGACCGTGCAAGACTCCACCGGCACCACCTACAAAATCCCCGTCCTCGCGTAACGCTCCGCACCATGCAAACCGCCATCGTCCCCGTCTCCATTTTTCCCGCACAAGCGCAACGCCTCGAACTCCGCGCCGTCGGATTCGACAACCGCCCGAACTACCTCGCGAGCCTGCAAAGCGTGACGCCCGGCGCACCCGGCGCCCCCGCCACCGTCGAAACCCTCCGCGCCCTGAACGTCGAAATGACGAAAGACCAATGGGACAACTGGCCCGCTGGCGACACCCCCGAGCTAGACGAAGCCTACCAACTCGCGTGCATCTGCGAAAACCTCGGCCTCACGCCCGCCTGATCTCCGCGCCCATGAAGCCCCGCCGCGCCCCCGCCCCGCCGCCCGCCCCCGCGCCCACCGCTGACGAACAATTCGCCGCCGCCCGCGCCGCCGTCGAACTCGCCACCCTCCGCGCCACCGTCGAACTCCTAACCAACGAACTCGCCCGCCGTGAACTGACGATTGCCGATCTCCGCCGCGAACTCGCCCCCGCCGCCCCCGCTTGCCTGTGATAACCCCCGAACAAAACCGCCTCAACCTCCGCACCGCCGCCCGCGAAGTCGCGCGCACCCTCGGCCACGATGCCGGCACGTTCGATCCCCGCTCGTTCACCTACGAACAACGCACCGAATACCTGAACCGCCTCGGCGCCTTCATCACGGCCCGCCCGCAACTCTTCACCGCCGGCACCCTCCGCACCGCCGCCGAGCTCGCCGCGAAAAACTACGCCCCCCTTTCCGACCCGGCCCCCACGTTCGACGCGTTCGCCGACGCCTTCATTGACGAAGCCATCGAAACCGGCGCCGCCGTCGCGGCCGTCGGCGAAGGCGTGAAAACCTCCCTCACCCTCACGCAATACCTGCTCCCCCTCGCCCTCGTGTTCGCCGTGTTCATCGCCCTCAAAAATTTCGACAAGAAAACCGCCGCCGCCTGACCCATGCGCACCGATGCCACCCCATTTTTTGGCGCCCTCGGAACCTTCACCGCCTTCGCCTTTGAAAACGCGAATCACTTCGTGGGCGCTTTGGCTGGTATCGTCACCGTGGGTTATGTGGCTACGAAGTGGGTGTTTCTGATTCGCGACCGCCGCCGCCCCCGCCGATGAAATTCCTCGATCTCATCCTAAACGCCGCCGGGGGTGGCCTGCTCGGCATCGCCGGTCAATTCCTCGTCGGCTGGATGGAGACCCGCCGCCTCGACGCCGAGAGCCGCCGCCGCATCGCCGAAGCGCAAGCCCTATCGCAGCTCAAACTAGAGGAAGCCAACGCGAACACCTTCGCCGCCGCGCAGACCGCCGCCGCCGCCCCCGCCGAACGCTCCCCCGCATGGTGCGCCGCCGTCCTCACCCTCACCCGCCCCGCGTTGACGCTCCTTTTGCTCGCGTTCGCCGCCTACGTTTACGCCACCGCGACGCCCGAAGTCCGCGCCGAGATGACCGGCGAAACCACCGCCTGCGCATTCGGCGCCGTCTGGTTCTGGTTCGGCTCGCGCTATCAGTCGCGCCTCCGCACGAAGTGAACCCGTGACGGGCCCGCAGTTCTCGCCGCCTGGTCCGTCACATTTCCGCCGCCCGTGACCGACCAGGCTGCGCCCCACCCTGGTCCGTCACACCTCGCCGTGACTCCGCCGGCGTGACCGCACCTGGGCCCGTCACGCTTGACGTGTCACGGCCGCTCCTCCACAACTCCGGAGTGTCACAGCTCATCCTCTCCCTTTTCCCCGGCGCCGATCTCCTCGGCAAAGGGTTTGAGTCCGTTGGCTACTGCGTCGTGCGCGGCCCTGATCTCGTATGGGGCGGCGACGTTCGCGAATTCCACCCGCCGCCCGGCAAGTTCACCGGCATCATTGGCGGTCCCCCCTGTCAGGATTTCAGCGCCGCGCGCCGCGAAGCCCCCACGGGAAACGGCCTCGCGATGCTCGCCGAATTCGTCCGCATCGTCACCGCCGCCGCGCCTGAATGGTTTCTGATGGAAAACACGCCCCGCGTCCCCTCGATCACCGTTCCCGGCTACGGCGTGCAACGCTTCAACCTAAACGCCGCCGAGTGTGGCGGGAAACAACGCCGCCTCCGCACCTTTCAATTCGGATCCCGTGACTCCTCGATCGTCGTCCCCGATCGCGGAGTCACACCACCCGACCTCGCGCCGACCTGTCTCGCCTCCGAAGCCTCGCGCCCCGGCCGTCGCGGATGGGCCGAGTTTTGCGCCCTCCAAGGCTTGCCCCCGACGTTCGACCTTCCCGGCCTCTCCGTCGCCGCGAAATATCGCGCCGTCGGCAACGGCGTCCCCGTTTACATGGCCGCTGTGATTGCACGTGCGATCTCCCGCCGCGGCGAGTCACAGTCTGTCCGCGTGTGCGCGTGCCACTGCGGCCGTCCCATCACCGGCAAGCAAATCGCCGCGACGCCCGCCTGTCGAAAACGCCTCGAACGGTCACGCATCGCCGCCTAGCACGCACGGCGCCGCCGGCAACTCTGGAAACGGTATGACCTCCCCTACTCCACCCGTTAAGCCGTCCGCTTCCGTGGCGAAAGTTTGTCCTCCGCCGCTTTGAAACGCTCCAACGCGCGAATGTCCTGCATGGCCTGATCCGCCCGCGTGACAGCCGGAAAGTTTTGCGCGGCCCACCACTCGAAAACCAGCGCCGCATAAGAGCCGCGTTTAATGCTCAACGCCGCCGCCCTCGCGTCGAATTCCGCAATGATGCGGTTCGGCACCTGCACGTTTACCGGCCCCGAGATAGTTGACTTGCCCACACCCCTTGAAACCGCGCGATCCGGGAAAGGTAACGAAGAAATGCTTGCATTCGCGCAAGTCCTAGGAGTTGTTCGACGGCAAGGCAGCGTCGGGGCGAGTTGGCCTCGGAAGGGCAAACCACCCCGACGCGTGCCGCCCTTCCAACTCAGAAACCCGAAAAAACATGAGCACCACGGCCCCCGTTCCCTCCGCGATTCCCTTCGTTCCCAATGCGCCCGCGCGCATCCTTTCCGCCCTCCGTCGGCTAGAAGCCGGGTATCACCCGCACCCCTGCGGAGGGTTCAACTCCGACGATGTTGGATTGGCGAGCGGCTTACCTTTTTTTTCCGACGAAGTTCAGGACACGCTTTTACAGCTCACGGACGCCGGCCTAGTCCGCATCGCCGGACACGACGAAAACGCCGCGTTTGAAACCTGTTTTTCCACGGTATGACCGCCACCGAAACGCCCCCCTCTATCCTGATTCCGCGAGTCGTTGCCCGCCTCATCGTCAACGACGCGCATTTCGGCCCCGTGTTCGCCCACCTCGACACCGACAACGCCGCCGATGCCTTCCGCCGCTTGGAAGAAGCCGCCACGAAACGCGAACACGTTGACGATCTCGAAATCGACGGCCGCGCAATCGACGCCGAAAGCCTCGCCGCCCTGAACGCGTATCTCAGAACCCCGCGCGCTTTGAATTGGAACGGCGTCCTCCCGTTCTCCCGCATCGTCCGCCACCGCTCCCGCTGGAGCTGGCAAATGTTCCTCGCCTACCTCGACGTGACTTTTTCGCCATGATTGCCGCCGCTCTAACTTGGCCCGATACCGTCGCCCTTTTGTGCTTCTTCGTCTGCGTCTCGTTCATCTGTTGGAGTTTCAACCGCGACGAATGAAAGGGTGTGTCAAAATCCAGTCCGACCGCCGCGCCGATCTCCGCCTTGACCGGCTCGCCGAAAAGGAAGGGTTCACGACGAAAAACGTAATGGTGCGCGTCGTGATGAACGAACTAGCGAACTGCGAACCCCGGTTTTTTTGGAAGGCGATGGGCGTTTTTTCGCAGTTCACCCGGAGGAAGAACAAATGACCACGGCCCCAACCGGCACCCGTAAACACGTTGTCCATTGTGCGGAATTGCATCATGGAAATTAAGCCAAGAAACGTGCTCAAAATGCAGCCGTTTACATTGCGGCCAATGAGAAAAACACCCAGCAGTGCAATTCCGGCGCGCCAACTATTCCTTTAAGCGCTTCTGGAACGCCGCCTTGGTCAATCCGAGAGCTTTGGCAGCCAAACCCGCGTCATCGTTTGACGCTGTCAGCGCCCGGGTGGCTATCTCGCGCATGATTCTTTGTTCCGTCTGGGCACCCGCCTTGGAAAGTTCGTGGAAAATAAAGTCGAAGGCTTGCTCCAATGTGAGCGCCACGGCTGGCGGTTCGGCCGCGATGCGCTCAGCTACAACCTTCGCGGTGGCCAACGCCACGTTCTCCGCGTTGGCGATGCGCGTGTGGTCAAACGGCGCTTCGCTCGAATTAGTGCCGAGTGCCGCGACCGTTGGCTCGACCCCGACTGCGCCGCGGATCTCTGCCGGCAAATCCTTCACCAGAATCGTGTCGCCCTGCGTGATGACGGCACTGCGGTAAATCACGTTCTCCAATTCACGCACATTACCGGGCCATTTGTGTCGGGTAAGCACCGCCATCGCTTCCGGCGATACCTTCGCGACGCGGGCTTTGCGCTGTTTGACCAAGTTCTGGAGACAAAAGTCTACGATTTGGGGCACATCGTCGCCGCGTTCGCGCAACGGAGGCATGCGGATCCGCACGACATTCAGCCGATAATAAAGATCCTCGCGGAAGGTTTTCGCCTTCACCATATCCTCAAGATCCTTGTTTGTGGCCGCGATGATACGCACATCGACTTTGATCGTCTCAGTGCCACCTACTCGTTGGATTTCCCCTTGCTGCAAAACGCGCAAAATTTTCGTTTGGGTGGCGAGCGCCATGTCCCCGATTTCATCGAGAAAAATGGTGCCCTTGTCGCATAATTCGAACTTGCCGAGGCGCTGCACGGTCGCACCTGTGAACGAACCTTTTTCGTGACCGAACAGCTCGCTCTCGATCAAATTGTCCGGGATCGCCGCGCAATTCACCGCGATGAACGGCTTGGCCGCGCGGTGGCTGTGTTTCCAGATTGAGCGGGCGACCAATTCCTTCCCGGTCCCGCTTTCTCCGGTGATCATCACCGTCACGTCGCTGGCGGTCACCTGCCCGATTACCTTGAAAACGTCCTGCATCACCGGCGAGCTACCCACGATACCTTCGCGATAATCGTCGGCATTGATAGTCGGTTTGTATTCGCCCACCGAGCGCATGTCGGCGTGTGTTTTGAGCGCGTTTTCCGCCAGCGTTAACACCTTGGCCGGATCAAAGGGCTTCATCACGTAGTCGAAGGCTCCGTATTTCATCGCCTCGATGGCCGTCTGCGCCGTGCCAAATGCCGTCATTAACACCACCAGCTGCTTGGGGTTGGCCGAACGAATATGCTGGAGCGCTTCGATGCCACCCATGCCGCCCATGCGCACGTCGAGGAAAACCAAGTCAGGCGGCGGCCCTTTCTTCACAATGGCGATGCCCTGTTCGCCGCTCGCGGCCTCGGTCACGACGTATTTTCGCGAGCTTAACACGCGTGAAAGAGAGTAACGGATCTCGGTATCGTCGTCGATGACGAGGATGGTGGGCGGTTTGTGGGCGAATTCAGACATGGATTAGATCCGCAGAGTCGGGCGCCAAGCCTACGAAGGCGCTGGCGATTTCCGCAGGCGCGCCTTTGTTAGGCGCCATGCTCGGTTGGTCAATGAACCTTTTCCGCATCCGGGGTATCCAGCTCCAGTTGCACTTCACGTTTTTCCTGCTGCTCGCCGTCGTCGCTTGGGATGGCTGGTCCGACAGCCAATGGCCCGGGTTGCTGTGGAGCGTGGCGACCATCCTCGCCTTTTTTACCTGCGTCGTGCTTCACGAGCTGGGCCACTCGTTGACCGCGATACGCTTCGGAATTGGGGTGCGCAGAATTCTGCTGATGCCCATCGGCGGGATGGCCGAATTCGAGGAAATTCCCCGCCAGCCGCGTCAGGAGTTTCTCATGACGATCGCGGGACCCGCGGTAAACTTCGTGATCGCCGGCCTCCTCTGGTCGATTTTCGGTTGGCCCGAGAACGACTATCCGGCCGACGCCACCGGGTTTGCGCACCTCTTGCTGCACTGGAACCTGCTCATGGGCTGCTTCAACCTGTTGCCCGCGTTTCCGATGGACGGTGGTCGCATTCTGCGTTCGCTGTTGGCAACCCGCCTTCCCTACGCGGTCGCGACGTTTTGGGCCGCCACCGTGGGCAAGATTTTGTGCGTGCTCGGAGTCGTAGCAGCCTTGTTTTTGCCCACTTGGCTTCAACCGGACGAAGGTCCGCTCTACATGGCGGCGGTGTTGTTCGCGTTCATCTTCGTGGCGGGCGAAATCGAGTATCGCGCCGCCAAACGACGGGAACGGGACGAAGCCCATTGGAAGAACGTGCTTGAGCGTCTGCACCGCCCTGCCCCGCCGCCGGTCGTCATCGACGACCCTTCCGCGATTGTCCCGCGCGAAGGCTAAAAATAGAGAAGGCCGCCTGTTACGGCGGCCTTCAAAATGGTGGACCCTAGGAGGCTCGAACTCCTGACCTCCTCAATGCCATTGAGGCGCTCTACCAACTGAGCTAAGAGCCCATTCTCGCGTGAACGAGAGCGGAGGAAAATCAAAGTTCCGCGCGTTAAAGCAAGGACTTTTTCAACGTCCCTCCAAATCCTTTGTGCGGAACCGCGTCGTCTGCACGGAACTCTTGCCATCCGGCCGCACCGGCATACGCACACGCGCAAACACGTCCAACACAGCTCGATCAAATTCGGCACTTCCCGACGGACTGATGATTTTGACCGCGCTGATTGAACCGTCCGCTCCCAGACGAAACTCGGCCTCAGAGACAAGATCATCACTTATCCCGGGTGGAGTGTTTCTCTTAAGTTCTTCCCCTAGTTTCTGTTTCAGCATCGCAAAATAAGCATCCATAACTGGCCCATCACTACGGCTGAGCGCCTTGCCCCCTGCCCCACCATCTTTATTTGCTGTCGATCCATCCCTCACGCCCTTCGCGATACCCAAGGCGTCAACCTGTGGCGCCTTCGCGGCTGCGGCTTGGGCGGCTGCCCTCGCCTGCTCTTGGCGCTCTTTATCGAGGCGTTTTTTCTCGGCCGCCTTTTCGCGAGCAACCTGCTGCTTAATTTTCGATTCCGCCTTGATCGCTTCCCACCGCATTTGCTCGGCGATGGTCTTTGTCTTCGTTGAGGCAGTCTTGGTCGGCGGAGCTTTGGACGGCTCCTTTTTCACGACTTCCGGAGGAGGCGTCGGTGTTGGTTTCGGCGCGGGCGGAGTGGGTGGCGTCGAGACGACCGGAACAGGCTCAGGTTGTGGCTCGGGTTGAGTGATTGCTGGCTTCACGGGTTCCGCTTTCGGAGTCGGTGGCGTTGGCAACGTGAGCTTGATCCCGGTCGGTGAGCCCAACGCAGGCGCTTCCGTCGCCGCGAAATTATCGCCTTCGCCCGCGACCAATTCGAAAACTTTGGTTTCGGGCTTCGTCTGGTAGCTCGCCGAATACGCCGCCAAGAACAAGACCGCGACCACCAATCCGTGCAGGATCAGCGAGGTGAAAAACGCGGCTGGCATTCGTTCGGACATATTTTCAGCAGCGAAAACGTTGAGCGTTGCACCGGGGCCTCAGGGCGCGACTTGGGTGTCGATGGTAAACCGATACAGTTTATTCTTCTTCATCTCGTCCATGACGGAGATCCAATGCTGGGCGGTCGACTTCGCGTCGACGCGCACCCGGATCACTGGAGGTTTGGGCAAGTTGCCCAGCGTCGCAAACTCCCGCGAGAGCTGGGCCAACGTCAGCCGGCGCCCGTCGAGGCTACACGTGCCGTCCGGCAGAATTGTGATGCTTTGAAACTTGTCGTCCGGGTCCGCCTTGGTTTGCAGGCTTTTCGACTCCACGGGCAAATTCACCGGCAGCGTTTGCTCCTGTTTCGAGACCGTGGCCACGACCATAAAAATGATCAGCAGCATGAACCCGAGATCGATCAAGTTGGTAACGTTGAGGTCGGCGATCGGTTGCGAGGACCGCTGACGGCGAAAATTTCGAGCCATGGCGAGCGGCGCTTACGGGGATTCGAGTTCGAGGCGGTCCGCCAGCGAACTCGCGTAGTTTTCGATTTCGGTGATCATCGTCCGGGTGTTGCCCAACAGGAGATTGTAGCCGAAGACCGACGGAATCGCGACCACGAGACCGGCGATCGTGGCGAGCATTGCCCCCGAGACACCGGGGGCGAGTTGCTGGATGCCTGCGGTCTGCTGCGTGGCGACTGCGCTAAAGGCTTCCATGACGCCCCATACCGTCCCGAGCAACCCGATGAACGGCGCGCCGGACACAATCGACGCGAGAAAAATCATGCTCGATTCGTAGCGCAACGTCTGCCGTGCAATCGCGCGTTGGATGGCATTTTCTGCATGTTCGAGCCGCGCCCGCGAATTCTCGATTCCCTGCTCCTTGGCGATCGCCGCCGCTCGCCAGTAGCTCTCGATCGCCTCCGCGAGCAGATCGGCATACGGAATCGAGCGTTTGTTGCGAAACGACTCGGGCAAATCGAGGAGCGTTTTTTGATCCCGCAGATGCGCCTCAAAGCTGTGGTTCAGCAGGCGCAGGCGCTTCAACTCAAAGTGCTTTCCGAACATAATCGTCCACGCGATGAGGCTGAAGACCGCGAGCCCGATCACGATGATCTTGTCGACCAAGCCGCAGCGTTCGAAAATTTCGATGATGTTGGCCGAGGCGAGGACGGGCAAAGGCGAGAGCAGCGCGAGCATAGGGTGGTGAGTGCGGGAAGAGTTGGCGGGTTTGAGCAAGGCCTTCAACGGAAATTCCGGACGAGTTGTTCACCGTAGGTTGCGGTCGAAAAATTCGCCACCCGACGAATCTGTTTGCCGCCATCCGCCGGCGATTTTCTGCTGCACGTCACCACTTCAAACTATGTTCCGCCAACGCGCCCTCCAAGAACTCCAAGCCAAACGCGCCCTCCTTGGCGCCAAGTCCGCCCTCGTCGGTTTCGACGGCTTTGTGGACACGATCGTGACTCCCGTGGGGCTGCGCCGCGGTCAGGGCGAAAACTTTACCCCGATCGAAACGCTCACCGAGTTTGGCCAACGCATTGTCGGCGCCGCCGGCAAGAGCACCAATATCGAACTCTACCCGCGGATGGACAAACTTGGCGGCAACGGACCGATCATGGCCAACGCCCTGTTGGCCACGGGTGCGCAGGTCACCTACATCGGCGCCCTCGGCCAACCCCAGGTGCACCCCGTATTTGCCGGCCTCGCTTCGAAAGCCCGCGCTTTTTCCATCTGTGACGCCGCCCACACCACCGCGGTCGAGTGCAATGACGGCAAGATCATGCTCGGCCAGATGAAGTGTCTCGACGAGATCACGTATGATCGCATCTGCGCGGTGATGGGCGAAAGCGCCTTCCACGCCGAGCTCGCGAAGTCGGACCTCGTTTCACTCATCAACTGGACGATGGTGCCGAACATGACCGCGATCCTCGTCGAACTCGTCGAGCGCGTCCTTCCCAAGCTCCCGGCCCACGATTGCATCTACTTCTTCGATCTCTGCGACCCCGAGAAGCGTTCGGTCGAGGATCTGCGCGCTGCGCTCGCCGCCATGGCCAAGTTCGCGACGTTCGGCCGCGTGACGCTCGGCCTCAATCTCAAGGAAGCCCAACAGGTCTACGCCGCGCTCGGCTTCGCCGCCGTCGGTGAGGACGAGGCCAGCCTGCGAAAGATGGCGACCGATATTCGCGCGAAGCTCGCGATCACCACCGTCGTCGTGCATCCCCGCGAGTGCGCCGCGTGCGCCACCGCCGACGGCAACTGGTGCGTCCCCGGGCCTTACACCACCAAGCCGCTCATCACCACCGGCGCGGGCGACCATTTCAACGCCGGTTTCTCCACGGGCCAGCTCCTCGGCCTCTCTCCCGAAGCCTGCCTCGCGCTCGGCGTTTCGACCAGCGGCCACTATGTCCGGACGGCGCAGAGCCCTTCGCTCACCGACCTCGAAACCTTCCTCGCCAACTGGCGCTGATACACGCACCTTTTCCCCCATGCCTCTGAAACAAAAATCCTCTGGCCGCCTCATCTCGTTCGAAGGCTCCGAGGGCTCCGGCAAATCCACGCAGATTGCCCGCCTCGCGGCGCACTTTCAGAAAACGCACCGCGAGGTCGTCACGACGCGCGAGCCCGGCGGCACCGAAATCGGCGAGCAGATCCGCAATATCATCGTCCACAATTCCAAGGGTGACGAGATGTGCGCCGAGACAGAGTTGCTTTTGTTCACCGCCGCGCGCGCCCAACTCGTGCGCGAGGTGATTGCGCCCGCCATCATGCGTGGAGCGATTGTGTTGAGCGACCGCTACCTCGACTCCTCGACGGTCTACCAAGGCATCGCTCGCAATCTCGCCGCCGATCCCGTTGCTCAAATCAACCATTTCGCCGTCGGCAACGTAATGCCCGACCTCACGATCGTCATCGACGTCCCTACCGAGGTGAGTCTCGCCCGCCTCAAGCAGCGCGCCTCCGATCTTCCCGATCGCATGGAACGCGAGAACATCGATTTCTACACGAAAGTCCGTGAGGGCTACCTTGTCCTCGCGAAGAGCATGCCCGAGCGCTTCATCGTCGTGGACGGAACGAAGTCGGCCGACTCCATTGAAAAGAAGATCTGGTCGGAGGTTCAGGCCCGTCTGATGTAATCGAATCGGGCGCGGTCTCGACCTGCTCCTTTTGATTCCGCCGTTCGCCTCCTAACCGCTCTCTCTGCTCGCCTTCCTCTGCGTCCCATGACCGCCACTACACCTTGGCCTCCGGCCCTCGTGGGCACGCCGTCGGTTGTGGTCATCGAACAGGCAATTTCCCGCCAGCGCCTGTCGCACAGTCTGCTCCTCCACGGCGACGATCCCGATGTCCTCGTCGCCATCGCTCTGGCGATCGCAGACCGCCTCCTCAACGCCCCCGGAGCCTCCGCGCACTTTTCGCCGGACCAGCATCCCGATTGTTTTTCACTGCGGCCCGCCGGCAAGATGAGGCAGATCTCCGCCGACGCCACGCGTGACCTCATCGCCAAGGTCCAAGTCTCGCCGGCCGTCGCTCCCCGCAAAGTCGCGATCCTTCACGAGGTGGACCGCATGAATACCGCCGCGGCCAACGTCTTCCTGAAGACCCTCGAGGAACCGCCCGCCAACACCACGCTCCTCCTTCTCACGACGCGTCCCTACGCCCTGCTCCCGACCATCCGGAGCCGCGTCCTCCAATTTCGTTTCCCTTCGCTCGGCATTCCGCTCGCTGCCGACGGCTGGACCCCATGGCTCGAAGACTACCGCGCGTGGCTCGGCCGCCTCTCCGCCGGCGTCGCCGATAAACGCGCAGCCGCCGACCACATCTTCACGGCCTATGGCCTGGTCGCCCGTTTTGGGGCCGTGCTTGATTTCGCGACCGACGAAATCTGGAAACAGCAAAAAGAAAAACTGCCGCCCGACCTCGCCGACGATGAGCAAGTCGCCATCGAGACCGGCATCGCCAACGGCCTCCGCTCCCGCCTCTTTTCCGAAATCGAGCAGGCCACCCGCGCCTACGCGCTGCCTCGCCTCGCGGCCGGCGACGACGTCGCGCGCCGCGCAGTGATCGGCGCCGTCGAGAAACTGGAGCACAACGCCGGCCTCCTGCGCCTCAACCTCAACGAGTCCGCCGCGCTCGAGGATTTCCTCCTCGCATCGCTGCGATTGTGGACGAAGCGGTGAACGTTCCGGGCAAAGCACTGATCATCTTTCTGTTTCTTTCTGTTGGCTGGATTTGTCCCCAGCTTCGTTGGTCAGTCCCTCCACGAGGTCGGGAAAACGTTCGTGTGGCGGATCAACCCTTCCGATTATTTCTTCGCCGAGGCTCGATTCGGGCGGTGGTTTTCGCACTCCAATGACGTGGTTTTTGCCCTGATCGATAGTGCTGGTGACCCGAGCCATGCGGTGGCCCTGGTGCGGCAATCGAACGAATCTTACCGAATTTCACTCTACGATTTTCCCAATCCGAAGCAGCGTTCCGCCGCTTCGGAGATGCGACTTCGAACGGCGGTTTTGGACGCAATCATTGGGCGTAAAATCGAGACAGCGGTCAGATTTCGGCTCCGCGGTCTGGTCCTTCTCGATCCCCAACCCAAGAACCCCAGGGGGCGCCAATTCGGGGCTTGGTGGATTTTTCACCGGGACGCGGCGAACAAAGTCGATACCGCTTTCATCGACCGCAACGCGGGGCACGCCAACGCCCAAGCCAGCGCGTTCCTTAACGGAATAATCTGGAACCTTGAGCGCTACGTCGAAGGCGACGAGCACGAGTGCCAGCACCGATCTGAAACCCATCTTCTTCCAGCGGTTTGAAACTCACGGTTCTTCCCGAGGATTTTCTTCCTGATTCCATAAGAAACATCTTCTTCGGTCCGGGTGGATTTTCTTCCCTCGTGGACTGAGGGAAGCGTGGGGCGGTGCGTTTGTCGTGGCGTGGCCGGGCGACGAGGCTGACCGGCACCATGCATTCTGCCGGTGAGCGTAAGTGCCCGCATTGCGAAGGGTTTTTCGTGCCCGATGCCCGCAATCGGAAGCGCCAGCGTTACTGTGTAAAGGAACCGTGTCGGCGAGCGAGCAAGGCCGCGAGCCAGCGGCGCTGGGTGAGCCAGCCGGCGAACGTGGATTACTTCCAGGGCGCCGACAACGCGGCGCGGGCGCGGGCCTGGCAGGCGGCGCATCCCGGCTATTGGAAAAAGCGCCGCAAGAGCGCTCGCGTGGTCTTACAAGAGGACTGGCGGGCGCAACCCGCTCCAAGCGCGCAGGTAACGATGCCGGACGACGGAGTTGTCTTACAAGACGACTGGCTGCGGCAACCCCCGCTGGTGATTGGACTTATCGCCCATCTCGCCGGGGTGACCTTACAAGAGGACATCGCGACAATGACGGGGCGATTGATAGCGATGGGGCATGCCGTGCTGGGCGCGTCGCCCGGCGTGGCACTACCTCGATGTTAATCGCGAAACGAATCTTGCAAGCCGAGCGGCTGCGGCGGGTGCCGCCGCATTTTAGTTGGATCGATCACCGGTTGGTGCGCGCGGATTACCTGCGCCGGGCCGACGCGAAAGCGTGGGCGTTGTATCTGGTGCTCGTCACCGTGGGTGATGAACACGGCCTGAGTTATTACGGCGACGGCACGCTCGGCCGGCTGTTGTCGCTGACGGATCTGGAAGTGGCCGCCGCGCGCGGGCAGCTCGCGGCCGCCGGCGTCATCGCGTATGAAAAGCCGTTGTATCAAGTGCTCGCCCTGGAGGCTCTCGCGGGTCGGGAGGGAGCGCGATGATTGCCTATCAAACGTTTTGCCAGCTCCGGCAGGCGTGGGATGAACAGCACCTGACGATGGCGCAGATCGCGCGGGCGTTGGCGTTGCATCCCCAGACCGTGAAAAAATGGGTGGGCCGACCACGCTATGAACAACGGCAGGCGGCGCGGCGGGCGAGCATCCTGGATGCGCACAAGCCCGCGATCACCCGCTGGCTCGCGCAGCATCCCTTCACCGCGACGCAGCTCTGGCAGCGTCTGCGCGAAGCCGGTTACACGGGCGGCTGCTCCATCGTGCGAGATTACGTGCGCACGGTGCGGCCGCCGCGCCAGCCCGCGTATCTTACGCTCACTTACGCGCCGGGGCAGTGCGCCCAAATCGACTGGGGCTCGGCCGGCGCGATCCCGGTCGGCGGCACGCGCCGGGCGCTGAGCTTCTTCGTCCTGGTCCTCTGCCACAGCCGTTGGCTCTACGTGGAGTTTACCCTCGGCCAAAGCCAGGAGTGGTTCCTCGGCTGCCAGCGCCGGGCCTTCGAGGCCCTCGGCGCGGTGCCGCTGGAAGTCATGCCCGACAACTGTAAGACCGCGGTGCTCTCGCACCGCGTGGGCGAGCCGCCGGTCTGCAATCCACACTATCTCGATTTTGCCCGGCACTACGGTTTTACCATCAAACCCTGCGGACCGCGGCAGCCACAGGCGAAAGGCCGGGTGGAAAACGCCGTCGGCTACGTGAAGAAAAACTTCCTCGCCGGCCGCGACCTCGGGGCGCCCGGCGGACTCACCGCGCTCAACGCCGCCGCCCGCCTCTGGCTCGAGACGGTGGCCAACGTGCGTCAGCACGGCGAAACCAAGCGCACGCCGTTGGAGTTGCTGGCGGAGGAACGCGCCCACCTGCGGCCCCTGCCGGCCAATCCCTATGAAGCGGTGCTCGTGCGCACCGTGCGGGTGAGTAATCGCTGCCGCGTCACGGTCGACACGAACCGTTACTCGGTGCCGCCGCGCTACGCCTCGACCCCGCTGACGTTGCAACTGGCGAGCGACCGACTGCGACTCTTCGACGGCCAGACCCTGGTCGCCGACCATGTGCGCTCGTTCGAGCGTCGCGGCGACTACGAGCAACCCGACCATGTGCAGACCCTGCTCGACGAGCGCAAGCAGGCGCGACACCAGCGGACTTTTTTGCGGTTCCTCGCGCTCGCGCCAGTCGCGGCCGCGTATCACGCGCAACTGGCGGAGCGGCGGCTGAATGTGCGGCATCACGTCGAGAAAATCGTCGCACTCTCCGAGATCCACGGACTCGACGCGGTGCACCGCGCCCTCACCGATGCGCACGTCCTCGGCGCCTACTCCTGCGAATACATCGCCAACCTCCTCGAGCAGCGTGGCCGCCTGTTGCCGGAGGCCGGCGCCCTGCATCTGACCCGCGCGAGCGATCTGCTCGAACTGGAACTGCCGCCCCCCGACCTCTCGCCCTACGAGCGCTCATGAACCCGCTCACCACCCAACTCGACTATCTCAAACTCGGCCACGTCGCCGAACATCACGCCGCGCTCGCCCAGGAAGCCGCGGCGGCGGCGTGGTCGCACCTGGAGTTCCTCCAGCGCCTGCTCGACGGCGAGTGCACCGTGCGCCAGCAGCGCGCCGTGGAACGCCGGGTCCGCGCCGCACGCTTCCCCGTCCTCAAAACCCTCGACCAGTTCCACTGGGACTGGCCGAAGAAGATCAATCAGCTGCAGGTGCAGCACCTCTTCCGTTTGGGGTTCGTGGCGCAGAAGACGAATGTCATTTTTGTCGGCAGCGTGGGCACCGGGAAAACGCACTTGGCTTCGGCGCTCGGTTACGCCGCCTGCCAGCAGGGGCACTCCGTGCTCTTCACCACCGCCATCGACGCCATCAACAATCTGGTCGCCGCCCAGGCCGCCCATCGGCTCAAGGCCGAACTCAATCGGTATCTGTCGCCAGCGACCCTGATCCTGGACGAGATTGGGTATCTCCCGCTCGACAAGATCGGCGCCGATCTGCTCTTCCAGATCATCAGCCAGCGCTACGAGCGCGGCGCGATCATCCTCACCACCAACAAGGCGTTCAAGCAATGGCCGTCGATCTTCAACAACGACGCCGGCATCACCTCCGCGATCCTCGACCGCCTCCTGCACCAGGCCGAGACCGTCGTCATCGATGGTAAATCCTATCGCATGAAGGATCAGATCGAGCCGCCCAACTAAACCTCACATTCCTGCTCATCTCTGCTGTCCGGCCGGCGCTTCCTCGGGAGCGTCGGTCGCTTCGTTTTACACCTCCGCTTCGACCGTGGTTTTCAAATCGGTGAGTTACCGTGACGTTCACGCCGCTGCTCGCACACGAGCGCACAGCGTTTGCGACGCTTCTGGACGATGCTGCGGCCAAGATCGCAAAAGGAGAGTTGCCAGATCGATATTAAGCCAAGCCCAGGTGCTTCAGCGCTTCCGGCGTCGGGCCCTCGAACGTCGCCGTCGGCACATTGCCCACGTAGCCGATGTCCTTCATGCCCTCCGGCGTGGAATAGAATCCACCGGCGGTGAGGTCGCGGAACTTCCGGAAAAATTGCGCGGCCGACTTGAACTCGGGCTTCGCCTTTCCGAAGGCGCAGATATCGTCACAGATCGCGTGTTTTTGTTTGAGCACGAGACCCGCGAAGTCGTTGCCGAACCGCTTTTGCGATTCCGCGTCGATCCACTTCAGCCCGTCCACCACGGTGCGCTTGTCGTCACTGTGTCCCGGATACGGCGCGCTGATCCATTCATCGATGAAGTCAGGAACTCCGAGTTTCGATGGCGCCGGCGATTTTTCGTCGGCCGGGATAATCACGTCGCACAACGCGGTCGCCGCGCGACGCTGGGTGTCGGTTAACGTCAGCGCCCACACGTCGCCCGGCTTGTAGATTTTCACCAAATCGGGGTCGGTGCCGTAGCCCACAGCTTTGGTCGCGGCGCCTTCTGCGGCGAGGCCGGCGCGATCCATCACCGCCACCGATGCCGCTGCCGTGAGCATCCACTTGATCGCCGAGCGCCGGTCGATACGGGGCGAATAAGAACATTCAGAGGTATTCATGTTACAAATTCCCTTTCCGCATTTCGTCGAGGAGGTAGTCGCTGGAGCGCCACGCCAGCGCCATGATCGTGAGCGTGGGATTTTTGTCGGCGTTGGAGCAAAACGCCCCGCCGTCGGTGACGAAGAGGTTTTTCACGTCCCACGTCTGGCACCACTGGTTCGTCACCGATTTCTTCGGATCGGCGCCCATGATCGTGCCGCCCACTTCGTGGATGATCTTGCCGCCGGGCTCGATCGCCGCGGCCCCGCTGGCATCGGGTTTGCCCGCTTTGCCACCCATCGCCTCGATCATTTCGACAAACGTTTTCTGCATGTGGGCGGCTTGCCGTGTCTCGTGCTCCGACCACTTCCAGTGGAAGCGCAGCACCGGGATGCCCCACTTGTCTTTCACCGTCGGGTCGAGTTCGCAGAACGAATCCTCGTTCGGGATCATCTCACCGCGGCCCGCGAAGCCCATGAACGACCCGTAGTAGCGACGCGCGTCTTCCTTGAACTGTTTCCCATAGTTTCCGCCGTTCAATCCCTCGAGGCCACCCGTGGCGCCCATGCCGGGCATGCGCCGACCGGACCCAAACTCGATGTGATACCCGCGCGCAAAGCCCAGCTTTCCCGCGTGCTGCTCCTTGTAGAGCCACCATGGCACGTAAACGTGATTTCCGCCCGCGCCGTCTTCGTTGTGCACGGGCATGTTTTCCAGCGCGGGAATCTGCCCGCCGAGCCGCGCGCCGACGGTGTCCATGATGTATTTCCCCACGAGCCCGCTGGAATTCGCGAGACCGTTCGGGAAACGCGCGGATTTCGAATTTAGCAAAATGCGCACCGACTCCGCCGAACTCGCCGCCAGCACGACAACGCGCGCCTTGACCGTGTATTCCTGCCGCGTCTGCCGATCGATGTAACTTACGCCGGTGGCCTTGCCGTTGTCGTCGACGGTCACGGCCCGCACCATCGCATCGGTAACGATATCCAGATTTCCCGTGGAGAGCGCTGGCGGCAGGTGCACCGTGGTGGACTGATAGTTGGCTTTGGTCGAGCAACCCCGGCCGCACTCCGTCGCCCAAAAACAGGCCGCACGCTCGCGCATCGACTGGGCGAGCAGTCGTTGCGCTTTGACATTCTTTGGGTGAATCTTCGCCGGCAGCGTGTCGGCATCCTGTCTTACACTCAGCACGGCGCGGTGGATCGGCACCACCGGGATACCCAGCTTTTTGGCGCGATGCTGCGCCAGCAGTTCGCCGGCGCGCGCCTTGGGCGGAGGCAACAGGCAACCCGCCGGGGAGTCGGGGGTGTTTTCGAGTCCTTCGTTCGATCCGTAAACGCCCACGAGCATCTCCGTCTTGTCGTAGTAAGGTGCGAGATCCTCGTAGGAGAGCGGCCAATCGAAACCGAGTCCGTCGCGCGAGTGTGGCTTAAAATCGTAGGGGCCGTTGCGCAGCGAGATGCGCCCCCAGTGATTGGTGCGGCCGCCCAACATGCGCGCGCGCCACCACCAAAACTGCCGCGCCGGGTCCTTCGATGCGCTCGTGTAGGGTTCGCCCGGGACCTGCCACCCGCCGTCGACCGTGGAGTCGTAAAATCCGAAGGGCTTGTCCGGCGTGCTCACTCCGCGCAACGGCGCCTGCGCGTTGGTCTGAAACATCGGCGTCTCCTTCACTGGGTCGTAGTTGCGACCGGCTTCGAGCATGAGAACTTTCGCTCCTTCCATCGTGAGCGTGTAGGCGGTTTGACCGCCGCCGGCACCGGAACCGACGACGATGACATCATAGCTGGGCTTGGTCTTGGTAGACGAGATGTGGGGCATGGGAAAGGGGGTAACCGAAACGAAAGGTCGGGAGTGTTCAGGCCTCGCGGACGAGCGCCACAAATTTTTCACGTGTTTCCATGTGTGGATTGTGTCCGCTCTCGGGAATCACCGCGAATCGCGCCGACGGAAAGTGCTGCCGAATAATCTGATCGTCGCCCGCACCGATGTAGTCCGATTTCCCGCCCGCGATAAACAGCGTCGGTCCTTCGTAGCGGTCGTCGCCCCGCAACGGGTTTCCTTCCATCGTCGGCAACGCGCCGGTCAGCACCGGAAGATTGATCGCCCAGCGCCATGGCGCCCCGTCGTCGGAACGCTCCAAATTTGTGACAAGAAATTTCCGCATCGGCCAACTCGTCACCCGCGCCTCCAGCCGCATTTCCGCCTCGGCTCGCGAGTGCACGCTCGCGAGATCGAGCTCGTTCATCGCTGCGAAATTCACGCGATGCGCAGGCCAGAAATAATCCTTCGGAGCGATATCCACGACGATCAGCCGCTCCACCCTACCCGGATGACGGCACGCCAGCAGCATCGCCGCCTTCCCCCCCAAGCTGTGGCCAAGCACCGTTGCTCGCGCGATACCCTGCGCGTCCAGCCACCGCACCACATCGTCGACCATCTCCGGGTAGCTCATGCCTGCGGCGTGGGGCGAGCTGCCGTGATTCCTCAGATCCAGCGCCAGCACGTGAAACTGATCCGCGAGTTCGCGCCCCGCCGTCTGCCAGTTGCGCGAGGAGCCGAGCATGCCGTGCAAAATGATCAATGGCGGCCGATTCGCTCCGCCCAAATCGCGATGAAAAAGTGTCACGACCGCCTACACCATTCACCGTCCTGATCGGAGCAAGCCTCTCGGAAATATTTTCGTGTATTTCGCGAGTTTCGTGGTTCCACTCCCGCTCCCTCCATGTCCGACGCCGCCAAACTCACCCCGATGATGCAGCAGTATTTCGAGGTCAAACGTGGCCTGCCGAAAGACACTCTGCTGCTCTTCCGGCTCGGCGATTTCTTCGAAATGTTTTTCGACGACGCCGTCATCGCGTCTCGCCTACTCGGGCTCACCCTCACGAAACGCCAAGACCACCCGATGGCCGGGCTCCCCTCTCAGGCGCTCGACAACTACGTCACGAAGCTTCTCGCCGCCGGCAAGAAGGTCGCCATCTGCGACCAGGCCGAACCCGCCAAAGCCGGCAAACTCGTCCGCCGTCAGCTCACGCGCATCCTCTCGCCCGGCACCACGCTCGCTGCCAACCAACTCGATGCCGCGCGCAATCACTACCTCTGCGCCCTCGCGCTCGACAAACACGGCCTCCACGCCGCGTGGCTTGATCTCTCTACCGGTGAATTTCGCGTCGCGACCGATACCCACATCGCGAACCTGCTCCCTGTCCTCACCGCCCTCGACCCTGCCGAACTTCTCGTGATCGAAAACGAGCGCGAGCGCTGGCAAGCCGCCCCCCACGACCAGGTTGAAGTTCACGCTCTCCACGCGTTCGCCTCCTCTCGCCTCGTCACGGAATTGCCCGGCTACCACTTCGACACCGCCACCGGTGCGAAGACGGTCATGGACACCCTCGGCGTTCTGAATCTCCAAGGCTTCGGTCTCGCCCACACGCACCCCGCCCTCGGTCCCGCCGGTGCGCTTGTTTACTACGCCACGGAAAATCTCTGCGCGAAACCCGAAAATCTCCGCGGCCTCCAGGAATACCGCAGCGCCCGCACCCTCCTTCTCGACCCCGCGACCCTCCGCAATCTCGAGATTTTTTCCTCCAGCCGCGGTGCCCGCGACGGTTCGCTGCTTACCGCGATCAACCGCACCGGCACCGCCGCCGGCGCCCGCCTCCTCGAACGCTGGCTCGCTTCCCCCACCCTCGATCTTCCCGAGATCAACCGCCGCCAATCCCTCGTCGGCGAACTCCTCGCCCAACCTTCGCGCCTCGCCTCGCTCCGCGAACTCCTCGGCAGTGTCCGCGACATCCCGCGCATCCTTGGCCGCCTCCAAAATCGCCTCCGCAATCCCCGCGAGCTCGGCGGCATCCGCGACACCCTCGCCCAAATTCCGACGCTCCACACCGAGCTCGCCGGCTTTTCCAGCCACGGTTCGGTCTCTCCACTCTCAGGGCTTAGTTCTCAACTCCAAGAACTCCCTGCGCTCCGCCAGCTCCTCATCAGTTCCCTTTCCGACGAACTCCCCAACGACCTCGCCGACGGCAACTACCTCCGCGCCGGCTACGACGCCGAACTCGACCGTCTCCGTTCTCTCACTACGAATAACAAAACGTGGCTCTCCGACCTCGAGCGCGCCGAGCAGGAGCGCACCGGCATCCGCAGCCTGAAGGTCCGCTTCACAAATAATTTTGGTTACTACATCGAAGTCACCAAAGCAAATCTCCACCTCGTCCCCGCCGACTACATCCGCCGCCAAACCACCGTCGGCGGCGAGCGCTACGTAACCGAGTCGCTCAAACATAAGGAAAAGGAAATCTTCCACGCCGAGGAAAACGCCGCCGCACGCGAACTCGAACTCTTCAACCAACTCGTCGCCACCGTCCTCGACGATTCTATCGCCCTCGCCCACACCGCCGACGCTCTCGCCGAACTCGATGTCCTCGCCGGTTGGGCGCTACTCGCCCGCGAGTGGGACTATTGCCGCCCGACGATCGACGAGGGCGACGTCCTCGAAATCACCGAAGGCCGCCACCCGGTCGTCGAGCAAATGCTCCGTTCGCCCGACACGACGCTCGCCCGTGGTGCAAGCGCGGCCTTCGTCCCCAACGACACGCTGCTCGCCTGCGACGACGCCCAGATCGTCCTCCTCACCGGCCCCAACATGGCCGGTAAATCGACCTACATCCGCCAAATCGCGCTCATCACCCTCCTCGCCCAAGTCGGTTGCTGGGTGCCCGCGAAATCCTGCCGCGTCGGCCTCGTCGACCGCATCTTTTCCCGCGTCGGCGCCAGCGATGACCTCGCGCGCGGCAACTCGACCTTCATGGTCGAAATGAACGAGACCGCCAACATCCTGAACAACGCCACCGACCGCTCGCTCATCATCCTCGATGAGATCGGCCGCGGCACTTCGACCTACGACGGCCTCTCTATCGCCTGGGCCGTCGTCGAGCACCTCCACCGCGCCACTGACCGTGGCGCACGCACGCTCTTCGCCACGCATTACCAGGAGCTCACCCAGCTCGCCAAACACCTCCCGCGGCTGCGCAATTTCTCCGTCGCCGTGAAAGAGTGGAACGACGACATCGTCTTCGTTCGCCGCGTAGTCCCCGGCGCCGCCGACCGCAGCTACGGCATCCAAGTCGCCCGCCTCGCCGGCCTCCCACTCAGCGTGATCGACCGCGCGAAGACCATTCTCGCGAAGCTCGAAAGCGACGAGACCGACGTCACGCTGCCGGCCTCGGCGCCGACCGCGAAGCCGAAGAAAAAAATCTCCGTAGCCCCCGCCGACGATTCCCAATTGAGCTTCCTGTAGAGGTGGTCATCTCGCTCGCCGCTCAACGCGCCAGCGGAAACGCCAACAAGCGTGCCGCATCGATCATTCGTCGGTCGCCCGTGAAGAGCGGCCCGCTGTCGAGGCCGGCAAATGTCGCGAGGTGAATCGCGTCGAGCGTGCGCAGCGGGACCTGCGGATGCACCCGGGCGATCATCTCCGCCGCTTCGCGCACGACATGCCCGTTGAGTTCGATCAGCTCCACGACGTCGTGGAGCAGGTGCGACTCGAAAATCTCCCACACGCGTTGTCGTGACTCCGGCGTGAGCGACCCGGCGCGCTCTTTGGCGAGCAATGCCGACCAAAGCTCGGTGTACAGGAGTTCGGACGAGACAATTTTGTGTCCAGCCACCACCCGCTCGCATTCTGCAGAGTCGGGTTCACGTGTGTAGAGCTTAACGAAAACCGAGGTATCGAGATACATCTCAGTATCCGCTGTCTCGCATCTCGCGAAGCATTGGAGTTGAGTCGGGCGTCATCGGCATCGTGGCTCGAAATGCAGCCAGTGATTGCCACGGCTTTCCGCCTACGATCGGACGGTGCCGCACGAGCATCGCTTTCGGTTCCCCGTCCGAAGTGATCACTATCTCCTCGCCGGCCTCCGCGCGCTGCAACAGCGCCGATAGCTGATCTTTCGCTTCGCGCACCGAAACCTCCGTCCGTCTGCGCAGAAGCGATGGTTCCTCCACTCGCCCTTCGCCGGGTGGCAACACCCCTCTCAGGCCTAAAACCCGCTTCGATTTCTTCATGTGGCCACAAGTGGCCACGCACGTCATTTTGGTCAAGTCATTTCGCCGGCACTACGCTCTGTCTCCGCCGAATCGCCCACAGCTGCTTCGCCTGCGTGATCGTCTCTTTCAACACTTCCGGCGTCAGCGCCTGTTTCGGATCGTCGCCGATCCCTTTCGACGGCTCGACATGCGCCTCGATGCAAAGTCCGTCGGCGCCATACACCACCGCCGCCAGAGCCGCCGCCGGCACGTAGATCGCCTTGCCGACCGAGTGCGAAGGATCGACGACCACCGGCGCCCACGTTTTTTCCTTCAACAACGGCGTGATGCTCTCGTCCGGGTGATTCCGATACCCGTCCAGCGTCGGCGTCGTGCCGCGCGGGCAGAGGATCACGTTCGGGTTGCCGAACGCCGCGATGTATTCCGCCGCCGAGATGAACTCGCTCAGGGGCCCCATGTGGATGCTCCTTTTCAAGAGCACAGCATTGTCCCGCTCGGCGATGGCTTTGCCGATGGCGCGCAGCAGTGAGTAGTTCAGCGCATTGCGCGCACCGACCTGTAGCGTGTGCACGCCCGCATCGAGGGCCAATTTGATGTGCGCCTCCTCCATCACCTCGGTATCCACCGGCAGCCCCGTGCGGCGCGAAGCCTCCATCAAAATATCGAGCGACTTTACGTCGCCTTGAAACGTGTAGGGGTTGGTCCGCGGTTTCCACACGCCGCCGCGCAACGCATTCGCGCCCGCCTCCTTCACCGCCGCCGCCGTCTCGTAAAAATAGTTCGGATTCTTCGGATCGATGGTGCACGCACCCGCAATCACGAGCAGCTCCTCACCCAGCGTCACGCCGCCCATCGTGATGCGGTGGCTCGCGAGATCCGACCGCTTGTCCATGAGCTTAAACGGCGACTGGATGCGGTCGATGCGGTCGACATAGGTCAGACCCTCGAGCCGGTTGATCATCAGTTCGTCGCGCTCGTCGCCGACGATGGCGTAGATGGTCCGCATCGCACCGACGATTTGCTGAATCTTGCACCCAAACTCCGCGACAATCGCAGTGACTTCGACGAGTTGTTCGGGACTGAGGCGGTTGTTTTTCGGGAGGATCATGGCGACGTAAAACGCGCCATTCCGCTTATTCCGCGTCCTCTGTCAAAGGAACTTCTCGAACTCGGGCGGCAGCGGCGCCTTCGCCGCAAATTTCCACGTTTGCCCGCGCCACTCGTAGTCAAAACTCGTTTCCAACGAGTGCAGAAACAGCCGCTTCGTGCCCGCGATTTTCGCAAATGCGCGGTTCGCTGAAAAATCCCCATACGTTTGATCGCCGACGATGGGGAAATGGCGCTTCGCACTCTGCACGCGCAACTGGTGACTGCGCCCCGTGCGCGGCTCCAACCTCACCAAGGTCACCCGCGGCTCTTTACGTCCTGCGCGCACCACACTCATGCGGCTTTCCGCGGGGACATGGCCCGCGCTCGCCGCCGTGCGTATCTGGCCGCCGCGTTTTTCGACCGCCAACAAATCGCGCCAGATTTCCATGGCCTGACGTGGCGCCCCGAAGACGAGCGCATGATAAATTTTTCTCACTTGCTTGCGCTTAAACTGCACCCGAATCGCCGTCGCCAATTCACCGTCCGCCGCCGCCAGGATCGCTCCCGACGTCGCCGAGTCCAATCGGTTGAGGAGCCACAGTCGCCGTTTCGCTCCCTCGGCATCGGTCCATTCGTAAAACTCGCCGTCGATGGTGTAGGCCGCCGTGAGCAACGCCCGCGGCTCATCGCCCGGAATGTTCGGATGCGACAAGACACCCGCCGGTTTGGCGAACGCCGCGAGGCCGTTCGCATCGTGCGCGAGGAGTTTGACCTCACGCCCGAGCGGCAGCGTGGCCCAGAAATTTTCCGCCGGCGCGCTCACTGATAGTAGAACGTGAAGGTCATTTCCTGCTGCTCACCGAGCACCGCTTTCATGTCGTCCGTCCACAATCCGTAGGGAGCGGGCTTCGTGATGGCGCTCATGCAGGCCCTCGTCGCGCCGTCGCTCGCCGTGCTTTCGTGGCTGACGATTTTCGTGATCGCCCCGGTCGAATCCATGACGAATTTCACCGTCACCGTGCTGCCCGAAGCCGGGTAAACTTTGCTCTCACCCAGGAAGATCTCCCACTGGATCTGCACCGATTCGATCATCCTGCTGAGATACGCACCGTAGTTGCTCCACAGGGCGCTGACCGCAGTCGGGCCGATGTTGGTGGTGCCAAACTTGTTTTCCGCCAGAATCGCCGGTCGCACCTGCTGCTGCTTGACCACCGTCGGTCGCGGCCGCGGGCGCTGCCGGTCAATCGCCGGTTGCGTTGCCACTGCGTCTTGAATCAACGGCACGTTCTTCGCGCCCTCTATGCGGTTGGGCACCGGCCGCGTGTTCTCCGGAATCTTGGCGATGTTTGTCCCAAAGGCGTCCTTGTTGTCGCCTTCCTTCTTTTCAAAACCCGTCAACGGATTCTGCTCCAGCTTGGGCGCCTGCACGACTTTCTCCGTCGGCGGCGTGATCTCCTGCGGCGGCACGGCCTCCATCTGCTCGACGGGTTTCGAGAGTTGCCCGCTGACGATCTGGTTGTTCTGAAAATCCTTTTTTCCCTCGAGCGCCGGCATCTCGCTTTTCCCGTTCGGCGTGGGCTTTTCCTGGGCGACCTGCTGATTCTGCGCGGCAAAATTATCCGTTTTGTCCGGAATATTTTCCGGTGCGTCCGGATTGGTCTCCACGAACTTCTTCGGCGGCGGCGTCTTCGGCGGCGGCTTCACAAACGTGTCCGGCGCGAGCTCGATGCTAAACTGCCGCGGCGCCGCATGTGGACGCGTCGCCGACGCCGTCAGCGGCTCGGTCCGAAAGAGATACGGCGCCACCGCCCACAACAGCAGGTAAAATAGGATGACGCCGGCCACCCCCACCAACGTCGACCGCGATTCCTCATCGGCCCACAGGCGCGCAAAGAAACGGCGCGCGGTGGCGGCGATGTTGGGTGTGGCGATGGACTGGCTCATGCAGTGTTGGGACGCTTGTAAGCGCGAAAAGTCATGGCAGCAGACCGCACCGCGTCAAAATTTGTTTCGTCGATTCAATGGGCAGACCAACAATGTTGGTCATCGATCCTCGGTAGCCCTCCACAATCAACTCACCGTGCTCCTGGATCGCGTAGCCCCCGGCTTTGTCGAGGGTGTGGACTTTGGATAAGTAGTCCTCGATCACCGCATCGTCCAAAATTCGGAAAGTCACTTCGCTCGCCACCCCTTCGTCGATCCGCAGGCCGTCCCGCGCACACCGCACCGCCAGGCCCGTGAAAACTGTGTGCGTGCGTCCGCTGAGCCGGCGCAACATCGCGCGCGCCTCGGCCCCATCCCGCGGCTTGTTCAGCGCCGCTCCGTCGATGAACACCGTCGTGTCCGCACCGAGCACCACCGCGTCGGGATTTCGCGCGGCGACCCAGTCCGCTTTCAGTGCCGCATTGTGCGCGACCATCACGCGTGGATCGGTCGCCTCCTCTTCGTGCTCGGTCACCTCGGCCACCACGACGTCAAACTGCACGCCCAACTGCCCCAGCAATTCGCGTCGACGCGGCGAGGCCGACGCCAAGATCAGTCGCGCCTTCATTGCCGCACGCCCCGCCCGCCGCCGCTGTCCTTCCGACCTTCGCGCCGGCTCATGGCACTTTCTCGGCCAGCACCGCGCGCACGTCGCCCTTGGCGCGCGCCAACTCCACACGGCTCAGATTATATTGATAAACCGCTTCGACAAAGCCGTCGTCGGCGAGCGCGAGCCGATTCTGCGCTTCCACGATCTCCCGATTGTCGGCCACGCCCTGTAGGTAGCGTTGCTGCGCCAGGCGCAGCTCCTCCTGCGCGAGGCGCAGGCTTTTTTCTGCGACCGCGATCTGGGCATTGCGCGAATTCACGCCGTGCAGCGCGAGGCGGAGCTCGGCCGAGATTTGCAGTTCCAAGCCGTGGATACGGTTTTCCTGCACGCGCTGGCGCGAGAGCGCGATGCGGCGGTTCGCACTCGTGCGCATGCCGTCAAACACCGGCACGCTCAACCCGAGTCCCAGCGACCATTGGTCCTGTTTGCCACTATCATCGAATTTCGCGGACGCCTGCCCGACGTTGCCCGTCACGAGCAGCGACGGCAGCCGCTCAAAGCTCGCTGAGCGCACGTCGATCTTCACCTGCTCCAGCGTGCGTTGCGCCGCCAAGTAGTCCGCCCGTTTGCCAAACGCCGATTGCTGGTCGGAAAACACAAAGAGATCGCTGCCCGCCCGCCGCACCTTGAAGTCCTCCAGTTTCATCTGTGCGCCGAGGTCGAGATCGAGCAGGCGTTTCAACAGCAGCTCGCTTTGAAACAGCGCTGTGGCCTGTTGCAGTCGCGCCTGTTCCGCGATCGCGAGCTGGGCCTCCGCGCGCGTCACGTCGATCTGCGTGGCCACTCCGGCCAGCAATTGGTTGTTCGCCAAATCGAGCAGCGCCTTCGCCCGCGCGATGTTGGAATCCAGCACGTCCATCCGACGCAGGTTGCGCAGATGCGCAAAGTAGTTCGCCGCCACATCCGCCAACACCGTTTGCACCACGGCGCTGTAATTGGCGCGCGCCGCCTCGGCTGCGGCCTTCACACTTTTAAGTGCCGACAACCGCTGCGGATTCAGCACCGCGTAACTGCCGCTCAACAGTGCGTCGAACCGGCTCGCCGGCCGACCCGACGCCACCACCACCGTGGCGATGCTCACGCCCTGCGAGCGGCGCTGCTGCAAGCTCGCGTCTAAGATTGGCAGCACCCCTGCCCGCTGCTGTCCGATCGCCTCGACGGCCTGCGCGGCGCTCTCGCGGCTGATCAGCACGGAGACGTTGACGCGCTCCACGGACGCGAGCGCTTGCTCCAGTGTCAGCACGCCGCCGGTTGGTTCCGCGGCGCGCCCAACACTCATACCCAGCGCAATAACAACTGTGGTAAACCCGAGGCCGCGTCGAATCGTGGAAATCATGGAAATGATCTGCTCAGCAAATCCTGCGCTAGACGCACAGCGCAAGCCCGGCGTTGCGAGTTGTCAGCGTCGGAAAAGCACCACACGTTCCCGCTCCTCTCATTTTCATGCGCCTCGGCCTCGCTCAGCTCAATCCCACCGTCGGCGATCTCGCCGGCAATCGTCGCAAGATCCTCGCAGCCTACACCGCGCTCGTCGCGCAGGGCGCCGAACTCGTGGTTTTCCCGGAGCTCGCCGTGTGCGGCTATCCGCCGCGCGACTTGCTCTTCAAACGCCGCTTTGTCCCCGATGTCGCCGAATCGCTCGCGCAAATCGCCGCCGCCACCGGTGCCGTGCCGGCCGTCGTCGGCACCGTTGAGATCAACCCGACCGGTCGCGGCCGTCCGTTCTACAATTCCGCCGCCTTTTGCTACCGCGGCGCCGTCGTCGCCGTGGGCCGCAAATGCCTGCTGCCTACCTACGATGTCTTCGACGAAGACCGCTACTTCGAGCCCGCCAACTCGCCCACCGTCGTCGACCATGCCGGCCACCGCATCGGCCTTACGATTTGCGAAGATATTTGGACGCACCCGATGATCAGCACGCGCCGGCTCTACTCCGGGCGCATGCCCATCGAGCAGCTTGCCGACCAAAAGTGCGACCTCATGGTCAACCTCTCCGCGAGCCCGTGGCACAGCGCCAAGGAAAACGTCCGCCAAAACCTCGTCGTCTCCGAAGCCGCCCGCTCCCTCGGTTGTCCCGTCGCCTACGTCAACGCCATCGGTGGCAACGACGAACTCATCTTCGACGGACGCAGCCACGTCGTCGACGCCCAGGGCCACGTCACCGCCGGACTGGCCGCCTTCGCCGAAGAACTCCGGGTCGTCGAAGTCCCGCTCACCCGCGCCTCCGCTAGTTCCTTCTCGGCCTCGCCGCACGGTGCACTGAATTCACAACTCGCCCCCAGTTTCGCGCCCTCGGAGCTCGGCGACATCTACCACGCCCTCGTTCTCGGCCTCCGCGACTACGCCCACAAAAGCGGTTTCAAACGTGCGCTCATCGCTCTCTCCGGCGGCATCGATTCCGCCGTCGTCGCCGTCCTCGCCGCCGAAGCCTTCGGCCCGGAAAACGTCATCGGCGTGTCGCTCCCCTCCTCGATCTCCTCGCAACACTCGCGCGACGACGCCCGCATCCTCGCCGCCAACCTCGGCATTCGTTTCGAGACCATCGCCATTGCCGACGCCGTGGCCGCCGCCGAGACCGCCCTCGGCCCCATCTTCGCCGGCCGCGCGCCCGACGTCACTGAGGAGAATATCCAGGCCCGCGTGCGCGGCGTGCTGATGATGGCTCTCTCCAACAAATTCGGCTCGCTCCTCCTCACCACCGGCAACAAGAGCGAAATGGCCGTCGGCTACTGCACACTCTACGGCGACATGTGCGGCGGCCTCGCCGTCATCAGCGACGTCTTCAAAACCCAGATCTACGCCCTCTCTCGGTGGATCAACCGCGACCGCGAAATCATCCCGCACAACACCATCGAAAAACCCCCGTCCGCCGAACTGCGCCCCGGCCAAGTCGACCAAGACAGCCTCCCTCCCTACGACGTCCTCGACGCGATCCTGAAAGGTTACGTCGAAGAAGGCCTCTCCCGCCGCGACCTCGTCGCCCAAGGCTTCGCCGAAGCGGTCGTCAACGACGTCATCCGCAAAGTCGACCTGAACGAATACAAACGAAAACAAGCCGCCCCCGGCCTAAAAATAACCCCCCTCGCCTTCGGCGTCGGCCGCCGCATCCCGATCGTGCAGAAATACGTGAGCTGAGTTCTGACGAACATGAGGTATTTTTACACCGCAGTTTTCACCGGTGCAGCGCTGCTGCTTTTGGGCCACGCTACGGCCTGTTTTCAAGAGGGAAAATTCTACGTAAGGGGCGGTGCATTCAGCCGAAATAAGAACACCGCTGCATTTTGGATTTTTATCGTCCTTTTTGGCGTCCTAGGGATCGCCACCCTCGTCGCCTCAGTCAGCTTAGCTCTTGGTAAAATCAATCTCTCATGACGCAGACCTCTAAGTCGGATTTATTGTTCACCCGCGCTCAACAGCTCATCCCTGGCGGCGTAAATTCCCCCGTCCGCGCCTTCCGCTCCGTCGGCGGCGCGCCGTTCTTCGTTAAGGCCGCGCGCGGCGCTACGCTCGTCACGGCCGACGACCGCGAGCTCATCGACTTCGTCTGCACGTGGGGCCCGGCCATCCACGGCCACAACCACCCCGTCATCAAAGCCGCCATCGCCGCCGCCCTCGAAAACGGCACCTCCTTCGGCACGCCCAATCCCTACGAGGTCGAGATGGCCGAACTCATCGTGCAGTTCTTCCCGTCGATCCAGAAGGTCCGCATGTGCAACAGCGGCACCGAAGCCACGATGTCCGCCATTCGCCTCGCCCGCGGATTCACGCGCCGCGACAAAATTATCAAGTTCGCCGGCTGCTACCACGGTCACTCCGACTCCCTCCTCATCAAAGCCGGCTCCGGCGCCCTTACACACGGCAACCCCGACAGCGCCGGTGTCCCCGCCTCGTTTGCCCGCGAGACCGTCGTTCTACCCTACAACGACCGCTCCGCCCTCGAAGCAGCCTTCGCCGCCAATCCCGGCCAAATCGCCTGCGTCATCATCGAAGCCTACTGCGGCAACGTCGGCTTCATCATGCCCGAAGCCGGCTATCTCCAGTTCCTCCGCGAGATCACCGCGCAGCACGGCACGGTGCTCATCTTCGACGAGGTGATGACCGGTTTCCGGATCGCTCCCGGCGGCGTGCAGGAGCGCGAGAAAATCACGCCCGACCTCACGTGTCTCGGCAAAATCATCGGCGGCGGTCTTCCGGTCGGTGCCTTCGGCGGTCGCGCCGACATCATGGACCATCTCGCCCCGCTCGGCCCGGTTTACCAAGCCGGCACGCTCAGCGGCAACCCGCTCGCCATGGCCGCCGGCATTGCCGCTCTGCGCCTCCTTCGCGACGACGGTTCGGGCACCTCGCCCTACGAACGCCTCGACAAGCTCGGCCGCCAGCTCCGCGACGCCGTCCTCGCTGCCTGCCAAACCAAAGGCCTCCCCGTCCAAGTCCCGCAGTGCGGCTCGATGTTCAGCATCTTCTTCACGCCGACTCCGGTGCGCGACTACGCCACCGCGCTCACGGGTGACGCCAAGCTCTTCGGCCGCTTCTTCCACGCCTGTCTCGCCAGGGGCGTCTACCTCGCGCCCAGCGCTTACGAAGCCGGCTTCGTCAGCACCGCCCACGACGGCGTCGCCATCACCCGCGCCTGCGAAATCATGGCGCAATCCATTGCGGAACTTTGATTCCACTTCTGCGGACGCATCGCCGGCCACCTCCTTCATGCTCTTTCGCTCCCTTTCCCGGCAAACTGCTCTTGCCGCATGTCTGCTCGCCTCAGCCGCAGCCTTGGCTATCCCAGCGCATGCCCAGCCTGCGCCTCGTCTCCAACCCTCCGGCGCGACCGCGATTTCGGTCGACGAACTCAAGCCCGGTCAACGCGGCGAGGTCTGGACCGTTTTCCGAGGCACCGAACCCGAGGCCTTCGCCGTCGAGATCACCGGTGTGCTGCGCAACGCCCTCGGTCCCGGCAAATCGCTGATCGTCTGTGAACTCACCGACGAGCGCGTCCAAAAAATGGGCGCCGTCGCCGGCATGAGCGGCAGCCCACTCTACATCGACGGCAAACTCGCCGGCGCCCTCAGCTACCAAATCCAGCGTTTCGAAACCGTCCGCTACGCCGGTTTCACGCCGACCGCCGACCTCACCGAAGTCCGCGAAAAAGTCTCCGCCGCCACTCCCGCCCCGAAGACCACGTCAACCTCCTCTCCCCTGCCCCCACTCACCGCGCCGCCGACCCCACTCGGCTCCTCGTCCTCCGCCACACCGCTCGCCCCGGCCTTTACGCTCACCGGTCTCAGCCCCGCCGTCGCCGACCTCTTCGCGTCCCAGTTCGCCGCGCTTGGACTCGGCGTCACTGCCCTCGGCGGCAGCACGCAATCATCCGCCGCGCTCGGCTCCCCGTCTTCAACCGTCAACTCGCCGCCCCTCCGCCCCGGCGGCGCCGTCGCTGTGGCCCTCGCCACCGGCGATATCACGCTCGCCAGCACGGGCACCGTCTCTCGCATCGACGGCGACCGCGTCACCGCCTTCGGCCACCCGATGCTCTCGCTCGGCGAAGTTTCATTGCCCATGTGCGCCACGGAAATCGTGACGATTCTCCCCTCCTCGATGTCGTCCGTGAAAGTCGCCAACACCGGCCGCGTCATCGGCACCATTACCCAAGACCGTCTCTCCGCCGTATCCGGAACTCTCGGACCCGGCCCCGCCATGACCGACGTCGAGGTCACCGTTGCTCCGCTCGCCAGCGCTCCCCGCACCCTCCGCTTTTCGGTCGCTCGTCAGCAGAACCTCACCCCGATGATCGTCGCCGCCGGTATCACCCAAGCCATCATGGGCGCCAACGATGCGGGCTTCTCCCACGGTTTCAGCCTCCAGGGCCGCATCACGTTTCCCGCCGATCAGGTGCTCAAAACGCAAACCCTCTACGCCGGCCCGCAAGGTTTCACCCAAGGCCTCACCGAGTTCATCCAGGGCCTCGCCGCGAATCTCCAGAATCCCTACGAGAAAACGTTCCCTGACCGCGTCGCGTTCACCGTCACGCCGCTCGCGCGCAATCCCACGGTCGTCATCGAGCAATTCCAACTCTCTCGCTCCACCGCCCGCCCCGGCGACAAAGTCCAGGCCACCCTCGCGTGGCGCGACTACCAAGGCGAAGCGCATCGGGAAATCATCGACCTCACCATCGACCCCGCCTGGTCCGGTAAACGCCTCGACGTCGTCCTCGCGCCCGGCCGCGCGCTCGACGAACTCACCGGCCGCCCGCGCCTGATTTCGGCCTCCGAGCTGCGCAGTTTCGCCGCCTATCTCAATGCCATCGGCGACTTCCGCGCCACCGACGGTCTCTTCATCGCCGTGGTGGAATCCGCCCAAGTTTTCAGCGATCAAACCGTCGGCACGCCCGACACGCCCGGCTCCATCGAGCGCATTGCCCGTGCCGCCGACGAAACCCGTTTCCGCAAACGCGACGCCGCCCTCCCCCTTTGGGAGCGCCACCTGCTCCCCGGCAAACTCACCTCCACCGCCGTCCGCCGCCCGCTGCATATCGTCGAATAGCCAATTCTCGCCGCCCCTTTCCCTCCTCTTTCCGCCATTTCATTTTTCATGCCGTCCCCTTCCCTCCTCCGCGCCCTCCGAACTTTCCGTGTATTCCGTGTGTTCCGTGGGCCCACTTCTCTCACCACACTCTTTTCCCTTCGGCCTTTTTTGGTGTGTTTCGCGTGTTTCGTGGGCACCTGCCTCGCCCCATTCGTTAACGCCGACCCGCTCTCGAAAAAAACCGACATCGATTTCTTTCGCGATGTCCCCAGTCGAAACCTGAAACGTTTCGCCGCCCGCTCCGACGGCCGCCTCGTCTCCGGCCCCATCCTCGCGGAGCTCGCCGTGCCCGCGCCCGCCGATTTGCTCTGGTGCCTCGAAGCCACGTCCGACCCCACCAAGTTTCTCGTTGGCACCGGCCCCGACGGTAAAATCCTTGAGATCACCTACGATATCGCCGCGGGCTCCTACGCCTCCCGCGACCTCGCTAAACTCGACTCGCCCCAAGTCTTCGCGGTGAAGTCGCTCGCCGACGGCTCCGTCCTCGCTGGCACCTCGCCCAAAGGCGCGCTTTACCTGATCCGCGACGGCGCCCCCACAGCCCGCGTCGCGCTCCCCGTCGATTCGATTTTTGATCTCCTCCTGCTCGATGCCGACACCGCGCTCGCCGCCACCGGCAACCCCGCTCGCATCTACCGGATCGACCTCAAGAAATTCGCCACCGCCGGCGTCAATGCCGACAAGATCACCGATGCCGCCGCCCTCGCCGAACGGGGCGTCACGCTCTTTGGCGAAGTCCGCGACCGCAACGTCCGCCGCCTCGCCCTCTTCCCCGACGGCCGCATCGTGGCCGGTTCCTCTCCCAAGGGTAACCTCTACACCTTCACGCCCACCCCTTCCGCGGCCCCTTCTTCGACTCCCAGCGCTCCACTCCCCGCCATCATTCTCCAAGAAAACCGCGACGCCGAAGTCACCGATCTCCTCGTCCAGCCGAACGGCGATCTCTACGCCTCAATCGTCTACACCGGCACCACCGGCGAGACCCGCATTACGCCGCCGTCGACAAAATCCTCCGGCGACACTAAGACCCCCGAGCCTCCGGCCGTGCCCAGCGCGCCGCCCGAAAAATTCGCCGGCCGCAGCTCGCTCATTTTTATTCCCGCCAACGGCTATCCCGAGGTCGCGTCGTCGCGCGCCAATACCGCGTTCTACCGCCTCGCCCGCCAAGGTGACATCATTCTCATCGCCGCCGGCGAACTCGGCGAACTTTACGCCTACGAAACGAAATCCCGTCTCGGGCTCACCCTCGCCGGCAGCGTTTCGTCCCAACTCAACGGCATCACCCCCATCCCCGGCGCACCGAACCGTTTTCTCCTTCTCCGCAACAACGTCCCTGGTTTCTCGCTCCTCGATTTCGCGACGACCGGGCCTCGCGAAGCCGAGACGCGTCGCCTCGATCTCGGCTTGCCCGCGCAAATGGGCGCTCTCCGTTTCAACCGCATTCGCAATCTCACCGACGCCCAACTCACCGTTGAGATTCGCACGAGCAATGGCAGTGACGACCTCGAGGGCTGGGGCCCGTGGACGGCCCTTGCCCCCGGCGACGGCGGCTGGCGCGCCGATGCCGTGCGCGGTCGCTATTTCAAACTTCGCGTGCGCGCCCTCGATCCCGCTCCCGGCGCGCCCAGCGTGGAAGTCGACAAAGCCAACCTCTTCGTCCTCCCGCAGAATCGCCGCCCCACGCTCCAAGATTTCCGCCTCATCACGCCCAACTACGGTCTCATCGCCGCCGTGGAACAGCCGCCTTCGCCCACCGCTACGTTGAGCCAACTCATGTCCGCCTCGCCGAAAGACGAAGACGCGAAGCGCAAATCCACCTTGCTCGCCAGCCAGATCGCCCCGTCGCCCGGCAGCCAAGTCGTTTTCTGGACGGTCACCGATCCCGACGGCGACAACGTCCTCACCACGTTCTCCATCCGCCGCGATGGCGACACCGCGTGGACCGACATCGCCGCCAACACCCGCGACAGCTTCGCGCAATTCGACGGCTCGCATTTCCCCGACGGCGTTTATTTCACCCGCCTCGTTTCGACTGAAACCGCGCCGCGTCCCGCCGCCGACCGCCTCACCGCCACCTTCGAGACCGACGATCTCATCATCGACCACACGAAGCCCGAAATCCTCGAAGCCACCGCGCGTCGCGAAAATGACCGCCTCATCATCTCCGTGTCCGGTCGCGACGCCCTCTCGCTGCTCGACGGCATCGAAGTCATCTTCAACAACGGCCACCGCGAAGTCGTCGAACAACCCGACGACGGCATCCGCGACAGCCGCCACGAACGCTTCACGCTCGAAATTCCGCTCGCCAAAGTGAGCAACGCCACCGGCGCCGAGGTCGGTCTCTACGACGCGGCCGGCAACGGTGCGCCGCGACGCCTGACGTGGTAATGGCCGCCAACACCGCGGCTGCTGCCCACTGAGCGCCGCGGCTTTCCCGTTGCGACCCTCGCGCGCGCCGGACACGCTCGCGGTCCTCCTATGAAGCGTCGCACGTTCCTCAAAACCGTCGGCGCCACCGCCGGCGGAATCGCCCTCGGTGTCCGCCCCGCCTTCGCCGATCCCGCCGCGCCCGATCGGAAACTCATCCCGCACGCCAGCGGCCTCCCGCGCCGCATCCTCGGCCGCACCGGTCGTGCCGTCTCCATCGTCGGCTACCCCGGCCTCGCGCTCTCCAAAGTCGCGCAACCCGCCGCCACCGCCGCGCTGCGCGATGGTTTCGACCAAGGCATCAACTATTTCGATGTCGCACCCGCTTACGGCGACGCCGAGATCAAAATGGGCATCGCCATCGCCGACGGAAAAATTCCCCGCGACCAATTCTTCCTCGCCTCAAAAACCAAGGTGCGTGACGCCGCCGGCGCCCAAGCCGAGCTCGACCGCTCGTTCGCCCGCCTGAAGACCGACTACTTTGATCTCTACCAACTCCACGTCATGTCGACGAAAGCCGAGTTGGAGAAAGCCTGCGGCCCCGCCGGCGCCCTCGAAGTCCTCGTGAAAGCCCGCGAGCAGGGCCAAGTTCGCTCCCTCGGTTTCTCCGCGCACACGAAGGAGGCCGCCCTCGAACTCCTGCGCCGCTTCAAGTTCGATACGATTATGTATCCGGTGAACTTCATCGACCACTACACGAGTGCGTTCGATCCCGAGGTGCTCGCGCTCGCTCGCCGCGAAGGCGTCGCCGTGATCGCCATCAAGCCCATCTCCGCCGGCGCCTGGAAACGCGGCGAGCAGAGGACGCGCAACAACTGGTGGTATAAAGTGCTCGAGGAACAAACCGAGATCGACCAAGCCATCCGCTTTTCGCTCTCGCTAGATCCCGTGGTCTCGGTGCTCCCGACGTCGTTCATCGACCTCGTCGATAAATCCATTCTCGCCGGGAAAAAATTCCAGCCCGCCACCGCCGCCGACCTCGACGGCATGCGCCTCATGGCGGAAAAATATACCCCGCTGTTCCCGCGCAACCCGTCGTGGGTCACGATCCCCGGCCCGCACACCGAGTATTACTCGCACCTCGTCTGAGCTACGTCGCCGTCCGCCAGCGCTTCAACGCGATGCCGGTGAGCGACCGCGCCGCCGTCTCGATCTCAGCTCGGGGCCCCGCGTAGATCAGTTCGCCGCCCTCGCGTCCGCCGCCCGGTCCGAGGTCGATCAACCAGTCCGCGAGATTGATCACGTCGAGGTTGTGCTCGATCACGATCACCGTGTTGCCCTGATCGCGGAGTTTGAAGAGCAGATCCATTAGCTTCTGGATATCGACCCAGTGCAGCCCCGTCGTCGGCTCATCGAGGATGTAGAGCGTCGAGCCCTGCTGACGTTTGCTCAACTCTAGCGACAACTTGATGCGCTGTGCCTCGCCGCCGGAGAGCGTCGTCGCCGATTGCCCGAGCGTGAGGTAGCCGAGTCCGACCGCATCGAGCGTCGCGAGTTTGTCCATCACGCGCGGAATATTGCGAAACAGCACGATCGCCTCGCGCACCGTCATATCGAGCACGTCCGCGATGGATTTTCCGTGAAACAGAATCTCCAACGTCTCGCGGTTGTAGCGCCGCCCCGCACAGCTCGGGCACGGTGCGTAGGCGTCTGCCATGAACTGCATATCGAGCTTGATCGCACCGTCGCCCTGACAGCGCTCGCACCGCCCGCCGCGCACGTTGAACGAAAACCGGCTCGCCTTGTAGCCGCGCACTTTTGCGAGCGGCACCTGCGCGTAAAGGTCGCGCAGCAGCGTGAGTAGGTCGACATACGTCGCGGGATTCGAGCGCGGGCTGCGCCCGATCGGCTCTTGGTCCACTTGCACCAGCTTCTCGAAGAAATCCAAATTCTCGATATGCCGGTGCTTCCCCGGAATTGTCTTCGCGCCGTTGAGTTTGCGCGCCGCCGCCGCCGCGAGCACATCGTTCACCAGCGTGCTCTTGCCCGAGCCGCTGACGCCCGTGACACACGTCAGAAGTCCCACGGGAAATTTCGCATCGATGCCGCGCAGATTGTTCGCCCGTGCCTCACGAACCGTGAGCCACGCGCCGTCGGGCAGCTTGGCCTTGGCCTCTCGCGTCACCGCCAGCTTGCGCGACAAATACGGTCCCGTCCGCGATTGTTTGACGGTGAGCGCCGCGCACGCCGCCGGCGTTCCCTGAAACAGCAACCGCCCTCCCTCCACGCCCGCCTCGGGCCCCAGCTCGATGATCTCATCCGCGAGTCGCATCGTGTCCTCATCGTGCTCGACGACGAGCACGGTGTTCCCGCGGTCCCGCAGCGCCACGAGCGTATCGAGCAACTTCTGGTTGTCGTGCGGATGCAGTCCGATGCTCGGCTCGTCGAGCACGTAGATGACGCCGATCAGGCCCATGCCGAGCTGCGTCGCGAGCCGCACACGCTGCGCCTCGCCACCCGAGAGCGTCGCGTAGTCGCGGTCGAGCGTCAGGTAGCCGAGTCCCGTCTCTAGCAGAAAATGCAGCCGCTGCTCGATCCCGGTGACCACGTCCCGGACTGCGTCGTTCGGTCCGTGCGCCGCGACGAGCTCGCGGGCAAAGGCATCAGACTCGCTCACGTCGAGTTTCATGAACTCGGGATACGTCTTGCCCCCACACCGCACCGCGCCGCTTCGCGCGTTCAACCGCGAGCCGTGGCACTCGGGACATTCGCCCGCGATCATGAACGTCGTGAGCCGCGCCTGAAATCCTTCGCTGTCGGTATGCCGCCAACTGTGTTCGAGGTCCGCGATCACCCCTGGAAATGTCTGCGCCTTGGCCTCGCGCATCCGGCGGAGCTTGATCGCGAACTGCCGCTCGCCCGCCCCAAACAAAATCGCCTGTCGCGTCGCCTCCGGCAGATCTTTCCACGGCAAATCCGCGTCAAACGGCAGCTGCTCGGCGAGCTGCTTGATGAGCGAATTGTGTTTCATGATCAGATTCTTCCCGCCGATCCGCCACGGTTTGATGGCGCCCTCGCGGACACTTTTTTCGGGATCGGCGATGATCAACTCAGGCGAGAAACGCAGCTTGCGGCCGAGTCCGTCGCAGGTCGGGCACGCACCCTCGCGGCTGGAAAACGAGAAATGTTTCGGCGTCAGTTTCTCGAAAACGTCACCGCACATTTCGCACGCGAGCGACTGGCTGAGCGCCAACTCCCGCCACGGCGCCTCGGCGCTTTTTTGCGCGAGCACGATAGCGCGGTCCTTCCCTTCGCGAAACGCCAGCTCCAGCGAGTCGGCCAACCGACTCCGCTGATCAGCGACCGCCACGAGGCGGTCGACGACGACCTCGACGGTCATCTCCTTCACCCCGGCCCCCGTCGGGATGAGTTTGGGTTCGTCGAGGTTCTTAATCTCACCGTCGAGCCGCACGCGCTGAAAGCCCCGTTGGCGCAACCGCGGCAATTCGTCGCGCAGCACGCTCGGCTTCGCCTTCATGAAGGGCGCGAGCAGCATGATCCGTTCGCCCGCGCAGGCCGTCAGCACTCGCTGCACATTGTCGTCGAGCGAGCGCTGCACGACCCGCCCGCCGTCCTTCGGGCAGCATTGCTCGCCGACGAGCGCCCACAGCAGTTGCGCGTAGTCGGCGATCTCCGTCGCCGTGGCGATGGTGCTCCGCGGTCCACCCGCGCCGGTCCGCTGCTCGATCGCCAGCACCGGAGAGAGGCCGTGAATGAAATCGACGTCGGGCCGTTTGAGTTGGTCGAGGACCTGCCGCGCCTGTGCCGACAAGCTCTCCATGTATTTCCGGTAGCCCTCGGCGTAGATCGTATCGAAGGCCAGCGACGACTTGCCCGACCCGCTCGGCCCCGTGATCACCACGAGTTTCCCGCGCGGAATGCGCAACTCGAGGTTCTTCAAGTTGTGCTCGCGGGCGCCTTTGACGTGGATGTGGGTCGCAGCCTGCATGGATCGGGCACGCTTGTGGAAATGCGCGACGCGTCAAAGCGCGAATGCGCTTCCGAAACGTGCTTCCGCCATTTCCGCGCAAAGCGGGCCAATTTTCGCGGCATATTCACTCTTGCTCCACGGAAGCGCGCCGCGTTTCGTTCGAGCGCACAACCCCTGCCGTTCTTCTCCCATATCGCTCTCGCGCCCGCTCGGGCTCGACCGGATTCACGCCTCGCTAAAACCCTCATGAAAGACCACGTTTCGCCTTCCGTCTCTGTCCGCACCAGCCGTTTGGCCCTCGCCGCCACCGCGCTCGCCCTGCTCGCTCCCGCCGCTCGCGCCATCCAGTTCTCGAATGGCGAACTCACGGGCAGCTTCGACTCGACGATTTCGTTCGGAGCGCTCTACCGCCTCCATGATCCCGTCTCCTCGAATTACGGCACGACGAATTCTTACAACGGCACCGTCGGCCTCCTCAATTCCGTCAATACCGACGACGGCAACCTCAACTACGGCGCCGGCTGGGTCTCGCAACTTTTCAAAGGCTCCCACGACCTCGAGCTGAAATACCGCAACTTCGGCGCCCTCGTCCGCGGCTATTGGTTCTCCGACTTAAAGAGCGACGACACGCTGCGAACCAAACTCTCCGACCAGGCGAAGGATCGCGTCGTCCGTGGCGCCGAGTTCCTGGATATGTATGCGCGCGCCAAATTCAGCGTCGGCTCCGGGATTCCGGTGGATGTGCGCGTCGGCCGCCAAGTCCTCAGCCTCGGCGAGAGCACGTTCATCCCGAACGGCATCAATGTCGTGAACGCCGCCGACCTCTCGAAACTCCGCACGCCCGGTGCCGAGCTCAAAGAGGCGTTGCTGCCGGTGAACATGGTGAAGGCCTCGATCGGACTCACCCCCAACGTCACCATCGAGCCCTATTGGCTGCTCGAATTCCGCCGCAACGAACTCGAACCGGCCGGCACTTATTTCTCCACCAACGATTTTGCTACCCGCGGCGGTAGCCAAGTGCTGCTCGGCTTCGGCACGCTCGCCGACACCGGCGCCCTCGGCGCTATCCCGCGCGACAAGGATCGCGACGCCGGTAACTTCAACCAGTTCGGTCTTGCCACGCGCATCGTCGCTCCCGCGCTCAACAACACCGAGTTCGGTCTCTTTTACGCCCGCTACCACAGCCGCTCGCCGGTTCTGAGCGCCCGCACTCCGACCGGCCCGATTAGCTCTGCGCTCGTCGTTGCGACGGCCAGCGGCCTCGCCGCGCCCCTCGCGCCGTCCCTCATCGCCGCCGGTATTCCACCCGCCAACGTCTCCGCTTCGTTGACCACGCTCATCGGCGCCGCGTTGACCAACGTCCCAGGCGCCGCCCTCCCGGCCGCCCTTCAGCCGTTCTATCCCACGATCCAGACGATCGCGGCCGGCGCCGGCAAAATCGGCCTGCTCACCGCCGCCGCGACGGGGCGCTACTTCACCGAATATCCCGAGGACCTCAACCTGCTCGGCGTCAGCTTCAACACCTCGCTCGGCAAGACCGGCATTTCGTGGCAGGGCGAGATTTCGCACAAAGCCGACACCCCTCTCCAGGTTGACGATGTCGAACTCCTCTACGCCACGCTCTCGTCTCTCAGCACGACCTTCGGGCCCAACAACCAGATCGGCAATTTCCTCGGCCAATACGGCCGCGAAATCTCCGGCTACCGCCGCCACAGCGTCTGGACCGCGCAAAGCACCATGACGAAGGTTTTCGGCCCCATGCTCGGTTCCCAACAGTTCACACTCCTCGGCGAGGTCGGCGGCGTGTGGGCCAATCTTCCTTCGAAAGACGTGCTCCGCTACGATGGCCCCGGCACGTTCAGCAGCTCCAGCTCCGCTGTAATGACCGCGACCGGTTTCCCCACGATTCCCGCCACCAACAGTGGGGCCTTTGCCGACAAGTTCTCGTGGGGCTACCAAGTCCTCGGTCGTCTCGATTACAACAACGTATTCCCCAACGTGAACATGCAGCCTACCGCGTCGTTTACTCACGATGTCGGCGGCAACACTCCCCTGCCCCTCGGCAACTACATCCAACACCGCAAGAGCATCAACCTGTCCGTCGAGTTCACCTACCGCAACGCCTGGTCCGTCGAGTTCCGCTACGTGAATTTCTTCGGCGCCGGTCGCTTCAACCTCCTCAACGACCGCGACTATTTTGCCACTACTCTGAAATATTCCTTCTGAGGTCGGTCGGGCCTTCCCTCCCCGCCGCTGTCCACCCATCCCAAATCCCCATGATCAAGACCTCGCCCAGTTCATCTCGTCCGCTCTTGTTGTCGGTGCTGCTCGGCGTTTCCGCCGCACGCGCGTTCGCGGCTGTGCCCGATTCCGTGGCCGCTCGTCTCGGCAAAGATCTTACCCCGCTCGGCGCCGAAACTGCCGCCAACGCCGATGGCTCCATTCCGGCATGGAACGGCGGTATCCTGACCGCTCCCGCCGGTTACAAACCCGGCCAACATCACCCCGATCCCTTCGCGGCCGATCAGCCGCTTTACACCGTCACCGCCGCCAACGCCTCCCAATACGAGGCCAAGCTCACCCCCGGCACCGTCGCGTTGCTGAAAGCCTACCCGACTTACAAACTGGTGGTTTATCCCTCGCGCCGCAGCGCCTCCAATCCGCAGCGCGTCTACGATGCGACCCGCACGAATGCGACGTCCGCCAAACTCACCGCCAGCGGCAACGGCCTCAGCGGCGCCATCGTCGGCATTCCGTTTCCGATCCCGAACGACGGCCTCGAAGTCCTCTGGAATCACCTCACCCGCTACCGTGGCGTCGCTGCCTCGCGGCGCATCGATCAAGCCGCCGTCGAGCGCGGCGGCGGTTACCAGCTCGTGAAGTTCGACGACGAATTTCTCTTCAACTACACGCGCACCGACATCACCGCCGCCGAGCTCGAGCGCGACAACACCTTGATCTTTTTCAAGCAAGCGGTGACCGCCCCCGCCCGTCTCGCGGGCACCATTCTGCTCGCGCAGGAAACCATGGATCAAATCAAGGAACCCCGTCGCGCCTGGGTCTACAACGCCGGTCGTCGTCGCGTCACCCGCGCCCCGCAAGTCGCCTACGACAACCCCGGCACCGCCGCCGACGGCCAGCGCACGAGCGACCAGTTCGACATGTTTAACGGCGCCCCCGACCGCTACGATTGGAAGCTCGTCGGCAAAAAGGAAATGCTGGTGCCCTACAACGCCTACAAACTCCACTCCGACAAAGTGAAGGTCGCCGACGTCTTGAAACCGGGACACATCAATTCGGACCTCGCTCGCTACGAGCTGCACCGTGTCTGGGTCGTCGATGCGACGCTGAAGCCAGGCACCTCGCACCTCTACGCGCGCCGCACCTTCTACATCGACGAAGACAGTTGGCAGATCCTCGCTGCCGACCAATACGATGGCCGCGGCGCGCTGTGGCGCATCTCTGAGGCGCACTGCATCAATTACTACGAAGCCCAGACGTTTTGGAGCACGCTGGAGGTCCACCACGACCTCCAGAACGGACGCTACCTCGCGATCGGTCTCGATAATCAAAATGCCATGTATGACTTCGGCCTGAAGCGCACTCCGGCTGACTTCACCGCCGCGTCGCTCAGCCGCGACGGTGTTCGCTGAGCTTTCCGGGCCGGTCAAAAACCGGCCCTTTTTCTTTTCGATGCGACTCCGGTTTCTCTTCCTTGCTGCGGCGGTCTTCGGCCGACTCTTCGCCGCCGATACTCAACCCCGGACCCTGCTGCTGGACGGAGCCATCGTCGGGTCCACCCTCGTTGCCGTCGGTGAACGCGGCACGATTTTCCGCTCGACCGACAACGCCGCGACGTGGCAGGCCGCTTCGTCGCTCGTCTGCGCGACGCTGACCGGCGTCACGTTTGCCCCCGAATCTCCACGTGGCTGGGCCGTCGGGCACGACGCGCTGATTCTCACGAGCGGCGATACTGGCGCGACGTGGCAGAAATCCTACCAAGGCGAGTCATTGAACGACTCGTTCCTCGACGTCCTCGCGCTCGATCCGCAACGCGTGATCGCCATCGGTGCCTACGGACTCTTCGTCACCACAGCCGATGGTGGAAAGACCTGGCAGCGCCGCAAAGTCATCGACGACGACTATCACCTCAATCGCATCAGTCGCGGCCCGACTGGCACGCTCTACCTCGCGGGCGAACACGGCACGCTGCTGCGCTCGTCCGATCAAGGCGCGACGTGGACGCGCATCCCGGCGGCCTACGAAGGCTCGTTTTACGGCATTCTCGCCCTCGACAAGCGCACCCTCCTCGCCCACGGCCTCCGCGGCCATGTTTTCCGTTCGATCGACGATGGCGCCACGTGGACGCCCATTCCCACGGCCCAACCGGTGCTCCTCGCCGCCTCGCTCCAATTGAAGAGCAACTTCTTGGTGCTCGCCGGCCACGCGCGCGTAATCCTCGTCAGCCGCGATTACGGCAAGTCCGCGAAGCAGTGGGATGCGACCATGACGACGGCGATTGCCGAGCTCTTGGAGACGCCCGACGGACGTATCCTCGCTCTCGGCGAGGCCGGAGTGACTATGCTGGACCCGCCCAAATAACGCGTCTTCCCGCCCGACATGCTCGAAAAATTTGCAGCTTGGATCTTCCGTTTCCGCACCCCGCTCGTCGTCGGGTTCGCGATCCTCACCGCGATCATGGGTGTTTACGCGTCACAGCTTCGCGTCGATGCGAGTTTCAACAAATCGCTGCCGCTCGATCACCCCTACATCCGCACGTTCACAAAATATCAGAGCGAGTTCGGCGGCGCCAATCGCGTCCTCGTCGCCCTCATGGCCAAGGAGGGCGACATCTTTAACGAGAAATTTTTCGCCGAACTCAAACGCGCCACCGATGAAGTCACCTTCCTCCCGGCCGTCGACCGCACTCAGGTCCAATCCCTTTTCACGCCGAACGTGCGCTACATCGAGGTCGTCGAAGACGGCTTTGCGGGCGGTAACGTTATCCCGGCCGAGTTTGTCCCGAATGCCGCGAACTTTGCCAAAATTCGCGAAAACATCCTGAAGTCCGGCAAGCTCGGTCAACTCGTCGCCAACGACTTCACCGGCGCCATCGTCAGCGCCCAGCTCCTTGAGGTCGATCCCCGCAGCGGCGAAAAAATTGACTACATCCGCGTCGCGGCGGGCCTCGAGTCGCTCCGCCAGCGCATTGAAACCGCGAGCGGCGGCGCGATCGAGGTGCGCATTATCGGCTTTGCCAAAGTGATTGGCGACATCAGCGACGGAGCCCGCGGCGTGCTGCTGCTCTTTGGCGTATCGATTGTGATCACGGGCTTGTTGGTCTGGGAATACGCCGGTCGCTGGAAACTCGCCGCCGCGCCGATCCTCTGCTCGCTCATCGCGGTCGTGTGGCAACTGGGAGCGCTCACGGCTTTGGGCTACGGCATCGATCCGTTTTCCATTCTCGTGCCCTTCCTCGTGTTTGCCATCGGCGTGAGCCATGGCGTTCAGAAAATCTGCACGTTTCGCAACGAGATGTTTGCCGGACACGACGGCCCCACCGCCGCGCGCCTGGCCTTCATGCGCCTCATCGTCCCCGGCGTCGTCGCCCTGATGACCGATACCGTCGGATTCATCACGATGATGGTGATCAAAATCCCCACCATCCATGAGCTCGCCATCACCGCCAGTCTCGGCGTAGCCGTGATCATCATCACGAATTTCTTTTTGCTGCCCATCCTCCTGTCGTATCTCCGGCTTCCCTCCACCTACGCCAAGTGGGTCGCCGACCGCCGCAAGATGACCGACGCGTTTTGGGCGCGTCTTGCCAGGGGCATGAAGCCGGTTCCGTCGATGCTGATCATCGCAGGCTCGTTCGCACTGGGCGGCTGGGCTTATTTCAAATCCGAAGAAGTGCGGATCGGCGATACGCAAGCCGGTGTTCCCGAGCTGCGCCAAAATTCTCGCTACAATACCGACTCCCGCATCATCACCGAAAAATTTAGCATCGGTGTGGATATTCTGTCGGTGATCGTGGAAACGATCCCCAACGGCTGTGTCGACTACGATGTCGTGGCCCTGATGGACCAGTTCGAGGGCGACATCCGCCGGGTGCCCGGAGTTCAGTCGGTGGTGTCACTTCCCTCGATGGCCAAGATCATCAACTCGGGCTACAGCGAGGGCTCGCTCAAGTGGCGCGTCCTCCCGCGCAACCAGCAGTCGCTCGCCCAGGTCGTCTCCCCGATCGAAACCGCCACCGGCCTGCTCAATCGCGATGCCAGCGTGATGCCCATCATGATTTTCCTGAGCGATCACAAAGCCGAGACGTTGCGCGCTGTCACGGATGCGGTGAAAAAATTTGCGGACGCCAACCCGTCGCCGAAGGCAAAGTTCCTCCTCGCGAGCGGCAACGCCGGCGTGATGGCCGCCACCAACGAAGTCGTCGCTGCAGCCGAGAAACCGATTCTACTCTGGGTGTTCGGCGCCGTCATTGCGCTCTGCCTCCTGACGTTCCGCTCGGTGCGTGCGGCGCTCTGCATCGTCGTTCCTTTGGCGATTGTGAGCTACCTGGCCTACGTCGTGATGGTGTGGTTCGGCATCGGCCTGAAAACCTCCACGCTCCCGGTCGTCGCGCTCGGCGTGGGCATCGGCGTTGACTACGGCATTTACCTCTTCGCCCGCCTGCTCTCCGGCCTGAAAGACGGCGAGTATTTCGAGGATGCGATGTTCGAGGCGTTCAAGGATACCGGCACCGCCGTCGTGTTCACCGGACTCACCCTCGCCATCGGCGTCAGCACGTGGGTGTTCTCCAATTTGAAATTCCAGGCCGACATGGGGCTGCTGCTGACGTTCATGTTTTTGGTCAACATGGTGGGCGCGATCATCCTGTTACCCGCGATGGCGCGCTGGTTTTGGAGGCACCATTCTGGGAAAACCGCGGTGCCGTTTCCCATGCGCAAATCGTAGCGGGCGGCGACGACTTTTGCCCTTGCCGCTCCGGGTCGCCCCGCAACCATCGCGCGACCGTGGCTCCCGACTCCGATTATCGTATCAAACTGCAGGTCTTTGAAGGACCGCTCGACCTCCTGCTATTCCTCATCCGGAAGAACGAGCTCGATATTTACGACATCCCGATCGAGTCCGTTACCCGGCAATACATCGAATCGCTGAAGGCCATGCAGCAGCTCGACCTCGATGTCGCCGGGGAATTTTTCGTGATGGCGGCGACGCTAATGGAGATCAAAAGCCGCCTGCTTTTGCCCAAGGGCCTGCATGCAGTGGACCCGAATTTAGAGGAAGACGAAATGGATCCACGCTGGGAACTCGTGCACCAGCTCCTCCAATACAAAAAATTCAAGGAAGCGGCCGCGCAGTTGAACGAGCTCGCCGTCACGCGCCAAAACCTCATGCAGCGCTTTGTTTCCGATCTCTCGTTGTCCGAGGGCGAGCGCCCGCTGAAAGGCGTCGACCGGATCGAGCTCTGGAACTCGTTCAACATGGTCCTCCGCCGCCTCGCCGAGAAACTCGTCGTCGGCGAGATTCACGACGAGCAGACCACGGTCGCAGACCAAATGGAGTGGCTGCTCAACCGCATCCGCGCGGAGAAGAGTTTCGTGTTCTCCAACCTGTTTCCCGGTGGCGTCACGCTCCGGCGGCTCGTGGCGACCTTCCTCGCCATGCTCGAGCTGACGCGCCTGAAGAAGCTTCGGATCCGTCAGAACGAAGCGTTCAGCGACATCATGGTCGAAGCCGTGGAGGAAAACCCGCTTGAAACCCTCGTGACCGCCAGCACCGTCACCGCGTGAGCAAAAAGAAAAAGAAGCCCGCACCGCGTGCCGCTCTGCTGGGCGTCGGCCTCGACAACGAGGATGGCCACAAGCGTATTACCACCGGCGAGCAGTTTGCCATCGTGGGCGGATCGGATGAGACCCACGGGCGCATGACCGAAACGGTGGTGAAAACCTTCGAGGAACTGAAATCCCGCCGTAAACAGCTTCATCAACTGGAACCGGCGGAGCTCGCGGAGATTCTCCACAAATCCACGCCGCGCTGATCCATGTCACGCCGCCGCTCCACTCCCGCCAGCACGACCGCGCCCCACGCCGCCGCCGCGCCCGCCGGAGAGTTGCCGTCGTGGGTCGTCGGTATCTGCGGCGTGGCCGCAGTTGCGTCTTTCCTGTTTACGGCTCTACTCTTCATCTCCCTCTAAACACATCACCATGTCCGAAAAAATCGCCAACCTGACCACCGACACGTTCAAAACGACCATCGCCGCCTCCGCGACGCCCGTCCTCGTCGACTTCTGGGCCCCGTGGTGCGGGCCGTGCAAGGCGATCGCGCCGATCCTCGAAGAGCTGGCCACCGAACTCGACGGCAAGCTCTCGATCGCCAAGGTCAATATCGACGAAAACGACGCCGTGGCAGTCGAGTTTGGTGTGCGGGCCATTCCCACGATGATCCTCTTCAAAGGCGGCAAGGTCGCCGAAACGCTCGTCGGCATGATGCCGAAAGCCGCCATCAAAGCGAAGGTCTCCGCCCACCTCTAAAGGGTCCGGCCTGCCAACACCGCCCCGGCGGCCAGCAGGATAGCGTAGAGTGCCAGCAGTTTCCCGGTATCGCCCAACAGAGCAATCAGCTCGCTGGGCGATTTTTTTTCTCGCAAGCGTCGAACGTGGTTCCAAGCCATGGGAGCCAGCAACAGCGGCAACAGACACCAAGCACGCTGCCCGCGCAGCAGGTAGATCACCGGAACCAGAAACGCCGCAGACAAGGAACCTACGAACTGCGCGCGGGCGAATCCCCGCCCAAACCGGACCACGAGCGTGCGCTTTCCAACCGCCGCATCGGTATCGGCATCGCGATAGTTGTTTACGACCAGAATATTCGCGGCGAGCAACCCGATCGGAATCGCTGCCAGCCAGACATCGGCGGTGACCGTCCCAGCTTGAACGAAATAGGTCGCCCCGACTGCCACCAAGCCGAAGAAGATAAAAACAAACACATCGCCGAGACCGTGATAGCCCAACGGATACGGCCCGCCGGTGTAAGCGTAACCGCAGACGATGCTGGCCACTCCTAGCAACAACAGCCACGGCCCTCCCCACGCCAACAACCCTAGTCCGCTCACAAACGCGGCCGCAAACACCAGCCACATGGCGCGTTTCATCGTGCCCGGCGCAATCAGGCCGGCCGCTACCGCCCGTCTCGGCCCCACGCGCGCTGCGGTGTCGGCTCCCTTCACAAAATCGTAGTAGTCGTTGGCAAAATTAGTGCCGATTTGGATCAAGAGACCGAACGTCAGGCACAATCCGGCGGCTGCGCCATCGAAGGCCAAGTCGCGCCACGCAAAGGCCGACCCCACGAGCACCGGAGCGATCGCCGCAGGCAGCGTGCGCGGACGTGTCGCGGACAACCAGACTTTCGAGCCCGCAGAACTCAAGTTCAGCCTTTCCCTCGTGTGCCCTTACGGCCCGGTATCACCAGCGGTCGGTTGGCCAACAGACTCAGCAGAACCGGCAGGAAACAGAACAGCCCGGCGATAATCGACCAAAGCAGACCGTGTTTCGGAAACAGATTTCCGAACAGCACGATGAGCAGGGCATACACCGCCAGAAAAGCCTGAGCATTGCCGAAAGCGGAGTTGAACGCCCAAACCAGCGCAAAAGCGAAAGCCGCGGCCCGGTAGTCGCAGAGCCCGATCGAAATTCCGGTCACAAAAAAAATTGCCGGGTAGAACGTAAATTTGCCTCGATCGTAGCGAGCCGTCTGCACCAAAAGGCCGACCAACGCTATCACTGCCTTCGCAGCCATCACGACATAGGTCATATTGCGCGCCGCGCCCTCCGCGACGCCGATGCTCGGGGCGAACCCAAAGCCGCCCATCAAAGCGAGACTTCCGGCGGCTGCGCGGAGCAGATCGATGTAGTTGCGGAACTTTGCAAACTCGCCGCCAAAATTTACCCGCGGATCACCCGATTCCCGGGTTTTCCACGGTTCTTCGGTGGCTCGGGTCATCCCCTCACTGCGGCGACGCTTGAAGAACGATCCCAACCGAAGCCAGTGGCGCGGGAACCAAAGCAGGGCGATCGCAAGGAGGAGATAAGGTAAGTTTACGGTCATGAATAACGCTCAGGCGTTGCCAACAAGTCGACCGAGCGCGGCGCTGTCAAAGTATCATCCGCCGCCCGGCTTCGTTGGTGCAGTCGGTCGATAGAAATTGGCGGAGGGCACCGCGAGTTCCTTCTCAAGGTCGCGAATCCGCCCCAACACGACCTCGGTCGCCTCGTCTCCGGCTGGAAGCTGCGGATGCAATGCGACGAGCCAATCGAGCGCTTCGCGCTTTCGGCCGAGGCGCTTGAGCAACTCCGCGTGCAATCGCGCCGCGTAGTAAGGCGCGCCGGGCTGCTCCCACGCCGTGCGGTAGCTCGCTGCGGCTGCCGCCGTGTCATGGAGGCGGTTGAGTTCGATGTTTGCGCGCTCGATCCACAAAGCAGCATTCGCCGGATGGAATTTCATCGCCTCCTCGATCCGGCGGATCGCCAACCTCGCCTGTTCAGCGCCGATTCGCTCCTGCTGTTGCGGGGCAGCGGCATCGTAGCCGCCCGCATCGGCGATGCGCCACGCCGTCATATCAAAAGCGAGAATACGCGCACCGTTTACCCAAAAATAGAGCGGCCGCGGATCGATCGCGGTGACCAACCGCAAAAGCGTCTCTGTCCCCGGCAGGTCCCGTTGTTCCCAAATCACGTGGAGGCGAAGCCAGGTGAAATCCGCCACAATGGCCCGAAATCCTCCCAACAGTCCCAACGTCACCCCTTGACCTGCGGCGGCCCCCGCCGAGTCGAGGCGCAGCGCCGGCTGTTCCGCGCGCAGCGTTTTCCAAAGCGGCGCTTCGATCCAGCGCAGGATACTACCGGTCAGGGCGAGTCCGGCCACGATCACTGAAAACACCAAAATCCTAGATTTCACGTTTGCGGAAACTGTAGACCGCCAGCGCCGACGCGCCCGCGACGTAGCCCAGCGCGTAGACGCTCACCCGCGCGACGCGATCCCAGGGCACGGCGACCCCTGCCCCGACGCCATCGGCGAAATTGAAGAGCTGAAAATTCGGAAACAGCAGTCCGATCAATCCCGCCACCGCCTGCGCCACGGGCGCCCCGCCCCGCGCGTAGGCATCTTGGGCGAGATACTGCAGGTGACAGATCACGAGCACGAAAAAGCCGGTCACCACCGTGTAGAGCTGGGTCTGCGAAAAGCTCGCGACCAGCAGTGTAAACGCCGCGAGCACCGCGAGCTTTAGCCATTGCAGGAAACCCGCGGCGACCAAATCCATCGCACGCAAGGTGCGCCCTTGCGGAAACGCCTCGGGGAATTCCCTCATTAGCGTGCCTTCGCGGGCCCACAGCACTGCCACGAGCAAACCGGTGAGGAGCGCGCAAAACACCGCGGCGACCGCCGCCACGCCGAGGTATTTTCCGAGGATAAACTCGGCTCGCCACACGGGCTTGGCCAGCAACGTCAGCGCCGTGCGATTTTCGATCTCGCTGAAGAAAAGCTGCGCCGTGGCCGATACGGTCAGCGCGGCTCCAAAAAACGCCATCGCGCCGTAGCCGAGGTCCGCGAGGAATTTCAGCTCGGGCGCACCGAAATTGAAGTCCCGAAACCACTGCGCTCCTGCGACGAGGCTGAGTGCCAGCAGCAGGAGAAAATTGAACAGTTTCTGGCGCGCCGCCTCCAGCAAGGTGTTCCGCGCAATTAAAAACGCGCGTGTCGGTGAAAACGGCACGCGTCTCATTTAGAGTCCTCCGTTGTGCTCGCTTCGCTCCGCCCTACCCGATCCAAAAAAATCCGATCCAACCGCGCCCGCGGTTGCTCGACGGACTCCAGCGCGCGCCCGCGGGCCGCGAGCCAAGCCTGCAAATCCGCGAGCTGATCCGCCGACAGTTTTTCGACGACGAGGGCCTGCCGATCCGTTTTTCCAACGAGGTCCCGCACGGCGCCTTCGAGCAGCAAACGCCCGCGGTCGAGGATGGCGACGCGGTCACAGATATCCTCAATTTGCGCCAAAAGATGCGACGTGATGAGCACGGTCTTTCCCTGCGCTTTCAGTTTGAGAATGAGTTCGGAAATAGCCGCTGCGCCGACGGGGTCCACCCCCGCCGTGGGTTCATCGAGTATAACCAAACGCGGATCATGCACGAGGGCCTGCGCGAGCCCGATGCGCTGCAACATCCCTTTCGAATACGTGCTGACGCGACGATCCGCGGCGTCCGTGAGTCCAACCCAGGCGATGACTTCGGCGACCCGCGGCTTCAGTGTGGCGCCGCCCAACCCGCAGATCCGGCCGTAGAATTGCACCAACTCTCGCCCGGTGAGATGCCGATAAAAATACGGCGACTCAGGCAAGTAGCCGACATCCAGCCGTGCTTCGACCTTCGTTCCGGGCACGCCAAAGACGCGACAGGCGCCCACCGTCGGTTCCAGGAGCCCCAAGATTATCTTGATCGTCGTGCTCTTGCCGGAGCCGTTTGGCCCGAGCAGCCCGTAAACTTGGCCGGGCTCGATGCGCAGATTCAAATTGTCGACCGCGCGAAGCTTCACGCCTCGCAGGCCGACTGAAAAATCCTTGATCAGGCCGCTGATTTCGATGGCGGCCACCGCGGACGACGCGTCGCTCATTTGATCGTAAACCCGCTGAATTGCGGCGCCCGCCGGCCGGACGAGCGCTCGGTTTTGCGCACGTAGCCGTGCATCCGCTCTTCAACCCCAGCGATGAACGCGGCCACTTCGCTCGCGCGCCCCTCGGCCTCCAGGTGCACTCGGCCGTCGGGAAGATTCCGTGCAAATCCGGCAACCTCGAACTCCTTGGCGATTTGGAGCGCCGTGTAGCGGAAGCCCACACCTTGCACGTGTCCGGTGAAATAGACTGTTTCGTGATGCACTTCAGACATTCGTGACGGCGACGCTAGCGGCGCCGCGCGGAGCGGTTCAACTCGCAAAACGCACGCCCTGCGATCGCCGGAATTTTATTTGCGTTTCGAACCGACCCCCACTGAGTTTCGCCAACGAATGAGCAACTTCAACTCTGACGGTAGTCAGGAGAACGATTGGGATGATCGCGGCGAGCTGGCTTGGAACGAATTCGATTGGGAGCGCTATCTCCGCGAACAGGACGACGCCGTGACGCGTTATCTGGCGCTCTACGTAGCGGCCAAGGGCGATCCGGTCCGCATCGACACCGTCGCCGAAAAGATGGGCTGGGGCCAAGACGATTGGACCGACGAAGCCGGCGGCATCAACGCCGAGGACGACGACGATGATGATGATGACGAAGACGATGCTGATTTTGACGACGACGACGTCTACACGCTGCACAAGAACCCGATCTTCATCGCGACCAAGGCGATCAATCTGGGGTTAAGGCGCTCATGGGAAAAACTCGCGGGCGATCCCGCCAACGCCCCGCAGTCGGTGGCCGTGTCGCTGCTCGCTTCTCTCCATCGCGGCGAAGAACATTCGGTTGAGGCGATCAACGCGCTCGATTTCGGGGATTATGCGATGGCCGTGAGTTTGCTGAAGCGCGCCATGAGCGCCCTCAACGGCACTCTGGCCCTCCTCAACGCCGAATCGTCCCTGTCCCATCCGGCGGTCGCCGCCTGGCGCGATGAGGCGTTGCCGCAATTGTTCGATTTGCGCGAAATCTGCCTGCGGGTCATCGCCGAGTGCCGCGATGAGCTTGATCGTCCGGTCGACGACGAGAGCTGACCGCGCGGGTCAGCTCTTCTCGCGATCCTGACCGTAGTAGGCCCCCGGGCCGTGTTTGCGGCCGAAGTGTTTGTCGAGCAACTCGGGCTCAATCGGTTTCAAACGTGGTGCCAACTCGATCGTCATGATCGCCATGTGGGCGATGCACTCGACGGCGACGGCCGCCTCGACCGCTTTGGCGACCGTGGTGCCCCAAGTAAAAGGACCATGGCGGTTCACCAACACGCCCGGATAATCGAGCGGATCGAGATTGTCGGCGAGGAATCGCTCGATGATGACCGAGCCGGTTTCCCATTCGTAGGAGCCTTCGATTTCGAGCGAGGTGAGCTTACGCGTCACCGGAACATCGCCGTAAAAGTAGTCGGCGTGCGTCGTGCCGAAAATCGGAATGGAGAGCCCCGCCTGCGCAAACGCGGTCGCGTGGGATGAATGCGTGTGCACAACACCGCCGATCTTCTTGAAGCCCAAATACAGTCGGCGGTGCGTCGGTGCGTCGGACGAAGGCTTGAGGTCGCCCTCGACCTTCTTGCCGGCCAAATCGACTAACACCATGTCGGACGGCGTGAGGGCGTCGTAGGCGACTCCGCTTGGCTTGATGGCAAAAATTCCCTTGCGGCGGTCGATCGCCGAGGCGTTGCCAAACGTGAGGTTGATGAGGCCGTGCTTCGTGAGCGCCAGGTTGGCCTCATAAGCTTCGCGTTTGAGTTCGGTAAGCATGGGGAGATCAGGTCCGAAGACCCTGCGCGAGATGGTAGTAAACCTCGTTGTTGCGCAACGTCTGTTTGAACTCGGCCAAACGCGTCTCGGCGCCGATGACGACGAGTTCGATGCCGGCCATGTTCGCGTAGTCTTCGAGATGCTCGGTCGTGACGGCGTAGCTGTAGCCCGTGTGGTGCGCCCCACCCGCGAGAATCCACGCGGCGCACGCGGTCTTGAAATCGGGGCGGCATTCCCAAACGGCGCGGGCTACGGGGAGCTTCGGGAGCTTCGGCGTCTTCACGGCGTCGACCTCGTTCACGATGAGGCGGAAGCGGTTCCCTAGATCGACCAGCGAAGCGTTGAGCGCCGGACCGGCGGGAGCGTCGAATACGAGGCGCACGGGATCTTCTTTTCCACCGATACCGAGCGGATGAATTTCCAGCGTCGGCTTCGTCGCCGCGATGCTCTCGCAGATTTCGAGCATGTGCGCACCGAGCACCTGATGGCCTTTGGGATACAAATGATACGTGTAGTCCTCCATGAAGGAGGTGCCGCCCTTGAGATCGGCGCCGATGACTTTCATGGTGCGGAGGAGCGCTGCGGTTTTCCAATCGCCCTCGGCACCGAAGCCGTAGCCATCGGCCATCAAGCGCTGCACCGCGAGCCCGGGCAGCTGACGCAGACCGTGGAGGTCTTCAAACGTCGTCGTGAACCCCTTGAATCCGCCGTCGGCGAGAAACGCCCGCAGCCCGAGTTCAATGCGGGCGCCGTAGCGCAACGCCTCGTGACGCGGCGCGCCGCGACGGAGCGATTTGGCGACGCTGTAGCGCGCCTCGTGTTCGGCTGCCAGCGTCGTGATTTCGTGGTCACTCACGGCGTCGACGAACTTCACCAAATCGCCGATTCCGTAGCCGTTCACCGCATAGCCGAAACGAATCTCGGCGGAGACTTTGTCCCCATCGGTGACGGCGACTTGCCGCATGTTGTCGCCAAATCGCGCAAACTTCGCGCCCTGCGTGTCGTGCCACGCGCGGGCGGCGCGCATCCACGCGCCGAGACGGTCCTGCACCTCGGTGTCCTGCCAGTGTCCGACGACCACTTTGCGATTCAACCGCAGGCGGGTGTGGATAAAGCCCGCTTCACGGTCACCGTGCGCGGACTGGTTGAGGTTCATGAAATCCATGTCGATCGACGACCAGGGCAGATCGCGATTGAACTGGGTGTGGAGGTGCACGAACGGCTTGCGCAACGCGGTGAGGCCACCAATCCACATTTTCGACGGCGAGAACGTGTGCATCCAGAGCACGAGACCGGCGCAGTTCGCGGCGTGATTGGCATCGAGACAGAGCGCGCGAATCTCATCGGGAGTCTTCAGCACAGGCTTGAAGACGAGCTTGAGCGGGATGCGCTTAGACGCGCCCAGCGCCGCCACGATGGCTTCGGAGTTGCGGGCAACTTGGGCCAACGTCTCGGGGCCGTATAGGTGCTGGCTGCCGGTGACGAACCAGATTTCGGGAGAGGCGAGTTGTATCATGACGTTGAGCTAGGCTGCGGGACGGAAATGGAGTTTGAAGATTGTCGGGCGCCGGAGGGTCAGGCGTGCGCGGCATCCTTGATCGCGAGCAGATCTTTCATGACGCGCGAAAGATCGGCCGATTTGTTTAAGCCCCCGAACGCGTCGTGGGTGGTGCGGTAAAGCACGTAGAGCTGGTCATAGATTTTGCGATTCGCGGCGATCGGCCGATAGCTCTTCGCTTTGACCGAGGTCATCTTTTTCTGTGCGGTCGGGAAATCCTTGTGCGCACCGGCGAGCACGGCGGCACTGATCGCCGATCCCAACGCACAGGCCTGCGACGATCCCGAGACCTGCATCGTGCATCCGGTGATGTCTGCGTAGATTTGCATCAACAACGGATTTTTTTCCGCGATGCCACCGGCACAGATAATCCGATCAACTGGCACGCCGTATTCCTTGATGCGTTCAAGGATCGCTCGCGCACCAAAAGCCGTGCCCTCGATGAGCGCGCGGTAAATTTCCGCCTGCGTCGTGTAGAGGGTTTGTCCTAGCAGCAAGCCAGTGAGCAGTTGGTCGACGAGGATGGTCCGGTTCCCGTTGTTCCAATCGAGCGCGAGGAGGCCGGATTGGCCGGGCTTTTGTTTCGCAGCCTCGTTGGTGAGTTTCGCGTGCAACGCCCCGTTTCCACGGCAGACGACCTCCACCCACCACTTGAAAATATCGCCGACCGCTGACTGGCCGGCCTCGATGCCGTAAAACCCGGGCAAGATCGCGCCTTTGACGATGCCACAAATGCCGGGAATATCGGGCACCGTCTTCGTCGCTGAGACGACGCCGCAATCGCAGGTCGACGTGCCGATGACTTTCACGAGCACGCCTTCGGCGACGCCGCAACCGATCGCGCCGTAGTGGACATCCATTTCGCCGATCGCGATGGGAATGCCCGCCGGGAGACCCAGTTTTTTCGCCCAAGGCGCGCACAGCGTTCCGGCGGCTTTCGTCGCATCGAAGGCCTTTTCGTAGAGGCGATCGCGCAGCTCCGCGAGTTGCGGGTCGAGCAGCGCAAGAAACTCCTTGTCGGGCAGCCCACCCCACTCGTCGGCGTAGAGCGCCTTGTGCCCGGCGCAACAGACACCGCGCACGACTTGCCGCGGATCGTCGATGCCGGCGAGAACGGACGGAATCCAATCGGCTAACTCGACCCAGGAGTAGGCGGCGGCGAAGACTTTGGGCGCGACGTTGCGGCAGTGCCAAATTTTGGACCAAAACCATTCCGACGAGTAGGTGTTGCCGCACTTGGCGATGAACTGCGGCCGATGCTGGGCGGCCAGCGCGGTGATCTGGGCCGCCTGACGATGCGAGGTGTGGTCCTTCCACAGCCAACATTGCGCGTTGAGATTCTTCTGCCACTTCGGGTCGAGGGCGAGCGGACGGTTTTTTGCGTCGACCGGGATAGGACTCGATCCCGTCGTGTCGACGCCCACACCGATGATCTTGGCCGCATCGAAGCCGCGCACTTTCTTGGCGGCGTCCAGCGCGCCCTTCACGCTTTTTTCCAACCCGAAGAGGTGATCGCCGGGATTTTGGCGGGCGAGGTGATGGTCCTTCGGATCAAGCAAGACGCCCTGCTGACCCGAGGGATAGTTGACGACGCAGGTGCCGAGCTCTGCGCCGTCTGCACAACGCACAACAAGCGCGCGGACTGAATTGGTGCCGTAATCGATGCCGAGAGTGAACATGAGGATAGGAGTTGAGGGATTGGGTCAGGGAATGATGCCTTCCTTGCGGAGGACTTGTTCGAAATTTTCGCGGGTGATGAAAATGCCGGTGGTGCGAGTGTCGAGCGGTGGCGGCGTGCCATTCTTGACCCACTCAAACAGCATGGCGGAGGTCTGAAAACCCTCGCCGGGCGCGGATACGAGCATCGAACCAAAGAAGCCGGTGGGCTTCGGCTTGCGCAGTTCGTCGATGCAATCCGTGCCGTTGATCCCAATGCCGATCACATTTTCCGCACTGAAACCACGGCCCTCAGTCGCGCGCACCGCTCCGAGCACACCGGTGTCGTTCAAAGCGCAAATGAGCCAGCGCTTCACCTCGGGACGCTGCGTGAGCAGCACGTTGGCCGCATCGAAACTACCCGGCACGTCAGTCGTCTTCTGCGGCGTTTTAAAAATAAGCTCCGCTGGAAACCCCGCTGCCTTCAATGCGGTGATCGCGCCGTCGGTCCGGTTCCGAGCCGTGTCGAGTTCCTCAAAAGTCACCACGCAGACGCCGGTCTCATTGAGCGGCCATTTCCGGCGAAGCATTTCGGCGTGCAGGGCCGTGCCGACCGACTCGCCGATCTTGGTGGCCGACATCCCGAGGTAAACGACGTCGGTCATGAATTTCCCGTCCGGTCCTACAAACTGATCGTCGACCGTGACCAACTTCAGTCCGTTGCGTTTGGCTTGGCTGACGATGGCCGGTCCCAGCCGCACATCCGGCGTGCAGATCACGAATCCTTTCGCTCCAAGCGCCGCCAGATTGTCGAGCGCCGCGATGACCTTCTCTCCGTCCGGCACGCCCAGCTTGATCACTTCAAAGCCATAGTGCGCCGCCGCCTTTTCAGCACCTTTCCATTCAAACTGAAACCACGGTTCTTCGGGTTGTTTGACGAGGAAACCGAGCTTGATTTTTTCGGCCGATTGAGGCGGCGCCGCTCCGTTTCCTTTTTCCGTTTTTTTGCCGCAGCCAGTGGCGCCGAGGAGAGCCACGAGCAGCCAAACCAGCCGCGGAATTTGGAAATGTCTCATGTGCAAAACCGGATAAAAACAACCGCCACTCCACGGCGCAAGCGGTCGATCGAGCCATTCCGCCAAACCGTTTACTCCCCGTCGTTCACCTTCTGCGGCGCCGACGGATTGGCGGACTATCCGAGCAGCTTCGTGTAGGCCTCTGCGTCGAGGAGCGCCGCGGCGTCCGCCGGGTTGGCCAACTGGAGCTTGAGCATCCAAGCGGCGTCGTAGGGCGCGGTATTGAGCGACTCCGGCGCGCTGTCGAGCGAGGCATTGATCGCAATGACGGTGCCGGCCACCGGGGCATAGAGATCGCTGGCCGCTTTAACCGACTCAACCACCCCGAAGGTTTCGCCCGCCTTCAGCGTCGCGCCCACTTTCGGGAGCTGCACATACGTGATATCGCCAAGCGAACTCTGCGCGTAATCGGTGATGCCGACCGTCGCCGTGCCGTCTCCTTCGATCTTCAGCCATTCGTGGGACTTTGCGTAGCGGAGGTTTGCGGGGACGTTGCTCATGATGTCTTTTTCAATTCGACGAACGGCGGTTTGACCAGATGCAAATTCAGTTTTGTGCCGCGAATGTCGACGGCCAGCGGTCGCGCCGCTGCCGCCGTCGTCACCCAGGCCGAGCCAATCGCTTCATTCAGGATCGGCGAGAGCGTGCCCGACACCACGCGCCCCACAACAGCGCCGTCGTCGCCCAATACCGGCGTCTCTGCGCGGACGATGCGTCGATCCCCGGTTTTGAAGAACACGACTTTGTGGGTGGCGCCATTTTGTTTCTCCGCGACGAGCGCGTCGCGGCCGATGAAGTCGGCGCCTTTGTCGAGCTTCACCGTCCAGCCGAGGCCGGCGGTGAGCGGAGAGATGTCCTGCGTGATCTCGTGCCCATAGAGCGGATAGCCGGCCTCGAGGCGCAGGCTGTCCCGCGCGCCCAGTCCGGCCAGTTCGAGTCCGCACGGCGCTCCGGCGGCAAGGACCGCCTCCGCCAACGCGACCGCGTCACCCGCGGCGTGATAGAGTTCAAATCCGTCTTCGCCCGTGTAACCGGTGCGGCTGATCAGGCAGTGCACGCCCGCCACGGTGCCCTCGACGAAGTGGTAGTATTTCACGAGCCCCAGTTTCGCCCCGGTGAGCGATTGCACGATCTCGGCGGCCCGGGGTCCTTGCACAGCCAGCAGCGCGTAGTCGGCGCAACGATCGGTGATCGTCACGGCGAACTTCGCGGCCTGCTCACGAATCCATGCGAGATCCTTCGCAATATTCCCCGCGTTGATGCAGAGAAAGTAGTCGTTTTCACCCTTCATGTAGACGAGCAGATCGTCGACCACGCCGCCGGTCGGGTAGCACATCGGCGAGTAGAGAATGCGACCGGGAAACAGCTTGGTGACGTCGTTTGTCACGAGGTGATTGAGGAATTTGCCGGCCTCGGGGCCGCGCACATCCACCTCGCCCATGTGGCTCACATCGAAAAGCCCCGCGGCGCGGCGGACAGCCTTATGCTCTTCGAGAATGCTCCGATATTGGACGGGCATTTCCCATCCTGCAAAATCGACAAGTCGGGCGCCGTGGGCGGCATGAAAATCGCGCAAGGGCGTGCGTTGGAGTTCACTCATGGTCGAGCGACTACGGGCCCGCCGCGGTGAAGCGGCAAGGTTCTTTTCGCCACGCTCTGCGGCGACGATCACAGGCGCCGATTATATTCGCCACGTGCCGGCGGCGGATAAACTGCCAGCATGTTTTTCGCCCACTGGGTCCACAATCTCGACCCCTTCTTGATCCGCTTCTCGGAGAATTTCGGCATTCGCTACTACGGCTTGGCCTATGTGCTCGGTTTTGCCGGAGCCATCTGGCTGCTCTACCGCTACCATCGTGCCGGCCGTTCGCCGTTTGGCGGAAATTCGATTGGAGATTTGATCACCTACATCGTGTTCGGCGTGATGCTCGGTGGGCGCATCGGCTACTTCCTGCTCTACCAAAGCGATCTCATCCTGCGTGATCCTTTCGCGCTGCTGCGCGTCTGGGAAGGCGGCATGGCCAGCCATGGCGGTTTTGTGGGCGTGATGGTGGCGATGTGGTGGTTCGCCCGAAAGCACAGCGTGCCTTTCTTTCACGTCAGCGACCTCATCGTGACCACTGCTCCCGTAGGCCTTTTCTTTGGCCGGCTCGCCAATTTCATTAACGGCGAACTTTACGGTAAATCGGCGACCATCTCCTGGGCGGTGATTTTTCCGCAAAGCGAACGCCCCAACACCCCGCTTCACCTGATCATTCCGAGACATCCGTCGCAGCTCTATGAAGCCGCGCTCGAGGGCCTGCTCCTCTTCGCGTTCATGCAATGGCGGCTCTGGCGCAGCGATCTTCTCCGCACGCAACCGGGCCGGATCAGCGGCGAGTTTCTTGTCGCCTACGCGATCGTGCGCATGGTCGGCGAAGTATTCCGCGAACCCGATGCGGGGCTGATTCTCGGCGTAAGCCGAGGAACCTTCTACTCGGTGTTTTTGATTGGCGCGGGGCTGGTGCTGATCCTTCGCCCCGCGCTCAAAAAAACCGGTCCTTAAACCACCGTGCCGGGCTGCAAGACCGCACCTTTTGGCACGACCAACACACCGTCGCGAATCACCACCGCCCCGTTGGCGTATGTTCCGTCCGCTTTCCCCGTGGCGATGAGCACGCAACCCTCACCGATGCGCGCGTTCTTGTCGATGATCGCGCCCTTGATCACACAACGTGATCCGATGCCGATGCGCGGACGCACCTGCGACGCGTTGGCCTTCAGTTGTGCCGGCGTTTCATAGTAGTCCGCGCCCATGACCACGACGTCCTCCAGCGAAGATCCCTCGCCGATGAAAGTGCGCACACCGAGCACGCAGTGATGCAGCGAGGAATCCGTGATGATGGTGCCATCCCCGATGACGACGTGATCGATCGCGCACTTGTTCAACTTCGAGGCCGGCAGATAACGGTCCTGTGTGTAGATCGGCTCGGTCGCGTCGAAAAAGTCGAACGGCGGCAGCGGCTGCGCCAGTGCGAGGTTCGCATCGAAAAATGCCCGCACCGTGCCGATGTCTTCCCAATACCCTTCGAAGATGTGCGCAAACAGCTTCTTCTTTCCGAGCAGTCCGGGAATTATTTCTTTGCCGAAATCAGTCTGCGAACCTTCGAGCGCCTCGGCCAATACCGCGCGGTTGAACACGTAGATACCCATCGAGGCCAAGCAGCGCTTCTCCTCGGACGGCGTCGTCAATTCGGACTCCAGCGCCGCACTCAGTGTAAGGCTTTGGATGACGGCGGGATCTTTCGGCTTCTCCACGAATCGCTCGATCGAGTGATCGTCTTTGACCTGCATGAGGCCTAGCCCCGACACCTTCGAAACCGGGAACGGAATCGCCGCGATCGTCACGTCCGCCTTGGTGGCGATGTGCTGTTCGACGATCTTGCGATAGTCCATCCGGTAGAGTTGGTCGCCCGAGAGGATCAGCACGAGATCGTGCGGAAACGCGCGGAAGTGCACCAGATTGCGCCGCACGGCGTCGGCCGTGCCCTGATACCAGTCAGCGCTCTTCTCAGTCTGTTCAGCCGAGAGAATATCGACAAATCCTCCGCCAAACGGGTCGAAGTGATAAGTGTTCTGCACGTGGCGGTGCAGCGAAGCCGTTTGAAACTGCGACAGGATAAAGATCCGGTTGATGTCGGAGTTGATGCAGTTGCTGATCGGAATATCGACGAGGCGATATTTGCCCGCGAGCGGCACGGCGGGCTTGCAGCGCTCGAGTGTGAGCGGCGAGAGGCGGGTGCCGCGACCACCACCCATGATGACGGCGAGCACGCGTTTTTGAGTTGTCATAAAAATCTAGATTTAGGGTTTGGGAAGCACCGGCTACCTTTGCGCGGGCCGGGGTTGACGCCAGCACTTTTTGTCAAACGCTCGCCCCATGGCTCACGTATTTGTCACAGGTGGAGCGGGTTTTATCGGCAGTCACACCGTGGACAGACTACTCGCCGCGGGACATGCGGTTACCGTTGCCGACAATTTTCGCACCGGTCGTCGCGCCAATCTCGCCGGCGCACTCGGCTCTCCGCGTTGCCGACTCCTCGAACTCGATGTGGCCGCTCCCGGCGTGGTTGCTTCCGCCATCGAGGAGACCAAACCCGACGCCATCATCCATCTCGCCGCGCTCGTAAGTGTGCAGGAGAGCATGACGGATCCGGAACTCAACTACGCGCTCAACGTCCGCGCCACCCATCTCGTGGCCGAGGCCGCGCGCCTTCATGGCGTGAAGCGCCTTGTCTTCGCCTCTTCAGCCGCGATCTACGGTGACGCGACTGATTTTCCCATCAGCGAACGCTCCGATAAAAAACCCATCAGCCCCTACGGCGCCGCCAAGCTCGCGTCGGAAGCCTTGCTCCTCGGGCACGGGGCGGCGTTTGGGCTCACGGTGCGCTGCCAGCGCTACTTCAATGTTTTCGGCCCCCGCCAAGACCCCGCGTCTCCCTACTCCGGCGTGATTTCGATCTTCGACCGCCGCTACCGCGACGGCAAAGGCGTCACAATCTACGGCGACGGCCAACAGACGCGCGACTTCATCTCCGTTCACGACGTAGCCCGCGCCAACGTCCTCGCCGCGACGGCCCCTGGGATCGCGTCCGGTGTGGCCAATATTTGCACGGGACGGGCGACCTCGCTGCTCGACGTCGTCGGAGTATTTGCGCGCCACTATCCGAGTGCTCCCGCGGTGATTCACGGCGCCCCGCGGCTTGGCGATATCATCCATTCGCTCGGCGCCGCGGACGAGGCCGCCGCAGCGCTCGGGTTTCGCGCCGAAGTTTCCGTCGAGGCCGGCCTTGGCGAGTTGATCACGACCGGATGATGCGATTCGCCATGCACGCTGTGCGCGCGATCGTCTTTGCCGTTGTTGCCGGCCTGCTCGCGATTCTCCCCGGTCTCGCGACCGCCGCCCCGCTCCCTACCCCCGTGCACACCGAGCCGTTGGCCTTCTACGTCAACTACGCCGCTCGCGTGCCGACGGCGCCGCTGGTGGCTCATGCCCTCTCTATCGTCCATCCCTCCGCGACGCTCGACCTCGACGCCGCCCATCGCGCCGGCAACCAGGTCCTCGCCTACCTCAGCGTGGGCGAAGTGGCCTCCGATGCGCCTTACCGCACCGAGGTGCTCGCTCGCCGACTGCCGTTCGCCGGCCGCAATCTCGCCTGGAATTCCGATCTCATCGATCTCACCGATCCGCGCTGGACCGAGTTCATCGTTTCGCAGCTCGCTCCGCCGGTGGTCGCCCGCGGGTTCGACGGTTTCTTTCTCGATACGCTCGACTCCGTCGAAATCGCCGCCGGCGCCGATACCGCACGCCTCGCCACTCTTCGCGCCGGACTTGTCGCCCTCATCCGCCAACTCCGCGCAGCCTTCCCCACGAAGCGCATTGTCATCAATCGCGGGTTTCCTTCGTTCGATGATCTTCGCGACTCCGTCGACGGCGTGCTCGTCGAGTCGCTGTTTGAGTCGCACGATTTTACCACCAAAACGTCGCGCGCCGTCCCTGCCGCCGAGACCGCCGCACTCCTCGCGCAACTCCGCCGCATCGCCGCCGCGGGCCGCCAGGTTTACGTGCTCGACTATACCGATCCCGGCGATGCCCCGCGTGCGACCGCCGCCGCCGACCGGATTCGCGCCCAAGGTTTTCATGCGTTCGTTTCCACCCCTGCGCTCGATGGAGCCATGCTCGCGCCGCTGCGTCCCGTGCCGCGCCGCATCTGCTCCTTCTTTGGTAACCTGACAACTGTCCAGGAAGACCAAGTGAAGTGGCCCGCCGAGTCGTTTACCGCCCAGCGCCTCCAACTCCCGTTCGAATGGCTCGGCTACGAGGTCGACTATTTCAAAATTGCCACCGCCGCCGACTTGCCCGCGCTCGACGCCGACTACCGCGCCATTGTCATCCCGCGTTTCTGGGAAATCGCCCCCGCGCTTGAACCGCACGTGATCGACTGGCTGATCGCGCAACGCGACGCCGGCAAAAAAATCCTCATCTTCGGCGGCCTCCCTTTTCGGGATGCCGATCAACGCAAACGCTTCCTCAAAGCCTTCGGTATCGCCGGCACCGGCGCAGTCACCGCCCCGCCGTTTATTGCGGAGACGCTCCTTAAAGACGCCGAGCTTTTCGACTACGAAGCCCCCGTTGCTCCACTGCCGGTCGGTCATCTCGACCTCCGTGCTCCCACCGATGCGTGCAAACTCTTGAGCGTCCGCGCTCGTCCGAAGGAAGGCGCCCCCGTGATCTTCGACGCCGCGTTCACCTGTTCGTGGGGTGGCCTCGCGTTCGAGCCCTACCTGCTTTTTCGCCGCGCCGATTTCCGCGACTTTTGGCACTTTGATCCATTCAAATTTCTCACGCTCGCCCTCGGTGATCTGCCCGCGCCCGTCCCCGACACCACCACCCGCGACGGCCTGCGCGTCTTCGTGAGCCACATCGACGGCGACGGTTTTTCCAACTTCTCCCGCGTCGAGGCCGGTCGTCGCTCCGCCGAGATTGTCCGCGATCACATCCTCAAAAAATACCCGCTCCCCGTCACCGTTTCCATCATCGAGGCCGAACTCCGCGCGCTCATCCGCACCCAGCGCATCGCCGACGCTCCCGTCCTTGAAGCGATCGCGCGCGACATCTTTGCGCTGCCTCACGTCGATGCCGCTTCGCACACGTTCTCGCACCCGTTTTTCTGGATCGAAGGCGATCGCACCGAATCCTTTTACGACGAGCAGAATCTCGATCTCAAAACGCCCTACCCCAAGCTCGACCTCACCCGCGAGATCGAGGGCTCTGTCCGCTACATCAACGAATCCCTCGCTCCGCCCGGCCGTCCCGTCCGCGTTTTTCTCTGGAGTGGAAATTGTCGCCCCCCCCCCGCCGCACTCGCGCTCACGCGCCGGCTCGGCCTCGAAAACGTCAACGGCGGCGACACCCTCATCACCGCCCGCCAAAAAACCCTCACCGCCGTAGCCCCGCGCACGATGCCGTGGGGCGACGAACTCCAAATCTACGCGCCCAACCAAAACGAAAACGTCTATACCAATAACTGGCGCGGTCCGCTCTTCGGAACCTTCTCGCACGTCCTCGATACCTTCGCGCGCACGGAAACTCCCCGCCGCCTCAAACCCGTTAACGTCTACTATCACTTCTACAGCGGCGACTACGCCGCCTCAGTCCAAGCCCTCGTCACTATCTACGATTGGGTCATGGCCCAGCCGCTCCACGCGCTCACGCTCGCGCACTACGCCCGCATCGCGCGCGATGCTCGCTCGACCGCCCTCTTTAGTGCCGGCCCCGATCGTTGGCTCGTCGTGAACCGCGGCGATGCCCGCACGCTGCGCCTGCCCGCGCCCTTGGCGGCCCGCCTCGATCTCGCCCGCTCCCGCGGCCTCACGGGTTGGAATACCGAACGCGACCAAGCCTACCTCCACACCGACGGCGCACCCGTCGTCCAACTCGCGCTCAGCTCCGCGGCGGCCCCCTTCCCTCGTCTCGTCAGCAGCTCCGGCGAGATTACGTTTCAACATCGCGGCGCCACCGCGTGCACCTTCACGGCGAACGATCTCCGCGAAATCGTCACCGTTTTTGCCGGACTGAAACCGTCCGCCCCGCTGCGCGCCGTCGTCAACGGCACCGCGCAATCCCTTCGCTCCACCGCCGAAGGCACGCTCACCCTCAAACTTCCGCCCCGCGCCGAAGTATCCCTCGATTTCGCGTTCGTCGGCGCCGCGCCATGAGTGCTCTGCGCCGCCAGAAAGCCATCCTCCCGTGGTGGCAGCTCGCGCTCGTGGTGGTCGCCGCCGCCGTCGGCGTTTGGTTGCTCCTCCCCGACGATCCCGCGCTCATCGACAATCTCGTTCGCGACGGCAAACCGAAGGAAGCCCGGCGTGTGCTCGAAAAACTCACCCCCGCCGAACGCGCCCGCCAGCCAGCCCATTTCCGTCTGCTCGTCGTCCGCATCGCGCGCCTCGAACTTCCTCCGGTCGGAGCGCCCACCCACGCCGCCGCCGTCGCTCGTTTTTGGAGCGACGCCATCACTGCGTGGCGCGAGTCCGCTTACTCCGGCGAGATCGCTTCCGAATTTACTCCGCTGATCCCGCACCTCGCGGATCTCACCGCCGCCTTCGACCAAATTGCCGCCGATCTTCCCCGCGCGCCCACCGCTCAACGCACCCGCCTCACCGAAGATTTCCAACGCGCCGCCCTCGCCGCCAACCAACCCGCGCTCGCCGCTACGGTCTTCGCTCTCGGCCATCCGCTTCCCGCCCGCACATCTGCCGAAAGCCTCGAACTCGCGCGTCTCTGGCAACTCGCCGGTCGCCCCGAAGATGCGCTCGCCGCGCTCGGCGCTGCTCCCGACGCCGCGCTCGTCACTCGCCGCATCGCGTTGCTCCGCTCGCTCAACCGCAACCGCGAAGCCCTCGCCTTGCTCCGTGCCCAAACCGAAACGGCAGCACCGTCGCTCGCCCTCGCCGAGGAGCTCGCGGGTGTCGCCCTCGCCGCCGGTGAGCCTGCCGGCGCCGCGCCCTACCTCGCGCGCTACCTCGCCGCGCACCCCGGCGATCTCTCTGTTCACCGGCGCCTCCGCGACCTGTTCGTGGCCGCGGGCCAGCCCGCCGCCGCGCTCGCCTCTGCCCGGCAGGCCGTCGTGCTCGGCTCCCGCCAACCCGCCGATCTTCGCGTCCTCGCCCGTATCTACGAATTCACCACGCAGCCCGCCCTCGCGTTCGACACGTGGCTCGCGCTCGCCCTCTCCGCCACACCGCGCCCTCCCTCGGCACCCGACTCCGCCGCGCCCCCTGCTGATCACCTCACCGCCCTCGATCGCCTCGTCGCCCTCAATCCCGGCCTCTACCGCGACGCCGATCTCGCCCGTGCGCTCGCCAAAATTGTCCCCATTCCCGGCCGTCCCGACTACCTCCTCCTGCTCGCTCGCCTCGACGTTTCCCTCGGCCGTTTCGATGAAGCCCGTCTCGCCTACGAGCGCTACCTCGCCGTTGTGCCCACGGATGCCGACGCCCTCATCGATTTCGCCCACCTCTTCCGCGAACTCTATCTCTTTGCCGAAGCCGAACCGCTGCTCCGCCGCGCCGCCGCGCTCCGTCCCGCCGATACCGCCGATACCGCCCTGGGCCGGGAAATCGCCGAACTCCTCGTCGCCCAAAATCGCCACCTCGATGCTCTCGCCGCCTACCGCCAGCTCCTGCAAACCGCTCCTTCGGAGGAGATCCTCGGTCCCTATATCCGCCTCGCCGAATCTCTCGGTCGTTACGACGATTTTACCCGCGGCCTCCGTCTCCGTATCGACCTCAGCCCCACACCGTCGTCCCGCGATTTTCTGCTGCTCGCCTACGGCTACGAACTAACCGACGACGACGCCCGCCGCCAGGCCGCGCTCGACGAAGGCCTTCGTCGCTCCACCGACTCCGACGACCTCCGGCTACAGCTCGCGTTCGCCCTCTCCGCCGAGCGGAAATACGCCGCCGCCCAAGCCGCCCTCGCGCCCCACACCGGGCTCCACTCCCACGCGCCCGCAGCGACGCTCTATCTCGAGCTCCTTCGTCTGAACAACGACACCGCGGCCGAGCGCCGCTACCTCGCCCAACCGCTCGCGCCCGCCCTGGTGCACGACGAATCCATCGTCGATCACCTCGCGCGCGCCCACGAAGCCCTCCGCAACTACGCGGAAGCCGAACGTCTCTGGCGCGAACTCACCGCACTGCGTCCCACCGAGTTTGCCTACACTGCCGGCCTCGCGCGCGTGCTCCTCCTCCGGCGGCGCGCCGCGGAAGCGCAACAACTCCTCGCGCCCTTCTTGCGCGAGCCCACTCCCGCCATCCTGAAGCTCGCTGCCGAGATTGCCTCCGCCGCCGGCGATCACCGCTCCGCCGAAAAATACCAACTCGCCTACCTCGACGCCGTGCGCACCGCCCCGGCCGCCGATTGGGGCGCCCTCGGCGACATGCGCCTCTCGCGCGGCGACCGCACCGGCGCGAAGCGCGCCTACTCCGAATCGCTCCGCCGCCTCCTCGCCCGGCTCACCAAAACCGGAGGCTCGGAATGAAAGTTCTCCCCGCCCTCCTCTCCGTGGCCTTGTGCCTCTGTGCATCCCTGCCGCGCCTACCCGCCGCCGCCACGCCCACCGCCCCAGCCACCCCGGCCTCCCTCTCCGAGACCGAAATTCTCGACCGCGCCGCGACGCTCCCGATCGAAGATCTCCGTTACCTCGTCTACCTCTACGCGCGCCTTAACCAACCTCATCTCGCCCAGGCGCTCGCCGCCAAAATTCTCACGGCCAACCCCTCCGATCGCCAAACGCTCCTCGCCCTCGCCTCGCTCGCCGTCGACGAAAAAAATCCCGCCGCCGTCCTCCGCCTCGCGCACCGCTACCTCTCGTTTTACCCCGGCGATCACCAAGGCCTCTACTTTCTCGGCGCCGGCCACTACCTCGCGAAACACTACGCCGAAGCCAACGCCGTCCTCCGCGATCTCAAACACGTTCAGTTTGCCGGCCGCCTCTACCCCTACGAAACCGATTTGGCCGCCTCCGCCTACGCCGCGGGCGATTGGTATCGCGCCATGCTCTCTTACCAAGAACTCCTCCGCCACCACGCATTGGGTGACGACCTGCGCGACGAAGTTCGCCGCGTCCTCGACGGACTTTACCGCGAACACCTCCCGCGCATCGAAGCCGCCGCCGCCGCCACGCGCCTCGATCGGGCCCACGTTTGGCGCTACGGCTTCACGCAAGCCAGCCACCTCACCGACCGACACTGGCTCGACCTGCGCTACACTCGCGACGACATCGCGCTCGAAGCCGCACCGTCGTTGCGTTCCACGCGCGCTCCCCGCGCCGAAGCCGTCGCCACGATCACCACGACCTACGACCGCCGCTGGACCAGCGACGAGTGGATCGGCGCCGGCCGCGAAGGCCTCCTCGCCGGTGCACGCGTCCACTACCGCTTCGCTCAAAGTCGCACCGTCGCGCTCGACGCCGCCGTCAATGAGCGTGCCACCGACAGCCTCACGCTCGAGGCTCTCGACGGACGCCAACACCGCGCCGGCCTCGTCGTGAACTGGCTCATCGAAGCCGATCTCACCTTCGTCGCTCGCGCCGGCCTCCGCGAACTCCGCGTCGGCGGGCATCGCGTCGGCCGCGCCGCCGGCCTCGATCTCAACCTCGACCAAACGCTCACGCGCGATGGCCACGGCCCCCGCGTTATGCTCGGCTATCGCGGCTCCGTGGCCGCGTTCACTCCGGACCTCGCGACCCCTCCATCGCTCGCCGAGCCTCTCGCCGATCCCACGTTCGGGCTTCCTGCGCAGGAGGCCATCGTCGCCAATCTCGTCTCTCGCCGCCTCAACCGCCACGGCCTCGGCCTCCTCCTCACCGACAGTCTTTCCGCCGCCTGGCGTTACCGTTTTTCCGTCGGCTCAGATTACGATTTTGAACTCGCCTCGCTCGGTTGGAATGCTGCCCTCGCCCTCTCGTTCTTTCCCCGCAAGAGCCTCGAATTCACGGCCGAAGCCGGCTACACCTCCAGCGCCACCTCCAGCAATGCCGGCTCCGCCGCCACTCTTTTGAATTTCTTCGTTCGTTCTTACTACTGAGTTCCCCCGTCTCTCTTTCATGAAACGTCTCCTCGCCCTCTGCCTCCTCGCCATCACTTCCGGCTGCGCGACTGTCGTCACCCAAGGCGGCGCCACCGGCACGCTCCGCGTCGAACGCCTCCTACTCCCGCCGTTCGTCAACGCGACCACCGATGAGCACGCCGGCCGCGCCCTCACCGAGATGACCGGCAGCGCGCTCGTCGAAGCCGGCCTGCCGCTCTTCCAAACCGAGGAGACGCTCCTCCGTTCCGCGGCCGACAAAGCCCAAGGCCCCGACGGTCGCTACGCCGAGCTCGCGCGCACCGCTGGCGCCTCGCATCTCCTCCTCGGGACCGTCCACGAATACCGCTACAAAACCGATCTCGATGGCGACCCCGCCGTCGGCATCACGCTCCGCCTGATCGACGCCGCCACGGGCCAGACGCTCTGGCAAGGCAGCAGCGGCAACGTCGGCTACGCCTTCGCCTCGGTCACCAGCGCCGCGCAAAAAGCCGTGCGCACCCTCGTGCGCGACATTCCCGTCACGGGCAACCGCCTCCGCCGCACCGCGCCCTGATCGCGCCGCCGAGCCGCTCCCGCCACGTCTCCAGAGTCTCCCTACATGTCTTTGCGCGACGCCCTTCGTCCGAAATCCATCGCGCTCGACGCCGCGCTCGTCGCCGCCGGCCTCGTCGGGGCGAATCTCATCTTCGACCGCGCGCACCCCGGCTGGACCGATCTCAACCCGTCACCCTACTTCCTGCTGCCGCTCATTCTCGGCGGCCGTTACGGCTTCGTCACCGGCGTCCTCTGCGGCCTCGCCGCCAGCGTGCTGATTTTGGCCCAGCAACGCTTGTTCGCCGGGTCGCTCGCCGAACCCTGGTCGTTGTCGCGCACGCTCGCGGCTTCGCCCTATCTTCATCTAAGCTTCGTCTTCGTCGGCGGCATCGCCGGCGAACTCTTCGGCTGGTTTCGCCGCGAGCGCTTCCAGACCGAAGCGCAGATGGAGAAGCTCACCACCTCGGTGCGCCGCCTCGACTCCGACGTGCGTTACCTTCGCGGCGTGAAAGATGAACTCGACCGCGTCGTCGCCTCGCGCGACGGCGAAGTCAGCGCTCTCGATACCGAGCTCCGCCGCCTCTACGCGTGCTCCGTCGAAGATCTTCCGTCGGAAGTCCTCCAGTTCCTCAAACGCCAGGTCCGCCTCGCGGATGCCGCCATTTACACCGTCGGCGCCGACGACGCTCCTCTGCTCCGGCTCGCCTTCATCGGACGCGACCAGCACCTGCCCGCCGCGCTCGTGCGCACCGTTTCGCCCGTTGTGCAGCTCGCCCTTGACCGTGCCTCGCTCGTCGCGTTGCCCGAGATCCTTCAGCAGCGCGACCCACCCGCCCACGAACGCGTGCTCATCGCCGCGCCGCTCTCCGATGCCGACGCCCGGCCACGTGCCCTGCTCGTCGTCACCGGCTTGCCGTTCATCAGTTTCACGACGCAGTCCACCAACCTCGTCGCGCTCATCTGCGATTGGGCCGGCGAGGCGCTCGACCTCGCCTCCGCTGCCACCGGCCGCTATCGGGTCGTCACCGGCCGCGGCGCCCAACGCATCTTCACCCGCACCCATTTCCAACATCTGCTCGTGCTCGCGTTTCAGGCGCACGAACGCCACCGCCTGCCATCGTCGGTCGTGCTGCTCTCGCTTCCGGGCGCACCCGCCGCCGAGCAGAGCCGTTTTGAAACCGTGCTTCTCGGTATCGTCCGCACCGGCGACTACGCGGCGGAGCTCGGACACCCGCACCCCCACATCGCCGTTCTCTTGCCGCTCGTCGGCGAACGCGGCTCCAGCATCTTCATCGAACGCTGCCGCCAAGCGGTGAACAACGCCGCTCCCTGGCCCGTCGCCCTCGCGATCCATCGCCTCGAGTTCGGCCGTTCCGGCGATGCCGCCGCGGTCATGGTCGAACTCGACGCATTGTCTTCCGCAGCCTCGTCATGACCCCGCTCCGGCTCATCGCACTCGGCCTTGGCCTGATCCTGCACGGCGCCGCACTGAGCGCGCTGCACTTCGATTACGGGCTCGGCTGGGCTCTCGCCGCCCACCTCCTCGGAGCGCTCACGTGGGGTTACGGCGCAGCCGGTCTTTTGCCGAGCGTGCAGCGAGCATATTGGTGGTTTTCCGCGGCTCCGGCCCTCGTTTTCCCGCTGCTCGGTCCGGTCACCTCACTCGCGCTGATTTTCACTCTCCGCTTGCCGTCCGTAGATCGCAGCGCGCGCCGCTACATTGTTTGGAACGACGAGCCGCAGAACGGTCGCACCGACAGCTTGCCGGCGAGTGCCTCCAGCCAATCCATCGTCGAAATCCTGCAAAGTCCGCGCACCCAATATCGCCGCAACGCCATCCTCGCCCTTCGCGAGCTCGACCCGCAGCTCGCGATTCCCCTCCTCCGCAAGGGCCTTCAGGACAGCGATGAACAGGTCCGCATTTACGCCCAAAATATTTTGAGCACGATGCTCGAGCGCTACGAGGGCGGCCTCAAAGAACTCGCCCAGCAGATGGCCGCCGAACCCGCCGTCGCCGTGCACGCGGTGCGTCTCGCCGAGCAATTTCACGAACTCGTCTACCTCGATGTCGCCGGCGACGACGAAACCGCCGCACACTACCTCCGCCAGGCACTCGACCTCCTCGCGCGCGCCGCCGAACTTTCCCCCGACGATCAGGAGATCGCGTTCCTCGGCCTGCGCTGTGCGATCCGCGCCCGCGAGCTCGACGCAGCCGAACAATGGTTCGAACGCCTCCAGCGCGGCGGCTACGATGTCCGCCAAGTGCTGCCGTGGCGCATGGAGCTCGTCTTTATGCAGGGCGATTGGGCCCGCCTCCGCGAACTCTTCGTCGTCTATCGCCGCGGCCAAATCATCAACCCGCGCATCGACGATCTCGCCCGCTTCTGGGAAGGCTCGCCGCCGGTCCGCGCATGAGTCCCGCTGCGAAAATCGCCGATGTCTGCCTCGTGCTCGAAGGCACCTACCCCTACGTGCAGGGCGGTGTCTCCTCGTGGGTCCACCAGATCGTCACCGAACTTCCCGAGGTCACGTTCGCGCTTTTTTTCCTCGGCAGCACGCGCGAGCAAGCGGTCAAAAAGCGCTACACGCCTCCGCCCAACGTCATCTCGCTCACAGAAGTTTTCCTGTTCGAACGCCCCCCGCCGTCCCAACTCGTCCCGACGCCCCTCACGGCCGCCCAACGCGCGCCGGTTTACGCCGCGCTCCGCGCCTTTTATCTCGCGCCCGACGAGGCCGCCCGCGACCGCGCCTTCTGGTCCGTCATCGACGCGTTCGATGCCGCCGAGCATGCGGGCGCACCCTTCACGTTTGGCAACCTCCTTCGCGACGAAGAGGCTTGGGAACTTCTCACCGAGGTTTGCGGACGCATCGCGCCCGCCGAATCGTTCATCGATTTCTTCTGGGCCGCGCGCTTTGTGCACCTGCCGGTGTGGCTCGCCCTCTGCGCCCGTCGCAGCATCCCGCCCGCGCGCATGTATCACAGCGTGTCGACTGGCTATGCCGGTCTCCTCGGCGCCTTTGCCTCCCGCCGCCAACGCACGCCGTATCTGATTACAGAACACGGCATTTACACCAAGGAGCGCATCGCCGAAATCAGCCAGGCCACCTGGATCTACGACCCCCGCGGCCGCTACTTCGACGTCGCCGAGGGCATGGGAGCCTTCAAAAAAATGTGGATCAACCTCTTCATGTTCCTCGGAGAGGTGTCCTACACCGGCGCACACCGCATCGTCTCGCTCTTCGAGGGCAATACCCACCTCCAGATCGAATTCGGCGCCGATGCCCGCCGTCTCGAGGTAATCCCGAACGGCATCGATCCCCCAAAATTCGACGCCGCCCTCGCCCAGCGCACCGCTCGCCTCTCCGGCGGTCTCGGCGAAGAAATCGTGGTCGGATTCATCGGTCGCGTCGTCCCGATCAAAGATGTCAAAACGCTCATCCGCGCCGCCCGCGCCATCATCACGCGCGAACCGCGTGCCGTGTTTCACATCATCGGCCCGACCGAGGAGGACCCCGACTATTTCAACGAGTGCAAGCAGATGGTCGCACTCATGGGCCTGGAGAAGAAGGTGCTGTTCCTGGGTCCGCAGAACGTGCGGGAAATCCTGTCCGGTCTCGATGTGTGCTTGCTCACGAGCATCAGCGAGGGTCTGCCGCTTATCATCCTGGAGGCATTCGCCGCCGGCGTGCCCTGCGTCGCGACGGATGTCGGGGCCTGTCGCGAACTCATTTTCGGCCGCACCGCGGAAGACAAAGCCCTCGGCCGCGCCGGCCTGCTCACGAAGATCTGCTCGCCGCTCGACACCGCCGATGCCGTCCTGCGCGTCATCTCCTCGGCCGAGAATCTCCTTACGATGGGCCGCGCCGGCCGCCTCCGCGCTGAGCGCCACTACCGTCAAGTCGAGATCATGGGAAAATACCGCGCCTTCTACACAGACCACCGCTGGTCTGAGCTCTCCGCTCCCAACTCTCAACTCTCCACGTCCTAGTGGCCGGCATCGGATTCCAACTCACGAAGCTCATGCAGAAACGCACCCTCGCGGGCGGTCTGCACGCCTACGGCTTCGCCGCGCTCATCGGCAGCGGCCCGTGGGTGCTCTCGATGGTCACACTCGCCGCGCTGGGGTTGGTGCTGCACCGCGCCGGCGCCGCCCGCGAACTCGATCTCTTCTTCGTCGCCGTCACCCACGTCTTCGCCTTCTCGCTCGTGGTCACCGGCCCGCTGCAGCTCCTGCTCTCGCGCTACACCGCCGATGCCGTGTTCTCCAAACAGGATGAAAAAGTCTTTCCGTCTCTTCTCGGTTCGCTGGCCCTGACCTTGGCCGTCAACGCCCCGCTCGGTTTCGGCTTCTTCGTTGGTTTTGTCCCCGCGCCTCCGCTTTTCCAATTTGCCGCCTCGGGTGTTTTGATGGCGGTGTCCGCGATCTGGGTCGCCGCGATTTACGTCACCGCCGTGAAAGATTACACGGCCGTCGTCCGTTGCTTCGCGCTGGGCTACGCCGTGAGTTTCATCGCGGCTTGGCTGCTTTCCCGTTCCCTCGGGATCGCCGGCACGATGACCGGATTTCTCATCGGCCAGCTCGTGCTGCTGCTCACGATGCTGCGCGTAATTTATCGCGAATACGGCACCCACGCACCGCCGAGCTTTGCGTTCCTGCACTATTTCAAAAAACACACCGACCTCGCGCTCTGCGGACTCATTTACAACCTGGGTATCTGGATCGACAAACCTCTGCACTGGTGGCTCTCGCCCCATGGGTTTCCCGTCTCCGGTGCACTCTGGGCTTCACCGCTTTACGACCAAGCCGTCTTCCTCAGTTTCCTTTCGATCGCTCCCGGGATGGCGGTTTTTTTGCTCACGCTCGAAACGACCTTTGCCGGCCACTACTCCGAATTTTTCCGACTAGTGATCGAGCGCGGCACACTCCGCGAAATCGTGCACACCAAGGAACTCATGGCCGACGCGCTCCGCGACAGCCTCGCCCGTCTGCTCAAATTTCAAGGCGCATTCACGCTCGCCCTCGTGCTTTCCGCCGACCGCCTCCTCGCCTCGCTCGGTCTCGGCGCCGTGCAAACGCTCGTGTTTCAAGTGACCTTGATCGGCGTGTGCTTGCTCGTCCTGTTTCTCGCCCTGCTCACCGTGCTTTTCTATCTCAACAAAACGCGCGATGCGCTGCTTTGTTGCGCCGTTTTCGCCGCCGTGAATCTCGCGCTCACCGTCGCGAGCCTGCTCGCCGACGAACGCTGGTATGGCCTCGGCTTCACCGCCGCAGCCGCCGCCGGCACCATCGTCGCCGGTGTCCTCGCGAATCGCGCCCTGCAACGCCTAGAATACGAAACCTTCACCTCGATTCCTCTCTCGTCGTAGTCGGCCCAATCGCTTTCGATCTTTCCTGCCAAATGTCGCCCTTCGCTCTGCCCACCAACTATCCGCGCGTCCGCCGAGTGCACAGTTTCGCCGAGTTGGTCGCCACGCCGTTGGTCGATGGTGTCAATGCCTTGTGCTGGGAGCGCACGCTCGCGGGCGACTATGCCGAAGTCGTGGCGGCACTCGGCACCGGTGACGGCGAGCCGCTCATGGCGCTCGAGGCGGCGCGCCTCCGATCGTTGGCGTTGAGCCCGGCCGGGCGTGTGGCGGTGGAGCAGATGCTCGGCGATTGGCAGCTCCTGCGGGACCACGCGCTCGATCCCGTGCTCAACTGCATCTACGGCTATCCGCGCGACGAAGAACCCGGCCCGGTGGTCACAGATGTGTTTTCGTTTCACGCCGACAGCGCGCCCTTCGAAGCATCAACGTATCTGTGCACCTACTACGGCCCCGCCAGCGAGGGACTGCGCAACGAAGACGCGCTGAAACGGATCGATCTCCCCGCGACGCGCGCCGAGCTGCTCGCGGCATTCGGCGGCGACGACGGCCCTGCCTTTCGTGAATTTCTCGCCGACCACTGCTACGATCTTCACTACGCCCCGGCCCCCGGCGCCCGCCCCTTCTCCTTCGGCCTCGGTAATCTATGGCGCATCGGCACGGACTACCCCGACAGTCCCGTCCCACCCTGCGTCCATCGCGCTCCCGCCACTCAGCCCGGCAATCCTCCACGACTATTGTTGATCAGCTGACGCGCGTGCTCGCTCAAAATTTTTTCAACGGCTTGAAATATTTCGCATCGTCCAGCGGTTTTACGAACGCAGGCACACTCTGAGATGCCGGCGCGGGCGGCGGTGTCGGCGCTGGCGGCGCGACGACCACGGGCGGCCGTGAGGCTGTGGGGGGATTCGCGATTCCAGCGGCGGCGACCGGGGTGGTCGGCCCAAGGGCCGCGAGAAAAGGGTTTTCGCGCGGCGGACGCGATGCTGCGTCCGCGGTCGTTTTGCCGAGTGGCAAACGGTCAGCGGTCGATGCCGCGCCGGCGAGCGGCAGGCTCGCGGCAAACTCCTCGCGCCCACTGCGGGTCGGATCGTGCTCCGCGTTCAGGGTCGGCTGGAGAAGCTTGAAATCCTGAGGCGTCATCCAGCCCGCCATGTAATGTGTTAGCGGATTGATGACCGGCTCGGCGCGCACGCGGGGCGTGCGGCGTTGCTCGGATTTGTTGCGCGTGGTGCCCGTGATTGCCTCGGCCGACGCGGCTTCCGCAGATGTCGAGCGATCCTCGGAGTCTGTAGCGACGGATCCGTCAACGTTATCGCTCGTTCGCCCCCCCGCTCGGTCGGAGGGATCGCCGTGACGCGGCACGCGGGGCTGCATCGCCTCGACGAGCCAGTTTTCCGATTTTTTCCGCGTCGCTGCGCCCCCAGGCGCCTTCGTTGCTGGCACGCGAGGCAGTGTCGGCGTGCCGACAGAGAAATCGGGGGCAGCGACCGACGGGAGCGCGACCCGTGGCGCTTCGGGGGGGCCGCGCCCGGCTTTGATGGCTTCGAGATCGCGCCTCGCAGCCGCCACGCTGTCCTCAGGCGGCGCCTCGGCGGCGGCAAGCGCTGCCGCTGCGAAGAGCCCCGCCGCTGCGCGCGCCAGCGACATCAGGATTTAATGAAGATGCCCTTGAAATTCATCTCGAGTGCCTGCGGATTCGGCGAGAAGCGCAGGGCTTCGGCCTTGCCGATGGTGCCGGCCTTCCAGAGGCGATAGAGATCCTTGTTGAACGAGAAATTCGCGGAGTCGCTGCTGCTGTCGAGTAACCCTTGGATCTTCTCGAATTGGCCTTCGAGAATGAGGTTCTTGACCGTGGCGTCGGCCGTGAGGATTTCGTTCGCCGGCTGGCGGCCGGCACCGTCGATTTTTGGGATGAGTTTTTGGCAGACGAAACCGCGGAGCGAACCGGAGATGGCGCGGCGGGCCTGAATCTGCTCCTCGGGCGGGAAAAATTCGAAAAGGCGGGTCAGCGATTGGGCGACCGTCGCGGCGTGCATGGTGGAGAACACCAAGTGCCCCGTCTCTGCGGCGCTGATGGCGGTCTCGAAGGTTTCGCGGTCGCGCATTTCGCCGATGAGGATGATGTCGGGATTTTGGCGCAGGACGGCCTTGATCGCCAATTCGAAGCTTGGCACGTCGAGACCGATCTCGCGCTGCTGGAAAAGGGATTTCTCGTCGGGAAACGTGTATTCGATCGGGTCTTCGATGGTGACGATGTGTTTGTCCTGGTTCTGGTTCACCCAGTTGAGCATCGCGGCCATGGTGGAGCTTTTGCCGGAGCCGGTGGCTCCGCAGACGAGCAAGATACCGTCCTTGGCCTGCACGAGTTTCACGAGCGCATCGGCCGTGGCGCCGAGGCCGAGTTGCTCGAAGGTCGGCACAGTGCTCTTGATGTGACGCATCACGATGCTCACGAGACCGCGTTGGTGGAAGGCGTTGACACGAAACCGACCGACCCCTTCTGCAGCATAGGCAAAATCCACTTGGCCGAGATCGTCCCAGTTGGCCTTAAAGACGCGGGGAACATGCTCATCGACCCAGGCTTGCGCTTCCGGGCAGGTGATCGGGTCCATATCGACCGGCTTTAACTTGCCGGAGAGGCGCACGTAGCCCGGTTTGTTGGATTTGATGATTACGTCACTGACACCGCTGTCGACGGCGAGCTTGAGCAGATCGTTGATAATTTCGGTGTGCGGTGTGACGGGTGGCATGGGTAAAAAAGCGTTGCGGATTCCCTATTTCGCCGTGGTCTGTTCCGCAAGGCTCCTTTGCCCAAACCCATGAAACTCCGTCCGCTCACCGGCACGATCACCGCGCTCGTAACGCCCTTTTCCCAGGGCCAAGTTGACTACGCCAGTTTGAAAAAACTGGTCGCCTACCAAATCAAAGGCGGGATCGACGGGCTGGTGCCAGTCGGCACGACGGGCGAGTCCCCGACCCTCTCCCACGAGGAACACATGGACGTGATTCGCGCCGTGATCGCCGATGCCAAGGGCCGCGTGCCCGTGATCGCCGGCACGGGCTCGAACTCGACGCACGAAGCGGTCGACCTCACGAAACTCTCCCACGACGCCGGCGCCGATGCGATGCTGGTGGTGGCACCTTACTACAACAAGCCAAGTCAGGAAGGCCTGTTCCGTCACTTCAGCGCCGTGGCCGAGGCGACCGACAAACCGATCATCCTCTACTCCATCCCCGGCCGTTGCGGCATCGAGATCGGCGTGCCCGTGGTGGAGCGACTCCGCGCGAAATACGCGCACGTGCGCTGGATCAAGGAAGCGGGCGGCAGCGTCGACCGCGTGGACCAGCTCAAGCAGGCCCTTGGCAACGATATCACGGTGCTGAGCGGCGACGACTCCCTCACCCTGCCCTTCATGGCCGTTGGGGCCGAAGGCGTGATCAGCGTGGCCTCGAACCTCTTTGTGCGCGAAGTGACGCAACTCGTGCGCCTCGCGCTGGCCGATGATTTTGCGAAAGCCGCCAAACTTCACCGGAAGCTCTACCCGATCTTCAAGACGCTCTTCATCGAGCCCAACCCGGTGCCGGTGAAGGCCGCCGTCCTCCGCGCCGGCCTGATCGCCTCCGACGAGGTGCGCGAGCCGCTCTGCGGCATGAGCGAAGCGAACGCCCAGATCCTCGCCAAGGCCCTCACCGCCCTCGGCAAGTAAGCATCCCTGCCATGCCTCTCTCCATTTTGATCAACGGTTCCAAGGGCCGCATGGGCCACGCCTTGGCCACCGCCGCCGGCGAGCTGGGCCTCACCGTGGGCGCTGCCGTCGACGTGGGCGATGATATCGCCGCCGGCCTCGCCCGCTGCGACGTCATCATCGACTTCAGTTCCCACCAAGCCACCCGCGCCGTGCTCGAACTCGCTGTCGCAAACAAAAAACCCGTGGTGCTCGGCACGACCGGCCACTCTGCCGAAGAGAAACGCGCCCTGCTCGCCCTCGCGGCCAAAGTGCCGTGCGTGTGGGCGGGAAATTTTTCGGTCGGGGTGAACCTGCTCTTTGCGCTCACCCGCCGCGCCGCGAGCGTGCTCGGCGCGGACTACGACGCCGAAGTCGTGGAAATGCACCACCGTTTCAAAAAAGACGCGCCCAGCGGCACCGCCGCTCGGTTACTCGAAATTATTCTCGAAGAGCGGAAACTCACTGCCGAAGCGGTGCGCCATGGCCGCGAAGGCATCGTGGGCGCGCGCACACCGACGGAAGTGGGTATGCACGCGCTCCGCGGTGGCGACGTCGTGGGCGACCACACGGTGCTGTTTGCCGCGCTCGGCGAACGCGTCGAGCTCACGCACAAGGCGAGCGACCGCGGGATCTTTGCTCGGGGCGCGCTCCGTGCCGCGCAATGGGTCGCGACGCAGCCGACGGGTGTTTACGACATGCAGGATGTGTTGGGCCTGAAATAAACTTTGCGGCGCTGCCTCCACCCGGCGCCGCGCCTTCTTTCTTTTCATGATCATCTCCATCCAAGGCACGCTCACCGCCGCGACGCCGCTGCACGCGATCATCGAATTGAACGGCTTTGGTTACGAGGTGCACGTGCCTGTGACGACCGCGGAGAAACTGCCGCAACCCGGCGCCACCGTGAAGCTCCACACACTCGTGATCTACCGCGAGGATGCGCAGACCCTCTACGGATTTTCGACGCCGGCGGAGCGCGATTTTTTCCGACTGATGATCGAAAACGTGACCGGCGTCGGCCCGAAGGGAGCGCTCGGCATCATGAGTCGGCTTTCCCTTACCTCGCTGGAAGGCGCGATCCGCGCGGGCGATATTGCCTCGCTCGCGAAGACTCCGGGCATCGGCAAAAAGACAGCCGAGCGGCTCGTGGTGGAACTGCGAGCGAAAGTTGGGGCGTTCAACGGACCTACAACTACTCTCGGTGCGGATGACCTGACAGCGGCGCCCCCATCGGAAAGCGCCAACCGCGACGCGGTCGCAGCCCTTGTCGCCCTCGGTTACAAAGGTGCCGATGCGGACCAAGCCGTGCGCCACGCGGCGCTCGCGCTCGGCGCGAAGGCCACGACCGAAGCGCTCATCAAGAAAGCTTTGAGCTGAGGGCGAAAAAAGAGGCGGACTGTGCGTCCGCCCCTCGCGAAAATCACGGACGCCTCCCGGCGCCACTTATTTGTTGAACTGAAACGCCGTCATCTCGACCACGCCCTGCTGGGTCGGGCGCGGACGCACGGTGAAGATGGATGGCTGTGCGACCTCTGCGGGACGGGCATCGAACCGCAATTCCTCGACCTGCACCCGCTGCATCGGCGCAATTTGTAGACCCCGAATCCAGTCAAGCTGGGTAGCCGGCTCGGCGGCGACGGCCGAAACCGGCGTGGCCCACTGGTTACCCAGCGAGAGCGAGCCAGCCACGAGCACGGGCTGCAGCTCGGCGCGACGCGCAGTCGGCATCGTAACGGCGCGGGAATTCATCGCTGCCGCGGGAATATCCTCTCCCGGTGCTAAGACCACCCGAGCTTCGACTGGCGCGACGGCAGCGAGCGTCGGCGAACCTTGGCTGACTTCGGAGGGCGCACCTGGCCGGTTGACAAAAATCACGGTCACGCACGCGGCCGCGGCGACCAGGCCACCCACCGCAAAGAGCCCCGGCCCCCACGCCGGACGGCGCGGTTCGAAGGAAACCACTTTGCGCGCCTCGTCGGGCGACGCAGCCGGGGCGGAGGCAAAGTCTTTGGCGAGCAGCGAGCAGGCCTTTTGCATGCGACAATATTGCTGATAAACGCTCCGGCGCGCAGGGTTGCTTTGCACCTCGGCCTCCAGCCGCGCGGCATCCGCCGCAGTGATCTCGTGATCGAGGTAGAGGTTGAGCAGTTCGATGAATTCCGAATCTTTCATGGCGGTCGTTGTGGTAGTCGGTCGAGTCAGTTCTTGAAGTCTTCGCCGAGTTTTGAGCGCAGGCTTTCGCGCGCGCGGGCAATGCGGCTTTTCACGGTGCCCACGGAGATGCCGAGAATGGCGGCGATCTCCTCGTAGGACAAATTCTTGATATTACGTAGCACGAGAATCTCCCGGTGTTTCGTGGACAGTTTTTCCATACCTTGGCCGATGCGGTTCACGAACTCCTGACTCACCGTAATATCGTCCGGCGACTCGACTTCGGCCGGGATGATGTCGGCGAGTGTCATGTCGTTTTCGGAGCTGACGGGCGCATCGAAGGAAACGGATTTGTCGCGCTTGCGGCGCCACCAATACCAGTAGCGGTTGCGGGCGAGGTTCGTGGCGATCTGGTAGAGCCAAGTAGAAAAAGCCGAGTCGCCGCGGAAGTTAGCGAGCCCTCGGTGTGCGCGGATGAAGGCATCCTGCGTGACTTCCTCGGCATCCTGCTGGTTGCGCAGGAGCTGGTGGACCATGGAGTAGATACGGTCCCAGTAACGTGAGACCATTTCGTCGAAGGCGGATTGGTCGCCGTTCTTGAAACGATCTACCAGGGTGCGGTCGAAGGCCACTTCGTGAGCTTTGGAGGACATGCGGTCTGCCTCGTTCTGATGGGTATATTTTTGAATTGTTCCCAAGATGTGATGAAAGTCTTCCGTGCATACGCTTGGCAAAAGATGCGGTCAATGGCCGCAAGCGGGATTCGGGGCGAAATTTCTTGCCAACCCCCGGGACAAAAACCCATTTGTCTCGTTCCAACGGATTGGGGGCTGGTAGCTCAATGGTAGAGCAGTTGCCTTTTAAGCAATTGGTTCCGGGTTCGAATCCCGGCCGGCCCACCACCGTCCTTTTTCCCAACAGCCGCAAATGAAACGCCTTGTCATCATCGAAGACCAAACCGCTATCCGCGAAATGCTGGTCGAGATTTTGCGATTGGATGCCAACTACCAGTTGGTCGGCGAGGCGGGTGACGGTCAGTCGGCTGTGCAACTGTGTCTCGACATCAATCCCGATGTTTGCGTGCTGGATGCGAAGCTGCCGGGTTTAAATGGCGTCGATATCCTCCGCCGCATCAGCAAGAAACTCCCCCACATGCGCGTGTTGGTGTTTTCCGGCCACGAAAACCCGGTCCTCGTCCGCGAGATGCTCGAAGCCGGCGCGCACGGTTTCGTTGAGAAGACGGCTGGATTGTTTGAATTCAAGAAAGGGCTCGAGACCGTGGCCAACGGTGGCACCTATTTCGGACCGGCGGTCGCATCCCTCCTCCGCAATGTCGTTGCGAATCCTGCGACGAGCAGCGCACCGGATTTCCTGACCGACCGCGAACGCGAAATCCTTCAGCTCGTGGCCGAGAGCCACAGCACCAAGGAGATCGCGGCGAAGCTCGGCATCAGCGTCAAAACGGTGGACAACCACCGCACAAATCTGATGCGAAAATTGAATCTGCACGACGTGGCGAGCCTTACGCGCTATGCGCTCGAAGTCGGGCTCATCGAGCCGAAAAAGACCGTCTAAAAACCTTGCGGCAGCGGGAGCGAGTGCCCATGGATTTTTTCCCTGCGTCCTTCCACACTCTTTCTCATGAAACTTGTCTCGCCGAAACTTTGTCTCGTCCTCGCCGGTGCCGCGTTTGTCTTCGCGGGCTGCAGCAAAAAGCCTGATCGCCCCAATCCGGGCTCCACGGTGCTCGGTCAGCAAATCGAAAATGCTCCCGCTCCGACCAACCTCTCAACGGTCTCGGATCTTAACACCGGGCTCGTTGCACGGGATGATTTCGACCCGCTCACCGGCCAAAACCGCGTGGCTTTGCAGGGCAGCACCGTTTACTTCGAATTCGACCAATCCTCGATCAAGCCCAGCGAGCGCGAAAAGCTGAAGACCGCCAAGGAATACCTCGAAAAGAATGCCGGCCAACGCCTGCTCCTCGAAGGTCACGCCGACTGGCGTGGCACCGCCGAATACAATCTCGGTCTCGGTGATCGCCGCGCGAATGCCGTGAAGAAATATCTACTCTCGATCGGCGTGGCCGCCGACAAACTTGAGACCGTCTCGAAAGGCAGCCTCGAGGCCAAGCCCAACGCCGACGCCGCCACGATGGAGAAAGACCGCCGCGTCGATCTCGTAGTGCTTAAGGGCAAGTAAGCCCTTCCGCAGCAAATTCTCCCCAAAACATAAGCCCCGGATCGCTCCGGGGCTTTTTTGCGGGGTGACACCGACCTTTACGGCTTCGCGAGCGTGAGCAGCACGCGCCGAGTTGTCTCCATCCCCTTCTTCATCACGTCGAGATTGAAGCTCTCGTTAGGGGCGTGGAGGTTATCCTCCGGTAAAAAGAGGCCGAACATGACGGAATCGAGCCCGGTCACGCGCTTGATTTCGGCAATGATCGGCACGCTGCCGCCTTCGCGCAGATAAAGCGGGGCGCGTCCCCAAACTTCGGTTACAGCCCGGTCGGCGGCGCGAAACGCCCGCGCGAGCACGGGCGACTGGTCCTTCGGCGTGTTCGAACGGTCGGGCGGCACCACGACGTAGGGATCGCCTTTGTGCTGGTCGACAAACTCCACTTTCACGCCGGCGGGCGTGCGCGCGAGGATCGTATCCATCACGAGCCGCTTGATCTTGTCCGGCTCCTGATTGGGCACGAGGCGGCAGCTGATCTTCGCAAATGCCTTCGACGGAATCACCGTCTTGGTCCCCTCCCCTTGGTAGCCGCCGCCGATGCCGTTGAACTCCAACGTGGGCTGGAAGCGCAGCGCCTCGAACGGCGAGAAGCCCGGCGTCGTATAGAAAGTGTCGATACCGAGAAACTCTTTGTAGCTGTTTTCGTCGGCGCCGAGTTTCCTGAGTTCTTCGCGCTCCCACGGATGCACGTCGAGCACGGCATCATAGAAGCCGGGGACGTTCACGCGGCCGTCGGGCGTGTGCAGCGTGGCGAGAATCTCCGCGAGTGCTTGAATCGGGTTCCTCAATACACCGCCATGGAGACCGGAGTGCAGGTCGCCCTTCGCGCCCGTCACGTGAACGTCGAACAGCGTCAGGCCGCGCAGGCCGCAGGTCAGCACCACCTGGTCGGGCGTGGGCAGCGCGGTGTCGGAAAGGTAAACAAAGTCGGCCTCCTTGAGGCGGTCTTTGTGGCTCTCAAGGAACTTCGGGAAACTGGGGCTGCCCATTTCCTCTTCGCCCTCGATGAGAAACGTGATGCGCAGCGGCAGCCCGGGATCGACTTCGAGCAATTGGGCGATCGCCGCGATATTGGTCATGAGCGGGCCCTTGTTGTCGGCGGCGCCGCGGCCGTAGATGCGATTGCCAATGATCGTTGGCTCAAACGCGGGCGTCTTCCACAGATTCAACGGATCGGCGGGCTGCACATCGTAGTGCCCGTAGATCACTACATGGGGCCAGCTCGGGTCGCCGCCGCGTTGGGCGAAGATCAGCGGGTGCATCTCGGTGTGGACCACCTCGACGGCAAAACCGATCGACGCGAGCAGGCCGGAGACGAACTCCTGGGCGCCCTTCATGCCTTCCCGGAACTTCGGGTCGGCGGAAACACTTTGATGACGAATGAATTCCTTTAGTTTTTCGACAGGGTCAAACATGCACCCAACGTGACGCGAATGGGGGCGGAGCGCCAATCGCAAAAAGGCGCTTAGGGAGACTTCGTGCGCACTGCCGCCTCGTAAAGCGGCACGGCCACCGTCATGAACGCCTGTAAATCGGCGATGCGCTTTTGGTCCGAGGGATGGGTCGACAACCAAGCCGGGGAGCCCCCGGCGCCGGCCGTGCCGGCCTTTTGCCCGGCCATCTTTTGCCAAAAAGTGAGTGCGGCGCGAGGATCATAGCCGGCCCGGGCGGCGTAGATCGCGCCCATCTTGTCGGCCTCCGTCTCGTTGCCGCGCGAGTGCGGTAGCACGCGGGCGACCGTCGTCGCTCCCCCGTAGGCCAGCAAGAAGAGGTCCTTCGTTTTGGCGTCGGTCTTATTTTCGATGGCCGCAGCGCTGACCGCACCGATACCGGAAATAAGCATCGCCTCGGACATGCGCTCGGCCCCATGACGGGCAATCACGTGACCGATCTCGTGCCCCATTACGATGGCCAGTTCGCTGTCGTTCTCCGCCAAGCGGAGCAAGCCCGTGTAGACGCCCACTTTGCCGCCAGGCAGCGCAAACGCATTTGCCTGCGGCGAATCGAAGACCACAAACTCCCACTTGGCGTTCGGCATTTGCTCTCCGACGACCTGCGCGATCCGCCCGCCGATCAGCCGCACACGGCTATTTTGCGTGGCATCGCGCGAAACCGTCTCTGTCCGACTGATTTCGGCGAACGACTGCTGTCCAAGGGAAAGTTCCTCTCCCTGCGAAATCAGCACGAGCGACTGCCTCCCGGTAACCGGATTGGTATAGCAACCGCCGAGGAGCAAAAGCACGGCTCCCAAACCGAACACGCGGGCCAACCCAACGCAGACTGGACGGGGCGAAGCGACAAACACGTTCATGGCGACGGGGCGGCAGGCTTCAGGACGGCTTCTTGGTGCGCCGGGACCAGAGCCAAACGCCGACGGCAGCAATTGCGGCGGCCAGCACGACCCAGCGGGAGAACGAATGAGTGACCGCCAGCGTGCGGTTGATCTGCTCGATATCGTCTTGAAACGTCACCCACAGCCAGTGTCCGAGCCAAACGAATACCGGAACACTGATCAGTGCGGCAAAACCGTCGAACACGAAAAATTTCCAGAAGGAGACCTTCATCGAGCCGGCGGTGAAAAAGATCGGCGCGCGCAGGCCCGGCAGGAAGCGGCCGAGAAACATGCCGGTCGATCCATGCCGCTCAAAGAGCGCTTCAACCTTGTCCTGTTTCGCCGAGGGAAAAATGCGCTGGAACCACGGGGCGACCCTCAGCCGCCCCCCGAAGTATTTGCCGGCAAAAAAAATGATCGAATCTCCGCCCATCACACCGGCATACATTAACGCACTGACTTCTATCCACGGCCGTTCGTCGAGCACGCCGAGCGCGCCGGCGGCGATCAGGACGATATCCTCCGGAATGGGCAGGCCGAGGCCGCACAAAATCAGGACGGCAAACGGTCCCCACAATGAAAGGGGCGTGCCTTGGAAATGATCCAAAATCGTCTCGAGCATGGGTGTTTAGCCAACGCACCGGCACGCGATGGCGCCAAGCCGGGAAGCAGGCGGCAGCGGACAAACCGGGTGAAGAGCAACAGTCATGGTGGAAAGACGGGGCGTGGAAACACCGGCGCTGTCAAGCCGCAGAACTCAATGCTTAAAGTGCCGCGACCCCGTGAAAACCATGGACATGCCGCGCTCGTCGGCGGCAGCGATGACTTCCGCATCCCGCACGGAACCGCCCGGCTGGATCGCTGCGGTGGCTCCGGCCGTGGCAGCGGCAATCAGGCCGTCCGCAAACGGGAAAAGCGCTTCGCTGGCCACCACCGAACCGCGCAGATCGAGCCCGGCCTCGCCGGCCTTCCAGACCGCGATGCGCGAGCTGTCGACCCGCGCCATCTGGCCCGCGCCCACCCCGAGCGTCTGTTCGCCTCGGCAATAGACGATCGAGTTCGACTTCACGTGCTTGCCGACTTTCCAGCCAAACATCATCGCGGCCCATTCGTCCGCCGTGGGCTCGCGCTTCGTGACGACCTTGAATTCCTTCACGTTGCCGAGCGTGCGGTCGCGGTCCTGCACGAGGACGCCACCGACTACGGAGCGGATTTCCTGCAGCGCATCCGCTCCGATACCGCCCTTGGCAATCATCAGGCGGAGATTCTTTTTCTTCGCGAAGATCGCCATCGCTTCGTCGCTGAAACGCGGCGCGATGATCACTTCGGTAAAGATTTCCGCGATGGCTTTGGCAAGATCGCCGTCGAGCGTCTGGTTCACGATAATGATGCCGCCAAACGGGGCCTGGCGGTCCGTAGCGTAGGCCTTGTCCCACGCCGAGAGCAGCGTATCCGCACTCGCCACACCGCAGGGGTTGGTGTGCTTGAGAATCGCCACCGTCGGGCGCTCGAATTCGCCGATCAGGTAGGTGGCCGAGGTGATATCCAAAATATTGTTATACGACAGCTCCTTGCCCTGCAGCTGCGTGAAGTGCTCGTGAAACGTGCCGTAGAGCGCGGCCTTTTGGTGGGGATTTTCGCCGTAGCGTAGGGACTGCGCCTTCTTCCACGACAGCGACAGCGTGCCGGGAAATCCGCTCAGCGCTTCGAGATCCGGCTCGGTCGCCTGCGACTCCAGATAGCGCGCGATCGCGGCATCGTAAGTCGCCGTGCGCTGGAAGACCTTCAGCGCGAGTTTGCGGCGCAGTTCCAACAGTTTTTCCGGGCTGCCGGTCGTGGCGTCCATGGCGGCAAGCACAGCGCCGTAATCGGCGGGATCGCACACGACGCTGACGCTCTCGTGGTTCTTCGCGGCACTGCGGAGCATGGAGGGGCCGCCGATATCGATGTTCTCGATGGCTTCCTCGAAATGCACGCCCGGCTTCGCGACGGTGGCCTCAAACGGGTAAAGGTTTACGACCACGAGGTCGATGAGCTCGATCGCGTTGGCCTGGGCCTGCGCGAGATGGTCGGCCTTGTCGCGGCGACAGAGCAGGCCGCCGTGGATCTTCGGATGCAGCGTCTTGACCCGACCCTCCATAATCTCCGGGAACCCGGTGTGCTGGCTCACCTCGGTGACCGGCAGCCCACGCTCGGCGAGCAACTTGGCCGTGCCGCCGGTGGAGAGCAGGGTGTAACCGTGCGTTTTCACCAAGGCGGAGGCGAACTCCACGAGACCGCTTTTATCACTGACGGAGAGCAGGGCGAGTTTGGCCATAAGTGCGCGTTTCTGCGCGCCGGTGCGACGCGCGGCAAGGCGGAAAGCGCGCACGTGCAGACCGGGCTTGCGGCGCGTCCGATTCCGCGTCTCTTGGCGGCGTGTCTTGCTCTTCCCACGAACTCCCCGGCCTCACCGCTCGACTCGACAAACTCCATTATCACCACGGCGGCGCCAGCCTGCCCGCCGACAAACCGCACGCGTTCGTCTATTTCGTCACCATTCAGAACCACTCCGAACAAATCGTGACGCTGCTCGGCCGGAAGTGGGTCGTGCTCCATAGCGACGGCACGCGCCTCGTAATCGAGGGTGACAAAATCGTGGGCGAGACACCCCGCCTCGCGCCTGGCGAAGAGTTTTCCTACAACAGCTACCACGTGAGCGGACTCGATGCGCAGGCTCACGGCAGCTTCCACGGCGTCGACGATCTCGGCCGCAAAGTGCACGTGATTTTGCCTCCCTTTGAGATGACCGTGCCGCGGAGTTGAAGACATTTCCTGAACTTCTTCCTCGTTCTCGGAGGCCTTATTGTTTTTCCTACCCTGTTCATGAAGCTTACTGACCTGAACCGCGACGGCGGCATTGGTGCCAACTCGCTGTTCGTCCAACTCGGCGACCTCAATGTTTTGGTCGATTGCGGCCTGAATCCGAAGCAAGTCGGCCGCGCCGCCACTCCCGATCTCACCAAACTCAGAGGGATCTCCCTGGATCTCATCATCATCACGCACTGTCATCTTGACCACATCGGCAGCCTGCCGGTCGTGATGCGTGAGCACCCGAACACGCCCGTGATCATGACGACATCGAGCCGGATGCTCATCGAGCGCATGCTGCACAACTCTGCCAACGTGATGCTCCGTCAAAAGGAGGAGGAGAGCATCCCCGACTACCCGCTCTTCACCCACGACGACATCGACCGGCTCGCCAAGCGCATGACCGGCCTGCCCTTCGGCCACGCGAAACACTTCCGCGGAGCGAAGGATGAAATCGAAATTATCTTCCACCCGGCCGGCCACGTCGCCGGCGCTGCGGGCGTCGAGATGCACTACAAGCACCGGCAGATCTTCTTCACCGGCGACGTGCTCTTCGAAAACCAGCGCACTCTCCTCGGAGCGAAGTTTCCCGCCGGTCACTTCGATACTCTGATCACGGAAACCACCCGCGGAACGACCGAGCGCCCCGTCGGCAAAGAACGCGTGAATGAGGTCGCCCGCCTCGTTACGACGATCAACGACACGATCCAGCGCGGCGGCTCGTTTCTCCTCCCGGTCTTCGCCCTTGGCCGCATGCAGGAGGTCCTCGCTATCGTGCACGACGCGCGGAAATTCGGCCGCCTCGTCGAGTGCCCCATCTTCGCCTCGGGGCTCGGCATGGACCTCGCCGATTATTTCGACGAAATCAGCCGCAAGACCAAGCACGTCAATTTTAACCGCAGCATCATCAAGGATCTGAAAATCAAGCCGACGCCCCGTAAGCTCGTGGCCGGTGAAGATCCGCAGCAGAACGCACTCTACATCATCAGCTCCGGCATGTTGGTGGAGCGGACCCCCAGCTACACGCTCGCGTCCGGTCTGCTCGGCAACGCCCGCAACACGATCGGTTTCGTCGGCTACTGCGATCCCGACACCCCCGGCGGCAAACTCCTCGCCACGAAACCCGGCGAAAATTTCGTGTTCGAAGCCGCGCACGTCAAAGCGAAGGTCAAAGCCCGCGTCGAACGCTTCGAACTCAGCGGCCACGCCGACCGCGAAGAACTCCTCGAATTCGCCATCCAAACCGGCGCACGCAGCATTGTCCTGACTCACGGCGATCCCGACGCGCGCGCCTGGTTCCTCCAGCAACTCACAGAAAAAGCCCCGCAATCCAAGGTGCTCGATCCGGTGCCGCTCAAGACCTATCAGGTTTAACGGGGAATCGACCGGCCTTGCCGACACCGGCGCAATCAGCAAATCGGCGTAGAGAATAGCGGGACTTGAGCCGCCTCAGGCAGCTCGTTCACCAAAGAACGCGCGAACGCTCCATACTCGCGGGCCTACTTGCGCTTCTTAACTTCAGGCAGCAGCGCCCGCGGCCGATTAGCCTCGCCGGGTTTCGGCACCGGCGCACTCCGCAACACCGCTTCGCCGGCCTGCACTGCCGCAGCCAACGCGGTATCGCCCGCGCGGTTCCGATATTCCTGCGGATCGTCAGCGCGCACGTAGAGTTCGCGCCCGAAGCGGCCGCCGTCCCATTCCGTGTAACGCCAGTTTTCCGTTACGACGGTTCGTCCGAGCACGTCGGAGCGGCGAGCCGCATCGTAGTGAAACACCATCGTGCTCGCGGGAAGTCGCGTCGTGACCGTGCCTCGCATCAGCCCGACGAGCGATTGCCCCTCCAGACCGCTCGGCGCCGGCGCCCGGCTCAATTCCGCCAGCGTGGGGAAAATATCCAGCAGCTCCACCGGGGCCGTGACCACGCGGCCCTCCGGCACACCGGCTCCTGCGAAGATGAGCGGCACCCGCGTCGCCGCATCGTAGGCGCTCAGCTTCGCCCACAGTCCGCCGTGATCGCCGAGGTGGAATCCATTGTCACTGACCAGCACCACGATCGTGTTTTTCCAGAGATCGAGCCGTTCGAGTTGGGTGAGCAACATACCCACGTGGTCGTCCGTAAACGATACGCACGCGTAGTAACCGCGGATTGCCGCCTCGCGCGAATCCGGCTGCGGAAACCCCGAGAGCTCCGTTTGCAGTGCGATCGGCGGCACGTCGCGCAGCGCCGGCTCCGGCCGGGGCGTGAGAGCGCCCGGTGAATACAGGTCGAAAAAACGTTTCGGTGCCGTCCACGGCAAATGCGGTTTGTGGAAACCCGCCGCGAGGAAGAACGGTTTCCCCTCGCGTGCCTTCTCTTCCATCAGACGCAGCACGGTGCGCACATTTCGCCCGTCCCGCGTGCGGGCGCCATCGCTTGTGAGCACGTGTGACGAGGGCCGCCCGTCGCCCGCAGCGCCGCCGGTGCCGTAGCGCGATTCGATCGCCGCCTTTTCCTCCGGATCGTCCGTCGGGCCGTCGTCATAGGAATCCCATGACGCCGCATCGCTGCCTTTCGCGTTGTGAAACACCTTGCCCGCTCCCGCCGTGAAATAGCCGCGCTGACGAAAAAACTGCGGCAGCATGACCGCGTCCGGCAGCGCCGTGCGCGCCGCCGTGCCCAGTGAATACACTCCCGCCGTTTCCGGCCGGCGTCCGCTGAGAAACGATAAGCGGCTCGGATTGCAGAGCGGATACTGGCAATGTGCCCGGTCAAACCGCACGCCGCGCGCCGCCAGCCGGTCGATGTTGGGCGATTTCACCGCCGTGTTGCCATAACAGCCCAACGCCGTGTTGAGATCGTCGACGACGATGAAGAGCACATTCGTCCGCGCCACCGGTGCGGACGTATCGGCGGCGCCGACCTGCACTGCGAGCGCCATCACGGCCACGCACCATCCGAGACCAGTTCGGAAAAAAGCACGCATGGGAAAATTTCAGCGCGCCGCGGCCAGGGGTTTCGCGCCCTGCCAGCCCTTGCGCCACTGCACGAGGAGTTTTTCAACGAGCTCAGCGTTACCCGGTGCTTTCGCGAGATTGGTATTTTCCTGTGGGTCGAGGTGGTGGTCGTAGAGCTCGATCGCATCGATTTTCGAGTGGTCGTCGCGCGCGACCCACACCGTGAAGCGGTAGCGTTCCGTGCGCATCGAGTAGCCCATCAGGGCCCCGTTGCTGGATTTGCTGCCCGGCCGCGGATACTGGCTAAATGCCGCTGATTTCCACGTGCGCTTCGGATCGTCGAGCACGGGCCGAAAGCTGACGCCTTCGAGGTGGCTCGGCAGCGGCAGCCCGGCGAGGTCCGCGAGGGTCGGATAGATGTCGACGAATTCGACGATGGAATTGCTCTTCGCGCCGGCGTGTTTCGTGCCGGGCACGGAAAGCAATAGCGCGGTGTTGGTATCGTTCTCGGAGTTGCTGTGTTTGCACCAGGCATCGTGCTCGCCGAGTTTCCAACCGTGATCGCCCCAGAGGATGACGATCGTGTTTTTCCGCAGATCGAGCCGGTCGAGTTCGTCGAGCACCTTGCCGACCTGCGCGTCCATGTAGGAGATGGAGGCGTAGTAGCCGTGCTTGAGTTGGCGCGCGAGGTCGTCGGGGATCGAGCCTTCGGGGATGCCGTGGTAATTGCGGAGTTCGCCGCCGGGCAGGATGGCGTAGTCAGGTGCGTCCTTCGGGAGGAACTTGTTCGGCGCGAGCTGGATTTTGGCGGGGTCGTAGAGGTCCCAGTATTTCTTGGGGGACACGAACGGCAGGTGGGGTTTGGAGAAACCAACCGCGAGGAAGAACGGCTCCTTCTTCTTCGCGAGCTGACCGAGGGTAGTGACGGCGAGGGTCGCATTTGCGCCATCGGTAAAGGTGTCGTCGGGCACGTCGGCGCCTTCGAAGGCGGGACCGCGTGAGTTGCGGGGCGTGGCTGCCTTTTTCTTTTTGCCGGATTTCTTGGCGGTGTCGGTGGTGGCCGCCGGGGCGGTGGTCTGGCGGTTGTTAAGCGCGACGTTCTCGGGGAGGCCGTAAGTCTGGCCGCGGGCGGACTGCCACGGCACGGACCAAGTCGGCGCGTCGTCGAGGCTGCCGTGATAAATTTTGCCCATGCCTTGGACGAAGTAGCCGTGATTTTTGAAGTGCTGGCCGAGCGTGACGACGTTGGGGAGGGCGGCGCGAAAGTGTGTCTCGAGGTCCCAGACCTTGGTGGTGTCGGGGCGCGTGCCGGTCATGAGGCTGGAGCGCGTGGGCGAGCAGACGGCTTGCTGGCAATAGGCGCGATTGAACGTAATGCCGGCCTTCGCGATGCGGTCGAGGTTGGGCGATTTGATATAACTCTTGCCGTAAGCGCCGAACTCGGGCCGCAAGTCGTCGACGGCGATAAAGAGGATATTCGGTCGCGTTTGAGCCGCAGCGAGGAGCGGGAGGGTGAGCAGAAGGGCGAGGATGCGCAGGGTGTTCATGGGAGATCGGGACGAAAGAGGGCGGAGTTCACTTGGCCTTTTCACGCTTGGCTTTGCGCTCGGTGTTCTTGGCGTGCCGGCCCGAGGGATCGCCTTGGTCGACGATGCCGCCGGCGGGATTCAGCTTCGCGAGCACCGCGGCGAGGCGCTGGCGCGCGGCGAGGGCCGAGGAGTCTTTCGAGTCGGCGGGCACGAGTTTCTCGACGAACGGCGCCTCACTCATGTCGTAGAGTTCGCCTTTCTCGTTCAGCTTCCAACCAGTCTCGCGGACATACCACATGCGCGCGAGTTGGTTGAAGGCCCACGTGCGGGGCTGACCTTTCTCACCGCGGAACTGAGGCGCGAGACTGTGGCCGTCGATCGTGGTTTTGGCGGGGAGCTCGGCGCCGGCGAGTTCCGCAAAGGTCGGAAAAAAATCGGTCGAGTCGACCATGTCGCCGATAACTCGGCCGGCGGGTGTGACGCCGGGCCAGTTAACGATCATGGGAACGAGACCGCCGCCTTCGAGCATCGAACCTTTGGCACCGGAGAGCGGGCGACCGCCGATGGTGGCGCGGTCGGCGCGCCCGCCGGAGGTGCCGTTGTCGCCGAGAAACACGATCAGGGTTTTCTCGCGGAGATTCAGACGGTCGAGTTCGGCGACGAGTTGCCCGACGAGCTTGTCCATGTAGGTGACATTGTCCCCGTAAATTTTCCGGTCGTCGCTGCCGAGCGCGGTATCGGGCGTCGGCAAAATCTCGGTGTGGACGTGCGACAACGAGTAATAGAGGTAGAAAGGCTGCTCGCGGTGCTTCGTGATAAAATCGACGGCGTAGCGGTGCATCACGTCGGGCATGTATTCCTTGTCGCGGAGCGGTGTGTCCCGGCCGTTGATCTGATAGCTGCGGCCTTTGTCCTGGGTATTCCAATAGGTGCCGCTGCCGTTGAAACGCAGGTAGTCGTCGAAGCCGAAATCGGCGGGCCGGAGCGGGAGTTGGCCCCACTTGCCGATGGCGGCGCTGACGTAGCCGGCCTTTTTCAGGACCGCGGGCATCATCGTCCACTGCGCGGGCGCGTAAGTGCCGGTGGCATCCTGATTGGTTGCGCCGGTGCGAAACGGGTAGCGGCCCGTGAGAATCTGCGCGCGGGAAGGTCCGCAGAGCGATACGGTGTAGGCATTCGTGTAGCGCGCGCCTCCGCGGGCGAGCGCGTCGATGTGCGGAGTCTTGTAGTTGTCCGCACCGTAGCAACCGACCTCGCCGACGCCGTAATCGTCGGCGAGGATGAAGATGATATTGGGTTTGGCCGGAACGCTCGCCGCTCGGAGCGAGGCGACCAGTCCGAGCAGGGCGAGCGCGGGAAACACGCGACGAAGCATTTTCATAGTTGGGAAAAAATCAGAATTTCACCGATGCCGTGAGATCATACTGCGCAGGCATGAGGTAGGAGTAGGTGTAGAGATTCGCGCCGTTTGCCATCGTGGTGAAGCCGGTCTTGCGGATTTTGTTGTTCTCCAAGTCGACGAGATTCTTCACGCCGACGCGCAGGCGCAATTGCCGACCCCATATTTTCTGATCGCGCATGAGGTAGGCATTCACGGGGTGTCGGTTGCCGCCGATCATGCTCTGGCCACTCGGAGTGCCGAGCAGATAGTCGTCGCGCCAACTGCCGTTGATGCCCGCCCGCGCACCCCGCAGCAACGTCCAGCCTTCGCGGGAAAACGAATAATCCGCCACCCAACTGCCCGACCATGGTGAGGCCTGCGCGCCGGCCGGTCGGCCGGGGTTGTCGAGGGAATCGAGCAGGAGTTTGGCGGTGGAGAGCACCGCGGGGCTCTCGTTGCCGCGAGCGACGGCAGCGTTGTAATACGCCCTGAACGCGCCGAGCTCCGGCGTATCGAGGACTTGGGTGCGGGCGAGCGTGAAGCGAAGCTGCAGCTGCTTGGTCGGGCGCAATACCAAGGTGAGATCGGCACCTTTTGAATTTTCGGTGGAGCTGTAGTTGCGCGCGGCGCTCGCGGTGCCGGGGGCGCTGAACCGGTAGGTCGGGTTCCCGGGCAGCACATCGTTGGGATTCATCAAATCTTCGAGCTGGGTGGCGCTCAGACCCACGATGTTGTTGTAGGAGAGCCGGACATTTTCGCGGTCAATGTCGAAGACCCCGAGCGTGAATCCGGCCCGGCCGTCGAACAGATTTCCCTTGAGCCCGATCTCCTTCGTTTTCCCGATGATCGGACCAAACCGCACGTTGTCGAAAGTGACAAAATCCTGGAAACGGAACGATTCCGAGTAGACGCCGTAGACGTTGACGTCGCGGGTAAGCGCGTAGGTCAAACCGCCCGTGAACGTGGTGTGGGCGAGATTTTGGGAGGGATTTTCAACGTAGTCCCCCTTCACCGCGTCCTGATATTTCGGCGGACGAATCGCCTCTTGGAACGGGCCGAAGTAGCGCGTCGTCGTATAGTCGTATTCCCGGTTGGTATCGCGCCGGACGCCAAACAACGACTGCAGCCTGCCGCCAAAATATTTGCCGGTCGCGGAAAACGTCGCCGCCGCACTGCGGACAAATTGCGTGCCGCTCGCCGCATCGGTGCCCGACGCAAAGAAACCCAGCATGCGCATATCGACGGCGTTGGTCACCGGAGGCGCCGTGAATTGCAGACGATCAAACACGGCCCGCGAGTAGAACAGAGGGTCGTCGAGGTAGAGCCGGAGCCGACCGCGGTCCGCGTTGGTATTGATGGCGGCGGCGGCACCGGAGAGGAGCGGCCGCACATTGTAAGCCTGCAGACGGTAGTTGTCCTGCGAACTTTCGTTGTATTCCGCCGTCCCAACGAAGAGCTGCTCCAGCCACTTCGCCGGCTTCCAGCTATAGACGACGGCGGCGCGGAAGGCATCGGTGTCGGTGCCGAAGTGTTTGCGATCGGAGGCCGCGTCGATGAAAGGGCGGCCGTTCACATCGACGCTGATCGTCGTATCGAACGCGTTGTCGTTTCGGTCCGAGGCTTGGTTCTGGCGGTTGTAGGCGAGTTCGAACGACACCGGACCGATCCCCTGCTCGATCGTTATCGAATAGGTGTCGAACGGGCGGGCCTGTTTGTCGAAGCCGCCGCGAATATTGTAGTTTTTCGGAAACCCATTGATCCGTTTTGTGCCCACCACCACGCCGAGCGCGTTGCGCATGGTGACATCGACGAAACGGCCTTCGATGAGGGACGGCTGGCCGCCGGCGACCGAGTTCGCGCCCTGCCGATCGGCAGCGGATTGCGCGGCTTGGATGACCCAGACGCCGTCGGAGGTGTAGTAGGTGCCGGCGGTTGACCAAGCATTCGAACGCGCGGATTGCTCCCAGACGTTGATCCCGGCGAAGCCGCGGACGTTGTCATATTTTCCCCGTTCGCCCTCGATGCGGATAGAGGTGTGCCGGAAGGGCTGCCAAACCGCGGCGAGCGTCTCGCCCTCAAACTTGTAGGCCGAAGCATCCTGAAACGTTTTCTCCTGGCGACGCACAGCGTTGAAGCGCAGGGCCAGCGTGTTGCTCAGCTTGCGGTTGAGATCGAGCTGATAGCGGTAGGCCCCTTCGGAGTTTTGGAACGTGAGCACTTCGCCGAAATTTTTCAGCAGCGGCCGCTTCGTAAACGCCGCTCCCTGACCGCCGGGCTCGACCGCTCCGAAAATGAGCGAATTGGAGCCTTTGCCGAAATCGATGCGCTCGACGTTGTAGTTGTCGCTCGGGATGAACCAGCGGAAATAGTTTCGGCTGATATTGTTCACCTGCGTCATGCCGCGGAACGAAAAGTTTCCGGCCTGATTGTCGTTCTCCATCACGGGCAGCGCGAAAACATTGGCCACGAACTGCGCCGTCTCGTCGGCCGTAAACAGGCCGAGATCCTCCATAAAGTCGGCGGTGATTGCATCGATGTTTACCGGCAGATCCTTCAAAGCCTGCTTCGTGCGCGTGCCGGTCAGGGTGTCATTGGCAGACCACCCGGTTTCTTTCTCGCTCGAGATCACGAAGGGCGATAGCGCGATGGGATCTTCTTGCGCAACCGAGGCGGGCACCGGCGGCTTTGCGGCTTGGGCGAGCAGTGTCGCCCCTGACAGAGCCAGCAGCGATCGAGCGAGGAACCGGCCAAAGTTGCCCGGTTTTGTTTTGAGAGAGACGGGGTTCATAAGGGGTGGAAGCAAGGAATCTCAGGGCAGCGGCGCGCGCCGCGTGAGGGTGACGCGGATGTCGTCCGCGTAGCTGCCGGTGAACACGGCGTTCTCGCGCGACTCAAACGCCTGATTGATGTGGAAGCGGACGACCAAAAACTCTGCGTCGGGCGGGAGGCGAAGTTCCGAGGTCAACCGCTGCCACGAGGCGGGATCGTGATCGAGTTTGGTGTTATAGCTGCGAGCCATGGCCAGCGCATCGTTGGTGAGCGTGCTGCCCAGGCGCCCGACCCGATCCGGCACCGAATCCGCATCGAGCGCGTAAAGGGAAATGGCGCACCCGTAGCGCTCGTCGGCAGGGAATTTCGCCGCATTAAAGCTCGCGGATACCTCGACCACGCCGGCGCCGTCGGAAAATTCGCCGCGCCAGGGGCGCAGATCGATCAGATGGTAGACCACCGCGATATGTCCGCCCGCCGGCTTCGCGCGGCCCTCGAAATCGTCCCGGCGGAAGCGCATCATCTTTACACCCCGCGCGGGTCTTACGTCCTTTTGCGCACCGACGATCTCCGCGGCATCGCCGCGCCAAACTCCGGTTTCCAAGACCGTGCGCGCCGCGAGCGACACCTCGGAACTCTCAAAGTCCTCGTTCAACAGCGAACGCGTCCGCAACGCCGGTGGCCCCACATAGGCCCAGACAATCGACGCCGCGAACAGTCCCACCGCGAGACCCGCCGCCGCCTGCGGAGCCCATTGCAACCAACTACGTGGTCGCACGAGCCGAGGCGCTGCGCGGTCATCGCGGCGCACCGAAACGTTCACGGCGTTACCTGCCTCGGGCCCGGCGGTCTCGGCCAAAATAGTGCCGGCCGCGAGTTCGCCATGCAGTTCCGAGTAGTGCACCCAGGCATCGAGAGCGTCGGCGTCCGTGCGCAGCAGGCGGTGAAACGTGGCGATCTCCTCGGCCGTGGCGAGTCCGTCGCAAACCCGGGCAAAGAGCAAGTCGTGGTCGGCCTTCATAGTCCTGCAGCGTTGGTTTCGGCACGGATGCCGCGCTCGATGCACTCCTGCAGCCCGCGGCGGATGCGCTGCAGCATCTTGTAAATCGCCTCGCTACTGCGACCCTCCCGCAATGCCAGCGTTTCGACTGACTCCTCCTCACCGTAAAATCGCTCCAACGTGGAGCGCTGGTGAGCCGGCAGTTTCGCGACACAATCGCGCAGCTTCTCGCGCCGGAGCGAAAGTTGCGGCGCCAATTCTTCGCACCGCGCGTCGATCAACGCCATGAGGTCGTCTTGCCCGAAGGCGTGCCAGCGCGGCTGTTTCCGCCAAAACTCCCGCACCTTGTGCCGGGCGATGCCGCACGCCCATGGCAAAAACTCCCGGGACTCGTCGAACTCGGCACGCTTCGCCCAGAGCGTCACCAGCGTTTCCTGCAACACGTCGCGGGCATCGTTCGTGGCGGGCACATAGCGCAAAATGAATCGTAGCAGCACGCGCTCCTCTCCCATAAAGCGGCGAAGAAAGGCCGCCTCGTCGGCACTGCGACTTTGGTCAATGTCCATCGGTTATACCTCATTATTGGCACACCGAGGTCGGAATTGGACATTTTGTTTCGGAAATCGTGAAGCGTGGCGCGCGGCAATTGATCGCCCGCCCAAAACTGAGGCTCTAATGGTGGGCCGGCACGTCCCTGTGCCGGCATGGGCAAACCTCGCACCTTCCGACTACGCGTGCGCAGCGAGCGCCGCCGCCGTCGTGCGGATAGCACGCCTCAGAACCTCACCGTGAGGCTGAGATCGACCTGCAGCGGCACCACGTAGCTGTAGCGGTAGACGTTCGCGCCGTTCGCCATCGTCGTGAAACTCGTCTTGCGCAACTTGCCGTTCTCAAGGTCGGTGATGTTGCGGAAACCGAGGCGTGCGCGAACGTTTTGCTTCCAGATTTTTTGGTCGCGCATGATGTAGCCGTGGACGAGGTGGGTGGCACCGCCGGCGAGCGATTGGCCGTTGGCGATGCCGAACAAGTAGTCGTCGCGCCAACTGCCGTTCAGGCCCACCCGCAGCCCCCGGAGCGGCGTCCACGCGTCGCGCGCAAACCCGTAGTCGATCACCCAACTCGCCGACCACGGCGAGGCGCGCGCGCCGGTCGGCTTCTGGTCGATGTCGAGCGAATCGAGCAGCGTCTTCGCCTCGTTGAGCAGGGCCGGCGGCTCGTCGCCGCGCTTGACGGCGGCTTCGTAGTAGCCGCGGAAAGAATCGAGGTCCGGCTGGCCGGTCACGGAGGTGCGCGCAAGGGTCAGACGCAATTGCAGGCCTTTCGCCGGACGGATGTTCAGCGTGACATCCGCTCCGCGGGAGTTCTCCGTCGACCGGTAGTAACGTGCGGCACTGGCCGTGCCTTCCTCGGCATATTTGTAGCCGGGATCGCCCGGAAGGACGTTGTTCGGGTTCATCAAATTTTCGATCTCTGCCGTGGTAAAATCAATGACGTTGTTCCAACTGAGCGCGACGTTCTGCCGATCGATGTCGAAGACTCCGAGATTGATGCTCGCGCGATTGCCCCAGAAATCGCCCTTGAGGCCGACTTCTTTGGTGACGCCCGTGATCGGCCCGAAGCGCTCGCGGTCAAACGTGCGCAGGCCCTGGAACCGGAAGGACTCCGAGTAGACGCCGTAGAAATTCAGATCCTTGGTAAGCACCACGGTCAGGCCGCCCGTCATACTCGTGTTCTCCAGTCGCAGTTGTTTGTTCTGCACGTATTCGCCCGGGAGCGCGTCTTGGATCTTGGGCGGCGCGACCTCCTCATTGTAGGGGCCAAACCGGCGGGCGCTCTCGTATTCGTAATTCCGATTCCAATCGTGGCGCGCGCCGAGCAGCGTCTGGATGCGCCCGTTAAAGTAGCGTCCGCTGGCCGAAAACGAGACCGCGGAGGATTGGCGCCATTGGGTGCCGTCGGTCGAGCTCGTCCCCGAGGGGAAAGAGGCCAGCGACTTCGGCGTGATCGCGGCGGTCGTTGGCAGATTGGCGGGCTTCATCGAGTCGAAGAGCGCGCGCGAGTAGAAGCGCGGATCGTCGAGGAAAAGCCGGAGGCGGATGCGGTCGGTATTGGTATTGAGCGCCGTCGCGGTGCCCCGGTCGACGTTGGCGGTGTTGTAGGTGTTAAAACGGTAGTTCAGCACCTGGTCTTCGCGGTATTCCGCGCTGCCGACGAAGAGCTGCTGCATCCATTTCCATTTGTCGAATTTGTAGACCGCCATGCCGCGGAACGAGTGGACCTGGTTGCCGAAGCGTTTCTCGTCGAGTTCGGTCTCGATGTAGGGACGTCCCGCGAGATCGACGCTGATGGTGCTGGAGAAGAAGTTGTCGTTGCGCACCGCAGTCTGCGTCTGGCGGTTGTAGGCGACCTCGAGCCCCACCTCACCGATGCGCTGTTCGACCGTTACCGACGTGGTGTCGAACGGCCGGTTCTGGCGGTCAAATGAGCCCCGTAGATTGTATTCCTTCGGGTAACCGTTGAAACGTTTCGTTCCGATGATTGCGCCGGCCGCGTTGCGCATCGTCACATCGAAAAACTCTCCCTCGTTAAGCGAAGGCGAGCCGCCGGCGGGACCGTTCGAGCGATCGGCCGACGGCAGTTGCGAGCGCACAATCCACTCGCCGTCGGAGGTGTAGTGCAACCGGTCGTTGGTGTAGGCACGGGAGCGGGCGGACTGCTCGCGGATGGTGACGCCACCGAAGCCGCGGACATTCGCAAAATCGCCCTGCTCGTATTCCACCCGAATCATCGTGTTCCTGAAGGGCTGCCACGTTCCCGTGAGCGTCTCTCCCTCTAGGGCAAACGTCGAAGCGTCCTGATAAGTGCGCTCCTGCCGGCGGACCGCGTTGAAGCGGAACGCGAGGTTGCGCGCGACGCGGCGGTTGTAGTCGATTTGGAAACGGTAGGCGCCGTCGCTGTTATACTGGGTGAGCAGCGTGCCAAAATTCTTCAGCAGGGCGCGCTTGGTGAACACCGAGGCCTGCCCACCCGGCTCGACATCGCCGAAGATGAGCGAATTGGAACCTTTGCCGAAGTCGATGCGCTCGACGTTGTAGGTGTCGCTCGGGATATACCAACGGAAGTAATTGCGCGTGGCGGTCGAGCCGCTCAGTCCGCGAAACGAGACGCTGCCGCTCTGGCTGTCGTTCTCCAGCGTCGGCGGCGCGTAGGCGTTGGCGACATAGTTGGCCACCTCGTCTGCGCTGAAAAGCCCGAGGTCCTCCATAAAGTCCGCCGTGATTGCGTCGATGTTCACCGGCACATCCTTGATCGCCTGCTTCGTTCGCGTGGCTGATAGCGTGTCGTTCGCCGACCAGCCGGTTTCAAGTTCGGTCGAGACGACAAAGGCCGACAACATCACCGTCTCTTTATCTGCGGCTGCCGGTTTGGCTGCGGCAGCCGGGGCGGGCGCCACTTGGCCGACGGCGGCGGGTGTAAGCCAGACGCCAAGTGTCGCGAGTGAAAACAACGTGAGGGCTCGGGTGAGTAGCGGGGATTTCATCGGCAGGGAGAGGGTTGCAGGGTCAGGGCAATGGATCGCGCCACCTTTCGGCAGCACAACCGGAGTAGAAAACCCCCGAACCATTGCGCGCTCGGTTCCAAGATCAAGGCCGCAGGCATTTATTCCCTTAAGCAACGCGGAATTGATTTCGGCGCGTCGCCGCGCCCTTGTCGCTGCCATGCGAAATCTCATGGAAGAAGCGATGCGCTGGTTCGGGCCGAACGATAGCGTCACGCTCGCGGAAATCCGCCAGACCGGCGCGACTGCCGTCTTCAGCGCGCTTCACGAAATTCCTTATGGCGAAGCCTGGCCCGCCGAGCTCATCGCCGCGCGCCGCGATCAGATCGCCGCCGCGGGCCTCGCGTGGCGCGTCGTCGAATCCGTGCCCGTTTCCGAAGCCATCAAGACCCGCACGGGCGACTTCGCGCGCCACATCGAAAATTACCAACTGACGCTCCGCCGCCTCGGCGCCGCCGGCATCGACGTTGTCGTTTACAACTTCATGCCCGTGCTCGACTGGGTGCGCACCGATCTCTCGCACCGCTTGCCCGACGGCACCGAAGCGCTCCTCTACGATCCGACAAAATTCGCCTCCTTCGATCTCTTCGGCCTCGCGCGCCCCGGCGCCGAAAATGACTTCACCGACGCCCAGCGCACTGCCGCCGCCGCGTATTGGCAATCCCTCGACGACGACGGTCGCGTAGGTTTCATCCGCCAGACGCTCGACCTCTTTCCGGGTGTCCGCCTGAACCTCACGCTCGACGATTTTCGCGGCATGCTCGCACGCTACGCGCAAATCGACGCGGCCCGCCTCGCCGAACACCTGCGCCTCTTCCTCGCCGAGATCGTGCCCACCGCCGAGGCCGCCGGCGTTCGCCTCGCGATTCACCCCGACGATCCGCCCTTTCCCGTCCTCGGGCTGCCTCGCATCGTCTCCACCGAGGAACAGCTCCGCGCCATTCTCGCCATGGTCGATTCGCCCGCCAACGGCCTTTGCTACTGCACCGGCTCGCTCAGCGCCCGCGCCGACAACGACCTCGCCGGCATCGTCCGTCGCCTCGGCTCGCGTATCCACGCCGTGCATCTGCGCGCCGTGCAACGCGAACCCGACGGCACGTTCTACGAGGCCAATCACCTCGAAGGCAGCATGGACATGCCCTCCGTCGTCCGCGCTTTGCTCGAAGAGCAGGGCGCCCGTCTGCGCGCCGGTCGCGGCGATTGGCGGGTCGCACTTCGACCCGATCACGGCCACGTGATGCTCGATGATTTTCGCCGCGCCGCCCCGACGTGTCCTGGCTACCCGCTCATCGGTCGCCTTCGCGGCATCGCCGAACTGCGCGGCCTCCAAGTCGGCCTTTCCTCCATGCTTCCGACGGCGTAATCTCACGCCGAAAGTTGCGTGCAACATTCGTCCCCGCGGATCGTCCTGCCGAGCACGTCAGGACTCGTTCCGTCTACGACCAAAACCCGAAGCCTGCCTCCCCACCAATGATCACCGCCTTTTCGCGCCTCGCGCCCCTTCCCCTGCTCGCCCTCCTCGCCGCCGCTCCGCTCCTCCGCGCGCAAACCGCGCCCGCGCCGATCGCCCCTCCGACCGCACCCGCCGTCGAATCGACCGTTGAACTTTCCCCCTTCGTCGTCGCCAGCGAACGCGAGGCCGGCTGGTCCGCCAACGACACGCTCTCCGCCACGCGCACGCGCCAAGCCCTCAAGGATGTGCCGGTTAACATCGACGCCATCACCGCCGACTTCATGGAAGACCTCGGCCTTTTCTCCGCCGATGAGGTTACCAAATTCGTCGCCAACGTCTACGCCGCACCCGCGATGGAAAACGACGCGGGCAGCGACAACTTTTCGTTCCGCGGCCTCTCGCAGCGTTTCAACGTTTCGCGCAATTACTTCCGTTGGTATGTCCCGAGCGACACCTACAACGTCGAGCGCATCGACTTCGGCAAGGGCTCCAACTCACTCATCTTTGGCGACGTCGAGCCCGGCGGCCAGGGCTCCGTCTTCACCAAGCGCGCCCAGTTCCGCAACCACGGCAACGTGCTCGCGCAATACGGCAGCAACAACGCCTACCGCGTCCAGTTCGACCTGAACCGCAAACTCACCAACACCGTTGCCCTCCGCGTCAACGTCGTGCGCCGCGCCGAAAAAACCTTCCAGGATTTCTCCTCCTACAAATTCGACGGTCAGCACGCCGCGCTCACGTGGCGTCCGTTCAAGAATACCGAGATCCGCCTTGAGGCCGAAAAGGGCGAGATTCACAACCAGCGCGGCTACTCCGGCGTCCAGGTCCGCGAGCAATCCGCGCGCTCCACCGCGTTCACCGGCACCGGCTGGTGGTATACTTCCGACGGCACCAACAATCTCTTCGCCCAGGCCACGCTCCCCGCCGCCGAACGCAGCACCGCCAACGCCCCCGCCGGCGGCTCGCCCTCGCTCGTCGAGGGCAGCTTCTTCGATGTCACCATGCGCAATGCCGCCGGCGCCGTCGTTGGCACGAAGCGCTTCAACGGGTATCCGAAAAACTACAACATCCGCGGCACCTTCGACGAACAGGGCCGCCCTTTCGACACCTATTCGATCGCGATCGAGCAGCGCGTCGGCAAACTCGGTCTCGAGCTCGCCTACAATCACCAAAACCAGATGGGCCTCCGGAACGACAATTCCTTCTCCAGCACCGTCAATCTCGACGTCAACGGCCGCCCCTATACCGAGTCCGTCGGCATCGACCTCAAGCGCTTCGGCAACGACGTCGACGCCTTCCGTTTCACCGCCGTCTACCCTTTTGAAGTCACGCGCTGGATGAAGCAGCTCGTCGTCGTCAGCGGCGATTACCGCGAAGATTTCACCAACAACTACCGCTACTTCCTCTACAATCTCGCGGGCGTGAACGCCGGCCGCGCGCTCAACACCACCACCGACCGCATCCGTTTCCGCGCCTACCTCGACGACCCGGAGTTCTATTCGAAGGGCTTCTTCGAACAGTTTGAGCTGCGCAATCTTCCGACCACCGCGACCTTTCAGCCCGGCCTCTACGCGTTCCAAGCCGCCGGTGCCGGCGATGCCACCGAGTATCGCCAACAATCCGCCGCCGCCGTTTCGATGAGCGGAAATTATTTCAAAGGCCGCATCCAGACGATGCTCGGCATCCGCTGGGATTGGAACAAGACTCTCGACTACGTCGGCCGCCGCCTGAAGCCCAACGGCGAAGACATCCCGCCGCCGAACCCCGACGACGCCCTCCCCGGCGAATACCTGCGCAACCCGAATCTCGATCAGTTCAACACCAGCTACACCGGCGGCGTCACCGTGCGCCTCACCAAAGACATCAACGCTTACGGCGTCTACTCGGAGTCCTTCCGCTTTCAAGACGCGCGCACCTTCGACCGCACGCCCTTCGGCCCGATCACCGGCGTCACCAAAGAAGTCGGCCTCAAGGGCGACCTCTTCAACGGCCGTGGCTCGTTCACCCTCGGCGCGTTCCACATCGATCGCCAGAACGTCGAGTTTCGTTGGACGCCGTCGACCTTCAGTGCCGGCGACGTCGAAAATCTTTTTAACCCCAACGGTCTCCCCGAGAGCGACCCGAAATATTTTCACCCGTGGAACGACGTGAACCAATACCGCGATGTCGTCTCCACCGAGTCCTCGAAGGGTTTCGACGTCACCTTCATGTTCCGCCCCGTCAAAGGCCTGCAAACGCGCCTCACCATCGGCAAAGCTGACGTCCTCACGCGCCCCGATTTCTCCACGTTTCGCGCGATGTATGAAGCCGCCGTCGCCCGCGGCAACGAGTCCCCCGCTCTCCTCGCTGAAGCGCGGGACGTGCTCGACCAGAGCGACCTCGAAGACAAACCCACCGGAGCCCGCGCCGCTCCGTGGTCCTACAGTTGGATCGTCGACTACGGTTTCGCGCGCGAAGCCTGGAAACCGCTCCGTGGTGTCCGCCTCGGCCTCAACGGCAACTGGCGCGACAACTACCTCCTCGCGATCATCGGCGGCCGTTCGATCATCGGTGGCCAACAGCACCTTGTGAACGCCTACGTCATGCGCGACCAGAAGATCTTCAAACAACAGGTCCGCTTCCGCCTCGGTGTGAAGAATCTCATCGACCTCGAGAACAGCACCACCCGCCGCGTCGGCACCACGACCCTCTCCAACGGCACCGTGCTCTACCGCCTCAGCTATGTGATGCCCCCGCAATGGGACCTCACGGCCACCGTGCGGTTCTGATTTCGTTCAATCCGGACAAAATACGCGGAGGTTTTTGGCGTGTCGCTCCGCGACCCGTGGCATTAGCTCATGCCCATCCCCTCTCCCCAATTCCATGAACTCGCGCCGCTCCTTCCTGAAGCTCTCCGCCGCCTCCGCCGCTCTCGCCGCCGGCGTGCGCGCTCAAACAATTCCTGCCTCGACCGCCACCCTCACCACGTCCACGGGCGGCACGACCGACCGCGCCGCGTGGGTCCGTCTCGCACAGAAGCTCGCCAACCCCGTCCTCGGTGCCCTCGCCGAGCGCCGCCTCAAGGCCACGATGCCTGTTGAGTCCTCGCCCCGCAGCAAAGACCGTCCCACCTACACGCACCTCGAAGCCCTCGGCCGCATGCTCTGCGGGATCGCGCCGTGGTTGGAGCTCGGCGCCGACGCCACGCCCGAAGGCTCCGAACGCGCCCGCCTCGCCGCGCTCGCGCGTTCCGCCATCGACTCTGCCACCGACCCGAAGTCACCCGACTTCTTGAATTTCTCCAAAGGCGCCCAGCCGCTCGTCGACGCCGCGTTTCTCGCCCAAGCGATGCTCCGCGCGCCCACCGAGCTGTGGAAAAAGCTTCCCGCACCCGTGCAGCAAAACGTCATCGCCGCACTTAAATCCTCCCGTCCCATCAAGCCCGGCGAGAACAATTGGAAACTCTTCGCGACCACCGTCGAAGTGTTGCTCCACGTCGCCGGCGCCAGTCGCGACGATGCGCGCCTCCTCGAAGGTATTACGAAACACGCCGCGTGGTATCTCGGCGACGGCATGTATGGCGACGGCCCTGAATTCCACTGGGACTACTACAACGCCTTCGTCATCCAGCCCATGCTCTATGAAGCGCTCGAGGTCGTCGGCGACGAGACGCCGGAACTCAAAACCTTCCGCGCCAAAGTCCGCGACCGCCTCACCCGTTTCGCCGCGATTCAGGAACGCCTCATCGCGCCCGATGGCACCTACCCCGTGATCGGCCGTTCCCTCGCGTATCGCTGCGGCGCGTTCCAAGGTCTAGCGCAAGCCGCGCTCGCCCACCGCCTCCCTAAAGACGTCACCCCAGCACAAACCCGCGTCGCCCTCACCGCCGTGATCCGCCGCACCCTGGAAGCTCCCGGCACGTTCGACGCCGCGGGCTGGCTCCGCATCGGCGTATCCGGTTCACAGCCCGGCCTCGGCGAAACCTACATCTCCACCGGCAGCCTCTACCTCTGTAGCGCCGCGTTTCTCCCGCTCGGGCTCCCCGCCGGCGATCCGTTTTGGAGCGCCCCTGCCGCGAAAACCACCTGGCAAAAGATCTGGTCCGGCGAAGACATCCCCGCCGACCACGCCCTCAAGAGCCCGAAATGAGTCCGCACTTCCCCTCGCCGTAGCCGCGAGCGCCAGCGAGCGGATTTGGGAAGCTGCGGCACATTGGTTCCCCAAAGGAACCACCACATCCCCATTGGTCTCCCGCTTGCCCCCGACTTCGCTTCGTTATCCCATGTCCACTTCCGCGCCCACCCTTGACTGCGATGTCCTCATTGCCGGCGGCGGCGTCGGTGGCATCGCCGCCGCCCTCGCCGTCGCCCGCGCCGGCCGCACCGCCATCGTCCTCGAAGAATACGCTTGGATCGGCGGCCAGTTCACCTCCCAAGCCGTCCCGCCCGACGAACACGGCTGGATCGAGCGCTTCGGCTGCACCGCCACGTATCGCGCCTTCCGTGACGCCGTGCGCCGCCACTACCGCGAACACACGCCCCTGCTGCCCGCCGTCCGCGACAATCCCCACCTCAACCCCGGGAACGGCTGGGTCTCCCCACTTTGCCACGAGCCGCGCGTGGCTCTTGCCGTCCTCGAGTCGATGCTCGCACCCCACGTGGCCACGCACGCCATCCAAATTTTCCGCCGCCACCGCATCACCACCGCCACGCCCGCCGCCGCCGATCGCGTAGCCGATATCACTGCCGAAAATCTCGACACCCACGAAACCATCCGCCTGCGAGCCGGCTATTTCCTCGACGCCACGGAAAACGGCGACCTTCTCCCGGTCGCCGGCGTCGAACACGTCACCGGCTCCGAATCCCGCGCCCAGACCGGCGAGCCGTCCGCTCCCGCGACCGCCAATCCTCGCAACGTCCAGGCCTTCTCCGTCTGCTTCGTCCTCGACGAACTCGCCGGCGAAAACCACGTCATCCCGCGCCCCGCGCGCTACGATTTCTGGCGCAACTACGTCCCGCGCCTCTCCCCGCCATGGCCCGGCCCGCTCCTCGGCTGGGCCGGCCTCAACCCGCGCACGATGGCCACGATGCGCTACAACTTTAACCCCCACCGCGAGAAGCCCGCCCTCTTCTCCGGTCTCTGGGCCTTCCGCCGCATCATCGACCGCGCCCAATTCGCTCCCGGCACCTATGCCAGCGACGTGTGCCTCGTGAACTGGCCGATGATCGACTACCTCGAAGGCGATCTCCTGTCCGGCACGCCCGCCGAACGCGCCGCGCATCTCGCCGACGCCAAGCAGCTCAGCCTTTCGATGGTCTACTGGCTCCAAACCGAAGCCCCTCGCCCCGACGGCGGCATCGGTTGGCCCGGCCTCCGCCTCCGCGGCGATCTCCTCGGCACCGACGACGGTCTCGCGATGGCGCCCTACATTCGCGAATCCCGCCGCATCCTCGCTCGCACCACAATCCGCGAGCAGGATGTCTCCGCCAAATACCGCCCCGGCGACACCCTCGCCGAGCGTTACGCAGACTCGGTCGGCATAGGCTACTACCGCATCGACCTCCATCCCTCCACCGGCGGCGATAACTACATCGACGTCCCCTCGCTCCCGTTCCGCATCCCTCTCGGCGCCCTCATCCCCCAGCGCGTGACCAACGTCCTCGCCGCCGCGAAAAACATCGGCACCACCCACCTCACCAACGGCTGCTACCGTCTTCACCCCGTTGAGTGGAACATTGGCGAAGCCGCCGGCGCCCTCGCCGCCCACTGTCTCCAAACCGGCCATACGCCCGCCGCCGTTCACTCATCCCCCGCCCTCCTCGCCGCCTTTCAGCAAAACCTCCTCGCTCAAGGCTTCGAACTCGCCTGGCCCGAAAACCTCAACCTCAACGACGGCGACCCCCACGCCCACGCCCGCTAGCTGCTGCTCTCTGTGGGAGGGGCTTCATGCCCCGACGCTCGCGCCCCCATGCCCCCTCGCCCTCAAAACTACCAATCCCTCGCCGCCCAGGTCGCCGCCCGCATCGCTGCCGAGATCGCATCCGGCACGTGGCAGGAATGGCTCCCCGGCGAACGCACGCTCACCGACACGCTTCAAGTCAGCCGTAAAACCCTCCGCAAAGCCCTCGCTCAACTCCAACGTGACGGCCACCTCGTCACGACCCATGGCCTCGGCCACCAAATTGCCACTCCGGCCGCGTCCCCCGCCGCGCCGCGCGCCGATACCTCCATCGGTCTCCTCACCCCCGAGTCCCTCGAAAATCTCCGCCCCTACACCGCGCTTTGGGTCGACGAACTTCGTGCCCTGCTCTTCGCCAACGGTATCCGTCTCGCCACGTTCGCCGGTCACCGCTTTTTCAATACTCGCCCGGAAAACGCCCTCCGCCGCCTCGTGCAGCAAAACCCGCAGACTGCCTGGGTCCTCGCCCACTCCAACGAGCCGATTCAGCAGTGGTTCTGCAGTCAACGCGTGCCGTGCGTCATCGCCGGTTCCTGCCACCACGGCCACGATTTGCCCAATGTCGACAAGGACAATTTCGCCTGCTGCCGCCACGCCGCCGGTGCGATGCTCCGCCACGGCCACCGCCGCCTCGCATTCCTCACCAAACAATCCCAACGCGCCGGCGACATTGAGAGCGAAGCCGGTTTCGTCGACGGCATCCGCCGTTCCTCCCACCGCCAGGTCGAGCCCGTCATCATGCGCCACGACGGCACCGTCGCCGGCGTCAACCGCCTCCTCGCCCGCCTCTTCAACCAACCAACCCCGCCCACCGCCCTTCTTGTGGCGAACCCCGTCTATTTTCTCAGCGCGATCACTTTTCTCGCCCAGCGCTCGCTCCGCGTCCCGCAGGACGTTTCCCTCGTTTCGCGCGACGACGACACGTTCCTCGCCTACCTCACGCCCGAGCCCACGCGCTATTCGCTGAACGCCAAAACCTACGCGAAACGTCTCCTCCACCCGCTCCAGTCCCTCCTCCGCGGTGAACCCGTCACGCACCCCGTCCACCGCATCGACCCCGTCTTCGTTTCCGGCGCCTCACTCGCTTCTGTCCGGTAGGCAGCGCTCCTCAATCAGCGGCGAACGTCTTCGCCAGTTCGCGAACGCCATTCAACATCACGCGCACGTCGCCGCCCGGACAGATCAACTGCGCGCCGAGACCTTTCACTTGTCGGAACATTTCTTTCCCCGGCCCAAGCGTCCCCCAGAATTTCCTGTGCCGCCGGCAACTCTCCGCCAGCCGCGCCATCACTGCGATCACGTCTGGATGTCCTAGCTGGCCGAGCTTGCCAATGCGGTGCGCGTAGTCGCCCGGCCCGAAGAAGATTCCGTCCACGCCCGGCACCGCCACGATCTCGTCGAGCACCGCCGCGGCTTCCTCGGTCTCGATCTGACACAGAATCGCGACCTCGTTGTTCTGGTGCCGCACATAGTCCGCCGCCGGCACGGTGCCATAGCGCGCATCGACGCCTCCGCCATTCCATCCGCGCAGTCCCGTCACCTCGTTCGCCGCCGGCGTCGGGTTGTTAAATTTCGCCCAGCTCACGATCTGTCGCGCCTCCTCCGCGCTGTTCACCATCGCGCACATGATCCCGCCCACGCCGCTCTCCAACACGCGCATCACCGACTGGTAATCGGCCGCCTTGAACCGCGCGATCGTCGTCATCGGATACGCCCGCGCCACCATGTTCAGCACCGCGAGGTCCTGAGTCGGGATATCGAAATGCTCCAAATCAAACCACAGGGACTGAAACAGCCCCGTGCCGCACACGAAGTCCACGTGCCGGGGCGTCGCGTGATTGCCGAGCACGTAAAGCACCTCCGTCTCACCGGCCCGCATGTGCGCGAGCAATTGATTGGGGCGAAGTCCGGAAGCGGGGGAACTCATCGTGCGCCGAGCGAATGCCCGCCTTCCCCATCCCGCAACCCGGCGCCACTGGTTCCCTTCAGGGGCCAGTGATTGCCCCTCGCCCCGCCGCCGATCCCCGCAATCGTTTCACCCCATCCCCTGCGCCTCCGCGCCCGTTGCCTGCGTCCTTCCCCTCCCGCCACACCCCCTATGAATTACCTCCGACTTTCGATCGCGGCTATGTTCATCGCCTGCTCGTCCGCGTTCTCCGCCGATCCCGCCGCGGCCTCTGACCCGAACGCCCTCAAACGAACCTTCCGCTACCCCGCGCGCACGGTCGATTTGTCGACCGACACCGCCCGCCACGTGATTGTCGCGCAGGGCACGCCCGAGATCTACCAAGGCCACCCGACCACGCTCCTCCTGTCCGACGGCAAGACGATGTTCTGCGTCTGGACCATCAACCACGGCGGCCCCTGCGGCCCCCTCAAACGCAGCGACGACGGCGGCCTCACCTGGTCTCCTCTGCTCGACGTGCCGGCGAGTTGGAAGACCACGCGCAACTGCCCCTCCCTCTATCGCATCACCGATCCGGCCGGCACCACGCGCCTCTTCGTCTTCGCCGGCGCCGGTCCCGGCGGCGACATGCACGCCTCCCACTCGCTCGACGACGGGAAGACGTGGTCCGAGATGAAGGGCAACGGTCTCGTCGGCGTGATGCCGTTCTGCACCATCGTTCCCATCGACGGCGGAAAAAAACTCCTCGGCCTCACCAACATCCGCCGCCCCGGCGAGACCGTCGAAAAACTTTCCAACGTCCTCGCGCAAAGCACGTCCTCCGACGGCGGCTTCACGTGGGCGCCGTGGCGCGTCATCCTCGATCTCCCCGGCCTCAAGCCCTGCGAACCCGCTGTCATCCGCTCGCCCGACGGCAAACAGCTCCTCTGCCTTATCCGCGAAAACCAAAAACGCGTCGCGCTCTACATGACCAGCGACGACGAGGGCCGCACGTGGTCCGCCTCCAAGCCCCTTCCTCCCGGCCTCTTCGGCGACCGCCACATGCCGCAGACCACGCCCGACGGCCGCCTCGTCATCGCCATGCGCGACACTGGGCCCGGCAGCCCCACCTCCACGCACTTCATCGCGTGGGTTGGCCGCTACGAAGACATCGCCGGCGGGCGCGACGGCGCCTACCGCATCAAACTCCTCCACAGCCACAAAGGCGGCGACAACGGCTACCCCGGCCTCGAACTCCTCCCTGACGGCACCTTCGTCGCGACCACCTACATCAAATACCGCACCGGCCCCGAGAAAAACTCCGTCGTGAGCACGCGGTTCAAACTCGCCGAGACCGACAAACTCGCCGCCGCCACACCGGTAAAGTGACGCCCCGCCACTTCCGATGCCACTCCCCGCTGTTCCCGTAGCCGCGAGAGCCAGCGAGTGGACCGAGCACGCCTACGCATGACCCCCGCTCCCGCCTCGCGCTCCCTCGCCACCTTCATCCGCGAGCATCAACGCTGGTGCGTCGTCGCGCTCCTCTTCGTCGTCGCCGCCGTCAACAACCTCGATCGCCAGGCGCTCTCCGTCCTCGCCGGCACCCTCAAAAAGGAACTCGGCTTCGGCAACGCCGAGTATTCCTACATCACGTCCGCGTTCCTCGCCGCCTACGCGCTCGGCTACGCGTTTTGCGGCCGCCTCATCGACCGTTGGGGCGTGAAGCTCGCGCTCGCCGCCGCCCTCGCCTTCTGGTCGCTCGCCGGGATGCTCCACGCCGCCGCCATCGGCTGGCTCTCGCTGGCGTGCTTCCGCTTCCTCCTCGGTCTCGGCGAAAGCTTTAATTCTCCCGCCGGCGTCAAAGCCATCGCCGAGTGGATTCCCCCGCGCGAACGCGGCCTCAGCATGGCCGTATTTTCCAACGGCAACATCTTCGGCGCCATCCTCGCCCCGCCGCTCGTGTCGTTTCTCGCGATCAATTTCGGCTGGCAATGGGGCTTCATCGGCACCGGCCTCGCCGGCTTCGCTCTCCTCCTTCTCTGGTGGCGCTTCTACGATCATCCCGACCAACACCGCAGCGTCACCCTCACCGAGCGCACCTACATCCGCGAGCAACTCGCCGCCGCCGCTCCGCCCGTGCCGAAGCAGTCGATGTGGAAACTCCTGCGCCATCCGCTGTGCCTCGGCTTTTTCATCGCCCGCTTCCTCACTGATCCGACCTCTTACTTCTTCTCGTTCTGGCTGCCCGACTACTTGCAACACTCGCGCGGCTTCACCCTCGCGATGATCGGCCTCGTCGCCTGGATTCCCTTTCTTGCCTCCGACGTCGGCGGCCCCGGCGGCGGTGCGCTCTCGGATTTTCTTATCCGCCGCGGCTGGGCCACGAGACGCGCGCGGCTCACCCTCATGGCCGTTGCCGCCCTCGCCATGCCGCTCGCCGCGCTCGCCGTGCGCGTCGAGACCGTGTGGCTCGCCATCGCGCTCATCGCCGTCCTCCTCGCCGCGCAAAGCTGCTGGATGGCCAACCAGCTCACGCTCATTTCCGAAAGCGTCCCCCGTGAAAACGTCGGCACGCTCCTCGCCCTCACCGCCCTCGGCGGCAGCGTCGGCGGCATCGTGTCCAATCTCATCACCGGCCGCGTGCTCGACACCTACGGCTACGTGCCGGTCTTCACCGGCCTCGGCACCCTGCACCTCACCGCCTTCGCCGTTCTGCTCTGGTCGCAACGCCGCGCTGCGGCTCAGGCGTCCGCCTAGAGCTGACGGTCGGCGACGATCCTTCCGTCAGCTCGGTTCCCACAGGAAACCAGTGCAAATGTGTCGGCACCTCTCATGCCTGCCGGAACATCCGGTGATTCCCGCGCTCCGCGTCTCCCTTTGGCGCACGTTTAAAACCCCTCGTTAACCATCATGAACCCCCTGTCCACCCGCCGCTGCTCCTGTTCGGCCCTCTTCCTTTCCGCGTTCTTCCTCGGGCTCGCCCTGCCGATCCCGTCCGCGCACGCCCAAGCCGTGTCACCCTCTCCCGAGCCGTCCCCGGTCCCAGCCCGGATCGCGACCAAGGAAAAAGAGGAGACCGTCGAGCTCAGTCCCTTCGTCGTCGAGACCACCTCCGACAAGAGCTACGGCGCGCTCAATTCCAACTCGATCACCAGCTTCAATGCCGAGCTCGGCAAGCTCCCCATCTCCGCCGACATCTTCACGAGCACGTTCATGGAGGAGACCAACAGCACGACGCTCGAAAACATGCTGCGCACCTACTCCGCCGGCGCCGGCACGGGCTCGGCGCAGGGCGATGCCGGCGGCATTCCCGTGAACCAGCCCCTCGACCGCGGCGGCGGCGACAGCGTATCCGCCGGCGTGCAGCTCCGCGGACTCGGCGCCGCCGTCGTGAAGCAGGACAGTTTTATGCTCCCGTCGCCCGCGGGCACCGGCCTCAACAGCAACTTCGGCATGGAGCGCGTCGAAGTTATCAACGGCCCGCAAGCTCTCCTCTACGGCAACGGCGGCGGCGGTGGCGTGGTGAACATGATCTCGAAGCAGGCACGCCTCGCCCGTCCCGCCGCCGGCTCGCTAAAGCTTCAGATCGATCAATACGGCCACTTCCTCAGCCAGCTCGACTATGGCGCCAGCGCCGGTCGAGGCGCCATTGCGGTGTCGCTCCTGCATCAGGATCTTGGTGACAACCGGAAGTGGATGGGCGGCCCACTCAACGGCGCCTACGTCCAGTTCGCCCTCAAAGCCGGCAACACCGTGTTTCGTGCGACGGGGAAGCACACCTACTTCAACCGCTTCATTCCGCAGAGCCTCACGCTCACCGCCACCAGCACCGCCTTCGACGCGCGTCACGGGCAAAACATCCGCACGCTCCTCGCCACCGGCCAGATGGAGAAAAGCGCCACGGGTGCAAGCGGCGCCGGCCTAATCGGCAACGGCCACATCGATTGGGACAACGTCGATTCCTATGGCGGTCAGCTCCGCGAAGAGAGCACCACCGCCCGCCTCGTTTCGCTAACCGCCGAGACCACGTGGAATTCGTGGCTCTCCACGCAGCTCTCGATCGGCTACCAAAACAAAGAGAGCATCGTTGGCTTCGGCAGCGGCGCCACGTTCTACGCGCCCGGTGCCACCGGCAATCCCTTCCCCGGCCAATGGTCCATGGGCGCCGGGGGCGCTAGCGGCTCCGCGTGGTCCAACCAGCCCTCCGACTCGCGTTCCTATCGTTTCTCCGCCCTCGCCACCAACTCCCTCTTCGGCGGTCGCGCCCGGAGCCAGTCCATCGTCGGCGCCGAATACACCAAGGGAAACTACGCCAACGAAAACATCGCCTACTATCAGGCCGACGCGGATTACAACCTCGTCCTCACCTCCGCCGGCGCGCGCATCCGCATGCTCACCCCCAATCCGTCCTGGTCCGTTCAGGGCGGGCCCGTGCAGTATCCCTTCGTCCGCACCGGCACCAAGCGCATCACCTACCGCGGCGTGAACTACGTCGCGCAGATCATGAACCAAACCGATCCCGCGCTCGTCACACCGCAGAATCCGCAGGGCGTCACCGCCGGCGATCTCTTCATCCACAGCCGCGCGATCAGCAGTGGCGCCTTCGCCGTTAACTACACCCAATGGGGAGATGGCCGCCTCACCACCCTCGCCGGTGTCCGTTACGTTTCCGCCGACAACCGGCAGTTCCCCTCCACCGCGGTCCCGGCCCTCACCGCCACGGGCGACAACCTGAGCTTCTCCGTCGGCGCCAACTACCGGGCCGCGTCGTGGCTCCGGCCCTACTTCGCTGTCTCCGATACCTACAATCTCCCCGCCATCTTGCTCACCGTGCCCACCGATCCGCTCGGTAACGCCGCCCCGATTGCTCACTCCCTCGGTGAAGAGGTCGGCGTAAAAATTGGCGACGAACGCGGCCGCATCTCCGGCTCCGTGTCGGTCTACGCCCTCCAGTCCACCGACGAGCCTTACGGGATACCCTCGCAACTCCGCGACAGCATCAACCCCGCCGGCATCAACGGCCGCTACCTCGGAGCCACCGGCTCCGTGATCACCGTCGATCGCAAATCCCGCGGAGCGCAAGCCGCCGTCATCGCGAATCCCACGAGCAATTGGCGCATGCGTTTCTCCGCCGCTTTCGTGCAAGGCACCATTGGCAACGACACGAGCTACAGCCCCGTTTACAACGACCAGTTCTACGCCAATGCCTCCGGCCAAGTCACCTACTCCAACGGAACCGTCGTCTACGTCCGGCCTACCTTCCTTGCGACCCCGCAAACCGCCACCACTGCCGGCGCCATCCCGCTCACCATCGCCGCCCTCAGCACCGTCGGAAACGCCTATTACGCGAACCCCGATCCCACCAACGGCCTCCTCCGCACCTCGAACGGTCGCACTATCCTCAACTTCGTGGATCCCACAAATGGACCCATCCGCACCGGCGTCGCGGGCCTTCCCATCTCCCGCTACCAACTCATCGGCCTCAATCTCCCCGACACGATCGTCACGTCCCGAGCTGGCGACCGCACCACCGGCTACCCGGAGTTGAGTTTCAACTTCACGAGCGTTTACACGTTCTCCACAGGCGCGCTCCGCGGCATCAAAGTTGGCGGCACTACCAGCGCCTCCTGGGGCCGCGGCGACTACTATTACTATCCCACCGGCTACAGCCCCACCGCCGCCCGCGAACTTTACTCCCGCCCCACCGTCGCGCTCTTCGACCTCATTCTCGGCTACGAACACAAGCTCGGTCGCAAGCTCAGTTGGTCCACGCAGCTGAACGTCACCAACCTCTTCAACCACTACAAGGTCCTCGTCCGTCCGAACAACATCACCGGCTACAGCGGTATCAACACCGCCCTCTTCACGAACCAGCCCCGCGAATACACGTGGACCAACACGATCAAGTTCTGAACCGCCGCTCGCCTCATCGCAGCGGCGTGCTCGCGCCTACGGCCGAACCTTCACCGTCTTGATCACCGGCGGCGTCAACGGCTGGCTCATCCCGCCGTCCATCCCCATCTTTGTCGGCGTCTCCGCAATCGCATCCACGACCTCGAGGCCTTTCGTCACCTTGCCAAAAATCACATATGCCGGCGGCAACGGGTAGTCCCGCTGCATGATGAAAAACTGGCTCCCGTTCGTGTTCGGGCCCGCGTTGGCCATCGCGAGCATCCCGCGTTTGTAGCCGCCTTGGAAGAGCGGTGAGTCCGGTTTGATTTCATCGGCAAACTTCCCTCCCCACGCGCTCTCGCCGCCCCGGCCCGTGCCCTCGGGATCGCCGCCCTGTAGCATGAAGCCCTTCACGATGCGGTGAAACGTCACGCCGTTGTAATAACCGTGTTCGGCGAGCAGCCGAAAATTCTCCACGGCTTTCGGCGCATCGCTCGGGAAAAACTCGATTTCGATGGCGCCCTTGTCCGTCTCGAACACCGCGTGCAGCCCGCCCGAACTCTTCGCGCCAGCCGGCACCTTCGGATTGCCGCCACCGCCCGATTTTCCACATCCCGCGACCATCGCCAACGCGACCGCTGCGACCAGCGACCACGCCCAACGACGACCAGCTTCCGCCACCCAAAATTGTTTTCCGAAGTTCATCCCCCACTTCCGGTGACTCCATTTCGCGAGTCAAGCGGGCGCCGCTCCACTCGCGACCGCCCCGGCCATCAGCCCGACCGCCCGCCCCGGTAAGTTCTCTGACTGTCGCGGATTTTCCGCCCACCACTCGCATCCGGTGGCTCCCGCGCGCGTCTCATCGCCTCATGCGCCCAATTCCCCTGCTCCTGCTTGGTTTGCTCACGGCCCCGCTGTTCGCCGCCGCCGCATCCTTCCCCAAACCGGAACCCGAAAAAATGTTTGCGGACGTCAAAGTCTACGACGCCCAGGGCCGCCCGTGGCGCAGCGCCGTCGAAGATTGGGCTGGTGCCAAAAACCGCGTCGCCACCGATCCCGCGTGGACCCAGTGGCTACAAACCGAGCGCGCCGGCGTCGATGAATGGATGGCCAAACACCGCGACCGCGTCGAATGGGTCGCCGGCTGGTCCCACGACGGCGTGAGCCCCAAAGACGGCTCAGCGGTGAAGTGGAACGAGAAAATCCCCGGCGAAGAAACTCAGTTCTTTTCGTCACCCTCGGATCCGAAAATCGAAATCACGCCAAAACTCAAGGCCTGGTGGGTGGTCGTGTTCCGCGGCCGCCACGTCGACACAATGACTCGCGCCGCGCGCCTCTGGCGCCTCACCGGCGACGACCGCTACGCCGCGTGGGCCGTCGAGCAGATGAATTTCTACTCCACCAACTACCTTAAATGGGAGCCGGTCCGGAAAGAACAGGGCGCCCGCCTTTTTTGGCAGACGCTCACCGAGGCTTCCAATCTCGTGAAGTTCACCGAGACGGTCCGCCTCCTTGGCGACCGTGTGTCCGCCGCGCAACGTCAGCAGTGGCGCACCCAGTTTTTCCAGCCCGAGGTCGCGGTGTTGAACAAGAATTTCCAGACGATCCATAACATCGCCACATGGCAGCGCTGCGCCGTCGCGCAGGTCGCGCTGCTCTTCGGCGACGAAGCAATGTGGCGCGAAGCCATCGACGGGAAATTCGGCCTGCGCCGACAAATGGCTGAGGGTATCACCAGCGACTACCTCTGGTATGAGCAGTCGCTCGGCTACAACGGTTTCGTCGTCTCCGCCGTCAACACGCTCTTCACCACCGCCGGGCTCTACGGCCGCGCGGCCGAACTCGCCGCCGAGATGGCCACGGCGGAAAACCTGATGCTCTCGACCTTGTATCTGCGTTTCCCCAACGGCCAACTCCCCAATCCCGCCGACAACAAGGGCATTCCCACCGCCCCGAACGCCGCCACCTACGCGGCGAATTACCGCGTCTTCCCCACGACGCTCGGTCTCGCCGAAGCGGCCTCGCGCCGCGATTGGGAGACGCTCCTCGATCCCCCAGCCGCGCCACCGCGCGCCTTCACGCTGCCGCCGATCACGAGCCGCAACTTCGAATCGTCGCGCATGGCGCTCCTCAAGTCGGGGGCCTGGCAGGTCTTCGTTCACTACGGTCAGCTCACGCGCTCTCACGCGCAATCCGAAGCGCTCAACTATACCGCGTTCCATGGCTCCACCGACATCACGCACGACTCCGGCGTCGTCGGCTACGGCTCGCCGCTCTACAAGGGCTACTACCAACGCGCCCTCAACCACAACGTCCCGCTCATCGACGGCGAAGGCCAGGAGGGCATCGACGCAGGCGAACTCGTCTCCTTCGCGCCTGAGCGCGTGTCGGTCGCGCAGCCGCGCTACCGCAAAAACGCCCGGGCCACCCGCACGCTCGCCATCGAGGGCGAGCGCCTGATCGACACCGCCACCGTCGCGACCGCCGGCCCCGCCCCGCACAAACTCGGTCTCTCGCTCCAGCTGCAGGGAAAAGTCCGTCTGCCCGCTTCGTTCACGGCCGACGCGGACTTTGCGAAAAATCGCCCCGCGTCGTTCACCTATTGGCGCAACGCCCGCGTCGCGACCTACCGCGACCGCGCTGAGTTCGACGTCGCTTACGGCAAAACCGTCATGCGCGTCACGCTCACCGCTCCCGGCGAATTCCGCGTCTGGCACGGCTCCACCCCCGACGTGCCGCCGCACCGCCGCGAAACACTCTTCGTCGAACTCACCACCCCCGCCTCGATCGCGACCTTTACGACGACCTTCGCACCTATCAAATAGGTGGACGGCGACCTCCGGGCGCCGTCTTTCCGAGGGGGCGTTTATCTCGACAGTCCTTAACGCTTGCCCACCGACGTCGGCATTTCTCCGCCGTCCGCTCACCGCCTATTTTTCGAAATTCGGCGACCACACTAACGGCCAGTCCTGCGACTGCGCGCACAGTCCGGCCACCACGGGATTCTTCCGAATGTAGTCCGCCTTCAGCTGCAACTCCGTATCGCCGCGGATGCGGTGATCGAAATAGCCTTCCTGCCACGAAATACCGTGCTGGCTCTCCTGGTATCGTTTCCAGTCTCCGATCACCCGCCCCATAGCTTCCTCCTGCGGGAAAGAAATGAGCGCATGCCAGTGGTCGGGCATCAGCAGGAATAGGTTCACCCACCAGCGATGTCGCCCATGATAGAACTCCACCGACTGGAGTAATGACCGACCGATCGTTGGCTCGATCAGCGAACACGATTCTTCGCGCGCGCACCTCACACGAATATGAAATACACCGCCCGGCTTCACCCACGCTGGCACGGCATGATGCAGCCGCGCCGGATAAATCCACGCCTCTGCTGCTCCGAGGGTGGACGGCGACCTCCGGGCGCCGTCTTTAACTGTTTTCGGGTCTAGCTCGCTCATTGATAAAACAATTCAAACCCCAAACCGACAGCGCCCGGAGGTCGCCGTCCACCTTCCACTCACCCCGCTCGCTTACCCTTCCGCCCGCGCCTTGGCGTCCGCCTCGATGAGCTTGTTCAGCCCGGCGAGCGTCGCGCGCACCTTCTCCTTCACGCCGGCAAGTTCGCCTACCGCCGCGACCTTCTCGCTGGCGAAGAGGTAAAACTTCATCTTCGGCTCCGTGCCGCTCCCGCGCGCGGCAAACGAGTAGCCGTTGGCCAACGTCACGAGGTAAAGGTCCTGCGAGGGAATCAGCTCGTTGTCAGCGTCGAAGATCTGCTCGCGACCGAAATCCTGAAACTGCGTTACCGCGACATCGCCAAACGCCTTCGGGGGATTCGACCGATAGCTTTCCAAGATGCGCTTGATCTTCGCATTTCCGCTCGCGCCCTCGTAGTAGATGTTGATCACACCTTCGAGGTAGAAGCCGTATTTGAGGAAAATCTCGTCGAGATATTCGGGCATCGTGAGCCCGCGCGATTTCACCCACGCGCACACCTCGGCAAACATCAGACACGCCGAGTTGGCGTCTTTGTCGCGAAGGTAGTCGTTCGGTAGATAGCCGTAGCTCTCCTCCGTGCCGAAAGCGTAAAACGTGCTGTGCTTCTGCAGTAGTTTCGCACGCTCCTCAAACGGCGTGCCTTCGTAGTCGAAGCCGGGCCCCATCGCCTGGCACAGCTTCTCCTCATACCCGCGAATCTTGGCGGCGATCCACTTGAAGCCGGTCAACGTCTTGATGACTTTCACGCCGTGTCCGCGCCCGATGGCGTCCTGCAGTTGCGTCGTCACAAACGTATTGATGATTGCGACCTGCTGGCTGCCCGCGGCTGGAATCCAGCCGAGCTCTTTGTATTTCGCGATGCGGTAGTCGGCGAGGAGCGCGCCGATCTGGTTCCCCGTCAGTAAATCCATCTTCCCGGAGCGATTGCGCACCGCCACACCCATACGATCGGCATCGGGATCGGTCGCGAGCACGACATCGGCGCCAATTTTGTCGGCCAGTGCCACAGCGCGCGACAATGCCTCCGCGTTTTCCGGATTCGGCGATTTCACGGTCGGGAAACGCGCGTCGCCCTCCAGCTGCTCCGGCACCGGTGTCACATCACAGCCGGCATGGATTAACAACGGCACCGAGTGCACCGCCCCCGTGCCGTGGATGTTCGTGAACACCACGCTCAGCTTCGTCTTTCGGAAAACGCTGGGATCGATGGCCGCCTTCGCCGCCACCGCCAAATACGCGTCGTCGGCGTCGCGGCCGAGCGTTGTGACGCCCGCCAAGTTGATCGTGAGATAGCTGCCGACTTCGGCGAGTGGCACCGCATTTACTTCGGCCACGATGCCCTTGTCGTGCGGCGGCACGACCTGCGCACCGTCGTCGAAGTAGGCTTTGAATCCGTTGTCGTGTGGCGGATTGTGGCTGGCCGTAATCACGACGCCCGTGTGCGCCTTCAACATCCGCACCGCGAAGCTGAGCTGCGGCGTGGGCCGGGGTCCATCGAAGATAAACGCCTCACCGCCGAGCCGCGTCCACGTCGAGGCCGCGAGTTCGCAAAAATGCCGCGAAAAATGCCGCACATCGTAAGCGATCACGAGCTTCGCCTTCGCCGCGTTGCCACGGGAATCCTGATACTTCCGCGTGTAGCGGTAGAGGCCGACCACCGCGCGGATGAGCGTGAAATCGTTGAGCACATTGCTGCCGATGGCCGCGTGCTCGGGCGACCCCGTCGCGCTCAGCGTGCCCGTCTCGGCCGCCGCCGGCACCACACCGATCGTGCGTCCGCGCATTCCGCCCGTGCCGAATTCGAGGAAGCGGTAGAAGCGGTCGTTGAGCTCGCTCCACGCCTGCTTCGCCACGAGTTCGGCGATACTCGCCTCGGCCCAAGCCGGCAGCTTGGCGGCGAGAAACAGAGCGAGATTCTCCGCGGTGCTGGCCATGAGCTGGCCCGCTTTCGCGGCGGCATTGATGTGATCGAGGGTGGTCATGTTGGAAGCGGGGATTTCAGGAAAGATAGAGGCCGTCGGTCACAGCGGGTTTCGACGCCAGCTTGGCCCAGGACTCGGCAAACGAATCTTCGTCGTAGCCAAAAAGCGGTGACACCTCCACCGCGACGCTGGGCCGGCCCGTTGCATCCGTCGCGACGGCTGCGCCGTTGCCTTTGAGCCAGCGGGCGAACTGGCGCAACTGGTCATCGCGACACGTCGCCGGCGAATCGAGTCCATCGGCATTCTTCACGGGCGAAAAATCGTCCGCCCGCAGCGTTTCGATGATCACGGGATTCTTCGCGAATGGCAGTGCATCGAAGACAAACATCTCGAACTTCACGCCGTTGGCTTTCTCCGGTTTCACCGCCGCACCCGCCGTATCGACCGTCGGGATTTTTTTGTCCGCCCGATGGAATGGCAGCGAGAGCCCATCGCCGCCGGCGGCCATGCGCCGCACAAACTCGCGGTCGAGCACGTGAATCGCGATGCTGCCCGCGACGTAGCGCAGTTGACCGCCAGCATCCGTTTCCCGCTGCATCGCCATCGGCAGATCGGAGTATTCCACCACCACCGATTTCCCGTCCTGCGAACAGAAGTGCCCCACTTTTTCCTCCGCGTAGGCCTTCGGCACCATCTTGCTGGTCATTTCCGAACCACGCATCACGTGCCAGCCGATGAAGGCCGGATCGATGCAACGCACGAGCGGATTATCGACCTGAAAATAGCTGAGCGTATCGATGCCCTCGCGCTGCATGCGGTCGAGCGCCCCGCTGCGGTCCAGCGCACGCAACGACCCGCCATGGCCATCCGGCGACAACGCGATCGAGCCCGTGGTCTCCAACATGATTTTACCGTCGAAGTTCACCGCCGGCATCCGGCCCTGCCGGAAAAAATGCACACGCTCGCGCTCAAGTCCGAAGAACCCATTTTCCGTAAAAAACGACTCGGTCGCCGCGTGATTCGCGTGACTCGTCATGATGAACCAGTGCAGCGGTCGCCCATAGCGCACACCCGCCGCCCGGATCTTTTCCGCGAACACCTGAAAAAGCGGCTTCTGCCGCAGCGGTGTCACCGGAAACGTCCCTTTCGGCCCGTCATAGCCGAGACGCGTGCCCTGCCCACCCGCGACCGTAAACGCTGCGACACGCCCCGCACGCAGCGCCGCCTCGCCCGCCGCCTTCGCTGTCGTCCATACCGCCGCGTCACCACCGTGCTCGGGTCGTTTCTCGTAGGGCGCCGGCGCGAGTCCCGCGAGATTCACGCCCGCCGCTCCGGCGCTCTTCGCGACCAACGAGCGGTAGAGCCGGTCGACCTCCGCCAAGTCGATCTCCGCCGCTTCCTCGAGCAGACGGCGCTGTGCGTCGGGCGCGAGCCGGTCGAAAAAGGCGAACACGTGCGCCTGTCCGGCGCGTTCAAACGAGGCAATGATCGGGTGCTTGGCTGACAGTTGGGTTGATTCCATGCGCAAAGTCTCGGTCGGCTTATTCCGGGAAGCGAAAGATCACTTCGCCCGGCCGCGCGTAGCCCCACCGCGTGCGGAGAATCTTCTCCACATACTCCGGATCGGTGCGCAGTCGCCGCAAAATCTCCTCTTGCGCCTTCAGCCGCGCCTGTTCGGACGCCAGTCGCTGCCGCATCGTCGTCTCGATCCGTTTCAACTGGGTGTATTCCGCCTTCGCTTCGAGAAACAGCGCCCCGGCGCCCACGCCCAACCCCGCCAGCAGCACGACATAGAGCAGAACGATGAATTGGCGCGGTTTCACGGTGAGGGCGCCCATCAACGGCAGCGTCCGCCCGCGAGTAAAGGAGATTTCAAACCGGTTGTTCACCACGCGCCTCCGTGAAATTGGCGTGCGTTTTCACTTCGCCGCGCCAGCTTCGCCTTCCGCATGTATCAGAGCTTTTACGGGTTTCGGGAGATGCCGTTCAACATCACTCCCGACCCGCGTTTTCTTTACCTCAGTCCCACCCACCAGGAGGCGCTCCAGCACCTCAAGTATGGCGTGCGCGAAAAGAAAGGCTTCATCGTGCTCGTCGGCGAGGTCGGCTGCGGCAAGACCACCCTGTGCCGCCGTTTCCTCAATGAGCTCGATCCCGCCCACTTTGATACGGCCCTCATCCTGAATCCCCGCGTCACCGAAACGCAGATGCTGAAGGCGATTCTCACCGAGCTCGGCGAAACCAAGCTCGCGCGCAGCCAAAACGACCTCGTCGCCCAGATGAACCGCGTGCTGCTTGAGCGGATCGACAAGGGCCGCGACATCGTCCTCATCATCGACGAGGCCCAAAACCTCAGCAATGACGTCCTCGAGCAGATTCGCCTGCTCTCCAATCTCGAGACCGACCAACAGAAACTCCTCCAAATCGTCCTCATGGGCCAGCCCGAGCTCAAAGAAGTCCTCGCCCAGGAAGAGCTCCGCCAACTCCGCCAACGCATCCTCGTCCACTACGAGCTTCATCCGCTCGCGGCCACCGACATCGGCCACTACATCCAACATCGCCTCTCGCTCGCCGGCGGCTCCGGCCGCCCGTCGTTCACCCGATGGGCCATGCGCGCCCTCCACCGGGGCAGCGGCGGCATTCCGCGCATCCTGAACAATCTCTGCGACAAGGCCATGCTCTCGGCCTTCATCCGCGAATCCGACGAAGTGAACTACTGGGACGTCCGTCGTGCCGTGCGCGACATGGAGAATCTGACCGCATGAGCACGCTCCCCTACTCGCGATGAGTCTCATCAACGAAGCTCTCAAGAAGGCGCAACGCACGCGCACCGGCGATCTCAGCGGCACTCTGCCGCCCATGCCCGGCGGCAGCGGCCGGGTGGCCAAGCGTTCGCAGCCGCGCACGTCGCAACAGCTCATCTTGATCGCGGCCGGCGCCATCGCGCTCGTCGTCCTCTCCGTGGTCGCCACCGTTTACCTCGTCAATCGCCCGCCGGAGCCCAAACCCGCCGCCCCCGCTCCCGTTGTCGCGCCCTCTCCGTCCGCCCCGAAAGTGACCCCGGTCGTCGCGCCCGTGCTGAATCCGCCCGTGCTCACCACCCGGCCGGCCGCCGAAATGCCTCCCGTTGTCACGCAAACTCCGCCGCCCGAAAAAGCTCCCGTTCCGACGGCTCCCGCGCCCACTGAACTCAAACCCGCCGCGCCCGCGCCCGTGGTCCTCGTCGCGCCACCCGCGCCCGCCCTGACTCCCGCGCTCACTACTCCCGCGCCCACGCCGGACGCCACACCGCCGCCCGCTCCGGCCGTGGTCGCCACAGCCGCGCTTTCCCCGGTCGCCGCCTCGCCGGCCAAGCCCGACGAGCGCGTCAACGCCTTTGTGGATGCAATCCGCGTCGCCGGTATCCGTTCTTCGGGCACCGAAAGCCGCGTGCTGATGAACGACCGAGTCTTCCGCGTGAACGAAATCGTCGACCGCGCTTCCGGCCTGCGACTCACCAAAGTCGAACCCAACACCCTTACGTTTACCGACGCCAACGGCGCCATCTACGTGAAGAATTTTTAGCGTGAAGCACTCAACGCATCCCGCCTCGCGAGAGGCGGAATCGGCGGGAAGAGGTGACGCTCAGAACCGTCCGGTCACGCCTGCGACCACCTTCGCGACGACGATGCGCGTTTGATTCGGACGATCTTTCGAGCCGACCCATGTCTCGGTGATCGGTGATTTGTTCAGGTTCTCGATGTCGCAATAAATCGCGGTCGTGCGGTTGAGGTTGTAGCGGGTCTTCAGGTTCACCTGAAATTTGGGTTCTTGGTAGACGAGCAGCGCTGCGTTGGCGCTGTTGGTGATGAGATATTCGCTACGCCACACGCCGTTGAGGCGGATATTGAGGCCATGGCCGAGATAGGTGAGCGCGAGATTGCCGGTCTTGGGCACGAAGCCCGCGACCGTCGAAGTGACCGTAGCGCCGCCGTAATCGCCGCGTGTGAGCAGTCGGGTGAAGTTCGCGTAAAGACCGAAGCCGCGCCAGAAACCGGGCAGAAACGTGAGCTGCTGCTGATAGGCCAGTTCGAGTCCGCGGTATTTGGCGCTGCCGCCGTTGCGCGTGGTCGAGATGCGGTAACCGGCATATTGGCCGTCGAAGCCATTGTCCGCCCCGGAGCCAACAAACTGGCTGCTGTCGGTAAACTGAAAGCCGTCGAGCTGCTTCATGAAAACACTCGCGGTGAGCGAGCCTGCGGGCTCGAAATAATACTCCGCCGTCGCGTCGAAATTGTCCGAGTATTGCGGCTGAAGGCCGGCGTTGCGGATGGTCACCGTCTGCGCGACTTCGTTCACGGTATCGGCCGGCATGATCGCGTCGAACGAGGGGCGGCCGATGCCGGAAGAATAGCTGAGGCGGCCGATGAAATTGCGCGTTGGTGCGTAACGCAAATGCAGGCCCGGAAACACATCGCGATATGAGCCCTTGCGGCTGAGTCGGCGGATGACTCCGCTCACCGTCACCGGCCCTTCCGCATCCGTCTCGGTTTTCTCGACCCGCACTCCGCCGAGGATCGAAAGTCGGGCGAAGCGGACGTTGCCCATCGCATAGCCCGAGGACACGGTCTCGGTAATGCTGCGATCGCCGTTCATGCGCGAACTGTTCGTGAACGCCACGTCCTCGCGCCAGAGGTTCGGAAAAAGTGCTTGGTGGCGCGCCACTCCAAACGGGTTGGCCCACGGCGGCGAGCGATAGCCCTCGTTGGAATCGGTCCACTTGGGCGTGGTGTCGAGAAACTGCCCGAGCGATCCGAGGTCGTCGGCGTTGTTCTGAATCCCATCGACGCCGGTGTAGTTGTAACGCTTCGAGAAATTCTCGAGCGCTCGCTCCTGCTGACGGACGACACCGCCGACCTTCACATACGCCGCCGCAGCCAACGGCAGGATTTTCTTCACGTTGAGTTTCGCGGTGCGCACCTCGTCCTCGCCCATGCGGTCGCTTTGCGTGAGTAACATCGTGCCGTAGCTGGCGAGATTGAAGAGATCGGCGCCGGCGGTCTGCGCGTATTTCGGCCACTTGGGATTGTCGCGGCGATCGATGGTGAAGCCGATGTTGGCGAGACGGTAGCTCACTGCGCCCTTGGGACGGGACGAGAAGTGCCGGCCGTTTGGCGCGTAGTCGTAGTAAGTCTGCGAATTCGAAAAGCTCACGCCGTAGTCCACCTCGAGCCCCCCAAAACGATGCCGCACCGTCGGGACAAACTGGAACGTGCGTCCGGACTTGTCGTCCGTCGTGAGTGTGATGGCGCTGGAAGAGTTGGCGTTGGCGAGGACCTCCTCGAAGAAACTGGTGTAGCCGGGCCGGAAGTTCGCGACGGCGGCCGTGGTGCCGAGCACCATTGCCCGCGTGTCGTTGGTCTCGTGGAACCAGTTGTAGGCGGTGTTGAACGAAAGCACCGTGCGCTCACTCAGCTTATATTCGACCTTCGCTCCTGTCGCCAGACGCGTGCGGGGCGCGCCGGCCGGGCGCGGCACCGTGATGTTCTGCGTGTAGTAGGGCTCGGTCAGCACGCTCTGGTAAGTGGCGAGCGCGGCGGTGTCGCCGCCAGGCTGGGAGTGGTAGGTAAAGTTGAGCGAGACGCCGATGCGCTTTTCGGAGCCAAGCCGGTCGGCGTAGGAGAAGTTGAGCGAGGGTCCGATGTCCTTGATCGGCTCGCGGGCCCAGTTGTCGGAGCGAGTGAAATATTTCGGCCGCCAAACCCCGCCGATGGAGTAGTTGAAGACGCGCGGCTGATTCCGGTCGAACGCGCTTTTCGAGACGATGTTCACGTTTCCACCGATGGAATCCGCATCCATATCAGGCGTCGGTGCCTTGGTGACCTCGATGGTCTCGATATTGTTGAGCGAGGCTTGCTCGAATTCGAACGTGCGGCCCGCCCCGGCCGACTGTGAACTCGCCATGCGGTCCCCGTCCATCGTCACCGAGTTCAGCGCGCCGTCGATACCGCGGATCTGGACGGAACGCACATCAGCGCCGACGTAAACCGCCGTCACACCGGGCAACTGCTGGAGGAAATCGCCGATGTTGCCGTCGGCGATGTTCCCGAAGGAATCGGAGGCGACGACGTTCTTCACGTTGGGCGCTTCGCGCTGCTTGGTGATCGCGGCGGCGCCGCCTTCGCGCGGACCGGAGACGGTGAAAGCTTCAAGTTTGTAAATGGCGGCGCTGAGGGCGACGTCCTGTTGGACGCGCGAGCCCGTCTTCACGTCCACCGTCACGCGTCCGGCATCGAGGCCCGTGTAACGCACGACGAGTTTCGTGACGCCGGGAGGCAGAGCGAGTTCATAGCGCCCTTCGCGATCTGTGAGCGTGAGGCGATCGGAGCCCTCCGCGACGACCTCGGCGCCTTCAAGGAAGACGGACGTGGCGGCATTGCGCACTTGTCCGGTGACGATGCCGGTGGACTGGGCCAACAAGCTCACCGCAGAAAATAGCACGGCGGCGAAACTGAACACTAAACGACGGCAAAGCAGAGCTGAGGAGGTCATATCGGGGTGGGGTGAAAGCAGGGACAGTGCCCTTGTAACTGCAAAGTTACTGAAGTGATCCTTTTCTGATGGCAAACCCCGCGTGCCACGAAATCGCCGATGAGGAATCGGCGGCGAGTCCCCGCCGTCTGCTGTCGCCGCCACGCCCCGCCTGCTCCACCCATCCCTATCCGCTCCATCGCCGATTTTTCTCTTTCATCACCGGTCCCTTTGCCCGTCACTTCCACTTTCTTAACATGAACCCCTACCACCGCCCGTTCCGTCTCGTTTCATCTCTCGTGTGCGTCGTCGGCTGCGCCCTCCTCACCTCCCCTCTATCGCGCGCCGCCACCCGTCCGCCTAATGTCATCGTCATCTTCACCGACGACCAAGGCTACGGCGACGTCGGTGTCTTCGGAGCCAAAGGCTACACCACGCCCAACCTCGACCGCCTCGCCAAGGAGGGCGCGATGTTCACCAATTTCCACGTCGCCCAAGCCGTATGCTCGGCCTCACGCGCGGCGTTGCTCACCGGCTGTTACTCGAATCGCGTCGGCATCCACGGCGCTCTCGGACCCGGCGCGACACACGGCTTGAATCCGCAGGAGACCACCCTCGCGGAGATTTTCAAATCCCGCGGCTACGCCACCGGCATGGCGGGCAAGTGGCACCTCGGCCACCGCGAGCCCTTCCTCCCTAATCGCCAGGGCTTCGACGAATCCTTCGGGCTCCCCTACTCCAACGACATGTGGCCCTTTCACCCCGAGGCGAAAAAAGGCACCTACCCCGCGCTCCCGCTCTACGAGGACGGTCGCGTGATCGACGCCGAGATCACTCCGGAAAAAATGGACCAGCTCACTACGCGTTACACCGCGCGCGCAGTCTCCTTTATCGAGCGAAATAAAAGCCGCCCGTTCTTCTTCTACCTCGCCCATGCGATGCCCCACGCACCGCTCGCAGTGAGCGCCAAATTCAAAGGCAAATCCGCCGCCGGCCTCTACGGCGATGTCATCATGGAGATCGACTGGTCCGTCGGCGAAATCATGCGCGCCCTCGCCGTGCACGGACTCGATCGCGACACGCTCGTCGTCTTCACGAGCGACAACGGCCCGTGGCTCAGTTACGGCGACCACGCCGGGAGCGCCGGCCCGCTCCGCGAGGGCAAGGGCACCTCGTGGGAAGGTGGCACTCGCGTTCCTGCATTGATGCGTTGGCCCGGCCAGATTCCCGCCGGCGTAAAAAGCGACGACTACCTGATGACGATCGACCTGCTCCCCACATTCGCCGGTCTCACCGGTGCCGCGCTCCCTTCTCACCCGATTGATGGACGCGATGTCTGGCCACTTATCTCCCGCCGCCCCGGCGCCACGAATCCTCACGAAGGCTATGGCATCTGGTATGCACAAAATGAACTGCAAGCCGTCGTCAGCGGCGATGGTAGCTGGAAACTCGTGCTCGCGCATCGCTACCGCACGCTCGCCGGCCGCTCCGGCGGTCGCGGCGGCATCCCGTCCAAATACGAAAACGCGAACGTCACCGCGCCCGCCCTCTTCGAACTCAGCCGCGACATCGGCGAAACCACCGACGTCGCCGCAGCCAACCCCGAGGTCGTGCAACGTCTCCTTGCCTTCGCCGAAAAATGCCGCGCCGACCTCGGCGATTCGCTTACGAAGCGCACCGGCACTGGCAACCGCGAGCCCGGCCGTGTCGCCGCCACGAAATAGCGAATTCCCCTTGCCCGCTTTGTCACCGGGCAGTTACTCGGGGCTGTGAAATCACCCCGCCTTCTCCCCCGCCTGTTCGCGCTCGTCTGCTCCGTTGTGCTCGTTTCATCGGCGACCGCCGCCTCCGCTCCGACGTGGCGCGCCGGCACCGGTCGCGAAATCATTACCCCGCCCGCCGGGGCGTGGATGACCGGCTACGCGGTCCGCAATCGCCCCGCCGATGGCACCGCGCAAGAGCTCTGGGTCAAAGCCCTCGCCGTCTCCGACCCGTCCGGCAACCGCGGCGTTTTCCTCGGCCTCGACCTCTGCGGCATCACCCGTGAAATCACCGACCGCGTCGCCGCCGAACTCCAACGCCGCCACGGCCTCGCGCCGAGCGCGCTCATGGTCAACGTCACGCACACCCACTGTTCGCCGTGGATCGAAGGCAGCATCAGCGGCCTCCGCATTCTTCCTCCCGAGGGCCTCGCCGTGGCGCGCGCTTATCGCGTGCAACTCGAAGAAAAGATGATCCGCGCCGCCGAGACCGCTCTGAAGTCGCTCGCGCCCGCTACGATTTCTTGGGCCGAAGACGCCGCGACGTTCGGCATGAACCGTCGCGAAAACTCCGAGAAAGACGCGCCCGCTCGCCGCGCCGCCGGCACCCTCCGCGGTCCCTTCGATCCGCGCGTCCCCGTCCTCGCCGTGCGCAGCCTCGACGGCGAATTGCGCGCGCTCTTCCTCTCCTACGCCTGCCACAACACGACGCTGTCGTTCTACCAGTGGCACGGCGACTACGCCGGCGCTGCCCAAGCCGAACTGGAGCAACGTCACCCGCGCGCGACCGTGCTTTTCGCGATCGGCTGCGGCGCCGACATCAATCCCAATCCCCGCGGCACCCTCGAACTCGCCCAGGCCCACGGCAAAGCGCTCGCCGACGCCGCCGACCGCGCTCTCGCCGGCCAGATGACGCGCATCGAGGGCAAATTCTCCTCCGCGCTCGAGGACATCACTCTCACGTTTGCCAGCAAACCCACCGAAGAAAAACTCCGCGAAGCCCGCGAAAAGGAGCAGCCGAACAAAGAAATGCATCAGGCTTGGTCCGCCGCCGTGACCGCCGATCTCCGCGCCAAAGGCGACGCGATCCTGCGCTACGCCTACCCGATTCAAGCATGGAGTCTCGGCAACCTCTCGTGGGCCGCTCTCGGTGGCGAAGTCGTGATCGACTATTCGCTCCGCCTGCGTGCCGAGACGACCGGCCCGCTCTGGGTTTTCGGTTACTCCAACGACGTCATGGCTTACATCCCCAGTGAACGCGTCCTGAAAGAGGGCCGCTACGAGGGGGAAACCTCCATGATTCCCTACGGCCGCCCGGGCCCGTGGTCGCCTGGCCTCGAAGACAAGATCGTCACCAAAGCCCGCGAGCTCATCGCACGCACCCGCCAACCTTAGTTTTCACGACACGTCGCTCCCGCTACCTCAATAGGCCGTCTCCGGCGGGCGGATCACTTGCCCGAGCGTCCGCGCCGTGATCTGCACGTCGAGCCAGAGCGACCAGTGCGTGATGTAGTGGACATCCCACTTCACGCGCCGGCGCAGCATCTCCTGCTCCAGGATTTCTCCGCGGTTGCCCATGCTTTGAGCGAGCCCGGTGATGCCCGGCTTCACCAGATGCCGCGTGCGATAACCGCGTGTTTGCTGGCGGAACTCCTCGTCGAGCAGCGGCATGTAGGGTCGCGGTCCGACGATGCTCATTTCCCCGACGAGCACGTTCCAAAATTGCGGAAACTCATCGAGACTCCGCCGCCGCAAAAATCTCCCAAACGGAAAAATCCGCGCGTCCTCCGAACGCGCCTGCTGCGCCTCGATCGTCGCACTCTCCGCGCGCGCATACATCGAGCGGAATTTCAACATGCGGAAAATCTCGCCCTTTTGACCACGCCGTTCGCGCACGTGAAACAGCGGTCCCGGCGCCTGCGCCTGCTGCATCAACCACACCCAAGCACACAGCGGCGGAAAAAGCATCACCACCACCGGCAAAGCGATCACCACGTCGTAAGCCCGTTTCACCAGTCGGTTCAACGGGTCCTCGAGCGGCTCCTCCTGCAGCGTATAGAAATGCCGCCCCTCCTCGACCATCGGCACGAGCGGATGCGTGTAGCGCTCCGCGAGCGTATTGTGGATCAGCAGCCGGCACCCTTGCTCATGGCATATTTCGATGAGATTGCGCGCTTCCGCATCGGTCGCCGGCAACTCCAACAACACCACTTGCCCCACCTCCCGCTCTCCGAGCACTTTCGGCAAATCCGCCACGCCGCCAAGCAAAGGCGCCGGTAACCGCAGCCGGTTTTCCGGCCCCACATCGTCACTGAGCAGTCCCACCGGAAAAATGCCCAGCGGCTCCTTGTTCGCGATCCACTCGTCGAGCCGCGCAAATGATCCCACGCGACCGATAAACACCGTCGATAGCCGGTGCCCGCGGCGAAACACCAGCCGCGCCAACGCACTCGGTAGCCAGGTATTCAACGCGGTCAGCCCGATCCACGACCACAGCAAAAAACTTCCCAGGAAAAGCCGGCTGATACTCCGATCTAACGTCGCAAACATCATTGTAAACGTGAGCAGTGCCATCGCCGCCACTTGCCACGCCGCGAGCCGCGCGCCGTCGCTCACGTTCAACAAATGAAAACGTGCCGCCAGGCGCGCCAACGCCCGCCCCGCCAAAGCCATGCCGCCGATCATGCACAAAAAATACGGCAACAAATTCACCTCCCGGCTCAGCCGCACCAACGGGACATACCGCATGATGAACTCCGCATAGACCCAGAAAAAAATTCCGACACACAGCGTCGACACTCCGGCATGGAGGTTCGCCAATCCGCGCGCCCGTGTGGTGATCATCGCGAGCGGTTATGGAAAGGTCTGTCCAACGCGGCAAGTGTGCACTCCCGCCCGCCCCGCTGACCGCCGCCGCTACTCGGTTCCCTCGCCCGCCGTCGTCGTCGTCCCGGGCAAAAAATTCAGCGCCAAGAATCCCAACGCCACGCGCGCGTCCGCGTAGAGCGCATCGGCTTCGCGCCGCAGTGGTTCGCCCTCCAGCAACGCCTCGGTCGTGGGCTGCCAATTTTCCCACGCGCCTCCCTCGTCCCAGCCGCCCGTTTCACGTCCGTCGGCGATCACCGCCGCCACCGCCCGCGACTCCTTCGCCTCGTCTACGGCCGGCCGCCATATCGCCACGAGTGCCAACACCGCGAGCGCCCCCATCCCTGCCCAGGCCCACACTCCGGTCCCCGCGCGCGGCGCCTCCCGCGTTCCGGACGCGCGTCGCACGGCCACGTTGATCCGGCGATCCAATCCTTCCTCCGCAGGCTCGTGCCCGTTCCTCGCCCCCGACCGCAGAGTCGCATTGAGCGCATCCGTCCTCGCAAAAAAATCCCGGCAGCGCGCACAGCTCTCCACGTGACGCGCGCCCCAAGCCCCGGCGTGCGGCCGCTCGCCGTCACTCACCAGCGAGACCCAGCCTTGCACGGCGCGACACGTCAGCCGCGGTTGCTGCACTTCTGGACGATTCGAAGTTTTCATAGTGGTGATCCCTCCTTGAGCAGCGTGCGCCGCGCCCGAAAAACCAAGACCTTCACATGCGTCTGCGTCAGGCCTACGACCCGCGCCGTTTCCTGCACCGAGAGATCCTCGCCATAGCGCAACCACAGCACCTCAAACTCCCGCTGCGCTAACACGGCCCGCGCCCGCGCCCAGATATTTTCACCGTGCTCCCGCGCCTCGACCGCATGCGCGGGCGAGGGCTCGTTTGTCGGCACAATCTCCGGCATTTCCTCCCACCTTCGCGCCGCGCGGAAGTGATTCAGTGCGTTGTTTCGCGCGATGGTGAGCAGCCAATTGATCAACGGCCGGCTGCCGTCAAACGACCCGAGATGCGTGTAGGCTTTGATGAACGTCGTCTGGGTAAGGTCCTCGGCGTCCTGCCGGTGTCGCGTCAGATGAAACACAAAGTTGAATACCCGCCGGTGATGCGTCCGCACGATCTCGTCAAACGCCCCCGCCTCTCCGCCGAGCGTCTCCCGCACGAGTCCGGCCTCGTCGCAGCCTCCCTCGGTCGATACCGGGAGAGGCTCGGGCACGCGCAACTCGACCGAAGGAATCATTCTTTGGTCTTTGGAGCGACCGGGCCCGAGGCCGCCGCCGGGCTCGTCCGGGGCGCCGGATCTTTGATGCTCACTGCAAACGAAGCCGGCGCGCCGGGCGTGCTCACATAGGTCACCTTCAGCGTGTAATCGCCGTCCGCGCCGGGAAACGGAAATTGCGACCACAGACCGCGCTGCCCGGCTGCACGCATAAACTCGGGCCGAAACACCAGCGGTGCCCCTCCCCCACTTGCCGGCACGATCTCGATCTGTTCCCACCGCGGCATTTTTCCACCCGTAGCGTGCCGCGCGAGGGTGAAGAGCGTGCCGTTCTTCAGCGTCACATTTTCAATCGTGCGCGTGGCCGTCACGTCCGCCGCGCCTTCCACCGCACCTGCCTCGGTCTTGGCCGTCTGCCACTCGGCCAGCGCTGTGCCGTTGATCATCTGCGGCGCCCGGGCGGGGCCGCGATCGCTGGCACGTGATTGCGGCGCCTGCTGTAGTTGTTTGATCATCTGCGCGAGGCGGGCACTCGAATACGCGAGATCGAGCGTTACGGTGTCGCCCTTGCGATTCACCACCGCTGAATCGAGGAACTCGGCCAACTGTTTGTCGTTGGTTTCGGCGAGCGATAGCATCGCGGTCAAGCCCTGCAAAATCTTCATGAGCTTCTCGCCCATCTGATTCGAACTCGCGACCAGTTCACTGTGCGCAAAGACATTCTCTTCCCGTTCACCGAGTGCCAGCGATCCCGAGTTAGCCATCTTCAAAATACGCCCCTGCGGTCCGTCCTCGGGAAACAGCGTCCCGGCCGGCACGGTGCTAGCAGTGAACAGATAGGCCCCCTTTGACGCCTCGATAAATTTCCGCAGCGGCGCATTGGCCGCGCTCGCCACCGACGGCGTCGCCCCACGAACGACCTCCCGCGCTTTCAAAACCTGCGCCTTCGACTTGCTCACGATGACGACCGGCTCCGGCGGAAACGCCACGATCACCTCCATCGGCGCCGATTCCGATGTGGCTCTCACCGTGGCACCGCCCGCACCCGGCGCGCCCGCCTTGCTGGCCTTGGGTTTGGGCTCCTTGATCACGTAAGCGGGAAACGGCAGGTCCGTGAGTTCCCCCACCGCATCGGGATCGGCGAGGTTCATCTGGATTAAAATGCTTTCTGCGATTTTCCGCAGATCGGCAGTGCCTTCGATCACCGAGGCCCCATCGATGTCCTTGGCGTCCTTTGAGAGATTGGTGCCGTAAGCCGTGGCACTGCCGATCGTCGCGAGCAGTTTCTGCCAATCGACGCCGACCTTGCCTGCGCCAGTGTCGAATTTGTTCTTCTCAGCCAACGCGATCAGCTCCTTGCCGATCGCGCTCGTGCGCAGTGCGTTCATGTCCGCATAGACGATCCAACGCGCCTCGGCCGGGACGACAGCGGGATTGATGGCGGCATTCAAACTTGAAGCGGCCCAGAGCGAAAGCGCCGGTATCGCGAAACAGAGAAAAGCTTTTTTCATAGGATAGATAGGTGGTTGCCTCTTCATACACCGGGCGGCCCCTCCAGGTTACAGCCGTCTCAGGATTCTGCTCCGCCAGGCATCTCGCGGATCGAAAACAACACCGCCGTCGCTCCGAGCATGACGACACAAAACAGCGCGATCATCGCCGAGGTGCCAAGAAAACCCGATACGATCGGAACGACTTCCGCGCGTCCCACCAACGGCGCCAACCAATCTCGCACCTGGTGCGTCATCGAAAGTCGGCTGAGTTGAGTCGGGATTTGCCCCACCCCCGCTTCGATCACCGCGCCGTAGGCCAGCCCGACGACGACATAGCGCGTGGTAATGACTCCCGCCAAAAAGCCCAACGCGCTGAACGCCGTCACCAACAAAACCTGCGCAAGCAAAAGCTGCGGAAGAATGACCCCGAGATCCGGCACCCCGCGCATGACGGCGAGCCCCGCCAGCACGGCAAACGCGACGAGGAAATCGATCTGCGAGCAGACCGTGTGGGCCACGTATTTAAAAAGCACCCACACCGACCTCGGCACCGGCCGGGTGAGCACATAGTCAGTCGCACTCGCCTTCATCTCGTCCCGCATCGCGCCCGCCGCCGCCACAAACGCCAGCGCCGGCACCAAAAACGTCACGTAAAAATTCACCGCCCAATCTGCGAAATCCTTGGTCATTTTCCCTCGCGGCCCGCCCACAAACAGCAGGACCAACACCGCCAGTCCCACCGCCAGCGTCAGCCAATGCCCCGGCAGCAAGAAACGCCGGAACGTCAGCCGCCACACCCCGCCAAACGCGTTCGCGAGTTTTGGCGTCACCCGCGGCGGAGTAAATGGGCTGGAGTTTGTGCTCATGAATGCGACGCCGGTTCGATGGCCTTTTCGAGAAACGAAGCCGTGCCTTGCACCTCGAAGATACGCACGCCGCTGGCGAGCAGTAGCTCGTGATACGCTCCGAAAAATCGCTCCGGCTCCCGCCAGCGTGCGTGCAGCGTTCCCGTCTCCGGCAGAATATCGCACCCGCGGAGCAGGTCTCGTTCGAAGAAGAACCGCGCGAGCCTGTCCGGCGCATCACACCGAAACGTCGTTGCTTCCGGCCACCGCGTGCGCGCATCGGCGGACGCGGCGTCGTTCAACGAGCGCGGTATCCGCCCCCAGCGCAGCAGAATGAAATCCGCACACAGCGCCTCAAGATCGTGGAGGATATGGCTGGAGATCAGCACGCTCACCCCGTCCTGCGCGAGTTGCCGCAGGATGTTCGCGATGTCTTCGCGCCCCATCGGATCGAGCCCGTTCATCGGCTCGTCGAGGATCACGAGTCCCGGTTCGTGCAGCAGACACTGGGCAAGTTTCACCCGCTGCTTCATTCCTTTCGAGTAGGTCGTCACGCGCTTTTTCCAGTGCTCGGACCCGAGGCGCACTCGCTCCAGCGCCCCCCGCGCCCGCTGCTCCGCTTCGCGCGCGGAGAGCCCCGAAATCATGCCGAGGCCGGTCAGCCACTCCAGCGGCCGCAGCCCCGCCGGCATCACTTCGCTCTCGGGACAATAGGCGATGCGCACCTGGACCGCCGGGTTGTTCCACGGACGCTCGCCGAATACCGTGAGTGTGCCCGCACTCGGCTGAATCTGCCCGAGCACGAGCCGGAACAGCGTCGTCTTGCCCGCGCCGTTGGGTCCGACAATGCCCGTGATGCCGGGCCGAATCGTGAACGAGACGTTGTTCAGCCCGAGAATCATCCCGTAGAAGCGGCTGATATTTTCGGCGTGGACGATCGGGTTCATTCGGGGCGGAGCTTGCGGAAAAACACCAACGACGATGCGACTACAAAGACGCCGAGGGCCGCCAGCGCCGCGTTAAAATCCGTGGCCTCGGCCTTGCGCGCCGCCGACTCCAAGTTGCCGACGAACTGCTGGTCGAGCAGCGGCAGCTTGTTCGCCGCGTCCGCGAGCGCGGCATCGAGTCGGAACAGCGCCTGTCGGGTTTCGCCCAAATTGCGCGTGAAACTGCTGAGTTTCATCCACGTCGGCGCCCGCGGCGGCGCCGCCATGGCCCCGAGCACGAGCCACAATCCCAACCAAACGATGGTCGTTATCTGCGGCTTGCGACCCGCCGCCGATACACCCAGCGCAATCGCCGCGAGCGAGACGAGCCCGATCGCGTTGAACGCCAAAGCCCGCAGCAGCGGCGAAAACGAGTAGACGATGAAATCGCTGTCCGTCGCAAAGAGCATGCTGAGCAACCAGCCGAAGAGCAGCGGCCCCGTCCACACGAGCAACAGCACCCCGACGATGATGCCCAACTTTCCGAGCAAGTAGTCGGTCGCCGTCAGCGGTCGGGAGAGATAGACGATCAGCGCGTTGCTCGCTCGGTCCCGGCTGATCAGTTGCGGCACCAACACCGTAAGCGCAAGCAGGCTGAGCCACAGCCCGAGAAACGAATGCGCCCAAAAAACCGCCGTGAAAAAACCGTGCACCACGATGTCGGGAAATAGCGCCACCAATCCCGTGAGCACTGTGAACGCCGCCTCCATGCGTGGCCCCGATTTGATCGCGAGCGTTTCCAGCCACCCGCCACTCGCGAGCGACTGGCTGAACGCAAAGCCCAATGTCGCAATCAGCGAACCGCCGATCCATGCGACCCCGAGTAACCACCGAAAAAACCGCGTGCGCAGCAATTGGCGCAGCCCCATCGCGACAATCGTCCATTGGCGGTAGAGCACACCGCGCGGCTTTTCGCGCCACCGGCTGAGATCAAGCGTCGGTTCCATGGGCGGTCGAAATGGCTCGGATGAACAACTCGTGCAGCGCATCGGGATTGGCCACGATCTCGGCCGGTGGCAGTCGGTGGGCCCGCATCAACTCCAGCACCCACTCGATCGATTCTGCCGCCGACTCGACCCGCAGCTTCCCGTTCGAGAGACGAACGACCGTGTGCCCCGCGGCTTCCAGCACTGCGCAAAACCGTTCCTTCTCCGCCGACGGCGCCAACTCCACGATCTGCCGGTGGCGTGTCTTCAACGCCGCGATGCTGTCGTGCTCCAACAGGCGCCCGTTGCCGATGATGATCACCCGGTCGCACACGCGCTCGATATCCCGCAACAGGTGCGACGACATCACGACGCTGATGCCCAGATCGCGCCAGAGTCCGCCGATGAGTTTCAGGATGTGCTCGCGCCCCGACGGATCGAGTCCGTTGGTCGGCTCGTCGAGAAAGACCAATTCCGGATCATGCACGAGCGCCTGCGCCAGTTTCACGCGTTGTTTCATGCCCGTCGAATACGTGTCGACCGGGCGATACCGCTCCTGCCCCATGCCCACGAGATCGAGAATCTCGTGCGTGCGTTGGCGCGCGGCCCGAAACGACATCCCCGAGAGCTGCCCGCAATACGTCACGTATTCGCAGCCCGCCATGCCGGCGATGTGGCAATCCTGCTCCGGGCTGTAGCCGACCTTTTCACGCGAGGTGCGATTGCCGGCGCGAATATCGCACCCAAGCACTTTGGCCGTCCCGCTCGTCGGCGTCTCCAAATTGAGGAGACACTTGATAAACGTGCTCTTGCCGGCCCCGTTCGGCCCGAGCAGTCCGACGGTGCCCGCCGGGACCTGCAAGTTGACATCGGCTAGTGCACGGTGCGCTCCGTAGACCTTCGTGAGGCCCCGCGCCTCGATGATAAAGCGGTCGGACGCAGACGCGACCTCGCGGGTCGCCGGGACATCATGCACGGAGGCGTTCAAGGGGAGATGATAGGTGGTCGGACATCCAAGACTCGCCCGTTATACACATTACATTGCGCGAAAGTTACAGAAAACTCCCCGCTTCCGAAAATACCTCAGCGCGCCGCCCGCCCTTTAAGGAATTTGCGCACCTCCGCCAGCGAGCGCGTATTCAGCACCGATTCCTTCGTTAGCCAGCCTTTGCGCGCCGCATTTACTCCGGCGCGCACGTGCCCGAGCCCTTCGGTCTCGTGGGCGTCGGGATTGAGCGAGGTCAACAGCCCCCGCTCCGACGCCTTCCGCCAGTGGCGCCAATCCATATCGAGCCGCCACGGACTCGCGTTCAACTCGACCACCACCCCGTTCGCAATCGCCGCGTCGATCACCTTGGCGACATCGACTTTGTAGCCTTCGCGCCGGAGCAGGAGACGCCCCGTCAGGTGCCCCAAAATCGTCGTCCGCGGATGCTCGATCGCGCGAATGATCCGCGCCGTCATCGTCGCCTCGTCTTGCGTGAAGGCGTTATGCACCGACACCACGACGTAGTCCAACTTCGCCAGCAGCGCATCGTCGTAGTCGAGTTGCCCGTCCGTGAGAATGTCGCACTCCGTCCCCGAGAACACGTGCGTCGTGAAACGCTTCGCGGCATTCAGTGCCTCGATTTCCTCGATTTGCTTGAGTAACCGTTCCTCACTGAGCCCCTTCGCCTGAAAGCTCGCCTTCGAATGATCTGCGATGCCGAGGTATTCCCAGCCCAGCGCCTCGGCCGCCGCCGTCATTTCCACGAGCGTATTGCGCCCGTCCGAGGCCGTCGTGTGGTTGTGAAACGCCCCCCGCATATCCGCCCACTCCACGAGCTGCGGTAGCGCCCCCGCCTCAGCCGCTTCGATTTCGCCGAGACCTTCGCGCAACTCTGGCGGGATAAACTTCAGCCCCAGCGCCGCAAACAGCGCCGTCTCATCCGCCGCCGACTTGCTCAGATTTTTCTCCGCTTTCTCTTTCGCAGTCCCCTCGCCCGCCTCCGGCACGAGCCCCCACTCGCTCAAACTCAGCCCGTGCGCGAGCGCCCGCTGGCGCAGTTGCACATTGTGATCCTTCGACCCGGTGAAGTGGTGCAGCGCAAACGCGAACTGCCCCGCCGGCACGATCCTCAAATCCGCCTGCAATCCGCTCTCGAACCGCACGCTCGCCTTTGTCTCGCCCTTCGCCGTCACCTCTTTAACGCCGGCTTGCGTGACAAACCACTCCACCACCGGAGCCACGTCGTCCGCCGCGACAATAAAATCCAAGTCGCCGACCGTCTCCAACCCGCGCCGCAGACTCCCCGCCGCCTCTGCGCGCGCCACTTGTTTCAAATTACGCAGCCCTTTCACGATCGGCTCGGCCACCTCCCACGCGTCCCACCACAGGTGGCGCCGACCGTAGGCCTCCCGGTTCTTGATGCCCGCGACGATTTTCTCCTGCGTCTTCTCGCCGAATCCGTCGAGCTCCGCGACTTTCCCGGCCGCACACGCCTCGCTGAGCCCGGCGATGCTCGCGATGCCCAGCTTTTCGTGTAGCGCGCGGATCTTCTTCGGCCCCAGCCCGGGGATCTGCAGCATCTCGGCGAGCCCCGGCTCGATCGACGCCTGGAGTTTTTCGAAAAACTCCAACCGCCCCGTCGTGTGCAGTTCGGTGATCTTCTGCACAAGGGCCTCGCCAAATCCCTTGATCGTCCCGAGCTCTCCAGCCGCGATCAGCCTCGCGAGGTCGGCCTCTTCGAGCGACTCCAGTGCCCGCGCGCCTGTTTGATACGCGCGCACTTTGAATGGATTTTCGCCCTTCAATTCCAGCAACGTCCCGATTTCCGTCAGCACGTCCGCGATTTCGTTTTTCGTCATAGGCCACCTCTACGGAAACGGCGTCACGCCGTAAGCTTTTTCGCATCCGTCACGCTCGCCAGCAGCGCGGCACGGTTGATTTTTCCCTGCGCATTTCGCGGCCAATCGGCCACCGCGCAAAACCGCTTCGGCTTGAGCGCACCGCTCAACGCCCCCGTCGCGAGCACCAAGTCGGGCTCCCGCCCGCCCGCCGGATAACACGCGATCACCGCCTGCCCCCACTCGTCGTCCGGCACGCCGATCACCGCCACATCTGCAAATTCCCCGCTTGCCCGCAAAGCCGCCTCCACCTCCGTAGGCTGCACTTTTTTCCCTCCCGTAATGATCACCGCGTCCCGCCGACCGAGCACCGTCAATCGCCCGCCTGCATCCAGCTCTCCACTATCCTCCGTCGCAAAACTCCGCGTCTCGCGCCAGTCCGGGAAGTATCCGCGAAATACCGACGGCCCCGTCACCTCCACAACGCCATCCGCGTTCACCGTCACCCGCGCGTGCGGCAGCGCCGTGCCGCTGCTTCGCCCTCCCTGCAAAAATTCCTCCGGCCGCAGCGCCGTCACCATCGCCGCCGTTTCAGTCATCCCGTAGCTTAGCGACACCCGCAACTCCGCCCGCGCTGTCGCCTCCGCAAGCGACGGCCAGATCGGCCCGCCCCCGAGAAAGATGATCGCAAATCGCCGCAGCCACGCGACCGCGTCGGGCATCGCCAACAGTCGTTGGAGTTGCGTTGGCACGAGTGAAATCACCCACGGCCCCGTGCCTCCGCCCACATCCGGCACCGCGCCCGCTTCGAGCCGCTTCCAATCCCACGCGACATAGTCGCCACCCGTCGCCGCAGACCGCACCCGCGCCATCAATCCGCTTACATGATACGCCGGCAGCACGCCCACCGCGTTCACGCGCTCGATGCCAAAGTGCTCACAAAATCCCCGCACCGCCGCGCCGAGCGTCAGCTCATCGTGGCGCGCCCACCGCACGCCGCCGCTCGTGCCACCGGTCGCCACGCCCAGCCAGCCTGCGCCACCTTCGCCGCCGCGGTCCGCTTCGGCCACGTCCGCGCCTCCTCGCGAGGGATCACGCAAAAACCAAAACTCGCCGCGCTCCTCCACGCAGCCGGCCGCGCGCAACAGCGACTTCAACTCACCGCGTTCCATACGGCCTCCGCGTTCAATCGCTCGACGTCCTCCCGCCGCACGAACGGCACCGCCATCGGCCCGTCGCAGCGCGCATCGACAAACAGCGGCCACACCCCAAATCCCAGTGCCCGCGGCTCGCCCCGCCACGCAAACGCCACCCGCAGCGCCGCCTTCGCGCCGACCGCCGTTTCCAGCGCCGAGGAAAACACGACCGCCGCCTTCGCCTTGGCCAATCTCTCCACGGCTTGGCCCACGTCGCCCAGCAGGGACGGCTTCACCACAAAAACTCCCCGCCAACCCGCCCCGACCCAGCGCTCGATATCGCCTTCGCCCGCAATCGACTCGTCCAACGCGATCGCCGTCGGAAAATCTTCCGCCAACCCGCGCAACAGATCCTCCGCCCCGCGCGCTTCGGCCGCGACCGGTTGTTCGACAAATTCCACCGGCCGGTCCGCGCACCGTTCGAGCCACCGCTCCGCCTTCCGCCGATCCCACGCGCCGTTCGCATCGAGTCGCAACTTCGCCCCCGCCGGCAATACCGCGCACACGTCGTCCAACAAACCCAGCTCGTCCGCGACATCGCCCACGCCGACCTTCCACTTGAAGACCCGAAATCCCATTTCCTCCTTGGCTCGCACTGCGGCCAGCACCGCGCGCCCCGCCGGCAACAACGCCGCCACCCCCAAGTAGGGCGGTTCAACCCGTCCGTCCCCCTCCACCGCATTCCCCGCCGCCGCCCTCTCCGGCACACCGTCCCCACCTTCCCTTTCCCCCCGCGCCGCCGCCAGCGCATTCCGCAAACACGGCAACGTCACCGGCAACGCCGCGATCTGCTCGGTCCTCACCTCCGCTCCGATCTCGCGGCAGGCCGCCTCCGCCGCGTCGACCGTCTCGGTGCCGAACCAAGGCAACACCGCCGCCTCTCCGTATCCGACCGGCCCCAACTCGCTTTCCAGTCGCACGAGCACACCTTCGCGCTCCGTCCACACGCCGTGCGCCGTCCGCACCGGCGCACGCAGAGTCAGCCGATACCGTCGATACTGAAAAAAATATTTCCCGTCGTGCGCACGCTTCACACCGTTCACGTCATACCTCCCCACCGCGCCACGCAAACCCGACTTTCTGTTTGCGCTCCGTCGCGCCCGGCCTACTCCGTTCATGGCAATCTATGACAAAGGTTGCCAAGCCCACCACCGCCCAGGTCGCGTCCGCCGACGCTGAGTTTTATCTTCCGGCCGACGCCTTCTTCCGCGCCAATCTGCCCACGGCGCTCACCTTCGACGATGTGTCGCTCGCCACGCTCTACTCGGAGATTCTCCCAAAAGACGCCGACACCTCTACCTCGCTCAGTGACGCGCTCCGTCTCCAGATTCCGGTGATCTCGTCCGACATGGACACCGTCACCGAGTCGCGCATGGCCATCGCCATGGCGCTCAACGGCGGCCTCGGCCTCATTCACTACAACATGCCCGCTCGCGAGCAGGTGAAGGAAGTCGCCCGCGTTAAACGCCACATTCACGGCCTCATCCAGGACCCGATCACTGTCGCCCCCGACCAGCTCATCGGCGACGTCCTCGCGCTTATCGAAGCCAAACGTTTTTCGTTCTCCACCTTCCCCGTCGTCGACACTGCCGGCACGCTCGTCGGCCTTCTCTCCGGCAACGTCGTCAAAGACCGCTACAAAACAAAAAAGGTCGCCGACGTGATGACCCTTCGCGCGCACCTCATCACCGAAAAGAAAAGCGCCGTCGCCAAGGACCCGATCAAAGCCGCCGATGCCTTTTTCTCCCATCACGTCGGCCTGAACAAGATGCTCGTCGTCGACGCCGCCGACCGCCTCCGCGGCCTCGTCACCAGCTCCGATGTCGAGAAAATCACCGCCGAGGCCAAGTCTCGCCGCAAACCCTCCCGCGACACGGATTTTCGCCTCGTGGTCGGAGCCGCGTTGTCCCCCGTGCGCAAACCCGATGGCTCCCTCGACCGCGAAAAAATCCTCGAACACGTCGGCAATCTCGTGACCGAACACGTCGACGCCATCGCCGTGTCCACTGCGCACGGACACACCGCCGGCGTCGGTGATGTCGTGAAACTCGTGCGCGGCGCCTTCCCCGATCTCACCCTCATCGCCGGCAACGTCACGAGCGCGAGCGGCGTCGCGTTCCTCGCCGATTGCGGTGCCAACGCCATCAAGATCGGCCAAGGCCCCGGCTCCATCTGCACCACGCGCATCGTCGCCGGTGTCGGCATCCCGCAACTCACCGCACTCCACGTGTCCGGCCAAGTGGCCAAGGCCAACAACGTCAAACTCATCGCCGACGGCGGTATCACCAAGAGCGGCGACATCGTGAAAGCCCTCACGCTCGCCGATGCCGTGATCCTCGGCGGACTCCTCGCCGGCTGCCGCGAAGCGCCCGGCGAAATCATGGAGATCAGCGGCAAGGTCTATAAACAGTATCGCGGCATGGGCAGCCTCTCCGCGATGAAAGCCGGCAGCGCTGCGCGCTACGGTCACGACAAAGCCGACCAGACTCGCAAGGTTGCCGCCGAAGGTATCGAGGCCCTCAAAGAAGTGAGCGGCTCGGTCGACGACGTGCTTGGCACCCTCATCGGCGGCGTGCAGAGCGGCATGGGATATCTCGGAGCTGCCACGCTTCCCGAGCTACGCGCCAAGGCCCGCTACATTCGCGTCAGTCCGGCGGGACAAAAAGAAGCTGCTCCCCACGACGTGATCGAAGTCTCCACGCGCACGACCAGTTCGTAATTGCGGCCTCACCGCCGCATCTGTTCACAAAAAAACGGCGCAGCCAAAAGCTGTGCCGTTTTTGTTGGCCGGAGAGCCGGCCGAAAAGAAAACAAACGTTACTTCGATTTCTTGGCGGCTTTCACAGCCTTCTTTTGAGCCGGCGTCTTGGCCGGAGCTTTTTTGACCTGTTTCTTTGAATTTTGTGATTTTGCCATGGGATTTATCTAGGTTGGTTTCCGTCGGTGACTAAAGAGGAACCGTCATGACGGGACGACGGTGCCCCGACACAATTTTTTCCGATCCCCCTACAACACGGATTGTTTCACAATGATTTTGGACAACAAGCAAGGGGCAATCCGCGACGCCGCGTGGTCGCGCCGGAAAAAACTCGGCCCGTGCGCCATCGCTCCGCTGATTTTTTCTCAGCGACCGCCGTGCACGAGCGTCTCTTTGGTCGCGAGCTCGTAGCTGATTTTTCCCTCCATCACTTCGCGCAGCGCCGTGTCTTCCGGCGAAAGTTTTTCCAGCGATTCCACCAACGCGCGATTGCCGCGCTTCAATTGCTTCACGCGACGCGAAATCACGTTCACGAGAATATTCGGGTCATCGATCACTTTCAGTGCGGCCTGCAGATAGTCGTCTCTCATGTTGGCGATGCCTCCCAAGTAACCCGCGGCCCGCCCGTCGGAATGACGGGACGTTTGGCGGTTGCTGATTTTCCGATGTGTTCTTGGCCGGCGAGAGCACTCTAGAAATCGCACGCTGCGAACACGACACCCATTCTGACGCCGCTCTCTCTTCTCCGCCAACTCGTTCGCCCGTCATCCGCTTGGAACGATCATTGCCGCTGTCTGTCCCCGCGCGACGATGCGCGCGCCCGGAAGAATTTCGAAATTGAGCTGCCCACGCGCGCCATCATCTCCCACGCTGCTCCTTCATGAAAAAGAATTTTGCTCTTCACGCCCCCGGCAAAGCCGATGCACGCGTGGTCGAAGGCATCAAATACGACGTGCGCAAATACGTGCAGCGCGAGCGCCGCAAGACCTTGCCCGAAGGTTTCGAGCAGTGGGATTTTTCCTGCAAGGTGGGCGTCGATGCTGCCTCCGCCGTGTCGACGGAACTGTCGGCCGTCGCCGCCGCGATCGACGCGGTGGTGGCGACCGCCGCCGACTTCGTCTACGTGGAGGTCCTCGCCGTCGCCGCCCATCGCGCGCCGCGCCACGCCCCTCCCGCCACCTCGCCCGCTCCGCTCACAACCACTCCAGTCGTCGCCGCGCCGGCGCCCGCGGCCGATCTGCCCACGCACCTGCTCTGATCGCGCCGGCGGCCCGCGCCGGTGACCGCCGTCAGTCCTCGTGATGGTGGCGGTGGCGAAACGGCTTCACGCCCTCGGCTCGCTGCTTCCAGCTCGGTTTGCTCGCGAGCGCCCCTGGCTTCCGCTCCTTCGGCGCACTCGCCACTTTTTCGGCGCGCAGTTTCCGATACGCGTCGAACCGCGCCGCCAGCAGTTCGCCGCCCATCAGCGCCGCCCGCACCGCGCAGCCCGGTTCGGCATTGTGGCCGCAATTGGTAAACCGACAGCGCAACGCCAGCGCCTTGATATCCGCAAACGCCTCCTCGACGCCGTCCTCGACGCCCCAGAGTTGCAGTTCCCGCATTCCCGGCGTGTCGATCACGAGCGCGCCCGCCGGCGTTTGCACGAGCTCCCGTCGCGTCGTGGTATGCCGTCCTTTGCTGTCTTTTTCGCGCACTTCGGCCGTCGGCAGATCCGACTCGGGATCGCGCACGAGTGCATTGATCAAACTCGATTTCCCCACCCCGGATGAGCCGATAAACGCCACCGTTTTTCCGGGCTGCCCGTAGTTCGCCGCGAGCGCCTTCAACCCTTTGCGCGTCGCCGTGCTCGTGATCAATACCGGCACCCCGGGCGCCAACACTTCGACTTCGCGCCGCACCGCCTCCGCGTCATCGCACACATCGGACTTGTTGAGGATGATCACCGGGGCCGCTCCACTCTCCTGCGCCGCCACCAAAAATCGCTGGATGCGCTTCGGGTTAAAATTCCGGTCGAGCCCGCTCACCAAAAACACCGTGTCAATATTCGCCGCCACGATCTGCTCAATCTCCTCCGAACCCGACGCGCGTCGCGAGAACTTCGTGCGTCGCGGCAACACCGCGTGGATATCCGCCCGCTGTTCGCCTTCGCGGCGCCGCACCGCCACCCAATCGCCCACCGCGGGAAACTGGTCCGCCGTGCGCGCCACGTGGAAAAATCCGCCGCCGCACTCGCCGAGCACTTCGCCCGCCGCGGTGTGCACCGCGTAGAAATTCCGCCGCAGCTCGCACACCACCCGCGCCGGTTCCAATCCCGCCGCGTCGTGCGCCGCGAACGCGCGCACGAGCGCGTCATTCCACCCGAGTTCGGCCAGCGTCATGCGCGTTTCCGATCCATTGGCCCAACCACGCTCATTTGAGCGTGAACCCGAGCGCCTCGAGCTCGTCCATTTTGAATGGCGAGCACTCCATCACCTCGACCACCTTCGCCAGCGCTTCGCCCATCGTCGCCACTTCGATCAGCGCATCGCCGTCGTCGGAATCGTGCACGTGCACCGTCCACGGACTGTCATCCGTCGCCCGCACCTGCGCCGCCGCGCCATGTAAATAGTTCCCCGGCAGTCCCGCATTCGGCCCGGCGCCCGGCACCAGAAATAGGGTGTGGATCGGATCGTGCGCCACCACGATTTTTTCGGCGCCGACGACTTTCGCCCGATGGTGCGGCACCTTGCCCGCCACCGTCAGCCGAAACGTTTCCGCCCGCACTTGAAGCGCCGCCGGCAACGACTTCACATAGCGGTCGAAAATACTTCCGTTAGCCTCCAAAGCATCCGAACCGATTTTCCCGGCGATCACGTCCTCCAGGTTGCTCGCCTGAAAATGCGGCTTCTTCGCCAGCGAACGCGCAGTCACATGTCCGTTCTTGTGATCGGAATCTGCATACACCTGATGAGACGCGTAGAGTCGCTTGATCGCATCCTGGTAAGTCGGCGTGAACGGCACGGCCCCGATCGGGCTGTGCTCAATCATTTCGAGAACGGTTTGATCAAACTGCGCATGGGGATCTTGAGGCATGATCGCCATTGGCTAGAGCACGTCTCCGCGCAACACGAGTTTGATCTCTTGCCCTTAATGATTTGACCCACCTTCGCGCTCCCGTAGCTACGCACGCACCCATGTTACCCCGCACGTTCGCTGCTGCCCTGTGCCTGTTTTCATTGCTGACGGCACCGTCCGCCTTCGCCGCTGAGACCAGCGCCAGCCGAGGCTCCGCCCTTTTTCTCCTCAATTGCGCGGCCTGCCACCAAGCCGACGGTCGCGGTCTGCCCGGGATCTTCCCTCCCCTCGCGCGTTCCGACTACCTCATGGCCGATAAAACGCGCAGCATCCGCATCGCCATCCAGGGCACGAGCGGACCGATCGTCGTCAACGGCGTCGAATACCAGGGCGTCATGCCCGCGCCGCCGTCGCTCGATGACCAACAGGTCGCCGATATCCTCACGTATGTGCGCAGCGCGTGGGGCAACGCCGGCGACGCCGTCACCCTCGCTGAAGTTCAGGCCGTGCGCGCCGCCCTGGCCGACGCCAACACCGACGCCGCCGACCCCTTTGCGCCCCTGCCCAAACCTCCCGCCGGCTACAAGCTCCGCGAAGTCGTCCGCCTCCCCGTGCACGGCGTGAAACTCGCCACGATTCCCGGGATGGATTGGATTCTCGTGCTCAACAACGCCGGCGACCTCTACCGCCTCGAACCCGCCACCGGCAACCTCGCGCGCATCCTCGCCGACAAAGACTACGCCGAACTCGGCGCCGGCAAAATCGCCGTCCTCGGCATGACCATCGATTCGCAAAAACGCCTCTACCTCGTCACCAACCAGCGCGTCTCCGAGCAACCGTGGCACGTCAACCGCGTGGTGATTTTCCGCTCCGAGCCGCTCGACGCCACCGGTATCCCGAAAAAAATGACCGCGTGGCTCCGCTCGAGTTACCCCTGGGGTTTCAGCTACTACAACCACGGCGTCTGCCACATCGCCGAAGGCCCCGATGGCCACATGTATGTCAGCAGCGGCGCCCGCACCGATGCCGGGGAGGTCGACGGTGGCATCTTCAAAAAAGAAACCATCTACTGGAAAGGCGGCGAGACCGACTACACCGCCGCCATCTGGCGCATCGATCCCAACGCCGAGGTTCCGAAAATCGAAGTCTTCGCCCAAGGTATCCGCAACGCTTGGTCGTTCGCTTGGAACGACCGCGGTGAACTCTTCAGCGTCAGCAACGGCCCCGACGCCCATCGCCCCGAAGAGATGGACTTCGTCGAGCGCGGCAAACACTACGGCTTTCCCTACCAATACTCGGACTACCCCGCGACCGATAAGCCCTACCCCTACACACCCGATCTTCCGCCCGGCCTCGTCGTCACGCCCGCCATCCGCAACTTCGGCCCCGCCGCCGGCGGCTCCGAAACGAAACCCATCGCCACCTTCGATGCCCACTCGTCGCCTGCCGGCATGTTGTTCTGCGGCCCCGAATGGCCCGCCGATCTACGCGGCAAATTTCTCATCGGCCGCTTCGGCAACTTCCTCCTCGATGAGAGCTACGGCTACGACATCCTCGCCGTCAATTTGCAGCGGAACCCCGCTGGCGTCTACGAAGCGCGCATGCACACGTTTTTCGCTCCCCTCGCCCGCCCCATCGATTTCCTGCAAGTCGGCAAAAAACTCTACATTCTCGAATACACCCGCCCTGTCGGGAAACACGGCTCCCGTCCCATGAACCCCGGCCGCATTCTCGAACTCAGTTGGTAACCTCGCCTACTACGCACGTCACGCGTCCCCGCTTTCGCCTCATGCACTTCCGCCCCGCTCTCACACTCACCCTCGCTATGCTCGCCACCACCAGCGCGCTCGCCGCCACACAAGAATTCTTCGTCTACTTCGGCACCTACACGAACGCCAAGTCCACCAGCAAAGGCATTTACCGTTCCCGCTTCGATGCCGCCACCGGCCGCCTCTCGTCCGCCGAGCTCGCCGCCGAAGCCAAAGATCCCGCGTGGCTCGCCGTTCACCCGAACGGTAAATTTCTCTACGCGATAGACGAGAGCGCCGATTCCCAACGTAATCCCGGCGTCGGCGTCAGCGCTTACGAGCTCAACTCCGCCACCGGCGCTCTCACGCTGCTCAATCAGCAGTCTCACGGCAGCACAGGCGCATGCCACCTTTCGGTCGATGCCACCGGCCGCATCGTGCTCGTCGCCAACTACGGCGGCGGCGGCGTATCCGCCATCTCCCTTCAAACCGACGGTCGCCTGGGCCCCCTCGGTTCCGTCATTCCACACACCGGCTCCAGCGTAAATCCCGCGCGTCAGAAATCTCCCCACGCCCACCAAATCGTCGTTGCGCCCGACAACCGCTTCGCGTTCGTCCCCGACCTCGGTCTCGACCGCATCCTCGTCTACGCCGTCGATCCCGCCGCCGCGAAACTCACCGCACACGAGCCTGCCTCGACCGCCGTCGCGCCGGGGTCTGGCCCGCGCCATCTCGCCTTTCACCCGACGGGCCGGTTTGCCTACGTGATCAATGAAATGCTCTGCACGATGACCGCGTTTCGCTACGACGCCGCGCGCGCCACGCTCACGTCGCTGCAGACAATTTCTACACTCCCTCCCGGCGAATCCGTCCAACCAGGCACAAGCACCGCGGAGGTGCTCGCCCACCCGAACGGCAAATTCCTCTACGGCTCGAACCGCGGTCACCACACCATCGTCGCCTACGCCATCCACGCCACTTCCGGTCAGCTCACGCTGATCGGCCACCAATCCACGCTCGGCAAAACCCCGCGCCACTTCGCGCTCGATCCCACGGGGCGCTGGCTGCTCGCCGAAAACCAAGACAGCCACACCGTCGCCGTTTTTCGCATCGACGAACAGACCGGCCGCCTCACGCCCGCCGGCCCGCTTCTTTCCGTGCCGTCACCCGTCAGCGCCGTCTTCGTGCCGGTGCGCTGAACGGTTTCCTCCGAGCGACCCGTCTACTGCAAACTCAGGAAGACCCGCGGTCCCTTGTTCCCTTTGTCCGACTCAGCCGGCGATTCTCCCGCCTGCGCGAGAAAGAGCCGCTCCGGCGCGATGCGCCCAGTCGTGACCAAATAGTCCCGCACCCGTTGCGCCCGCGCCGCCGAGAGCGCTCGCAGGTCGTTCTCGGTGACCTCGGTCGCCTCGGCCAGCCGCCCCGACATTTCTTCCAGCGGTAGCCCCGCCGCCGCTGCTGCTGCCACCGTTTTTTCGTATTCGGAGGCTCGCTGCGCGCGTTCCGCTTGGGCGGCGCGCTGCTGGCGACGCTCTTCGCCGGTCACCGTATTGACGATACGTTTGAACCAGCCCACCCGCGGCGCGGGCGGCGGTGCCGCTACGACCGGAGCCGGCGGCAGCGGCGTGCCGAACTGCGTGCCCGGCGGAAACGCCGCATCGAAGAGTTTCTTCACCATCGCCACCCGCGCTTCCGCCGAGATCAGGAGTTTTTCCGGCGGAGCAACGCCCGGTTCGCCCACGCGCCGCTCCTCCCAAATCTGCCGGCGCACCCGGTCGTCGAGTTTGTGGCGCTTCAATGCAAACGTATCGGCCGCCCTATCGTGGCTCCCCTCCAGTCCGACACTCAGGGCCGGGCGATTCGTCAACGCCTTCACCATCGTCTCCAATTTCGGCAGCTCCGTCGGCAGCAGTTCGCTGCTCCCCGGCGCGAACTCCTGGAACGCCAGCTCATCGCCACCGCCGCCAAACATCGAGCCCACGAGCGCAAACGGCGACACCGCCGCCTTCGTCAGCAGATTGACCACCACCCGCATCACCACCTTCCCGATCCGGAAGTTCGGATCGTCCAAATTTCCCTGCACCGGCAAATCGATCACGATCTTGCCGTCCATGTCCTTCAGCAACGCCACGCCCAGCCGCACCGGCAGCGCGGTCGCCTCCGGGCTGTTGGTCGCCGCTCCGAAATTGAACTGATTCAGCGTCACCACGTTGGTCGCATCGATTTTCGCCCCTGCGAGCAGCACCTTCGTGTCGACCGTCAGTTTGCCGCGCGCGAGTTGATAGCCGGCAAATTTTCCTGCATAAGAGCTCAACGGGATCAGATCGACGTTTTTGAAATCGACCTTGAGGTCCACGAGCTTGCTCGCGCCGAGCGGATCGAGCTTGCCGATGATCGACACCGGTCCCGCCCCATCGACCACGCCCTTCAACTCCACATCGGCCCGCGCCATATTCTCTGAGGAAAGCCCGGCAATCGTGCCGCCAAACAGTCCCAGCCCCATCCGCAGATGCGGCTCGATCGACCGATCCGAGAAACTGAAATCACCGTCAGTTATCGTCACTCGTCCGACCTCGATTTTCGGCGCCGGCTCGGCCGGTCCCGGAGCGGCCGGCACTGCATTCGTTGCCGCCGGCTTCAGCTTCGCCACTCCGGCGAGATTCAGCGATTTGTCCGCCTGCGCGATCACGCGCGCATAAGGTTTTACGAGGCCCACCTCTGCCACTGACACCGCGAGCCGCGGTGCCGTCGTCACCGCGAGCCCGCTCAGCGAAAATCGTTCGAATCCCACGAGCTCTTCATTTCGTGCACTGTCCACCAGCCCGAATCGCTCGACCTTGATCTCACCGGACAACGTCACATCCGGCTCTTCATTCGTAAGCGACAGCTTGACCGCATTCGTCGTCGAGAACGCTCCCTGCGTGAGCCGCGCATTCGCGAATTGCTCGAGATACGGACTGAGCGGCAGCAATTCGAAGCCGACGATCTCGGTCTTCAAATCGGCCGAAAGCGTCGGCTTTAGGGTCACATTGCCCGTTACCTGCACCGAGCCTCCCGGCGCCCACTCCAGCGCGAGCGCGAGCGGCATCGCGACGTTCGGTGCCAACGAGACGTTCTTCACTGAAAACTGAATGCCCGACAACCCGAGCTGCGTCGGTCGCGGCGCCGCCAGATCGGTCACCCCTACCTTGAAATCTTTCACGAGCACCTCGCCCACGTTAAAATCCGGCGTGGGCGCCTCCGCGGGTGCCGGCTTCGTTGTCGGCGCCTGCTCGGGCACCATCAAGGCGAGTAGATTGAGCGCCCCGTCTTGCTCGCGTCGGACCGCAACTTGCCCACCCGCCACAGCCACCCGCGCGACTGAGGCTTTCATCGTTAAACCATCTGCCTGCACTCCAATCACGTCCAAGCTCGGCAGCGCCACCACCGATTGCCCGTTCCCGCGCTCGTTGAGCTGAAAATCCCGCAACCGCACTTCGCCCTCGGCCAGTTTCAGCACGCGTTTTTTCGGATCGAGATTCACCTCATAGCGCCCGCGCACCCCGAGTGTCCCTTTCGCGATATCCGCGCGCACCTTGTCCGCCAAATAGGGCGCGTATTTTTTCAACAGGACGCCTTCGACCGAGAACTCTCCACGCGAGGCCACGGGCTCCGCCGCCAGCGTGCCCGACCACGTGAACTTTTCGCCTTCGTCTGTCGTCGCCTCGAAATGATAGGGAGCCGCGCTGTCCCCCGCGGTGCGAAAATTCGTTAGCTTGAAAGAAATCGGTCCCAGCCCAGTCGCAAAAACGACCGCCCGCGACCGGTCGCTAAAATCGACCCGCGCCGTGCGCACCTGAAGACTTCCCACGCGAACCGGACGTGGAGCCGCCCCCGCCTTGGCGCCCGGCACGGAGAACTTCGCGATCAGGTCCGAGACATTGTAAGAACCGTCCGCATTGATCGCCGCTGCGGCGCGAAACCCGTCGAGCTCCACTTCACTGAGCACCCAGTCGCCCCCGAGTGACGAGAGCGCGTCGAAATTCACATACAGCCTCGACCAGCTTAAAAACGACGCCCGCGCGTCTTTCTCGCGGATCTCAAAATTCTCGAGCGTCACCGCCAGCCGCACCGGATCCAATTTCACTCGTCCGAGCGTCACGGTCCGCCCCAACAGCTCCGACAGTCGCGCTTCCGCCTGCGCTTTGATGATCGGGGGAAGCCCCAAAATCAGCGCGAGCATCACGACGACAAAAACGCCCGCCGAGATCAGCAATCTGCGACGGAGATCAGGTTTCAGATTCATGCGAAAAACATCACTATCCGGCAGTCGCGCGGCAATCTCGCAGACAGCAAACGCGTCGGCGCTTGCACCGTATCCGGCCGCCACCCACTGCTTGCCCGCTCCATGCCGTGGGTCATCGCCAGCCTTGTGTCCGCCTTCTTCCTCGGGTGCTACGATCTGTGCACCAAGCACGCCGTGCGCGACAACGCCGTGCTGCCCGTGCTCTTCCTCGCCAACGCGTGCAGCGCCACCGTTTGGCTCGTGCTCATGGCGTTGCACTCTCTCTCGCCGGCTTCACTGCCGGTCGCTCTCGCCGTCGCCCCGCTCTCGGCGTCCGATCATCTCCTCCTCGCGGCAAAATCCTTGTTGGTTGGCTGTTCTTGGATGTGTGGCTACTTCGCCGTCAAACACCTGCCTGTTTCACTCGCCTCGCCCATCCGCGCGACCGGTCCGGTGTGGACGCTCTTCGGTGCGCTGCTCGTGCTCGGCGAGCGTCCGTCGTGGATCGAGATGCTCGGTATCGTCATCACGCTCGCATCATTCCTCGGCCTCTCGGTCGTCGGGGCGCGCGAGGGTATTCACTTTCACCGCAACAAATGGATCGGCTGGCTCCTCGCCGGCACACTCCTCGGTGCGGCCAGTGGCCTCTACGATAAATTTCTTCTCGGCCGGATTGGCTTCGCCGCCTCGACGGTGCAGGCGTGGTTCTCGATCTACCTCGCGCTAATCTTCCTTCCACTCGTCGTCGGCTGGAAACTCCGCTGGTGGACGCGCCATGAATTCCAATGGCGTTGGAGTGTGCTCGGCGTTTCCGCCGCGCTCCTGATCGCCGACTTCGTCTACTTCAGCGCCCTCCGCGACCCCGAGGCCTTGATCTCGCTCGTCTCCAGCCTGCGCCGCGGCGGCACGCTCGTCGCGTTCGCTGGCGGCCTGCTTTTCTTTGGTGAACTCAACGGTCGTCAAAAACTCCCCGCCGTCCTCGGCGTGCTCGCCGGTATCATCCTCACGATCACCGGCTAAGTTTTTTCCGGCGCCCCGTAACTCCACCCTCCGCGCAACCAGCGCTCACTACGCGGGTCCGGTTACCTCACCGGAGAATCGCCCCCGGGGCCGGAAATTTTCGCGCCGCATCGTCCAACACCAACACCCAATCGAGCGCCTCCCCGTGCGTGGGCGACACGAACTCACGCTCGCCCTCATTCGAAAATTTGCCCGCGCGGGTCGCCGCGCCTGTGCGTGGATCAAACCACCACGCGACTACCCGCGGCCCCGCGATCTTGCTCATGCGCACAGAGAACTTTCGCCCTACCGGCACATAGATCATCGCAAAGCTTCCCTCGGCATCCCTCGTCGCGACAAACCGGTAAGCTCCCGCGCCGGGCACCGCCGAAGTCACACCCGCCGGCACGATCACCGTGTCATCAGGGATGCGCGTGAGGATGGGCCGCGATTCGATCAGCCGCCGTCCCCATTGCATTTGCTGGGCCCCGGGTTGTTCGAGCGCTTCCCGCCACGGGAGCAACGGCCGGTTCACCGGATCGCGGCCGGGCGTCCACATCTGCCAAACCGAGTGGTGACCGTAAGTGTGCCCGCAGGCCCCACCGAACAAATCCCAGTAGAGCGCCCGCCGCACATCCGCCGCGACCGAGTGCCCGTTTTCATCCGGTTTGAACGCGAGCGGGTGGTCCTCGTAAATCGGCTCACCGTCGATCACTGGTTTCACGGGCACTCGGTCGTAGTCGTCGCGCGTTTTTGAATACCGCCCGCCAAACGACACCCCATGCCCGTTTTGGCGCATGTTGAAATCGAGCCACGCCGCCCCGTGAAACCACTGCGACGAGCCCGCCCCGCCCGATGGATGAAACGTGATGAGATTTGCCCCGCCATCGCCTTTCCGCACGCCCCGCGCCATGCTCTCGATGATCGCCCGATGGCGTTCATTCTCGATCGGCCGGTCGCCGCCCAAGAGCCAGATCACCGCGCTCCGTGCGTAGCGCCGCCCGATCCATTCTCCGTAAGCTTCGGCATTTTCCGGAGTAAATATCTCCGGGCCGACGCCCCATTTCTTGTTCCACTTGTCACCCCACGTGGGCAGCAGCCCGACCCGGAGTCCGAGCGACTCCGCTTTTTTTACGACCCAATCCACGTGCGCAAAATAGCGCTCGTTCGGCTTCAGCGGATCGCGCTCGCCGAGCGGCAATTCGCCCTCTGCGTTCGGCGTATCGAGCCCCTTCACCTCCGCCAGCACGACAGCCTGGATCACCGTGAAACCCTGCGCGGCCCGCCGCCGCAAATAGAACTCGGCGTCCTCCTTCGACAACCGATGCAGCAGCTCCCACGCGGTGTCCGCGAGGTAGAAAAACGGCACGCCATCGGTTCGCACGAGGAAACGCCCGTTGTCGCTCACCTTCAGGCGCGCCATCTCCGGCGCCTCCTCGGCCCTGGTGTTGATCGCCCCGCCGACCGTCGCGCCGATCAGCAAAAGCGCCCCGGCCATTCCCCCGACCCAGCCGCGTCGCACCCAGAATGATAACCACATAATGCTCGATGCAGAGCCGCGGCCTGTGCGGTCGCAAGCTTCCCTCGGCGCGCAACGCCCATCCCGCGCCCCCAGCACCCAGCGTCGCCCACGTCTCAGTGCGCCGCCTGCGCCCGCGGGGCGACGAACGCCACCGAGGCCTTCGCCCGCACCTCGGTGACCGGCGTGGCCACGCGGTAACGAAACAGCGCGAGCGCCACGATCACGAAGTCGATCACGGCCGTGAACAGCATCCCGACGATTGCCTGCCATTCGGTGTAGCGCTCGGCGTAGATGTAGATCGCGAGGTTCGCGAAGCCGAACAACAGCCACGTCGCGACGCTGACACCCGCGGCGGAGCGGGCGCGCACCATGCGCACGAGTTGGACGATCGTCGCAGCCGGGAAAACGATAGCCGGCAGAATTCCGGCGATTTGGGCAAAGGTCATGGGAAGGAAGCGGCGCGCGCGGGCCGCGGGTCGTATCGGTGGTGGCAGCACGAGGACTCGCACCTCGCGGGGCTATCATCCCGTGTCAGTTATGACGCTGCCGTGTCCGATCCGATCCCGCGGCCCGCAAGCGACCAGAGGGTTTTGTAGCCAGACTTTACCACGGGCCGCCCCGGTTCACTGCGCACGCCTTGGCCAGCACCACGCGTCCGTTGCGCACTTGGCGAAAGCGATCGGCTCAACCTTCTGCCACGCTGCACTCGCCCGCGCCCCGCAGGTAGCGAACGACATCGCCCGCCGCGTATCCTTCCGCTCCGGTTACGACGATGCGCGCGACCTCCGCGAACTCGTTGCCCGCCGTCACGATCGCCGGCTCCGTGCGACCGTCGCGCACTTGCCCCAGGCCCACCGTGGCGGCGAGTCCGTTGCAGAGACATTTGCGCCCGACCGTCTCCTCGGCCGTGCCGCCCTTGCGCACGAAATCGGCGACCGGCTCCGCCGGACAGCGATAGCCCACTCCGCCGTCGTCCTTCCGGTATGGAATGCGAAGGCCGCCTAAATCGCAGATCCGCGGCCGTTCGGCGAAGCACGCCGGCTCCGACACCGTGCCGGGCATGCCCGCGACCTTGAACGGAAATCCCGTGGGCGACGCCACTGGATCGGTAAACACGTGGGCGGTTCCCGCGCGACTCGCGCGGATCGCCTCGCGCTTCAGTGCCGGCTCGATCCCCGACTCGTCGCAAAACGCAAACAGCGTCCCCACCTGAATTCCTTCGGCGCCGAGGCTGCGCGCCTCCGCCAGTTTCTCCGGGCGGGCATAGGCACCGGCCAACCAAAACGGCAGCCCCAGTTCCCGGATTTTCAGGAGATCGGGCACGTCGCGCGGACCGTAGACAGGTTCGCCGGCCGCACTGAGTTGGAGCGGTCCTCGCGGCGGCGCGTTGTGTCCGCCGGCGACATCGCCCTCGACGACAAACCCATCGACTCGACCGTTGGATTTTTTCGCCAACGTCAGCGCGAGCGTCGCCGATGAGACGATCGCGAGAAACTGTGGTCGTCGCAGCCGTGGCGGCGGACCGTTGAAAAACGCCGCCGGATCGAAACGCGTCACAAACTCTTCTCCACTCCGCGCCCCGGCCACCTCGACGCGACAATCCGCCACCTCCCCGGCCGCCAGCCGATCGAGTGTGCCGGGAATCGCCCGAGGAATGCCCGCCCCCATCAGCACGTAGTCTACGTTCGCGAGCATCGCGCCGTAGAGCGACGGCAACGTGGCCAGTTGAATCTTCTCGAGGAGGTTGATCCCCACCACTCCTCCGTGACCTTCCTTCGCCAAAAATACTTCCACGAAATTGGCCGCGACCGTCAGCGCGTTGAGCGCGGCACCGGGCACGATGTTCGGCAGCGGAGTCAACGTAAACGGCGCCTCCGCCGTCTTGCCTCCCGGCACGTAGTGATCGGCGATGATCTGCTCCGCCACGTTCCGAATGGGGAAATGCGCGAGTGCCCGGCGCATGTCGCCCTCCAGATCGCCCGCCTCCAAGCGCCGAGCCAAGATCACGGCGAGCAACGTTCCCGACACCACGCCCAATTCGCCCAGCCGCGAAACGGCTTTGGCGAGCCGCCAATTTGAAACGGCCACGCCCATACCGCCCTGGATGATTTTTGGATAGTGCATAGAAAAGAGCCCCGCGCGGACCTTGCGCCCCGCTTCCGCCAAGAGGAAACCCCTTCGCCACCTCCGCCCCGGGTATTAGCCCCGCGCACAACCCTCGCGCTACGCCGCCGGCTAATGCTGCGGACAAATAATGCGCTCCCCTTCCCCCTCGTTGCCCGAAACCAACCCGCGTCGCGCGCAGGCCCCACGGCGGGCCTCACCGACGAGCTTGCCGCTCAATAGTGTTTTTTGAACACGACGTTGTCCGCGTTGGTGAACCAGATCGCATGTTCCTCCGGATCGACGCCGGTGAAACGCAGCCCCAGTCCCCGGTGCACGATATCGCCCTGTTTCACAAAACGCCCGTCGATGAAGGCGCGCGAGGGCGATCCGAGCACCACACTGTCCACTTTCATCGCTGCGACCGCATCGCGATAAGTGCTGAGATCGGGCGCGCCGACCGGCCCCGTCGCGACTCGCGGCGGTTCCGCGCGGGGCGGGGGCGGCGCCACTTTTTTCTCGGCGGCTTTGCCGTCCCCCGTGTCGATGACTTCGTTGAGATACGAGACCTTCGCGTCGCTCTTCGCGACCACCTGACGGGTCTGCTGCAAAACCTTCACCGCTACCGACGCCTCCTTGTCGATCGGGGCGGATGGCGGCTTCGGGTTGCGCAGCTCATTCAAAAACGGAACCAGAAAGCGGATGGCCAGAAAAGCCACGCTGAGCAGCACCGCCGCAATCAAGCCCCACTTCAACACCAACGCCGAGGACTTGATCAACGCAGGTGACGCCGAGTGCTTCAGCAACGCCTCGGAAGCCGGCGTATCCGCCGCCACCACCTCTGCCGCCACCGGAGCCGACGGTGCGGCCACTCGAATCTGCGGCGCCAGCGTCGTCGCAGTCGCCTCACTCGATGGAGGTTCCGCCAGCGGCACCGCGACCGCCACGCTCGCCACCGGCGCGGGCACTGCCGCGGGCGCCATCGGCACAGCCAGCGCCACCGCCGGTAAAGCCGCTTGCTCCATCCCCGGCACCGGAACTGGCACCGGCCGGGCGGGCGGCAACTCATCCGCCGGAGCGGGTTCCGCCGTCGCCGTCGCGCTCAAGATCGGCACAATCACCGGGGCGGAGTCGCCCTTGATCTGTGAAAGTTTGAGACGGGGTATTGCCATGACGTGATGTGTGCGGTCGAGCAAACGGGCGTTCCCTCCCGAAACAAGACTTTGTGCGGGCGAAAAAACCCGCATCGCCCCGCTCCCTTCCTACGCAATTCCCCGCCATCCAGCAGCCCCTGCAAGGTCGCTCCGTGCCGAGCGGAGCTTGCCGCGCACCCCCGTTTCGCTACCAGCAATCCATTCACCCCGTGCGCTTCCTCTCCCTCCTCACTCTCGCCGTGGCGTTCTGCACCGCGCTCATCGCCGCGCAACCGCCACCCTCGCCGTCGTCGGACCAAATTCTCCTCCTCACCGAATCGGCCGTCCGCCACGCCCTCTCCGCCGAACCCCGTCTCCGCGCCGTCGCGCTCCTGGACGCATCCCTCGCCGCCAACCGCCTCACCCTGAATTTCAGCCGCGATCTGCTCGCGCTCTCGCCCGGCAGCCTCGTGTTCGAGGAAACCGTGACCGGACTCTATCGGGCGGCCGGCGATGTGCTCCGACCCGATTTCGCTTCGTTCGAGATTTTCACCACCGTCGACGGCGTCGCGTTGACGCAGTTTTTCACCGAGTTGGATCGCCCCGCCGCGCCACCGACGGCCCGCCAACTCGCCCCGCACACGCCGCGCACCGCCGGAGCGCTCGCCGGTCGTCGCATCGCGCTCAGCCCGGGCCACGGCTACTATCTCAACGGCGCCAACTACGTGCTCCAGCGCTCGTATTTCAGCGGTATCGTCGAGGATTTCGTTAACCACGATTTCATCACCCTGCTTCATAATTTACTGCTCGCCGATGGCGCCGATGTCCGCCCCACGCGCAATCTCGACCGCACCGCCGGCGTGGGCGAAACCGGATTTCCCCGCTGGCAGGAAGCCGCCCGCTACCACGTGAAAGCCCTCGGCGCCGACGCCTCCGTGTGGAACGAGTCCGGCTTTACCCATCTCGAACAGGATATCCGTTGCCGTCCGCGCTACGCGAATTCTGTCGGCGCCGAACTCCTCGTCAGCATCCACAACAACGGCGGCGGCGGCACCGGCACCGAGACGCTCTACGACACCAACAACGGCTTCGGTCCCGAGAGCAAACGCCTCGCCGACATCCTCCACGCCAAAGTCATCACTGCCATCCGCCGCGACTATAACCCGACCTGGGCCGACCGCCGCGTGCAGGGTTTTAACGGCAGCTACGGTGAAAACCGTCTCGCAACGCGCCCCGCAGTCCTCATCGAAATCGCCTTTATGGACCGGCCGACGCCCGACAACGCCGCGCTCCAAGACGAACGTTTCAAGCTACTCGTCGCGACCGCGATTCGCGACGGCATCCGCGAATTCCTCGACGGCCCGACGCCCGAAATCCCTTCCATCCTCGTCACCACCGCCGAGACCGGCGCCATCGCACTCGCGTGGCGCGACCAATCCACCACCGAAGTCGGCTTCCTCATCGAACGCAAAGCCGACCCCGCCGCGCCATGGACCACGCTCGCCTCCGTCGCGCCGAATACGACCACCTACCGCGACACCACCGCAAACGACGCCCTCACCTACGTCTACCGCATCAGCGCGTTCAACGCCGGCGGCAACAACGCCGGCTACACCAACGAAGCCACGGCCCGCGCCCTTACCGCTCCCGTCACGCTGATCCTCGCCTCATCCGCACCCGCCAACACACCCACTCTCGACTGGAACCAAACCGCCGAGTTCGCCCTTTCCGTCACCGACCCGGCCGGCCGCCCGGTCATCGGCACCTCGCTCGTCGTCCGCGATTCACTGCGCAACACCACCGAGACGCTTTTTCCGCTCACCGCCGACGCCACCGGCCGCCACACCTACCGCACCACCGTGCCGGCCGGCCAGGCCGACGGGGCCTACAGTATCCGATTTCAGGCTACGAAGCCCGGCACCACCACCAGCGCCGTGCTCACGCGCGACCTCCTCGTTGCCCATCGTCCGCCCGTCGCATCCGGAGCCCCGACAATCTCCGCCCAACCGCTCGCACAATCCGTCACGGCCGGCACCGCCGCCACGTTCGCCGTCCAAACGTCGGTCGCCGGATCAGCCGACACCGTGCCCGCCTACCAGTGGCACTTCAACGGCTCGCCGCTCCTCGGCGCCACTCTCGCTACCCTCACGCTGCCGACCACCACCGCCTCGCAAGCCGGCGCCTACTCCGTCGTCGTGACTACCCCCGCCGGCTCGGCCACGAGTCTCGCCACGTCGCTCACCGTCACACCCTCCGCCTGGCTCTCCAACGTCTCACTGCGCACCACGCTCGCGAGCGCGCAAAACGTCATCGTCGGCTTCGTGGTCGGCGGCAACGGCGGCCCTAAAGAACTCCTCGTCCGCGCCGCTGGCCCCGCGCTGGCCGCATTCGGCCTGACGACCACCATGGCCGATCCGCGCATCGAGCTCTATCGCGATGCCACCAAGCTTACCGAAAATAACGATTGGCCCGCGCCGCTCGCCGGCACGTTTGCATCGCTCGGCGCGTTTCCGTTTCCCGTCGCGAGCCGTGACGCCGCGCTGCAACAAGCTCTCGTCGGCGCGCACACCGTGCAGGTCGCCGGCACCGCCGGTGGCGTCGTCCTCGTCGAGGGCTACGATGCCGGCGCCGGCAGTGGCGCGCGTCTCATCAATCTCTCCGCCCGCAACCGCGTCGGCACGGGCAACGATATTCTGATCGCCGGTTTTTACGTGGCCGGCACGGGCACGCAGCGCGTCCTGATTCGCGCCGTCGGCCCCACCCTCGCCGCCCTCGGCGTGGCCAACGTGCTCGCCGACCCGCAACTCGAAGTCACCGATGCCGCCACCGCCGCGCGCCTCGCGGCCAACGACAACTGGGACGCCTCGCTCGCCCCCGTGTTTGCCCAAGTCGGCGCGTTTGCCCTCCCAGCCGGCAGCAAAGATTCCGCCGCGGTCATTACGCTCGCCGCCGGCCGCAGCTACACCGTGCAAGTCTCCGGCGTCGCGAACGCCGTCGGCGAAACCCTCGTGGAAGTCTACGAGGTGCCGTGAGTGTTCGCCGTCCGGCTGAGGGCTACGTCAGCCGCACCGCCGCATTCTGAGCCTGGATACAGAGCTCCGCCGCCTTGAACGCGTGCGCCTGCGTCATCGCCTTCTCCGTGCGGTTGAGGCAATCGAGAATAAATTCCCCGAAGAAACGCGTGCCCACTTTGCCCGCCACCGGGATGTAATGCTCGCCCTTGCCGTCGACGAGAAACACGTGGTCGCCACCCTTGGCGTGGCCGACGTTCACGTATTTCCGCAGCTCGATGTAGCCCTTTGTGCCGAGGATAAACGTGCGCCCGTCGCCCCACGTGCCGAGGCCATCCGGCGTAAACCAATCGACGCGAATCTGGTTCGTCGCGCCGTTGTTGCCGACAAACGTGGCCTCGCCGAAATCCTCGAACTCGGGGGTCTCGGGGTTCGCGAAATTTCCGATCGCCGCGTGCACCACTTTCGCGTCCGTCGCGCCGCCGTAAGTGAGAAACTGTTCGCATTGGTGACTACCGATATCGCAGAGGATGCCACCAAACTTGGCGCGCTCGAAAAACCACGCCGGCCGCGTCGGCTTGTTGAGCCGGTGCGGCCCGAGGCCCACCACCTGCACCACGAGCCCTAGCACTCCGCTGTTCACCAGATCCGTCGCAAACATCCCCGCCTCCGAGGTCAGCCGCTCGCTGTAGTAGACGCCAAACTTGCGGCCCGTGCGCGCGCTGACCGCCCGCGCTTGGGCGAGCTGGTCGAGCGTAGTGAGCGGCGCTTTGTCCACGAAGAAGTCCTTACCCGCTTCCATCACGCGACACCCGATCGGCCCGCGTTCGGACGTCACGGCTGCGCACACCACAAGTTTCACTTCACCGTCGGCGAGGACTTCATCGAGCGACCGGGCAACCTTGGCTTGCTTGAAACGCCGCAAAAAATCGTCGCGCTTTTTGGCATCCGGTTCGAACACCCACTTCAAAGTCGCCCCCGCCGCGATGAGTGCACTGCACATCCCCGTAATGTGTCCATGATCCAGATGCGCGGCGGCGAAGATAAACTCCCCGGGCTTCACCACCGGAGTCGGCTTCGGCCCGGGCACATAGGTCGTGCTGGCCTTCGGGGTGCTCGACGCTTCCGCCGCATAGGCGGCAGAGGGGAGCACGGCTCCGGCCGCGAACACGCCGGCCGAGTGAGTGAGGAAATGACGACGATTCATAAGTGAGCGGGTTGAACGAAATTCCGAGTGGCACGACTGCGCCCCCAGCAAGACGCGTCGCGCGACAGGGAGAAACTATTTTTTCTCGCCGACGGCCTCGCCGGTTTCTCGCCACACAAACAGCCGGCTCTCTGCCTTCGACGGATCGAAGCGGATCATGCGCTCGAAGCGGAACCCCAGCTTCTCGAGCAACTGCGCGGAGCGGGTGTTGTCCGGTGCCGTCACTGCGACGATGCGCGGGATTTTCAGCACATCGCGTCCGTGGAGCAGCACCGCCGCGGCGATCTCGTATGCGTAGCCACTGCCCCACCAGCGCTCCAATAGCGCGAATCCGAGATCCACATCGGGCAACGTATCGCGCCGGATCAATCCACAGATTCCGATCGGCGTCCCCGTTTCCTTGAGCACCACCGCCCCCAGGCTGAACCCCCACCGCGCCTGCATCGCCGCCGGCCCCGTGGCGATGTAGTCGCGCGCGGCGTCCAGTGTGCGCACGCCCCTGTCGCCGATGAACCGGTGCCACGCAGGTTCATTGAGCAGTTCAAGGATGAACGCAGCATCGTCGGCAGTCAGGTGACGGAGGCGCAATCGGGCGGTTTCGAGCACGATCATAGGGGAAGTTCGGATCGACAGAGGAAATCGCCCATCGTCATCGCGTCGCCACAAATCCCTTCGATTTTGGGGAAATCTCCCCGCTCTTCGCGAAGTCCCGTGGGAATTTTTTCGCGTGCCGCCGGCCGCTCAGAATAGCGGTTTTCCGAACCTAGGGTGTCTTCCTCCTCTGAAATGAAGAAGAAACACGTCCGCGCCGGCCTTGGCACACGGTCTGCCATGTCAGCAAACATGACCTCACCGCTGGTAAACCCTGAAACCTCCCACCGTTCAAACCCGAATCAAGCCGGCGCCACGCTGGTTTCGCTCGTGGCCGCGCGCGCCGGGCGCGAGGTCGTCTGGGTGTTGATCACCGGGGTCTTTCTGCTCGTGGAGGCGTTGGTATTTCTCACCGAGCTGCCCACGGCCCGCTTTTTCCATCGGCGCGAAGCCGCGAAAAGCGCCGGTCTCGCCCGTCGCTGACATCGGGGCGGTATTGCCGCCGCCCCGCCCCCACGACTCAGCTCGCCGCCAGTTTCCGCTGCACGGAAAACACGTCGCGAAGCGTCACGCTGAGTTTGTCCTGAAGCGCTTGGAGTTCGCGGTAACGGGCGACGTTGGCTTTGTTCGGGACACAACGCGTAGCCTCGTCGACCGCGACCGTGCCGTTGGTGAAATCCACCAGCTTCGCCTTTTTATTGCCGCCGCGGATAGCAACACACCACGCGGCCTGCAGCGCGCCGCCGAGCGCCGCGCCTTCGTCTTCGACCATCGCCACCACCGGCACGCCGAAAACATCCGCCATGAGTTGGCGCCACACGGGTGACTTCGCGCCGCCGCCCGTCACGCGAATTTCCTTCGCTTTCACGCCGAGCACCGCGAGCCGGCGCAGGCCATAGTTCATGCCCATCGTAACGCCTTCCATCGCCGCCCGGGCGATATGGCCCGAGCTGAAATTCTGGTTGTTCAACCCGAGCAATACGCCCGACCCCTCGGGCACGTTGGGCGTGCGCTCGCCGGCGAGGTAAGGCAGCAACACGAGGCCGCCGGCACCGGCCGGTGCCGCGGCGACCGCAGCGTTGAGCGCAGAGTGATCGTGATTGAACAGCGCCCGCACCTGCTCGGTCACGGTCGTGACGTTCATCGTGCAGAGCAGCGGCAACCAGCCGCCGGTCGACGAACAAAACGCCGCGATTTCCCCGGCCGGATCGATCACCGGCTGTCCGGCAAACGCGTAGATTGTGCCGCTCGTGCCAAAGCTCGCGGTGACCACGCCCGGCGCGACGTTACCCGTCCCGATCGCCCCCATCATGTTGTCGCCACCACCCGCGCTCACGACGACGTCCGCGGCGAATCCGTAGCGCGCGGCGAGTTCCGCGCGCAGCGTGCCGGCCGCTTCGTGCGAGCCGGACAACGGCGGCAGCCAGTCGGCGAGCTTCTTGTCGATCGCATTGATCGCCTCACGAGACCACGCGCGCTTGCGCACATCCATGAGCGCCGTGCCCGAAGCATCGCCGAACTCCATGAAGTAATTTCCCGTCAGGAAAAAATTGAGGTAGTCGTGCGGCAGGAGCACGTGCCGGAGCTTCGCATAGTTCGCCGGCTCGTGACGCTTCAACCAGAGAATCTTCGGCGCCGTAAAGCCCGGCAAAATCAGATTGCCGGTCTTGCGAATCGCCGCCTTCGGGCCGCCCAGCTTTTTCGTGATGATCGCGCATTCCGCGGTCGTGCTCGTGTCGCACCACAGCTTCGCGGGACGGATGACGTCGCCGTTCACATCGAGCGGCACAAATCCGTGCTGTTGACCCGAGACGCCGATGCCGCGCACGCGTTTCCCATCGATCTTGGCGGCAACTTCGCCGAGCACAAAGTCCAGCGCCGCCGTCCACTCGTGCGGATGTTGCTCCATGTGCCCCACGGGCAATCCCTCGATTAATTTATGCGGGGCGCGCGCCTCCGCGATGACCTTGCGGGTGTCGAGGTCGAGGACGACCGCTTTGACGCTCTGGGTGCCAGAATCAATGCCGATGTAGAGGGACATAGAGTGAGGGTTCAGAATTTCGAGAGAAACAAAATCAACATCTCGGTCATGCGGCGAACAACCTCGGGCGCCAAACGAAAAAGCCCGCAGGCTCAGTGCGCGCCGGTGTTGTTCGACTTCATCGCGTCGAGAAACTCGACCGGAGAGAAATCGTCCGTGAGCAATTTTGCGCCGCGCATCTGCGCCGCCGGGATCGTGAACTTCTCGGTCTTGAGCGACTCGAAATCGAGACGCCCGCCAAAATTCTGGGCGACGGCCGCGGAGAGTTTCGCCCAGTTTTCCGGCTTCGATATATCCGGCGTGCGATACTTCACGCCGCACGCGATCACGTTACCGCGTCCGTCGGTCTGAAACAGCACGACTTGCGGAAACACGCTCTGAATCGTGCGCACATCGGAGTAGAACAGCTCGGTGCCCGAGTGCAGATTGCTGATAAATACGCCTTGGTCGCTGAGGCGCGCCGCGCACTCGCGGTAAAATTCCTCTGTCTTCAAATGCGGTGGCACAAACCCGCCGCGGAACGCATCGAGGATGATCCAGTCCCACTTCGTCTTGTCGCGCTTCACAAACATCCGCCCATCGGTGAGCGCGACCGGCGTCTTATCCGTCGGCTTGAAGCCCATGCGGGTCTGGCAAAGTTCAAAAACTTTCGGGTCGAGTTCGACCGTTTGCAGCAGCGAGTCCGGATAGGCTTTCGCAAACAGTCGGTGAAACCCCGCGCCGCCCAGACCAATCATCAGCACGCGCGACGGCGCCGGTTGGAAAAACACCCCGGCGTAGAGCGAACGAGTATACGCGACGATGAGCTTCAGCGGATCGTTCAGGTCGACGGCCGATTCGAGTGCCTCGCCGCGCCGCGAGCGGGCGCGCATTTCGACGACAGAGCCGATTTTCTCGATCGTGAGGCTGTTGTAGATCGTGTCGAAACTCTCGACGTGATTGCCGCTTTCGGCGGCAGGCAAGGCAGCAGTCGCGAGCGAAAAACCGAGGAGACAGCGGACGAGTTTCATGGGGAAGAAGGAGCGCGGAGAAAACGCAACAACGCCGCCAACGTGAGCACGGCGACCGCCAGCCAGACGTAAAGCAGCGTCGACACGCGGAAGTTCGGAATCAGCACGAACGTGGTCAACATGACGCCGGCGATGTTGCCGAGCGTGCTTACGCCATAAACGAGCCCCGAGGCTTTGCCGGGCGCGACACCGCGCTGGGCAAGGAATTGCACACACTGCGGCGAAAACGTGGAGAGCGCCGTGACCGGCACGAAAAACAGCCCGAGACACGAGGCGAGCACGCCGGGCAACACCGCTGTGAAAGTCACTTCGATTTGCCCAACCATGGCCCGGCCCCAGAACGCGGTCACTGCCAATGAGACCACTGTGACGACCGCGCAGATGAGCTGGCTCCGCCGCCGGGCCGCGCCCTCGAAATTGCTGATCACACCGCCAGCCATCGAGCCGAGGCTGAACGCCGCAAGGAAGGTGGAAATCAGGCACGCCCACACGTCGATAGCGGAGCCAAAGTGCGGGCTGAGCAGCCGCGAGCCGAGCATTTGGAAGCCCATGCTGAGAATGCCGAGAGTGACGACGACGACGTAGAAAGCGATGAGCGACACGGGGAAGCCGCGGAACGTGCGTGATGGTCCCGGCGATGTCACCTCGAAATTCCGCCTCAACGCGCGTTCGTTTTACGACGTTGCCACGCGCCGGCTCCGCATCGAATTTTCGCCCGCTTCGTCTTCCCGCGGTCCCCGATGAAAGTAACTCCTCTCCTCCTCTCCGCCCTCCTGCTCTCGTCCCCCGTCGTCGCCCTCCCCGCCATGGCTCAATCCACTCCGACCGCCCCCGCCACCAAACTTGGGTCCAAAGTTTTTGTTTGGGACGATCTGGTCGTAAAGCCCACCGCTACAGGCCTTCGACGCGACGTCGTAAACTTGCCCACCGCGACGTTCGAGAAATTCGAATCGCACATCACCACCCTCAACGTCGGCCAATCCTCGCATCTCCCCCACAAACACGCGCGCGAGGAGTTCATCATCGTGAAAGAGGGCACGCTCGAGGTGCACATCGACGGCACCACCCAACGCGCCGGCCCGGGTTCGCTGCTTTTCTACGCATCCAACGACATGCACGCCGTGCGCAACATCGGCTCCACGCCCGCCACCTATTTGGTTTTTAACTACGAGACCGTCGCCACCCGCAGCGCCCCGCCCGAAGGCGCCGCCGCCGCCAAACTCCCCGGCAAACTCGCCTCGACCGTCTTCGACTGGGAAAAACTTCCCGTCAAAATCACTAAGGTGGGATCGCGTCGCGATTTCATGAATTCACCGACGGTCACCTGCGCGAACCTCGAGTGCCACGTCACCACCCTCAACGCCGGCGAGGTCCCCCACGGCGCGCACCGGCACCCCGACGAGGAGATCGTGGTCGTCAAAGAAGGCGTTATGGAGTGCACGATCAACGGCACCACCCATCGCGGCGGACCCGGCTCGATTTTTTTCTTCGCCTCCAATGACGAGCACGGCATGCGCAACGTCGGCGGCACGACCGCGAGCTATCACGTGATCCGCATCGTCACGGCGGCGACGCCCAAGGCCGCCCCCAAAAAACTATAGCTCCGCTCATTTCCCCTGCTTCGCGCGCCAGGCCGGATAGTCGTTTTCCAAGAGCCGGCGCGGCGCGGGCACATACCAGCCCGACCCCGTGCGTCGCTCGCGATCCACTTCGGCGAGCGAGTAAACTTTGATCCCGTCGCGGCTCGCAAAGATGGGCCGGTCCGTGCCGGGCTCCACCATACGCGCCCAGAGCGGCGGCGCCTTGGCATCGGGCACCACCACGACATCGAAGTCCGTCTTGTGCCGGGCAAACTCCGCCGGCGGTGCGGGCACCCGTTTCACCGTGATCCCGTTGATCTGGGTTTTCTGAAGCCACGTCACCGCCGCTTCCACGGCCGCGACGATTTCCGCCGAGGGACGGTCGTAGCGCATGAGAAAACGCACGACCTCGACCGTATCGCCGGGCGCGATGCACGGCAGCTCAAAGGTCCGCGCGCCGACGGTGTTCAACGTTTTTTCATCGTGCTGTTGGCCCCAGCCCGTGCGCGCACCGTTGGCAGTCACCTGCATTTTCAAAAGGCATTCCAAACCGCGCTGCGCGCCCTGCGCACACCGCACGCTCAGCGGCTCGTCCAGCCACGCGAAGTGCGGCGCGCGGTCCCCCGCATCCTTGAGCACATTCATGATGCCCATCATCACCCCGTCGTTCAGGGTGATCCGCCTCGAAATCGCCCCCAGCCGAGGCCACCACTGGGGAAAGCCACCGTTCGGATATTGCGACGAGAGGATGAAATCCAACCCGCGGCGGCATGCGTCGCGCAGCGCCGCATCGCGCGTGACGACGTAGGCGCGCGCCAAGTAAGCGACCTGCGTGTGCGTCGTGTGGTTGTCGTAGCTCGTGTCCGTATTCGCGCGGGTCGCACGCACCTGTTGCTTTTGCTCCTCGGTCAGAACCGCGCGCATGTCGTAGTCTTTGGGCCAGCCGCCGTTGTCGCGCTGGAACAGCAAAATGTTCGCGGCGATCTCGCGCACTTGCTCCGGCGCATACGACGGCTGGTCGGGCCCCGTTGCCTGCATGAAGCGCTCCGGCTGGATGATGTTGCGCCAATGGTGCCGCGAATCGTCGAAGCCCGCGACGTCGATCGCCGGGGTTGCCGCCACGCCCGCCGTCGCGCCAGCCACCGCCATGACCACGCCCGCGCGGACTGCGGCGAAACCGGCACGGAGTCTGCGACGCAAGGGCGACATGGGCGACGGTTACTTGCCGGCCTTGAACTCCATGCCTTCGATCGCGCCGAGCAGCTCGTTGTAAGGATCGCTGTTAAAGCCGTCCGCACTGATCGCGACCTCCACGACGACGTCCGCCGCGAGCCGGATGATGCCCACACTGATCGTCTTAAAATTGCCCGCTTGCGGCTGTTTCCCGATGAGGTCCGGATCGGTGAACGGACAGTAGAAGCCGTAGCCGCTCCCCAGCGAAAATTCCTTCGCCCGCGCCTTGCCCTCGACAGATTGCTCCGCGAAACGCATCGCATCGATCTCCACTCGCATCTTCAGCCGCGCCTTCGTGTCGAAGCGGTCCGTCTCGGGAAACGTGATGGTCAACTCCATGTTCGCGTTCACTTTTTCGGCCTTCGGCGTGATCTTCACGATGCGGCGGTCGCCATAGTCAGAGGTGTCGAATTTCCAGTTGTCCGCGAGGTAGATGGTGAGCGTGCCACGCGAGCCGAGGTTGATCTTTTCCGCCTGCGCACACAGGCCGACGACACTGAGGAGGAAGAGGGCGACGAGTTTTTTCATGGGAGAGCGACGCCCACACCGTGCGCACTCGACCGCGTTTCGCCACGCAAAAGACGCGGGACTATCAACGCCGCTCCTGCCCGCGCCAATAAACGCCCTGCAAATGCCTTTGACCGTTCTGCGACGCGCACTCTTCATCTCCGCCTCGACGGCTACCGCCCAACGCTTACAGCTTCCCCTCTTTTTATCACCATGTCTGCCAAGCCCACCATCATCTACACGAAGACTGACGAAGCGCCCGCGCTCGCCACTTACTCCCTCCTGCCGATCATCCAAGCGTTCACGAAGCACGCGGACATCGCCGTCGAGACGCGCGACATTTCCGTCGCCGGCCGCATCCTTGCCACCTTTTCCGATCTCCTCCCGGCGCACCAACTCGTGCCGGACGCCCTCGCCGAACTCGGCGCGCTCACGCTCAGGCCCGAGGCCAACATCATCAAGCTCCCCAACATCAGCGCCTCCGTTCCCCAGCTGAAGGCCGCCATCGCCGAGCTTCAGGCCAAAGGCTACGCCCTCCCGAATTTCCCCGAAAATCCGACCACCGACGCCGAGAAAGACGCCAAGGCCCGCTACGGTAAAGTCATGGGCTCCGCTGTGAATCCCGTCCTCCGCGAGGGCAATTCCGACCGCCGCGCACCGAAGGCCGTGAAGGACTACGCCCGCGCCCACCCTCACTCCATGGGCAAGTGGTCTGCCGAGTCGAAGACCTCCGTCGGCACGATGGGCCACGACGATTTCTTCTCCAACGAGAAGTCCGTCACCGTCCCCGCCGCGACCACCGTCCGAATCGAGTTCGTCCCTAAGCCCGCCGCCGACGGCAAACAGGAGCCGACGGTCGTCCTCAAAGAAAAGACCCCGCTCAAGGCCGGTGAGATCATCGACGGCACGTTTATGAATCGGAAGGCCCTCGGCGCCTTCTTCGCGCAGCAGATTAACAAGGCCAAGAAAGACGGCACCCTCTTCTCGCTCCACCTGAAAGCCACGATGATGAAGGTCTCCGACCCCATCATGTTCGGCCTCGCCGTCCGTGTTTTCTTCAAAGACCTCTTCACGAAACACGGCGCCACGCTCACCGCCCTCGGCGTCGATTTGAACAACGGCTTCGGTGACCTCATCGGCAAGATCGCCACCCTTCCCGCCGAGCAAAAGGCCGCCATCGAAGCTGACATCGCCGCCGTCTTCGCCGCCCGCCCCGCCGTCGCGATGGTGAATTCCGACAAGGGCATCACCAACCTCCACGTCCCCAGCGACGTGATCGTCGATGCCTCGATGCCCGCGATGATCCGCACTTCCGGCCAGATGTGGAATGCCGCCGGCAAGGGCCAGGACACGCTCTGCGTCATTCCCGACAGCTGCTACGCCGGCGTCTACGCGACCACGATCGACTTCTGCAAAAAACACGGCGCCTTCGATCCGAAGACCATGGGCACCGTCCCCAATGTCGGTCTCATGGCGCAGGCCGCCGAAGAATACGGTTCCCACAACAAGACCTTCCAAGCGCCCGGCAACGGCACGATCCGCGTCGTCGATTCCGACGACAAAGTCCTCCTCGAGCACGCCGTCGAGCAGGGCGACATCTGGCGCGCCTGCCAGACTAAGGATGCGCCCGTGCAGGATTGGGTGAAACTCGCCGTCAACCGCGCGCGCCTCTCCAACACGCCCGCGATCTTCTGGCTCGATGAAAAACGCTCCCACGACGCGCAGGTTATCGCGAAGGTTAAAACTTATCTCGCGCAGCACGACACCGCGGGTCTCGACATCAAGATCATGGCTCCCGCCGCCGCCTGCGAAGCCACCCTCGTTCGCCTTAAAGCCGGTCAGGACACCATCAGCGTCACCGGCAACGTCCTCCGCGACTATCTCACCGACCTCTTCCCGATTCTCGAAGTCGGCACCAGCGCGAAGATGCTCTCGATCGTTCCGTTGATGAACGGTGGCGGTCTCTTCGAAACCGGCGCCGGCGGCTCCGCGCCGAAACACGTGCAGCAATTCACCGAAGAAAACTTCCTCCGCTGGGACAGCCTCGGCGAATTTTTCGCCCTCGCCGCCAGCTTCGAACATCTCGGCATCACGCAGAATCACGCCAAGGCCAAGGTCCTCGCCACCACGCTCGACACCGCCAACGGCAAGTTCCTCGAGTTCGACAAATCGCCCGCCCGCAAAGTCGGCGCCGGCATCGACAATCGCGGCAGCCATTTCTACCTCGCGCTCTACTGGGCCGAAGCCCTCGCCACCCAGCACGACGACGAGGAACTCCACCGCCTTTTCCTCCCGGTTTTCGCCGAACTCACCGCAGCCGAAGAGCAGATCGTGAAAGAGCTGATCGCCGTGCAGGGTAAACCCACCGACATCGGGGGCTACTACCAACCGGACGAAACCAAAGCCACCGCCGCCCTGCGCCCGAGCCAGACGCTGAACACGATCTTGGCTTCGGTCTGACGCTCACCGCGTGAGCCGTGCTTCGAAGCTCCGCCGAGGAGTCAGAAGCCGGCTCCAGTTCGCCGTGCACGATGCGGGGCTCCTTACGCGGGAGCCCACTTCTCGCTCGGTCGTCTCCGGGAGTCGTCGGTCTTTGATTCGCCGCGCACGCCCGCCCCGACGTCATTTCGTTCGCCGCGAAAGTCCGCACCTTGCTCGCGCGATCTTTCGACACACCGCATCGCCATCGCCCGACGATTTTTCTTCTCCTGACCGAGTTCCCTCGTCTCCCTTTTTTTGTGCCGCCCGTCTCAGCCTATCTTCCCGCCACGTTCGATCCGAGCAAACCCATCGTCCTGATTGCCGGCCAAGGCATCTATCCGATGTTGATCGCGTCCGCTGTGCGCGCGGCGGGCCTCAAGATTCGCTTGGTCGCCTTCGAAGAAGAAACCCGCCCGGATTTGGTGGCCTCTTTTCCCGAGGTGGAACGCCGCATCCTACTCGTGGGGCAACTCGGCAAGATGTTAAAATCGTTGCGCGAATTTGGCGCCGGCTATGCCTTGATGGCCGGCCAAATCACGCCCCGCCGACTCTTCAAAGGCCTGCACCCCGATCTCAAAGCCGTCCGAATTCTCGCTTCTCTGAAGCGGCGCAATGCCGAGACCATCTTCGGCGCCATCGCCTCTGAAATCGAAGAATTGGGCGTCACGCTCCTCGATGCCCGCTCGTTTCTCGACGCGCACCTGGCCTCGCCGGGCTGCATGACCGGGCGAAACTTCCCCATCGAACGCGACTACCTCGACCACGGAATCCACATCGCGCGCGAATCCGCCCGCCTCGACATCGGACAGGGCTGCGTGGTCCGCAAAGGCACCGTGCTGGCGGTTGAGGCCTTCGAGGGCACTGACGAAATGCTCCGGCGGGCCGGCTCATTCAAAACCGAAGACACCCTCTTCGTGAAGACCGTCAAGACTCGGCAAGACTGGCGCTTCGATGTCCCCTGTTTCGGTGCCCGCACACTCGAAACCATGCGCGAAACCCATCTGTCCGCCGCCGCGTTGGAGGCCGGCAAGGTGCTCATCTTGGACAAGCCTGCCGTGCTCGACCAGGCCCGCGCGTGGGGCATCAGTCTCTACGGATTCGAATGACCGACACGCTTGCGCGTTACCGGTCGAACCTCCACCCTGCTCCGCCATGCAAACCGACGTTGTCGCCGTCACCATCAAAGGCGTCATGCCCACCGCCAACGGCTGTGCCGTTTTTCTCGGCAACGATACCAAGACTTTTGTCATCTACGTCGATCATTCGGTCGGCAACGCCATCCAGATGACACTCGAAGGCGTGAAGAAAGATCGGCCCCTCACCCATGACCTGATCGGCAGTGTGCTCCTGGGCCTCGGCGCCCGGCTGGAACATATCGTGGTCAACGACGCCCGCGAGGGCACCTTCTTCGCCCGCATTTTGCTCCGGATGGAAAACGAACTCGGCAAGAAGATCGTCGAACTCGACGCCCGCCCGAGCGATTCCATCGTGCTTGCCCTGCAACAGAAACGCCCGATCTACGTCGCGCGCGCGGTCTTCGACAGCGTCGAAGACATGACGGCGATCCTCGAACGCGTGCTCAAGCAGCAGGCCGAACAGCGCGATTCCGACGACTCTGACGACGACAAGTGAGCACGTTGCCCCCGCCCGTGAGCCCCGGTCAACCGCTCACGGCGCTTGCCCCCATGCAAGACGTGACCGACCTGGCCTTCATGGGCGTGATCGCCCACTACGGTGCGCCGGATCTTTTTTTCACCGAGTTTTTCCGCGTCCACGCCCAGTCCCGTCCTGAGAAACACATCCTGCGCTCGATCGACGAGAACGCGACCGGTCGCCCGGTGTTTGCGCAGCTCATCGGCGAGGACCTGGGTCACCTGGCCCGCACGGCCGAAGAACTCCTTCGTCACAACGTCGCCGGTATCGACCTCAATCTCGGTTGCCCGGCGCCGAAAGTTTACAAGAAAAACGTCGGCGGCGGACTCCTCCGCGATCCTGCCCGCATCGGCGAAATTCTCGCCTGCCTGCGCTCGATTGTGCCCGGGCTTTTCACGGTGAAAATGCGTATCGGCTTCGATGACACCTCGCCGCTCGACCGCGTCCTCGATCTCGTCAACGAGCACCGCGTCGATCTGCTCAGTGTCCACGGGCGCACGGTCAAAGAAATGTATCGCAGCGAGGTCCACTACGATTTTATCGCCCACGCCGTGGCCCGCGCGCGCTGCCCCGTCTTGGCCAACGGTAATGTCACCTCGGCACCCAAGGCGGCCTCCGTCCTCGCGCAGACACAGGCCGCGGGAGTGATGATTGGCCGCCACGCCATCCGCAACCCGTGGATTTTTCGGCAATGCCGCGAGATTTTCGCCGGCAGCGCCATCTCCGCGATCTCCCTCGCCGATGTGCGCGATTACATCGGGCGCCTCTACCGGGCCACCCAAGTCCCGGGTTTGGCTGAGCAACTCCACGTCAATAAGATGAAGAAGTATCTCAATTTTGTGGGACAGGGCGTCGACCCGACGGGAGCGTTTCTACACGACATGCGGCGCACCGAGACCGAAGCGCAGCTCTTTGCCGTGTGCGATCGCCACCTCTTAGCCGAGCCCGCGCGCGCATTTTCGCCGGAGCCCTATCCCGGAGTGATCGCACGACCAAACTGCGAGACACCGGGCGCCGTTTCCGACGGTTGCTCGTTGGACGCCGTCACATCGTAGATCGATCCCGAGCCGAGTTCTTGTCGAGGAAGGCCCGCAACAGCCATTTCGGGCGTGTGGCGGGCGCCTTGGCTCATCTTGATCGCGCCCCCTCTTTTATCGCCGCCTCCCACGGCTGCGATTTCGATGTTCCGCTCGTGGGTATGCCCTACGACGCGAATCCAGAATTCCATGACCTTTACCTGTTCGGCAAGAAGCAGGCCTATTTCCAACGCGAATGGGGTCTACGCACCCGAGATTCTGGCTCAATCCCAACCCGACCGCCTCTACTTCGAAGGGGGGGCCTGCCGTTTGGCACCGAGGAGCCCGTCGGACTTCTCATTTTGGTTTTTCTTGCAGAGCGGGTGGACGTTTTCGCGCGACGCGCGCGAAAACGATTTTTATCAGGTAGGGTCGAGGGCGTAGTGGGTTTTCGATGTCGGGGCGTTTATTTTGGCGCGGGGCACGGGCGGCGTGCCATTCAGGCTGCCGAGGCCTGAGTTTTGAGGCTCCACGACCGTTTCAGGTTATAGCTCATGTAGACCAAGGTCCATTCCAGCGCCACTTTCGCGTCACCTCGCAGGCTGAAGCGCCCGAAACCCATCACTTCTTTGAGAATCCCGAACACCGGTTCGACCGTCTGCTTGCGCAGTTTATACAGCGCCTTTCCGCTCGCGCACTTCAGCCAGTGAGCAATCTTCTCGTTCGCGCTCGCCTCCGGCCCGCGCGCAGGCCGGCTCGGCTGCGGGAGCACGTCGGCCACGGTTCTGTGGTGCGAGAGCTTCTCCACCGCTGCGAGCAGGAACACGCCGCTGGGCGTGCCTTCCAGCTTGCGCCCCACGGCTTGCACGACCGCTTCACTGTAGAAGCCGCTGTCGACGAGGATCGTCCCGACGTGCGGCGCCGGAAACGGGCTGATCGCTGCGGCCGTCGAGGGCAACTCCTACTTGTCACTGGCCGCGGTGCTGAGGCGTTCGCCGGCGATGAACATCGCTCCATCCACCGCAGTCTGCGCGTCATACGACTGTCCGAACTCGCGCAGGTCATACGACAGGACCATCAGCGTCTGGCTGGCGGTCCAAATCGACAAAACGTGCGGGCATACCGCCTGTCGCCTCTGCCCTCCTCATTCTAAAAATCTTCAGGAAAATTCGCGGTCAAAGTCCGACGGACTTTTAGGCTGACGATCTGGACGCAAAAAAAGGCGGGGCATCGCGGCCCCGCCTAATTTTTTACGCGAACGAACGGTTCAGCGTTTCAACGCCGCGCAGAAACGCGCGAGGCGGGTGACGCCTTTTTGGATCGTCTCATCGCTCGTGGCATAGCTCAGACGGAGATAACCTTCGGCGCCGAACGCACTGCCGGGGACGGCAGCCACTTTTTCGGTGTCCAGCAGCCGATTGCAGAAATCGAGGTCCGTCAGGCCGAAGCTGGAGATGTTCGGAAAGAGGTAGAACGCACCTTCGGCGAGGAGGCAGCTAATCCCCGGGATCTTGTTGAGTTCCGCATGCAGGAATTTCCGACGCCGATCAAACGCCGTCAGCATCGTCGACAGGGCGGCGGCCGTTTTCTCTTTTTCCTTCAACGCCGCGAGCGCGCCGTATTGCGCAAAGGTCGTGACGTTGGAGGACATCTGGCTCTGGAGCTCGGCGATGGCCTTGGCGATCGGCGCCGGCGCGAGCGTGGTGCCGATGCGCCAGCCGGTCATTGCGTAAGTCTTCGAGAAGCCGGCGACCGTGATCGTGCGGGCCTCCACCTCTTTGCTGAATGTGGCGATGCAGGTGGGCTTCGCGCCATCATAAACCAAGTGCTCATACATCTCGTCGGAGAGAATGTAGAGATTGTGCTTCAAGGCGACGGCCACGATGTCTTCGAGCTCCTTGCGGGTATAAACAGCTCCCGTCGGATTTGAGGGCGAGTTGAGAATGAGGAGCTTGGTGCGCGGGGTGATCGCGGCTTCGACCATCGCGGGCGTCAGGCGGAAACCCGTGCGATCGTCGGCGAGCACAAACTTCGGCGTCGCCCCGGCCAGTTTCACCATCTCCGGATAGCTGACCCAAAACGGCGCGGGAATGATCACTTCATCGCCGGGCGAACAGGTGGCGAGCACCCCGAGGTAACAATTGTATTTGCCGCCCGGTGACACGATCACCTGCGAGGGCGCGGCTTTGAGCCCGTATTCCGCCAAGTAGCGGTCGACGATCGCCTGGCGCAGCGGTTCGATACCGGGCGTGGGGGAGTATTTGGTTTTGCCACCTCGGAGCGCGACGATGCACGCCTCCTTGATGTGTTCGGGGGTGTCGAAGTCGGGTTCGCCAGCGGCAAAACCACAGACATCTTCACCGGCTGCTTGGAGGGCCTTGGCCTTCGCATCGACGGCCAGCGTCGGCGAAGGCGAAACATTGCGGGCCCAGGTGGAGAGAGGTGCGGGAGGGTTACTCATGGACAAAACTTGGTCACGAAACGCCCGCTCCCGGCCAAAAGCAAGCCCCGGCGCGGCCAGCGATTCCCGGTCGACTACTCTTTCAACCCTTCCGGCTTCGGCTCCGGCAGGAACTGCGTCAACACCGTGCCCACGAGCGCATACGCACCCGCTACGCACGCACCGACGAGCGCCACGCGGGCCGGATCGGGCGTCGCGGAAGCAGAGAGCGTCAACGTGATCCAAGCCGCTGCCGTTCCGAGCACGCGACCGCCGATATTCGCCGCGAAACTCTCACCCGTGCCGCGCAAATGCACCGGGAACACGAGCGGGATATAGTTACCCCAGAAGCTGAACTGCGCCACCGTCAGCACGCCCGCCACGAAGATGCCCGCCTTGATCATGCCCAGACTGTCGGCGTTGCCGAGCTGGCCCGAGATCCACCAAAACAGCAGTGGCACAAAGATGAGCGACGGAATCTGAAACACGCGAAACAGCGTGCGCCGACTCACGATCACCACCGCGAGCACGGCCAAAATAAACCGCCCCACCAAGCCGCCGATTTCCTGCCAGAGCGTGACGCCCGCGACCGTCTGGTCGCTCGCGTTGCCCGCAGCCTGCCGCATTTCGCGCTGCGCCACGGGATCGGGTTTCTTCGCCGCTTTGGCCGCCGCCATCGCCGCGGCTCCGCTTTCCTTGGCGACGGCGCGCACGGCCACGTGGCCCGCTTCCGCCGGTGTGCCGATGCGCTGCGCTCCGATGATCTGCGGGAGCTGCTGAATCGCGCCAAACGCAATACCGTAGCTCGCGGCAAAAATCAGCGTCGTGATCACCGTGGTCTTGCGCAGCTCCGGCGCAAAGAGCGCGGCGATGCTCGGCCGCTTCAACGTCCCTTCTTCGCGCTTTTTCTTCCACGCGGGCGACTCCGGCAGGAACGGCCGTATGAGCAGCAGCGGCAGCGCCGGAATCACTCCGGAGATCAGCGTGTAACGCCACGCCTCGTGACCGCCCGCGATGGCGGGCAGCGCCATGGCCCACTTCGCGGCGAGGATATTGGCGCCCGCCACCAACAACCCGCCCAACGACGAACATGCCTGCGTGTAACCCAAAACTTTTTCCCGCTGCTGTGGATTCGTGAATATCTCCGCAAGCCACGCCACCGCCGCCACGAACTCGACGCACACGCCGATGAACACGAGGCACCGGAAGAAAAGCAACTGCGGCAACGACGTCGAAAATCCCGCCGCACACGCCGCAAAGGCGTAGAGCAAAATCGAGAACGTCAGCACGCGCCGGCGTCCCAGCAAATCAGTCAGATAACCACCGAGCAGACCGAAGACACCGCCCGCCAGCGCGGGCACGAAGAACAGCGTGCGCGCCCAGCTCACATACATTTCGCCGCCGGGCGACCACAGCGCCGCCGCCTTGGCGCGCTCCATACCGCCCGTGACCAACGCTTCCACCAGCGGCGCACTGAGCGCCGCCATCGCCGGCTTGATGATGAGCGGCAGCATCAGCAGCTCGTAGATGTCGAACGCGAACCCGATGGCCGCGATAATGCAGATCAACCAGGCGGTGCGCGAAAGGGCCGGGGCACTTGCCGCAGCGGGGGTATTGCCGGAGCTCATAATTTAAGAAGGGTGCCGGGACTAGACGCACCACTTCAAGCGGCGATTCGAAATTTCTCAGCGCCTTGACGACCGCCCCCTCCCGCGCAACTTCCGCCCGGTCGGACCGTCTGTCCGCCCGGCCTTCGTTTGCCCCGCCTCGTCCCCCTTCACACCACCATGAATTCTTACCTTCGTTTGCCGCTGCTCGGAGCCGCGTTTTCCTGTGCGTTGTCCTCCTTCGTTCTGGCCGAAGATACGTCTTGGCCCACGTGGCGCGGCCCGTCCGGCGCCGGCGTTGCCCGCGGAGCCCAACCTCCGACGCAGTGGAGCGACACCCAAAACATCAAATGGAAGTCCAAGATTCCCGGCTATGGATTCTCGACGCCGATCGTGTGGAAAGACCGGATTTTTCTGCTTTCGGCTATCGAGACCTCTGAAACCGTCCCCGGCGCTGCCGCCGCACCCGAATCCGCTCCGGCGCCGAAAGGACCGCCGGCCGGTCCCGATCAAAAAGGCAAAGGCGGTAAGCGCGGCGGTTTCGGCGGCGGCCCCAAACCCTCCAAATTTCACGAGTTCATCGTCGTCGCGGTCAGCCGCAAATCGGGCGAAATCCTCTGGCAGAAAACCGCCCGCCGCGAAGTCCCCCACGAGGGTAAACACGCCACCAATAGTTTCGCCTCCTCGTCGCCCGTCACCGATGGCGAGCGCCTCTACGCGTCCTTCGGCTCGCGCGGGCTCTACTGCTACGACCTCGACGGAAAACTGCTCTGGGAAAAAGACCTTGGCGACATGACGACGCGCGGCGGCTTCGGCGAGGGCGCCTCCCCCGCCCTCGCCGGCGATTCGCTCATCGTGCCGTGGGACCACGAGGGCGGCTCCTTCATCGTCGGTCTCAACAAGAAAACCGGCGCCGAGCTCTGGCGGAAATCACGCGACGAACGCTCCAGTTGGTCGACCCCGCTCATCGTCGAAGTCGGCGGCAAGTTGCAGGCCATCGTCGCCGCCACCACTCGCACGCGCAGTTACGATCCCGCCACCGGCGACATCATCTGGGAAGCCGGCGGCCTCACGCCGAACGTCATTCCGACTCCGGTCACCGGCCACGGCATGGTTTTCCTCACGAGCGGCTTTCAGGGCAATTCCGTCCAAGCCATCAAGCTCACCGCGCGTGGCGACGTCACGGATACGCCGAACATCGTGTGGAGCGCGCGTAAGAGCACACCCTACGTGCCCTCGCCAGTCCTCTCCGGCGACCGCCTCTATTTCAGCAAGAGCAACGATGCCTACCTTTCTTGCCTCAACGCGCTCACCGGCGAGGTCCACTATCAGGATCAACAACTCGAAGGCCTCCGTGGCATCTACGCCTCCCCGCTCGCCGCCAACGGCTACCTCTACGTGGCCGGCCGCGAGGGCCTCGTGATGGTGCTGAAAGATTCTCCGAAGTTCGAAATCGTCGCCCAAAACCGCCTGAGCGACCGCATCGACGCCTCGCCCGTAATACTCGGCAAAGAGCTCTTCCTCCGCGGCCACGAGTTCCTTTACTGTATCGCCGAGGGATAAACCCTCCTCCACTCCTCAATAAAAAGGGCGGACTTCGGTCCGCCCTTTTTGCTGACCATGCCAGGCGAGAGCCGGCTATCAGGCTCCCCAATTCGATGACGCCCGACCCTTCTTCTGCCTGCCCCGTGCTCAGAAACTCAGCCTCGCGCCCACCCGATAAGTGCGGGGCTCGCCGTATTGGAACGTGTTATTAAGGTGACGCGTGTCGGCGAGATTGCGGACGCTCGCGTGGAAATTCACGGGCAAATCACCCACTTTGGTGATGTAGCCCACCAGCACATCGGCGAGCACGACCGGATCGCTCTTGATCGGCACGGTCCAGCTCGGGTGCACGTAGCTCTCACCCAACGCCGTGAAACCTCCGCCCACATACGCGCCCTTAAGCCCGCCGGTCGTAAACGTATACTTGTTCCAAAGGCTGACCGTGTAGCGCGGAACGGACTCGAGGTGGGAACCGATTTCACGCGGCTCAGCCGGGTTGGTCACTTCGTTCTTCTTGGTGAAATAGCTGCCACTCAGGAGCACTTGGTAATTGAGATGCGGCGTCCACACCCACTCCGACTCATAGCCTTTTGTCTGGGTCTGCCCGGCTGCGATACGCACCGTGCCACCGGGCAACTGGTAGAGCACCTGATTCACCGTATCGATATCCAGCCGAGAGGATTCTTCGTTGGTGAAGTAGGTCACCGTGCCGAGCAAGCGCCCGTCGCCGACATCAAATTTAGCGCCGACTTCCCAGCCGCGCCCCAGCAAATCGGCCGCGAGAAATTTCTGCGGGATCACGGTTGGGGGGCGATAGGTCGAGAGAGTCGGATCACCCTGGCTCGCCCGGATCGCGGCGAGGTCAGCCGACTGTTGGCGCTGGGGCACAAAGGTTTTGCTGATATTTCCGTAGACACTAACCTGAGGCGTAAGCCGCACCAGCGCGCCGAACTGCGGCAACGCCTTCGTTGTCGCGAAATCCTCGTCCTTACCGTCGCGGTTGTCGTCGGTCGGACGGTGATTCACCAAGCGTCGGCCCCCCACCAACGTGCGCAGCCGATCGCCAAAGAAGGCCGACTGCAGCACCCCGTAGGTTGCGTTCGTATGCCCGCCGCCTTTGCGGACGACTCCCGGCTCATTGTAGGTCGCGCCGTATTGATCGCGCATCAACTGCAACAAATTCGGAATCGGTCCCGTTGAAGGACTGTAAGTCAGGATGCGCGCGGTCGCGACCGTGTTCGCGTTGATGACATCTTTGGCTCCGTCGTGCTGCACGCCGACCAAAAGGTCGTGTCTACCGGCAGCCCGCAGATCGAGTTTATAGGCCGCCTCAAGGCGCGCGGCAAATGTCAGGCTACCCGGCTTGAAATCCGAGATCGAGCTACGCAGACGCTGACCCGCCACCGGCCGCAGCCCGTTGAACTCGCGACGCATACGGTTACTGTCGACCTGCTGAAAAATCGCGCGCACCGCCAGCTCGTGCGACGCCACCCACTCACCCTCGAGCGTGGTGGTCTTGTTCATGTAATTGTCGCGGCCCTCGGGACCGTTGTAGTTGAACGAGTCGCTCGGGAAAAAATCGCGCGAGAACACCCCGGGATACGGCACCACGTTGGCGCCGAGCGTGCGTGCGACAAATGCGTCGACCGTCTCCGGGGCCGCGCGCCCGGTCGTGATCGGCTGTCCCGCCGGAGTGAGCACCGCACCGTTTTCCAACTGCGGGTAGCTCGCCGGCCGCGCCAGGCCCAGCTTGTCGTAGAGTTGAATCGCCTCGCGATCGCGCTGCTGGAACAGCGGATGACTGATCACCGTGTGCGGGCGTCGCCCTGCTTCGCGGTCGAGATTGCTGTAGCGCGCGGTGAACGTCAGCCGATCGGTGGGCCGCCAGGTAAGGCCCGGGCTGTAAAACCGCTCCTTCGTATACATGTAGTCAATCTCACTTTGCTCGTCCGTCGTGCCGAAAGTGAAGCTGTAGGCCAACTTGTCTTTGAACAATGGTCCCGCCGTCCGAAATACCGCCCGTTTGTGGTCGAACGATCCGAAAGTGACTTCCGCCGAGTGCTGCGCGACGAAGCTCGGCTTCAGCTTGATCATGTTCACCGTGCCACCCGGATTGGAGATTCCGGCAAACACCGCATTGGGACCTTTCACGACCTCCACCCGGTCCACGTCGTAGAGCGTCAGGCCGTCACCCGCCGGCAAGCCGTTCACGAATTTCGGCCCAGTATAGCCGCGGATCAAAATCATGGTCTCGTCCTTCGGCTGCAACGCCACCGAGCTGGCACCGCGCAGCACGTCGATGAGTTGGTTGCCGCCTTGGTCCGCGATCAGTTCCCGCGACACGATGCTGATGTTGAGCGGCGTATCTTTGATCAGCCCTGCCGTGCCGGTCCCCGTGATCGCCGAACCCGCCCGGTAACCGTGATCCTGCGGACCGCGCACCTCGAACGGGCTCATCACGATCTTCCCGGTGCCGGCGGTCGTCGCCGGCGTCTGGCCGCCCAGATGGGTTGAGGTGAACGCAAGCAACGCGATGGACAGGATCGAGGTTGCACGGGAAACGGCGAAGGGGGCGCGGGTCATAGGGGTGGTAGCTAGGACGGCACCGGACGCGCCGGCGAGAAAAAGTCAACGCCCTCAACGTCTATCTGCGTCAACCACGCGGGCTCTCCATTTCGAGTCCCCGTTTTTGCTCCCAACCGTTTCAGAGAATCGGCGTGAGCGGCGCCCCGACCGCCTTGTAGAGCCGCGTGAGAATCTCCTTGGTCGTCAAAAGTCCCTCGGTGCCGGGAAACGCGCCGACATCCCGGTAGTGCCGGTGGAAATCCGGGTGCGCCGGCGGCACGGCCGCTCCGTCGGCCTTCAACTCGAAACTGGTCGTGTTCTGAATCGGCCACAGGTCGATCGGTCCGAGCGAGAGCGCTTCATCGATGAACCGGTTCACCGCGTCCAAGCGCAGCGGCAACACCCGCCGCCCGATCACCCAACTGTTCTCCGGCCGCAGGTCGCGTTCGATCTCCGCGCCCAGTTCGCGGGCAAACGCCTCGTCTTCCACAAGGAGCCCCACTTCCGTATTCAGATTCTCCGAACGGGGGTCGAGGTTGTAAGTGCCCACGAAAGCCACGCGCTCGTCCACCACGAGCGACTTCGCGTGCACACACAGAAACGGCGATCGCGCCGGCTTCCCCGCCGGCGTCCGAGCCGCCGCGAGCGCGCTCATCTGCGCGTGCCGGGGAAAGAGCGTGTGCAATGACGCCGGCAGCGGCTTGAACTCGTGCACCTCCAGCCCGAGGTGCTGGATGTAGTCGTTGCGCAGTCGGTAATTTGCCGAATAGGCGAACAGGTTGTCGGTCGACGCGAAACTGTTCGTCGAGATCTGCACGCGCAGCGCCGGATTCCGCGTCTGCATCTCTTTGAGGAGCTCACGCGCCGGTTTGCTCAGCACGAGATACGGCGTCTGCATCACCACCGTGGTCCGCGCCGTCTCCAACGTCTCCCGCAAGGCCCGCGTGATCCGCGGCATTCCGCCGTCGCCGCTCGTGGGCGACTTGCCGGGCTCGTCGGAGATGAACGTCACCCGGTTCACCGACCGCAGCCTCGCGGCAAAGCGCGCCGTCACCACCGCCGCGTCGTCCGCGTCGCGGCTCAGATCCGCAAAATGCGTCCCAAAATCGTAGTCCGCCTTCGTCGCATATTTCCGAAAATCGCCCCGCTCCATCACGCCGACCACATCCACGAGCTCCCGGCTCGGCACCGCGTGGCGATACGCCCAAAATTCCTCAAACGAAGCCACCGCCGCCCGCACCACCGGCCCCACCGCCAACACGTCGCGATCGCGAAAATTCATCGCTGTCGAATGATCGAAATACGTGTTCTCGATGTTCCGGCCGCCCGTCACCAGCACCGCATCGTCGACGAGCAGGACCTTGTTGTGCATCCGCTGGTTGATCGCCCGAAAGCCCACGGCTCCCGCGAACAGCTTCCGCCACCACGAAGGTTTCATGCGCCCCGCCGCCGGGCGGTAGTGTTTAACTTCGAGATTCGCATGCGCCGTCGCCAGAAATGCCATGGTCGCCGGATCTTGTTCCGACACGAGGTGGTCCGCCAAAATCCGCACTTTCACCCCGCGTCGCGCCGCCTCGATCAACTCGTAGATTAACAACCGTCCGCACTCGTCGTTGGTCCAGATAAACGTCTGGATGCCCACCGACACTCGCGCCTGCCTGATCAGGTGCACGCGCAACAGCAGGGCATCGTAGCCTCCTTCGATGAGCGCGAGCCGGTTCCCTTTCGCCGCATCGGCGGGCTCGCGCTCCGCCTCGGCCGCAGCCGCCGCGATCACGGCCCCCAATGGCGACGCCGCCAGCGGCACCGCCCCCGCCGCCGCACCGGCGAGCGCGACCAGCGCCCCGAGCCAGCCCAACCACACCGCCATGTTCAGTCGCGCTCTCATCTCCCGAAACTCCCCGGCCGATGCCCGCATGTCCAGCAACGAGACAAACGCTTGCCCCTCCTCGCCCCGCCCACCAAGTTCCCCGACGTTACCCCTCTCGCCGTGCTCCCTGCCGCCCCCATTTTCAAACGCTTCCGCCTCTCGCCGCTCGCGCCCCTCGCGCTGGCCTTTACGTTTTCCGTCAACCCGGCTGTCGCCGCCAAAGCCAACAAAGAGGAGATTCGCGCCATGAAGCGCGACGGCGTCATCGAAGAAACCGGCGGAAAGCCCAAGAAACGCGACGACAACGCCGACGCACGCGGCCCCAAGTCCAACCCCGCCGACGCGCAGGCCCGCGGCCTCGATCGTTTGCGCGAGCGCCTCGTGGTGCCCGACGACACCGAGTGGACGCTGATGGTCGAGCGCATCACGAAAATTGAAGAAATCCGCCGCACTCTGTGGACCAGTGCCGCTAACGTGCGCAGCCCCGCGCCCGGAGCCGAAAAAGGCAAACGCGGCTCGTCCGCGAATCCCGAGCGCGACGCCCTGCGCTCCGCCGTGACCGATAATTTACCGGATGCCGAAATCAAATCGCGCCTCGCGCGCGCCCACGAGATTCACCGGCAAAACGAAGCCCGCCTCGCCAAGGCCCAGGCCGACCTCCGCGCGATTCTCTCAATCCGTCAGGAAGCCGTCGCCGTGATGGCCGGGCTCCTGCCTCCGTAATTTCCGCCGGACCCGGGACGCAGTTTTCTCCGCGCGCTCTGCGGCGGCGCACCCGCAGCCCTCTCTCTTTCTTAACTGTGCAATCCTTCGGAAAACTCCCCGACGGCCGCGAGGCCCGCCTCTACGTCCTCCAACATCCCTCCGGCTTCGCGGCGGAGATCACCGATTTCGGCGGCGCCATCGTTCGCCTGCTCGCCCCGGACCGCACCGGTCGCCTCGCCGATGTCGCCCTCGGGTTCGACTCCGTGGAGCGCTACGCCGCAGATTCGCCCTTTTTCGGCGCCCTCATCGGCCGCGTCGGCAACCGCATTGCCGGTGGCCGCTTCACGCTCGGCGGTCGCACCTACGAGCTCGCCACCAACAATTCTCCGGGCGGCCGGCCCTGCCATCTCCACGGCGGCAACCTCGGCTTCGACAAAGTCCTCTGGTCCGCCGAGCCCACCACAAGCGACGGCCTGCCCGCCCTGCGGCTCCGCTACACGAGCCCCGACGGCGAGGAAGGCTATCCCGGCCAACTCGATGTCGAGGTCACCTACGCCCTCACCGCCGACTGCGCCCTGCGTATCGACTATGCGGCGACGACCGATCGGGCCACGCCCGTCAATCTCACTAACCACTGCTATTTCAACCTCGCCGGCGCTGGCCACGGCGACGTCCTCGGCCACGAACTCACGCTGCATGCGCGCCGTTACACCCCCGTCGACCCGGGCCTCATTCCCGTCGGTGAACTCGCCCCCGTCGCCGGCACGCCGTTCGATTTTACCGCGCCGCACCTCATCGGCGCCCGGATCGGCGATGCCCACGAACAACTCCGCTACGGCGCCGGCTACGACCACAATTGGGTGCTCGATTCCGCCGATGGGACCCTCGCGCTCGCCGCCACCCTGCACGAGCCCGCCTCCGGCCGTATCCTGGATGTCCTGACAACCGAACCCGGTCTGCAGTTCTACTCCGGAAATTTCCTCACCGGCCAACTCACCGGCAAATCCGGCGCCACCTACGCCCATCGCGGCGGCCTTTGCCTGGAGACCCAGCACTTCCCCGACTCCGTCAACCAGCCGGCCTTCCCCTCCACGATCCTCCGCCCCGGAGAAACCTACCGCAGCACAACCGTCTACCGTTTCTCCGCCCGCTGAGCGCCGCGCTCACTCCAGCGCCCAGACTTTTACGTTGTCGACGAGCATGTCCTGACCGTCTTTTCCGCCCACGCGAAAAACGAGGCCGGGCTTCTTCACGTGAAAATCTTTCGCCTTCGCCCGCAACGGCTCCTTGCCGTCGACGCGCACCACGACGTCGTCGCCTTTCACTTCGAGCAACAGCGTGAACCACTCGCCCTGCGCGAACTTCGTCGCGGCCTTCGCGTGCGCCACGTTTTTCGACTGCGGATCGGCTTTGTCCACGTGTTCCGTGAGCGTCCAGCCCGTCGGCGTGATCACGACGGAAAACAAATGGCCCTTCTTCTTCAACTCACCGGGCGCGGGGTCGAAGCCGAGGTTGAACGTCGTCGCGCCCGCGAATTTGAGATCGAGCTGGATGGCGCAGTCTTGCAGCGGCAGCGCCTTGCGGAAGGCCGCGACGTGATTGTCCTTCGCCAGTTGGCTCGCGTGCAGCACGCCGCCTGCGACCGCAAGCGTGCCGGTATTTTTCGCCCAACCTTTGGGCAACGCGGCCGCCTCAAAATTTTCTTCAAGCAAGAGTTTGCCCTTCTTCCCCAACGTAGGCTCCGGCGCCGCTGCCATCGCGCTGACCGCGGCCAACAGACCCACAACAAAGAACCCCGGCGTGCGTCGAATTTTCATAGCTCCACCCCGCCCGTTTCCGACCCCGGCGGCAATCGCAATTCCACCGCCGAGGCCCCCCGTCACTACGCCTTGCGGTAGTGATCCACCGGCCGGTAGCTACGCGCACAGAGCGCGAACGCCGCCGCGGCGACGAACGCGAACGCGGCAAAGAAAAACATCTGAAACGCCGTCGTTCCGAAGCCTGTCGACGCGATGAGCGAAGTCACGGTGGCATTCTTCACGCCCGCATTCACGACCAGCACCCAGAGGTTGCCGATCGTCACCGAGAGCAGCCAGAAACTCATGAGCACGCCCTTCATCGACTGCGGCGCCTGGCTGTAGGCGAACTCCAGCCCCGTCGCGGAAACGAGCACTTCGCCGAGTGTCAGCAGCGCATAGGGCAGCACTTGCCACGCGATCGAAAACACCTGCCCGCCATCGAGCACGACCTGCATGCCGCCCACCACGACCCACGAGAGTCCGGAAAAGACGATGCCGACCGTCATGCGCCGCAGTGCCGTCATTTCCCAGCCGGCGTTTTTCAGCGCCGGAAACAGCACGAGATTGTTAAACGGAATCAACAGCATCACGAGCAGCGGGTTGAGCGCCTGCATCTGCGAGGATTGAAACCACGAGGGCTTCGTCATCGCGTTCGCCTGCAGCACCCACGTCGACGCCTTCTGGTCGAAGAGCGACCAAAACGGCGTCACCAGCGCGAACAACACGAGCACCCGAAGCACCGAACGCACGCCCTCGACCGCTTCGTCGGGATGCCGGCCGCGCGCCGCATCGAGCTGAATCCACACGCCCATGCCGCCGAACGCGATCACCGCGACCAGCGCCGTGCAGAGTGAAATCACCACGCCGAAAGTCGGCACCATGAACAGCGCGGCCAACGCCGCCGCGCCGCCTGCCCAAGCGAGCGCTTGGCCCGCGCCGCCGGCCGCGAGTGCTGTGCGCGCGACATTGAGAAACGAGTGCGGGTCCGGCGGCGTCGGCGGCACCATCACGTAGTGTTTCCGCCCGACCCACAGCACGACCGTCGCTATGCACATCAGCACACCGGGAATTCCAAACGCCACGCTTGCGCCGTAGCTCCGCAGAAAAATCGGCATCAACAGTGAAGCGAAGAACGAGCCGAAATTGATAATCCAATAAAACGCATCGAACACGACCTTCGCCCGGTGCTTGTTGGTTTGGTCAAACTGATCGCCGACGAACGCCGAGACGCACGGCTTGATGCCACCCGAGCCGAGCGCAATCAACCCGAGGCCGACGTAAAAGCCGGTCCGGTTCGTCTCGAAAACCGCGAGGCAGAAATGTCCCACACAATACAGCAGGCTCAGCCAAAAGATCGTGTGATACTTTCCCCAAAATCGATCGGCGAGCCACCCGCCGAGCAGCGGGAAAAAATAAACGCCGATGACAAACGTGTGGAACACGTCCTTCGCCGCCCCGGCGCGATCAGCCTCGGGCAAATAGGTGAGCAATGACGACACGAGGAACACCGTCAGGATGTTCCTCATGCCGTAGAAGCTGAACCGCTCGCAGCCCTCGTTGCCGATGATGTAGGGAATCTGCCGGGGAATCGGCGCCTCACCGGTCGCCGTCCCCTTGCCCGCTGCGATGGTCGTGCTCATGGGAGGCGTTACCAGATTTTGCAGCGGTCGGCCGGCTTACGCCACATCGGGTCGCCTTCCTTGATGCCGAAGGCGTCGAAGAATTCCTGCTGGTTCACGAGCGGCCCAAAGGCGCGGAAATTGCCGGGGGCGTGCGGGCCGCGGGCGATCTGGAGGCGCATCGCATCGTCACGGAACTTCGTGCGCCACTGCTGCGCCCACGAAATGTAGAAGCGCTGCTCGGGCGTGAGACCGTCGATGACTTTCTTCTCCTTGCCGGCGAGCGAGCGTTGGAGCGCTTCGAAGGCGATCGAGGTGCCGCCGAGGTCGCCGATGTTTTCGCCGAGCGAGAGCTGGCCGTTGATCGCGAGTCCGGGCAGCGCCTGGTAGTTGTTAAACTGTTCGACGAGCTTCTGGGCGCGCTCGCGGAATTTCGCGGCGTCTTCGGATGTCCACCAATCGGTGAGGTTGCCGTCGGCATCGGAGCGGCGACCTTGGTCATCGAACCCGTGCGTGATCTCGTGGCCGATCACGCCGCCGATGGCGCCGTAGTTCACGGCGTCGTCGATCGTGAAATCGAAAAAGGGCGGCTGGAGAATACCGGCCGGAAACACGATCTGGTTGGTAACGGGCGAGTAGTAAGCGTTCACCGTCGGAGGCGTCATGCCCCACTCGGCGCGATCGACGGTCTGACCGGTGCGGTCGATGACGCGGCGCGAGGAGGCGAGCTTTGCGCGCACGACATTGCCGAAATAATCGTCGCGCCGAATTTCGACCGCGGAGTAGTCACGCCATTTCGTCGGATAGCCGATCATCGGCTCGAAGCGGTCGAACTTGGCCAGGGCCTTCGCGCGGGTCGGGGCAGACATCCACTCGAGTTTTTCCAAGCGCTCGCGGAAGACGGTGCGGATATTGCGAATCATCTCATCCATGCGGGCCTTCGCCGCGGGCGGATAGTGCTTCGCTACGTAGAGTTGACCGAGAGCTTCGCCAATCGATGCATCGACGATCTTGGTGGCGCGCTGCCAGCGCGGCTCCTGCTCAGGGGTGCCGTTGAGCACCGTGCCGTAGAAGCGGAAGTTCTCCTTTTCAAACGGCGCCGCGAGGTGCGACGCGGCGTCGGTCAGGAGGTGCCAGCGCACATAGGTTTTCAGGTCGGCAAGCGGCGTCGTCGGCAACACGGCGGACAATCCCTCGAGAAACTTCGGTTGCCCGATGATCACCTCGGTGACCGTGGCCGGCACGCCGAGTCCCGCGACCAAGGTCGCCAACGGCACGCCGGGATAAGCGGCGACTGCGGCGGCGATGGTCATCTTGTTGTAGTTGGCGATGCGGTCGCGGAGTTCGACCGGGAGCTTGGCATTGGCCGCGAGGGATTTCTCAAAGGCGAAAATCGTCTCGGCGTTTTGGTAGGCGATCGGGCGCGCATCGCCGGCGAGTTCGAACATCTTCGCAACGTGACCGACAAACTCCCAGCGCTCGCGGGCGAATTTTTCCGAGGTATAGTATTCCTTCGAAGGCAGACTCATGCCGCCCTGAAAGAGATAGAAACCGTAGCGGTCGCTCTGTTTTTGATCGGGATAAAACGCCATGCCGAGAAACGGATTGCCGAGGCGGAGCTGCATCTGCGCGGCGACCGCGAAGAGTTCGTCGGTGGATTTCGCGGCGGCGATGGCGGCGAATTCGGCTTTGAGCGGCTCGATGCCGCGCGCATCGATGGCGGCGGTGTCGATCGCCGACGTGTAGAAATCGCCCACCTTCTGGCTCACCCCGCCGGCCGCGCCGGGATTGGCGGCGGCGGTCTCGACGACGCCGCGCAGCTTCACCCAATTGCTCTCCGTGAGCTCGTTGAAGCCGCCCCACCGGGCTTTGTCGGACGGAATCTCGTTACGAGCATACCAGCCGCCGGCGGCGTATTTCGCGAAGTCGGTGCGCGGGTCGACCGAGCGGTCCATCTTATCGAGGCTGAAACCCGGATTGGGCGCAGCCGCAGGCTGCGCGGCCCCGAGAATCGGGGCGGAAACCAGAGCCAAAAGGCTCGCAAGGAAGAGCGGTCGGAAGGTGTGCATCGGGCGAAGTTGCCGACCTTGCCGGCCGGTTTCAATCGCCTATCGCACGGATTCAGGGGACGCGGGCAGGGCGGGCGGCGAGGTTTTCCAGAAAGGTCTTAATCTCGCGAAGACCCGCGGCCGGGGCTCCGTCGCGCGTGCGTGTGCGAAATGCCCGCGTGAGCGTGAGGCCGGTGTCCGCGGCGCCGTCGTAGTAGAGAATCTCGGAGGCCAGCACGCCGCGATAACCGGTGCGCGCGAGGTGGTCGAGCAGGCGGGGCCAATCCACGATGCCGTGACCCGGCACAAAGTGCTCACGCCAATCCGCCGCACGCACCTCGTCGATGTGCATGTGAAAGAGCTTCGGTCCGAGGGCGGTGATAATCTCAAAGAGGAGGTCGTTAAGCTGGCGAACAGCCTCGGGCGTGTTGCGCGCGGTGGCGGGCACCGGGAGATCGAGTTTGAAAAAACTGATGTGGCCGGTGTCGACCGTGCCGCCGACATTCGGGCGGTCGATCGCGCGGATCAGTTCAAGGTATTCGGCCACGCGATAGGGACGCGTCGTCTCGATGGCGATTTTCATCCCGCTGCGCGCGGCCTGCTCGCCGAGCTCGCGGTAGAGAGCGACGAGGTCGGCTTTCGCGTCGGCAAACGAAACGCCGGGCTCACTCATCAGGTGCACGTTCGCGATCTGCGCACCCCAAAACGCGCTGTCGTCGAGGGCTCGGCGCAGCTCACGCCGGGAACGTTCGCGCACGGCGGGATCGGCGGCGATCGGTCGCATCTCGGGGCTGTAGGGCAAGTGCGTCGAGATGTGGCGAAACTTGGCCGCGAGCGCTTTCAGGCGGGTGCGCTCGGCGGTATCGAGGCGATCCACCACCACCCACGGATACCGATCGGGGCCGGTTTCTTTTTCCGGAAACACGGCGATCTCCACGCCGGAAAAGCCGAGGTCGAGGACCGTCTGCCACGCGGTGGCGAGGTCGTGATTCGGCAGCGAGCAACCGGCCACCGTGAGCGGCGGGAGCGGCGCGGCGAGCGCGCTGCCATGGATGGACGCGCAGAGGACGAGGGCGGTCGCGAGCAGGCGAACGTTCATTGCTTGGCCTTGCCCGATTTTTTCTTCTTGGCCGCGCCGCCGGCCGCCGCCGGGTCTTCGACGTATTTTTTCATGTGTTTGAGTGCGTCCATTTCGGTGGCTTGGCCGAGGTCACCCTGCGATTTCATCCACGCATCGAGTTGCGCGCGATGGCGGGCCAACTCGCCGGCGACCGACGGATCGGCAGCGAGGTTGTGCAACTCGCCGGGATCGGCGACGACGTCGTAGAACTCGATTTCCGGGCGGTGCAGGAGGCGCGTGATCGCGGCTTTCGCCCGGGCGTCGCCAGCGGCTGCGGCGGTGACCCAACTGCGGTAGGTGGGGTTGTTCATGGACGCGTTCGCATAGGGATCGGCGGGCGTGAAATTCCAGATGTATTTGTAGCGTGCAGAGCGCACCGAGCGGATGCCGTAGTGATCGGAGCCGTTGTTGACGCCGCGGTTGGTGTGTTGGGCGAAGACGAACTCTTTGTGCGTGTCCGTGGCGCCGCGGAGGACAGGCAGGAAACTGCGGCCATCGAGATCGACGGTGCGGGGCTGGCTGACGACCTCAAGGAGCGTGGGCAGAATATCGACGTATTCGATCATCGCCGCGGTCGTGGTGCCCGCGCGGACGACACCGGGCCAACGCACGAGACACGCGCTCTGGATCCCGCGGTCGTAGAGATTCCATTTCGCGCGGGGCTGCGAGGTGCCCTGCTCGCTGATGAAAATCACCAACGTGTTTTTGTCGGCGCCGGTTTCCGCGAGCATCGCGAGGGCATCGGCGACCTCGGCGTCGAGCGCGGAGCACTCGGCGAGGTAGTTGCGGTAGTCATCGCGGGTCTCGGGGGTATCGGCCCAATCGGGCGGCAAGCGGAGCTTGGCGGGATCGTAGCGAGAGCGGTCGCCGCCGATCCACGGCGAGTGGGGATTGTGCGAGGCCAGGACGAGGCAGAAGGGCTTTTTCTCTTTGGCCGCAGAGGCGAGGAAGGCGCGGTGATTTTTCCCGTTGATCGGATCGGGAAGATATTCGAACGGGAAAACCGCGACGGGCCCGATGTGGGTCTTCCCCGAGAGGGCGACACGGTAGCCGCCGGCTTGGAGGCGTTGCGCGATGCTCACGGTGTCGGGACGTGAGACGAAGGTGTGATTCGGGTAAGCGCCGGTCTTGATCGGATACATGCCGGTGTAGAGGGCGTGGCGCGTGGGCGAACACATCGGCGCCGCTTGGAAGCAGCGCGTGAACTTCAGGCCGTCGCGCGCGAGACTGTCGATGGCGGGCGTGAGGGCTTGGCCGCCGTAGCAGCCCACGTCGCTGAACGTGAAGTCGTCGGCGATGATGAGCAGAATATTTGGCGGAGTGGCGGGCGTGGCGGCCGTGGCGACGCGGAGTGCGAGCGTGAGGGCGACGGCGAAAACCAAAAACGAACGAAGAACGGGGTGCATGGGGTGCGAGCAGTAGGGACGGGAGGCGGCGGTTAGAATTTTTGCGCTTCGTCGGGGCCGGGCGTGGCGTAGCGCGGATCTTTGGCGCGGATCACGACATCGCCGACGGCCAAGTGGACGTCGAGCGGGACGAGCGTGAGACCGGGCTGATTGATCGTGTGGGCATCGCTGCGGAGATCGCGAGTGACGATGCCCTCGGACGGAAGCGGCGGGACGTTGGCGTTGTAGAACGCGGTGCACCACCAGCGGCCCTGTTTGTCGCGGAACGGCGTGCCGTGCCCGAGAAAGCGTCCGACGAATTTCCGCTCGCTGTAGGGCCCCGTGATTTTGTCGGCCGTGGCGTAGTAGAGATTGTAGGATCCCCGGCGCATCTTACCCGTCGACCAACCCGTGCCAAAGAGCACGTAGCGGCCTTCGATCTTTTGGATGAGACAGCCCTCGTGGCCCATTTTGGCGGATTCGCCCGAGGGACCGATCGCCACGGGGGCGGCGGCGTAGTCGGAAAAATCGGGCTTCAACGGCGCGATCTCCGTGGCACCCCAAATCATCCACCACGTGCCGTCGGGGTCGTGAAACAGCGAGGGATCGTGGCGTTTGCCGATGCGGGTGCCGAGCGGACTGGTCCACGGGCCCTTGAGGTCGGCGCCCGCGCTGAGCACGAGGGTGCCGCCGACTTTCGGCGCGAGCGGCACGGGCGTGGTGTGAATGAGCGCCCAGCGCGTGCCGACCCAGTGGAGCTCGGGGGCCCAGACGCGCCATTGCTCGGGGGCAAACTTGTCGAACGTCGCGCGCTCAGTCTCATACCAAACCGTGTCCTTCAACGTGTAGGGCACGCCGAGCGATTCCCACGTGACGAGATCGGCGCTGCGCCACGCGGGGACTTGCCAGCCAACGAGACTGCCCGGACCGAGGCCGGTGTTAGTTTTTGTTTCCGTCGTGATCGCGGTCGCGGAGCGCTGAGTCGTGCCGGTGTAATAATAGAGACCGTCGGGACCGGTGATGATGTAGGGATCGCGCACCCACGTATCATGAACGTGGATTGCGCGGTCGTGGGTCGCGAGCGCAGCTTTGATCGCGGCCGGCGATTCGGCGCCGTAGGCAGGCGCAGCGAGCCTGAGGAGAGCCAGTCCGACGGTGAAAAGGAGACGTGGTTGGAACATGAGTGTGATTCAGCCGCCCCCAGTGGGAACGTTACTTTTTCTTTTTCCCTTTTTTCTTGGTGTTGGCGGGCGCACCGGCCGGGGTTTCGCCACCCTGGCCGCGGACCATGACCGGGAGGACATTGGCCCGGCGCGCCCACGCCTCCCAGAGCGCGGTCAACTCAGCCACGCGCGCGGGCTCGGCGGAGGCGAGGTTGCGCTGCTCGGTGCGGTCAGTCGTGAGGTTGTAGAGTTCCCACGGCCCGTTGGCGCCGAGACGCACCAATTTCCAATCGCCTTGGCGAATCGCGGCGTTGCCTTCGTGTTCGAAAAAGATCGGCGCCGCGCGGCCGAGCGGGGCTCCGGTGAACGCGGGACGGAGGCTCACGCCCTCCATCGGCTGGATAGTTTTCCCCGCGTAGGTCGCGGGATAGCGGGCGGACGCGAGATCGACGCACGTGGCCATGAGATCGATGAGGTGGCCGGGCTGCGTCTCCAGTGCGCCCCGTCGCGCGGCGGGAATCGCTGCGGGCCAGTGCGCAATCAGCGGCGTGGAAATGCCGCCCTCGTGGTTGTAGTGTTTGTAGCGACGGAACGGCGTATTCTCCAACGCAGCCCAGCACTCGCCGACAAAAACGTTCGATTGGGCGTCGCCGGGATGGGCGCCGTTGAGGCGGCCGGGAATACCGGACTCCGCATTGCCGCCGTTGTCGGCGAGAAAGAGGATGAGGGTGTTGTCGAGTTCGCCGCGCTCGCGCAGCCCCGCGACGAGGCGACCCACGGCGGTATCCACATGGCTGAGCGCAGCGGCGAAAATCGCCATAATGTGATCGTAACGCTCTTGCTGCTCGCGCGTGAGACTCGACCACGCGGGCACGCCCTCAGGGCGCGGACTCATGGGCCAGGATTTGTCGATGAGGCCGGCGGCGAGTTGGCGCGCATAACGTTCGACGCGAAGCTGGTCCCAGCCGGCCATAAATTTCCCGCGGAAGCGCGCGATCTCCTCCGCCGGAGCTTGGAGCGGGAAATGTGGGGCGTTGTGCGCGAGGTAGAGAAAGAAGGGCTTTTTCGCGGCGCGGGCCTCGTCGATGAAACGCAGGCCGTAGTCGGTCCACAAATCAGTCGAATACCATTCTTTCGGCACCCCACCCTGCCCACCCAAACCGACATCGCGACCGTTGAGGAAGAGTTTGGCTTTGCCCGCTTCGGGAAAGTAAAAACCGCCCGCGGCAGCGTTGAGCGAACGATCAAAACCGCGCCCCCACGGCGTCGTGCCGAGGCTCTGGCCTACGTGCCACTTGCCCGTCATCGCGGTGAAATAGCCAGCGTCGCGGAGAACTTCGGCGATGGTGACGTTGCGGTCGTTCAGTTGTCCGATGTAGCCCGGGAGCGTGGCGCCGGCGGCATCGACGCGCGGCGTCGTCATGTGGCCCATGCCGGCTTGGTGCGGATAGAGTCCAGTGAGGAGCGAGGCGCGCGTGGGGCAGCAGCGACCGGTGTTGTAGAACTGGGTGAAACGGACGCCGTTTTTCGCAAGCGCATCGAGATGGGGCGTCGGGATCTCGCCGCCGTAGCAGCCGATGTCCGACCAGCCCATGTCGTCGACGAGGATCACGACGATGTTGGGTTTTGCCGGTGTGGCCGCGGCGAGTGCGGTGGCCACTCCCGCGCTGCACCAGAGGCAGAGGAACGTAAGGACGGTGCGGAGATTTTTGGAAACGGCGGACATGGGCGGGTATTTTTCTAGGTGTTGGCGGACTGAAGAGAAGACGACGTCGGTGCGGGACGCGAGGATGCAGGGTCGCTCAGCAGACGCGGCTTCGGGAAGGCGGTTTCACAGTGGCCCGGTTCTTTCAACCCGTGGCGTGCTGCGCGCTACGGCAGATCAGAACGTGAAGGTGGTGTTCAACACGATCTGCCGCGGCGGGGTGCGGCCCCAGTCGAGCACACCGCCGTCGAGGCTCGCGCGGATCGGCTCGAGCGCGTCGTCGTCGAGGAGGTTGCGGACGTTCAGTTGCACGCGCCAACCGAACTTATGACCGGCGATGAGCTTGGGCCGACCGGCATATCCCAGCAGCATATCCACGGAGAAGAGGGCGGGGCCGAAGATGGGCTTCGTCACGTCATCGCCGGTGCCGCCACCGGGAAACGCGCGCTGCTGCAAGCCGATCATCGTATGATCCAGCCAGCGAAGCCCGCCGCCGACATTGAAGCCCTTCAGCGCGCCTTCGCTGATGCGATAGTTGGTGAACACGCTGCCGCGCCACTCGCGCTGACGGAACCGCGGGAGATTGTTGCGCAGTTGTTGGCGGAGAATTTCGGCCGCGATCGCTTGGTCGTAGTATTGGTGCACGGTGCGCGCATCGGAATTGGAAATCGTCACGCGGTCCCAACCGAGACCGCCGAACTGTTGCCAGACCGGCAGACGGCGCTCGGTCCACGCGGAAAAATCGAGGCCCTTGTTGAAGACACGCGTGCGTTGCTGTCCGCCGGCGACGCGGACGTCCCAGTTTCCTGTGATGCGCGCCACTAGGGTGACGTCGATGCCCTTGCCGACTTTGTCTTCGACCGAGCGGTAAACATCGCCGCGCGTGACGGGATCGAAGCCGTCGGCGGGCACTGTCGCGATGCCGGCCGGGCGGTCGGTGCCACGGAGGCGTTGCTCAATCACCGCGGAAGCCGTGCGGACTTCCTGCGCATCGCCGATCAGCGCGTGCTGGTCCTCCTGGAAGAAATTTACGCGGAGGGAGATCGAGTCTTGGCGCAGGGCCAGGCTGAAACCGACATCGTGGCCCTGACTGAAGATGCCGGGGAGTTGGCGATTGTCGGGATCGAGAAAGCCGGGCGGCAGGCCGGTGTTGTTGGAGCGACTGCCGAAGAGCGAAAGCCAACGCGTGGCGTGCACGACGGCGCCGTAGGAGTAAGTGACGCCGCTGTCGTCGAGCGCCGGCGTCGTGTCAAAGCCGGCCCGCGAGAGCGGAATATACAGCCCTTGCCGATCACCCGCGGTCAAACGGTCGCCGCGCACGAGCGCCGCCGGCGCGATCAGGTAGCTCTTGAACTGATCGACGCGCCGGCCGGCGAAGAGGTTGAGCCGGTCGCGCAGAAAAAAGCTCTGGAGCGCGAGCATGCCGGTCGCGATGTCTTTGCGAGAGCCACCGGTCGCCGAAGAACGACCGTCCGGATGATCGAACATCGTGGCCTGGAACACTTCGTTGCGCTGGGAATCGGTAAACGTCCAGGGACCGAACAACCGCGCGTCCCCCGCCCCACCGGGCAAGGCGCGCGCGGTGAAGGAACCGGCGGCGGAATCGAGGTAAAAACGCGAACGGAGAAACCGGCTGTTGTTCAACAAATCGCCGGTGGCGAACGAGGGATTGCCGAGGATCAGCCCGCGCGACGCTTGCGAGCGGTCTTCATCGACGCGGAGCGACGCGAGCGCCGCGAGCCGGTGGCGGCCGAAGTGCCGCGCGACGGTGGTAAAATTCTTCTGGAAATCGAATTCGTAGGACGTGGTGAGGCGGGCCTCTTTGGTGACGTTGCGCACCTCGCTGCCGGTGGGGAAAGACTCGATGTAGAGCCGGCCCGCATCGGGATTCAGGCTGGTTTGGCGCGCGGCCGCGGTGCCACCGGGCAGGTAGCGATTCGGGTCGGCAAAAATATTGAGCGACTCCGCGTTATCGAAGGGACCGCCCAGCAACTCGGCCACGGCCTCGTAATTAAAGCCGAGTTCGACGAAGAGCTGATCGGTGAATTTTTGCTCTAGCGAGCCGCGGAGCACTTTTCCGTGCAGCACATTGGTGCGCCCGCCGACGCGCACATCGCGGTCCGTGGGATAAATCGCGGAATCGGTGAGACCGGCATCGCGCGTATCGACCGCGCCGGCGAGTTGATGGGGACCGCGCGTGAGGCCCGAGCCATTCCAGACGAGGACGGAGTTGCTCGCGCCGCCGTAGGAGAAGACGCGGAGCGCGTTCGTATTGCGGTTCAGGAGGGGAAACGCGGCGGCGGTGATGGCGGCGTTGCCGGTGGAATTGTCGTAGAGCGGACGGCCGGCGACGATCCATGGGCTGACAAAATCTTGCGCGAGAAAATTGGAGGCGTTCGATGCGCGTTGGCCGATTTGCTCGGCGCTCAGCCGGAACGTGGTGCGCGGCGTGAGCTTCCACGTGAGAGCGCCGAAAGCGCGGGCCTGGCGGTTAAACGCGTCCTCGACGTAGCTCTGATTTTCACTGCGCAGCGCCGCGAAACGAAACGCCAGTTTCCTCGGCACTAGCACGCGGTTCACATCCAGCGTGGCGCGAAACGAGCCCTGGTTGTCGGTGCGGAGGCCGAGCTCGTTGGTCTCGCGGAATAGCGCGCGCTTCGTGGCGGTGTCGATGGCACCGCCGGCGTTGCCGAGCCCGAAGAGAATGGACTGCGGGCCGTTCGCAATCGTGAGGCGCTCGATGTTGTAGAGATCGCTCGGCAGATTCGTCGCGTAGAAATCAGCGGAGTTGGTGATGGCGTCGAAGCCGCGGGCGCGACCGCTCGCGCGGGTCGTGGTGATGCCGGCGTTGGGGCCGGTGTTCTGATCGTTCGGGCCGCCGTTGTTGGTGCTGAAGGCGATGGCTTCGTCGATGGTGGTCGCGCCGATATCGTTGAGAAACTCGAGCGTCATCACGTCGATCTGCGCGGCGATGTCTTTGAGCGGCGTGTTGACGCGACTGCCGGCGAGCGAGCTCGTCGCGACGTAGCCTTTTTCAGAACCGGCGGTCGTGACGAACGGCGAGAGTTCGATCACTTCGCCGCTCGCGGCGGGGGCGGCGGGCAAAACCGGAGCGGTCTGCGCCTGCAGGGACGATAACTGGCCGAACGCGCACAGCGCACACGCGGCAACGAGGATTTGGGGTGTTTTCATGGACCAGGGTTTGGGGGACGACCACACGCACGTCGGTCACTCGCAGGGAACGAAGCAACTCGGCGCTGCGCAATCGTCGCACCGCGTTTCCGGCAGCGAAAGCCCCGGCCTCACACATTCATCGCACGATTTTCCACATGCGACGAAACGCGTGCCGTTGCTACGGTGACGATTTGCCGGCGCGCGCCGGGCGACCATACGTCGCGCCATTGTCGGCGGGCAGGGCTTGGTGCCACGCGACGACGGCGGCGCTGAGGCGGGCCGTTTCCGCAGGATGCGCTGCGGCGACATTTTTCGTTTCGGAGGCGTCGGCCACGAGATCGTAGAGTTCGGGCGAGGAGCCGTCGTAGGTGCAGAGTAATTTCCAGCGACCGTCGCGGACGGCGAGGTCGGGAGCCTTCGGCACTCCTGGGATGGACGCTCGGTCCGGTGGACGGCGGAAGAACAGCGGCCGCCCACGCGAGGCGTCGGAGCTGCCGAGGAGCGTGGCCCGCAGCGGCACGCCGTCGAACACCGTCGTCGCGGGAGCGCGGACGCCGGCGATTTCGAGGAGCGTCGGCGCAAGATCGATCGTGGAAAAATGCGAGGTGCGATTGGCGGTGCCAACTTTCTTGGGATTGGTGAAACCGGGGCCCCAGACCACGAGGGGCGAACGGATGCCGCCCTCGTAGAGCAGACCCTTCGTGCCGCGGAAAGCCCCGGCGGACCCGGCGCCGGGCTCGGGGCCGTTGTCGGAGCAGATGAGAATCAGGGTGTTGTCGCGCAGCGCGGGATCGGCCCGGACCGCATCAAAGAGGACGCCGAGCTGCGCATCCATTGTCGCCAGCACGGCGTGGTAGAGCGTGCGTTTCGCGCCGTCGCCGCGCAGGGCGGCCCGAGGGAAAAACGGCGAGTGCACGTCGTCCGGCCAGAGGTTGACGAAGAACGGTTTTTTCTCGGCCGAGGATTTCTTGATGAACGCAAGCGCGGCGGCGGTGAAGGTCGCGGTGACATCGGCGCGATCCTGTTTCGTGATTTCGCCGCGTCCGAGTTTGTCGGAGCCGAGCGCGTGGAGGCGCGCAGGCTTGCCGTCATGGGCATCCAGATACGCCAGGACGCGCGGCCCGAGGCCCTCGAAGTTGGTGAGCGAGGCATCGAAACCATACTCGGAAATGAGCGGAGCCTCGCCGACGTCGCGTTGGCCACCCATGTGCCATTTGCCGAAGTGGCCGGTCGCGTAGCCCGCCTCGTGGAGAAACCGGGCGAGCATCGGCGCGCGCGGATCGAGCCACTGGTCCATGCCGCGCGCGATGTTCTCGGCGCGGTTGTTGAGGAACGAGGTGATGCGCCAACGCTGCGGATATTGGCCGGTGCTCAAGCCGACGCGCGAGGGAGAGCAAATCGGCGAGGCGACGTAGAACTGCTCGAAACGAAGCCCCTCGGCGGCGAGTCGGTCGATGTGCGGCGTTTTCGCGGCGGTGTTGCCGAAGCACGAAAAATCGCCCCACCCCATGTCGTCGATCAGCACCATAATGATGTTGGGCCGACGGGCGGGGGCGGTGTCAGCGGCGGAACTGCGCAGAGCGGTGAGCGCGACTAGCAGGATGATCGCAGGGAGAAAGCGGACGAGGGAGTGCATGGGAGACGGGTTAGTTGGGGTTCGACTGTTTCTTCTTTTTGCCGGTTTTGGGAGCAGCGTTCTCGCGCGGAGCGGCGCGCGGCCCGCCGACGATCCAATCCTTCGGCGGAAGGAAACCGGCACTGCCTTCGCCGTAGCCGGACACGCCGGCTTTTTGCCACGTGCCGAATTCGCGCAGGCGCGCGGTGAGGCGGGCGACGATGGCCGGATGCTGCGCGGCGAGGTCGCTCTTCTCGGCGGGATCGGCGGCGAGATCGTAGAGTTCGAGAGCGGGCGGAGTCGCGGGGCGCTCAGGAAAAAAATCGCCATGAGCGACCAGCTTCCACTTGGCCTCATGCACGGAGGCGTGGGCGTCGGTATTCTGGTGCATGTAGGAAAACCACGGACGCACGGACAGCGGCGGGCCTCCGCGCAGGGCCGGCAGAAAATTTACGCCGTCGATGTCAGCGGCGACCGGTGCTCCGGCTGCCGCGAGCACGGTCGGAAGGATATCGATATAGCCGACGCGTTGCTCGAAACGGCGTCCGCCGCCGATGCCACCGGCGGGCCAGCGCATCGCGGCGCACACGCGCGTGCCGCCCTCGTAAACGGTGAGTTTTCCCGCGCGATACGGAGCATTGCTGGCGCCCACGTTAGGAATGCCGCCGTTGTCGCTGAAGAAGAGCACGAGCGTATTCGCGGCGTCGGGACGCGCCTCGACGGCCGCGAGGATGCGGCCAACGGCCTGATCCAGCGAATCGACCATGGCGGCGTAAATCCGGTGATTGCCGGTGAGCTGCGGATATTTTTTCAGATCGTCCTCTTTGGCCTCGAAGGGCGAGTGCGGCGCATTGAACGGCACGTAGAGAAACCACGGGCGCGCGGGCGGTGCCGTGCGCACAAAACGCTCGGCGGCAGCGGCCAGAAGATCGGTCGCGTAGCCGGACTCCCGCACAGTGCGGTCGTCGTGGTGCCAATCGACCTCGCCGTCGCGCTCGTGGCTGAAATAGGTGATCGCGCCGTTGTAGTGGCCGTAGAAATGCGTGAAGCCGTGAGCCAGCGGCAGGAAGTCCCGCTGCGCGTGGCCGAGGTGCCATTTGCCCATGATGGCGCGTTGCGCGTAGCCGGCCCCGCTCAACAACTCGGGCAACGTGCGCTCCGCCGCGGGCAAACCGTAGGGGGACCACGGCGGCACGACGGCCCGCATCATGCCAAAACGCGCCGGCCAGCGCCCGGTCATCAGACCCGCCCGCGTCGGCGAACACATCGGACACGCCCGAAAATCTGCCAAGTTCACCCCAGTCGCCGCGAGCCGGTCGAGGTTGGGCGTCGCGATGACCTTGCCGCCATTGAAGCCCACGTCAGCAAAGCCGAGATCATCGGCGACGAGGATGAGGATATTGGGGGCCGTCGGCTCGGCGCCCGCCGCCATCGCGCCGGATACCAGTGACACGGGCAACACGAGATAACGCAGGAGGCATCGCAGGGTGGAAAACATAGGGGGTTGGCGAACGGGACGAAAACGCCGCGACGCTGTTGTGGCGAGCACGACGCACGTTGCACAGCCTCGGAATCACACATTCATCGGACGAAATTCCACATGCGCCCGGTGTCGCCCGACGCCGATGCCGCTCGGCTTTGGCCCGCGGCGTGCAGCAAGAGGAGGCCTGTCGCACTTGCCAAAACCATCCGTCCTGCCGCCCAATTTCTCCATGTTTCGAACTACGTTTTCCTCATCGGCTACCCGCTGGAGTCGCGCCGCTCTGTGCGCACTCGCCGCTTTTCCCCTCCTCGCCGCGGCCGCGCCGGGTGATCGCACGCGCGTCACGATCATGGCGACGACCGATCTCCACGGGAACATCCTCCCTCTCGACTATTTCACGAACCGCCCGGCGAACGTCGGTCTCGCGAAGGCCGCCACGCTCATCCATCAGGCGCGCAAGGATGACCCGAACCTCGTCCTCATCGACTCGGGCGACACCATCCAAGGCACTCCCCTCGCCTACTACCACAACCGCAAAAACAACACCCCACCCGACCCGATGATGCTCGCGATGAGCGCGCTGCGCTTCGATGCGATGGCGATCGGCAACCACGAATACAATTTCGGGCTCGGCGTGTTGGAAAAGGCCCGCCGTGAGGCCGCGTTTCCGTGGCTCTCGGGCAACACCTATCGCATCGGCACCGAGGAAACGGCTTACGCGCCCTACCTCGTCAAAGAAGTGAACGGAGCGCGCGTGGGGATCGTCGGCCTGACGACACCCGGTGTCCCGAGTTGGGAAAATCCGGAAAACTTTGCCGGGCTCGAGTTTCGCGATCCCATCGCCGCCGCGCGGAAGTGGGTCGCGCACCTCCGCACGAACGAGCGCGTGGACGTCGTGGTCGTGGCAATGCACATGGGACTCGAAGCCGATCTGCGCACCGGGCGCACCCAACCCGGCCAAGTGCCGATGGAAAACGCCGCCCTCGCCATCGCCACGCGCGTGCCGGGAGTCGACGTGATTGCGATGGGCCACACGCACCGCGAAGTGCCCGCGCTCTTCGTCAACGGCGCGCTGCTCGCGCAGGCCGGGCGCTGGGGCGATTGCGTGATGCGCGCCGATGTTTTCCTCGAAAAGGACGCGCAGGATCGCTGGCAGATTGTGTCCAAAGGTTCGCGCACGATACCGGTGACCGAAAGCACACCCGCCGATCCCGCCATCCTCGCGCTCACCGAACCCTACGAACGCGAGACGCAGGCGTGGCTCGGCAAAGTCATCGGCAAGTCCGCGGTCGAACTCACGGCGCGCGACGCCACGTTTCGCGACAGTGCGCTCCTCGACCTGATCCACCGCGTGCAGCTCGCGTCGGGCAAGGCGGACGTGTCGTTTGCGGCGAGCTTCAATCCGCGCGCGCGCATCGCCGCAGGGCCGGTCACGGTGCGCGACATCGCCGCGCTCTACATCTACGAAAACACGCTCGTCGTAGTCGCGGCGACCGGCGCGCAAATCAAAACGGCACTCGAACACTCGGCGCGCTACTTCCGCGCCTACGAAGCCGGGAAGTCGCCCGCCGAGCTCGTCGACGAGAAAATCCCCGGCTACAATTTCGATATCGCGGAAGGCGTGAGTTACGCGCTCGACCTCCGCCGCGAGGCCGGTGACCGCATCACGGACCTGCGTTTTCAGGGCCAAGCTCTCGCCCCCACGCAGACGCTGCACGTGGCCATCAACAACTATCGGCTCAACGGCGGCGGCGGCTACACGATGTTCAAAGACTGCCCGGTCGTCAGCCGCTCCAGCACGGAGATTCGCGATCTGATCATCGATTGGGTCGAGCGCGGCGGCCAAATTCCCGCCACCGCCAGCGGCAATTGGCGACTGCTCCCGGAATAAGCCGCCACGCGCAAGCCAGCGGAGCAATCGCCCTCCGACGATGCTCCGATCACGCGACTATTTCTTCTTGGCGTTCTTGGTGTTCTTGGCTCGGTCGGCGTCGCGCGCAGCGGCGCGGCCGGTGAGCGGCCAGTTCGGATCGGGCGTGTGGGCCGCCGTCATGAGCGCCTCGGCGCGAGCCACCAAGTCGGGTTTTTCGGCGGCGAGATTCTTCGATTCGCCGGCATCCGTCGTGAGATCGTAGAGCTCGATTGGCTGAGTGATGCCGTTGCGCACGGCTTTCCACGAACCGAACCGCACGGCCTGAATCGGTTTCGTCTCGTGCAGCTCCCAATAAAAATACTCGCGGGCCGGCGCCGGACCGCCACGCAGAAACGAGATGAGGGACCGACCGTCGGTCTTGAAACCGGCGGGCAGCTGAGCCCCGGCAAGTTCGGCCGCGGTCGGCAGGAAATCCCAAAACGCCCACGGCTCATCGGTCACGCGACCGGCCGGAACCACACCCGGCCAACGCGTGAACGCGGCCTGGCGCAGCGCGCCTTCGTAGAGCCCGCGCTTGAAGCCCTTCAGGCCGTTGCTCGCCTGGTCGAAGAGTTTTCCCATCTCCGAAGTCGGCGAGAACGAGGAGCCGTTGTCGCCCGCGAGCATCACGATCGTCTTTTCGTCGAGCTTGAGCTCGGCGAGCAGATCGAGGAGCTGACCGACATCGCGGTCGATGCGAGTGACCTGCGCCGCGTAAGCTTTTTGCTGATCGGTCCATGGCTTGTTCGCATAGATACCGAGGTCGTCGATTTCGTGCGCGCCGTGCGGCAGCGTAATCGCGTAGTAGAGAAAAAACGGTTTCTCCTTTTGCGCACGCACCCACTGCAGCACATCGGTCTGAATCACGTTTTGCGCGTAGACGGGGCCGACACCTTTTCCGGTGTTGCCCGGGAGATCGAAACGCACGCCGTCGCGATAGAGAAACGTCGGAAAATACGAGTGCGCGTGCCGCTGGCAGTTGTAGCCGATTTGGTGGTCGAAGCCTTTCTTCAGCGGACTGCCCGTCGTATCAAACATGCCCATACCCCACTTGCCGGCGACCATCGTTGCATAGCCGGCCGACTTCAAAATCTGCGCAACTGTCACGGTCTTCTCGGGCAGCGGGAGCTGACCTTCCACCGGCACCTCCCAGTTCCCGCGCACCGGGGCGTGCCCGCTGTGCAGGCCGGTCATGAGCGACGTGCGCGACGGCGCGCAGACGCTGGTGCCGCAATACGCCTGGGTGTAGCGCGTGCCTTCGCGCGCCATGCGGTCCAGCCGCGGCGTCTGGATCAACTTCTGCCCGTAGGAACCAAGATCACCCTGCGCGAGATCGTCGCTCAGGATAAAAATGATATTGGGACGAGCCGGCGTCGCCGCAGCGCCACGCGTAGCGGCGACATCGGCAACCAGCAACAGGGCGAACAAAAAACGTTTCATAGGTGGGAAGCGACGAGGTGAACCGGGAACCAACCTCAAAATTCCATGGTGCGGTGAAACGAAAGAGGCGAGGTTGGGCAGATAGATGCGGCGCACTCCTGCGATGTCACCGAAAAAAGGGACCGCGGGAACAGACACCCAGGCGTAAGGGGAATGCCGAAGTCGACGCCAGATGGCCTGCGAATCTTGAGCGAGGAATGCCTCCATCAGACGACTCCCCCGTTGCTCCGCGGAACAGGTCCAACGCCACCTCCTGCATAAATCTCACAAGGTCGGAAACAGCATAAAATCCCCAGCGTGTTTCTGAGTTTGCCTCTGAGAATTTGGTGCGGGCGGAGGGAGTCGAACCCTCCTCTCATGCTTGGGAAGCACACATAATAGCCGATATACTACGCCCGCGAAAACACGCTTCTCATGCGTTCCGCGGCACGGTCTGACAATGGAAAAATTGTTTCCTGTATTTCCCCTCCCTGCTTGCCGGCGCAAAACTACCTCACAGGGTCCTCGCGTGGACGCAGCAACAACCGCCCCCCGCGGGCTCTCGATCTCGCCGGTCCTCTTCGCGGGCGCGGCCACTCGTCTGTTGTTCGCCCTCATCGCGCTCTTCGTTTCCGTTTCCGCGACCTCCGCGGCCGAAACGCCGACCGGCCCCACCCTCACCGCGACCGTGCTGGTCGGCGGCACGACCGACAACTATCCCTACTCTTTTCTGGACGACAACGACCAGCTTTCCGGCTTTGCCGTCGAGATCTTCGACGCGGTCGCCCGCCAGATGGGCCTCCGCTACCGCCGTGAGTTGGGCACGGCGCAGGAAATTTCTGCGCGATTTAGTGCCGGCACCATTGATATCCATCCGTTCTTTTCAAAGAGCCAAAGCGTCGCCCCCAACGCCGAATATTCCGTCCCTTTCGCCAGTCTGCAGCTCGCGGTCTTTACCCGAAGTGACGATCACCGCGTCACCCGGCTGGCCGATTTGTCCGGAGGAACCCTTCGCATCGTCGGCGGCGGCGCAGGCCTCGACTACTGCCGGGCCAGCGGCATTCCGGAAAAAAATCTTTCGCGGGGTTCCAACAACGAAGCATTTCAGCAACTCGCCGCTTCCGAGGCCGACGTCGCGATCTTCACCCGCCTCCTCGGTCTGGCGACCATCGAGCGTCTGGGTCTTAAAAATATCAAAGCCGCCGACCTTGCCCTCCCCAATGGCATTCGCGACTACCGCTTCGCCGTCTTGCCCCGAAGGCCTCATCTCCTGGCCCAGCTCAACGAAGGGCTCGCGAGCATTCAGCGCACCGGCGAATACGATGCGATCTACGACCGATGGTTTGGTCGCTTCGAACCGCGCCGATTCAGCCGCGAGGAAGTGATCGGCTATGTCGCGGGCACTCTTGCCTTGGCCCTGGCGATTACGCTGTGGGCCCTCGCTCGGCAGCGCCAACTGCGCCGACGCCTCGCGCGACAAGCCGACGAGCTGGCCGAAAGTCAGGCGATCATCGCCGAGGCGCAGAAATTTGCCCGCGTCGGTCACTGGCAACGGGTCTTTGCAAGCGGCGATCTGATCTGGTCCGACGAAACCTATCGCATCCATGATCGCGATCCGGCGCTCGGGCCGCCGACCATGTCGGAGATGCTCAGCTGGGTCTCGCCCAGCGACCGCCTGCTCTGGGAGTCCTCCGCACGCCTCGCGCGCTACGAGGGCTCGACCTACGAATTCGACGCCACGATCGAACCGCATCCCGGGGTGAGAAAAATCATCCACATTCGCGGTCGCCCGACCCGCGACTCCGCCGGACAAATCAACGGCTTGTTCGGCACTGTCCAAGACATCACTCCGTGGCGCGAAGCCGAACACGCCCTGCTGCAATCCGAACGCCTCCTCCGGGCGATCTACGACAACATTCCCTACGCGATGGGCGTGGTGGAGCATCGGGAGCAACACTGGCGTTGCGTTTCGCTGAACCCCGGAGCGACCGCGCTTTTCGCCTTGCCCGGCTCTGCCCCACGCGGCGCCAAACTCGCCGAGCTCGGCTTCGACGCCAGCTGGCAGGCGTTTTGGCACGAGCTGTTTGACGGCGCCACTGCCGCGGGCACTCCGCAAACGACCGAGCGCCCAATCAACGCCACGCCTCGCGACTTTCGCATATCCGTCGTGCCGCTCGGCACCACCAGCGGGCATCCCCGCTGCTGCTTCTTCGTCGAGGATATCACCGAACGAAAACAAAAAGATGCCGAGATCTCCCAAGGGCGCCGACTGCGAGCGATCGGCGAACTCGTCGGCGGCATCGCGCATGAGTTCAACAATCTCCTCACTCCCATCCTCCTGAAGGCCGACCTGCTCAAAAGCGAGTGGCGCCATGAACCGGGCCTCGTCGAGGATCTGCAGGTCATCGCCGATACCGCGCGCCGCTCGGCCGACCTGACTCGCCGCCTGCTCACCTTTGGGCGCCGGACCGAAATGCGCCCGTCGCTTTTTGCCATCGCGGACGTGGTGGAGAGCAACTTCAAGCTCCTGCGACACACGATCGACCGCCGAATCGCGCTCGACGCGGACGTGCCCGGCGACCTCCCGCCGCTCTACCTCAGCATCGGCGACGTGCAACAGGTTGTGCTGAATCTCCTGCTCAACTCGCGCGACACGCTCGCGGAGAAACTCGCAAAAAATCCGGCGCGCGATTGGCGCCCGGCCATCCGCGTGGGTGCCATTGTGCTACCGGGCGGCGCGACCACGCCACTCGACACCTCAAAACCCGTTCCCTCCTGCTGGCTCAAATTGTCCTGTGTCGACAACGGCATGGGCATGGCCCCCGACGTGATTGAGCGAGCCTTCGAGCCTTTCTACACCACCAAACAGGTCGGCCAAGGCACAGGCCTCGGACTGGCGACCGTTTGGCACCTCGTGACGGAAATGGGCGGACGCGTCGAAGTGGCATCCACCCCCGGTGACGGCACCGCGTTTCACATCTTCCTCCCCATCACGCCACCTCCGACCGTCAGCAACGCGGACGCCGCCACTTCCCTCGCAACGGCTCCCTCGGTCGCCAGCGCCGCACTACGTCCCCACGTCCTCGTGGCCGAAGATGAGGACCCCATCGCGCTCCTAGTCACCGCCGTGCTCAAAAACCTCGGCTGCGAGGTCACCCACACCGCCAACGGACATTTGGCTTGGGAGCGACTCTCCGCTACGCCCACGCAGTTTCAAGTGGCACTCATCGATCTAAATATGCCCGGAATTACCGGACTCGAATTTCTCCGCCGCGCCCGTCAGTTAGGATTTGGTCATCCGGTAATTGTGATGAGCGGACGCGTGGGCGACGACGAGCGACGTGACCTCCTCGCCCTCGGCGTCGTAACCATTCTGCAAAAACCCTTTCATCCCGAAAAAATCCGCGAGGCTCTTGAGCTCGCTGGAGTCAGTGTCCGGGGGCCTGAAAAATAAAGCGGACGAGCCACCCGCGAGCTCCGCCCAGGCCCGCATCCATCGCCAAACGGGCCTGCTTTCACCGCGAATGCGTGTCGGCTCGTGCGTCCCACGCGCAGGCAAAACATCACGGTGCCCAACCGAAGCCCCGCCCACTTGACGCCACCGCACCCGGGTGCCACGCATTCCGCTCCAAGTGCCGCGACTCATTCGTCCGCGCGCACGCCGACGCTCTCATCCCTTTGTCATCACGCCCAACAGTTCGACGTCCCTACCACTGGCTGCCGACCGCGGAGATCGCTTACCGGCACATGCTGGAGCTGATCGACGCCGCGAAGGTCTCGATTCGCTGCGAAACTTACATTTGGAGCCCCGACAGCGTCGGTGAGAGATTCCGCGCTGCGCTCACCCGGGCAGCCGCGCGCGGCGTGCAGGTGAAGGTGCTCGTCGACGCCGTCGGGTCCTCGTCGCTGTCCAGTGATTATTGGCGCGAACTCGAGGCCGCCGGCGGGCGCCCCCGCATCTTCAATCCGATTTCCCTCCGCCATTTCGCGCTCCGCAGCCATCGCAAACTGCTCCTCATCGACGATCGCATCGCCGTCGTGGGCGGATTCAACATCGCGCACGAATACGATGGCGACGGCGTGACCCGCGGCTGGCGCGACTTCGGCTTGGAATTGGCCGATCCCGCGGCGCTGCGTCCCCTCGCAGAATCGTTCGACAGTCTCTATCGCGATCACCGCCTGCGCCTTTGGCTGCTGCGGCACGTGCGGCGGGCATCGCTGCGCTGGCCGTTGTTCTATTCGCGGCCGGGCCCCGTGCTCTTCAGCGGGCCCCGCCTTGGTCGCAATCAGTTCAGCCGCCAACTGCTGCGCTCGCTGCGCGACGCCCGCCACGTGCGCATCGTCTCCGCGTATTTTTTGCCCGGTTTTCGCCTGCGCCACGCCTTGCGCCGCGTCGCCCGCCGAGGCGGCACGGTCGAACTCTTGCTCGCCGGCAAGACCGATGTGCCGCTCGCGCAATTCGCCGCCCGCACCCTCTACGGCACACTCCTGAAAGCGGGTGTCCGCATCTGGGAATATCAACCGCAGATCCTCCACGCAAAACTCGCCCTGGTCGACGATGCCGTGTTCGTCGGCACAGCCAACCTCGACGCCCGCTCCCTCGGCATCAACTACGAGTTGATGGTTCACCTCACCGATCCGCGGATCGTCACCGAAGCGCGCGCCGCGTTCGCCGCCGACCTCCGGCAATCGCACGAGGTCCAGTTAACCGCCTGGCGCAGCACGCAGACGTGGCTCACGCGCCTCCGCGGCGCCTGGGCCCGCGTGCTGCTCACGAAAATCGATCCGTGGCTCGCCCGCCACCAGATGCGCAACGTCCCGTAACCGCGCTTCACACCATCAAAAAAACATCGCCTCGCTCAACGCGTTTTCCGGCGAGAGCAGGCTCGCAGCGGCGGATAGTGTCGTGCGCCCCGCCCCCAGATCCGCTTCTAACACCGCCGAGCCTGCCGCCACGTCGCCGGACCAGCGAAAGAATTTTCCCGCCGTCGCATACTCGAAACGCACGCCCAGCCCCGCTCCCGCGTCCGCCGGCAACCGCGTATTCGCAAAAGCAATCTGGCCCGTCTCCGCCCCGCAGGCCGCCAGGCGCCGTTGCAACCACGCGCTCGTGACCCGGCCCTCGGCCTCCAACGTGGCATCGTGACCGACGACCACCGATTTCAATCCTTCGACCAATAGCGCCGGCGGATACACCGAAAGAAATTGCCCGATGCTCTGTCGCACCGGCAGCAGGCGCGAGTAGACGAGGTCGCGCAGGCCCGCCGGATTCTCCCACTGGTAGGTCAACGCATCGGGTGGCGCGATCGCGCTGTCGATCAACACGCGCTTCGCCCGGCCGAGCAGGTAACGATAATCGGCGAGCCGACCGCTGGCGGAAAAACGGTGCGCCCAGTAGTAAAGCGGAAGGTCAGTCGAGAGGCAGACCGACACCTGGTTTTCGAGAAACGTCCGTGCACTCCGCGAATAGCTCAGCATCACAAACTCCACGCAGCGTTGGTCCGACTTCGATTTTCCAAAATGACACTCGGCATAAATTTTCGCGCGCACCTCGGCCGCCGGCACATCGGCGTGCAGCGGACACAACACCACGATCCGGCTCGGGTAACGCTGCGAGAACGCGCTGATCACCTTGAACTGCTGCGCGGCATCGTCCGGCGTCGTGTTCAGCCCGAGGTGCAGCACGACGTTGAGCTGCGTGGCCTTCGCGTCGTCGGCCTGCGGCGCCGGCCGTCCGTCGGCCGCCGTGTCCGACCATATTTGCGCGAGGCTCTTGGAGATCGCGCCGACTGGAACTTCGATTCCCGGTAAGGCTTCGAATATCGCAGGCATGGGCGGCTCAGGGCTGACGCCAGAGGTGATTCTGCTTGGCAAGAAGCGCGTCGGCACTCGGCGGTCCCCACGAACCGGCCGCGTAACTGTCCATGCCCGTGCGGCCCACACTCCGCCAATAATCGAGCACCGGCGTGCAGAGTTTCCACGAGGCCTCCGCCTCGTCGCCGCGGATGAACAGCGTGCCGTCGCCGATCATCGCATCGAGCACGAGGCGTTCGTAGGCTTCGGCGGTGTTCGAACCAAACGTCGTCGCGTAACGGAAGCTCATCTTCACGGGCTGCGTGCGCGTTTCGAGTCCCGGCACCTTGGTGTTAAGAATCAAACTCAGCCCTTCGTCGGGTTGGATTTGAAACGAGAGCGTATTGGCCGCGAGGTCGAAGCGCGCCGTCTCACCGGCAAACAACGTCCCGGGCGGACGTCGGAAATTGATCGCGATTTCGGATACGCGCCGCGCCATGCGTTTGCCGGAGCGCAGGTAAAACGGCACGCCCTGCCAGCGCCAATTGTTGATCGAGAGGCGGAGCGCCGCGTAGGTCTCCGTGTTGGATTGGGCCGCGATGGCCTCTTCCTCGAGGTAACCGGGCACGGCTTTCCCGCTGAGCATGCCCGCCGCGTATTGCGCCCGCGCCACGTCGCCCGCCGGGCCAATCGTGAGCGGCTGGATGGCTTTGAGCACTTTGACTTTCTCATCGCGGATCGATTCCGCATCGAGCGAGCCCGGCGGCTCCATCGCCGTGAGTGCGAGGAGCTGCATCGTGTGGTTCTGGATCATGTCGCGCAGACACCCACTCTGTTCGTAATAGCCGCCCCGCGAGCCCACGCCCACTTCTTCGGCCACGGTGATCTGCACGCTGTCGATAAAGTTCCGGTTCCACAGCGGCTCGAAAATCGCATTCGCGAAACGCTGCACCAACAAATCCTGCACCGTCTCTTTGCCGAGGTAGTGGTCGATGCGGTAGACCTGATTCTCTTCGAATACCGCGCGGATCGTCGCATTCAGCTCGCGCGCCGATTCGAGGTCTTTGCCGAACGGCTTTTCGATAATCACCTTCGAGTGGTGCGTGCGGCCGAGATGCTGGGACGCGAGACCGCTCGCTCCGAGATTTTGCAGAATCGGGGCAAACACCGAGGGCGGCGTGGAAATGTAGAACAACCGCTGCACGTCGCGGCCGAGCTTTTTTTCGATTTCGGCAATGTGCGCCGCCAGCCGGTCGAAAGCCGGTTTCTCATCGTAGCCACCCGCGACGTAACTCGTGTGCGCCGCCACCCGCGCCCAGACTTCCGGCGAGAGTTCGCGCCGTGAGAACTCCTTGATCGCCTCGGCGGCGAGCGTGCGAAACTCCTCGTCCGGAATCGGTTTCCGCCCATAGCCGATCAGGTAAAAGTCGGCCGGCAAGAGGCCGTCTACCCCGAGATTGTAAACCGCCGGGATGAGCTTGCGCGCCGTCAGATCGCCGGAAGCGCCGAAGATCACGACGACCGTGGGCGGTGCCCCCCGATGCTTGCTGAGCCCATGCAAAAACGGATGACGCGGTGTGTCTGACATGAATGGGAAAGTTCTCGGGTTCGACCGAGCTGACGCAAGGGAAATGCCAGATATGACGGGCCGCAAACGATCACCCGCGAAAGTGCTTTCCGAACAGCGCGACATTCTCGAAGTGCAGCACCTCGGGCGCGCTCGGCGAACCCGCCGTCGGCAGAACCACTTCGACCACATCGAGCCGAAAGGTGAGCGGCTTTTCGCTCAATGCGGCCAAATAAGCCTCTGCGGCCCGCCGGAGCACGCGTTTCTTACGCGCATCGACCGCATGGAATCCCGGCACGAGCGCCGCGGCCGACCGGGTCTTTACCTCGACAAAGACGAGCACCTCGCCGTCGCGTCCCACGAGATCGATCTCGTCACGCCGGTCCCGCGGGCTGCGCCAATTGCGGGCCACGATTGAAAAATTCCGCTCCCGCCGCAGCCACTCGTCCGCGATCCGCTCGCCGCGCTCGCCCGCGTTGCCGACCGTATCAGGCGAGAAAATATCTTTGAGCCAAGCCAGCATGTTGATTGCGCGATGATTCGCACTGGCTTACGTGTTAGCCGTGCGGGTTTCTCATTGCGGGAGCTTCCGCCCGCTGACAATTCCAGAACCACTCGACCCCCTTTCGCGCTCATGGCTTCCACCAATATCGCCGGCACGCTTCGCCGCTCGCTTCTCATCAAGGTCATCTCCAAGCCGGCCCCGAGCCGCGAGGATGTCGCCTCCGTGATCGAGCTGACCGCCGCCAAAGTCGTCGAGGCCCTCCAGGCCCAGTCGATGACGTTCTACTTGGTCGAGGGGAACGAGATCGCCTTCAAACAGGTTTACTACTCTCCCACGCTCTGGTCCGACGACCCGGCGAAACATAAAAAGTTTGAAGAGACCGCCGCCAAGCTCCTCGCCCTGAAAATTCCTGCCGGCAAAGGCATCGTCGGGCGAGTGATTGAAACCGGCGAACCCATCTTCTTCCGCAACAGCGAGAGCCAGGCGCCGTTCATGACCACGATGGCGCAGAACACCGGCTTCGACGTTCGCTCGATGCTCACGGTGGCGTTGAAGTCGACCATCACGCTCGGCGCGATCCAAGTCCTCAACAAAGAGCTCTCCGCCGGCACCGACGGCGAATTTACCGAGCGCGATTTGGCCCTGCTCCAGGAAGTGGCTGAATATTCCTCCACGCTCATCCACCGCATGGTGGACCCGAAGTTTGTGCCCAACGCGGAGGACACCGCGCGTTTCGTCGCCAAACTCACCGACTTGCCCCTCGTCACGAAGCTCGAAGAAATCGAGATCGACGACAAACTCATCGAAGTCACCGGCGACGCCATCATCCGCCGCGAGGGCATTTTCCCGCACAAACGCACGAGCCCCAATTCGGTCGCCGTGCTGATGACCAATCCGCTCGACTACGCGAAACGCGAGTCGTTTTCGCAGGCCACCGAGCTCTCCATCGAGGATGTCAGCGTCGTCTCCGCGACGTTCTTCGAGACGATCCTCAAAAAATTCTTCAAAGACGCCAAGGCCGGCCCGCCCGGCGTCGGTGATGTCGATATCACCTCGGTCGCCGATATCATCAGCAATACCTATTCGTCAGACGGCAGCGCTGCCGAGATCAGCGCGGCCGATCTCGAAAACGAAGATTCCGCCCCGATCATCCAACTGACGAACCGCATCATCGAGGATGCCTACGTCTGCGGCGCGTCGGATATCCACATCGAGCCGATGGAGAAAGATCTCCTCATCCGCTACCGCATCGACGGTCTCTGTCAGGAGAAACTCCGTCTCCCGAAACAGGTGACGAATTCCATGATCACGCGCCTGAAGATCATGTGCAATTTGGACATCTCCGAGCGCCGGCTCCCGCAGGACGGGCGCATCGTGTTCTCGAAATACACGAAGAAGAACATGAACATCGATCTTCGCGTCGCCACCGGTCCGATGAAGGATGGCGAGAAAGTGGTCATGCGTATTCTCGACAAGCAGAAATCCACGCTGCCCCTGCCCGCGCTCGGCTTCTCCGACGAAAACCTCGCCAAATACCGCGAGTGTATCCGCCAGCCCTACGGCATGATTCTCCACTGCGGTCCGACCGGCTCCGGCAAGTCGATGACGCTCTACTCCGCGCTCGGCGAAGTGAACACGCCCGACGTCAACATCCAGACCGCCGAAGACCCCATCGAATACACGCTCGCCGGCATCAACCAGATGCAGATGAACCGGCAGATCGGCCTCACGTTCGAACGCGCCCTGCGCTGCTACCTCCGCATGGACCCCGACATCATCCTCGTCGGCGAAATCCGCGACAAGGAAACGGCCCAGATCGCCGTCGAGGCCGCGCTCACCGGTCACTTGCTCGTCTCCACGCTGCATACGAACGACGCGCCCTCCACGGTTTCCCGTATCGGCGAAATGGGCGTCGAGCCTTTCAATATTTCCGCCTCCCTCGTCTGTGTGTGCGCCCAACGCCTCCTGCGCCGCGTCTGCAAAAACTGCAAACTCCCCTACGAGCCCAAAGGCCGCGAAGAGGAAATCATCCGCAAAGCGCTCGACTGGAGCGGACAGATTTTCAAGGCCAACGCCCAAGGCTGCCCCACATGCAGCGGCACCGGCTACAAGGGTCGCGTCGGCATCCACGAGTTGATGACCAACTCGGAAGCGCTCGTGGAAGGCATCAACAAAGAGGTCGAAGTCGCCGAGCTGAAGCGCATCGCGATGCGGGCCGGCATGAAGACGCTCCACCAAGATTCGATGCTCAAGGTCAAGATGGGCCTCACCACCATCGAGGAGGCTCTGAGCAACGTGCCGCCCGACTTGATCCTGTAAATTCTCTCACCGGCACGCGGGTGCGCGCGCGTAGGTCCGCGGCCCCCGCTATTTTTTGGCTGCCGAAGCGGCTTTCCACTCTTTCAACAGCGCTGCCGCCTGCGCGAACTCCGGTGTGCGCTGCAAGATCGCCTGCACCGCGGCTTGCGCGCCGGCTTGGTCGCCGGCGGCATAAAATTCCTTCGCGATAGCCAACATGCGTTGAGAGCGCTCGGCATCGCCGTTGAGATAGAGTCGGGTCGAAGCCAACATGGCAGGGGTTTCGCCCCGCCCTTGGTTGATCCGGACTTCGGCCAAGCGCAGATCGGCATCCCGCTTGTCGAGCCAAGCCGGCTGCGGGCGAAGACCGCGCAGCTCCCGTATCAGCTTTTCCCCTGCCGCCCAATCCCGCGCCGCCACGTAGCCGTCCAGTTGTTCGAAGAACCGGCGCTCCGTCGCCGGCTGCGCGGCGTTGCCCGCGACTGACCCAGCGGCCGCCGCGAGTTGCTTCGCGCCGAGTTCCTTTGCCAGCGCGGCTTTCTGCTCCTGAATCCACCGGCTGCCGGGAAACAATCCTTCCGCCACCGCCGCGACGTCCCGCGCCGTCTCTTTGCGTCCGCCGCGCCGCAGCGTTTCGATGCTCTTGCGAAACACCGTCATCGGCCAAGGCCGACCGCGGAGGAACTCCACCAGCGAAGTCTGCGCGGCTTCGGCCGGGCCCGCCGCGGCTTCGAGCAGTCGGCCGGTCCATTCAAACCAAAATTGCTCCGCCCCGGTCGGGGTTTTGCTGGCAGCCGCCTTGGCTTCGCCCAGCCCTTTGACGGCCTCGGCCCATTCGCCGCGTTGCAGATGGAGTTGCACCCGCAAAACCCGAAAAGCCTGCAACGCGTAACCGCGCTCCTGGGCGGCGCCGTAGCAGCGTTCAAACAGGGCAAGATTGCCGATCTCCACCAGCGGTTCCGCCAGCATCCGTAAATTTTCCGCCGAGCCCGCAAAGCGAAAAAGGAAATCTTCCTGCGCCGCCCGCGTCGCTTCGTCGCGCCCCGCGAGCGCGCGCTGGATAATGCCGTAAACCGATTGGCGCGGGTCGGACGGCGTCAACGCGCGCAATTCGCCCAGCGCCTGTTCCATCTCGTCGAGGCGCCCCGCTTCCCGGTAAGCGCGCACTTGCAGCCGCCGCACGGTCCGCGCATCCGCCCCCGGCAGCCGTTGCCACTCGGCCAGCAGGGCGACCGCCTCTGCCGCCCGCCCCAATCCGACAAGCGCCAACACCTGGTGCTCCGACGCCATCTCGCCCGGCTCTTCCGCCTTGGCCGCGACCAGCGCATCGGCAAATCGCTCCGACGCGACCAAGGCAGCGAATTTCCGCCCGGCCAGCCACCGCCGTTCCACCGCGTGTGCCTTCCCGGCCAAAGCCGGTAAAAACCGGTCCGCCGTCGCGACCACGAGTGCGTGGTCATCGCCCTGCTCCGCCAAGTCGAACAAGCTCTGCAAATACGTCCGCCCGGGAAATTCGTTCGTCAGCCCGTCGCTCAGCAGCTTCACGGCCTGCGTGCGTTGGTTGGCCATCACATTGAACTTCGCCAACGCCTGGCGCGCGGGCAAATCGGCGGGATACAGCGTCAGGCCATGCCGCAGGAGCGGGGCCCCTTCCAACCACTTGTTCGCCTTCACGAGTTCCTGCCCCTCCGCGATGAACGCCCGGCCCTTCTTCTGGGCCACTTCTCCGCGACGCACGGGATAGAGAAACGCGTCCGCGTAGGTGAGGAGACAATACGGGTTGCGCTGCCAAAACGACCAGAGCGCCGCCGTCGCCGCCACATAGCCCGCCACCAGCGCCGCCAAAGACCACAACATCACCCCCCGCACGCTAACGGCGATGCCGTCTTCGCGTTTTCCTTCCGCCCGGTCGTAGAGCCCGAAGAGTCCGAAATACCAGCGTCCGCGGATGACCTTCGCCGCCCCCCAGACCAGTTTGATGCGGCGGCGTTTCATCGTGGAGCGTTAGGCCTGCGCCCCCTCGTGCTTCGCCCCGCGCACCGACTCCGCAATGTTCTGCGGGTGCGCCTCGATGTCGCCGCGCTCGGCGTTGAACTTCATCGAAACCGTCTTCGAGACGCCGCGCTCTTCCATCGTCACGCCGTAGATCGCGCTCGCGGCCGAGACCGTGCGCTTGTTGTGCGTGATGATGATGAACTGCGACTCGCCCACGAATTTTTTCAACAGGTCCGTGAACCGGCCGATGTTCGATTCGTCGAGCGGCGCGTCGAGTTCGTCGAGCAAGCAGAACGGCGAGGGCTTCACCATGTAGAGAGCGAAGAGCAACGCGACCGCCGTGAGCGTCTTCTGTCCGCCCGACAGCAGCGTGATGCCTTTGAGCTTCGTGCCCGGCGGTTGCGCCACGATCTCGATGCCACTCTCCAAAATATCCTCCGCCGCGATCAATTCGAGGTGCGCTCGACCGCCGCCGAACAGCGTGTGGAAGGTATACTCGAAGTTCTTTTTGATCTGCTCGAACGTCACTTGGAACTGCTGGAGCGACGTCTGGTTGATCTCGTCGATCGCCTTGATCAGCTCCGCTTTGGCGGTCGTGAGATCGGTCACTTGCCCGTGGAGAAAATCGTGACGCTGTTTCAGCTCCGCGTATTCCTCGATCGCCACAAGATTGACCGCGCCCATGCCGTTGAGCCGCTGGCGCAACGCATCGGACTCGACCTTGATCGCAGTCCAGTCCGTGGCCTCGAGCGCGGCCAGATCTTTTTCGGTCGGCTCGCCCTTGGCCTCTTTTTTCTTCCGCCGGCGCTTCGGAGCCCCATCGCCCTCGATGGCCGGCGCGCCCTCAGCTACGGCCGGTGCCGCCGGGGCCGCTTCCGGTGCCTCGTCCTCATCTTCATCGAGATCGAGCGGTTTGACGCCCTCGGGTTCGTCGTCCGCGTGCCAGAGCTGATGTTTCCAGTCGATACTGGCGACGCCGGTCTGAAATTCGCGCATCACTTCCTCCACGAGGAACTGCGCCCGCTGCCGGTTTTCGGCCAGCTTGATTTCATGCGTGCTCAACTGGCTGTGCGAAGCATCCGCCTCCTGCCGCACGCTCACCTGCGAAGATTCGAGTGCATTGATCTCGCGCTCGATGTCTACGAGGCCGACCCGCACTTCCTCCACTTGGCCTTGGGCTACGGAAAACGTCTCCGCGATCTGCGCCGCCCGCGCGCGTTGCTCCGACGATTCGCTTTCCAACGCGGCCGTCTGCGAGGTCCACGTCTCAATCTCCATCTGCCGTTGCGCGAGGAGTTCGCTGAGTTGGATACGGCGGCGTTCCATCTCGCCAAGCCCGCGGTCGAGCACTTCCACCTTTTGGCGGCGCTCCGCCAGTTCCAGACGAGCCTGCCCCAACGTGTCGCGCTTCACGTCGCGCTCCGTGCGAATCTCCGTGATGCGCGTTTCGGTCGCGTGAATTTTTTCGCGCTGTTGCACCGAGACCGCGTCTGCTTCGGCCAGCCCCGCCTGCGCCTTTTCCCAACGCGCATGGGCCTCGTTGCGCGCGTGCTCCAGCGAGCCAAGATCGCCTTCCATGCGGCTCAGGCGGTTCGCCGCGTCTTCCGCCGCACGCCCGGCATTGCGCTGCTCGGCCTGGGCCGCCGCCAGCGTCTGCGTGACGGTCAACACATCCGCCCGCCGCTGTTCCAGATTCTGCTCGGCCTCGCCGAGGCGCGCATTGAGCGCATCGATCACAATCTTCTGGTCGTCGTGGGCCTTCTGCTCGTCGGCCAGCGCCTTCGCCGTTTCGCGCATATCAATTTCGCGCTGCACGATGCTGTTCGACGATTTCTTCGAGCTATGATGCCCGCCGTAAATCAAGCCGCGCCGATCCACGAGGTCGCCCTTCCGCGTGACCACTGCGAGAAATCCAAACGCCGGGTTCGCTTTCCAGAATTCCAGAAACGCCCCCAAATCGTCCGCGATATACGACTCGCGCAACAACCCCAGCGCCGGGTGCGCCGGATCGGTGTCGCTCACCGCGTTCAACGCCGGTTGCAGCCCCGCGGGTAACTCCACGGTCGCTCCGTTGGCGCCGGCCAGCTCTGCGACATTCAGCACCGCGGAGCCGATTTGCTCGTTTTCCAACTGCGCCAAAATTCGCTGCGCCGTGCCGAGATCGCTCACGCTGATCGCCTCCGCCGCCGAGCCGAGAATCGCCTCGATCGCTTTGCCGAACTCCGGTTTCACCGCGAGGCCCTGCATGATCGGTGCCGCCTTCGCACCCGCGAGAGCCGCATCCAAACGTCCCTGCAACACCGCCTTCGCGCCCTCGCCGAAACCTTCCCAGCGCTCCGCGAGCTGCTGGAGCAACCGCAACCGCGCCGTGCGCTGCGCCAGCGCGCGGTCGATTTCCGACAGCTTGCGCTGCGCCTCGCGAAATTCCCGTGTGAGATCGGTGATCGCCTGCTGCGCCGCGACCGACTCGTTGTGCGCGCGCGATTTTTCCGCGAGCGCTTCTTCCGTGCGGGCCTCGGTCTCGGCCGCGAGCGCCGCCGCCGCCGCCACTTCTTGCCGCACGCTTTCAATTTCCTGCGCGAGCGACTCGTGTTTGTGCGCACTCGTCTTCTGGTCGACTTCGTAGCCCGAGCAATCCGTCCGCAGCCGCGCCACGGTGCTGTCGATCTGCAACAACTGGAACTTCGCCTGATTCAGCTCCTGTTCGAGCTTGCTCAACTCGCCGTCGGCGATGGCCAACTCGCGGTTGCGCTGTTGGAAAACCGCGTCGCTGCTGCCCAGCAGCCCGAGCTGCATTTGTTTGTCCTGCGCCCCCGTATCCACCTGCGCGGACACTTCACGGAGCTGCATTTCGATTTCACCGAGATTGTCCCGCGACGAAGCCAACCGGTCCTCAAGCCCGCTGCGACGGATCTGCGCGAGGTTCGCCGCGTTCTCCGCCGCTTCCTTCTGCGAACGCAAATCGAACACCGCCTGCTGCGCATCCTGCACGCGCTGGTTGAGCCGCGCGCGTTGCTGTTTTTTCTCGTCCAGCTCTGTTTGCTGCGTCTCCAAACTCTCCCGACGCGTGTCGGCTTCCGACCGCAGCGCCACAACTTTCGCTTCCAAGGCCCCGAGCGTCGCGCTCAGTTCCGCATGATGATAGCCGCTCCACGCGAGCGCGAGGTGGCGCAGGCGGTGATTGAGCCGCTTGTAACGCATCGCCTTCGAAGCCTGCCGGCGCAGCGATCCGATTTGTCGCGACACTTCGCCGATCACGTCCGCCACGCGCGCCAAATTCGTATCGGTCAGCGTCAGCTTCTGCATGGCCTCGCGCCGCGCCGACTTGTATTTCGTGATGCCCGCCGCCTCTTCAAACACCGCGCGCCGCTCCTCGGGCTTGGACGACAAGATCTGGTCGATCTGGCCCTGCGCCATGATCGAGTAACTCGTCCGGCCGATGCCGGTGTCCATAAAGAGCTTCTGAATATCCTTCAGCCGGCACGCTTGCCCGTTCAGCGAGTATTCGCTCTGCCCGTCGCGGTGCACCCGACGCATGATCTCAACCTCGTGAAACTCCGTGCCGAGCTGCTTTTCGCACTCCGTGAGGAGCAGCGACACTTCGCAGATCTGCGAGGGCTTGCGCGTGTCCGCGCCTTCGAAAATGACGTCCTGCATCTTCCCGCCGCGCAGGGCCTTCGCGCTCTGTTCACCCAGCACCCAACGGATGGAATCCGCCACGTTGGACTTGCCGCAGCCATTGGGCCCGACGATCGCCGTCACCCCCGGTTCGAACCGGAGAGTCGTGTTGTCGGCAAAGGATTTGAACCCGTGAAGCTTGAGCGCCTTGAGATACATGCAGGGGGAAACGCGCCATTGAAGGGCGGCGCCCCTACCCCGCAACGGTAAAACCGGAAAGTTTGTTCACCGCAGATTTCCCTCGACCACGATCCGTTTTCCAGGCTTCCGCCTCATCTTTCCACGGCCGCTCCGACCGCCCCGAGGAACTCGTTCCACACCTGATCGCCCGCCGATCCGTCGAGGCCCAGCCGCACGATCACCATATCCCATTCGGGGATCACGAAACACGCATTGTTGTTGTGCCCAAGCGCGGCATAAGTCTGCGGCGCCGCGCCCGGCCATTTCCGGGTTCCGTCCGCCCGCACGCCGTTCACCCACCAGTTGTAGCCATATTCGCCCGGGCCGTTCGTCGAACGCGCCGCATACCCCGCGGGCACTTCCGCCGGCACCTGCACGCGCGTCGCTTCGTCCACCCAGCGCTCGCTGAGCAACTGCCGGTCGCCCCAGCGCCCGCGATTCAGCATGAGCAGCCCGAACCGCGCCGCCTCGCGCGCCGAAATTTTGAGCGCACCGCTCTTGTTGCCCGCTCCGCCGTTCACCACGAGGCCGTCGACTTTCTTCCAATCGCCCCAGTCCCACTTCGCACGGTTCATCCCGATCGGGTCCGCGATACGCCGCTGCACCAGCTCCTCCAACGATTCGCCCGCGATCCTCGTCAGCACATTCGCAAATTGGTTCATCGCCGAATCCCAATAGGCAAACCGCGACCCCGGCGGCGCGAAGAGCGGCTCCGGCCCCGGCGCAAACGGCGTCACGCTCGGCCCGTGCACGTAGCTGCCCTGCGGCTCATCGCCCAACGAACGATAACCCGATGTCATCGTCGCAAAATGCCGCAGCGTCACCTCGGGATAGCTCGCCGCCATTGCCGGCACCACGCTCGCCGCCTTCGTTCCGAGCGCACACTTGCCGTCGTCGATCAACAACCCGAGCGCCGTGCTCGTAAACACTTTGGTGAACGACCACACGCCGTGCACCTTGTCGATATCATCGCCATTCCAAATCATCCGCCCATGGCGCACCACCACGAGCTCGCGCACGCCGTCCTTCCCGATGGACTTCTCCAACCGCGCCACCGCTACCCGCAGCTTCGCGCCATCCACCCCCTGCGATTCCGCCGTCGCCCGCTCCCAGTCGACGCCCGGGACCGCCTCCGTCGCGCGCACCGCGACGAGCGCGACCAGTGCTCCGAGCCACATACACCTATCGCAACGAAGAAAAATACGCATGAAAAGAAAGCGGAAGCCGCCTGATCACCCAAAGCGCCACGCGCTCCGGAATCCAGCGCCGAAACCACCTTCCGTCGTTCCGCGACCAAAGTCCCACGCGCCTTCTCGCCGCGCCCCGTCCTCGCACATCGCACTTTCCTCGGCCACTTCCCTCGCTACGATCCCGACCATGCCGCATCGCACGTTCTCGACCGAACAGCTAGCCGAGTATCTCCACCTCGCTCCGGTGGACGTCGAGCGACTGCTCCGCGAAACCGATTTGCCGCACACCGTGCGCGGCGGTCGCCCCGTGTTTCGCCGCGGCGAAATCGACGCGTGGGCCTCGCGCCGCATCATCGGCTCGCCCGCCAAACGCCTCGACAGCTACCACGAAAAAACGGCCCACGGCACCCGCGCGATCTTTCCCGACGGCGCGCTGATCCCCGAGTTGATGCGCACGTCCTACATCGATCTCGCGCTGCACTCCCGCACGCGCGCCTCCGTCCTGCGCGACATGGTCGCCCTCGCCGAAACCACGGGCCGCGTCCTCGAACCCCGCGAACTCCTCAAAAGCGTCGAGGAGCGCGAAGCCCTCTGCTCCACCGCGCTGCCCGGCGGTCTCGCCCTGCTCCACGCCCGCCATCACACCGAATACAGCTTCGACGGCTCCTTCGTCGTCCTCGGTCGCACCGTGCAAACCGTCCCCTTCGGCTCACCCGACGGCGGTTCCACGCTGCTGTTTTTTCTCATTTGTTGCGACGACGACCGCATCCACCTGCACACACTCGCCCGCCTCTGCCTCCTGACGATGAAGACCGATATCGTCACCCAACTCCTCATGGCGCCCGATGCAGGCGCCGCGTTCGACGCACTCGTCGCCGCCGAGCGCGCCGTTCTCCCGCCACCTCCTGAAGAAAAGTCCCCGCGCTCCAAACGCCGTCGCCACCGTGAAGACGACGCCCCCGCTTCACCCACCACTTAACTCACCATGCCCCACCTCCGTTCCCTCCTCGCCCCGCTCGTTTTCACCTTCGCACTACCCCTCATCGCCGCCGATCCCAAGCTCCCCGGCGTCACCGCCGCGCTCCAACCGCACCTCGACGCCCATGATATCGCCGGCGCCGTCACGCTCGTCATCGCCAAAGACAAAATCGTCCACTTCGAGACGCATGGCTACGCCGACCTCGCGACCAAACGCCCGCTGACGGGCGACACGATGTTCAACATCATGTCGATGACCAAGCCCGTCACCGCCACCGCGATTCTCATGCTGCAAGACGACGGCAAACTTAACGTCGCCGATCCCGTCGCCAAATATCTCCCCGAGTTCGCCGCTCTCAAAACTCCCTCCGGCCAACCCGCTAATCTCACGATCACGCAAATCCTCACGCACACCTCCGGTCTCGGCGAAGCCACCGGTCCCGCCGCGCAAGCCGCCAAAACCCTCGCTGAACTCGTGCCGCTCTGGCTCGCCGCCCCGATGAAGTATGAGCCCGGCGCGAAGTGGCAATACACCCAGTCCGGCATCAACGCCGCCGCCCGCATCGTCGAAGTCGTCAGCGGCCGGACCTTCCCCGAATTCCTCGCCGCCCGCCTCTTCGGCCCGCTCGGTCTCGCGCACACGACGCACACTCCGACCGCCGCCCAACGCGAGCTTCTCGCCACTCCGTATTCTAAAAACAAAGACACCGGCCAGCTCACCGCCGTCGTCTCCGTGCCGCCCGCTCCGGGGACCCGCCCACCCACCGGTAACGCCGGCCTCTACTCCTCTGCCCGCGACTACGCGCGCTTCTGCCAAATGCTGCTCAACGGCGGCACGCTCGACGGTCGCCGCTACCTCACGCCCGCCTCGATGCAGTTTCTCATGACTCCGCAAACCGGCGATCTCCCCACCGGCTTTTTCCAAAACGACACCTACGGCCGCTACGGCGCGAACTACGGCTGGGGCCTCGCCACGTGCATTTTGAAAACACCCCACGCCGGCCTCGCCGCGATGCTCTCGCCCGGCACCTTCGGCCACGGCGGCGCGTGGGGCACCCAAGCCTGGATCGACCCCGTCCGCGGCGTCGCCTACGTGCTCATGGTCCAGCGCACCAATTTTCCCAACAGCGACGCGAGCGACGTCCGGAAAAATTTTCAACTGGCCGCCGCCAGCGCCCTCGGCTTCGGCTCCCGTCCCTGATTCCACGCGCCGCTCGCGCCCGTCCGCCGCCCGCTCAGTGCTCGCGGACGCCGGTCACGAGAAAATAGCGGTCATGCGGACTGTGATACGTGTGTAGTGTGCAGCCCGGCACATGCGCAAACGCGCCCGGATAGTCGCCCACCACCTTCGCCTCAAAACGCGCCGCCAGCAGGGACAGGTTATACCCGTTCCACTCGTCGTTAAAATCCGTGACCCGTAGTAACACCGGGCACCGGTCCCTTTTCATTTTCTCCTCCAGTTCGATCAGCGGCCCGTCGTTCAGCAGCAGCACCTCCTTCCAATCGACCCCCGGGTGCGCCTCCTTGAGTTTCGCCTCGTAGGCCTGATGTTGCTCCGCACCCGCGCCCGACAATTCCTCGATCAGCAGCGCGCGCGTCGACCGCCACGACACCAACGCTAGCACCCCGAAAACGACCGGCGCCATCACCCAAACCGATCCGCGCACCCTTCTTCCGAGCGCTTCCACCCCGGCCATCGCCCCCACCGCCGCCAACACGAGCAACAGCGGCAAAACGTGACTGAGATTACGCTCAAAAAACACCGTCCGCGTCGCAAAATACCCTGCAAACAGCCCGACCGGCCCCGCGACGAGCACCAGCTCCGCCCAGCGCCGGCGCCATGCCAGCACGCCCGCGCCGCCCAGCGCACAAAGGATCACCGGCCACCCCAGTGTCGCCACAAAATAGCCCGCCATCAGCGGCGCCACCGGGCCGCCTTGCAACCGGCTGTGCGGCGGATGCAGCCCGGCATATTGGTTCATCAAAAACTCGATCCCGTTCACATACGCCGCCGGATTCGCCACTGCGCCCGGCACGCCCGCCACAAACCCCGCGACCACCCCGATCGGCACGCTCGCGAGCGCCACCGTCCGCTGATTGCGCGTCGCCCCGCGCCACGCCGCGACCACCGGCACGAGCGGCATCCAGCCGATCAGGAGCATCGAAACTTTGCAGGCCACCAACACCCCGACCGTGACCGCGCCGGCCGCCACCGCGGCGACGCTCAACTTCTCCCGCGGCCAACACCACGCCGCCACCGCCAGCGTGAGCGCCGTCACAAACGCCTCCGGCCGCGCGTAGTGCGCGTCTTGCACGAGCTGCACGGCCACACCCGTCAACCAGCCCGCCCCAAGCGCCGCCCCGCGCCCGCCCAGCCGTTCCGCCAGGCGCATCACCTGCCACACCGCCAGTGTCGCCAACAACACCGAGAAAAACCGATACACCAAAAATCCCTCGCGCTCGGAGCGCCAGCCCAGCGTGCCCGGCACCAATTTCGTGAAACGGTAAAACCAATACGTCGCGTAGAGGTGCGACGAAAAATTATATTGGTCGTAGTGCAGATCGACCGTGAGCGTCGGCGTCTTCGCCCAATTTGTATCCAGATCGCCCGACTGCCGCATGTGCCCGACCACCTCTGTCGTGATCGGCTCGTCCGGGTGCACATAGTCGCGGTCGTAGTAGGCCGCCCGCAGCCCAAAACCCAGCACCAGCAGCGCGACCAACGGCACCCACCACCGGAGCTGAGCCGCCGTGAACCCACCCCACCGCCGCGGCTCCGGCGCCGCGCCGGGCACCTCGTCGGTGGCGAGTCGCTTCCCCATATTGATCAAATCTTCCGTCCCGAATCCGAGTTTCCGGTAGAACTTGATCACCTTCTTGTTCGTCGCCCGCACTTGCAGGTTGATCTTCGCGCACCCGACTCCGCGCAAAATCCGCTCCGCTTCCGCCATTAGCGCTCGCCCGTGCCCGCTCCCTTGCAGCCCCGGCTTCACCGCCAGAAAGTTGATCCAGCCGCGATGCCCTTCGTAGCCCACCATGCAGGTCGCCACCACGTGCCCGTCGCTCTCGCCGACGAGAAACCACTCCGGATTCACCGCCAGTTTCCGCGCGATATCCTTCCGCGGATCGCTCCACCGCAGCATCCCGCACTCACGCCATAGCGCGATCACGGCCTCCTCGTCGGATTCCTGATAGGGCCGAATTTTCACGGTTGCTCAAACGTCCGTCCGCACTCGCCGTTCCGCGTCATTTGTGGTCCCACGGCAGATGCACGACGAGTTTCTCGTGTTTCCATACGTGAAACACCGAGAACATTTTCCCCGGATTCAAAATCCCGTTCGGGTCGAGCGCCGTCTTCACGGCCTGCATCGCGCGCACCTGCGCCGGCGAGTGCTGGATGCGCAAAAACGGCGTCTTGGCCAAACCGATACCGTGCTCACCGGAGATTGCGCCGCCGAGCGACACCACGGTCTCCATGAGCAACTGCACCGCCTTCTCCGCCGCCCGCGTCTCCTTTTTGTCCGCGCGGTGATACATGATGTTCACATGCAGATTCCCATCCGCCAGATGCCCGAACGTCGGCACATACAGCCCCGACTCGCGCTTCAGTCGCTTCAGGAATTTCGCGAACTTCACGTAGCTCCGCATCGGGATCACAATGTCCTCGTTCAGCTTCGCATCGCCGAGTTCGAACATCGCGCCCGAGCACTTGCGTCGCACCGCCCAGAGTTGCTCCGCCTCATCGCGGTCCTTCGCCACCCGGTGCGCCGTCGCGTGCTCGCCCGCCCACGCGAGCACCGCCGCGCTCTGCTCGGCGACATCCGCTTTCGAGCCGGCCAGCTCCAACAAAATCACCGGCCGTCCCGCCTGCCCTGCAAATACCTCCTGCTTCGTCGCGCGCTCCGCGCACAACACGCTCTCACGGTCCAGAAATTCGCAAATCGCCGGCTGCACGCGCGACCGAAACAGCGCCAGCGCCGCCTCCAGTGCCCGCGTCTCGTCGGGAAACGACGTGAGCAGCGTCCACCGCTCTGCCGGTTTCGGGATCAGTTTTAACACCGCGCCCGTCACGACCCCCAGCATGCCTTCGCTGCCGATCCACAGATCGCGCATATTGAAGCCCGCGGAAAATTTCTTCGTCGCCGTCCCCCACTCCACGTATTCGCCCGTCGGCAAAAATCCCCGCAGCGCCACGATGAAATCCCGCGTCACTCCGTATTTGCCGCCGTGCATGCCGCCCGCATTGCACGCGATGTTGCCGCCGATCGTGCAGTATTCCTTCGACGACGGATCGGGCGGGTAAAACCAACCTTTCGCCTCCGCCGCCCGCTGGATGTCCGCCACTTTCGCACCGCACTGCACGTGCGCCATGCCGGCATCCTCCGCGATTTCGATTTTATTGAGTGCCAGCATATCGAGCACCCAGCCGCCGTGCACCGGCGCCGCCGCTCCCGTGAGCGTGGTGCCGCGTCCGCGCGTCGTCACCGGCACGCCGTGCTTGTTCGCCAGCGCCAGCACGACCCCGATCTGCGCCTCCTTGGTCGGACAAATCACCGCCTCAGGTGAAAACGGGATCTTACTGCTGTCGAACGAGCCCGCGCGCAGCGACCCCGCATCGGTGCGCACGACGCGCGCGCCGAGTTTGCGTTTGAGTAAGGCCGTGATGGACGGGAACGACTTCATCGAACCCGACGCAATGCACACACCGCGCCTCCCGTGCAAGCAGCCTCCTATCGCGTCGCCGCCGCCCCCGCCTTGGGCAACGGCCGCGCCCGCACGCCGAAGTTGCTGCCGTTCGATCGTTCCTGCCGCAGTTCGCTGCCGCGCACCGCGCCGCTCGGCCGGTTCAAGACCACCGCGCGCCCGTCCAACGCCGCCGCCAGCGTCGTCGAGCCGCCGCCGTCGAGATTGATGCCGTCGTGCGCCCCGAAGCGCACCAACCAGTCCGCCACCTCCGCCAGCGTCGCACCTTGGCTGTGGCCGTCTTGCCGTCCGTCGATCGTCATCAGAATCAAATACCGCCCCTCCTTCGTGAGCCCCACCGCCGACCGCGGATGACTCAACGTCGCGAACTCTTTCGTCGAGTTCGGCGGTTTTGAGCCACCGACCAACACCACACCCGATCCCGAAATCGCCGTCCACACGCCTGCGGTCGGGATCGGCGTGTTGTTCATCACGGTGATCGACGCTCGATTGTCGCGCGTCATCAGCAACACCCCCGAACCGTTGTGCCGCCCTTCCTGCACCGAGACGATCTCACCCTTCGAAATCGCCAACCCGGTAAGGTCCTTGTCGCCCGGCGAGCAACACGGCCCAAAGAAATTTGCATTGATCGCCACCTGGAGCCCGTTGCGCACCAGAAACTCGCTCGTCGTCTCGCTCGTCGTTTCAAGCGGTTTGTCTCCGTTGGCCGGCGTCGCAAAAAGCTCGATACCCGGCGCCCGCAGATCCACCCGCACCGCCACCACCCGCTGTAGACGAGGCTCCGTCTTGTCCGCCTCGCCACGCGCCAGCTCCACACCTTGAAACAGCGGTTTCCACTCGCCCACCGTGATCGCCGCCGGGATCGGCCCCACCACCGCGAGAAAAAGCACCCAGGCCCAGCGTTTCATTCTCCGACCAAACCCCCGTCGTGCCCGACTGTCATGCGCAAATTTCCGCCCGCGCCCACTTCGCCCGTTCTCCCCGGACCACCGCGGTCGCTTAACGGCATGACCAACCTTTTGCTTCACTTCCCGCGGACTCGTGTGCGACTGTTGCCCCCTTTCCTTCCCGCTCCCATGACCAAAATCCTCCTCACCACGACCTCGTTCCAAGACACCCCGGGCGAGCATCACAAGCTCCTCGCCGACACCGGCTGGGAAATCATCCGCGCCCGCGGCCCGCTCAACGAAGCCGACACCCTCGCCCTCGTCGGCGACATCGACGGCTACATCTGCGGTGACGACATGATCACCCGCCAAGTCCTCGAGAAAGCCCTCCCGAAACTCAAAGTCCTCAGCAAATACGGCATCGGCGTCGACAAGATCGACGTGAAGTCCTGCACCGAATTCGGCATCCCGCTCCTGTTCACTCCCGGCGTCAACCACACCACCGTCGCCGAGCACTGCTTCCTCCTCCTCCTCGCCCTCGAGAAGAACCTCCTCTTCCACACCGACTCCACTCGCGCCAACGGCTGGAAACGCAAGACCGGTCACGAACTCCTTGAGAAGACCATCGGCATCATCGGCCTCGGCCGCATCGGCAAAGAAGTCGCCGTCCGCGCCCGCGCCTTCGGGATGAACGTCATCGCGCACGACATTTACTGGGACGAAAAATTCGCCGCCGCGCACAACGTCAAGCGCGCCGCCAACCTCGACGAGATCTACGCCGCCTCCGACTACATCTCGCTCCACACGAATCTCACGCCCGAGACGCGCGATATGATCAGCGCGAAGTCCTTCCCGAAGATGAAAAAGGGCGTCCTCATCATCAACTGCGCCCGCGGCGAGATCGTCCACACTGCCGACATGGTCGCCGCCCTCCAGTCCGGCCAAGTCGGTGGTTACGGCACCGACGTCCTCGACGAAGAGCCGCCGACACCCAATCACCCGCTCCTCAAGCTCCCCAACGTCGTCGTCACCCCGCACGTTGGCTCGCGCACCTACGAGAGCGTCGTCCGCCAAGCCACCGCCGCCGTGAAAAACCTCATCCTCGCGATGCACGGCGAGAAACCCCTCGCCCAAATCAACCCCGAGGTCGCGGTCAAGAAAGTGGTCTGAGCGCTGCAGTGCAGCGGCTGCAAGCGTTAAGCTTAAAGCTCAAAGCTCCGAACCTCGACCCGCCTCTCCTTCCCTCACCCGCAATCCAAAGCTTAAAGCCTACCGCCTAAAGCCTACCGCTCTCACCACCATGTCCGAAATTTTCTACGTCGTTCCCGAAGAACAGCACAACGCCCTCATCGTCGCCGCCTATAAACATCGCGGTTACACGAAGTCCGAAGCCGAAGCCGGTGCGCGCTTCTGCGCCGAGGCCACGCGCCACGGCATCCGCACGCACAACGGCCTCAAAGCCCTCCACCTCGACCACCTCTTCGGCTCCGGCTCCAAAGGCTGCGTTCCGAAGGCCAAGATCGAGAAAGTGAAAACCCGTTTCCGCGGCGCCGCCGTCTGGAACGCCAACAAGAAGCTCGGCCAAGCCACCGGCTACGCCGCCATCGAGGAAGCCATCAAGCTCGCCGATAAATACGGCGTTGGCATGGTCTCCGTCGATAACGCCTTCCACTACCTCTGGGGTGGCGGCTACGTGATGGACGCCGCCAAACGCGGCTACATCGCCTACACCAATTGCACCGCCGCCCTCGCGGAAGTCGTGCCCTTCGGCGGCAAATACCCGACCCTCGGCACGAATCCCCACTCGTGGGGCTTCCCGACCACCGCCGCCATCGGCTACCCGATCGTGATCGACTGGGCCACCTCCGTCGTCGCCATGGGCCGCGTCCAGCAGCTCCTCCGCGAAGGCAAACAGCTCCCGCCCAACGCCGCTGTCGACGTCAACGGCCAGCCCACCACGGACCCGGCGCAGGCGAAATACCTCATCCCGTTCGGCGCGCACAAAGGCTACGGCCTCGCACTCATGAACGAGATCATCGGCGCCTTCATCGGCGGCTCGCTCCCCACCCTCCGCAACCGCTGGGACCAAGTTGGCGAAGGCGAGAAGGGCACCTGCGCCTTCTTCTTCCAAGTCTGGCACCCGGACGCGATGAGCTCCGGCGCCTTCGCCGCCGGTCGCAACCAATCCGAGAACGTCAAAGCCGTCATCGGCGACATCCTCGGCCACGGTAACGAAGCCTGCATGTTGCCCGGCCAAATCGAAGCCGCCGCCGCCGCCCGCAGCGCCAAGAACGGCGGTCTCCTCTTCAGCGAAGCCGAAGTCGCCGCCTTCAACGAAATCGCCACCGAGACCCGCAAACCGAAGTGGAACCTCGCCGACCTCAAAGTCGCCGAGTAATTTGAATGCAAAGTAGGGCGGACTTCAGTCCGCGCCCTTTTCTCAAGGCCGGCCCCAAGCCGGCCTTTTTCACGTCCTCCTCTCGCCCCATAAACGTCTCGCGAGCTTTTGCCGTCCTCGCTTTGCTCACGCTCCGATATGGAATCCCAGCAAGATTTCCTCTTCGCCGACGGCCCTGCTCCCGAGGTCCACCTCACCGATCCGCGTTCGAATCTCTACGCCGACGTCGCCGCCCTCTGGCAACTCCCCGTCGGCCAACGCGTCCACGTCGACCTCACCGGCCACCACTTTTCCGAACTTCAGGGCCGCCTCGAACTCGCCCGCTCCCCTGATCTCCCGCTCGACTGCCGTGAAACCCTCGCTCTCCGCATCGGCACCATCGAATTATCCCACCGCCAAATCGCGACGTGGTCCCTCCTCTAGTTCGCACCGCCTGCTTCGCCAAAACACGGCCGCCCTTTCCCACGCCCCCCTCCCTGCCGTCGCCACCCCGGAAAATGAGCACACCTCAGCCGCCGCCGCCACCCCCACCCGCCCGCAACGAATTCGCCGCCGCCCAAGACGCTCTCATTCGACGCATGACAGACGACGATTGCGATCCCGAGTCCATCGCGGAGGAAATGGACCGACTTGAGCGCCAGATGCCCGTATCCGCCGGCGAAATCGACGACGACAACGCCGCCATGCTCCGCCGCCGCGACTGCTTTCGCCGTTTCGCCGACCTCTTCGCCACCGCCGCCGCGCGGCTCGATTTTGTCCACCGCATCGTTCTCTTCGGTTCCGTCGCCGCCCCTCTCAAAAAAGAAATTTCCCGCCACGCCCGCTTGCGCCGCGCCCGCGTTGCGACCTGGCACGAGTGCAAAGACGTCGACCTCGCCATCTGGGTCACCGACCTCACCCGCCTCCGCGCATTGAAACGCGTCGTCTCCGACACCACCAACGCCTGGCAAACCATCGCCCATGCCGAAAATCTCCCCGGCATCCCGCACCACGCTGTCGACGTGTTTCTCATGGAGCCCGTGACCGATCGCTACCGCGGTAACCTCTGCAGCTTCGGCCAGTGCCCGAAAGGAAAACCCGAGTGCGCCGTCACTGGCTGTGGCGCCCACCCCTTCCTCCAGCTCTACGCAAACTTCCCCTTCGATCACTCCGCCCCGCTGCACCCGCCCGCGATCGTATTGTTCGACCGCACCCCGCCTTCGCCCAGCTCCTGACGGAGTGGCGGTTTCCCAACCGTCGCAGCGCATCTACGAACGCCACCCCGACCAACTCCGCCGAACTCGGCCGCACCTCGAAAACGTCTATCCACAAACCGTAGTCGGCGCCCCGGCGAGGGCAGCTTTTCCACGCCCAAGCCGCCGGGCCGCACGCCTCCCCGCGCTCTTTCACCCCTGACGAAATTGCCGACGCTGGAATACCGCGCCACCGGTCCGCGCACGAATTTTTCACTGCTCAAGCCGAACGCCGGTAGTGCCGATTGACCATCATCCCTCGATGAGCCGTCTCCCGTCCCGTCTTTCCCGCACTTCCCTGCGGTCTTTGCTGATTTTCGGATTCGGCCTATTCTGCGTCATCCTGCTCTCCGGCCTCGGCATGCTCGGCTTCGTCGCGCACCGCACGCGCGTGCTTCAGGAGCACACCGATCTCGCCGCTTCCGTCGAGAGCGCCACGTTGGCGCTCCTCGCCGACGGCCTGCAAATGGGCCAGGCCATGCGCAACATCATCCTCGATCCGGCCAATCCCAAGGCCTACGAAAACCGCGCCGCCGCCTGGGCCTCGTGGCAAAAAACACATGCCGCGACACTCGCCGCCCTTCGCGGCGACGCCGGCCTCGCGCACGTCGGTCTCGCGCTGGAGAAAGTCCGCACCGCGATGAATCTCGACGCCTCGCTGCAATCCGAACTCGAAGCCCTGGCGAAGACCGGACGTCCGGCCGACGCGCTGCGCCGTCTCAACACCGAAGAGACTCCGCGCTGGCGCACCGCCAAAGCCGAATTGCAATCGATCCTCGATGAAACGCATACCCTCACGGTCGGCCTGCAGCGCGACTCGGTCCGCTACCGCCGACTCAACAGCATCGTCATCGTGGCGATATCCGTCGCGGTGCTGTCTGCTGCGGCCCTTTTCTGGACCCTCGCGTTGCGCCAACTCACGGTCGTGCGCGAAGCCATTGGCGCTATGAACGACGCCACCACGCGCCTCGAACACGACGGCGCCGTGCTCCTCGAAGGCAGCGAAGCCCTCGCCGAGGAGGCCGCCAAACAAGCGCAGGCCGAACAGGCAATCGGTGTCGCCACCACCGCGACCGAAACCATCGCCGCCCGCACCGTCACCGACGCGGACTCCTTGCACGACGGCATGGGCCTGGCCCGCGCCGCCGTCGGCCACGCCCACGGGCGCATGCACGAGCTCTCCGGCGCGCTCGAGGATATCAACACTTCGGGTGCAGAGGTGGCTCGCATCGCCAAGACGATCGATGAGATCGCCTTTCAAACCAATCTCCTCGCGCTCAACGCTGCCGTCGAAGCCGCCCGCGCGGGCGAGGCCGGCGCCGGTTTCGCCATCGTCGCCAACGAGGTCCGTTCCCTGGCCAATCGCTCGGCCGAAGCCGCCCGCGAATCGACCGCCAAAATCGGCACCTCAGTCGAACGCGGCAACCGTGGCAAAGCTCTCTGCGGACAGGTCGAGACCATCTTCGGCACGATGGATACGACCGTGAAAGACGTCGACCGCGTCGCAACCCAGATCGCCGGCGCCGTGAAGGAGCAACAGTCCGGCCTCCGCCAAGTGGCCGGCGGTATCCGCCAACTCGACACCTCGGGGCGCAGCACCGCCACGCATTCACAAGAGATCGCCGCCGCCGCGCAGACCATTCGCACCGAGACCGATTCCGTGCGTCGCCAGTATGAGCGCTTTGAACGGGCCGTCCTGGGCTGACGCCGCCCGCGCGTTGCCCGCGCTCAACGCGACTTTTTCAACTGCTTTGCCAAAAATTCCTCCACCCGACCGAGCGACTGCGCGGAGGTAAACTCCGGCCCGCCGTGCTTCGCGCCCGGCAGGATGTGCAACGTCGACGTCACGCCCGCCTTGGCCAGCGCCGCGTGCAGCACCTCGCTCTGGTTCGACGGCACCGTGGGATCGGCCGACCCGTGCAAGATCAGGAACGGCGCATCGTCCTTGCTCACGTAGGTGACGGGACTCGCCGCCGCCGCTTTCTCTTTGTTCTCGGCCACGGGCCCGCCGATCAGTTTCGACTCCGGCGCATCGGGCCGACGATGGCTCGCGTAGCCGGGCGTATCGACGAAGCGCTGAAAATCGCTGGGCCCGTAGTAGTCGATCACCGCCTGCACCCGGCTGGAGCGGTCGAGATGGGCGCCGACGTCAAACGCCTTCACATCGCCCGCTGTGCCGAGCAACGCGACGAGATGCCCGCCCGCCGAACTGCCCCACGCGACGAAGCGCTCCGGATCGAGCCCGTAGCGGGCCGCGTGGGCGCGCAGCCACCGCACGGCCGCTTTTACGTCCTGAATCTGCGCGGGAAACGTCGCCGCATCGGTGAGCCGGTAACCGATGCTCGCGATCGCATAGCCCTTCGCCCCGAACCCGAGCCGTAACGGCAGCGCGTTCGCCTTCGTGCCATTCTGCCAGCCGCCGCCGTGCACCCAGATGATCACCGGCAACGGCCCCTTCGGCGGCGTCGCCGGCAGGTAAAGATCGAGCTTCTGCCGCGCGTGTCCGGATTCCACATACGAGAGATCCCGGTGCGCCATGACGCCCGCCGGCACCGCGCCCGCTCCCGCCGGCGGCTGGGCGCGCAGCGGGAAAACCAGGACGGCGATCAGCAACAGCAACGCGGAATGAGAAGTGAGTTTCATGGGGTGATTCAAATGACTGCGCGGAAAACAACAGACTGTGCCCGCCTACGCAGCCCGAAAATCGCCCCACGCCACCGCGCGCCGGTGCCGTTCCCCCACGCGCTCGCCGAGTCGTTCAGCGGACCGAGACGAACCCGACCTTCTCGGAGATCTTCTGCCCCGCGTCGCTCAACGTGAACTCGATGAACTTCGCCGCTTCGCCCGTGGCCTCGCCGTTCGTGTAGTAAAAGGTCGGCCGCGCGTAGGGATATTTTTTGCTCACGACGGTTTCCTTCGTCGGCACCTGCCCATCGACCGCCACCACTTTCGTGCCGGGCACATTCAGATAGGCCAGACCGACGTAGCCGATGCCGGAGGGATTTTTGGCCACCTCGGCCGCAATCTGTTCGTTGCCGGCCATCTTCTGCGAAGATTTGGCGTAGTCGCGCTTGTTCATCGCGAGGTCCTTCCAATCCGAATACGTGCCGGAAGAGGTATTGCGCGTATAGATTGAGATCTTGCCCGGCTTGCCGCCGACAGCCGACCAGTCGGTCACATCGCCCGCGAAAATCTGCTCCACCTGCTTCTTGGAGAGTTTCGTGATCGGGCTGCTGGTGTTCACGATCACCGCCATGCCGTCGTAAGCCACGATGATCGGCTTCAGCGTAACGCCCTTCGCCGTGGCGGCGGACATTTCGGTGGGCTTCGCGCGCCGCGAGCTCATACCGATCTGCGCGGTCTTGTCGATGACGGCCGAGATACCGGTCGTGGAGCCTTCGGCCGCGATCTCGAATGAGACCCCGGGATTGAGCGCCTTGTATTCTTCGGCGAGCGTCGGCACGAGTTTGGCGCCGAGGGTATCGGAACCCTTGATGACGAGTTTTGTGTCGGCCCGGGCGGTGCCCGCAGCGACGAGCGCGAGAGCGAGGAGGAGGGAGATGTTTTTCATGGAATCGTGGTGGATTGAGGAAATTTTTAGCGGCGTGGTTAGAACTGAATCTGCATTTGTGAGCGCGCACCGATCACCTTGGCCTCCGCCGGCGCGCCCGTGAGAGTCTCTTTGGTTTTCGCGGAGACGAGGCCGAGCTGGAGCTTGAGATCGTTGCCGCGGAGGTAGTAGTTGCCGCCCAGATACCACTCGACAGACTTGTTCATCGTGCCGCCGCTCGGCGCCGAACGGATGACATCCGAAAGCGTCAACCCGCGGCGGTCGGAATCGAGCGCGGAATAGCGGGCCACCAGTTCGATCGCCTCGGTCACATAAAAAGTAGGCTGGAGAAAGAATCCCTTGGGGCTGGCATCCGTCGTGGCATTCACGCCGCGCTCCACGTTGGCGGTGAGATACTCGCCCATGAAAGTGAACCGCCCCGTCGTGATATTCGCGAATACCGAGTAGAGGCTGAGATCGAAGCCGCGGCCAAAATTCGTCGTGCCAGAGCCGCCGAGATCAGGAAGGTGTCCCGCGCCCACGCCGGCGATCCAGCTCCCATTGTTCTCGAGTTTACCGGTCACTCCAAACGATCCCCACAACGCCGGCCGGTTCGTAGACGCATCACCCGTCGCCGACGCGGCAGTGAAATTTTCAGGACGCTCGGGTGCCGTCACGGCCGCGCTGTAAACGATCCCGATGGTCTGGTTGAGTTCTTTTTTTCCGTCCAGGAATGCGCCGATGCGGTAGCTCGCGGCGCCGAGGCGGCGGCCGTTGTTCGACTCGACGAAATAGCGCGTCACCGAGGAGCGTTCGATCGCGCGGATGTCTCCGCTCGAGGCACGCTCCTCATACGCGACATTCACTTTCCGCAGTCCAAAGTTGAACGCGAGATCAGGAGTCGGCTTCCACTCGGCGAACGCGTCGTCATAGCCGCCGCTGGCAAAATCGTAGGTCATCGTCACCCCCCAGTCTCCACCGAGGCCTGCTTTCAACGTGAAATACATCCGGCGCAGGAAGGCGTGATCGGTCGCGACCGGCCCCACCGCGGAGTTCTTCACGTCGGTGTCGAGACTCGCATACTGCATCTGCATCCGCATGCCGACACTGATGCGGTCGGTCGATTTTCCGTTGGCCATCGCCCGAGCCGGAATCGTGTTGTTGTCCCGCACCAGCTCAGCGCGCAAATCTTCCGCTTCCTGGTTCGTGAGAATTCCCTTCCGCACGAGCGCGTCGAGCAAAGGCCCGCTGTCTTGTGCTAGGACGGGAGCGGCCGATAGGAGTATGCCCGCCGCGAGAGCGAGAGATTTGGTCTTAAGGGTGAACATGTGTGGTGCGTTCAAAGCGGGATGAATGCGCGGAGGATAAAGCCCGATTGTTACAATCGCATGACGCTTCGGTGACAAACGTGACAAATCCGCGCTGACGTTACGGCCGCGTTAAATTCCTGCACATTTTCGGCGCGCCGCTTGACCGACGCCTGCCCCACTGCGAACGCATCGTCATGAGAATTTTCTTCCGTCGCGTCGCCGCTCTCGCTTTGGGCGTTTGCTTACTTGCCCGGGCCGTCGCAGCGTCAAGTGAGTCGCCGCTCGACCGCGCCCTGAAGATCGCCGAGTCCGCCACCGACCAGACGTTGCGCTCCGAACTGCGCACCGAAGTCGCGCTCGTGCTGGCCCGCCGCGGAGACCGCGCCGGCAGCCTGCCCATGGCGCAGACGCTCCCGCCCGCCCTCCGCGCCACCGTGCTCCTCGAACTCGCCGCCCACTTGCCCGATCCCCGCGGCGAGGAAGCCGCGCAACTGCTCCTCGACGCCCAGACGGCCAAGGCCCTGACCGACGATTGGCGCAAAGCCCGCGTAGCCCGCCTGCTCGCCGTCGCCTACGCGCGCCACGGAAAATTCGAGGCCGCGGTCGCCCTCGCGCACACCGTTCCCGATGCCGAGGAACGCGCCTTCGCGTTGCAGGATGTCGTCGCCGCTCTCAACCGCGCCGGCGAAGTCTCCCGTGCCCGGGAGCTCGCCGGCACCATCGAGGAAAATCGCCGCTACGGCACCTATCGCCAAAAAGCCGCCGCCCTCGCCGACACCGCCCGCACGCTCCACCGCCGCGGCAATGCCGACGATGCCGCCACGCTCCTCGCCCAGGCGGAGTTGCTGCTGCCGAAAAAGCCCGGCTGGGCCGACGGCGTCGCGTATCGGGATGTCGCGGACGCCGCCTTCGCCTGCGGCGAACGCCCCAAAGCACTCGACCTGCTCGGCCGCTCCGAGGCTCTCGCGCGCCAAATCGCCGGCCCGTGGAAAGTCACCGAGCTCACCCGCGTCGCCGCCGCCTGGCGGACCGGCGGCGATGCGCCGCGCGCTGCCGCCCTCCTCGCCGACGCGGCAGTCTTTCTGGCCACCTTGCCGCCAATGGACCGGTCCGATGAAGCCCTCGCGCTCGCCCGCGCCTGGCATGCCGCCGGCGAACCCGCCAAAGCCCGCGCACTGCTCGCCGGCATCCTCGCTGACGCCGAGACCGCGGCCAACCCCGAAGCTTGGCGCAAACCTCGCGTGCGGGCCCTCCTCGCGCTCGACGAACTCTTCGGCGCCGTCGTCGCGGCCCCCTGAATCGTCCGCGCCCGTCTGCCGCCACCGCCCGCCGCACACCGGCCGATCACCGTCCGACTTGCGCCGCGAAGACGTTTCCCTTCCTTTCGCGGCACCATGTTCCCCGGCACCCTCCGTCTGATCTCCGCCCTGCTGCTCTGCACATCGTCGGCCATCGCCGCCGAGCCGTGGGCGCAATATCGCGGGCCACGCGCCAGCGGTATCGACGATTCCACGGCGCTCCCGACGACGTGGAACGCGGCGAAGGGCGAAAACATCCGCTGGCAAACCCCGATTCCCGGCCTCGCTCACGCCTCGCCGATTATTTGGGGCGAGCGCGTCTACGTCGCGACCGCCGTCGCCGCGGGCGCCAAATCCGATCTCAAAGTCGGGCTCTACGGCGACATCGGCTCGGCCCCCAATTCCGAGAAAAACCAATGGCGCCTCCTCGCCCTCGACCGCGAGACCGGCCGGGTGGTGTGGAACGTTCTCGCCCACGAATCCGTGCCGCGCGTCGCCCGCCACACCAAGGCCACGCATTGCAACTCCACGCCCGCGACCGACGGCCAACGCATCGTCGCGATCTTCGGCTCCGAAGGACTTTTCTGTTTCGATACCGAAGGAAAACTCCTCTGGAAAAAAGACCTCGGTCCGATGGACTCCGGTTATTTCCAAGTCCCCACCGCACAGTGGGGTTTCGCGAGTTCGCCGATCATCCACGACGGCAAAGTCGTCGTGCAGGTCGATGTGCAGAAAGATTCGTTTCTCGCCGTCTTCGATCTCGCGACGGGGCGTGAACTCTGGCGCACCGCGCGCACCGATGTCCCCACCTGGGGCACGCCCACGATCGTCACCGCCGGCGGTCGCACCCAAATCGCCGTCAACGGCTGGCACCACACCGGCGGTTACGATTTCGCCACCGGCCGCGAACTCTGGAAATACGACGGCGGCGGCGATATTCCGGTGCCTACGCCCATCGTGTCGGGCGACCTGATTTTTTTCACCAGTGCTCACGGCCGTTCGCGCCCCATGCGCGCCATCCGCGCCAATGCCAGCGGCGATCTAACCCCCGACGAGGCGGTCGCGCTCAAACCCGGCGTTGCCTGGAATCAGGACCGCAAGGGCAGCTACATGCAGACGCCCATTGTCATTGGAGATCTGCTCTTCGGTTGCACCGACGTCGGCCTGCTCACGTGCTTCGACGCCAAAACCGGCGAAATCCGCTTCAGCGAACGCCTCTCGAAAACGAGCGAGGGCTACACCGCCTCGCCCGTCTCGGATGGCCGCCACCTCTATTTCACGAGCGAACTGGGCAACGTCTTCGTCGTCCCCGTGAAAGCCGAATTCTCCGTCGTGGCCAGCAATCCCCTCGGCGAAACCTCCCTCGCCACTCCCGCCATCGCCGCCGGCAAGATTTTCTTCCGCACCCGCGACAAACTCGTCGCAGTCGGCACGAAATAATTTTTCGCCCTCCCACCCTGCTCACGTGCGCGAGTCGCCCGCTCAGCGCAATCGGCTGAGCTGGGTAAGCGCGCCCGTCGCGAAAATGAGCGGATAGAGTTTTTCGAAATACCAGAGCTTCGCGAAATAGAATCCGATTGGCGCCGGTTCCTGCCAACGCGCCTGCTCGACTTGCTCGCACAACCACGTGGCGCCGCGCCCGAGCGCAGATCGCTGGGTCGCACTGCTCGCCGGAGGCTCGCCGCCTCCTGCGCACGCCGTCGCCAACGCCTCCAGCGCGACACCGGTTTCTTCGAGCGACGAAGCCGCTCCCGCTGCGCCGCTCCAGCCACCGTCGAAATTTTGCCGGGCGATCAACCACGCCACGGCTCGCTCCCGCGCCTCGCGCACACCGACGATTTTCAGCGACTCAACGGCGCAGAGCGCGGGGACGACCCGCGCGGTCCCGTAGAGCGGATTTTCGTCCGCCAGATCGCGCTGATGACCGAACCACAGCGGCACCCACGCTCCGTCGCGTCGTTGGGCTCCCAACAAAAAACTCGCCGCTCGCGTGATCGCGCGATCAATCCGCGCCTGCGTGGCGACCGGCAAATCGCCGCGCACCTCGGTCCAAGCCCGCAGCGCGTGCGCCGTGATGTCGGGACTGCTCCGGTCAAACGGCAACTTCCCCCACCCGCGACAGAAAGTGGGCATGCCACCGTCGCGATTCTGCAGATCGAGTAACCAGCCCGCGGCCGCGTCGAGTGCCGACCGCGCCTCTGCGCTCGTGCGATCGAGCCGTGCGAGCGCGAGCACACCGCCCGCCGTATCGTCGGCATCCGGCACGCCTCCGGGAAGATTCGTCCACGCCCAGCCACCCGGGGCCGCCAGCGTGTAAGGATGCACGGAGCGAAATTGTTGCCCGAGCAACCACGCCCTCAGCGCAACGCCATCGTCCCGGATCCACCCACCCTCCTCCGCCGCCGGCGCGAGGGCGTTGATCGAGAGGGTGGTCAACCACGTCGCGAGATCGGTATCGATGGGCCAACTGCCGTCGGCGCGCTGGGCCGCCTCGATAAAATCAACCCCGCGTCGCACAACGACGTGAGCGGTGAGTCCGAGCCCCGCCAGGCTCATCGTCACAAAACTCGTCAGCGGCGTCGCCTCGAGAAACCCGCCGTTGGGCGGTTGCAACTGCTGTAGTTTCGCAAGCGTGCGCGCGCGGGCGTGATCCCGCACCGCACGCACCAACGGATTGACCGGCGGGAGCAAACCATGGCGGACCTGCCCGATGGCGATGAGCGCCGGCAGCGCGTAGCTGACGACGGGGAGTTGCATCGCGCCGAACCAAGCCTGCGGCAGCGCCGCAAGTTCGAAAGGCAACGCACGCACGCGTCGCCACCCTTCCACGCCCGGCCCCAACCGCCCGCACAACGCACACATCGTGAGGATCGGAATCGAAAACGTGCGATCCGCTCCGTAGCGCCGCTCGATTGCGGCCACGAGCGCCTCGGGCGCCAGCGAGCCCGCCGCGGCCGTCAGCCAGCGTTCCGCCCCGGCGATCACCGCCGCCCACGCCGTCGCGGCATCGTCCTTCAAACCAAAAGCCGCCCACACCAGCGTCGTCGTGCTGATATTGCTGATACTCCGCGTCGTATCACCCCACCCGCCGTCGTCGTTTTGGTGCGCCGCCAGCCACGCATAGCCGCGACCGATCAACGGCCGCAGCCGCGCCACACTCGCGGCGTCATGCCGTGCGACGAGCGTCAGCGCCGTTACCGCCGTCGCCGTGGAGAGCGCGCTCGCCGAAAGTTCCCCTGTCCAGTGCGCCGCGCCCCGGCGCGCGTCCAGCAGCGCCCGGCTCGCCGTCGCGTGAGCCGCTTGCACGCGGGCACGCAGGGTCGGTTCCAAATTCGAAAAGTTCGCTGCCCTCATGCGCCCGAAGTGATTTCGCCCGCAACGCGAACCAACGCACCGCGCAGTTCATCCCAGGTCGTTTCCGGCGTGAGCCAGCCGCTGCTGAAACGCAGGGCCCGCGCCGCCTCGCCGGGAGCGAGGCCCATCGCGGTCAGGACCGGCGAGGGCTCTTCAGAACCGCTGGCACACGCCGAACCCGTGGAAACCGCGAAACCGGCTTTGTCGAGTTTCACGACCCAGCGCACGCGGCAATCCGCCTCCACCGACGGCATCACGACGCTTACGGTATTCCAGAGGCGGGCCGACGCAACGCCGCGATTCGCACCGCCGCCGTTAATCGCGAGCCCGGGCAACGCCGCGCATACGTCGCCTTCGAAACGCTCCCTCACCGCGAGCCGCGCCGCAGCACCGCCGGCGGCGATTTCCGCCTCGCACCATTCCAGCGCCGCCAGCGCCGCGAGGATTCCGGGGACATTCTCGGTGCCGGCTCGGCGGCGATCCTGTTGTTTGCCACCGACGAGCAACGGCGCGAACGCCTGCCCAGCTGGCGCGGACGTCTTCAAGAAACCCACGCCGCGCGGTCCGCCAAACTTATGCGCGCTGCCGGCCACGAAGTCGCACACACCAAGCCCGCTCACCGGCAGCCGTCCGCACCACTGCGTCGCATCGCAAAAAAACGGCACACCGCGCGCCGCGCACAACGCCTGCGCCTCGCGCCACGGCTGGAGCACACCCGTCTCGTTGTTCGCCGCCATCATGGCCACGAGCACCGGCCGCTCGCGGGCGAGGTGCTCCGCCAACCAGGAGAGTTCCACCCGTCCGTCGCGCGTAACCGGCACGACATCGACGCGACCCGGAAAAAAATGCTCCGCGCTCTCCCGCACCGCCGGGTGCTCGAGCGCACTCACGCACACCCGCGCCACCGGATTCGCGGCGGACTCTGCCATCGCGGCGGCGTGATGGAGCACCGCGTTACAGGCCTCGGTCGCACCGCTCGTCCACACCATATCCAAAGCGGAGCACCCGAGGAGCGCCGCGAGCCGTTGCCGCGCACTGTCGAGGACATGCTCGGCGCGGGCGCCCAGACGATGCGGACTCGAGGGATTGCCCGGAAACTGGTCCTCGGCCTCCAGCCACGCCGCGCGGGCCTGCGGGAGCAGCGGCGAAGTGGCGTTGTGATCGAAGTAGGTCACAAACGAATTCGTTTGGTCACGAATGGTGGGCAAGTCGAGTGTGCCGTTCCCTCACCCCATTTTCCGATCGCTGAACGAAATCGCCTGCCTCCTTGCCAATCACTCGGCGGGCCGAATAGTTCCGCGCACCCGGCATGGCCGACGCCTCTCCCCCAACTCTTTTCTTCAAGCGCTCGCATTTCGCGACCCACCTCCCGGCGGCCGCGTTGTTCTCGCCTTCCCACTATTGGCTCCTGCGCGAACCCGACGGCGTCTGGCGCGTGGGCTTCTCCAAATTTGCCGTGCGTATGCTCGGCGATCTGGTCGATCAGGGCTTCGATGTTGCCGAGGGCACCGCGATTCAGCCGGGCAAAATTCTCGGCTGGATCGAAGGCTTCAAGGCCATCAGCGATCTCTACGGCGTGGTCGACGGCACTTTTCTCGGCGGTAATCCCGCGCTGAAAGGAAAACTCGAGCTGATCAACGACTCCCCCTACGACGCCGGCTGGCTCTACCGCGCGCGCGGCGAGCCCGATCGCAACTGCATGTCGGCGACCGACTACATGAATCTGTTGCACGCGACCATCGACCGCATGTTGGCGCAGCAAAAAGACCCCGAAGATCCCGGCGCGCCGCCGCCCGCGTCCGACGCATCCGCCAAGCCATGACGCCTCTTTCTGCCGCCACCGTTTCGAGCGCTTCCGCTCACTCCGTCACGCCGACGGCGCGCTACATCATGATCGGCGGGTTCCTCGGCGCCGGCAAAACCACCGCCGTCGCCCGCCTCGCCGCCTCGCTTCACGCCCGCGGCCTCCGCGTCGGCCTCATCACCAACGACCAAGGCAGCGGCCTCGTCGACACCTCGGTGCTGCGCGCCCGCGGTTTCGCCACGGAGGAAATTCCCGGCGGTTGCTTCTGCTGTCGTTTCAACTCGCTCGTCGACGCCGCCGGCAAACTCACCACCGCCTCGCGGCCGGATGTTTTCATCGCCGAACCCGTCGGCTCCTGCACGGATCTCGTCGCCACCGTCACCTATCCGCTGCGCCGCATTTACGGCGACCGTTTCACGATCGCCCCGCTCAGCGTCCTGATCGACCCGCAACGCGCGCTCCGCGTCTTCGGCCTGACCGAGGGCCGCGCCTTCTCCGACAAGGTGCTCTATATCTACCGCAAGCAACTCGAAGAGGCCGACCTGATCGTGATCAACAAGAGTGACGCCATCGCGCCCGACGATCTCGCCCGCCTCCGTTCCGCCCTCGCAACCGCATACCCGCACGCCTCCGTCCTCACCGCTTCCGCCCGCACCGGCGACGGACTCGACGTCTGGTTCGACCGCCTGCTGGCCCACGACCAGATCGCCCGCCAAGTGATGGACGTGGACTACGCCGTCTACGCCGACGGCGAGGCGCTCCTCGGCTGGCTCAACGCCACCGCGCAAATCACCGCCGCACCCGGCATCGAGTTCGACGCCAACGCCGTGCTCACGACGCTCGCCCGCGATATTCAGACGCAACTCAACGCCGCAGGCGGCGAGGTCGCGCACCTCAAGATGACCTTCAGCCCCGACGGCGGCCTCAACGACCTCGCCGCCGTCAACCTCGTGCGCAGCGACTTCGTTCCCGAGCTCGGTCTCCGCCTTGATCAGCCCGTGGCTTCCGGCCAGCTCATTCTCAACCTCCGCGCCGAGGCCGCCCCCGACACGCTCCGCATCGCCGTCGAGACCGCCCTCGTCCGGCTTTTCCACCGCGCCGCTCCGCACGAAGCCGCCTTGCCCGCACTGCACGCGCGCGTCGATCACCTCGAACATTTCCGCCCCGGCAAACCGCAGCCCACGCACCGCGACCTCGCGTCCGTTTGAGCCCTCCCCGTTTCGCTTTCTACGATGACCCCCGAGCCTCCCGGCATTCTCTTCTGCAACTGCACTTACGCGCAAATCATCGACCCCGCGACGAAGGCGGCGGTGCTGCGCGCGCTGTGCGATTCCGGCCAATCGTTCGAAGCGGTCGCCGATCTCTGCGAAATGTCGGCGCGTAAGGACCCTGCGCTCAAGCGCCTCGCCGCCGGCGGTAGCGTTAAGATCGCCGCCTGTTATCCGCGTGCCGTGAAGTGGCTCTTCGCCGCCTCCGGTGCACCGCTCGATCCGACCCGCACCGAGGTGCTCAACCTCCGCGACAACGCCCCCGCCGCCGTCATCGCCCGTCTCGCCGCAGCCGACTTGCACGCCAACCTCCCGCTCGGCAAAGCCGTGCCCGCCGATCCGTCCGCAACCTCTGCCGAGTCCCAACCGTCTGCCTGACCGACCTGTCCCACCCCATGGCCCTCCGCGATCAATCTCACCTGCGTGTCGTCTTCTACGAAGGCGCCGACGCGCAACCGTTCGACGGCGAGCAGCGTTTCCAAACCATCTCGCGTCTGCTCGGCCAAGGTTTCGCGCTGACGCATGTCGGTGCCGGCGGTCGCACCGCCCCGGCCGACGAAATTCCCGCGCTCGTGCTCGGCAAATTCGGCCCCGGCGCCGACCAGCTCTCGTCCGCCGCCTCCGAACGCGTCCAAGTCCGCGATGTCTCCGGCTTTTCTGACGATCAAATCGTCGCCGCCGTCGAGGCCACGCGCGCCGAGAAAAAAGCCGCGACGCACGGCGGCTGGAAGCCGTGGTTTCCCGTCATCGACTATGATCGCTGCACGAATTGTATGCAGTGCCTGAGCTTCTGTCTCTTCGGCGTCTACGGCGCCGACTCCGCCGGCCACATCCAGGTCCAGAGTCAGGACAACTGCAAAACCAACTGTCCCGCCTGCTCGCGCGTCTGCCCCGAAGCCGCGATCATGTTTCCGAAATACAAAGCCGGCCCGATCAACGGCGACCTCGTGCGCGACTCCGACCTCCAGCGCGAGAAAATGAAAGTCGACATCTCCGCCCTCCTCGGAGGCGACATCTACTCGATGCTCCGGATGCGCAGCGAGCGCGCCCAGTCGCGTTTCTCTAAAGAGCGCGACTCCGACAAAGCCCTCAGCGAACGCCAAAAGTGCCTCGTGAAACTCGCCGCCGCCGGCGACATCCCGCCCGAAGTCCTGATGAGTCTGCCGAGTCCCGAAGAGATCCAACGCCGCGCCGTGGAGGCCAAAGCGAAAGCGCAGGCCGCCCTCGCCGTTCAAAACTCATGATGCTTCCGCCGCTCGTCTTTCGCACGCTGCGCTCCGCCAACGCCCGGTGCGTCTGGAAGTTTGCGTGGAATTTCGGCTTCAAGGGCTTCCTCTCCGTCGAGAAATTCAAGCGCCGCATCAAGCGCGGCGAATACTTCCCGCCCTTCCTCTACCTCTCGATTCTCAATACCTGCAACCTCCGCTGCCAGGGGTGCTGGGTCGACGTCGAGTCGAAGGACGCCATCGATCTCGCCGCGCTCAACCGCACGATCCTCGACGCGAAAAAGCACGGCAACGCCTTCTTCGGCATCCTCGGCGGGGAGCCGTTCATGCACCCACAGTTGCTCGATCTCTTCGACGCACATCCTGACTGCTATTTTCAGGTGTTCACCAACGGCCAACTCATCACCGAAAAAGCCGCCGCCCGTATGCTCGCCGCCGGCAACGTCACGCCGCTCATTTCGATCGAGGGTCGCGAGATCGTGAGCGATGAACGCCGCGGCAAAAAAGACGTCTACGCCCGCACGCTGCGCGGCCTCGACAACTGCATCAACGCCGGCCTCCTCACCGGCGTCGCGACGAGTGTCTGCCGCACCAACATCGACGATCTTCTCACCGAATCGTGGCTCCAAGAGCTCATCGACCGCGGCGTGCACTACGCGTGGTATCACGGCTACCGCCCCGTCGGCCCGAAACCGAATTTCGACCTCGCCCTCACGCCCGAGCAACTCGTGCGCGTGCGCCGCTTCGTCACCGACGTGCGTGCGAAAATGCCCATCGCGATCATCGACGCCTATTACGATCACGACGGCCGCGCTCTCTGCCCGATGTCCACCGGCGTCAGTCACCACATCGGTCCGAAAGGCGACATCGAGCCCTGCCCGATCATCCAGTTTGCCGCGGAAGACATCCACGATCCGCGCGGCATCTACGAGACGATGCGCGACAGCGCGTTCCTGAAAGATTTCCGCGAACTGAGCGCCAAACACACCCGCGGCTGCGTCGTTCTCGAACGCCCCGACCTCGTGAAAGAAATCGTCGTCAAACACGGCGCCCGCGACACCACCACCCGTGGCACGGCAATGGCTGAACTCGATGCGATGACACCCCGTTTCAGCCAATGGCTGCCCGGTGAGGAAATCCCTGAAAAGCACTGGATGTATCGCCTCGCGAAAAAATATTGGTTCTACGATTTCGGTGCCTACCGTGCCACCGCCCACGACGCAGAAGGCAAAGCCCGCCAACTCCGCCAGTCCCTCGCCCAACCCGCGCCATTGAGCGTTCCGCGTTAAAAGTTAAACGTTGAGCGTTCCGTTTTCCCAAATCCCGCCCCTCCCCCCTCTCTCCGTCCTCCCTCTCTCCGTCCTTCCGCCCTCCCTCCCATGAGCGTCACCTCCCTCTCGCTGAACTCCGCCCTCAACCTCGCTCCGCTCGTGGTGCCGAAGCACGCCATCCAACAACGCTTCCGCACGCCGAAGACCAACATTCCCCAGACGCCCTTCGAGCGCACCCGGTTCCTCCACGCCATCCGCGACTACGTTGCCGAGCATCGCCCGGTGCCGCCGATGCCGATGCCGCGGCTCAAGGAACACGCCGACAAAATTGTCGAGCTGCTGCGCTGCGACACCGTCTACCGCGACTACGTCGGCGTGATTTTGAGCAACGAGATGTGGCGCGAGCAACTCGCCGCGGTCCCGTTCGAGCGTCGCCTGCTGCTCCTGCCGAAGTGCATGCGCGTCGAGGCGAAGTGCCCCGCGCCCTTCGATGAATTTGGCCTCCTCTGCAAACAGTGCGGCCTCTGCACGATTCAAGATCTCACTGCCGAAGCCGAGAAACTCGGTTACGCCGTCCTCGTCGCCGAGGGCAGCGCCGTCGTCATGTCGATCATCCAAACCGGCAAAATCGACGCCATCGTCGGCGTGAGTTGCCTCAGCGTGCTCGAGCAGGCGTTTCCCTACATGGAGGCCGCCGCCATTCCCGGCGTTGCGATTCCGCTGCTCCAGGACGACTGCATCGACACCACCGTGGACCTCGATTGGGTCTGGGAATACATTCACCTCACGAGCGAAGATCGCACCCGCCGGCTCGATCTCGGCGCGTTGCGCGACGAAGTCGACTTCTGGTTCACCCCGCCCTCGCTCGAGCTCATCATGGGCAAGTCCGAGGGTGAGACGGAGCGCATCTCGCGCGAATGGCTCGGCCGCGCCGGCAAACGTTGGCGCCCGCTCCTCACTGTCGCCGCCTATCAGGCGCTCGCCGGCACCGGAGAGGGCAAGGTCCCCGACGACCTCCGCAAAGTCGCCGTCGCCGTCGAGTGTTTCCACAAAGCCTCACTCATCCACGACGACATCGAGGATGACGACTCGATGCGCTACGGCGAAAAGACCATGCACGAGGCCTACGGCGTGCCCGTCGCCCTCAACGTCGGCGATCTTCTCATCGCCGAAGGCTACCGTCTCCTCGCCTCGTGTCGCGTCTCCGCCGAGCAACGCATCCAGATGCTCGCCGTCGCCGCCGACGGCATGCGCCAACTCTGCCGCGGTCAGGGCGCCGAATTGTGCTGGGCGCGTCAGCCCGAGCCGCTCCGCTCCTCCGAGGTCCTCGACATTTTCCGCAAAAAAACCGCTCCCGCCTTCGAAGTCGCGCTGCGCCTCGGCGCACTCTACGCGGGCACCGATTCCCACGAAGAGGTTTCCGACGTGCTCGGCCGCTACAGCGTGGCGCTCGGCATCGCGTATCAGATTCGCGACGACCTCAGCGACCTCGGCCTCGCGGGTGAGACTAACGATCTCGCCGGCCTCCGCCCCAGCCTCCTCCTCGCCATCGCTCACGAAAAAGCGAAAGGCCCGCAGAAGGAACTCCTCGCTTCCATCTGGCGCCGCGTCTGGCCCGCCGGCACAACCCAGGCGCAGATCGAGTCGCTCTACGCCGAGCTCGGCGTCACCGAACGCGCCGACGTGCTCCTCGGCACCTACAAAGAGGAGGCCATCCGCTCGCTGCACGACCTCGAGAATCACAACCTCAAGGGCCTCCTGCGCCGCACCCTCGGTAAGATTTTCAACGACGTCGAGATCAAGGGCTGGTGCAAAGAGCACGAGCAATTGAACCAGGAGATTGCCGCTCATATTGCGCCGCGGCCCGAAGCGGTTCTGGCCTGACCGGGCGCAGATGAAACGCAAAACGCTCAACGTTTGACTCTGAACGCTCAACTAGGCGCGCGCGTGCAGCACCTTAAGTGTTTAGCGCTAAGAGTTGAGCGTTAGACGTTACGAGTCGCGCGTTGAGCGTTCCCTCCCTCCGTGTCCCTCCGCCTGCAACTCCTCCAGATCGCCCGGCTTTCGCCCCGTCTCCTCGGCGACTCGACCGATCTCGTCCGCGCTTTTCTCCAACGCCAATTCTCCCCCGACGGCGGCGCCTGCGATCGCTCCGGCCGGCCCGATCTCTACTACACCATCTTCGCCCTCGCCGCGCTCCAGGCCCTCGACGCCCCTGTCCCGGTCGCGGCCACCGAGCGTTTCCTCCGCTCTCATGGCGACGGCGCCGCGCTCGACTTCGTCCACGTCTCCGCCCTCGCCCGCTGTTGGGCCAGCCTCGGCCTCGACCGCCTACCGCCCGGCCTCGACCGCACGCTCCTCGCCCGCATCGAGACCTTCCGCAAACCCGACGGCGGCTACGAGGGCGACACCCGCTTGGCCCACGGCACGGCCTACGGCGCCTTCGTCGCGCTCGGCGCGTATCAGGATCTCGGCCACACGCCGTCGCAGCCGCTGGACCTGATCCGCGCCCTCAAACGCCTCGAATCCGCCGATGGCGCGTGGAGCAATTTCCCCGGTGCCCCCGTCGGCGCGCTCAACGCCACCGCCGGCGCCGTCACGCTCATCCGGCACCTCGGTTTTCCGGTGAACGCGTCCGTCGGCGATTGGATTCTCGCGCAGGAACACCCGCAAGGCGGCTTTCGTGCCGTGCCAGCCGCGCCGCTGCCCGATCTGCTTTCGACAGCCACCGCACTCCACGCTCTCGCCGCGCTCGACCGCCGCGTCCCGAGTGCGTTGCACGAACGTTGCATGGACTTCATCGACACGCTCTGGACCGCCGAGGGCGGATTTCACGGCCACTGGGCCGACGATCACATCGACGCCGAATACACCTACTACGGCCTCCTCGCCCTCGGTCACCTCGCGCTCTGATGCACGCTGCCGCCCAAGAAAAAATTTTGGCCGCGCTGCATCCTCGGGGCGCGCTCGCGCGTCTGAGCGCGGAAGGAGCGCTTCGCCATCGCCGGTATTGCGCCGGCACCGAAACCCACCCAATTTTTTCTTTCTCTGCTTTTGATTCCTCCCGGCTCCGGCCGTTCTTCGCTTACCAGCCAAATCCCGCCCTACTGACATGAGCTTCACTCCTCGTCTCGCCTCACTCCTCCTCACATTAACCGGCTGCCTGAGTGTGGGCCCGCTCCACGCCGCCTCCGGTTGGTTGCACTGGCGTGGTCCCGATCAAAACGGTGTTTCGCCCGCGAAGCAGTCCCTCCCCACCGACCTCACCCTCGGCGGCCCGAATCACCGTTGGTCCTACAAAGCCCATGGCGCCGGCACCCCCGTCATCGCCGACGGTCGCCTCTTCGCCATCGGCTTTTACGGCTCCAACACCGATGTCGAAGAGACGATCTTCTGTCTCGACGTGAAGACCGGCGCAAAACTCTGGGAGCACCGCTTCAAGGATTTCCTGAGCGACACCGTCTACAACCGCTACGGCATCGGCGCTCCCTACGTCGACGCCGAGACGGGTAACGTCTACTGCGAATCCACCTGCGGCGTCATCAAGGCCTTCACCCGCGACGGCAAACTCCTCTGGGAACGCTCCATGATGGAAGAGTTCGGCCGCCTCACCTTCCCCAACGGCCGCACCGGCTCGCTCACCACCGATGGCGGCCTGCTCTACGCCAAGGCCATCACCGCCAACTGGGGCGCCGACGGCCCCGCGCGCAGCCGCTATTACGCGTTTGAAAAACTCACTGGCGAACTGGTCTGGTCCAGCACGCCGGGCACCGAGCCCGTGGACAATCCGATGGGCGCACCGATTTTCCGCGACCTCGGCGGCCACCGCGTTTTCTACCTCGGCACCGGCTGCGGCCATGTCGTCTGCATCAACGCCCGCACTGGCGAACCCGTCTGGCGCTTCAAGCTTTCGCACGGCGGCCTGAACTCCGACATGCTTTTCCCCGCCCCGGACCAGCTCATCGCGATCCACGGCAAAGAGAACATCGACGCATCTTCGCAAGGCCGCCTTGTTGCTATTAAAATTCCGACCGAATATCCCACCGGCCCCAAGCCCGTGATCCTCGGCAAAGAGGCCGAGCTCTGGCGCAACGATGGCTTCAGCGCTTTCTCCAGCTCACCGCTGCTCGTCAACGGCAAGGTCTATTCCACCAGCGCCACCGGGGAATTCCAGTGCGCCGACGCCAAGACCGGTGAGATGCTCTATCACCTCAAGCTCGGCGCCGACCAGATCCATGCCTCGCCCGCCTACGCCGACGGCCGCTTCTACGTTCCGATGCACGAAGGCACGTTTTTCGTCATCGAAGAAAAAGCCGGCAAACCCGTCATCGTATCCAGCAACAAGATGGAGCCCGGCACCTCTCTCCTCGGCGCGCCTGCGTTCTACGGCGATTCGCTGTTCCTCTTCACCAAAGACGCGCTCCATTGCTTCGGACCGAAGTCGAAACCCATGGTGATCCCGCCCTCCGTTCCGGCGCCCAAACCCGCTCCGCTTTCGACCGCTCCCATCGCCGCGTTGCAGGTGGTGCCCGCCGAGTTCGCCCTCGCGCCCGGCCAATCCCAATCGTTCAAAGTCTGGGGCCTCGACGCCACCGGTCGCCGCGTGAAAGACGTCACGGCCGAAGCCACGTTCGCGAAATTCATCCCGCCCACCGCGCTCGTGAAATCCGAGGTCGACGCCACCCTCACCGGTAACGTCGTCAAAGCCGGCCCCGCCGCCAAACTCTCCGCTGGCGCCATCCAGGCCAAAGTCGGCGCCCTCGCCGGCACCACCCGCGGTCGCGTCGTCGCCGGCTACGGTCACAAGGAAACCTTCGAAGCCCTCCCGCTCGGCCAGAAAGACAAAGACGGCACCGATGTCGGCTTCCCGCCGCTCCCGTGGCTCGGCGCCCGCGTGAAATGGTATGCCTTCGAAAAAGACGGCAACAAGTTCGTCGGCAACCGCCTCGATTCCCTCCTCTTCATGCGCACGATGAACTTCATCGGCGGCCCCGATATGAAGAACTACACCTTCGAGGCCGACGTGATGACCGACGGCAACCGCCGCATCATGTCGAACATCGGCGTCGTCAACCAACGCTACCTTTTCAACATGGCGGCCAATAACCGCATCCTCGAAGTCTCCTCTACGCACGAGCGCTTCAACGCCTCCGTCCCCTTCGAAGCCACGCCCAACACCTGGTATCGCCTGAAGACCCGCGTCGATGCCGACAAAACCGGTGAAGGCGGCTTCGTCCGCGCCAAACTCTGGCCCCGCGGCGAACCCGAACCCGCCAAATGGACCCTCGAAGTCCGCCAAGACAAAATCCACACCCACGGTGCTCCCGCCGTCTACGCCTTCTCCCCGCAAAGCTTGAAACGCGTGTTCATCGACAACCTTTCCCTCACCGCCAATGAATAAGCTCCGCCTCCCTCTCGCCTTCTCCCTTTTCACCGCGGTATTGGCCCTGCCCGCCGCCCACGCCGGCGATTGGCCGATGTGGGGCGGCTCGCCCAGCCGCAACATGGTCGCCGTCGGCGCCACCGGCCTGCCAGACGACATCGTCAGCGGAAAATTCCTGCCGAAGTCCGAGACCATCGACCCGAAATCCACGAAGAACGTCCGCTGGGTTTCGAAGCTCGGTTCCCAAGCCTACGGCACGCCGGTCGTGTCCGGCGGCCGCGTCTTCGTCGGCACCAACAACGAATCTCCCCGCGATCCCAAGCAGGTCGGCGATCGCGGCGTCATGATGTGTTTCGATGAAAAGACTGGCGCCTTCCTCTGGCAGCTCGTCGTCCCGAAGCTCGGCTCCGGCAAAGTCTCGGACTGGGAATACGTCGGCATCTGCTCCTCGGTTTTCATCGAGGGCGACCGCGGCTACGTCGTTACCAATCGCGGTGATGTCGTGTGCTTCGACGTCAAAGGCCTCGCCGACGGCAACGCCGGTCCCTTCACCGACGAAGCGAAATTCTCCTCCGTCGACGGCAAGCCCGTCGAGGTGGGCGCCAACTCCGCCGACATCATTTGGGTCAGCGACATCCGCACCGAGCTCGGCATTTTCCCGCACAACATCTCGAGCTGCTCCCCGCTCGTCGTCGGCGACAAACTCTACATCGCCACCTCCAACGGCGTCGATTGGTCCCACCTGAACATCCCGGCGCCCTTCGCGCCCGCACTCGCCGTCCTCGACAAAACCACCGGCAAAGTCGTCGGCGAAGAAGTCTCTGGCGTCTCCAAACGCGTGCTTCACTCCAGTTGGAGTTCGCCTGCCTACACCCTCGTCAACCAGAAGCCCACGATCGTCTGGGCCGGCGGCGACGGCCTGACCTACACCTACGATCCCGTCCCTGTGCCGGACAAGGACGGCACCCCGGTCCTCAAGGAACTCCTCCGCTACGACGCCAACCCGCCCGAGTATCGCCACAAGAACGGCCAGCCGATCAAGTATGCCACCTTCGACGGCCCTAGCGAAGTCATCGGCACCGTCGTCGCGGTCGACAACCGCGCCTATTTCGCCATCGGCCAAGATCCCGAACACGGCGACGGCGTCGGCATGTTGAGCTGCATCGATCTCACCGCCAAAGGCGACATCACCGGCAAAGCCCTCTGGACCTACAAGGGCATCGGCCGCGCGATCTCCACGCCCAGTGTGCACGAGGGGCTGATCTACCAGGCCGAATACGACGGCGACATTCACTGCCTCGACGCCAAGACCGGCCAGCACCTCTGGGTCCACGAAACCAAGAGCCGCATCTGGTCCTCCACCATCGTCGCCGACGGCAAAGTCTACATCGGCAACGAAGACGGCGAACTCGTCATCCTGAAAACTGGTCGCGAGAAAAAGCTGATCGCCAAAGTCGAATTCTACACGCCGATCTATTGCACGCCGATCGTCGCCAACAACACGATCTTCGTAGCGACGCTCACCCACGTCTTCGCCATCGGCAAGTGAGCGCCCCTCGCGCCGCCACTGCGTTCCCCGAAGCCCGGCTCTTGAGAGCCGGGACCACGAAGCGCTGACCGCGCCGAATTTTTCCCGCGCCGTCGCGTTGCCAGTTGCGACGCCCCCGGTCGTGTGCACCGTCACTCCGCACTTGGTTTTCGATCCTCCTCTGCCCTCCGCCGAACACCGCATTTTCCTACCTCACTCGTTCTCCCTCCAAAAATCGTCATGAGCAGCAAACTCACCGTCCCCCAAGCCCAGGCCGCCCTCGATGCGCACACGCGCAAGATGATCAAATGGCATTTCTCCCCCGAGACCGGCTGCGATTACTGGCTCAAGTGGGCCAAGCAGGCCGGCTGGGATCCGCGCAAAGAGATCAAGAGCTTCGCCGACATCGCGAAAAAATTTCCGCACTTCGACGACGATGTCCTCCGCACCGAGCAGCCCGAGCGCTTCGTGCCCAAGGCCTACGCCAAACGGCCCTACAACGTCTTCGAGACCGGCGGCACCACCGGCATGCCGAAGCAGCGCGTCGGCTGGGATGACTACAAGACCGACTACGAGGAATACAGCGATCACTACGGCCCCAACTTTTTCCCGAAGGGTAACTGGCTCATGGTCGGCCCCACCGGTCCCCGCCGCCTCCGCCTCGCCGTTGAGCATCTCGCCAACTACCGCGGCGACTCCTGTTACTTCGTCGACCTCGATCCGCGCTTCGTGAAGCGCCTCATCTCCACGGGCGACGCCGCCATGGCCCGCCGCTATCAGGAGCACGTCATCGACCAAGCCGCCACGATCCTGCGCCACCGCAAGATCACGAACATGTTCACCACGCCGCGCCTCCTCGAAAATCTCGCTGAGCGCATGTCCCTCGTGAAAGCCGGCCTCAAAGGCGTCTTCGTCGGCGGCACCACGATGACCCCGCAATACGTCCGCTTCGTCGTCGAGGAGGTCCTCGAAAACAAAATCAACTTCGCGCCCACCTACGGCAACACCCTCATGGGTCTCGCCATCTCGAAGAAACTCACGAAGGCCGACAACTACTCGCTCACCTACTACGCGCCGCAGCCCCGCGCCACGCTCCGCATCGTTAATCCCGACAAACCCGAAGAGCTGATGCCCTACAACGAGTATGGCCGCGTCGAGCTCACCACGATGACCAAGGAGTTTTTCGTCCCGCGCTTCCTCGAACGCGACGAAGCGATCCGCCGCGCCCCGTGCGACGAATTCCCCTGGGACGGCGTCGGCGACGTCCGCCCCTTCCAGTCCCTCACCAAGACCATCATCGAAGGCGTCTACTGAGGTCGCAGTAAGGTAGGGACGGCTCTCCGAGCCGTCCGCTTTCGTGTCTTTCGTGGGCCCAAAAAATTAACGCGTCATGTCTTCCATCCACATTCCCGTCCTCCGCTTCGGCACCGCTTACCGCAGCCTCGACGTCATCAAGTTCACCGTTGGCGACAAGACGATCGAGGTCAGCGTCGCCAACTCCGGCCTCATCCGTCGCGACCTCCCAAAGCTCTCCACCGCCGGCGCCGCGCTCCAGGCCATACCCTGCGAGACCCTCGTCGGCTACATGGAAAAAGCCGCCGAGCTCTACCTCCACGGCAATCTCCCGTGGGGCGACGGCCCCGAGCTCCAGAGCCCTGACGATTACGTCGCCGCGCTCTCCCAGCTCACCGGCCTCCCCTACAGTCTCGGCCGCGGCAACATGGCAAAGGTGCACGCCGCGATGTCCAACATCCGCAAGGTCCTCGACGGCCTCACGCGCGGCCTGTCGCTCGATATTTTCGATACGGGCGTCGTCGACCAAGACGGCCTCGCCGTAAATTTCTTCCCGCAGACCAACAGCCTCGGCGTCCTCCTCCCGAGCAACAGCCCCGGCGTCAACTCGCTCTGGCTCCCCGCCCTCGCGATGAAAATCCCGGTCGTCCTCAAGCCCGGCCGCGAAGACCCGCTCACACCCTTCCGCCTCATTCAAGCCATGATCGCCGCCGGCTTCCCGCGTGAAGCCTTCGGTTTCTTTCCCACGACCCACGACGGCGGCGACACCATCCTCTACGGCACCGGCCGCGCCGTCGCGTTCGGCAACGACACCACCCTCAAGAAATACGCGCCCTACCGCCACATCCAGGTCCACGGTTCCGGCCGCAGCAAAATCCTCATCGGCGACGATTACGCCGATGATTGGGCGAAACACCTCGACCCCATCGTCCACGCCATCTCCGCCAACGGCGGCCGCAGTTGCATCAACTGTTCCTCCGTCCTCATCGGCAAAAATCGCGACGCCCTCGCCGACGCCCTCGCGCGTAAACTCGCCGCCATCGAACCGCTCCCCCGCGATCACCCCGACGCGATCCTCAGCGGTTTCGCCAATCCCAAAATGGCCAAGGGCATCGACGAACGCCTCGAAGAGTTTCTACAGACTCCCGGCGCCGTCGACCTCACCGCGAAATATCGCAAAACCCCGCGCCTCGTCGAAGTCCACGGCCAGACATTCCTCTGCCCCACGCTCATCGTGTGTGACGACCTCGATCACCCGCTCGCCAACACCGAGTATGGCTTCCCCTTCGCGAGCGTCCTCCAAGTCCCACAGGCCAAGATGCTCGACGTCATCGGCGAATCCCTCGTCGTCTCCGCGTTCACCAAAGACGCCGACTGGAGTGCCGACCTCATGACAAGCACCAACATCGAGCGCCTGAACCTCGGGCCCTACACGACGATGCGGGTCCAATGGGAACAGCCCCACGAGGGCAACCTCTTCGAATTCCTCTACCGCCGCCGCGCCCTCCAAGGCGACCTCCTCGCCACCGTCTGATCACAAAATTCAGAGCGCCATACCGGCCGTCATTCAGCCGCATAGTCGCCCTGTAGCGTTCACCCAATCTCGATCCTCCGTGCCCTCCGCCTTGAGGCCAGCGGGCCTCCTCTGTGCTCTCTGTAGCTAAAAAAACCGTCCGCTAGCATGCCCGTCCCCTTCGCCACCCGCCCATCTCCGAAACTCGTCTTCGGCCCGGGCACCCTCGGCGAATTGCCCACGCTCGTCCGCGAACTCGGCGGCACCTCCGTCTTCCTCGTCTCCGATCCCGGCCTCGCGCGCGCCGGCTACGTCGAACGCGCCCGTGCCCTCCTCGCCGCCGCCGGCCTCCCCGTCACCGTCTTCGCCGACTCCCGCGAAAACCCCACCGAGTCCGACGCCGCCGCCTGCGCCACCGCCGCCCGGGCCTGTGTCCCCGCGATCGATTGTCTCGTCGCCCTCGGTGGCGGCAGCAGCCTCGACACCGCGAAAGCCGCCAACTTTCTCCTCTCGAACGGCGGCGTGATGCACGACTACCACGGCTACGCCAAAGCCCCGCGCCCGTTCCTCCCGCTCATCGCGATTCCCACCACCGCCGGCACCGGCAGCGAGACGCAGTCCTACACGCTCATCAGCCGCGACGGCTCGCACGAGAAGATGGCCTGCGGCGACCCCAAGGCCCTCCCGCGCATCGCGCTCCTCGACCCCGAGCTCACCGCCACGCTCCCGCGGGCCACGGCCACGCTCTCCGGGCTCGACGCCCTCACGCACGCCGTCGAGTCAGCCGTTACCGCGAAACGCAATCCCGTCTCGGCCCTCTACGCCGAGTCCGCGTTCCGTCACCTCGCACCCGCCATCGGGCGCATCGTCGCCGGCACCGCGACCGACGACGACCGCGCCGCCATGCTCCTCGGCGCCGCCCTTGCCGGTCTCGCGATCGAAAACAGCATGCTCGGCGCCGCGCACGCCTCTGCGAATCCCCTCACCGCCCGCCACGGCGTCGTGCACGGCCACGCCGTTTCGCTCATGTTGCCGACGGTGATTCGTTTCAACCTCGCCGAGCCCGCCGCCGCCGAGCGCTACGCCCACTTCGAATCGATCCTCCGCGCCACCGGCACATCCGATCTCCCGCTCGCCGATTGGATCGCCGACCTGTTTTCGCGCAGCTCCCTGCCCGCGCTCGACGCTCGCTCGTTTGATCTCGCGCAACTCGCCGACGATGCGACGCGCCAGTGGACCGGAAAATTCAATCCCCGGCCGTTGCAGGCCCCCGACTTTCTCTCACTCTACCGGCGTGCTTTCTCACCCCATGGTGCCGCCTAAAGTTTCCGTTCGCGCCTCGCCCGAGCCACTTCGTCGCGCGCCCCCTCTCCTCCTCTTTCTCTCCGTCTTCCTCCTCGCCGCCTGCGGCGACCGCCCCCCGAGCGCTCCCGAAAAAAAATCCGTCGCCGCCCCCACCCCCGAAATCTCCTGGCCCATGACCCGCGGCGGCCCCGCCCTCACCGGCTCCGTCCCCACCACCGCCCCCCGCGCACCCGTCACCGCCTGGACCTTCACCGCCTCCGGCCCGATCACCGGTGAAGCCGCCATCGCCGACGGCCGCGTGTTCATCGGCACCAACAAAGGCACGCTCCACGCGCTCGCCGCCGACACCGGCAAAGAACTCTGGTCCTTCGTCACCAAAGACTCGATCACCGCCGCGCCCGCCGTCGTCGCCGGCAAAGTCTTTGTCTCCTCCAACGACGGCCGCCTCTACGCCCTCGACGCCGCCACCGGCACGGAAGCCTGGCAATTTTCCAGCGACGAGAAAATCACCGCCGGCGCCATCCCCATCAAAGCCCCCGCCGATTCCGCCACCCCCGGCGCCGACTGGCTCCTCCTCAACGGCTACGATGGCACTCTCCGCGTCCTCGCCCCCGCTGACGGCAAACTCCTCTGGTCCTACAAAACCGAAGACTACATCAACGGCTCCCCCGCCGTCGTCGATGGCCGCTACGTCGTCTTCGGCGGCTGCGATGCCCACCTCCACGTCGTCCGCCTCGCCGACGGCAAACTCGTCCATAAAATCCCCACCAGCGCCCAAATCCCCGCCTCCATCGCCACCTTCGGCCCCATGGCCTACTGCGGCAATTACGCCAACGAGACCGTCGCCTTCGACGCCGTCTCCGGCAAAGTCGCCTGGACCTACGAAGACCGCGCGCTCCCCTTCATGAGCGCCCCCGCCGTCAACGACCGCCTCGTCCTCATCGGCTCGCGCGACAAACATCTCCACGCCATCGACCGCGCCACCGGCAAAGCCGCCTGGACCTTCAAGACCGGCGGCCGCGTCGAAGGCTCGCCCATCGTCTTCACCGACGCCGTCGTCTTCGGTTCCGCCGACGGCCGCCTCTACGCCGCGAATCTCGCCGACGGCACCGAGCTCTGGCAACTCGACCTCGGCGAAGCCCTCGTCTCGTCCCCCGCGTTCGGCGCCCGCCAAATCATCATCGGCGGCGACAAAGGCACCGTCTTCGCCCTCCGCGCCAGCCCGCCGACCAAATGAGAGTCCGCGCGTCTTCGGTAGGAGCCTGCTTGCAGGCGATCTCAGCACCTGCGAATCCGCCACGCCCCGCGAAACCGCATTGCTCCGCGCCGCGCTGCGCGCTACGCCACCCCCCGTCGTGAAAATCGTCTTCCTCACCGCCGGCACCGGGAGCTATTACTGCGGCGCCTGCATGCGCGACAACGCCCTCGCCCGCGAACTCCACCGCGCCGGCCACGACGTCACCATCGCGCCGATGTATCTCCCGCTCATGCTCGACGAAGCCACGCTCGACGGCGCGGACCGCGTCCCGGTTTTCTTCGGCGGCATCAACGTCTACCTCCAACAAAAACTTTCCCTCTTCCGTCACACCCCCGCGTGGTTCGACCGCCTGCTCAACTCCACCGGTCTCCTCAAGTGGGCCGCCCGCCATAGCCACATGACCTCCGCCCGCGAGCACGGCGAGATGGCGTTGCAGATGCTCAAGGTCGACTCGAGCCCGCTCCGCAAGGAACTCGACAAACTCATGGAGTGGCTCGCCGTAATCCAGCAGCCCGACCTCATCTGCCTCTCGAACGCCCTCCTCTCCGGCTTCACGCCCGAGCTCAAACGCCGCCTTCGCGGGCCCGTCGTCGTTTTTTTCCAAGGTGAGGACACCTTCCTCGACGGCCTGCCCGAACCGTTCCGCTCGGAGTGTTGGGAGGCGCTTCGCCAACGCGTGCCCGATGCCGATCTCCTCCTCTCGCCCACCCGTTTCTACGCCGACTTCATGGGCCGCCGCCTCGCGCTGCCGACGTCCACCATCGAGGTCGTCCACAACGGCATTCAACTCGACGGCTACACGCCCGCCGCCTCGCCGCCCCCCGTTCCCACCATCGGTTATCTCGCCCGCATGAGCCGCGAAAAAGGCCTGGCCGTCCTCGTCGACGCCTTCATCGCACTCGCCCGCGATCTCGGTGATACCGCGACGCACCTTGCGATTGCCGGCGCCGCCACCGCCGGCGACGCCCCGCTCATCGCCGAGCTGAAAAAACGCTTGGCCCAAGCCGGCCTCACCGCCCGCGTGACGTGGCAGCCCAACCTTTCCCGCGAAGAAAAAATCGGCTTTCTGCGCGGCCTGTCACTGCTCTCCGTGCCCGTGCAATACCCCGAAGCCTTCGGCCTCTACGTCCTTGAGGCGATGGCCTGCGGCGTGCCCGTCGTGCAGCCCGACTCCGCCGCGTTCCCCGAACTCATCGCCGCCACCGGTGGCGGTCTGTGCGTGCCACCGCGCGACCCCGCCGCCCTCGCGCAAGCGTGGCACTCGCTCCTTGCCGATCCCGCGCGCCGCACCCGACTCGCTCGCGCCGCCCGGGCGGGCGTCGCCGAAAAATTCTCCGCCCGCACGATGGCCGACCACTTCCTCCGCGTCACCGCCCGCGTCGTCCGCCCCGCCGCCTGAACCACCGCTCGCATGGACCTTCCCGCGCAATTTCACTTCACCCACCGCCGCACCGTGGAGTTCGCCGACACCGATCTCGCCGGCATCGTTCACTTCGCGAATTTCTTCCGCTACGTCGAAACCGCCGAGCACGCCTTCTTCCGCTCGCTCGGTTTCCCCTCGCACTCTGCCGACGGAGCCGAGCACCACGGCTGGCCGCGCCTCGACGTGTCCTGCCAGTTTCTACGCCCGGCTCGTTTTGAACAAACTCTCGAAATCGGCCTCTGTATCGAGGAACTGCGCACGAGCAGCCTGCGCTACGGCTTCTGGATTTTCGGCGAAGAGGCCGCCGGCCGTTCTCTGCTCGCCCACGGCCGCTTTGCCATCATTCATGTCGCGTTCACGCCGCCCGCGCGGCAGTTGCAGAAGGCGCCGATTCCCGCCCCGCTCCGTGCGCGCCTCGAAAATTTTCTCTCCTCTCCTCCGCCCGCTTCCTAACCGACCACTCCTCCTAAAATATCATGCAATGGTTATACTACGTCCTCCTCACCGTCGCGACCTGGGGCCTCTACGGCGTCTATCTGCACAGCGGCCAGATGGCCATGGGCGATCCCATCAACGGCCGCTACAAAGCGTTCCTCTTCGTCGGCGTGGCCTACTTCATCATCGCCGTGCTCGCACCGCTCGTGGTGCTCAAACTTAACGGCTCCGACTTCAATTTCCCGAGCAAGGGAGTCTGGATTTCCCTCTTCGCCGGCACGCTCGGCGCCATCGGCGCCTTCGGCATCCTCCTCGCCTTCGGCGCGAAAGGTATGCCCACCGTCGTCATGGCCATCGTCTTCGCCGGCGCGCCCATCGTGAACGCCGTCGCCGCCACGTTAATGCATCCGCCCAAAGGCGGCTTCGCCGCGATCCCGTGGCAATTCTACCTCGGCATCGTCCTCGCCGCGTCCGGCGGTTGCCTCGTGAGTTACTACAAACCCACGCCCGCGCCCAAAGCCGCCAAGGCCCCCGCCACCGCGCCCGCCCTCGCCAAAAACTGAGCCCCAGCCCCACCGCCGCGTGATCGAAGTCTCCCACGTTTCCAAAACCTACGAGAGCCCCGGCGGCCCGGTCGCCGTCCTCCGCGACCTCGATCTCCGCGTCGGCGCCGGCGAATCCGTCGCCATCGTCGGCCCCTCCGGCAGCGGCAAGACCACGCTGCTGAATCTCCTCGGCGCCCTCGATCAGCCGTCGTCGGGCGCCATCGCCATCGGCGGTGTCGCCCTCGCCGGCCTCGACCCCGCCGCCGCCGCGCGCTTCCGCAACCGCTCCATCGGTTTCATTTTCCAACTCCACTACCTGCTCCCGCAGTGCACGGTCTTGGAAAACGTCCTCGTGCCGCGCCTCGCCGGCGGCTGGGAAGAATCCGCCGCCGACACCCGCGCCCGCGCCGAATCGCTGCTGGAGCAAGTCGGCCTGCGCGACCGCCTCACGCACCTCCCATGGCAACTCAGCGGGGGCGAGCAACTCCGCGTCGCCATCGCCCGCGCGCTCATCAACCAGCCAAAACTCATCCTCGCCGATGAGCCCACCGGATCGCTCGACCCAGGCACCGGCGAACGCATCGCGGAACTCCTCTTGCGCACCCACGCCGGCGCCAACGCTGCCCTCGTCGTCGTCACGCACAACCCCGGCCTCGCCCGCCGCATGCAGCAGACCTATCAGTTCGAAGCCGGCAAGCTCGTGCCCCACCGGGGCACCAGTCGATAGCCCGGGGCAACGCCCCGGGATTATGTCGTGAGAAGACTCCAGCCCTGAAGGGGCGCAACTTTCATCACGTGCCCCAGTCCCTCGCCCAAATTCTTGTTCACGTGGTCTTCTCCACGAAAAATCGCGAGCCCCTCTTGGACGACTCCGTTCACCTTGAACTCCACGCCTACCTCGGTGGCACCGTGAAAAACCTCGACGGCACCTTGCTCAGCGCCGGTTCCGTCGCCGACCACATCCACCTCCTCATCGCCCACCCGCGCACATGCTCTCCGGCGCAGCTTGTTCAGGACCTGAAAACCGGCTCCTCCAAATGGCTGAAAACACGCGGCCCCCGCTACGCCAATTTTCATTGGCAGACCGGTTATGGGATTTTCTCCGTCAGCGCATCGCATCGCTCCGCCGTCGAAACCTACCTCGCCGACCAAGCCGTGCATCATCGCAAAGTCACCTTTCAAGACGAATACCGCACTTTGCTCCGCAAATACGATCTCACCTTCGACGAACGCTATGTGTGGGACTGATCCCAACGGTATGCCCCTCCGACTTTCGCCCCCTCGGGGCTCCGATCATAGTTCGCCCCGAGTTCCCGGGGCGTTGCCCCGGGCTATCCACCTCCGCCCCGTTGGGGCGGTGAGAGCGAACACCTGCCGCACTGCGCCGCGCGCCGCGTCCGTCACCCTCCGTCCCGAGCGCACGTTCATAACCCTGAATGAGCGCACGTTGATAGCCCCAACGGGGCGCAATTTGATAGCCCGGGGCAACGCCCCGAGAACATCCAATCCCGAAAATTCCGGAGCCCCGCAAAGGCTTCACCCCACGCGACGCGCGCTCCGCCTCGCCCGCCCGCAGCCCCTCCTCAACCCATCACGATGAACGCGTTTCGCTACATCCTCCGCAGCGTCGCGCACTACCGCTTCGCCTACCTCGGCGTGCTCGCCGGTGCCGCGCTCGGCGCCACCGTGCTCCTCGGCGCCCTCTTCGCTGGCGATTCCGTCGCTGCCTCCCTGCGCGCCATCGGTGAAAAGCGCATCGGCCGCGCTACGCATATTCTCGCCTCCGGCGACCGTTTTTTCCGCGAAGCCCTCGCCGGCGATTTCGCTGCCGCCGCTGGTGTGCGCGCCGCGCCCGTCCTCCTCGCCCGCGGCACGGCGACGAATCCCACGACCCACGGCTCCGTCAATCAGGTTCAACTCGTCGGCGTCACGCCCGCGTTCTGGCAATTCGCTCCGCAACCGTCCCCCGACCCGTTCGCCGCCACCGTAAGATCCGCCGCCGCCATCAACGAAACCCTCGCCCGCCGCCTCCAACTTGCCGTCGGCGATACGCTCGTCGTGCGCGTGCAAAAGCCCGGCGTCCTCTCCGGCAACGCCCCCATCGCCGGCGCCGAGAGCAAACTCGAAACGATCCGCGTCAAGATCGGCACGATCGTCGGCGACGCCGCCTTCGGCCGCTTCAATCTCGCCGCCACGCAGATCGCGCCGCCCTCCGTTTTCCTCCCCATCGCGCTGCTCCAGGAAGCCTTCGCCCGCCCCGCCCGCGCCAACCTCCTCCTCCTCGATGCGGCCTCCTCGCTCCAACTTTCCGACCTTCAACTTCAACTTGCCCGCGTCCTGAGACTGTCCGACTACGGCCTCACGCTGAAATGGCGCGAGCAACCCGCCGCCTTCGAACTCGGCTCCGAGCGCATTTTTCTCGATCCCGAGATGCTCGCCGCCGTCACGCGCGCCGTCCCCGCCGCCCAGCCGGTCGTCTCCTACCTCGTCAACGAGCTGCGTATCGGTGAACGCACCACGCCCTACTCTATCGCCGCCGCCACGACCGCCGCCGCCGCGCCGTTTCTCCCCGCCGATCTCGGCCCGCGCGAGGTTGTGCTCAACCGCTGGCTCGCCGACGACCTGCGCGCCAACGTCGGCGACGAAGTCCGCGTCACGTTTTTCCAAGTCAACGAAGCCGAGGCCCTCGTCGAAAAGCCCGCCACCTTCCGCGTGCGCGCCATCATTCCCCTTGCCGGCCTCGCCGCCGACACCGCGTGGATGCCCGATTTCCCCGGCATCAGCGACGCGAAGAACCAGGCCGACTGGGACCCCGGCCTCCCGCTCAATCTGAAACTCATCCGCCCGCAGGACGAAAAATATTGGGACGATTTTCACGGCGCGCCCAAAGCCTTTTTCTCCGTCGAGGCGGGCCGCGAGATGTGGTCGACCCGATGGGGCAGTCTCACCGCCCTGCGTATCCCCCATCCGGCGACAGACGCTGCCGGCCTTGAGCGCACGTTACTCGGCGCGCTCCGTCCGGAGATGAATCAACTTCTCCTGCGCAACGTCCGCGCCTCCGCAGCCGACTCCGCCCAATCCGCCGTCGATTTCGGCGGCCTCTTTCTCGGCATGAGTTTTTTCCTGATCCTCGCCGCGCTCGGCCTCGTTGCGATGCTCTTCCAACTCAGCCTGCTTCAGCGCAACCGCGAAGACGCGCTCCTCGGCGCCGTCGGTCTCCCGCCGCAAACTCTCCTCCGCTGGCGCCTCGCCGAGGGCACCGTGATTCTCGTCATCGGCGCCGCACTCGGCCTCCCGTTCGCCTCGCTCTACACGCGCGGCATCCTCCGCTTCTTGGAAACGATCTGGGCCGGCCAAGGCGCCGGCGCGACGTTCACGTTCGCCGCCCAGCCGGTAACGGTCGCGATCGGCATCGTCGCCTTCCTCCTGTGCTCCCTCGCCGCACTCTGGCTCGCGATCCGCCGCCAAACGCGTCGCGCCCTCTCCATCCGTCTCGCCGCCAGCCTCGAAGTCACCACGCCTCCCGCCACCGTCCGGCGCAATTCCCTACTCCTCGCCGGTCTCTCCGCCCTCGTCGGTGCCGGCGCTCTCGCCGCCTCGGGCCGCGGTCTCCCCGCGCAAGGCGCGTTCTACCTTGCCGGCTTCGCCTCACTCGTCGCGGGCCTCGCCCTCTGCCGCGCCTGGCTCGCTCGCCCGCCTCAGCCGAGCGCCACACTCGACGCCGCCGCGCTCGGCTCGCTCAACCTGAAAGCCCGGCGCTCGCGCAACCTCACCGTCGTCGGCCTCATCGCCACCGCCGTCTTCATGGTGCTCTCAGTCGCCTCGTTTCGAAAACACGTCGGCGCCGATTGGCTATCGTCCCGCAGCGGCACTGGCGGCTTCGCCTACTGGATCGAGACGACGATTCCGCAGAACTTCCCGCGCGACGGCTCGGGCAAAAGTTTTGAAATCTTCGCCCGCCACGCCGCCGATCTCGGCACCCTCGTCCCGCTGCGCCTCGGCGCTGGCGACAACGTCAACTGTTTCAATCTCAACACCACGCTACAGCCACGCCTGCTCGCCGTCGACGCCGCGAAGTTCGCCGAGCGAGGTGCCTTCCGGGTGAAACCCGCCGTCGATTGGTGCCAGCTCCAAAAGCCCACGGCCACCGGCGCGATCCCCGCCTTCGTCGACGAGACGACGATGATGTGGGCCCTCAAGCGCAAGGTCGGCGACATCCTCACCTACACCGATGAAAACGGCCGCGCCTTCGACGTGCAGCTCATCGGCGCGCTGCCCGACTCCATTTTTCAAGGACACGTCATCGTCGACGAGTCCCTCTTCCTGAAAAAATTCCCGTCGAGCCCGGGCTACTCGCTCTTCCTCTGCGATGCCAAGAATGTTGCCACCACCGACCTCGTCGCCCTCCGCGACCGGCTCACTACCTCAGTGGCGGATGCCGGCGGTCGCGTGGAGCTCACTCGCGATGTGCTCGCTGCGTTTCATCAGATCGAAAACACCTACATCGCGATCTTCAACGTCCTCGGCACCCTCGGCGTGGTCCTCGGCAGCCTCGGCCTCGCGATCGTCGTCGCGCGCAACTTGCAGGAACGCCGCGGCGAATTCGCCGTGCTCACCGCCATCGGTCTCCCGCGCGACGTCCTCGCGAAAATGGTCTTCGCCGAATTCGGCCGCCTCGTCCTCTGGGGCCTCGCCCTTGGCGCGGTCGCCTCGCTCGTCGCGATCTGGCCGAGCCTGACCGCGCTGCCCGCCGCCCCGACCCTCGCGCTCGTCGCGACGATGCTCGCCGGCATCGTCGCCCTCAATCTTGCGTGCGGCTGGGCGATCTTCCGCTGGTCCGTCCGCGACCTCCGCCCCGGTCTCGGCTGATCGCCACGTCCACCGATTTCCGGACTTTTCCGGAACGCAGCCCGGGTGGCCCCGCCCGTGGGTTTGCGTCAGTTTTTCGTGGGCCGCTGCATGATGGGGATCAAGCGACCGGCGCAAATATCGACGGAGGGATTGCCGCAAAGCGGCGCAGGAGGCGCAAAAAAGAACAGAGGAGGTAGGTAGGCCGAGGAATCTATTTTCCTGACCCCATTTTCTGACGAACGGATGGGGCGCGGTGCGACGTAGATGCGGGCGTGGGGCGAAAGTCGGAATTTTCGTCAGAAAGATGGAGGCAGAAAAATAGGCGGAGGGCGCGGAGGGCGTCGCGTTGGGGAAAGAGAACGATTGCGAGGAAAGAGCACGATGGAACGGCGGCGGTGGGCGTGAAAAAGGCGGACCGGGTTGGGGTCCGCCTGGGGAATGGGAAACACGCTCAGATTGAGCGGGCCACGACGTGCGCGTTTATTTGCCGAATTCGACGGGGGCCGGCGTGAGCGTCGCGAGTTTGCCGGCGGCGCGGACGAGGACAGTGGGGACGGCTTTCGCGGTCGTGGAGCCGGCGGGATAACGGACGACGACCGTGAACTCGGCCTTCGCGGCGGGCGCGGCGGTGTAGGCAAATTCCAGTGCGCCGGTGGAGCCGGCGCTGGGGGCGATCTCGGGGACGTTTGCGCCGGAGATACTGACGAGGGTCCAATCGGCCGGGAGCGCGATGGCCCAGCCGAGGGCGGAGGGTTGGCCGTCGTAGCTCACGGCGGCGGTCAACGTGACTTGGCCGCCGGCGGGTGCGAGCGCGGTGGCATCGGCTTTGAGCGTGGCGTTCTGGGCAAACGCGACGCCGGCGGTGACGAGAAAAAACGCGGCGACAAAGCGGCGGAGGGTAGATGAGTTTTTCATGAGTGTGAGGTGAAGATGCGGAGAAAAAATCGGGAGGAGGGAGATCGGAGTCAGGAGCTCGGAGCTGCAGGCGGAAACTCGATTGATTTTTAGCTAACCAAGAATTTCGCGGATCACACGGATAAAAGTGAGATGGGCACGGCAGGGCACACCCATTCGGCGGTCAGAAACCGCCGCTGCGTTGCGGCCGAGAATTCGACAGGCCACGGGAGGGACGATCGTGAATCGTGCCGGAAAAGGCGTGCGGTGCTCATGGGAGCGGTTCGTAGCCGTCTTCGGTGCCGGTGGCGGCGCGGTAGGCGCCGGTGCGCACCGTGCCGGCGCGGGCATTGTAAAGCTCGATCACGCGGGTGAGCTCGATGAGGTCGATCTTGCCGTCGCGGGCGGCGGTGCGCGCCGTATCCGCGGAGTGGTAACGCGTGAGCGTGACGGTGGCGCCGGCGGCGGTGACCGGATCGGGAGCGAAGCCGTCTTCGGTCGCGGTGGTGGCGACGGCGTAGCGGCCGGTGCGCACGGTGCCGTTGCGGGTGTTGAAGAGTTCGATCACGCGCGTGAGCTCGACCAGGCCGATGCGGAAATCCTGATTGGTATCGGCGCTGTGGGCGGCCACGCGGGCGACGGTGAGAGGATTCGGATTTGCCACGAAGATGAGGACGTTACCACCGGGGCGGGCGACGGCGAAGGCCGTGAGCGCGCGGGCGGCGGTTTCCCCGGCCGGGACCGCGAGCGTGTAGCTGAAGGTGACGGACCCGGTGGTGGGCACGGTCTGCCAAGCCCAGTCAATGGTGCCGGTAGCACCGACGGTGGGGATGGTTTCACCGACATTACCGGAGGAGGAAACGTAGCTCCAGCCGGCCGGCAGCGTGACGGACCAAGCGAGACTCTCCGACGGCAAGACATAGGTGAGCGTATTGGTGATCGTGACCGTGCCGCCGGCGAGGTAGCCGCCAGTGCCGATGACGGCGTGCGTGGCGGCGTAACCCGCAGGCGGCGCGACCGCGACCGTGGCGGGCGCGCTGACGGTGGTGCCGGCCGTGTTGGTCATCTCGACAGAATAGTTACCGGTGTCGGTCGCGAGCGCCGACGGCAGATAGAGCGCGCCGGGGGAGCCGGCGATGGGGACGCCGGTGGTAACAGGGGCACCGTTTTTCTTCCACACGTAGGTGACGGCGGCGGGTTTCGCGAGGACGGGAGCGTTGAGGGTGACGGGAGCGCCGGCGGCAACGGACGTGTTTTGCAGCGGCGCGAGGAGCGCGGGCTTGAAGGCGGCGGCGCGGAAGGAATCGATCGCGTGGATCTCGGTGAGGACGAAGCCGGGGCCGGAAGCGGAGGTCACTTGGGCACTATAAGCGCCAGGCGCGAGGGTGAGCAGAACAGCGGAGTCGGTAGCGGCGAGCGGGAGCGCACCGGCGGCGGCGGTAGCGGCAGTGAGTTCAGCGGAGGCTGACCAGTCGTCGTTTTGGGCGATCTGCGTGCCGATGCCATTGAAAACACGGAGCGAGGGATTGGCGGCAGCACCCAAGGCGGTGACGAGCGGCGAGCCGACGGCACGAATCAGCACGGTCCGCTGGCCGGTGCCGGAGATGACGAATCCGGCGACACTGGTATCGGCACCGGTGCCCGTGCGGGCGCGAAGGGCGAGGTGCGCGAGGCGTGAGGCGCCACCGGTGTCGTAGGCTTCGAGGAGGGCCTGGCCGGTGGTAGCGGCGGCGCCGGTGACGCGGGCCGTGTAGGTGCCGGGGGCGAGCGTGAGCTTGAGGGCGGCATCTTTACTGCCGGCAGTAAGGGCAAATGCGCCGACGGACATGAAGTCGGAGGCGAGCGCGGCGGGCCAATCGTCGTTGCGAGCGATCTCGGCACCGGTGGCGTCGTGGACCGTGAGAACGGGATCGGCGAGCGTGCCATTCACGCCGAAGACGGCGAGAGCCGGACCGACGGCACGGAGGAGCACAGTCTTGGAGCTGCCCTCAACGGTGAAGTTGGCGAGCAGGGCGTTTTCGCCGGTGCCGACCAAGCCGCGGCTGGAAATATTCACGAGGTTCGGGCCGGCGGTGATCGTGAAGGTGCCGGGAGCGGTGAGCGTGGCGGTCGGTTTCACGACGGTCACGGCGCCGGTGGTGGCGAGGGCCGGGACGGTGGCGGTGATCTCGGTGTCGGAGACGATGGTGAAGGCGGCGTCGGTGCCGTTGAACTTCACGGCGGTGGTGCCGGTGAAGCCGTATCCGTTTATAGTTACAGAGGTGCCGCCGGTCGCGGTCGTGGGGGCGACGGCGAGGATCGAGCCGGCAGGATCGGGCAAGGAGCTGACGACGAGGTTATCGAAGATGAAGCGGTCGAGGAGAGTTTTGTTGGTCGCGGAGGCGACCATGCCCATCTCGATATCGAAGGTGCCCGGGGTGGTCCAACCGCTGAGAACGAAGCCGTTGGTGTTGATGGGACGGTCGGTGGCGAGGGTGTAGGTGGCGGTGCCGTCGATCTTTGCAATCTGGGCGGACCAGGTAGCAGTGTTGTAGTTGACGGTGATCGTCACGCGATAGGGCACGCCGTTGGTGAGCGTGGTAGGCGTGGTCGTGTAGGCGAAGTCGTGATCGGAAATACTGACCACGTTGGTGGGCGAAATATAGACTTGGGAGTGGAAATTCGAGGTCGCGGGATCGGCGAGATCGCGGGCGTCGTAGAGGTAGAAGGCGAGGCCTTGCGAATTCGTGCCGCTGTGACGATCGAGGACGAAGTCGGCGGAGATACGGCGCACGGGCGTGGCCGAGCCGATGATGTTGACCGGGACTTCATCCGAGCGACCGCCGAAGACGGTGGCCGTGAAGAAGGTATTCGTTGCCGGCGGGACGAGATTGGTGCCGGCACCGCCGAAGTAGCCGGCGCGGCCAGTGCCAAGCGGAGAGGTCGGGAGGATACCTTGGATCGGATCCGCAGTGATCGGACCGAGGGAGAAATTCGGCGCCACGTTGATGAAGCTATAGCCGCTGAAGCCGGAGAACGGATCGGTGACGAGTTTTCCAGCGCCGGTGGGAAGCGTTTCAAAGTTCTGCTGAGCGATAACGGCCGGCGAGATGTCGGCCACGCGGTAGAAGGCGGGGAGTGTGTCACCCGGGAGGCCGACGGTGCCGAACGCGTGGAGTTTACCGCCGGCGATGACGAGGTTCACATCGGCGCGAGGGGCATCAATGACGGCGAAGCCGGGATTCCAACCGGAGTCGAAGCTACCGTCCGTGCGGAGGCGGAAGAGGCCGGGGACGACGGAGCCGCTGTAGTTATCGAAGCGGCCGGCGACGTAGAGGCGGCCGACGGCATCGACGGCGAGTTTCGAGACGTAGGGACCGCCGTCGGCCGGGGAGAAGGCGATGCCGGGATTGGCGAAGGTGGTGTCCACCGTGCCGTTGGCATTGAGCCGGGCGAGACCGCGGGGGGCACCGGGATAGGAGAGATGGAAGCGACCGCCGACGTAGACTTTGCCATCGGGCATCTGCACGGCGGTGCGGATGAGATCGGAGGCGCTATAAGTCGTGATCGGGAACTGAGCCGAGGTGCCGGTGACCGGATCGGTGAGCACCGAGGTAAATCCGGAAGAGCCGGTGAGCGCGCCGAAGCTCGGCGGGGTAAAGCCGGTGTCGGCGGTGCCGTCGGCATTGAGGCGCAGGAGGCGGAGGTTGCCATCGACGGCGGAGACGACGACGAGGGCGCGGCCATCAGGGAGGACTTGGGCGACGTTGAGGCCGCCGGTCTTGATGGCGGTGATCTGGTTCGTGCCGTTGCGCTCGACCACGGCGAAGGAGCTGAGCGCCGGCGTGTAGCCGGTGTCGCGCGAGCCGTTCACATTGAGACGTATCAACGAATCACCGACGGCGCCGGCGAGGGCAGCCTCCACGGCGACCGACGGCTGCGAGAGGAGGAGTTTACCTCCGGGCGCGGCGTGAAGGCTAGCACTCGAGAGCGAGTAGCCGGACGGGAGGACGGGCACGAAGGACGTATCCTCACCGAAACCAGGCAGGCCGCGCACGAGTTTGGGGGCGCCGGTCTCCGTGGAATTCGCGGCACGATCGGCCAGCGCGTAGATTTGGGCGCCGGCAGCCGCGGCGACCGAGGTGGATTGGTGCGAGTGGCTGGGCTCAGCCTGATTGGCGGAGACGGAGCCATCGGCTTCGAGCATGGCGAGGCCGGCAACCGGGCGGCCGCCGATGCGGTTGAATTCGCCGGCGATCACCACGCGGCCATCGGGGAGCACGGCGGCTTGCGTTGGATAAGCGATGCGACCCCAGCCGCCGGTTTGGAACGCGAAGTCGGGCGTGCCGTCGGCGAGCGTAGTGACGATGCCGTTGGAAATCGTCGACTGCGGCGTCGCTTGGCCGGCGATCGAAGTCTGGTCGGGCACAAAGAGGCGGCCATTCGCACCGACGGAAAGCCAGAAGGCCTCTTTGCCGAAAGCGCGGGAAGTAAAGGTCGTGTCGGGCGCGCCGTTGGCGGTGAGGCGGACAAGGCGATCGGAAACGGCGAGGATCTTGTCATCGGGCAGAATGACGAGATGGCGCAGGCGGAGACCGCTGCTGGCGGCGATGCCGAGCTGGGTCTGGAGGGGCTGGGCGAAGGTGGTGTCGAAGGTGCCGTCGGTGTTGAAGCGGACCGCCATGATGCGATCGGCACTCGTGCCACGGGCGGTGTAACGGAAATCACCGACGAAGACGGCGCGCCCATCGCTCTGAAGAGCAACGGAGCGGATCTGCGTGTAGTTAGAACCGGCAGGGAGATTCGCGACCACGGCGTAGGCGGCGTCGAGAGCGCCCGCGGAGGTGAGGCGGGCCATACCGTAGCGGCTCGTGCCGTTGAGCTGGTTGAAGCTGCCGGCAAGATAGATCCGACCGGAGGAATCGACGACGGGTGGGCCAAAGACGACACCCGTGTTCACTACGACACGAGTGAAGGTGGCATCGAGGGCGCCGTTGGCATCAAGGCGGTAGACGGCGGCAGCATCTGCGCCGATGGCGGACGCGGGGGCGTTGGGATCGAGGTTGTCGGCGGCGACGACGATGACCTTGCCGTCGGGCTGACGTGTGATGAAGCGGATGGCGCGGGCGAAGAGCGGGGACGTGAAGGCGGAATCAATTTCGCCGGTGGACGTCACGCGCACAACGGAGCTGGCGTCGCCCAGGCGGGTGGCGATGAGGAGCTTGCCGTCGGGCATTACCACGACGTGGTTGGCGCCACGAATCCGGCGGTCGAGACGGAAGGACGGATCGAGCGCGCCGGTGGCTTCGTCGAAGCGCGCGAGGGCGCCGACGAATTTTCCGCTGGCCATATCGGGGCCGCGATCCTGCACGGACCACGGCACGTAAACTTTGCCGGCGCCGTCGTGGACGGTGCGGGCCGGGGCCTGCTCGGTGCTGAATTCGGTGAACTGCTGCCAGAGGACCGGGTCGGCGGGAGTGACGACGAGGCCGGCAGGTTGGCTCATCGCGGAGTTCGTGCCATCGGAGACGACAACGGAATAGGCGGCGGCATCGGCATTGGTCACGCGGAGGAGCTGGAGGGTGGCGAGCGTGGCGCCGGAAATCGGGGCGGCATCCTTGCTCCACTGATACGTGAGCGTGGCGCCCGCGGTGGTGGTGGTCGCGGAAACGGAGAATTGGACGGTGGCACCGGCGGCCACGCGACGCGCGACGGGCTGGTCGCGAAGAGCAACGGTCGCCGAGACGGCGAGGACGGAGCCGCGACTGGCGACGGAGCCGGCGCCATTGGCGATGACCACATCGAAGTGGCCGGAATCGGTGATCGCGACCGGGTTGATCGAGTAGGTCGCGCTGGTGGCTCCGGCGATATTTTCGCCGTCCTTGCGCCACTGGAACGTGAGATCCGTGCCGGAGGCCGCGACGGTGAACGTGGCGGTAGCGCCGAGCGTGAGATTTTGGGAGGCGACCGGCTGGGTCGAAATGACCGGAGTCGCCGAATTTACCAGCGCCTGGAACGCGGACGGGAACGTGTCGCCACCGCGGCTGTAGGTGCCGGAAACGTAGACCGTGCCATTCGGCGCGAAGCCGACCTGCGCGACGCCGCCGAGATAGGTGCGATAGAAAATATCGGTGGCAAAGCCGAGATCGACGGTGCCGTCGGCGTTGAGGCGGACGATGCCGGGGGCGGCGACGCCGTTGAACGTGTCGAAGGCGCCGGTGAGCCAGATCTTGCCGTCGGCGGCGACGGTGACGCCCTCGACCTGGGCGGAGCGGCCATGCTGATAGCGGAGCTGGGCGCCGGTGCCGACGGTGAAGGTGGTGTCGAGGGCGCCGGTAGCCGTGAGGCGGGCGATGCCGGGAGCGGGTTGGCCGCCGAGTTGAGTGAAGATACCATAGACGAGGAGCTTGCCACCGGAGACGGGCACGGCGCCGGTAAACGGCGAACCGGAGACGATGTGGGCCGTCGTCTGAGCAGCGACGCCGCCGTTGGTCTGGGCATCGGTGACGGTGGGGAACGAAGTCGACGTCGACCACTGGGTCGTGGGTGCGTTGAACGTGGTATCGAGCGAGCCGTTGGCGTTGATGCGGAGGAGCGTGTAAGTCAGCGACGTGGCGCCGGCGGGATAGCTGCCGGTGGTGGCGCGGGCGATGAGGCGACCGGAGGCATCGTGGGCGATGACGTGGAAAGCGCCGAGGGTGAGCGAGGTGATCGCGCCGTTGGTGCCGCGATAGACGGAGCCGAATGTGCCGAAGCCGGTGGGACTAAACGTGGTATCCACGGCGCCGGTGCCGGTGAGGCGCTGGAGGAAATTGCTGTCGGAAATCAGGCCCTGCGCGGAGAGCGACCAGACGGAAACTTTGTTCTCCGGCAAGAGGCGGAACTCCATGCCGTTGGCGCTGCCGGCGAGCGACGCATCCAGCGTGAACGACGGATCGAGGGCACCGTCGGGCTGGAGACGGACGACGCCGCTAGTGAGCACGGTGGGGCTCGTGCCGGTGCGGGTGCCGGCGAGAATGCGGCCATCGGCGCCGACTTCGGCAAAGGCGACGTAGCGGAGATTCGGCACGCCAGTGACCGCGAAACCGGAGTCGAGCGAGCCGTTAAGATTAAGGCGGGCGATACCGGGGACGGGCGCGGTGTTGACGCGATCAAATTGGCCCCAGGTGAGGAGCTTGCTATCGGCGAGCACGGCGAAACGGCTGGGGTAGATCTCGCGATTGATGCGGCCGGGCGCGAACGTCGAATCGACCGCACCGGTGGCGGTGAGGCGCACCAAGGTCGGCGCGGGGTTGCCGTTGATGGTGGAGCCGAGTTCGGGACAAACGACGACGCGGCCGTCGGCCATCGTATCCATCCAGAAGAATTCGGCAGAGAACGCGGGCTTGGTGTAGCTCGAGTCAATCGCGCCATCGGCGAGGAAACGAGTGACCGTGGAGCCGACGACGTAGAAGCGATCATCGGCGAGCGTATTCAGAAGTCGCGGACGGACGGACATGCCGGCATCGGCCTGCGTGACGAGGGTGAATGTGGTGTCGAGTGCGCCGGTCGCGAGGAGGCGGATGACGGGGCGGTTGATACCCGACGAGGTCGACACGTTGAGCGAGCCGCCGGCGACGAGGAGTTTGCCGGCGTTAGCGCCCTGCGTTTGGAGAGCGAGGCCGCGGATTTGCGTGCCACCGTTGACGGTGAACCCGGAGGGAACCCACGTGGTATCGACGGTGCCGTCGGCGAGGAGGCGGGCGACAGCGGGACGGGCCACGCTGTTGATCGTCGAGAAGATGCCGCCGACGTAGATATTTCCGGACGCGTCGACGACGGGAGGCAGGAAGATCGAGCCGCCAGCGCTGAGCGTCGGCTGGGTGAAGGTGGAGTCGAGCGAGCCGTCGGAATTGAGACGGGCCATGACGGGAATGCCGCCGTTGGCCGTCGTGGTGGACGAGGCGACGACGAGGAGTTTGCCGTCGGGCTGCATCGTCATGAAGCGCGGGATGGCGGCGAAGTGCGGCGAGAAATACGTGAAATCGCGGGTGCCGTCGGCGTTGAAGCGGAAGACGCGCGGGAGGGCGAAACCGGTCTCGAAGGACTCGTTGGCGGCGATGCCGCCGACGAGAATGCGTCCGTCGGACTGGAGCACGATGGGCCAGGCGTCGACGAGGGCGGCACCGATATTGAACGAGTTGTCGACCGTGCCGTCGGCATTGAAGCGGATCACCGCACCGCGGAGCTGGTTGCCGACACCGGAGATGACGTTGGAATTGGTCCAAGTGGCGTAGACGCGGCCGGTGGAATCGACGGTGGCGCGGCCGGCGAGGGCATCGCTCTTGAAATCGGGGCGTGTGAACGCGGGATCGGACGCGAGCGTGCCGATGGCGGGCGCGAGCGTGACGGCGGCGGCGGAGCTGGTGACGGAGCCCGCGGAGTTGGTGACGATCACGTCGTAACTGCCGGCATCACCGGCGGCGAAGCCGTGCTTCGAGTAGAAGGGCGCGGTGGCGCCCTCGATGGGCGTGGTGCCTTTGCGCCATTGATAGGTGAACGGAAAACTGCCGGACACGGTGACCTGCAACGTGAGGGTGCCACCGGCGGGGATGACCGCGGCGGCAACTGGCTGAGTGACGATGGCGGGCGCGGTGGCGAGGGTGAGCGCGGTGGCAGGGCTCGTGACACTGCCGGCCGGCCCCGTAACAGTGACCGTGTAACTGCCCAGATTGGCGGCGGAGACCGACGGGAGCGCGAGGACGGAGTCCGTCGCACCGGAGAGGGCGTTGCCATCCTTAAGCCACTGATACGTGTAGGGCGCGGTGCCAGCGGCCCGCACAGCGAGGACCGCTTGGCTGCCGAGGGCGACGCCACCACCAACGGGCGGATGAACGATAGTCGGCGCCAAACCGGGGCCTTTGAAACGGACGAGGGCGCGGGGCGCGCTGTAGTCGAGGCTCACGAGGGTGTTGTGGACGTAGAGGCTGCCATCATCGGCCATGATGAAGCGCGCGCCGGCAGAGCCACCGGGGAAGCCGGTGATGCCGCGGAGGGCGAAGGTCGGGTCGACGGTGCCGGTGGCGGAGAGGCGAAGCGCGGGGCCGGCGGAGAATTCGCCGGACACGATGAGTTTGCCGTCGGCCTGGAGGACAACCTGGTTGACGGGAGCGTCGACCGCGGGGGGAGAGGTAAAGGAAGGATCGAGGGCGCCGTCGTTGGAGTAGATCACCGCGAGGCGGTTGGCCGGGGTGCCGTTGAACGACGTGAAACCGCCGTGGACGACGATGCGGCCGTCGGGGAGCAGCACGAAGCCGCTGATGCCACCGCCGGCGGGGCCGACGGGAGCGAACGCGGTGTCGCGGCTGCCGTCGGGCCGGAGGAGGACGAGGCCGGGGACGGTGGCGCCGTTGTAAGTCGTGAAGCCGCCGCCGACGAGGAGCTTGCCGGACTCCTCGATGGCGTCGCCGTGCGGGAACGGGAATTCGAGGACGGCGGAAGGCGTGCCGTTGAAGCCGGTGCCGGTGGCGAACGTGGTATCGAGGGCGCCGGTTGAGGTGAGGCGGAGGAGGTTTCCGCCGACGGTCGTGCCATTGTAGGTGAAGCCACCGCCGAAGCCGCCGAAGAGGGCGACTTTGCCGCCGGAGAGAGCGACGGGGGTGACGATGAAGTTGCTCGGGCCGGAGCCGGCGTTGAAGGAGGCGTCGAGCGTGCCGTCGGGGTTGATACGGACGAGGCGGTTGGCGGTGGCTCCGTTGTAGGAGACGAAATCGCCGGTCGCGAGGAACTTGCCGTCGCCCTGGCGGGCGGCGCGGTAGATGCCGAAGGTGGAGAGGCCGTTGAGACCGAAGCCGGTGCCGCCGGGGAAGCCGGTGTCGATCGAGCCGTTGGCATTGACGCGCAGGATCTGGCCGAGGCCGGAGGCACCACCGGCGATGTCCGCGGAGCCGAAGACGGTGAGCTTGCCGTCGCGTTCGAGGAAGGCTCCACCGGTGAAGGCGGGGCGATACGCGAGGGAGGACGGTGTGGCGACGAGGGTCTTGGTGGGATCAGAGGCGTCGGTATTGGAGACGCCGGCATTGATGCGGGCGGCGGCGACGCGGCGTTGGCCGAGCAGCTGGTTGAAGGTGCCGATGAAGCCGACCTGATCCTGATCGTTGAGGCGGAAGCCGTGCATATTGCGGCCGGCGCCGGAGATGTTGAAGGCGTTGGCCTGCGCGCCGGCGCCGACGGTGAGCGCGGAATCGAAGGCACCGGTGGTGCCGTGGAGACGGACGAAGCCGGCGGCGTCGTTGTTCGAGTAGCGGGTGAAGTTACCGAATACGAGGAGGCGGCCGTCGGAGAGTTCGACGGCGGAGTGGGCGTTGCCGGAGGTGGTGCCGGCCGAGGGCGGAACGAAGGTGGCGTCGACGGCGCCGGTGGCGGCGGTGAGGACGGCGACGCGGTTGCGGCCGAGGCTGTTGACCTGCGAGAAGTTGCCGCCGAGCACGTAACGGCCGTCGGCGAGGCGGGTGAGGAAGTTGACGGTGTTGTTGGCGCCGGTGCCGCCGAAGACGGTGTCGAGCGTGGCGCCGGAGGAGTTGACGCGGGCGACGCCGCCGCGGGCGGTGCCGTTGACGGCAGTGAAGGAACCGGCGAACGCGATCTTCCCGTCGGGGCCGGGCTCGGCGATCAACGAGTGGATGCGCTGACCAGCGACGGCGGTGGTGACGTCGACGGAGAAGGTATTGTCGAGCGCGCCGGTGAAATCGAGGCGGCGGAGGACGTTGGTGCCGGTGACGGCGCCGGTGATGAAGCTGACACGGGCGACGAGGAGTTTGCCATCGTCCTGGAGGGCGAGCGCGGAGACGGGCGCGGAGCCGGCGGGGAGCGTATCCGAGGGTCGCCAGAGAATGTCGTGGTTGAGACTAGGGCCGACGAGGCGCGCGAGGCCGGGGCGAGTGTGGCCATCGACCGCGGTGAATTCGCCGCCGACGTAAACGATGTTGCCGTCGGAGGAAGCTGCGAGGGCGTAGACGATGCCGTTGATGAGCGGGGGCGTCCACGTAGTGTCGAGCGTGAGGTCGGCGTTGAGGCGGACGAGGGCGGTGCGCGGGAGGCCGTCCCAGCGGACGGATTCGCCGCCGGCGAGGAATTTGCCGCTGGCGAGTTTCACGGCAGCGAAGGTGCGCGTAGAGATGGTGACGGGATTCGGGTCCCACGTGGGATCGGCGGCGAGCTGGCCGGGGTAAGCGGTGGGCGCAACGGTGAGGAGCGCGGGATCGGAATCGTAGCTACCGGCGGCCGTGGTGACGATAACGGAGAAGACCGAGCCGGAGTCGGCGCTGCGGGCGTTGGGGAGCGTGAAGTAGTCGCCGGTGGCCCCGGGGATGGGGAGGCCGCCGCGATACCATTGGAAGGTGGCGGGGAGAACGTGGGCGTTGGGCGTGATCTGGAAGCGCGCAGGCGAGCCGGTGGCGACGCTAACAAAGACGGGATCGATGGCGCTGGCCGGGAAGAGAGGGGCGGACATTACGGCACCACCGGAGCCGGCCGTGTAGACGTGGCCGTTAAACGAGGTGGCGGCGCGGAGGCGCGTGGCGGTGCCGCCGTTGCCGGTGTAGCGGGCGGACCAGGTGATGCCATCGGTCGAAACAAAGAGGCCAGAGGCGGAGCCGGTGGCGACGAAGACGCCGTCGGTGAAGGTGACGTGGGTGAAGTTCTCCGGGAGGCCGAAGGAACGGGAGGTCCACGTGGTGGCGTTGGACGAGGTAAGGATGACGCCGCTGTCGCCGACGGCGACGAAGGTGGAGTTGCCGAAAGCGACACGCTGGAGATGGGCGGCGACGCCGCTGACGGCGGGCGTCCACGTGGTGCCGTTGGCAGACGTAAGGATGGCACCGGCATCGCCGACGAGGACGTAGTTGCCACCGCCATGGGCCGCGCCGTTGAGCTGGGCGGAGGAGCCGGTGGGGACGGCGGTCCAGGTGGTGCCGTCCGCGGAGGACACGACGGTGCCGGCGGCGCCGACGGCGTGGAGGGTGCCGTTGAGGCGGCCGATCCAGCGGAGGTTGGCGGCGGTGCCGCTGGTCCGGGCGGTCCAGGTGGCGCCGTGGTCGGCGGAAGACTGGATGACGCCGCCGTTGCCGGCGAGGTAGTAGGCGGTGCCGTTGTGAGTGATGCCGTTGAGGCCGACATTGCCGGCCGGCGTAGAGGAGTTCCATTGGCCGCCATCGGTCGAGCGGAGGACGCTGCCGGAGTTGCCGACGGCGATGATCGAGGAGGTGCCGGCGGCGGCGAGGTCGTTGAATTGCGCGGTGCTGGCGGCGCCAGCGCGGTTGGTCCAAGTGACGCCGTTGTCCCCGGCGGCGGCGTCGACGCCGGAGGTCAAGATGGTGACGGGATTGGTCGCGCTGGAGACGGCGGTCCAGACGTTGTTGGCGAAGGCGATGCCGGTGAGGAAGGTGATGGAGCCGCTGGTGCGGGCGGTCCAATCGACGCCGTTCGTGGAGGTGATGATGCGGCCAGAGGCGCCGACGGCGTGGTAGCGGCCGGCGCCGTAGGCGACGGCGTTGACGTTGGTGGTGCTGCCGGTGTCGAGGGTAGTCCAGGTGGCGCCGTCGGCGGATGAGGCCAAGGCGCCGCCGGTGCCGTTGAGGAAGAAGCGGTCGTTGACGAATTTCAGGAAGGAGAAGCTGGTGAACGGTCCGGGCACGGGGGCGCTCCAAGTGAGCGCATCGGCGCTGCGGATGAGTTGGCCGGAGGCGGTGATGGCGACGAAGGTGCCGGCGCCGTGGGTGACGCGGACGATGGACTCGGTGGTGCCGCTGGGGCGCTCGGTCCACGCATGGCCGTCGGGCGAGGTGAAGATACGACCGGAAGCGCAGACGGCGACGAAGAGGCCCTGGCCGAAGCCGACGTCGTTCATGGATTCGAATTCGCCGAGGTTCGACGCGACGAGTTCCTCGTCGAACTTGCCGACCGCGAAGGAAGAGGAGCCCCAGAGGAGGTGGCGGCCGTTGCCGGAGATGTAGCCGCGGACGATGGAGGACCAGACGCTGCGCTCCTGATTCCAGGCGGCGCCATCAGGCGAGGTGGCGATGTGACCGCGGGGGCCGAAGGCGACGAAGCCGGCGCCGGAACCATCGGCGGCGATGCCATTGTAGCCCAGGGGCTGGGGATAGGGGTGGCGCCAATTCCAGTTGGGCTGATTGACGATGAACTGCGCCTGATTGTTGACGACGGCCGGGCCAGAGCCGGCGGCGTTGTTGGCGACGGCGGTGTAGGGACCGGAGTCGGCGGGCGTGGTGTCGAGCAGGTAGAGGTGGGCAATGCCGGTGGCGTCGGGGGCAACGGGGGCGCCGACGTTGCTGCCGTTTTTCTGCCACTGGACGGTGATGGGCGGAGTGCCGGCGACGAAATTCATCTGGAGGTCGACGACGGAGCCGGCTTGCACGATGGTGCCGAGGCCGAAGGAGGCTTGCTGCTCGAGAACAGCCACGGTGGCGCCGTTGCCGAAGTTGACTTGGTGGCTCGTGACGGAACCGGCGGACGTGGTGACGACGACGTCGTAGTTACCCTGGTCGGCGGCGGTGGGGCTCGCGATCGAGTAGGTGGCGGAGGTGGCGCCGGCGATGGGTGCCCCACCCTTCCGCCACTGGTAGGTGGTCGGCAGGGAATTGCCGGCGACGACTACGCGGAAGGTGGCGGGCGTGCTGGCGGCGAAGACCTGACCAAGGGGTTGTTCGAGGATGGTGGGAGCGAGGGCGGCGGAGTAGATCAGGCCGAAGTCGCCGACGAGGTAGACGCGGCCGTTGAAGGTGGTGAGCGCGTTGAGATCGGCGTAGTTGGTGCCGAGGTGATGGCCGGTCCAGGTAACGCCGTCGGCACTGGAAATGAGAGCATTGCGCCCCGCGTCGGCGTAGAAACGGCCGTTCAGGAAGAGGGTGCCACTGTCCCAATTGGGAATCTCGGGAGCGGGGGCAGACGTCCAAGTGAGGCCGTCGGTGGAGGTGAGGACTTCGGCGGCGGCGGTGACGAGGAATTTGCCGTTGCCGTAGGCGACGCCTTTGAGATCGGCAGTGGTGCCGGAGGTGGCGGACGTCCAGGTGGAGGCGTCGGTGGAGGTGAGGATCACGCCGCCGCGGGTGACCGTGACGTAGCGGCCGGCACCGAAGGCGATGCCTTGGAGGTTGAAGCCGTTGGTGGCGAGTGTGGCGGAGGTCCAGGTGGTGCCGTCGGTGGATTTCAGGAGGAGACCGCTCGCGCCGGAGACGAGGAAGGTGTTGTTGAGGAAGAAGGCGTCTTCGAGGAAGGCCGTGGTGCCGGAGGTGACTGCGGTCCACGTGGTGCCGGTCGGGGAAGTGAGGATACGGCCGTTGGCGCCGACGGCGACGTATTTGCTGGCGCCGAAGGTGGCGGAGGAGAGTTCGTCGGTGACGCCCGAGGTGACGGTGCTCCAGGCGGTGCCGGTGGTCGAACGAACGATGGTGCCGTTGGTGCCGACGGCGATGACGTGGGAGGAGCCGTCGGTGGCAAGGGAGCCGAGGTTGTTGTAGGTGGTGCTGGTGGTGCGGTTGACCCACGTGGCGGCACTGTCGGTCGAGGTCAGGATGGTGGCGGGGTAATCGGTGTGGCCGAGGACAACCCAGGTGCCGGCGTTGTAGGCGGCTGAATGGAGCGCCGCGGTGGTGTTGGTGACGCGGCGCGTCCACGTCGTGGCGTCGGACGAGGTCAGGAGGAGGCCGTTGTCACCGGTCAGCAGGTATTGGTTGTTGGCGTAGGTGATTTCGCGCGCGCCGGTGGAGCCGTAGGACCGCGTGGTCCAGGTGAGGCCATCGGTGGAAACGTGGAGGTCAACGGTGCCGGCCGATGCGAGGAAGAATTGGCCGTTGGCGAATTCGATGAAACTGCCGGTGGCCGGGGCGGCGTGGGTGGTCCAGGTGAGCCCGTCCGTGCTACGGACAATGCTGCTGCCAGTGAAAATCACGAAAGCACCATTGCCGTAGGCGAGGGAGTTGAGCGCCGAGGTGTCGGTCGAGTAGCGCTCGGTCCAAACTTCACCATCGGGGGAGGTGAAGATCTTGGCGGCGCTGGTCGGCGATCCGGAGTGCGTCGTGGAGACCACGAAGAGGTTAGCCCCGAAGGCGAAACCCTGCACGGGCTGCAACGTCGGGAGCGTGCCGGTTTTCCACATGTTGCCATCGGTCGTGCTCGCGACGAAGCCGAGGGAGCTGAAGAGGAGCTTGCGGCCGTTGCCCTCGAGGTAACCGAAGACGTTGTTCTGGGAGAGCGACGGGAGCGGATTCCACGTGATGCCGTCGGCCGAGGAAAACCGGGCGCCGCGGACGCCGCCGGCGACGAACTGGTTATTCGCGACGTAGACGCTCTGGAGGCCCTGCGGGCTGGGACGGGGGTTGTGCGGGGTCCAGCCAGATTCCTCAGTGACCCAGTGGCGGGTGAGCGCCGACGTGGCGGTGCCGAGCGCGTTGGTGACCGCTACTTGGTAAACGCCGGCATCCGCGGTGCGCGCGGGATTCAGGGGCAGGTAGAGCTGGCCAGCATTGTAGAAACCGCCGGAGACGGGGGAGCCGTCTTTGGTCCACGTCACGGACGTGGGAGTAGTGCCCGAATAGGTAACCGAGAGGTAGGTGGGCGTGCCGGCCTGGGAGACGGCGCCGAAGGGACCGGAGATGTTGCCGGGGACCGGCGGAGCGGCCAGAACCGAGAGCGTGACGGGAGGCGTGATCACGGAGGCTCCAAGACCATCGGTGACGGTGAGCGTGTAGACACCGGAGTCGGCGCTCTGGAGATTGCCAAAACGGAGCGTGTCAGTGGAGACGCCGGTGGCGCCGGCGACGTTCTCAACGAGGGCCGCGTTGTTGCGCTTCCACACGTAAGAGAGCGGCGGAGTGCCGGCGGCGGAAGCGGTGAGCGTGTAAGATGATGCCCCTGCCAAGACGCCGCCGGAGAACGGCAGCGTGAGGAGTGTCGGCGAAGTGGTGGGCTCAAGCAGCATCAGGGCGCCCGTGGCTCGGTCGATGAAGTCGTTGCGATTGACGTGCCCCAACATGAGCGAACCGTCGGCGGTGTAGGAGAGCGCCCCCACCGAAATGGAGAAGAATCCGGTCGGAAGCGGCAGGCCGAAGCGAGGGTCGAGGACGCCGCCGGAAGAGACGCGCGCGAGGCCACCGCGGCGCTGACCATTGACGGTGGTGAAGCCACCCGCGACGACGACAGCGCCGTCGGGCTGCAGCAGGAGTTCGTCGACCCAATTATTGAAACCCGAGCCGACAGCGAAGGAAGGATCGAGCGCGCCGGACGGGTCGAGGCGGACGACACCGCCGACGGCGGTTCCATTGAAGGAGGTAAAGACGCCGCCGGCGAGCAGGCGGCCGTCGGGCTGGAGCACGAGGCTGCGGAGGCCGAGGGTTCCGGACAGTTGGTTGGTGTTCAGCGCAAAACCGGAGCCGACGGAAAAGGAAGGATCGGCACCGCCGCCGGCGAGCACGCGGACAATGGCATTGAACGGCGATCCGTTGAAAGTGCCGGACGTGCCGCCGGCACTGATGCGACCGTCGGGGTGAACGGCGAGGGCGCCGATGGAGACAAACGAAGAGAAGCCAGTGCCGTTGGCAGCGGTGAACGCGGTGTCGAGGCTGCCATTCGGGAGCAGGCGGGCGAGGCAGTTGACGGTGGCGCCGTTGAACGTCGCAAAAATGCCGCCGAGCACAATGCGGCCGTCGGGAGCGAGCGCGATGGCGTTGATCTGACTGGTCGCGCCGGAGCCGATGGCGGTGATAAAAGCAGTATCGAGAGAGCCGTCGGCGGCAAGCCGAGCAAGGCGGTTGACACTTGTGCCGGAAACGGACGTGAAGCTGCCGCCGATGAGGAGCTTGCCGTCGCCCTGCAGGGCGATCGCCGAGACGATACCGTTTGCGCCGGCACCGATGGCGAACGAGGCGTCGCGTGCGCCGGTGGCATCCACCCTGACGAGATTGGTTGGGCCGGCGATGCCGCCGACGTGGGTAAAATTACCGCCGACGATGAATTTAGCGCCGGGGACGGGAGCGAGGGCAAAAACTTGGCCGGGCTCGCGGAAGGACCGCGCGATGGAGTCGAGGGTGCCGTCGACGTTGAAGCGGGCGAAGCCGAAACGCGTGCTGGCAGCGACGGAATTGAAGGCGCCGCCAACCAAGATCTGCCCGCCGACAGACTGAAGCGCAACGGCGCGAACCGTGCTGTTGATGCCGGCGGGCGCGAGGGGCGCGGCTAGGCTGGTATCGATGGCTCCGGTGGTGCCGTCGAGGCGGAGCAGCCGGCTCGCGGTGGAGCCGTTGTAGGTGGTGAATTGTCCGCCCAGGACGATCTTGCCGTCGGTCTGCACGGCGAGGGAGAGGATGCCGCCGCTGATGCCTGTGCCAACCGCGAGAGTGGTGTCGCGCACACCGGCCGCAGAGAGGCGCACCAAGCCGGGCGACGACGCGCCATCGTAAATGGCAAAATTACCGCCCACGAGGATGCGTCCGTCCGCGTAAGACGCTAGGGCGGTGACGTTGCTGTTGAAGCCGGTGCCGGTGGCGAGAGAGGTATCACGGGTGCCGTCGGAATTCAGGCGGGCGAGGCGAGCGGCAGCGATGCCGCTGAAGGTCGTGAAGCTACCGCCGACAAGCACTTTGCCGTCGGTCTGAAGTGAAAGCGCCGCTACGGCGGCGTCGAAGCCGGTGCCGGTCGCGAAGGTGGAGTCCGGCGTGCCGTCGGAATTGAGACGGATGATCCGGCCGGCGGTGCGGCCGTCGAAGCCGGTGAAGGCACCGCCGACGACGATCTTTTGGTCGCCGGGCTGGATGGCGACCGCGTTGACCGTGCCGCCGGAGAAGCCGGAGCCGACGGAGAACGTGGTGTCGACGGAGCCGTCCGTATTCAGCCGGGCGAGACGGAAGGTGTTGCGGCCGCCGACGTAGATGAAGGTGCCGGCAATGACGAGTTTACCGTCGGCCTGCAGGGCGAGCCCCGTGACGGTGCCGGCGATGACCGGGGCAGTCCACGTGGTGTCGTGAGAGCCGTCGGCGTTGAAGCGGGCGAGGCTGGAGGCCGGCACGCCGTCGATGGTAGTGAAGCTGCCGCCGGCGTAGAAGCGTCCGTCGGCGAGCGGGGCGAAGGCGTAGACCTGACCGTTGGTTTCGACGCGGGGCTCGAAGGTGGGGCGGGCCCGCAGGGGTGCGCCGGGCAGAACGGCAGGAGCGACGGTGATTTGTGTGCCGGCGGAGGTGAGGGCGGAGAGGCCGCTGCCGACGACGACATCGTAGTAGCCGGCGGAATCGAGGCCGAGGCCGGTAAGGTTGAGCGTGGCAGCGGTGGCACCGGCGAGGGGGACGCCGAACTTGCGCCATTGGTAGGCGAGCGTGCCGGTGCCGGTGGCGGTGACCGAGAGCGAGGTGTCGCCGCCGACGGTGCCGGAGGCGGCGACGGGCTGGGCGGTGATTGTGGGGAGTGGATCGGTTCCAGAAAGTGCGACGGCGGCGCTGGTGGCGGTGCCGTAGAGATTGGAGATCGTAACGGAGTAGTTCGCGACGTCGGCGAGCGTGAGGTTGGTGAGAGGGAGGGTGGCGTTGGTGGCGCCGGAAATCACCACGCCATTTTTCAGCCATTGGTAGGCGAGATTTTCGCCAGTGGCGGTGACGGAGAAGGTCGCGGAGCCGCCGGCGGTGCCAGTCTGGGCAACGGGCGGAGTGGTGATCGCGGGAACGGGGGCGGGCTCGAGGACGACGAGGGAGCCGCGGCCGAGGAATTCGGTGAAGTCGAGGCGCGTGGTGGCGACGAGGAGATTGCCGGCGGCGTCGGGGCGGATGACGTTGATGGTGTTGAACGGGTTGATGACCGTGGGAACGATGAAGGCCGAATCGAGCGTGCCGGTCGCGGTGAAGCGGCTGAAGACGGGGCGGGTGACGCCAAGGACGGCGTTGTAAAAGCCGGCGAGGATCGTTTTGTCATCGGGCTGAACGTGGAAGGCGGTGACGGTGTTGTTGGCGCCGGTGTTGGGGGCGAAAACGGTGTCGAGTGCGCCGGTGTCGGTGATGCGGGCGATGCGGCTGCGGGCGGTGCCGTTGTAAGTGGTGAAGGCGCCGGAAACGACGAGCTGGTCGTTGAGGCGGGTGAAGAGCTGGCGGGCTTCGATATTGGAGGCGAAGCCGGCGCCGCCGGTGTTGTAGGCGGGGTCGATCAGGCCGGTATCGAGAACACGCACGAGGCCGTTGGCGGTAGTGTTGTTGTAGGTCGTGAACGTGCCGCCGACGAGGAGCTTGCCGTCGGATTGGAGGGAGAGCGGCGCGGGGGCGTTGAAGTTGGTGGCGAATCCGGCGACAGGGTCGAACGAGGTATCGAGGGCGCCGTCGGAGTGGAGGCGGGCAAGGCGATTGCGGGTCGTGCCGTTGTAGGTGGTGAAATTGCCGGCGGCGACGATGCGGCCATCGGGGAGGAGCTGGAGGGCGTTGACGTTGGCGGAGAAGCCGGAGCCGGGGTTGAAGCTCGGATCGAGGGTGCCGTCGGGGTGAAGGCGCAGGATGTCGTTGCGGGCGGTGGACCCGAAAAAGGTAAAATTACCGGCGGCGACGATTCGGCCGTCGCCTTGGACGGCGAGCGCGTTGACGCTGGAATTGAAACCGGTGCCGGCGTGGGTGAAGCCATTGTCGAGTGTGCCGTCGGCGTTGAGGCGGGCGAAGTGATTGCGGGCCTGGTCGTCGATAAAGTTAAAGGAACCGCCGATATACCAGCGGCCACCGGGAGCGGGCTCGACGGCGTAGACAATGCCGGGACGGCGGAACGTGGCCGAGGGCGCGGTGTCGAGCGCGGCGGTGGCATCGGTGGCGACGCGGGCGAAGCTGTCGCGGGCGTTGTTATTCCACGTGGTGAAGAAACCACCGAAGAGCAGCCGACTGTTGGCGGGAGTCGTGGTGTCTTCTTGGAGGAGAAGGGTGTTGACGGTGCTGTTGGCGCCGGAAAGAGCGTTGTTGAACGCGGTGTCGTAGGCGCCGGTGGCGGTGAGGCGGAGGAGGCGGCTGCGATTGGTGGTGGTGCCGTTGTAGGAGGTGAAGGCGCCGCCGACGTAGATCCTGCCGGTAGAATCGAGGGCGAGGGCGTTGACGTCGCTGCCGAAACTGGTGCCGACGGCGAAGGTGTTGTCGATGGAGCCCGCGGCATCGAGGCGCACCATGCGGCTGAGCGTGATCGTGCCGGAGGGGCTCGCCGCCGTGGTGGAGAGGCCTTTGACAGAGGTGAACAGGCCGCCGACGTAGAGTTTGGCGGACGCGCCGGTGCCGGAGAGCGCGAGAGAGGTGACGGTATTGTTGAAACCGGAACCGACGTCGAACGTGGAGTCGTAAGCGCCGTGGGCGGTGAGGCGGACGAGGCGGTTGCGGTTGGTTGTGACGCCGTGGTGCGAGGTGAAGGTGCCGCCCGCGTAGATTGTCGCCGCGTCGCCGCTGCCATCGACAAGAAGCGTGCGGACATCACTACCAAAACCGGCGGTGCCGGTGGGGGAAATCACGAAAGCCGGATCGATCGCGCCGGCGGTGTCGATACGGATGAGGCGGTTGACCGAGGTGCCGTTGAAGGTGGAGAAGGTGCCGCCGACGAGGTAGCGGACGGAAGCGTCGGCCATGACTTGGCGGGCGAGTGTGTAGATCGAGCTGCTGGCGGCGGCGGCAGATGCAAAGGAAGTGAGGAGCGAACCATCGGTCTTGCTGAGTTTGGCGAGACGACCGCGGGGCGTGCCGCCGACAGAGGTGAAATCACCGGCGATGATGAGGCCGTCGGACTCGACAAGGAGAGCGCGGATGGAGCCGCCACCGATGATCGAAACGGGAGCCCAAGAGGAATCGAAATCGCCGTTGGCGAGGAAGCGGGCGACGTTGAGGCGGACGGTGCTGTTGATGCGCGTGAATTCGCCGGCGACGTAGATTTTGTTCGAGTCAGCGGGATCGACGGCAATGGCGGTGATGTTGCCGGCATTAGCTTCAATACGCGGGGCATTGGCGCGGGGGCGGTAAACGTTGCCGTAGTTGGCGGCGGCAGGCGCGATGTCGACGCGGACGGCTTTCGAGGTGGCGGAAGCGAGACCGTCGGTGACGACGACATCGTAGTAGCCGGCGTCGGGGAGCGTGGTGGTGGAGAGAGCGAGCGAGGTGCCGTTGGCGCCGGCGAGGGGGGAACCGAACTTGCGCCACTGGTAGGTGAGCGGGCCGGCGCCAGTCGTGGCGGCGACAACGGAAAGCGTGCCCCCCTGCCCTGCCGTGATAGTGGCGGCGACGGGTTGCGTGGTAATCGTGGGAGCGGGGCCGGTGACAGCGGCGGTGGCGCTGTCGATGGGGGGAGAGCCGGCGCCGCTGACGCGGACCCAGTAGCGGGCCGAGGTAGATACGGTAAGGCTGCTGCCATTGGCGGTGTCGGTAGAGCCGGAGACGGGCATCGAGGTATCGCCGCTCGCGCCGCGATACCATTGGTAGGTCGCGCCCGCGAGGCCGTTGGTGGTAACCGAGAGCGTGGCGGAGCCGCCGGCGGAAATTGTGCTGGCGGCGACGGGTTGGGTGAGGATGCGCTGGAGGCCGGTGTTGGGCAGGGAGCGGGCGACGATGCCGTTGTTACTGGCGACGAAGAATCCACCGTTGCCGTAGGTGATGCCGGCTTGGGCGAAGAAGTTGACCGGGTTACCGAGGGAGCTGCCGAGGTTGGCGGCGTTCCAGGTGACGCCATCAGTGCTGAGGAAAACGACGGAGTTGAAGCCGGTGCCACTGGTGGCGTGGACGGCGATGTTCAAGCCGCCACCGTGGGCGACATCGACGAGGTTGAGGCCGGAGGAGCCGAGGCCGCGTTGGGTCCAGGTGGTGCCGTCGGGCGAAGTCAAAACGGTGCTGGAGGCGCCGAGGACGATGAACTGGCCACCGGCGAAGCGAACGTTATTGAGAGCGTTGGCGGTGGGGCTGGTCCGGGGCGTCCAGGTCGAGGCGTCGGGCGAAGTATAAATGCCACCGGAGATGGTGACGGCGACGAAGACGGGAGAGGCACCGCCATAGGCGAGGCCGTTAACATTGGAGCCGCCGAGGGAGCCGGTGCCAGCGGTCCACGTCTGACCATCGGTGGAGGTGGCGTAGGTGCCGACGATGCCGGCGGCGACGAATTTGCCGGCGGCGTAGGTGAGCGCAGTGAAGTTCGCGAGGCCGAAGGAGCGGTTGGTCCACGTGAGGCCATCGGGAGAAGTCAGAATAGAGCCGTTGTCACCGACGGCGACAAAGGTGCCGGCGCCGTAGGCGACACGGCGGAGAGTGGTGCCGGAAAAGACGGAGAGGGCCGGGGCGAGCGAGGTGAGCGTGGCGCCATCGAGGGAGGTGAGAACGCTGCCATTCCCGCCGACGGCGACATAGCGACCGTTGGCGTAGACGGCATCGTTGTAGTTGATCGTGGTGAGGCTGGCGCGGAGGGTCCACGAGTTACTGGCGCCGGTGGGCGAAGTGACGACCGTGCCAGGGAAGCCGACGGAGATGAACTGGCTGTTGGCGTAGAGGAGGGCGTTGGAGTTAGCAGAGCCGACGGGGAGAAAGGTGCCAGTGGTCCACGTCGTGGCGTCAGGCGAGGTCACCAGGGTGTTGCCACCGGTGATGACGTAGGTGGTGCCGCTGTAGGCGACGGCGTTGAGCGTGTTGGTGGTGGGCGACGTGACGGCGGTCCAGGTGCCGGCGCCGGTGGTCGAACTACGGATGGTGCCGGAGTTGCCGACGGCGATGAAGCGATCGTTGACGTAGGCGACGCCGTTGAGCTGGTTGGAGGTGCCGGAGGTGGCGAGCGTCCACGCGGAAGCCGAGGTGACATCGGCGGTAGTGTAAATCGCGCCGGTGGAGACGGTGGCGACGTAGTTGCCGGCGGACTTGTAGGCGACAGCGGTGAGGTTCAGCGAGGCGGTGCCGAGATTGCCGGAGGTCCACGTGACGGCATCGGTCGAATAGAGGACGGTGCTATTTGCACCGACGGCGACGAAGCGGGTGCCATCGTGAAGGATGCCGTTGAGTTGGTTGCTGGTGGGAGAAGTGGCGAAGGCCCACGTGGCGCCGTTATCGGAGGATACACGGATCGTGCCGCCGGTGCCGACGGCGACGAACTTGCCGGCGGCGTAGGTCAAACCGCGGGTGGCGACACCGGAAGAGGGAGTGATGCGCGACCACGTCGCGGCATCGGGCGAGGTCAGAATCATACCACTGTCGCCGGCGGCGGCGTAAACGGTGCCGCTGTAAGCGATGCTGTAAAAAGATCCAGTGAGGGTAGTGGGATTGAGCTGGCTCCAGACGGTGGCGCCGGTCGGAGCAGTGTTTGCACTGCCGCCCGTGTTGGCGACGGTGACGGAGTAGTTCGCGGCGTCGGGGCCGGCGAGATTGTTGAGAGTGAAGGCGGGATGGGTGGCACCGGAGACGGCGATGCCGTTCTTGGACCATTGGTAGGACGGCGCGGGACTGCCGACCGCGACGGCGGAGAGGGTAATGCCGCCGTTTTGACCGCCGGCGACGGGGAGGACGGGACCGAGGAGGGCAGGCGGGAAGGCCGTGCGGTCGGCATCGATGATAGCGATTTCGACGAGGGCGTTGCCGGCCGAGCTGCTGATACCGGTCAGTTGGATGGTGTAGGCACCGGGGGCGAGGGTTGTGACGACGGCGGCGTCGTTGCTGCCGTCGGCGAGCGGGCGGAGACCGGCGGTGACGGCGGCGGCGGCAAGAGTGGCGTTGGCGGTGGCGTTGCCCCAGTTGTCGTTGGTCGCGACGGAAACGCTCGAGGAATTGAAGACGTTGATCGAGGGATTTGAAAGCGTGCCCGTGAGGCCCGAGGCGGCGAGCGCGGGGCCGATACCGCGAATCAAGACAGTCTGGCTGGGTCCGGCGGCAATGACGAAGCCGACCGAGGTGGCGACGCCGGCCGCGACAGGGGCCTTAAGATTGAGGTAAGCGAGACGCGGCGTGAGCGAGACCGTATCGACGTCATAGACTTCGAGCATCGCGACGCCGGTGGCGCCGGAGACGCCATCGACACGAGCGGTGTAGGTGCCGGGTGCGAGGGTGAGGAGGAGCGCGGCATCCTTGCTATTGTCATCGAACGAGAAGGCGCCGACGGCGGACGTCGCCGATGCAATCGCGGCGGAGGTGGCGGCGGAACCCCAGTTGTCGTTTTCGCCGACGCGCTGGCCGAAGCCGTTGAACACGACGAGAGCAGGGTCGGCGATGAAGCCGGCGACGGGGAACGAAGCAAGCTTGGGTCCGGCGGCGCGAATGAGCACGGTCTTCGGGACACCGCCTTCGATGGTGAAGCTGGAGGTGAGAGCGGCCGAACCCGCACCGCCAGCGGTGCCGCGCGCAGAGAGGTTAATCAAAGAGCGGGTGGGCGCGGCGAGGGCGAGCGCGGAAATCAGGGCGCACAGCAAGGCGGACAGGAAGCGGGACGTCTTCATGGCGGGAGGAACGGAACAAACTCTTAGTCGAGGGCGGGACGCTAACACCCGCGTGTAGCCGAGGCGGCACACGGGGCAACGAGTGGGAAAAGACCGCTCCAGCGGGATTGGGGCCCGCGGGAGCAGGAGATGGAACTAACGAAAGTTACGACAAGACGACTAACGACGAACAGGGATGGGGTAAGCGAGGATCACGGAGCCTCGTAAACTTCGACGAGGGCGACACCAGTGGTGCCGGCCACGCCGGAGACTTGGGCCGTGTAGGCACCGGGTTGGAGGGTCACCAAGAGGGCCGCGTCTTTCGACGTAGCCGGGAGACCAAACGCGCCGGTCTGGGAGAACGCCGTGCCATGGGCGGCCGCGAGAGCCGGGGTGGACGCCCAATCATCATTCGTGTCGGTGGCGACGCCGGCGGCGTTGAAGAGGCGGAGCTGCGGATCGGCGAGCACGCCACCGAGACCGAATTGGGCGAGGCCGGGGCCGATGGCGCGGATGAGAACATTCTTCGAACCGGTGCCGGTGACGACGAAGCCGATGACGAGGATATTATCGCCGGTGCCGACCTGGGTGCGGGCGGAGATATTTACGAAGCGCGCAGTGGTGACCGAGGCATCGGAATCGTAGGCTTCGAGCAGCGCAGTGCCGGTGCCGGCAGCCGAGGAGACTTGCGCGGTGTAGGCGCCGGTCGCGAGGGGAACGAGGAGAGCGGCGTCCTTCGAAGCAGCGGGCAGGCCGAAGGCACCCACGGTGGAGAATGCCTCGGAGAGGGTCGCTCCCCCACCCCAGTCTTCGTTCAGGTTGGTCTGCACACCGGCGGCGTTGAAGAGGCGGAGTTGGGGATCAGCGAGCGCGCCGGTCAGGCCGAACTGGGTGAGGCCGGGACCGATGGCGCGGACGAGGACTTGTTTCGTGCCGGTGCCGCCGACGGCGAGACCGACGATGAGGGTCTGATCGCCGACGCCGGCACCGCTGCGCACGGAAACGTTGGCGAGGCGAGCGGCGGGAACGGTGAGCGTGGCGGCGTTGGACGTGACGGTGCCGGCCGAGCTGGTGATCCGCACGCTGTAGGCGCCAGAATCGGAGCCTTGGACATTGGTGAGGGCGAGCGTCGCAGCCGTGGCGCCGGGAATGGCGACGCCGTCTTTGAACCATTGATACGAGAGCGGTGCGGTGCCGGTGGCAGTGACGCTGAGGGTCACGTTGCCGCCGACGTTGGCGACTTGGGCGACCGGCTGGGTCGTGATCGCAGGCGCGACGACGCCGGAGTCAACGGAGAGGTTCGCCGCGCTGCTCGTGACGGTGCCGATGGAGTTGGTAACCACAACAGTGTAGGCGCCGTTATCAGCCACGGAGGTGGAACGAATCGTGAGCGTGCTGGCGGTGGCGCCGGCGATGGCCGTGCCGTTCTTACGCCACTGATAAGCGAGCGGCGATGCGCCGGTCGCGACCACGGTGAAGGTGGCGGTATTGCCGGGCGGAATCGTCTGGCTGACGGGCTGCGTGGTGATCGATGGAGGCGTGGTCAGCGCGGTAACAGTGAGCTGAGCGGCCCCGCTGGCGATGCTACCGATGGCATTCGAAATGAGGACGGAATAGCTGCCGACATCGGCGAGCTTCACACCCGTGAGCGTGAGTGTGGCGGAGGTCGCGCCCGAGATGGCGATGAGATCGCGGCGCCATTGGTAAGTGAGCGGAGCGGTGCCCGTGGCGACGACGGTGAAGGTCGCGGTCGCACCTTCGACAACCGATTGGTCGGCTGGGTTGGTGGTGACGGCGGGAGCACTGCCCAGCGCGCCACCGCCTCCGCCGCCGGTAGCGGGAGCAGGCGAGATGGTGAGGGTCAGCGTCGTGGCGTTGCCGGTGCCGAAGCTGTTCGTGGCGGTGAGGCTCACCGCAAAGGTGCCGGCCGTGTTGGGCGTGCCATTGATGAGACCGGTAGCGGTGTTCAACACGAGACCGCCGGGCAAACCGGTGGCGGCGTAGCTCGTGGGCGTAAAGGAGGCAGCCATACTGTAATTAAACGGCGTGCCGACAGTGCCGGCGGCCGTGGCGAGACTGGTAATGGCCGGGCGGTTGCCGATCGTTAGGGTAAGCGTGGAAACGGGACCGGTGCCGGTCGCGTTGTTGGCGCTGAGCGAGAGCGTGTAGGTGCCGGCGGTGGTCGGGGTGCCGGTGATGGCGCCCGTGTTGGTATCGGCCGAGAGGCCGGCGGGCAGCCCGCTGATGTTGTAGCTCGTGACGGCGGGAACGACGACCGTGGAGGTGACGGTGAAGCTGTAGGCCGCACCGACCGAGCCGGTCGAAGTCGCGGCGCTCGTGATCGACGAGAGCGCGCCGACCGTGAGCGTAAGCGCACGAGGAGCGCTGGTGCCACCGGCGTTCGTCGCGGTGAGCGTGACCGTGTAGGAGTTAGCGACAGTCGGAGTGCCGGAGATGACGCCGGTCGTGGTATTGAGGCTCAGGCCGAGAGGCAGACCGGAGGCAGCAAACGAGGTCGCGGCGGGCGCGGCCGTGATCGTGTAGGTGAAGGCGCCACTCACGGCGACGCTGGCCGTGGTCGCGCTCGAAATGACCGGAGCGGCGGCGGGCGCAGCGACCGTCAGGGTGACGGTGACCGGGGCGCCGGTGCCGGCCGCGTTGTTAGCGCTGATCGTGATCGAAGACGTGCCGACAGCGGTGGGCGTGCCCGAGATGACACCGGTCGTGGTGTTGGCGGAAAGGCCGGCGGGGAGCCCCGTGATATTATAGCTGGTCGGCGTGTTCGAGGCCGCCGAGTTGTAGGTAAACGCGGTGCCCACCGTGCCGCTGGCGGTCGTGGCGCTGGTGATGACCGAGGCATTGGCAGCGGCCGCGATGGTGATGCTGATGGCAGCGTTGTTGGTATTCCCTCCCGAGGTCACGGAGACGTTGCCAGTGAACGTGCCCGCGGCCGAAGGCGTGCCGGTGATCAAACCGGTCGAGCTGTTGATCGCGAGTCCGGCCGGCAAGCCGCTCGCTCCGTAGGTAAGCGGAGCGACGGCACTGGAGGTGACTTGGTAACTGTAGGCATCACCGACCCGGCCGGCGGTGGCGGTGATGGTCTGCTGAGCGTGCAGCGCAAGGGAGGCGAGCAGTGAGCCCACGAATCCGGCCAGGAAGCGAAACAGCGAAGTGCGCGAGAATTTCATGTGAGGGGCGGAAGTGTTGGTGGTGAAGGTGGAGTCGGTGCGCAGGGTGATCAGCCGCCGAAGGTGACGTTGGCAGCGATGCTGATTACGATGGTGACCGGGGCGCCGACGCCGTTGGCATTGGACGGAGTGAGGATCACGTTGAAGGTGCCCGAGGTGTTGGGCGTGCCGCTGATCACGCCGGTGGCGGCATTGAGACCGAGGCCTCCCGGGAGACCGGAGGCGACGTAGCCGGTGGCGGCGGGCGTGGCGGCGGGCGTGTAGGTGAACGCCGTGCCGACCGTGCCGCTCGCGGTGCGCGTGCTGGTGACAACCGGAGTGTTCGCCGCAGGCGAGATGAAGAGGCCCAAAATCGCCGGATTGCTGGTGCCGGCGGCGTTGCTGGCAGTGAGCTGGACGGTGAAGGAACCGGGGCTCGTCGGAACACCGGTGACGGCGCCCGTGACCGGGTTCAGCGTAATCCAGACAGGCGAGTTGAGCACCTCGTAGGAGGTGGGGTTATTGCTGGCGACGATCTGGTAGGTGAAGGGTTCGTTCACCTGGCCGACCGCCACGGCGGCGCCGCCGACCACGGGAGCCGTGGGCGCCGGGAGCACAAAGATCGTGAGGTCGCGGGTCGGGCCGGTGCCGGCCGCATTGGTGGCGGTCAACGTGGCGACCGTCGTGCCGACCGCGGTGGGCTTGCCGGCGATCACACCGGTGGCGGGATTCACCGCGAGGCCCGCGGGCAGTCCGACCGCTTCGAGCAGAATGGGCGGTGCGTAGGGCGAGCTGCCCGTGAGATTGCTAGCCGTGATGGTGAGGGCGAAGTCCACACCGACCGTGCCGACGACGTAGAGCGGGGTCGAAACCACCGGAACGCCGAGCGCGGGCGCGACGATGATCGCGAGAACCTGCGGGAGGCTGGTGCCACCGGCATTGGTCGCCGTGATGGTGACCAAGTAGGTGCGCGGATCGTCCGAGGGAGAACCAGAGATCACGCCGGTCGACGTATTGAGCGCCAGGCCGGAGGGGAGTTCTTTGGAATTGGCGCTGTAGCTGAGGATCGGGCCGTTGGTGGCTACAATTTGGTAAGAGAAGGCGGCGCCAACCTGAGCGGAGGCCGTGGAATTGCTGGTAATGGCAGGAGCGGAGACCGAGGGAGCGATGTCGATCACGAGGGTCGAAGGCGCACCGAGGCCGCCGGCATTCGCGCCGCGGACCGAGACGTTGAAGGTGTTCGAAACCGTCGGTGTTCCGGTGATCGCTCCGGTCGTGGAGTTCAGCACGAGACCGGCGGGGAGGCCCGTAGCGACATACGAAGTGGGCGTCTCGCTACCCGTGATCTGGTAGGAGAAGGCGGTGCCGACCCGACCTGCGGCAGTGAGCGCGCTGGTAACGACCGGGGTCGCGGGCGCCGGCGCAACGGAGAGGAGCAGGGTCTTGGGATTGCCGGTGCCGCCGGCATTCGTGGCGGTCAAGGAGATCGAAATGGCCTGAGCGGTCGCCTCGGCCGGGATGCCGGAGAGGATGCCAGTCGCCGCATCGAGCGCGAGCCAAGCCGGCCGGCCGCTTGCACCGAAGCCGGTGAGAGGACCGTTGGTGGCGGTGATCACATACTGGAAGGGCTGGCCAACCTGGGCGGCGGCGGTGCCGTTGCTGTTCACCACCGGCGTGGAGGCAGCGGGGGCGATGTTGAACAGGACTTCGAGGGCGAGACCGGTGCCGGAGGCGTTGGTGCCGGCGAACCAAACGCGGGTCTGACCGGCGGCGAGCGGGGTGCCCGTGATCGCGCCGTTCGTGGTGTCGAGGGCGAGGCCGCCCGGCAGCGCGCCGTTGGTGACAGCGAAGCTGGTGGCCGCGGGGTTCGCGGAGAGAGCGACGCCGGTGAAGGCCACGCCGGCCGTGCCGGCGATGACAGGAGAGCTGACAATGACCGGGGCGCTGGCCGAGGGAGCGACCGAGATGACCAAGATCGAGCTCGGGCCGGTGCCCACCGTATTCGTCGCGGACACGGAGACATGGAACGTGCCGAACGCCGTGGGCGTGCCGGAGATCAATCCGGTGGCCGAGGCCAGCGTGACACCCGCGGGGAGGTTGGTCGCGGTGTAGCTCGACGCGGCGGGCGTGCCCGTGGAGGTCAACTGGAAGCTGAACGCCGTGCCGACGCGCGCACCGGGAGCGATACCGGTGCTGGTGATGACCGGAGCAGCGGGAGCGGCGTTGATCACGAGAGTGAGATTTACCGAGGTGGTGCCGCCGGCGTTGGTGGCCGAGAGGGTTAGGAAGGCACTACCGGTTTGTGTCGGCGTGCCGGCAATGACGCCGGTGGCGGCCGTAAACGTGAGACCGGTCGGGAGCGTGCCTGAAAGAGCGTAAGGCGCGGTGACCGTGCCAAACGCCGGGGTGAACGTGAAGGCGGTGCCTTGCGTGCCGGAAAGCGAGGTCGGACCGGTGTAAACGGGGGCATTCAGCGGCGGCTCGATCGTGATGAAGAGGGGCTGAGTCACCGAGCCGGAGGCGTTGGTAACCGTGAGTTGGACACTGGAAGAGCCGGCTGCAGTCGGCGTGCCCGTGATGGCACCCGTCGCGGTGTCGATCGCGAGACCCGCCGGCAGATTATTCGCGGCAAACGCGGTCGGGGTGTTGCTCGCGGTGACGTTGAACGTGAAGGCCGCGCCGACGCGTCCGCTGGCGGACGCTGCGCTCGTGATCACTGGAGGCGGCGCCTGAACCGTGAGGGTGATCGTGCGCGAATCGCTGCCGGTGACGTTGGTCGCGGTGAGGACAATCGTCGCGGGATTCGGCGTCGGGATGGACGTGGGAGAACCGCTGATCGTGCCGAGTGCGGTGTTGACCGACAAACCGGCCGGAAGACCGGTGGCGGTGAAGGTGGCCGGCGTGTTGTTGATCGTAATCGGGCCGAACAGGAAGCTGCGTCCCTGCACGGCGGTGGCGGCCAGCGGCGGCGTGCTCAGGATGACCGGAGCGATGGGGTTCACGGTGAGGGTCTGCGTCGCGTTGGGCGCGGCGTTGTAGTTGGCGTCGCCAGCTTGGCTCGCGGTGATCGTGGCTGATCCGATGCCAATCATCGTGACCATATTACCGGAGACCGTGGCGACTGCGGCGTTCGAGCTGGCGTAGGTGACCGCGAGGCCAGAGCTGGCGGTAGCCGTGAGGGCAAAGGGAGTCGCGCTCAGGACCTTGGCAGGCAGTGCGGCGAACGAAATCGTCTGCGCGGCTTTGGAGACGACCAAGGTGCCGTTGATAGTGCCGGTATAGTTGGCATCCATGATCATGCCGACGACCGCGTAGCTGCCGACATTGATCGGGGGAAGGGGTTCGCCCGCGTAGGTAAAGTGCACCATCAAACCGGCCGGAACCGTCGTGGCCGTGACGGGGCGCGGGGTCGTGTCGAACACTTGCGCGAGGTCGTTAAGCGTGCCAGTTGCGACTTTCTTGGCGACGGCGAGCGTGCGCGGCACGTCTGGGGCGGCGGCGAAGTTGGAGTCGCCCGCCTGCTTGGCGGTGATCGTGGCATTACCGGCGCCGATGATCGTAACCATGTTACCCGCGATCGTGGCGACAGCGGTATCCGAACTCACAAACGAGACCGGGAGCGAAGAGCTCGCGGTGGCAGTGAGAGCAAACGGGGCGTCACCGAAGGTTTTTCCAGCGAGCTCGGTGCCGGCAAACGTGATCGTCTGGCCGGCGTTCAACACCGTCAGCACTTGGGGGACAGGAGTGGCGGGCAGGAAGTTTTCGTTGCCCGGGTGGTCAGCTGTGATCGTAGTCGTGCCGGTCTTAATCAGATCGACGATATTTCCGGTGACCGATGCCACCGTCGGATCGGAGCTCGTGTAAACCAGCGGGAGTCCGGAGGTCGATACGCCGGTCAGAGGGAAATCGGGATCGTTGAAGGCCCGGGAGTCGAGCGCTCCAAAGGTGATCGTCTGCGGCGCCTTCGCGATTACGAGACTACCGGACGCGGTGCCCGTGAAGTTTGGATCAACGATCGTGCCGACGACGGCGTAGGTGCCGGCGTTGATGGGCGGTGGCACGTTACCATCGTAGGTGAACGTCACGACGCGCCCAGTGGGCGATGTGATGGCAGTAGCCGATTTCGGGGTGCCGTCGTAGGTCGCAGCCAAGCTGCCGAGGGTCACCGTCGCAGCCGCTCTATTGACCGTGAGGACGCGATCAACGGGAGGTGCAGCGTTGTAATTGGCGCTGCCGACTTGGCTGGCGGTGATGGTGGCGTTGCCCGCACCGACGATGGATACGGTAGTGCCGCTGATCGACGCCACCGCGGGATTGGAACTCGTGAATGCCACCGCCATGCCGGAAGTCGAGGAGGCGGTGAGGCTGAAATTCGGGTCGTTAAAGGTGACGGGAGTCAGCGCTGCAAACGTGATCGTCTGATCGGCCTTCGCGATCTGCAGGGTGCCGGTCGCAGAGCCGGCATGGTTGGTGTCGATGATCGTCGCGAGGACGGCGTAGCTACCGACATTGGTCGGCGGTGTGGGAGCGCCGTCGTAGGTGATCGCCACGGTCAGACCGGCCGGGTTCGTGGTCGCCGTAACCAGCTTCGGACTGCCATCGAAGGTCGCGGTCAGGCCGGCGAGCGTGGGCGTGATGACTTTCTTGGCGACCGAAAGGGCGCGAGCCTGATCAGGGGCGGCGGCGAAGTTTGAGTCACCGGCTTGTTTCGCCGTGATCGTGGCGTTACCCGCACCGATGATGGTAAGCGTGGAGCCGGAGATCGTAGCAACAGCGGTATCCGAGCTCACGAAAGAGACAGGCAATCCCGAGCTCGCGGTAGCAGTAAGAGCAAACGGAGCGTCACCGAAGGTCTTTCCGGCGAGTTCGGTGCCGACAAACGCGATCGTCTGGCCGGCGTTCAGCACCGTCAGCACTTGGGCGACCGGCGTGGCGGGCAGGAAGTTCTCATTGCCCGGGTGGCTAGCCGTGATCGTTGTGGTGCCGGTCTTGATGAGGTCGACCATGTTTCCGTTGGGGCCGACGATAGAGGCAACGGAGGAATCCGAGCTGGTGTAGACGAGCGGCAGGAGGGAAGTCGACGTTCCGGTGAGCGGGAAATCGGGGTCGTTGAAGGGGCGGGAATCGAGCGCAGCGAACGTGATGGTCTGCGGAGCTTTCGCGATGACGAGATTGCCGGAGGAGGTGCCCGCGAAGTTTGGATCAATGATCGTGCCGACTACGGCGTAGGTGCCGGCGTTGACGGGAGGGGGCGCGTTGCCGTCGTAGGTGAAAGATACAACCAAGCCGGGCGGAGTCGTGGTGGCAGAGGCGGCCTTGGGCGTGCCGTCAAAAGTTGCAGCCAAACCGCCGAGCGTCACGGTCGCAGCGGCTTTGTTGATCGTCAGAACGCGATCCACCGAAGGTGCAGCGTTGTAATTAGCGCTACCGATTTGGCTGGCGGTGATGGTGGCGTTGCCCGCACCGACAATCGACACGGTGGTGCCACTGATCGACGCCACCGCAGGATTGGAGCTCGTGAACGCCACCGGCAAGCCGGAGGTCGAAGAGGCGGTGAGGTTGAAACTCGGATCGTTAAACGTAACGGCGGTCAACGCGGCGAAGGTGATCGACTGATCGGCTTTCGCGACCACGAGCGTTCCGATCGCAGTGCCGGCGTAGTTGGCATCGTTGATCGTGGCGAGGATGGCGTAGTTACCGACGTTCGTCGGCGCTGTGGTGCCACCATCGTAGGTGATCGCTACGGTCAGGCCGGCCGGATTCGTCGTCGCGGTCGCGGCGCGCGGGCTGCCGTTGAAGGTTTGCGTGAGATTGGCCAAGCTGACGGACGCGATGGCCTTGCCAACGTTGAGAGTCTGGGGGACGTCGGCGGCCGAGTTGAACTCCGGGTTACCGGATTGGCTCGCGGTGATAGTGGCGCTGCCCACGGCACCGACGGTGACGGTGTTGCCCGAGACGAGGGCGACAGCCGGATTCGAGCTGACATAAGTGACGGCGAGGCCGGAGCTGGCGGTGGCATTGAGCGTGATCTGGCCGGCACCGAATGAAGTCGGAGCAAGTGCGCCAAAAGTGATCGTTTGGTTGGCTTTATTTACAGTGAGGGTGGCAGCAGCGGAGTTGGCAGGAGAGCCAACCCCGTTCGTGGCCACCGCGCGGTAGCTGGCGGCGTCAGTCGAAAGTGCGCCGGTGATGGTGAGGGTTGCAGATGTCGCACCTGAGATACGCCCGCCGTTGGCGAGATCAGTCCAATTTGCACCCGCGTCAGTCGATTTTTGCCAAACAAACGTGGGGACAGGATTACCGGAAGCCGCGACGGTGAACGTTGCATTTTGACCGGAGGTAACCGTTTGATTCGCCGGAGATGCCGAGATAGCGGGTGGCGTCGGCGCGGGGGTTAAAGTGACGCTAGCGGCGTTTACTACGCTGACCGTGCTCGCAGCATCGTCCGCAGTGAAACTCGCCTTGATGGACGAGAGCACCTGATCACCTGTAAGGTTGGCCGGATAGCTGACTACAAAACTGAATGACGCGGAGGCCGTCGGTATCGAAGAGTAAGCGAATGCCAATCCTGCTGCGCCTAAATCATCGGGGGTCGGCGCGATTTGCGGCACGTTGGTTCCGGAAACGGAGGTGAACTTCCAGCCCACGGGGGTTTTCAGCTCAAAATCCAAACCAGCCAGCGACCCGGTGTATGAAAGCGACACCGCAATCGTAAGATTGCCACCGGCGGCCGAGTAACTCGTCGCCGACGGGGTGACAGTGACGGTATTGGCCGCCACCGCAGAGAGCGCGGTTCCGGCTAGGAACAGAGCGAAGACAAAACGAGCAGCGCGAATGAAGGTATTCATGGCAAAAATTCGAAGCGTTGATGAGTCGGTTGAAAATTGAACTTAGGGGGCACGGGTCGGGTCCGTCGTGTAACCATCGACCGTAGTCACGCCCACGGCTATTTTGTAGTAACCGGTCCGAACTTTGCCGGCGCCGGTGTCGTAACGCGTGTTGTAAAGCGTGATGATGCGGGTAAGTTCAGCCAGATCGATCTTCCCGTTTCGGTTGTAGTCGGCGGCATGGTAGGCTCCGAAATTTACCACGACCGCGGGATCACGAGCCGCATCAGTTGCGAAGCCATCGGCTGTCCCCGCTTGTAATTTATATCCGCCGGTGCGGACCTTGCCGGCCCCGGTGTCGAACCGCGCATTGTAGAGGGTGATAACGCGAGTGAGTTCAGAGAGGTCGATCTTGAAATTTTGGTTCGTATCCGCCGTGTGGGTAAAAATCTGGTTCACCGGGAGCGGGTCAGGCGTAGCGACAAGCTGCAGGGTCGATTCGCCGATACCAAAAGCGACCATCGCGACCAGCGATTGGGAACCTTGGGCATTCGCCGGAATTTTGAGCGTATATGTGAACGTCGAACCCGAAGCCGGGGCAGTAGCCCAAGCCCAATCCAAAACTGAGATGTCGTTCACCGAGGGCTGCGTGGATGGACTCCCCGCATTCACCGCCGACTCGAAACTCCAACCAGCCGGGAGCAAAACGCTCCACGAGAGGCTGCTCAATTCACCCGAATAAATGAGCGTGTTGGTGACCGTCACGGTGCCACCGGGAGTGTAACCCGCCCCCAGCAACGCGTGCGAGGCGCCGAAACCAGTCGGTCCCACCGTAATCACAGCCGCATTCGACGTAGCATTTGGAGCGATGCCATTCGTAGCGACAACGGTGTAGCTGCCGGCGTCTCCGGCCTCTACCGCTGAGACTGTCAACGTCGCCGTGGTCGCGCCGGAAATGCGTCCGCCGTTTACCAGCGCCGTCGAGCCTTTCATCCATTGGTAGGTCGGTGCGGGAAATCCAGCGGCTGCGGCCGTGAGGATCAAATTGCCTGCCGCCGACACCGCTTGCGAACGAGGATGAGTCACAAAAACAGGCGAGGAGTTTACCGACAAGACCGCCGGAGTGGACGTCGCATCGGGAAGGGCCCCGTTGGAGGCGATGGCGCGAAAACGACTTCCGTGGAGTGAAGCCGACACCGCCGTGATGGTGAGGGTCGCCGAAGCCACGCCTGAAAAAGTAGCATCGCTGGACAAATCTGCGAAAGTCACACCGCCGTCGACCGAACGCTGCCACTTGATCGCCGGAGCGGGAGGTCCAACCGCTGCAACCGTGAAGGTCGCGTTCGCGCCAACGCCGACCGTGGAATTCGAAGGCTGACTGGTAAATGACGGAGCGACCGGAGGCGTGAACACGACCGACGGAATCGTGTATTCGGTAAATGCCCCGTTTTCCGGACGGTAGTGGCCAGCCAGCGTGATCGTTTGGTTCCCAGTTAATCCAGCAGGATAGCTCAGGACAAAGGTGAACGATGCGCCGCCGGTTCCCAAAAGTTCCAAGTTCTCGTAGGCCCAACCAAACTCAAATTTGGGATCGAGAGGATCGCTGGTCGCTCCAGCATGCGGCGCTGTCACTAAGGAAAACGGCAGCACAGCGCCTATCGGAGTAACGGGGGTCAGGTGGGTGCTACTCAAATGAGTCCAAATACTCGCCTGGGGCTTCGCCGAAAATGCCACGGCCGCAGAATTCGTCGGAAACGCTAGAGTGACGGTAAACGTTACTTGCCCGCCGGCGGGGTCGTAGGTGGTGACACTGGGCGTAACCGTCGCAGTCTGCGCAGCGATGCGGCCTGCGGTCAAAAAAGCCGCGACAACGAAGAGGAATAATTTTTTCATGGGGCGGGACATGCTAGAGTTTTCCGACAACACCGAAGTTCTTACGGAGAGCGGACGACGAAGGCAGGGGTGAACCATTGCGGGAAGGGCCTAGCGGAGCACTTCGCGAAACATGCATAGCACATTTGATGTGGGAGTAAGTTTTGAGTCGAAGCGAAGGGTGGAAGGCCGGCCGCGCGGAAGAGGAGTGAGAAGGCTACTTATCGTGTGTCAATTTATTGCCCGTCTTAAAGCTACGTATCATTACTTACCTGTGAGATCGTTAAGTTATTGCACGCCAGACAACCGGCGGCGGGTAGATAGTAGCAAATCCCGAGGCCTAACTTCTCGGGAAAATACCCCGATCATTCGGGAAAAATTCCTTCGAAACGGGACGGGGAAACTTCGGAGACCGCGATGATCAAGCAGGTTTAGCCGCGCTGGCGGGTAAACGCTGCACCGTTAACCGGAAATTGTGACCTGCGGAGACCCGAGACCAAAGCAAACCGTAGTCGAACCGCCGCCCCCAACACCGATCAGGGTAACTCGTAGACCTCGACCAACACGACGCCGGACGACGCCCCGCCGATCACCTGCGCGGTGTAGGCGCCCGGAGATAAATTGAGAATCAAGGCGGCATCATCACTGCCACTCGGAAACGCAAAGCCCCCCACCCTCGCCGCCGCCTCGGCAATCGCGACGGCATCGCCGGAGGTGCTCCAACCCGAATTTTGCGCCACCACTTTGTTTTCGGAAATCACCGTGAGCTGCGGCTTGGCCAAAACGCCCGTCAGACCGAACTGCGTAAGCGCCGGTCCGGCCGCCCGAATCAACAGGCGTTTCGGAGCACTGCCTCCGACCACCACCCCCGCGATCAGCGTGGCATCGCCCGCCCCCGCCACGGCGCGTGTCGAAATGTTCGTGAGCTTCTGCGCGATCGATGCGCCCGAGAGATCGTAAACCTCCACCAAGCCGACGCCCGCACGCCCGTCGGCTGCGCTTACCACTGCGCTGTAGGTGCCCGGAGCAAGGGTGATGAGCAGCACGGAGTCCGCGCTCGTCTCGCCCAACGGGAACGCGCCGGAGCGGGCGGCGGCGGCGGCGATCGCGGCCGCGTTGCCGGCCGTGGTCCAGCCGGCGTTGCGCGCCACGACATTCGAGCCGCGATTGAGCACGAGCTCGGGCGAGCGTAGCGCCGTCTCGACGCCAAAACTACCGAGCGTCGGGCCGACCGCGCGGATCAAGACCGGCTTCGATTCGATGCCACTGATCACGAAGCCCACGATGGCCACCTGCTCGCCAACGCCGGCGGTCGTGCGAGTGGAGATATTCACGAGCCGCTGCTCGGCCAATCCACCTGCGCCAGACGCGTATCCGGAAAATGAGGCCGTCGAGCCCTTGGCATCGGTCACAACCGCCGAAAAAACCGCACTGTCGGATGAAACAGTGGCAGCGAGCGTCTGTTGCGCGGCGGTCGTCAACGTAACCTTGCCCGCCGCATCGAGGGTGCCGGTGCCCGCATCGATCGTCGCCCCCGCCTGCACGACGGCCAGCACCTGGCCTTGCGGCCCCACGAGCGCATGGGTCTGCGCAGAACTGCCGTTCGCGCCTGCCTGGTAAAAGCCTGCCGCCGCCACTCCCGAATCGACCGCGCGGGTCGCCGCCAAAGTGATCGCGGGCGAGCCAGCCAAACTGCCCACCAACGAACCGCCCGACGAAATCGTGCCAGAGAAACTCGCTTCGGCCGCCGCGACCACGACACCCGGCGTGCCAGCCTGCGGTGCGGCCGCAGCGTTAGGTCCGCCCGCGACACTCGCCGCTTTGATCTGAATCCGTCCTTCGGCATCGACGCCGATGTCGCGGCTCACAAACGCCGTGCGCGTGCCGGGCAGGAAGCCGAGAAAGTCGCCGGTGTTGTCATCGTTGATACGGAGCGCAAACGATCCGTCGCCGCCGAGCGCTCCAAACCAATAGCCCGCGTAGCTGCGGGTCAGGACCGTGAGCGCCGCTTCGGCGGACGTCACCCGCCCGGCTCCGTTGCTCACAACGACCGTGTAGAGGCCCGCTTGGTCGGCATTCAACGGCGCCAAGCGGAGAGTCGTCGCAGTGGCGCCGGAAATTTCGACACCGTTCCTCTGCCACTGATAGGCGACCTCGGGCGCGCCGCTCGCAACCACCGAGAAGGCCACCGAGCGTCCGGCCACTGCGGATACCGACGCAGGCTGCCGATAGATCACGGGCAGCGTGGCGGCGTTGGCGATGGACAAGGTGGCGAGCGAACTCGTCGCGGTGCCCGCACTGTTCGTCACGGCGACATCGTAGACACCCGCGTTCGTCGACTGGGTGTTGGGGATCGAGAACGAGGCGAAGGTCGCGCCCGTCACCGCCGCGCCGTTACGCCGCCACTGGAACTGCGGCGCCGGGTGACCGAACACCTCGACGGAAAACGTCGCGGTCGCACCCGCGAGCACGATCTGGGGCGCCGGCTGAGTGAGGATGACCGGAGCACTCGCGCGGTCGCTGACCGTGATCGTCGCAGCCGCCGTCGTGCTGGTCCCGTTCACATTGGTCACCGTCGCCGAGTAGGCGCCGGCGGAGCCGAGCGTCACCGGGCCGAGTGCCAGCTCCTGCGCCGTGGCACCGGCGATCGCGCGCCCGTCTTTAAACCACTGATACGCCAGCGCGCCCGCTCCGGTCGCTTCCACAAACAGCGTCGCGGTCGCACCCACCATCAAAGTGCGTCCGACTGGCTGCCCGGTGATCGCGGGTCGGCCCGGCAGGAGGAGAAATTGCACCGCCGCGGCGCCCGAGGAAACCGCACCTGCGGAGTTCGTCACGATCACGGAGTAGCTACCGGACACGGCGGTGGCGCCGGCCAGCACCAAGGTCGTGCCAGTTCCGTTGGGCACGACTTCACCGTCGCGACGCCATTGGTAAGTCAGCACGGCACTCGGGCTCGAGGCAGCGACCGAAAGCGTAACCGACGAGCCCGCCGACACCGTTTGCCCGACTGGCTGCTGCGTGATCACGGGAGCGCCGATCACGGGTGCGTTGACGGTGAGCGTGACCATATCGCTCGTGCGTGAGCCCACGATATTCGCGACCACGACATCATAGCTCCCGGCATCCGCACTCGTGGCGCCGTTCACGCTGAACCGCGCCAAGTTCGCGCCCGCGATGGAGACGCCGTTTTTGCGCCATTGAAAAGTCGGCGCTGGCGTGCCCGTCGCACTGACGGAAAATGTCGCGAGCTGTCCTTGGGCGACGACTTGGCTCGTGGGCTGCGACAAAATCGTCGGAGCCACATTTACCGTCAGAACGGTCGCGACCGAGGTCACGGTGCCCGCGGAATTCGTGACCACAACGTCATAGTTACCCGCATCGCTCCCTCCTACATTAGGCAACGAAAGTGTCGCATTGGTCTGACCCGCGAGCGCCGCTCCATTGCGGCGCCACTGGTAGGTCGGCGCGGGTGTGCCCGTCGTCATCACGCTGAAAGCGACCGACTGGCCCGCGAGCACGGTGGCATTGGCGGGCTGAGCGGTGATCGTCGGCGCGATCGCAGTCCCTGTGCTCGTGCCGGTGATCGTCAGCGGAGGCAGCGAAATCGTCGTGACCGGGGCCCGATACACCGCCGACGCAAAGATCGTTTGGTCCCCGACCAGCCCGGCCGGGTAGGAGGCGGTGATGGTAAACGAGGCCGATCCCGCAGGCGGCGAAGTGAACGCGTATTCCAAAGCGCCCGTCGAGCCCCCACGCGGGCCAACCTGCGGCACATTGGGTCCACCGACGCTGACCAAGGCCCACCCTGTTGGAATAGTGAGCGAAAAGCCCAACGCCGACGCCGGTTCCGCCGCCGTAGCGTAGTTGATCGTCGCCGTGAACACGACTTGGCCACCGGTCGCCGCATAAGTGCCAGTGTTAGCCGTGAGCGTCGCCGTCGGCTGGGCCGCTACTTGAGGCGAAACAAAAAAGGCCAGCAACGCGACTAGGACGGTAGGGAAAAGGGAGAGGCGCACGCGAGGGGAAGATATGTTCAGCCCGCGCGAGAAATCACGCGAAAACACACACCCCTCCCCCTGCCCGCCCACCTCACGGCCCCGGGGCGAAGCCATCTTCGCTGCCGGCCGACGCGCGATACGCGCCCGTGCGCGCGGTGCCGCTGCGGGTGTTGAAGAGTTCGATCACACGGGTGAGCTCGACGAGTGCGACGCGGCCGTCGCGGTTGGTGTCGGCAGCATGAAAATGCAGCAGCGCGGCCCCCCCGATGTTGTCGGGCGCGAAACCGTCTTCGGTGCCGACCTGCGCGGTGTAGCGCCCGGTGCGCACGGTGCCGGAGCGGGTGTTGTAGAGTTCGATCACGCGCGTGAGTTCGAAAAGTCCCACGCGGCCGTCACCGTCGGTGTCCGCGGTGTGAACTGGCCGCAGCGTTAGCGTGGTCGGTGTCGCGGTGACAGCTTGCGATGTGCCGCCGCTCGTCACGCTAGCCGATGCGGTGAGTGCACGAGGCGCAGTCTCCGTCACCGGCACCGCGACGGTGTAGGTAAACGTGACGGGAATTGCCGGTGGCGTGGTCCATCGCCACGTGAGCGAACCGCTCGCAGACGCCGCGGGCTTCACGTCTCCGATCGCACCACCGTCGGCGAGCATCGTCCAACCGGCCGGCAAGGTCGTCGTCCACTCCAGTGATGTGGGCGAGCCGACAAAGTGGAGCGTATTGGTGATCGTGACGGCGCCGCCGGGGGTGTAGCCGCCACCTCCGAGGACTCCGTGCGCGGCATTGTTCACCGCGGCGATGCTCAGCGTGGCAGTCGAAGTAAACGCCGTGGCTCCACCGTTGGTGACAAACACGCTGTAAGCGCCGGCGTCGCCGGCCTGAGCACGCGGAAACGTGAGCAAGTGCTGCGTCGCGCCGGCGAGCGCCACGCCGTTCTTGCTCCACTGATACGTCGCGCCGGGCTTTGCCACGGTCACCACGCCGAAAACCGCCGATCGGCCGGCGTTGATCGACTGGTTCTCTGGCGCCGATACCACCGCGAGTGGAACACCCGGCGTCCGCTGCGCATCGGCCTCGAAAATTTCGAGCAGCGCCAAACCGCTAGCACCACCGACACCGCTCACCTGCACGGTCAACACTCCCGCCGCCGTCGGCGTGAATTGCAACGCCGCGTCCTTGCTCGCCGTCGGCAACGGCATGGCGCCGACACTCGCCGCGAGGGACGCGATGGCCGCATCGCCGCCCCAGTTGTCGTTACTCGCGAGCGGCGTCGCCCCTGCGAACACCGCGAGCTGCGGATCAATCAGCGCACCCGGCAGGCCGAGCGAGGGGCCGAGTGCGCGGACAAGGTAGCTGCGGCTTGGCGAAACCGCCGCGAGCGCGAAGCCTTGGACCAAGGAATCGCTCCCGGCGCCGACCTCCGCGCGAGTGCCGAGGTAAACCAGTCGAGGCGTCGCATCGGCATCGTAAATCTCCAAGCTAGCCACGCCGGTCGTGGCACCCGCACCGACGACGCGCACGCGATACGTGCCGGGAGCAAACGTCGCGAGCACGGCGGCATCTTTGCTACCAGCGGCAAAGGGCGCGGCACCCACTTGGGCCGCGGTGCTCGCAATCTGCGCCGCGTTGGGGGCCGTGCCCCAGTCGTCATTGGTCGCAACCGTCGCGCCCGTCGCGAGATCTTCGACGACGAGTTGCGGATCAACGAGTGTGCCCGAAATTCCGATACTCGCCAGCGCCGGGCCGACAGCCCGGAGGAGCATCTGTTTCGGCGCTGCCCCCTCGACCGAAAACACGCCGGTCAGTGCCGCGGGGCCGGTGCCGACCCGGGCGCGCGCCGCAGCATTAAGGAGCCCACGCGACTCGATCGTGACGACGGCGGGTGCGCTGGTCGTAGTGCCGCCGGAGTTGGTTACCGCGACCGTGTAGCTGCCGGCATCGGCGACGGAAATATTGGCGAGTGCCAGCGTGGCAAAGTTTGCACCGATGAGCGCCGTGCCGTCCTTGAACCACTGGTAGGCAAAGGGGCCCGTGCCGGTCACCGTCACCCTGAGCGAGGCGGTGGCCCCGACGACGAAGGTCTGGCTCTCCGGTGAGGCGGCGAGGACGGGCGCGGGCACATTGATCGGCAGCGACACAATCGATGTATTGGCCGCGACGAGATAGACGCGGTCGCCAAGGACAACCGCATCTCCGGTGGTGTTGGCGTTGCCGTGCTGCGCGGCCGTCCACGTGATGGCATCGGTAGAAACGAGGTAATTGGTGTTGCCCGTGGTGAAGGCGTAGAACTTTCCGCCCGCGTAGACGATTGACCGCAGGCCGGCCGCAAGCGGGTTCGCCTGCGCGGTCCACGTGGTGCCGTCGAGCGAGGTGCGAATGCTTCCGCCCTCGCTCACGAGCACGAATTTTCCGCCCGCGTAAATCACATCGCCGATCGCCGACGTGATTCCAGTAACGGTCCTTGGCGACCACGTCACAGTGTCGCCCGAACCGATCACGGTGCCGTTTGCACCCACCGCGATGAACACGCCCGCGCCGAACGCCGTCTTGCGGAGCGACTGCGTGGTGCCGGAAGGATAAGTGTTCCAGGAAAGGCCATCGACCGAGGTCAGCAGCGTGCCGTTAGTGCCGACGGCCACGAAACGATTCCCGCAAAAGTTTACTCCCAGCATATCTCCCACCCCGATGATCGTGCTACCGGCAGACCCCGACGCGTCCACCCACGAAACGATTTTTCCCGTGCCGCCGACGGCGACAAAGCGGCCGGCACCGAAGGCGACATCGGTCGTGCTCCCGAGATACGAAAGACCTGAATTTACCGGAGTCGTGAGAGTCCCGTCGGGTGCCAATTTGAAACCTGGAGAGGTGCCGCCCAGCGCCACCAAGACGTTACCGTCGGTCGCTGCCACCGAAACGTCCGCGATCACGGGCATCGCTGCCGCCCGCGTCCAAGCGGTGCCATTCGTCGAGACGAGCGTGGAATCCGCTCCGCTGCCGGCGGCCACATAAGTGCCCTTGCCAAACGTGAAGGCATTGATCGCGGCGGTGAGCGCATAGTTCATGGCCTGTTCGGTCCACGTCACCGCGTCGGCCGATTTCCAGTAGCGACCATCGGTCGCATCGAGCGCCACGAGGTAGCCAGCTTCGCCAAACATCACGGAGCGCACTGCAGCCGTGGTGGTGAGAGTTTTCAGGGTCCACGTCACACCATCCGCAGAGATGAACAAATAGCGCCCGCCTGCGGCCACAAATCGGCCGGCTCCTGCAGCGAGGTAGGAGGCTGCCCGCGGCAGCGTGGCGCCAGCGATCCAGGCGACGCCATCGGACGAAGAGTAGGTGCGACCGGCCGAACCGAGCGCGACAAACTTGCCGCCCCCAAACGCGACGGCCCCGAGCGAATCGCTCGGGCGCACGGCGGCCACCGTCCAGCGGATGCCATCGAGCGAGGTCGCGCTCACGCCCTTTCCTCCGACCGCGACGAAGCGTCCGCCGCCGAAGGTGAGACTGTTGAAATAGTTGCCGTCTGCGCCCGTGCCGCTGGCACGTTGCGTCCACGTCAGCGCGTCGGCCGAGGACCACAGGCCACCGAAACTCGATAGCGCGACATAGGTGCCGTTGCCGTAGGCGAATTTGTGAACCGTCGTCGAGATACCCAGGCGGTTGACCGTCCACGAAAGTCCGTCGGCCGAAGAAACAATCGTGCCACGCACGCCGCCGAGTAAAAACCGGCCGTTAAGAAAGGTCGCCTCGACGAGCGTATTGCCCTGCGGGGCGGGCAGACGCCAATCCCAGTCGAGCGCCGGCGTGACGCCTTGGGTGAATGCTGCGCTCGAAGCGACGCCCTGCGGATTGGAAAACTCGACCCGATAGACGCCGGCATCGGCAGTCTGCCACGTGCTCGGGAGGTAGGCGCGGTCGGTGGCGCCGGGAATGGCGGTGCCGTCTTTCGTCCACTGATACGCGATGGGAGCGGTGCCCGCCACCGGTTCCGGAGCCGTCAGCGCCCACCGCGAGCCGGTCTTGATCGCCCCGCCAAAGCCCGAGATCGCGTTGCCCGTCGCGCCGAGGACGGGAGCCGACGCGGCGACGGAGACGGTCGCGGCGGCCGAATCGAAGGTGCCACCCGCGTGGGTGACCCGAGCGACATAGGAGCCCGCATCACCCGACTGGACCGAGGCGACCGAGAACGCGGCACCGGTGGCGCCCGTAATCGGCGAGCCATCCTTGAGCCACTGGTAGGTGAGTTCCTGCCCGCCCGCGATGCTCACCGCCAACGCCATGGTGGTGCCGGCCGTAGCCGTGCCGCCGACTGGTGGGGCCAAGATATTGGGGCCGGCGGAGGAGACGGTGCGCACGAGCCCGAAACGTGAGGCGGAGCCCAGCGACAACTCGCCACCGGCGAAGAGCAGCGCGCCGCTCTCCAGCATCGCGAGGTCGACCGGTGCACCGACCAAGCCGGGCGCAGAAAAACTGGTATCGACGGTCCCGTTGGCCTTGAGACGGGCGAGATAGGAAATCGCCGCGTTGTTGCCAACCGAACTGAAGGCTCCGCCGAGCAAAACTTTGCCGTCGGCTTGCGGCAGCAGCAGCGACGGAGCGCCGTTCAGCGTGAAATCCGGCGCAAACGTCGGGTCGATGCTGCCGTCCGCATTCAGTCGCGCGACGCGCGCACGTGGCACGTTGTTCACGACGAGAAAATCTCCCGCGATTAGAATTTTGCCGTCCGCCTGGAGGGCGACGGCCCGCACCGTATCATCCACGTCGGCGAGAAAGGTCGGGTCGATCAGTCCGGTCGGGAGTAGCCGCAGCAGACGCCCGCGTCGCTCACCGAGGAAGGTGGAAAACGAGCCCCACACGAGCATCGTGGAATCGGGCAGCACGGTGGCGTCGATCATAGCACCGCCCGTCGGCACAGCGCCGTAAGCAAACCGCCAATCCGCCACACCGTCTGGGTTCACGAGCATCACGTTGTTCCACAGACTGGGGCCGGAGCTTGTGATCGCCGGGCCTGCGAGCATCAGGCGCCCATCAGCGAGACGACCGAGCCGAATCGGAGCTCCGGTCAGGCTCGTGCTCGGGTTGAACGCGGTATCCAGCGCCCCGCTCGGAAGCAGCCGCGCATGCATCGGCCGTCCAGTGTTATTGTAGGAGGCGAACGCACCCACGATCGCGAAGCCCCCATCAGGCAGCGGCAGCACATCATTGACCGCCGCGCTGGGACCGACGCCACCGCTGTTAAAACTGGCGTCAAGGGTGCCATCAGCGTTGAGGCGCGCGAGATGCGCACGGGCCATACCGTTCACATGCGTGAACGCACCTGCGACCATGATTTTTCCGCCCGCGAGCGGCACGACACGGTTGATTTTGCCCGGCGAGAACAAACCCGGTGCAAAGGCCGCCACCACGCTCGCGCCATTGGCGGCGAGCCGCGCAATATTGAATTGCGTGGCGCTCGTGCCGAGGGAGGAAAATCCGCCGCCGACGAGCACGCTGCCGTCGTTGAGATAACCGATCGAGATCACGGCATACTGAAACGTGAGCGGCACAAACGTGGTATCGAGGGCCCCCTCGGAAAGGAGCCGGGCGACAGCGAGCCGTTGAGTGACGCCGTAACCGCCGAACGCACCTCCGGCCAAAATCTTCCCGTCGGACTGCACTTCGAGCGCGTAGACCGTCGAATTGAAACCGTTACCCGATACGAACGAGGAGTCCGCCGCCCCCCCGGCCGACAAGCGGACGATGCGATTGGCGGTGCTCCCGTTGTAAGTCGTAAAACCGCCGCCGACCATGAGGCGCGAGCTGCTCGCCGTGCGAAGCGCGTAGACAGGTCCATTGAAGCCCGTGCCGACCGAAAACCCCATATCAAGCGTCCCATCGGTATTGAGGCGGGCGATCGCACTGCGCGCCTGGCCTGCGAGACCGGTGAACGAGCCGCCCAACACGATCTTGCCGTCGACCTGAACGACGAGGGCATTGACCGCGCCGTTGGGCGAGGATGTGGCGAAGGACGCATCGGCGGTGCCATCGGCATTTACGCGCGCGACGGCGCCGGCAAACCCACCACCGACCAGAATTTTTCCATCGGCCTGCACATCGAGCGCGTAGGCGCCGGCGTAGTTGGCCGTGGGCGCAAACGACGCATCGAAGGAACCGTCCGCCTGCAACCGCGCGAGGCCGGCCCGCGCCTGGCCACCTACCCGGGTAAACACGCCGCCGATGACCAGCTTCCCATCGGCCTGCGCGACGACGGCATACACCGAACCATCCATCTGCGGGCCGACGAAAGCGGTGTCGACCGAGCCATCCACGTGCAGGCGCGCGACATTGCGGATCGGCGTGCCGTTGAGGCGGGTAAACGACCCGATGACGATGACCTTGCCTCCGGACAGACGATAAAAACCACCGGAATAGCCTCCGGTATTTTCAAACGCCGGAAGAAAGCTGTTGTCGGCGGCAACCACTTGGGGGAAGCCGCCGGTGGGCAGAACCGACAGGCTCGCAGGGCGGGAAATGGTCACCGACATCCCGTCGTTGATGACGACGTCGTAAACACCGCTTTGGGCCAACGTGCCCGCGCCAAGATTGAGCGACGCCGTCGTCGCACCAGCGAGCGGGAGGCCATTGCGACGCCATTGATAGGCGAGCGGCCCGGTTCCGGTTGCCGTGACAGAAAAGCCGGCGCTCTGGCCACTCGGGACGTTCGCAGGCTGGGGTTGCGCCGAAATCACGGGATACGGATCGTGCCCCCGAAGGGCGACGACGTTGCTCGTGATCGATCCAAACGGACTCGTGACGACGACGTGATAACTGCCCGCATCCGCGATCTGGACATTAGTCAGTTGCAGCCGGGAGCCGGAACCGACCGGTTTGCCGTCGCGGAACCATTGATAGGTGAGAGGCGGGCTACCGTTCGCGGTCACCGAAAATGAAGCCGTGCCTCCGATATACGCGAGAAAATCGGCCGGTTGTTGCGCGATCGACGGGCTGCTGATCGGCACCACGGCGACTGCATAGTCCAGCCGCAGCGCCAATGCCCCCCCGACAATAGTCTCCGTGGGCAGCGGAAAGTTCACGCCCCACTGCACCAAAGTGCCGTCCGCGCGGGCGGCGACGGAAACGTAGGGACCTGCATAAATCGCAACCACGTCACTCAATCCCGTCGGCACCGTTGCTTGGCCACTGGCATTTTGGCCCCACGCCACCACGGTGCCATCAGCTTTGAGAGCGAGACCGGTCCAAAATCCTGCGGCGATGCGCACCACTCCGGAAAGCCCAGCGGGCACGTTAGTCTGGCCCCAGTAATTGTCACCCCAGCCGACGACGGTGCCATCATCTCGCAACGCCAGACAAAATCCAGAACCGGCCGCCACTTGAACAACGCGATCCAATCCAACGGGCGCCGTTAACCCACCCAACGAGACCACCGTCCCCTCGGCCCGCAACGCAGCCAGTGGAGTGATCGCGACAATCTGATTGAGTCCGGGCGGGACCGGGACAAAGCCCGCTCCCCCGCCCCACGACGTGACGGAGCCGTCGGACTTTAGGGCCAAACTATAAGTATCGCTCAGTGCTATCGCGACAGTGGTGCCGAATAACGACGCAGGAAAATCATACTGCCCGTATGTGCCATCGCCGCCCGGGGCGATCGTGCCATCGCCCAACAGTGCGAGGTTGTGTCGTCCGCCCACCGCCACGGCCGCGACGCCTCGCAGGCCCGAGGGAGTTTCAAGCTCACGGTAGTAATTATTGCTATTACCCCACCATCCAAGCGTCGTATCTGCACGAAACACAGTCAGGTAGCATACGGCCACCGCCACTCCTCCCGACGGGTTTGAAACAATGGCTTCGTAGGAACCGGAATCGGTCAACGAAGCAGCGCCGATCGCGAGCGTCGCCGTCGTCGCTCCTGCAATAGTCCGACCGTTGCGGCGCCACTCGTAGCTGAGCGGTGCAGGATCGGTGGCCGCCACAGAGAACGAGACAGGGTTGCCCAGAGCCGCGAGCCGGGTCGCCGGCCGCGAAGTGATCACCGGAGGCGTCACGACCACGAGCGCCGCCGCTGCGGAATCGGCGGTGCCCACGGAGTTCGTTGCCACCGCCACGTAGCTACCGGCATCGCCGGCCACCAAATTCGCGATGTTCAACGTGGTCGTCTCGCTGCCCGAAATATTTCCGCCATCGCTCAAAAATACGCCGTTCTTCTTCCACCGATACGTCACTGCGGGTGTGCCGGTGGCGACGATCTTCAGACTGATGGTCTGCCCAATATTCGCGATGCGACCGGTCGGCGGGGTCACGAATTGCGGCACGGTGCCGACCGAGAGCGTGGCGAGCGCGGAGACGTAGCCACCGAGCGCATTCGTCACGACGACATCGTAGCTCGTCGCATCGCCCGACTGAAAATTGGAAACCGTGAACGTGGAGGCCGTGGCCCCGGCAATCGCCACGCCGCTTTTCCGCCATTGATAAGTGAAGGGCGCCAAGCCGGATGGAACGACCGTGAGCGCGGGATTGCTGCCGGCCAAGGCGAACTGGCTGACGGGATGCGTCGCGATGGCGGCGGCTTCGGTGGCGACAATGGCCAGGCCGTGGGACCGGCCGGTCGCAATCGCGGCCGCCCGATTGATCAGATCGAGGCCGGTGAGTTCACCGGAGGTATTGCTGCTCCACGCCACGATGGCACCGTCCGCCTTGAGCGCCGCCGCAAGGCCCGACCCAACGGAAATCGCCAACGCGTTGCCGGCACCGGCAGGAATATTGCTAAACCCGGCATTGTTCGCGCCCCAAGTTCGGAGCGTGCCGTCGGCCAATAAGGCGAGACTTTGGCCGAGCCCAGTCGCCACCGCAGCGACATTACCCAGCCCGGCAGGCGTGGTGAACCGGTTGTCATTGTTCGAACCCCAAGTGAGCACCGTGCCGTCAGCGCGCAAAGCAAGACTATGGCTACCAGACGCCGCAATCGCGACCACGCCGGTCGCCTCGGCCGGCACATTCAACTCACCGGAGGTATTATAGCCGCCCCAACACACGACGGTGCCGTCGGCCCTTAACGCTACATTGTGTTCGTCACCCGCCGCAATCGCCACGACCTCGCGGAGCGTCGCAGGCACACTCGTGTTGCCCTGCGTAGCGCTGCCCCACGCCATCACGCTGCCATCGGATTTCAGACTCACTTGGTGAGAGGCGCCCTGCGCCACCGCCACAATGTCACTGTTCGAACTCGGCAGCGTAGGGTTGTCATAGATACTGGACGTCCAAGTCCGCACCGAGCCATCCGGCCGCAACGCGATGTTGCGCTCGTAGCGGGCGTCGACGACCACGGCATCCGAGAGATTCGCAGCGGCATTGGCGTGCTCGCGAGCGTTCTGTCCCCACGCCCGCACTGCACCAGGCGAAGCCACGGTCGTGACGTTGACGTAGAAGACCGCCATCGACCTCCCGCCCTGAGCATTCGCCACCGTCAGTTGGTAGTAGCCGCGATCGGCCAAGCTGGCGTTGGTCAGGTTCAGCGTGCTCCCCGTTACCCCCGCAAGGAGCTGACCGTTGCGCCGCCACTGGTAGGTCAACGGCGCGGTGCCGCTGACCGCGACCGCGAAAGATGCCGATTGCCCCACTTGCAGCATACGCGTGCGAGGCCGGGTCGTGATCACCGGAGCATCCGCCACCGTCAGCGCGGCCGACTGCGAGGTCACGGTCCCACCACCGCTCGTGACCGTGAGCGAGTAAGCACCGGCGTCGGCGCTTTGCACGCCACTGCCCACGATGGACAACTTGGCGGTCGTCGCACCCACGACATTGCCTCCATCGGCCAAGGTGACGCCGTTCTTCTTCCACGCATAGGCAAACGGACCGACGCCACTCACCGCCACCGCAAACTCAACCGCGGCCCCGGGCGGCGCCGTCTGCGTGCGCGGTTCGCCGGTGATCACGGTGGGCAGATAGGGAATCACCGCCATGACGTTCGCCCCGGCCATAGCAATCGCCGTGGCTTTCTGGGCGTAGACCGGCGTGAGCAACAGCGTGGTGTAACTCTTCGCCCAAGAAATCACACTACCGTCGAACTTGATCACTGCCCCCCCGGCCACCATCGCCCGCACTCCCGTGAGTCCCGACGGAACAAAAGTTTGGTCTCCACCCCACCCCACCACGGTGCCATCCGACTTCAACACGAGATTACTGGAGGACATGGCCGAAATAGCAATGACCCCGGTCAGGCCCGAGGGCACACCCAAGGCCCCGTCGTTGTCGGTGCCCCAAACCGTCAGCGTGCCGTCAGCCTTGAGCGCCACATTGTGAATGTAGCCGGCCGCAACCGCGACGAAATCCGGGCTCGAAGGCATCTGTAGCCTGCCTCCGTAGCTCTGGCCCCAGCCGACGAGCGAACCGTCGGCCCGGAGTGCCACCACGTGCCGAAACCCCGACGAAATTGCCACAACCTTGTCCAGACCCGGTGGCAACTGGGCATCCTGCAACTAAATGTAACCCCAGGTGACCACCGTGCCGTCGGCTTTGAGCGCCGCGGAGTGACTTTCGCCCGCGGCCACCGCCACCACTCCGCTCAGCCCCTCCGGCACCGTGGCCTGACGGTTACCGTTGTCCCCCCACGCCACCACCGTGCCGTCGGCCTTTAACGCCAAGCTGTGATTGTAACCAGCCGCGACCGCCACCACGCCCTTCAGACCCACCGGAAGAGGATTCCCACTGACGCCATTTGCGCCCCAGTCCACGACCAGCGCGTCGACCGGTGCCACCGTAAGCTGAAACACCGATTTCACACTGCCGAGTTCGTTGGCCACGGTCAGTTGATACCACCCACCGTCGGTGAGCGCAGGGGCAGCAATTGACAAAGTGGCCGAAGTCGCACCCGCCACCGTCTGGCCGTTGCGTTTCCAACTGTAAGTCAAAGGGGCCGCCCCGGTCGCGGTCACCGTGAAATTCACCGGTTGCCCCACCGTCGCAATCTTGCTCAAGGGCGGAGCGATGATCACCGGCGCCTGCGCCTGGGCGCCCGGCGCGGCGAGGGCGATCACGGCGATAAACAAAAGCCACACGGAAAACGTGCGGCGGGAGGGGCCCGGGTAGATGCGCATGGGGTGGCAGGGAGGAAGGGATAGCGCCACGGCGGCACCGCCCGGCAGCTCTTTTGTGCGCCCCGGCTTCGCGCGAATCAAAACGAAACGCTGCTCATTATTTGGCGAGGTTGCCCGCCCCCGCCGCCCTCGCGAAATCAGGCTGCCGTCACAGCCCCGGGGCGAAGCCGTCTTCGGTCGACGAGGTCGTGACGTGATACGCACCCGTGCGGGCGGTGCCGGCGCGGGTGTTGTAGAGTTCGATCACGCGCGTAAGCTCGACTAGACCGAATCGCGCGTCGTTATTGGTATCCGCGCTGTGGTAACGAACGAGCACGCCCGGGCCGCTGCGGGTGGCGTCGGGCGCGAAGCCGTCTTCGCTCGTCGCATCCAGTTTGTAGGCGCCGGTGCGGAGCGTGCCGAGGCTGCGGTTGTAGAGCTCGATCACGCGCGTGAGTTCGAAGAGATCGATGTTACCGTCGCCGTTGGAATCGGCCGAGTGGCGCTTCTTGATCGAGGCCACAACGAGCGGGTCGGGTCGCGCGATGAGCGGGATCGTCGCGCCGCTTTGCACCACGGACGCACTTGCAACCAGCGAGACGTCGCTGGTCGTGCCAGCGGGGACGTTAAGCGTGTAAGAAAACACGAGCGGACTCGCTGGCGGCGTGGACCACGTCCACTCGGCGAGATTGGCCGCGCCTGAGGTCGGCGAGGTTATTGCGGTGGGGCCGCTCGACGACGCAAACGTCCAGCCTGCCGGGAGGAGCACTTGCCAACTCGCCCCGGTAGCCGCGCCGACGTAGGCGAGCGCGTTGCTGATCGTGACGGTGCCGCCGGCCGTGTAGCCCGCGCGCACGACAGCATGTTGGGCCATCGTGCCGGGCGGTATCACGGAAACGGTGACGGGTGGGCTCGTGACGTTGCCGGCGGAGTTGGAAATGTAGACCGTGTAGGCGCCCGCATCGGCGAGCTGGGCGTTGGTGCGAGTGAACGTCGCGGTCGTCGCGCCCGGAATATCTACAGCGTTGCGGCGCCACTGGTAGGTCGGCGCCGGCGTGCCGCTGGCGACAACCGAAAGTGCTATGGTTGCGCCTGCCGGGACCGCTTGGCCGACAGGCGGCGTAATGATGGCGGGCGGCGACGAGAACGGCACCACGGTCAGCGTGAACACTTGCTCGGCATTGGGCGGAACGCTGTTGCTCGCGCGGGCGGTGAAAACGAACGGACTTCCCAGGGTATTCGGCGGCGTGCCGCTGATGAGGCCGGTGGCGGCGTCGAGCGTCGCCCACGATGGAAAGGTGCCCGCCACAACCGAGAATCCCGGCTTGGGTGTGCCGGTCGCGGTCAGCGTGAAACTACCGGGGACGGTCGCCATAAACGTCGCGGCATTGGCGCTGGTAAATTGCGGCGGCTGGCTGACGATGAGCGACACCGTGATGCTCGTGGCCGCCGGGCTCACGCTATTGGTAACGACGCAGTGGAATTTGTCGCCGTTCATGGCGAGCGTCGGAGCGGTGATCGAAAGTGTCGCGGTGGTGGAGCCGGCGTAGGTCGCATCATCCGTCACATCGACAAAGTCCGCAGCACCCACCGCCTGACGTCGCCAACGGTAGGACGGCGCGGGATTGCCGACGGCGACGACGGTGAATGTCGCATTGGCTCCGAGGTTGATCTGCGCCGGCGAAGGCTGAGTCGTGATCGCGACCGCGACATCCAATCTGATCACAGCAGGAGCACTCGTCGTGGAGCCGAGCTCGTTGGAAACCACCACGGTGTAGGTGCCGGCGGTGGCGGCCTGAAGATTCGTGAGGGCGAGGTTGGACGACGAACCGTTGGGGACAGCGACGTCATCTCGGCGCCACTGGTAGGTCAGGGGCAACGCGCTCACCGCGGTCACCGAGAGGACCAAATTCGAGCCCGCAAAGGCGGATTGAGCGACGGGGGCCGTCGTGATGGTCGGCAGGGCCGAGCTTTGCGTGGCGCTCGCGCCGGGAGCGCCGTTGCTCTGCATCAACATCTGGCCCTGATCGCGCATCACGAGGGTGGAGGGAAACGAGTTCGATGGCACGAAGCCGGCGACGGCAAAGGACGGATCGCGGGTGCCGTCGGACATGAATCGCGCGAGATAGCCGGTGCCGCCCTCGCCGCCCGCGGAGGTGAACGCACCACGCGCGACGATACGTGAGTCTTCCTGCAACACGAGGGCGTAAACCGGTCCGAGCGTAGGCGGCACAAACGTTGTATCGAGCGAGCCTGTCGTCGTCACGCGGGCAAGACCGCCGCGGTCGACCGAGGCATAGGCGTTGAAGAAACCGCCCACCACGAATTTCCCATCGGGTTGCGCGGCGATCGCGTAAACATCCGAGTTGGCTCCGGTGTTCGATACAAATGTCGTGTCGAGCGTGCCATCGGGATTGAGACGGGCAAGGCGGGTCGCCGTGGTGCCGTTGTAGGTGGTGAACGAACCTCCGATCACAATTTTTCCGTCGGCCTGCACGGCGGACGTGTAAACGGGCAAGTTGGCGCCCGCGCCCGGTGTAAAGCTCGTATCGAGGGCTCCGTTCGGAAGGAACACGGCGATGCGAGGCCGCGAGAGGCCGGCAGCATTGTTGAAATCGCCCGCGGCTAGAATCCGTCCGGCTGGTAACTGAGCCAAAGTGAAAGCGCGCAAGTCGAGGCCAGCGCCAACGGCGAAGGAAGTGTCGAGCGTGCCATCGGCATTGAGCCTCGCGAGGCGATTGGCGGTGGCACCGTTGTAGGTGGTGAAAGCACCGGTGATCACCACTTTCCCGTCTGATTGTGCCAAGGCGGCGTAAACGTTGGAATTGGCGCCGGTGCCACCGGGGTTGAAGGTGCTGTCGACGGTGCCATCGGCGTTGAGGCGCGCGGCTGCGATAGGCACAGCGGCGCCGCGAAGGTGCGTGAAGAAACCGGATACAAACGTTTTTCCTCCGGGAAGCGGGACGAGGGCGTTGACGGAGGCTGGGCAACGGACGGTGAAGTTGACCGCGGTATCGAGCGAACCGTCGGCGTTCAGTCGGGCGAACCTCGCGCGGTTGGAGACCACGGTTGTGCTGCTCGTGTGCTGCGAAAACGCACCGCCCACGAGGAGCTTCCCCGTTGAGAGCATGCCCGCACATCCCACGGTATTGTTAAACCCAGAGGTGAGATAGGTGGTATCGCGTGCTCCCGTGTCGAGCAACCGGGTGAGGTAACGCGAAGCCACTCCCGCGAAGGTGCCCTGGAGTCCGGCGACCAGTATCTTTCCGTCAGATTGAAGCACAAAGCCCTTGAGGGAGCTGTCGAAGCCTGCACCAGTCGCCGTGGTGAAAGCGGTGTCGACAGTGCCGTCAGAATTCAAACGCGCGATGTTGCCGACCGTCGTGCCGGAAACGTTGGAGAAGAACCCGCCGACCAAAATCTTTGCATCCGTTTGAATCGCGAGAGCGGCCACATTGCCACTGACAGACGGAGTGAATGTGCCTGACACGGCGCCGGTCGAGGTGAGGCGCACGAGGCGGTTGCGCGTGGTGGCGACGCCTGCGGTATCCGTGTGGCCCGTGAAATCGCCGCCGACCAAAATATTTCCGTCGGACTGAACGGCAAACGCGTTCACGCCATTGTTAAAGGCTCGGGTGAAAAACGCGTTGTCAACCGAGCCGTCTGCATTGAGGCGCACCACGCGATCACGGTTGGTGCCGGCGAAGGCGGTGAAGAACCCGCCCAGCAATATTTTTCCGTCCGCCAGCACCGCCAACGCGGCAACCGACGAATTGGCCGCAGAGCCGGGGTTGAATGTCGCATCGACGGTGCCGTCGGCGAGCAAACGGGCCACCCGACTGCGCGGGTAGAGCCCGACCCGGGTGAAATCTCCGGCGATGACGATATTGCCGTCGGCCTGCACAGCGACGACACGTATCAATCCGTCGATTTCAGCAGGGAGAAACGTCGAATCGACGGTGCCATCGGCGGCGAGACGCGCGATGCCGGTGCGACGCGCGGTGCCGAGCGTGGAGAAAAATCCCGCGACGTAAGCGCGGCCATCCGAGATCGGCGCGACAGCCCAGCCAAAGGCGCTATCCGAGGATTCGGGCCGCAGCTCCCAGGCGGGATCGGGTGCAACGAGCGTGGGATAGGCCGTCGGTGCGACCGCGAGGCGGGCGGTTTGCGATATGATCGGGGTGAGGTCGGAATAAACGACCACGTTGTAGAAATCGGCGTCGAAGCGGGTGACACCGGATTTCGAATACGTGGACTGAGTCGCTCCGGAAATCGGCAGGCCGTTGCGCCGCCATTGGTAGGCAAGCGTCGCGCCGACAGGGACGGTGGCAGCAACCGAGAGCGTGGCGGTCTGGCCGGCGGTGACGGTGATGTTGGCGGGTTGCGAGGTGATCGAAGCGGCGGCGGTGGCGCCGGCCAAAACAACGGACGACGATGAGATCGAACCGGAACTGTTCGAAACGACGACCGAGTAGGTGCCGACGTCAGCGGAAGTCAGGTTGCCGAGGGCGAGCGTGGCCGAGGTTGCGCCAGTCAGAGCGACGCCGTTGCGATACCATTGGTAAGCGAGATTCCAGCCGGTCGCCTCGATGCTGAAGGTGGCGGCACCGCCGAGGGTGGCGGTGAGCGCGACGGGTTGCGTCGTGATCGCGGGCGGTGGAGTGACGGCGTAATTGAGGAGAATGAAGCCGCGCGGATCGGCATCGAAGCTGCCGACGGCGATCGAATACGTGGTGCCGGCCGTGACGTTCAGCGTGAGCAGGCTGGGGCCGCCGCCGCCGGGTGCACCGCTATCGTCGTCTTCCTTCAGTTTAGTGAGCGCGGTGAGCACGGAGCCGGTGTAAACGGCGAGGCCGGTGTCGAGGACGGTGCCGAGTGTATCGATCTGCGCGACACCGCTGACGGTGGGCGTCCAACGGAACCAGACGGACGATGCGGTGGCGCCGGCCTGACCAGTGTTGTGCTGGGGCTCGCCGCTTTCGCCGGTGGCGGTGAGATTGGAGGAGTGGGCGGTGCCGCTCAGGCCGACGAGCGGGAGGGCGTTGGCAAAGGCATCGTTGGTGGGAGCGGCTTGGACCGTGAGCGTGGCGACGGGCGAGGTGACGAAGCCGGCGGAGTTGGTGACAACGACGTCGTAGTCGCCGGCGTTGGCGGTTTGGACGTTGGTGAGCGTGAGGGTGGCGCTCGTGGCGCCGGAGATCGCGGCGGCGCCCTTGCGCCACTGATACGCGGGCACCGGGAACCCGGTGGCGGCAACCGTGAAGGTGGCGGCGCGACCGGCGAGGGCGATCACGTGGCCGGGCGGGCGGGCGATGACCGGAGGGGCGTTGACGGCAACCGTGGCGGCGGCAGAGGTGGCGGTGCCGACGGCATTGGAAACGCGGACGGCGTAACTGCCGGCGTGATACGGCTGCGCGTTGTTGATAGTGTAGATGGCGGAGGTGGCGCCGACGAGATCGAGGCCGGACTTGGTCCACTGATAGGTGATCGGCGCGTTGCCGGTGGCGGTGACAGAGAGGGCGACCGTGGCGCCGACGGCGTAGCCTTGGGAGGCGGGCGGGACGGTGATGACCGGGAGCCCGTTGAGGGCGACGTTGATCTCGACATCGAGGTATTGCGCAGGCGCGGTGCCACCGGTGGCGACGGTTTTGAGGGACACGTTGCCGACGGTGTCGAGAAGCGTGGCGTTGGGAGCCAGGGCTGCATCGGCGACGATAGCGGCGCCCGCGACGCCCGTGCCGGGCGTCGTGAGATCGAGGAGATTGCTCGTCGTGTTGGTGTTGTAGCCCCAGACGACGTAGGCGCCTTGCGACATCGAGGTGTTGCCTGTGAAAGATCGGCGCGTGCCGATCCAGTAGTTGCGAGTCGCGTCGCGCACGACCTTGAGCGCAAGGGTGCCGGTCGCGGCGGCGGCATCGAAGCGGTTGACGCGAAACGTGCCGCTGGTCGCGACGGTCTGCACTTGGGAATCGGCGATCCAGCCGAGGAGGTTTTTGAACCACGGGTTGAAGTCGGTGTTGAGCGAGTTGGCGAAATTGGCGCCCATGGTGTCGAAGTCGTCGCCGTATTCGCTGGTGGTGCCGGCTGCGCTGACAGGGTTGCCGTCGGTGACGAGCCAGAGATTGGCATGGCGGAGACCCCACGTGTGGCCGAGCTCGTGGGCGGCGACACGGAAGTCGTATTCGCCGTTCACCCACACGTAGGGGCCGCCAACATTCGCGAGACCGCCGTAGGTGATTTGGGAGCCGGTGAGGCCGCTGAGGGAGGAGAAAATCACGACGATGCGATCGAAGCCGGAGAGTGTGTAGTCGGCGGCGGCGAGTGTGCGCGCATCGGTGTGGAGAAGGGTGTTACGGTTGCCGGTCGCGTAATAGGAGGCGGTCTGCGGGAGGCGGTAGACGGCGGAGCTCACGGTATTGGTGAGCGAAACCTGCCCGTAAGAACTCGCGGCGTAATAGGGATTCACCTGAGCGTCGGCGAGGTTCTGCACATAGGCGGCAGTGTAGGTGGTGATATTGGGGCTTGTGCCGCGCTTGGGTTCACCCGGGAGGTCGGAGAAATCGACACGGAGATGGAGAATTTTTTTGGCGCCAACGGTCCACGCGGTGGCGGGCAGCGCGGAGTCGCCGGAACCCGAGGTGGGGACGGACGAGGTAACCGGCGTAGTGTCGGAACCCAAAGCGGGTATCGAACGCGGGCCGAGACCGGACTCGGCGGCGGCATATTTGCGCGCGACGGCGAGCAAGGCTTCGGCCGACGGGAAAGTGAGACGTTGACCGCCGATTTCAGCGGTGAGTTCAGCGGAAGAAATTTCCCCGGATTCGAGCACGCGCACCGGCGACTCGTGAACCGCGGCGACGCCATCGAGGAGAATACCGTGGAGCGGAATCGCGTGTTTCGTCGTCTGGCCTTCGCGCCGTCCATAGACGAACGCGCGATACTCCGAGCCGCCGGGCCACTGCACGGTGGACTGAAAGTGATCGGTGGGGAGGCCGGCTTGTTTGCGGCGAATGAGTTCCAGCGGCCCGTAGTCGAAGGCGAGCACCGTGTAATCGCCGACGGCCGAAAACCGGGTCTCCAGCTCCGCGACGACCGCGACGGGAAGTTGGGAACGGATCGCGGCGGGCAAGGTGGCGGCCAACGCAGCGCGGGGATCGTGCTCGATCAATTGCTTCATCGCAGTGCGACGCGCACGGGCGAGCGTGAGGCCTTCGCTCTCGAGGGCGGCACGAGCACTGGCATCGGGAGCACTGACATAGCGCAGTGACCAGAAACGAAAAGCAGCGAACGCTGCGGGCAAATCGGCGGACCACGCCTGGGCATAGACAAACGACGCAAGCGACAAGGGGAACGCCGATGATGATGCATCTAAACGAGACGCGCTGGGCGCAGAGGCGGCCGCAACAACAGGTGCACCGATCAAAGCCGCCCCGCTCCCCTGCCCGACCGGCGAGGCCTGCACGGTCGCGGCCGGCGAGTCAGGTGCGGGCGCGGGCGGAATCCCCGGGCGGCTCAGCCACCACGCACCGCCAACAAGACCTAGAACGAGCAGAACACGCAAAACGGGGAATTTTCGGCGCATGAGAAAGTCGGCACGCAATCAGGAGCCGACTTTCTGCGCAATCCCTCAGGGCCCGGGAGCGAAGCCGTCTTCGGTGCCGGACTCGATACGCTCGACAAAGACCAGAAACCGGACGGCTAAATCTTCGGACGCTCCAAGGGCGTTTGGGCGCCGGCCCCGGCGGTCGGCGAGTTGCCCATGCCTTTGCGAATGAAATCTACGCCTTGCGACTGGTCTTTTACCTTCACGACTTTTTGGCTGCCGGATTCTTTGCCGATATTGTCGGCGGTCGCGGAGGCCATGATCGGGAGATATTTTCGCAGGTCTTTGCTCTCGTCTTCGGTGCTGGTTTGCACGCTCCAAAGCTCGGCGGGCGGACGCCCTTCGACACCGGGTTTGTTTTCGCGGGCCGTGATCCGCAGATACTTCTCATACACCGTCACGCGCTGCGGGCGCTCGTCGAAGCCCATCAGTTCAGTGCGCGGCGGTTGATAGACGGCCACAGTGCGATAGCTGGTATTGCCGCGCGGATCGGTGACGGGCACGCGTTCGTAGCTCACGCCTCCCCCAACCTGTCCGTAGCGCGGCACCGACACGACCTGCACCCGGGTGCGCGGCGCATCGACGCCGTAGTCGAGTTCGACGATCATATCGGCGGTCTCAGCCGACGGGGCCTCATACATGCCCTTGGCCGACAAGGCGGTTTTCACAAACTCCGCCGCCTCCAAGTGCCGGAGACTTTCTTCACTTTGGGCCGGATTCTTAGTCCTGATCTTGTAAGACTGGGCGTCGGGTGTACCGCTCGGGGCGTCGCGCTTCACCATCGAGTCCACTTTGACGGCGTAGCTCGGAGAGTTGCACCCAGCGAACACGGCAATCAACGCACCAGCAACACTCAGCCGTAGCAGGCGACGCACGTTCCGCGCACGCTTCGCGCGCATCGACGAAAGACCGGTGGGGGCCAATCGGCAAACTGTGTCGGCAGCAGCCACAGGCCGGAAATCAGAGGCCGGGTTTTAAGGTGGCTCCGCCAGAGGGCGTCGAACCCGGTGCGGAGGTATCACTCGCTTTCAGCGGAGCCGCTTCGCCTTTGAGCCGGGCCAACTCTTCTTCCAAACGGGCAATCTCGGCTTCGGTCTGCAAAGTTTTATCGCGGGCATCGTCGAGCGCCTTTTTCTTGGCGAGTGCACCGGCCCGTTCGTCGCGGAGGGCTTTCAGGCGATCAGCGGCGAGTTTCTCCTTCTTCTGGGCATCGGTGAGCTCGATATCGGTGATGCGGAATCCCTGCGCGATGGCGATCTCCTCATCACTCTCCGCTTTGCGACGCGCTTCTTCGCTGCGCTTTTTCGCCAACTCCTGCTGGTAGGCGCGCTCTTGGGCGAGTCGGTCCTGCTCTTTGCGGTCTTTAGCATCCTGCACCATGCCCACGATACCGCCGATCAGCGCACCCGCGCCGGCACCGATCGCGGCGCCCGTGCCGGTGCCCAAACCGCTATTGTTACCGACCACGGCGCCACCGACGCCGCCGACGACCGCACCGGTGCCGGCACCGGTCGCGGTGCGCGAGGGCGCCACCGAGGAGCAACCACTCGCCCCGAGCACCGCCGCGGCGAGCAAAAGGGCGCAAAATTGTTGGGAACACACACGAGACTGGGAGGCAATTTCCATGAGAAAAGAAAAGACGCGTTTGCTTAACAATAGACTCGCGCTACCTAATACGCGTTCGTTTTTTTAATCAAACGAGTATGCGATTCCGTCGGATGCCCCTCGATGTGCGCCTTGGCAATAGAGGCCTCGCGTCCGGGTTGTTCAGGTGAATTTGACATATTGGCGAATCGCTCCCCCACCCGAAAAACTTACGTCCATGACATTCCGAAACAAGGGTTTTTTCACCGCGCCGATGCTCGTCTCACTCATCGGCTTGGTGCTCGCGGTGATCGTCGTCGAAAGCGTGTTTACCACCGTCGTGCGACCCAAAGCCGCCGATACGATAATCCGGCAGCGCGTGATGGCCGCGCAAGGAGCCGCCGGTGCGGCCACGAGCCAGGAGGGTTCCTTCTATATCATCATCAAGGATCCGGAGCAGGAGGTGGAAATCATCTTCGCGATCTGGGGTATGATAGTGCTCGTCCACAAACTCATCGAGGTCCGCCGCGAACGCGCGCTGTTCAACCACGATTTTATCCTCGCCCAACCGGGTGAGCGCATCATCCCCGAAGACGCATTCGACCGCTACAAAGAGCTAAAAATTTCGGTCGAAGCGCACCCACGGTGGAGAGATCGGCTCCTTCCCGAGTGTCTGTTGGCGGCGTTGCACCGCTTCCAGGCGACCCATTCCGTGCAGGATGCGGCGACGGCAGTGAAGGAGCGCGCCGAACTGGCCGCCGACCGCCTCGACTCCTCCCTCTCGCTCGTGCGCTACATCGTCTGGGCGATTCCGGCGATCGGGTTTATCGGCACGGTGCGCGGCATCGGCCAAGCCCTCGCCTACGCCGAAGACGCCATCAAGGGCGACATCTCGGCCGTCACGAGTTGGCTGGGCCTCGCCTTCAACTCCACGCTGGTCGCCCTTCTGCTTTCGATGGTGCTGATGTATGTGATGCACCTCGTCCAATCACGTCAGGAAGCCTTCGTGATCGAGACCCAAGCCTATTGTCGCGACCGCCTGATCGACGTGATGAAGGTTCCCGTGAAAGACAACGCCGGCAACGGCCTCGTGTAGGCCCGCACTTTTACCATGCCTGTTTCCCTTGGCCTTGAACTGTGCGACGCAGGATTTCTCGCGGCCACCTCCGACGCGAGCGAGGTGCGACCACTCGCCATCACGGATCGAAATGGCGCCACCGACTGGCCGGGCTTCGCCAGCCAGCAAAACAGCGAACTGTTGTTCGGGCGAGCCGGCGAAGACGACTGGTTCGTCCATCCGCGGTGTGTCGTGCACACGTTTTGGTCGAAACTCGCCCACGAGCCGTCGACGATCGCCAAGGGAGGAAAGCTCCTGTCGTTTTCGGAACTCGCCTATTTTTTCCTGCGCGAATTCGCCCAACGAACTGTCGCGGCCCAAGGCCCCTTGGAGAAAGTGGTGCTCGCCGTGCCCGGCGCCTATCTGAAGAACACCGCCGCGGAAGAGGAGAAGATCGGTCTGCTGTTGGGGCTCGCGGCGGATCTTAAAATTCCCTTGGCCGGTATCGTCGATATGGCCTGTGCCGCGCTCTGCGATCCGCGCGCCCCGGGATTTTCGCCGACGCTGCCGATCATGGTCCTCGACCTGCAGTTGGAGGCGGCGGAATTCACCCAACTTGCCGTGCACGACCGGCTGGAACGGAAGGCGTATTTCGAGATGCCCAATTCCGGCTACGCACGGTTGCTCAAACATCTCACCGCCACGATGGGCAATCGGTTTCTCCGTCACACCGCTTTCGATACGATGGAAGACGGCCGGATTGAGCAGGCGTTTTTCCGCCAAACCAAAGATTTTCTCCTTAACGGAGCCGACGAACACCGCTACCAAATCAACACTGCCCGGCGAAACTACGAGATGGTGGCCAAGCGCGATCAGCTCGCGGCCGACGTGAAGCCCTTCGTCGACAGCCTGCTGCAATCCTTCGGCGCGTTCGTAGAGCAGGCGGGCCACGCTCCCGGCCACTGCACGGTCGCGCTCACTCATCGCAGCGCTGCGCTCCCCGGAATCGAAGCGCGGCTCCGCAGCCTCGGCTATGTGCGTCAACTCCGGCTCCCCACCGGAGCCGCCGCCGCCGGCGCCGCCCGCATCGGGGCGAATCGGCTCAACGTGCCAGCCGACGTGACGGATGTGCCCGTCGAGATGTCCGTGCCGCTCAGTGACACCCGCCGCACAGCCGCCGTCGCGTGGGAAATCAGGCTCCGGAAAGCACCGCGTTCCTCGGTTACGCGCCCGCCCACGCACGCCATCCTCGACGGCTTGGGCTGGTCTTTGGCCGGACGCGAGACGTTCACGATCGGCGCGCTCACCGCCGGGCCCGATCTGCCGCTGCCCGACACGTTTTCCGGGCATTCGGGCAGCTTCATTTCGCTTCACCACAATGCCGGCCGGCTCTGGTTCACCGACCCGTCCACCGAAAATTCGGACGGAGCGCCGATCATCGTCGAATCCGGCGACTCCCTCACGGTGACGACCGGCAACCACACTGCCGTGGTGCTCTTCGCATCCTGCCCGGCCATCTCGTGACGCAGTCGCGGAGCGTTCGCCCATGTCCATCGCCACCAAGCGCCGCGAAGTCGAAGTCTTCAGCCTCTCGTTTCTCGACTGCATTTGCTGCGGCTTTGGGGCCGTGCTGCTCGTGTTCATCCTGACGATTTCGCAGAAGGCCAACTTCGACAAAACCGACGTGGAGGACCTCCGCAAACGCGCCCAAGCCGTCGAGCGCGAGATCATCGTCAGCCAAGCCGAGCTCGACCGGCTCGCGCGCATACTCTCTGCGGCCCAAATCGAACTCACCGACATTACCGCAAAAAACTCCCGCGATGAGCTCCGCCTCTCTGAGCAGCAAAAACAACTGCTCCTCATGCTCCAGCAAACCGGCGCGATGAAAGACGCGCTGGCCGCCCTGCTCGGCGAAAAGAAAAACCTGCCGACCGAGGAAGTCGCCCCGCTGCCCATCCCCAATATCGACCGCCGCCAATATCTCACCGGCGTAAAACTCAACGGTGAGTTCGTCGTCTTCGTCGTCCGCAGTTCCGGCTCGATGCTCGACGAAACCATCGACGCCGCCGCCTCGCGCTTGGACGACTCCGACGACAAGAAACGCGAGGCGCCGAAGTGGCAGCGCACGGTCCACGCCCTGCAATGGATGATTGCGTCCCTCGCGCCGGACACCCGTTTTCAAGTGCTCTTTTTTAATGACGAGGTCACCCCGGTGTTGCCCGACCGCGCCGACGAGTGGTTCAGCACGCGGGACAAAAAGACGATCAACGAGATCGTGAAACAAATCGACACCGTCGTGCCCAAGGGCGGCGCGAATCTGGAAAAGGCCTTCACCGCCGTGCGTTTTCTCCCGCGGCTGCCGGACAGCATCGTGCTCTTTACCGACGGCCTGCCGACCAAGAGCGATTCGCTGCCGATCGAAGGCGAAATCAGCCAGGACGACCGTATCCGGTTTTTCAAGATCGCAACCAAGCAACTGCCGCCGCGCATTCCGGTGAGCACGATCATGTTTCCCATGAGCGGCGACCCGGCCGGACCGGCCCTGTTCTGGGAACTCGCCAACGCCACTCGGGGCGCCTTGGTCAGCCCGGCAAAATCCTGGCCCGACACATGATCCGCCGCCGCTCAGCCCAGACCTTCAGCCTCTCGTTTCTCGACTGCATTTGCTGCGGCTTCGGGGCGATCATCCTGATTTTCGTGCTTACGATCGACTCCCGGCAAAAGCAAAAAATGGATGCGATCGAAGCGATGCGGAAAATCATGGCCGCGCAGCTCCTGGAGATCGCCCGACTCAAGACCAGCAAGGAAGACCTCGAGCGCAGCAACGCCCGCGTCACCACGCTCGTCACCGATTCGCGCCTCCGCAACGACTCGATCCAATCCCTCATCGAAGATTTCATGCGCAAGCTGCAGCTCGAGAAGCGCGGGCAAGAAGCGCTCCTCGTGGACATCGACGAATTGAAGAAGGAAATCGCCGCCCGGCAGAAAAAGCCCGAGTTGGAGATCAAAGACGTCAAGCCGCTCCCTGTCGGCTTGCCGGTCGGCAGCAACTATATCGCCTTCGTCATCGATACTTCGGGCTCCATGCGTGATCCGAACACCAACGGACTCTGGCCATCGCGATCCGCAAAATCGAGGAGGTGCTCGATGTTTATCCGCAGATTGAGGGCGTCCAAATTCTCGATGCCGACGGCCGTTTCATCCTCAACGGCGGTCGCAATGGCGGCTGGATGCCCGACAGTCCGGATACGCGGGCTGCGATCAAGCGAACCCTCCGCCGCTACGACGCCGACACGATCAGCAATCCCGTTCCCGGCATCTACCGGGCCATCCGCACGCTTCTCAATCCTGATGATGCCAACATGAGGATGGGGATTTACGTCTTCGGCGACGAATTCACCGAAACCGCCGATCCGGTCCTGCGCCGCCTCGAAGAACTCAATCCGGCCGATGAAAACGGTCGCCGCAAAGTCGTAATCAACGCAGTCGGATTTCCGACGACGATTCAGTTTCAATTTTCGATGGGAAACACCGGCGTGAAATTCGCCAATCTCATGCGAGAAATCACTTATCGCCACGGTGGCGCGTTCATTGCCGTGCAGGACCTTTGAACAGTGCTCTCCCGCACCAAAATCGCGCGCGGGGTAACGTCTCCTTAAAGTCCGAGAATCGCTCTGAGGAGAGCGCCCACCAATTGGAGCGGATTACCGCCGCCGCCTTGGCCGCCGCCGGGAGGCCCGGGCTGTCCGCCCTGCCCCTGCTGGCCACCGGGCTGACCGGCACTCTGGCCACTGGCTCCGGCTTGGCTGCCGCTCTGTCCGGACTGCTGACCAGATTGACCGCTCTGACCACTCGACTGTCCGGTAGAGCCCCCGGTCTTACTCCCCTTGGCCGAAGCCACTTTTTGCGCAGAACTGCCCTGCTGCGATCCCGTGCCATCGGCACCGGATTGACCGAGTTGACCGCCTGACTTGTCCGAGGAACCATCCTTGCCGGGCAACTTTCCATCCTTACCGGCACCACCGGAGCCCGCGCCGTCTTGGCCGCCGTTCTTGGCTAGATTGCCCTTCCCATCTCCATCGGGATTGCTGCCAAATTTATAATCGTCCTTCTCGTTGGGAACGCCGTCCCCGTCAGCGTCGGGGTCACTCCCGTTTCCGATACCATCGCCATCCATATCGTCGTCCTTGGCATTGGAAATGCCGTCACCGTCGAGATCGCCATCGGGACCGCTTCTGCCGTCCTTGGAGATACGGGCGCTGCCCGAACCCGCTTGGGACCCATCGCCGGCTCCTCCTCGGCCAAACGCTCCGGTGTAGGAAAATTTCACGTAATCGACCTTGCTCGACGCCAGACTTGCCCGGTTGCGAATCGCGGCATCACGCACCGCCTCCAACTCCCATTTTTTCTTCCGCGCCAGCTCGCTGTCGGCCAGCGGTCCGAAGAGGCAGGTCAGATTTTCGTGTTTGTAGCGGACATACCAACCTTCGTCGCTCGGACCGATGCCCGTCACATTGATCCCTCCGTATTTCTGCCTGAATTCCTCCGCAGGCAATTGCCAGAAATCGTCAATCGCCTCGACGGGATAGATGATCGTCGACGCCCGGGCCATCACGGCGCCCAGCATCAGCAAAGAAATGAAACGCCAAACGCGGCAGATTTTCACAGGGGTGGTGAACATGGAGTGTCGACGCAAAAACTGCTCAGAGCCCAGTGGGCATCGCCCGGCCTTTTTCGACGCCGCGATTGGAGTTGTCTCCGGACGGAGGCTTACCGGCCCCGCCGCCAATCGCCTTCTCCATTTGTTGCGTCTTACCCGCCGTGGTCGCGGCGCCGACTACGCCCGGCGCATTCGGCGCAGTCTTGATCTGCATCGTCGGATCGCCGATCGCGATTTGCTTGGGCTTCTGCACATCGGAATCGGGCAAGGTTCCCTGACCCGCGGCTTCGTCTTTCTTCAGTTCTGCGACCTTGATGCCCTCGGCTTTGGCGTTCGGATCATTTTGGCCGCCGCCCGGACCGCCGGGGCTGTTGGGGCCTTTGGGGGGCTGTTGCCCCGACTGCGACTGACCACCGGAGCCCATGCCCCCCGGTCCGTTTTGGGCCATCTTTGGGTCTTCTTTTCCCGCCCCTCCGGAACCGCCCGAGGACGGCGCGCCACCGACTTTGTCGCTCTTTGAATTCTCGTCACCGGGCAATTCGAAGTCACCGATCATGCCAAACTCCGACTTTTTTTCGGCCGGCATACTCGATCCATCCAGCAGGGCAGGATCGGGCAGCAATGCGCGGGTCGCCGTGCGGGACGTCGTCGTGCGCGGAGCGGACACTGACGGCGGCGAGCCGGAACCGCTTTTCGATTCCTGGGCGTGCGTTGCCACGATAAGCGACGACGACGACACAACGAACAGCGTAACCAATGATCTGAGGTGCATGGAAATTCCTAGCTGCGATCCGCAGCGGTCTTGCAAATCACGGTTACCACCGGCGGCGGCGTGCCATTGCGCACTTGGAGCAGCAACAAAACGTCCTTGTAGCCTTTCCGACGCCCAATCACCTGATAGTCACCGGGCAGTATCTTCACGGTAAAATCTTCCGACAGGGTCGGCTGCCGATAATTGGCAATCGAGACATAGGTCTTTCCATCCGACTTAAAGGTCACGTCCACCGGTTTGCTCTGTGCCGTGAGCACCGTGTGGAGTTGCTGCATCGTATCGTCATTCGGCAGGGGATAAGCTGGCTTGATCGCCATCGCCCGACTGAACACCCGGAGCGCGGCCTGAAACTCCGAGTTGTTGGTCAACTGCTTCGCGTTTTCGATCAGGCGGTCGTATTCGAGGAGCGTGCGGATCATCGTGCCGCAGCGAATATAAGCCTCCTTCGCGTCAGGCTGTTCGGGCTCCAACTTCAGCGTCTCTGCATAAGCGTCGCGCGCTTCCTTCCATTGATGTTTGTTCTCGTAGGCATAGCCCTTCGTGAGCGCTTTTTGCACCGCATCCCGATGGGCATTTTCACGCGCGGATCGCAGCATCGCCTGAACGTCGGTTTTTTGAGGATAAACGCGGAGCGCACCCTGCGCCTCTTCGATGGCCTTGGACCAATCACGTCGCTTCATCGCGGCCTGCGCCGCCGCCAACGCCGTCTCAAATTTAGTCTCCTTCTCGAGGCGCGCGGCCCGCGCCCGACCCGCCTGCGCTGCCGCCGAAAACCCGTCGAGGGCAAACGCCTTCTGATAAGATTCCACCGCCTGCGCGTATTGCGCCTGTTTCTCCAGCGCCTCGCCTTGCAGCAAGAGCGCGTAGACGCGGTCGATGTTCTCCGCACGTTTGAGGCCCTGCAGCGCGAGTTCGTTGCCTGGGGACATCTCGAGCGCCGCCGTGAATGCTTCCTTCGCGGCATCCCGCAGTCCTTTGCTCAGAGCCTGTTGGCCTTTCAACATACTCCCTTGGACGTTGGCGAGGAGGGCCGACTCGGCCTTTTTCAACTCGGCGAACCCTTCGTCGAACGATTTTTTAGCGCCCAAGAAATTTCCATCTTCCAACATTTTTCGCCCGGCGCCAGCGGCTTCAAAAGCCGCCTCCAACGTGCCCGGCGCAAGACTGCGGGCGCGCTCAAGATCTTTGATCCTCACCAAAATCGCATCGTAACCCTGCTGGGCCTCTTGCTTGGCCTTCGCGTTACGGCTGAAGGTGTCCATGTCGGCATTGAGCGCTTCAAATGTTGAAAACGCGCGAGCCCATTCGTGCGACGACAATAGGCTCTCACCTTCCTGAAACGACTTGGTGATGAAGATCAGCCGCTGCAATTGCACTGGATGATCCTGGGGCAACCGCCGCAATTCATTGAGGGCTTTCGTCGCGGTCGCATGGGCCAATTCCGCTTTCGACTGGCTGACGAACACCGACTTCGCGTCGTCATGGGTCGGCGCTGTGGAGGCCGCCGGGCTACCGCCTTGAAACACTTGCGGTCCCAGCACGAGCTTTACGCCACGAATCACTACGGCCGCCACCAGCAACAGCGCCACCGGACCACCCAAAGACCAATGCGCGATGCGCTTCCAGCCCCAGCGTCGCTGGGCGGTCTCGCGACCCGCCTCAGGGTTCCAGTGGATAACCCGGCGTTTCTTGGCGGTAGAGGAGTCGGTTTCGTCTGCCATGGAGTGAGGCGTCAATCTGTTGCGGTTAACAACGCGGGGATCGGTTGGACGAACAATGTTGGAGAATGTTCAGTTCGAAAACGCGTCGGGGTCACGCTGGCCCGACCATGCTTCGTTCGTGCCAATTTGCAAAGCGCATTCTGCTTTTGCCCACGCACGGAGATGCAAAGAGGCTCTCTTCCCCCGCGCGGCCATCGCGCCGCGGCAATGCAACACCGCTGTGAACATCCGAAAGGCTCGCTGTTGGGTGTGCCGCCCATCGCCCCGAAGATGTCCGGCTTACGGCAGGACGTATACTTCCACGAGGGCATCGCCCGTCGTGCCGTTAACCCCTGAGACCTGAATCGTGTAGGAACCCGCCGAGAGCGTCATGATCGCGGCGCAATCGGCACTGCCGTCCTCCAACGGAAACGCTCCGACGACGGCGGCGGCGCCGGCGATATCGCCTTTGAATACGCCACCTGACCACCCTGAGTTCGTGTGCATCGGCGACTGGGATACACCCGCGAAAACCGACATCGTCGGTCGGGTCAACGCGCCCTCCACTCCGAAGCCTGCCAACCCCGGTCCGACCGCCCGGACGAGCACCCGCACCGGGTCCGAGCCACCGACGACCAGACCGGGAATCAAGATGTTGTCGCCGACCCCGACCTGCGCGCGAGTCGAGAGATTTACCAGGCGCGCTCCGGTGGCATTGGCATCGGCATCGTAAGCTTCGACCAAAGCCACGCCGGAATCCTCCGCCGACGTTCCGACCGCAGCAGTATACAATCCGCCGACCAACGATCCCAGCACAACGGCATCCTTGCTCTCAACGGGTAACGCAAAGGCGCCGACGGCCGCCGCAGTCGCGGAGATTTCCGCTCCATTGCCCTCACTCCCCCAATTGTCGTTCGCCAGCAGGGTGATTTCCGAGCCGAGCGGCTTCACCTCAATCGCCGGATCGCGCAACGGATCGGACAATCCCAACTGCGCCAGCGTCGGCCCCACCGCCCGGATCATAAATTTCTTCGCACCCGCGCCTTTGGTCACAAGCCCGACAATCAGCGGCGCGCCATTCCCGGCCCGGGCACGGGTCGCGATGTTGATCAGCCTTCCCCCAGTTCCCAGCGCGGGCGCTCGGCCGTCGTGAATCGAATCCCGGCGGAACATAGGCCAACGTGAGTAGGTCGACGCCGGCGCCCCCGACCCGTTGAACGCATAAAGTTTCCCGTCGAGCGACCCGATGTAGACCGTCCCGTCACTGGCAATTACCGGCGAGGCTTCGACCGGATCACCGGTTTTGTAAGCCCATTTCGTGAGTCCCGTGTCGGGATTTAGCGCGCGGATCCGCGTGTCGTAAGACCCAAATATGATCGTCCCATCGCTGCGCACCGCCGCACTCGAGAGGATCGGCCCTCCCACCGGCACGCTCCACTTCATCGTCCCGTCGGGGTGGATCGCGTAAAAGTTACTGTCCTCGCTGCCGATGTAGATCGTGCCATCGGCCGCCAAAACCGGCGAAGCCAGAATTTGTCCGCCCGTGCGAAACGTCCACAACACCACTCCGCTGGGGCTGATCGCATAGAGCCGATTGTCGAGTGATCCAATGTAGACAGTTCCATCCACGCCAATCGCCGGCGACGAGGTCACTTGGCCCTCCGTTGCGACCCGCCACTTCAATCCGCCCGTGGCATCGAGTGCATAAACAAATCGGTCGTTCGCTCCAAAATAGACCGTCCCATCCGCTGCGATGGCCGGCGACGATTCCACAAACAAACTGCCGGTCGTGTAGCTCCACTTGGCGACGCCTGCTGGGGACACCGCGTGAAGCGACGAGTCGCCCCCACCGAAATAGACCGTGCCGTCCGGCCCGATCGCGGGTGAACTAAGGATGTAGGTGCCGGCGCTAAATTCCCATTTTTTGGCGCCGGTGGCGGCGTCGAGCGCGTAGAGTTTTCCGTTCCAGCAGCCGAAATAAACGGTCCCGTCGACCGACACTGCCGGTGAAGAATCCACCCATTCGGGAGTTTCAAACTCCCACTTGCGCGAACCATCCGGCCGGATGGCGAAAACGCGTCCGCGTCCGGGCTGCGTGTTGAGTTCCACCCCCACGTAAATCGTTCCGTCAGGTCCCACGGCGGCGGAAGACGCCACCTGGGCCACCCCGGTATTGCCGGTCGAAAACGCCCAGCGGAGCGAGCCGTCGGTCTGCGCACGCAATGAAGCGCAGACCGCGCCAAACATGAGTAGCGCGGCCCAGCCCAGCCACCGGGAGCCGCGACATGCCTTCATACCCATCCATGTAGCCCGGCCGCGGGCCATGGCAAAAAAAATCTCCGCGCGCACGCTACGCGGTTTCGGCGTTCGGCCCCAACACCAGCCGAAAGCAGGTGCCGTCGGCAGTGCTCCGCACCAAATCGATGCGTCCCCCGGCCTGCTGCGCGAGATTCTGACTCAACGCCAACCCGAGGCCGCTGCCTCCTTGTTTGGTGCTGGCACACGGCTGAAAAAGTCTCTCGCGCACCGTCTCCGCCAATCCCATGCCGCGATCTTCGATTAGAAATTCGGCCCCTCCGTCGGCGGTGGCCCCTCCCGTCAACCGCACGATCCCAGCCGGCGGTGACGCCTCGACCGCGTTTTGCAGAAGATTGCGCAACACCAGTCCCGCCAAATTCGCGCGACGCCCGGGCAACGATCGGTCGTTCGAAATTTCGACCTGCAGGCGCACCCCCGCCTTGTTGGCACCGGGGCGAATCCGCTCGCTGGCCAGCTCGGCCACTTCCGCGCAGGTGAGTTCAAAGTGCGCCCCGTGCTGTTCGTCGCGCAGCACGCCGACGACATCGTTGATCATCGCACGCAGGCGCCGGGTGAGCTCCGTCGCGGCGACCAATTCTCCTCCATCGCCTTCGCGCGCACCCGGCTCAGCCTGGCCCGCCATAAAAACCTCCAGTCCCGCCAGCGGGTTTTTGATCTCGTGGATCAAATGTGCGGTCACCGCACCCAACGCCGAGGTCTTTGCCCCCAACACCAATTCGCGATTGGCGCGCTGCAAATCCTCGGTCCGCAGTTTCAGTTTCCGGTTCGACTCCGCCAAACGACGAAACGCCCAGGCCATCGCAACACCGATTACGATCGCACCCGACAACCACGCTGCCACCGCCTGCGACCACAGGCGCCGATCCAGCTCCGCGAACTCCGCACCGATCTCCTGACCGTCGATCCAGAACTGCGCGACGCCCGCCAACGGCGCACCTTCCGCACGGCGCAACGGCACCCACGTTTCGAGCATCAGTTCGGATTCGGAACGTCCGTTCGTCGCGGTTTCCACTCCCCTGAGGGCGGTCAGCTCCGCTTTCGTGAGCAATTTCCCGACGGGCTTTTCCGTCCATTCGTTTTCCCGGGGCGGTTCGTCGGAGAGTTCCAAGGGAACTGCGCCCGCAAATCGCCGATCCGAATCAAACACCCGGATCGCGACCACGCCCCGGTATTTCGAAGCCTTGAGCACCGCGGCCAAGAGCTCCCCGGGCGCATCCGCCAGACCCAGCTCAGCCAGCATTTCCGCACCGTTGGCGAGTTGCATCGACGCGACCGCCGCCAACGTTTCGGCCTTGCTGGACAATACCTGTTCCCGGAGTCCGGACCGGAGTTGCAGCGTCACAAATCCCACAACCGTCGCGAAGACGCCCAGCGTGAGCCCCACAACGGCAAACTGCACGGTTCGACCCGGTGAAGACCGGCTGGCGGGAACTGGCATTGAAGTCGACAGGCCCTATTTTTCCCAATTCCACCGCAGACCTAGCAAGCCTTCGTTCATGGAATAAGAGGCCAGCGGGTCGTTCGAGCGGTTGCGTTCCCACATGTATTCCGCGTATGCGGTCCAACGGGCGGAGAGCTGCCGTTCGATTCGCACGTTGAGCGCGACGTCGTCACGGATGCGAGGAGGCGGCGCGATTCCAAAACCGACGGTCTGCACCGCAAATTCGATCCGGCGCACCGAGCCCTCGACGGCGACGAGCCAATTCCCGCCGCTCCATTCGAGTTCCTGCGCGAGCTTGCTGCGCCGGTAGTCAAGGTAGCCTTCGCCATTGTCGCTGAAGCGAAGGAGGGCCGCCCGCGTGACGGTTTTCCACTGCCCCGCGCTGCCCAACGTCAAATTCAGCCGGCCTTCCACTTCACTTTCGGCAATGCGCAAAACCGTCCCGAGTAGTTGCCGCCCACTGACCGAAACCTGTTCCCGGCGATCATAGCCACGTCGGACCTCCGTGCCGGCCACGCTCGCCTCGACCCGCTTGCCGGGCTTCCACCCTAAACGCAGCGTCGCATCGCGCACGCTCCGATTATTGATTCCATCCGGATAGATTTCACGCTTCCCATTCCCTTGTCCCTCGACCCACCACCACATCCGGGGCGACCACCGCACCTTGGGACCGACGCTCGCGCCCGAGGTCTTCACTTCCGTGACGAGCTGTTGCAGCTCAGAATCGGACGAGTCGTAGATTTGATCGAAATAGTAGCCCCGCCCATCGACAGAAAATCTGAACGTATCCCCGATGCGATAGCGCCACTCCGAGAGGACAATCGCCTGGGCCTCTTTGTTGATCGTCTTCGCCGAAAAATACCGGGTGCCCGCCGCACTCACGACCGCGAGATAGTCCACCCGACCCTGCGGAACACGCCAAGCCGTCGCGTCCACACCGCCGCGGACAAAACTGCTCCGCTCCTCACCGCTGTGGCTGAGGAGCACATTATCACGGAAGCCAAAGCCCACTTGGGCACTTCCAAACGCGACCCACGAAATCGGCTCCAGCTCGGGCGGCGCCGGGAGCGCGTCCGTCGCCCCAGCCGCCCCCTGAGCGCGCGCCGCCACAAGCGAGAGAAAAGCCGCTGCAAAAACGAGAGGGGTTCGACAGTGGTAAACGGTCACGAGCGAATAAAATAGCGCAGGAAGCGTGCGGCGACAGACCGGGCCGTTCAAGTCATGTTCAAATCAACCAAGAAAAAAGACAGCCGCTGGAGAGCGACTGCCTTTCTTGACTGTCATAACGCCTAACAAAATTTCAGCCACGACCCGGCACACCTTGGCTTTGACGGAACTTACGCAGGTCATCGCGAATTTGTTTGCTCAGCTCGCGCTGCGAATCGCCGAGTTCTTTCATCTTTTCCAAAATCGCCTTACGCTGCGCCTCAGTGGCACTCTTCAACTGAGTGAGTAGCGCTTGCCGCTCGGCGAGCATCGCGTCGCGCTGGGCGTTAAATTTCTCCACGTCCTTTTTGACATCACCCGAGGTCGGCTTCGCCGAAGCTTTGTCGACCGGTTTGGCTGGCGCCGGTGTATCCGCTGCAAACGCGCTGGAGGCCATCGCAAGTGCGAGGACGGCAACCAACTGGCTGAGCTGAGAGGCTTTCATGGCGATATGAATCGAAGTCGAAAATTACAACCGAAGGATGCCACCTTGATTGCATCGGTTGTGCCAACCTCGTGACGCAGATTTTTGTATCTACAGATCAATAGTTTACGAGAATAACCGATATTTCAAATTACAACGAGACCGAGGGGAACAATCCCCGAAAACGCTCCCCATCGTGGATTAGTCCCCACTTTTCGGCGGAGTTCCGCCTCCTTTCAGCCGGTAGCGCACGACATCCCGCGATACTCCCAGCAGCCGAGCCGCTGCGGAGACGTTGCCTTCTGCCTGTTGCACCGCCTTGAGCACGACCGCATCGATCGCCGCCTCCAGAGAGAACCCACTTTCCGGAAAGACGAACCCCGGCCGCATCCAACTTGAACTCACGTCATCGCCGATGTTTTGGGCTCGCCCGAGATGCGCAAACGCCAACCCACGCTCGCCGCCAAACACCACCGCACGTTCCAATTCGTGGGCCAGCTCGCGCACATTTCCGGGCCATGGGTGCGCCAGCAAGCGCGCCCGTCCCTCCGCCGGAATTGCCGGGGCTTTTTGTCCGTAGCGCTTGCACACTCGGGCCAGCAACGCATCGGCGAGCGTGATGATATCCTGGCCGCGTTCGCGCAGCGGAGGCAGCCGCACCCGGAACAAATCGAGACGATGCAGAAGATCTTCGCGAAATCTCCCGGCCGCCACCAATTCCCCCAAGTCAGCATTGGTCGCCGCGATGATGCGTGAATCGACTGCGATCGGCCGGGTCGCACCCACGCGGCGCAACGAATGATCTTCCAACACGGTCAGCAATTTCGCCTGCAACGACTGCGCCAAGCTGGGCAATTCGTCCAAGAACAGTGAGCCGCCGTCCGCCGCTTCCATCAGCCCGATCCGCGCCGCCTTTGCATCGGTAAACGCGCCGCGCTCGTGTCCGAACAACTCGGCCTCGGCGAGCGACTCAGGCATCGCGGAACAGTTGAGTTCCACCATGGGCCCGTCGGCGCGCGGGCCGTTGCGATGAATCCATCGCGCGATCGCCGTCTTGCCCGTCCCCGTCTCGCCCTCGATAAGCACGGGCGGCAGGTGACTCCCCAGGCGCCGATCGGCCGTCGTGATTTTCTGCAATTGCTCACGCACGCCCGCGAGACTGTCGCCAAAAACCAACTCGGCCTCTTGCCCGCGGCGAAACTCGTCCGCGCGTTTTGCTTGCAGGGTCTTCTTCGCATGGGCCAGCCGCACCGGCAATTCCTCGGGATCAAAAGGCTTCACCATGTAGTCGGCCGCCCCCATCCGCACCGCCTCCACCGCTCCCGCCACCCCGCCCTCGGCAGTCATGACGAGCACATTGGTCGTCGCGGGAAACACCTTGTCCCGCAGTAAATCCGTTCCCCGCCCGTCCGGCAGATTCACATCGAGCAAAGCGGCATCGAACGGCAAGGATTCCGCTGCCTGACGCGCCGCGGCCACGGTCCCGACTGCCGTCACTGCCGCACCTTCGTGCTCAAGAAAACCGGCCAGCCGTTTGCGCAGCAGCAATTCGTCTTCGAGCAGCAAGATACTTAGACCTGACAACGGAGATTTTGGCATGAAGGAAACGGGCTCACAGCGAACGCAAACGCGTTTCGCACACGAAAGAAATGTTGCGCGCCGAGCAAGTCGCAAGCCTTTGGCTAGCCCCGCCGACCCGCGCTCACGCAGCGCGAGATGTCATTGCGACCCATGAAACGTCGACGGACAAGTGAGAAACCGATCAGATCCGGGAAAATAAAGGAGCCGGACTCCTCGATTTCATGTGGAATTTCGTAGGCGGAATGTGCATCGCCAGTCCTGTTCAAAGCGCCCGCACGCGCCTTGAATCCCACCACCCAAAATCCGCGCTGCCCATCGCCTTTCATCACACCAATCTCCCTCATCCGTTATCGCCCGCCCCTGTTCGCCGTCATAGCCTCCTTACCGCCATGAAACGTTTCCTCCCCGCCGCCTTCGCCGCGGTGCTCGCCGTGAGCACTGCGGGTTTCTCCGCCGAATCCGCCGCGCAGCCCCCCGCTGCCGCCCCCATGTTCACCGAGTGGGGCGCCGCCGTTCGACCCGACAACGCCTGGCGCGAATATCCCCGTCCCGCCCTCGCCCGCGATGCGTGGACTAATCTCAACGGCCTCTGGCGCTACGCCGTCACGCCCGCGGCCACCGTCGTCGCCCCCGCGCAGTGGTCCGGTGATATCCTCGTTCCTTTCGCTATCGAATCCGCTCTCTCTGGCGTGAAACAGCGCCTGACTCCCGCCGATGCGCTTTGGTATCGCCGCACGTTTTCGGCCCCCGCCGCCGCCCGCGGCCATCGCACGCTGCTTCATTTCGAAGCCGTCGACTACCAGTCCACCCTGTGGGTCAATGATACCGAGGTCGGCACGCACACCGGCGGCAATCTCCCTTTCTCTTTCGACGTTACCTCGGCCCTCCGCTCCGGCGAAAACACCGTCACCGTCCGCGTCCTCGACGCCACGGATTCCGCCGGCTCCTACCAACTCCACGGCAAACAGGTCCTGAAACCCGGCGGCATCTGGTATACGCCCGTCACCGGAATTTGGCAGACCGTGTGGCTTGAGACCGTGCCGGAGGTTCACATCGCCTCATTGAAAATCACCCCGCGTATCGACGGCCATGTGACCATCGACGTCACTCCCGGCACCGCGCTCACGCGCCCCGCCACCGCCCGCGTCACCGCCTCGCTCAAAGGCCAGACGGTCGCCACCGCCTCCGCCACCGGCACTGCGCTCTCCGTCGCACTCACTATCCCATCGCCGCAACTGTGGTCGCCCGCGTCGCCGACGCTTTACGATCTCACGATCACGCTCGGTGCCGATACCGTTACCTCCTACGTCGGGCTCCGCGAGACCACGGTCACCAAAGCCCCCGACGGTCATCTCCGCCTCGCGCTCAACGGCCAACCGCTTTTCCACTGGGGCACGCTCGACCAAGGTTGGTGGCCCGATGGTCTCCTCACCCCGCCGTCCGACGCCGCGATGCGCTCCGACCTCGAGTTCCTGAAAGCCGCCGGTTTCAACGCCGTCCGCAAACACATCAAGGTTGAGCCGCGCCGCTACTACACCCACTGCGACCGCCTCGGCCTCCTCGTGTGGCAAGACCAAGTCTCTTCCGGCACCGGCAAGAAACGCGACGCCGCCGGCTCCAGTCCCGCCTGGACGCGCCTCGCCCCCGACCCCGTCGATGCCGAGTGGCCCGAGGCAGCGCACACGCAGTTCATGACCGAGCTCAAAGGCATGATCGACTCCCTCCACAATCACCCGTGCATCGTCCAGTGGGTCCCCTTCAACGAAGCCTGGGGCCAACACCGCACCGTCGAGGTCGGCCGCTGGCTTGTCGCTTACGATGCCACGCGCCAGATCAACGTCGCCTCCGGTGGTAACTTTTTCCCCGCCGGCCACATCGTCGACGCTCACCAATATCCACATCCCGGCTTTCCCTTTCAACAGGGCGCCGGCGGCCGTTTTGACGGCTACGTGAAAATCGTCGGCGAATTCGGCGGCCACGGTTTCCCCGTGCAAAATCACCTCTGGAACCCCAACGCCCGCAACTGGGGCTACGGCGGTCTCCCCAAGGACAAAGACGAGTGGCTCGAGCGCTACAAAACTTCCCTCCGCGCGCTCGCCGACTTGAAGAAACAGGGCATCGCTGCCGGCATCTACACGCAGACCACCGATGTCGAAGGCGAGATCAACGGCCTCATCACCTACGATCGCAAAGTCCAGAAACTCACCCCCGCCGCCCTCGCCGCCCTCCATCGCGAAGCCGGTATCATCCCATAAAAACCCCACGCGCGCTCCCCTCATGCCACCCCTCCGCACCTCCGCTTCCTTACTCCCAACCGTTCACTCGCTCGTCGTCGGCCTCATCACCGTCCTCTCCGCCCACGCCGCCGCCCCGCGCCCCAACATCGTCGTGATCCTCGCCGATGACATGGGCTTTTCCGACATCGGCTGCTACGGCTCCGAGATTCCGACGCCGCACCTCGACGCCCTCGCGAAAAACGGCCTCCGCTTCACGCAGTTCTATAACACCGCGCGTTGCTCCCCCACCCGCGCCGCGCTCCTCACCGGCCTCGATCCCCACTCCGCCGGCCTCGGCGTCCTCGCCGAAGATCCCGGAAAACGCGCCGACGCCACCGCCGCGCCCGGTTATCAACAATACCTCAACGACCGCTGCCTCACCATCGCCGAGGCGCTCCGCCCCGCCGGCTACCACACATATATAGCCGGCAAGTGGCACCTCGGTTACCACGGTCAGGAAAAGTGGCCGCTCCAGCGCGGCTTCGAACGTTTCTACGGTATCATTTCCGGCGCTACGTCCTACTTCACTCCGAAAGATCCCCGCGGTCTCACCCTCGACAACACTCCGCTCCCCACGCCCACCGCGCCCGACTACTACACCACCGACGCCTTCACCGACCACGCGCTGCAATTTCTCACCGCGCAAAAAGACTCCGCGCCGTTCTTCCTCTACCTCGCGTTCAACGCGCCGCACTGGCCGCTGCACGCCCGCCCCGACGACATCGCCAAGTTCACCGGTCGCTACCGCGTCGGTTGGGACAAAATTCGCGCCGACCGTTTCGCCCGCCAACGCGAACTCGGCGTCATCCCCGCGCATACCGAGCTCTCGCCGCGCGACGACGGCGCCCGCGCCTGGGAATCGCTCACCCCCACGCAGCAGACCGAACTCGACTACCGCATGGCCGTCTACGCCGCCCAGGTGCACCGCATGGATTGGAACATCGGCCGCCTCGTCGCGCAGCTCCGCGCGCGCGGCCAACTCGACAACACGCTCATCCTCTTTCTCTCCGACAACGGCGGCTGCGCCGAGCCCTACGACGACCTCGGCGGCGGCGACTTCACCGCGATCAATCAACCCGCCGCCGCCGGCTCCGGCGGTAAACACGTCGGTCCGAACGGCTCGTCCTACGGCACCGGCTGGGCCAACGCCTCCAACACCCCCTTCCGTCGCTATAAATCCCGACTGCACCAAGGCGGCATCTCCACTCCGCTCATCGCCCACTGGCCCGCCGGCCTGAAAACGAAACCCGGCAGCCTCACCGCCGCCCCCGGGTATCTCGCCGACATCATGCCCACCGCCGTCGAGCTCGCCGGCACCGCCTACCCGGCCGAGCGTAACGGAAAGTCCCTTACGCCGCTCGCCGGCCGCAGCCTCGCCCCCGTCTTCGCCACCGGCACCCGCACCGCGCCCGAATTTTTGTTCTGGGAACAGTATGACAACAAAGCCGTCCGCCGCGGCTCGTGGAAAGCCGTCCAGCCTGCCGAGAAGGGCTCGCCGTGGGAACTCTACGATCTCTCCAAAGACCCCACCGAGCTCCGCGATCTCTCCGCCGCCCAACCCAAAATCCTCGGCGAACTCACCGCCGCATGGCAGCGCTGGGCCGAGACCCACCAAGTGCTCCCAAAGACTCGGTAACCGTTCTTCACTCCCCCACTGCGCCCACCAAGTCACCACCGCCCCGCGCCTCCCGCGGTCAACCCACCGGTTCACGCGTTCCCTCGTCACTCCCTCGCTCATTTCCCTCCATGCCTCCCCTCAAATCCCGCCTTGCCTCCCTCGCTCTGTTCGCCGCCGCTGCGCTCCCCACCACGGCCCTCGCCGCCGAATCGCGCCTCAATTTCCTCTGGCTCATCGCCGAGGACACTTCGACGTCCGCGTATAGTTGTTACGGCCAACAACCCGCCGCCGCCACGCCCGTCATCGACGCCCTTGCCCGCTCCGGTGTGCGCTACAATCGCTTCTTTACCACCGCGCCCGTCTGCTCGCCATCTCGCTCCGCATTCAACACTGGCATGTATGCCACCACCCTCGGCGCGCACAACCACCGCACTCCCGAGCGCCCCACGTTGCCCGCCGGTGTGCGCCCGTTGAACGAGTGGCTCGAAGACGCCGGCTACTTCACCGCCAACATCCGCCAACTCCCCGCCGAGCTCGGCTTCCGCGGCCAAGGCAAGACCGACTGGAATTTCGTCCCCTCCCGCGCGCCGTTCCCCAACGACAAATGGGAAGACCTCAAATCGCACCAGCCATTCTATGCGCAGATTAACTTCCAGGAAACCCACCGCGATTTCGCCGGCGCCAAAGTCACCGACCCGAAGTCCGTCGTCCTCCCGCCCTACTATCCCGATCACCCCGTCATCCGCGCCGATTACGCCGCCTACCTCGACGCCGCGCGCAACCTCGACGCCAAGATCGCCAAAATCCTCGCCCTCCTCGAACGCGACGGCCTCGCCGACAACACCGTCGTGATCTTTATGGGAGATAACGGCGAGGCCCACATCCGAGGCAAACAGTTCCTCTACGAAGAAGGTCTGCGCGTCCCGATGATTGTCCGCTGGCCCAAGAGCCGCCCCGCGCCCGCGCACTACCGCCCCGGCACCGTCGACGAGCGCCTCCTCGAAGCCATCGACGTCGCCCCCACGTTGCTTTCGCTCGCCGGTGTCCCGCTGCCGCCGAAAATGCAAGGCGCGCCCTTCCTCGGTTCAGCCGTCGGCCAGCCTAAGACCTACGTCTTCGGCGCCCGCGACCGCTGCGACGAAACCGCCATGCGTCTCCGCACCGTCCGCGATGCCCGCTACCGTTACATCCGCACCTTCAATCCCGAAGTCCCGTTCTTCGCCCCCAACGCCTACAAAGCCCGCCAATACCCCGCGTGGAATCTCGTCCAGGAACTCGCCAAAGGAAACCAGCTCGATCCCATCCAGGCCGTCCTCGCCGCACCGACGCAACCCGCCGAGCAGCTCTTCGATCTCACCGAGGACCCGCACGAGATCCGCAATCTCGTCGCCTCGCCGAAACCCGAGCACGTCGCCGCGCTCACCCGCCTCCGCGCCGAGCTCGAAACCTGGATCGTCCGCACCGATGACCAAGGCCGCATCCCCGAAAAATTCTCACCCACCGATGCCGACGCCCGCGTGCGCGCCAAGCAGGGTAAAAAGAAAAAATAGTCTCGCTCCCTCTCCGCCCGAATTTTTTCTGCTCTCTCGAAACCTCTCCCCTCTCTTCCTCTCGTTTTTCAATTCATGAAATCGCTGCTCGCCCTCCTCCTCCTCGCGACCGCTTCGCTCGCGCACGCCGCCACCGCCGCACGCCCGAATATCCTCTTCATCTTCTCCGACGACCACGCGCAACACGCCATCAGCGCCTACGGTTCCAAGGTGAACAAAACGCCGCACCTCGACCGCCTCGGCGCCGCCGGCATCCGGTTCAACCACGCTTTCGTCACCAATTCGATTTGCACCCCGAGCCGCGCCGTCGTCCTCACCGGCAAATACTCCCACGCCAACGGCACGCCCGTCTTCAACGTCTTCGACGGTGGCCAGGCCAATGTCGCCAAACTCCTCCAAGCCTCCGGCTATCACACCGGCATGATCGGCAAATGGCACCTCGGCAGCGACCCCACCGGCTTCGACCGCTGGATCGTCCTCCCCGGCCAGGGCATCTACAACGATCCCGACTTCATCACCCCGCATGGCCGCGTCACCGTCAAAGGCCACACCACCCCGGTCACCACCCAGCTCGGCATAGAATTTCTGGATACGCGCCCGGCGGACAAACCGTTCTTCCTCATGCTGCACCAAAAAGCCCCGCACCGCGCCTGGGAGCCCGACGAGAAAAACAAAGCCCTCTTCAAAGACCGCGTGATCCCCGAACCCGCCACGCTCTGGGACGACTACGCGACCCGTCCCGCCGCGCTCCCTGAAAACGCCCAGACCGTCGCCAAAGACCTCACGCGCCGCGACCTCAAGCTCACCCCGCCCGCCGATCTTCCGCCCGGGCCCAAGCGCCAACAGTGGTTCAACGAAAAACCCATGTCGCTCGATGTCCCTCAGCCCGACGGCACCACGAAAACCCTCACCGGCCGCGACCTCGTGAAATGGAAATATCAGCGCTACATGCAGGACTACCTCGCCTGCGTGCAGGGCGTCGACGACTCCGTCGGCGAAGTCCTCGACTACCTCGACCGCACCGGCCTCGCGAAAAACACCATCGTCATCTACAGCTCCGACAACGGTTGGTATCTCGGCGACCTCGGCATGTATGACAAGCGCTTCATGTATGAGCCCGGTTTCCACATCCCGCTGCTCGCCCGCGGTCCCGGCATCAAGCCCGGCGCCGTCACCGATCTCTTCGCGCTCAACGCCGACTTTGCCCCCACTTTCCTCGACCTCGCCGGCGTGAAAATTCCCGCCGATATGCACGGCCGCTCCCTCGCCCCGATTCTCCGCGGCGAGAAACCCACCGGCTGGCGCGACTCCGTTTACTACCGCTACTACCACGACCCCGGCCACCACAACACCCGCGCCCACTACGGCGTGCGCACCGCCACCCACAAACTCATCCACTTTTGGAAGAAGGACGCCTGGGAACTCTTCGACCTCGTCAAAGACCCGACCGAGCAGAAAAACCTCATCAACGATCCCGCCCAGACCGCGACCATCGCGAAACTGAAAGCCGAGCTGACCCGCCTCCAAAAACAACTCGGCGACACCGGCCAATTCGCCAACGAGATTCCCCGCGACGGCGTCGACGCCCCCAACAACGCCCCAAAGCTCGGCCTAAAATCCGTCAAAGAAGCCATCGCCGCCGCGCGCCCCTAACCGCCGGGCCGCCCACCCGTAGCCCGCTTCGTGAGAAGCGGGACATCATCATCCTGATTCGCATTCCGGATGAGCCGATCTGCCCGGAGGTAGGAGCCTGCTTGAAGGCGATTTCAGCGATCTGCCGTAAGGTGGCACGGGCGTCTCGCCCGTGGTTTGAGTCGGTATCTCAAGGACGTTGGTATTGAGTCGCCTCCCTCGTCAGCGCCCCTTCCCCAACTTCTCCGCCAGCAGTTCCGCGAGCTGCTTCCCACGCACATCCTTCGCGACGATCCGCCCTTCGCGATCGATCAGAAAACTCGCCGGCAACGCCGTAACTCCATATCGCGCCGCGAGCGGTGATTTCCATCCCGCCAAATCGGAAATATTTTTCCACGTCGCCCCGTCCTTCGTGATCGCCGCCCGCCAGCTCCGCGCATCCTGATCGACTGACACCGCCAGAATTTCCAAGCCGTTGCCGCGATGCCGTCGGTAGAGATCCACGTAGTTGCGATTCTCCACACGACAAGGCCCGCACCACGACGCCCAAAAATCCACCAGCACGTAACGTCCGCGCAGCTCGCTCAGGGCAAATTTCCCGCCCTCCGGCGTAGCCCCCTCTATCGCCGGCGCGACCGCCCCAATCGCCGTCACGCGAAACCGCGCCACCCGCTCTTCCATCAAACGCGCGAGTTCACTTCCCGGAAATTTCGCGGAAAAATCACGCACCACCGCGGCCAACTCCTGAAGCCGGTAGTCGCCGTCCCAGCGCAGCGAGGCCGCATAAAGCGCTGCCGATCCCCGCAGCTTCTCGACGGTAAAGTCGTTCAGTTCGCGCCGATGAGCCCGATACGCCGCGACCTCCCGCTCCGTCAACCGCGCCACCTCAGCCTCATCGCCCGCCGCGCCACGTGCCGCAATCGCTTCGCGCACCGGCAACACCAGCCGCCCCAGCGACTCCAGCCGAAAGCTCTCATACGCGAGGTAGCTCGCCTGCGCCGCCCCACCCGTCACGCGCAGCCCCGCACCCGTCGTCGCCGCCAACACCTGCACCGCGTCGCCATCGCCCGCCACGAACATCACCTCGGCCTCGCCGATACTCACCGAAAACAGCCCCGGCGCCGCCGCCACCCGCACTCGCAATCTTCCGTTCTCCAGCTTCCCCGCCGCCACGTCCGTCGACTCCTTCGTCTCCAGCGATTCACGACGCACCCGCAACACCGCGTCCGCCGCCGCGCCCGGCAAGTCCGCCGACAACTCAAAATCCGCCCGCAGCGGCGCCGCGGCCGCCACGACCACCACGACCGCCAACACGCCACGCCGCACGAGAGAGGAAAAACGATTCACCATAAACCGCACCGTAGCCCCACGCGCTCCCTCCGCAAGTCACCCATTTCTCGCTCGCGCCTCCCGCGCCCGCCGCGAATCGTCAGCCCGTCTTCACTCTCCCCATGCGCACCCTTCGCCTCGTCCTCCTCGCTCTCGTCTGCTTCGCCCCGTTCGCCCGCGCCCAGTCGACCGCGCTCCCATCGAAAGAAAAATTCCATCTCTTCCTCCTCGTCGGCCAATCGAACATGGCCGGCCGCGGCGTCATCGTTCCCGCGGAAAACAAGCCGCACCCCCGCGTGCTCATGCTCGACAAATCCGGTGCCTGGGTCCCCGCCGTCGATCCGCTGCACTTCGACAAACCCGCCGCCGTCGGCGTCGGCCTCGGTCGCAGCTTTGCCGCCGCGATCGCCGCCGCGAGCGCGCCCGACGTCACCATCGGCCTGATACCGTGCGCCGTCGGCGGTTCGCCCATCGACGCGTGGGTCCCCGGCCACTTCTACCAACCCACGCGCAGCCACCCGTGGGACGATGCACTCGCCCGCGCCAAGCTCGCGCTCCCGTCCGGCACACTCCGCGGCATCCTGTGGCACCAAGGCGAATCCGATTCCAACCGCGAGCTCGCCCCCGCACACGAAGCCAAACTCCACAACCTCATCGCCCGGTTCCGCGCCGAACTCAACGCGCCCAACGTGCCCTTCATCGCCGGCCAAATGGGCCAATTTCCCGGCAGCCCGTGGAACGAGTTCAAACAACAGGTCGACCGCGCCCACCGCGAACTCCCGCAGAAAGTCCCGCACACCGCCTTCGCGAATTCCGACGGCCTGAAAGACAAGGGCGACAAAGTCCATTTCAGCTCCGACGCCTACCGCGAACTCGGCCGCCGCTACGCCGAAGCCTACCTCAAACTCGTCCGCCCGTAGGCCTACCGCTCCGAGGTAGGAGCCTGCTCGCAGGCGATGGGAAAGCTATGCCGCCGCATCCGGCCGCCCCGGCCCCGCTCCCAGCGAAATCTTCAGATTGAGCAGCGGCAGTAGGCACAGCAGCCCGACCACCGTCAGCCCGAGCACTGCGTAGCCCGCCACGTCGTGCACCGTGCCTTCGATGGCGCTCGGTCCGTGCCGATACGCCCACGCCGTGAGAAACAACGAGCGGCCAAGATTCGTGACAAACGCGAAACCCATCGCCGCCACCACCAACGCGATTTTTTTCCAAAGCTTGTCCAAGAAAACCGCCGACAAAAACGATCCCGCAAACAGACACGCCGTCAGCGAGCGAATCCCCGAACAAGCATCTTCCACACCCACGTTGCCCGTCGGCAGCGCTAGCACATTGCCCTGCTGTTCGATCGGCAGCCCGAGCGTGTCGAAAATAAACGCGACCACCGTCACAACTTTGCGCAGCAAAAACAAATTCAGTTGCTGCTCCACCACCGACACCATCGGCGCCGATACCAACCACACCAGCACGGGAAACAAAAACCACGCCGCCAGCTTCACCCGCGCATCCGACCACAAACTTCCCGCCGTGGGCGAAGGCGATTCCGGCGCATTCAACAACAGCAACGGCAACAACAGTCCGATCATCCCGAGCGTGATCGCCAACGTCCCCGGATGTGAGCTTCCCGCGCCCGCGCGGTAAAATGCCCCCAGCAGAAAAAATCCCGCGCCCAACGTGAGCGAAACCGCCACCAGGAGCCGCAGCATCCATTTTTGCCAGCCCGCTGCCCGAGGACTTCCTTCTGCCGCACACGCCGCCGCCGCTGCCACGATTCGCGGCCACCGGTCATAGATCGCGAAGATCACAAACGCCGGCACCAACCAGCCGAAACTGTAGTCCGCTTTCACGCTCCACCAATGCGATTGGTCCCACGCCACAAATCCCCAAAAGCCACCGCACAAGAGCAGCGCCGCGAGAAACGGCGACGAGACTTCGGTCGAAAGTTTTTTCCAGAGTGCGGACACGGCCGGCTAGCCAACGAGCGCAATTGCCAAACGCGAGCCCGATTCAAACGACCGCCGAATCCGGTCGTGTCGCCAATTCTAACGCCACCAAAGGAGCGACGGTTTGCAACCGCCGCCCTTTCGCCCGGCGCCCTTTCGCCCGGCGCCCCGAGGCCTCCCGCTTCCACCACCTCGCACCTTACTTTCGCGCCGCCAACCGCGTGCCCACCAACTCGCGCAACTCCGCGTCGAGCCCGTTCCCGCGCTCGCCAAACAGCCGCCCGATTTCCGACCAGGGAATCACTCCATCGGCCACGAGGATCGGCGACATTTTCCCGCCTCCGTCAAAACTGTCTCCCTGATCGATCGAGTTGTGCGAAAACCCTCCGACCGGCCGCCACGTGAGCGCATGCTCGCCGCGCCCCAAATCGTAGCAGAGTTGAAATCCTTCGCACGCCCCGGCCGAGTCCAGCCACACGACCAGCTCAAAGCCGTCCGACTCAAACCAACGGCGCCGCCCGCCACCGCTTTCCTGCTTCAAGTTGCGTATTTCTCTCAGCACGGGCGATACCCTGCCCGCCGCGCCCGAACGTGTCAAAGCCGCGCACGCCCGCGCCCGGTCGGAAAACTACGCCCTCGCCGCGTCGAGCCGCCGCGCGACGTCGCTCCGCCGCATCACACCTTCGCAAACACCACCGACGCATTCGTGCCGCCGAACCCAAACGAGTTCGCCAGCGCCGCGCGCACCGACTTTTGCACGGCCACATTCGGCGTGAAATTCAGCCCGAGCGCCGCACACGCCGGGTCGACGTTTTCGAGATTGATCGTCGGCGGCACGATGCCGTGGTGGATCGCGTTCACCGCCGCAAACGCACCCATCGCGCCCGCGCCTCCGAGCAAATGCCCGGTCATCGACTTCACACCGCTCACGTGGAGGTTCGCTTTGTTTTCGGCAAACACGTGCGCGATCGCCGCCGCCTCTTCGCCGTCGCCGCCGGGCGTCGAGGTCGCGTGCGCCGATACAAAATCGATATCCGTCGCCGTCAGCCCACCGCGCGTCAGCGCCGCCCGCATCGAGCGCGCCGAGCCCTCTGCGCCCGGCGCGAGCGAGGAAAGATGATACGCGTCCGCGGTCGCGCCGTAGCCGCGCAGTTCCGCATAGATGCGCGCACCGCGCGCGAGCGCGTGGTCCAGTTCTTCGAGCACGAAGACCACCGATCCCTCGCCGAGCACAAAGCCGTCGCGGTCTTTGTCGTAGGGCCGCGACGCTCTTTCGGGAGCGTCGTTGCGCGTCGAGAGCGCGCGCATCTGCGCAAACGCCCCGATCGCCAGCGGCGTCACGGTCGACTCCGCTCCACCCGCCACCATCACGTCAACTTCGCCGCGGGCGATCGCCGCCGCCGCCTCGCCGAGCGCATGTCCGCTCGTCGCACACGCCGACGCCACGCTCATGTTCGGCCCGCGCAGGTCGAGCAGCAGACTCACCTGGCCCGCCAACAAATTCGGCGCGATTTGAATGATAAAAAAGGGCGAGATCTTCCGAAACCCGCCCGCCTTCCACGTATCGTGCATCGCTTCCATTTCCGGCAACCCGCCGAGCCCCACGCCCAGATTCACGCCCATGCGCTCCGCGTTCATGCCCGCCCGGTGCGCGTCGAGGCCCGAGTCAGCGTATGCCTCCACCGCCGCGCCGACGCCGAGGTGCGTGAAGCGCCCGAATTTTTTGATGTCCTTTTGCGTGAGCGCCTGCGCCATCGGCTCGCTGCCCGGTCCGCGCGGTTGCAACGGCGCCGGGAGTGGCCGCGCCGGATCGTAGTTTTTCACCTCACCCGCGATCTGCGCCGTGCAGCCGGTCGAATCGAAACGCGTGATGCGCCCGATGCCGCTGCGTCCCGCGATCAGCGCAGACCAAGTTTCGGCGGCGGTGTTTCCGCAAGGTGTGACCGCACCGATACCTGTGATGACCACCCGGCGCTTCGGCTGCATGTTGGATAGGTTGCTCATGATTGTTAAAAATTCTCAGCGCCCCCGTTGCTCGGTGGCCACTCTCAAAAAATCATTCCCGACAGCCGCCGCCTTTGCCTTCGCCCCGCCACTGCGCGCCGCCGCCTCACCAAATTCCGCCCGCAGACACCGCCGCATCGAGTGCAAAATCGCCTCGCTCTGCACCGGATCGTCGATCGCCCGCGCAAACAGCAGCGCCCCTACCAGCGAACTCATCAGATGCGTCACCCGCACCCGGTTTTCCGCCGCGTCCTCGCACAGTCGCAGCGCCGCGCTCAACCGCTCGATGTGCTGCGCAAACCCCCGCGAGTAGCCTTCCCGCGCCGCTCCCGTGAGCCGCGCCATATCGGCCGCCACCGCCACCACCATGCAGCCCGAGCCTCGATTGTCGCGATGCCGCGCCGCCAGATAGCTGTCGATCAGCAGCCGTGCCCGCGCCGCCGGCGTCGGTAACGCCGCGATCCGCTCCAAATTCGGCACCGCCGCATCAAACGCCGCCGCACACGCCTCCGCCACCAACTCCGTCTTGTCCCGGAAATGCGCGTAAAAGCCGCCGTGCGTCAGCCCCGCCCGCCGCATCACTTCATCAACCCCCGTTTCCGCCACCCCGCGCTCGCGAAACGCCTGCCCCGCCGCCTCCACGATCCGGCGGCGCGTCGCAAGTTTATGATTCGGCGGGTAACGCATGAGCCGCTTGAAATGACGCCCGTCATACCAACGCGCAAGCCCCGATTTTCTCCCCTCGGCCCAGTCTCCTCCTCTCCCCATCTCTCCGTCTTCCGCCGCCCCCTGCTGCTTTGACTTCCCCTCCCCGCGCCACTTTCCTCCCACCCTTTTCGCCTTCAGCCTCCCGCCTACCGCGCTCCGCACGCACCGTCATCGCCCACCGCACATGCAACAGCTCCACCCTCACTGGCGCATGGAATACATCGAAGCGCCGCGCTACCCGGCCGCGATGAAACGCCCCTTCACCGAGCTCCCCGCCCTCGGCGACGACCGCGCCGCCCTGATCATCCACCGCAGCGCCCTGTCCTACCTCATTCTCAACCGCTTCCCCTACAACCCCGGCCACCTCCTCGCCGTCCCTTTCCGCGACGTCTCCGATCTCGAAGACCTCACCCCGACCGAGCGCGCCGACCTCTTCGAAGAAATCACCCTCGGCAAACGCCTCCTCACCGCCGCCCTCAAACCCGACGCCTTCAACGTCGGCTTCAACCTCGGCGGTTCCGTGGCCGGTGGCAGCATCGACCACCTCCACGGCCACATCGTCCCCCGCTGGAACGGCGACAGCAACTTCATGCCCGTGATCGGTTCCACCCGCATCCTCCCCCAATCTCTCGAAGCCACCTGGGAAAAACTCGCCGCCACCGTGCGCACCCTCCCCTCCGCCCCCCTTTGATTCGTTCTCGTTCCTCGTAATCGTTCTCTTTCTCCCCCCAGAGCCCACCGCCCGCCCCCGTCATCCGTCATCCGTCATTCGTCATTAGACATTAGTCATTCCCACCGCCCGTGCCCACCCGCACCCTCCACTTCCCCAGCCCCCGCCACCTCAGCTCCCTCTACGCGGGCCGCGAAGAAAACCTCGCCCACGCCGAACGCACCCTCGGCGTCAAACTCGTCACCCGCGAAGATTGGCTGAAGATCGAGCCCGCCGCCGACCTCGAATCCGCGACCTCCGCGAATCCAAAATCAAAAATCGAAAATCAAAAATCCGCCGCTGCCGCCATCGCCCTCGCCGAATCCCTCTTCAATTTCCTCAACGAAGCCCGCTCGCAGGGCATGACGATCCGCACGCCCGACTTCCACCGCATCACCGACGGTTTCGCCCGCGGCGAAGGCGATCAGATGCGCGCCCTCATCACCGCGCCCCTCGTCATCGCCACCAACCGCAAGACCATCGTCCCGAAAACCCTCGGCCAAAAACTTTACCTCCAGTCGATGCTCGCCCACCCGGTCGTCTTCGGCATCGGCCCCGCCGGCACCGGCAAGACCTACCTCGCCATGGCCGCCGCCGTCTCAGCCCTCCTCAAAAACGAAGTCGAGCGCATCATCCTCACCCGCCCCGCCGTCGAAGCCGGCGAGACCCTCGGGTTCCTGCCCGGCGACCTCCGCGAGAAAATCCTCCCCTACCTCCGCCCCCTCTACGACGCCCTCCACGACATGCTCGACGCCGAGGACATCACGCGCCTCACCGAGAAGGGCGTCATCGAGATCGCCCCGCTCGCTTACATGCGCGGCCGCACCCTCTCGCACGCCTTCGTCGTCCTCGACGAAGCGCAAAACACCACGCCCGAGCAGATGATGATGTTCCTCACGCGCCTCGGCGAAGACAGCCGCATGGTCGTCACCGGCGACATTACGCAAATCGACCTTCCCCGCTCCAAAGCCAGCGGCCTCCTCGAAGTCCGCCACATCCTGAGCGACATCCCCGGCATCGACTTCCACACCTTCAGCGGCAGCGACGTCGTCCGCCACCCCTTGGTCGGCAAAATCATCGACGCCTACGAAAACTACCGGAACCCGATGAGCGATGGATCGGAGTCGGCGTCAAAATCATAGCGCTTTGAGCAAATCACCAAATTCCCCAATGGCACGCGTGAAGCCAGATTCACCGGCCGCCCAACTGGCGGCGTTCATTGCGAAATTCACCCCCGCGAACGCCATGCTCATCAAAGCCTTTCGCACCCAACTCCGGCGGCGCCTCCCGCACGCGCACGAGCTGGTCTACGACAACTACAATTTCTTCGTCATCGGCTACTGCCCCACGGAGCGCCCCTCTGACGCCGTTTTCTCCATCGCCGCTCACGCCCGCGGCGTCACACTTTGCTTCCTTCACGGTGCTAAACTCCCCGATCCCAAGAAAATCCTGTGCGGTTCCGGCAACCAAGTTCGCAATATCCGCCTCCCCGATGCCGCGATTCTCGATCACCCCGACGTGGAATCCCTGATCGCGTCCGCCATCGCGCTCGCTCCCGTCCCGTTCGACGCCTCCGCCCGCTCGCGCCTCATTATCCGGTCCATCTCCGCCAAACAGCGTCCCCGCCGCCTACCCCCGTCGGCCCTGCTAAAATCGAAAATCGTAATTCCTAAATCGTAAATCCGCCTCCCATGTCCGTCCGCCGCCACCTCAAACTCCTCCTCGGCGGCCACTGGCTCGCCACACCTTCCCCGTAGTTTGACCGCATAACCTTCTGCTCGCACGTTCTCCCGCCATGACACTCAACGCCATCCTCACCCCTGCTGCCGAAGGCGGCTTCGTCGCCCTCAACCCCGAAACCGGCACTACGACTCAAGGTGAAACCGTCGAAGAGGCCCTCATCAATCTCCGTGAAGCTACTGAGCTCTACCTCGAAGAGTTTCCGATGTCCGCCTCTGGTTCGTCGCTGCTAACAACCTTCGAAGTGGCCGGTCATGCCTAAGCTCCCGCACATTTCCGGTGCCGAAGCCGTTCGCGCCTTGGAACGTCTCGGCTTCGCCCAAGTTCGTCAGAAAGGCAGCCACCTCATTATGCGGCGCGGTTCAGCCGGTTGCGTGGTGCCCATGCATCGCGAAATCAAAGTCGGCACCCTCGCCGGCGTCCTCCGCCAAGCTGGTGTTTTGCCTGATGAGTTTATCGCCAAGTTGTGAGCCGCACACTCATCCTCCCCAAAAATGGCATGAACACCTTGGCTGACACCGCCCACCGCGCCTTCCACCTCGACGGACAAATCGTCATCGTCATGGAGAGCGGCGTCGAAGTCCGTTTCCCCGTCGCGAAAAACCCTCGCCTTGCCCGTGGCACGCCCGCCCAGCTCAACCGCATCGAACGCTCCCCCCTCGGCCTCCACTGGCCCGACCTCGACGAAGACCTCTCGTTCCGCGCCCTCCTCGACGGCAACTTTGGCCAGCACCAACCCGCGCCCCGCTAAGCAGCCGTCCCACCGCATTCAGTCATTCGTCATTCGAAATTCGTCATTCCTTCGATGTCCGTCCGCCACCAACTCAAACTCCTCCTCGGCGGCCTTCACGCCCGCTCGGGCGGGGAGTCTGCGTCCGGCGGCCTGCCCCCCGATTCCGCCTCCAGCACCAACGCCCGGCTCTCTGCCACCCGCGATTTCCTCGACCGCAACCGCCTCGTCTCCGCCCTCATCTTCGTCGTCACCGTAGTCTCGATCGTGCTCATCAGTTGGGCCGGTATGACCACGTCCAACTTCGCGGTCCTGCCCAATCAGCTCGCCACCGTCCGCGTCACCGCCAGCACGCCGTTCACCTACGCGAGCGAGGAAAAAACCCGCGCTGCCCGCGACCAGTTTCTCGACCGCGTCCCGCCCGTCTACCGCCTCGAAAACGAGCCCTTCCTCCGCTTCGAATCCGCCGCGCGCCTCCTCCTCGCGCAACTCGATTCCCACGAAGCCGCCCACCCCGCCCCGCCCTCCACGTCGCTAGCACCCGGCACCGCCCTCTCCGCGCCCACCACCGCGCGGCCCGTCGCCCCCGCCCCTCCACGTCCGAATTCTCAAATTTCAAATCTCAATTCTCAACTCTCTCCCGCCTCCCTCCGCCCGGAGTTCGCCGCCCTCGCTGAATCCTTCAACGCCCGCGGCCCCTATCACGCCACCCCCGAAGACATCGCCGCGCTCCTCTCCATCGGCGACTCCAAAGCTCGCGCCGCGCTCTTCGAAAACGGCCTCGCGATCCTGCGCGACATTTACGCGCAGGGCGTCGCCGACTCCGCCCTCGTCGGCACCGGCAACAGCCGCGCCCTTGTTTTCCAAATCGCCCGCCCCGCCCCCGCTTCCGCTCCCCTCGTCACTCCTACCCTCACACCTTCCGCCAACCCCACGCCAGCCCCCTCCGCTAGCCTCACGCCGCCCTCCGCCGTAGCTACATCCGCCAACCCCAGCGCCGCCGCCCCGCGCTCCGTGCAGTCCATGGAAGACGCGCTCACGCTCCTCCGCGTCGGCCTCGCCACCGACGGCGTTTCCCGCTCCGCCACGCAGGCCGTCTTCCGCCTCTTCCGTTTCGGCCTCGTCCCGAATGTCCTCTACGACCGCGCCGCCACCCAGGCCGCGCTCAACCTAGCCAAACGCGCCTTCAAACCCGTCACCATCTCGGTCACCCGCGGCCAATCCATCATCGAGCCCGGCGACCGCGTCACCCCCGAGCAACACGAGATGTTTCAGGCTTACCGCCGTTACCTGCTCGATCACGGCGACACCGAGCTCAACGAGGGCCTCACCCTCTTCGGCCGCGTTCTCCTCGTGCTCGCGATGGTCCTCGCCTCGCTCATTTACATCCGTATCGAAGATCCCGAGACGCTCCGCTCCAACGTCCGCTGCGGCCTCCTCGCCCTCGTCGTCATCGTCAACCTCGCCCTCGTCCGTGCCAACTACTCCCTCGGCGGCGCCGAATTTTTCGTCCGCGACGGCTCCTGGGCCAGCACGCTCCCCTACGTCGCGCCCACCGCCCTCGCCCCGCTCATCGTCGCCATTTTGATCGATGCCGGCTCCGGCATTTTTATGGCGCTGCTCATCTCGATCTTCACCGGCGTCATCTACGGCAACCGTCTCGACCTTCTCGTCCTCACCTTCCTCGCCTCGCTCGTCGCGATCTTCATCGGCCGCGAAGCCCGCCGCCGCGGCCTCGTCGTTCGCGCCGCCGGTGCCGGCGGTCTCACCGTCGCCGCCTTCGCCGCCCTCATCGGCATCGCCGACCAAACCCCCATCGACACCATCGCCCGCCAAATGACCGCCGGTCTCGCCACCGGTCTACTCACCGGCGTCGCCGTCGTCGGCGTCCTCCCGATCCTCGAGTCCCTGTTCAAACGCACGACCGACATCACGCTGCTCGAGCTTACCGACTACAATCACCCGCTGCTCCGCCGCATGCAGCTCGATGCCCCCGGCACCTACCACCACTCCCTCGTCGTCGCCCAACTCTCAGAAAACGCCTGCAACGCCATCGGCGCCAATCCCCTCCTAGCCCGCGTCTGCGCCCTTTTCCACGACGTCGGCAAGACCGCCCACGCCGCCGACTTCACCGAAAATCAACGCGACGGCCATAACCCCCACGATGCCCGCGACCCCGCCGAGTCCGCCCGCATCATCCGCCAACACGTCACCGACGGCGTCGAGCTCGCCGCCCGCCACAATCTCCCCCGCGCCGTCCTCGACGTTATCCGCCAACACCACGGCACCAGCCTCGTCCGTTATTTCTACGACCGCGCCGTCGCCCAAACCCGCGCCCCCTCGACCACCGGCCCCAAACGCCGCGCCCCCGTCCCCGCCGAAGCCACCAAAGCCGACGCCACCGCCGCTGCGTCCGCCGTCGCCTTCCCCCCGCCCGATTCGAAAATCGAAAATCCTCTTTCGAAAATCTCCGAGTCCGCCTTCCGCTACGCCGGCCCGCGCCCGCAATTCAAAGAGAGCGCCATCATCTCCCTCGCCGACGGCATCGAAGCCGCCTCGCGCTCTCTGCGCACCGCCACGCCCGAGACGCTCCGCGACCTCATCAACCGCATTGTCAACGACCGCATCGCCGACAGCCAACTCGACGAAGCCCCGCTCACCTTCGACGAGATCACGAAGATCAAAAACAGTTTCCAGTTCACGCTGCTGAACATGCTCCACTCCCGCGTCGCCTACCCTGCCGCCGAGCAGCCCCCCGCCAAAGCGAACGCCTGATCGCGATTCCGCTCCGAAGGTAGGAGCCTGCTTGCAGGCGATTCAGAACTCAACCGACCCGGAGACCGCACCCATGCTTGCGGGCGATCCCCTCGTCACCCCGCCTATTCCGCCAGCCCCGCCAGCGCCCGCTTCACGAGCACCTTCGCGATCGTAATCTTGTAACCGTTCTGCTCCCGCGCATCGGCTTCGCGCAACAAAATCGCCGCCGCGCCCGCCGCCGTTTCGTCGCTCGGCGCTTTGCCCTCGAGATACGCGTTCGCCTCTTTCACCTGCCACGGAATCGGCGCCACGCAACCGAGCGCCAGCCGCGCCCCGCGCAACTTCCCGCCCTCGACGCGCCCCGCCGCCGCGCAGCTCACCAGCGCCCAGTCGAAATCGTTTTTCTCCGCGATCTTCACATAGGCGCTCCGCGCACCCACCGTCACCGGCACTTCGATCCGCAGAATCAACTCATCGTCGCCCAGCGAGTGATGCGCCCGCGGATCGTTCCACGCCTTTTCGTAGAGCTGCGCGATCGTGAGCGTCACCGTCTTTCCGCCCCGCTGCACCACCACCGCCGCGTCGAGCGCCGCGAGCGCCACCGCGAGATTCGACACACACGGGCTCAGGCAAATCTTGTTCACAAACAGACTGTGAAACTTGTTCTCGCCGCCGCGCGCCAGGCACTGCTTGCCGCCTTTTTTCGCGCAATGCGCATCGCGCTGCCGGTAATACCAACAGCGCGAATGCTGCGCGAGATTCCCGCCCACCGTCGCGATATTCCGCATCTGCGGCGACCCCACGTCCCCCGCCGCCTGCGCGAGTCCCGGGAAAAGTTTCTTCACCTCCGCATGCTCCGCCAACGCCGTCAGCGTCACATTCGCGCCGACCGTCCACTTGCCCGCCGCCGCCGTGATTTCGCGCGTGCCGGCCACTGTTTTCACGTTCACCAGCACCGTCGGCTCCACGAGCCCTTCTTTCATTTCGCCGAGCAGATCCTGCCCACCGGCGAGGAATTTTCCCTTGCTGCCGACGTGCTCCACCGCCGAGGCCGCCGTCTGCGCGGTAACGTATGAAAAGGCTTTCATGTGTAGGAATGACAACCACCGTTGCTCTCGATCCACGGCACGCTCGGCACTGCCGCCAAGCTCGCAAATCCCTCCGTCGCCGTCGCGGGCAACGACACCGTTTCCCGCCGCCCCTTGGGCACTTTGCCGAGCGCCGCGAGCACGCGGTCCGGTGTGATCGGCAGATCCGGCACGCGCACGCCGATCGCATTCGCCACCGCGTTCGCGATCGCCGATGCCGTCGGCACCGTGCAGGGTTCGCCCACCCCGATCACGCCGCGTTCCGGCATGTCGAGCAGCAGAATGTCGATGTCCGGCATGTCCGCCGCTCCCGGGATTTTGTAATTCTCCAGCGTCGGGTTGAGCACATAGCCCGTGCGTTCATCCATCACGCGTTGCTCATAGAGCGCGTAACCGAGCCCCATGATCACGCCGCCGTTGATCTGGCTCTCGCACGTCAGCTTGTTCACAACGAGCCCGCAGTCCTGCACGACGAGCATCTTCGTGACCTTCACGAAACCCGTTTCCGTATCGACCTCGACCTCGGCAAACTGCACGCCACCCGCCCCGCCCGTCGAAAGCCCCTCGCGCCACTTACCCCGCACCTGCAGCGGCATCGTGGGTCCGATCTTCGCACACGCCTTTTTCCAATTCGGCCCGCGCGGATCGTCGATCCCGCTCAGCGCTTTCAATTCTGTCACCACATTCTCGCACGCGTCGAAAATCGCCGGCGACACCGACGCCGTCGTCTGGCTGCCGCCGCTCGATCCACTCGGCGGATACTGCGAGTCGCCGATGCGCACGGTGATGAGATCGAGCGTGATGCCGAGCATCTCAGCCGCCACGACCTGCACCACCGTGCGCGAGCCGGTTCCGAGGTCTTGCGTGCCGACTCGCACCTCGACCGTCCCGTCGGCGTTGACTTGAATTTCTGCCTGCGTGCCCTTGCCGCCGCTCATCCACGCGGCGCCCGCACACCCCACACCCCGTTTCACCGTGCCCGCCATCGTGCCGGGCTTCCGGTATTTTTCTTTCCAACCAAACCGCTCCGCACCGAGCGCATATTCGCGCCGACGGATTTCAAACGGATCGTTTTTCACGCGGATCTCCACCGGATCGATCCCCAGCTTCACCGCGAGATCGTCGAGCACCGCCTCCATCCCCACCGACGCGACCGGATGCCCCGGCGCTCGAAACGCGCACGATTGCCCCGCGTTCACCGCCACGCTGCCTTGCTTCACGCGCGTCGCCGCCGGTTTGTAAATATACGGCGTCGGGAAACTCGCCCCGCCACTGCCGCCGCCCGTGTTCGCACCCGCGCTGTAGCCCGGCGTGCCGAACGAATAGATCTCGAACGCCGTCAACTTCCCGTCCGCGTCCGCGCCCAGTTTCAGTTTCTGATACGACGAAGGCCGGTTACCCACCGCCAGCCCTTCTTCGAAGCGAGTGAGCATCAATTTTACCGGCGCGCCCGCCGCCTGCGCGAGCCTCGCGCACAACGCGCCCTCCGCCCCCGGATTAAACTTCGAGCCAAATCCGCCGCCCATGTGCTCGCAGGTCACGCGCACTTTGTTCTGCGCGATCTTCATCGTCTTCGCAAAACTGTCCCGACACGAAAACACGCCCTGCGTCGATGACCACGCCTTCATCTCGTCGCCATCCCACTGCACCGTGTGCCCGTGCGTTTCCATCGGATGGTGCACCTGGATCGGCGTGCTCACCGTCGTCTCCACCACCGCGGCCGACGCCGCAAACGCCGCGTCGACGTTGCCCGTCTCCTTCGCCGCGCCTTCGGTCAGATTGGCTTTGCCCGCCATCACCTGCGGCGCATCCGCCTTCATCGCCTCCAGTTCCTTCACGACAAAGGTCCGCGTCTCCACCTTCACTTCAATGAGCGCCAGCGCATCCAACACCGCCTGCTTGCTCGTGCCCGCGATCGCCGCGATTTCGTCGCCGTAATAGCGCACTTCGAATTCACCTTCGCGCGCCACAATCGCCGCCTTGATCCCCGGCGCCGCTTTCGCCTTCGCGAGATTCACCGACTTCACCTGCGCCGCCGGCCACTTCGACCGGAAGATCGCCCCGTAGAGCACCCCCGCCGGTGCCGCGTCGCTCGTATACTTCGCGCGCCCCGTCACCTTCGCGGGCCCTTCGACGCGCGGCGTTTCTTTTCCTAAAAACCGGGTTTCTTTAGGCCAGGGCATGGTCGTGGAGGGAGACTACGTTGAGTTTCGTCAGCGGCTTTTGCCCGCTCGCCGCGCGCGTCGCGGCAAAGATGCGCGGATACGAACCGCACCGGCACAAATTCCCCGCGATCGCCTGGCGCACCTCGGCCTCCGTCGGATGCGGATTCTTCCGCAGCAGCGCCGTCAGCACCATGATCATCCCCGGTGAACAAAAGCCGCATTGCAGTCCGTCCTTGTCGACCATCGCCTTTTGCAACGCCGACATTTTTCCGTCCCGCGAAATCCCCTCGATCGTCGTGATCTCCGCGCCCTGCGCCTCGATTGCGAGCATCGAGCATGCGTAAACCGGCGTGTCGTTGAGCAACACCGTGCACGCGCCGCACGTCGCCCGGTCGCACGCTTCCTTCGCGCCCGTCAGCCCGACGTCGCCGCGCAGCGCCTCCAGCAACGTCACGCGCGGCTCGACCGAAAACGTCTTCTTCGTCCCGTTCACCGTGAGCGTCAGCGTCACCGCGCCCGGCCCCTGCATGCGCTCCGCGTTCGCCTGCGCGAGGCCCTTGGCCACATTGTCCGCGCCCAGCGCCGCTGCCGACACCGCACTCGTGCCCAGCCCGCGCAGAAACGCGCGCCGCGATACTCCACTCGGAGCCACCGGCCCCTCGCTCGTCTGCTCCACCGCACCACTGGGGTTCATTTTCATAGCGCTCGTAGGTCGTCATCGTGGTTCTCCGCCCCGCTCCGACAAGTCCGCACCGCCCGCCGCCGTCGTGTATTCAATATCCGCGCACCGCGCAGGAGCTGACCTGCTGAAATCACGCCGCCAAAACTCGCCGAGGAAAAAACAATTCTTGCACAACTGTCCGCTGATCGCCCCCGCCTCGCTCCTCCGACCGCGGCCTTTCCGCTTGCCTCGCCTACCGCTCGACGGAATTTCAACCGCACCTCCCGCCACCTTGCACGCTCGCACCATCACTCTCGCCAACCGCCACCCGCGCCTCCGCCTCGACCGCCGCGCCGTCACGCGCGTGATCCACCTCCTCGACTCCGAGTTCGCGCCTCGCGTCCCCGTCGCCGAATCGAAAATCAAAAATCGAAATTCGAAATTCCTCTCCGCTCCGCCCGGCGAACTCTCGCTCGTCTTTCTCACCGACGCCGAGCTCGCCCAACTCCACGCTGACTTCCTCGACGACCCCACGCCCACCGACGTGATCACCTTCGAGGGCGCCCCCGCCTTCGGCACCGCCGGCGAAATCTGCGTCTCCGCCGACGCCGCCCGGCGAGAGATCTCCCGCCGCCGACGCCTCACTCACGCAGCCGCGCTCCGCGCCTTCAGCACCGAACTCACCCTCTACGTCGTCCATGGCTGGCTCCACCTCGCTGGCTACGAGGACCTTCAGCCCGCCAAAAAGCGCGTCATGCGCCGCGCCGAAGCCCGCGCGCTCAAAATCCTCCGCGCCCACGATTGCCTTCCGCGCTTCACCCTTCGATAGTCCTGCCATGAACGAACTCGCCGTGTTTTCCGCCCGCGCGTCCCGTGCCGCCCTGCTGCTGTTCACGTCCCTCGCGCTCGTCAGCGCCTCCGCCTTCGCCCAAACGCCCCCGCCTCCCACCACTTCTCCCGTCGTCGCCGCCACGGTGGCCGCGCAAGCCGCGATCGCCGGGCAGGCCGCCACCTCGGTCGCCGCGACGGTTACCACCCCCGCCATTCCCTCCGTTCCCGTCGTCCTCCCCATCAGCACGCTTCGCCCCACCGGCAACGCCCTCGCTGCCCCCGCCATCGGCGAAACCGCCATCACCCTCGACATCTCCACCGGCATCCGCGCCGTGCCACCCGCTCGCGTCACCGTTCCCGTCGGCGAGACGCTCCTCATCACCGGACCGAACTTCGGCGGACGCCCCGCGCAGTGGCTGAAAGATGGCCGCCCGATCACCGGCGCCACCGGCCCGCTCCTCGCCCTCCAAAACGTCCGCGCCTCCGACGCCGGCATCTACCAACTCGCCCCCGCCGAAACCACGTCCTCCTCCGCGCCGAGTCAGTTCCTCATCCTCGGCGTCGGCCCCACGGACCGCCTCGTCAACCTCTCCCTCCGCGGCACGCTCGCCGCCGGTGCCGGCCAAAACTTCACCGCCGGCTTCGTCGTCAACGGCGGCGCCTCGCAGACCAAAAAACTCATCCTCCGCGCCATCGGCCCCACCCTCGCGAGCTTCGGCGTCGCCGGCCCGCTCCGCGCCCCCGTCCTCCGCATCTACGACTCTTCCGGCAATATCTATTCGAACGGCTACGCCTACCTCCCCGTCGTCGGCGCCCTCACCTACGAGGCCGATCTCGCCGGCTCCCTCGCCAGCACCGGCGCGTTCCCCGTCGCCCCCGGCACCCTCGACGCGGTCGTCATGATGCCCTTTTTGCCCGGCGCCTACACCGCGCAAGTCACCAGCGGCGACAACACCGCCGGCACCGTCCTCCTCGAAATCTACGAGGTCCCGTAACGTAGGCCGGTCAGCCTGACCGGTCTTATTCGCGCCCGCCCGCCGCCTACGCCGCGCCTCTGCCGCCGCGCGCCCCTGCGCAAATTGTCCGTGCCAACCCGCGCACCGGTCCCCAACCTCCGCGCCCACTGCTGCCATGTCCGACGTCCCTCCGCCCAACTCCCGCTTCACCACGATCCGCAACGCCTTTTTCACCGGCGCGCTGCTGCTCGCCCCGCTCGTCGTCACGCTGTGGGCGCTCGGTCGCATCATCGACGTAGTCGGCGGCTCGTTCCGGCCGCTCTTCGAATCCTACCTCCCCGAGTCCCTCCAAGGCCTCGCGCTCATCTGGGACATCGTCGCCACCCTCGGCATCTTCGCCCTCGTCACCGCGCTTGGCTTTTTTTCGCACTACGTGTTCGGCCGCGTCTTCCTGCGCATCCTCGAACGCTCCGTGCAGAGCATTCCCGGCGTCAGCGCCGTCTACAATTCCGTCCGTCAAATCGTCGCCACCTTCGGCACCAAAAATCGCAACCTCTACAACAAAGTCGTCCTCGTCCAATTCCCTCGCGCCGGCACCTGGACCCTCGGCTTCCTTACCAACAAAGCCCAAAGCGAAGCCCAACTCAAAGCCGGCGTCGGCGAACTCTGGACCGTCTTCGTCCCGACCACCCCGAATCCCACCGGTGGCTACCTCCTCATGTTTCCACCGAGCGAGGTCATCGAACTCGAAATGAGCGTCGGCGACGGCATGAAGATGATCATCTCCGGCGGCGCCGTCGTCCCCCCCTGGCCGCACCCCAAACCGGACTCTCCCCAATAAATCGTTCTCATTCCTCGTTCTCGCAATCGTTCTCTCAGCTGCTCACTCGCCCGCATCCATCGCACGTTCGTGAAGAATTTTTATCGAGCACACAAAGCCGCCACAGCGGCCACGGCGCCCATCCCCTGCCTCACTCTGTGAGGCTCCGTGACTCCTCCGTGCCCTCTGAGACGAAAAAATTCGGGCGAGTGTGACGAATGCGGATATCCTACGAAAACGATCCCCCCTTTCTCCGTCTCCCCCTCTCCCCCTCTCTCCTTCTCTCCCTCTCCGATTTCCCTCTCCGTCTCCGCCCCCGCCTCCGCCTCCGCCTCCGCCTCCGCCTCGCCCCCGTGCCCGCCCCCACGCTCCAGACCGACGCCTTCATCCTCCTGAAGCGCCCGCCGACCGACTCGTTTCAATCGTTCACCGCCTTCTCCGCCGACCACGGCGCCCTCCACATTCTCCAACGGCTGCCTAAAAAAACCGGCGCCACCACCGTCCCGCTCGACCTCTTCGACGAAGCCTCGCTCCACCTCGAATCCTCCAACCAAGGCCGCACTTGGTTCGTGAAAGAGGTCCGCCTCGCCACCCGCCACGCCGACCTCGGCCGTAGCTACGAAACGCTCCTCGCCGCCTCCGCGCTCGCCTCGCTCGTCGCGCGCAATCCCGTCCACGAGGAAAGCCGCCGCGCCGTCGGCACCCTGCTCCGCACCGCCTTCGCCTCTCTCGCTGCCGGCGCCCGCCCCGACATCGTGTATCTGAAAAGCCTCTACTGCTTCGCCAGGGACGAAGGCTACCCGCTCAAACAGCAGTGGTTCCCCCTCCTCCCCGACGACGACCGCGCCGCCGTCGCCCCGCTCCTCAACCGCCCCCTCTCCGAGCAAACCGCCCCGCCCGCCACCGTCCGCCATCTCCAACGCCGCCTCGAAGACTATCTGCGCAGCCACACCGAAGTCCTCCTCGATTAACTCCCCGAACCGATCGCCTCCGTCCGCCGCTCGGCGGCTTTCACTGGATCGTTTCCGAAAATCTCGGATTCAGAATCGCCGATTCGCAATTTCCCGATTCCCTCTCCTCCACTCTCCCGCCCTCCTTCTCTGCATCTTTCTCTCTCCGCCGCCCGTGCCCACCTCCACACCACCCGCCCCCTCGACCGCCGCCACCCCCGCCGGCAAGCCGAGCACCTTCCGCCGCCTCGGCGCCGCCGGTCCCTTCGCGATCATCCTCTCGTTTTGGCCCCCGCTCGGCAGCTTCATTCTGTTCGCCGTCCTCACGACCCTCGGCCCCTGGCTCCGCAGCCACGCCGACCTCGGCGTCCTGATCTATTTCGTCTTCACCGCCACCCTCGTGGGCGTCTCGTTCTTGCCCACGTATTCCGCCGCGATTCTCGCCGGCTGGGCCTTCGGTTTCGGCGTCGGCTGGCCCATCGCGATGGCCGCCATCACCGTCGCCTCGGTCATCGCCTACGCCATCGGCCGCTGGATCGCCCGTGATCGCGTCCTCGACATCATCTCCGAAAAACCCCGCTGGCACGCCGTCCAACGCGCCCTCCTCGGCAGCGATTCCGCCCGCACCTTTTTCGTCGTCACGCTCCTCCGCGTCCCTCCCTTTTCTCCGTTCGCCATCGTGAACTTTGCGCTCGCCGCCGCCCGCGTGCCCCTGCGCCACTACATCTTCGGCACACTCGTCGGCATCGCGCCCCGCACCGCCGCCGCCGCCTACGCCGCCGCGCGCCTCGAACAACTCCGCTTCGATAACGTCTCCGAACGCTGGACCGTGATCGCCGGCATCGTCGTCACCCTCGTCGCCTGCTCTATCCTCGGCTACCTCGCCAACCGCGCCCTCCGCACGATGTCCGCCCCCGCCAAATAGGGACGAACCGCTACCTCGCTCCCATCGCGTGGACCTCCTCCCACGGTGCTCCTTTCCGCCCTCCTTCCGCGAGCCCCGTCCAGTCCCTAGCCCGCACCAATCACACTTTTCGTGAATTATTTTTTATCACCGAGCGCCCGGAGTTCGGCCCCAGAGTTCACCGAGCCAAACACGCTGCCTTGCTCCGTGACCTCTGTGTCTGGGATCCGTGCCCTCTGTGACTCATGCCTTGGCTTGATTCCGGTGTGAATTTTGCAGGTTAGGCTGCCCACCGCATGGAATTCTCCCTCGACGCCCGCACCGCCCGCCTGAGCGTCGGCGAATTTTCCGCCTTCACCCTCGGCCCCCACGACGCCGGCGGCACCGGCGCCTCCGGCCTCTGGCGCGCCCAACTCGGCACCCACTGGCACAACGAACTCCGCGCCCAGACCGCCGCCACCACCCCCACCGCCGAGTTCGAAGTCCCCATCTCCGGCTCAATCGTCCACCGCGGCTGGACGCTCACCCTCACCGGCCGCATCGACCAACTCCTCCGCCCCACCCCCCTTCCCGCCCCCGAGCCACCTTGTAACCTATTGGGTTACACCTTGCCCACTACTCCACCCGTTCTAGCACCCACTGAAACTGAGCCCTCGTGTAACCTATTGGGTTACACACCGCCTTCCGCCGCCGGCAGTCCCCCGCTCCCCTCTAAGCCTCCCGCCACGCGCCCCACCGTCGCGCCCACCATCCTCCGCGAAATCAAAACCGTCACGCGCCCCCTCCCCGCCGACGAAACCGAACTCCGCCGCGACTACCCCGACTACTTCGTCCAACTCCTCACCTACGCCCACCTCTACCGCCTCACCGCCCCCTCAACTCCGACCACTCCGTCTCTCAACTCTCCGTCTCTCACCGCTCCCCCCTCCACTCTCCAACGCGCAGCCCTTCGCTCCGAACTCTGCTTCGTCGAAGCCTCCAGCGGCCTCGCCCAAACACTCGTCGTCACCTCCGCCGACGACGCCCTCTTCCGCGCCCAACTCGCCCGCGTCGCCGAATTTCTCGACCTCCGCCTCCGCGCCCGCGAACGCCTCCGCCACCTCCGCTTCCGCTCGCCGTTCGCCACCCCCCGCCCCGGCCAGGAGACCACGCTGGTCGATCTCACCGCCACCTTCGAACGCCACCCGCTCGTCCTCTTCGAAGCTCCCACCGGCTTCGGAAAAACCGGCGTCCTCCTCGAATTCGCCCTCGGGCAACTCCGCTCCGGCCACTTCGACCGCGCCCTCTACCTCACCAGCAAATCCACCGGCCAACTCCAAGTCGTCCGCACCCTGGCGGCGATGACGGCTGAGCCGTCATCGCCGCCAGTTCGAAGCAAGAAGTCTAAAGTTGAAGTTGTCCCCTCCGAAGCCCTCTCAGCCTCCCCCTCTTCAACTTCCCACTTAAAACTTCCAACTACGGTGACGGCGGTCGCTCCTGCGACCGCCGTCACCGCGTGGCACGTCCGCAACAAATCCGAACACTGCGTCAACCACACCTTCCACTGCGTCCGCGATTCCTGCGCCTATCTCGACAACCTCGTCGCCCGTTGGCCCACCAGCGGCCTCGCCCGATTTTACCTCGACGAACACCACGCCCGCGACCTCGACACCCTCCGCGCCGCCGGTCGCGACGCCCGCATCTGCCCCTACGAGATCACCCGCGCCGCGCTCGCCTTCAACGATGTCTGGATCGGCGACTACAACTACGTCTTCGCCCCCGCCAACCGCACCCTCTTCTTCAACCAGCCCGGCTGGAATCCCGCACGCACGCTCCTCCTCATCGACGAAGCCCACAATCTCCCCACCCGCGTCGCCGACGCCCACTCGCACGTCGCCCGCGCCGACGACGCCCGCGCCGTCCTCGCCGAACTCGACCACCTGCATACGCCCACCGCTCTCGTCCGTGCTTGGGAATCTTGGACGCTCCTCGTCTCCGCCCTCCGCCCCGTCGACGTTCTCGACCCCGCGCTCGAAGCCGACGCCGCCGACACGCTCCAAAAAATCGCCGACCAGCTCGCGCTCACGCCCCCCGATCCCTCCGCCCTCGGCCCGCAGCTCTCGTCCATCCTCTGGCAAGCCCCCCAACTCGCCGAGTGGCTCGCGAATCCCGCCCTGAAAAAACTCCTCTGGACCCCGCGCCCCGCCGAACTCCACTTCACTTGTATCGACGCCGCTGACACCATCGGCGAAACCCTCCGCTCCTTCGGCGGCGCCGTCTTCGCCAGCGCCACGCTCACCCCCACCGACGCCTACACCACCGCCATCGGCCTCACCCCGCCCCCCGTCTCGAATCTCAAATTCCTCGCCCCAAATCCCATATCTCCCGCCCCAAATCCCGAATCCTCCTTCTCAAATCTCAAATCCAAGATCTCCAATCCCGCCCCCCCCGCCCCCACCCTCCTCCGCGCCCACACCCCGTGGCGCGACGCCGCCTACGACCTCGCCTTCGACGCCCGCGTCGACACCACCTTCCAACACCGCTCGCGCCACTACGCCACCACCGCCGCCACCATCGCGGCCCTCCACGCCGCGTCGTCGTCATCAGTCATCCGTCATTCGTCATCGTCTGCGGTCAGTCCCGCCGTCGCCGTCTTTTTCCCCAGCTACGCCTACGCCGAATCCATCGCGCCCCTCCTCACGGAAACCCATCCGCTCCGCGTCGCCCTCCAACCCAAACTCCGCGACCTCGCCGCCCAATCCGCCTGGGTCGACGAATCCCTCGCCTTCGCCGACGCCCTTTTTCTCGTCCTCGGCTCCAGTTTTGCCGAGAGCATCGACGCCCTCGGCGGCCGCATCACGCACGCCATGGTCGTCGGCCCCGCCCTCCCCGAGGTCAACGCCGTCCAACGCGCCCGCCTCGACGAAGCCCAACGCGCCGGCCTCACCCGCGAACAAGCCTTCCGCCGCGTGTATCAGATTCCTGGTATCACGCGCGTGAACCAAGCCCTCGGCCGCCTCGTGCGCGCCCCCGGCCAACGCGCCCGCGTGATCCTCCACTGCCAACGCTTCCTCGAACCCAGCTACGCCAGCCTCCTCGCCCCCGAATACCAACTCGGCATCAACCTACTCGAAGACGCCGACCTCACCGCCTGGCTCTCCCCCTAAGAAAATCGTTCTCGTTCCTCGTTCTCGTAATCGTTCTCCCCCAAGCCCGTCCCTCGCTCCCCATCTCCGCTTCGCCCCCTTCTCCCCGTCTCCCTGTCTCACCCGCCCCCATCCCCCTTACACTCCCCAACGCAGCCCTCTCTCACTCCCGTCCGCAGCCCACTTTCACTTTCACTTTCCGACTCCCTCCCACCTCTACGCACCTATGCGTATTCAGCGGCGCACGCGCCCGCGTTATTCTCGCGGCACTATGCTGCACCGCTTCATTCCCCGCCTCCGCATCGTCCAAACCACCCTCCTCGCCCTCGGCGCGCTGCTCGCCTTCGCCCCATTCGCCCACGCCCAGACCCAGCCCACCTGGACCAACGTCGCTCACGGCCTCGATGCCGGCTATACGGAACTCACGAGCGTCGCCTTCGGCAACGGCACCTTCGTCGCCATCGCCGCCCCGCCCATCCCGACCGCCACCGGCCCCGCCATCCCGGTCCGCATCGCCACGAGCACCGACGGTCTCACCTGGACCGCCCGCTCGCTCAACAACACGCTCTTCCGCCCCTACATCAGCCGCGTCCGCTTTCTCAACGGCCGCTTCATCGTCGCCTATGGCGGCCAAACCGCAGCCGACTTCGGCAGCTCCCGCGCCGACTTCTACGCCACCAGCACCGACGGCGTGACGTGGACCAATCTCCCCCAATCGTCCACGGCGGGCTTCACCGAACTCATCTTCGTCAACGGCCGCTACTACAATGTCGGCAGCGCCATCATCAGCTCTGCTGATCTTACGACCTGGACCACGCACCCCACGCCCCTCACGGGCATTTTCAGTTACCTCGACATCGCCTTCGGCAACGGCCGCTTCTTCGCCACCACCAACGGCGCCGGCGGCACCGTCACCAGCACCGATGGCACGACGTGGACGCAAGTGCCCTTCTTCGCCCAACTCGGCGGCTACCGCGTAGAATTCCTCGATGGCACCTGGTTTTTCTACAGTCAGGGCAACAACGCGGTGAGCACGGATGGCACGACCTTCACCACCGTCACGCGCGCCAACACCACTCCCGGCGGCACTTCGTCTATCCTCGCCATCAATGGCCGCTACATCGCTCCCGGCCCCGGTTACTTTTGGGCCGGACTCAACGGCCGCGATTGGGCGCAGTTCGGCACTTGGCCCACCATCACCGGCTCTTTCTTCAACTCCTATTTCGATGTCACATTCGGGGCCGGCCGCTACGTCGCCGTCGGCAGCTCCCTCGCGGGCCGCACCTACAGCCCCCTCATCATCACCCTCGCGGAGTCCGCCGCGCCCGCCCTCGTCTTCCCCGTCGCCCCCGCCATCACCACTCCGGTCCCCGCCACCCTCGCTGCCGTCCTCGGCCGCTCCGCCACCCTCAGCGTCGCCGCCACCGGCAGCGGCAACACCTACGTCTGGCGCAAAAACACCGGCGCCGGCGGCACCTACGTCGCCATCCCCGGCGCCACCGCCGCCACCTATACCATCCCGTCCGTCACCGCCACCAGCGCCGGCAGCTACACCGTCGTCATCACCAACTCACTCGGCACTGTCACCAGCACGCCCATCGTGCTTTCCCTCGTCCCCGCCACCCAGGCCGGCCGCCTGATCAACCTCTCCGTCCTCACCGACCTCGCCACCGCCACTGATGAATTCACCCTCGGCTATGTCGTCGGCGGCGCCGGCACCAACGGCCCCAAACCCCTCGTCATCCGCGCCGCCGGCCCGTCCCTCGGCGCCCTCGGCGTCGCGGGCACGCTCTCCGACCCGAAACTCGAGACCTTCGCCGGCTCCACCAGCACCGGCATCAACGACAACTGGGGCGGCAGCACCCAACTCACCGCCGACCTCGCCGCTGTCGGCGCCTTCCCCTACACCGGCCCCACTTCCCGCGACTCCGCCGTCTCCGCCAGCATCACCACCCGCGACAACTCCGTGAAAGTCACCGGTGTCGGCGGCGCCACCGGCCAAGTCATCGCCGAAGTCTACGACGCCACGCCCGCCGCCGCCTTCGCCACCACTACGCCGCGCCTCCTCAACGTTTCCGTCAACAAACACCTCGGCACCGGCCTCACCGCCGGCTTCGTCCTCGGCGGCACGACGCCCACGCGCGTCCTCATTCGCGTCATCGGCCCCGGCCTCGCCGCCTTTGGTGTCGGCGGCACCGTCGTTGATCCCAAACTCGAACTCTTCAATTCATCCCCCGCCAAAATCGCCGAAAACAACGACTGGGCCGGCGCCGCCGAACTCACCGCCGCCTTCAACAGCGTCGGCGCCTTCACCCTCCCCGCCGCCACCTCGAAAGACGCCGCTCTCCTCATCTCGCTCCCTCCCGGCGGCTACTCCGTCCAAGCCTCCGGTGTGAACAACACCACCGGCACCGCCCTCGTCGAAGTCTACGAAGTCCCCTGATCGCACACCCCCTCCGAGGTGGAGCGCGTTGACCCCAACGCGCTTCCCGCCACCCACCGTAGCGGCGGGCGTCCCTGCCCGCCGTTTCCCCGTCCCTCTCTCCGTGCCCCGCCCACCCGCGGGGCACTTCCTTTCCTCCACTCTGCCCCCGCGTCTTCACTCCGCTCCACTCTACGCACGTATGCGTATTCTCCCAGCATCCAGATTCTGGCTACAATACCCCCAGCACCCGTCCTCTTATGATCTCTCCTCAGACTCGTCCCACCAGCCCCGCCACCGGCCTCGCCCGCCTCCCGCGTCTCTCTCGCGTCCCGCGCCACCTAGTCTCGCTCCTGACGCTCTCCCTCCTCGCGGCCAGCGCCCACGCCGCGCTCATCACCGTCACCGCCACCGGTCGCATCGTCTTGCTGTCCCATCCCTTCACGACCCAGTTCGCCGTGGGGCAGACGTTCACCTACACGTTCACCTACGAGTCGACCGCCACGCCCACCGTCCAACAAGGCACGATCCGCACGATCCCGATGCAGACTGCCGCCCTCACCATCAACGGCTCGCCCGTCTGGCAAAACGGCCCCGTCACCGGCCTCACGTTAAGCGTGAATAACGGCAGCGGCACGCAGACCGACCGCATCGCCGCCTTCTCCGCCCCCGCCGGCCCCAACGTCAACGGCACCGGGGTCTACGCCGGCACCTACGTGCCACTCTCGATGGGGATGGAACTCTACGCGCCCTCCACCCGCCTGACGTCGACCGAGATCCCCACCGGCTTCGCCCTCAGCGATTGGAACCCCTACGCCCTCGTCGCCGGCTCCAACGTCTTCCTGCAACTCCAACCCTCCGGCGGCGGCATCTCCACGGTGCGCGGCGAAATCCTCACGCTCACCTCCACCGGCGGCCCCATCCCCGGCGCTCCCGCGATCACCACCCAACCCACCGCGCGCACCGCCGTCACGGGCACGTCCGCCACCTTCACAGTCGCCGCCAGCGGCACGGGCAACACCTACCAATGGCGCAAAGACAACGTGGACCTCACCGGCGCCACCGCCGCCACCTACACCGTCGCCGCCGTCACCGCCGCCCAAGCCGGCACCTACACCGTCATCGTCACCAACACCGCCGGCTCCGTCACCAGTTCCCCCGCGATCCTGACAGTCGCCGCCCCGAATACCGCCGGCCGCCTGATCAACCTCTCTGTTCTCACCGACCTCGCCACCGCCACCGACGAATTCACCCTCGGCTACGTCGTCGGCGGCGCCGGCACCAACGGCCCCAAGCCCCTCGTGATCCGCGCCGCCGGCCCGTCCCTCGGCGCCCTCGGCGTCGGCGGCACCCTCTCCGATCCAAAACTCGAAACATTCGCCGGCTCCACCAGCACCGGCGTCAACGACAACTGGGGTGGCAGTGCCGCGCTCACCGCCGACCTCGCCGCCGTCGGCGCCTTCGCCTACACCGGCCCCACCTCCCGCGACTCCGCCGTCTCCGCCAACATCACCACGCGCGACAATTCCGTGAAAGTCACCGGCGTCGCCGGCGCCACCGGCACCGTTATCGCCGAAGTCTACGACGCCACGCCCGCCGCCAACTTCGCCACCACCACGCCGCGCCTCCTCAACGTCTCCGTCAACAAACACCTCGGCACCGGCCTCACCGCCGGTTTCGTCCTCGGCGGCACCACCCCCACCCGCGTCCTCATCCGCGTCGTCGGCCCCGGCCTCGCCGCGTTCGGTGTCGGCGGCACCGTCGTCGATCCCCAACTCGCCCTCTTCAATTCGTCCTCCGTAAAAATCGCCGAGAACAACGATTGGGCCGGCACCGCCGAGCTCACCGCCGCCTTCAACAGTGTCGGCGCTTTCGCCCTCCCTGCTGCCACCTCCAAAGACGCCGCTCTCCTCATCTCGCTCCCTCCCGGCGGCTACTCCGTGCAAGCCTCCGGCGTAAACAACACCACCGGCACCGCCCTCGTCGAAGTCTACGAAGTCCCCTGACCTGCCCCCTCCGAGGTGGAGCGCGTTGACCCCAACGCGCGTTCTTCACCGCCGTAGCGGCGAGCGTCCCTGCCCACCAACCTCCCCGCCCCTCCAGCCCGGCCCGCCCAAGCGGACCGGGCTTTTCTCTTTCCACCATCCCCGCCCACTCTCGCAAAAAAATCCCGCCCTCGTGTCCCCTTTCGCCCCTTTTCAACGCACGCCTTCCAGCCGCTCCACCCTTTTTCATCCTTCTCACTCAATCCCGCACCATCACGTCCGAGCCCCCTCCTCATCCCCTCGCCCCCTCACGCCGCAAGTCACCTGAGGCACATCCCCCAGACGTTTCCATTCGCGATTTCACCTTCTCCGCACACGGTTCCCGTCCGCTGCCGCCGGACCCATCCCACCCGGCTCAACCCGTCTCCTTTTTGTCGTTCGTCCCTTTCCTAACACTGTTCGTCACACCCGGCTTGCCGGCCAATTTTCGCTCACTCACCGAATTTCCCATGCGTCCCACTCACCGCCCATCCCTCACTCTTTTCGTCACCCTCCTCGCACTTTTGGGTCTGCTCGCTCCCACCGCCCTCACCGCCGCCGCGCCCCTCACCGTCAACACCGCTTCCCGCGAAGAGGTCCGCCAGTTTTTCCGCACCATCTACAGCGCCTCGGAAAACGCCCCGCTCGGCTGGACGGGCAGCTACTCCGTCACCGACCCGGTCGCCGCCGCCGGCGATATTTCGACCGCCGCCAAAGACGCCGCGCTCCTCCGCATCAACTTCTTCCGCGCCATGGCCGGCGTCCCCGCCGCCGTCACCCTAAATTCGACCTACAACGCCAGCAACCAGCAGGCCGCGCTCATGATGAGCATGAATCGCGAGCTGCGTCACACCAACATCCCCTCCACGTGGCTCCGCTACACTGCCGCGGGCAAAGACGCCGCGGCCGCCTCCAATCTCGCCCAGGGCCTCAACGGCGCCAACGCCATCACCTCGCTCATGCAGGACGACGACGGTAGCGGCACCGTCGTCCTCGGCGTCAACTTCCGCGTCGGCCACCGCCGCTGGCTCCTCTACCCGCACACCCGCCAGATGGGCGTCGGCGATGTCCCCGGCGATGGCGTCACCTACCCCGCCGTTCACGCCAACTGGATTCTCGACACCAACGCCCCCACCACCCGCCCCGCCACCCGCGAGCCCTACGTCGCCTTCCCCGCCCCCGGCTTTTCGCCCTACCAGATCGTGTTTCCCCGCTGGTCGCTCTCTTACCCCGGCGCCACCTTCGCCGGCACCACCGTCACCATGACCCGCAACGGCGCCGCCATCCCCGTCCGCCTCGAAACGCAAGACCCCGTCACCATCGCCGGCGAGCCCACGCTTGTCTGGGTCTACGATGGCCTCTCCACCGAATCCACCTCCGGCCACCCGCGCCCCACCGCCGATGTCACCTACGGCGTCACCGTCACCGGTATCCGCGTCGGCACCACGACCCTCCCGCCCATCACTTACAACGTCACCGTCTTCGATCCCGACGTCGTCGGCCCCGATGCTGCGCCCGTCGCCATCACCGGCCCCGCCTCTCCCGGCGTCGGCACCGCCAACACCTTCAACGTCGCCAAACCCACCTACGCGTCGACGTTTCAGTGGCGCACCATCGCCCTCGGCAGTTTTTCTAAAACCTACGACGCCGAGTCCGGCCTCGATGGCCTCGCCGCCGTCACCACCACCGGCACGCCCCCGGTCGTGCAGACCACCGCCCCCGGCACCACCACCGCCGTCTACCGCCTCTCGCACGTCAATCCCCGCTCGACGCAGACCCTGACCTTCCCCGAGACCGTTCTCGTCGGCAGCGGAGCCTCCGTAAACTTCCTCAGCCGTCTCGCCATCGCCACCCCCATCCAGACCGCCCGCGTGCAAGTCTCCGCCGACGACGGCGCCTCCTGGGTCGATATCTACTCGCAGGCTGGCACGTCTTCCACCGCGACCAACACCCCCACGCCCACCGACGCCACCTTCACGCAGCGCTCCGCCTCGCTCGCCGCCTACGCCGGCCGCTCGGTCCGTATCCGTTTCGCCTACACAATCGATCTCAACGGCTCCGCCTTCACCGCCGAACCCGCCAACACCGTCGGCTGGTTCCTCGACAACCTCACCGTCACCGGCGTCCAAACCGCCATCACCGGGACCCCCGTCACGGTCACGAGCGGCGCTGCGTTCTCCTTCGCCCCCACCGCCACCGGCGCCATCGGCCTCCAAGCCCGCGGTATCCTCTCCGAAGCCTACCCGCTCGAGTGGGGCCCCATCGCCCAGTTCAACGCCATCATCGCCGGCAACCCCGCCAATCCCGCCCGCCTCATCAACCTCTCCATCCTCACCGATATCCCCGCGCCCGGCGAAAACTTCACCCTCGGTTACGTCGTCGGCGGCGTCGGCACCTTCGGCCCGAAACCGCTCGTAATCCGCGCCGCCGGCCCGTCCCTCGGTGCCCTCGGCGTCGGCGGCACGCTCGAAGACCCCAAGATCGAACTCTTCACCACCTCGAAAACCGGCGAAAACGACAACTGGGGCGGCTCCACCGCCCTCACTGCCGCGCTCTCCGCCGTGGGCGCCTTCCCCTACGTCGGCCCCGCCTCCAAAGACGCCGCCATCGCCGCCAACATCACGACCGCCAACAACACCGTCTCCGTCTCCTCCGCCAACAACGGCACCGGCCTCGTCATCGCCGAAATCTACGACGCCACCTCCACCGCCGCGTTCACCACCGCCACCCCCCGCCTCCTCAACGTCTCCGTCCGCAAACACCTCGGCACCGGCGTCACCATGGGCTTCACCGTCGGCGGCACCGGCTCAAAGACGATTCTCATCCGCGCCGTCGGCCCCACCCTCGGCGACTTCGGTGTCCCCGACACCGTCGCCGATCCCAAACTCGAACTCTTCAACAGCTCTTCCGCCAAGATCGGCGAAAACGACAACTGGGGCGGCACGCCCGCCCTTTCCTCCGCCTTCGGAGCCGTCGGCGCCTTCGGTCTTCCCGCCACGTCCCGCGACGCCGCGATGCTCGCCACTCTCACCCCCGGCGGCTACAGCGTCCAAGTCAGCGGCACCGCCAACACCACCGGCGTCGCCCTCGTCGAAGTCTACGAAGTCCCCTAAAGCAGCGGCGGGCGTCCCTGCCCGCCGTCCCGCCGAACGGACCGGCGGTTTCCCCAACCGCCGCCCCTCGCCGGCCCTGCCACGTCAGAGTATTCGCGCTCCCCATACGCGGCGTGCGGCCCACCTCCGCTTCATTCCGGACTTTTTCCGAAAAGTGACATCGGTGGTCCCGACCGTGGGTTCGCATCCGTTTTTACGCATGTGGGTAAGTGCCTCCAAATCGCTCAGCTACTCCCGGAACACCCGCTTAGCTTCAAATGAGGATTTAGGGTGACGCGATTGACCGCCTGCAAAGAAACACATCGCCACTGCCCCGCGCACCTGTCTTCCCTAGCGCCTCCCGAAATCCGCCCATGCGCCACTGCATCTATCCCGGCACCTTCGATCCGATCACCTGCGGCCATCTCGATGTGCTCGAGCGCGCCGCTCGGCTCTTTGACCGGGTGACCGTGGCCGTCGCGGAAAACGCCGGCAAAGCTCCCCTCTTCACGCCGCAAGAGCGCATCGACATGATCCGCCCCAACGTCGCGCACCTCGCTCACGTCAGCGTCACGACGTTCAGCGGCCTCCTCGTCGAATTCTGTATGGCGCAGAAAGCCGACGCGATCATCCGCGGCCTGCGCGCGCTGTCGGATTTTGAGTTCGAATTCAATATGGCGCTCATGAACCGCCACCTCGAACCCAAGATGGAAACGCTCTTCGTGATGCCCAACGAACTCTTCAGCTACACGAGTTCGACGCTCGTGAAGCAGGTCGCTCGCTACGGCGGCAACGTCTCGAACTTCGTCCCGCCCAACGTCGCCGAAACGCTCAAGGCCGCCTTCCGCACGCCACCGCCTTCGGTTCAGTAGTCCTCTGCCCGCCCGCGGCCCTTTTGGCTCGAAACCCGTCCTGCTCCCGGCCGTGCTGGCCCGTATGCGCTCCGCTTCCTTGTCCCGTCGCCTGCTGCCCCGCCTTTTCGTTTTCCTGTTTCTTTCGAGCGCCCTACGCGCCGAGCCGCCCGCCGGCTACTACCGGTTTCCCAGCCTGCACGCCGACACGATCATCTTCACCGCCGAAGGCGATCTCTGGCGCGTCGGCGTCGCGGGCGGCATGGCGCAGCGCCTCACCACGCACCCCGGCAATGAGCAGCTGGCCGCGATTTCCCCCGACGGCCAATCCGTCGCCTTCACCGCGCAATACGAGGGCCAGTCCGAAGTCTGCGTGATGCCCCTCGTCGGCGGCCCGCCCACGCGCCTCACCTACGAAGGCGAAGCCACCGGCGCACTGGTCCGCGGTTGGACGCCCGACGGCCGCATTCTCTACAGCACGCCGCACTACACCACCTTGCCCGGCCGCCAACTCGTCGCCCTCGATCCGCGCACCCGCCAACGCACCTTCGTCCCGCTCGCCCAAGCCGATGAGGGCGTCTACGACGACACCGGCAAGACCCTCTTCTTCACCCGTCTCGCGCCGCAGAGTAGCCACGCGAAACGCTACCAGGGCGGCACCGCCCAAAACCTCTGGCGCTTCGCCGCCGGCGACACCGAGGCCATTCCGCTCACCGCCGCTTACCCCGGCACCAGCCGTTGGCCGATGTGGTCACAGGGCCGCGTGTATTTCGCCAGCGACCGCGATGGCACGATGAACATTTGGTCGATAAAGCCCGACGGCACCGACCTCCGCCAACACACGAAACACGCCGACTTCGGCGTGAAAAACCCCAGCCTCCACCGCGCCCGTATCGTTTACCAAAACGGCGCCGATCTCTGGCTCCTCGATCTCGCCAGCGGCCGGAGCGCCCTCGTCCCCATCACGCTCGCTTCCGATTTCGACCAGACCCGCGAAAAATGGGTTTCGAAACCCATGGACTACATGACCCATGTCGCACTCTCGCCCACCGGCGACCGCGTCGCGCTCACGGTGCGCGGCCAAGTTTTCGTCGCGCCTGCCGGCCAAGGCCGCCTCGTCGAAGTCACGCGCCAGAGCGGCGTGCGCTACCGTTCCGCCTCGTTCCTTCCGGATGGAAAATCTCTCCTCGTCCTCTCCGACGAATCCGGTGAGGTCGAATTCTGGCGCGCCCCCGCCAATGGCGTCGGCCCCCGCGAACCGCTCACGAAAGACGCCACCGTCCTCCGGATGCGCGGCCTCGCCTCGCCCGACGGCACGTGGATTGCCTCCTCCGAGCGCGATCAGGAACTGTGGCTCTACCACACAAAGACCGCCGAGAAACGCCGCGTCGCCGTCTCGCCCAAACGCAATTTCGATTCCCCCGATCTTGCTTGGTCGCCCGACGGCCAGTGGCTCGCCTTTGCCAACAGCGCCGCCAACGACTATTCCGTCATCTGGCTCTACAGTGTCGCCACCGACCGCGCCGTCGCCATCACGAGCGAGCGCACCGATAGCGGCGACCCCGCGTGGAGCCCCGATGGCAAGTGGCTCTACTTCCTTTCCGCCCGCTCGCTCCAAAGCACCTTCGGCGCTCCATGGGGCCTGCGCCAGCCCGAGCCATTCTTCGATCGCACGGTGAAAATCTACCAACTCGCGCTCTCGGCCGACACGCGTCGCTCGCCCTTTCAACCCGACGACGAGCTCGCCACTTCAAAAAAAGACGTCCTCTCCGCCGAAAAAGAAGCCAAGCCCGTCCCTTCCGCGCCCACCTCTGAAATCGAAAATCCCAAATCGAAAATCAAAACCACCAAAGTCGACCTCGACGGCCTCGCCGCCCGACTCTGGGAAGTCCCCGTCGCCGCCGGCAATTACTCCCGCCTGCACGTAAACGACAAAGCCCTCTTCGTCCTCGACCGCTCCCGCGGCGCCGCCGCGACACCCGAGACCGGCGCCCGCCTCCTCGGTATCGAAATCAAAAACAAGGACATCGAAACCAGCACGGTTTCCGACGGCGTCTCGTCCTTCGAACTCTCCGCCGACGGCAAAAAAATCCTGCTCCGTCGCACCAACGACCTCCATGTCATCGACGCCGCCGCCAAGGCCGCCACCGCGCTCGACAAATCCAAAGTAAATCTCGGCGCCCTCAAGTTTTCCTTCCAGCCGCGCGAGAGCTGGCGCCAGATGTTCACCGACGCGTGGCGCTTGCACCGCGACTATTTTTACGACCCCGGGATGCACGGCGTCGACTGGCCGGCCAACCTCGCCAAACACCTCCCGCTCGTCGATCGCGTCACCGACCGCGCAGAGCTCAACGACGCGCTCACCTACATGATGAGCGAACTCTCCGCGCTCCACACCGCCGTCCAGCCCGGCGATGTCCGCCTCGCGCCCGATGAAGAAATCGCCCCGCCCGCCTCGCTCGGCGCCCGCCTCGTCCGCGACGAAGCCCGCGGCGGCTGGCGCATCGAACACATTTACGAGGGCGATCCCGACTATCCTGAGAAACTCTCGCCGCTCCATCGCCCCGGCCTCCGCATCGCCACCGACGACGTCATCACCAGCATCAACGGCACCGGCACGCTCGCCGTCCCCGATCCCGAGGCTCTGTTGCGCAACCAAGCCGGGCGCCAAGTGCTCCTCCGCCTCGTGCCTGCCGCCGGCGGTGCCGCCTTCGATGTCGTGGTTACGCCGTTGAACTCCGTCGACGCCAGCGCCCTCCGCTACACCGATTGGGAGCAGCGGTGCCGGCGCCGCGTCGACTCCGTCGGCGATAACCGCATCGGTTACGTTCACCTCCGCGCCATGGGCACGGCCGACTACGCCCAGTGGGCGCGCGATTTTTATCCCGTGGCCAACCGCCCCGCCCTCGTCCTCGATCTCCGCCACAACCGCGGCGGCAACATCGACAGCTGGATCATGTCGCGCCTCATGCGCAAAGCCTGGATGTGGTGGGCCCCGCGTTTCGGCGATGTGAACGCCAACATGCAGTCCACCTTCCGCGGCCACCTAGTCGTCCTCGTCAACGAATCCACCGCGTCCGACGGCGAGACCATGGCCAACGGCATCCGCCACCTCGGCCTCGGCACCATCATCGGCACGCGCACGTGGGGCGGCGGCATTTGGCTCCGCGCCATCAACACGCTTGTCGACAAAGGCATCATCAGCGCCGCCGAAAACGGCTCCTTCATTCCCGAGGAAGGCTGGGTCATCGAAGGCACCGGCCTCACCCCCGACGTGATCGTCGACAACCCGCCCGCCGCCACCTACCGCGGCGAAGACGCCCAACTCACCGCCGCCCTCGCGAAGCTCCAAGAGCTCCTCGCCAAAGACCCGCGTCCTCTCCCGACGCCGCCACCTTACCCCAAACTCGCACCCGCGAAGTAAGGAGCGCGACCGCCCCGGTCGCTCACCGACCGCCCGCTCACCGCACGCCCACACTCTTCAGCGTCGCGTCGTAAAACTTCGCCGCGTCCACCTTCAGTTTCGCGAGCTCCGTCGGCACCATATACATCATGTGCCCGGCCTCGTAGAACGTCTGCGTGACGTTTCCGCGCACCGCCGCGTCGAGGCCCATTTGGCGCACCGTGTAGTCGGTTGCGAAATACGGCGTCGCCAGGTCGTAATAGCCGTTCGCAATCCACACTTTCAGGTGCGTGTTCCGGCTCATCGCCTGGTGCAACATTTCGGACGTGTTCAGATATTCGTTTTGCACGTTGTTGTAATTCCACGGCCGCACGTCGCCCGTCAGCGCCTGGTAAGGCAGATCGCTCTCATACTTCAATTCGCGCCGCACGTAGTCGTTGAAACACGCCGTGTAGCTGCCGAAGACCGCCTCGTAACTCGGATCGAATTCCTGCCGCCCCGTCGTGCCCGGCTGATAGCGGATTCCCGTGAGGCGACAGTCATAGCGCCCGATCGAGCGGTCCTGCGCCTCCAGCAACCGGCTCGTAAACGTGAAAATATCGATCCGCAGATTCCGCTGCAGCACGAACGCCTCGGGCATGCCCGTGAGTGCCGCGATCTCCTTCGCCAGCGCCGCCTTTTCCGCCGCCGGCAACGCATCGCCACGCAGCAGTGCCGGGAAATATTTCTCCTGCACAAATTTCTCCGCCGCCGCGAGCGACGTGCGCAGATCCGCTCCGGCCAGCGCGCCGCCGAGTTTTTTGTGATACCACGCGCCCGCCGTGTAGGTCGGCAGAAACAACGCGAACGGCAGATCGTTGCCCTGCGTGAACCGCGCCGTCGCGAAATTCATGATCGAGGACACCAGCGAGATGCCGTTCAGGTAGAGCCCGTAGCGATCCTGCAAATAGTCGCTCAACGCCGAGGCGCGCGTCGTGCCGTAGCTTTCTCCGACGAGAAATTTGGGCGACGGCCAGCGCTGGTTTTTCGTCGTGTAGAGGCGGATGAAATCGCCGACCGACGCGATGTCTTCATTGAACCCGTGAAACTGTTTCGGATCTTCCCCGCTCGCCGCGCGGCTGTAGCCGGTCGACACCGGGTCGAGAAATACCAGGTCGCTTTCGTCGAGCCACGAGTGCTCGTTCACCGCCATTTTGTAAGGCGGCGGCAACGACTCGCCGTTGTCTTTCATCACCACGCGCTTTGGCCCGAGCGCTCCCATGTGCAGCCAAATCGACGCCGAGCCGGGCCCGCCGTTGAACGAAAACGTCAGCGGCCGCTTCGCGAGATCCACCGGCGCCTCCTTCGTGCCCAGTTTGGTGTAGGCCACGAAAAAGATGTTCGCCTTGGTCTTCTCTCCCTTCGCGTCCTTCATGGCCATGTAGCCAGCGGTCGCCCGATACTTGATCGTTTTCCCGCCGAGCGTGATTTCGTGCTCGGTGACAGCCAGCACCGGCTCCTTATCTTTTTCATCCTTCTTGTCGGCGGCCTTGGTCTCGGCTGCCGGTTTCTCCGTCGTCGTCGGAGCCGCTGCCGCACGCCGCCCTTCTTGGGCGAACGCACCGGCTGTGCTCAGCGCCAGCGTCGCCGCGCAAAAAACGAAAAGTCGTGGAGTGGTGCTCATGGTTGGGTGGCTTTCTTCTGTTCGTATTTCTTCTGATATTTTTCGTAGAGGCGGATGTGCCGGTTCGAGAGGTCGATGCGCGCCCCGTCGATGTAGGCCTGCTCCACCCGCGTCGGAATTTCCAAAGGATCCCCATTGGTCACAATGAGCGTCGCGCGTTTCCCCATCTCGATCGAACCCAGCACAGCTCCGACGCCGAGCAACTGCGCTGCGTAGAGTGTGATCGCCTTCAGCGCCTCGGCGGGCGGCAGCCCATACGCCGCCGCCTTGCCGGCTTGGTAGGGCAGATTGCGGTCGGACTGTGTGCCCATCTCGCCGTCGGCCCCGTCGTTCGCGACGCAGAATCGCACGCCCGCCGCGTGCAGCTTCGCCGGATTCGTAAACGGCGCATCGAACGGATCCTCGCGCCGGAGCGGCAGCGCCGTCACCGGGCTGATGATCACGGCGACATCTTCGGCCTTCAGCAAATCGGCCACACGCCACGCATCCACGCCGCCGACAATCGTGATTTTCAGTTTCTCGGTCTTCGCCCACTGCACCGCCGACTCGATCTGCTTCACCTCAGTGGCATGCACAAACACCGGCAGTTCCCCGCGCAGCACCGGCAACATTGCTTCCCACCGCGAGTCGAAATCGATCGGTTTCCCCGCGCCTTCCTTCGCCTTGAGGTAGGCCCGCGCCGTCGCAAACGCGTCGCGCAGCTTCTTCAAATTCTCGTCGATGGTCTTCTGCTGCTCGGCCGCCGGCCGCGGAAAATTCGGATCACGGTTCACCGTCAGATTCGGCCAAAACACGTGCAGCGCCACCGCACCGCGCACCGTGAGATCTTCCCACGTCCACCCGTCCATCCGGATGAGTGTCGACGTGCCCGCGACGAGCCCCGTCGTCTGCGGCACGCTGAGCGCCGACAGAATTCCGTTCGAGCGCGACACCGGGATGTGTTCGCTGTCCGGATTCAACGCCGGTTGCACCCGCGCGTTGGGATTCAGTCCGCCCGTCTCCGCGAGATCCACCGAGCCGCGCACCGAGCCGTATTCCGTCAGCCCCATGCCGGTGTAGGCGGAGATCAGCCCGGGATAGATGTGTTTTCCGGATACATCGACCACCGTCGCGCCCGCCGGCACCGCGAGCTTCGCGCCGATCGCCGCGATCTTGCCGTCGCGCAACAGCACGTCGGTCGCCGCCAAATCCGCGCCGCTCACCGTGTGCACCGTCGCACCGCGCAACAGCACCGGCTTCGCCGGACGCATCGCCGGGATGTTGTCGGAAGCGCACAAGCTCGCCGCCACAACGCCGAGCAGCCCGAGGATTGTGAGAAAATTACTGGAGCGCATTGGTGGAGCAGTTCTGACCATTGAGGCCGTTGTGATAGATGGACCGATATTCGAGCGATGCCCGCTCTTCGATGAGTTGGATTGCGCGAACCACATCCGGAGTCGGCGGCCCGTCCGTCCTTCGCGCGCCCCCCGCTGGCCCCGCACCACCGCCGGCGCCGCCGCCTGCCAATACTTTCATGCGCTCGACCAGCGCTTTTTGCACCAACGCCTCGCGCTCCGTCGTCGCCGCCACCCGCAGCGCCGCGTCGTCTTCGAGCGAAAAATACCGGCGCCCGTCGATCCACGTCTGCTCCGCCCGCGCGTAGGTCGACAACGGGCTCGCGCTCCAGACGACGAAGTCCGCATCTTTGCCCACTTCGAGCGACCCCACACGGTCGTCGATGCGGAGCTGTTTCGCCGCGTTGAGCGTCACAAATTTCAACGCCTCGTCTTCCGGCACGCCGCCATATTTCACTGCTTTCGCGGCCTCCGTGTTCATGCGACGCGCCATTTCCGCGTCGTCGGAATTGAACGATGTCAGCACGCCCGCTGCGCGCATCATGGCGCCCGCATACGGAATCGCGTCCGCGACCTCAAATTTGAAGGCCCACCAATCGGTGAAGCACGAACTGCCCGCGCCCAGTTTGGCGATTTCGTCCGCCACCTTATAGCCTTCGAGAATGTGCTGGAACGTCGCCACCGTGATCTTCTCCCGCTCCGCGAGACGGATAAACATCAACACTTCGTCCTGCCGGTAAGAATGGATGTGGATCACGCGTTCCCCCTTCAGCATCTCGGCCGCGGACTCCAGCCGGAGATTGCGCCGCGGCGGGAGCAGCGCCTGGCCGTCCTTCCACTCCGCGTTGGCCCGCTCGTAATCGCGCGCCTGGGCAAACGTATCCACCATCACCTGCTCGACTCCCATGCGCGTCGCCGGGTAGCGCGGCGTGCCCGACGCAATTTGGAAATTCGAGCGCTTCACGTTTTCGCCGAGCGCAAATTTCACGCCGGGTTTCGCTCCGGCAAACTTCAGATCGTCCGGCAGGCCGCCCCAGCGCAACTTGATCACCTGATTCTGCCCGCCCATCGGATTGGCGGAACCGTGCAGGAGATTCGCCGTGGTCAGGCCGCCCGCGAGCTGCCGGTAGAGACCGATGTCGGTCGCATCCAACACATCGCCGACGCGCACTTCCACGGTCACCGCGCTCGATCCTTCGTTGACGCCGCGCGAGATCGCCACGTGCGAATGGCAATCGATCAACCCTGCTGTGAGATGTTTCCCCGTCGCGTCGATCACGACCGCACCGGCCGGCGCCGCCAGCCCGCGCCCAATTTTTTCCACGCGCCCGGAGCGCACCAACAAGTCGCTGCCCACGATGCGTCCCGCCGGCCCGCTGGTCCAAATCGTGGCGTTTTTCACCAGCACCCACTCGGGCTGCGCGGGCAAACCCTTGCGACCATACGCCCCGGCTGGATACGCGTCCGCCGTGGCGAGAAATTTCTCCTCGGCTTTCTCCGGCTTCTTCTCGTCGGCTTTTTTCTCCGCTGGCGCATTTCGCGTCGCACTCCAGCGAATCGCCGTTCCATCCGGCATCAACCCCGTGCCACTCACGTCACCGCCGAGAATCACGCCCGCGAGCCGCACCGTGCCTTTCGCGTCTTTGCCTTGAAACACTTCCGCCGGCGCCAGCAGCGTGAGTTGGTCTTTCGTCTGCGTGAGCGTCACATCCTTGTCGCCCAACCGCGCCCGCGGACGGCCGCCGCCTGCGCGACTCTCGATCTTCAATTCCGTCGGCGCGCCCTCAGGCACTCCACTCCAGGTCACTTTCCACGCACCCTTCGCGTCCACCTTGAGCGACGCTTCGGTCGGGAAATGAATTCCGTCGACCCACATGTCGATGATCTCCGCCGTGCTATCCGCCGCAAAAAGATCCCCCGTCGCCACGACCACGTGGCCGAGCTTTCCGACCGCCAGCGTGCCGACGATGTCGTCCACGCCCAGCATCGCCGCCGGTGCGGTCGTCACCGCCGCGAGCGCATCCGCCGGCGAAAGCCCGCGCTTCACCGCGAGGCGCACCGCCGACCAAAACTGCGAGTCCGGTTGCCGCAATCCCGCCGTCGTGAACGCCACCGGCACACCGCGCGCGCGCAACTTCGCTGCGTTCGCCGGAGCGAGTTCCCAGTGCTGCAACGTCGAGAGCAGCACATCGACCGCCTTGGCCGGCGTCTCGACTTCCGGCACCGTCGGAAAATTCAACGGCACGATCACCGGCGTCTTCGCCGCCGCCAGCGCCGCGCCGACCCGATATTCGGTTCCGCGACCCCGCAGCACCAGTTTCAGCTTAAACTCGTCCGCGACTTTCTGCGCCCGCAGCAAATCGAGTTCGTCTGCCGCCTCCATGACCACCGGCTGTTTTCCCTCCGCCGCCGCTGCCAACGCCGCTAGCGACGCGTTCGCCTCCGGGCGCTCCACGCCCGTCGCCCGATTCTTCGCGTAAGCCTCGTTGGCTGCGCCCCACCATTGGGCGTCCAGCCACGTCTGCCGGATCAGCGCGATGCTTCCCATCAGTGAACCCGGGTAGCCGCCGTCCCGAAATCCACCCTGCTCAAAGGCTACATGCTGAGCCACCTGTGCCCGCACGAGCGCGGCACCCGGCGGCCGTCCGCTCAAACTCACCAACGCACTCTCGCCGCGAAACACCCCGCGCCCCGGCACGACCACCGCCGTGGCAAAGCCCAAATCCCGCAGCGCTCCGGTGCCCTTTTCATCGGCTACGAGCACGTTCGCGACCTTCCGTTCCGGCGTCACGCGCGCGTTCCACGAGCGCGCGACCGCCGCCGGCGCCAGCGTTTCCGTCGTCGGCGGCGCCACCCGCGCCGCTCCGCGGCCCCCTCCTTCGGCCTCGGCCGCCAACAGCTTCAACCCCGCCGGCAACAACACGTCCGCGAGCGGCTCCACGAGGCCTGCATAGACCGTTTTTCCATCCGCCGCCCAAATGCGCGCATCCGCCGGAATCTTCACGTCCGCCGCCGGCCCCACCGCCGCGATCACACCGTCGCGCAGGACCACCGTGCCGCGTTCGATCACCGCGCCCGGTGCCGTCACCACCCGCGCTCCGGTGATGGCATGCACGCGCGGACTCGCATCCCGCAGACCCTCGACGGGCGTCGACGAGACTTGCGCCAACAACGCGCCCGCCGTCGCCAAAAACCAACCGCCGCCAATTGCCAAAAGCGCCGGCCCACGGCCGACGCGAGAGGAGCATAGCTCCTTCCACACAGAGTAGTGAAACATGGGTAATGAGCTGCGGAAACCCGCGGCGCGCGGAGGCAACGCCGCCACCCCGGCACTGGCAATCCCATTTTCCCTTCCTCGGCGTCGCGCCTCTCGTTTCGCTAAAACGATCTTCAACCTCCACCGCACCGCGATCTTCCGCCATCGGCTCGACCCAAATAAATCCGTCACCTTTCAAAAATCGCTGCGTCTATCCGAACCGCACGCCCGGATTTTTCGGCCAAAGCGGAAAGTTTCGTTGCGCGACTTTTTAATCCCTTCAACGCTTCACACTTCCCCTTCAACGTTCCCCTCTTCACATGGCCAAATCGAAAAGCTACGGTGGTATCATTATTCTCGCGCTCGTGCTCGCCGGCGGTGGCGGCGCAGCCTGGTATTTTCTCGGAAACAAATCTGAAAAGGCCCCCGAGTTTCAGGTGACCAAGGTCGCCCGCGGCGACATCACTCAGTCCGTCACGGCCACCGGCGATCTGCAGCCCGTCGTCACCGTCGACATCGGCGCCCAAGTCTCCGGCCAGATCAAAGAGGTCTTCGTCGACTTCAACTCCAAGGTGAAAGCCGGCGACATCCTCGCCCGCATCGACGAAGCCACCCCCACGCAGCGCCTCAAACAGGCCGAAGCCGACCTCGAGTCCACCAAGGCCAGCAACCGCCTCCTGCAGCTCGGCGCCGACCGCACCCGCGAGCTCTCTGCCAAGAAATTGGTTTCCCAACAGGAACTCGACAGCGCCGAGGCCCAGCTCTCCCAGTCCAACGCCACGCTGCTCACCCGCACCGCCGCCGTGGAAAACGCCAAGCTCGACCTCTCCCGTTGCACGATCATCTCCCCGATCGATGGCATGGTCCTCGACCGCAAGACCGACAAGGGCCGCACCGTTAACGCCAGCATGAACGCCCCCGTGCTCTTCACGCTCGTGAATGATCTCACCAAAATGCAGATCAACGCCGCCGTCGCCGAAGCCGACATCGGCAGCATCTCCGAGGGTCAGGAAGTGAAGTTCACCGTCGACGCCTTCCCGAACCGCACCTTCGCCGGCTCCGTCCGCATGGTCCGCAATGCCGCCAGCGTCAGCCAAAGCGTCGTCTCCTACGCCACCATCATCGATGTGAACAACGAGGATTCGAAGCTGAAGCCCGGCATGACCGCCAACGTCTCGATCATCGTTCAACAGCGTCCCAACGTCCTCCGTATCGGCAACGGCGCCCTCCGCGTCCGCGTCCCGCAGGAAGTCCTTGCGGCCGCACCAGCCGCTCCCGCAGCGGCCGGCGCCGCTCCCGGCGCACCAGTCGCCGCCAAGACTGCCGACAAAGCTGGCGCTCCCGCTGCCGCTGGCACCGCCACCATGACCGACGATGAACGCATGACCGCCACCATGGCCATCATGCGCGAAATCGGGTTCGAACGCGGCACGCCCGCCTCCCCCGAGCAAATTGAAAAGGCCAAGAAACTCGCCAAGGACAAGGGCCTCGACCCCGACCTCATCGCCGCCCGCCTCGCCACTCCCGGTGGCCGCAAGGGTGGCAAAGGTGGCGGTGGCGGCGATGGCGGCAGCCGTCGCGGCCCCAGCGGCCCCGGTGGTGACCGCGGTTTCAACAACACCGTCGTCTCGCGCACGCTCTTCAAATTCGTCGACCCCGCCGCGGCCGATAAAGACAAGCGACTCACCCCGGTTACCGTGAAGCTCGGCGTCTCCGACGGCTTCTCCACCGAAGTCCTCGAAGGCTTGGCCGAAGGCGACACCGTCGTCACCGGCGTGATTATGCCCGGCGCTGTGGCCGCTCCCGCCGCCGCTCCCGGTGGCTCGCAAAATCCCTTCAGTGGTCGTAGCAGCATGGGTGGCAGTTCCCGCGGTCCGCGCTGATCGTCCCGCTCCTCCCTGCGCTCCTCTACCATGTCTCCCGTCGTCCAAATCAAGGACATCCACAAGATCTACGAGTCCGGCGAAGTGCCCGTCCACGCCGTGCGCGGCGTGAGCCTCGATATCCACCGTGGCGAATTCATCGCCCTCATGGGCGCCAGCGGCTCCGGCAAATCCACCCTCATGAACATGCTCGGTTGCCTCGACCGGCAGACCAAGGGCACCTACCTCCTCGACGGTATCGACATCGACAAGCTCGACCGCAACGAGCTCGCCGACCTTCGCAACCAAAAGCTCGGCTTCGTCTTCCAGGGTTTCAACCTCCTGGCCCGCACCACCGCGCTGGAGAACGTCGAGCTCCCCATGCTCTACGGCCGGCACCGCAAGGCCTCCGGCGACGAGATTCGCGAGCGCGCGATGCACTGTCTCGAAATCGTCGGCCTCGCCAATCGCGCCGACCACATGCCCAACCAGCTCTCCGGCGGCCAACAGCAGCGCGTCGCCATCGCCCGCGGTCTCGTCAACCAGCCGCAGGTCCTCCTCGCCGACGAGCCCACCGGCAATCTCGATTCGAAAACCTCCGTCGAAGTCATGGGCGTTTTCCAAAAGCTCAACGATCAGGGCATCACCATCGTGATGGTCACCCACGAGCTCGACGTCGCCAACTACTGCAAACGCAATCTCATCCTCCGCGACGGCGTCGTCGTCCGCGATGCCATGGTTGAAAACCGTTCCATCGCCGCTGAGGAAATGAAACGGCTCAAACAGGCCGAGACGGCCGCCAAGCTCACCACCGCTCCCCAAGCCTGAGGCCGTCCCGCCATGAGATTTACCAATACCCTCCGCGTCGCCCTCCGCGCCCTCCACCGCAATACCATGCGGTCGATGCTCACCGCCCTCGGCATGATCATCGGCGTCGCCGCCGTCATCACGATGGTCAGCATCGGCAACGGCGCCAAAGCCCAGGTCGAAGCCCAAGTCGCCTCCCTCGGCCAAAACCTCATCACCGTCATGCCCGGCAGCTCTTCGAGCGGCGGTATGCGCGGCGGCTTCGGCAGCTCCGTCTCGCTCACCCCTGAGGACTCCGACGCCATCCTCGCCGAGGTCAAAAACATCGACGGCCTCAGCCCCGAAGTTCGCGACCGCAATCAGATTCTCGCCAACGGCCTGAACTGGAACACCAACGTCAACGGCGTCGGTCCCGACTACCCCTACGTGCGCAACTGGCCCATGGCCACTGGCGCCATGTTCACCGATCAAGAGGTCAAGTCCCTCGCGAAAGTCTGCGTGATCGGCAAGACCGTCGCCGATCAAGTTTTCCCCAACGAAGATCCCGTCGGCCAGACCCTTCGCATCCGCAATCTTCCTTTCCGCATCCTCGGCGTCCTGTCCCCCAAAGGATTCAGCATCTTCGGCTCCGATGAAGACGATGTCGTTCTCATCCCCTACACGTCGCACATGCGCCGCGTTTCCCGCCGCACCAACATCAGCATGATCCGTATCCAGGCGGCCGATGCCGAGAACATCGCCTCGGTCAAACTCGCCGTCGAAGATTTACTCACCCAGCGCCGCCGCGGCCGCGAACCCGATTTCACTGTTCGCACCCAGGAAGAACTCGCCACCGCTGCCACCGCCACCGCCAAAACCATGACCGGCCTCCTTGCCGGCATCGCCGGCGTCTCCCTCATCGTCGGCGGCATCGGCATCATGAACATCATGCTTGTGTCCGTCACCGAGCGCACCCGCGAAATCGGCATCCGTCTCGCCATCGGCGCGCACGGTCGCGACGTGCTCACCCAATTCCTCATCGAGGCCATTCTGCTCAGCTCCCTCGGAGGATTGATCGGCGTGGCCGTAGGTGTCGGAGGGTCACAAGCACTCTCGCATTACAACGGCTGGCCCGTCCTCGTGCCCACGACGTGGATCTTCATCTCCGTCGCCGGCAGCGCCGTCGTCGGCATCGTCTCCGGCTTCTATCCCGCTTACAAAGCCGCCCAGCTCGATCCCATCGACGCCCTGCGCTACGAGTAAGACGCGCCCCGCGCCCACCGTTTTCCCTCCTCGGGACGCAGTTTTCCCTGCGTCCCTTTTTTGTGCCCGCACAATCTTGCTGCGCCGCCCACCACCGCGATCAAACTCCCTCCATGTCCCCCGTCCGCCGCCTACTTCTACTCTCCGCGTCTCTCCTTCTCCCCCTCTCTCTTTCTTCCGCTCCTTCCCACGTCGACCTCCGCCGCACCGCCGAAGCTGCTTACAAAGCCAAGAACTTCGCCGCCGCCCGCGACGCCTACGCCGCCGCCCTCGCGCTCCGCCCCGATTCTCCGCGTTACCTCCACAACCTCGCCGCCACCCAAGCCCTCACCGGCCAAGCCGACGCCGCGCTCGCCACGCTCCGCCGCCTGACCGCCCTCGGCGTCGCTACTGCCGTCGAACGCGACACCGACTTCGCCACGCTCCAAGGCACGCCCGCGTTCAATTCCATCCGCTCCGCCCTCGCCGCCAACCGCGAGCCGCAGGGCGCCGCCGACCTCCTCGTCGAGCTCCCCGGCCGCACGGGTCTCATCGAAGGCCTCATCTCCCGCGAACGCACCGGCGATCTCCTGCTCGGCGATGTCCACCAACGCTGCATCTGGCGCCGCGATCGCGACGGCCGCGTCACGCGTTTCAGCGCCGAAGATGAAGAGCTCTTCGGCATTTTCGGCCTCGCCCTCGACGAACCTCGCCAAACCCTCTGGGCCGCCACCTCCGCCGTCCCCGAGATGAGCGGTTTTACCAAAGAGCACAAAGGCCACGCTGCCCTCGCCGCCTTCAGTCTCGTCACCAGCGAACTCCTCCGGATCGTCCCCGTTCCTTCCGACGGCCGCGATCACATCCTCGGCGATCTTCTGATCACCCCCGACGGCACCGTCTACGCCACCGACAGCGCCGCGCCCATCATCTGGCGCCTCGCCCCCGGCGCCGAGGAAATGGACAAACTCATCGAATACCCCGCCTGGATTTCCCTCCAAGGCCTCGTCCTCCAAGAGCGCACACTCCTCGTCGCCGACTACGCCAACGGCCTCTACGCCATCGACCTTTCCGCTTCCGCTCCCGTCGTCCACGCCCTTGCCCCGCCCGCCGGTGCCACGCTCCTGGGTCTCGACGGACTCGCCCCCGCCCCCGGAGGCCTCGTCGGCGTTCAGAACGGCGTTACTCCCCAGCGCATCGTGCGCATCACCCTCGCCCCCGATCTCACCGCGATCACGAGCGTCACCGTTCTCGCGTCCGCGCTACCGCATCTCACCGACCTCGCGCTCATCACGCTCGTCAACGGCCTGCCCACCTTCATCGCCGGCGCCGGCTGGGACACCTTCGATCCCTCCAAAGCCGCCCAACCGCCCGCGCACACCGTCCGCATTTTCCAACTCCCCGCGCCGTAGATCCCGCGTTCCGCCCCGTCCGCGCGTCATCTCGCCTGCGGCACTTGCTCCGCGCGAAACCTCACTCCACGTTGGCCGCCCATGTCCGCGCCGCTTCAGCCGTCGCCGCCGATCGTCGAATTCCGCGAAGTCACCAAACGCTTCGGCGACGGCCCCCTCGTGCTCGACGGGCTCAGCCTCACCTCCCGCCCCGGTGAATTCGTTTCCCTCATCGGTCCCAGCGGTTGCGGCAAATCCACGCTCCTCCGCCTGATCGCCGGCCTCACGCCGGTTACGACCGGCGCGCTCACCGTCGACGGTCGCTCCCCCGATGCCGCCGCCGCCGACCTCGCCTTCGTCTTCCAAGAGCCGACCTTGCTCCCCTGGCTCACCGTCGGCGCCAACATCGAGCTCCCGCTCTCCCTCCGCGGCGTCTCCCCCGCCGAACGCACCGCCACCCGCCGCCACGTCCTCGACCTCGTGCGCCTCTCCGAAAAGGCCGACGCCCACCCGCGCCAACTTTCCGGCGGCCAGAAAATGCGCGTCTCCATCGCCCGCGCCCTCGCCCTCTCTCCGAAGATTCTCCTCCTCGACGAGCCCTTCGGCGCCCTCGACGAAATGACCCGCGAGCATCTCAACGAAGAGCTCCTCGCCATCCGCGAGCAACACGCCTGGACCGCCTTCTTCGTCACGCATTCCGTCGCCGAAGCGGTGTTTCTTTCCAACCGCATCTGCATCTTTTCCGCCAATCCCGGCCACCTCCACACCGAGATCGCCGTTCCCTTCCCCTATCCGCGCACCGAAGAAACCCGCCTCTCCCGCCCCTACCACGACCTCGTCGCCGACGTCTCCCGCATCCTCCGCTCCGTAGAAACTCACTCATAACGTTTCAAACTCCCGCGCTTCGCCGATCAGGCGAAGCCCGCAAACATCCCTCCGCCCTCCCCCTCCGAAAAATCAGCGCAAATTAGCGGTTCCACTCTTCCCCGTCCCGCCATCTCCAATCTCCACCTCTCCCCCTCTCCCCGTCTCTCCGTCTCTCCCTCTCCGCCCAACGCCTCCGTGCCGCCCCGCCGCCTCCTCAACATCTTCCTCCCCGCCGCCACCGGTGCCCTCGTGCTCGCCGCGTGGTATGCCGTGCACTTCGCGCTCTCCGACGATCTCCGTTTTCTTCTCCCCACGCCCGCCGCGATCCTCGAAGCCCTCCTCACCAACGCCGCTTCCCTCGCCCGCGCCGCGCTCAACACCACTCAAGGCGCCCTCCTCGGCTTCGGCCTCGCCATCGTTGTCAGTTTTATTTTCGCCGTCGTCTTGTCGCTCTCCCCACTCGTGCGCATCGGCCTCTATCCCTATTTGATGATTCTGCAGATGACGCCCGTCATCATCTTCGCACCCATGCTCGTTATTTCCGTCGGAGCCGGTCTGAAGAGTGTGACCATCATCACCTTTCTCATCTGCTTCTTTCCTCTCCTCGTAAACACCACCCAGGGTCTCGTCTCTACCGACCGCAATCTCGTCGAACTCTTCGCGATGTGGCGCACGAGCCGCTTTCAACAACTCGTCCACCTTCGCATCCCCGCCGCGTTGCCGTATTTTTTCACCGGCCTGCGTATCGCCGCGACCCTCGCGCCCATCGGTGCCCTCGTTGGCGACTACACGGCCGGCAGTTCAGCCGGCGACGGCGGGGGCCTCGGCTTCCAAGCGATCATCTACTCCAGTCAGGCCAAATACGCCGCCCTCTTCGCCACCGCCGCCGTCACCTGCGGCCTCGGCTTCATCATCACCTCCGGCGTCCTCTCCGTCAGCTGGTTCGTCCTCCACAAATGGCACGACTCCTACGAACGCACTGACAAGTAGAAAGTGGGGCGTGGTCTCCGACCCGCTCTCCACGCGCCTCCCTCCAATCCACTCCAAATTTCCCATGTCCCTCCGTCGCCCCCTCCGCCTCCTCGTCCTCGCCCTCAGCTCACTTCTCCTATCTCTCAGCACCATCACCCCCGCCCGCGCCGCGACGCCCCCCGCCAAAATCTCCGTCCAACTCGACTGGGTCCCCGAACCCGAACACGGCGGCCTCTACCAAGCCCTCGCCCGCGGCTTCTTCCGCGAAGAGGGCCTCGACGTCACCCTCCTCCCCGGCGGCCCCGGCGCGCAAGTCATGCCGTCCGTCGCCACCGGCAAAGTCGACATCGCCCAAGCCGACTCCACCACCACTCTCCTCCAACAAGCCGAGGGCCTCCCCTTCGTTCAATTCGTCGCCGTTTTCCAAGACGACCCCTCCGGCATTCTCGTCCATGCCGACAGCCCCGTCCGCACCTTCGCCGACCTCAACGGCCAGACCATCATCGCCCGCCCCGGCTGGCCCTTCCTCTCGTTCCTGAAGCAAAAATATAATCTCACCGTCAACGTCGTCCCCCAAAATTTCTCCGTCGCCGCCTTCCTCGGCAACAAGCTGGCCCTCCAACAAGGCTACTTCATCGCTGAGCCGCATCACATCGTCCAAGGCGGCGGCCAACCACCCCGTTTCCTCTCCACGTGGGACGCCGGCTTCCGCGCCTACGCCGTGCTCATCACCAACAAAAAATTCGCCCGCGAACGCCCCGCCGACCTCCGCGCCTTCACCCGCGCCTATATCCGCGGCTGGCAAGACTACCTCGCCGGCGATCCCACGCCCGCCCACACCGCGCTGAAAAAAGCCCACGCCCCCAACACCGACGCCTTCCTCGCCTTCTCGCGCCAAGCCATCATCGACGAAAAACTCGTCACCGGCCGCGACGCCACCGGCGGCCCGAAAAACATCGGCCGCCTCGACCGCGCCCGCTACGCCGAACAAATCGCCCAACTCGAATCCCTCGGCCTCCTCCCCAAAGGCAAACTCACCCCCGCCACCGCCTTCACCACCGAGTTCCTCCCGAAATAAACACGACCACCCAGCTCGTATTTTCCTTCTCCGCTCCCCGTCCGCGATCAGCGGACACCGCCCCTCCCACCGAAGGCGATCAGCCGAAGGGGACTCCTTGGTTTCGCCCATTGGCGAAACCCATTAGCGGTTAAAAACTCCGTCCCTCTCCGGTCTCCGCGCCCGCGCCACGCCCCTCAAGCCCGCGGCAACCGAATCACCGCCCGCAACCCTACGACCGCCACCGCCTTCGTCCCGCCCACCGCGCCCGCCCCGTCGCGATTCGCCAACACCACATCGCCCCCATGCGACCTCGCGATCGAGCGCGCGATCGCCAGCCCCAAACCGACCCCGCCCGTCGCCCGGTTCCGCGAACTCTCCAACCGCACAAACGGCGCGAACACCCGTTCTTGATCCTCCACCGGAATGCCCGGCCCGTCGTCCTCGACAGCGATCTCCAGCCACTCGGCCGAGACCGCCAACCGCACCCGCGCCCGCTCGCCGTAGCGCACCGCGTTCTCGATCAAATTCCTCAGCGCGCGGCGCAACCCATCCGGTCGCCCGCGCCACGGCACGCGCCCGCCCCCTTCAGCGCCGCCTTCGCCCTTCACGTCCGCGCACGTCACGTCCCACCCCATCTCCGCGAGGTCGTCGCACAAACTTTCGATCAACGCATCGAGGTCCGTCGTCCGCGTCGGTTCCGCCGTCGCCTCCTCGCGTGCAAACGCCAGCGCCCCCTCCGTCATCGCCTGCATCTCGTCCAGCGTCGCGATGATCTTTTCCCTCATCTCCGTCTCCTCTATAAATTCCGCGCGCAACCGCAGCGACGTAATCGGCGTGCGCAAATCGTGACTGATTGCCGCCATCATCCGCGTGCGGTCTTCGACGAACCGCCGGATGCGCGACTGCATGCGGTTAAACGCCTCCGTCGTTCGCCGCACATCGTCCGCCCCGCTCTCCGGCAACAGCTCGACCTCCTCTCCGCGCCCGAGCCGCTCCGCCGCTTCCGTCAGCCGTTGCAACGGCCGCCCCACCCGCCGCGCCGCCATCACCGCCACCAGCAACAGCAGCAGCGCCGTGATACCAAACGACACCGAGTAGCCCGACGGCGACTGCGTGATGAGGTCCGGCTTCGCATAAACCGTCTGCAACCAAAACCCTTCGCGGATCTGCACCGCCAGCCCGAGTCCGTTCCAGCCGTCGAGCGCCAGCAGCCGCGCCGCCCGCCCGCCCGGCCAGCTCTCCACCGCCAGCGACTCCCATTTCGGCTCCTCCGCCACGCGCAAGTCCGTGTCCTGGAAACGTGGATTCGTCACAAAATTCTCCCGCCCGCCCTTCTTCCCCACGTCCCCTCGTCCACCTCTCTACGTCTCCCCTTCTCCCGCTCTCCCCAGCTCCGCCTCCGCCGCGGTCCGCTGCGCCAACGGCCCCGCCGGCAGCGCCTGCAACAAATATTCCCGCGCCCCGCGCTGCCACGCCACCGGCTCGGCCGGCGGTTCCGTCGTCAGCCAATACCGCGACAGCGTCGTGCTCGCCGCCCGCAAAATTTCCGGATGCAGCGCCGCCTCCGTCGTCGTCACGAGCCGCGTCACCGACGCCACGCGCGCCAAAAATTCGTCGCGCTGCAGATTGCGCACGAGGCTCTCGCGCTCGCTGCGGTAGAGCAGAAAAAAGATCGCCTGCGACACAACGAGCGCCAGCAACAACAGCCCGATCAGCTGCCCTGTCAGACTGCGCATTGGGAAAAAACGCTTCATGCAATGTTCAGTAGGTGACGCCCAGTGCCCAGCAGCCCGACGCTCCGTGCCCAGGAGCCTGACGCTCGGCGCCCGGGCCCCAGACGCACGGTGCCCGGGAGCCCCAACGGGGCGAAAATTCGACAGCCCGGGGCAACGCCCCGGGAAATACCCCCGCGAAAACGCCCAGCCCTGAAGGGGCGAAACCCTCGTTTCTCCGAAAACAGCGGGGAAATAAAAAATCGCTTCATACAATGTTCAGCAGGTGACGCTCGGTGCCCGGGAGACGCTCCGTGACCGGTCCCCTGACGCTCGGCGCCCGAGAGCCCCAACGGGGCAAAATTCGAAAGCCCGGGGCAACGCCCCGGGAAATCTCCCCCCGCAAAAACTCCCAGCCCTGAAAGGGCGAAACCCTCGTTTCTCCGAAAACAGCGCCCATACAAAAAAACGCCTCATGCTCATGCCGCCTCCACCTTCCCCGTGAAGCAGTATCCACCGCCCCAATGCGTCTTGATCAACGCCGGATTCTTCGGGTCCGTTTCGATCTTCCTCCGCAGCCGGCTCACTTGGTTGTCGATGCTCCGGTCCCACATTTCCGCCGCCCGTCCCGCCGTGAGGTCGAGCAATTGGTCCCGCGTCAGCACCATCCCCGGATGCTCCAGAAACACGCACAGCAACCGAAACTCCGCCGTGCTCAACGGCACCGCCACGCCGTCTCCGCCCACCACTTCGCGTCGGCCCACGTCGAGCACGCGCCCGTCGAACCGCACTTTCTCCCCCGGCATCGCCCCGCGCTGCGCCGGCAGACTCCGCGAGCGTCGTAGCACCGCCTTGATCCGCGCCAGCAGCTCCCGCGGATTAAACGGCTTCGTCAAATAATCGTCCGCTCCCATCTCCAGCCCCACGATCCGGTCCGTGTCCTCCGCCGCCGCCGTGAGAAATATAATCGGCAGCTGCGTCGTCGCCCGCAAATCCCGGCACAACGCCAGTCCGTCCTCCCCCGGCATCATAATATCCAATACGAGCAAATCCGGCGCGCTCCGCTCCAGCAACCGCCGACACGCCGCCGCACTTTCCGCCGCGCTCACGCGGTAGCCGTGCTGCGTGAGATAACGGCTCACCAGCTCGCGGATGTCCTTGTGGTCGTCCACCACGGCGATGTGCGGAGTCGGGTCCATGCGTTTACGGCGTGGGGTTCTTAACACGCCCCCGACGCCGTGCGCGGAAAAAAGTGTATCAAAGTGTGTCACCCCGCCGAGACCGCCACACTCCGCCACAATCCGCGCCTCTCGCGGCAAAACTTTTCCTTCCGCCGGGCGCCTGTGTCGTTCGGACTCTCTCCCTTCCTCATGCGGATCGCTCCCCTTGCGTTATTTCCCGCCTTCGCGGGCTCCCTCGTCTTCTCCGGCTGCGTCGTCGGTCCCGACTACCAAAAGCCCGCCACCCCTGCGCCCGCCGCCTTCGTGGAAACCGGCCCGTGGAAAACCGCCGCGCCCCGCGACCATCTTCCCAAGGGCACGTGGTGGACGATCTACCACGACTCCACGCTCGACCGCCTCGCCACTCAGGCCACCGCCGCGAGCCCCACGCTCGCCGCCGCCCTCGCCCGCCGCGATCAAGCCCGCGCCGTCGCCCGCCTCGGACGCGCCGACCAACTCCCCCGCCTCGACGTCAACGCCTCCGCCGAACGCGGGCGCAGCGCCTCCACCGGCACCACGTCGAACACCTTCTCCCTCCCCCTCGATCTCCGCTGGGAACTCGATCTCTGGGGCCGCGTCCGCCGCTCCGTCGAAAGCGCCCGTGCCGCCGCCGCCGCCAGCGAGGCCGACTACCAGCAAGTCCTCCTCTCCGTCCAAGCCGACGTCGCCCGCGCCTACTTTTCGCTCCGCGCCCTCGATGTCGAACGCGCCCTCATCGCCCGCACCCTCGACAGCCGCCGTCGCTCCCTCGAAATCGTGCAGCGCCGCTTCAAACTCGGCGCCAGCGGCGAACTCGACGTCAGCCTCGCAGCCACCGAACTCGCCACCGCCGAGAGCGATCTCCTCGGTATTCAACAAGACCGCACCGCGCTCCATTACGCCCTCGCCGTCCTGTGCGGCCAATTGCCCGAATCGTTCACCCTCGCCGCCGACGCCGCCCCGCTGACTCCGGCCCCCGCCATCCCCACCGGCCTCCCGTCCGATCTCCTCGAGCGCCGCCCCGATGTCGCCGCCGCCGAGCGCACCCTCGCCGCCACCCACGCCCGCATTGGCGTCGCCCAAGCCGCCTTCTTCCCCTCGATCAGCCTCACCGGTTCCGCCGGCTACCGCAGCGACGAACTCGGGTCGCTCCTCGAATGGAGCAACCGCCAGTGGTCCCTCGGCCCCTCCGTCTCGCTGCCGATCTTCAACGCCGGCGCCAACCGCGCCAACCGCGAGCGCGCCGAAGCCGTCTACGCCGAAGCCATCGCCGACTACCGCCGCCAAGTCCTCGTCGCCTTCAGCGAAGTCGAAACGACGCTGTCGGATCTCCGCCTCCTCGCCGAACGTGCCGCCGTCCTTGAGCGCGCCGTCGCCTCCTCGCGCCGCGCCGCCGACCTCGTGGTCATCCGCTACCGCGCCGGCCAAATCAACTACCTCGACGTCACCGCCGCCGAACGCACCGCCATCGCCAACGAACGCCTCGCCGCCCAAATCCGCGGCCAACACCTCATCGCCAGCGTCCTCCTCATCAAAGCCCTCGGCGGCGGCTGGTAAATCTCATCCACCATCAAAATCTACGCCCCGCGCTTCGCCGATTAGGCGAAGCACGCACGCTCCCGACCCGCCCTTTCCCAAAGAAATTAGCGAAGATTAGCGGTTAAACTCCGTCCCCCTCACTCCCTCTTCCACGCCACCGCCACATGAAACCACGCTGGGTCTTCCTCTCTCTCCTCCTCCTCGGCATCGCCGCCGCCCTCGCCTGGCGCTTCAAACCCGCCGCCAAACCCGGCCCCTCCGGCTCCGCCTCCTCTTCCGGCCCCGGCGCCAAGTCTGCCTCCGCCTCCACCCGCGGCGTCCCCATCATCGCCGCCGAAGTCACCGTCCGCGACATGCCCATTTGGCTCTCCGGCCTCGGCACCGTGCAGGCCTCCAACACCGTCACCGTCCGCCCCCGCGTCTCCGGTTCTCTCGATCAAGTGAACTTCGCCGAGGGCCAGACCGTAAATGCCGGCGACGTCCTCGCGCAGATCGACCCGCGCCCCTACCGCGCCACCCTCGAACAAGCCAAAGCCCGCCAGGCCCAAAACGCCGCCCAACTCGCCAACGCCCGCCGTGACCTCGACCGCATTCGCGCCCTCGTCGAAAGCGACGCCGAGAGCCGCCGCCTCCTCGAACAACAGGAAGCCTCTGTCGCCCAACTCGCCGCCGTCGCCCAAGCCGACCAAGCCGCCGTCGATGCCGCGCAGCTCGACCTCGATTTCACCACCGTCCGCGCGCCCATCGCCGGCCGCACCGGCGTCCGCCTCGTCGACGCCGGCAATCTCGTCACCGCCAGCCAGGGCGCCGGCCTTGTCGTGATTACTCAACTACAGCCCGTCTCCGTCGTCTTCGCCATCGCCCAACAACACCTTCCCGCCCTGCGCCGCCGCCTCACCGCCGATCCCAGTCCGCCCGTCGTCCGCGCCCTCGCCGAATCCGCCGAAGCTCTCGCCACCGGCCACCTCGAGCTCATCGACAACCAGATCGACACCGCCACCGGCACCGTCCGCCTCAAAGCCACCTTCGCCAACGCCGACCTCGCCCTCTGGCCCGGCCAGTTCGTCACCGGCCTCGTCCTCGTCGACACCCGCCGCCAGGCCGTCGTCGTCCCCGCCGAGGTCGTGCAAGCCGGCCTCAACGGCCCCTTCGCCTACATCATCAAATCCGACAACACCGTGGAAGCCCGCCCCATCCAACCCGGCCCCACCGTCGAAGCCTTCACCATCATCGACACCGGCCTGAAGTCCGGCGAGCGCGTCGTCCGCGACGGCCAGAGCAAACTCCAACCCGGCGCCCGCATCGCGACCGACGCCGCCCCCAAAACCAAAAAATCCGCCCACTAACGTTCCTCGCTGCCCTCCCTCAGTCGCGCCGATCACGGCAGCCCTACATCCGTCTTTCCGTCAGTCCCGCCGATCACGGGAGCCCCAACGGGGCGGAAATTTGAAAGCCCAGGGCAACGCCCTGGGAAAAATTTCCACAAAAACCTAAGCCCTGAAGGGGCGAAACCACCCGCCTCCCCACGCCTCCCCCTCTCCCTGTCTCCCTCTCTCTCCGTCTCCCCCTCTCTCCGTCTCTCCGTCTCCCCCTCTTCCGCCCTCCGCCCAATGAGCCTCTCCACGCCCTTCATCCGCCGTCCCATCGCCACGGCGCTCCTGACGATCGCGATTTTCCTCATCGGCATCATCGCGTTTCCGTTTCTCCCCGTCGCGCCGCTCCCGCAGATCGAATTCCCCACAATCCAAGTCTCCGCCAGCCTCCCCGGTGCCAGCCCCGAGACGATGGCCTCCGCCGTCGCGACGCCTCTCGAAAACCAACTCGCCCTCATTCCCGGCATCACGCAGATGACCTCCACGAGCGGCCTCGGCTCCGTCTCGATCACGATCCAGTTCGACCTCGACGTAAACATCGACGCCGCCTCGCAGGAGGTGCAGTCCGCCATCAGCGCCGCCGCGCGCGGCCTTCCCCCCGACCTCCCCGCGCCGCCGAATTTCCGGAAAGTCAATCCCGCCGATTCCCCGATCATGCTCCTCAGCATGCAATCCGACGTGCTCCCGCTCACCGAGGTCAGCGACTACGCCGCCAACGTCGTCGCCCAACAAATCTCCCAGCTCCGCGGCGTCGCGCAGGTCAGCATCATGGGCGAACAAAAACCCGCCGTCCGCGTGCAGGTCGATCCCGCCAAACTCGCCGCCCTCGGCCTCAGCCTCGAAGACGTCCGCGGCGTCATCGCCACCGCCACACTCAATTCCCCGAAAGGCAGCCTCAACGGCGCGCGCCAGAGCCTCGCGATCTACGCCAACGACCAAATCCTCACCGCCGAGCCCTACAACGATCTCATCCTCTCCTACCGCAACGGCGCTCCCATCCGCGTTCGCGATGTCGGCCGGGCCGTGCGCGGCGCCGAAGACGTGCGCGCCGCCGCGTGGGTAAACAATAAGCGCGGCGTCGGCATCATCATCCGCAAACAATCCGACGCGAACGTCATCGAAACCGTCGAGGGCATCCGCCAGCTCCTCCCGTCCCTGCAAGCCGCCATCCCGCCCGCCATCACCCTCGACGTGCTCAGCGATCGCATGCGCACCATTCGCGCCTCCGTTGCCGAGGTGCAGTTTCACCTCCTCCTCACGATGGTCCTCGTGACCGGCGTCGTCTTTCTCTTCCTGCGCAACATCCGCGCCACCCTCATCTCCAGCGTCGTCGTGCCCATCTCCATCGTCGCGACGTTCGCCGTCATGCACGTGCTCGGCTTCAGTTTGAACAACCTCTCGTTGATGGCCCTCACCATCTCCGTCGGCTTCGTCATCGACGATGCGATCGTCATGCTCGAAAACATTTACCGCCACATCGAGGAGGGCATGAGTCCCATGGACGCTGCGCTCAAAGGCGCCGGCGAGATCGGTTTCACGATTCTCTCCATCAGCGCCTCCCTCATCGCCGTGTTTATTCCGGTCCTGCTAATGGGCGGCATCGTCGGCCGCCTCTTCCGCGAGTTCGCCGTCACCGTCACCGCCGCCGTCGTCGTATCCGGATTTGTGTCACTCACCTTCGTCCCGATGATGTGCGCCCGCTACCTGCGCCATCACGAAACGCCCAAGGCCGGGTTCGCCGGCTCCCTCGACGGCGGACTCGAACGCTTCTTCCGCGGCGTGGAGCGCCTCTACGAACGCCTGCTCAGCGTCGTCCTGCGCCATCAGGGCCTCACGCTCGCCTCCCTCTTTGTCACCATCGCCATCACCGCGGGCGTGTTCGTTGCGATGCCCAAGGGTTTCTTCCCGCAGCAGGACACCGGCTTCGTCAGCGCCACCGCCGAAGCTGCGCCCGACATTTCGTTCTCCGCCATGTCCGAGCGCGTCACGCAGGTCGGCGCCATCGTCGCCGACGATCCCGCCGTGCTCGCGTTTCAATTCATGATCGGCTCCGGCCGCACCTCCTCGACGCTCAACAACTGCCGCTACTGGATCACCCTCAAAGAGCGCGACCAGCGCGAACCCGCCTCCGTCGTCATCAACCGTCTCCGCCAAAAGACCGCCGGCATCCCCGGCATCACGATGTTCTTCCAAGTCCAACAGGACCTCAACGTCGGCGGCCTCACCTCCAAGACCCAGTTCCAATACACCCTGCGCACCGCCGATATCGACGAGCTCAACGTCTGGGCCCCGCGCATCCTCGACCGCCTCAAGGAAGTCCCCGAGCTCCGCGACGTGACCTCCGACCAGCAGGCCACCGCGCCCGCCCTCAGCCTCGAAATCGACCGCCAAGCCGCCTCGCGTTTCGGCATCCAAACGCAAGCGATCAACAGCGCCCTCTACAACGCCTTCGGCCAGCGCCAAGTCGCGCAGTTCTACACGCAGGTCAGCCAATACAAGATCATCATCGAAGTGCCGCCCGAGTTGCAGACCGATCCGTCCACCCTCGAAAAACTCTTCATCCGCTCGCCACTCACCAACGGCCAAGTCCCGCTCTCCGCCCTCGTGAAGTTCAACACCAACACCACCAAGCCGCTCACGATTAACCATCTCGGCCAATTCCCCGCCGTCACTATTTCCTTCAACCTCGGACCCAACGTCGCCCTCGGCGACGCCGTGACCGCCATCGAAAACGCCGAATCCACGATGGGCATCCCCGCCACGCTCACCGGCAGTTTCCAAGGCACCGCGCAAGCCTTCCAAACCTCCCTCAAGTCGCAGCCCTACCTCATCGCCGCCGCCATCGTCGCGATCTACATCATCCTCGGCATGCTCTACGAGAGCTTCATCCATCCGCTCACGATCCTCTCGACGCTCCCCTCCGCCGGCCTCGGCGCGCTCCTCACGCTCTGGATGTTCGGCCACGATGTCGGCGTCATCGCGATCATCGGCATTCTGCTCCTCATCGGCATCGTGAAGAAAAACGCGATCATGATGATCGACTTCGCCATCGACGCCGAACGAACGCGGCATCTCGCCCCCGACCAAGCCATTTTCGAAGCCTGCCTGAAACGTTTCCGCCCGATCATCATGACAACCCTCGCCGCCATGCTCGGCGGCGTCCCGCTCGCCCTCGGCCACGGCGACGGCTCCGAACTCCGCCAACCCCTCGGCGTCGCCATCGTCGGCGGCCTCATTTTGAGCCAAGCCCTCACGCTCTTCACGACCCCCGTCGTCTACCTCTACTTCGACCGCCTCACCCAACGCCTCCGCTCCCGCCAATCCACCGAAGCCCCCGCCCTCCTCAAGCCCCACACGACCTGACCCACCTTCATCATTCTTTCGTCGCCTGCTCACCGCGAACCCCGAGCCCCGACCCAGCGTTCATTTCGCCAAACACCCTGCCTGCCTCTGTGGCCTCTGTGTCCGCGCTCCGTGTCCTTGTATGTTCAATCCAATGGTAAAACCGGATGAGGACAAAGCCAACGGCGGCTTCCGAGAATGGGCCGAAGAGCTCGTCGGAGGAAGCCGCCGCTGGCGGGATTGCGTGCCGGGGCCGAGCGGCCTTGGCTGCAACGACCGAGACGTCGCGGCGACTGGCCGTCGGAGCGACGCTGGGACCGGCAGGCCGATCCGTGCCCCGAGGCTAGACCTCCACACAGAGCCATGGGCCCCGGTCCCAGACCTGGTTAAACTCGAACCGCTGACTGAGCCTTGAGCTCGCATTGCAAGATGGAGAAAACCACCCCCACCACCGAAGTCACCTACGTCGGCCTGGATATTGCCAAGGACCGACTCGATTACACCGTGGACGGCAGCCGCTGTGACCACGTGCCCAACACTCCGGGCGGCCATGCAAAGCTGCTCCGCGTGCTCGCGAAACGACGCGGCGTGCGCGTCATCTGCGAAGCGACCGGCGGCTACGAACGCGCCGTCGTCGCGGCACTTCTGCAGGCCAAGCACGAAGTCTGCATTACCAATCCCGGCCGCGTGCGCGCCTTCGCCCACGCCGAAGGCTTGCTCGCCAAGACCGACCGGCTCGACGCGCAACTGCTCCGCCGCTTTGGCGAAAAAGTCCAACCCCGCCTCCACGCCCCGATGGATCAGGCCGCGATCACCTTGCGCGAACTGCTCGATTACCGCCGGCAAGTCAGCGACCAACTCGTCGCCGTGCGCAACCGCCTCGAGCTGGCCGGCCCGGTCCTGCGCGCCCGGCTGGACGGACAGGTCACCTTTCTGGAAAAGGAACTGACCGCCGCCGACCAGCTCATCCAGGACCACCTCGACCACGACGACACCCTGCGCCGCAAAGCCGCCCGGCTGCGCGAACTCAAAGGCGCCGGCCCTGTGCTCGCCGCCACGCTCCTCGCCTACCTCCCCGAACTCGGCGAGATCGAATCGCCCCAGTTGTCGGCGTTGGTCGGCGTCGCGCCCTTTGCGCACGACAGTGGCCGCAGCCACAAGGCACGCCACGTCCGCGGCGGGCGCGGCCTCGTGCGCCGGGTCCTCTACATGGCCGCCGTCGCCGCCACCCGCCACAACCGCGTGCTCCGTGCCCACTACGAGCGTCTCGTCACTGCGGGCAAACCCAAGATGGTCGCCCTTGTCGCCGTCATGCGCAAAATGCTCCACGTCCTCAATCGGCTCCTCGCCGACCCTAACTTTGTCCTTGTTCGTTAACACCGCTGCTCTGTGACTCATGCCTTTTCAGAGTTCCGGTGTGAATTTCTGCGTTCGCCCGCCCCGTTGCGTTTCCCCCGCCGCCCAAAAAAATCCCCATTGGCATCCGCGCGCTCAACGCCTGAACTCCGCGCACTCGCGTGGCCCCGCTCCCCAAACCCACTCCCAAAGCCCACACGTTCGCCCTCTCGGCCTGGCTCTTCCTCCGGCTCCTCGCCGTCAACTACGTCCTCGCCTTCGCCTCCGCATGGACGCAACTCGCCGGCCTGATTGGCCCGCAAGGCCTCCTCCCCGCCCAACCGTTCTTCGACGCCGTCGCGCGCCAACTCGGCCCCGCCGAAGCCCGCGACCAACTCCCCTCGCTCTGCTGGTTCATCGGCGCCAGCCCCGCCGCGCTTAACGCCCTCTGCGCCGCCGGCCTCGTGCTCGCCACCCTGCTCTTCGCCGGCATCGCCCCCGCGCCCGCGCTCCTCGGCCTCTGGGTCTGCTACCTTTCGCTCTGCGGGGCCGGCCAGATGTTTTTCAACTTCCAGTGGGACGCCTTGCTCCTCGAGACCACGCTCCTCGCGATCTTCTTCGCCCCGTGGCGCCTGCTCCCGCTCTGGCGCACGCCCCTCGCTGAGCCCCCGCGCCTCGCGCGCCTTCTGCTCGTCTGGCTCCTCCTCCGCCTGATGCTGCTCTCCGGCGCCGTAAAACTCCTCAGCGGCGATCTCACGTGGCGAGACCTCTCCGCCCTCACGTTCCACTACGAAACCCAACCTCTCCCCACGCCCCTCGCGTATTGGGCCCACGCCCTGCCCGCGTGGTTCCACCGCGCCTGTTGCGCCGCGATGTTCACCATCGAGTTCGTCGCCCCATTTTTCTTTTTCGGCCCGCGCGCCATCCGCCACCGCGCCGCGCTCCTCACCATCGCGCTCATGGGCCTCATCGCCCTCACCGGCAACTACACCTACTTCAACCTCCTCACCGCCGCCCTCTGCGTTCTCTGCCTCGACGACACCGTCCTCACCCGACTCTTCCCCGCGCGTCTCCATCCTCTAACCTCCACCCCGCTCGCGCCCTTACCGCGTTGGCACCTTTGGCCCGTCCGCCTCTTCGCCGCCCTCGTCTTCCTCTACACCACACTCGACACGCTCCCCGCTTTCATCCGCACACTCCCGCCCGTCCCCGGCCTCAACACCGTCGCCGCCACCGTCGCGCCCTACCGCTCGCTCAACCGTTACGGCCTCTTCGCCGTGATGACGAATCCGCGCCCCGAACTCATTTTCGAGGGCAGCGACGATGCCCGCACCTGGCTCCCCTACGAATTTCCCCACAAGCCCGGCGACCTCTCCCGCGCCCCCACCTGGGTCGCCCCGCACCAACCGCGCCTCGACTGGCAACTCTGGTTCGCCGCCCTCGGCCACCCCACGCAAAACCGTTGGATCCTCTCGCTCTGCGAACACCTCCTCCGCGGCACGCCCGCCGTCCTCGCACTCGTCGAAAAAAATCCCTTCCCACAAAAACCGCCCCGCCACCTCCGCGTCGTCCGCTACGAATACCACTTCACCGACCCCGCCACCCGCACCCGCACCGGCCAAATCTGGCGGCGCACCCCGCAAGATTTCTACATCCACCCCGCTTCCCTGAAGTAGACCTCCCGCCCTCCCGCCCGCTCGTCCCATCGCTCTGATCTTTTCGCAGGCCGCCGTCTTTATCCGCGCAATCCGCGCAATCCGTGGTCAAAACGTAGCCCATGCCGCAGCCCACCGCCCTCGACCGCTTCCTCCCTTTACTTCGCGCCGCTCTGACCGACGGCCCGCTCACCAAACTCACGCTCGGCAAACCCGCCCCCGCCCTCACCCGTGCCGACCCCACGCTGCACAACCTCTTCGTCCGCCCCGTCGCTCTCAAAACCGGTCCCCAGCTCACCTTCGTCTGGCGCCACGCCACGCGCGACGTCACGAAGAACCACCCACCCGCCGAAGCCCTCACCCTCGTCGAATCCGCCCTCGGCCGCGACTTCCTCGACGCCCACCTCATCACACCGACGCAGACCGCCCAGCTCGAATTCCAACCCGACGGCACCGCCCGCCTCCGCGTCAAACTCACAGCCCACTCTCCCGCCGCGACGACCACCCCCGCCGCGCCCGCCGCCCACAACCAGCCCAAGCACTACCTCATCCCCGCCGACGCCCCCTGGCTCGATTCCCTCGGCGTAACCAACAATCGCGGACAACCCCGCGACGGCATGGCCGACAAATTCCGCCAAATCCAAAAATTCGCCGAACTCCTCCGCCACCTCATCATCGAAGCCTTCCCCACACCCGACGCCCCGCCCTCAGCCCTCAGCTCCGAGCCTTCCGCCTCCGACTCTCAGCTCTCAACTCTCAGCTCTCAGCCGCCTCCCCTCCGCGTCATCGACGCCGGTTCCGGCAAAGGTTACCTCACCTTCGCCGTCGCCGCCCTCCTCGGCGAACGCGCCCACGTCACCGGCATCGAAGCCCGCCCCGAACTCGTCGCCCTCTGCAATGGCGTCGCCGCCCAACACGGCCTCGCCCCCCGCCTCACCTTCCGCGCCGGCACCATCGCCGACACACCCTTCGCCCCTTCGACCGCGTTGCCTCCTCAAATCTCAAATTTCGAATCTCAAATTCCCGCCGCCAGCGACTCGGCAATCGAAAATCCAAAATCCCCAATCGAAAATCCGCTCGACCTCCTCCTCGCCCTCCACGCCTGCGACACCGCCACCGACGACGCCCTCGCCCGCGGTGTCGCCGCCGGCGCCCGTCTCCTCGTCGTCTCGCCCTGTTGCCAGAAAGAACTCCGCCCCCAACTCACCGCGCCCCCCGTCCTCGCCGACGCCCTGCGCCACGGCATTTTCCAGGAGCGCCAATCCGAATTCGTCACCGATGCCCTTCGCGCCCAACTCCTCGAATGGGCCGGCTACAAAACCAAGGTCTTCGAATTCGTGTCCACCGAACACACCGCGAAGAACCTCATGATCTCCGCCATCCGTATCCGCGAACCCGGCACACTCCACGACTCCACCGCCCAACGCCTCCGCGCCTTCGCCGCCTTCTACGGCATCCGCACGCATCGCCTTGCGACTCATCTGAATTTCTCCTTCGCGCCCGCCTGACGCCCGCACGCCCTGCCGGCGGACAACCGCACTCGATCCGCGCCGCGGCCTCCACGGAGCAAGTAGCTTACCTTGCCGAATGAAAAATTTCCCGCAGACCATCGCCCGCCTCATGCGCGCCGAGCCTCGCACCGTCCTCCCGCGCACCCTCACGATCTCCCACGCCCTCGCGCTCGCCCTTACGCTCACGCTCGCCTTCGCCATCCCGGCCATCACCCGCGCGGAATTTCCCACCGGCCCTCAAGCCGGCGCGTCTCACACGGTCTCCGATCTCCGGCTACGCTGGTGTCCACCCGGACAGTTCCGCATGGGCAGCCCGCCCACCGAAGCCGCCCGCCGCGCCGACGAAGGCCCCGTCACCGTCACGCTGACCCGCGGATTTTGGATCGGCCAATTCGAAGTCACTCAGGCGCAGTGGCAGCGCCACCTGGGTGCGCTGCGCGGTCCGCTCACGGCGGGCGTCGGCGATAATTTTCCCGTCTATTGGGTGAGCTACCTCGAAGCCGAAGAATTTTGCCGGCGACTCACCGCCCACGCCCACACGAGCGGCGAACTCCCTGCCGACTGGGAATTCCGCCTCCCGACCGAAGCTCAATGGGAATACGCCTGTCGGGCCGGCACCACTACGGCGTTTGCCTTCGGCGATACCCTGACCGTCCGCGACGCCAACCTCGGCAAACCCTACAACGGCACGGCCGATCCCACACCCGGCGCCACCGCCACGCCTGTCGGCCGCTACCCCGCCAATGCCTGGGGCCTCCACGATATGCACGGCAACGCCTTCGAGTGGTGCCGCGATTGGTATCACGCCGAGCTTTCCGGCGGCACCGATCCCGATCTCAGCGACCGCCCGGGCGCGCCCAATCGCGACGGCACCCACTCGCGCGTTCGCCGCGGCGGCGCGTGGAATGACCCTGCCGGTTTTTGCCGCTCTGCGCTGCGCCTGCGCTACGAACCCGCGCGTCGCTCGGATCACATCGGATTTCGGGTTGTTGCCGTGCGCAAATAGCGCTCCTTCCTTGGGTGCAAGTTCGCACTCTGTGCTCGCATGAAACCTCTCCTCGCTTCGGCCCTCTTTTTCGTCAGTTGCCTCGCCGCGTTCGCGGCCACGCCCACGCGCGCCCCGCTGCGCGAATACGATATTCTCCGCGCTTTTCCGCCCGGTCGCCTCGCCGCCCTCTCCGCCGGAGATTTCCCCGATGCCCATGGCCTCACCGGCAGCAATCGGCTAAACGGCTCCTGGCTCGAATCCGGCCCCCAACGTGGCAGTTGCCGCGGGGTCATCGCCGCCGTCGTCGCCGACAATCTCCCCGCCGCCGATGATGCGTGGCGCGGCATCGACACCGCCTTCGCCCACCAGCGCACCGACGGCGGCTTCGAGGCACGGGTCAAACCCAACGGCACCAGCTCCCTCGCCTACAACGCCAACGTCGAAACCGCCTACTTCTTTCTCCAGGAACTCGGCCGCGCTATTCTCGTGATCCGCCAGTCTCCGCACGAAGCGCACTTCCGCTCCCGCCTCGCCGTCCTCGAGCCCAAACTCCGCCGTGCCATCGCCTTCGTCGACAAAGGCTACGACACCATCATCCCGAAGGTCGGCCACTCCGTGAATCGCGTGATCATCGCCGCGAAAGCCTTCGGCACCTGCGGCCTCGTGCTCGGCGACGAACATCTCATCGCGCAGTCCCGCCGGCTCATCGCCCACGCCATCACGCTGCGCGACAAAGAGGGCGTGTTCGTCGAAAACGGTGGCCGCGACTCCAGCTACAATGTCGTCTCCATCTACTTCGGCACCGTCCTCGCCCTCCACGTTCCGCTGCCCGAGTTCGAGGCCATCTTGCCGGGCGCCGTCAAATGGCAGCTCACCCGCATTCTCCCCGACGGTCAGGTCGACGTCACCGGCAATACCCGCACCGGTGTCGGCAAAGAAGCCAACCCCTGGGGTCAGCCCAAAAAGGTCAACACCACCGAGGTCATTTTCGCTCTCACCTACTACGGCCTCGTCCATCGCAACCAACCGTGCCTCGACGCCGCCGACCGCGTCTTCGCCCACGTCTTCAAGTCCCCCGAATCTTCCCCATGATCCGCTCCTTGCTCGCCGTTTTCGCGCTGCTCTCCGCGGCCCACGCTGCCACCCCGCCGAACATCGTCTACATCCTCGCCGACGATCTCGGGATCGGTGACGTATCCTGTTACAACGCACGCAGCGCGTGGCAGACGCCGCACCTCGACCGCCTCGCGCGCGACGGCCTGCGTTTCACCGACGCCCACTCCGCTTCCTCACTCTGCACACCCGCCCGCTACGCCCTTCTCACCGGTCGCTACGCCTGGCGCGGTCGCCTGAAGCAAGGCGTCCTCCAAGGCTACCACCCGCCCCTCATCGAGTCGGGCCGTCCCACCGTCGCGAGCTTCCTCCGCGAGCGCGGCTACACCACCGCCGTCTTCGGCAAATGGCACCTCGGCCTCGATTGGGCGCGCACCGGTCCGCAGCTCGAAAACGTCGACTTCGCCAAACCCTTCGCCCGCGGCCCGCTCACGCACGGCTTCGACCGTTTCCTCGGCATCAGCGCCTCGCTCGACATGCCTCCCTACGTGTGGCTCTCGCAAGACCGCGCCACCGCCATCCCCATCGCCACCGTCGGCGACAGTCCCGTGCCCAAACTCTGGCGCGGCGGCCCCATCGGTCCCGATTTCAAAATGGAGGACGTTCAGCCCCGCCTCATCGCGACCGCCGTCGCCTACTTCGCCGAACGCGCCGCAGCCCGCGACGGGAAACCCTTCTTCCTCTACCTCCCGCTCGCCGCACCGCACACGCCCATTCTCCCCACTCGCGACTTCGATGGCAGAACCCGCACCACCTCCTACGGAGACTTCGTCACGCAGGTCGATACCGACGTCGGCGCCTTGCTCGCCGCCCTCGAAAAACACGGCCTCGCTCAAAACACCCTCGTGATTTTCACCTCTGACAACGGCTTCGCCCCCGCCGCCGATGTCCCCGGCCACGCGAAGTTCAACCACGACCCGAGCGGCGGTTACCGCGGTTTCAAATCCGATCTGTTCGAGGGCGGCCACCGCGTCCCCTTCATCGCGCACTGGCCCGCCGTCATCAAAGCCGGCCGCACCAGCGACGCCCTCGTCGAGCAGCTCGATCTCTTCGCCACCTGCGCCGAAATCCTCGGCACGACGCCCCCCGCCACCGCCGCCGAAGACAGCATCAGTTTCCTCCCTCATTTGCGTGCTCCGAGTGGCACGGGCGTCTCGCCCGTGATTTCCCCGGCGGCCCGCACCACCCTCGTGTCTCATTCCGCGGAAGGCCGCTTCTCGATCCGCGAGGGCCGCTGGAAACTCCTCCTCTGGCCCGGCTCCGGCGGTTGGAGCTCCCCGACACCCGCTCCGAGCGTGTGGCTCAAAACTCACCGCACCGATCTCGCCACGCTCCCACCTTTCCAGCTCTACGACCTCGCCGCCGATCCCGCCGAAACCAAAAACCTCGCCGCCGACCACCCCAACGTCGTGCAACGCCTCGGCCGCCTCTTGCGTGCCGACATCGAGCGCGGTCGCAGCACCCCCGGCCCCGCGCAACCGTTCACCGCCGATCCCACGTGGACGCAGCTCGGCTGGTTCGCCTCGTTCGCCCCTTAATCCGGTTTCGCCGCCGGCAACGTCAGATAAAATGTGGTGCCCTCGCCCGGGGCGCTCTCGACGCGCACCGTGCCGCCGTGGGCCTCCATCACGTTTTTTACGATCGCGAGGCCGAGCCCCGTGCCGCCTTGTTCGCGGGAGCGCGCTTTGTCCACGCGGTAGAACCGCTCGAACACCCGCTCCTTCGCTTCCATCGGAATTCCCGGCCCGTCGTCGCGCACGCTGAGTTCCACTCGGTCTTCCGCGAGCGCGCGGCCCGCGACCGTCACGCGCCCCTCGGCCCGGCCATACTTGATCGCGTTGTCGATCAGGTTGGAAAGCACCTGCCGCAGTCGCTCCGGATCGGCCCGTGCTGCCAGCTCCTCCGGGACCGCATTCGTCAGCGTCACCCCGCGCGCTCGAGCGACGATCCCGTAGTCGTCCAACGCATCTTGCGCCGCCTCCTGCAGCGGCAGCGTCCGGAACTTCATCTCGATCCGCCCGGAATCCAGCCGCGCGAGCAGCAGCAGATCGTCGATCAGCAGCGTCAGCCGGTTCGCATGTTTGTCGATGATCTCCAGAAAACGCGTCGCCACCGCCGGATCGTCTTTCGCCCCGTCGAGCAACGTCTCCGCCGTGCTCTTGATCAACGAGAGCGGCGTGCGGAGCTCGTGACTCACATTCGCCACAAAATCCTGCCGCACGCCCTCGAGCTCCCGCAGCCGCGTCACGTCGTGAAAGACCAACACCGCACCCGCGGCGCCACCGGTCGCATCGCGCAACGCCACCGCACTGATCTGCAAGACGCGCGGCATCGCGCCATCCAGCCGCACCTCGTGCTCGATCACGGCTCCTTCCGTGCCGGCGCGAGCGGCGAGCGCCGCGATTTCGTGGTGGCGGATCGCCTCGAGCAACATTCCGCCGACCATCATGCGCGAAAACCCGAACAATCCCTGTGCCGCCCGATTCGCCAAAACGATGCGGCTCCGCGCATCGATCACGACGAGGCCTTCGATCATGCTGTCGAGCATCGCCTCCGAGCGCGCCGTGTGCGCGTGCAACGCCTCCGCGTGGGCCGTGCGCAACTCGCGCAACTGCTCCTCGTGCCGTTCGCTCATCCGGCGCAGCCGCGTCCAAGCCCGCCAGACCGCACCGAGTGCGGCGACCAACAATCCGAAGAGAATAAATTCACGCGCGGTCACGATGCGGAGTATCGGCAGCTCAAAAATGTCTCGGGGTCAACGCGGGCGACGCGGAGCCGCCACCGTCGCCCCGCAGCGACTCAACCTTCCGCGAGAAACCGGTAGCCGACGCCGCGGATCGTTTCGAGCATCCGCGCGGTATCGCCGATCTTCTCCCGCAGGCGCCGCATGTGCGTGTCGACCGTTCGGCTGTCGATCGGGTTTTCGTAGCCCCACACGTCTTGCAGCAGGCGCTCGCGCGTTTGCACCCGCCCGCGACGCCGGGCCAGCACTTCGAGCAACTTGAACTCCGTCGCGGTCAACACCACCGGCTCGCCGGAAATGCGGACTTCGTGCCGCGGCACATCGATTTCCAATTCCGCGATCCGTAGCAGCGTCACCGTCTCGTCCGCCGCCTTCACGCGGGCGAGGAGTTTTTTGATGCGGAGGACCAGTTCGCGCGGACTGAACGGCTTGGTGACGTAATCGTCCGCGCCGAGTTCAAGGCCGAGCACGCGATCCATCTCCGACGCTTTCGCCGTCAGCATCAAAATCGGAATCATCGCCGTGGCGGGATCGCGGCGGAGAATCTTGCACACCTCGAGTCCGTCGACCTCGGGCAACATCAGGTCCAATACAATGAGCGCGGGGCGCTCGTCTCTTGCCGCGGTAATGGCCTTCGCACCATCCTTCGCGAAAATCGGTGTATAACCGGATTCCTTCAGTTTGAATCCGAGCACTTCGAGCGCATCGGGTTCATCGTCAACGACCAGAATTTTCGGCTTCATTGTTTTTCTGTCCGGAGTGCCGGATGTCTTTCGCTTCGTAGAGGTAAACGACCTCCTCGGCGATATTGGCCGCATGATCTGCGATGCGTTCGATACTTTTCGAGATCACCATCAACCGCAGGCAGCGGGTGATCGTGGTCGGTCGCTCGACCATGTAGCTGGAGAGTTCGCGGTGGAGCTGCCGGTTGAGGTCGTCCACTTCGGTGTCGCGGGGCACCACCGCGCGCGCCCGCTCTGGCTCGCGGTTCACAAACGCCGAGATCGCCTCGCGCAGCATTTCCAGCGACTTGTTCGCCATGCGCGGCAGATCGACGTAAGGCTTCAACTGCGGCTCGGTGCCGAGCTCGATGGCTCGCCGGGAAATGGTCACGGCCTCGTCGCCCACGCGTTCCAGATTGCCGGAAATTTTCATCGCGACCGTGATGAGCCGCAGCTCCGTCGCGAGCGGGGCCTTGGCCAGCAGATGGAGCGCCGTGTCGTCGATCTCGATTTCGTATTGGTCGAGGATGTTGTCATCGGCCTGCACTTGCAGCGCGAGCGCATCGTCGCGCTCGACGAGGGCGCGCATGGAGCGGGCCACCGCCGACTCGGCATGGCTGGCCATCGCCAGAAGGCTTTCCTTCAAGTGGGTCATTTCTTCGTTGTAGTGCGTCATGGCGAAAGGGTCTTAGCCGAAGCGGCCCGAGACGTAGGCCTCGGTCTGGGCATTGGCCGGCTTGGTAAAGATGTCCCGTGTGTCGGCGTATTCGATCAATTTCCCGAGATAGAAAAACGCCGTCTTGTCCGAACAACGCGCCGCCTGCTGCATGTTGTGCGTGACGATGATGATCGTGAACCGGGCGCGCAGCTCCTGAATCAGCTCCTCCACTTTGGCCGTCGCGACCGGATCGAGCGCCGAGCACGGCTCGTCCATCAAAATCACTTCGGGCTCCACCGCGATCGCCCGCGCGATGCAGAGCCGCTGTTGTTGTCCGCCCGAGAGCCCGAGCCCGCTGGCGTCGAGCCGGTCTTTGACTTCGTCCCACAGCGCCGCGCCGCGCAGCGATTTTTCGACGATCGCATCGAGCTTCTCCTTGTCGTTCATCCCCTGGAGACGAAGCCCGTAGGTGATGTTTTCGTAAATCGATTTGGGGAAAGGATTCGATTTTTGAAACACCATGCCGACCCGCTTGCGCAGCTCGATCACATCCACGTCCGGCTGGTAGATATCGACTCCGTGAATCTTGATCGTGCCGCGCGCGACCCGCGTGCCCTCGATCAGGTCGTTCATGCGGTTCAGGCAACGCAGCAGGGTGGATTTCCCGCAACCCGACGGTCCGATGAACGCCGTCACCTTCTTCGCCTCGATCTTCAAATTGATGTCATGCAACGCCTGCGTCGTCTCGTAGAAAAAATCGACGTGTTCGATGTCCACCAGCGTTTGCGGCGCAGGCGGGGCGGCGGGCGAAGCCTTGGCGGAGGTGGACGCTGGCGAGCGTGGTTCCATGGGCATGGCGAGGGCGGCTACCATTTGTAGCGGTTGCGAAGCTTGTTGCGGAGCAGAATGGAAGTCGCGGCGATCACGGCAACCACGAGCAGAAAGACAAACGCCGTGCCGTATTGCACCCGCTCCGTGTAGTCGTTTTGCGGGATCTTCGAGCTGACGACATAGATGTGATACGGCAGCGCCATCACGCCTTGGAAAAAGAAGTCGCTCACCTTCTCGACGTCCCACGGCAACTTGTCCCGCACAACGTAGGCCGCCGTAAACATGATCGGCGCCGTCTCGCCCGCCACGCGCGCGATGCCCAGAATCGACGAGGTCAAGATGCCCGGCAGCGCGTAGGGCAGCACGTTTTTCCAGATGGTCTGCCACTTGGTCGCGCCAAGCGCCAGGGAGCCTTCACGAAAACCTTTCGGCACGGCCTTCAGGGATTCTTCGCTCGCCGTGATCACCACCGGGAGAACCATAAACGCGAGCGTGAACCAGCCGGCGAGCAGCGAGACGTTCCATCCGAAAAAGATCACAAACATGCCGAAGCCAAACAGGCCGAACACGATCGACGGCACCCCCGCGAGATTGAGAATCGCCAGCCGAATGAAGCGGATAAAGATCCCGTCGCGCGCGTATTCGTTGAGATAAACTGCCGCGCTGACCCCCAGCGCCAACGCGATCGTCATCGAGCCCACCACGAGCAAAACCGTGCCCACGATGCAGGGCCAGATACCGCCGGCCGAGTAGACGTAGCTCTCCGACTTCACCTTGGCGGCCTCCGGGTGCTTTTCCTTAAACGCGCGAAACGCTCCGTCGCCCATCTCGTATTTTTTCCCTTCAAACTCAAAAACGTAGAGCGATTCCGGCGCCTCCGTGAGAAAGGCCGTGTTGATGAAGGGCGCCTCGGTCTTGAAGACCGTGCCGGCCCCCTTGAACACAATCGTGCCGAAGATCCCGAGTCCGCAGAACAGCACGAAATAGGTGGCGCTGCGGAACAGCCAGAACGTCGCGCGCTCAAGGCGCCGGGCGGCGTTGGGTTGGCTTTGGAAGAGGTGAGTTGCGGCAGCCATGTTCAACCGATCGAGATGCGATACTTCCGCACGATGCCTTGCGCGATGTAGTTGATTCCCAGTGACAGCGCGAAGAGCACGAGACCGACGACAAACAGCGCCCGATAGTGAATGCTGCCGCGCACCACTTCGCCCATCTCTTGCGCGATGATACCGGTCATCGTGTGCACCGGCTGCGTGATGACGGAAAGTCCTTCGGTAAAATCCGGAATCGCGATGCGGTTACCCGCGCAGAGGAGCACCACCATCGTCTCGCCGATCACGCGTCCGAGGCCCAGCAACACCGCCGACACGATGCCTGAGAGCGATGCCGGCACGATGATCTTCACAATCGTCTGCAACCGCGAAGCCCCCAGCGCGAACGACGCCTCCTTGAAGGCGCGGGGAACATTGTTCAGGGCATCTTCCGCTAGTGTAAAAATCGTCGGCACCGCGATGACCGCGAGCAGACAGCCGGCCGTGAGAATGTTGAGCCGCTCGCTGTAGGGAAATCCCGGCACCCACGAGAGCGCCGAAAACTGCGAGAGCGCCCGCAGTGCCTGACCGAGCACCGCGATGCCAAAAAATCCAAGCACAACCGAGGGGATCGCCGAGATAAACTCGATGCACGGCTTGATGAACCGCTGCTCCCGCACACTCGCGATTTGATTCACGTAGATCGCCGCGCCGACTCCGAGCGGCACCGCCAACGTCAACGCGACGAACGACACCATCAGCGAACCGATAAACAGCGGCAGCACCCCATACCAGTCCTGCCAAAAACTCGCCGTCAGCCACTGCCGTCCAAACAGGTAGGCGGTGAACGCCTGCGTGATCGGCACCGGGCGGGTGTAGTCCCACGTTTCAAGATTCCGCTCTACGGTCGGCAAACCGCCCAGGTAGGTCGCGGTCAGTTCTTTGAAGCGGACCATCCGCGCCTCCAGTTCCGGCGTGGGCATCTTGGGTGCCGCGGCCGTCACCGCCGCCGTCTGCGCCAAAAATTCGCGGTTCGCCGTTTTGAACGCCGGCAGAGATTCCAGCAGCGGTTTCAACTCGACCGCAAAATCCACCGTCTCGATTTGCACCGCCGCAGCCTCCGCCGTCTTGCCCTCGGCGAGCAATTGCCGGCGCTCCTCCCGTTTGTCGCCGTTGACGATGAACTTCGTTTTGATCGCAGTCGCCTGCTCGGTGAGGTCCGACACGAGCGCCCGGATCGGGTCCACCGTGGAACCAAATTTGTCCGCAAATCCGTCGAACGTCGCGAGCGCTTCGTTGGCGGCCTCGAGCGAGAGTTTTTTCTCCAGCGTAAAGTGGTTCAACTGACGCAGCCGCAGATCCGAAAGATACCGCGTGAGCGCCGTGTGGTCGTCCTGCTGCACGCGGATAAAATCGACGTATTCGAGACCGGCCTGGCGATAGACCCGCAGGTTCTCCCGGTTCTGCGCAAAAAACCCGAACCCTTCGCGCACCAAGAAAACCGTGATCAATGCCAGGACGACGACCGCCACGATCGCATTGCCGCCAAAGAAGGCTTTGATCGTATCGTCCACCGTGAGCCCGAGGAAGCGCAGTCGCCGTTTTGTTACGGAGAACTTGGCGGGCTGAGTGGAAGAAACGGGATCGCTCATGCGTCTGTCGAGAACCACGCCGCGCCGTCAACGCCCCGTCAAGCGAGCCAGTGTTACATTCCCGTGACAGCGCCGCCCCAAAACGGGCGGGAAAGGGCCGCCTCGGTTTTTGCATTGAAACCCGTCTCCGCTTCGTTCGCATCACCCGGTCCGGTTTTCCCCGACCCGACCCACTATGATTGCTCCACGTGCATGGCCCGGCCCGGTGACTTTGGCGAGAAGCGCTGCCGTCGCCTTGTCCGTTTTGTTCAACACGGCCCCGGCCCAGGCGCAGTCTGATTTTTCTCGGGACAATTCCACGACACCCGCCATGCCCACGGTCGCTCCGCAGCAACCCGTGCCCATCTTCTTTCCACCGACGACACCTCCCTACGGTCGCCTGGTCTCGCGCCTCGTCTCGAGCGCCAGCGGCCAGACGTATGCCCCCGCACCCGAGCTCACTCACTATGTCACGGAGCCCTTCTACCCCGCGTTGAGCACGCGCCTCGCGCGCCAAGATCTTCCCGAGAAGACGCGTCCGAAGCTCAACGCTTACCGCGAGGCGCGCGATGCGTTGCTCGCCGATTTGGAGGTCGAGCTCACCCGCCTGCACGGCGCTACGCCCGCTGAGCGCCACTCCGCGCTCGCCGCGCTTTCGGAAAAACAGACGCCCCGGTTGGCCGAACTCGAAGCCGACGCCGAGCGGCTGCGCGGCGAGTTGATCAAGGGGGAATACGATTGGAGCGCCCTGCGCGAATGGCGCCTCGGCGAGCGCAATATCCGCGGCGATTCACCGATGGAGCTCGGCGCCGTGTTGCGCGCCTATGCCTACTACCAGCCGGGGCTCGCTCCGGAGCAGCGCCAGCTCTTGCGCGAAATTGTGATCGAAATCACCTCCGGCGCCGAGGACGCCACCACCGCTTCCGCTCAACAGCCGTTTCTCTTTTTCTCGCCGACTTTGACGAGAGTGACGCTGCCCGCAGAACTCCCGGCCGAGGTGGCCGCGAAAGTCGCACGTTTTGAAACGATCAAGTCGGGCCTGAAAAAGGACCTGTTCGATGCAGTGCTCGCCCAGGATCGAGCCACGTTCGGATTCACCCGCACGAACGCGTTGAGAACGTTGGCCACAAAGCAGGCCCCGACGTTCGTCGAGTTGGAAAAACTCGCCGACGAAATCCGCCTCGGCCTGGTATCGGTGCCCGCCATGGCCCTCACCGAACTCCGCTCCCCGCTGCCGCCGGGGCTCACGCAGCGCACCATGGAAGCCGTGCAAGCCCGCACCGCGCTGCAAAAATCCTCCCGCGAAAAAATCGACGCCATCCTCGCGACATTGCCGGAGAATTTTCCCGTCTCCTTCGCCACGACCCTCGACCAAACCGGGGTGAAAGTCCGTTTGGTCCCTCGCGGCGGACGCGTGTCGCCCAATGACCCGCGTATCACCGGCACCGTGACGCGCCTCAACGAAGTCGGTGAGGCGCACCGCCAAAGTCACGAAGCGCTCAATCGCGAGATCGAGGCGCTGCGCGACGATGTGGGCCGTGCGCTCGGGGGGCGCGCCACGCCGCAAGCGATCACCGACGCCCTCGACGGCGTTGTCCGGCACAATATCCGCCGGGAAAATGAAGACGGCTACCGCGACTACCGTCTCGCCGTTTTGGAGCCGGGGCTTTCGCCCGAACAGCGCCGCCTGCTCCTCGGCGGTGCACTGCGCAAACTCGATCTGCCCCTACCCAGCGGCGAGCTCCAACCCACACGCCGTTTGGCGACGTGGTAGTGCTTCCCTCGCGACGCACGCACCGTCACCGGCCGCGCCACGCAAAGCCGAGGCCCGTCTACGCCAACATGCCCTGTTGGCGCCCGCGCCCCCGATACATCGCGAGGAAAAAGACCAGCACCCCTGCGCTGGCCGCCGCCAGCCCGCCCCAAAACACGGGCCAACGCGTGTTGCTCCCGGTCGTGCACGCAGCAAACCAACCGCCCGTGCCGAGGTAGCCGATCATACTGCCGACGCCGCTGTTCATCAGAGCCATGAGCGCCTGCCCCCGCGCTCGCCACGCTGGCTCGACGCGTTGATCGAGGTAAATCTGGGCCGTGATAATCACGAGAGTGAACGAGGCCCCGTGCAAGACCACCCCCGCCACCACCCCCCACGGCGTGCCCAGCGCGGCCAGCGCATACCGCACCGATCCAAACGCGAGGCCACACGCGATGATCCACTTGAGCCGCCACTTCAGGAGGAGCGTGCCTAGAGAAAGCATGACGACGATCTCGGTGATCTGCCCCGCGCTCATCCAGGCCGTCGTGTGCACAAAACCGAGTTCCTTCAGGTTGGGCGGAGTGTAGGGATAGAACGCCGCCAACGGGATGGTGAACAAAGCCGTCGTCAGAAACACGACCCGATGGTCGCGATTGCGAAGGAGCGTCAACGCGTCGAGGCCGAGCCGCTGGGTCCACGTCAGCCCCTCCACCGCTTTCGGTGTTTCGAGTGCCGGCAGCCAAAACGTAAATCCCGCGACGACCAACCAAACCGCCGCCCCGCCAAATCCCGCCAGCGTCGACTGATCCGCCCCGAGTGCGCTCACGAGCACACACCCGCCCGACCACCCGATCGTGGCCATCGCGCGGATCGGCCCAAATTCCTTTTTCGCATCCGCCAAGCGCGCAAAAATAATCGTCGAGGCAATGCTCCACGTCGGTGAAGAACAAAACGCGTGGATCTGGATGAGCCCAAGCACCAGCCACGGACTTCCTCCGCTGCGAATCGCCGTGCTCGCCGCCGCCATCGCCAGTGCGGTCGCGAGCGCCAGCCACCGCAGCACCTTCACCGGCGAAGCATGGCGATCCGCCATCGCGCCAAAAAAGAGCGGCGAGACAAACGCCGCCAAACCCGACGTCGCGAACGCATACGGTCGGATGTGCGCCAACCCATGCGCCTCCAGCACGGAACTGAGCGGCACGAACCACATGCCCAGCGCCGCACCTTGGAGAAAAAAGAGCCCGATGAGTTCGGCATACTCTGCACGGCGAAGAGTGGTCAGCACGCGCGGAGCACACACGCCCACCGCCCAGGTTCAAGCTTCCGCCAGCGTGAAACGAAACGCCGCGGCCCGCCGCCGGGTTCCCGGTTGACCCACCACGGCCGGCCTGTGACGTTTTCGTCGCCATGAAAACCCGCCGGTTTGCCCTCCTTGCCTTGGCTGTGAGCCTCGCGCTCTGCGGCTGTGCCACCAACGACACTGAGATGACCCAAAAGGAAAAAGACCGCATCGCCCGCGAACAAGCCCGCGCCGATCAAAAAGAAGCGCAGGCCCAAGCAAAGCGGATGCGCGAAGCGACCCAGGGCAATCAGCGCAGAGTCCCCCGCTGATCGCGCGAGCGTAGATTCGACACGGTTTTGATTCGCGCGTGCGTCGCGTGAGTGGTCGCAGGACCAAGCCAGCTTCCGCGGGTTGCGTTTCCTTCATGGATTCGCTCCTTTCCTCACCGCGCGACCCGCGCCCGCCATGAAACACTACGACTTCGCCCGCCGCTTCCACGCCCTCTTCGAACAAGCCGTTGCCCGCTATTCCAGCGGCAAGCGCGGCGTCGAAAAATTCTTCAGCCCCGAGGAAATCGCCTGGCTCTCTGCCAACGGCATGACCGCCCAGCACCTCTACGACTACGCCGAAGACCGTAACAACTACGGCGAGCCCGACTCCGGCACCGCCCTCGCCATCGAATCCGTGCGCCGCGATTATTTTCTCAACGTGCAAGGCGGCCGTGCCCTCACCGTCGTCCTCGACGATTCTACGTTGCCACCGAAATCCGCCACCGTGAACGGCATCGCGTGGCTGCCCCGCCTGCTCCCCAAGGCCCGCGCCAAACTCCGCGGCGAGTTACCCGCTTCGCTCATGTTCGGCTGCGGCGGAGATCGCGCTTTTTTCCAACAGCACGACATCTACCCGGCAGAGTTTCTCGCGGCGGTTTGGCGTCTGGGCAACGACGACGCCATTGTCGACTGGGTAGCCCGGCGCATCGGCGCAAAGTAGAGCGAGGCTGCCGGAAAACCCGGCATGGGGATGTCGACGGGGCGGGCTGGGCGCTTCGCCCGCCCGCCGCGCAGGCCAGCCGCGCGCCGCTTAACGGTTTGAGCAAACATTCTCCCGTCACCCGTTGACCGCGGGTCACTTTTTAATACGGTCCGCCGCTTCGCTACCCCGTTTTGACGTTACCCAACCCGATTATTTCATGAGCAAATATACCCTCAACGTAAACGGCCAGTCCCGCACCGTGGACGTGGCTCCCGACACCCCGCTGCTGTGGGTGCTCCGCGACTCGCTTGAACTCGTCGGCACCAAATTCGGCTGCGGCGTCGGCATGTGCGGCGCCTGCACCGTTCACCTGAATGGCGTTCCCGCCCGCGCCTGCATGACGCCCGTCTCCACCGTCGGTCGTATGAAAGTGACGACCATCGAAGGCCTCGCTACTGAGGCGAACAAACTGCACCCGGTTCAACAAGCTTGGGCCGATCTCGATGTCGCCCAGTGCGGCTACTGCCAGAGCGGCCAGATCATGACCGCCGCCGCCCTCCTCAAAGACAACCCCAAGCCTTCCGACGAAGACATCGACGGCGCCATGGCCGGCAACCTCTGCCGCTGTGCCACCTACATGCGTATCCGCGATGGCATCAAACGCGCCGCGGGCATTGCCAACGGCGGAAAGGAGACTGCCAAATGAGCACGCCCACACTCACCGCGCCGGTCAGCCGTCGCGAATTCCTCAAACTCACCGGCCTCGCCGGCGGCGGCCTCGCGCTCGCCTTCTACATCAAGTCCGCCGACCAAGCCTCCGCCGCCGATGCGGCGGGCGGTGACTTCGCCCCCAACGCATTTATCCGCATCACCCCGGCCGGTGCGGTCACGATCGTCTCGAAACAACCCGAGATGGGCCAAGGCGTAAAAACGTCGCTGCCCATGATCATCGCCGAGCAACTCGAAGTGCCGTGGAAAGAAATTTCCATCGAGCAGGGCGATTTCGACCCGAACAAATACGGCAACCAAAGCGCCGGCGGCAGCACCTCGACGCCCACCAACTACGACAACTTCCACCTCCTCGGTGCCACCGCCCGCACAATGTTGGTGCAGGCCGCCGCCCAGACATGGGGCGTTCCCGCCGCGGAATGTCGCGCACAAAACGCGACCGTCGTTCACACGTCCGGCAAGTCCCTGAAATACGGCGCCCTCGTCGCCAAAGCCGCCGCGCTCCCCGTGCCGGCCAAAGCCGATGTCGTCCTGAAGCACCCGAAAGATTTCAAGCTCCTCGGCCAGCGTATCGCCCAATTCGACACGCCGAAAATCGTCACCGGCAAACCGCTCTTCGGCATCGACGTAAAGCTGCCCGGCATGCTCTACGCGGCCTACGAAAAGTGCCCCGCGTTCGGTGGCAAAGTCGTCAGCGCCAACCTCGACTTCATCAAGACCCTGCCCGGCGTGAAAGACGCCTTCATTCTGGAAGGTAACGGTAAGGTGAAGGAACTCGTCCCCGGCGTCGCGATTCTCGCAGAGACGACGTGGGCCGCGTTCAACGCCCGCAAACAACTCAAGGTCGTCTGGGACGAAGGCAAAGTCGCCAACGAGAGCTGGGAAACCTTCGTCGCGCAGGCCAAGGAGAAAGCCGCGCAGCCCGGCGCCCGCATGCTCCGCAAAGACGGCGACGTCGACGCGGCCCTCGCCGGCGCCGCGAAAACCGTGCAGGCCGAATACATTTATCCGTTTATCTCGCACGCCAACCTCGAGCCCCAAAACACCACCGCGCACTGGCACGACGGCGTCATGGAAATCTGGTCGCCCACGCAGATTCCGACCATCGGCACCGGGATGGTTAACCGCGTGCTCGGCATCGCGCCCGACAAGATCAAACTCCACATCACCCGCGCCGGCGGCGGATTTGGTCGCCGCATCGGCGCCGACTACCTGATCGAAGCCGCGGCGATCGCGCACAAAATCAAGGTTCCCGTGAAACTCACGTGGTCGCGCGAAGACGATCTCCGCCATGACCAATATCGCCCCGGCGGCCTCCACTTTCTCAAGGGCGGCATCGACGCTCAGGGCAAAGTCGTCGCGTGGAAGAACCACTGCTTCACCTTCGGCGAAGGCGGCAGCCCCGGCAGCGGCGGCGGCCTCGGCGCCGACGAGTTTCCCGGCCGCTGGATCGCTAACTATCAGGCCGAACAAACGATGTTCGACACCGGTTGGCCGATGGGCCCTTGGCGTGCTCCCGGTAGCTGCGTCTTCGCGTGGGTCTTCCACAGCTTCATCGACGAACTCGCCCACGCCGGCGGTCGCGATCCGCTGGAGCTGCGACTCGAAATCCTCGGCGACAAAGACGAGATGCCCGCCGGCGGTGGTGGCGCCACCAAGGGCAAGCAAGCTCCCGCCGGCTACAACGTCGCGCGCATGCGCAACGTCCTCAAGTTCACCGCCGAGAAGGCTGGCTGGGGCAAAAAGAAATTCGCGAAGGGCTCCGGCGCCGGCATCGCGTTTCACTTCAGCCACCGCGGCTACATCGCGCAGGTCGCCGAGGTCACCGTGACCAAGGAGGGCCAGCTCAAGGTCGACCGCTTTGTGACTGGCGCCGACATCGGCGCCCAAGTCGTCAACCTCAGCGGTGCGGAAAACCAAGTCGAGGGTTCCGTGATCGACGGTCTCGGCGTGCTCATGACGCAGGAGATCAACATCGAGCGCGGCCGTGTCGTTCAGAGCAACTTCACCGACTACCCGTTGATCCGCATCACGGAAGCTCCGGCCAAGATCGAGACCTACTTCCTCAAGACCGACTACCCGACGACCGGTCTCGGCGAACCCGCGCTTCCGCCCGTTGCGCCCGCCATCTGCAACGCCATCTTTGCCGCCATCGGCAAACGCGTCCGTCAGATGCCGCTCTCGCGCACCGATCTGCGCTGGAGCTGAACGTAGGGCGCGGTCTCTGGCCCCGCCCTTTTACCTCTGAAAACGAAGGCCGCGCTTACACAGCGCGGCCTTTTTCATTTCCGGCGCCTCGCCTACTCGACGTTGGCGATCTGCTCCCGAACCCGCTCGAGCTCGTTCTTCAGTTCGATCACCGACCGGGCAATCGTGAGGTCGTTGGCCTTGCTGCCGATCGTGTTCACCTCGCGGCCGATTTCTTGGAGCAGAAATTCCGCCTTCCGCCCAATCTCTCCCTCGGATTTCAGGAGCGCGGCGAACTGCTCAAAGTGGCTGCGCAAACGCGTGATTTCCTCGGTCACGTCACAACGGTCCGCAAACAACGCGATCTCCCGCAGCACCCGTTCGTCGTTCAAATCCAACTCCAATCCCGCATCGCGCAGCCGCTTCATCAACTGCTCGCGGTAGTTTGCCGGCACTTGCGGCGCCCGCGCCACGATCACCTCGACCTGCCGGTGCAGCAATTCGCTGCGCTTGATAAAATCGACCATCAGCGACTCGCCTTCCATCGCCCGCATCGCCGCAAACGACCGCAACGCCGTCGTGAGCGTGGCCAGCACGACTGCCTGTGCGGCGTCGACTGCCGGCATCTCGCTTTCGCGGCGCTGCGCGTTGGCGACCTGCCAGAGCAACTCCGGCGTCGGCTGAAACGGCACGCCTTTACGCGCAGCGAATGCCGCCACCCGGTCGAGCGCCTCTGACGCCGCCGCCTCGTCCCACGTCGCGGTCTTCGACGATTTGTCGCCGGTGAGCTCGATATCGACGTGGACTTTGCCGCGCGCCGCAAATTTCCGCACGAGTTCCCCGACCTGCGGCTCCAAACTCTCCCACTCTTCCGGCAGCTTGACCATGAGATCGAGCGTCTTCCGGTTCACGGAATTCACCTGCACCGTGAGAGTAAACCCCGCGAGCTCACTCGTCGCGCGGCCGTAGCCAGTCATGCTTTTCATAGTTTCACGCCCAAGATTTTCGCCACCTGCTGCACGTCTTTGTCGCCGCGACCGGAGAGATTCACGATGATTACCTTGTCCTTCGCGAGCGCCCGGGCGCGCTTCATGCCCTCCACCAGCGCGTGCGTCGATTCCAGTGCCGGGATGATTCCTTCCATCCGCGAGCAGAGTTGAAACGCCTCCATCACTTCATCGTCCGTCGCGTAGGCAAAATGGATGCGCCCGCGGTCCCGGTAGAACGCATGCTCCGGTCCCACGGCCGCGTAGTCGAGGCCCGCGCTCACCGAATGCGTCAGCTCGATCTGCCCTTCGGCGTCTTGCAGGAGAAACGTCTTGCAGCCTTGCAGCACGCCGAGACGCCCGCCGGCAAACCGCGCCGCGTGTTCGCCGCGCTTGATCCCGTGACCGCCGGCTTCGACACCCGTCATGCGCACGTTCGGCTCTTCGAGAAACTCGAAGAAGAGGCCGATCGCGTTGCTGCCGCCACCGACACACGCGACGAGTTCATCCGGCAGCCGGCCTTCGCGCGCGAGAATCTGCTCTTTCGCCTCTTGCCCGATCACACGGTGAAAATCGCGCACCATCATCGGATAGGGATGCGAGCCGTAAGCCGTGCCGAGAATGTAGTGGGTGCTGCGCACATTCGTCACCCAGTCGCGCATCGCCTCATTGATCGCTTCCTTGAGCGTCTTCTGACCGGCCTCGACGCCCCGCACTTCCGCGCCCATCAGCCGCATCCGAAATACGTTGAGCGACTGCCGCTCCATATCGTGCGCGCCCATGTAGACGACGCATTCGAGTCCGAACTTCGCGCACGCCGCCGCGGTCGCGACGCCGTGCTGACCTGCGCCGGTCTCCGCGATGATGCGCTTTTTCCCCATGCGGCGCGCGAGCAGGGCCTGCGCGAGCGCGTTGTTGATTTTGTGCGCGCCCGTGTGGAGTAAGTCCTCGCGCTTCAGATAAATCTTCGCCCCGCCGCAATGCTGGGTCAGGCGTTCCGCAAAATAGAGCTCGGTCGGCCGTCCCGCGAATTCCTTCAGGTGATGTTTGAGCTCCGCTTGAAACGCCGGATCGTGCCGCGCCACCTCGTAGGCTGCGCCCAGTTCCTGCAGCGCCGTCATCAACGTCTCCGGCACAAATACCCCGCCGTAGCCCCCAAAGTGACCGCCCGCATCGGGCAGTGAGAACCGGTCAAGGCGCGGAGAAGTGGCGGTAGCAGTGGGCATGGCTGGTGAAGAGTGAGACCACCGCGACGCCGGAAGCAAAAGATTTTCCGTCCCGCGGAAAATGTCTCCGACCTCAAACCCGTTTCACTGTCACGAGCGTAAAATCGTCCCGAGCCGGCGTTTCACCGGTGAATCGCCGCAGCCCGTCCAGAATCCCGTCGTTGATCTCTTTGGCCGGATGCAAATGCAGCGCCCGCACGGCGTCGGCCAGTCGCGCGCTGGAAAACTCCGTGTCCTCTTCGTTGGGAGCCTCCGTCAATCCATCCGAGTAGAGCACGAACACGTCGCCGGCGCCAAATGGCACCGTTCGGTCGGCGATGGCCGTGGAGAAAATTTCGTCTGGCACGAGGCCCAAGGGCATCCCTTCCGATCCGACGAACTCCGCCAGATACGCCCCGGTCGCACGATCACGCCGCGCGAAGAGCGGCAGCTCGTGGCCTGCTCTGGCCAGCGTGACTTCGTGTGCGTTCACATCGATCACGGCATAGAGCATGGTCACGTAAAGCCCACCGTGGATATCGCCGAGCAGCGTTCGGTTGAGTTCTCTCAACACCTCGGCCGGCGACGTATGCCGCGGCGCAATCTGTCGGAAGTGCGTCCGGCAAATCGCCATCAGCAAAGACGCCGGAATGCCTTTCCCCGAAACATCCGCGACCACGACACCCAGCCGCGACTCGGACAGCAGAAAAATATCGTAGAGATCGCCGCCGACTTTTTGTGCCGGTGTGTAGCGCGCATTGAAGTCGAGGCCGGCCAAAGCGACCCCGCCGCGGGGCAACAGCATTTGCTGGATACCGCTGGCCACCGCCAGATCGAGGTCGAGCTGCCGTTTCTCCAGTTGCAGGTGGAGAAACTCGGCGTTGTGCAACGCCAGCGCCGCGTGTTCCGCCAACGATTTCATCAGCGTGAAATCGGCGTCGCTGAACGGCCGGTCGCCCGCCGGATTCGTCACCGCCAGCACGCCGAAAAATCGCTCACGGAACTGCAGCGGCACCGCGATCACCGAACGCACGGCGAGGGCCGCATCGTCGTGACGCACCACCGTCGGATCGGCCGCGGCGTCGGCCAAGAGTTCGCCCCGGCCGGTGCGCGCCACACGTCCCACGATGCCCTCGCCCAAGGGAAATTCCTCCGACTGCAAAACTTGTTCTATGAACTTCGCGCGGGTATTCGCGGCCCCCGCAGCGCCCTGCGACAGCGGCCGATGCGGCGGAAACAGCCCCTCGACCGCCACGCCGCGCATCGTGTTCTTTTCCGTGCGTTCAAAGATGCAGGCACTGAGCGCGCCGGTGCACAAAATCGAAGCATGGACGATCCGCTGCCGGAGCGCCTGCGCTCCCAGCCCTTCGCCGAGCGCCTCGGCCATCAAATGCATAAAATCGAGCAACCGCCGCCGATCCTCTGCGAGGCGTTGATTCTCCTCCACGACACGATCCTCGCGGCGACGCGCGGCCGCCAACGGGATCGCCACGACCAGCGCTCCGACCGCGAGACCGATGAACAGGGACCACATCATGCGAACACCATCCCTGCGCCTTCTGCACTCCGCGGGCAATAGCGCAGCGGCGCCGCGCTCACTTCTGCTCGACGCGGTCTTTCATAAACGAAAGCACGTCCTGAAACTTCGCCCGGTTCGCCTCGTCGACGGACACCAGATTTTCGTGCGCTTCGAGCACCAGCCGCGCGTGCTCAAGCTCGGTCTTGTTGGCACAGAGCAGCGCAGTGTCGCACTTGTTGAAACTCATCGAAAAATCTCCGGCATCCACCGTGAGCAGGCGATGCAGGCCGAGATTCCGGATCAGTTCCAAATTGCGCTGGCCCACGCGGGCCAGCACGAGGCTGCCGACGGGCACCGTCTTGCGCAGTTCGAGCGCGGTGCCGGCCAGCACCCCGAGGAAGGTGCTGTCCATGCTGGCGCAGCTTTGGAAATCGAGGACGAAGCGCCGTTTCCCCTGCCGCAACATCTCGGTGATGAAATCGCGCAGGCAGGCGCTGTTTTGAAAGCACGCGCGACCATCGATACGCACGACCACGGGGTCGGAGTAGACATCGACGAGATAGACGGGCTTGGTGACGGACTCGGACATTGCGAAGGTGTGTAAGGAAAATCGGTCCCGGACAGTTCCAGCTAAAGTGCTGTCGATATGCCGAACGCGCAAGCGCGCGACCGAACGGGTGTTGGAGCGTGATTAAAGTAGGCCAAAAAAACGCCCGCGTCGGTTTTCGACGCGGGCGGAAGCTTGGATCAGCTCTTCGCTACAATTTGGCGCAGCACGTAGGGCAAGATCCCGCCGTGTTGGTAGTAATCGATTTCGATCGGCGTATCGATGCGGCAGCGCACCGGCACCTCAAGCACTTCGCCGGACTTGCGGGTGATTTTTAACACGAGGTCCTGCTGCGGCTTGATGTCGGGGCTGAGGCCCACGACGTCGTAGGTCTCGTAGCCGTCGAGCTTCAGTGTCTGGGCAGTCGTGCCTTCCTTGAACTGGAGCGGCAGCACGCCCATGCCGACGAGATTGGAACGGTGGATACGTTCGAAACTCTGCGCGACGACGACTTTGACGCCGAGGAGGTTCGTGCCCTTCGCCGCCCAATCGCGGGAGGAACCCGTGCCGTATTCCTGTCCAGCGACTACGATGAGCGGGGTCTTCGCCGCGATGTGTTTCGCAGCGGCGTCGAAGATCGCGAGTTCCTCGCCGGTCGGCTGGTAGATCGTGTTGCCGCCTTCTTTGCCACCGAGCATCAGATTCTTGATACGGACGTTGGCGAAGGTGCCGCGGGTCATGATGCGGTCGTTGCCGCGACGTGAACCGTAGGAGTTAAAGTCCTCGAACGTGACACCGTTTTCCAAGAGGAAACGGCCCGCGGGCGAGGTCTTCTTGATGGCACCGGCGGGCGAGATGTGGTCGGTCGTGACGGAGTCGCCGAAGATGCCGAGCGCGCGCGCGCCGTTGATCGGCTGGATCGAGCCGGGCGTCATCGAGAAGTTGGCGAAGAACGGCGGCTCTTGGATGTAGGTCGACTTCGAGTCGAACGAGTAGACGTTGCCCGTGGAGGATGGGATCTCGTTCCACTTCGGATTCTGCGCGGCGAAGTTCGTGTAGAGCCGGCGGAAGACCTCGGGCTTGAGCGCGGCCTGCATCTGGTCGCGCACTTCCTGCAAGGAGGGCCAGATGTCTTTCAACATCACCGGCTGCCCGGCCTTGTCGGTGCCGATCGGGTCCGTCGACATGTCGATGTCCACGCGGCCCGCGAGCGCGAAGGCGACGACAAGCGGGGGCGACATGAGGAAGTTGGACTTGATGTTCTGGTGCACGCGCGCCTCGAAATTGCGGTTGCCCGAGAGCACGGAAGCGGCGACGAGGTCGTTCTTCACCACGGCCTCTTCGATCTTCGCATCGAGCGGACCGGAGTTTCCGATACAGGTCGTGCAACCGTAGCCGACCGTCTGGAAACCGAGTTGATCAAGATACGGCGCAAGACCGGTTTTTTCGAGGTAGTCGGTGACGACACGCGAGCCGGGGGCCAGCGACGACTTCACGAGCGGGTTAACCTTGAGACCCTTCTCGACGGCTTTCTTCGCGAGGAGACCCGCCGCAAGCATCACGGAAGGATTGGAGGTATTCGTGCAGCTCGTGATCGCAGCGATCAGCACGGAACCGTGACCGACGCGGGTGCCGCCGACTTCGGCGGAGACGGTGGAAAATTCTTCGGCCTTTTTGCCAAAGCCATTTTCGGTAACGGGCTTCGAAAAAGCGGACGTAAACTCCTGCTTCATCTTCGGGAGTTCGATGCGGTCCTGCGGGCGCTTCGGACCGGCCACGCTCGGAACCACAGTGGCGAGATCGAGTTCGAGATCTTGGGAGTAGTCGATCGAGCCGCGCTGCGGGATACCCCAGAGATTCTGGGCCTTGTAGTAGGCCTCGTAGAGCTCGACGTGTTTTTCGTCGCGACCCGTGGCACGGAGGAAACTGGAGCACTCGGCGTCGATTGGGAAGAAGCCCATCGTCGCACCGTATTCGGGCGCCATGTTGGCGATCATTGCGCGGTCCACCACCGGGAGCGCCGCGGCGCCGGGGCCGTAGAACTCGACGAACTTTCCGACGACCTTCGCCTTGCGCAGCATCTGCGTGAGCGTGAGCGCGAGGTCGGTCGCGGTGACGCCTTCGCGGAGAGCACCGGTGAGGTGCACGCCGACGACGTCGGGAGTAAGAAAATAAACCGGCTGACCGAGCATGCCCGCCTCGGCTTCAATGCCGCCGACGCCCCAGCCCACGATGCCGAGACCGTTGATCATCGTCGTGTGCGAGTCGGTGCCGACGAGCGTATCGGGATAGTAAACACCGGCATTGTCTCTGAGCACGCCCTTCGCGAGATACTCAAGATTGACCTGGTGCACGATGCCGATGCCGGGGGGAACGACCTTAAACGTGTCGAAGGCCTGCATGCCCCACTTTAAGAACTCATAGCGCTCGCGGTTGCGCGTGAACTCGAGGTCGAGATTCTTCGCGAGCGCGTCCGCCGAGCCGGCGAAGTCAACCTGCACGGAATGGTCCACCACGAGATCGACGGGCACGAGCGGCTCGATGATCTTCGGGTTTTTGCCCAGCTTCACGACCGCCGAGCGCATCGCGGCGAGATCCACGAGGAGCGGCACACCGGTGAAGTCCTGCAACACGATGCGCGCAACGACGAACGGAATCTCCTCCGTGCGCGGCGACTTCGCCCCCCACCCCGCGAGATCGCGGATGGCCGGCTCCGCGACGCGTTTGCCGTCGCAATTGCGAAGCAGCGACTCGAGCACGAGGCGGATCGACACCGGCAGGCGCGAGACCTTGAAACCGGCCTGCTCCAGCGCGGGCAACGAGTAGAATTGGTGAGACGCTCCGTTGGCGGAAAACGTCTGCAGCGTGTTGAAGGGATTCGGGAGGCTCATGGAGATAAATTCGTGCGGAGAAACAGATGAGGCGGGCCGCACCGGACCCGCCTCGGGAGAATCTTAGCTGGCCAGCGCCGCTTTGATCGCAGCGAAGTTCGGCAGATCCTTCGGTGTCGCGGTCTGCTCGGCGTATTTCACCACGCCGTCTTTGCCGACGACGAAGGCCGCGCGGGCCGACGTGTCACCGATACCGGCGAGCATCGGGAAGAGCACGCCGTAGGCCTTGGTGGTTTCCTTGTTCAAATCGGAGAGCAGCGTGATGCCGATCTTGTTCGTCTTGGCCCACGCTTCCTGGGTGAAGGGGCTGTCGACGCTGATCGCGTAAACCGTCGCGCCGAGCTGCTCATACTCGCCGAGACCGCTCGTCTGATCGCACATTTCCTGTGTGCAGACGCCCGTGTAAGCCAAGGGAAAGAAAAGGATCACGGTCTGCTTCTGGCCGAAATTGGCACTGAGCTTAACATCGACAAGACCATCAGCGGTCTTGGACTTGAGGGTGAAATCAGGGGCTTTTGAGCCGACAGCGATAGGCATGGGAGGGAGGATGGGAGTTTGGTTGTCGTAAACCGCACGGTGACCGCACGGAGGGAATGGCGAAGTTGAGCCGCGGCCCCGGCCGCCGCAAACCGTTTTTCCAGGTAACAGCCGCCTTTCTATTTTCACCGCCGCTCCCATTAGAAACGCTCTTGCACGTCCGCTCCCCCGCCCCGTTTAATTTTCCTTTCACCGCAATGACGCTCCTCGACGAACTCCACTGGCGCGGCCTCTACGCCGACTGCACCGATCTTGACGCGCTAACCAAGCGCCTGGCCGAGGGACCGACGACCTTGTATTGCGGCTTCGACCCGACCGCCGATTCGCTGCACGTGGGCAATCTCGTTCCGTTGCTCGCGCTGCGCCGCTTCCAACTTTTCGGCCATCACCCCATCGCCCTGGCCGGTGGGGCCACCGGGATGGTCGGCGATCCCTCGGGCAAATCTTCCGAGCGCAACCTCCAAACATCCGAGCAAGTCGCGCACAATATCGCGTGCATCAAGCAACAGCTCTCCAAGTTCCTCGACTTCGAGACCACCACAAATCCCGCCCGCCTCGTGGACAACGCCTCTTGGACTGCGCCGGTCACGTTTCTCGAATTCCTGCGCGACGTCGGAAAATATTTTTCCGTCAACCAGATGATCGCGAAAGACAGCGTGCGGTCCCGCCTCGAGAGCGAAGGCGGCATCAGCTACACGGAGTTCAGCTACATGTTGCTCCAAGCGTTCGATTTCTGCCACCTACGCTCGTCCGCGAACTGCGAGATCCAAGTGGGCGCCACCGATCAATGGGGCAATATCACTGCCGGCACTGATCTCATCCGCAAAAAGCTCGGCGTTCCCGCTTGGGGCCTGACGTTCCCGCTCCTCACCAAGAGCGACGGCACCAAATACGGCAAATCCGCCAGCGGCGCCGTATGGCTCGATCCGGTGCGCACCACGCCCTACCGTTTCTACCAGTTCTTCATTCAATCGGAAGACGCCGACGTCGTGAAGCTCCTCAAGGTGCTCACGTTCCTGTCGCAGGAACAGATCGCCGCGTTGGAGACGGAAATGAAAGCCAACCCCAGTGCCCGTGCCGCACAAAAGGCCCTGGCCCGCGAGGTGACCACGCTCGTCCACGGCAAGTCGGCCTGCGACGACGCGGTGCGCGCCAGCGAGATCATGTTTGGCGGCGGTCTCGATGGTGTCAGCGAAGCGGTGTTCAGAGACGTGGTCGGCGAAATTCCAACCAAGGCTTTAGCGTGGCCACCAATTGACGGTGCGGCCACGTCTCTCGTTGCAAATGTCGTCTACGCCGGACTCGCGCCGTCAAATGGGCAAGCCCGCAAAGACATCGAGGGCGGCGGCATCTATATTAACAACGTCCGCGCGACCGAAGTCTCCCGAACGCTAACCGCCAACGACCTACTGTTCGGCAAATACATTCTCCTCCGCAAAGGCAAACGCACCTATGCCGTGTTGAACGTCGTTGGCTGAGCCAAGCGATCCGCAAAGTCGGCACATTCCTTGACGGCTATTCGTCGCAAGGTTTCTCGTCTCTCGGTTTATCTGACCGCGCCTGAAGCGAACGCCTCTCCCGCTCGCGCACTTCACTTAGTTTTGACGCAAGGACTACTGATAGTGCCGACGCCCCTCCAACGCACTCTTCAACGTCACCGAGTCCGCATAAAGCACCCCGCCGCCACTCGGCAGTCCGAAGCCAATGCGCGTGATCTTCAACGATCCTTCCGCCGCCAGCGCCGGCAAATACTCGGTCAGGAAATGACACGTCGCCTCGCCCTCTACGTCGTTTGACAGCGCCAGAATCAATTCGCCCACCTCGCCCGATTCAACGCGCGCCCGCAAACCGGCGAGATTGAGATCGTCCGGACCGACACCGTGAATCGGCGAGAGCTTGCCGTGCAAAACGTGATAAGATCCCCGATACGCCGCACTCCGCTCGATCGCCACCAAGTCCGGCACGTGCTCGACGACACAAACGACCGTTCGATCCCGCCGGTCGTCCGCACACACGGCGCATTCGTCGGTCTCGGCTAGATTTCCGCAGCGCACACAACGCCGCACCGCCTTTGCCGCCTCCTCCAGCGCCATGACGAGCGCCGGGAGTTGCGCCGGTTTTTCGACCAGCAGATGCAGGGCGATCCGTTCCGCCGAACGATAGCCGAGCCCGGGCAGTTGTTTCAGGTGTTTCTGAAGCTTTTCAAACGCGGGCGTCATCGGATGGGCGGTTCACGCTACGCTCGGTGCGAACGCTTCGGCGCAACTGCCAAGCGCGCGCATCCCGAGCTACGTGATGTTCAGAACGCCAAGCCTCAAAAGCCACCGGGCACTTTGAACGCCGCGGTTACTTTTTGCATTTCGGCGTCGTTGTAATCCTTCGCCTGCTTGGCCGCATCTTGCACGGCGGCGAGCACCGCCTCCGCCACCACCTTCGCGTCTTCCTTCAAAAATTCCGGATCGAGGACCAGCGAGAGAAACTTGCCGGTGCCGTTCACCTTTATTTTCACTGCGCCGCCGCCCGACGTCACGTCGATCTCCTTGGCGGCGAGTTGCGTTTGGAGCGCCTCGATACCGCGCTGCATTTTCTGGGCTTGTTTGAGAAGTGTGCCTACGCCGGCCATAAATTGGTTGGGTTAAAGGTTGTGAAAAGTGAGAGTTGAGAGAGTCCGCCAAACTTAACGCGACAATATTTTTTCGTAGCCCTCGCGGAAACTCTGCATCGCCGGCCGCCAGCCCAGCACACGTTTGATCTTCGCGTTGTCGATCACCCGATCCGGCGTGACCTCGCGACGCCCCGCAGCCGGCTCACCGGTAAATTGCGGGACGGGCACACCCAAGCGCTGCGCCAGCCACTCCACAATCTCCGCCTTGGTAGCCGCGCCATCGTCCGCCACGTTGAACACTTCGTTCGCAACCTCAGATTTTGACAGCAAGACCGCCCATAGCGCCGCGACGATATCGTCGAGGAACACCAAATTCAGGTGCACGTCGCCCTTTCCCGACGCCTCGCCCGAGCGCACCTGTTCGAGCAAATGATGGCGCCCCGGCCCGTAAATTCCCGCGAGCCTGAGCACGAACCAGCGCGACCAAGCACCCCGGCCGGACTTCACGATATCCTCAGCGGCCAGCAGCAGGCGTGCGCGTTCGCCTGCGCCGTCCGTCGTGGCCTCCTCATTGATCCGCACGCCTCCATCTTGCGGATACACCGACGTGCTCCCGGTGTAGACCATCGTGCCGACCGGGCCGCTGGCGCGCGCCCACGCGCGCACCGATTCCATCCCCGCGACGTAGCTATGGCGGTAGCCACCCAGCCCACCTCCGCCCGAACTCACACAGTTCACGACCCCATCGGCACCACCCGCAATCCGGCCATGCCACGTGCTGTCCGCCAAGTCGGCGATCACCACTTCCAAACCGCTCGCCCGCAAAACGGCCGCTTTTTCTTCGTTGCGCGTGAGCGCGGTCACGCGCACCCCGCGACTGAGCGCCTGCCCGGCGAGCGCGGAGCCGACATAGCCGCACCCAAAAATCACGAGACGTTTTCCTGAAAGTTTTCCGTAGGCATCTGAACTCATGCGTGCTCAACTCACGCCATGCCCACGGTTCTCGCAATCCTCGCGGAAGGATTTGAGGAAATAGAAACAGTTACCCCCATCGACCTACTGCGCCGCGCCGGCGCCATCGTCACCGTCGCCTCGCTGGGCAACGAAACTCTCGTCACGGGCCGCTGCGGTCTCGTCTTGCGTGCCGATTGCTCGCTTTCCGCCCTCGATCAAACCGTCGACGGGCCTCTTTTCGACTGCCTGTTTCTTCCCGGCGGTCCGGGAGTAGCCCGCCTGCGCACCGATTGCCGCGTGGTCGCGCTGGTCCGAAAACACGCCTCCGCCGACCGCTGGCTCGCGGCGATTTGTGCCGCACCCACGGTGCTCCAGGACGCCGGCGTGCTCGCGCGGCATCGCTACACAGCTCATTTTTCCGTCGCCGCTGAATTACCCAACATCCTAGCGGGAGAGCGCGTCGTGACTGATGGCCGTATCCTGACCTCACGCGGAGCCGGCACCGCGCTCGACTTTGGCCTGTTGCTCGTTGAAAAGCTCTTCGACCCCACCAAATCTCAAGAAATCGCCAAGTCGATCTGCGCCTGAACATGCATTCCATCAACGTGGTTGCAAATCCGCCGCCGATCACCTGTCTTCAGTCCGTAGGGTCTAAACCCTACGTTCCGGCAGGTAGTTAAGTTTCTTCCCTAGCCTCCGAATCACTTCACCGAAGTAAGTGACGGGGCGAAGCTTTCCCGTTTCTCAACATTCCCTGCCCTGCATGTGCGGCATCGCCGGATTAATTGATCCTAATCGCTCGCGTGAAACGCGCGCCGTCGCAGTCGCGCGCATGTGTGATGCGATGGTTCATCGCGGCCCCGACGATTCCGGTTTAGAAGAGTCGGCCGAAGCCACGCTCGGCATGCGCCGCTTGGCCATCTTTGACCCCGCCAACGGCCATCAGCCGATCCGCTCACCCGATGGACGCTTCACGTTGGTCTTCAACGGAGCGATCTACAATTTCCGCACCCTTCGCGCTGAACTCGCTACTCTCGGCTGGGCCTTTCGCACTCAGTGCGACACCGAAGTCCTCCTCGCCGCCTTCGCCCACTGGGGTGAACGTTGCCTTGCCCGCCTGCGCGGCATGTTCGCCTTCGCCATCTGGGATGACCGCGAGCGCATCCTCTTTCTCGCCCGCGATCCTTTCGGCATCAAACCGCTCTACTACCGACACGACGGACAACAACTCCTGTTCGCATCCGAGCTCAACGCCCTGCTCGCCTCGGCGACCTTTTCCGCCGAGATCGACCCGCTCTCCGTCGCCGACTACCTCGCATGGTTTGCCGTGCCGGCTCCCCGCACGATCTACCGGAATATTTTCAGCCTCCGACCGGGAGAATGCGCCACTTTCCGGGCCGGTCGCCTCGATATTCGCGCCGCATGGACGTTCTCCGGCATTAACGAGAGCCTCCAATCGCCCACCAAAACCCGCGAGGAATTTTCGCACGAACTCCGTGTCCGTCTCGAGGACACCGTGCGCGCCCACGTGGTCGCCGACGTTCCGGTGGGCGCGTTCCTCTCCGGTGGACTCGATTCGGCGGTTGTTGTCGGCCTGATAACCCGCCTGACCGGAACTCGGCTGCGCACCTTTTCCGTCGGTTTCGAAGAGACCGCGTTCTCCGAAGCCGACACCGCCGCCGCGACCGCGCGGCACTTCGGCACCGATCACCGCCCTTTTTTGCTCACCGGCACCCAAGTCGCGACCGATCTTGACCGCATCCTCCAAGCCCTCGACCAGCCGACTGGCGACGGCATCAACACCTACTACGCCAGCCAAGCCGCCCGCGCCGGCGGCGTCACCGTGGCGCTTTCCGGTCTCGGCGGCGACGAACTTTTCGGCGGCTACCCCTCGTTCCGCGATCTTCCGCGCCTCCATCGCTGGCTGCCCCTCTGGCGTGCGCTTCCTGCCCGCGCCCGCGCCCCTCTTGTTGCCCGCCTGCGCCGGGGCGATACCCGCCGCCGCAAACTCGCGGACTTCCTCGGCCACGCCCGAAATTTTCAAGAACTCAACTCGCTCCAACGCCGCGTCTTCTCCGAAACCACCCGCCACTCCCTCCTCGGCCCCGACGTCCTCAGCGAACTTGGCTCCCGTTCGCCGTTCCATCCCGAACTCGCGGCTCTCAGCGCCGACTTGCCGGGCGCCGGCGCCTTCGAGGTGATGAGCGCCTGGGAATTGCGAACCTACATGGCCGACGTGCTCCTCCGCGACAGCGACGTGATGAGCATGCGCCATTCCCTCGAACTCCGCGTCCCCTTCGTCGACCGCCCGCTCGTGGAATGGCTTTGGCAACAACCTGCTTCCTTCAAAAACGATCCTGCCCACGCGAAAACCCCGCTCATCACCGCCACGCTCGACCTGCTTCCGCCCGGTCTCGCCACCCGCCGCAAGCAAGGTTTCTCGCTGCCCTTCCCCGTCTGGATGAAACGCGAACTGCGCCCGTTTCTCGAAGAGACCTTTTCCGACACCAGCCTCAATCACACCCGTTTTTTCGCGCGCTCCTCCGTGCAAAACCTCTGGGGCGGCTTTCTGGCCAACAACGACACCCGCGAATGGTCCCGCGTTTGGAGCCTCGCCGTTCTCATTGGCTTCACCAATCGCCGCACTGCCGCCTCAGCCCCCGCCCCCTCCGTTCCTGATGCGACGATCAGAACCGAGTCCTCTTCGAATCTAACTAGTCCCGCCGCCGCCGCTCCCCGAAGTTCCCGGCGAAAAATACGGACCCGCACACTCCTGCTCGCCCCCGAGATTTTCGCCTCCGAAGGGGGCATCCCCCGCATCCTCCAGGCCTACCTCAAGGCCCTGTGTGACCTCGCGCCCGCCGACGGCTCGGTGCGCCTGCTCGCCCTCAACGATTCCATCGTTCCCTCGACCGCCGTCCGCCGGTGCTCCAACGAAAAACTGGAAGACTGGTTCGTTTGCTCCCGCGACAAAACCCGCTTCATCCGCGCCGCCCTTCGCATGAGCCGTAACTGCGATCGCATCGTCTGCGGCCACATCGGCCAGCTCCCCGTTGCGTGGCTCGCGAAACGCCTCAACCCCCGACTCCGCTACTACCTCGTGGCCCACGGCATCGAAGTCTGGCGCCCCTTCACTTTCACCGAACGCGTCGCGCTCCGCGGTGCTGAAAAAATCCTCTGCGTCAGCGACTACACCCGCCGGGAACTCGTGAAAAACTGCCCGCTCCCCGAAGGCCGCGCCGTCGTCCTCCACAACACGCTCGATCCGTGGTTCGAAATCGCCCCCGGCACCCCGCTCGCGCAGTGTGCTCCGACGATTATTACCGTCACCCGACTCACCTACGCCGACCGCTATAAAGGCGTGCAAACGATGATCGAGGCCATGCCCGCCATCCGTGCATCGATACCCGACGCGACCCTCCGCATCATCGGCCGCGGCGACGATCTTCCCCGGCTCCAGAACCTCCGCAATCAACTCGGCCTGCATACCGCCGTAGAATTCCTCGGCTACGTCGACGACAAGGCCCTCGCCGCCGAGCTCCGCACCTGTCGCCTCTTCGCGCTCCCGAGCAAGAAAGAAGGCTTCGGCCTCGTCTTCGTCGAAGCGATGGCCCATAGCCGCCCTTGCCTCGGCGCCCGCGCCGGCGGAGTGCCAGAAGTCATATCACCCGAGACCGGACTTGTGATCGAGTATGGCGATGTCCCAGCCCTCGCCAGCGCCGCCATAACGGCCCTTCGCCGCGACTGGGACGAAAACCAAATCCTCGCGCGCGCCCGCGAGTTCTCCTACGAACCCTTCCGTCGAAAGCTCGCCCTTCAACTCGCCTCATGAGTTTGCCCGTTTCCGAAATCCTCATTCAGCCCACCCGCGGCTTCCGCTTCGTCAACTGGCGCGACCTCTTCGCCTACCGCGATCTACTCTGGCTGCTCGTCTGGCGCGATTTCACGACCCGCTACAAGCAGACGATCCTCGGCCCGCTCTGGCACATCTTCCAACCCCTGCTCACGACAGTGGTCTTCGCCGTCGTCTTTGGGCAGATCGCCAAGCTCCCTACCGACGAACTTCCGCCCACACTCTTCTATCTCTGCGGTCTCCTCGCGTGGAACTACTTCTCCCAAACATTCAACTCCACGTCCTCCACCCTCGTCGCCAATGCCGGCCTTTTCGGCAAAGTTTATTTCCCCCGCCTGATCGTCCCTCTCTCCGGCGTCATCTCCAACTGCTTCTCCTTTTTCATTCAGCTCACCTCATTCCTAGCCGTATACGTCATCTACCGCTGGACCCACCCCGGCGTCACCTTCGGTCCCCGCTGGGAAGCGATTTTCCTCCTGCCCCTGATTCTCCTCCAACTCGCCGCCTTCAGCCTCGGCGCCGGACTCTGGCTCGCCGCGCTCACCTCAAAATTCCGCGACTTCACCGTGCTCTCCGGCTTCCTCATCCAACTCTGGATGTATGTCACCCCGGTAATTATTCCGCTCACCAAAGTCCCGCCCCAGTGGCACACCTACGTCGCGCTCAATCCCGTGACGATGCCCGTCGAATGTTTCCGTTTCCTCCTGCTCGGCACCGGCTGGATCAACGTGCCTCTGATCCTCGTCTCCCTCGCAGCCACGCTCGTCACGCTAATCAGCGGCCTCATTATTTTCCAACGCGTCGAAAAAAGCTTCGTGGACGTCGTATGAACCCGCTCTCGCCGCCTCGTAATAGTCTGCTCGCGGGCAATTCAGCACTCAACGCTCAGCTCTCAACTCCAGCATCTCCCTTTGGGACTCTCAGCTCTCAACTCTCAGCTCTCAACATGGCGTCCCCTGCATGAGCCAACCGATCATCGAGGTCCGCAACCTCTCCAAACGCTACCAACTCGGTGCCATCGGCGCCACCTCCCTGCGCGAGGAAACCAGCCGTCTTTGGAGCCGCCTCCGTGGGCACCCGCATCCCGATACGAAGGAATTCTGGGCCCTCCGCGAGGTCTCGTTCGACATCCAACCCGGCGAGGTCGTCGGCGTGATCGGCCGCAACGGCGCCGGCAAGTCCACCCTCCTCAAAATCCTCTCGCGCATCACGGAACCCACGAGCGGCACCGCCAAACTCCGCGGCCGCGTCGCGTCCCTCCTCGAAGTCGGCACCGGCTTTCACCCCGAACTCACTGGCCGTGAAAACGTGTTTCTAAACGGCGCGATTCTCGGCATGACGCGCGCCGAGGTTCGCCGCAAATTCGACGAGATCGTCGCCTTCGCCGAGGTCGAGAAGTTCATCGATACTCCAGTTAAGCGCTACAGCAGCGGCATGTATGTGCGCCTCGCGTTCGCTGTCGCCGCGCACCTCGAGCCCGAGATTCTCATCATCGACGAAGTCCTCGCCGTCGGCGACGCCGCCTTCCAAAAAAAATGCCTTGGCAAAATGCGTGAGGTTTCCGCCGATCATGGGCGCACGATCTTCTTTGTGAGCCACAACGCCTCTGCCATTCGCAGTCTTTGCTCGCACGCGCTGCTACTCGAACTCGGTCGCGTCACTCAGTTCGGCCCCTCTCCCTCGGTCCTCGAAACCTACTTCCTCGCTCAAGCTCCGGCCGCTGCCGAAGCTTACTGGCCGGATTCCCGCACCGCGCCCGGCAACAAAAATGTCCGCCTGCATCGCGTGCGGCTGCTCCTACCGGACCCCGTGCGAGCGACGCCCGACACCCACACGCCGTTCACGATCGAGATCGCCTATTGGAACCGCGTCGCGGGGTGTGAGCAAAACGTGAGCCTTGTCCTACATACGACGACAGGGATCTGCGTGCTTAACACTTACTCGGCCAGCTGCCCCATGCCTGAGGGACTCATCACCGCCACCTGTCGCATCCCGGGCGATTTTCTCAACGACGAAACCTATCAGCTCGAGGTGTATATCGTGAAGGACACCTCCGTCGTGCTCTACCGGCACGCCGAGGCCTTCACGTTTTCGGTTACCGATGGCCAGCGTGAAGGCAAGTGGCATGGTAAGCATGTCGGTGTCGTGCGTCCGAAACTTGGGTGGGAAATTGGTCCCGCGTCCTCCTAACGATGCTATGAGCCTTCGATCCCTCGCCGGGCGCTTCTTGCGCAAACTCCGTCCGCTGCCGACCCCGCTGCCCACGCAGAATGGCGCGTGGTCCCGGCTTGCGGACCATTGCCAAGCCGAGCCCGCCGCACCGGAGGCGCACTTGGCACTTGCGCAGTATTTTGTCGGACAGGGCCAGTCTCTCTCTGCCTACGCGTGCTATCGCACCGCTCGTGCCATGGGGGCCAGCGCGGATGCGGAGCTTGACCGTGCGACTAACCCGCTCCTGGCGGCGCGTGCCGGCGCCCTCGGCCCCGTGTCACACATCGAAACCATGCTTGAGTGCCAGCGCCTCACTCGCGTCGCCGGGCGCGTCCGCGCGCTGCTTGAGGGCCGGTCTGGCAACTTGCTTGACGTGGGTGGTGGCAACGGTGCGCTCGCTTTGCTTCTACCTGATTGCAATTACTTCCTGGCCGATCCGCTGGTCAACGGACTCACCAGCGCCGACGCAGCGCGCTACAATCGCCGCTTCGACATCGTCACCTGTTGCCACGTTTTGGAACACATTCCCCAGGAGCATAAGACCGCGTTTGTGACTGACCTCGCGGCGCGGGCGACAGGACATGTGTTAATTTTAGGACCGAGCATCGACACTGCGCCGCCGCTGCCGGTTGATCGGATCTTCGACCAGATTACCGGGCAGGATTGGGCGAAGGAGCATCTCACCTGCGGGTGGCCTCGGGTCGCGGATCTGCGAGCCTTTGCCGAGCGTAACAAGTTTGGCTTCAGCGCCGCGCCCAACGGTAACCTCGCAGCGATGTATTGGATGGTCTTTGCCCATCACTACGCGGCGCTCGCCGGCCGTGAAGGCGAAATGCGCGAAATCACCGCTCATTTTAATCGGGAGATTTGTCCTGATCCTTTGGCGCCACCGCCGCCCAACGACTATATGATAGAGTTCCGGATCGCTGGGTCTGTAGTTTGAATTCGACCCGCCGCTCGCCGGTGTTAGGACCCACTTTTTCCCGCGAATGAACTATACTCCAGCAGAACTTCAGGCTCTAGGTGTGCGCTGCGGAACCAATGTCTGCGTGCATCGCTCGGTGGAGTTTTTTCGTCCCGATCGAATCTCGATCGGGTCCAATGTTCGCATCGACTGCTTTTGCGTAATCTCTGCCGGCGAGCTGCTGACCATTGGCAGCCACATCCATATCGCCGCCGGCGTCAGCCTCTTCGCCAGTGACGGCTTGGAACTCTGCGATTTTATTGGCCTGTCGAACCGTGTCTCGATTTTCACGGCTTCCGACGATTATGCTGAAGGGTTCTTGACGAATCCCACCGTTCCAGAGCCGTTCAAGAAAGTGCGCCGTGGCCGGGTGGTCCTTCGACCCCACGTGATCGTCGGCTGTGGCAGCGTCATCCTGCCTGGCGTCACGCTCGAACGCGGTGTGGCCGTCGGCGCCTTGAGTCTCGTCAACAAAAACGTTCCAGAATTTCTCATTGTGTCCGGCCAGCCCGCGCGCCGGGTTGGTGTCCGCAATCGCGCCCGTCTCGATGCGCTTGAGCAGGAGTTTTTGTCCTCGCGCTCGCCTTCTTCATGAAATCGCAATCAGAAGTCATGCAACATCTCGTCAGCTCGATCGAGGAGATCACCTTCGGACGCGTGGCTGCCGCGGCGATCAAACCCGGCGATCGCATCATCGCCGATCTCCGGCTCGACAGCCTCGACTACGCGACCGTCATGCTGGGTTGTGAACAGTGGTCCGGCGTCAAGCTGGACGAGAACAGGGTGAACTGGGCCGAGATCGACACCGTCGAGAAACTGGCCCGGCTTTTCGTCGCTCCCCACTCGAAGTGACGGTCGTTTTCCACAGCCCGTCGGCACCGCTTAACCGTGAAGTCGAAGCCGTTCTCGCGGCGGCCAAGACCGGCGGCCCGCTGGAGCTTTGGACCTCGGGCACGACGGGTGCGCCACGACGGGTCGTGCAAAATTTAGCCCAGTCCCTCGCCAGAAATCGCGTGGGCTCGTCGGCTGATCGCTTCCTGCTCACTTTCAGTCCCGCTCGCTGGGCGGGCGTTTCTGTTGTGATTCATTGCTTCCAAGTCGGCTGCACGCTAATCGTTCCCGTTTCGTTGACCCCGGCGGACCTCATCGCCGCGTGGCTTGCGCACCATCCCACGCACGTCAGCCTAACACCTTCTCTGTTTCGGAATCTGGTTCTGCACGATGCCGCGGGCACACTTCGCTCTGCCAGCCTTCGGCAGATCACCTTCGGTGGGGAGGCCGCTCCGCAAAGCGTGCTCGACCTCGCGCGGGCTCAGTGGCCCCTAGCGCGCATCACGCACACCTACGCCTCCACTGAACACGGCGACATCTGCGCGGTCTCCGATGGCCTAGCTGGATTTCCTGCCTCAAAACTCGCGGTGCACACCTTCGCCGATGGTGCCCGTGAAGGCGAACTCATCATCGGCGGCGTCTCCACGGGCGACTTCTGGCGGCTGGTTGACGGACGTTTTTATTTCGTGGGCCGCAAGGAGGAGATCATCAATGTCGGGGGAAACAAGGTCTCGCCGGGCGTCGTAGAAGAGGCGGCGTTTCAATGCGGCGTGCGGCTGGCCCGCGCTTACCGGGTCGACAGTCCGCTCCTCGGCTCGCTGGTCGCACTCGACTACGTCGGTGACATCACCCCGCTGGCTTTGCGCCGCGCTCTCGCCGAGCGCCTGCCAAAATACGCCTGCCCGGCGCGTCTCAACCACCTCGAGCGGCTGCCGCTTTCGGACGCCGGAAAACTCGTGCGAATTTCATGAAAAAAATTCTGATTTCCGGGGGCAGCCGCGGTCTGGGGTGTGCGCTGGCGGCGCATTTCGCCCATGCCGGTGGCTACGCCGTCACGACTTTCGCCCGCGGCGCGGCACCCGCGACTGAAGCCGTCACGCAACTCACCGGGTTTGACGCCCGCGATCCTGCCATTTTGGACCAACTGGCTCCGCACCTCGCCGCTGCTGACGCCGTCGTCAACAATATCGGCATCGCCTACGACGGCCTGCTCGCCACGCAAGGCGCCGACAGCATCCGCGAGATGCTCGATGTGAATCTCCTCTCCGTGCTGCTCCTCACGAAACGTTACCTTAAGGAACGGATGGCGATCCGGAAGGGCGGCAACGTGGTCACCGTCAGCTCGATTATTTCCCAGCGCGGTTTTGCCGGCCTCGCCACTTACTCCGCCACGAAAGGGGCGCTGAACAGCATGACCCAAGCCCTGGCGCGGGAAATGGGCGCCAAAGGATTTCGCTTCAACGCCGTCCTTCCCGGTTACTTCGAGTCCGATCTCTCGAAGGGACTCAGCGAGGAAAAAAGAGGACAGATCATTCGGCGCACCCCACTAGGCCGGCTCGCTACGACGGATGACATCTGCCCGGTCGTCGAGTTTTTGGTTTCCGAAAAATCGCGGTTTGTAACTGGGCAGCTCCTCGTCGTCGATGGCGGGTTAACCGTCTAGACCCGCTTTTGCCCGCCTTTCCTCCGTCTCGTTTATCTCCCATGTGCTCTCTCCGCCTCCCGAAACAGGCCGTCACTGACCTTGCCGCCTTCGGCGGTTCTCCGGCGTTCACCGAATCGCTCCACGTCGGCCGTCCCAACATCGGAAACCGGGACGCCCTGCTCGCGCGCCTGAACGAAATCCTGGACCGCCGGTGGTTCACCAATGACGGCCCGATGGTCCGCGCTTTTGAGCAACGCGTGGCCGATCACCTCGGCGTGCAGCATTGCGTGGCGATGTGCAATGCGACTGTCGCGTTGGAGATCGCGACGCGCGCAGTCGGCTTCAAAGGCGAAGTGATCGTGCCGTCGTTCACCTTCGTGGCCACCGCCCACGCCCTGCAGTGGCAGGAAATCACCCCGGTGTTTTGCGACGTCGATCCGCGCACGCACAACATCGATCCGAGCCGCATCGAACGCCTGATCACTCCCCTCACCAGCGGTATTCTAGGCGTTCACGTCTGGGGTCGCCCCTGTGACATCGAGGCCATCGAGGCCATCGCTGCCCGCCACCGCCTGCAGGTGATCTACGATGCGTGTCACGCCTTCGGGGCTTCTCACGGCGGCCGTTTGATCGGCCGGTTTGGTGCGGCCGAGGTTTTCAGTTTTCACGCTACGAAATTCCTCAATTCCTTCGAGGGTGGAGCCGTCACCACCAACGATCGCGAACTTGCGGCCCGCCTGCGCCTGATGCGCAATTTCGGGTTCTCGGGTTACGACAAGGTTACCTACCCTGGCACCAATGGAAAGATGACGGAGGTCTCCGCTGCCATGGGGCTCACCTCGCTCGAAAGCATTGCTGATTTCATCGCGGTTAATCGTCGTCACTACGACACTTACCGCCGCGAACTAGCCCGGCTCCCCGGCGTGACCATGGTCCGCTACGACAGCGCCGAGGCAAATAATTTCCAATATATCATCGTCGAGATCGAGTCGCGACTCGCCGGAATTGATCGCGACCAGTTGGTGAAGCTCCTCCACGCCGAGAACGTGCTCGCCCGGCGGTATTTCTATCCCGGATGCCACCGCCTCGAACCCTACGTCTCTTATTTCCCAAATGCACACTTGCTGCTGCCGGAAACGGAACAACTCACCACCCGCGTTATGTCATTGCCCAACGGGACCGGTGTGTCCGACGAGGAGGTGCTCGCGGTCTGCGCTCTGATTCGTTTCTGCTGTGAGCATGGTACCGAGATCGCGAGGCGGGTCGCCACCTAATCCCGCTGCCCCGCCCGCCATGTCTGCCCCCGCTCCCCTGGTCAGCGTGCTCATGCTGGCCTATAATCACGGGCGCTATATCCGCCGCGCCATGGAGAGCGTGCTTTGTCAGCAAACTAATTTTCCAGTGGAGATTGTTCTGGGCGAGGACTGTTCGACCGACGACACCCGGGCCATCTTGCTGGATTTCGCCCGGGTCCACCCCCTTCACGTGCGGCTGCTTCTGCACGAACGCAACGTAGGCGTTAGCGCCAACTTCGCCGGAGCTTTGGCCGAATGTCGCGGCGAGTTTATCGCCCTTCTGGAGGGAGATGATCATTGGCTGGGCACCGAGAAACTCCAGCGGCAGGTCGACTTCCTTCGCACCCATCCAGATTGCTCCATGTGCTTTCACGATGTGTTGCTCGCCGAAGGAGAGGCGGGGCCGGGGACACGTCGTTTTGCCCAGCCGAAGCCACCCACGCGTTCGATTGCGGAGAATATTCTCGCGCGCAATTGCGTTCCTACCTGCTCGGTCGTGTTTCGCCGGACTGCGTTGCCATCCCTCCCCGCTGCCGTGCTGGGCCTGCCCATGCTGGACTGGCCTATGTGGGTGCTCCTTTCCCGCTGCGGTGCTCTAGCCTTTCTTGACGAGGTCTGGGGCTGTTACCGCGTTCATCCCGGAGGGGTCTGGTCTTCGCAATCAAACGAAAAGCAGCTTCGAAACGCCGTGCGATTCTACGATGTGATGGCTGATGTTCTCCCGGACGAGTTTCGTCAGAGCATTGGTCGTGCGTTGAAAGTAGCGCTTGCGGCCCTGATTGAAATTCTCGTGGCGTCCGGTCGGTGGCGGGAAGCCCGGCAGCCGGCGTGGCGTTTTTTGATCAATACTCCTCGGCGCTTTCGTGCGCCCCTTGGCCGGCGAGGCCTCTACTGGCGTCTGGTCTTTGGTTTGCCCAGCCGTGAAATGATCTCACCCGCGCCTACACCGTCTTCTCTTTCCTGACACTCGGCCACTATGGGTCTGTTGTCGAATCTCCGCGTCCGCGCCGGCCTCCTCCGCACGGTCCTGACCAAGCGATTCATCTATGATGACGTGGTCGCACTCGCGCTCGCCTACGGCCATCTTCCCGTCGCAGACGTGGCAGCCAATCTCGAACTCATCTCGCTGCTTCACCGTTTCGGTGGAACGCACGCTTTTGTCGCATCCGATTTCTCTGCTCTCTCGCCGGAGACCATGCTGACCAACCCGTCGGCTCCGCGAATCTGGTCCTCCGAGCGCAGCGCCACCGAGTTCGTCGGGCGGCTTGCCGCGCTCATGGGCGCACGCACGGTCTGCGAGATTGGCTGCTTCATCGGCTATACCACCGCGCACATTGCCGTCGCGCTGCGGTCCAGCGGAGCGGGCGCCATCTGCACTACGTCGATCTCGACCCGGTTCACCTCGCCACCGCCACCGCTAACTTGGAGCGACTCGGGCTTGCCTCGCTTGGCACGCCCCACTGCGGCGGTTCGCGCCATCCCGCGACGCTCGCCGCGCTCCCCTCCGCAATCGATCTCGCCTTCATCGATACCACGCACAGTTACGAGGACACCGTTGCGGAGATCGCTGCCTATGGGGCGCGGCTCTCCGCGCGTGGCTGCCTCGTGCTTCATGACTCCATCCGTTTTCCCGGTGTGCGCCAGGCGATCGCCGAGGCGCGGGGTTCCTACGACGCCTTCACGTTCGCCACCGAACGTGGTAATGGCCTGACCGTCCTCGTTCGTCGCGCCTGATTGTTCGCCCTCTCCGCTTGATCCACGTCTTCACCCTCGTCAGTTGCAACTACCTCGCCGACGCGCGCGCTCTCATGCGTTCGGTCGCCGAGCATCTGCCTGCCGCCCGACGCACCGTTTTTCTCATCGACGAACCCGCCGGTCGGTTCGATCCCGCCCGCGAAGCGTTCGAGGTTCTGCCGGCCACCGTCACCGCCCTGCCGCGCTACCGGCAACGCGCCTTCGCCTTTGCGCCTGCGGAACTCTGCTTCGTCCTGAAACCTTTTTGCGCCGAGTTTCTCATCGCTCGCGATGCGCCCGAGGCCGTCCTCTATCTTGACGCTGACACGCTGCTCCTCGCCCCGCCCAGCGAACTGCTCGCCACCGCCCTCACTCACGGCGTCGCGCTCACGCCGCACCTGACTGACCCCGCGCGCAACGCCCACACCGCGCTGCCGACCATGCGCAGCGGCGTGTTCAACGGCGGCCTGTTTGCCGTCAGCCCCAGCCCGCTCGCCGCCGCCTTTCTTTCGTGGTGGGGCCGCCAGCTCGCCGAGCCGGTCAACATCTCCACCGACTGGAATCACGATCAAGGTTGGCTCGCCCTCGTCCCTTCGCTCTTTCCTGACTACGGACTGCTTCGCCATCCCGGCTACAACGTCGCGTTTTGGAATCTTCACGAGCGGGACATCACGACCGCCGCCAACGGCACGCTCATCGCCAACGGGCTGCCGCTCGCGTTATTTCATTTCAGCTATTTCGATCCCGCGATGCCGGACCGCCTTACCGGGCGCATGCAGACCAATTTTCCCGACCCTAACGTTCCCGTTCTCGCGTTGCTCGCCCGCTACGCGGCGCTCCTTCACGAGTGTGGCCGCGCCGAGTGCCGTCGCTGGCCCTACGGCTACGGCGCGTTCACGGACGGAACTCCCGTCACCCCCGCGCATCGGCGTTATTTCAAACAACGCCTCTTCGGCCAACTGCCCGGGGACGCCGACCCGTTTGACCCTGCGCTGCGCGTCCCGGGTCTGACCGGGTTGAAATCGCTCTACCACGCCGGACATCCCGTCACCCGCACGATTCGCCGCCTGCGTCACAGCGACTGACCTCCGTTCTCCGTCCTCCGTTTCCCAGCCCGTGTCACCCTTCGCCTGCAGCTTGCTGATTCCCTGCCGCAACGCCGCGCGCTTTCTCCCCGCGCTCTTCGAAGGCGTGCAGGCGCAACGCCTCCCTTTCGCCGAAATCATCCTCTGGGACGACGGCAGCACCGACGACAGCGCCGCCATCGCCGAGCGCCACGGTGCGCGCGTGCTCCGCGCCGAAAAATCCGCCGGCCCCGCCACGGCGCGCAACGAACTCGTCCGCGCCGCCCGCTGCGACTGGGTGCATCTTCACGACGCCGATGACCTCATCTCGCCCGACTATCTCGCGGCGCTCGCGCCGCACGCCACGCCCGACACGGATCTCGTCGTGTGCGACGCCGACTGGATCGACGCAGACACGCGCGCTCCCGTGATCTCGTGGCGCTACCACGCCGCCGAGCACCGCGCCGCCCCCGCCGCCTACCTCCTCACGCATCCCCTCGGCATCAACAACTGCCTTTATCGCCGGGAAACTTTTCTCGCCGAGGACGGCTACGATGCCGCGCTCGTTCCGTGGGAAGACACCGATTTCCACATCCGACTCGCGCTTGCCGGCCGGCGCTTCGTCTTTGTCCCGCAGGTGCTCACCTGGTCGCTGCGCCACCCTGGCGGCATCTCCATGGACTACACGCGCAACTGGGAATCGCGTCTGCGCTGTCTCCAGCGTTATTCCACCGCGATGCCGCCCTGGCTCCATCCGCTCCTCGCCGCCGAGACGGAAAAAGCCGCCGCCGCGCTCGCCGCCCTTTCCAGTCCCGCGGTCACAGAAGCGATCGCCCTCTGCCGCCGGCTCGGCGGCGATCCGCCGACCAGCCGACATCCGCTGCTCCGGGTCCTCAAGCCCTTCGTCCCCGCCACCACGCTGCTGCGCTGGCAGGAACGCCGCCGCCAGCAGCACGCACCCTGAGCCGGCGGCGGTATCCGCTCCCCTCGTTCACCCGCACCCGCCACTACTCGTCCCTTCTTGACGTATCGTTCCACCGATTCTTCCGCCGACGCCGACCGGCAAAACTCCATTGGCTTCCTGCGCCTGGTGCTCGCCGCTGCCGTCGTCTACAGTCACTCCTATTTCCTCGGTGGCTTCGGGCGCGACCATCTCTCGGTCCTCAGTCGCGATGCCGTCAGCGCCGGTTCTCTCGCCGTCCAATGTTTTTTCGTTCTCAGCGGCGCTCTCATCGCCACCAGTTGGAATCGCAGTCACTCGCTCGGACGCTTTCTCTGGCACCGTTTCCTCCGCCTCGCACCAGCCCTGTGGGTCTGCCTCGTCGTGACGGCCTTCATCTTCACCCCGATTCTTTATTTTCACACCCCGGAGCCACGCACGCCATTTTTCTCCCTCGACCCCTCCGCGTGGGACTACGTTTGGCGGAATCTTATTTTTCCCCGCACGCAGGGCGGCATCCCGCCCTACCCCAACAACAACGCCTGGGGCGTCGACTGGAACGGCTCGCTCTGGACGCTCTTCTACGAAGGCACCTGTTATTTGATCGTCGCCGGTCTCGGCCTTCTCGGTCTACTCGGCCGTTTTCGCAGCCTCGGCGCTGTGACAATCCTCGGCTTTCTCGCTCTCTGCACCCTGTGGGGCGCGGTGGCGCCCACGCCGCCCGCCTGGCTTCCCTCCCTCATTGGCCGGCTCTTCGACACGCCCGGCAAATACCTCACAGTCCTCTTCCTCGCGGGCTCCCTCTGGGCCCTCTACCCCGAATTCACCACTCCACTTCTGCGCACCCGCTGGGTCGGTCCGCTCGCCTGCGTGCTCATCGTGGTCGGCTGGCGCCTCGGCCTCCATGGCCTCCTCGCTCCGTGGTTACTGCCGGTCGGGTTGTTCTGGCTCGCGCGCGTCCTGCCGTTCTCCGCTTTCGAACGCTGGGTGGGCGGCGACTACAGTTACGGTCTCTACGTTTATGGTTATCCCGTTCAACAGGTCCTCGGGCATTTTCAAATTCACCGCGAAGGCGTGTGGATTTTCATGCTGGCCAGTTTCATTTTCACCGGCCTCTGCGCCTACGCCAGTTGGCGTTTCATTGAGCGTCCCGCCCTGTCGTTAAAAAATCTGCTGCGCCGGCCCGCCACTCTGCTGCACCCTGCATGAAGAATCCTCCCTTCGCGCGCGCCCTTACTCTAGTGCGCGGCTTCGGCTCCTGGTGGCGGGTCACGCTCGCCCGGGCGAGCGGGACCCAACTGGCCGGCGGCTGCGTGGTCGGACCGGGCTCGGATATCCAACTCGGCCATGCCCTCCCTCGTCGCGGCCGTATCTCGCTCGATAAAAACTGCGAACTCGCCCAAGGCGTAGTGCTCCACCCCTACGGCGGTTCCATCCTGATCGGGCGCGATGTATTCCTCGGCCCGGGTGCGATCATCTATGGTCACGGCGGTGTCAGCATCGGCAAAGACACTCTTGTCTCGATGCACTGTCGGATACTTTCCTCCAACCACTCCGTGCCTCCCTCGGGAACCATCATCCGATCGGTCAGCGATGAACTGCTCCCCACCCAGATCGGTTGTGACGTGTGGCTCGGGGCCGGCGTCACCGTCCTCGGCGGCGTCAGTATCGGCGATTGCTGCGTCGTCGGGGCCGGTGCCGTCGTCACATGCGATCTCCCTCCCTCGTCCATCGCCGTCGGTGTGCCGGCCCGAGTGGTTGGACACCGACGGTAAAATCAATTCCCGGCGCTACTCTGCGAGTTGGTGGCCTCGCTGATAGCGCCGCATTTCATCCCCTCCCTGCGTGAATGACCCCGCCTGACCGCACCCCTCATTCTTCCGATGACCCCGCCCACGCGACCGACCTCATTTCCGATCCGCGCCATCCGCGGTTTCCTCCGCCCTCTGGGACTCGAAGCCGCCGGACGCTCGCTTTATCACCGCTACTCCCATCGCCATGTTCGCGCGATGGTCAGTGAGACCTCGAAATGCCGCGCCCGCCTCGCTCCTTACTGCACGGGCTACGGAATCGACCTCGGCTTCGGCGGCGACCCAATCACCTCTTCCGCCATCCGCATGGATATGCCCCAACCCTACACGGACTACCTCGGCCGCCACCCCGTTCAACTCGGCGGCGATGTCACCGATCTCCGTTGGTTCCGCGACGGCGTGCTCGACTACGTTTACTCCTCCCACGTCTTGGAGGACTTCGTCGAAATCGAACCCGTCCTCCGCGAGTGGCTCCGGGTTCTACGCCCCGGCGGTCACCTCGTCATCTACTGTCCCGACGAACCGCGTTACCGTCGCTACTGCACCGAGACCGGGCATCCCTACAACACGCACCACATTCACGCCGACTTCTCACTCGAATTCGTCCGGCGCACCCTCGCGCGCCTCGGGGCCTCTCGCGAAGTCCACGCCGCTCCACAGGTGGAGATCTACTCGTGGGAAATCGTCGTCGCGAAACTCTAATGTTCGTCGCGCGCTCCGTTTTCGCCCGGCGTTCGAGATGACCGCCCCGCTCATCAGTGTCATTTTGTGTGCGCACACACCCCACCCCGTGCGTCTCGCCCGCACCCTGGCCGGGCTCGCTGCGCAAACGCTCGCACCGTCCTCGTGGGAGTTTCTTCTCATCGACAACCGTTCGACTCCGCCCCTCTCGCTCAGTTCCTCGCCGCATCCATCACTCCGCATCATTCGCGAAAACGCCCTCGGCCTCACCCCGGCCCGCATCGCTGGGATCCGCTCCGCCACCGGTTCGTTCCTCGTGTTCGTTGATGATGACAACATTCTCGCTCCCGACTTTCTTTCCCACGCGCTTCGCCTCTTCGACGCTCATCCGGCTCTCGTCGCCGCCGGGGGCCCGGTCCGGCCCGAATGGGAAACTTCTCCGCCCGCGTGGTCGGCTCCCTTTCACGGCCTCCTTGCCCTGCGCGATCTTGGGACGGTGTCCCGCATCGCCACGGGTGGACCCAAGGCGCCCTGGCCAGACTTCGCCCCCGTCGGGGCGGGCCTCGTGATTCGTCGCACCGCTGCGCTGGCCTACGCCGACGCGCTCGCCGCCGCTCCCGGTCGCCGCGCGCTTGATCGCGCGGGCGGGTCGCTCGCCTCCGGTGGCGATAACGATCTTGTTTTCACAGCCCTCCACGCCGGCGGCAATGTCGCTTACTTTCCCGAATTGCAGCTGACCCACCTCATCCCCGCCGCACGCCTCGCCCCCGCTTACCTCGCCCGACTCAACCGCGGCATCATGCGCACCTGGGTCCGCGTCCTTGCCTTGCACGGGCAGTGCCCGTGGCCCCCGATCTCGCCCGCGACCGTTCCTTTGCGCGCCGCGCGCGCGTGGTTTCGGCTGCAGGCGTGGCGCGGCCCGGCGCAGCAGATCCGCTGGGCCGGCGCCCGCGGCCAATTCGAAGGCCTCGCCGATCTTCACGCCAGGACGCACCCCGCGGCATGACCGTTTCAGATTCACCGCCTCTGCGTCGTTCGCGCGCGGCCCGCGCGCTGCGCTTCGCCCGCAACGTCACCCGTTGGGGCATCCCCGCGCGTTCACTCCTCTTTGGCCCGCTTAGTCTGGGCGACGATCTGCTTTGCACCGGAGTGCTGCGCGAAGCCCGCCGGCGCGGCGCGCCCTTCGCGATGATGACTGCACGGCCCGAGCTTTTCGCAGGCAACACCGATCCCACGAGACTCCTCCCCATCGACGACGACTATGTCGCCGGTATCCGCCGTCTCGGTGCCCGCGTCGTCCAGCCTTATTATGCTGGCAATGATCCGCTCGATCCCCAGCGCGACCGCCTCCCTTCTCACCATATAATTGTCGAGATGTGTGCGCTGGCCGGTCTTCGCGGCGACATCGCGGTCCGGCCCTACCTTCACCTGACTGAAGGTGAACGCGCCGCTGGCCGGCACTTTCCCCTGCAGATTGCGCTGCACAGTTCCGGCCTCGCCGCCGCGATTCCCAATAAGGTCAAGGAATGGGGCCCCGTCCGTTTCGCCTCCCTTGCCCGGCAAATCGCGCCTCACGCCCAACTCGTCCAACTCGGCTCGCTCCAAGACCCCGCGTTGCCCGTTCATCTTGATCTCCGAGGAAAAACTACGCTCCGCCAGGCCGCCGCCGTCCTCTCAGCCTCCGCTGCGTTCGTCGGTTTGGAAGGATTTCTCGGCCACCTGGCCAGGGCGGTGGACTGCCCTTCCGTGGTCGTGATCGGCGGACGCGCTCCCGCCACCGTTGTTGGATATATCGCCAATCATAACCTCGTCTCCACTCCGGAGTGTTCGCCGTGCAGTCGCCGCGCCGCATGTCCCCACGACATGAAATGCATGGCCGCCATCACGCCTGAATCCGCCGCCGCCGCCGCCCTCGCTCTGCTGGCTCACGCTCCGGCCCGCCCGCTGCCCCACACGACCGTGACTCTGCCGTGACCGTGCCCGATCTCTCCGTCGTTATCCCCGTTTTTAACCGCGGTGAGCTCATTCGCTACACACTCGAGAGCGTGCGTCGCGCGTCCGCCAGCATCGCTGTCGAAACCATCATCGTCGACGACGGCTCAACTCCGCCCACCGCCGACGCGCTCGCCCGTCTCGGCTTTCCTCCTTCGCAGCTCCATCGCCAGGAAAATCTCGGGCTCCTCTTCGCCCGCCTTGCCGGCCTCGCCCGCGTCACCGGTCGCTACACGCTCTTCCTCGACTCCGACGATCTCGTGTCTCCAGAGAAATTTCGCCGGCAACTCGCCGCGATGGAAACGGCGACCGCCGACGTCAGTTACACCGACAGTGCTCACGCCGTCATCGAGGGCGATTACGATTCGCTCGTGCCCGTGCCCGATCCCCCGGCAATCGAGACAACGGACGGAGCCGAGTTTTTCATATCCGTTCAACCCGCGCCTCACTCCCCGATTTTTCGCACCGATTGGCTGCGCTCTGTCGTAGCCGATGCTTTTTTCCCACCTTCACCCCTCTACAATTCGGTCGCCGAAATCTGGTTCTACCACAACGCAGCTCCCCGCGCCGCCCGTATCGTGAAGGTGCCGGGCCCGCACACGATCGTCGGCACGCATCCCGGTGCCCGCCTCACGAACAACTGGGAAAAACTCGGCGTTGCGTCGCTCGGGGTGATGGAAGCCTTCGCGCGCACCAGCCCTACCGCTACGCCCGCCGCGCGACGCGCCCGCCAGCTCGTCGGCGAAAAAGCTTTTGGCTCTTGGCGCCGCCTTCCTCGCGGTTTCTCCCGCGAGTGCTCGTCGCGCACCCTTGCCCTCTGGCGCGCGCTGACCGACCGCTCCCTGACTCCATCACTCGGCGGAGGTCTGTTCCAGAAGCTCGCCCGCCTCGTCGGACCAGTCGCTGCCGCCCAACTGCTCCATCGTTTTCAAGCCGGTCCCTACGCCGCCTGTCGCACCATGACCGACGCCGAATTCGCGCAACTCCTCGCCGCGCTTCCTCCCGCCTGATCCCGGCATTTTCTCAGTTCGCCTCCAATCGGTTCGACTCCAATCGGGCTATTTATTATCAAGAGTTCGGCCGGCTTCACCTGTCACCCCATGACTCCTCCCTCATCCACTTCAAATGCTAAACTCGCGGGAATCGTCGCACTTTCACTCGCGCTCTCGGTCTTTTTTTTCTCGCCGGTGCTTTGGGTCGTCCGGCAACCCACGCCCGGCAGTTATCAGTGGGACCGAGCTCTCACTTTCTTGCGGCAATGCGAGGAACCACTGCGGAAGGATATCGAAACCGCCATGCAATGGAGGCTTCTCCCCGCCTTGGCGGCGCATACGTTGCGGCTCCCTGGCTACGTTCCGCTCGTCCTGCCTTGGCTCGGAGCAGTGGTGGCATCGGCCTACGTCGCTGTGCTGTTTCGCCGTCGCTGCGCCGATCAGCGCGTTATCCTCGGCGGCACCCTCGTCTTTGTTTCGACTTCAGCAGTGATCGTCCCTTTCGGTCTGCTTGGACTCAACGATGCCTGGGTCTGGCTCGGACTTCTCGCGGTCGCATTCGGGCGCGCTCGTTGGGCCCTGCCTGTGGCCTGTCTACTATGCCCGTGGGTGGATGAGCGATTCATCATCGGATTCCCGCTCGCGTGGTGCGTCGCGCGGATCGATCTAAGCGAGCCGATTTTCTCCCGCGCTCTGCTGGATGGGATCTGGCTGTTTCCATATGCGGCGCTCCGGCTTTACCTCTCGCACCTCGGCGTCGGCGTTGCCGGCGCTCAAGCCGGCTTCCTCTCTTACGTTCTCTCTTCCTTTCCGGGAATAGCGCCTTTGATCCCGCTTGGCTGGTGGTTCGGACTCCGCGCCGCCTGGGTCGGAGTCGGCTTCGCCCTCTTCAGTTGCCCCGCTCGCTACCGCGTCTTCGGGGGGCTCACGCTCCTCGCCACGCTCAGCGTGACCGCCGTTCTGGCCCACGACTTGAGTCGCTCCATAGCCATCCTCGTTCCCCTTGTTCTGCTGGGTGGATTCACCTTTATTCGTCTGCACCTCGGACTCGCGCCGCGCGTGCTCCTGCTAACCGGGATCGTCGGCCTGCTGCTGCCGGCCGCGCACGTTATCTATCATACGATTCAGCCGATTAGCCCGCTTCCGATTGAGACCATCCGTGTTCTCCGACCGACCTCCAAATCTCCATGAGCATTAGCTTCAAAGAACCACGCGAACTCCAAGCCATTTACCAACGCCGTTTCACTGCGGCCAATACTGCCTATCGCGGGCGGCTCTGGAGCGTGCTCGTCGCTGATTTTTTTCAACCGATGATCGCCGCGAATGCCGCCGTCCTCGACCTCGGTTGTGGCTACGGCGAGTTTATCAATCATGTCAGCTGCGGCCGGCGCTACGCGATGGACCTCAATCCCAGTTCGGCCGGTCGCTTGCAACCCGACATTAAGTTTCTCGCACAAGATTGCAGCCATCGTTGGGCTCTGCCCGATGCTTCGCTCGATGTCGTGTTTACGAGTAATTTCTTCGAACATCTCCCTGACAAACTCGCGCTCAAGCTTACCCTCATTGAGGCTGCGCGATGCCTCCGCCCCGGCGGTCGCCTAATCGCGCTCGGCCCCAATATTAAATTTGTTCAAGGCGCCTACTGGGATTTTTGGGATCACTTCCTCTGTCTGACCGAACTCTCCCTCGCCGAAGCCCTCGAGAACAATGGCTACAGCGTTCAGCGAGCCATTCCCCGGTTCCTGCCTTACACCACAGTGAATCAACCTGCGTTTCCTATGGCTTTTGTCCGCGTGTATCTCCGCTTCCCCCTGCTTTGGCCGCTCTTCGGGCGCCAGTTTTTGGTGGTTGCCGAACGTCGTTGAACATCTCTGCGAGCGCCTCGCTCTGACGGGTGCTTTGCACAAGTTAGCCCATACAATCGGGGCCACTTTCGCTCCATTTCAATTCATGCCTCGCCCTGGCCGTTTCGCTGTGCCCTCGCCTGGCAGAGTGCTCTATCTGCTCTACCACAGTCCGCTCGCGGCGCTCGCCCGCAGTCGCCGCGAAGGCGGTCCTTGGCAGCAATGGCTCGATGCCCGCGGCCGACGCGCCATGATCGCCGCTGCGCGTGATCTCCGACCTCTCTCGCCGCCGCCGGTTTCCGCACCGGAAGTCTTCCTCCTGACCGGCCAGCGGTTCTGGTATCAAAGCGCCTTCTGCGTGTATACGCTCGCCCGGCGCCTCGGTCCCCTCCGCCCCGTCTTCATCGATGACGGCAGCTTCGACGACGCCCTCGCCGGCGAGGCGCAGCGGCTCTTTCCCGGTTCTCGTGTCGAGCGTGCCGCGGATATCGAAACCCGCCTCGACGCATCGCTTCCCTCCGCGAAGTTTCCCACGCTCCGGTCCCAGCGCCGCTCGTATATCCACCTGCGGAAACTCACCGACGTCCACGCCGGGCTCCAAGGTTCACGGCTCGTACTCGATTCCGACATGCTGTTCTTCCGTTCGCCCGACGCGCTGCGCGCGTGGTTCGCCGCACCCGACCGTCCCATCCACATGCTCGATGTCCACGACGCCTACGGCTATCCGGCGGCGACGCTCGCCGAACTCGCCGGCCGCGCCGTGCCGTCCTGCGTCAACGTCGGCATCTGCGGTTTTCGCAGCGATACGATCGACTGGGAGAAACTCGAATCCTGGGCCGCGCGCCTCATCGCTCGGCACGGCACAAGTTACTATCTTGAGCAGGCGCTCGTCGCCTTACTCCTGGCCGACGCCGAACCGCTGCGGCTGCCGCGAGCCGACTACCTCCTGCTCCCCGATATTGCCGAGTGCCTCCGGCCGACCGCCGCGCTCCACCACTACGTCGATCTCTCAAAACGTGGCTACCTCCGCCATGCGTGGAAGCAGGTTCTGACCGGATGAGTTCTCTTCTTCAACGCCGGCTCGAAATCGTCGCTGCGCTGGTGCTCGCCGTGGTGTTCACTCTCGCGACTTTCCGCGACGGCCGCCTCCTGACCTTCGACGGTTACCACTATTGCGAACTCGCGAAGCAGTTCGCCGCCGAGTGGCCCGACCGTTTCGGCAACCACTGGCCCTTCGGCTGGCCGCTCGCTGGCGCTCTGCTCGCCCGGCTCGGGGTGCCGGCCTACTTCGCGTTGGTCGCGCTCGCTGTCGCGTCGCTCGCCCTGCTCCTCGCGGGCGCGAGCCGGGTGCTCGGTGCTCATCCGCTGCGTGGCGCCGTGCTTGTCGCCTTGGGCGCCTCGCCGATTCTGGCTCCCCAATTGGGCGGCGTGCTCACCGAACTGCCCTTTGCCGCATCTCTCCTCGGGCTCGCCCTCTGTCTCAGTGCCTGGCCGGCCCGCGGTGCGCTCTGGGGCGCGGCCGGCTGTGCCATTGCGGCCTTGTGCATCCGTTATGCTGGTCTCATCGCTCTCGTCGCGATCGCCGTCTGGCTCGTGGTGCAGTGGCGCCCATTGCACGCCGTCGGTCGCGCTCGCGAAGCTGTCATCGCGTGGTGGGCCGCGTGTCTGGTGAGCGCCGGCTTCCTCGGTCTCAATCTCCTCAAGGCCGGGCACCTCAGCGGAGCCGGTCGCGGCCCGACGCCGGGGCTTTCCGGTTTACCCGCTCAACTCGCGGATTTCGGCTGGTCCCTGCCCTCGGCGCTCATCGCCGGCGGAGTCCGCGATCGCATCGGTCCCTACTCGTCACTCGGGGTTGCGCTCGGCGCGGTGTGCTTCGCCGCCATCACCGCCCTCTGCCTGTGGGCGTGGTTCCGTCACCGCTCAGAGTTTTCCCGGCCGCTGGCGCTCGTTGCTTTGGGCTACTGCACCGGCATGGCCGTCCTGCGTTGCATCGGTGAATTCGATGCCCTGCACATCGCGCGCACGTTTCTCCCCGCGCTCTTTCCCCTCGGCTTGCTCGTTGCGGGTGAGCTTGCCCGCTCGCGCGTTGGGACGCTCCTCATCTGCGCCTTTGTCCTGTTGACAGGCACCGTTGCGGCCTCCCGCGGCATCAGCCGGGAAATCGGTGGTGATGTTCATCCGGTGCTCGCCGCTTTGCGCGCACGCATCCGCCCCGGCGATACGATTGCCATCAACAACAACGCGTTCGCTCTCGCCGCCTATTTCCCCCAGCGCACCCGCCACATTTCCCCTGAAAACGCCGGGACGTTTCCCGAACACTCCTTTCTCGTCGCCGCCGCGAAACCGCGCGCGCGTGACGGCACGGGCGCCAGGTTGGAGGCAGCGTGGGTCCAGGCCTGCGAACGTCTCGTGGCGGGAGGCCAGTTCATCTACCTCGTGCGCGAGTCCGGCGTGATTGCCCTAGCGCGCATCCCTTCACCGCCGGCCTCCTCTCGATGAACCCGCCCACCCCCAGGTCTTCGCGGTGGCTCGCGCTCCTCGCCTTCGTCCATCGGCGCGCCGGCCTCCTGTTGCTCTGCGCCGGGGCGTTCATGATCGCCGCGTCCGTCTTCGTCCTGCGCGGCGGCATGCTGCACCCGGAGGTCTATCTCTATCTGCCTTACTATTTGGACGCACGTCCGCTCCTCACTCGGGTTTTCGACCTCGCGCACACCGATGCCAACATGTATTCGGCCCGGGAACTCAGCTACTTCTTCGACCTTCTCGACGCTGAGGTGATTGCCTGGAGCGTCGACCAAGGCCGCCCGCATTTTCTCTCGGCCTGTCACTATGCCTTCTGTGGACTCGGTGCCGCGCTCATGTGGGGCTTTGCCCGCCATCGCCTCCGCGTGCCGCGTTTTCCCTCCGCGCTACTCATCCTGATTTTTCTCACCACTCCGGTTTTTTTCCTCGGCGGGGGATATTTTCGCAGCGCCAAAAGCGGAGTCGTGCTCGGCCTAGTCGCCTGCGCGTGGTGCGTGGCACCGGCGTTTGCCCGGGGCGGCGCGATGCGACGTTTTCCGTGGGGTGCCTGGATGGGCACACTCGCGGCCGCGTTGGTGATGGGGCTTTTTGACCGCCAGGGCTTTTTCATCGTGCTGCTGCTCGCCGGCGTGCTCTTCGTCCACACCCTCCTCGCCCGCGACCGCTCCAGCTTTCTCTGGCTGGCCGCCCCCGTCTTCGCACTCGGTCTCTCGCAGTTCTACAATCAAGTCGTCGGCCTCGCCCTCACCGAACGTTTTGCCGGATACCGCCCCACAATGGAATTTCAGCGACTGCCCTGGGGCGATCTGCTGCAAAGCAAACGCGTGCTCTTCGACTCGGCGTTCTACGGGCCAGCGCTGATGCTCGACAACGTCCGCTTTCTGCTCGGCTCCGTTCCCGCGTTTGGTGGACTCGCACTCCTCGCGCTGGGTATCTGGCGCGTCGGCCCCCGCTGGCCCTGGCCGGCTCGAGCGGTCCGTGACTGGACTCCCTCGCAACGTGCCACGCGGGGCCGCCTCATGCTGGCGCTGCTGCCGCTCGCCCTCGTCGTGATGAACGCGCTTATGGTCCTTCGCCTCAAAGCCGTCGTCGGACTCGATTTTCGCCGCGTTTACTACGGTCTCCCCAGCACCGCCTTCCTCTGGGTGCTGCTCGCCTGCGTCGTCGCGGCCGTGCTCCGTTTCTCCCGCATCCGTCCGCGCTACGTGTGGGCCGCGCTCACGCTCGTCGTCGCCTGCAATCTCGCGGCGCTCGTCGAGCACCGGCACATCGTTCGTCTCGGGCTCTATCGCGATCACTATCGCGTGTCGCCAGAACTCATCACGGCCCTCCGCCATCTCGACCGGGTTCCCGCCGCCGCGGCGCAGCCGCCCTTCTGGCCAAGTCTCGTTTCCGGCGAACCGGCCGACACCGACGGCATCGTCCGCTTCTTCCGCCTCCGGCAACTCCTGCGCAATCCCCCGCCGCCGCCGGCTGCACCGTGAGCCCGCTCGTTTCCGTTCTCGTCCCATGCTACAACGCCGCGCGCTGGCTCCCCGCCACGCTGGAGTCCGCCCTCGCGCAAACGCATCCGCGCATCGAGATTATTGTCGTCGATGACGGCTCCACCGATGACAGCCTCGCCGTCGCCCGCACCTTCGAACCGTGCGGCGTCCGCGTCGTCGCGCAACCCAACTCCGGCGCGAGCTCCGCCCGCAACCACGCGCTCCGCCTCGCCGGCGGCGATTTCCTTCAATACCTCGATGCCGACGATCTCCTCACGCCCGACAAGATCGCGGCCCAGGTCGCCGTCCTCGGACGTGCCGGGCCCGCGGCGATTTTCACGTGCCGCTGGGGCCGCTTCACGAGCGATCCGGCTGCCGCCGCTTTTGTCGATGAGGCCGTGTTTCGCGACTTCACGCCCCTCGACTTCCTGCTCGCCCATACGGGCGCGGCGCAGATGATGCATCCCGCCGCCTGGCTCGTCCCGCGCGGAGTCGCCGATCGCGCCGGCCTTTGGGACGAAGCGCTTTCGCTCAACGACGATGGCGAATATTTTGCCCGCGTCGTGCTCGCCTCGCGTGGCATCGCCTTCTCGCCCGCCGGAGCCTCCCTCTACCGCAGCAACCTCCCCGGCAGCCTCAGCCGCCGTCGCAGCCGCCCCGCGCTGGAATCCGTCTTCCGTTCCGTCGCACTCATCGCCGGCCATCTGCAACGCGCCGAGGATTCGCCCCGCGTGCGCCGAGCGCTCGCCGACTACTGGCAGCGCCTTGTGTTCGAGATCTACCCCGAAGGCCCCGATCTCTGCCGGCGCGCGGAAGCCGCGGCCCGTTCCTTCGGCGGTTCCTCCCTCCGGCCGGTCTCGGGCGGTCGCGAGCAAAGCGTCGCGCGCCTCTTCGGCTGGAAACTCGCCCGCCGCCTGCGCCTCCTCACTTCCCGCTGATGCCCCGCGTCCGCGTCTTCCTCTGCACCTACCGCCGGCCGCTCCTCCTGCGGCGCGCGCTCGCCAGTCTTCTCGCGCAAACGTGCACCGACTGGATTTGCGAACTCCACAACGACGCCCCCGGCGACGACTCCCCTCGCCTCGTGCTCGACGACCTCGCACCGGGCGACCCCCGCTTCATCTATTGCCCGCACGAACGGAACTGGGGTGCCGTCGCCACTTTCAACCACGCCCATGCCGGTGCGCCCGAACCGTTTTTTTCCCTGCTGGAGGATGACAACTGGTGGGAGCCAGTTTTTCTCACACGCATGCTCGCTGTTCTCGCCAAGTGCCCCGCCGCGGAGATCGCGTGGGCCAATATGCGAATCTGGCGCGAAACCTCCTCCGGCTGGGACGACACAGGCCGCACGATCTGGCCCGTCGTGAGCCGCTCGCACCTTTCGATCGCGTGGCCGCAGCTCCTGCAATTCGACACCCCGCTCCAATCCCACGGTGCCCACCTCGCCCGCACCGCCGCCACCTCCGGCGCCCGTCTCCAAACTCCTCCCATGCTCCCCGTCGATGTCGTAGAAAACTTCCGCGAACGCTCCTTCCGCTATCCCGTCTTCCTCGTCCCTGAACCGCTCGCGAATTTTTCCCTCACTCTCGGGACCGCTCGTTCCCCCGATCCGCGCGTCTGGATCCGTCTGCAAACCCTCCTCGGCGCCGCCTTCCTCCGTCACGTGAATCTTGCACCCGCCGAGCAGGCCGCGCTCTGGGCCTCTCGCCGTGCGGCCATCCCTCCTGCTACACCAGCGCTTTTCTTCGCCGGTCTCGTTCAGCCCACCTCCGGCTGGCTCGCTCACGCCACCCTCGCTGATTGGTTGCGCTTTCTCCGGGGCTGCGTTCGTCACCCGCACGCGATGCTGGCCGCGCTCATGGCTCGCCGCCAGCACCCGGAACTTTGGCATTGGATCGACCAAGCCACCGCCGCCGCTTGCCGACGCCCCCAAGGCGCCGCCGCCGTCCCGTCCAAATCGCTCGTCACGCGCTCTGACCTCACTCGACTCTGTTGACTCCCGTTTTCCCTTTCTTGTGACGACTTTCTCGATTTTCTCTCGGGCCGGACGATTCGAACCGTCCTCGTCGCATGCGGTCGCGCGTTTCAACCTGGGCCTCCACGCGCTGCGGGGCTGCGCCGCTGCAATGGTGACGATCTGCCACCTCCTTGCGGCCGATAAATCAGTGAATGCGTGGTTTGAAACGTCTCATCTCGGGCGCGGAGCCGTCCTCGTGTTCTTCATGATCTCCGGCTACGTGATCGGCCTGTCCAATGCCTGCCCGTTCACTCCGGGTGTCACGGCCGACTACTGGCGCCGCCGTTTGGTGCGCCTCGCGCCGCTCTACGGTTTGGTAGTCGTGCTTGGCCTAGTCGTCATGCTCCGGATCGGAGGGACGCCGGCTTTTGCGGATGTCCTCGGTCCGCTGCTTCTGCTACAGAATTTCGAAACCTACTTCGGTATCTCGATTCCGCCTCCTTCGATTAATACGCCGCTTTGGACACTTCATCACGAACTCGTCTATTACGCACTCTTCCTGCTCGTGTGGCGAACGCGTCCCTTCGTCTGGCTCGCCTTGGGAGGCTGCGTCGGACTCAGCCTGCTGTGCTGCTTCATTCCTTCAGGCGGATATTTTATCGGTAGTTACGCCACGGGGTTTTGCTTCTGGCTTACCGGCCTTTGGCTGGCTTGGAAACGCCCCGCCAAATCGCCGATGCAACCGTTCCCTTTTGTCGGGTTGATCTGCCTGATGTTGGCCGTCGAGTATCTCCAGCCGGCCCGGCTGGCCTTGGCCGCGCTGGGTTTCGGGACACCTCCGCTGCCGTTTGTGAGTCCGACCGATTTCGCTCTCTGGCCCATTTGTTTTCTCCTACTCGCAGGTGCGACTGGCGCCTTGCCTCGCAAATTAGCACCCTGGCTGCTCGCCTCTGCCCTTCCCGCACTGGGCGCATCGCTCGCAGTCGTAGCCACTCGCCATTCGCTCACCGAGCCCCGTTGGTTCTGGAGCGTCGTGTTCACCTTGCTGGGCGCATTGTGCATTCTTCGTCCGGTCGGTGGCTCGCTGCTCGGGAAATTCTGCTGCTTCGGCGGAATCTCTTATGCGCTCTACCTGGTCCACATCCCCATCTTCGAGCTGATGAACCTCAAGGCCGGTGGCGACAATAGCCTCCTCGCGATTTCCCTCAAGATCGGCCTTGCACTCGCCTTCGCGATAACCGTCGCCGTGCTGCTCGAGTATCGTGTTCACCCCCCTCTGGCGCGGTGGCTCAAGCGCATCTTAACCAAGCGCCCGTCTCTTCTCCCCGCATGAACGCTCCCCTGCCCCCCTCGTCCCCTTCTTCGCCCAAGTCCCCGGCGAGTTTTCGCTGGCTGTTTCTCCCCACGCTCGTCGCGCTCGCTCTGCTCGCCAGCCTGTGGGTGGCGCATCCCCGGCAGGCCGCCGGAACCTTCGACTTCCATATTGCACATGAGGCCAAGTGGCCCGCCTTCCCGCTCTTCTCCATGCCGGGGGTGCCGCCTCCGACCTTTTTCGATACGCAGAATATTCTCTGGGCGTGCGAGGTGGACGCGCGCGGCGGTGACGCCTACGGCGAACCGCCCACCGTCAAAGCCCCCTACTTCTACGGCTACCCCACGGGCTGGTTGCTACTCGGGCAACTCGGTTTCAATCGCTCCGACACCCGTTGGATGTCGCTCGCGTGGATCGCATTTTTCTACGCTGCCGCCATCGCGATCTGCCGCGGCGCCCATCAACTCAACGCCCTGTGGTGCACCGCCTGTTTCTGCTCTCCGCCGGCGCTCGAGTGTGTGGGGATGTCCAACAACGACCTCGTCCTCTTCGTGCTGCTCGTAATCGCGGCGTGGTCGTGGAAGGCCCGTCTGTGGGGCGGCGGCCCGACGCTCGTCCTTCTCGGCCTCGCCGCGTGGCTGAAACTTCACCCCGCCGTCACATTCGTGGCGCTCCTTGATGGCTCGCGCCGCATGCTCGTGATCGTCGTGGCCGCGACCATCGCGCTCGCCGGCCTCTTCGCGGCCCAATGGGACGCCATCGCTCGCGTATCCTACATTACGCCACGTCCGCATGTGCACGCGCTGGGCCACCAGGTCCTGCCATCCCGATTGCTTGACGGTGCGACCCGCCATCCCGGTGTCCGGGCGGCGTTTGACCGGGCGGGCGGTCTCGCGCTCTGGCAAAGGGCCCTGCCGCTCACGACCGCCGCCGTGCTTTTAGTCCTGCTCGTTTCCTGTGCTTGGCGCGGGCTGAGAACCCCTCGTCCCGCCGGACCAGACGCCTCCTCCAGCGCCTTCGCCTCCGTTCTTTTTCGCATCGGAGCTCTCGTGTATCTCGCCGCGTTCGCCATCGGTCACAACTGGATGCACCGGGAAATATTCCTCCTGCTCTGCGGCCCCTGGCTCTTTGCCGCGAACGTCCGCCGCTGGCTTGCGACCGTCATCCTCGCCGTCTGGTGGCTCGCCGGGTTCGAGACCGGTGTGCTCTACCTGCTCGGCCAACTCGCCACCTGGGTCGTGGCCGGCGGACTGGCCTTCTATCTCACCCGCGACCTGCGTGACGACTTGCGCACGGCGTTGCCTCCGGGACTTCAGCGTTGGCTGCCAACTCCCGCGCTCACCTCCGCCTGAAACATGCCGGTCCCCGCCAAAATCCTCGTCGTCACCAACGGCCCGCTCTGCCGCAACCCGCGCGCACTCAAGGAGGCCGACACACTCGGTCGCGCCGGCCATGACGTTACCGTTATCGCTGTGCGCAACCACGCGCCGTCCGAACCCGTCGACGTCGCCATCCTCCGCGACGCTCCCTTTCGCCGCATTACGGTGGGGGGCCTATCCGGCGAACCCGGTCACGCCCTAGCCTCCTTCCGCCTCCGGTTCTCGCAGTGGATCGCCCGCAAAACGATCGCGGCCACCGGGTGTCAGACCCCGCGTGCACTCGGGCCGATGGGTTCGCTCCTTCGCCGCGCTCGGCAGACCCCTGCCGATCTTACCATCGTTCACAACGAGGTCTGTCACTACGTCGGCACGCGTCTGCTCGCGGAGGGGCGCCTCGTCTCGGCTGACATCGAAGACTGGCATTCCGAGGACCTCTTGCCCCAAGACCGGATCGCCCGACCGCTGCGCCTTCTGCGTGGGGTCGAGCGACGCCTGCTCCACGACGCCATCCACACCACTACGACCTCGCACGCACTCGCCGACGCCCTGCACGCGCGCTACGGCGGCCGGCGGCCGCACGTCATCGGCAATTCGTTTCCGCTCCAGCCTCTGCCCACTCGATCGCCTTCTGCGGTGCCCGCGTTCTTCTGGTTCTCGCAAACGCTCGGCCCGGGTCGGGGGCTCGAACACTTTCTCGCCGCGTGGGCCCTCACGCGCCCCCCCAGCCGCGTCGTCTTGCTCGGCGAGACGCGTGGCGGCTACGACCAGCAGCTCGTTTCCCGTTTGCCCGAACACCTCCGTCCGCACGTGACGTTTCGACCTCTCGTGTCTCCGGCTGATTTGCCCGCGGTGATTGCCGCGCACGACATCGGCCTCGCGCTGGAGCAGTCGTTCATCGTCAATCGCGACCTGACCATCACGAACAAGATCATTCAATATCTCAACGCCGGCCTCGCCGTCGTCGCCAGCGACACCACGGGTCAGCGCGAAGTGCTCGCTCATTCACCTGACGCCGGCGTGATCGTCGCCACCCACGAAACCACCGCGTTCGCCGCCACGCTCGATACCCTGCTCGCCGACCGCGCCGCCCTTGCCCGGCGGCAGGCCGCCGCCCGCCGTCTCGCAGAAGATGTCTACTGCTGGGAGCGCGAGTCGGCGCGCCTCTGCGCACTCGTCGAACAGGCGCTCCGCTCGCGCACTCCGGCCCTGTCCTATTGATGTCCGGCCGTCGTCGCTTCGCCCTCTGTCTAGCCGTCGTCACGCTGGGCGCGAGCCAGCTTCCGTGGGTAAAACTTGCCCTCCGCCGCGCGCTGTTACTAGTCATCCGTTTCGCGTTGCGCCTCCGCGCGCAGGACTATTCGTCACCAGCGGGCTCTGTCACATTCGTGCTCGCCCCGCATCAGGACGATGAGACGCTAGGCTGCGGCGGACTGATCGCCCGGAAACGCCTCGATGCGCAACCCGTGCACGTCGCATTCATCACGGACGGCGCCGCTTCCCACGCCGGACACCCCTCGCTGGCGCCGACTGATCTTGCTCACTGTCGCGCCGACGAGGCTCGCCTCGCCCTCCGCCGGCTCGGTGTCGAGACGCCGGCAATTCATTTCCTAAATGCCCCCGACGGACGGCTCGCCCATCTCTCCGCGACAGAGCGCGACGCTCTCGTCGCCCGCCTCGCGGTGCTCCTCGATACGATCGCTCCCGACGAGGTCTTCCTTCCGTTTCGCCGCGATGGCAGCACGGAGCATGAGGCAGCCTTCCGCCTCTTCGAACTCGCCTTACTCAGCGTGCGTCGCCGTCCGCGTATCTACGAATTCCCTGTATGGTCGTGGTGGAACCCGCTGTTGCTCCTCGCACCAGTCTTCCGCGTCCGTCGGGTTTTACGGTTCCGCTTTCAAGGCTACGCTTTTATGAAGATGAGCGCCCTCTCCGCCCACCGGTCGCAAACGGAACCCACTGCACCCTGGACAAACGCCATCCTCTCGCCGGCCTTCGTCGCATTTTTTTCCACCGACGAGGAATTTTTCTTCGAGCTGTGACCAGTTTCGCCACCAAAGTGATTCGCCACCTGCGCCGCCGTCTTATCGATGCGCCTCGCGGCCTCGGGCACCCCGTGCCGCCATCCTCTTTCGACCGCGAATATGCTTCCGGTCATTGGGATCTGCTGTTCACCGACGCGGAGCTTCCCCGCTACGCCGTCCTCGTCGAATGGATACTGGCCGCCTCTCCGCACCCCGCCGTGCTCGACATCGGCTGCGGGAACGGCCGGCTCGCCCAACTCCTCGGCCCCCACTCGCCGCAACGCTACGTCGGACTTGACCTCTCCCCCGAGGGATTGCGTCGCGCGCGGACGCTCGCCCTGCCTGCCTGCGAGTGGATCGAAGCCGATTTCGAACACTGGCGCCCTGAGCGCGGTGATTCCTTCGACGCCGTGATTTTCAACGAAAGCATCGGTTACGCGACCGATCCGCGCGTTACCGTCGCCGCCTTCGCCCCATTCGTCCGTCCGGGTGGCACCCTCCTGGTTTCGTATTTCCGCTCTGGCCACTATCGCGCCCTCTGGCGCCGCATCACGCGGCAATTTCCGGTCAAATGGGAACGCTGCGTCTCGAACAACCGTCAGCAGGTCTGGGATATCCGGGCCTTGCAAACCGCAGCGGGTTCCGCGCCCCCTGCGATTCCGGCTCACCTATGACCGCTCCTCTGCGCCGCGTGCTGATCGTCAGCCCGCATTTTCCGCCGCTCAACGCACCCGACATGCAGCGCGTGCGCATGAGCCTGCCCTACTATCGAGCCCGCGGCTGGGACCCTATCGTGCTTTGTGTGAGCGATGCCTGGCAGGATGGAGTTCGCGAACCCGCCCTGGAGCAGACCATACCCGGCGACGTCCGCATCGTCCGAGTTCCCGCCTTGTCCCTGCGATGGACCCGCCTGATCGGGCTCGGCGATCTCGGGCTGCGTTGCTGGTTCCATTTCTTTTTCACCGGCTTGCGGCTGATCCGCCGCGAAAAGATCGACCTCGTCTTTTTCTCCAACACTCAGTTCGTCACGTTCACCCTCGGGCGCATTTGGCGGACATTGGCCGGCTGCCCCTACGTCTTCGATATGCAGGATCCGTGGCGCACCAACTATTATGAGCGTCGCGGTTCGCGGCGTCCCCCCGGCGGGTGGAAATATCAAATCGCCCGGCTGATGGCTTGGACCTTGGAAGGATGGTCTTTCCGGCATGTCGGAGCCATAATGAGTGTGTCGCCCAGCTACCTGGATGACCTGCGCACGCGCTATGCCTGCCTCGGCGGCGTGCCCACCGCTGTCATCGGTTTTGGCGCCAGCCTCACGGACATCGCAAAGGCACGGTCCATGCCACCGCCTGCCCACCAATTCACGCGCAAACAGGGCGAACTCCATGTCCTCTACACCGGTGCCGCCGGCCCCGTCATGCCCCACGCGCTCAGCGTGCTGTTCCAAGGCTTAAAATTGTATCATGAACGTGCGCCCGCGCGCGCCCGGCTTCTGCGTTTTCACTTCCTAGGCACCAGCTACGTCGCCCCTGGTCAGGGACAAAACTCCGTCATTCCGGTTGCCGAAAGCTGCGGTGTTGCCGACCAGGTGACGGAGATTCCCCACCGACTCGGACACCTGGAATGTCTGCGCCTGCAACTTGAGGCCGACCTCCTCCTTCTCCCCGGCTCCAGCGACCTCGCCTATTCGCCGTCCAAGGTTTATCCGTATTACCTCAGCCGCCGACCGACGCTCGGTCTCGTTTTCAAGAACAGCGTGATGGAGCGCCTCCTCGATCAGTTAGCCTTTTCCTACATGGTGCGTTTCGACGCCGACGAGAACAAACAGTCCGCCTACGAAGGTCTTTGCCGCTTTTTCGATCTCGCGTTTGAGGGCTTTCCTTCCGGGACATTTCCCGAGCGCAACGACGCCTTTTTTAACGAGACCTTTCTCGCGGAGACACTTACCGGCAAGCAATGCAGCCTTTTTGAACTCGCGTTGGCCAAGCAATCGCGCCCGCTCCCATGAGCGACACTTCCACCGGCTCCTTCCCTGAGCCCGATTCCCGCTCACCGATCCCGGTGGCCGTCGAGGTCCGCTCCGACGCGAGACCCCGCCACCTTCCACGTCCCAGCAGCCTCTTTAACGGCGGTGTCTTCGTCATTGTCGCTTCGATCGCCTACTTCACGATCAATGCGAAGACCAACGATATTCTGCACCTCTATCTTGGCATCATGATGCTGGTGGGTGCCGTCTTGCCTTCGCTATTGTGGGCCCGTCGCGCGGATTTTCGATTTCCCGTATTCGAAGTGTTCATGCTCACCGGCATTAACACCTACGCCATTCCGATTCTCACCGGCCACGAACAACTTGCTCGTTACCCCGTAGAAACGGTCACCGCCGCCGCATTCGCCGTGGTCGTATTTCAGGTCATCGCCAATATCACTTACGCCAGCACCAAGGGGGCGCCAAAGCGCGACCGCGTTTGGACCGAGGAGGTCATCTCACGGAACATCACCGATTATCTCGGCTACGGCATGGCCATCACGACCGCCTACACAGTTATCAGCGGCTTCACCAATTGGATTCCCAATGACCTTAATAGCGTGCTGCGTGCGGCGTGCTACGGCGTTGGAATTATCAGCACATTCATACAGGCCCGCATGTGGGGAGAAGGCACCTTGCCGCACTACCGAAAAGGCATTTTCCTCTTCCAGCTCGCGCTGCAAGTGCTCTTCAGTTGGGCCGCCCTGTTTCTGATCGGCGGCATGTCGATCCTTATCCTCGCCCTGCTCGGCTATGTTTCCGGCGGAAAAAAAATCCCGATCCTCGCGATCGCTATCGTGCTGCCCGTCATCGCAGTCCTCCACAACGGCAAGAGCATGATGCGCGACAAATACTGGGAAGGCCGGGCACCGCAGCCAACGATTTCCGAACTGCCAGAATTCTTTAGCGAGTGGGTGGGCTACGGACTGGATTCTCCCGAAACTCCGACTGGCGGACGAGAAACGACAAAGGTCCTGGATCGCAGCTCCCTTTTTCACATCATGTGCCTCGTTGCCTCGCAGACCCCTGAAACACGCCCCTACCTAAACGGCGAGACCTACGCCTTTGTGCCCGGCCAGTTCATCCCGAGTTTCTTCTGGAAGAGCAAACCTCCAGCTCACGTCGCCACCAATCTTCTCTCTGTTTACTATGGTCTGCAGGCCATCGAGGATACGACCAAAACCACGATTGCCTTCGGCCTTCTCACCGAGGCCTATGCCAACTTCGGTTTGTTCGGCGCCGCGCTATTGGGCGCTACATTTGCCTCTTGCTACAAGAGATACGGCGATTGGACGGCCAACAGCCCGATCCTATCCTACCCCGGCCTCGTGCTGATTGTGATGATGGCATGGTCGTTTCAGGCCGAGCTCACCCTCGCTGCGTGGCTGGGATCATTCTACCAAGCTTGCCTCGTCGTCATTGGTGTCCCGTTCCTCGTGCGCAATTTCCTCGGTCGATGACTCCCCTCTCACCCGTGGCAGTTTCCTTCCCGCCCTCCGGTCATCGCCTCGCCATCGTTCTCTCGCATCCCACGCAATATTACAGCCCGTGGTTTCGTTGGTTACGCGCTAACCACGGAATAACCCTGTGCGTATTTTACCTATGGGAATTTGGCGTCACCGCCCAACTCGATCCCAAGTTCCAGACCACCTTCCAGTGGGACGTCGACCTCCTCTCCGGCTACGACCACGAATTCGTGCCCAACCGTGCCCGCCACCCCGGCGCCGAATCGTTCTGGGGCTTCGACAACCCCACGCTCCCTGCCCGCCTCACCGCCTGGCAACCCACCGCCGTCCTCCTCTTCGGCTACAAATGGGCTACGCACCTGCGCGCGATTTTTTGGGCCCGCCTTCACCGCGTCCCGCTCCTCTTCCGTGGCGATTCCCACTACCTCGGCCGCGGCCTGCCCCCGCTCCGCACGCGCCTGATCTTGCGCACCCTCTACGGCCAATTTGCCGCCTTCCTCGCGGTCGGCGCTGCCAACCGCGATTATTTCACCACCCTCGGCGTCCCGCCCGCCCGGCTCTTCCACGCGCCCCACTCCGTCAACGCCGCGCTCTTCGATCCCACCGCTCCCGCGCCCCGCGCCGCAGCCACCGCGCTACGTGCCCAACTCGGCCTCGCCCCCGCGACCCGTGTGGTGCTCTTCGCCGGTAAACTCGTCCCGGAAAAACAACCCCGCGAACTCCTCGAAGCCTTCCTTTCCCTCAATCTCGCCCCTACCGACGCGGCCCTCGTGATCGTCGGCGACGGCCCAGAAAAAAAGGCCCTCCACGATCTCGCCCGTTCCGCGCCGCCCGGCAGCGTTCATTTTCTACCCTTCGCCAACCAAAGCGAAATGCCCGTTCGTTACTTGCTTGCCGATCTCTTCGTGCTTCCCTCTCGCGGACACTACGAGACCTGGGGCCTCGCCATTAACGAAGCCATGCACCTCGGCGTCCCCGCTCTCGTCAGCAATCTCGTCGGTTGCCAACGCGACCTCGTCACCGATGGTGAGACTGGCTGGTTTTTCCGCGCCGCGGATCCCGCCCACCTCCGCGAAAAACTCGCCGCTGCCCTCACCATCCTCGCCGATCCCACCGCGCGCGCCGCCCTCCGCGCTGCCGTGCTCGCTCGCATTTCCGACTACACCTACGCGCAAACCTCCTCCGGCCTCCTCGCCGCGCTAGCCAGCCTCCCTCCGCCCCGCCCGTCGCGTTAATGAGAATCACCATCGTGATGGGCTTCTTCCTCCCCGTTCCCCCGCTCGCCGGCGGCGCGACGGAAAAAATCTGGTTTCAACTCGGTGAACTCATGGCCGCCGCCGGACACGACGTCACCCTCGTCTCCCGTCGTTGGCCCGGCCTCCCCGATCACGAAACCACCGGCCGCCTCACCCATCTCCGCGTCCCCGGGATGCCGCATACCGCCAGCCTCGCGCGCAATCTCCTGCTCGACTTCGTGTGGGGCCTGCGCGTCGCGCGCCGTCTTCCACCCGGCGACATCGTGATCTGCAACACCGTCTCTCTCCCCGTCTATCTCCGACGCGTCCGCCCGTCCGCCGGCCGCGTATCCGTCGTTCTCGGACGCATGCCAAAGGGCCAAGTTCGCGTTTACGGCGGCGTCGATCTGATCCTCGCCACCAGCCCCGCCGTTGCCGCGCGCGCCCTCGCCGAAAATCCCCATTTCGCCGCCCGCACCCACGTCTTCCCGAATCCCATCGACTGGGCCCGCCACGCCCTCGCCGCGCAACACTCGCCCGCCCGCCTCGCGTCCGCCCCACTCACCATCGGCTTTGTCGGACGCATCCATCCAGAAAAAGGCCTCGATCTCCTCCTCGCCGCCGCCGCGCACCTCATGACCTCCCGCCCCGATCTGCCCGCGTGGCGCCTTGAGCTCGTTGGCCCGTGGACAATCCCAGAAGGCGGCGGCGGCGAAGCCTACCGCGACGCCCTCCTCGCCACCTACGGCCCCGCCCTCGGCTCACGCCTCAGGTTCACCGGCCCCGAATTCGACGCCGAGAAACTCGCCCAACGCTACGCCGCGATGGACATTTTTTGTTACCCCAGCCTCGCCGATCAGGGCGAAACCTTCGGCATCTCCGTCGCCGAAGCGATGGCCGCCGCCGTCCCGCCTGTCGTCTCTGGTTTGCTCTGCTTCCGCGAACTCGTCGCCGACGGCGGCACCGGGCTCGTCTTCGACCACACCGCCGACGACGCCAAATTCCGCCTCGCCGCCTGCCTTGCCCGTCTGCTCGTCGATGCACCGCTCCGCCGCGAACTCGCCACCCGCGCCCAAGCCCACGCGCGCCGCTACGATTTCGCCGAGAGCGCCCGCGCCGTCCTCGCGCTTCTCGCCCCGCCGCGCCACACCGCTAAGTAGCCGCCGCCGTTCCTCCGTAAAGATCGCCATTGAGTCGCCCCCGCGACGCCTGACCTTTACCCCTCCACGTAATGTCTCACGAAGCTCTCTACCTCGGCCAAAACTGCGTGACGCCCTACCCGCGTCGCGAAGTTCTCCTGCGCTGGTTCTGGGCCTTCGTGCAGGCCACCGTGTTTCGCTGGAGCCCACGCCCGCTTCACGGCTTTCGCACCCGCCTGCTCGTCCTCTTCGGCGCCAACATTCCCGCACCCAGCCAAGTCGTCGTTTTCCCGACCGCCCGCATCACGTTTCCATGGAAACTCGCCCTCGCCCCCCGCGCGATGGTCGGCCCACACGTCACGCTCTATAACCTCGCGCCAATCACTCTCCTCCGCGGCGCCAACCTCAGCCAAAACTGCCACCTCTGCGCCGGCACCCACGACTTCACCCGTTGGGACATGCCACTCGTCACCGCGCCCATAGTCATCGGTGAAAACGTCTGGCTCGGCGCCGATGTGTTTGTCGGTCCCGGCGTGACCATCGGCGAACTCTCCGTTGTCGGCGCCCGCTCCGTCGTCGTCCGCGATCTGCCTCCGCACAAAATCTGTGTCGGTCAGCCGTGCCGCCCCGTCAAAGATCGTCCGATGCCGCACTTCGCCTCCGCTCGTTCCGCATGAGACTCACCCACATCGTCCCGAGCCTCGAAGCGCAATACGGCGGCCCCAGCCGTTCCGTGCTCGCCCTCAGCGCCGCCCTCGCCCGCGCCGGCCACGATATCGATCTCCTCGCCACCGAGCCCGGCCCCGGCGAATCCCACGCCGTCGGCTCGCTCCGCGTCACCAATTTTCATCGCAACTGGCCACCGCGCCTATGCCGTTCTTCCGGTCTACGCGACGCCCTGCACACCAACGCCGCCGAGATTTTCCACCACCACGCACTCTGGCTGCGCACCCTGCACTACGCCCACCAAGCCGCCGCGCGCCACCACGCGAAACTCGTCGTCTCCCCTCGCGGTATGATGAGCCGCTGGGCTTGGCGCCATCGCGACTGGAAAAAGAAAATCGCCCGCGCCGTGATTCACCCCGGTGCCCTCGCCGCCGTCGACGGCTGGCACGCCACCAGCACGGAGGAAGCCGACGAGATTCGCGGCCTCGGTTTCACCCAACCCATCTGCGTCGCGCCCAACGGCGTCGACGCCCCCGACGCCGCCGCGACCGCCGCCGCCGCCGCACATTGGCAGGCCGCCTGCCCCGCCGTCCGCGGCCGCCCCGTCGCCCTGTTCTACTCCCGCTTCCACCAGAAAAAACGCGTGATCGAACTCATCGACCTCTGGCTCGAACACGCCCCGCGTGACTGGCTCCTTCTCCTCGTCGGCATCCCCGAAACCTACACGCCGGCGCAGTTGGAGGCCTACGTCATGCGCGCGTCCGGCAGCGGCCGCGTCGCCGCCTTTAGTGGCACCGGACGCCCCTCACCCTACGCCGTCGCCTCGCTCTTTCTCCTCCCGTCGCACAACGAAAACTTCGGCCTCGTCGTCGCCGAAGCGATGGCACACGGCATCCCTGCCCTCGTCACCGACACCACGCCGTGGCGCGCGATCGACCGCGAGCAACTCGGCTGGTGCGTCCCGTGGACCGACTACGCCGCCGCCCTCCGCACCGCCACCGCCGAGTCCGCCGTTCACCTCCGCGCCCGCGGCGAACGTGCCCGCGCGTGGGTGCTTCGTGAATACGCCTGGGACAACTCCGCCCGCGAACTCGCCGCCTTCTACCGGCAACTCTCCGCGCCGACATGAGTTCCCGCTTCCCGCTTCCCGATCACGCGGACATCGAATACGCCCGCAGCTCCGGCACCCGCGGGCCCGCGCACCAGCGCCCGCTGCGTCCCCTCGAATGGGCCGTGCTCACCCACCTCGCGATCTTCGCCATTGGCACCACGTGGGCCTTCGGCGGCGGCGCCGACTGGGTGCGTCCCATTCTCACGTGGTGGGGCAGTCTCGGCATCCTTTTCACTCTCGCTGCCGCTCGCGACCGCACCGCGTGGCGCGAAGGCTGGATGAAACCGCTCCTCTGGCTCGCGCCGCTGGCCGTCGTCAACGTGCTCGTGATCGCCGGCTGCCTGAATCCCAACTTCCGCGAGCTCCCCTACGGCAACGAAACTATTCTGCTTCAGACTAACGTTGGCAACCTACTCCCGAGTTCCGCGCGCCCCGCGCTCGCCCTGCGCGCCCTGTGGCTTTTCGACGCCATCTGGATCTCCTGCCTCAATCTCGCGCTTGTCGTTCGCCAGCGCCGCGCCATTCGCGGACTCCTCTTTCTGCTCACCGCCAACGCCCTCGTGCTCGCGGTCTTCGGCACCGTGCAAAAACTTTCGCACGCCAAGGGCCTCTACTTCGACGCAGTCGCCTCCCCGCAAATCGCGTTTTTCTCGACCTTCGTTTATCACAACCACTGGGGCTCCTTCACCGTGCTCTCCCTGGCTGCCTGCCTCGGTCTCGTGTGGCACTACGCCCGCCATGCCGCCGGCCGTGGCTTTTTCCACACACCCGCCTTCGCCGGAGTCATCAGCCTGTTCTTCATGGCTGCCACCGTTCCGCTCAGCACGTCCCGCTCCTGCACCGTGCTCGTCGTCGTGCTCCTTTGCGCCGCCGTGCTGCACTGGCTCGTCCGTCTCGTGCAGAAACGCCGCCGCTTCCGCGAAGGCATTTGGCTTCCGCTCCTCAGCACCTTCGCTGCCCTCGGAATCGGCGCCACCGGAGTCTGGTTTGTTGCCCAGGACAGCATCACCGTCCGCGTCGCCAAGACCCGCGAGCAAGTCACCGAAATCCGCAACCGCGGCGATACCGGCTCCCGCGGAGAACTCTACCGCAACACCTGGCAAATGGCGCAGGCCCGGCCGTGGTTTGGCTGGGGCATGGCCTCCTACCCGCACGTCTTCACACTCTACAACACCCAAAAATCCATCGACAAATTCCCCGTCTTCTACCGCGACGCCCACAGCGACTGGCTCCAAGCGCTCGCCGAACACGGCTTTGTTGGCTCCACCTTCCTCGGGCTTTGCGCCATCCTGCCGCTCCTCGGCCTTCGCCGTCGCCACCTCACACCGTTGCCCAGTTACCTCCTTGGCGGCTGCACGATCATTCTCCTCTACGCGTGGGTCGAGTTTCCGTTTGGCAACGTCGCGGTCGTCCTCACGTGGTGGCTGTGTTTCTTCAGCGCCGTCCACTACGCCCGCCTCTACGACCGCGAAGTGCTCCCGCCCACCAAATCTGACGCCTCCTCCGCGTGAGCCCGATCGCCCCATGTTTTCTGTCCTGATCCTGACGCTCAACGAAGAGCGCAACCTGCCGCGGTGCCTCGCCTCCGCCGCCGGCTGTGACGATCTCGTCGTCCTCGACTCCGGCTCCACCGATCGCACCGCCGAGCTCGCCGTCGCTGCCGGGGCCCGCGTTTTCACTCGCCCGTTCGACAACTTCGCCGGCCAGCGCAACCACGCCCAACGCACCATCGCGTTCCGCCACCCATGGGTCTTCCACCTCGATGCCGATGAGCAGCTCACCCCCGAGCTCATCGCCGAGTGCCACGCCTCCACCGCCCGCACCGATCTCGACGGCTTTATGGTCGCGCCAAAAATGCTCTGGGCCGGCCGCTGGGTCCCGCACTGCACCGACTATCCCGCCTTCCAAGCCCGTTTCGTCCGCGCACCCGCGTTCACGTTCATCGAGGTCGGCCACGGCCAACGCGAAGCCCCCGACATGCGCCTCGGCCATCTCGCCGCGAACTACCTCCACGATCTCTCCGCCGGCGGCGAAACCGAGTGGCTCGAGAAACACCGCCGCTACGCCCGCGCCGAGGCGCGCACCCACCACACCACCCGCACGAGCCTCCGCCCCGGCGATCTGTTTTCCGCCGACCGTCTCGTGCGCCGCCGCGCTCTGAAACGCCTGAGCTTCGTCCTACCGTTCCGACCCACGCTCCGCTTCATCTACCAATATATTCTCCGCCGCGGTTTTCTCGATGGCCGCGAAGGCCTGCACTACTGCCGTCTTCTCGCGCGCGCTGAAGGGTTCACCGCCGAAGAGCTCCGCCGACTCGCCCGTTGATCCATGCGCCTGGTTTTTCTCAACCGCTTCTACTGGCCCGATAGCCCTGCCACCGCGCAGCTCCTCACCGACCTCGCCGAATCGCTCGCCGCCCAGGGCCGCGAGGTCGTCGTCCTCACCGGCCAACCCGCCGGCGATCTAAAACCCGCCCGCGAACTCCGCCACGGCGTCGACATCCGCCGCGTCCGCAGCACGCACTTCGGCAACCGCCACCTGCTCACCCACGCCCTCGATTTCGCGAGCTTCGCCGTCAGCGCCATCGTCACCCTCTTCTGGGAACTCCGCCGCACCGACACGCTCGTTGTGCTCACCGATCCTCCCCTCCTCGCCGTCCCCGCCGTCGCCGTCGCCCGCCTCCGCGGCGCGCGCGTGATCAACTGGGTTCAGGACATCTACCCCGAAGTCGCGTCGCTCCTCACCGGACGCCGCGTCTTCGGCTGGCTCCGTCCGTTCCGCGACTGGGCGTGGGAAAAATCCACCGCCCTCGTCACGCTCGGCACCGACATGGCCGCCCTCCCGCTCGAACGCGGCGTCCCGCCCGATCGTATCCATCTCGTCGCCAATTGGGCCCCCGACGGCGTCGCCGCCGTCCCCGCCTCCGCGTCCGCCGGCCTCCGCGCCGAGTGGGGCCTCACCGGAAAATTCGTCGTCGCCTACTTCGGCAACCTCGGCCGCGTCCACGACCTCGACATCGTCCTCGATGTCGCCGACGCCCTGCGCGACGCACCCGATATCGTCTTCGCCTTCATCGGCCCCGGCGCCCAACGCCCTGCGCTCGAAGCCGCCGCGCGCCGCCGCGGCCTCGACCGCGTTCTGTTTTTCCCGCCGCAACCCCGGGAGCGCCGCACCGCCATGCTCGCCCTTGGCGATCTCCACCTCGTCACGCTCCGCCCTGGCTGCGAACGCGTCGTGTTTCCCAGCAAACTCTACGGCATCTGCGCAGCCGGCCGCGCCCTGCTCTTCATCGGGCCCACCGGCAGCGAAATCGCCCGCGTCATCGCGCAACGCCGCCTCGGTCTCGCGTTCGATCGCACCGCCGTGACCGAAATCGCCGCCCAGCTCCGTCGACTTCGCACTGCGCCGGACGAGGTCGCCGCCTTCGCCGCCGCCGGCCTCGCTTTCTACGAATCTGACGGCTGTCTCCGCCGCGCCAATACCGAGTGGCGCCACGTGCTCGCCACGCTCGGTGCGGGTTCGCCGCCATCCTGAGCTCCTCCCTTGTCTGCAGACGTTTGATGAATACCACCCGCGCCACCGCTTACGGACTCCTCGCCCTCGACCTCATGGCGTCGGTCGTCGTGTTCAACGTAATCGTCTATTTACGCGGCGTCGCCGGTCTCCCGAATTTTCTGCTGATCGAGCTCGTCCCGCCCGTCGTCGCCTTGGTTTTCGCCATCTACCTCATCGAAGGTTACAAGGACCGCACTGACATGATGAGCGTCGACTACACGAGCCAGCACGCGATCGCCTTGTTGGGTGCGATGATCGCCACACTCCTCCTGACCTTTGTGCTGATCACCGGAGGCTACCCGTTGCAATCGAGCCGCAGCGTGATCGCGCTCAGCTTTCTCGCGCTCATCCCGCTCACGATCGGCTATCGACGCCTGTTCTATCAACTTCGCCTCCAAAAACGCGGCGAGCGTATGCTCGTTTTCCTCGGCGACCTGGCGAGCTGCGAAGCTTTTCGCGTCGAAACCCAGAAGATGGGCACCTTGAAACGAGTCATTTTTACAGTCGTCAGCGAAGGTTCCGTCGCCCCGTTCGGCCCTTCCGGCGACGACACGCTCCGCCCTTTTCACGAGGTCCTCGATGACATTCAGTGCCACCGCATCGCCGTCGAAGCGATCATCCTGCGCGAGTCCGCCCGCGAACTCACCCCTGGCCTCTCCCGCCGCCTCGTCGAACTCTACTTTGCCGGCGTGCCCACCTACACCCTCGAACTTTTTCACCAAGTCTTCTGGCAAAAAATCCCGATCTACCGCTTGAACCAAACTTGGCTCTTTCAGGAGGGCTTTCAAATCGCTCGCGAACCCGTCTTCGAACGCCTCAAGCGCATCTCCGACATTTTTCTCGGCCTCATTGGCCTCTCCTTTGCCGCCCCGCTCATCGCCATCGGCGCCCTCGCCGTCTGGCTGAACGACCGCGGTCCCGTTTTCTTTTTCCAAACCCGCATCGGCAAAAACCACGCTCCCTTCCGACTCATGAAGCTTCGCACCATGCGCGTCGACCCCGTCGACGGCGATCTCTACACCCAACCCGGCGATTCCCGCATCACCCGCGTCGGGCGGTTTCTGCGCTCCAGCCGCCTCGATGAACTGCCCCAGTTGTGGAACGTCCTCCGCGGCGACATGAGCCTCATCGGCCCCCGCGCCGAATGGGACCGTCTTGTCGAGAACTACGAGCGCGAGATTCCCTGCTATCACTTTCGCCATCTCGTGAAACCCGGCATCACCGGCTGGGCCCAGGTCAACTACCCCTACGGAGCCAACCTTGAAGACACCGTGCGCAAACTCGAATACGACCTCTACTACATCCGCCACTTCTCGTTCATCCTCGATGCCATGATCGTCCTGAAGACGATTCATATTATGCTGTTTGGCAAAGGTCGCTAAGGGTGCCGACTATACCGGCATGAAATCCTACGACTTCCTCGTCCTCGGGGGCGGCAGCGCCGGCTTCAATGCCGCCCGTGTTGCCGCGTCCCTGGGTCTACGCACCGCCATCGTCGACGGCGCCAAAGAACTCGGGGGCCTCTGTATTCTCCGCGGCTGCATGCCGTCCAAGACGCTCCTCTACATGGCCGAGGTGCTGCACCTCGCTCAAAAAGGAAAAACCTTCGGCCTGAAAATCCCGTCCGCCCGTGCCGACATGAAGGCCATCCACGCGCGGAAGAAAAAAATTATCGGCGAGTTTGCTACCTACCGCCAGCAGGCCCTCGCGTCCGCCCAGTTCGACGTCATCCGTGCTCACGCCTCCTTCGTCGATCCGCATACCATCGCCCTCTCCGACGGCCGCAGCGTGCGCGCGAAACACATCCTCATCGGCACCGGCTCCAAAATCAGCACGCTAGCCGTTCCCGGCCTGGCCGAGACGAAGTGCTGGACCAGCGATGATGTGCTCGACCTCGATTTTATTCCCCCAAGCGTAATCGTCCTCGGCGGCGGCATCGTCGCCTGCGAGCTTGCGCAATTCCTTAACCGCATCGGCACCCGCGTGACGCTGGTGCAACGCAGCCCCAACATCCTCCGCGATCACTCGGAAGCCGCGTCCGCCGTTATCCAAGAAGCCCTCGTCGACGAAGGCATCGAACTCTTTGCCGGCACTCAACTCCAACGCATCACGCCCGCCCCGCGCGGTGTCTCCGTCGAATTTCTTCACGACGGCAAAAAAATCACCCGCCGCGCCGCTCATCTCTTCAACGCCCTCGGTCGCGAGCCCAACACCGCCGCGCTCAACCTCGCCGCCGCCGGCGTCCGCGCCCGCCCCAACGGACAGATCGTCATCAACCGCTGGCAGCAAACGAGCGCCCCGCACATCTACGCCGCCGGTGATTGCTCCGGCCCGGTCGAAATCGTCCACACCGCGATCCTGCAGGGCGAACTCGCCGCCCGCCACGCCGCCGGCGTGAAGAAACTCAAACCCGTCGATTGGTCGCTCCTCCTCAACGTCGTCTTCACCGATCCTCAGCTCGCGACGATCGGTCGCCTTGAGCGCGAACTCGACGATGCCGGCACGCCCTACCTTGTCGCCAGCTACCCCTTCAACGATCACGGCAAATCCATTCTTATGGACGCCAACTACGGCTACGTGAAGGTCATCGCCGAGCCGAAACGAGGCCGCATCCTCGGCGCCGAAATCGTCGGCAAAGACGCGGGCGAACTCATCCACGCCTTCAGCGGCCCGCTCGCGATGCGCGCCACTGTCTTCGACCTCCTCCGCGCCCCGTGGTATCACCCCACCCTCGCCGAGATCGTCACTTACCCGCTCGAGGAGATCGCAGAAAAAATTCCGGCCCGCTCATGAACGGCACACATCCCCAACGCGCCCTCCGCCTCCTCGGAGCCCTCGCCCGCCGCCCGCACGATCTCCCGCGCTACCTCCGCTACCTCCCAGCGTGGGGTCGCTGGCCCGCCGATGTCGAACAACCCTGGATCTCGTTCGGTGCGATCGATTTTCTCACGCGTCACCTCCGTCCGGATACGTGCGTCTTCGAGTTCGGCAGCGGCGGCTCCTCGTTCTTCTTCGCCCGCCGCGCCGGCCAGGTGCTCAGCATCGAGAACGACGCCGTCTGGCAGCAACGCGTCTCCACCCTCGCCGCCCACCGCGGCCTGACTAACCTCCGCTGCGAACACCACCCCATCGACGCCCGCCGCCCCGACCTCTACCCGTCGCTATCCTACCTAGCTGCGCTGCAGCCCAACGCCCACGATGTCATCGTCGTCGATGGTTTCTGCGACTACGAGAACTCCGAGCACGGCCTCCTGCGTGACCTCACCTTTGACCGCGCCCTCGCCTGTGTGCGCCGCCCCGGAGGCCACATCGTCGTCGACGATTACTGGCGTTTTCCCGCGATGGCCCAGCGCGCGCCGGAAGCGCGCCTCACCGTTTTCCAGTCGACCGGCCCGTGCCGCTACGGCGTCACCAGCACCGCCGTATTCAAATTCTGAATCCCCGCGGCAACGCGCTTACCCCCGCGCGATCCCCAGCAGATCCGGCAGCTCCACGCGCTTCTCGTAAAGCGCCTTGCCGACGATTACCCCGTCCAAGTTTGCGTAACGTCGCGCGAGCTCTGCGAGCTGCACGACATCCTCGCGCCGGCTCACGCCACCACTCGCGATCACGTTGAATTTCCCCGCGCGCAGCATCGTTTCCTGCGCCGCGAAGTTCGGCCCCGTCAGCATCCCGTCCGTCCCAATGTCCGTGTAAATGATCGTGCGCACCCCGAGTGCATCCATCCGCTTCGCGAGGTCCAGCGCGCCCGTGCCCGTCGTATCCACCCAACCCTTCACCGCGACTTTACCGTCCTTCGCGTCGATGCCCACGGCGACCTTGTCACCGAACGCCTGCACCAACTCGCCCACGAAGCTCTCGCTCTCCGCCGCACGCGTGCCGATCACTACTCGGCTCACGCCGAAGCCCAACGCCCGCTCGACCGACGCCCGCGTGCGCAGGCCGCCCCCGAGTTCAACCTTCATACCTAGCGCCGCGATCGCCTGCACGACCCCGAGATTCTGCGGCTCGCCCGCAAACGCCCCGTCGAGGTCCACGACGTGCACCCACGCGCTACCCGCCGCGCGAAACTCCGCGGCGACGTCGGCCGGATTCGCCGCGTAAACAGTCTCTTGATCGGCGCGCCCTTGCAGCAGCCGCACCGCGCGTCCGCCTTTGATGTCGATGGCTGGATAAATGATCATTCGTCAAAAACGCTTTGCGCCCTCCCCTGCCGGTGCGAGTCTAAAACCCTAAACATGTCCACTTACCAAGTTCCCGCGTTCCTTGCCGAGCTCCTCCACGCCCGCTCTCCTTCCGGCTACGAGGCCGAGGCCCAAGCCGTCTTCGATCGCCACGTGAAACCCGCCGCCGATGCCTACACCGGCGACGCCCTCGGCAACCGCCTCGCCACGCTCAACCCCAAAGGCGACCCCGTCCTCATGTTGGCCGGCCACATGGACGAGCTCGGCCTCATCATCACCTACGTCAACAAAGACGGCTTCATCTATTTCGACACCATCGGCGGCCACGACCGCACCATCATCTCCGGCCGTCGCGTCATTATCCAATCCGCCGCCGGCCCCGTCGTCGGCGTCACCGGCAAACGCGCCATCCATCTCATGGAAGAGGCCGACCGCAAGAAGGTCCCCGAGATTCACGAAATCTGGATCGACATCGGTGCCCGCTCGAAAAAGGAAGCCCTCGAACGCATCTCCATCGGCGACGTCGCGACCTACGATCACGAGTTCGCGCTCATCCACGGCAGCGTCGGCACCGCCCGCGCCTTCGACAACAAAGTCGGCGCCTACGTCGTCGGCGAGACCCTCTTCCGCCTCGCGAAGGACAAAGACCGCAAAAAACTCGCCGCCAAAATCATCTCTGTCGCCACGTCGCAAGAGGAGATCGGCGTGCGCGGCGCCACCACCGCCGCCTACGCGGCCGATCCGCACATCGCTCTCGCTGTCGATGTTGGCCACGCCACCGACCACCCCGACTGCGACAACCGCAAATACGGCGAGACCAAGCTCGGCGGCGGCCCCATCCTCTGCCGCGGCGCCAACATCAATCCCAAGGTCTTCGACCGTCTCGTGAAGGCCGCGAAGAAACTCAAAATCCCCTACCAAATCGAAGCCGACCCGCGCCCCACCGGCACCGACGCCCGCGCCATCCAGATGGGGCGCGGCGGCGTCGCCACCGGCCTCGTCAGCATCCCGCTTCGCTACATGCACACCCCGAGCGAAGTCGTCGACCTTGAGGATGTGGAGCGCACCGTGCAGCTCTTCGTCGAATTCGCGAAGAGCCTCGAAAAAGGCGAATATTTCCACTGGTAACCAAGACGGCCCGCCACATCCCTCCATGAATTTCCGCTCACTTTCAATCGCCCTCCTCCTCTCCTGCCTGGCGTTGGCCAGCAGTCACTCCCAGACGCCCGCAACCTCGGCCGATTCACCCGCCGACGCCCTGCAGACACTCGTCGCGCAGATTCGCACGAAGCTTCGTGCCGGTCCACCCACAGCCGCCAGCCTGGCCCCCGAGTTGGCCGCGTTCGATGCGTTGCTCGCGAAATATCGCGGCCAAAAAAGCGAGGACGTTGCCCGGATACTTTTAATGAAGGCTGCCCTCCATGGCGAGGTGTTGGACGATCTCGCGACCATGAAAACGCTCTTCGAGCAACTGAAGACCGACTTTCCCGGCACCGACGCCGCCGCCATCGCCGAACAGACGCTCCAGGCGCTCGAAAGCCGGGAGAAAGCCCAAGCGGCCAGCGCTGCTCTCGTCGGCAAAGCCGCCCCGCCGCTCAACTTCCAGTGGTCGACGCGGGACGGTTTGAAAACACTCGCCGACCTCAAAGGCAAAGTCGTCGTCCTCGATTTTTGGGCGACGTGGTGCGGCCCCTGCATTTCTTCTTTCCCGCAGGTGCGCGAACTCACCGCTCACTACCAGGGCCTCGACGTCGTCGTGCTCGGCGTCACCAGTATCCAAGGTTCCATTTCAGGACTGCAGCCCCAGCGTATCGATACCAAGGGCGACCCCCAGAAGGAATTTTCCCTGATGGCCGACTTCATCAAGGCCAAGGACGTCACCTGGACGGTCGTCTTCAGCAAAGAGGAAGTCTTCAATCCCGACTACGGCATCACCGGCATCCCCCACATGGCCATCGTTGCCCCCGACGGCACCCTGCGGCACACGGGGCTGCATCCCACCATGCCTCACGCCGAGAAAACCGAGATGATCGATGCACTGCTCAAAGAGTTTAAGCTGCCGACAGCCGCGACCCCGGGCGCAAAGAAATCCTGACCGAGTTGTCGGTTGCACACTGCAGCTTAGGAGCCCTGCCGCCGCGCCGGAGGAGTGGCGGCGCGCGCACGCGCAATAGGTGCGCCCCTCCCGCCAAAAACCGCGGAGTATTCCCGCGCCATCTCGACGATATTGAGGACATGAAAACGATCCTCGCCCCCATCGATTTCTCACCGGCCAGTGCCGCGGTTATTACCCAAGCCACCTCGCTCGCTCAAGCCGTGCAAGGCCGCCTTGTTCTGCTGAGTGTGGTGCAGCCCCCGATCATCACCAGCGACTACGGTCCGCTCGTGGAAAACATCGCCGAGATCATCGCCGCAGCCGAACGCTCGGCGGCCGAACGGCTAGAAAAAGTCCGCGTCCAAGTCGCGCCCAGCGTGGCCGGAATCGAAACCGAGCTCGCCGGCGGTGCACCCGTGCAAGCGATCGTCGAAGCCGCCACCCGCTTCCAAGCGGACTTCATCGTCATGGGCTCGCACGGTCACACCGCGCTCTACGATCTCGTCATCGGTAGCACCACCCACGGGGTGCTAAAACGCGCCAAATGCCCGGTGCTGATCATCCCGGCTGCCTAGCACCGCACCGAACGGTTGTCCCTCCTCTTCATCGGCGTTTCCGCCTCAACTTCATGAAACCGCGCATCCCGCCAAAATCGTCCACTGCTGACCAGACCGCCGCCGTGCCGTCGAAATGGCTCTGGCACTTGCAGGCCCTGCTGCGTCTACGAAACCGCCTGTCGGACCAAGCCAAACAGCATCTCACCGATGCCGGTCGCACCCAGAAAATCGATACCGACTTCACCGACCGGGCCACCGACGAAAGTGAGTTCGAGAACTTGATTTCCGAGGTAAAATCCGAGGAAGGCCTGCTCGCTGAGATCGAGGCCGCCTTGGCTCGTCTGAAGAACGGCACCTACGGAATCTGCGAAGCCAGCCAGCTCCCCATCCCGACCACCCGCCTCAGAGCTGTGCCGTGGACCCGGTATCGTCGCGAAATCGCCGACCAACTGGAAAAGAAGGTCAGGAAAACCTGAGGCCCGCACCGGGCGCCCCTACGTTTAGCCTAACTTTCGCACGTCGAGCGAATCGATATCGCAGAGGCAGCGACCTGCGTGCCGGGAGGGGTGCAGGTCGGCCACACAAAATCGTGGTTCACCCTACAGCCCTGATCCTTACGATCCCCTGAGCGGATACACTTTTGGTGAAATGGCCGCAACGGTAAGGCCGTGGGCAGCGACGCAAAGCGGCGATTATGGCGCGCTACCCGTTGGACGAAACTACGGATCGTGATCGTGCCGGCCAAGGGCCACACGGTGCATGGCGGGCAAGTCGCGATCGCCGCGATGTTCAACAGCTCAGGCTGTGGGCGCGTATCCGCGCCGAGCGCACGCTCGATCCGCGCCGGGACCGCACGCGCGGCTTCGCGCCCGAGGTGATGGCGGCGCAGCTCGTCGTCAGCTTGTGCTGCGGCGGAGTGAGCCTCGCCGACGCCGAGCGCCTCCAGGCGGACCAGGGCGTGCGGTGTGCGCTGGGCGTCACGCGCTTCGCCGATCAGACCCAGCTCCGCGAGCGGCTGCGCCAGACCGTGGCGCGCGGCCTCAAACTTTGCCCAGCCGGCACGGTGCGCACCGGCGGCAAACTCGAAATCTTCTTCGACGACACACAGCTGGAAGTGACCGGCAAGGCCATCGAGGGCGCCGCCCAACTACGCAGGCCAGCGCGCGCTCGGCTGGCAGGCGCTGTTCGTCGGCCCGTTTCTCGCCGACCCGATCGTCACCGTCGACCACACGCCCGTGAGCGCGCACCTCGGTGACTTCCTCGCCGCCAACGCCGCGCTGTGAGGCTAGACGCCGCGCTACTTCTTCGCCGACTCCGTCTCCAGCGAAGGGCACCACCTCGACTTGGTCTGCGCCGGGTTTCCCCGCGGGTCCATTTCCTACAATCGCTGGACCGAACCTCTCGAACGCGCCGCCGCAGCGCTGCCCGCCAGTGCCTGGACCGCCTTGTCGCCGGACGGCCACTACGCCTACGTGCGGCACCAGCCCGAGGGCTGCACCGAGCCACAAGTCTACGCCGTGCGCCGCTGGCGCGGCAAAGGCGATTTATTCGACCGCTACGCCTTCTGCGCCTGCGAGGGCGGCACCCGCGCGCCCCGCGCCGTTTGGGACCGTCACGACCTCAAAGGCGAACGCGAGCGGATGTTTGCCCACCTGCTGTCGGACCTGGACCTGCACCACCCGCCGTGCCTGGCGCTGGCCGCCAACCAAGCGTTCTACACCCTGGCCGCGCTCACCTACAACGCGCTTACCGCGCTGAAATTGATCGAACTGCCCGCCGACCATCACGGCTGGCGCGTGCGCACGCTCATCCGGCACCTGCTGACCCTGCCGGCCAAACTCTCGCGCCACGCCCGCGGCCTGGTCCTGCGGATATAGTGTCCGGCCATGCATCTGTGCTGGTGGCGGCAGTGGCACGAACGCCACACGCTCGCCTAAACTGGCCGCCGCCTGCACCAGCGCGCGCTCGGCGGGCGCCCCTCCCCGGCACCGCACGGCAAAAACTCGCGCCAGCGTGCCGCCTCCACCTGCGGAGACCGCCTCGTCCCCGCCACCCGCCCGCCCATCATCCCGCCAAACCGGATCGTAAGGATTGAGGACTCCCGCCTTGGAGCATCTCGGGCATTGACGCGCTTTTTCCAGAATCGTTTCCTGAGCCCTATGCCTGCCTCCGAGAACGTCCATCCCAGTGCGAAGTATAAGCGCGTCGTCCTGAAACTTTCAGGCGAAGTGCTCCGCGGCGGAAAAAATGGGGACGCCATCGACGGCGCCACCCTCGAAAAGGTCTGCAAACAGGTTAAAGAAATCCACGATCTCGGCGTGCAGGTCTGCGTCGTCATCGGCGGCGGTAATATCTTCCGCGGCCTCACCGGCGAACAGCGCGGCGTGGACCGCACCACGGGCGACTACATGGGCATGCTCGCGACCGTCATCAACAGCCTGGCCCTGATGGACCGCCTCGAAAAACTCGGCGTCAATACCCGCGTCCAGTCCGCCATCCCGATGAACCAGATCGCCGAGCCGTTCATCCTTCGCCGCGCCATGCGCCACCTCGAAAAAGGCCGCGTCGTCATCTTCGCTGCCGGCACCGGCAACCCCTATTTCTCCACCGATACCACCGCCGCCCTCCGCGCGAGTGAGATGCACGCCGACATCATCCTTAAAGCCACCAAGGTCGACGGCATCTACGACAAGGATCCGAAGAAGTATCCCGACGCCGTCAAATACGACACCCTCACGTTCATCGACGCCCTCAAACAGCGCCTCAACGTCATGGACTCGACCGCGTTCTCCCTCTGTTTGGACAACAACGTCCCGATCCTCGTGTTCGACCTCAACGACGAGCACGCCATCCGCAAAGCCATCGTCGGCGAAAAAATCGGCACCCTCGTCAAAAACTGAACGGCGCAACCACGTCCACCGCCATCCCGTCTTCAATCTAAGATCCCAAATCGAAAATCCAAAATCCGATGTCCCACCCGATCCTCACCGACGCCCAGGCCAAGATGAAAAAAGCCGTGGATTACACGTTGCACGAGTTCAGCTCCATCCACACCGGCAAAGCCACCCCCGCGATGGTCGAGGGCGTGATGGTTGAAGCCTACGGCTCGATGACGCCGCTGAAACAGTGCGCCGCCATCTCCACGCCCGACGCCCGCCTCATCCAGATCCAGCCGTGGGACACCACGCTCACCAAGGCGATCCTCAAGGGCATTCAGGAAGCCAACCTCGGCATGAACCCCATCCCGGACGGCAAAGTCATCCGCATCCCGCTCCCTGAGATGAGCCGCGAGCGCCGCCAAGAATTCGTGAAGACCGCGCACCGCCTCGCCGAAGAAGGCCGCGTCCACGTCCGCAACGTCCGCCGCGATTCCATCGAAACATCCAAGAAGGCGAAGCTCCCCGAGGACGAATCCAAGCGTCTCGAAAAAGACATCCAGGCCGCCACCGACGCCGCAATCAAGAGCATCGGCGAGCACCTCGCGCACAAGGAGAAGGACTTGCTCACGGTCTAAGCACGCACCGCGTGCTCGCTCTTAGCTTTAAGCGCTATGCGCTGGGCTCAGAGTCCGCAGCTTATGGCTTACAGCTTACCGCTTAAGGCAGCGGCGGGGTCCGCGCCCCGCCGCGTCGTCGTCAAACTCGGCACCGGCGTCCTCACGACTGGCATCGGCCAGCTCGACACTGCGCGCATCGCTGCGATCTGCGCCGAAGTCACCGCCCTCCGCGCGCGCGGCACCGAAGTGATCGTCGTTTCCTCCGGCGCCGTCGGCCTCGGCATGGGCTCCCTCGGCCTCGCGAAAAAGCCGAAGGAGATCGCCAAGAAACAAGCCTGCGCCGCCATCGGCCAGTCCCGCCTCATGCAGACGTGGCAATCCGGCTTCGCGCCCCACGGCCTCACCGTCGCCCAAGTCCTCCTCACGCACGACGACTTGCGCGTCCGCTCCCGCTACCTCGGCGTCAAGGAAACGCTCCGCCAGCTCATCGCTTACGGCACGATTCCGATCATCAACGAAAACGACACCGTGAGCGCCGCCGAGATCAAGTTCGGCGACAATGACACGCTCTCCGCGATGGTCGCCTCCCTCGTCGAAGCCCAGCACCTCGTCATCCTCTCCACCGCGCCCGGGCTGATCGACATGCAGGGCACGAAACAAATTCTCCCCGTCGTCGAGCGCATCACGCCCGAGATCGAGGCGATGGCCGGCGGCACCACCAGCGAGACCGCCACCGGCGGTATGATTTCCAAAATCACCGCTGCGAAACTCGCCACCAAAGCCGGCTGCGGCGTCTTCATCGCCAGCGGCAGTGAACCCCGCATTCTCGAACGCCTCTTTGCCGGCCGCGGCCCCGGCACGTTCTTCGTCCCCAGTGGCCTCCCCATGGAATCGAAGAAACGCTGGCTCGCCTATTTTCAGCGCCCCGCCGGCACGCTTCACGTCAACCTCTGCGCCGTCCCCGTTCTCCGCGAACAAGGCCGCAGCCTCCTCGCCGTCGGCGTCACCGGCTCGTCCGGCGAATTCACCGCCGGCGACATCGTCAACATCGCCGCTCCCGACGGCACCATTTTCGCCCGCGGCAAATCCACCTTCGCCAGCGAAGAAATCCCCGCCATCGCCGAGCAGCAGGGCCCCGCCGTCGCCGCCCTCTACCCCTCCCGCAAACGCCTCGAAGTCGTCCATCGCAACGACCTCGTCCTGCTCTGACGCGGGAGCGCGGCCGCCCGCGGCCGCTTCCGTTTACGTCATAAGTGCAGCGAGCGCAGCCGGGCTCTCCCCGACGCTCACTTCCTCTCGTAGCGCACGCGATATGTCACACTGCGCTCCTCATCCGGCTTGAGCGGCACGCGAAACTCGATCGTCGACGCGTCTTTCTTCGTAAACTCGTCCGATTTCTCCGTCACCTGCCAATTCGGCCCGTTCAAGTGTTCGACAATCTTCACTTCGACCGGTGTCGCCTTGCGGTTGCGCAGCGTGATCTCGGTCGCCTGCTCCGACGGCCCTTTGAAACTGCTGCTGCTCCGGTCCACTGCGCGCCGCTCGCCCACGATATCGAAAGCATCACCCGTCTTAACGCGCACCAGTTCGTTCTTCGCCGTGTGATCGATCAAATCCTCGCCGACAAACTCGATGCGCCCGTCCGCGTCGTCCTTGCGGTAAAAACGAGTGCGCCCCTTCGGCAGCGGCAACCCAAGTCCGTTCTGCTCGCTGTTTTTAAACTCGCGCGTCACCGCCACCTTCGTCGGATGCCGCGCGCTGTCGTAGACGTAAACAATCGCCGCCTTCACGCCACTCGCCCGCATAAACTCCACCTGCTTCGTCTCGCGATCCCGTAAGGTCACCGCACGCGGCAGTGAATAGAGATGAAATTCGTCGAAGGCTTTCTCGGTCACCGCACCGGTCATCGGCGCCGACGACATTACCCGCATTTCAAATCGATCCATCTCCGCCGGAGCCCGCCGCCGAACCTTCTGCACATCCCCCGCCATCAGCTTGATCGTCGCGTCGGAAAAACTCTGCCCGCTCGTATTGCTCACCGTCACCCAGCCGACGATATCGATCAGGTCACCCTTCTCCGGCGCGATAAAGTTGTAGGCGGCCTCCCACGAAAACCCTGCCGTCACATAACCGAGCTCCGCGTCAACTTTGCCGACGCGCTCACCCTCGATCTGCCACGTGAGCGTCGGCTTGAGCACACCTGCGTCGCTCAACGCCGGAAAAATCGGTTCGCCCGGCAATGAGAACCGCAGCTTGCCGCCCACGTCGATGATCGGCGCCTCCCCTTGTCCGCCGGCCGGCACATGGCCGCTGCGCACCACTTTTCCCTTCACGACGTTTTCCCGCCCGCTCTGATCGCGCACGAGGAAGTCGAGCTCCTTGCCCTCGTTCAACGACAGCAAAAATCCCTGAGACAGTGTGTCCGCCCGGTAGCTCTGTTCGAGCACCCGCAGGGCCACCTTGCCCGTCGGATCGCGCAACACCACCGAGTCCGGCTCCAACAACCGCGTCGCTCCGGCAAACTTCACGACATTCACACCCGCCTTCAAATCCAACGCCACGCGCTCGCGCACCACGGCGAAATTCTGGTTGTAAATCGTGAGCGCCGGCTGGGCGCCCACAGCGGCTACGCCCAAGGCGACCGCAACACCGGCAAAGAGTTTTTTCATGGGGAAGGTGGCAAACCAATGGCCCTCCCTTAACCCGCGCACGAGCGCCAAGTTTCTTCGAGTCCGCCCGCACTGCGCCGCCCTGGCCTCCCACCGCCGCGAATTCCTTTGCGCCTTTTGCGCCTCTTTGCGGCCATCCTCTCCCACTTTCATGGATTTCCCTCTCGACGCTCCCTCGCCTCACGCCTTCGACGGCGTCCCGCCCATCGACTTCCGCGCGTCCCTCAACGACGAACAATATCACGCCGTCACCGCCGAACCCGGCCCGCTCCTCATCCTCGCCGGCGCCGGCTCCGGCAAGACCCGCACGCTCACCTACCGCGTCGCCTATCTCCTCTCCAAAGGCGTCCGCCCCGGCGAAATCCTCCTCCTCACCTTCACCAACAAAGCCGCCAAGGAAATGCTCCTCCGCGTCCACGAGCTCACCGGCTACGAGCCCGGCCGCTTCTGGGGCGGCACGTTTCACGGTATCGGCCATCGCGCCCTCCGCATGCACGGCGAAGCCATCGGCCTCCCGCGCACGTTCACCATCCTCGATGCCGAGGAATCCGAGGGCATTCTCCGCGACGCGGTCGACGCCACTGCGCGCGGCTTCTTCAAAGACAAAACTCACCCCAAGCCCGGCCCGCTCCACTCGATCCTCTCGATGGCGCGCAACACCCAGCTCTCGCTCGCCGACGTCGTCAACCGCTTCCACCCCCAACACGAGGGCATCATCGACCGCCTCCCGCTCTTCGCCAAAAAATACGCCGAGGCCAAACGCGCCGCGAACGTCCTCGACTACGACGATCTCCTCGAAAACTGGCTCGAGCTCCTCCAAAAATCCGAGACCACCCGCGAGTATTTCTCCCAGCGTTTCCGCCACGTGCTCGTCGACGAGTATCAGGACACCAACGTCCTCCAGTCCCAGATCGTCGACCTCATCGGCTCGCACCACCGCGTGATGGCCGTCGGCGACGACGCGCAGTGCATCTACACGTGGCGCGGCGCCAACGTCGAAAACATCCTCACGTTTCCCGATCGCCACCCCGGCACGCAGATTCACCGCATCGAGACCAACTACCGCTCGACGCCCCAAATCCTCGCCCTCGCCAACGGCGTCCTCCTCGCCCAGCCCAAAGGCCGCGCCTTCGAAAAAGAACTCCGCCCCCACCGCGCCAATTCCGAAAAACCCTACTTCGTCCAAACGATGGATACGCGCGAGCAGGCCCAATTCATCGTGCAGCGCATCCGCGGCCTGATCGACGAGGGCTGCTCGCTCTCCGACATCGCCGTCCTCTACCGCGCGCACTTCCACGCCCTCGACATCCAGCTTGAGCTCTCGCGCCTCCAGATCCCCTACCAGATCACCAGCGGCGTCCGCTTCTTCGAACAAGCCCACATCCGCGACCTCGTCGCGCTCCTGCGCTTCGTCTACAATCCCTCCGACACCGCCGCCTGGAACCGTCTCGTTATTTTGCTTCCGAAAGTCGGCGACAAAGGCGCCGCCAAAATCCACGCCGCCGCCAGCGAACACGCCCGCCTGCTTCAGCTCAACTTCGTCGACGCCCTCGACAGCGACGACGTGAAGTCAAAAGTCCCGAAAGACGCCAAAGACGAGTGGCCCAAGTTCGTCGCCTCACTCCAACAAGTCGCGGACATGATGAAAAACATGAAGCCGCACAACGCCGTCGAGATCGCCATCGACGGTTGGTATGGCGACTACCTGAAGGGCGCCTACGCCAATTACGTTTCCCGCCTCGACGACCTGAAATCCATGATCGGCTTCGCCAGCCGCTACGACGACATGCACCAGCTCCTCGTCGAAGTGATGCTGCTCAACAGCGAGACGAGCGACCGCTCCGCCGAGCCCGACGCCGACGCCCTGCGCCTCACCACGGTCCACCAGTCCAAGGGCCTCGAATACGCCGCCGTCTTCCTGATCGGCCTCGCCGACGGCGGCTTCCCGCTCCGCCGCGCCATCGAAGCCGGCGACGTCGAAGAAGAGCGCCGCCTCTTCTACGTCGCCGTCACCCGCGCCCGCGACGAGCTCTACCTGTGCTTCCCGAAAGTAAACACCAAGGGCGGCCCCGCGATGCTCCAAACCCCGAGCCGCTTCCTCACCGAACTCTCACCCGAGCTATACCAGCCGCTGCGCATGAAGCGCAGCTACGGGTGGTAGCGGAACGCGTGAGCGTTTCGCGCCGCCGCAACTCCACGGTAGTCGTTCGTCAGTAGTGATACCTCAGCTGCAACAGCCAAACGTTCTCCCCGCTTACCTTGTAGACGACGCGATGCTCACCATCGATCCGTCGCGACCAGCAGCCCTGATACTCGTATTTTAGCGGCTCCGGCTTTCCCATTCCGCCAAACGGCTCGCGCACGATTTCTTTCAGCAGCAGATTGATTCGCCGCACCTGCTTACTGTCGGTCGCCTGCCAGTGCAGGTAGTCCTGCCAAGCCTCAGGCGTGAATACCAAATTCATGTCCGCTCAGACCTCGACCAGCTTTCGCACCTTCCCACGGCCCTTCTCCATCGAGCGAATCGCCGAGCGTAACCGCGCCGCGTTTTTCGGACTGCGGGTCAGATACGCCGTCTCTTCCAGCGCCTTGTAGTCTTCCAGTGAGACCATCACGACCGCCTGGTCGCGGTTGCGCGTGATGATGACCGGCTCCCGGTCGTCGCAAACCTTGTCCATCGTCGAAGCGAGATTCTCCCGGGCCGCCGTGTAGGTGATCGCGTTCATATGGACAGCATCCTGTTCAGGTCGTCCCACCCGTCAAGCCGCCCGCCTCACGCCCAGTGCTGCCGCATTTTCCCGCGCACAAACGCCACGCTCGCCTTTAGTTGCTCCATGCCGTCGACGCCGTCTTCGATGCTGATCCAGCCGTCGAAGCCCACGCTGCGCAGCGTGCCGAAAATCGCGTCGTAGTCGTTCAACCCTTTACCGATTTCACCGTGGCGCAGCCGTTTCGCATAACCCTCCGCCCCGCCTTCCTCGCGCCGTAGATCATCGAGCGTGCCTTCGATCAACGAGCGGTCGCTCGCGTGCATCGTCACGACGCGGTGTTTCACGCGCTGTAAAAGTTCCAGCGGATCGTCGCCCGCGAGAAACGCATTGCTGGGATCATAGTTCACGCCGAAGCGCGGATGCTGCACCCGCTCCACGAGTTCGCAGAACACATCCATCTTCTGCGCAAACTCCGGGTAACTCCAAAAATCGTCCTTGTAGTGATTCTCGATAATGAGCGTGACGCCGCACCGCTCCGCCTCCGGCAAACACGCCTCGATACTCTGCGCCACCAGCTCGATCCCACGTTCGCGCGTGAGTTCCGGGCGCCGTTGCCCCGACAACACGCGGCAAAACCCCGCGCCGAGCGCCGCGGCCATCCGAATCCAGTTTTTCTCTTTCTCGATTTCCGCCTGTCGAAAGGCCGCCTCTGGGTGCGAGAAATCCGGCGAGCAGCACAGCATCGGGATCACGAGCCCGCGCTCCTCCACCGTGCGCCGCGCGCCCGCCCACCGCGCCGGGTCGGCCAACTCCAGCATCCCGCTGTAATACTCGAGCCCGTCGAGTCCGAGCGGCGCGGCCAAATCCACCCATTCGAGCAACGTCATCGTGCCGTCTTTGCAGAGCGGACGCATGAAGGCCTTCGGAAATGCGGCGAGTTTCGGCATAAAGCGCTCTCCTATTTCGTGCTGTTGCTCGCCGTCTTGCTCGGGTTCCGCCCGATGATCGAATATTGCTCCAGCTCCACGACCGCACCGCTCACCGGACGCGATTCATCGCCGAGCCAGTAAACCGCCGCCGCCGCGATTTCCTCCGGCATGATGAGCCGCCCCGAGGGCGCGAATTGCGCCGGGATGGTCTGCGGCCAATCCGCCGCCATCCCGTGCTCGATCTGGTGAGCATACTCGCGGGCGGTTAGCACCCAACCGACGTTCAGATGGTTCACGCGCACGCGGTCCGTGCAGTGCGCATTCGCCAGATTGCGCGAGAGTGTCTGCATCGCACCCTTCGAAAGACTATAGTCGAGCAGGTTCGCCTGCCCGCTGTGCGCGTTGATCGAGCCGATGTTCAACACGCAGCCTTCGTTGACCTTCAACTGCGCGAATGCCGCCTGGATCAGCAGCATCGGCGCGCGCACGTTCACCGCCATCATCCGGTCGAAATTCGCCGCGCTCGTCGTCGCGAGATTGCTGCGCGCCACGATGGCCGCGTTGTTCACCACCGCATCGATGCGCCCAAACGCCGCCAACGCCGCCGCCACGATTCGCGCCGGACTCGCCTGATCGACGAGATCGTCCAGATGCAGCGCCGCCGCCGCACCCAGCTTTTTCACCACGGCCTCGCCGTCCGCGCGCTCGATGCCGTGCACGAGCACTCGCGCGCCTTCGGCGACCGCGCGTTCCGCGATCGCCTGCCCGATCCCCGATGTGCCGCCGGTGACGATGATAACTTTGTCCTTAAGTCGCATGTTATGGTTTGAGGTAGGAGCCTGCTTGCAGGCGATGGTTCCAAGGGGCACCGCTCGTCGGCGCCGGTGAGCGTCTCGCCCACGTTTCCAATCTTCAACGTTTCGTGTGCTTCGTGTGTTTCGTGGGCAACTTCCGGATCAGTTTTTTCACACCGGTTTCAACACCGCTTTCACGATCTCGCCCGAGTGCATCTTTTCAAACGCCTCGTGCCAGCTCTCCAGACCCCACACGCCCCCGAGCACCGGCCGCACGTCGAGTTGACCCGACGCCAACAACGCGAGCACGCGCTCCCAGATCGGCCAGTTGTGACTGAAGCTCCCCTGCAGCGTGATGTTTTTCTGCACCAGCGGATCCAGCGAGAAATTCAACGGCTGCGGACCCCAGCCCACTTTGCTGATCCAGCCCGCCGGCCGCACCAATTCCAACGCCACCTTCAACGCCGCCGAGGCTCCCGCCGCATCGATCACGCCGTCCACGCCGAGTCCGTCGCGCGCCAGCGCCCACGCCGTCGCATCGCCGATGATCGTTTGGCAACCGTAAGCCTTCGCCACGTCGAGGCGTGCCTTGTCGCGCTCGAGCCCCACCAGAGCCACTTCCGCGCCCGCGAGCCGCGCCATCGCCGCGCACAAAATTCCGATCGGTCCGGGCCCGAGCACGATCACGCGGTCGCCCGGTCGGATCTTCGCATTGTTGATCACCGCGTTGTAAGCCACGCAGCACGGCTCGGTCAGCGCCGCGTGTTCGATCGCAAGGCCCGCGGGCACCCGGTGCAAGCAACGCGCCGGCACGCGCACGAAGCGCGTCATCGCGCCGTCGACGCCGTAGCCAAATCCTTTGCGCGTCGGGTCGAGATTGTAGAGGCCCGCGCGGCTCATCGGGTTGTTCACATCGATCACCGCCGCCGTCTCGCTCACGACGAGATCGCCCTCGCTCCACGCTTTCACGCCCGCGCCCAGCGCTGCGATGCGTCCGCCAAATTCGTGCCCGAGCACCACCGGGTAGTTGACCTTCCAACTGTGCGACGCCGTCCACTGGTGCAGATCGCTCCCGCACACGCCCACCGCCTCGACGGCGAGGATCACATCATCGGCCCCCGGCTCGGGACGCGCGAATTCACGGAGTTCCACGCTGTGCGGCGCGGACGAATAGTTAACAACAGCAGGACTTTTCATCGGAAAAATTAACTCACGCTTGCGTCGCGCCTCACCGCCCACCCACCGCCCGAGCCGACCCCACCGGCACATCACCGTGCCCATGCACGCGATCGCAAATGATCCGCAGCGTGCCCTCTAAATTTCCATCCGCCGTCCGAAACGCCTCCGCGTCCACCGCGAGCGGCGCCCCGATCACCACGAGCGGCGCCCCAAATTCCGGCGTGCGCACTGCCTGCTCCAGCGTGAGTCCGCCCACCGCCTGCACCGGCACATTCACCGCCGCGACGATCTCGCGCAGTTGGTCCAACGGACTCGGCATCCGCCGTCCCGCCGCCGCGATGCCCCGCCGTTCGTCGTAGCCGATGTGGTGGATCACAATATCGCACCCGAAGTCCTCGATCATCTTCGCCCCCGCCACCATGTCGGGACAGCCGAGGTTGTCGCCCATCACTTTGATCCCGTGATCGCGCCCCGCCTTCACCACACATTTTAACGTCTCTTCGTGCGCCCGCGCCATCACCACCACGTGCGTCGCGCCAGCCTTCGCCATCATCTCCGCCTCGAGATAACCGCCATCCATCGTCTTCAAATCCGCCACGATCGGCACCCCGGGAAACCGCTCCCGCAATGCCCGCACTCCATGCAATCCCTCCGCCAAAATCAACGGCGTCCCCGCCTCCAGCCAGTCAACACCCGCGCGGCGGGCGAGCGTGGCCGTGGCCAGCGCTTCTTCGAGATTCGTGAGGTCGAGCGAGATCTGAACGATCGGCAACATGGGGTAAAGTTTCGCGCAAGCTTGCGCGCCGCCCCGCGCGCCCGTCAACGCATGACCTCCCCCCACACCAAGATAAGACCATAGTCGCACCGCAAATCCTTCATGTTTTCTCTTCTCCCTGCGCCACTCTCGCTTCAGCCCTTTCCCATGCACTTGACCCACCTCGCCTGCACGCTCTGCGGAAAAGAGCACGACGCCACCGTCCCGCAGAACGTCTCGTCCTGCTGCGCCAAACCTCTCTTCGCGCACTACGATCTCGCCGCCGCCGCCCGCACCCTCACGCCCGCCGCGCTCCGCAACCGCGCCAAATCCCTCTGGCGTTACCGCGAGGTCCTGCCCGTCCGCACCGACACCGACATCGTCACCCTCGGCGAAGGCTTCACCCCGCTCCTCCCGGCGCCGCGCCTCGCCGCGAAACACGGACTTCGCTCGCTCTACATCAAAGACGAAGCGCAAAACCCGACCGCCAGTTTCAAAGCCCGCGGCATGACCACCGCCGTCTCCATGGCGAAACAGTTCGGCCTGAAAAAACTCGCCGTTCCCTCCGCCGGCAACGCCGCCGGCGCCCTCGCCGCCTATGCCGCCCGCGCCGGCATGGAAGCACACATCTTCATGCCACGCGACACCCCGCGCGCCAACATCATCGAGTGCGAACAAATGGGCGCCCACGTCACCCTCATCAACGGCCTCATCACCGATTGCGGCGCCGAGGTGGCGAAACGCAAAACCGCGGAGGGCTGGTTCGATGTCTCCACGCTAAAGGAGCCCTATCGCGCCGAGGGCAAGAAGACCCTCGGCTACGAACTCGCCGAGCAGCTCAACTGGACGCTGCCCGACGTCATTCTCTATCCCACCGGCGGCGGCACCGGCCTCATCGGCATGTGGAAGGCCTTCGACGAAATGGAGAAAATCGGCCTCATCGCCCCCGGCACGAAACGCCCACGCATGTTCACCGTCCAAGCCGACGGCTGCCAGCCGATCGTCCGCGCCTTCGCTACCGGCGAGAAATTCGCCGCCGAGCACCTCGGCGCCCACACGCGCGCCTCCGGACTTCGCGTGCCCAAAGCCATTGGTGATTTCATCATGCTCGACGCCCTCCGCGCCAGCGGCGGCGGCGCCATCGCCGTCCCCGATGAACAAATGATCGCCTGCACCCGCGAGGTCGGCTCGCTCGAAGGCGTCTTCGTCGCCCCGGAAGGCGCCGCCTGCTACGCCGCCCTCAAAACCCTCCTCGCCGCCGGCACCGTCCACCCCGAGGAATCCGTCGTCCTCTTCAATACGAGCACCGGCCTGAAATATCTGGAGTGCTACGGCGGATAACCGAACAGCCAGCGTCGCAAACTCGCCCACTCGCACGCCGCCCCCAACCGCCGGTAGCCGCGCCTGTTGAGGCGCGGTGGTGCGATTCATCTTCCACTTCCCAACTCCGCCGCCATCGCCGCCAACTCCCGCACGTAGCCCGCCTTCACCGCCGCCGGCAAATCCGCGACTGCAAACCCGTTCTGTGCGATCTTCACGAGCGTCGCGCGGTCCAGCCCGCCTTCGGTCCCCAAAGCGACATACTCGTCGTTCAGTCGGTTCCCAAAGAGCATCGGATCGTCCGTGCTGATCGTGCAGCGCACGCCGGCGTCCAGAAAACGCTTGATCGGGTGCTCCCGCATCGACGGCACCGCGAGCAGCTTCACGTTGCTGATTGGAGTCATATCGAGCGTCACATCCTTCTCCTTCAACAACTGCATCACCGCCGGATCGCCGAGCGCCGATAGTCCGTGTTGCACGCGACGCACGCCGAGAAACTCCACGGCGCGCCGCACATCCGCCGCCGGCATAAATTCTCCCGCATGCGCCTTCGTGACCTTCCCGAGCGACCTCACCTTGGCCCAGACCTCCGCGCTCCACGGCAAGAATTCCGGCCGCTCGAAGCCGTGCAAATCCACGCCGGCGACTTCGTCCCACGTGATCGCCTCGTCGACGATTTTCGCGAACTGCCCCGCGTAGTGGTCGCGAAACATGCCGAGAAACAAGCGTAGCTCCAGCCCCGGCGGTTTCGCCGCGTGGATCGCCCGCGCAATCTCGCGAAACGGCACGTCGCCGATCCGCTCCGCCGTCCCGAGGTGAAAACTCGCCTCCAGATATTTTCCGTTCTGCGCCACCACGTCCGCCATCACCCGCCGGCAGCTTTCGTAGTAGTTTTCCGGTGACACAAACCACCTGAAAAAATACCGGTCGAACTGCTCCTGAAACTGCGCGAAATCCGTAAACCGAAAATTCGGCCGCCAATACACCGGTTCCGTCGCAAAATACTCAGGGTCCATCCGGCGCGCCAGTTCCAGCGGCAGCGATCCTTCGAGGTGAAGGTGCGTTTCCGTCTTCGGCAGACGCTGCACAAACGTGGCAAGATCAGAAGAACCCATATCCGGTCACCCCTAGCACGCCACATGCCGCGCGCCCACTCCGGGCACGCCACCTGCTCCCCGCGCTAACATCCGTCATCCGTCATTCGCCTCCATGCCCACGCCTCCGCCGCTCCGCCACACCCCGCCCGTCATCGTCGCCGGCATTCCCGTCGCCAAATCGCGCCCAGCGCGCCCAACCCGCGACCTCACGCTCGTCCTCGGTGCCATCCCGCAGGAGACCGAACTCGTCGAGTGGTCGCTCATGAAAAGGAAACGCGGCCGGCTCGCCGGCTTCCCCTACACCGAGGGCCGCCTCGACGGCCGCCGCGTCATCGTCGCCGTCACCGGCATCGGCAAGACCAACGCCACGATGCTCACCACCCTTTTCGTTGAAAAATTCCGCCCGCGCGAAGTGCTCATGTGCGGCACCGCTTCGCGCATCGATCCCGCCATCCGCAACGGCGACGTCATCGTTGGCGAGATCACCTGCAACCACGACATGGGCTCCCTCGGCGCCGACTACGTGATGGAGTATTTCGGCTCCGAAGGTCCGCTGGGCGACCACTCGCCGATCGTTTACCCGGGTGACCGCCGCCTGCTCGCCGCCGCGAAACGCACCCTCCGCACGCACGTGCCCGAGACCGCGAATCTTCCGCACCACAACCCGCCCTACGTCCCGCAAGTGCGCCTTGGCCGGATCACATCGGGCGACCAGTTTGGCATCACCGCCGAGCGCATCGCCGACATCCTGCGCCAGCTTCGCCCTCAGCTCATGGAAATGGAAAGCGGCTCCGTCGCCGAGGTGTGCTACTACCTGCGCACGGCGTTTCTCTGCATCCGGAGTGGCAGCAATCGCACCCAAAATTCCCCCGATAACGACTACCGGACGCTTTCCCCGTTCGCCTCCCGCCAGGCCGCGCTCTTCACCATCTCGCTCGTCCGGGAGCTCGCGAAATCCGCTCCCTCTCCTCGCACCGCTACCACCACGCCCAAATGAAGCTCTTCACCCGCGGCGACGTCGACGGCTTCTGCGCCATCGCGCTTGATAACCTCGTCCAGCTCCTCCTCGTCCCCGCGCTCTGCCTGAACGTCGTCGGCATGCCGCCGGCGCTCGTCTACGGGCGCATCCTTCCCGGCATCGCCGTCTCCTACCTCGTCGGCAATCTCTTCTACGCGTGGCAGGCCCACCGCCTCGCGAAACGGGAAAACCGCACCGATGTCTGCGCCCTCCCGTTCGGGCTGAACACCCCGACGTTCATCGCCTACGTTTTTCTCGTGATGCTCCCCGCGAAGCAGATCGCCATCGCGCAGGGCGCCGCCAATCCCGACGAAGTCGCCTGGCAGGCCGGTCTCGTCGCCTGCCTCGGCTCCGGCTGTATCGAGTTTTTCGGTGCGTTCATCAGCGAGCGCATCCGGCGCATGACGCCCCGCGCCGCCCTGCTCGCCGCGCTCTCCGGCGCCGGCATGGCGTTTCTCACGCTGAACTTTCTCTTCAACACGTTCGCCCACCCGCTCGTCGGCCTCGTCACGCTGGGCCTGGTGTTGCTCTTTTATTTCGGCCGAGTGAAACCGAAATTCGGCATCCCCGCCGCCCTCGTCGTGCTCGCCGTCGGCACCGCCCTCTCCTGGGCCACCGGCCTCGCGCCGCAGGGCGCCTTGCCAGCCGAAGGCACGTTCGGTTGGCATCCACCGATCCCAGTTTTCGGCGCCTTGTGGGCGGCCATGGGCGGCGGCCACCTCCTGCCCTACCTCTCGGTCATTATCCCGATGGGCCTGCTCAACCTCCTCGCCTCGCTGCAATGCGTCGAATCCGCCGCCGCCGCCGGCGACAACTACGCGACCAAATCCTCCCTCATGGCCAACGGCCTCGGCACCTTCGCCGCCGCGTGCTTCGGCTCCCCCTTCCCGACGTCGATCTACATCGGCCACCCCGCCTGGAAACGCATGGGCGCGCGCGCCGGCTACTCCACGCTCAACGGCGCGTTCATCACCGCCCTCTGCCTCACCGGCTCGATGGCCTACGTCGCGTGGGCCGTCCCCGCCGACGCCGGCCTCGCGATCATCATTTGGATCGGCCTCATCATTTGCGTGCAGGCTTACGAGGTCACCCCGGCCCGACACTGGCCCGCCGTCGTCATCGGCACGCTCCCGGTGATCATCGCCTGGGCCACTTTCTCCGTGAAAAACGCCCTGCGCGTCGCCGGTTCCGCCGGTGCGCCCGCCACAGAATTTTCAGCCAAACTCGTCGACGCCTTCCACGCCTCCGGCACCTACATCGATGGTGGCTTCGCCCTCGAACAGGGCACTTTCTACTGCGCTCTCGTGCTCGCCACCGTCACCGTCCTCATCATCGAGCGCCGTCTGCTCGCGGCCGCCGGCTGGGCCCTCGCCGCCTCCGCCCTTTGTCTGCTCGGGCTGCTGCACTCGTGGCGTTTCACTCCGGGCGACACCGTCAGCGCGCTACCGCTGCTCGACCATCTCACCGGCACGGCCCGCCCCGGCGAACCGCTGTTTCCCGCCGCGCTGCACGCCGCCGGTTACGCCGGCATCGCCGTCGTCCTCGTCCTCGCCCGGTGGTTCACGGAACCCGAGACTGACGAAACCCACACGCCTCCATCCGCGTAACGAAACTTCCCCTACGCCACCCAAGCAAACGTCTGCGCTTCGCCGATTAGGCGAAGCACGCACACGTGCCCAGCCGTTTCGCCTCCGAAAATCAGCGAAGATTAGCGGTCCACTCCGTCAGTTTGGCCCACCCCGCGCCCGCCCGCCCCTTTCACGGCTCACGTTTCGGAAACGCATCCTTGCGCGCCTCCACCCCAAAATAGTTCAGCACAAACTTACTCTGGCTCGGCTCCTGATAAAAGATCACCGCGCCTTTCGGAATCGCCGCCCGAATCGCCTCCGCCGGCGGCTCCAGTTTTCCGACCCACAGCACCTTCAACGCGTCGTCAAACGGGTAGACCTTCCCGTCCGACAAAATCGTCACGAGCGGATTCCACGGCAGATAATATTTCCCGGGCGTCGCCTTCGCCTGCGCGACGAGTTCTTCCTGTCCGCGGTAGGGCGTCCACACGACCTCGCGGCCCAATGCATCGCGAAAAGCGATCCCCAGCCCCAGCAGCAGAATCGCCGCGCCCGCCATCCGCAGTCGCCACGCACCGGATACTCCACGCGCCCCCTCCTCCGCGCCATGCCTCGACCACACATCGCCCGCCACCACCAGCCCCGCGACGAGCAGGTAGGACAACGCGTGCAGCGAATTCAGCCCGCCGCCAAATTTCATCGAGGCGATCACGCCCAGCGGCGCCTGCCACACCGTCGCCCACCCAAGGAGCCGCACCATCGCGCCGTGCTCCCCCGCCATCACTTCGCTCCAGCGCGGCCGGGTCAGTGACCAACCGATCGCTAGCGCCAGCCACCACACCCAGCCCGTCTGCAAAACTTCCATCACCCGCGCCGACAACAGCGCCCACCCGCCCACCCACGGCATCCGCGAGAGCACGAGCCACGCATTAAACGCCAGCTCCTCCGCCCCAAACGCCGCCAGAAAAATTCCGGCGAGCCCGCCACCGCACACCACCAGCCAAAAAATCCACGCGCGCAGCAATCGCCCGTGCCCTTCGCGCCACAGCCACACCATCGTCGCGGGCACCGCCATCACCGCGACTTGCTTCGTGCCGATCGCCAGCGCCAGCGCCAGCGCCGCCAGCGGCAGACCCGGTCGCCAGTTGCGCACCGCCGCCGCGTGCAGAGCCGCGCACGCCCCCAGCACACCCGCGATGCACACCGCATCGACATGCAGCATGAAGAAGCTGCTCTGCGTGATCGGGTTTGCCAGCAGCAGCACCGCGCCGAGCACCGTCGCCCGCCACGCCGCCGACCCGTTTCCACCCAGCGCCACGCGCACGAGTGCATACACCGGCGCGAGCATCGTCACCGCATTCCACGCCGTCGCCAGCATGAGCGCCACCGTCGGGTTTTCCAAAAATCCCACCGGCAAAAACCACAACGGAAACACCGGTCCGTAAAACCACCCGAGGTGCGCGCCCGCGTCGCGCAACGCATAGATCGGAAGCCCGCGCGCCAGCGCAAACGACGGCGCCAGTCGCGCCGCGTTCCAGGGAATGCCCGGCGCTGTGCAGAGCATCGTCCAAAACAACACCAGCAGCCCCGCGACCGTCGCACTCCACAGCAGCCACTCCGCACGACGTATCCGTTTTCCCCTATCGTCCGCACCGTCGACGCCGCCACGGTTCGCTGGCTCCGTGGCGCTCATCGGTTGTGCTCCTCGCGCTCGCGCCGCGCGCTCAGCGCACCTGGAGCGTCTCGCCGCCAAACGTGATTCCAAGCGAGGGCACCGTCACGGCCTTGCGCGTGCCGTCTTTTTTCACGTGCCCCGCGAGCCACGCGTCGTAGCCCGTGTCTTTCGCGGCCGCGAGCACCGCCTCCGCCTTGTCGGGCGCCACATACGCCGCAAAGCCCACGCCTTGGTTGAAGGTCGCATACATCTCGCGGCGGTCGATCGGACCCGCCTCTTCGAGAAATTGAAACAGCGCCGGCGCCGGCCGCGGATTCGTGATCTCGTAAACAAACGGTTCGTCGAGGCGCATCAGTTTCCGCCAACCGTGACCCGTCACGTGCGCCACGTAGTTCAGTTTGATGCCGCGCCGCTGACACTCCCGCACAAACGCCACGTAGATCACCGAGGGCGCCAGCAGCGCCTCGCCATACGTCCGCGCATCGCCGTGCCCGATGGGCGTCTGGTAGCCGTGCGGCAACTGCGCCGCGACTTTGCGGCACAGCGAGAGGCCGTTCGTCTGCACACCCGAACTCGCGAGAAAAATAATCTTATCCCCATCGCTCACGTCGCCCGTGATGCGCAGGTGCTTCGGCGAGATTTTTCCGATGGCTGATCCCGCAAGCACGATCGCCTCCGGCTCGACGATGCCGCCGAGCGTCGGCGTCTCTCCGCCACCCCACACCGCCCCCGCCTCGCGACATCCCGCCGCAAATCCCGCGACGAGCGCGTTCGTGCGCTTCTCATCGGCAAACCAGCCCGAGTCGCCCACCGCCGCGTGCATCGCCACCGAGATCGGCAGCGCCCCGCAGGTCACGAGGTCGTTCACCATCGTCGCGACCGTATCGACCGCGATCTCGTGATAAAAACATTTGCCCGTCGCCGCGTAGACCGCATCCGCCACGAGGTTCTTCGTGCCGAGACCTTCCTCCACGTGCGCGAGAAAATGATCCGCCGCCTCGATGAGATAGGCACTCTCGCCCCGCGTCGTCGCCGGCTCCGCGTAGCCGTGCCCGGCGAGCACGCCCGACGTCGTGCGCGCGGCTTGCTGGCACGCGCGTTTGAACGCATCGAGCTGATCGTAACGGACACCGGAAGATTCGTAACTCAGGGACATGGGATAAACAGGGAAACCTAACGGTTGCCGCGATGGAAGCCGATCTTCGCCTTGGCCGCGTCATCCTCGTCCGGCGCATCCAGCAACGGTTGCAGCCGCTCGACCACTTCGCGCAACACCGAGTCGTGCTCGATCAACCGGCGATCGATCTCCGCCAGACGCTTGAGAATCGTCGTATTGGCGAGCAGCGCCTCCCGCATCTGCACAAACGCCCGCACGAGGTAGAGACTCATCTCCACCGCCTTCTCGCTGCGGAGAACATTCGCCGCCATCAACGCGCCGTGTTCGGAAAAAACGCGCGGCAGCGCCCGGCGCCCACCGTGGTCCGATCTTAAGGTCGCAATTTGCGACCTTAAAACTCCATCCTCATCCAAACTTGAGGTCGCAAATTGCGACCTCAAGTTTGCAACTTCCTCACGTGTAATGACAAAACTGAAGTCCCGCGGGAACCGCGAAGCGTTGCGCGCCACCGATTCATTGAGCCGTTTCGTCGGCACGCCATACAACCCCGCCAGATCCGCATCGAGCACCACCTTCGTCTTCCGAATGGTGTAAATCCGCGGCAACGCGGTCTCCCGCTCTGGTGGTGCTTTCGGCATAGCCTCTCACCTCAGTAGGCGCGGCCCTCGGACTTATCGTAGTAATTCAAAAACGCCTGGTTCACCACCCGGTAGCCGCCCGGGGTAGGATACTTGCCCGTGAAATACCAGTCGCCCGTATGCTGCGGCACCGCCCCGTGCAGATTCTCGATCGTCTGGTAGATGATCTCGATCTCGCCCTGCCACTCGATGCCCTTCGGTCGCACGCGTTCGACGATCTTCGCGGAGATTTCTTCCGGCGTGAACGGTTCGTAGAGCTTTCGCACGTGATTCACCGCACCGCCGCGCGCGACCTCGTCGTGACATGCCTTGTAAACGTCCGCCAACAGCCCCGACTGCCCGCGCTCGCGGAGCAACTCGACCGCCGCTTCGAACGCGATGAATTTCCCCAGCTCCGACATGTCGATGCCATAGCAGTCCGGATAGCGGACCTGCGGCGCCGTCGAGACGATGATGATCTTCTTCGGCTGCAACCGCGCGAGAATGCGCAAAATCGATTTCCGCAGCGTCGTCCCGCGCACGATCGAATCGTCCACACACACGAGGTTGTCACCCGGTTTTACCGAGCCGTAGGTGATGTCGTAGACGTGGCTCGCGAGCTGGTTGCGCATGCTCTCCTGCCCGATGAAGGTGCGCAACTTGATGTCCTTGCTCACGACTTTCTCGCCGCGCGGCCAGTTGCGCAAAATCAAATCGTCGAGCACCTCTTCCGTTAGGGTGCCGTCCTGGGACGCCTTGAGAATCGCCGCCTTCACTTCGGAACGGCGCCGCGTGCGCAGCGCCGACATCAGGCCGTAGTAGGCGACCTCCGCCGTGTTGGGGATGAAGCTGAACACCGTGTTCGCCCAATCGCCGCTGATGGATTTGATCACCTGGTCGGCCAGCCCGCCGCCCAGCGCCTGACGCTCGCGGTAGATATCGAGATCGTTGCCCCGCGAAAAATAAATGCGCTCAAACGAGCACGACGTGCGGGTGAGCGGCGCCGTGAATGGCACCGATTTCACCGTGCCGCTCTTCTTCATCACCACCACATGGCCCGGCGAAACTTCTTTGACGTCCTCCACCGCGAGATCGAACACCGTCATGAGCGGCGCCCGCTCCGAGGCAAACGCCACCACCTCGTCGTTTTGAAAATAGAACGCCGGCCGGATGCCCGAAGGATCGCGCGCCACAAACGCGTCGCCGTTGCCGATCAGGCCCGCGATCGCGTAGCCGCCGTCCCATTTCTGCGAAGCGCGCGTGAGCACCCGCGCCACGTCGAGGTCTTCGCTGATGCGTCGAGAGAGTTCCGCGCCGTCCATCTCGCGCGTGCGCAAGTAGCGGTAAATGTCCTCATGCTCTTCATCGAGGAAGAAGCCGATTTTCTCCAACACCGCCTGCGTGTCCGAAGCGAAGATCGGGTGCTGACCGATCGCGATGAGGCTGTCGTTCAGCTCCCGCGTGTTGGTCATGTTAAAGTTTCCGCACAGCGCCAGATTGCGCGTCGGCCACGAACTCCGCCGAAAATACGGATGACACGCGCTCACCCCGTAGCCGCCGCTCGTCCCGTAGCGCAGATGGCCGAGGAGCAGTTCGCCGCCGAAATCGAAATGCTGCTTCACCGTGTGCGGAAACTCCGGATGCACCTGCCCCTTCGCCGTCAGCTCGCGATATTGGTCGAGCAGCACCCCGAAGACCTTGTCGAGGGGGTTGGGATTCGTGTTCCGCTCGCGGAACATGTAGGGCTCGCCCGCCGGCATATCGAGCTTCACGCAGGCCACGCCCGCCCCGTCCTGCCCGCGGTTGTGCTGCTTTTCCATCAACAGGAAAAGTTTCTCGAAGCCCCACAGCGGCGACTTGTATTTCTCCGCGTAGTAGGCGAGCGGCTTCAAGAGCCGCACGAGGGCGATGCCGCATTCGTGTCCGATGTGTTCGCTCATGGCAGGTTCCTCGCTGGGCGGACCTCGTTTGTGATCATGGCTCGCGGGTGGGATTCGATCGGCATGCGGCTGTAAAGCGGTTCATCTCGGGGACCCGTTGCCAATGGTCAACGGCTTTCTCCGCGCGTCGCGTCTTATGCATTTCGCCAATGACTTTCCCGCCCCTTGACCACGCCGTTGATGTCACGAAGCATCGCCCTTTCCGACCATGCTGATCCTCCGCGGCTCCCCCGCCCTCTCCACCTTTCGCCTGCAAAAACTGCTCGCCGACCTCACCGCCGCCGGCGTGCCGGCCCGCGCCGTCGGCGCCGAGTTTGTGCACATCGTCGAGACCTCCGCCGATCTCACGCCTGCCCAACACGCCGTCCTCGACCAACTCCTCACCTACGGCCCGAGCCGCGCCGCCTCCACCGTCACCGGTCTCGTCCAGATCGTCGCCCCCCGCCCCGGCACCATTTCCCCGTGGTCCTCCAAGGCCACGGACATCGCGCACATTTGCGGCCTCACCTCCATCCAGCGCATCGAGCGCGTCATCGCCTACAACGTAGACCTCGGTTTGCCCGCTCCGTCCGACCTTCAACTTTCAACCTTCAACCTTCAACTGGCAGCGAAGCTGTCCGACCGCATGACGCAGGTCGTCTTCGGCGATCTCGCCGCCTGCGCCGCCCTTTTCCGCCACGAATCCCCTCGCCCGCTCAACAGCGTGCCCGTCCTCGCCGCCGGTCGCGCCGCCCTCGTCTCCGCCAATAAATCCCTCGGCCTAGCCCTTGCGGAGGATGAGATCGACTACCTCGTCAAGGCCTTCACGACCCTCGGCCGCGACCCCAACGACATCGAGCTGATGATGTTCGCGCAGGCCAACTCCGAGCACTGCCGCCACAAGATTTTTAACGCCACTTGGGACATCGACGGCGCCACGCGCGATCACTCGCTGTTCCAGATGATCAAGAATACCTACACGCTCCACAGCGCCGGTATTCTCTCCGCCTACAAGGACAACGCCGCCGTCCTCGCCGGCACCCGCGGCGGCCGTTTCTACGTCGATCCGCGCACCCAGGAATACGCCGCGCACGACGAAGACATCCACATTCTCTGCAAGGTCGAGACGCACAACCACCCCACCGCCATCTCCCCGTTCCCCGGCGCCGCCACCGGCTCCGGCGGCGAGATCCGCGACGAAGGCGCCACTGGCCGCGGCTCGAAACCCAAGGCCGGCCTCGTCGGCTTCACCGTCTCCAATCTCCGCATCCCCGGCGCGATCCAGCCTTGGGAAAAGGAAAACGGGAAACCCGGCCGCATCGTCTCCGCCCTCGACATCATGATCGAAGGCCCGCTCGGCGGCGCCGCTTTCAACAACGAATTCGGCCGCCCCGCCATCAACGGCTACTTCCGCACCTTCGAGCAAAAAGTTTCCTCCGCCTCCGGCACCGGCGAGCTGCGCGGCTACCATAAACCCATCATGCTCGCCGGCGGTCTCGGTAATATCAAAGCCGAGCACGTCAAAAAGGGCGCCATTAACCCCGGCGACAAACTCATCGTCCTCGGCGGGCCGTGCATGTTGATCGGCCTCGGCGGCGGCGCCGCGAGTTCGATGGCCAGTGGCTCCGGCAACGAAGACCTCGATTTCGCCAGCGTCCAACGCGACAACGCCGAGATGGAGCGCCGCTGCCAGGAAGTGATCGACCGCTGCTGGGCCCTCGGCGACGCGAATCCCATTTCCTTCATCCACGATGTCGGCGCCGGCGGCGTTTCCAACGCCCTCCCCGAGCTCGTCAACGACGGCGGCCGCGGCGGCAAGTTCAACCTCCGCGCCCTACCCAACGACGAGCCCGGCATGTCCCCGCTCGAGATCTGGTGCAACGAGTCGCAGGAGCGCTACGTCCTCGCCGTCCCCGCCGCACAGCTCGCCACCTTCCAATCGCTCTGCGAACGCGAGCGCTGCCCCTTCGCCGTCGTCGGCGAAGCCACCGAGGAAAAACAACTCGTCCTCGAAGACCCGCATTTCAAGAACACCCCCATCGACCTCCCGCTCGACGTGCTCCTCGGCAAACCGCCGCGCATGCACCGCACCGACGCCACCCTCACGCGCCCGCAGCACCCGCTCGATCTCACTACGCTCACCGTAGCGGCGGGCGTCCCTGCCCGCCGTTCCGACCCTCAACTCGCCGTCGCCACCGAGCGCGCCGCCCTCGCCGAAGCCATCCGCCGCGTCCTCTCGCACCCCACCGTCGCCGACAAAACCTTCCTCATCTCCATCGGCGACCGCACGCTCGGCGGCCTCATCGCCCGCGATCAAATGGTCGGCCCCTGGCAAGTTCCTGTCGCGGATTGCGCCGTCACCGCCGCCGCCTTCGACGTTTACACCGGCGAAGCCATGTCGATGGGCGAGCGCACGCCCGTCGCCGTCAACAACGCCGCCGCGTCCGCCCGCCTCGCCGTCGGCGAAGCCCTCACCAATCTCGCCGCCGCGCAAATCGGCGACCTCGGCAAAGTAAACCTCTCCGCCAACTGGATGGCCGCCCCCGCGATCCCCGGCGACGGAGCCGACCTCTACGCCGCCGTCCAAGCCGTCGGCATGGAATTGTGCCCCGCCCTCGGCATCACGATTCCCGTCGGCAAGGACAGCATGAGCATGAGCACCGTCTGGAACGACGCCAATACCGGTGAGAAAAAGCGCATCACCGCCCCCGTCTCCCTCATCGTCTCCGCGTTCTCCCCGGTCACCGACATCCGCCTCACGCTCACGCCCCAGCTCCAGCGCCCCGCGCTGGAGCCAGTTGAAGGTGGAAGTTTAAGTTCAGCCCGCGCTGCCACCACTTCATCTTCAACTTCTCACTTAAACATCGATCAGGAGCAGGACACAGTCCTCCTCCTGATCGATCTGGGCCGCGGCAAAAATCGCCTCGGCGGCTCCATCCTCGCACAGACGGTTTCGCAAATGGGCGAAGCCACCCCCGACGTGGATAATCCGAAGGACCTGAAAAATCTCTGGAACGCGATCCAGCTCCTCGGCAGTCAGAAGAAACTCCTCGCCTACCACGATCGCTCCGACGGCGGCCTCCTCGCCACCGTCGTCGAGATGGCCTTCGCCGGCCACACTGGCGTGGACCTCGAAATTCCGCAGGGCCACGAAGTCTTCTCGTCGCTCTTCGCCGAGGAGCTCGGTGCCGTGATCCAAATCCGCGCCGACGACCTCGACGACGTTTCCCTCACCCTCCGCGAGCACGGCTTCAAAGCCTGCACCACGCGCGTCGGCACGCTCAACCGCACGCACACCTTCCGCATCACGCGCGGCGGCAAAACGCTCTTCGAAGAAAACCTCTTCGCCCTCCGCGCGATCTGGTCCGACGTCACCCGCCGCCTCGCGTCCCTCCGCGACAACCCCGCCGCCGCCGAGCAGGAACACCAACTCCGCCTCGACCCGAAAAACCCCGGCATCCGCCCCCACCTCACCTTCCCTCTAACCACCTCCGCCATTGGTCATTCGTCATTGGTCATTGGTCATTCCGCGGCGAAGCCGACGGTCGCCATCCTCCGCGAACAAGGCGTGAACGGCGAAGTCGAGATGGCCGCCGCCTTCACCCGCGCCGGCTTCAAAGCGATCGACGTCCACATGACCGACATCCTGAGCGGTCGCGTCTCGCTCAAAGATTTCCGCGGCTTCGCCGCCTGCGGTGGCTTCAGCTACGGCGACGTCCTCGGCGCCGGCGAAGGCTGGGCCAAGAGCATCCTCTTCCACGAACGCGCCCGCGCCGAGTTCGCCGCGTTCTTCGCTCGCGAAGACACCTTCGCCCTCGGCGTGTGCAACGGCTGCCAGATGGTCAGCAACCTCAAGTCAATCATCCCCGGCGCCGACCACTGGCCCCGCTTCGTGCAAAACCAAAGCGAGCGCTACGAAGGCCGCTACGTCTCCGTGAAGATCGAAAAATCTCCGAGCGTTCTCTTCGCCGGCATGGAAGGCAGCGTCATCCCGATCGCCGTCGCCCACGGCGAAGGCTACACGGAATTCGCGTCGCCCGCGCACGCGCAAGCCTTCAGCACCTCCGGCCTCGTCACCGCGCGTTTCGTTGACAACCACCACGCGGCCACTGAGCACTACCCGCTCAACCCGAACGGCTCCCCCTTCGGCATGACCGCCCTCACAACGACCACCGGCCGCGTGACGATCATGATGCCGCACCCCGAGCGCGTCTTCCGCAGCGCCTGCATGAGCTGGGCTCCCGCCGACTGGCCCGAAGACTCCCCCTGGATGAAACTCTTCCGCAATGCACGCGCGTGGGTGGGGTAAATTTCGAATATTCGCCACCAACAATGTCAGACGACGAATTCCTTGATCCTGATCCTCCATCCGCAGAGATCGTCGCACGCCGAGCCTTGCTATTGGCCGCAATTTCGTGCCGCGGAATCGTCGATGGCGACTATAGCTTCCGCCAACCCCGACCAGTTTCCGCCTGACTCTAGACTGGATTGAAGAGCTCGGGCTAGTTGACGATCTCTCCGATTGGGAATTTAGAATCCTCACGTCTGAATTCGGTTCGCTTTCGCATCAAGATCGGGTGAACGCAAGTTGGCTGAGCGAAGGCTTGGTCATGCTAGCCACGTTGCGACGGAACGCGCCAATTGCACGCGAGTCGCTCGGTAACCGTTCAACTCCGAAAGAGGGACGCGGCGAGCGAGATCGGCTAAACGTGGCGAATGGAATCAGACGACGGGATAGGAACAGCCACAGACGCGGCAACGGCGACCGAATGAGCAGCTCTCTAGGCACGCGGAAGCAACTCGGCGATGCGTTTCATGGGGTGATCGGGCAGGCGAGTGATGAGGTTGACGAGGCAGGCTTCGGGATCGGGGCCCTCCTGCCGGCAGTTTTCCACCAAGGTAGAGCGATTCGCCAGTCGAGGGCCGGCCTTGGGATGGCCGATTTGGATCCAGTTCTTTGCTCCGAGCTTCAGCGGCCAGATACTTTGTTCGGCGAGGTTATTGTCGAGGCGAGCGCGTGGTTCGGTGAGGCAACGGCGCAGCGAGGATTTTTGCCCAAGGAGATAACCGAGCGCTTGGCCCAAGCGCGTCTTTGCCGGCACGCGGGCGAGAGCGCTGAACGCATCGGCGTGCCACCTAAACCGGTCGGACCTACTCCACTCGCCCCGCGGGTCGCGCCCACGCCGCTCCGGGCGGCGCCCGCTCCCGCGCCGGGAAAAACGCGCCAGACGACGCCAGCGCGTGCTTCTGCGGTGGCAAATCGCGACGAAATCGCCGGCCTCTGCGTCGCGCCCGACTGCCGCGGCGTTCCCCCCCACGCACATTTTCACCCGCAACCCCTGCCAATTAGAAAAATTGTGATCGCTGCGGGCTAAACCCGCCCACGTCCCCCGCCTCGATTCTCCCCTTGTTCCCATCCTGCCCGCCGTTCCCTCGTAGCGGCGAGCGTCCCTGCCCGCCCGATCCGCCTCCGAAACGGACCGGCGGTTTCCCCACCACCGTCCCCATCTCGCCGGGCGCTACCTTTTATTAGGTAGTGCCCTACTTGGAGAAACGTAGGCACGGTGCGTGATTTATTCCGCCGGGCTGGTAACATCATATCCGCCATCCTCATGCGCGCGCACGCCCTCTCGCTTCAACGGTCACCCCATCCCTGCTCCTCCCTGGACGTTTTCCTCGTGCGCTCGCGGTCGGCCTCCCTCCTCTCAACATGAATTCCCCCGGCGGCCGCGCCCTCTTCGCCCTGGCCCTTTTCACGCTTGCCCGCCTCTCCGGCGCCGAGCCCGCCACCGACTCCGTCGAGCTCACCGCCGAAGAGGTCCGCCTCGGCCACCGCGCCCGCACCTTCCTCGCCAAGCCCCGCGCCGGCACCGCCCTCGCCGCCGAGGCCGCCTCGCCCACCGAGGCCTCCGCCACCTTCCGCCTCCGCCTCGTCCGCTCCCATCCGCGCCTCGGCGGTATCCGCACCCTGGAGACCGACGGCTCCGAAGACGTCCTCACCGTCATCAAGCGCCTCGCCGCCACCGGCCTCTACGATTACGTCGAGCCCGACTACCTCTGCCGCGCCCTCGTCCTCCCCGACGATCCCAATTTCGCCGCCGCCCAATGGGCCCTCGCCAACACCGGCGCCGACGGCGGCACCCCCGGCGCCGACATCGGCGCGCCCGCCGCGTGGGAGCTCCAGCGTGAAGCCCCCGACGTCGTCGTCGCCGTCATGGACTCCGGCCTCTACTACAGCCACGAGGACATCCTTGCCAACGTCTGGTTCAACAACACCGAGCTCAACGGCCGCACCGGCATCGACGACGACAACAACGGCTACATCGACGACGCCCTCGGCATCAACGCCACCGTCGCCAAGACCTCTAACCTCGCCTCCGAGCCCCTCGACACCCTCGGCCACGGCACCCACGTCTCCGGCATCATCGGCGCCGTCGGCAACAACGGCAAAGGCATCACCGGCATCGCCTGGAAAACCAAAATCATGCCGCTGAAATTCCTCGGTCTCTTCGGCGGCACCTCCTCCGGCGCCGTCGCCTGCATCGACTACGCCATCGCCAAAGGCGCCCACCTCATCAACGCGAGCTACGGCTCCACGTCGTTCTCCCAGGCCCAGTTCGACGCCATCAAACGCGCCCGCGACGCCGGCATCATCCTCGTCGCCGCCGCCGGCAACGACGGCCAGGAAATCAGCACCCTCCCCGAATACCCCGCCGCCTACGCCCTCGATAATATCGTCTCCGTAGCCGCCACCAATCGTCAGGATAAACTCGCCAGTTACTCCACCTACGGCTCCGGCCTCGTCGACCTCGCCGCCCCCGGCTCCGCCATCCTCTCCCTCGGCATCGCCTCTACTTCGTCCTACGTCTCCCTCAGCGGGACCTCGATGGCCGCGCCCCACGTCACCGGCGCCCTCGCCCTCCTGAAACAAAAATTCCCGTCGGACAACTACCGCGCCCTCATCAACCGCCTCCTCTCCACCGTCGACGAACTTCCGTCCCTCAAAAATTCCGTCCACACCAACGGCCGCCTCAACCTCGCGCGGGCCCTCGCCTCCACCGACACCCGCCCCTTCAACGACGACTTCGCCCGCCGCGCCACCATCACCGGCGAGACCAACATCGTCCGCAGCTCCAACCAGTTCGCCACCAGCGAGCCCGGCGAACCCGATCACGGCGCCGCGTCCACCACCGGCTCGCTCTGGTGGTCGTGGACGGCCCCCGTGGGCGCCGGCAAGATCGCACTCACCACCGCCGGCTCCGGCCTCGACACCGTCCTCTCGCTCTATACCGGCACCACCCTCGCCACCCTCCGCCGTATCGCCGCCAACGACGACGCCTCCGCCACCGTCAACACCAGCCTCCTCACCGTCGACGTCACACCCGGCACCACCTACACCATCGCTGTCACCGGCAAGTCCGACTCCACCGGCCTCGTCACTTTCCGCCTCGGCGTCATCCCCGCCAACGACGCCTTCGCCGCCGCCCGCCTCCTCACCGGCCCCGCCGCCGTCGCCACCGGCAACAACGCCAACGCCACCCGCGAGACCGGCGAATCCCTCGTCATCGCCCGCGCCCGCGGCCTCACCGCCTGGTATCAATGGGTCGCCCCCGCCACCCGTCGGTATCAGATCTCGACCTACTCGGCCGGCGACCCTGTCCTCGGCATCTACACCGGCAACTCCCTCGCCACCCTCGCTCTCGTCACCTCCAACGACGACTCCGGCCCCCTCCTCGACAGTCTCGCGACCCTCAACGCCACCGCCGGCGTCACCTACTCCATCTGCGTTGATGCCGCTTCCGGCACCGGCGGCGCCTTCACGCTCAGCATCGACGATTCCGAGTGGCAATACGTCACCGACGATCCCCTCTACGCCACCCCCGCCGTCGCCCCCGATGGCACCATCTACCTCGCCGACGGCTTCGGCTGGATTCACGCCATCAATCCCAACGGCACCCGCAAATGGCGCTACACCGCCACCGCCGGCTATGTCGACGCCGGCGCCGTCGTCGTTGCCCCCGACGGCACAATCTACTTCGGCGACAACACCGGCCAAGTCTACGCCCTGAATCCCACCGGCACGCTCAAGTGGAAATTCCAGACCGGGTTTTCCCTCTGGGCCGCTCCCGCCCTCGCCGCCGATGGCACCGTGTATGTAAAATCCGATGACGGCCAACTCTACGCCCTCCTCCCCGACGGCACGCTCAAATGGAAAGCCCCCGTCCCCGGCGCCACCTACACCTCCCCCACCGTTGCCGCCGATGGCACCATCTACCTCGCCTCCGACGATCACCACCTCTACGCCCTCGCTCCCGACGGCACGCAGAAGTGGCGCTTCGATCTCGGCACCACCACCTACGCGTCGCCTGCCCTCGGCGCCGACGGCACGATCTACCTCGGCAGTTACGACGGCCGCTTCTTCGCCCTCCGCCCCGATGGCACCGAGCGCTGGCACTTCGACACCGGCTCTCCGCTCACCTGCTCCGCCGCCCTCGATGCCCGCGGCAACGTCTACTTCGGCAGCTACGACACCAAAGTCTACGCCCTCAACGCCACCACCGGCGCCAAGCTCTGGGACTACGCTACCACCGACACCATCCGCTCCACCTGCCCCCTCATCGCCGACGATGGCGCCATCTACATCGGCAGCGCCGACGGCCTCCTGTATTGCCTGGAGCCTGACGGCAAACTCCGCCGCACCTACGCCACCTCCGGCCTCATCTTCGCCGCCCCCGTTCTCTCCGCCGGCCGCCTCTACGTCCCGTCCGTCGATTCTAAACTCTACGCCTTCCAGATCGGCGCCAACCTCGCGTCGTCTCCTTGGCCCATGCACCGCCAAAACCTCCGCCTCCTCGGTCGCTCGTCCGCGCTCACCGGCATCCCCGCCATCACCACGCAGCCCACCGCACCCGCCACCGTCACCGCCGGCACCCCCGTCGCCCTCACCGTCGCCGCCACCGAGGCCGTGAGCTACCAATGGCTCTTCAACAACGTCGCCGTCACCGGCGCCACCGCCGCCACGCTCACCCTCCCCTCCACGCAAACCTCCGATGCCGGCACCTACCAAGTCGTCGTCACCGGCGCCGGCGGCTCCACCGTCAGCCGCACCCTCGCCCTCGCCGTCACCTCCACGGTCAGCACCACCGCGCGCCTCACCAACCTCGCCGTCCGCACCACCGCCGGCCCCGCCGACCGCCTCCTCACCGTCGGCCTCGCCATCGGCGGCGTCGGCACCACGGGCAACAAACCGCTCCTCCTCCGCGCCGTCGGACCCACCCTCGGCGCCTTCGGTGTCCCCGACACCCTCGAAGATCCCCAACTCACCCTCCTCTCCGGCACCACCGTCCTCCAGCAAAACGACAACTGGTCCGGTGACGCCGCCGTCGCCGCCATCACCCCGCAGCTCGGCGCCTTCGCCCTCGCCGGCCCCGCCAGCAAAGACGCCGCCCTCCTCACCACCCGTCCAGCCGGCTCTTATACGGTCCAGATCGCTCCTTCCTCCACTACAACTTCAACTCCCGGACTTCCCGCTGGCGCGGCTGCCGCGTCCGGCATCACGCTCGCCGAAATCTACGACGCCACACCCGCCGCCGCGTTCACACCCACCACGCCGCGCCTCATCAACGTCTCCGCCCTCACCCGCGTCGGCACCGACGGTGACATCTTGATCGCCGGCTTCGCCATCGGCGGCACCGGCAGCAAACGCGTCCTCATTCGTGCCATCGGCCCCACCCTCGGCCTCTTCGGCGTCCCCGGCACCCTCGCCGACCCCAAGCTCGAGCTCTACTCCAGCACGAGCACGACGCCCATCTCCACCAACGACAACTGGGCCGCCGCCGCCAACGCCACCGAAGTCAGCGCCATCTTCACCCGCGTCGGCGCCTTCCAGTTGGCCCTCGAATCCAAAGACGCCGCCCTCCTCGTCACGCTCCCGCCCGGCAGCTACACCGCCCAAGTCACCGGCCCCGGCACCACCACCGGCACCGCCCTCGTCGAAGTCTACGAAGTGCCCTGACCCTCCCAGCGGCGAGCCTCACCCGCCCACCCAACGGACCCGCAGTTTCCCAGAACCGCCGCCCCAACGACGCCACTTCCACAGCTCACCCCGTCGACTTTCCGTCCGTCCTCACTCACACCGCTCTGCGCCCCTCTCATGAACCGCGTTCCGTCGATTGTTTTCCTGATTTCCACACTGCTCGCCGCTTCCATTCAGCCCTTGCGCGCTCAGTTCTTCTTACCGCCGGGCGGCCTTCCCGTTTATTCGCCAGTCACCATCACCAAAGAGTATAGCTTTCTACAAACAGGCGCCAACAGCGTCACCGACCACCGGCCCACCCTGACCATTCGCGTGGATCATACCGCCCCAATCACCACCGATACCACTGTGCAAGTTGTGTCGGGCGACCGCACATTTAACCTCCAGCGATCCGACCGTGCAGCGGAACCCTCGGTTCTCTTTCCCGCCGGCGCCATCATCGTTAGCCACCGCTACGAACAGGAATACCCCGATAACCCAGCGCTCAGCGGTGCACTCTCGAGTTCAATTCTTTTTATTAAGATCACGACGCACGGCGTCACGACCACGTCGCAGTTTGTCTTTCCCTCCGATGCTCCGATCACTTCGTTTCGCCTCCTCAATTTCGACGCCCTTCAAACGTGGGATGGCAGCGATACCGACATCGCTTGGGTTCCTATTCCCGGTTTGAACTCCGTTACCGCTCCGAGCCTTTCGATCCAACGTGGCAGTGAGGATCGCATCTTCTCTGCGCAGGTTCCGGTCAAAACGACCATGGTGCCCACCGGAGGAATCAACGGATCACCGATCATCGTTACCACGGTCTATGACGTTCCCAGTTCAATCAGACTATCCGTGCCCTCCAGTGCTCCAGGTGAAATCCACTATGGCACGCTTTCGCGGACTGCACAGGTAAGCGACAACGCCGTCTTGGTCCAAAAAATCTCCCTCCGTTTCCCCATCAAACGCCCCGCTCCCGCCCCCGTCATAGCCGCGCAGCCCGCCTCCCTCACCGCCGTCGCCGGCACCACCGCCACCCTCTCGCCCACCATCACCGCCTCGGGTGCGACCTACGTCTGGCAAAAAGACGGCACCACTCTCACCGGCGCCACCAACTCCACGTTCACCCTCACATCCGTCAAAGCCGCCGACGCCGGCGCCTACACTGTCACCGCCACCAACTCCGGTGGCTCCGCTACCAGCACTCCCGCCACCCTCACCGTCGTCGCCCCCACCATCGCCCCGACGATCTCCGCCGCCCCTGCCAACCTCACCGTCCTCGCCGGCGCAAAATCCACTCTCACCGTTACCCCTTCCGGCACCGCGCCCTTCACGTATCAATGGTTCCGTGACGGCACCGCGCTCCCCGGCGCCACCACCGCGACCCTCACGCTCGACGCCACCCTCCCCACCGACGCGGCCGCCTACTCCGTCCGCATCACCAACTCCGCCGGCTCCGTCACCTCGCCCGCCGCCACGCTCGCCGTCACCCCGGTCAGCCGCATTTCGAATCTCTCCGTCCTCACCTCGCTCTCCAGTCCCACCGACAACTTCACCCTCGGCTACGTCATCGGCGGCGCCAACACCACCGGCCCCAAACCCCTGCTCCTCCGCGCCGCCGGCCCCGCCCTCGCCGCCCTCGGCGTCGCCGGCACCCTCGACGACCCGAAACTCGAACTCTTCGCCGGCTCCACCAAAACCACCGAAAACGACAACTGGGGCACCACCGCCTCCGTCGCGTCCAATCTCAGCACCGCCTTCACCTCCGTCGGCGCCTTTCCCTTCGCGTCTCCAACTTCCAAGGACGCCGCCACCACCACCCACCTCACCACTCGCGACAACTCCGTCAAAATCTCCGCCGCGCCCACTTCAACTTCAACTCCAACACTTCCCGCTGGCGCTGCCGCAGTGCCTGGCCTGGTCCTCGCCGAAATCTACGACGCCACCCCCGCCGACACCTTCACGACCGCCACGCCCCGCCTCCTCAACGTCTCCGTCCTCAAATCCCTCGGCACCGGCCTCACCGTCGGCTTCACGATCGCCGGCGCCACCGCAAAAACCGTCCTCATCCGCGCCATCGGCCCCACCCTCGGCGACTTCGGCGTCCCCGGCACCGTCGCCGATCCCCAACTCTCCCTCTTCAGCGCCACCTCCTCCGCGACGGCCCTCGCGACCAACGACAACTGGTCCGTCCCCGTCCCCGTCGCCTCCGCCCCCAACGCCACCGCCCTCACCGCCGCCTTCACCTCCGTCGGCGCCTTCGCCCTCCCCGCCACCTCCAAAGACGCCGCCCTCCTCACCACGCTCCCTCCCGGCGGCTACTCCGTCCAAGTCACCGGCGTAAACAACACCACGGGCGCCGCCCTCGTCGAAGTTTACGAAGTCCCGTAGCGCTCCGTAGCGGCGGGCGTCCCTGCCTGCCAATCTTCGGGCCCCCATCAAACCCTCCCGCTGCATCCAATCGCCGCTCACCCATCCCACCATGAACCGTATTTTTCTCGCCGTTCTCGTTTCCCTTTTTCCCTTCGCTGCCGCCCTTCATTCCCAGTCCGGAAACTCTACCGTAGTCCCATTCTCGACCGTATTCCTATCCATCAGTCGCACCTACGAATACCGCCAGACCGGTCCCCAACTCTTCGAAAATGTCAGCGCCAAGATTATCATCGGTTATTATTCTAACGAACAAGTTGCACCCAACGCCGAAGCCACCTTGGTCGGGAAAGACAAAACCTTTGTCCTCAAACCTGCGACGGAAGGCGTTACCGTCGGTTCGCCGTCCCGAGCACGCACCTACACTTTGGAATCCGCGGATTTCACCGAAATAGACAACGCCGTGCCCGTCGGGGAATACACCCTCACTTACCCAACCGCCTCCGGCGACGCCACGCGGAAATTCCAAATCTTCTTAGCTCCCTACGTTCGGACGCTCCAAATTAACGACTACGATTCTCTGCAATCGTGGGATGGCACGCCTCTCCTCTTCTCATGGATCCCCATCCAGAATCCCCTCTACGCAGCTGCCTCGCTTACGTTCGCGCGCGCCAACGGAGCCGTTGCTTACACTGCTTCGGGCTATTCCGGTCTCGGCCCACCACCACCGGGATCACTGAGTGCGGTATCGCCGTCACACCTCCTTTCAACACTCGCTTCGACTCCCGGCGACGTCTTCACCGGCACACTTCGCTTCCAAGACGGATCAACAGGGGTGCTCACCCCGACAAGTAATCTCGTTCTTACCAACGATGCCTCCGTTCTCCGCTTCCCGCTCAAACGCCCCGCCCCCGCGCCAATCATCACCGCGCATCCCGCGTCCCTCACCGCCGTCGCCGGCACCACCGCCACCCTCTCGCCCACGATCACCGCCTCGGGCGCGACCTACGTCTGGCAAAAAGACGGCACGCTCATCTCCGGCGCCACCAACGCCACGCTCACCCTCACATCGGTGAAACCCTCCGACGCCGGCGCCTACACCGTCACCGCCACCAACTCCGGCGGCTCCGTCACCAGCAACGCCGCCACCCTTACCGTCGTCGCCCCCACCATCGCCCCGACGATCACCACCGCCCCCGCCAACCTCACCGTCCTCGCCGGCGCCAAATCCACTCTCACCGTCACCCCCGCCGGCTCCGCGCCCTTCACCTATCAATGGCTCCGTAACGGAACTCCCATTACGGCCGCCACGTCCGCCACGCTCACCCTCGACGTCACTCTCCCCACCGACGCCGCGGGCTACTCCGTCCGCATCACCAACTCCGCCGGCTCGGTCACCTCCCCCGCCGCCACCCTCACCGTCACACCCATCAGCCGCATCTCCAACCTCTCCGTCCTCACCTCGCTCTCCTCGGCAGCCGACTCGTTCACCCTCGGCTACGTCATCGGCGTCAACACCACCACCGGCCCCAAGCCCCTGCTCCTCCGCGCGGCCGGCCCCGCCCTCGCCGCCCTCGGCGTCGCCGGCACCCTCGACGACCCCCAACTCGAGCTCTTCGCCGGCTCCGCCAAAACCGCCGAAAACGACAACTGGGGCACCTCCGCCTCCGTCGCCTCCACCCTCACCACCGCCTTCACCTCCGTCGGCGCCTTTCCCTTCGCGTCTCCAACTTCCAAGGACGCCGCCACCACCGCCCATCTCACCACCCGCGACAACTCCGTCAAAATCTCCGCCGCGCCCACTTCAACTTCAACTCCGTCCCTTCCCACTGGCGCTGCCGCAGCGCCTGGCCTCGTCCTCGCCGAAATCTACGACGCCACCCCCACCGACACCTTCACGACCGCCACCCCGCGCCTCCTCAACGTCTCCGTCCTCAAATCCCTCGGCACCGGCCTCACCGTCGGTTTCACGATCGCCGGCTCCACCGCAAAAACCGTCCTCATCCGCGCCATCGGCCCCACCCTCGCCGACTTCGGCGTTCCCGGCGCCGTCACCGACCCCCAACTCTCCCTCTTCAGCGCCACCTCGCCCACCCTGCTCGCGACCAACGACAACTGGTCCGTCCCCGTCGCCTCCGCACCCAACGCCACGGCCCTCACCGCCGCCTTCAGTGCCGTCGGCGCCTTCGCCCTCCCGCCCGATTCCCGCGACGCCGCCCTCCTCACCACCCTCCCTCCCGGCGGCTACAGCGTCCAAGTCACCGGCGTAAAAAACACCACCGGCGCCGCCCTCGTCGAAGTCTACGAAGTGCCCTGATCCACCCGCCGATGCTCACCCGCCGCGTCTCTCGCGTCTCTCGCGTCCTCGTCACGCTTCTCGCGCTCGTCACCGCGCTGCTCGCGCCGCCTCTCGCCGCCCAGTCCGCCTGGACCGTCACGCGCACGAACATCCCCGGCGTCAACTTCGCCCAATCCGTCGCCTTCGGGAACGGACGCTTCGTCGCCACCATCTCCAACCTTAACACCCCCAGCGCCGTGAACTCAGGCTCCGCGCTGAGCACCGACGGAATTACCTGGCGCGCCTCCTCCACCCGGACCCCCGCCTACGCCACGGTTGTTTTCGCCGCCGGTTACTTCTATCTCGTGGACAGCGGCGCGCTCTGGCGCAGCACCGACGGCGACACCTGGGTCAACATCCGTCATTTCTTCAGTCAGAGTTGCAGCCTCGCCACCGACGGCCACGTCCTCTTCGCCGTGCGGAGCAGCGGCGGAGTCATGATCGCTCAATCGATGTCAGACGTCGGCTTCTGGAGTCCAACTACGACGCTGCCCGGCACCAGTCCCTGGAGCAACGCCCCCAACCTCGCCGTCGCCCACAACCGCTACTACGCCCGCTATTATCTTCCCACCGGCGACTTCGCCGTCGCCTCCTCGGACGCGGTCGCCTGGTCTCAGACGCCGCGCCTCCCCACTTCCACCTACTTCGCCGGTGGCAACGGCCGGATCGTCGGCATCGGCCCGATTCCGGGCGGTGGCACCACCGCGTTCTCATCCACCGACGGCATCACGTTCGTGGACACGACCATCAACGGCAGCCTCAGCAACGGCGGCACGCTCGGCTATGCCGGCGGGCGCTTTTTTCTGCTCGGCTCTCTCTCTGCCTCCTTCGACGGTGCCGCCTGGGCTCCGCTCGCCCCCTATTCAGGAAACCAGAACGGCAACATGACCGGCATCGCGTATGGCAACGGCCGCTACGTCGCCGTCGGTCATTCCGGTGGCAACAACGGCAACGATGTCGTCGCCGTGCTTGCCGCCACCGCCCCTCCCTCCGTCACGGCCCAGCCGCTCGACCGCACGGTGGCTCCCGGCGCCTCGGCCACGTTCAGCGTGGCCATCGAAAACACCCAGCTCGCCACCACCTACCAATGGCTGCGCAACGGCGCCGCGATCGCCGGCGCCACCACGGCCAGCTACACCATCGATTCCGTCAAGACCACCGACCTCGGTCGCATCGGCGTCGTGCTCCGCAACGCCATCGGCACCGTCACGAGTGCCGCCGCCACCCTCGCCTTTCTCGCCCCGCCCACGATCACCGGCGGACCGCAGAACCTCACCGTCTCGGCCAACGATTCCCCTTCTTTCTTTGTGACCGCGACCGGCGCCGAGCCGTTCACCTACCAGTGGTTTCGCAACGGCTCGCCGATCCCCGGTGCGACCAACCGCCTCTACTCGTTTGCCGCTCCCACTCCGGCCAACCACGGCCAGCAATTCTCCGTCACTGTCACGAACGCCGTCGGCTCCGCCACGTCGTCTGCGGCCACGCTCACCTTCCGCTCCGAACCACCGTCCGTCCTGTCCTCCACCGCGCCCACCACGCCCACCCTGCTCGCCGGCGACCGCGCCACGTTCAGCGTCACCCTCAGCGGCACCGCCCCGTTCACCATTCAATGGCAGCGTAGCGGGCAGCCGATCCCCGGCGCGACCTCCGCCACCTTCGTGCTCGATCCCGTGCTGCCGTCCGACACTGGCTCCTACCAGGCCACGATCTCCAACTCCGCCGGGACCATCTACTCCCCGCCGTCCTACTTCATCGTCACGCCCGTCTCCCGCATCTCCAACCTCTCCGTCCTCACCTCGCTCTCTTCTCCCGCCGACAACTTCACCCTCGGCTTCGTCGTCGGCGGCGCCGGCACGGTCGGCGACAAACCGTTCGTCGTTCGCGCGGTCGGACCGGCCCTCAGCACGCTCGGCGTCGCCGGCCCGCTCGACGATCCCACGCTCGCGACCTTCGCCGGCTCCGCTCCGACCGGTGAAAACGACGACTGGGGCGGCGCCGCCGCGCTCTCCACCGCTTTCGCCGCCGTTGGCGCATTTCCCTTCGCGTCTCCGACTTCCCGTGACGCCGCCATCCTCACCTCGCTCACCACGCGCGACAACTCCGTCCGCGTCGCCGCCGCCTCGACCGGCACCGGCCTCGTCCTCGCCGAGGTTTACGACGCCTCGTCGCCGTTCACTTTCACCACCACTACGCCGCGCCTGCTCAACGTCTCCGTGCTCAAGTCCATCGGCTCCGGGCTCACCGTGGGCTTTACGATTTTCGGCACCCGGCCCAAGCAGGTGCTCATTCGCGCGATCGGCCCTACCCTCGCCGCCGCACCGTTCAACGTCGCCGGCGCCATTGCCGACCCGGAACTCAGGCTCTTCTCCGGATCGTCCGCCATCGCCACCAACGACAACTGGTCCGGCACCCCCACCCTCACCACCGCCTTCGCCACCGTCGGCGCCTTCGCCCTTCCGTCCGATTCCCACGACGCCGCCCTCCTCACCACGCTCCCCCCCGGCGGCTACTCCGTCCAAGTCTCCGGCGTCGCCAACACCACCGGCACCGCCCTCGTCGAGGTCTACGAAGTCCCGTGACGCGGCTCATGCAGTTCTCCACATCACAGTTCAGACCATTTTCGTCAGCCTCCCACACCTTTTCCTCCTCCGCCCCATGATACGCTTCGTCTCGATGAAACAGCACCTCCTCCGTTGTATCTTCGGGCCGTTTATTTTCTGCGTTTTCGTAGCCACCGCCCACAGCCAAGGCCAGAGCGCGGTAGCCTTCGTCCGCGAATACGGCTACCAACAGTCCGGAGCCGAAACCGTCGCTCCAGCCCAAGCCACCCTGTCGGTATCCCTGTTTGTAATCCAGTGGATCGGTTCCGGCATCCCCAGCTCGCTCCCGGTGAGCTTTCACGGCGGACCAACCGTCTACATCGTTGATGTGCCGAACCTTAGTCCTGCCTCTACCACCCGCACGTTCGCGACCTTTCAGGATCTTGATCTCGCCTTGCCGGCCGGTGGCTACATGAGCGCCGCCGGAACTCCTCCCGTGACCCTCGACGCCAGTCCCTTTGTGTCGCCACCGACCGTCACCAACTTCGACGCGCTGCAGAAGTGGACCGGCGGAAAGATCGAGGTCAATTGGACTTCGCCCAAAGACAGCGCCGGAGCCACCCCCGAAACGTCTGTCGGATTGGAAATCGCGCGCGCCGATGGCACGCTGCTCTACCCGACTACTGGCTCGATCTTTGCACCGGGAATTTCCGGAACCACCCGCAAGATCACGGCGGACCTGGCGACGACAGTCACCCCGGGCGACACAGTTTACGGCAAACTACGATTTTCTTGGCGTTCGCCGAATACGCCGGGCACTCCGGTAACGCTCATCGGCGGAGGATCCACGAACATCAATCTGATCGGCTCGGGCGGCGGCACGTCGACTTTAGTCTACTTCAACGGCGTCAGCACCATCGCCGTCGCCGTTCGCTTCCCCATCCATCGCGCCCTCACTCCACCGGCAATCAAGACTCAGCCAAACCACCAAACCGTCGTCGTCGGTGGCAAGATTGCCATGGGCGTCTCCGCCGAGAGCGCCGACCCACTCACCTATCAGTGGCTGCACAACGGCATCGCCATCCCGGGTTTTACCGCAAACACGTTTACCCTTGATTCTGCCGCCATCGCGAACGCCGGCACCTATACCGTCACTGTGACGAACTCGAGTGGCTCCGTCACCAGCACACCCGCCACCCTCATGGTCCTTGCCGCAACCGTTGCGCCCACGATCTCCGCCGCTCCCGCTGCCCTCACCGTCCTCGCCGGCGCCCCATCCAGCCTCACCGTCACCCCCGCTGGCACCGCCCCCTTCACGTATCAATGGTTCCGTGACGGCACCGCGCTCCCCGGCGCCACCACCGCGACCCTCACCCTCGAAACGACCCTCCCCTCCGACGCGGCCGCCTACTCCGTCCGCATCACCAACTCCGCCGGCTCCATCACTTCTCCCGCCGCGACGCTCGCCGTCACCCCCATCAGCCGCATCTCGAATATCTCCGTCCTCACCTCGCTCTCCAACCACACCGACTCTTTCACCCTCGGCTACGTCGTCGGAGGCAACGCCACCACCGGCGCCAAACCCCTGCTCCTCCGCGCCGCCGGCCCCGCCCTCGCCGCCCTCGGCGTCGCCGGCACGCTCGACGACCCTCAACTCGAACTCTTCGCCGGCTCCACCAAGACCACCGAAAACGACAACTGGGCCCCCACCGCCTCCGTCGCGTCCACCCTCACGACCACCTTCACCTCCGTCGGCGCCTTCCCCTTCGCGTCTCCAACTTCCAAGGACGCCGCCGTCACCGCTTCCCTAACCACCCGCGACAACTCCGTCAAAATCTCCGCCGCCTCCACTTCAACTTCAACTCCGCCCCTTCCCTCTGGCGCTGCCGCAGCGCCGGGCCTCGTCCTCGCCGAAATCTACGACGCCTCTCCCACCGACACCTTCACGACCACCACCCCCCGCCTCCTCAACGTCTCCGTCCTCAAATCCCTCGGCACCGGCCTCACCGTCGGTTTCACGATCGCCGGCTCCACCGCGAAAACCGTCCTGATCCGCGCCATCGGCCCCACCCTCGGCGAACCGCCCTTCGGCGTCCCCGGCACCGTCGCCGATCCCCAACTCGCCCTCTTCAGCCCCGCCTCGCCCACCCCGCTCGCGACCAATGACAACTGGTCCGTCCCCGTCGCCTCCGCCCCCAACGCCACCGCCCTCACCGCCGCGTTCACCTCCGTCGGCGCCTTCGCCCTCCCGCCCAATTCCCGCGACGCCGCCCTCCTCACCACGCTCCCGCCCGGCGGCTACTCCGTCCAAGTCACCGGCGTAAACAACACCACGGGCGCCGCCCTCGTCGAAGTCTACGAAGTCCCCTGATCGCGTCGAAACTAACTGCCCGGCGACACGCCGACCCGTTCCCTATGTCCCCTCGTCACCGTATCAATTGCGCGATTATGCTCTGCATTTTTTGCGTTCAATCGGCCCGCCGCGTCGACGCCCAAGACGCCCTCAATCCACTCTACATCACCCGGACGTTCAAATACACCCAGACTGGTCCCGAGACTTTTGCGCGCGAGCATGCGAAGCTCTCTCTTTTCATGGTCCCGGCTACCAACCTTCCGAGCGACGCCACGGTCACACTGACCCTCAAAGACAAAATTTTCACTCTGCGTCCAATGGTTTCGGAAGAGCTTGGCTCACCCCTGCAAGGCTATGGCTACAGCATGGAATCGGAGGATTTCGCCACCATTAGCGACGCCCTGCCGGTCGGGGAATACACCTTTTCGCTTCCGCTCAATCGGTCCCAACAAACGTTAAAATCATGGATCGATCTGCCTGCTGGCGGCGAAGCTACACGCATCAAGGACTTCGATGCCCTTCAGTCCTGGAACGGAACCCCGTTTGTGGTCAGCTGGGCAACCTCGATGATCCTGGAGATCGCGCCACCAACGCTCGATTTCTCGAAACCCGACGGAACTGTCACACTCACTGTTCCGACATATTCCGGCATCAACAGTCCCCCTCCCGGATTCCTCGGCTATCGCTCAGACAGCTTCATAATTTCAAATCTTACATCGGTTCCTGGAAACTTGTTCACAGGCAAACTGGTTGTCCGCGCGCTTCCGACCGGCCGCGCTCCAGTATTCACGGGAACGGCTTCGTCCTTTCCGTTCTATGCGCGCGACATCTACGAGGTCCGCTTCCCGCTCAAACGCCCGGCCCCCGCACCCGTCATAGCCGCGCAGCCCGCCTCCCTCACCGCCGTCGCCGGCACCACCGCCACCCTCTCGCCCTCGATCACCGCCTCGGGCGCGACCTACGTCTGGCAAAAAGACGGCACGCTCATCCCCGGCGCCACCAACGCCACGCTCACCCTCACATCGGTGAAACCCACCGACGCCGGCGCCTACACCGTCACCGCCACCAACTCCGGCGGCTCAGTCACTAGCAACGCCGCCACCCTCACCGTCATCGCCCCCACCATCGCCCCCACAATCTCCGCCGCCCCCGCCAACCTTACCGTCCTCGCCGGCGCCAAATCCACCCTCACCGTCATCCCCGCCGGCACCGCCCCCTTCACGTATCAATGGTTCCGTGACGGCATCGCGCGCCCCGGCGCCACCTCCGCCACGCTCACGCTCGACCTCACCCTCCCCTCCGACGCCGCCGCCTACTCCGTCCGCATCACGAACTCCGCCGGCTCCGTCACCTCGCCCGCCGCCACGCTCACCGTCACCCCGGTCAGCCGCATCTCCAACCTCTCCGTCCTCACGTCGCTCGCCAGTCCCGCCGACTCTTTCACCCTCGGCTACGTCATCGGCGGCGCCACCGCCACCGGCCCCAAGCCGCTCCTCCTCCGCGCCGCCGGCCCCGCCCTCGCCGCCCTCGGTGTCGCCGGCACCCTCGACGACCCCCAACTCGAGCTCTTCGCGGGCTCCGCCAAAACCACCGAAAACGACAACTGGGGCACTACCGCCTCCGTCGCCACCGCGCTCACCGCCGCCTTCACCTCCGTCGGCGCCTTCCCCTTCCCGTCTCCAACTTCCAAGGACGCCGCGACCACCGCCCACCTCACCGCCCGCGACAACTCCGTCAAAATCTCCGCCGCGCCCACTTCAACTTCAACTCCGTCCCTTCCCACTGGCGCTGCCGTAGCGCCTGGCCTGGTCCTCGCCGAAATCTACGACGCCACCCCCACCGACACCTTCACGATCGCCACACCCCGCCTCCTCAACGTCTCCGTCCTCAAATCCCTCGGCACCGGCCTCACCGTCGGTTTCACGATCGCCGGGTCCACCGCAAAAACCGTCCTGATCCGCGCCATCGGCCCCACCCTCGGCGAACCGCCCTTCGGCGTCCCCGGCACGGTCGCCGATCCCCAACTCGCCCTCTTCAGCCCCGCCTCCACGACGCCCCTCGCGTCCAACGACAACTGGTCCGTCCCCGTCGCCTCCGCCCCCAACGTCACCGCCCTCACCACCGCCTTCGGTGCTGTCGGCGCCTTCGCCCTCCCGCCCAATTCCCGCGACGCCGCCCTCCTCACCACGCTCCCCCCCGGCGGCTACTCCGTCCAAGTCACCGGCGTCGCCAACACCACCGGCACCGCCCTCGTCGAGGTCTACGAAGTGCCGTGACGAGCTCTCCCGATTGCGCCCCGTCGCGACCCTTTCAACTTCCCCGCACCTCTGCCGCAGGGTCGCGCCCGCCTCGCGTTTATTGCGCCACGGCCCCACTGCTTCGTCGGCCCGCCCTTCTCTGTCCATGCACGTCATCTCCCGAATCCTCCTCCCGATCGTCTTCTTCGGTCTCCTGTCGCCCGTCGCACCCGCGGCTCCGGTTCCCATCCTCGACACCACCTTCAACGCCGGCGGCGTCAACGGGTCCGTCCTCGCACTTGCGCTCCAGCCCGACGGCAAGCTTATCGTGGGCGGCGGCTTTCGGCGCATTTCCGGCGTAGACCTCACCAGTTTCGGCATCGCCCGCCTCCAACCCGACGGCACCATTGATCGTGGCTTCGTCTCCGCCGCCACCGGTTTCATCTCTGCCCTGGCCTTCCAACCCGACGGGAAGCTTCTCGTCTGCGGTTACCTGAACAACGCGGTCTCCGGTTACGAGTCCGTCATTCGCCTCCATCCCGACGGTTCCCGCGACACTTCGTTCACTGCCAAAATCGATGGGATCGACCACATCGTCCGCACCATCCTCCCTCTGCCTGACGGAAAAATCATCATCGGCGGCGACTTCGAGTCCTCCTCCGGCGTCAGTCGCATCAATCTCGCCCGGCTCAACGCCGACGGCTCTGTTGACACTTCCTTCCGCGGCAATGCCAACGGCGTCGACTACGCCATCAAAGGCGTCCTCGCCCTCGCCCGCGAGTCCAACGGCCGCATTCTCGTCGGCGGGCGCTTCGCCTTCGTGAATGGCGTCCCCCGCTACTCCTTCGCTCGCTTCACGGCCGACGGCCAGCTCGACCCCACCTTCATCCCCGTCTCGAAGCCCGCCAACTCGGAGACCAGCGACGTTCGCGCGATCTTCGTCCAGGCCGACGGCAAAATCCTTGTTGGCGGCAACCTCTATAGCACCGCCGCAGCCAAGACCGTCTCTGTCGCCCGCTTCAATCCCGACGGCACGCTCGACCCCGCCTTCTCGCTCGCCGAATCCGGCACCGCGGAAGCGCTCGCCCTTCTTCCCGACGGCAAGATCTTCGTCGGCGGCGGCTTCTTTCGCTACGGCGACCTCGTCCGCGAACCCTTCGTCGTCCTCCAGCCGAACGGCGAATTCGACGCCACTCTCAATCCTCCCAACGACCGCGCCCCCGGTTCCGCGTATCCAAGTATCTATGCCGCGCTCGCCGCGCCCGATGGTCGGGTCTTTCTCGGCGGTTCGTTCCCCACCCTCTACGGCCAGTCCCGCAACAGCCTCGCTCGGCTCGTTCCGCCTTCGCCGCTGTTCATCATTCCGCCGCCCCCGACCACGATCGCCGGTATCGGCACCAGCCTCACGTTCGCACCGATTGTCTCCGGTCTTCCCGCCACCTACCAGTGGCGCAAAAACGGTTTCCCCCTCCCCGGGGCCACCGCCGCATCCCTCACGCTGGTCAATCTCAAGCTCACCGACGCCGGCACCTACGACCTCGTCGCCACGAATTCCGCCGGCACCGTCACCAGCCCCGCCAGCATCGTCTCGGTCGGCACCGCTCCGGCGATCGTCGTGCAACCCCTCGCCACCACCGCCATCGCCGGCCAGCAGCCCGCCACTTTCTCCGTCGTCGCCACCGCCATTCCCGCCCCCACGTATCAGTGGAGCAAGAACGGCACCGCCATTCCCGGCGCGACCACCTCCGCCTTTGCGCTCGCGAGCACCCAGCCCTCCGACGCCGGCGTCTACACCTGCGCCGTCACCAACGCCTACGGCACGGTCATCACTACCGCCGCCACCCTCACCATTTTGCCCGCCGCGCGCCTCTCCAACGTCTCCGTCCGCACCACGCTCGCCTCCTCCCAATCGCTCATTGTCGGCTACGTCGTCGGCGGTGGCTCCACCGAAATTCTCGTGCGCGCCGCCGGTCCGGCCCTTGCAACGTTCGGCATTTCCACCGCCTTGCCCGATCCGCGTATCGAGCTCTACCAGGCGTCCACCAAGATTCTCGAAAACGACAACTGGCCCGCGTCCCTCTCCGCCTCCGCCACCACCGTCGGCGCGTTCTCCTTCGCCCCCTCCAGTCGGGACGCTGCGCTCCTCCATCCCGCCACCGGTGCCTACAGCGTCCTCGCCTCGGGCACCACCGCTGGCGTCGTGCTCGTGGAAACTTACGACCTCGCCGCCTCGGGCTCCGCCGCCGGCAACGCCCGCCTCATCAATATCTCCGCGCGCAACCAGGTCGGCACCGACGCCGATATCCTGATTGCCGGCTTCAACCTCACCGGCTTCGGCACCCGGCGCATTCTTCTCCGCGCTGTCGGCCCCACGCTTGGCGGCGTTCCCTTCCTCGTCCCCGGCGTCCTCGCCGACCCCAAGCTCGCGCTCTTCGATGGCGCCGGCACCAAGATTGCCGAAAACGACAACTGGGAGGATTCCCTCGCGCCCACGTTCGCAGCCTCCGGCGCGTTCGCCCTTTCTCCGAACAGCCTCGACGCCGCTCTCCTCGTCATTCTTCCCGCCGGCGCCTACACCGCCCAAATCTCCGGCGTCGCCGCCACCACCGGCGTCGCCCTCGTCGAGGTCTACGAAGTCCCTTAACTCGGCCCCGGCATTTCTCCGGCTCCACAGTGCCTCCTCTCGCCGACCTTCTGCGCCAGCCACACACCTTTTCCGCCATGCCCGTCACCGCCCTCGTCCGCCGTTTCGCCTTCTTCGTTCTTACTTTCCTCCTGTCCTTCACCGCGCCGTCCGCTAACGCGCAAACCCTCGACTCGGCTTTCGACCCCGGCCCTGACGCCGAGGTCTCCGCCCTCGTCCGCCAGCCCGACGGAAAAATCCTTGTCGGCGGCGCGTTCAATCTCCTCGGCGGCGTCAGCCGTCCCTATCTGGCCCGGCTGACTTCCGCCGGTGGCGTCGACCTCGCCTTTGAACCCCGCGTCAACGGTTCCGTCCAAGCCATCGCCCTACAAGCCGATGGCAAAATTCTGCTCGGCGGCACCTTCACTTCCGTCGCCGGTTCCCCGCGCGCCCGCCTCGCCCGACTCAACTCCGACGGCACGCTCGACCCGTCCTTCTCGGCCGATGTCGCCGGCACCGCCGTCCGCGCCATCGTCGTTCAAGCCGACGGTAAAATCGTCGCCGGCGGCACCTTCAACCTCGTTTCCAACTTTCCCCGGGCCGCCCTCGCCCGGCTCAATCCCGACGGCTCCGCCGATACGACCTGGACCGCCAACGTCACCGGGAACTCCACGTCGTCGACCCAATCCGATATCTTCGCACTCGCCCTCCAATCCGACGGCCGCCTCCTCGTCGGCGGCCAGTTTACCGCCGTCAACGGCGTGCCGCTCCGCGGGATTGCGCGCCTGTTTTCCGACGGTCGCCCGGACCCTTCCGTCAACCCGTTCCCAACCGCTGGCAACGTCTTCGCCCTCGCGGTCCAACCCGATGGCAAAATTCTCCTCGGCAGCGGCGGCAGCGCGACCGTCGCTCCGCTCACCCGCGGCCTCGCTCGACTCAATTCCGACGGCACACCCGACCCCGACTTCACCGCCACCACCCCCGCCATTGTCCGCGCCATCGCGCTTCAGTCGGACGGAAAAATCGTCACCGGAGGTCACTTCACCACGTTCAACTCCGCTCCTCGCAGTCTCCTCGTCCGCACCCTAGCCGATGGGCAGACGGATCCCGCCTTCCCGTTTGAAGCCACCTCCCTCGCCGCCGGCGGCACCCCGTCCGTCGTGGCGCTCGTCGCCGCTGCCGATGGCACTATCGTGATCGGCGGCGTGTTTTCCTCGGTCGCCGGCCAACCTCGCCGCTCGCTCGCGCGCATCCTGCCACCTGCTCTGCAAATCACCTCCTCGCCCGCGCCCACGCTCGTCGCCGCGACCGGCACCGCGGTGACCCTCCGTGCCACCGTCACCGGCGTGGGCGTGACCTACCAATGGCGCAAAAACGCCGCGCCAATTCCCGGCGCCACCGCCGCCAGCCTCACCTTCTCGCCCCTCACCTCCACCGATACCGGCGTCTACGATCTCCTCGCCACCAACCCCGCCGGCACCGTCACCACCTCCGCCACCACGCTCACCGCCATCACCGCTCCCACGATCACCGCCGCCCCGGCCAACCTGAACACCGTCGCCGGCGCCCGTGTGGTGCTTTCAGTTACGGCCACCGGCACCGCACCGTTCACTTACCAATGGTTCCGCGACGGCACGCCCATCGCCGGAGCCGTCTTCACCGCTCTCATTTTCGACGCCGCGCTTCCCTCCGACGCCGCGGCCTACTCCGTCGCCGTCTCCAACGTGGCCGGCACCGTCACGAGCCCCGCCGCCACGCTCACCGTCGCCCCGTTGAGCCGCATCTCCAACCTCTCCGTGCTCACTTCGCTGAACACGGACACCGACAGCTTCACGCTCGGCTACGTCGTCGGCGGCGAGGGCACCGGCGGTCCCAAGCCCCTCGTCCTCCGCGCCGCCGGCCCCACGCTCGCGACCCTCGGAGTCACCGGCACTCTCACCGATCCGCAACTCCAACTCTACGCCGGCCCCGCGCTCGCCGCCTTCAACGACAACTGGAGCGGCGCCCCCGCGCTCGCGGCCGCCTTCCTCGCCGTCGGCGCCTTTCCCTTTCCGTCACCAGATTCCAAGGACGCCGCGCTCCTCGACTACGCCACCGCCCGCGACAACTCGCTCAAGATTTCCTCCGTCAACGCCGGCACCGGCCTCGTCATCGCCGAAATTTACGACGCCACGCCCTCCGACGCCTTTTCCTCCGCCACGCCCCGCCTCCTCAACGTCTCCGTTCTTAAATCTCTCGGCACCGGCCTCACTGTCGGCTTCACGATCGCCGGCACCACCGCAAAGACCGTCCTCATCCGCGCCATCGGCCCCACGCTCGCCACCTTCGATATTCCCGGCGCCGTTTCCGATCCGCAACTCACCCTCTACCAAGCCGGCCGCACCGCATCGCTCGCCACCAACGACAACTGGTCCGTCCCCGTCGCGTCCGCCCCCAACGCCGCCGCCCTCACCGCCGCCTTCTCGTCCGTCGGCGCCTTCGCCCTCCCGGCCAATTCCCGCGACGCCGCCCTGCTCACCACCCTCCCTCCCGGCGGCTACTCGGTCCAAGTCTCCGGCGTCGCCGGCACCACCGGCGCCGCCCTCGTCGAAGTCTACGAAGTCCCGTAGCATGACCCAGCGGCGGCCATCCCGGCCCGCCGGTCGACGGTTTTCCCGCCTCACCCGCACCACCTCTGGCCAACCGCTTTTCCCGTGAAAAATTTCCTGCCGAAACTCGTCCTCCTCCTCGGCCTCGTGGTCCCCCTGCCCGCCCCCGCGCAGATCCTCGACCCCACCTTCACCCCCGGCGCCAAATTCCAGGTCACGACCCTCGCCCTCCAACCCGACGGGAAAATTCTCTCCGGCGGCTATTTTGGCCGCGTCGCCGACATTGAACGCAACGGCCTCACCCGCCTCCACCCCGACGGCTCACTCGATCTCGCATTCGCCCCCGGCCTCGCCGGCCCCGCCAGCGTGATCGCCCTCCAACCCGATGGTAAAATCCTCGCCGGCGGTGGCACCGTGTCGCTTCTCACCGGACGGTCCTCGTCCCTCTTCCGCTTCAACTCCGACGGCACCCTCGACCTCACGTTCACGTCGAATATCTCCGGCCCGACCAAAGCTGTCCGCGCCCTCCTCGTCCTGCCCGATGGAAAAATCCTCGTCGGCGGCAACTTCGATTCCGTCGGCGGCCTCCCCCGCAGCAACCTCGCCCGCCTCAATGCCGATGGCACCGTCGACGCCAACTTCCGCGCCGACGCCAACGGCATCACCGCGTTTTACGCCGGCGTCATGGCCCTCGCGCGCCAATCCGACGGCAGCCTTCTCGTCGGCGGCGTGTTCACCACGGTCGCCGGCACCGCGCGCCAAGGCGTCGCCCGCCTTTTTGCCGACGGCCGCCTCGACACCTCCTTCCGCCCACTCACCGGTCAGGGCGACGTCGCAGTCATCGCACTACAGCCCGACGGAAAAATCCTCCTCGGCGGCAAATTGTATTTCACCCCCCAGGGTCGTTACGCCGCGGTGGCCCGACTCAACATCGATGGCACCGTCGACCCCGCCTTTCCCCTCGTCTACGACTCACGCAATGTGCGCGCGCTCGCGCTGCTCCCGGATGGCAAAATCCTCACCGGAGGCGGCTTTGGCAGCACCCCCGAATCGCCGCGTCAGTCCCTCTTTCTCCTCCAGACCAGCGGCAGCACCGATCTGTCGTTTACGCCCGATGCCACTATTCCCGGCAGCGCCAACGGCACGGTCGAAATCCTCGCCGCCACGGCCGATGGCCGCATCTACGTCGGCGGCAGCTACACCGCCCTCGCCGGCCAGCCCATCCCCTACCTCGGCCGTCTTGTCCCGTCCGCCCCGCTCTTCACCGCTTCACCGACCAATACCCTCGCCGGTATCGGCACCAGCGTGACGCTTACCTCCGTCGTCACAGGCCTTCCCTCCACCTACCAATGGCGGAGAAATGGTCAGCCCATTCCCGGCGCCACGGCCTCTTCGCTCACCTTCGTCCGTCTCACCGCCGCCGACGCCGGCACCTACGAAGTCGTCGCCACAAACTCCGCCGGCACCACGACCAGTTCGCCCGCCCTACTCACCGTCGGCTCACCGCCGGTCATTTCTCTTCAACCGATTCCCACCGCGGCCGTAGCCGGCCAGCAATCGGCGACCTTCACCGTCTTCGCCACCTCGGTTCCGTCGCACACGTATCAGTGGCGGAAAAACGGTGTCAGCCTCCCCGGCGCCACGTCGTCCACCTACACGCTCGCCCTGGTGCAGGCGGCCGATGCCGGCAACTACACCTGCTTTCTCTCCAACGCCTATGGCACCGTCACGACCGCGCCCGCGATCCTCACCGTTCTGCCTGCGGCCCGCCTCTCCAACGTCTCCGTCCGCACCACGCTCGCCGCCGCCCAATCGCTCATCGTCGGTTACGTGGTCGGCGGCGGCTCCACCGACATCCTCGTCCGCGCCGCCGGTCCCGCTCTGGCTGGCTTCGGTATTCCCACCGCGTTGCCCGATCCGCGCATCGAGCTTTATCGGGCCTCCACCAAGATTCTCGAAAACGACGACTGGCCCGCCGCCCTCTCTGCCGCCTTTCCCACCGTCGGCGCCTTCGCCTTCGCCCCCGCCAGTCAAGACGCCGCCCTCGTTCACTCCGCCACCGGGCCCTACAGCGCGCTCGCCACCGGCACCACCTCCGGCGTGGTCCTCGTGGAAACCTACGACCTCGGCGCCGGCAGCGCCAGTGCCACCACCACCGCCCGCCTGATCAACATCTCGGCCCGCAACCACGTCGGCACCGAAGCGGATATTCTTATCGCCGGTTTCACCCTCACCGGCTTCGGCTCCCGGCGCATCCTCATCCGCGCCGTCGGCCCCACCCTCGGCGGCGTCCCCTTCAATCTTCCCGGCGTCCTCCCCGATCCCAAACTCACCCTGTTCGACGCCCGCGGCACGAAGCTCCTCGAAAACGACAACTGGGATGCCGCCCTCGCCCCCACCTTCAGTGTCACCGGCGCCTTCGCCCTCGCCCCCAACAGCCGCGACGCCGCCCTCCTCGTCACCCTCCCCGCCGGCGCCTACACCGCCCAGATTTCCGGCGTCGCCGACACCACCGGCACCGCCCTCGTCGAAGTTTACGAGGTCCCCTGATTGCGGTGGAGCGCATTGATCCCAACGCGCTTTCGCCTCCGCCGTAGCGGCGGGCGTTCGCGCCTACCACTCCGCCGCCGGCACTCTGCGCCGGGCCACCCGGCACCTTGTCATTTTCCGCCGCGTCCTCTTCATCGCGGGCTCACTCCCCGGATGCGCATTCCCGTTCTCCTCTCCCTGTGCCTCGCCGCCATTTTCGCGGCGTGCGCTGCCGCACAGAGCCCCGACGCCCTCGCGATCACCAAGACCTTTAGCTTTCAGCAAACCTCCGCCACCGACTTCGCCGAACACATTCCCTCGGCCACGGTCGCGGTGAGTTTCGACGGCAATTTCCCCGCGACCACCACCGTCACACTCACTACCGCCGGCACCACCTTCGCCCTCGCCCGAGGCACGGCCGATCCGCTCAACACCTCCACCTTCGCGGTTACGCGCCTCTTCGCCAACCACGCCGCGCTCAACGCCGCCCTGCCCGACGGCCCCTGCATCCTCACCGTCACCGGTATCGGTTTTTCTCACACGACCACCTTCACCGCGGCCTTTCCGTCCTCCGCCACCCCGCCGCGCTTCACGCAGTTCGACGCTCTCCAAAATTGGCCCGGCGGCACATTGCAGATCTTTTGGACGCCCCTCCCCGAGAGCGGTCGTTTTGATGCCCCCACCTTCCTCCTGCAAAGCGCCACCGGCGCCGTCCTCTTTGGCAGCGCCGGCTCTCCGCCGGTGCCCGCCCCGTTGGCCCCCGGCACCAGCGCCGTCAGCGTTCTTCAACCCGCCTCCAATCCCGGCGATATTTTTTTCGGCACCCTCACCTATTCCCGCCCGCTCTCCTCCGAAGCATCCATCGGCCTCGCCCGCCTCTCGCTGCGCGAAGCCGTCGAACTCCGCGTCCCGCTCAAACGCAATCCCCCGCCGCCCACCGCACCCGCCCTCGCCGAACACCCCCGCACGCAAACCGTCGCCGAGGGCGGCGTCGTGTTCCTCTCCGTCGCCGCCACCGGCGGCAATCTCGCCTACCTCTGGCGCAAAGAGGGCGTCGTGCTCCCCGGCGAAACCCGCGCCTTGCTCATCATCGGCTCCGCCCGCCGCACCGACGCCGGCAGCTACACCGTGACGGCCTCCAACGAAGTCGGCGCCGCGACCAGCGCGCCCGCCACCCTCACCGTAATTCCCAATCTCACGACGCCGTTTTTCCCCACGTCGCCCGCGCCCGCCGCACCCCCGCAAATCGGCGCCCCGTTCTCGCTCGGCGCCCCCGCCGTCAGCGTCTCCGCCGTCGCCTACCAATGGTCGCGTGACGGCATTCCGCTCCCCGGCGCCACCCTCGCCACGCTCGGCTTTCCCGCGTTTCGCTACACCGACATCGGCACCTACGTGCTCGCGGCCACCAATTCCGCCGGCACCACCACCACTGCGCCCGTCGTGCTCGTCGTCGCCCCGCCCGCCCGCCTGACCAATCTCTCCGTCCTCACCACGCTCGCCGCACCCGCCGAGACCTTCACCCTCGGCTACGTCCTCGGCGGTGCCTACACCTCCGGCCCCAAATCCCTCGTCATCCGCGCCGCCGGTCCTTCCCTCGCCGCCCTCAATCTCCCGGGCACCCTGGACGATCCCCGCCTCGAACTCTTCGCCGGCACCACCCGCACCGCGGAAAACGACAACTGGGGCGGCTCCCCCGCCCTCGCCGCCGCTTTGGCCGCCGTCGGCGCCTTTCCCTACTCGTCTCCAACTTCCAAGGACGCCGCCACCCTCGCGATCGTCCCGACCCGTGACAACTCCGTCAAAATCTCCGCCGCGTCCACTTCAACTTCAACTCCCCCACTTCCTCCTGGCGCTGTTGCCGCGCCGGGCCGCGTCCTCGCCGAAGTTTACGACGCCACGCCCGTCGGCGCCGCAACCGCCACCACGCCGCGTCTCATCAACCTCTCCGTCCTGAAGTCGCTCGGTTCTGGCCTCACCGTCGGCTTCACCCTGTCCGGCACCGGCCCCACCACCGTGCTCATCCGGGCCATCGGCCCCGCCCTTGCCGCCGCCCCGTTCAACCTCTCCGGCGTCGTCGCCGATCCGCAGCTCGCTCTCTTCAATACCGCCTCCACCAAACTTGTCGAAAACGACAACTGGTCCGCCTCCCCGACCCTCGCCGCGTCCCTCGCGATCGCCTTCATGAACGTCGGCGCCTTCGCCCTCCCGCCCAATTCCCGCGACGCCGCCCTCGTCACCACCCTTCCGCCCGGTGGTTACAGCGTCCAAGTCACCGGCGTCGCCAACACCACCGGCACCGCCCTCGTCGAAGTCTACGAAGTCCCGTAGCGCTCCGAAGTATGACGTAGCGGCGGGCGTCCCTGCCCGCTGTCCTCCGACCGGCAAGTCCGGTCGCCCTTCTTCGCCGCCATCACGGTCCTTCCCTCCCGCCTCTCCATTCTCGCGCCTCCCGCGTCCTGCCAAAAACGTTCCCCGAGGTAGTCCGCAACAACCGCTGCGGGCAGTCAGTCCCGACCGGCGGCCCCGCTGCTCGCTCGGCCCTTTGGAAATTCGCGCCTTCGCCTCCGGAAGGATTTTTTCCGCAAGCCTCGCCGCAAATTTTCCCGTCGGCGCGGCGATCCCGTGCTTCGTAGTCGAGACCATCGGCGCCCCTTGGACGCAGCCAGCACGCCCTTCCTTCATCGCCGGACTAATATTCTTTATCTCCGCGCGTTCTGAAAGCGGCCGCTGGACGACTGCCGCCCCTGTTTCGGCATTTGTTGATTGCCCACCGTTCCGGCCAATAATTTCCTTCCTACTAACATGCCCCTGTATCGCGTCGCCCTGGGAGTCGCAGCCTGCCTTTTCACCGGCACCTTGTTCGCGCAGGACCCCGCACCGCGATTTTCCGCCGCCGAAATTCAGCAGGGCTTCAGCAACCGCACGATTCTCGCCCAGGCCCGCGACAATGCCCCACTGGCCGAACTCGCGGCCTCCGAAGCCCGGGAAGGCATGCGCCTCCGCCGCTCCCACGAAGGTCTCCGCGGCCTCCGCGTCCTTGAAACTGCGGCCGGAGAAACGGTCGCTCAGACCGTCGAACGGCTCCGCGCCTCTGGCCGTTACGAATTCGTCGAGCCTGACTACATCGTGAAGGCCGATGCCATTCCCACCGACCCGCGTTTCCTTGCCGGCGACCAATGGGCGCTCCGCAACACCGGTCAAAGCGGCGGCAAAGCCGGCGCCGATATCCGCGCCGAAGAGGCCTGGAACATCCAATCCAACGCCGGTAACGTCATCGTCGCCGTCATCGATTCCGGCCTGCGCCTCTCCCACGAAGACCTCGCCCCGAATCTCTGGACCAACCCCGAGGAGAGCGGCGGCATCCGCAATCTCAACCAAGTCGACGACGACGCCAACGGCTACATCGACGATGCCCACGGCATCAACGCGCTCATCGCCCCCAATACCAACGGCAACGGCTTGCCGACCGACGGCATCGGCCATGGCACCGCGGTCGCCAGCGTCATCGGGGCCGCCGGCAACAACGGCCTCGGCATGACCGGCGTCGCCTGGAACGTCAGCCTCATGCCCCTCCGCTTCCTCGACAATAGCGGCTACGGCCTCATCTCCGACGAGGTCGAGTGTATCAACTACGCCATCGCCAAGAAGGCCGTCCTCATCAACGCCAGCTTCGGCGGTGCCACCTTCTCCCAAGCCCTCTTCGACGCGCTCAAGCGCGCCCGCGACGTCGGCATCATCGTCGTCTGCTCCGCCGGCAACGACACCGAAAACAACGACCTCTCCCCTCACTACCCCTCCGGCTACCTCCTCGATAACATCGTCTCTGTCGCCAACACCACCCGCACCGACGCCCTCTCCACCACCAGCGATTTCGGCGCCGGCCTCATCGAATTGGCCGCCCCCGGCACCGCCATCCTCACCGCCTCGGCCGCTGGCAATAACCTCTACCAAACCCTCAGCGGCACCTCCTTCTCCGCCCCGATGGTCACCGGTGCTCTCGCCCTCCTGAAATCGAAATTCCCGAGCGACCACTACCGCGAGACCATCAACCGCCTCCTGCGCAGCGTCGACGTCCTCCCCGCCCTCGCCGGCAAGACCGGCACCGGCGGCCGCCTCAACCTCGCCGCCGCCCTCCGCGCCACCGATACCCGCCCTTACAACGACGATTTCGCCCAACGCAGCGTCCTCACCGGCGAGACCATCACCGCCCGTGCCGCCACCCACTACTCCACCCGCGAGACCGGCGAGACCGTCCACGCCGGCACTGCCGGCAACGGCTCCCTCTGGTGGACGTGGACCGCCCCCCGCACCGGCAGCGTCACGCTCGACACCGCCGGCAGCGATGTCGACACCCTCCTGCAAGTCTACACCGGCACCGCCCTCACCGCGCTCGTCTCGGTCGCCCAAAACGACAACGAGTCCGCCACCCTCACCACCAGCAAACTCACCTTCAACGCCACCGCCGGCACCAGCTACCAGATCGCCGTCGACCATCGGCGCGCTGCAGCCCACGGCCTCCTCCTCCTCCGCGTTTCCCTCCTCGCCAACAACGACAACTTCGACTCCGCCCAAACCGTCAGCGGCCGCAGCTGGAACGTCTCGAGCGAAAACCGCACCGCCACCCGCGAGACCGGCGAGCCCCGCATCAAGAACAACACCGGCGGCCACTCCGTCTGGTATCGCTGGGTCGCCCCGGCCACCCGCCGCTACCGCCTCTCTTCCTTCAGTGCCGATTTCAACACCATGATCGGTGTCTTCTCCGGCACTTCCCTGTCGGCACTCTCCGAAATCAACTCCGCGACCAACGAAGCGGACAGCAACTACACCGCGAGTTCCGCCGGCCTCTCGTTCCCCGCCACCGCCGGCACCACCTACTACATCGTCCTCGACAGCGAAGTCTCCTCGACCGGCACCAGTGCCGTCGGCGCCTTCCGGCTTAGCTGCATCGATTCGGAGTGGGAGGCCCTTAGCGACGGCGGACTAACCACCCTCGCGATCGCCGCCGACGGCACGCTGCATGGCACCGACCGTTACGGCGACGTCTACGCGCTCAACCCCGATGGCAGCCGCAAATGGCGCTACACCATGACCGGTTACGGCACGTTCTCCGCTCCCGCCGTCGCCGCCGACGGCACCGTTTACTGCGGCGACGACTATAACTACGTCCACGCCATCACCGCTACCGGCACCCGCAAATGGCGCATCACCACTGGCGGCATCGTCCAGTCCTCACCCGCGCTCGCGCCCGACGGCACGATCTACATCCGCTCCGACGACGGCAAACTCTACGCCCTGAACCCCGCCGATGGCTCCACTAAGTGGACCGCCACCATCGGCACCAGCTCCCTCGGCACCTCCTACAGTTCCCCGGTGGTCGCGCCCGACGGCACCATTTATTGCGCCGGGGCCAGTTCCCGTCTCTACGCCATCACCCCCGCCGGCGCCACCAAGTGGACGTTTCAGACCGATTTCATCTTCGCCTCTCCGTCCATCGCTGCCGACGGCACCATTTACCTCGGAGTCAGCGCCCCCACCCGCCGCATGTATGCCCTCCGCCCCGACGGCACCACCAAGTGGGAATTCATCGTCGGCGACAGCGTGAGTTCCTCCGCCGCTATCGGCGCCGACGGCACGATCTACTTCGGTTCTGCCGACAAAAAACTCTATGCCGTTAACTCCGCCGGCGATCTCCGCTGGACCTACGAAGCCGGCGCCGCCATCCGCAACTCATCACCCACCATCGCCTCCGATGGCTCGATCTACATCGGCTGCACCGACGGCAAACTTTATTGCGTCGAACCCGAAGGCACCCTCCGCCGCACCTACGCCACCGCCAACGAAGTCCGCTCCTCGCCGATTCTCCAAAACGGCCGGCTCTACGTCTCCAGTTGGGACTACCGCCTCTACGCCGTCGAAGTCGGTCAGGTCACCGCCAGCACCGCGTGGCCCATGCACCGCCAAAACCTCACCCGCTCCGCACGCCTCCAATCGCCTGCCCTCGCCTTCGGCGTCCAGCCCGTCGCACAGACCGCCGCCGTCGAAGACAAAGTCACCTTCATCGCTGGCGCCGTCGGCACCGCCCCGCTCTCCTATCAATGGCTCTTCTCCGGCCAAAACATCGCCGGCGCCACCTCCGCGACCTACCGCCTCGACTCGGTGAACCACGTCAACGGCGGCGCCTACTCTGTCCGCGTCACCGACACCACCGGCAGCATCCTCAGCAACCCCGCCACGCTCACGATCTCCACTCCGCTCGTGCTCCCGACGGTGGCCACCGCGCCCGCCGCGCAGACCACCCTCGCCGGTAACAGCGTCACCCTGAACGTCGTGCCCGCCGGCTCCGCCCCGTTCACGTTCCAATGGCAACGCGACGGCGAGCCCATCGCCGGCGCCACCAGCAACACCCTCGCCCTCGGCGTCGTCAAATCCGCCGCCTCCGGCAGCTACACCGTCACGATCAAGAATTTCGGCGGCACCGTCACCAGCCCCGCCGCCGTCATCACCGTGAACCCGCCGACGCGCATCTCCAACCTCTCCGTCCTCACCTCGCTCTCGAGCCCCACCGATAGTTTCACCCTCGGCTACGTCGTCGGCGGCAACGCCACCTCCGGCACCAAGCCCCTCGTCCTCCGCGCCGCCGGTCCGTCTCTCGGCGCGCTCGGTGTCGGCGGCACCCTCGACGACCCAAAGCTCGAACTCTTCGCCGGCTCCGCCAAAACCGGCGAAAACGACAACTGGGGCGGCTCCGCCCCACTCACCTCCGCCCTCGCCGCCGTCGGCGCTTTCCCCTATTCGTCTCCCACGTCGAAGGACGCCGCCACCACCGCCGGCATCTCCACGCGCGACAACTCCGTGAAAATCTCCGCCGCCAGCGAGGGCACCGGCCTAGTCATCGCCGAGATTTACGACGCCACTCAGAGCGCGGATTTTTCGATCACTACGCCGCGCCTGCTCAACGTCTCGGTCCTCAAATCCCTCGGCACCGGCCTCACCGTCGGCTTCACAATCGCCGGCACCACGCCCAAGACCGTCCTCCTCCGCGCCATCGGCCCCACCCTCGGCGACTTCGGCGTCCCCGGCACCGTCGTCGATCCGCAGCTTGTGCTCTTCAACGCCTCGTCCGTGAAGGTCGCTGAAAACGACAACTGGGGCGGCACCTCTGCCCTCACCGCTGCCTTCGGTTCCGTCGGCGCCTTCGCCCTCCCCGCCACCTCCAAGGACGCCGCTCTCCTCACCACCCTTCCCCCCGGCGGCTACTCCGTCCAAGTCACCGGCGTCGCCAACACCACCGGCGCCGCCCTCGTCGAAGTCTACGAAGTTCCGTAGCGTGACGTCGCGGCGGGCGTCCCTGCCCGCCGCTCCGCCCGCGCCCCCACACCGCCGAAAACGAGAACCGGGGTGATCCCCCCGCGCTTGCCGCCACCTTGGCCGCCGTCCGCGCCTTCCCCTGCTCGTCGCCAACTTCCAGGGACGCCACCCGCCTCGTTACCCTCCCCGCCGGCAGCTACACCGCCCAAGTCTCCGGCATCGCCAACACCACCGGCGCCGCCCTCGTCGAAGTCTACGAAGTCCCGTAGCGCACCGTCGCGACGGACGTCCCTGCCCGCCGACGCACCCGGGCAAAAATATCCGGGCCGCAAACGTCGCGCTTGTCCGCATCGTTTTCCCGTATTAGTCCCTCTCCACTTTTCCCGCACGCACCTTCGTCCATTTCCCCATGAGCACTCGTCACCCTGCCCCGTTTGCCGCCGCGCGCCTCCTCGCCGCCACCGCCGCGCTCATCGCCCTTTGTGTCTCCCCGTTCGCCCTCGGCCAAGGTGCCGGCGGCGGCACTCGCCCCATCGGGCCCACGCTCCCGATCGCCCCGATCGCTCCGATCAACCCCATCGGCCCCACCAATCCGATTGCCCCTCCCGGCATCGGCGTCCTCCCCATCGTCCCGCCCGGCAACGGCAACCAGGGCGGCATCATCGTCACCCCCTCCGCCGGCGGTCGTATTATTGCGGATACGGGCATCCTCGTCGGTGACACCTCCCAGGCCCAGGCCGTAGTCACCAACCAAGTCGCCGCCGCCCCCGGCGCCGGCGGCACTGCGACGTCCACGACTTATCTGTGGACGATCTCCGGCGGCCGTATCATCGGTTCCACCACCGGCGCCACCGTCAACTATGTCGCCGACTCTGCCGGCACCGTCACGCTCGGCGTGACGATCACCGCTCCCGGCGTCACCGCCAACGCGTCCTCCACCGTCACCGCTCTCTCGGGCACCACGGCCGGCGCGATCACCGCCCCCGCCACCGCCGCCGCCGGCACCGCCCCGACTTCGCCCACCCTCACCGTCTCCGTCCCCGCCGCCCAAAACAACGACCGCACCTTCCGTTGGAGCGTCTCCGGCGATGCCGTGATCACCGCCGGCCAGGGCACCAACAGCGCCCGCATCCGCCCCGGCTCACCCGGCGTCAAAGAAGTCAGCTGCGACGTCACGCTCCAACGCCTCGCCACCGTCACCCTGCGCTCCTACGTCGTCGTCAACGGCGATGGCCCGCCCACCGAAGTCACCGTCACCGACGGCGCCGGCAGCGGCACCTACAACGCCAACTCCCGCGTCGACATCTTCGCCAACCCGCCGCCCGCCGGCCAAGTCTTCGACCGCTGGACCGGCGACATCGCCGTCTTCGGCGCCAACGCCCCGCTCGCCCCTTTTGTGACGCGCAACGTCATCACCGTCCCCACCACGCCCGTCTCCCTCGTCGCCACCTACAAACCCGCCCCGGTCTGGACGCCCACCACCCTCGCCAATTTCAACCCCCAGTCGCAGACCACCGGCACCGGCGCCGCCGCGATCACCACCACGACCTCCACCACCCTCACGTATCATCTTCCCCCTGACGCCGCCGCCATCGTCTTCCTGCTCCACGACACCGCCTCCACCGGCTCCTCTTGGTTCAACACCCCCGAAGGCCTCCTCCTCACGCGCGATCTCGTCGCCGCCGGCTACGGCGTCGCCGCGTTGAACAGTGCCAGCCGCTCCGATGGCGCCTGGTCGACCGGCACCACCGTCGCCACCAATGCCGATGCCCGCCACCACCTCGCGGCCCTCGATCGTTTTATTCAGGAAGGCCTCCCGTCGGCCACCAAGCCGATCTTTCTCCTCGGCTTCGGCGGCGGCGCCGATGCCGCCGTAAACCTCGCCCAACTCCTCGCCACCGCGTCGCCGCCCCGCCCCGTGCGCGGCACCGTCCTCTACTGCACCGCCGGCAGCGAATCCCTCGCCGTCACCTCCCGCATCCCTCAGTTCTACGCGCTCGCCGCCAACGACACCGCCGCCACCAACACCGCCGCCCGCGCCAATGTCCAACTCCTCGCCGGCCGCGGCCTCGCCGCCGGCAGCGTCACCAACGCCGTCTCCCCCGTCCACTCCGGCCGCTTCCGCAAACTCGGCGTCAACTCCGCCACCTTCACTGGCGACGACGCCTCCGCCATCTGGACCGCCCTCAAGACCGCCAGCATCCTCGATGCGAACAACTACCTGAAATCGCTCCCCACCGCCGCCGCCCTCACCGCCGCGCTCCCCGAGGTCCACCGCTCGCGCGCCTCCGAAGTCGCCGCCCAACTCTCCATCGCCTCCGCCCGTCGCGAATTCTTCAGCGACGCCAACGCCCGCGTCATCAACTTCCTCAACGGCCGCCTCGCCGGCGCCCCCACGCCCGCCCCCGGCCGCATCGTCAACCTCTCGACCCGCGGCACCATCGGCTATGTCGGCGACAGTTTTTCCGTCGGCTTCAATCTCGGCGGCGGCACCGAGCGCGCCACGCTCCTCGTCCGCGGCGTCGGCCCTGGTCTCTCGCGTTTTGGCATCACCGACGCCCTCGCCGCACCGCGCCTGGAGATCAACGATAGCGCCGGCCGCCTCATCGCCGCCAATGAAGGTTGGACGATCCCCGGCGGCGTGGCCACGCCCGCACAACTCAACGCCGCCGCCACCGCCGTCGGCGCCTTTCCTCTGCCCAACGGCTCCCTCGACACCGCCCTCGTCCTCGCGAACCTCGCCCCCGGCAGCTACACCGCCACGCTTCGCGGCGTGAACGGCTCTGCCGGCGAGGTCCTCGCCGAAGTCTACGATCTCACAAGAAACTCCACCCGCCTCACCAATCTTTCCGCGCTCGCCAAGATCTCCGCAGAAGGCGAGGTGCTCATCCCCGGTATCGTCGTGCAGGGCACGAATCCCCGCACCCTTGTCGTCCGCGCCATCGGCCCCGGCCTCAGCGATTTTGGCATTCCCGCCAACGCCATCTTGACCGACCCGCGCGTCAGCGTGCTCAACGCGAACCGTGTCGTCGTCGATACCAACAACAACTGGACGCTGAACAACCCCGCCACCCTCAGCGCCGTCTTTCCCGCCGTCGGCGCCTTCCCTCTGAAAACGACCAACGCCGCCGACGCCGCCCTCGTCACCGCCGTCAACCCCGGCAGCTACACCATCCAAGCTGGCGCCGCCCCCCTCGTCGACGGCACCACCGCCAACCCCATCGGCTCAGTCCTCGTCGAAATCTACGAGGTCCCGTAATTCGCGCTCCGATCGGCGATCGCGCTCCCGGCCCTCAGTTCTCCTCTCTCGAATAACGGCTCACCGCTTACGCCTGTTTCCCCTGGCGCAACCGGTCGAGAAACACCGCGACGATGATCACGAGACCGATGATGATCTCCTGAAAATACGTCGGCCACCCCATCTGTTGGGAGCCGTTGCGCAGCACCGCCATGATTAACGCGCCGATCATCGAGCCAAGAATCGTGCCGACCCCGCCCGACAAACTCGCGCCGCCGATGATCACCGCCGCGATTATATCGAGTTCGAGCCCCACCGCGACCGTCGGGTCACCCTGCCGCAACCGCGAAAGTTGAAACAATCCCGCCAAGCCGAAGAAGCAGCCCGCGATCGCGTAAATCATGATCTTCAACCGCGTCGTCGGAATTCCGCACAGCCGCGCCGTCGCCTCGTTCGAGCCGAGCGCGAAAACGTGCCGACCGAAGACCGTGTTTTTCAACACGAGCGCCGTGAGAATCGCCAGCGCCAGCGCCACCCACACACCCGCCGGCAGCGCGTAGCCAAACGGGTCCACCGTGGTCATCCAGTTGTTCAGCGGCGAGGCCTCGTAATTGACCGTCTGATTGTCGGCCATCCACTTCGCTCCGCCGCGCGCGACTCCCAGCGTGCCGAGCGTGATGATAAACGGCGTCATCCGCAGCCCTGCGATCGCCGCGCCGTTGAGCAAACCGATGAACCCGCCGCACGCCACCATCGCGAGCAGCACCGCCACCGTTTCCCAACCGCGCTGGATCAGCATCGCGCCGGCCACACTCGTGAGCGCAATCGCCGAGCCCACCGAAAGATCGATACCACCGCTCACAATGATCAGCGTCATCCCCAGAGCTCCGATCGAAACAATCACCGTCTGCGTGAAGATGATTTTAAAATTTCGATACGTGAAAAAAATCTGCTTCCCCTCGTCATCGAGCGGGACCGCCAGGGCGAAGAGCACGACTACGAGCAGCAGTCCGAGAAACGGACCGCCTTTCGCGAGAGCTTTTTTGAAAGTTTCGTTCATCGGAAAAATCCTCACGCGCTACCCGTCGCCACCCGCATGATCTCGGCCTCGCTCCACTGCGTCCGCGGCCGGATCGCCGCCAGTTCGCCGCGACACATCACGCCGACCGTGTCGCACAACCCCAGCAACTCCGGCAGGTAACTGCTGATCACCACGACCGCTTTGCCCGCCGCCGCCAGCTCGCCGATCAACTGGTAAATCTGCGCCTTGCTCCCCACGTCGATGCCCCGCGTCGGCTCGTCGAGGAGAAAGATTTTCGCCGGATGTTCGAGCAACCGCGCGATCGCCACCTTCTGCTGGTTCCCCCCGGAGAGTTGCCCGATCGATTGGCCCGCATCGCTGCACTTCACCCGCAGTTCATCCACCCAACGCTGCGCCACCGCCCGCTGCCGGCGTCCGTTGATCCAGCCAAACCGTCCGAACGTCTCGTGCTTCGTCAGCGTGAGATTGTCGGCGATCGACTGCGACAGCATCAGCCCCTCCTCCTTCCGGTTCTCGCTCAAGAAACCCACGCCCTGCGCCCACCGCGCCCGCGGCGTCGATCCCCCGCTCGGCGCTCCCACGATGCACACTTCCCCGGCGTCGATGTCGTCGAGCGCAAAAATCGACCGCAACAAATCCGTCCGCCCCGCGCCGATCAGTCCCGCGAGTCCGAAAATCTCGCCCGCGCGCACCTGTAAACTCGCCCGCTTCAGGCGCGGCGCACTCGCGGCGTTTTTCACTTCGAGCACGATCTCGCCCGGCGAATGCGCCGTGCGCGGATAGAGATCCTTCACCTCGCGCCCCGTCATCAGAGTCACGATATGATCGAGGCTCACGCCTTTCATCTCACCCGAGCCCACCGTCTCGCCGTCCTTCAACACCGTGAAGCGGTCGCAGAGCCGCCGACATTCTTCGAGGAAATGGCTGATGTAGATCACGCTCACGCCTTGCGCCTTCAGCCGCAGAATCGTCGCAAACAATTTCTCCGTGTCCGCCTGCGTGAGACTGCTCGTCGGCTCATCCATGATGAGCACTTTCGGTTTCGTGAGCAGCGCCCGCGCGATCTCGATCACCTGTTGCTCCGCGATGGAAAACGCCCCGGCCAGCTTCGCCAGATCCAGCCCCTCGTGCCCGAGTTGAGCCAGCGCCGCCCGCGCCCGTTCCCGCGAGGAACGGCCGTCGATCCACCCGCCCGACGCCGATTCCGCGCCGAGCAGAATATTTTCCTGCGCCGAGAGATGCAGGGCCAGATTCAGCTCCTGATAAATCATCGCGACGCCCTTCATGCGCGCGTCGTGCGGTCCCACGGGCACGTATGGCTGCCCGCAGAGCTCCATCGTGCCGGCGTCCGCCGTGTGGGCCCCGCTGAGCGTTTTCATGAGCGTGCTCTTGCCCGCCCCGTTTTCGCCGATCAACGCATGCACCTCCCCAGGCGCAATCTCCAGCGAGACACCCCGCAATGCCCGCGTGGCGCCAAAACTCTTCTGGATGCCCGTGAGCCGCAGGGTCGCGGCGGAAGTCGACATGAGTTATTTCAGATACTTGCTGAGCGGCGGATTGAGCAGCTCGGCCATCGCCGGCTCGTTCATGTTCGCCTTCGTCACAAAACCGACGCCCGTGTCGATCACCGGCGAAACTTTTTCGCCGCGCAACACCGCGACCGCCGTCTTCACTCCGAGGTAACCCATCTGCATCGGATTCTGCACCACGAAGCCCGCGACATCGCCGGCCTTAAGTCCCGCGTTGAGCGCCTCACCCGCGTCGAACGCCACGAACTTCACTTTCCCGCCGGCGAGCCCCGCGTCGCGCAACGCGAGCAACATGCCCGACGCCGCCGATTCGTTGGAGGCAAACACGCCGTTCACCTGCTTGCCGAAACGGTTGAGCAGATTCTCCGACACGCGTTTCGCACTGTCGCGCGTCGCGCCCGCATGCTGATCCGTCGAGATGAGCTTAATCGCCGGAAAGTCTTTTTTCATCACCTCGAGAAACCCTTCTTCCCGTTCCTCCGTGCTCGCCGAACCGACGGCGTAGCGCAGCAGAATCACATTGCCCTTACCCCCGAGCAGCTTGCCGAGGTTGCGCCCCGCGATGCGGCCGCCTTCGCGGTTGTCGGTGGCGACGAAGCTCGAGTGCGCCTTCGACTCCAATCCGGAATCAATGATCACCACGGGGATTTTTCCGCGCACCGCCGTCTCCACCGGAGCGACGAGGCCCTTACGGTCCAACGGCGCCAGCACGATCGCGCTCACGCGTTGACCAATGAAATTCTCGACCACCTGCACCTGCTGCTCGCGGTCATCTTCCTTGAGCGGTCCCTTCCAGATGAGATTCACCGTGACGCCCTGCGTCGCGAGCTCTCGTTGCGCTTTCACGGCGCCGGCGTTGATGGATTTCCAGAACTCGTGCGTCGTTCCCTTGGGAATGACGGCAATTTTGTAGACGTCGGCCGCGTTGAGCAACGGGGCGGCGACTAGCACGAGGAGCGCGAGGAGTTTTTTCATGGGGAGGGATTTCTCGGGGAAGATTGATGCTACAGACAACCGTCGGCGACGGGAATGGATAATCTTGGCTCCGACATGACCATTATTAGCCGAGCCGGTTCAACGCTGAATTTTGCGTGACGCACGGGGAGCTTGCCCGCCGCCCGCGACACCGCCTTCTTCTCCCGACCGTGCTTTTCTGGCTGAAAAAATTTGTATCGTTCTGGCTGATGCCCTTGCCGCTCTGCATCACGCTGCTCGTGATCGGGCTCGTCTTTCTCTTCTGGTCACGACGCGCCTGGATCGGGCGCACGCTCTTGGTCGTCGCCACCTTGCTCCTGATGGCCTTCAGCAACAAATTCTTGAGCCACGCCCTCGTGCGACCGCTGGAAACCCGTTACCCCGCCATCCCGGAATTAGCCGCCGGCCAAGCACTGCCGCCCGAGCTCGCCGCCTGCCGCTTCGTCGTTGTGCTCGGCGGTGGCAACGGCAACGCCCCCGGCCTCTCCGCCACCAACCAAATGTCCGTCTCCGCTCTCTCGCGCATCGTCGAGGCGGTGAGGGTCCTGCGCCTACTCCCGTCAGCCCAGTTGGTCTTGAGCGGTCCCGGCGATCCGGAGCGCCCGTCGCACGCCGAGATGCTCGCCCGCGCCGCTGAATCGCTCGGCATAGCTCGCAGCCGCATGCAACTCATCGTTGATGTCCGCGACACCGAGGACGAGTCCCTCGCCGTCCGGCGCATAGTTGGCAACGAGCCTTTCGCACTCGTCACTTCGGCGTGGCACATGCCGCGCAGCGTGGCGCTGTTTCGCCACGTCGGACTTTCCCCGCTGCCGAGCCCAGCCGATTTCACCGCCCGGGCCGGCGACGACATCCAATGGCAGGACCTCCTGTGGGACACCGGCTCGATCGAACGCAGCACTTGGGCTGTTCGCGAGCGCCTGGGCTACCTCTGGATCTGGCTGCGTGGTCGCGCCTGAGCTCCGGCCGAGAATTGTTTCGCAATCGTAACGTTCGCCACTACTCAACACCCACCATGCTTTCGCTCAGAAAACTCCTTGGCAAAGATGACAAGTTTTTCGACCTGCTTGAAGCGGGCGCTGAAGAGGCCAAGGCCAGTGTCGCCCTTTTTTCACGTTACCTCCAGACGATCGCCGCCGGCGGAACTCCGAGCACCACGCTCGACGAATTCATCCAGACGCGGCGCAAAGAAAAACGCATCCGCCACACCATCACCGAAGAGCTGAGCAAGACCTTCGTCACACCGCTGGAGCGCGAAGATATCGAGGCGCTTTCTTGGACCCTCTATCGCATCCCCAAGCAGGTGGAGAAAATCGTCGAGCGTCTCTCGATTTACCCGGGCCGCGTTCCGCACGCTGCGTTTCAACGTCAGGCCGAGCTCATGCTCCAAGCCTCCGAGGCTGTCGTCTTCATGGTGAAACAACTGCGCGGCGGCACCACCATCGAGAAGATCCGCGAGGCCAACGACCGCCTCCAATTCGCCGAGGGTGAGGCCGACAAGGTCATGCTCACTCTGCTCAAGGATCTTTACCATGGCCCCTATGACGCCAAGGAACTCGTGATTCTTCAGGAGCTCTACGAAATGGTCGAACAGGCCGTCGACCGTTGCCGCAACGCCGGCAACGTCGTCGTCCAAATCGTCCTCAAACACTCCTAACGCGCCGTCGCCGCCCCCGCGCCATGACGCTGTTCCTGCTCGTTCTGCTGGCCGCGCTCGTTTTCGAATACATCAACGGCTTCCACGATACGGCCAACGCGATCGCGACCGTCGTTTCGACCAAAGTCCTCACCGCCCGCCAGGCCATCATGATGGCCGCGTTCTTCAATCTGATCGGTGCCCTCGCCGGCACCGCCGTGGCGAAGACCATCAGCGGCGGTCTCGTCACCGCCGGCGCCGTCACGATGCTCACTGTGTTCTGCGCGCTCCTCGGCGCGATCATCTGGAATCTGTTCACCTGGTGGCTCGGCCTCCCGTCCAGCTCCAGCCACGCCTTGATCGGCGGTCTCTGCGGTGCCGCCTTGGCCACCGCCAAGGGCAACTGGGACGTGCTGGTCTGGTCGAGTGTCGACGCCAAGGGCCACTCCATCGGACTCTGGCCCAAAGTCGTGCTCCCGATGTTCAGTTCCCCGCTCATCGGTTTCGTTGGCGGCGCGCTGTTGATGTGGTTTCTGATGATCGTCCTGCGCAAAACCACCCCGCGCACGGTGAACTTGATCTTCGGCAAAGCGCAGCTCCTCAGCGCGGCCTTCATGGCTTACGGACACGGCAAGAACGACGCACAAAAAACGATGGGCATCATCACCCTCGCGCTGTTCACCGGCACGACGGCCGGCGTGTTCAAAGATCTCCCTCCGTGGGCCGATTTCCTGCGCGTATCCGAATTTAGAGACATTCCCTACTGGGTCGTCATCGCCTGTGCCATCACTATGGCCGCGGGCACTGCTGCGGGCGGTTACCGCATCATCCGCACGATGGGCCACAAGATGGTGAAACTTCAGCCCGTCCACGGTTTCGCCGCCGAGACGACCGCCGCCATCATCATCGACGGCGCCTCGATGATCGGCGTCCCCGTCTCCACCACGCACGTTATTTCCACCTCGATCATGGGCGTCGGCGCCACCAAACGCCTGAGCGCCGTGAAGTGGGGCGTCGTCGAGCGCATTCTCTGGGCGTGGGTGCTCACCATGCCCGTCACAGCCCTCCTCGGTTACGGCTTGGAACGTATCCTCGACTCGTTTGGCGCGTAACTAACCCCGGCGACGGCAACGTGGCGCGGCGCACTCGCGCGCTGCTCAGGGCGCGGATGGTGCCTTGTCCCTCACCGTCGGCCCGTCCACCCATCGTCCTCGCACCATGATCGATTGCGGATCGGTCGGCAGCCCGCTTTCGCCCCGCTGAATTTGCGAGATCACCTTTTCCGCCGCGACCTCACCCTGCAGTTCCAAACGCAAATCGAGCCCGGCGCACGACCGCCGACGTTCGGTCCAGCTCAGGTTGAAGAACCCTGTCTCGGCCGGCACCTTCACCCCCGCCCCCTGCAACCAAACTACCGCCTCGTCGATATGCCCGATCACCAGATCCGGGCGATGCCTTGCGTGCCACCGCAGAAACCCCGCCTCTTCGATTTCGTCGGCGATCAACATCGGCACATCGCCGATCGTCCCCACCGCGCGCTGAAACGACGCAAACGCCGCCGACCATTTGTGCGCGATCCGCTCGTCCTTAAACCGCGCCAAAAACAACCCGATCCGCCGGTAGCCCAACCCGCCCAAGCGCCGCAACGCCCCCGTGAGCGTCATGTAGTGGTCGAGGCACACCGTGTGGAGCACCGGCTCGCGCTGACCGTAATCGATTTCGATGGTCGCAAACTCGCTCCACGGAAATTCCGCCATGAGCCCCGTCGGCTCCGTGTAGAGAAAAATCACCCCTTGCACACCGCGCGCGCGCAACACCCGCACATAGCCGTCCGGCTTCAACCCGTCCCGGCCGGCACTGAACTCGTAGAGTTGAAACCCCAACTGTTTCGCCCGCGCTGCCGCACCTTCCATGATGCTGCGCTGGGCCGGCAGCAACCGCGGTTGCCCCGGCGACGGCACGTGGATCACCGCGAGGTTGCCGAGAAATTGCTGCGATCGCGCCGTGCGGACGTGCGACATGAGTTTCCCGACCAATTCGTTCCGCCGGTAGCCCCGACGCTGCGCTTCTTCGACAATCTTGGCCCGCACCTCGGGACGCACGGCCGGATGCCCCGCCAGCGCCCGGGAGATCGTGGAGGTGGAGACTCCACACGCGTCCGCCAGCACGCGCAATGAGGGTTTGGTCGTCACGCATGCAACGCTTGCATCACATGGTGCCTGACACAACCCAAACCACCGCCACGTTCATTTTCACCCGACGCTTCCGCCTTCCGCGCGGAGCCGTCTCCCCTTCGGTCTACCCTCCCTTACCATGCCAACAAACCCTGCTACCTCCCGGCACTTGCGCCGACAATCCGTCGCCACTCTGGCGACACTCGTGGCCCTTACCGGGTCACTCACCGCCCAAACCGCCCCCGCGCAAAAGACCGCCGCGCCCGCCTCCGGCCCCACGCCCAGCGAGGAGACCGTCATGTTGTCGCCCTTCCAAGTCGCCTCTGACACAGACCGCGGCTACCAAGCGCTCAACACCCTCTCCGGCACCCGCCTCAACTCGAAACTCGAGGACCTCGGCGCCTCCATTTCGGTTATCACGAAGCAGCAGATGCAGGACACCGCCGTCCTCGATCTCAACGACGTGTTCCTCTACGAGGCCAACACCGAGGGCACCGGCAACTACACGCAGTTTACCCCCAATCGTAACGGCGGCGTGATCGACGGCACTGCCAACGATCCCGCCACCGCCAACCGCATCCGCGGCGTCGGCAGCCCGATCAGCGGCAGCGGCGTCAACGTCTCCCTCGGCAATTTTTCGAGCAACGCCCGAATTCCGATGGACACCTACAACATCGACTCCGTGGAAATCTCCCGCGGTCCGAATTCCAATCTCTTCGGCCTCGGCGCCGCCGCCGGCACCGTGAATCTCGTCCAGTCCAAGGCGAACCTCACCCGCCATGTCGCCGGTGTGACGGCCCGCGTCGACAGCGAAGGCGGCCACCGCGCGAGCCTCGATGTCAGCCGCTACCTCCTCAAAGACAAACTCGCCTTCCGGTTCTCCACTGTGACCGAGGAGAAAGGTTTCACCCGCAAACCCGCCGAGGAAAAAATCAAGCGCTACTTCGGCGCCGTGCAGGCCCGCCCGTTTGCCAACACCACCGTCAACGCCTCCTTCGAGCGCTACGATAATTTCTATCGCCGTCCGAACTCCCTCACCCCGCGCGACACCACCGCTGAGTGGCGCGCCGGCGGTCGCCCGACCTTCGATCCGACCAACCAAATGGTGACCTTCGCCAACGGCACCACCTCCGGTCCCTATCCCGTCACCAACGAAAACACCACGCTCCCCGTCGGCTTAATGGCCGGTGGCTACGGCCGCACGACCGCCGTCGTCGAAAATACTGGCGTATCGTTCTTCACTCAGACCCGCACCGGCAACGCCATCACCACCGGCACGCCGTCGCCCTACACGCAGAACAGCAACATCCGCTACATCCAGACCGGCACCGATATTCTCCGCCGCAAAGCCAATCCGTTCCCGCTGTTCTTCGCTCCCGCCACTGCCGACAAGTCCCTCTACGACTGGTCCTCGATCAACTACACTGCCGCCAACTACGGCGAGGACACCGCGCAGACGTTCCGTCTCGAAGGTGAGCAGATTCTCCTCAACCGCGGCTCGCACCTCTTGGCGACCCGCGCCGGTTGGTTCCGCCAGGACTTCGTCCGCGAAAGCAACGGCTTCATCGATAACACCGACACGATCCTCTACGTCGATGTGAACTCCAAGCTCCTCGACGGTCGCGCCAACCCCAACTTCCTCCGTCCTTACATCGAAGCGGCCGGCCCCTTCACCAATCGCAACCCCGAGCTCCGCGACACCGTCAACGGCGATCTCGCCTACCAATTCACCCCGACCAAACTCCCCCGCTGGCTCGACTGGATCGGCACCCAGCGCCTCGGCGCCCACTTGGAGCGCAACCGCATCGACACCGAAGCCTACACTTACGGCCAATGGATCGCCGACGACCACGCCTGGACCAATCGCGCCAACCGCGTCGCCGTGCCCCAGATTACCCAGCGTTACTACGTCGGTGACAACCAGGGTCAAAACATCGACTACGCCACCGCCACCCTCGATAACATCAACGGCACGTATCCGCTTACCTGGTTCAACAACCTCACCGGCCAATGGGTCAACGAATCCACCCGCGTCGAGAACCTCGCCCGCCCGTCCACTGCCCGTTCCCGCGAAGAACTCCGCACGGTCAGCCTCACCGCCCAGAGTTTCTTCCTGCAGGATCGCCTGGTCACGACCTTCGGCTGGCGTCGTGACAAACGCCGCACCCGCTCTTCGAGCTCCGCCGCTGTCGATCCGGCCACCGGTTTGGTGAATTACAACAACTACGGCACCTGGGGCGCCTGGACCGAAGACGCCACCGGCCCGCTCGGCGAAGCCACCAAGGCCTCCCAACGCGGCGACACCAAGACCTACGGCGCCGTGCTCAAGCCCCTGCGCTGGGCCAGCATCTTCTACAACCGCTCGGATAGTTTCTACCCGCAGGTGGTCCGCTATGCGATGGATCTGAAGGGCGTCATCCCGAACGCCAAAGGCGAAGGCAAAGACTATGGCGTCACCTTCTCCGCCCTCCAGGGTAAGCTGAACGTGAAGATCAATCGCTACGAGGTCGCCGAGAAAGGCAGCCGCGCCGGCGAAGTCGGCACCATCGGCAACCGCACCTTCCGCCTCGAAGGCCGCCCCGAAAACAACGGCGTGCGCGACAACAACGGCTTCTACCCCTGGGCCCTCGCCCTCTCCAACAGCCGCTTCGCCGCGCAGGGCATCACGCCCACCGCCGCGCAATCCGCCAGCGCCGTCGCCAAAATCATGGGCGTCACCGACGAGTGGATGAGCGTCTTCCTCTCCGCCGGTCCCGGCCAGCCCCAGACCAACGGTCTCTCCGACATCGTGTCGAAGGGCTACGAGGTCGAGATGACCTACAACCCCACCCGCAACTGGCGTATCAAGTTCACGGGTGCACAGCAGATCGCCATCGATACCGCCATCGGGCCCGAGCAGTTCAACTACTGGCAGGAACGCCTCCCCGTCTGGACCACCGCCCGTGGCGATTCCGTCCCCGGCAACGGCGACGGCCGCGGCGCTCCTTACTGGACCACCATTCCCGTCCTCGGCGGCGACACACCCGAGACCGCCTACTACAACGGCCTCATCTCGCCCTACCTCTTCAGCGTCGCCAACGTCGGCAAGCCCCGCACGCAGGTTCGCAAGTATCGCTGGAACACCGTCACCAACTACACCTTCACCGAAGGCCGGCTAAAGAACGTCAGCGTCGGCGGCGCGGTCCGCTGGGAAGACAAGGGCTCGATCGGCTTCTACGGCGCCGCGCCCTCGACCCTGCCCGGCTCGTTCCGCGGCGTCGTCCTTGAGCTCGATCCCAACCGCCCGATCTTCGATCCCGCGCGCTACTACTTCGATCTCTCCGCCGGCTACCGCTTCAAGCTGTTCAACGACAAAGTCCGCGCCAACGTCCAGCTCAACGTCCGCAACGCGTTCGAAGATGGCCGCCTTCAGGCCGTCGCCGCCAATCCCGACGGCTCCATCTACGCGTGGCGCATCGTCGAGCCCCGTCGCTTTATCCTGAGCGCGTCGTTCGACCTCTGATCGCGAGCGCGCTCGCTCTTCAATCCTGAAACTCGAGAGGCGCGTCTTTACCGACGCGCCTCTTTTTTACTCCCGACCGTCACCGCCCCACCCCGACCGTCCACCCCATGAATACCCCCTCCCCGGCCTTTTCCACCCTTCGCATTTCCCGCCGGATCGTCCTGCTGACGCTCGCCCTCGGCGTGGCACCGCTCATCGCGCAGGTCGCCCCCGCGACCAATCCTGCGCCCATCCCCGCGAGCGCGGTTAAGCCCGACGAAACCGTCCTCCTCTCTCCGTTCGCCGTCGTCGAAGACGACAAAGGCTACCAAGCCTTCAACACCCTCGCCGGCACGCGCCTCAATTCGAAACTCGAGGATCTCGGCAGCTCCATCACCGTCGTCACCCTCCAGCAGATGCAGGACACCGCCGTCCTCGATATCAACGACCTCTTCCGCTACGAAGCCAGCACCGAGGGCACCGATGATTTCACCCAGTTCACGCCCAACCGCACCGGCGGCGTCGGTGACAATATTCAGGGCGATCCCGCTCGCGCCAACCGCATCCGCGGCGTCGGTTCCGCCGGCACCAGCGGCAGTGGCGTGAACAACGCGTGGGGCAATTTCTCCAGCAACAGCAAGATCCCCTTCGATCTCTACAACGTCGGCGCCATCGAGATTTCCCGCGGCCCCAATTCCAATCTTTTCGGCCTCGGCGCCAGCGCCGGCACCGTGAATCTCGTGCCCGCCGAAGCCAGCACCGCCAAGCCCACGGCCAACGTCACGTTCCGCGCCGACAGCTTCGGCGGCTACCGCTCCAGCGTCAGTTTCAACCGCCCGCTGATCCCCGGCAAACTCGCCGTCAAAGTCGCCGCCGTCGGCGAATCCAAAGGCTTCATGCGCGAGCCCTCCTCCGAGCGCATCCATCGCGAATACGGTTCGCTCTTCGCCCGTCCGTTCAAAAACACCTCGATCCGCGCCTCCGCCGAGCGCTATTCCAACACCTACCGCCGCCCCAATTCCCTCACGCCCCGCGACACCAGCGACGAGTGGAAAGCCGGCGGCAGCCCCACCTGGGACCCGCTCACCCAGATGGTCACCTTGGCCAACGGCACGCGCGTCGGCCCGTTCACTTCGGCGCAGGACGCCACGCTGCCCGCCGGCCTTCAAGGCGGCGGCAACATCTACAACACCCGCATCGCCGTCATCGAAAACAGCGTGGTCAACAGCTTCTCCGTCGGCCGCATCAGCAATCCCATAACGACCGGCACACCGTCTCCCCTCGCCACGCCCAACAGCAACGTCCGCTACCTCGAAACCGCGTCGTTCCTGATGCGCAACAAAGCGAATCTCTTCCCTTTGTTCTTCGAGCCCGCCATGTCCGACAAGTCGGTCTACGATTGGTCCAAGGTGAACTACGTCGCCGCCAATCACGGCCAAGATTTCGCCAAAACATTTATGATCCAGGGCGAACACATCGTCGTCCACACGCCCGAGCATTTGCTCGCCGCCCGCGCCGGCTGGTTCCGTCAGGAGTTCGAACGCGACTCCAACAACTTCATCGATAACACCGACTCCGTCCTCTACGTCGACGTCAACGAACGCCGCCTCGACGGCAGCGTAAATCCCAATTTCAAGCGGCCCTACTTCCAAGCGCTCGGCGCCATCTCGACCCACGGTTTCGAGACGTCCGACACGCAGACGGCCGACCTCGCGTATCAGTTTACCCCTTCCAAGCTCCCGCGTTGGCTCTCCTGGTTTGGTCAACAGCGTTTCGGCACCCACGCCGAAGTCCGCCGCGCCGATGCCGTCAGCTACCGCCGTTCGCAACACATCGCCGACGATCACACGTGGACCAACCGCGCCAACCGCGTCGGCGGCTCCGCCATCGTGCAGCGTTTCTACGTCGGCGATACTCAGGGGCAAAATATCGACTACTCGCCGTCCCCGTTGGAAAACATCAACGGCCGCTACCCGCTCCGCTGGTTCAACAATCTCACCGGCCAGTGGGTCGACGAGCCCACCGTCGTCGACAACCTCGGTATCCTCGGCACCAACCGCAACCGCGAGGAGATCCGCACCCTCAACGCCACCGCGCAGAGCTACTTTTTCAAAAACCGCCTCATCACCACGCTCGGCTGGCGCCAGGACCGCCGCCGCGAACGCACGTCGCTCCCCAATGCCGTCGACCCGGCCACCGGCCTCGTCACCTACGACGCGATGCAAACGTGGAACCGCTGGACGGACGACCAGGGCGACGTCGTGCGCGATTCCCAACGCGGTCAGACCAAGACCTTCGGCGCCGTCGTGAAGCCGCTCACGTGGTTGAATGTCCACTACAACCAATCCGACAGCTTCTTCCCGCAGGTCGTCCGCCAGCAGCTCGACCTCAAGACCAACATCCCGAATCCCCGCGGTGAGGGCAAAGATTACGGTTTCAGTTTCAGCGCGCTGCAAAGCCGTCTCCACGTGAAGATCAACCGCTACCAGGTCACCGAGTTCGACTCGCGCGGCAGCGAGGTCGGCACCATCGGCAACCGCACCATCCGCCTCGAAGGCCGCCAGGAAGCCAACGGCGTGCGCGATACCAACAGCCTCTATCCCTTCGCCGAGACGGTCATCCGCGCCCGCCTCACCGCTCAAGGAATTACCAGCCCCACCCAAGCTCAACTCCGCCCCGCCATCGCCAAATTCATGGGCCAATCAGAAGAGTGGCTGAACACGTTCCTCGATTCCGGCCTCGCCCAACCGCAGACCGTCGGCACCACCGATGTCACCTCCAAAGGCATCGAGCTCGAAGCAACGTTCAATCCCGTGCGCAACTGGCGTATCAAGTTTACGGGTGCGCAGGGCGTCGCCTACGACGCCGCGATTTCCCCCGAGGTCTTCAACTACTGGCAATCGCGCCTGCCCACGTGGACCACCGTCCGCGCCGACTCCGTTCCCGGCAACGGCGATGGCCGCGGCGCCCTCTGGTGGACCACCGTTCCCGCGGGCGGCGGCAACACTCCCGAGGCGCAATACAACAGCGCGCTCATCTCGCCCTATCTCGTCGGCGTCGCCAACGTCGGCAAACCCCGCACGCAGGTCCGCGAGTATCGCTGGAACGCGGTCACGAACTACGAATACTCCCAAGGTCGCCTCAAGGGCTTCAGCGTGGGCGGCGCCGTGCGCTGGGTCGACCGCGGCTCGATCGGTTTCCTCGGCAAGCCCGCCCAGACCAGCGGCCCATTCACCGGCGCGATTCTCGACCTCGACAAAGACAAACCCGTCTGGGACGCCGCCCGCTTCTATTTCGATCTATCGGCCGGCTATAAATTCAAGTTCAACGGCGACCGCATCCGCGCCCGCGTGCAGTTGAACATCAAAGACGCCTTCGAAAACGGCCGCCTCCAACCCGTCGGCGTCAATCCAGACGGCTCCTACTACGCCTACCGCATCATCGACCCGCGCCGTTTCACGCTGAGCACATCGTTCGATTTGTAACGGGTCCGGCGCCCGCGCCGCCGCGCAGTCCGACGTTTTCAATAACTCCAAGTCGTCGTGCAGCGCAGCTCGCGGGGCGCGACCAGATCGTAGCGACCATAGGCGCGCCCTCGTCCGCCCGGCACCACATAGCCGTCCGGCACCGTCGCGCCGGTTGCGATTCGCACCGGAAGAATATCGGTGTGATCGAACACATTCGAAACATTGAGCTGAAAGCGCACGCGACCGGGCAGCCGGGCAAACTTCCGCGTGTAAGCGATCATCAGGTCGTTCGCCACAATCGGCTCTCCGGTGATTTCATTCCCTTTGGAGTCCGCGCCGATGACGTTGGCGGAGCGCCAGCGCCAGCCGCCGCCGAGGGTGAATCCCTTCATCCGACCTTCCTTGAAATCATACGCCGTGAAAAAGCTGACCTTGTGCGGACGCAGACCCCAGCGCTTCTCCTCGTCGTCGCGCTCGGCATTCATCGTGTCGACCATGTTGTAGATTTCCTGCGCGATCGAGTTGCCGTTCGCGGTCGTCAGCGTCGACACATTCGCCTGCGGATTCAGTCCGCCCAGTTCGAGCCACTTCGCCACCGTCATGCCCGGCACGAACGCGCTCGGGTCGACCACAAAGCGCCCCGTCGCATCCTGCCGCACGCCTTGCACGAATCGGTCGTCCGCCATTTTCATACCATACCATTGCGCCACTTCTGCACCGACATTCTTGCGAATGAAATCCGTATAGGAGTAGTTCGCCACGAGTCGCCAATTCCGCGTCAGGTTCGCCGTAATTCTGGCTTCGTAGCCTTTTGATTCGGAGTCTGAGGCCGCCGCCGTGACCGGAGGATTGTAGGCGCTGTAAATGGGCTGCCACTGGCTCGTCGAAAACGGCCGCCCGTTCCCCGCCAGCACCGCAGCAAAGGCGTCCATCACGCGGGTGTTACGACCGGGGGCGCCGGCGAGACCGTTCGTCGTGATCCGTCCCTGTTCCGTGGACGAAAAATAAACAAACTTCGCGTTCAAACGACCACCGAGCACGTCGAAGCTCAGACCGTAGTCGGAGCCGACACCTTTCGACGCCGGCGCCAGTTCACCCTTCGGAAACGTCGTCCGCACAAAAGACGGCACGCCTTGATTGGTCGAGTGATTCGCGACGAGCGACAGCCAATTGAACACGTGCAGCACACCGCCCGCAGTCCCGGTGAAGCCCGTTGCGCTCGTGGTTTTGCTCTTGCTGCGATCGCGGTCCACGATGTCGCCGATCACCGGATCATTGTAGAATCCGAGCTCGATCACATCGACCTTGTCCCGTCTGTAACCGAGGGTCGTGACCAACCGGTCAGCGAAGAAGTGACTCTGCATCGCACCTAGAGTGGTTATGGATTCCTGTTCACCACCGCTGTTGTTCGGCCCCGCGACTTCATTGGCCCAGACCAACGTGTAGGCCCGGCCGTCGAAGTTGATAGTGGCGGGCAAAGAGCGCCAGTCACCCACCCGATAGGTCGCCCAGCTTCCTTCGGTGATGTAGTTGCGCACCGTGATGCGGTTGTTGGCATTGTTGGGCGTCGCGTTGTAGGGGCGGCCCGCGAAGGCCAGCCATGAGTTCGCCCGCACGTCGAGCTGTTCGGTTTGCGAAACCAGCGCCGCGAAACGATGGCGACCGAACCATTTCGATTTGGTATTCAGCGAATAGGATGCTGCCAGCCGCGTCTCGGCGACTTCGCCCACGTGATCGTCGCGACGCCATTCGCCGTCAAAATAGAGCCGACCGGCATAAGGGTTTGCCGGCCCACCGACCCCGAGCGTGCGGTTCGGATCGCCGCGAAACGTCGGGTCGGCGTTGGTCATAAGTGTGACGCGCGCCCTCGAATACTGGTAGTTGCGCCCGACATTGAACGCCAGATTACGCGTGACCTGCCAGTCGGCGGTGAGCGTGTAGTTTCGCAGCGTCTGCTGGCGAAACATCCCGGGACCCGCGGCGTTCACATTGGCGGGATAGATCCGCGGATCATACACTTTGAGCGCACCCGACGTCACCCCCGGCGTGCCATCGGGCGCGCGAACCGCGGCGTTGTTGTAGGTGCCGGAGAGCAGGGTTCCTCGGGCGTCAAAAACGGTGCCGTCATTTTCGATGAAAATGGCTTTGTGGTTGTTGCCGGTGGCGGCGACTTCGCGCGCCGTGACTCCCACCGCCACCATCGCCGCGGTCGGCAGCACATTGTTCGGGGTAAACGTCACCGCACCGACGCCCTTCGCATCGCGATTGTCGAGCCACGCGAGCACCTGATCGGTCTCCACCGTGTTGCGAATAACCGCCGTGAGATCTCGTCCGATTTCACCCATCGCAGTCACGGTCAGCGAACGAGTCGGTCGCACCGTGACCGAGGAAAAGATCCGCTTCTTATCCTGGTAGTCAAAAGCGCGCCAACCACCATTCTCTTGATGCAGACCGGCCACCGACATGGCCAACCGGTCCTTGCGCAACACCTGGTTTGCGTCGAGTTCGAGGCGGTGTCGGTCGAAGGAACCCGCACCGTAACGCACCGTCGCGCTATCGCGCGCGGTGCTCGCGATCTTCGAACTCTCGTTGATCAGCCCGCCCGGCGCACCGAGGCCGAACAAAATACTGTTGGGGCCACGGTTGTCCTCATACCGCCCGACACGATAGGAATCGGACGGTGTGATGCTCGTGAAATAGTCCATACCCACACTGGCCGCGGCCCCGCGGATCAGCACCACCGGCGTCAGACTCTGGGCGTTGACCACGGGATTCTGCCCGGTCCCCGCTTGATTCTCGTTCGAGCTGATCTCGGCATTCATCGAATACTGCACCAACTCGCGCACGTCGGTGATCGCGAGATCGTCGAGAAATTCCCGCGTAAACACCGAGACCGAGCTGGCCGTGTCGCGCAGCGAAGTATTTAGCCGGCTGCCCGCGAGGGTATTCTCGGCCTGGTAGCCCACGTCGCGGCTGGTGTTCACGGTAAACGGGCTCAACTCGACGACTTCGGCCGCCGCCGGTGCGGGTCCTCCGGCTACCACGGGTGGCGTCGTCTGCGCTACGAGAGATGCGTCGACGACAAGCGTGAGAAAACCGGCGAGGCCGGCGCGATGAAAGCGGATCAAGGGGTTCATGGGGGTTCGGGTTTGGGGTATCCCGCGACCAAATCCGAACTGGACTCGGCCTGCCCCGAGAATGACCGACCCTCGGCCGACGACAAGCGCAGGTTCGCTCTTGCGCCGCGGCGCAATTCGGGGCTTCTGGACGACCGTGCGACCCAACCCCGGATCAATCGGTTGCTTCGCTTTGCCGTCAGCTTCCCCACCCGACCGCAAATCCCCCTCTGGCGATGCGCCCTAAGCCCTCTCGACTGTCCTTCATCGCCGCCCGTGAATTCCTCCTTTCCCTCGACATCGAACACTGAATTCCTCTCTCCATGAATCGCCGCGACTTTCTCACCTCCACCGCCGCCCTCACCTCGCTCGCCGCCCTCAGCCCTCGCTCGGCTGCCGCCGAGGCGATTCCACCCGCGTCCGACGCTCTGCTGCAGGAGTTCATCCGCGCCAACGACGCCGGGATTTCCGGCCTCCTTGCGAAACAGGAACGCCGCACGGGCCATCGCTGGCTCGGCGGACAGGTCAATGAATACGGCCTGCACACCGCGCAGAACACCTCCGGCTTCATCTCCGCGCTCGCCTGCGCCGCCTGCGCCCCCGGCTCCAAATACTACAAGTCCACCGAGCTCGTGGAACCGCTGCGCCTCGCCATCGCGTATATGCTCGCCGCGCAGCACCCCGAAGACGGCACCGTCGACTACTACGCGACGAATTTTCACTCGCCTCCCGACATGGCGTTCATCCTCGAGGTCGTCTGCCCCGCCTGCGTGCTCCTCCGCGCGAGCCCGGCGCCCGCGCTGGCCGCCTTGGCCGGCGAACTCGGGAAATTCATCACGCGCGGCGGCGACGGCCTCGTCACCGGTGGCGTCCACACGCCCAATCACCGCTGGGTCGTCTGCGCCGCGCTCGCCTCCGCCAATGCCCTTTTCCCCAACCCTCGCTACGTCGCCCGCATCGATCATTGGCTCGCCGAGACCGTCGATCTCGACCCCGACGGCCAATACACTGAGAAGAGCACCACGGTCTATTCGCCGATCGTGAACCGCGCGTTGATCACCGTCGCGCGCCACCTGCAGCGTCCCACCCTCCTCGAGCCTGTGCGCCGCAATCTCGAAATGACGATTTTCTACGTGCACCCCGACGGCGAAGTCGTGACCGAGGCTTCGCGTCGTCAGGACCGCTACCAGCGTGGCAGCATGGCCCGCTATTACTATTCCTACCGCACGCTCGCACTGATCGACGGCAATGGCCGCTTCGCCGCGATGTGCCGCCAAATCGAGCGCACCGGCCGCGCCCAAATCGGCGAACTCGCCGCGTTTCTCACCGAGCCCGCCCTGCTCCGCGCGCTCCCCACCGAGTCCCCGCTGCCGACCGACTACGCCAAACATTTCTCCTACTCCGCCCTCGCTCGCATCCGCCGCGGCTCGGCCAGTGCGACCATCCTCGCCAACAACACGACGCTCTTCTCCTTCCGCAAAAACTCCGCCGCACTTGAAGCCGTGCGTTTCGCCACGGCGTTCTTCGGCAAGGGCCAGTTCACCGCCGACACACTCGAAGTCCGCGACGGCCGCTACATCCTCCGTCAATCTCTCGAAGGCCCCTACTTTCAACCGCTCTCCCCCGAGCAGATCGCCCATGGCGACCACACCAAGATGGCGCCGAACGGCACCCTTGCCACCAACAGCAAGGCCATGCGCCAACAGAGCAATATCCAACGACTCGAAGCCGTGGTCGAAGTCACCGAGGCCGCCGGAAAATTCTCCCTCTCCATCGCGCTCACCGGCACCGCCGAAGTCCCCGTCTCCGTCGAACTCGCCTTCCGCCACGGCGGTAAACTCACGGGCGTCGAGCCCATCGCCGGCACCGCCGACGCCTACCTGCTCCACCAGGGCACCGGCCGCTACACCGTCGGCAGCGACACCATCGAATTCGGCCCCGGCCGCGTCGAACACACTTACACCCAAGTCCGCGGCGCCGTCCCGAAATGGGACGGGCAGAGCGTCTACCTCACCGGCCTCACCCCGTTCAAAACGACGCTCACGATTTCCTAGCCCCGCCCGCATCTCATTCCTCCCGGTGCGCCCCGCACCCTCTCCCGCCTCGCCAATTCTCCACCACCAAAAGCCAATTTCTGCGCCGTAGTTGAGGTTCAGTTTCCGCATCGGTCCCGCCATGCTCGCGACCATGCACTCCCGCCTCGCCACCCTTGTCCGCCTGGTCCCGATCGGTCTTTTCGTGTGTGCGGCGTCGGTCAGCGCCGCCGAAGCACGTTTCCCCTTCGTCATCCCCGGCGACGACGCCACCGCCACCGTCACGAGCATGGCCGGTCTCTCCCCGCGCCCCGCCGGCGCCGATGGCTTTGTTCGCATCCGCGACACCCACTTCTTCACCGACGCCGGCCGCCTCCGCTTCTGGGGCATCAACACGTGCTTCGCCGGAAATTTTCCCGAGCACGCCGACGCCGAGAAAGTCGCCGCGCACTTCGCCAAGCTCGGCCTCAACGCCGTGCGCATGCATCACCACGACGGCAATGCCGCCCCTCGCGGCATCTGGGGCCCCGTCGTCGCCGGCCGCCGCACCTTCAGCCCCGCGCAACTGGAGCGACAGGATTATTTTCTCAACGAACTCCACCGCCACGGCATCTACGCCAATCTCAATCTCCACGTCGGCCGCGAACTCACCGCCGCAGAAGGCTTCAGCCGCGAAGGCCTACCCTACTCCACGCGCTACGACAAATATCTCCTCTATTTCGAGCCGCAGGCCAAAGCCCGCCTCAAGGAATTCGCCCGCGACTACCTCCTCCACGAAAACCCGTATCGCAAACTCCGCCGCGTCGACGACCCCGGCATCGCGATGATCGAGATCACCAACGAAAACTCGTTCAGCAAATTCGGTCCCGACATCGCCGCCGCCCTGCCCGAGCCGCACCGCGGCGAATTCAAAGTCCAGTGGAACGCGTGGCTCGCGCGCCACTACGCCGACACCGCCACCCTGCAGAAAACATGGCGCGGCAGCACCGAACCGCTCGGCGCCACGCACGCCGATTCGACCACCTGGCAAACCGCCCTCGGCCCGTGGCGCATCAAGCAAACGCGTGAACACCCCGTGCGCCCTTCCTTTGGTCAGCCCGGCCCCCAGCCCGATCTCCCCGCCCTCCGTCTCGAACCTCAGGGCACGTCTCCCGACCTCAGCTCGCAGGAAATCCAGTTTCCCAATACCAAGATCGAGCCCGGCCAAGTCTACACGCTTTCGTTCTGGGTCCGCGCCGATGCCGCGCGCTCGCTCTTCGTCGATGTCTCGCACGCCGGCCCCGCCCTGTGGACGCCCGTCGGCTTTCGCGAAACGCTCACGCTCAGCCCCACGTGGCAGAAAGTGCACCGCGTCTTTCGCGCCAGCGCCGAGATTCCCGGCGGCACTCGCCTCTGCTTCAAGTTCGGCGGCAGCCCCGTCCCCTTCGCCCTCGCTGGCCTGACCCTTCGCCGCGGCGGCGATTGGATCGTCGTCCCCGCCGGCCAAACCATCGAGCAGCGCAACGTCGAGATTCCCGTCGCCGGTTGGAACGAATTCGCCCAACGCGACGCCGTGCGCTTCATGGCCGAGACCGAGCAGGCCTTCATTCAAGAGATCACCGACTATCTCAAAAAAGACCTCGGTGTCCGCGTGCCGATCACCGCCTCGCAAATTACCTACCACTCGCCCGAGATCGTCGCCGCCACTTGCGACTACACCGATATCCACGCGTATTGGCAGCACCCGCACTTCCCGCGCAAGCCCTGGGACCCCGTCGATTGGAACATGCGCAACACCCCCATGGAGCAAGTCCCCGACGCCGACGCCCTCCTCAGCCGCGCACCGTGGCGCCTTCTCGACCGCCCGTTCACCATCTCCGAATGGAATATCCCCGATCCCCACGACACCGCCGCGAGCACCGTGCCCTTCGCCGCGCTCGTCGCCGCGCTCCAAGACTGGGACGGCGTCTTCTTTTTCCAATACAGCGGCGGCGACAACGATTGGTATACGGACAAAGTTCAGCGTTTCTTCGCCTTCAACGGTCAGCCCACGAAACTCACCCTCCTCACCGCCTTCGCGCACCTCTACCGTCGCGGCGATCTCGCCCCGCTCACCGCCGTCGCTGCCGGCACGCCGCAGAAAATGCCGCCCGCCACCGCCGGTTTCACGCACCGCCTCGGCATCGACCCGAAAGCCACCGCGCCCACCACCGTCGCCGCCACCAAAGGCAAACGCCTCGCCACGCCCGACGGTCGCGCCGTCTGGGACGCGACCGATTCCGCGAGTGCGCACGTTGTCGTCAACACCCCCGCCACGCGCGCCGCCTGGGGCCTCATCGGCGACAAGACCTTCAACCTCGGCGGCGTCCAACTCGCCCTCGGCCCCGTCGAGCGCAACTACGCCACCGTCGTCCTCACCAGTCTCGACGGCAAACCCCTCGAATCCGCCCAACGGATCCTCCTCGCCGCCGTCGGCTCCGCGACGAACCCAGGCATGAAATGGAACGCCACCCGCACCTCTGTCGGCAAAGACTGGGGCACCGGCCCCGCTCAGGTAAACGGCATCGCCGCCACGCTCACGCTCCCGCGCGCCCACGCTCGCATGTTCGCCCTCGACGGCCGCGGCAACCGCCTCGCCGAAGTCCCCGCCATCGCCGGCGCCGCCTCCACCCAATTCACCCTCGGACCTCAACACCGCACGCTCTGGTATGAGATCGTCTGGTAGTCCTCCGCCGTCCCCGTAGCCGCGAGCGTCAGCGAGTCGACCGCATCACGCCCCATCGCCCCAAAACCAGACTTCCTTTCCCCCGGCATTTTCTCCCTCTTTGCGGCCATCCCATGACTTGGACCGAACTCGACTGGCCCGCCCTCGACCGCCTCCGCCAAAAATTCCTCACCGCCGTTCCCGGTGTCGCCACCGGTAATTACTGGGAAACCACCTCCGACCTCGCCAGTTACGATTTCACCTACGGCGAACGCATCGGCTGGAAATGGGATCACGTCCTCCGCGAACTCCGCCTGCGCGGGTGGACACCTCCGGCCACCGCACGCTCCGTGTTCGACTGGGGCTGCGGCAGCGGCATCGCCGCCCGCCGCGTAATTTCCTTTTTCGGCGCCGAAAACTTTGACGCCCTCACCGTCTGGGATCACTCGCCCCTCGCCACCGACTACGCCGCCACCGTCGCGCAGGCCGCCTTCCCGCATCTCCGCGTTGCCCAAGCCACCCCGGGCCTGTTGTCGTCGAACGAATCCATCGGCCTCCTCGTGATCAGCCACGTGCTAAACGAGCTCCCGCCCGAGTCACTCGCTGCCCTCCTCGCGCTCATCGCCCGCGCCGAAGCCGTCCTCTGGGTCGAGCCCGGCACGCACGCCGTCAGCCGCCACCTCGGGGCGATTCGAGAGCAGCTGCGCGCGGCCGCCACGTTCCGGATCGTCGCGCCCTGCACCCACCAAAACGCCTGCCCGATCCTCGCCCTCGGCAACACCCGCGATTGGTGCCACCACTTCGCGCCGCCGCCTTCCGAAATTTTCGCCCATCCCGACTGGGTTAAATTTGGCCAACGCGCCGGCATCGACCTACGCAGCCTCCCCTTCGCTTTCCTCGCCCTCGACCGCCAACGCGACGCCGCGCCCCCGCCCGCCGACCTCGGCCGCGTCATCGGCCGCCCTGAACATTTTAAACCCTACGCCCGCGTCCTCAATTGCGACGCCACCGGCCTCGCCGAACTTGAGCTGCCCAAACGCGCCGACCCCGCTCTCTTCAAACACCTCGACCGCACCAAGGCCCCGCTCCTCTATCGCTGGCAACACGACGGCAAAAAAATCGCCAGCGGCACCCCGCTGGCGTGACCGCCGCGCCCGCTTTCAGCGCCCACCGCCCGGCGCCCCGCCCTCCCCGGCCGCACTGGGCATCGTCCACACCGTGAGCCCCGTCAAATCCCGGGGCGTGCCGCTTCGCACCAGGCTGATGCCATAAGCGATCGCCATGAAAGAAAGATTCACCACCGCGCCCACCCAGTAGCTATGCACGCCGAGCCGCCACGTTTCCGGTAACACCTTCATGACGCCAAGGCCGAGATAGACGTTCAGCGCGATGGCGCACCCGAGCGCGACGTTCACCGCAAATCCGTCCACCCGCCGCGTGAAGAATCCCAGCATATACATCCCCGTGACCGCACCACCCAGCACGCTGAACACGATCAGGCTCACGTCATTCATGCTTTCCTTCTCGATCCGCGAAAACACCCACGCCCCCAGCGTCATCGCGAGAATCGCCGCGCCGCTCACCCACCGCGCCACTCGCAGATAGAAACCATCGTTCCGCCCCGGCGCGAAGTGCGGCTTGACCAAATCGATCACCACCACCGTCGAGATCGAGTTCACTCCCGAATCCAGCGAACTCATCGCCGCCGCGATCACCGCCGCAATCACGAGGCCCGCCAAGCCTGCCGGAATGTGCGTCAGCACAAAATAAGGGAGCACCTGATCCGGCTGCAGCTTGGCCACCGTCGCATCGGGAAACACCGTGAAGAACACAAACAGCGCCGTGCCGATGAAGAAAAACATCGTCCACATCGGCACCGCGATGCCCGAAAAAAGGAGCGTCGCCTTCCGCGCCTCCCGCAGCGAACTCGCCGACACGTAGCGCTGCACCAGCGTTTGCTCGCCCGAGTAAATATTGAGCCAGTTCAACACCCCCAGCAGCAGCACCGTCCAAAACGTGCGCCGCCCCACATCCCACTCCATCGCGCCGAGACTGAATTTTCCGTTGGCGTGGCCGACCGCGATCACCTGCCCGAAACCCTCCGGCAGTTGCAGCACCACAAACACGAGGCACATCACCCCGCCCACGAGCATGATCACCGCCTGCACCATCCCCGCCCACACTACCGTCTCCATGCCGCCCGCAATCGTGTAGAGCGCCACAAACACGCCGCCGCCCACAATCACCCACGCGATCGGCGCTCCTGTGAGAAACTGGAGCGGCAGCGACACGAGAAACAACACCTGCGCCACGCGGATCAACTGGAGCAGCACAAAACCCAGCGTGCCGTAAACCCGCGCCGTCGTCCCAAATCGGTCGCCCAAATACTCGAACGCCGAGGTCAGCCCCGAGCGCCGAAAAAACGGAATGAACACCACCGCCGCGAGGATGGCAATGAACGGCACCACGAGGTTCACCGTGAGCTGCCGCCAATCGAGCACATAGGCCGCCGCCGGCAGCGCGAGAAACGTCGTCGAGCTCACGATCGTCCCGAGCATCGAGAGCGCGACGACCCAGCCCGGAAAATTCCTCCGCCCGACAAAATAGTTTTCCGCACTGCCACCCCGCCGCGCGCAATACGCCCCGATCCCCAGCATCGCGACCAGGTAGGCCGCGACCGCAATCGCATCGAGCGGACGGATGGTAAGGTCCATGAAATTGTCAGGGATGCTTCTTTAACGTTTCCGCCCCATCGGCGCTCCGCAGTCGCTCCAGTTCATCCAAAGAAATGCGCACCACTTCGATTGATTCCTTGTTGCGCGAATACGCCACAAACACCGCCCCGCCCTGCTCGATCACGTGCGGATATTGGTAGCCGCGCCCGAGGATGCGTTTGCCGCCTGCGTCCAGCAGGCGATCTTCGGGCTGCACAGGAATCGGGAGCGCCGCGAGCCGCGTAAACGTCACGCCATCGTCGGAGGTCGCGAGACACAGCGGGATGCGCTGCGCGGGCTTGGCTGGATTCGCATTCGAGACGAGCACGTAAAATCCGCGCGAGGTGCGCAGCGCGTAAAACTTCGCCGTCGCGTCCGGGAAATTCGTCTTCTCCGGTGGCGACCACGTGCGCCCGCCGTCGGCGGAGACCGCCCGGAAAAGCCGCATCGAGCCGCTGTTGTCGCGGTAGAGCCCGAGCAACCTTCCATCCGCGAGCGGCCACCATTCCGGCTCTTCCGGACTGAAGCCGGCCGCCTTCTGGGCATTTGCCAGCTCCACGCGCGTCCAATCCGAAATCGACGTCACACCGCCCACGAGCCCGTAAACCGCGCGACGATGATCGCGCAAAATCATGAGCCACTCGTCGCGCCCGGGCACCTTGCGCGGTGGAAAATTATTGATCGCGTCCCGCGCGACCACCCCCGCGTCACGCCACGTCTGCGTCGCCGCGCTCCACTCCCACGCGCGCAATTCCAGGCCCGGCCCGAAAAGCCGTTTTCGTCCCGTCGTCGCGTCGTAAACTTCATCGTGACTCGCCAGCGCCAACAACCGCCCGTCGCGCACCCAGAAGCCGCGCGCGATGTAGCGCCAATCCTGGGTCGGTGACGGGCCCGCGATCTCCCGCGCCTCGCTCCACGCGAGTCCGTCCGCACTCGTCGCGTAGCGCACGTGTTGGAGCGGCAGGTCTTCGCGCGCCGTGCCGTGGCTCCACATGCACCAGAAAAGCCCGTCGTAAAACGCGAGGTAGTTGTGCAACCGGAAGCCCCACGGCGAATCCGCCTTCGAGACCACCGCGTGCTCGCCGCGCAGCACCGGCAGCCGCGCGAAATCGATCTTCGTGACCTCGCCCCCGCTGCCGGGCAAATCGAGCATTGGCGGCAGCGGCGCGGCGCGACCGAAACCGGCGGTCAGCGATAGCAAACAGGACGTAAGGAAAACGCCGGAGCGCGAAAACGACATGGGGGGGGGCAGATCGTGAATCAGAACCGGCCGGTGATGCCCATGTTGAAACGCACCCCGTAATCGTCGGCAAACGTCACGCGGCCCTCGTCGGTGCCGGTGAAGTTCTGCGGCCAGTTGTTTCCGATATTGATTGCATCCAGATACACGCCGAAGCGGCGGTTGAAACTATACTTCAGGCTGATGTCCGTGTTTTCGACAGGACGAAAACTGCTCTGCGCAAAAACGTTCGCGTTGTAGCTGCGCAGATACGCGCTGGTGTAGCGCCACGAGAGGCGCGCCTCGAACTTGCGCCAGCGCAGCGAGACGCCCGCGTTGGCCGTCTTCGGCACGAAACCCGCGAGCTCGCGTGCGCCTTCCGCGTAGACGCCGGAGGTCGTGAGCGAAGTGTAGTTCGCGAAGACACCGAGGCCATTGAAGGGTTTCGGCAGAAACGTGAGCTGCTGATTGTAGTTCGCCTCCCAGCCTTCGATCTTTGCCTTTCCCGCATTTGAGGTGGTGTTGAGATTGAAACCGCCAAACTGGCCGTCGAAGCCGTTGTCTGGCCCAAAGTCGATTTCGTCCGTCGACCGCACGAGGAAGTTCGTGATGTTCTTCCGGAAAAATCCGACGGAGACCAAGCCGGCGGGCTCGAAGTAATACTCCAGCGTGGCGTCGTAATTCTGCGCGTGCTGCGGGAGGAGGCCCGGTGCGTTTTGCGTCACTGTGCCGAGGCCGGTCGTGGCGTTGTAGCTCACCGTCGTCGTCGGATAGAGTTCGCTCATGTTCGGCCGCGCCGCGCTCGTGGTCACACTGGCGCGCGCGGTCAGATTGCGGCGAAGGTTGTAACGCAGATGGAGGCTCGGGAAGTAATCGTCGTAGGTGCGGCTGCGCGTCACGCGCGTCACGCCCGTGTTGCGCGGGTCGGTATTGCGGCCGGTGGCCTCGACCTCGGTCTGCTCGAAACGCACCCCGCCCAGCACATTCAGCGGGCCCACTTGCGCGCGGACCTGGGCGTAAAACCCGGTCACCGCTTCCGTGATCTCGCTGACATTCGGCGCCGCCGTCACCGACGTGCCCTCCGGCACGAACCATTCCGGGTGTTCGCCAAAGGCCCGCCACACGGCCGGAAAATCGATGGCAGGAAGATCTGGCCACACGCCGTTGCGTTGCTCGAAGAGCGGGTGTGCCGGAGCCGGCAGCAGAAACTGCCCAAGATTGTCGTCGTTGATCCCGGTCGCCGCCACTGTGCCGGCAATGCGGTCCGGCCCGCCAAACGTCCAGTTGGGCCGCGCCACGGAAAGCGTGCGGTGCTGCTCACGCCAAGCGCCGCCCGCTTTGAACTGGAGCGGCAAATTCCAACCGCGAAATTCTTTCGTGTAATCCAGCTTCGCGTTCGCGACGTCCTCCTCGCTGCTCTCGGGTTGCTGCAGCAGGCGAGCGGTGTAGAGCCGCGAATTCGTGCCGAAACCGATCGTTTGCCCGTAGGTTTGGCGGAAGATCGGCCGCGAACGGTTGGCGCGCGAGTCAATCGACATGCCGATGTTGCCCGCCATGTTCAGATCGAAAGAGCGCAGGTTGCTCGCGAAATTCGAGGGATTGTAGCTGAGCTTACCCGCGAGTTTTTGGTCGCCGCCGAATTTCAACTCGCCGCCGACCTCCCCAAGATATTGGCGTCCGAGCTTCACATTCCACGTCGCCTCGTTGAGCCAAGTGGCGCTGAGCATCTCGGTAAAACTATCGGTGAACCCGGGCGCGACACCCGCGGTCGCGTTGGCGCTGTCACGCGCTGCCGTGCCCGCCTCGATCTGCGTCCGGCTCACGCGGCTGTAGTCGGCCACCCGGCCCGCACCGGCGACCGATGCAGCGTAAACCTGCCGCGGACTGTCGAAGTAATAGTAGTTGTATTGGAGTTTCAGGTAGACGCTCGCCCGGTTGCCCAAGCGGTAGTCGAATTTCAAGCCACCGCCCATGCGCACGCGCTGGTTCACGTTGGACAGACTGCGCGCCTGCGTGGCACGTCCGTCGGCCGCACTGCGCGCCGTCTGCACCCGGTCGCGCGGCGCTTCGGTATCCGTGTAGCTGAGCGACAACGCGAGTCCGATGTCGCGCTCCCGACCGACCCGCGTGAGATAAGTCAGCGCGGCGTTGGGGGTGAAATTTTGCAGGTCCTCGCGAAACGCATTGTAGTTCGCCCCGACGCGATAGGTCAGGACGTTCTCTTTGAAATCGAGCGCGGACTTCGTGACGAGGTTGGTCGAGCCGCCGATGGAGTCGGCCGGCTGATCGGGCGTCGGCGCCTTCGTGACCTCGACCTCCTTGATGAACTCGGCGGGGATCTGGTCGCTCTGCGCGCCACGATCACCCTGCGTGTTGAAGCCGGAAAACGCGCCCGCCGCGCGCACGCCGTCGACATTCAGCGCGGAGAACTCGACGGGCGTGCCACGAATCTTGATACCGACCATCTCGCCGTTCTCGAATTCGCCCGCGACGCCCGGCAGCCGCACCATGAAGTTGCCGATGTTCCCATCCGCCACCGCGCCGAACGCCTCGGTGGAGACGACGTTGACGACGTTGTCCGCATTCCGCTGCTTCGTGATCGAAGCCGCCTCACCCTCTCGCGAACTCGAAACCGTGAACGCCGCGAGTTGCTGAATCGACGAGCCGAGCGAGACGTTGGCCTCGGTCCGCTGCCCGGCACGCACCTCCACGCTCTGCGTCCCGGCATCGAGGCCCGTGTAGTAAACCCGCATGGTCTGGGTGCCCGCCGCCACGGCGGAAACAGTAAACGCACCTTCGCGGTCGGTGAGCACCGGCAACGCATTACCCACCGCCACCTCGGCGCCCTCAAGATATGCGCCCGTCGCGGCATTGACGATGCGCCCGGTCACGGTGCCCGTGGCGCCTTGCGCCGCCGCCGTTCCGTGGAGAGCGAGGCAACCGAGCAGAATGAGCAGAAAGCGAACGAGAAGTCCGCCGGAATGGGGACGTGCAGAGGGGTAGTTCATAACGGAAAGGACGGGGTTAAACTGCGGGGAAACGGGACTCGAAAGCGACACGCGCAATGAAGGTCGTTGGCCTGCGCGACACGCATACGAATAACCTAGCAAGACAGGGAAAAACGTAGCGCTAACTGACGGAGCACTCAGGGCCGGCCAACCGGCATGGCCATCGCGTTCAGATCGGCGAGGCGGACTCGCTGGATCTCGACGGAGCGTTTGCCGCCCGAGTGCGCGATGTAGAGAAAACCCTCGTGCTCCATCATGTGCGGATAGTCCACCGCGCGCCCGCCCACGAGGTAAAAGAGCTTCGTGTAAACGAGCCCGTCGTCGCTCAACGCGATCGTCAGCGGGTCGCGCTTCAGAGGATTGGAATTAGAGACGAGCGCGTAGCGGCCGTCCTTCAGGAGGATGGCGTGGAGCTTCGAGCGCGCATCCGGAAAGTCCGTCTTCGCCGGCGTGCTCCACGTGCGCCCGTTGTCGGTGGAGAAAGCGCGATAGAGAAATTTGCTGCCGCTGTTGTCGCGGAAGAGCGCCGCGAGGTTGCGATCGGGCAACGCATACCAGATCGGCTCCTCGGCCTTGAGCGTAAGGTCGCCGCCCGCTCCGCTCACCACCGGGACCGAAATCCAATTGTCCAACGCCGCGACCCCGCCGATGAGCAACTGCACGCCGGTCTTGTTGTAGTCGTGCATGCGCCGCGTCATCGCCCACTCGCCCGAGGGGAGTTTCTGCGGTGGGAAATTATTGATCGCGTTGTCCTGCACCACACCGATGTCTTCCCATTTTCTGCCGGCGGCATTCCAGCGAAACGCGCGCAGTTCCAAACTCGGCCCAAAAAAGCCCGCCGCCTCGTCGAGGGAGACGAGCGCGAGCAACTGCCCCTCGCGCACCCAAAACCCACGCGAGATGTAGCGAAATCCTTCCGCTTTGCGCGTGTTGTAGATCGTCGAATCCGGGCCGAAGCCCCGCGGATTTCCCGTCATCGCTTTCGGCGCATCCCACGTCAGACCGTCGGCGCTCGTGGAGTATTTCACGACCTGTCCGACGCGGTCCTCGATCTCGGGGCCATCGCTCCACATCGCCCAAAACCGGCCGGCATGGTGGATGAGGTAGTTGTGCTGGTTCACGCCCTTCTGCGCCCGCACGTCGCTCACGACGATGTGCTCGACCGGGATGCGCGGCAGTTTCTCGAAGTCGATCGTGTGCGGATCGGCCGGCACCCACGGCCCGGCGAGCATCAGGCGCGAACCGGGATTCTTCGCGGGATGTGGCGTAGCGATGTTCAGATTCGGCGGCGTGGGCGTGATGGCAGCTTTTTTACCGGCTTTCGGCTCGGCCCCGGAAAGCGGGACCAAACTGGCGAGGACACAGAGAACGACAAAAGTGCGATGGGGGTTCATGCGACAGCCCAGACATGTGAACCAGCCGATGAAAATCCCGCACGCGAATAACCTAGCAAGACAGGGAAAAAGGTAGCGTCAGCCCGCCTCAATCCTCGTGGCGCTTGCGATAGGCTCCGGGCGTCATGCCGAAGCGCTGGCGGAAACAGCGGATGAAATACTGTAGGTCGGTGAACCCGCAGAGGCTCGCCACATCGGTCGCGTTGTAGCGCAGGTCGCGCAGAAAATGCAGGCTCCGCTCCAGCCGGATCTCGTTCACGTAGGTGCGGAAATTCTGCTTCGTGTGCTCGTGGAAGAAGCGCGAAAAATGATTCGGATGGCGGTTGAAAAACCGCGCCGTCGCCTCGCGGCTGAGCTGCGGGTCGGACCAATGTTCGGAGAGATAGTCGCACACCGATTGCCAGAGCACCGTCTGCGCCCCGCGTTCGTGCTCCGGCGCGCGCTCCACCAGCGTCGCAATTTCCGCCATCAGGATCTCGACCAGGAGAGAAAACGTGCGCTCGCCGAGCCGCACCGCCGGCGGCTCACGGAGCAATTGCAGCAGGTGATCGCCTTTCGTTCCCAGCGTTTCGAGCGTGCGCCACTGCGCGAGATACCGGCTCGGAATCGTGCCGTCCGACGTGACCCCACGGCGCGCGTGAATCGTCAGCCGAGTCGAATCCGGGCGCAGCACCACGCCGAGCGAGCGGTAGGGCGTGCGCGGCACGGGGCAAATCCACGTGAAGGGCGCGAGAAACAGCACCTGGCCCGGCACCACGTCGAACACCACCTCTTTGTCCGCCTCCATCGTGAGAAACGTCCCGCGCCCTTCGAGCCCCACGATCAACCGCGGCACCTCCATAAAGAACGCCGGATGCTCGTTCGCCGGACGCTTTCCCTCCAGCACGCGCACGACCGGCTGCCGCTCGCCGCCCGCCAGCCAGACATCAAGCGCGGCAAGGATTTTTTTGCGGTCAGGGGCGGAGCGCATCGGAAAAACGAGCAAGGCGCGCTCGATCCCGGTCGGCAAGCCCGTGAGGTGCGTCGCGATTCAGGCGCGCAAGGAGTGGGGTTTGTCCACCTGTTCCGGCGGCGCATCGAGCCGTAGCGCAGCCGCCGTCGGTGGTCCGTCGATCAATCGCTCAACCGAACCGTGCCAAAACATCAGCGAGCCCGCCCCCGCCACATAAACGATCGCGAGCCCCGTGCGGGTCGCCACGACGGCCGGTGCGACCGCCGCATCGACCTCGCCCGCGAGTTCGCGCGTCATCTCCCTGTCATTGCCGGTCAGTCGCGCCACGAGCCGTCCGTCGACAACTTCCACGTTCACCTTCTCTCCCGCGTCGAGCACGGCCTCGCCCGAACCGCTCGCGATCTCGTTCACCTGCTCGGCCACCGACCAGCGTTTCTCTCGTCGCTCGGCAGCCCAACCGCCCTCGCTATCGCGCCAAGTCACCCCAAAGCACCCGTTGCGCGTCTGCCGCAGCGCGAGCTGGCTGCGCAAACGGCCAGTGTTTTCATCGCCCCCGCCCAGCACCGGCTCGTGGCTAAACAGATCGCACCGCAAATATTCTCCGTAGCGCGAGAGATCGAGCGACTGCCCGCCCGCCTCGATCGCCGTCTGCAAGCGCGGCACATCGATGCCCGTCAAATCCCCTCCAGCCTCGACGCATTGCCGCGCCGCGTGGCCCGCCGCAAAACCCATCTGCGCTACGACCGCCATCACACGAAACGCGCTCATCGCAGTCTGATCGCCCGACGCACCCCGGCCCGGCACGAGCAAGTTTTTCGCTCCCCGCGGAATCATCATGCGCAGCGGCAGGTGGTGCGGATCGAGCATGTCGGTGATGCCCGTGCCCGCGCGCTCCATGCGGTCCGGCCAGTGGAAATCGATGTGATACGTGTTCACGGCGACCGCATCGGAGAAAATCACCGCGCGCCGCGCTTCCTCCTCGGTCAGCACGTGCTCGCCGACGATCCGCCGCTCCTCGCGCACACCGATGCCCCGCGAGACCGTCGCAAGCACATGCGTGTCGAGTTTGCGCCCGCGATAGCCCACCGTTTGAAGATAATAGATCAGCCCGTGCATCTGCCGCCGCGCAAACACCTCGGCCGCCGAACGCCCGAGCCCGTCGGCCGCGTCGAAGCCGACGACCTTCATTTTCACTTCCACTTTCCCCGAGGGAAACCGGTGCAAGCTCGTCATCGGAATTTCGTTGTCGTGCGCCCAGCGCGGACACCCCTCCGGCAGAATCGGCGTCACCGGTGCGCGCGTGTCCCAAAGCGTGAAATACAGACTCATGGGCAACTGCCGGTTTGCCCCTTCATGCACGACTGGAAATCCCGTCAGCACCGGCACGACGCAAGCACCCGAAGCGTCGATCACGAAGCGCGGCGCGAGTTTCACCGCCCCGCCCGCCGTAGCCACCGTGACCTCGCCGACCACTCCCGCCGCCGCCTGCGCCGCGATCACCCGCGCGTGGAGCAGCAAGTCGATGCCGCGCTGCACGACCATTTCCTGGAGGAAAAACGCGCACCACTCCAAGTCGTAGGCGCGTCGGTCATCATTTGGCCGATACGGCTCGATCAGGCCGTGGCGCGCGAGCTGCGCGACGAGCGCGGCAAACTCGCCGTTCACCCGCGCGGTGTCGCCGCAAAACCCCGCCACGCCGCCCGCCGTCCCCTGCCCGCCCAGCACATTGCTGGGCTCGACGATCAGCACGCGATTGGCCGGCGTCTTCGCGGCGAGCGCAGCCATCACTCCCGCCATCCCGCCCCCGATCACCAAAATATCGGGAGTCAGAACGGCGGGTGACGGTTGATGGGCGGATTCCGGTGCCATAGTGCGAAAGAACACACAAAGTGGCCCGTGGCGCCGCCACCGCCAGAGAGGAAAGAGACACTCAGAGAGGGAAAAATGTAGCGCCGCGCTCTGCCCCGGGACCGCCGCACTCGCGCCTGTCAGTGCACGACAAACGCCACGTCGCTCGCCGTCACTTTGACCCCGTCTTTCACGCGCGCCTCGTCAAGTTGCAGCACCAGCGTGTTCACCCCGATCCGTGCCTCGGCCGTAATCTGCGCGCCCGCCTTCACCGGCACGCCGTTGAGCCACGCATCCTTTACGCCGCCCGCGACCGTGAAGGTCATTTTGCCGCCGCGCGCAGACTCAAACCGCGTCGCCGCAAACAGGCCGCGCGTGTTCACCAGTTGCGGATACGTGGTCGTGATGAGATCGCCCGGCAACAGCCCGTTGACCAGTGAGAGCGCCGGCACCCAATCCGTGAGCGTCTCGTCGCCGCGCACCACGCGCTCGACGCCGATCGACTGATTCTTGCTCACCACCAAATAGAGGTTCCACGCGCGAGCCACTCCCCCCTTCGCCGCATCGTAGTCGCCGGGCCGCCCCAACTGCGCGAGGAACTTCACCAAATCCAACCGCTCTTCCGGCAGCAGTCCGTCGATCAACCCCGCCGGCATCAACGAGCCCGCGCTAGTCCGCTTCGCGACATTCTTCACCGCGACTTGCACCTCTTGGTTCGCCGCGTTGCGCAAAATAATCTCGGTCGCTGTCTCCCGCGTGATCATGCCGCTCAACTCCTGCTGATCGTTCGTCGTGAGAATCACCGAGTGGTAACCTTCTTTGATTTTCGCACTCGGGTAGAGCAGCGACTCGACGAGGTAATCCGTCGGCGCGCTCGCCCCGATGCTCGTCATGTCCGGGCCGACTTTTCCGCCCGCTCCGCCGATCGCGTGACACGCCGTGCACGCCAGTTCCGGCCGCCGATAAATCCGCTCACCACGCGCCGCGTCTCCCACGGCGAGCGCCTGGCGTGCGAGCGATTGCAACTCCTCCGGCGTGAGTTGCGCCTCCGAGAGAGTCAGCCCCGCGCTCTTGATCAGCGCCTGCACGAGCGGCTGGTTTTGCCCGCCCTCACGCGCCGGGCGCAGTCCCGCTTTGGCCACCGCCGCCGGCAATTTCGCTTTTGGCAATGCCGCCGCCAGCCGCGCGCTCGCGCCTTTCACGGACAATAACGCCCGCCACAGCGCCTGCGCCTCGGCGTCAACCGTCGTCGCCGCCAGCACCGTCAGCACCTCCGGCATGGCCGCGCCGAGATCGATGCCCGCCAGCGCCACCACGGCCTCGCGTCGGATCACCGGGGCCGCCGCTTCGCGCGACAGCGTCCGCAAGTCTGCGATCACCTTGGCGCCACCCAATTCCCGCAGCCCACCAAACGCCGCCGTCCGCTCGGTCGCCGTGATGGCGGCGTCGCCCGCCCGTTTCACCACCGCGGGCGCGAGCGCCTGCACTTTCCAAGTGCCGACGAGTTGGAGCGCCGCCACCCGCGTCGCCTCGGTCGGCGCCGCCAACAAACTCGCCAGCTTTTCCAAATCACCATCGGGCTTCACGCTGCGCAACCGCGACGCGTCGCCCAACGCCACCAGCGCGCGCGGCGCCACCGTATCCGCAAAACCGTTCGCCAGCACCGCATCGAACAGTTTGCGCTGTTCGCGCACGCCGCCCGCCGATCCGATGAGTTCGATCCACGGACCGGAGCCGTCGCGCGGCAGCACGCGGTCCGCCAACAGCTGCGTGAGCACTTCACCGGCAAGCGTCGGCTCGATCGCCTTCAGACCAAACGCGAGGTGTGCCTCACGTCCCTGAAAATTCCACGCGCCCGAGCGCACCGCCGCGAGCCACGGCGTCGCGAGCTCGTTCATCGTGAGCCAGAGCGCGTAGTCGAGAAACGCATCCATCGGCTTGTCCAAAACGCCCAACGCCACCTCTGCCGCGCGCGCCGTGCCCAATTTCCCCAGTGCCCGCACCGCCTCCAGCCGCACCCGGGGGTTCGCGTCGGCCGCGAGTTTCGTCAGCGCCGTCAACGCGTCCGTCGTCGGCAGCACGCGCACCGCCGCGGCGCGAATCCGTGCATCGCTCGCCCCGACGAGTTCGTTCGCGAGCGCCGCCACCGGCAAATTCAGCGCTTGGTGCGCCCACAGCGCCTGCAGGCGCGCCGTCGGCGCGGTCTGGCGCGCGGTCCAGCTCGCCATATCCGCCTTCACTTTTTCCGCGCCGCGCTCCACGAGCACCCGTTTCGCCTGCGCCTGATCGTAGCCGTTCTTCGAAACCAACCGGTCGAGCAACGCCGCGTTAGCCAGCTTCGTGAAATCCGTCTTCGCGAGCGGCGCGCGTCCCTTCGCGGCGATGCGCCAAATCCGCCCGTGCTCTTTGTCGCGGCGAGTGTCGCGAAAATCCACTTCGCCGTGCTGGATGATCGGATTGCTCCAGTCCGCGAGATACAGCGCACCGTCGGGCCCGAGCTTCGCGTCGAGCGGCCGAAACGTGCCGTCCGTCGTGCGCATCACATCCGGCATTTCCCGGGTAAGGTAGGCCGCCCCCTGGTCAGAAATCTTGAACCGCACCACCCGGTGCGCGCGAAAATCCGATGTAATCATGTCCCCTTGCCAATCGTCGGGAAAATGCGCGCTGCGGATTACTTCGAGCCCCGAGAATTTCGGATACGCTCCCGGGCTCACGCTTTCCAATTCCCGGCGCGCTGGTGCCAACGTCCGGTAGGTCGCGCCCGCGACCGCCCAACTGATTCCCGAGTAGCCCGCGCCGTCAGTCACAAACGATTGCCCGAACTCGTCAAACTGGTGCCCCCACGCATTCACCCAACCGCGATACAGGATTTCTGTCTGCTGGTCGCGCGGGTCCATCCGGAAAATGCCGCCGGCCCGCAGGCGCACGATTCCCGTCGGCGTTTCAGTGTCGGTGCGCGTGTAAACCGACTGGTTCATGTAGAGCCGCCCGTCAGGTCCCCAGCGCAGCGAATGCAAATTGTGGTGCGTGTCCTCGGTGCCGAAACCGCTCTGGACGATCCGCCGGACATCCGCCTTTCCGTCGCCATTGGTATCCTTGAAATGCAACAGGTCCGTGCTCTGCGCGACATACACGCCACCGTCGCCCGGCTCGACGCCCGTCGGAATCAACAACCCATCGGCAAACACCGTGGCCTTGTCGGCTCGCCCGACGCCCGTGGTATCTTCAAGCACGATGATTTTGTCGCTCGGTGCCTGGCCCGGTTCAATTTGCGGATATACTTCCGAGCTCGCCACCCACAACCGCCCCTGCGGGTCGAAATTCATGTGGATCGGTTTGTTCAGCAGGGGATTCTCCGCCCACAGCGTCACTTCCAGCGCATCGTCGACCTTGAACTTCGGGTGCGGCTGCGGCGTCGATTTCGTCACGAGGTTGCCCACGCGCCGCGCAATCTCCGGCACATTCTTCCCGGGCGTCAGCGCCCGGAGCTGCGCGATCCGCTTTTCCTCTTCGGCGACAAACTCGTCGAACTTCAAGACCTCGACGGAATTGTTGCCCTGCTCGCGCTTCCGGAATCCGAAGATATACGCCATGTTCGCCGGTCGTGAACGGTGGAAAAACCATTCGTTCTTCCGGAGAATCGACTGCCGCAGCGGCTCAACCGCCGCGCTCGTGCGCCAAGCGCCCGGTTTTCCCGCGCCAAACAACATGTCTTCCAGCGCCTCGGCCGCCGCCCGATAACCCGCACCGTTGAGATGAATGCCGTTGTCCGTGAGCTTGCCGCCCCCGGCGCCAGCCGCCCGCTCCATGGGCGCCCGCAGCGCATCGTAGAGCGGAAAATACGTCGCCGCACGCTGCGTGGCGATCTCCCGCACCACCGCCGAGGTGCGCTCGAGTTCCGCATTGTGTTTCGCCGGATCGGCCCAAGGAGTTCCCAAATTTTCGTGCCGCACCGTCCCCAGCAACACGACCCGTGCACCCGGCGACACTTTGGCGATGGTTTCCATAAGCCGCTGGTAGTCCGTCTTGAACTTCTCCCGGCCCACCTCGCCATCGAACGAGGCCGCCATGCCGTAGCCCACGAACACCACGGTGGGCTTCGCGGTCTCGATTTGTTTCACCAACTGCGTCCAACCCTCGTTGGCCGGCTCTTTGCCCGCTTGGAGCAGGCTCAACCCAAAGCGCGAATCTCCGGCCGGCGTGTCGCCGCTCCAGCCGAGATTGCGGAAGGTCACGTTCTTGTCGGGAAACCGCGAGGTGAGCATCAGCTCGACCCAGCCGTGGTATTGTTCGCGCTCGATCAGCGTGTCGCCGACGAAGACCACGCGGTCACCGTCGCGCAGTTCTAATCGCGGGGATGTCTCCGCGCCGCGCGCCGGAGCGGACAAAACCGATAGGGTGAGCGCGCCAAACAGGGCCGCGTAGAATGAATTCCGGAGGAAAAGCCGCATGGTGGGGTATGGGAGGGGCGCGGAGCTTCATGGCGCCATGAAGCGTCGTCACGCCCAATTCTCCTTTCGCGCTCGGCCATTCGCCCGATCTGTCCACGGACCGACCGCGGCGCTTGACTCGCCTCGGGCCCTCTGAAACATCGCCCCTTCACACTTCCAAACACCATGGGTCAACAACTGAACAAGCACATCAAACGCAAACGCCGCGCCGCCTATCTCAAACGCAAGAAGGAACGCGCCAAGGTCGCCGCCAAGAAGAAGTAAGCGGCTTCCGGCCCACTCATCTTTCCAACCGCGGTCTTCCGGCCGCGGTTTTTTCATTCGCTGCTCCCGCCGCCCGTCCCACTCTGCCGCCATGCTCAAAGTCAGTCTCATTTCCCTCGGTTGCGCCAAGAATCTCGTCGATTCCGAGATCATGATCGGACACCTCCACCAGGCCGGCATGAGCGTGATTCCCGACGCCGAGAAAGCCGATGTCGTCATCGTCAACACGTGTTCGTTCATCGACTCCTCCAAGGAGGAATCCATCGGCCACATCCTCGAAGTGCACCAGAATCGCGGCATGACCAAACGCCGCAAAGAGCAGAAACTCATCGTTGCGGGCTGCATGTCGCAGCGTTTTTCCAAGGATCTTTCCACCTCGCTGCATGACGAGGTCGACGCTTTCATCGGCTTGGATCAGGTCACCAAAGTCGCCCCGATTATCGAGGGTCTCTACGAAAAAGAGCGCGCCGCCAACGCCGGTCCGTTGACCTTTATCGAAGGCAAATCGACCTACATTCCCGACTACGACACCCCGCGTTTCCGTCTCACCCCGAAGCATTTTGCTTACATCAAAATCGCCGAAGGCTGTAACCACCCCTGCACTTTCTGCATTATTCCGCAGATCCGCGGACGCCATCGCAGCCGCACGATTGAGAGCGTGGTGGCCGAGGCACGCCAGCTCGTGAAAGAGGGCGTCAAAGAAATCAACCTGATCTCTCAGGACACCACCTTCTTCGGTATGGACACGTGGGAGGAGCGCCCCAACCCCCGCACGCCCGTCGATTCCACCCGCGGCTCTGCGCTCACCACGCTTCTTCGCCAGCTCAACGCCATCGAAGGCGATTTCTGGATTCGCCTGCTCTACACGCATCCCGCGCACTGGAGCGACGAGCTCATCAAGACCATCGCCGAGTGCCCGAAGGTCGCCCGCTACATCGACATTCCGCTCCAACACATCAGCGATCACATGCTGGGCCAGATGCAGCGCGAAACCTCGTCCGCCTACATCCGCGATCTCCTCAAACGCATCCGCGCCGGCATTCCCGGCATCGCGATCCGCACCACGTTTATCGTCGGCTTCCCCGGTGAAACCGAGGCCGATGTCGACGAACTGTGCGAGTTCATCCGCGACACCAAATTCGAACGCCTCGGCGTTTTCCGCTACTCGCAGGAAGAGGGCACGCGCGGCGCGAAGATGGACCACCAGATCTCGCCCAAAGTGAAAGAGGCCCGCTGGCACCGCGTGATGAAGCTCCAAAAGGAGATCGCCGCCACCGTCAGCAAGAGCTTCACCGGCCGCACCCTGAAAGCGCTCGTCGAGGAGCCCGGCGTTGCCCGCGGCGAGGCCGATGCGCCGGATATCGACGGTCGTATTTACGTCCCGCTCACGCTGCCCGTCGGCAAATTTGTGAACGTGAAAATCACCGGCTACGAAGACTACGACTTGCTCGCACTTCCCGCCGGTCAGGCGCCCGCGACGCGCAAAGTCGCCAAACAGGCGCAATAAGCTTCCGCGAGTGCCCGCGCGCGACCGCCGTCTGCGCGGTGAGTAGCAACACCTAGGCCGCATCAGGCCGCGCGTAAGTAACGAATAAGTAAATCCGCATTTTGCCGACAGCACACGCCGGCCGCAGTCTGGAGCGAGCAACCGCTCCAATGTCTGACGCCCCGCAGCTCGACGTTCTCTTGCGCTACCGCCTCGACGCGGTGGCCCTCGCTGCGGCGGCGATTTTTGCCTGTTACTTCTGCCGCCGCCTCGTGCGTCGCCGTCGCGCCGATCAGGAGTTTTCTCCGACCACCTGTGCCCTTGTCACAGGGCTCGTCGTCGCCGGCACGATCATCGCCGAATGGTTTGCCGGTTCGCACCCGTTTCCTCCCGACACGCGCGCTTTGTCGATCGTCACGGTGCGCCTGCTCCTGCTCGGAGGCGCCGCGCTGCTCATCGGAGTGCTGCTCGTCAACGCCACCTTGCTCGCCCTCATGCGCGCCGAAGTCCGCCAGCACGCCGAAACCGAACGCGAGCTCCAGCGCGCCAAGACTGCGGCCGACCAGGCCAACCGCGCGAAAGGCGACTTCCTCGCCGTGATCAGCCACGAAATCCGCACGCCACTCAATGCCGTGATGGGTTTCGCCAATCTCCTGTCCGAAACCAAACTCGACGAAGCCCAGCGCGGCTACCTCGGCACCATCACCGGCGAGGGCGCTCGCCTGAATTCTCTCATCAACGACATTCTCGATCTTTCCAAAATCGAAGAAGGCCGCCTCAACCTCGAGCGACTGCCCTTCGCTCCGGCCGAAACGTGCGCCGATGTGCTGCGCCTGCTCAGTGCCCGCGCGCTCGAGAAGAAAATCGATCTGCGCTTCGAAGCCCAACTCGTCGGACCTTTGCTCATCAGCGGCGACCCGCTCCGTTTCCGCCAGATCCTCCTCAATCTCGTCGACAACGCCATCAAGTTCACCCCGCGCGGCTCGGTCACCCTTTTCCTCAACTGGACGCCGCCCCTACCCAACGTCGCTCACGGCACGCTGGCGGTCCGCGTGCGCGACACCGGCATTGGCATCCCCGCCGAGAAACGCGCGACGCTCTTCCAGATGTTCGTGCAGGCCGAGGCTTCGACGACGCGGCGCTTCGGCGGCACCGGTCTCGGACTCGCCATTTGCCACCGCCTCGTCGCCCTCATGGGCGGAGAGATTTCCGTGCAGAGCGAAGTCGCCCAGGGATCGGAATTTTCCTTCGTCTTCCCCGCCACCCCGGTCGCCCTGCCCGAAGAAGAGCCTTCGTCCGTCTCCGCGGCACCGGCCGCACCCGCCCGCCTTCCGCGCATCCTCGTCGTCGACGACCTTGAAACCAACCGCCGCCTGCTCGAATTCCACCTTCAGCGCCACGGCTTCACGCCAATCCTCGCCACCGACGGCCAAGACGCCGTCCAACTCGCCCAGGCGAACCGCTTCGACGCCATTCTCTTGGATCTCCAGATGCCCGACCTCGACGGTTTTGCCGTCACGCAACGTATTCGCGCCGCCGAGACCAACGGCCACCGCACGCCCATCATTGCTTTGACCGCCTCGATTACCAAAGGCACCCGCGAAAAATGTTTCGCCGCCGGCATGGATGAGCACCTCGTCAAACCGCTCGACCTCAAAAAGCTCAAAGCCCTGCTCGAAAACACGCTCGCCCCCGCCGTCCCGACCACTCCGGCCACTCTCGCTGCTCCCGCGCCCGTAGCGCCCCAACCAGTCCGCCGTTAAGCCGCCCCGCCCTTGGCAGCCGTGACAAATTTTCCAATGATCCCGTCGAACGAACCGTTGGAGAAAAACGCGACCACCCGAGCCTTCTTCCGCGCCAAGATCGGCGGCGTCAGCACGTTGGACGCGAGTTTTTCGTAGAGTGCCGCATTAGTCGCGGCGCAGTAAGCTTCCAGGCCCTGGGTTTCCAATTGCTGCACCACGGCCTCGGGATCGAAGCGCTCTTCGTCGCGGAGCTTTTCCGGTCGGCTGACCGGCCCGATATAAATTTCATCGGCCTGTCCGAGCGCCCGCATAAAAGCCGCTTGTAGCGTGCGCACTCGCGCCGTGTTGCTCCGCGGTTCGAACACCGCCGTCAGCGTCGCTCCGGGAAATCGTGCGCGAAACGACTGCAGTGTCTCCGCAAGCGCCGTCGGGTGATGGCCAAAATCCTCGATCACTGTGAGCGCCGGTGTCGCCAGCAGAATTTCCTGCCGCCGTTTCACTCCACGAAAGCGCGCGAGCGCGCCGAGGTCGAGTGCCGCCGGGTTCGCTTCGTTCAGCGCGAGCCCCGCCGCCGTCGCCGCCATTGCCGCATTTCGCGCGTTAAAAACCCCCGGCTGCGCCCACTTCACCTGCGCCCACGGCTGCCCGCGCCACAGGAGCTTGAACTCGACGCCGCCCGCCGTTTCCGCGAAGTCCACGATCCGCGTATCGCAGCTCTCGCCCAACCCCACGCGCACCACCCGCGTCCAGCCCATCGGCCCCAGCGCGCGCAGATTGCTGTCGTCGCCGTTCATCACGACAAATCCGTTGCGCGGCACGATCCGCGAGAAATGCGTGAAGGTCCGCTGCACGTCCGCGAGGTCGCGAAAGATATCCGCATGGTCGAACTCGAGGTTGTTCATTACCGCGATATGCGGCGCGTAGTGGATGAACTTGCTGCGCTTGTCGAAAAACGCGCTGTCGTATTCGTCTCCCTCGATCACAAACGGATCGGCCGCTGCCCCCAAGTGCGCCCCGACCGGCGGGTCCTGCGGCACTCCGCCGATCAAAAATCCCGGATCGCGCCCCGCCTCGCGCAGGAGATACGCCGCAAGTGCCGTCGTCGTGGTCTTCCCGTGCGTCCCGCTGACGACGATATTTTTCCGCCCCTGCAGCACAAAGTCATGCAACAGCGCCGGCAGCGACGTGAACCGCAGCGCCCGCGTATCGAGGAGCCACTCCACCTCGGCATTGCCCCGCGACATCGCGTTGCCAATCACGACGAGATCAGGCGCCAGTTTGGCCAACCGCCCCGCGTCGTAACCTTCGTGTAACGTGATCCCCGCCGCCGCCAACACCGTGCTCATCGGCGGATAAACGCCCGTGTCCGCGCCCAGCACCTCGTGCCCGGCCGCGCGCGCGAGCAACGCCGCGTTGCCCATCGCGGTGCCACAAATGCCCATGAAATAGATCCGCAAACCCGTCTTCGCCTGTGTCATGGCGCGCAGGCTGAGTGATATTTTTCCGCACGGGAAGACGCTTTTCGCGGGCTGCTTCGTGCCATGCCGGCGCCTTCTTTTGTTTCCACTGAAGTAACCAAGCGGTGCGATCGTCACAATCGTGCTCGCCCCCCGCCGCCGTGAAACTCAGCGTTACCTCAATTTTCCCGCGCCATGCGTCCTCCCCTGCGCCTCCTCCTTCCGTGCCTCGCCCTCCTCGCGTTTTCGGGCGCCGCCGGTGCTGACGCCCCCGTTTCCCTCGGCCAAGTCGTCGTCACGCCCAGCAAATTTGGCGTCGCCGAAGAGCGGGCCACCGCCGCCGCAACCCTCACGAGCACCGAACTCGAAACGCTCCCGCAAATCGGCGACGACCTTTTCCGTTCCATCGCGCGGCTGCCGGGCTTGGCAGTCGACGATTTTAGCGCCCGCTTCTGGGTGCGGGGTGCGCCCAATGGCCAACTCCTCGCGCGCCTCGACGGCCTCGATCTCATCGAGCCGTTTCACCTCAAAGATATCGACGGCTCGCTCTCGATCATCGACCCGCAGACGATCAGCCGGCTCGATCTCACCACCGGCGGATTTACCGCCGAGTTCGGCAACCATCTCGCCGGCGTCCTCACGATGGAGACCAAAGCCTCCACCGTCGCCCGCACGAGTCTCGGCCTAAGTCTCACCGGCATCGGTGGCAGTAATCAGGGCGTGTTCGCCGATCGACATGGGCGTTGGCTGGCCTCCGTGCGTCGCGGCTATCCCGACGTCGCCCTCCGCGCCGCGGGTCGCGACGACGAAGTGACCCCGCGCTACTACGATGTGACGGCGCAGGTCGAATATCAGGTCGCGCCGGGCCACACGGTTTCGCTCCAAGCTCTCCACGCCGGCGACACCCTCACCTACCAGCGCACGAACAATCCCTCCCTCTCCAGTAGCTACGACAGCGACTATGTCTGGACCCGCTGGCAGGGCGCCCTCAATCCCCAGGTGAGCAGCGAAGGCGTGCTTTCATTCAGCCGGCTGGCGTGGAATCGCCGCGGCACGGGCGTGCAGGACGGGTTTCCCTTTTCCCTGCGCGACCAGCGCCGCCTCAACGTCCTCGGCGCCCGCAACGATTGGACCGTCACCCTCCACGAGCGCGCCCTCGTCCGCGCCGGTTTCGAGGCCAAAGCCTCCGACAGCCGCTACGACTACGCGCTGTCCCGCCAGGAGAGCGTCGTGATCGCCGGTCGCCAAACCACCGTCAGCCACACGGTCAACCACGCCCTGCGCCCCGACACCGATAACCTCGGCGCCTTTGTTTCCGCCCGCGTGCAACCCTGGGACGCGCTCGTCGTCGAGCCGGGCCTCCGCTTCGACCGCCAGACGATCACGCGCGAGTCCAACACCAGCCCCCGCCTCAACGCCGCGCTCACCCTCGGCCGCGCCACCGTCCGCGCCGCGTGGGGCGCCTATTTTCAACCCCAACGTCTCCACGAACTCGCCATTGCCGACGGCGACACCGCGTTTCGCCGTGCCGAATTTGCCGAACACCGCGTGCTCGGCGTCGAGTATCCTCTGGCCAAGGGCATCAATCTCCGCGCCGAGGCCTACGAGCGCCTCTCGTCCCGCCTCCGCCCGCGCTGGGAGAATCTCGACAACGGCTACAACCTCTTCCCCGAAGCCCAGTCCGACCGCGCCCGCCTCGATCCCACCCGCGCACGGGCCCGCGGCCTCGAGTTTCTCCTCGCCGGCCGCTCCGGACCGCGCCTCACGTGGAACGCCACCTACGCCCTCGCGCGCAGCGAAGAGCTCATCGCCGGCCGCTGGACTCCGCGCGTCCGCGACCAACGCCACACGTTCTACGCCGATACCACCTACGCGCCCAACGCCCGCTGGCAGGTCAGCGCCTCCTGGCAATACCACACCGGCTGGCCCACCACCGATGTCCTCTACTCGCTCGCCCCGCTCACCAACGGTCGTCGCGTCCTCGTCTCCGCCAACGGCCCCGTCTACGGCCTGAACCTCCCCGCCTACCATCGCCTCGACCTCCGCGTCACTCGCCGCATCAAAGTCGCGCGCGGCGAACTCCGCGTGTTTCTCGATATTTTCAACGCCTACGACCGCACCAACTACGTCGGCTACGAACACCGTGTCACCGTGACCAGCACCCAGGTCACCGACGTGCGCAAAGCCCGCGAGCAACTGCCCTTCCTGCCGAGCGCCGGAATCACGTGGGAATTCTAAGCCGTTTTTAATCCGAAAATTCCCCTAATATCTTGCGAGCCGGTGTTTCCAATCGCCCGCTCGTTCGTCTCAGTCCTACCCATGGCTTCTACCCCGAAGAAATCCCGCGTCCTAGCCACCACCATCCGCTACGTCATCATCCTCGCAGTTCTGGCCGGCGCCGGCTGGGGCGGGCGGATCGTCTGGCAAAAAATCGGCCCCGGCCTCTTCGGCAACAAACGCGAGTCCAAGATCCCGACCTCTACCGTCCGCATTTCCAATATCGCCGAGGAAATCATCGCGGTCGGCCGTCTCCGCGCCGTGTTTTCCACCGAACTGCGCGCCGAGATCAACGGCCGTATCATGAAAATCGCCGTCGGTGACGGCGAAAACGTCACCAAAGGTCAGGAGCTCCTCAAACTCGACCAGCAGGACATCCTGACCCAGCTACAGGAATCCGACCGCAACATCGAAGCCTCCAAACTCAAGGCCCAGCGCGCCAAACGTGAGTTCGAACGCCAGTCCGGCCTGAAATCACAGGGGCTCGTCACCACGAAAGACTTCGAGGAAACGCGCACGGTCCTCTCCCTCGCCGAAAACGACGCCGCCGTCTTCGAGGCCCGCGCCGCCAATCTCCGCGACAAACTCACCAAGACCATCATTCGCGCCCCCCACGATGGCACGCTCCTCCTGCGCGATCTCACCGAGGGCCAACTCGTCACCAGCGCCGCCGCGCAAAATGGAGGCACGCTCCTCGGCGAAGTCGCCGATCTCAGCGCCCTCATGGTCCGCACGAATATCAACGAGATCGACGTCGCCCGCCTCAAAGTCGGCGATGTCGCCCGCGTCCGCGTCGATTCGCTGCGCAACATGATGCTGAACGGCGAAATCAAGCGCATCGCCACCATCGCCACCGAGTCTTCCGGCGACCGCACCCGCGTCTTCCCGGTCGATGTCGTCGTCGATGAGACCGACCCGCGCCTCCGTCCCGGCATGTCCGCCACCGTGATGTTCACGCTCGCCCACGTCGAAAACGTGCCGGCCGTCCCTCTTTCCGCCGTGTTCTCCAACGCCGATTCGGTGCGCTACGTTTTTATCAAGAAAGGCGAAGGTTTCGAAGTGCGCGGCATCGACATCGGCCTCGTCGATACCCGCCGCGTGCAGATTCTCTCTGGTCTCGTCACCGGCGATGAAGTGGCTCTCATGCGCCCGTTGGAATACACCGGCGAGATCCCCACCGCCAAGCCGACTGCTCCGATCAAAGCCCGCGGCAAACGTCGCTCCCTCCCGTAACCGCGCTCCCATGAGATTGCTCACCATGGGAATCGCCAGCGGCTGGAACGAAGTTCTCGCCCACAAGCTGCGCTCGTTCCTCACCCTGTTCGGCATCGTCCTCGGCGCCGCCGCCCTCGTCGGCATGCTGGGCGTCGTCAAAGGCCTCCTCCGCGGCTGGGAAACCATGATCTACGAGACCGGCGGTATCGAACGCATCAGCGTCTGGTCCCGACCCGCGCCCGAGACTCAGCGCGAAATCCGCCAGCTCTCCCCCGGCCGCACGATGAAGGACGTCGATGCGATCCTCGACGCCGTCCCGCTTGCGCAGCGTGTCACCGCCGAGGTAGCGATTCCCGGCGGCGGCCGCCTCGCCTACCAGGGTCGCGCGACCGGCCAGAACGTGCGCGGCGTCCTCCCCGCCACGTTTATTATGGACCGTTTCGACGTCCAGATGGGCCGGCTCATCGGCGACCTCGACAACGAGTTTCAAACCCAAGTCGTCGTGATCGGTGCCTCGATCGCCGACGCGCTCTTCCCTCGCGGCATCGACGCCCTCGACCGCGTCATCACCATCAACGGACAGCCCTTCACCGTCGTCGGGGTCCTCCGCGAATATCAGAACTCCCTCGGCGGCGGCACGAGCGCGAAAAATAGCGCCGTCTTCATCCCCCTCACGACGCTGCAAACCCTTTTCCGCATCGATGAAAACGTCGACATCTTGAACGTCAAAGTCGCCGATGTGGCCGATATCCGTCTCGTGATCGACCAGATCACCAACGTCCTCACCCACACGCACCGCGGCATTCAGGACATCCGCTTCGAGACGCGCGAAGACCTCCTGCAACGCTTCGAGGAAACGCGCCGCAGCTACGTCGTCTCGCTCGGCGGCGTCGCGGTTATCGGCCTCATCATCGGCGGCATCGGCATCATGAATGTCATGCTCGCCTCCATCAGCGAACGCGTCCGCGAGATCGGCGTCCGCCGCGCCCTCGGCGCCAAGCGTCTCGATATCCTCGTCCAGATCCTCGCCGAGTCGCTCACGCTCGCGGGTTTCGGCGGCATCCTCGGCATGTTCGCCAGCGTGGGCCTGATCAAACTGCTCCAAAAAGTCGTCGTTGAAGCGAACCGCCCCGAACTCTCCCCGGCCGCTCTCTTGATTGGCGTCGTCTTCAGCGGCCTCGTCGGCGTCATCGCCGGCCTCTACCCCGCCATCCGCGCCTCGCGATTGAGCCCGGTCGAGGCCCTCCGCTCCGATTGACCCTTGGAACGCGACCGCCCCCGGTCGTCTTCCCCACACGAGCCCGCAACGCCTGCCCGGCGTTTAACTCACACCAAGTTCACCGGATCGACATCGATCACCTGCGTGATGTCGTCCGGCCACGCAAAGCCCGCGCGGAGCTTCGCCAATTCCGGCACGACCTTCGTGACCGCGTTGGTGAAATACCAAAGCTGCCAGCGATACTCGTCTTTGATTTTCTCAATCGGCGACGCCGACGGCCCGCGCAGTTCCACCCGCTCCCCCAGCGTTTTCTCGACCAGCTTCGCCCACTGCTCCGCGAAGAATTTCAGTTTCTCCGGATTGGGTCCGCGAAAGAGATGATGGATGAGATGGCGATACGGCGGGTAGTGAAAATCCTTCCGCACCTTCAATTCCGACGCCGCAAATCCGCCGAAATCCGCGTGTCGCGAAAACTGGATCGCCTCCGCCTGCGGCGTAAACGTCTGCACCACCACTTCGCCCGCGCGATCTCCGCGCCCCGCCCGTCCCGCCACCTGCACGAGCAGCTGAAACGTGCGCTCGTTGGCCCGGAAATCCGGCACATGCATCGACATGTCCGCATCCACCAAACCCACGAGCGTGACGTTCGGAAAATCCAGCCCCTTGCCGATCATCTGCGTGCCCACGAGCACATCGACTTTGCCCGCGCGAAACGCCGAGAGCACTTCGCGAAACCGATTCTTCTTCGACATCGTGTCCGTATCCATCCGCTCGATTTTTGCCCGCGGTAACACCCGCCGCACCGCCTCCTCTATCCGCTGCGTGCCGAGTCCCTTCCAGCGAATATCCGGCTGCGCACACTTCGGACACCGCAACGGCGCCGGCTTCTGCGCCCCGCACAGGTGGCAGCGCAACGTCTCGTCCGAGCGGTGGTAGGTCAGCGCGATGCTGCAATGGAGACACTCCTCCGTGTGCCCGCATTTTGTGCACAGCATCGACGACGAATACCCGCGGCGGTTGATAAACAGAATCGTCTGCTCGCGCTTCTCAAAACGGTCCTGCATCGCCCGCACCAGCCGCCCCGACAGCAGCGGCAGTGACCGTTGCTTCATCGCTTCGACGCGCAGGTCGACGATGTCGATAAACGGCAGCTTCCGCGCATCCACCCGCTGCTTGAGTTCCACGAGCCGATATTTGCCCGTCTGCGCATTGAGAAAACTCTCCAGCGACGGCGTCGCCGACCCGAGCAGGCACACCGCGCGGTTCATTTTCGCCCGCACCACCGCGACATCGCGCCCGTGATAGCGCGGCGTCTCGTCCTGCTTGTAAGCCGGCTCGTGCTCCTCATCGACGACGATGAGCTTCAAATTCTGCACCGGCGCAAACACCGCCGAACGCGCCCCCACGACGACCTTCGCTTCGCCGTTCACGAGCGCCAGCCAGCCGTCCAACCGCTCGCCTTCGCTCAGGTGACTGTGCCACACGACGCAGCGGTGCCCCGGCGCGATCGCCTCCAATCGCGAGCGCAAGCGCGCGACCGTCTGCGGCGTGAGCGCCACCTCGGGCACGAGAAACACCACGCCACCACCCGACTTCAAAGCGGTGTCGATCGCGCGCAGGTAAACCTCCGTCTTCCCCGATCCCGTGATCCCGTGGAGCAGCGTCACGCCAAATTTCTCCTCGCCGAGGCTCGCCGTCATCGCATCCACCGCCGCCTGCTGCTCCGGATTGAGCGAGTGCGGCTGCGAGGCCACCAATTCCCCCGCCGAGTGATCGTCGTCGTAGGCGATCCGCTCGATGCGCTGCGTCTCTTCGCGCACCACGCCCCGCTTCACCAGCGCCGCCGCGACCGCCGCCGTCACGTCGAGCCGCGACAACACGAGCGACTTCTTCTGCGGACGAAATTGCTGCTCCAGAAACCGGTAAAGCCGGGCCTGCTGCGGCGCTTTTTTCTCCAACGCCGCCACCTCCTCGACACTCAATCGCTGCGCCAACGAGAGCTGTTTCTCCTGCTTCAAACCCGCCGCATTGCGCACCGCCGCCGGAATCATCGTCTCGATAATGCTGTCGAGCCCGCACGCATAGTAGCCCGCCATCCAGCGGGCCAGTTGGAGCAAATCCGGCGGCAACGCGGGAAACGGATACACCACCTGCGCGACCGACTTGAGCCGATCGACGGGAAAATCCGCCGGCGCACCCAGCTCGCCCACGATCCCGAGGCGCAGTGAATTCACGATGGGCACGCGCACGAGCGAACCGACGCCGACCGAGCCACTCAGGGTTTCGGGCACGCGGTAATGCAGGACCTTGTCGAAGCCTGCGAGCGGGTGGACACCAACGATCATCGCGCGAATGACGGCCCCCACCCGATGACAACGCAAACCTGAAGCCGCTCCCCGCCGCGACGAACGCATTGACACCCCCGCTGACCGCGGAAAACAGTCCGCCGTGAGCATTCCCGCCGCCCGCGAAAAATTCCGAAAATTCCTCGTCAAAAAACGGCTGCGCGCCACCAGCCAGCGCCTCGCGATCTTCGACGCCGCGTTCACGTTGGATGAGCACTTCACCGCCGAGCAATTACTCGACCACGCCCGCAAGCTCGACGATTCCGTCTCGCGCGCGACCGTCTATCGCACGCTCCCGATCATGACCGAGAGCGCTTTGCTGCGCGAGGTAGACATCGGCTCCGGAGAAAAATTCTACCGCCCCAACCGCGACGGCGCCACCGCCCAAGTCGCCCAGGTCGTGTGCATCGATTGCGACAAAATTTTCGAGATCAGCGCCCCGTTCATGGAGTGGTATGGCAGCACCGTCTCCGCCAAAATCGGCCTCACCCCGGTCTCCCAGCGCCTGCAAGTGAGCGCGCATTGCGACGCCTTCCGCCTCACTGGCACGTGCCCGCGTCGCGCGTGATGCGCCCGTAGATTTTTCACTCCATGGCCAAGGCACGCCCACACGACCACGAGTTTGAGATTCGTTTTTTTGAATCGGTGCTCAGCCGCGACCCGGCCTACACCGACGTCGTCGAAATCCTCGGGAGTCTCTACACGAAACACGGTCGGATCGCCGACGGCCTCAAGATGGACCGCCGGCTCGTAAAACTCCAACCGCGCAACGCCACCGCGCACTATAATCTCGCGTGCAGTCTGGCTCTCTCGAAACGCAAATCCGACGCGCTGCGCTCCCTGCGCGCTGCGGTTGAGCTCGGCTACGCCGACTTCGATTGGATGCAGCAAGATCCCGATCTCGATCCCCTGAAAGAGCACCCGTCTTTCGTCGCGCTCCTCGACCAACTCAAGCCGCAGAGTTGAGTCCGAAGCGTCCGTTCACCGCAGTCCGAACAACTGCTGCAGCACGTTCGTCAGATCTTTGCCCGGCTCCCATGCGCCCCGGCGGCTGACTGCGAGCGTTTTGCTCCGCTGGCGTTTTTCGAGCTCGGCGTTCACTTCCACGAGCCGCGGCTGCTCGAACGCGAGCCCAGCTACCTCCGCTGCCGAGAGCGGCGTCCATGAAAACGGCACGCCCGTCCAGTTGAACCGCACTTCCCAGCCCTCGACGAGCCCCATGGGCAACGGTTTCGTCAACAACGTCGGGTAACGCGTCACGAAATCCGGTGTGCGGCGCGTCGCGATACGCAGCGTCACGGCGGTTTCCATTTTCGCGAAATAGTCCTGCACGGTGTTGATCTTGCCCGCGCGCCATTGGTTAAAAAAGTCCAGCGGGTCGATGCCCATCAAGTTCATGCCGTTCCAAGGACCGTGTTCGTTGCGACTGCCGAATTTGCGGCGCTCATACCACGACTGAAAATCGCGCGTGATCATGACCCCGATCTCGAAGTGCACGTGCGAACGCAGCACCGGAATCGGCGTCGCCCCCGAGCTGTGCCCCATCAGCCCGAGCACTTGGCTGCGCGCCACGCGGTCGCCCACCTTGAGTCCCGGCGCGATCCGCGCGAGGTGCGCATACAGCGTGTAAACGCCCGGCGTCACGTCGGGGTGCTCCAAAATCACATAGCGCCCGTAATTGCTGCTCCCGGGACTCGCGCTGACATGGCGCACCACCCCCGCCATCGCCGCCATCACATCGTCGGTAGGCTCGCCTTTGCGATCGCGCTTCAGCGCACTGATATCGAGCCCTTCGTGAAACTGCACGCCGCCGTTGCGCACCCCGCCAAACGTCCCCGACACCGGATCACCCGAGCCCGCGTGCTGCACAAAACTGCCGATCGTTTTTCCCTCTGCCCACGCCGGATTCGGCGTTGGCCAAGCAAGGTCCAACCGCTCCGCCGCACCGAGACCGGTGCCGAGCGCCATCACTAACCACACCGTGCGGACGATCTGCTTCATGGCCGGGACGCCGCGCGCTGTAGCACGGCCGAAGTCTTTTTCAGATTATCCACCAACGCCGGCAACGCCGAATCATCCAACTCCACAAACACCAACAACCTCCCGTCGGAGAAGGGCGCCTCCATGCGCCGCGCTCCCACGGGCAGGTTGTTCAGGAACAGCACGAGCCGGCGCCCCTGATTCGACCCGCTCACGCGATACAGGTCGCGCGCTGCCGACGGCGTAAACTGAAACAGCAGGCATTTGCCGAGATCCACCTGCATGAGTTCCACATTCACGATGTCGCCCTCGGTGAACATCGGCTTGGGTCCGATCGCCACGCGCACTTCGCTTTTGGGTAACACCACCGTCACCGCCCGCGCATCCGCTTCCTCCAAAAAGAACCGCGCCAACGTCGTCGTGTAATCCTTCGGCTCCGCCGTTTTGCAGCCGGCGAGGAAGAGCGAAGCGAGGAGCAGGCAGGTTAGAGATTTGATCATGGTTTCATTTTTTCTATGCGCACACTCCAGTCCGCTCCGCAACCGACGCCGTGGGCCTTCGCAAAATGCCCCTGATTCAGGGCAAAGGCGACGTTCAGCAGACTGTTCATATAAATCAGCGGCGTGCCTTTGGCGACCTCGCCAAACGTCCGCACGTAGGGCAGTTCGCCCGTGAATACCGGCCGGCCACCGCGCTGGATGCTCACCCGAAAGCGGTCGCCGAACGCCGGCGCCAATTTGGCGAAGACCGCCTCGTCGAGATTTGTCCACACGTTGCCAAACTGAAAATCGAGATAGGGAATCGCCCCGATTAGGACGCCATTCTCCAGCCGCGGTTTTTCATGGGGAATCGTCACGACGCGCGCCGGCAATTCCGGCCCCACCTGCTCGTAGCTGATGATCCCGCCCGCCAACCGCGCCCCCACAAACGCGAAGACGTCGCGCCCATGAAACGTGTAGGAACGCTCCGAACCGACCCGGCGATTTTTGGTTTCGTCGATCTCGCGGACCGCCGCGACACCCAGCTCATCCGCAATCAACGTCCATGCGCCATTGTCCGGCCCCACAAAAAAGTGCCCGCTCGTCGTCTTCAGCACGACCGATTTGCGCGCGGTGCCCACGCCGGGATCGACCACCGAGACAAACACCGTGCCCACGGGCCAAAACGGCGCCGCCTGCTTCAAACGATACGCCGCTTCCCAAATGTCGAACGGTGTATTCTCGTGCGTGAGATCGTGGATCACGAGGCGCGAACTCACCCCGACCGCGATCCCTTTCATCGCCGCGACCGCTCCATCCTTGGTCCCGAAATCGGTCTGGAGCACGAGCGCATGCTCGGCTGCGCGCACGCATCCCAGCGTTAGAAAAAACCACAGGATAACTTTTTTCATACGACAGCTTCCTCTGCAGAAAAGGCCTCCATCACCTCGGCGCCGACCGAGTCCGCCAAGAGCCGTCCGCGATCGGTCAACCGCACGACCGTTCCCGCGCGCGTGGCCAACTCCTCGCCGACCAATCGCTCTAGCAACGATTCCACCGCACCCCACGGCGCATCGGGACTCCGCCCGCGCCATTCCGCGACATCGACGCCTGCGTTCATCCGCAGCCCAAAAATCAACGCATCCTCCGCGAGCAGCGCCGGCGTCAGCGCCACGCGATCCTCCGTCACCCGCTCGCCGCGCGCCACATGTTCGCGCCACTTCTCCAGATCGGAAATATTCGCACCTCGCCAGCCGTCGTGTTGCGAAGCACCCGACGGCCCGAGCCCCACCCATTCGTGCATGCGCCACGTGTTGAGATTGTGGAGACACGCGTGACCGGGCCGCGCAAAATTCGAAACTTCGTATTGGGCAAAGCCCGCGTCCGCCAACTGCGCCCACGTCTGCCGGTAGAGTCTCACTTCGTGCTCAGGATCGAGTTTCACCCGCCCCTGCGAAAGTTTCACCCAGAGTTTCGTGTCCTCTTCAAACGTCAGACAATAGGTCGAGAGATGATCCGGCGCCCGCGCCACCGCTTCCCGGACATCGGCCGCCCATTCGGCTTCGGACTGCCCGGGCAGGGCAAACATCAGGTCGAGGTTAACACTCGCAAACCCCGCCGCTCGCACGCGCTCGTAGGCCCGGTCGATCTGCAACACCGAATGCTGCCGCCCGAGGGCATCGAGCAGCGCCGGTTGAAAACTCTGCACGCCCATGGAGACGCGCGTCACCCCCGCGGCCTTCAGCACCGCGAGCCGTTCGTTGGTCACCGAGCCGGGCGCGAGCTCCACCGTCCATTCCGCCGGTGCGCCGCCGCACCGGGCCCGCACGATCTCGGCGAGCTTTTCGAGGTCCTTTGCCGCAAGCAGCCCGGGCGTGCCGCCGCCCCAGAAAACCGTCGTGACCGGCCGTCGCCATTCCACGAGCGCCGCCTCCGCCGCCAAACTGTCGAGGAACCGACCGATGTCACCCGCGGTCGGTTGCGTCTGGTAGAACGCGCAGAAGTCGCAAGTCGAGGCACAGAAGGGCACATGCGCGTAAAGTCCCAGCGGGACGTGCGCTGCGGAAGCTTTGGCTTGCTCTGTGGCGAGGCCGCTCATTACTAACCCGTTTTCATTCGCCAGGATTTTTTCACTCTAGAACCCAATGCACACCAACCGAATTTCTCCCGCGAGAAAAATCCTCTCCTGGCTCGCCGCCACGCTCGCCCTCGCCCTCCTTTCGGGCTGCGAAACCGTCACGCTGACGAATCTCACGCCGGGTTCGATGCCCGAGAATCCCTCGCAGATTTACACGTTCACGCTCCGCGTGACTCCGCGCACCAACACCGTGGTTCCGAGCAGCGTCGCGCCCCACGTGATCGTCGACGGCAAGAGCTTTCCCCTCAAAAAGAGCCCCATCGGCGAGGGTCTCTACGAATTCGAATACCAAGTTAACTCCGGTCGCTCCGAACTCGCCTACTACTACCTCGTAAACTACTCCGTCGAGGGCAACGGCACGGTCACGCCGGCTGAGACCTACACGGCCGTCTCGCAAATCAAGATCGTCCGCCGCTACGTGCTCTCCCTCGAAGTGAACCGCGGTCCGGTCGGTGCGCGCGTCAGCGTCGTCGGCCGCGGCTTCACCGCCCAAGACGTGATCAATTTCAACGGCTCTCCAGTCCGCACCGTCTGCGAATCCCCCAACGCCCTCAGCTTCTTCGTCCCCCCGATGGAGAGCGGTCGCAACTATCAGGTGACGCTCGCCAGCGTCTCCGGCAATTCCCCGGTGGGTTCCTTCCGCATCGATGCGAGCAGCGTCTCCGTTTCGCCCAGCGCGATTACGCTCACGACCGGTGCCCGTCAGTCACTCACATTTTCCATCCCCAATTCCGCCCCTCCCGGCGGCACCCTGCTCGACATCGCGACCGATGTGCCGGAGAGCGTGATCATGCCGGAAGTCATCATCCCGCAGGGCCAAACCAGCGTCACTGTCACCGTCGAGGGCGGCAAACCCGGCAGCGGCAGCCTCTTCCTCAAGGGCTTTGGCGCCGGCGAGGTAAACGTCCCCGTCACCGTCACGGCGAAGTAGCCCACACCGGTTTTCTTCGAACCCGAGTAATTTTCAGGCAGGCCGAAAGGCCTGCCTTATTTTTTGCCCGCAAACTCCAACGTCGCGACGACCGGCCGGTGATCGCTCGCCGCGCGCACTCCGTCCGCATCCACAATCCGCGCCACGCCACCGCGCACCGCTGCACTCAATCCCGGGGAAACCAAGATGTGATCCACGCGCGTGTAGGTATCGTCTTTCCGAAACGCGTGCGTCCACGACTCGCCCCGCGAGTCCGTCGCCGGCAGCAACTCCGCCACCACGGTTTTCCCCCGCGTGCGCAAGCGCTCCAGTGCCTTGCTCGCCTTGCCGTCGTTGCAATCGCCGAGAATCACAAAACTCGCCGCCGCCGGCAGCGGAAACCGTTTTAAGATCCGATCCCGAATCGCCGCCGCCTCCCCCGTGCGTCGAATGGCGGACTGCCCGTCGTCCGGCCGCTCGGTAAACCGGCTTTTCAAATGGACCGCAAAGAGTGTCAGCTCGCCGACCGAGGTTGTCACTGTCGCCTCCAGTAACCCGCGCTTCACCGTTTCTTTGGCCCCAAAATAAGTGAATTCGAGATCCGTGTGCGTGGTGACCTTCAAGAGGGGCCGCCGCGACAAGATCGCGATATGCCGATCCGCATCCGCCGCCGTCGCGAGCGCCACATGTGGGTAGTCGAACCCTTCGTTTTTCAAGTCCCGCTGCAACTCGTCGAGATACGGGCGCGGCCCCATCTCCTGAAGCACCACCACATCGGCATTCATCGCCTTGAACACCGCACGCAGCGCCCGTTTTTCCGGTTCTGGCTTCGGATAGTCCTTCCGGTAGCCCGCCTCCGTCATCCGGTTGGATGTCCCGTAGTTCTCAAGATTGTAAGTCGCCACCGTCAGCGTCTCGGCGCGCACTCCGGAAATCAGGAGTGCCAGCCCGAGCGCGACTGCGACCCAACCGCTCATCGGCCCGTCAACGCCGCCTCACGCTCTACGAGCGTCGGGTGCGAATAGTGAAATGCGCTGAACCACGGGTGCGGCGTGAGGTTGCTGAGATTCTTCTGCGCAAGTTTTCGCAGCGCCCCGACCATCGGGACCGGTCCGCCCACCGCTTCCCGCGCAAAGTCGTCCGCCTCGTATTCGTGTTTGCGCGACAGCACATTCATCAGCGGTGAAAACCAAAACGTCACCAATCCGCTCAACAGCGCGAACAGCAGAAACGACGGCGCCAGCTCGTTCGCCGGAAACCCAAACGACTGATTGAACCACGGACTCCGCGCGAGCCACGCGATGACCGCAAATCCCCCGAGCATCATCGCGGCCGACATCGCGATCATCTTCGGAATGTGCCCGCGGCGATAGTGCCCGATCTCGTGGGCCAACACGGCCTCCAACTCCTCCGGCGTGAGCTGCGCGATCAGCGTATCGAAAAGCACGATGCGCCGAAACCGGCCAAAACCCGTAAAGTAGGCATTCGAGTGGCCGGACCGTTTCGAACCGTCGATCACCTCGATCGTCGACGCCTTGAAGCCTGTCCGATCACCCAGCGCCAGCAGCCGTGTGCGCAGGTCGCCCTCGGGCAGCGGCGTGAGCTTGTTGAAGAGCGGCAGAATGAGTTTCGGGTAGAGCACCAACATCAGCAGTTGAAATCCGAATACCAAAACAAAGGCCCACAGCCACCAAGACGGGCCGGTCCACTTCACCAGCGAGAGCAACGCCCACAGCAGCGGTAAGCCGATCGCAAACGTCAGCACCGTGCCCTTCACCTTGTCGGTTATCCACAGCCCGACAGAGCTCTTGTTGAAGCCAAATTTCTCCTCCAGTCGGAACTGCTCCCACCATTCGAAGGGAATCGACGGCAACGAGAGCAGGACCATCGCGAGCAGCACAAAGACGGCGTGACTCCAGACGGCATCCGCCGCCCCCCAGCCCGTCACCCACCCGAACAGCGGTGGCAGCAAGCCCCCAAACAGCACGACCGCCGTCACCAGCGCGTCAAACACACCCGCCACCGCGCCAAACCGCGACTTCGCCAGCGTGTAGGCGACGGATTTCTTGTAAGTATCCAGGTCCATGATCGCCGCCGCAGCCACCGGTGGCGCATCCGCGTGGCGGCGGACTTCGGCACGATTGAGGGCGGATAGCGTGAGTTCGCCGGCGAGGCGCAACACCATCAGCACGGCGGTAATCGAGAGGACCAACAGCATATCGACCAATCCATGCGAAACCGTCGCCGCCGCCAGCCCAAAGATTGTTTGAAATGCCCGCCCTCCCTCGCATGTTCCCCCGGGTGGAAGCCAAAGAAACCAAACTCTCCTTCGAGACCGCCCTCGGCAAACTCGAGTCCATCGTCGAATCGATGGAGTCGGGCGATGTGCCGTTGGCCGAGTTGCTCGCCAAATTCGAGGAGGGCAACAAATTGCTCAAGGTATGCGAGACGCGCCTGAAAGACGCTGAACTCAAAATCGAGCAGCTCAAGAAACAGAAGGACGGCAAAGTCGCCTTCGAAAAATTCGAGACCACGCGAGAAGACTAAGATGCCCGCCACCGTTCCCACTCCCTCCCCTCGCCTGCTCGACGCCATCCACGGCCCCGCCGACGTCAAAGCCCTCACCGCGGCCCAACTTCCGCAGCTCGCCCAGGAAATCCGCGACGAACTCATCGCCGTGACCGCCAAAAACGGCGGTCACATCGGCCCCAATCTCGGCGTCGTCGAATTGACCATCGCGCTCCATCGCGCGTTCACGACCCCCGACGACCAGTTCGTCTTCGACGTCGCCCACCAAGGCTACGTCCACAAGCTGCTCACCAACCGCGGCGGCGATTTTTTCCGCAAACTCCGCCACACGGGCGGCGCGAGCGGCTTTCTCTACCGGAGCGAGAGCCCCCACGATTCCTTCGGCGCCGGTCACGCCGGCACCGCCCTGTCTGCCGCCCTCGGCATGGCGACCGCCCGCGACCTTCGCGGCTCGCCGGAACACGTCGTCGCTCTTTGCGGCGACGCCGCCTTCACCTGCGGTATCACCCTCGAAGCGCTCAACAACGTCGTCTCCTCCACGAAGCGCCTCATCGTCATCCTCAACGACAACGAGTGGTCGATCGCTAAAAATGTCGGCGCGATCTCGCAATACCTGAACCGGATCAGCACCAACCCGACCTACAACAAGCTCCACCACGACGTGGAGGCCTTTTTCACCAGTTTCCCGGTCGGCGTGGAGATGAACCGCGTCTACATGAAGTGGAAGCGCGAGACGAAAGACTTCTTCGTCGAGTCGTCCCTCTTCGAAAAATTCGGCCTGCGCTACCTCGGGCCAGTCGACGGCCACGATTTCAACGCCCTCCAGAAAAACCTCGAGTTTGCCAAGCACTGCGACGTGCCCGTGCTCATTCACGTCCTCACCAAAAAAGGCAAAGGCCTCGAGGCCGCGGTCGAGCATCCCGAAAAATTCCACGGCGCCTCGCCCTTCGATCCCTCCACCGGCGAAAGCAAGAAGTCCGTGCCCGGCACGCCGCCCAACTATCAGGACGTATTTGGCTTGGCCCTCGCCCGCTTTGCCCGCGCGAATCCCAACGTCGTCGGCATCACCGGCGCCATGCCCAGCGGCACCGGCCTCTCGCATCTCGCGACCGCCGTCCCGCGACAGTTCTTCGATGTCGGCATCGCCGAAGAGCACGCCGTGCTGTTCGCCGCCGGCCTCGCCACCAAGGGCTTTCGTCCCGTGTGCGCGATCTACTCCACGTTTCTCCAGCGGGCCTACGACCAGATCATCCACGACGTCGCTCTCCAGAATCTCCCGGTCACTTTCTGCATGGACCGCGCCGGCCTCTCGCCGAACGACGGCCCTACGCACCACGGCCTCTTCGATCTTTCGTATCTCCGCTGTGTGCCGAATGCGACGATCATGCAGCCCAAGGATGAGGACGAACTCGTCGATATGCTGCACACGAGCCTACAGCTCCCCGGCCCCGGCTTCATCCGTTATCCCCGCGGCGCCGGCACCGGCGTTGCGCTCAAACCGCAGCCCGCCGCCTTGCCGGTCGGCCAAGCCGAACTGTTGCGCGAAGGCTCCAACATCATGATCTGGGCGCTCGGCAGCATGGTAACCGATGCGCTGAAACTCGCCGAACGCATTTCTGCCGAGGAAAACATTTCCGTCGGCGTCGTGAATGCCCGCTTCGTCAAGCCCCTCGACCGCGCCCTGCTCCTGAGTCACGCCGCCTGTATCCCCTTGCTCGTGACGATGGAAGATCACGTCGTGACCGGCGGGTTCGGCAGCGCCGTCCTCGAAGCGTTGCAAGAGGCCGATTGCAACGTCGCCGTCGAGCGGATCGGCTGGCCCGACAAGTTTGTCGAACACGGCAGCAGCGTGGAAATTCTCCGCGCCGCTTACGGCTTGTCACCCGATGCGATCCGCCAACGCGTGCTCGCCCGCTGGCGCAATCTCCGCACGGAACACGTCGCCGCCGACATCTGATACGACCGCCGCGCGAAATCCGGTTTGCGCCGGATCTCCGCGCCGGCCGCACAGTCGTCGCGAGCCCTCTCGCTGACGATCCGCCCTCAGCTTCAACCGCCATATTTCACGCCGCAGCCGTAGGGGTGAGTCGTGGATTTTTCGACCGGTTTCCCTGCCTTCAACGCGGCGAGCGCCGCCTTCACGTAGTTGTGCGCATCGGGAGTTTTCGCCTGGCTCGCCTGCGGCTGATCGTCGATGGCGCCTTGATAAACCAGCGTGCCGTCGCGCCCGATCACGAAGCAGTGTGGCGTGGTCTGCGCACCGAACAGGCGCCCGATCTGGCCGCTCTGGTCGCGGACATACGCCGTCGCGACGACCCCTTGTTTCTGCTGCCACTCCGCCGATTTCGCCGGATCGAGATCACCCATTGCCGTGGAATTCACCTGTAGCCACACCGCACCGTCCGCCGCCGCCACCGCCTGTGTGCTCTGCATGTTGCCGCTGCGGTAGTGGCGCACCACGTAGGGACACGCCGGGTTGAGCCATTCCAAAACCACGACTTTGCCGCGAAACTCCGCGAGCGTGCGGGCTTTCCCCGCGAGATCGGTAAACGTGAAATCCGGCGCCGGCTTCCCCGATTCCACCGCCGCACGTCCGACCGTCAACCCGCCGACCGCCGCCCACACCGCCAGCCACAGAAATAGTTTCGCGCGCAGTTTCATAGTGCACCCAACCCACACCGGCATTCGGCCCTCAGGCGAGAAAATATTCGCGAACTCCAACCACGCCGCAGACGCAAAAGCCTGCCGCCGCCGTCGCCGCGAATACCGGCCATCACCGTCACATCCAAACCCCACCGCCACCCTAAAACAGGTGGTTCATCTCCACCCGCAGTTCCCGATACGACTCGTAGTTCTTCCAGTCGGTCGCCGAGGGTTTCGCATCCGCTCTCACGAACGCCGTGCGCACCTTAAACTCGGTCTGCGGCACCCCCCGGAACGTCGCCACCACGTCAAACGAGAGGATGCGCCGGTCGGTGAGCGACACCGTGCCCTCCGCGACCTTTCGGTCGTCGCAATCGATCCACCCGCTGGAGCCCACTGCTTTCAAGGCCGAAGTCAGCCGCGTTTTCCCAAAATCGTAGTCCACGCGAGCCATCCGATTCCGCGTGCCTGCGAGCCAGTCGACTTGCCCGATCAGCCGCGTAAACCCGCCGGTCGGAAATCCGCGCCACGGCGCGATGATGTCCGCTTCATCCGCGATATTCGCCAAGCCGATGCTGAAGCCCCATGGTCCGCGGCCGAGCCCGAGTCGCGCCGCCCCTAGACCGCCATCCGCGCTACGCGGGTCATCGTAGGAGGCCAGTTTACGCTGATCGGCAGCGCCCGCGGTGAATGTCTTGTCGAGGGCGAACACGCCCGAAATCGCCGCACCGCCGACCGCGCCTGCCCCACGGTCAAACTGCCGCAACCACCGCACGCCGGGTGTGAGCGTCCAACCCGAAGCCGCCTTGAAATCAGCCGAAGCATCGCCGACGAGCAGGGCAAACGCTCCCGGCACGCCGACGTATTCGAGGGCGAGGCGCACGTTTTTTACCGGCCGCGTTTCTGCAGCGAGCAGCAGCAGCGCCGGCTCGGTGTCTTTGCCACTGCGGGTAAGATTTTGCAGGGTGAGACCGCGATGGCCCCCCGAGTCGTCGTTGCCCGTGGATTTCGCATAGGCAAGCACGCTGTGATAGGTCGTGTGATCCCGGAGCTTCTGCCGCAAAACAACGGCACCGGTGACCTTCGAACGCGGCAAAGTCCGCAGATCCACGCGCACCGCTTCAAACGTCTGCGGGACCATCTTGGTATCGTTCGACGCCAGCAGCACCGTATCGATGATCTGCCGCCCCGCCCGCAACGACCAACCCGCCGCGCGAAACTCCGCGTAGGCCTCCGCGAGCACGTTGATCGCGCCCTCGGAACCATCGAGTCGCGTGCGGTAGGTATCTTTGCCCGCGCGTCCGAAATTGGTGAGCGGCACCTGTGTATCCATATTATCTTTCAGCAACGGCACCGTGGAGTAGCCACCCACCGTCGCGCTCCAGCCCTGCCAACGCGCCGTCTTGTAAATCAGGCTGCCGCCCGCCCCGATCATCGCGTTGTCCCGCGTCTGCCCGGTGCCCGTTTCCTTCGCCGTGTTCCAATCCCACGCGAACACATGCAGCCGGGCCCGCCCGTAGAGTGCGCCACGCGCGAACCATTCCGACCACGTTTCGGCCGACGCGGTTTCACGCAGGTAGTCCACCTGCATGTTACTCTTGATCGCACGATCCGGGGTCTGCAGCGCAAATGCCGGCGTGCACGCCAGTATAGCCGGGATTATAAAAACAGTGGCGCGCATAAATGGATCGGACCTGCGAGGTCGGTGTTGGACGAAAAGCACGATGAACCGGGCGATGTCGCCCGGAAGAAAAAACCGCAGGCACCAACAACAGTCACGAGGCGCAGGCCCCGCGACCACCGCTCAGTCCCTACCCCGATTGCATCGGCCCGAAAGCACTCAAACTTTACCTAAAACCATCCACCGCAACCGGCCAAAAAGTTCCCCTGAGTTCATCCTATTTTTAGCGGGTAACGAACCGCAACCACGATGCCCCACCCTGGAAGTGTCGCTCAAACCTCACCCCAACCGGTCCCTGCACTCGCGCCGTAAAGCCCCACGCTGCCTGGGTAGCACGGAGCTTCAGCCCGTGCTGCGCTTAATTCGGAGAGGCATCGCCAATCGCCGGCCGAAACGTCGCGTCACCTGCACTGGCACGCCGGTTGCACCTGAGCGCCGCATGTCCTTCCTCGCGCCCACACCACTCCTCGGCATGCGCTCCTCGCTTTCCCCGTTCGCCGCCCTCCTTTCCCTCGTCGGACTCGCCCTCTTCGCACTCTCGGCCCCTCGCTCCCACGCCGCCACCCCCGCCGCCATCTTCGACGACATCAAGGCCCGCTCCGCGCCCGACGAGCTCTACCGCCTCCTCTTCGCCCTCCCCAAGGGTGGTGACCTCCACCACCACGGCGGCGGCTCCGTGCCCATGGAGTTCGTGATCGACTACTACACGAACCCCACCCGCAACCGCGGCCAGAAATACTACATCCGCACCACCGTCGCGCCTCTCATCGACGCCGCCTCTCCCTCGACAAACTCGTCCTCCTCCACCGCCACGCCACCGGCTCCCGCCCCCGCCCTCACCCCCGACGTCCTCTTCCACGTCGTCCGCGAAGCCGCCTGGAAAAATTTTCCACCCGCCCTCCGCGCCCAGTGGAAACTCGTCACCGACCTCACACCCGCCGAAAAGGCCGCGTGGCTCTCCGGCCTCAAGCTCGACCAGCCCGGCGAGGCCCGCGACGAGTTCTTCGAGAAAACCTGGTGGCGCCTCGGCCCCATCTTCGGCGACATCGAACTCGCCCCTGAACTCCTCGTCGAAAACATGAAAGCCTTCGGCCGCGAGGGCGTGCGCTACCTCGAGATGCAGACGATTCCCGCCGGCTATTCCGATCGCGACGGCCGCCCCATCCCGCCCGATGAAGTCGCCCGCATCCTCCGCGCCCGCCTCGCGCAACCCGACGCGCTCGCCACCGCCGTCACCGTGCGTTTCCAGATCGTCGTCATCCGTTTTCTGCCGCACGCCGAGGATGCCGTGCGCGACGCCTTCGCGTTCATCGACCGCCACCGCGACCTCTTCGTCGGCATCAACATGGCCGGCCGAGAGGACAACGGCAAAGGCCAGGCTGCCCGCTTCACGAACGTCTTTCGCGAGATGCAGCGCAAATACCCGCGCATCCCGCTCGCCATCCACGCCGGCGAATCCGACGAGGCCAACGCCAACATCCGTGACACCCTTCTCCTCGGCGCCGACCGCATCGGTCACGGCGTGAACCTCCTCAAGGACCCCGCGACCTACCTCCTCCTGCGCAACGGCCGCTACCTCGTCGAAATCAATTTGGTCAGCAACCGCCTCCTCGACTACGTCACCGATCCGCAGCAGCACGCCTTCCCCGTGCTCCTCCGCACCGGCGTCCCCGTCTGCCTCAACACCGACGATCGCGGCATGTGGGACTCCACCTTCACCGACGAATATTTCACCGCCGTAAAAAATTGTAACCTGAGCTGGGCCGAGACCGTTTCCCTCGCCCGCGCCAGCCTCGTGCACGCCTTCCTCGACGACAGCACGAAGGCCCGCCTCCTCGCCGATTACGAAAAAGCCGTCACCGCCTACGAGGCGCGCTACCTCACCGCCGACTGGCGCACCACCGCCGCGACCATCGCCCCCGTCGTTTCCAACTACGGCAAAAAGGCCTTTCGCCTCACCGCCCCCGTCAACCTCGGCGACACGCGCTGAGCAGCACCCACCATCACACCGTTCGTGCCGATCACGGGCAGCCACATTCAAAATGTGGGAGGGGCTTTACGCCCCGACAGATCGCGAGTCCCGCCCGACCTAGCGTCGCAACGGCTCGGGCGCGGCCACGCCCCGGATCACTTTACCGTCGGCAAACTCACATTGCCCGACCCGCTGATGATTCCAAATCCGTAGAGTAACCACAGCACGACCGCGATCACGACGACCGCATTGAGGATGCTTTTGATTGTCGATTGCATCGGAATGTAAGTGTTGATGAGCCACAGCAGCACACCGACGACGACCAGAGTGAGAACTACGTTTAAGAGCGGCATATCGGAGCATAGCCCAAAACGCCGCCCACCGTCATGGGGTGAAACCCGCGCCTCGTCCGCCTCCCGGTATATCGCCTCCCGGCGACCGTCGTATCGCCGCCGTCATTGCATTCGCGCTCGCCGCGATTCATGCCTCACCGCCTGAAAACCAAGCCCAAGTCCCCCGCCGCCCGCCGTCCCGCGATCCTCACCGTCGATGATGCCAAGGCCGTGCGCCTCCTCGCCGGCCGCGCCCTCGCCCCGTTCGACTGCGATTTCGCCGAAGCCCCCAACGGCTTCAACGCCCTCTTCGCCATGGAGCGCGCCCTGCCCGACCTCATCCTCCTCGATGTCAACATGCCCACCATGGGCGGCCTCCAAATGCTCACGATGATGCGCGCAAATCCCACCCTCCGCAGCATCCCCGTGATTATGCTCACTTCGCCGGCCGACCACGAAGTCCTGCCCAAACTCACCGCTCTCGGCATCCACGGTCTCCTCCAGAAACCGTTCAATGAAGCCGCCCTCGTCGAAAAAATCCGCGGCGTCCTCTCCCTGCCACCGCGCACCCCCGCCGACATCGTATAAGGTCCGCCGCGCTGCGCCGTCGCCGCCGCGCCCCGAACCTTCCCATTGCACTTCGCCGCGCCGGCCCGCAGCGTCTCCGACCCGACGTCCACGTGCGCCGGCCTTTCATGGCAATTCACACTCTGCGGCGCCTCGGCGACCGCGCTCTCACCGCGGTTCGCCGCCTCTTCCGCCGCGACCGTCCGCCCGAGGAAACCTATCGCGATTTTAACGGACGCTACTTTTCCGGCTTCTACGAACAGGAGCGCATGTTGGCCGACAAGCCGCGCATGGAATTCTACCGCGCCGCGATCCAGCGCCACATCCAGCCCGGCGATCGCGTCATCGATCTCGGCACCGGCACCGGCATCCTCGCCGCCCTCGCGTCCCGCCGCGGCGCCGCCCGCGTTTACGCCATCGATCACTCTGCGATCCTCTCGACCGCGCAGACCCTCGCCGCCGCCAACCGCATCGAGCGCGTCGACTTCGTCTCGACCCACAGCACCGAGTTCACCCTCGCCGCTCCCGTCGACGTGATTCTCCACGAGCAGATGGGTGACTGTCTCTTCGACGAAGCCATGGTCGCCAACGTCTGCGATCTCCGTGACCGCCTCCTCAAACCCGGCGGCCTCATTCTGCCCAGCCGTTTCGAATTTTTCTGCGAGCCCGTCAAAATCCGCGACGAGCGTCACGTGCCGTTCATCTGGGAACTCGAAGTGCACGGCTACGACTATTCCGTCCTCGAACGCCAGCGCCCGCAGGACCCCGACTACTACCAAGTCCGCAGCAGCGACCTCGCCCTCGTCGAACACTGCCTCGGCGAACCCGCCCCCGTGCTCACGCTCGACCTCCACACGATCGACGAGGCCGCACTCCCACGCGAGCTCACCTTCACGCGCACTGTGGTCAACGCCGGCCGCCTCGATGGCTATGCCGTCTACTTCCGCGCCCTCGTCGACACCGATCTCGTCCTCGGCTCTGGCCCCCTTGATCCGCGCCGCGCCCCGCACTGGGGCTTCCGCATTCTTCGCACCGACCGCGACGATTTTTCCGTGGGGGATACCATCGAAGTCCGCCTCTGCGTCGAACGCTGGTCCGACGTGGAAACGTGGCGCTGGTCCCACGTCAAACACGCCCGCCCCGCCGCCGCGCCCGTGAACGTCTGCTGACGTCCCCTCACCACCGCTCGCGCCCAGCGCCCGCACTCCTGCGCAGCCGGACGTGCGCTCCGCTCACTTCGCCAGCTCGCGCACCTCGCGCACGAGCGCCAGAAATTCCTCCCGGTAGCCGCCCGGATCGGGGCCACTCCCCACCGCCGCTTCCTCCGCCCACCGCACGATCGCCGCGAGCTTCGCGCGATCCACTGGCCGCTCGCGCAACGCCAGCCCGAGTCCCGCCACCGCCGCAGTAAACTTAAACTCCGCGCTCGCCTCCGCCCAACGGCGCCCGCTCTCCCCCACCGGCACACGCACGCTCCGCGCCTCGCCACCGTTCGCGACGCCCGCACGGTATCCGATATTCAACGTCAGCCAATCCGCCTCGCCTCGCGCACCCGTGCCCGTGCCTTCGCGCCCGCCCACCTTCGGCACGATTTCAAAGAGCGCCGTGATCGCTTCGCCCGGCGCGAGTTCGCGCACCTCCATATTTTTCCGCCCGGCATCTTCCGGCGGCAGAAAACTCTCGTCGTGCCCCACCAGCCGGCTCGCCGCGATCCGCGCTGGATCGCCTGCCAGGCCCAGTTGCACACCCCGCACCTCCGTCGCATTCCACCCGTTCACCTCGGTCGCCATGCGCCGCTCGGCCTCCCGCCGCGAATTCACGTGCCCGCTGCCCCCGCGGCCTTTCGTCGCCAACGCTTCCAATCGCGGATCAATCGCCCGCCCCCGCCCAAATCCAAACACCCCGAGCCCGATCCCGCCCTTCGCCTCCGCTGCGACGAGCGCCCCCAACTCCGCCTCGCTGGTCACGCCCATATTGAAATCTCCGTCGGTGCAGAGCACGACGCGGTTCACCCCACCGACGATAAATCCCGCCCGCGCCAGGTCATACGCCCGCCGCAATCCCGCCGCCCCGTTCGTCATCCCCTCCGCGCGCAACCCCGCCAGCGCCGCGCGCACGTCCGCCGCGCGCGCCATCGGCGTCGGCGGCAGCGCCACGCGCGCCTCGCCCGCATACGTCACAATCGCCACCCGATCCTCCGCCCTCAAATCGTGCAACAACCGCCGCGCCGCCTCCTGCACCAGCGGCAACCGGTTCGGCGCATCCATCGAGCGCGAGACATCCACGAGCAAAACCAAATTCGCGATCGCGGCCCGCGGCGTTTTCGGCGGCGCCGCGCGCACCACCACGCGCACCAGCTTCCGCTCCGGCGCCCACGGCGCCTCCACCACTTCGACCGCCACCGCCACCTCCGCCTCGCTCACGACCGTCGCCGTCGATTCACCAGGAAAATAGTTCAACAGCGCCTGTGTTCCCACCTCCGCCGGCTCCGGCCAACGTTTCGCCGTCACCGCCGCCCGCAACGTCGCCATCGCCGCCGTATCCGGATCCTCCCCACGCGCCGCCTTTTTCGCCTCCGCCGGCGCGGCCCCGTCGCCCGCCTTCGCACCAGCTGCCGTCGCCGCGACGGGCTGCGACTCCGCGCGCGGAGTCGCAGCCGCTGCTCCCCCGCGCGTTACCTCGGCCGGAGTTCCGCCCGCGCCTCCCGGCACAGCCGGTAAACTCACCGCTTTGCTTCCACCCTGCGTCGGTGCCGCCAACCCGCCCGACTGCCCGCCACCCGGCTCGACCACCGTTGCCGCCGCGGAATTCCCGCGGCCCGCCCCGGTTTCACCGTTCACCTCCAGAGCTTGCGCAGCCAGTGCCGCCGCCGGCCCCGCCACGACCGCCGCAGTTCCGCCCCCCAACGCCCTGTTGCCCCCGCCGCCACCACCACCGCGCGGCCATACCCGCGCGTCCTCCTCGGCCGGCTTCGCCGCTCGTTTCTCCTCCACAGCTTTGCCTTTTTTCAGATGCGGCGGAATCGCCACGAACGGCTCCACTACTTTGATTCTGCTGATTCCTTCGCCGGCCCCTATTTTCGCGATACCGCCCTCCGACGCTCCGTCAACCCGCGTCCGTCCAATCTTCCATTGATCGGGCTTCATCCGAAATTCTTCGCCCAACTCCGTCGCCGTCGACGCCGTCCGCCTCGTTTGCCCCCGCCACCACCACGCTCCCCCGGCTAAAATCGTCACTCCGACAACACCCGCCAAAATCACCAGCCCCTTCCGTTTCCTTTCGCCCGTTTCCGCCGCCGGTTTCGCCCGTCTCGCCGTCGTCCCTCCGCCCCCGAGCGTCTGCGCGAGCTCCCCGACGAGCGCCCGCACTTCCGCCACCGCCGTCTTCGCGGCGGCGTCATGCCCCAGTGAGCCCTCAAACGCCCCGCGTTCACTCTCGTTCATTTCGCCCAACACGTAATCGGTCACGCGCGCATCGTCAGCCGCCGGCACCTTGCCGTCCGCCGCCATCGCTTCGCGCAAGTTCGTCAGCGCCGAGTGCAGCAGGAAACTCACGTTGTGCAGCGAGAGCCCCGCGATGCCCGAGATCGCCTCGTAGCCGAACCCATGCGAAAACTTCAGCCACACCGCTTCGCGCTGCTTCGGCGTCAACCGCTCGATCCGTTCCTCCAGCGTCGCCCCCGGCGCTTCGCCATCCGGCGCCGCCGGCCGCTGCACGATGCCTTCGCTCCGCAGTCGCGCCAACACGCCCCGCCGCACCGCGGCAAACATCGTCCTCGCCACCTGTTCCTCCATTCGCTCGCCCGCCTCGCCCGGTTGCGCCGCCACGTCGCGCAGCGCCGTTTCCACCACTTCACCCGCCGCGCCCGCCGCCCCTTCGAGCAAGCGGGTCGCGTAGCTCATCAACGCGCCCCGCTGCTCCGCTGCCGCGAGGGCCAGTGCGGAGCCACCGGCCGGCGCCGGGCGCGCGGTGGGCGTGTCCGTTTCCATACAATGAGACTCATCGTTCTAAACGGGCGCCCGCGCCGAAACTTGAGCCCCAAATCTCCTCTCGCAGCCCGCGCCGCCCGTGCCCACACGCCGATGCACGGCGCCCGAGCGCGGCGATTCACTTTTCCAACGCGTCGAGCTGCCGCGCGAGTTCGACGAACTCCGCGCGATACCCGCCCGCATCCTCGGCCAAGCCCGCCTCCGCCCAATCGACCACCTGCGCCAGCGTCGTCGTCCCCTTATGCGGCGACTCCCGCAGCACCATGCCAAAGCCCGCCACCGCCGCTGCAAACTTGAAGTCCGGGCTCGCGTTCTCGAACTTCGCGCCGACATCCGTCAGCGGAAATTCCAGCCGCCGGCTCAGCAGTCCGTCCGGTTTTTTGTAGTGCACATTGACGCTCAGGAGATCCCGGCCGCCCGCCTCGCTCCGGTTTAGCAACGAGGTGCTGTCGGTCACGCCCGCGTAAAAATTATATCGCCGGTCTTCAATGTCCGGATTTTTCCGCGCCGCCTTTGCGCCTTCGCGGGCCAGGATGATTTCGTAGAGCGCTGTCACCGTGTGGCCCGCGGCGATTTGTCCACCGCCGGCTTGGCCGATCTTGGCTTCCGCCTGCTGCCACCCGCGGTTTTCGTAGCCGAGCAGCCGGTAGCTCGCGACCTGCGCCGGGTTAAACTCCACGTGAATCTGCACGTCCTTGGCGATCGACGCGCGCGGACCGTTGACGTGCGCGCCAAGAATTTTTTCCGCGTCCCGGCGCGAATCGATCGTGCTGTAGGTGCCGTTTCCTTTCGCCGCGATCTTCTCAAGAATTCCGCCTTTGAGATCGCCCGTCCCGAAGCCGAGCACTGCGAGCAACACGCCGGCCTTGGTCTGCTCCGCCACCAACTTCGCCACATCGTTCTCCGTCGTCGGTCCCGCCTTGAAATCGCCGTCCGTGCAGAGGATCACGCGGTTGATTCCGCCGTCCACGCGGTTGGCCTTCGCGATATCGTAGGCGAGCCGGATGCCCAGCGTGCCGCTCGTCGATCCACTCGCAGCGAGTCCCGCGAGCGCGTCCACGATTTCCTGCGCCCGCGCCACCGGCGTCGAGGGCAACACGAGGCCCGCCTGCTCCGCATACGTCACGATCGCCACGCGATCCTCCGGCCGCAATTTCGTCAGCAAGCTCCGCAGCGCATCCTTCACGAGCGGTAGCCGGCCCGGCCCGTTCATCGAGCCCGACACATCGACGAGAAACACCAAATTGGCCGCCGCCCGCGCCGGCGCCGCGACCTCGCGCGCTTGGAGACCGATGCGCACCAACCGATGCGTCGGCGCCCACGGTGCCTCCGTCACCTCAAACGAGGCCGCCAGCGGTGCGTCGCCCTTCGCCGCCGGGGGCGCATAGCGATACGGAAAATAGTTCAACAGCTCCTCGATCCGCACCGCCTCCCGCGGCGGACGCCGGCCGTTTTGCACGAAGCGCCGCACATTCCCAAAACTCCCCGCGTCCACCTCGGCCGAAAACGTCGACCGCGGAAATTTCGCCGTGCTGACAAACTCATTGTCACCAAACGCTCCATACGTCTCCGCACGTGTCGTAGCGCGGTCGATCCGCGGCGGGGGCAGCGCTGCGGGCAACGGTGGCGGGATAAACACTTCCGCCTTCGCCAAAATCGCGTTCGCCTCCGCCTTTTTCTTTTCCGCCAACGCCTGCGCCGCCGCGCGCGCCCGCAAGCGCTCGGCCGACATCGTAAAGGGCGAGAGAAACAGCGTGCCTGCCGCGGGCGCCGACGTCGGTGCCGTCGCCACGACCGGCCCGCCCATTCCCACGGGTGCATCCGCCGGCGCCGGCTCGCGCGGCGCGATCGTGTCGAAATCCGTGATCGGCGTCACGTCGCGCAAACTCGATCCCGCCAGCCCGCGGCTCTCGTTAAAGATTACGCCGTCCCGTCCGCTCATCGCGCTCCGGTGCGCCGCCGACAACGTGAGCACCCCCGCCGACGCAGCTGCCGCGATTTTGCCTTCTGCCTTCGTTTGCTCGAGCAGCCCGCGCGGCTGCGCCGTCGTGTCGGTCACCTCCGCGCGAATCTCCGCCGCGCCCACCAGCGCACTCATGTCGATGAGCACCGTCTCTCCCGTCCCGCCGCCTCCCGGCGCCACCGCGACCGCGGTCGGACGCTGCACCGCCGGCGGCGTCCGCCACACCGCGATCACCGCGAAACACGCCGCCGCCAGGCCGCCGACCACATAGTAGATTTGCGGATACCGCAGGAGCTTCGGTCGCGCCCTGCGCCCATACGGGTCAACCGGCGCCGGCTCTCGCGCCGCCCCCGGAAATTCCACGACATTGTCCCGCCCGGCGTCGTCGGTCGTCGCCGCCTCGTGGGCGAATGCCCCCTCGATCTGCGCCACCGTCGCCCGGATTTCCACCATGGCCCGGCGCAGCGTCGGATCGCGCCGCATCGCCGCCTCCACCACTTCACGGTCGTCCGCCTCCAGTTCGCCCAACGCATACGCGGTGATGCGGGGATCGTCGGGCAACAGGTCGCTGGTAGGAGTCGGTTTCATCGGCGCATGGCTCCTTACGGCCGCCGCGCGGCAAATTCCGTGCGCATCCGCGTCACCGCCGTGTGAATGAGAAAGCCCACATTGCTCACCGAGAGCGACGTGATGCTGGAAATTTCTTTGTAGCTGAAACCGTCCTGAAACTTCAGGCGCACGACCTCCTGCTGGTTCGGCGGGAGGTGCTCGATCATCGTCAACAGCACCGCGTGCAGCTCGGCCTGCTCCAGCGACCTCCCCGGACGCGGGTCTCCGGTCGACACCCGCTCGGCCTCGCCATCGCCAAACCGTTTCATCCGTCCCTCCTTGCGCAACACATCGAGCGCGCGGTGCCGGCAAACCGTGTAAAGCCACTCCGCCGTATGTCCGTCGACCGCGTCCTGCGGCTGCGCCATGAGCCGCACAAACGTGTCCTGCACGACATCGCGCGCCCGGTCCGCGTCGCCGTGCAAGAGGCGCGTGGCATACCGGGTGAGCGGAACCTGTTGTTCCGCAAACGTCCGTTCAAGAAAACCGCCGTCTTCATGCGTCTGGGCCCGGGCATTCGGGGGTTCGTGTGCCATGGGGGATCTCCTATAAAACGGGCCGTGACATGCTTTCTTAGAAAAGAATTTTGCCCCGGCCGCGAGCCACCGTTTCCTTCATCCCATGCCTTTCTCTCGTCGTTATTTGTCCGCGATTTTGGTCCGACTCCTCTGCGTCACCGCGAGCCTCGGACTCACCGCTTGCGCCAAACGCGAGACGCCCGTCGAGGAGGGCATCCGCACCAAGACCCTCCTCCTCGGTAACCAGAACGAGCCCGGCACCCTCGATCCCCATGTGATGGATTCCGCGACCGACATGAACGTCGTCGTCGCACTCTTCGAGGGCCTCACCGTTTCCGACGAGAAAACCACCGCACCCCTTCCCGGCGTCGCCGAACGTTGGGACATCTCCGCCGACGGCCTCGACTACACGTTTCATCTCCGCCCCACCGCCAAATGGTCCAACGGCGACCGCGTCACCGCCCGCGACTTCGCCTACAGTTTCCAACGCATCCTCTCCCCTGCCCTCGGGTCCACCTACGCCTACATGCTCTGGCCGCTCAAAAACGCCGAGGAGTTCAACACCGGCAAACTCAAGTCCTTCGCCGACGTCGGCGTCCGCGTGATCGACGATGCCACGCTCCGCCTGACCCTCACCCGCCCCACGCCCTACCTGCTCGCCCTCGCCGCCCACAGCACGTGGATGCCCGTGCACCGCGCCAGCGTCGAAAAATCCGGCAAGATGGACGAACGCGGCACCCCGTGGACCCGCCCCGGCAACCTAATCGGCAACGGCGCGTTCACCCTCGCCGAGTGGAAGCCCAACGCCCGCCTCATCGTCGCCAAAAACCCGCACTACTGGGGGGCCGCCACCAACCAACTCGAACGCGTCATCTTCTACCCGACCGAAAAAGCCGACGTCGAAGAGCTCAACTACCGCGCCGGCCAGCTCCACCTCACCTACAGTTTGCCCGCCTCCAAAATCACGAGCTATCGCCAACAATCCCCCGACCGCCTCCGCCTCGATCCGCTCCTCAACGTCTACTACATCAACTTCAACGTCGCCAAAGCCCCCTTCACCGATCCGCGCGTCCGCCGCGCCCTCGCCCTCGCCGTCGACCGCACCGCGATCTCCGAGCGCGTTTTCAGCAGCGCTTGGCGCCCCGCCCATACGCTCGTCCCGCCCAATTGTGGTGGCTACACCGGCCCCGCCGGCCAACCCGACGATTTCGCCGCCGCTCGCGCGCTCCTCGCCGCCGCCGGCTTCCCCGGCGGACGCGGCCTGCCCACCGTCGCCATGCAGGTCCTCAACGACGACAAACTCCCCAAAGTCGCCGAAGCCCTCCAAGCCATGTGGCTCAAAGAACTCGGCGTAAAAATCACTATCGAGCCCTTCGAGCAAAAGACCTGGCTCCAAAACCAACAGACCAAAAGCCACACCCTCGGCCTCATGGGCTGGACCGCCGACTTCGCCGACCCGATCACGTTCCTCGAAACCTTCCGCACCGGTAACGGCAACAACTGGACCAATTGGGGCAGCTCCGCCTACGACGCCCTCCTCGACCAAGCCGCCAACACCGCCGACTCCGCCGCCCGTTTCACCCTGCTCCGCCGCGCCGAGTCCATTCTCCTCGACGAAACCGGCCTCGCCCCGCTCGTGCACCGCGCCAACACCTACCTCACCCACCCCGCCGTCAAGAACTGGGAGCCTGCCCCGCTCGGTCTCCACCGCTACCAGCTCATCCGCCTCGAAAAATAATCCGCCGCTCCGCACATCGCCCGATCGACACTTCCGCCGCTTGCGCCGGCCCATCCCTCCGCCCAACCTCCCTCCCGCATGTCTCGCCTTCGCCGCTTTTCCCTTTTTGTGTGTTTCGCGTGTTTCGTGGGCACCTCCTGCCTGAGCGCCGCCGACGCCACTTTCGTCCGCCTCTGGCCCGGTTGGCGCGACACCGACTCCTTTGACCGCATCGCCGAATTCCTCGGCGGCAGCGAACCCGCCTCCCGCCGCACCCTCCTCCGCACGCAGCCCGCCTCCCGTGCCGGCTACTACTTCCTCTTCCGCGTTAACACCCCCGCCACCACCACCGGCGCGCAATTCCAGCTCTCCGTCATCCGCCCCGATTCTCCCACCGCCAAGACCTTCACGTTTCCCGCCAACACCGCCGCCGGCGACACCGTCTTCGACCTCGGCCTCACCGGCACCGATTGGCCCGACGGCAAGAAAGCCAACCCCGTCGCGTGGAAACTCGCCTTCGTTGCCACCGACGGCCGCGTCCTCGCCGAACACAAAAGCTTCCTCTGGGAAAAGCCCGCCGCACCCGTTGACACCACTCGGTCGCCTCGTTGAATCCGCCCATGCCCACGGTCGCCGAAGTAGAGGAATCCATCGCCGCGCTCACGCCGCGCCAGTTGCAGGCTCTCGGTCGTCGACTCTCGGCCCGTAGCGAAGATCTCGCCGACCTCATCGCTCATCGCGCCGCACTCGCCACCGGCGATTTCAAACCATGGACCGAGGTCAAACGGGAGCTTCATGCGTTACACGGTCTACCTCGCCCCTCCCGCGCGAAAGTTTCTTAGCCGCCTGACCGACGCCACGCAGCGTCTGCGTTTCGAGCGCGCGATCGACTCGTTGGCCGAAAATCCCCGTCCTCCCGGTTGTCAGCCGCTCAAAGGTCAACGGGGTGCCTACCGTGTGCGCATCGGCGATTTCCGCATCCTCTATCAAATCGTCGACGACCGGCTTCTTGTGCTCGTCACCGACATCGGCTCGCGTGGCCAAATCTACCGCTGATCCGCATGGCCTCTCAATCGCCCTGGTCCGCCTGGCAACCCCTCGCCGACCTCCCTCCGCTCACCGCCGACGTCCTCGCCGAAACTCTCGACGGCGGCCAAGCCTTCCGTTGGCACCGCCAGCCCGACGCCACTTTTCTCGGCCATTGGTCTGATCACCTCGTCCGCCTCCGTCTCGCCACCGACGGCCACGTCGAGTGGTCCGCGCCTTCCGCACTCGCACCCGCCACCGGCCCAGCCCTGCGAACCTACCTTGGCCTCGACCGCGATTTCCCCGCCCTCACCGACTCGCTCCCGTGGCGCAGCGATCCGCACCTCGCCGCCTGCCTCGCCGCGTTTCCCGGACTGCGCATCTTGCGCCAACCCTTCGGCGAAACACTCCTTGGCTTCCTCTGCAGCGCCACGAAGCAGATCGTCCAAATCAAACAAATGATGGCCCTCCTCGCCGAGCGCCACGGCGCGGAAATTTCGCCCGAAATCCACCGCCTGCCCACCTGGCCCGAGCTCGCCGCCGTCCCCGAATCCTCCCTCCGCGCCTGCCTCCTCGGCTTCCGCGCGCGCTACATTGCTGAGACCGCGCAATTCCTCGCCGCGCATCCCGGCTGGCTCGAGGAAACCGAAGCACTCCCCTACGCCGCCGCGAAGGAGCGCCTCTGCTCGCTCCCCGGCGTTGGTGAAAAAGTCGCCGATTGCGTGCTCCTCTTTGGAGCCGGCCGGCTCGAAGCGTTTCCCGTCGATGTGTGGATCATCAAGACCATGGAGCGCCGCTTCGGCCTGACTGGCTGGAAGCCCGCCCAAATCGCCCACTTCGGCCGCACGCACTTCGGTCCGCTCGCCGGCTTGGCGCAGCAGTTTCTATTCTCCTACGAGCGACGCGTCCGCGCGTAGCGCTTACCGCAAATCCCGCAGCATTTCGGGATCGGGCGGCACCGTGCGGTGCGCAAAAACAAAATGCCGGTGAAACAACATCGGCAAAATCGCCGCGAGTAGCGAAAAACCCGCCCCCAAGCCCAGCTCGACCCAGCGAGGATACAGCCAGGCGCCGATCGCCACCAAACTCATCGGCAGCGCCCACAAAAACGCCGCCAGCGTCCGAAACCCAATCGCCGCCGTCACCGCGACCACCAGCGCCAAAGCCGCCGTCGCCGGTGGAAAGAGCACCGCGCACACGCCGAACACATAGGCGAAGGGTGTATGAAAACCGTTTTCCGCGCGGCACACCACGGTTTGCAAAACGACACCCACCGCCAGCACCACCGCGACCACGAGCGCCGCTTCCAAATTGGTCGGCACCGCCTCCGCGAGCGTCCGCGAGAAACCCACCGCCTCGCACAAGAAGAACGCCGCCGCCGCCGCCCGCAGCGCATCGATCCAATGCCACGGCAGCGTCGCGGCCTTCGACGCAAAACGCCCCCACGCACTGTCGAGTTCGCGGTATTGCACCGCTTTCCCGAAAAGCAGCGTGATCGGCAGCCAGAGCAACAGCACAGAAATCAGAAACGGCAGCCAATGGATCGCGAGCGAGGAAGACATGAAATGGGTTCGATGGAACGCATCTCAGCACGGCAGCGCCGCCGCAGAACTCAAACTTTTCCACCCGCTCGCGCCACAATTCCGCCCGACGCCTTCTGGCACACGCCCTTCGCCGATCATCCGGTTCGCTCGGTTCCTCGCGCTCCCTCGTCGTCCGTCGATTTCACTGGACGCAACACCAGCCGCCACGGGAAAAAATACACCGCATACACGACCGCGTAGACCGCGAAATTCTCCCACCGCGCGTAGTGCGCAAACGCAAAGAAGAAGATCAGCAGATGCATCCGCACGACGTTCTTATACGGCGCAAACATCGTCGCCGGCCCGAGGGCGTGACGCGCCTTGCGCGCCGCGATGTCCGCCGCCTTCACCGAGGTCGACGGCGGCTCCGGTGGCAGTTTTCTCCAGCGAAACGCCCGCCGCTCCGCCAGCAGCGCCACCGGTAAAAACCATCCGTAGCGCCACACGAGTTCACCCAACATCGCCGGCCCCGGCAAACCCGGCTTCGCCTCCAGCGGGAAAAAACTGCTGAGAAACGCCCCGTGCACCGCGTGAAAAATCCCGAAGTGCACCGTGAAAAACGCCAGCATCGCCGCCCCGCCCACTCCCGCCAGCGCCGCCGCACCCGCATTTCCTTCGCGCCACCGCAGCAGCGCCGGGCTGAACGCGCCCCACACGATCATCGCGTAGCCGATCACCAAACTGGAGAGCCACAGGCTCCACACCAGGTCCGTCGTCTCCCACGCGAGCGTCCACGCCAGCCCAAGCCCGACGCCGAACGCCAGCGCATCCGGCCACGCCTCCACCCAACGACCGCGCGCGACTGGCTCCGCGGCGCTCACTTCATTTCGCGCGTTGGATCAGCTCCACTTCGTAGCCCTCGGGCGCATCGATAAACGCGATCACCGACCCGCTGCCCGTCTGCGTGGGGCCGTCGCTGAGCGTGAAGCCCTTCGCCTCCACCTTGCGCGTAAACTCCGCCAGATCCTCCACCTCAAACGCGAGGTGCATCAGGTCCGGCTGCACCACCACCGCCGGCGCGCCCGGCGGCATCTGGCAAATCTCGATCTCCTCGTCGCTGTTCGGCGTCGCGAGAAACACGATCTGGGCACCCCGCGGCGAGGTGCTCCGCCGCGCGACTTTCAGTTCGAGCGCCTGCTCGTAGAATTTCACGGTGCGCTCGATATCGTTCACGCGCATCCGGGTGTGGAGAAGTTTTTTGACCATGCCGCGACGTTGCACGCGCCGCGCCGACCGCGCAAGCTGCGGCCTCGATGTCCCTCACGCTCGCCGATATCCGCACCGCCCACACCCGCATTGCCCCGCACGTGCGCCGCACGCCCGTCCTCACCAGCGAAGCCCTCGATGCCGCCTCCGCCGCGCACCTTTTCTTCAAGTGCGAAAACCTCCAGCACGTCGGCGCCTTCAAAGCCCGTGGCGCCACCAACGCCGTCTTCGCCCTCAGCGCCGACGACGCCGCCCGCGGCGTCTGCACCCATTCCTCCGGCAACCACGCCGCCGCCCTCGCCCGCGCCGCGAAACTCCGCGGCATCCCCGCCACGATCGTCATGCCGTCGAACGCCCCCGCGGTAAAAGTCCGCAACGTCGAACGCTTCGGCGCCCGCATCGTCTTCTGTGAGCCCACGCAACAGGCCCGCGAATCCACTGCCGACCGCATCGTCGCCGAAACCGGCGCGACGATGATTCACCCCTTCACCAACTACCTCGTCATGGCCGGCCAAGGCACCGCTGCCCTCGAACTCCTCGACGAAGTCTCCGCCCCCGACCTCATCCTCTGCCCCGTCGGCGGCGGCGGACTCCTCTGTGGCACCGCGGTCGCCGTGAAATCACTCTCACCCGCCACGCGCGTCGTCGCCTGCGAACCCGCCGGTGCCGCCGACGCCGCGCTCTCCTTCCGCGCCGGCACGATCACCGCTGTGCCCCAAGTCGACACCATCGCCGACGGACTGCGCACCACCATCGGCCCGGAGAATTTCGCGCTCATCCGCCAACACGTCGACGACATCGTCACCGTCACCGAAGAGTCCATCGTCACCGCGATGCGCCGCCTCTGGGAAACCCTCCGCATCGTCGTCGAACCCTCCGGCGCCGTCCCCTTCGCCGCCATCCTCGAGGGCAAAGTAGACGTCCGCGGCCGCCGCGTCGCCCTCATCCTTTCCGGCGGCAACGTCGACCTCGACGCGCTGCCGTGGCGAAAGAAATAGGAGCCTTTTTCTCAAGGGGCATTGGAGAGTCCCCCGCAAGCCCTACCCGTTCACTTTTGAGGTTCGAATGCGATTTCTAGGCGATCAAAAAGGCGGGGATATTTTGCCTGCACCTCGAGTGCTCTTTTGGCCAGCGCACCCTTTTTTTCTTGGTCCACGAGCAGTTCGACAGCCTTGAGTTTCGGAATGGTTCCGTTCGCGTGGTAGTGCGAATAGTATTTGATGACATTCAACCATGCTTGATGCAGAGAAACCTGAGGATCGCCGAAAATGCGCTCGCGGAGCACGCCGGCCATGAATGCCGCAGCAAGGATGTCTTCGGGGCGCGCGTGAACTGTTCGCGGAGCGCCCCATACAAGGCTTTCGTCGCCGTAGCCGATTCGCGTGTCACCTAAGCCTGCCATTGCTCCCCTCATGATCGATCCCGCCCGCTTGAAACCGCGATCATCAACTTTCTCGATATTCTTCGTTAGGTCGTCGAGGGCTACCTTTAACGCATCCCGATTGGGACTCGCGGACGCGACGATCGCAAAGAAACAACTAACGATGAGGACCAGTTTGGCCAGAAAGCGCATTGGAGATTTTTGCCCGACTATGTTTTCGCCCCCTGTCTCATCGAGATTGAAATAAGTCCTGTCGGCATCTCCATGTTTCAGCAGCAGCACGCGACTCGCTCCCCCTTTCACGCCAAATAGCTCCTAACTCAAACCGCCCCTCCATGCGCCCGCTCCTCCTCGCCTTCGCCCTGTTCACCGCCGCGCTCGCCTCCGCCAACGCCGCTCCGCGCCTCTACCTCGCCGGTGATTCCACCATGGCGAATAAACCCCTCGATCTCCCCGAGCGTGGCTGGGGCCAGTCGCTCGCCACGTTTTTCAAAGACGCCGACACCGTGCAAAATCACGCCATGAACGGCCGCAGCACCCTCAGCTTCATCACCGAAGGCCGCTGGGAAAAAATCGTCACCGCCCTCCAAGCCGGTGATGCCGTGATCATCCAATTCGGCCACAACGACGAAAAAGTCGCAGACCCGAAACGCGGCACCGACCCGCAGACCACTTTCCCGGCGAATCTCCGCCGCTTCATCCGCGACGTCCGCGCCAAAGGCGCCGCACCGATCCTCGCCACCCCCGTCGCCCGTCGCAAATTCGACGCCGCCGGCAAACTTCAACCCACCCACGGCGCCTACCCCGACGCCATCCGCCGCGTCGCCACCGAGGAAAAAATCCCGTTGCTTGAACTCGAAAAAGCCACGTCCGCCTGGCTCCAAGCCGAAGGCGACGAACCCACCAAGAAATACTTCATGTGGATCGCCCCCGGGCAGCACCCGAAAATCCCCGACGGCCGAAAAGACGACACCCACTTCGTCGAAGCCGGCGCCACCAAAGTCGCGTCCCTCGCCGTCGCCCAAATCCGCGAGCAAAAACTCCCGCTCGCCGCGTGGCTGAAATAGCGCCAGCGATCATCCCGCCGTTTCCGCTCCGAGGTAGAGCGCGTTGACCCCAACGCGCTTACAGAAGTCCCGCCGCCACCCGGCGTGTCGTCTCCAATTCTCAGCCACGCCAATCCTCCGCACCCGACGCCGCCAGCCCACTCCGCCCGCCGTCCGTTTCACTCCAAGTGGAACACTTCCTTCAATCCCGTCGCCACGGGACTGTTGTCCGCATTGGCCGGCATGACGTCGCCCATGTGCTTCCACCAGCGCTGGCAAACCTCGGTCTGCGCGATGGCATTCCAGCGGGCCTCGTCCTCGATTTCCACATACGCGAAGAGCTGCCGCGTCTCCTCGTGCAGGAAGATCGAGTAGTTGTGCGCTCCGTGGGCCTTGAGCACCGCTTCAAGCTCCGCCCAGATGGGCTGGTGCCGCCGCGCGTATTCACCTTCCGCCCCGGCGTGCACACTCATCACAAAAGATTTTCGGATCATGGCAGCTTCGGCAGGTAGGATTCGTCCTTCTTCGGCTTCGCCTTCGATTTCGCCTTTGTCGGCGCAGGTGCCGGCGTCACGGCCGGTTTCGCCGCTTCCGGCGCCGCGTCCCGCTCAAACGAACTCGCCAACATTTCGAACTGCGAACGCTCCGCCGGGGTGCGCGCGATCTTCTGCCCGTGCTTCGCGAGCGCCAAGGCTTCCTTGGGAAAATTCTGCTGCGCCGCTAGCATCGTGGCCTGCATCACGAGGGGCGCGCTGCGCGGAAACGTCTGCACACCTTCCACCACGATCAGGAAATCTTCGCGCGTCGGCGCCTTGGCCGAACGTCCCCAAATCTCCCCGATCAGACCGTAAACCTGCGCCATCGGCGGACGTTGCTTGCGGGCGATGAGCAACGGCTCCAGCGCGCGCGCGACCTCCGCCTCGGTCAGCTTCTTCGCCGCTCCCGTCGGATCCTTCATCTCGTCGTAGCGCAGCCGCGCGAGTTCCAGATACGCGCGCGGCCGCTCGACCTTGGCCTTGGCCGCGGCTTCGAGAAATTTCCGTGCGCGGTCGTCCTTGCCCGACAGCCGCTCCGCCAACCCCAGCGCGGCCAACAGTTGCGGGTCGCGCTCACCGCGGATGTAGGGCGCGATCAGCGCCATGCGGGCGTCTTCGGCATGACCGCCGAAGCGCAGAACTTCGCCGACGATGCGGCCCGTCTCCGCTTCCGACGCATCGCGCAACGTGAACGGCGGCGGGTCCGGCAGCGACTCGCCCTTCTTCGCCGTGTATTGCATCGACTTGTAGTCCGTGAAGTCGATGTAGCCGCGCAGCTCGAGGCCCATCTCTTTGTAGGTCTTGCCGACGCACTCCTTGAACAACGCCTCGGAGGGCGGCTCGGTGCCGAGGCGGCCCAGGAACTTGATGAAGCCTTTCTGGTATTTCTGCCCGCGGCCATAGAGGCACATGTGGACAAATCCGTAACACTGCGCCGACCAAAACGTGCCACGTTCCTTCGGCGGATCTTGGAAAAATTCCCCCAGCGGCAAAATCGCCCGCTGCGCGAGCATACGGTTGAAATCTCCCGTGCGCGGACCGCCAAAACCGTCGCCGATCTGCGCGAAATTGATCCACTTCTTGTTGAAATCGATGGAGGCAAAAATCTGCACGAGCCCTTCTTCAAACCACGCCGGCGACTTCGCGCCCGCCTGCCGGCGGATCAGATAGCGGAAATACTCTTTGTAGAAACTCCGGTAGGGATCGGCTTCCTCGGTCGTGTTGTCTTCCAACTGAAACTCGGAAAGCGCGAAATCGACGACGATCGCCCCGCGCTCCGGATCGTCGAAAAACAGGCTGTTCGTGCGAAACCGGTCGTCACCGCGGTCCTCGGGCATGAAACGGTCGAAGCTCTTGCCGCGCCCGGTCAGAATGAGGCTCGTCGGCACCGCTACATCGCCCTGCTTGAAGGCGGGCATGATAATGGCGATGACCTCCTGCAGCAGGAGAAAATCCTTCACGAAGCGCGTTGTCTCGCGCGCCGAGATATTCGAGAGCACCTCGAAGCCGGGAATCGATGCGTAGCGCCACGACTCCGGCGGCGGCAGCACGCGGCTGTCGCTCACCTCAAACTTCGGCAGCTCGATCGGCGGTTCCGTCGCGGCCATCGCCATCGGCGGCGTGGCGGGCGCCGGTTTTGCCGCGGCGGATTTTTCCGCGGCAGTCGCGAGCAAGGCGCTCGCGAGCCAGCAGCCTCCGAGGAGGAGCCCTGCCCGGATGAGTCGTAAGGATGAGAGGTTCATGGCAGGGTGTTTCAGGGTGATCGTGCGAAAGAAAAACTCAGCGTTTGGTCGCCGGTGCCGCGGCCTTGCCGGCGGGCGCTGTGTCCAGCGGAGTCGGCGGCGCCGGCGGGAGCGTGGCTTTGAGTTTCTCGAACATCGTCTTGGTCTTCGCATCGGGCGACACCTTCAAGCCGTGGTCGGTCAGCGAGTGCGCCACATCGAGCAGCCCCGCCTGCGAGCTCAGCCCGGCGACCTGATAGAGCATGCGCAAGCGACCGGGAAACAGCCGCACGCCTTCGACCAGATAGACAATCTCTTCGCGTTTCGGCGCCGCTGCGCCGCGGGCCCACGTATCGGTCATGAGCTCGTAGACTTCGTGCATTGGTGGCGGCTGCACGCGCGCCAACAATAGCGGCGAGATCACCGCCGTCACTTGTTCGGCAGAGAACGCCTCGCCGGCACCGGGTTTCGCCAGCGCGTCGTTGTAGCGGTAGCGCGCGAGTTCGAGGTAGGCCCGCGGGCGCACGACTTTTTCCGCCGTCGCGGCCTCGATGAATTTGCGCGCGCGCACCGGCTCGTCGTTGGCCTGATCGTAAAGTCCCAGCGCCGCCAGCAGGCGCACATCGCGCTCCCCGCGAATGTAGGGCGCCGTGAGCTCGGCCTTCGCCTTGGCCTTGTGGCCCGCCAGCGCGAGCGCCTCGCCCTTGATGCGACCGACTTCAGCCTGGGTGGCATCACGCAGAGCCAGCGGCGGTCCGTCGCCGAGGCCCGCGCCTTTAAGAACGTATTCCTGATGTTGGTAGTCGGAAAAATCGATGTAGCCCCGCAGTTCGAGGAGCATCTTTTTGTAGTCCATTCCGAAGCACTGTTTGAACAGTTCTTCGCTGACCGGCTCTTTGCCGAGCCGCACGAGAAAGTTGCCAAATGGCTTCTGGAATCGTTTGCCGCGCCCGTAGAGGCACATGTGAACAAAGGCGTAGCACTGCTTCGCCCAGATATTGTTCCCGAGCGGGTTGATCGCTTCCGGAGCATCGTGGGCCACGGCGAAAAACTTCGGGAAGGGCAGGAGCGCCCGGCGCTGCAGCGCGACGTTGAAATCGCGATCCTCGGCCGGCGCACCGGCCAGTTGGATACCTTCCGGATCGTCCGCCGCCATGATCGCGTTGATCGCGGCCACCGCGCCCGCCTGGGCCGACACCGTGTTCGGGTCCTCCAGTTTGCCGAAGACGATGTATTTCGGGTCGACCTTCATCGCCATGATGATCTGGGCCATGCCTTCTTCCAACCACGCCGGCAGCCGCGGCTCGCTCTTGCTGAGGAGGTAGTGGACGTATTCGCGGTAAAGCTGCTTGTCGTGGTCGACTTGGATCAGGTTGGAGTCGGTGCCGGTCGCCGCATCGTTGGCCGTATCGACCGCCAGGATGCTCAGCGTCGTCGACGCCAAATCGATCACGATCGCGGTCTGCTCGCGGTTCTTCAGAAACAGGCTCGCCGTCCCGCGATCGACGCTCGATTTCCCGGCCGGCACAAACGCATCGAACTTCGCGCCCTTGCCGCAGAGGATCAGCGAGGTCGGCACGCCGGACCGGTTTGGCACCGGCCACACGAGGGCGAGCGCCTCCTTGAACATCTCGAAATCCTTGATCAGCCGCCGCGTCGTCCGGTCTGATGCATTAGTGAGAATCTCAAAGCCCGGGATCTCTGCGTAACGCCATTCTTCGGGCGGCGGCAGGTCGCGCGTGTCGGACACGACAAACTTCGGCAGCTCGATCACGGGGCCTTCCGTCGTGGGCGCCTGCGCTCCCAGACTCCAACCGGGAAGGGTCAACCACAGGAGCAGTGCGACGAGGGGAGCAGTCCGTTTCATATGGAGACTCAGACGAGCGCGGCTGGCCGAAGTTTCCGAGCCAAATATCCGCGCCGCCCCGCCCGCCGCTACTTCATCGAGTGCAGGATGAGCGCGAAGAGCCCGAAAATCGCCGCGGACACCGCGCAGCAAACCAAGAATCCGATGGTATCCACCCGATCCCACTTCGTGAACTCCCACGCAGAGCGCGGAAAGAGTTTGTTGTGGTCAAACCGGTGGGGGTTCCGGCGGGTCTCCGCCATCGCCGCCGCATCCCGCTCCGGCACCGGGTCGACCGGCGTCTTCATCTTGCCGAAAAACTGCTCCACCGTGTCCGGCGCCGGCTTGCGCGTAAAGGCGCTCACGACCAGCAGCACCGCAAAGGGAAACAGCCCGCTGTAGAAAAACCGCGCCGCATATCGGGCGCTCACATCCATCCGCGCCACGTCGAAGCCGAGCCGGTCCAGCACATAAAGTTCGCAGTGAAACCGTCCGCGCCCCTCCAACGGGCTCGTCAGATCGCCCGCCCGCTGATGCACCACCGAATCCCAAAACACCGCCGTCTTCACGCCCGCTTCGTCGCCTTGCACGACGAACGCCTGCTGCGTGCGCCACGCGTCGATATTCTCCGCGACTTTCGGTGCGACGATGTTCGCCAACGTCGCCACGATCACCGCCGTCCACACGGCGGCCGCCGTGACCTTCCGCCAGAAAAACATCAGCATCACCGCCGCCCCGAACGGCACCTGCACCGTCAGCAGCAGTTGGATCTGCGTGAACACGTCTTCCATGTTCGCCGCCGAGATCACTCCGATCGAGAGGATCACCACGATGGCCCAACGCCCCGATCTCACCATGTCCGCATCCGTCGCGGCCGGTTTCAGGTATTTATAGATGTTGCGCGTGTAGAGCGCCGAGACCGCCATCGTCTGCGCGGCGATTGTCGACATATTCGCGGCCAGCAAACCCGCCATCATCAGCCCCAACATCCCGGGTTTGAGCAACGTGATGCTCATCGTGCCCCACACCGCATCCGGGTCGGACAACGCCTCCGGGCCACTGAACAGCGCGATCGCGATCAATCCGCAGATCGCCCAAAGAATGATCATGATGCGCTTCGCATAGGTGCCCGACACCGCGCCGAACCGCGCCGCAAACTCGTCGCGCGCCGACCCCGACACCGCCATGTTTCCGATGATGCCGTGGATCTGGATCACACTCACAAACAGGATCGCTAGCAGCGTCCAAATGGTCACCTGCAGTGTCCCGGGCACCGGATTCGAGACGAGGATTTGGAGCATACTTTCCGGCACCTTGTCCTGCAGTGCGCTCCACCCGCCGATCGCCGAAAGTCCGAACGGGATCAAAATCGCCGAAAACACCACGATCAACACCCCCTGAAACGCCTCGTTCAGCGCCGTCGCCGCGAGGCCCCCCATCACGATGTAGGTCCCCACGATCAGCGTGTAGATAATGTAGTAGCTCCAGCGGCCCGTGTCGCTGTGCAGCAGGGAAATGTAGCTGCGCAGCTCGCCGCGTTTGTTCTGGTCCGCCAGTTGCGCGAGTTTCGGTGCCTCGGCCGCCGCCAATGAGCCCGCCTTTTGCGCCGCCGTCAGCCGCTTGAATTCCTGGTAACCTTCCGCCGACCGCCGCTCGTCGGCCGTCCACGTCGCCTCAGGTTTCACGAACAGCGACGCCGTCACCTTATACGAGATCAGGTTTCCAAACCCGATGATCACCGTGACGGTCGCGAAAATCTGAAACACCGCATAAAAACGCGCCAGTGCCCGGCTCCCGAACCGGTCCTCAAACAGGTCCGCCACCGTCACCAACCGCACCCGGCGAAACCACAGGTTCATGAACCAATAGTAGGGATTCATGAACAGCGTTTGCAGCGCGTGCCACACCCCCGAGGCGCCTTGTTTGTAGACGAGACTCGCCGTGCTCACCGCACCGTTGGCATCGGTCGCGTTCCCGAAATTCAGGAAAAACTGGTAGAGCTTTCCGAGGCTCCGCCCCGCAAGAAAAAACCCCTCCTCGTCATTCTTGCTGGCCTTGGACGCGCGGTGACCGAGGTAGGTCACCACGACGAGATAGGCGAAGACGACCAGGACATCGATCAAGTGCACGCTGCCGAAAATTCTCATGACGGGTGAAAGGGTGGCGGTGAAAAAAAAGGGGTTGTGGAAAACGTGCGTCGACCCGCCGTCCGCGGCGAGCAAACATCTTTCCGCACCGTCAGGCATCCGGCCTCCGTCAACTTCCGACCTCGGCCGCACGTGTTGCATGAAATCGGTTGCCATCGGTCGCGACCGACGGAAAGTCTGACAGTCCGGTCTATGCCCGCGCCCGCCCCCACCCTCCGCTCGCTCGCCAAAGTCCTCGGCCTCTCGCGCACCACCGTGTCCGATGCGCTCCGCGGCTCCCCACGCGTCGATCCCAACACCGCCGCCCGCGTCAAAAAAGCCGCCAAGGAGGCCGGCTACCGCCGCAATCCTCTCGCCGGCGCGCTCATGTCCGAGCTGCGCCGTTCCCGGGGCACCGCCTTCCGCGGCGTGCTCGCCGCCGTCGATTTCCACGAGCCCGACCGCCCCGATTCCGCCGCGCGTTTCCACCGCGAGCTCGTCCTCGGCGCCGATGCGCGCGCCACCGATCTAGGCTTCAAGGTCGAGAAATTCGTCGTCGGCCACAACGGCCTCTCCGTCCATCGCCTCGACTCGATTCTCCAATCACGCGGCATCAACGGCATCTTCCTCCTCCCCGCGTGGGATGAGCCCGATCTCTCCGCCCTCGATTGGTCCAACTACGCCGGCATCTACACTGACTACATCATCGAGCGTCCCGCCCTGCACGCCGTCTGCTCCGATCACTACCGCTCGCTCCTCGCCGCGCTCCAGCGTCTCGCTGCCCTTGGCTACACGCGCCCCGGCCTCGTCCTTCACCAGCACCACGACGAACGCCTCCAATACCGCTGGGGCGCCGCCTTCCGCACGTTTCAACACCACCACCCGGGCATCAACTCCGTGCCGCCGCTCGTCGTGGAAAAATTCTCTCGCGAGCCGTTCACCGCGTGGTTCCGCCGCCACAAGCCCGACGTCGTGCTCTGCCACAACACCGAGGCCATCGATTGGATGGAGAGCTGCGGCGCCATCCTCCCTACGACGCACGGCTTCGTCTCCCTTAACGTCCTCATGAAAACGCGTCCGTGCGCCGGTCTCGATTTGCAACCACGCCAGCTCGGCGCCCGTGGGATCGAGCTCCTCATCGCCCAGCTCCAGCGCAACGAATCCGGCATCCCCGAGTGGCCGTCCACCACGACGATCCCCGCCCGCTGGATCGACGGCCCTACGCTCCGCGCCGCCGCGCCAACGCCGGCCCGCTAATCCCGCGGCCCTCGTCGCCCGCGCATGATTTTCACGACGTATTGGTTCGTCCTCTTCGCGCTCGCGTTCTTCCCGCTCTATTGGCTCGCGCGCCCGCGCCCCGTCCGCCTCGGCCTGCTGCTCGTCGCGTGTTTCGTTTTCCACGCCCACTTCGCGGGCGCCGCCGGCGTCATCCCGATTCTCGTCCTCGCGTTGATCACCTACCTCGCCGGCCTCTCGCGTCATCGCTGGGCCCTCATCGGCGCGATGATCCTCTCGGTCCTCGCCCTGATTTTCTACAAATACACCCACTGGCTGACCCTCGATCTGCTCGCCTCGCTCAACCCCGCGTGGGGCCAACGTCTCCACGACCTCGCCCGCTCCGCCCAACCCGTCACGCCTCCCCTCGCCGTCAGTTTCTTCACCTTCGAATTTGTCCACTACCTCTACGATGTGCTCAAGGGCGAGCCGTCCATCCGCAGTCCCGCCAAGTTCGCCGCGTTCACGTTTTTCTTCCCATCGCTCGTCGCCGGCCCGATCAAACGCTACCAGCCGTTCCTCGCCTCCCTCGACGCCGGCCTCGCGCACGTCGACGTCCACGATGTCAAAGCCGGCGCCCTCCGCGTCGCCACCGGCTTCGTGAAAAAAGTCGTCCTCGCCGACAACCTCACCGCCGCCATCGCGTATTGGCAGCCGCACTTCGCCGAGTTGCCGCTCGCCGCGCGCTGGCTCTTCTGCGCCGCGCTCGGTCTCCGCATTCTCCTCGATTTCAGCGGCTACAGCGACATGGCCATCGGCCTCGCCCAGATGGCCGGCATCCGCGTGCCGGAAAATTTCAACTGGCCCTACGCCGCCACCCATCTCGCTGATTTCTGGCAACGCTGGCACATCTCCCTCAGCTCGTGGATTCGCGACTACGTTTACATCCCGCTGGGCGGCAACCGCCACGGCCTCGCCCGCAAAGTCGCCAACGGCTGGATCGCCTTCGGCCTCTGCGGACTCTGGCACGGCGCCGCGTGGAACTTCGTTTTCTGGGGCCTCTACCACGGCGCCGGCCTCGCCGTCAGCGGCACCTACCGCACGCTCCTCGGCGCTCCGGGCCGCGCCCTCGGCGCCGTCTTCGACCGCGTGCCGCTCCTCGCCTGGGCCGTCACGATGCTTTTTGTCTTCGTCGGCTGGCTCTACTTTTTCTATCCCGTGCCCGCCGCCACCACCATGCTCCGTCTCCTCTTCACACCGAGCCTCGGCTCGCCCACATGACCACACCCGGACCCACCCTCCCCCGCCGCCTCGCCCGCTACGCCGTGTCGCTCACCCTCGGCCTCCTCGTCGGCGTGCTCTGCCACTACTTGATCTACCGGTTCTCCCTGCCGTCGAAGCCGTTCATCTATGTCGCCTTCTGAGCCCACCGCGCCCGCTCCCTCCGCGCCAACTCGCCTCGTCGATCGCTGGACGCACTGGGTCCGCCGCGAAATCTCCGCGCTGCCCGCCTGGCCGTTCTTTCTCGGCGTCATCGTCGCCTTCAGTGCCTGCGCCTACGCCGGCCGCCTCGTGAGCGAGCGCCCGCTGTTCGAAAATTTCGTGCGCTTCTTCGGCGCGATCCAGCCCCAACGCTACTTCTACCCGACCGCCTCCCAACTCGTCGCCCACGTCCGCCACACCGTGCCCGCGAGCAAAACCCTCGTCCTCGTCGGCGGCGCCTCCTACTTCCGCGGCACCGGCCAAAACCCCGGCGAACTCTGGACCCACGAGCTCCAGCGCCAACTCGGCCCTCGCTACGCCGTCGTCAACTTCGCCACCGATCAGGCCGACCTCACCGCCTTCGCCGGCGTCATCTTTTCCATTCTCTCGCGCGAGTATCCCAAAATCCTCTACGTCGCCAACGGCAACGTCGCCCACGCCGCCCCCGTCGACGGAGGCGCCGACTATCGCTACCTTTTCTGGGACGCCTACTACAAGGGCCTGCTCCCGCGCTCCGTCGCCGACGTTCCCGCCGTCCGCGCGCTCCGCCGCCAGCACTTCCGCGACCCCGCCGCGCTCGAAGTCCACGCCGGCCAGTGGCTCGATCAATTCGCCTACGCCTGCGATCTCTGGACCTACCTCGGCTACCAAAAATTCTTCACCGTCTGGTCCGACGAACACCGCGAGGCCCCCACCGCGCCCCGTCGCCTCGCCCGCGAATCCGACGACCCCACCATCCTCGCCAGCCAGGCCGCGATCCGCCGCGACCCCGCCTACGTCGCCCACTCCGAGCAGCACGCCCGCACCCTCGCGCGCACCGGACTCATGCAGCAGAAATCCGGCAATTGGATACCCAACCCCGCCCACTGGACGCGCTTCGCCGAAGAATGCCGCACCATGTTCCCCGACGACCTCCGCGCCAAATGCGTCGTCGTCCTCCTCCGCGCCAACCCGTTTTTTATGCAGTCGCTCACGCCCGACGAGCGCCGCCGCACCGACCAGATCTACCAGCTCGGCCAGGACACCTACGAACGCGCCGGCTACCAAGTCCTCGCGCTGCAGCCCGACGATTTCGCCGCCGACGACTACCTCGACGGCGGCCACTTCATGCCCTCCGGCGGCGCCAAAATCGCCCGCGCCGTCGCCCTCCACCTCGAGGACCTCGAACGCGCCAACGAGCGCGCCCTCTCCTTCAACCACCCGCGCGGCGGCCCCGTCGAACTCGCCGTCGTCCTCCCCGCCTCCCGCCAACCGCGCGAGGAAACGCTCTTCGCCCTCCCCCACGCCGCCGGCTCCGAAACGCTTTCCATCGAGTATCAACGCCACGAAAAAGCCCGCCTCGTCTACCGCGCCGGCCCCGCCGCCCCGCCTCTCTATTCGCCGTCGTTCTCCGCGCCGACGTTTTCCACCGTGCACTCGCTCCGCATGAGCCTGGATAGTTTTTACCCGCGCACCGCCAAAGAAACCGCCGGCCTCCTCACGCCCACCGATCTCACCGCGCGCCAAGCCTGGCTCCTCATGCGCCTCGACGGCCGCCCGTTCTGGGAATTGCCCGTCGCCCCGCGCACCTCTCCCCGCCTCGAAGTCGCCCTCGGCATCGATCCCCGCTCCCCCGTGCCCGGCTCGCAGTTCACCGGCACCTTCTACCTCGCCGAGCGCCGCCCCTCGGCCCCCCGCTCGCTCCGCCGCGACGAGATCGCCGGCGCCCGTCTCCAATTCACCCTTACGCCCGCCATGGCCGGCCGCTCCTTCCCGCTCGCCACCACTGGAAAACCCGGCGCCGCCGACGTGCTCTTCCTCCGCGTCACGCCACAGGGCAACGCCGTCCTCGGCTACGACCACTGGGGCAGCGCCCCCATCGTCTCCGCGGAAATTCCCGTTGGCTTCGGCCAGCCGCACACCCTCGAATTCCGCCTCCCCGCCCTCTCCGCACTCACCAACGTCCCCGCGGTCACCGTCACTCTCGATGGCAAAGAAATCTGGCAACAACGCGTCCCCTTCCACCGCCCCGCCCCCGAAGACATCCACTTCACCCAAAACCCCATCGGCGCCACCTCCTGCGAACCCACCTTCCCCGCCGCCACCCTCGAAAACGTCCTCATCCCCTCGTGGCGGGGGTAAGTCTTCCGCGCCATCTCGGCCGAAATTTCGCCATGCTCCACCGCACCGACGAACGAGTTTTCCGATACATCGAGCTGACCTGCTACTGGTCGCTCATCGCCGGTGTGCCCGTGCTCAGAGGTTTACGCGGCAGCCATTGGCCCTATTTCATGCCGTTGACGTTCGTCCTCCTCGCGTCCGTCGGACTCGTTTTCATGGCGCGTTTCTTCATCTACGCCCATCCCGAAAACATTCTCGACCGCACTCGCGCAGAAACGCCCGTCATCGCCAAACAAACGAAGATCCAGTTGTCCGTCGGTTTTGCGATGTGTGTTCCCATGCTAATCCTCGGCTGCATCGGACTCATCACCCCTCCGCTGATGGGACGCATCATTTCGGTTCTCTCCCCGATGCGCCTGCTCCTCTAGTCCACGTCCGCTTCACCAGCGATTCCGACGCGCATACACGCGCCGCCCCCCCACCTCCGCCAATCCCCGCGCACCCTTTGCCAAGCTTTGCACACGCTCGCGGCTCGTCGCGGCGCATTGACCCGGCAGGCTAATTGCTCTTCGTCGCCCTCCACTTTTACGCCATGAGCCAAACCATCCGTCCCAAGAAAGTCGCCTTCCTCACTGCCGGTGGCCTCGCGCCCTGCCTCAGCTCCGCCGTCGGCGGACTCATCGAGCGCTACACCGAGATTGCGCCCGACATCGAACTCATCGCCTATCGCAGCGGCTACAAAGGCCTGCTCCTCGGCGACAGTTACAAGATCGGCCCCGCCGAGCGCGCTGCCGCCCCCATTCTCCACCGCCACGGTGGCAGCCCCATCGGCAACAGCCGCGTCAAACTCACCAACGTCAAAGACTGCGTGAAGCGCGGTCTCGTCAAAGAAGGTCAGGACCCACAGAAGGCCGCCGCCGACCAACTCATCAAAGACGGCGTCGACATCCTCCACACCATCGGAGGCGACGACACCAACACCGCCGCCGCCGACCTCGCCGCCTTCCTCGCGAAGCACAACTACCCGCTCACCGTCATCGGCCTCCCGAAGACCATCGACAACGACGTCTATCCGATCCGCCAGTCCCTCGGCGCCTGGACCGCCGCCGAGCAAGGCGCCCGCTACTTCCGCAACGTCGTCGCCGAGCACAACGCCAACCCGCGCATGCTCATCATCCACGAGGTGATGGGTCGCAACTGCGGCTGGCTCACCGCCGCCACCGCCGCCGACTACCGCAAGCTCCTCGACCGTGAGCAGTTCGTCCCCGGCCTCGGCCTCTCCCGCGACAACCTCGACGTGCACGCCGTGTTCATACCCGAAATGGCTGTCGATCTCGCCGCCGAAGCCGCCCGACTCAAAGGCATCATGGACCGCGTCGACAACGTGAACATCTTCATCAGCGAGGGCGCCGGCGTGGAATCCATCGTCGCCGAGATGCAAGCCAAAGGCCAGGAGGTCCCGCGCGACGCCTTCGGCCACGTGAAACTCGACGCCATCAATCCCGGCAAGTGGTTCGGCGATCAGTTCGCCAAGATGCTCGGCGCCGAGAAAACACTCGTCCAGAAATCCGGCTACTTCGCCCGCGCCGCCGCCGCCAACGCCGACGATCTCCGCCTCATCAAGAGCTGCACCGACCTCGCCGTCGAATGCGCCCTCCGTCGCGAGAGCGGTGTGATCGGCCACGACGAAGAGCAGGGCGGCATCCTCCGCGCCATCGAGTTCCCGCGCATCAAAGGCGGCAAACCCTTCGATCCCGCGACCCCGTGGTTCGGCGAACTCCTCACCTCCATCGGTCAGCCCAAAGGCGCGACCGTGCACGTGAAGCACTAAAAAAAATCTGCCGTCGCCCTGTCCGCGAGGGCAGGGATTACTCCGCGTCCTCACCTTGCCCACGCCCGAGCGATTGAAGCGGCGCGTCCGCTTGCCGCCCCGGACTGACCACCACGCCTCGGGGGAAAATAAAAATTCCCGGCACCACACAACTAATGCCGGGAATCCCCAACTAGAATCGTCTGCACAAACGCCGGCCATGAACTCGCCGCCGCTTGCTCTCAAACGATAACCCGCCGCCAGTCTACCCCCGTCGCGTGACAGCTCCGCGTCACCTGCGTTACAACTGCGCAACCTCTCCGTCCCTCCCTCTCCGTCCCTCCCTTTCCGCCCCTCGCCGCGCGTCACCTCCGTCCCGCGCGCCTAGGGCGCGCGTCAGCCAAGCTTCGCCAACTCTTCGCGGATCACCGCGAGTGTCCGCGCCACCGCACCGGCATTGTCGCGCCGCCACGCCATCGCCGCCGTCGACAACGCCTCGCGCCGCGCCGAGTCGCGCAACAGCTCCTGCGCCACCTCCGCGAGCGCGTCCGCATCCGCTACCTCCCGCGCCGCGCCGCGCGCCAGCAAATCGCGCGTGAGCAGCCGGAAATTCCCCATGCCATTGCCAAAAATAATCGGCTTCCCGAGCGCCGCCGCTTCCACCGGCGTCTGCCCTTCCGTGTGCGGCCCGAGGCTCTTGCCGACAAACACTACATCCGCGAGCTGCGTGAGCTTGCGCAGTTCCCCGGTCGTATCGCCGATCAGCACATCCACTTCGCACGGCGCCGCGCCCTTCGAGCGGAAGTGATACTTCACTTTTGCCTTCACGAGCAACCGCTCCACCTCCAGGCGCCGCTCCGCATGGCGTGGCACCAACATCAGCGAGCAGCGCACCCCGCGTTCGCGCGTCAGCCGCAGCGCGCCGAGCATCGCCTCTTCCTCGCCCGGCCACGTCGACGACCCGAGCAGCACCAGTCCGTCCGGCAAGCCGAGTTCGTTCCGCAACCGCCCGCGCTCCTCCTCCGCCAGCAGCGGAATCTGCACGTCGAGTTTGATATTGCCCGTCAGCGTGATTTTTCCGGCCGGCACACCGAGTTCGCGAAACCGGGCCTCATCCTGCGCTGAGCAGGGCAACAGCCGCGTGATCCCGTCCACCATCAACCGCGCCACCGGCCCGAGCCACTTCATCCGCTGAAAACTCCGATCCGAGAGCCGCGCATTGACGCACAGCACCGGCACGCCGCGCTTCGCCGCCTGCCGCATGTGCTCCGGCCAGCGCTCGCCTTCGGTGAGAATCACGAGATCCGGTTTGATCCGCCGCCACGCCCGCGCCGCAAACGGCCACCAGTCGATGGGAAAATATCCGATGCCCACGGTGAGCCCGCGATATTTGTCCGCCGCCAACCGATAGCCCGTGCTCGTCGTCGTCGTCAGGTATACGTCCACGCCCTCGCGCCGCAGGGCTTCGAGGATTGGCGCGATCGCCAGCATTTCGCCCACGCTCACCGCCTGCAGCCAGACCCGTTTCACTCCGGGTTCTTTTTTCGGCAGCCGTTCATGTTTTCCAAAACGCTGCGCAAAATTCTCACGGTAGCCCCCGCGCCGCTTCATGCGCCGCAAATACCCCGGCGCCATCACGAGCAGCACGGGAATGAAGAGGAGTCGGTAGAGCCAAATCATCAAAAGATGCGCGTGTGATTGCGGCATTCCCGCACGTTGGCAATACCAGTGAACGCTCCCCTCGCGTCGTGCAAATTTCTCCACGCCCGCACCTCCGGCAACGGGGCATTGCCGTTTGGGCATGAGCCGAAAATTTATTGTTTATCAATAAAATGGAAGTTGACGTCCAAAAACAATTTTTATTGTTATTCGATAAACCCGATTTCTCTCACTCCCCATCCCAGAACATGAAAACCAAACTAAGCCTCCCATCCTTTCTTCGCGCGCTCTTCAACGTTCTCTACTTTTTCGTCGCGATTTTCTCCGCCCTTTTCGCTGCGATTCTTTTCGTGGAAAGCCTCACCGCTTTAGGTCGCGATGGCCGGGGCAGCTTAAAGGTCCCGATGTTGCATGACATTTCACTTTCGGTCAGGGCCAGCTCTGTCACAGCACAAACCCAAACCTCCTTTGCGCGGGACATCGAGGTGAAAGACATCGTCACCGGTTTACGCATCAACCTCTTCTCCCAAGACCCGGAGCTGGCCTCCTACGCGCGTTGGACGCTTCTCCCACCGTTTCTCGGAATGGTGATCGCGTCACTCGTGACCTTGCGCCTGCTCCGCGACCTTTGTGCTCGCGTCGCAAAAGGCGAAGTGCTCACCGAGGAAAACCTTCGGTCGGTCCGCAACATCGGTTTCCTTTACGTCGGGTTCAGCCTTTTCGAGTTCATCGCTCACGCCTGTTCAATCTACTTCGTCGGAGGCTACCTAGCGCGCAATGCAACACTCTCGGGCATTTCTGCCAAATTTGATTCAAGCCTATCCGTGCTATCGCCAATTCCAGATGGATTGATCGAAGGCCTCCTCATTCTCGTCCTCGCCGAAGCCTTTCGCCAGGGCCTCGCCCTCAAGAAGGAAGCCGACCTCACCGTCTGATCGCGCCGCCCCACCATGCCCATCCGACTCAATCTCGACGCCGTCATGGCCGAACGAGGCATCTCCCTCACCGAGCTCGCCGAACGCGTAGATATTACCCTCGCCAATCTCTCGATCCTTAAAACCAATAAAGCCAAGGCCGTCCGCTTCAGCACCCTCGAAGCGCTCTGCCGCGAATTAAAGTGCCAGCCCGGTGATCTGCTCGAGTTCACTAAAGACTAGTCCCTCGCCTCCCCCTCGCTCTCGCACGGCCTCTGCTCCGCGCCTGATCACACCTTTCGCCCCATTCCCACTCCGATCCTTCCCACCCACCCCGCCATGAAATTCCTCCAGTCCCTCCTCGCGCTGCTGGTCGTTACCTCCGCCGTCCGCCTCCAGTCGGTCACCATCGCCGCCGCGATTCCGTTCGCCCACGAAACCTCCGACCTCAAGCCCGATCCCGCCGTCCGCTACGGAGTCCTCCCCAACGGCCTGCGCTACGCCATCCTCGCCAACAAGGAACCCAAGGACCGCGCCTCCCTCCGTCTGCTCGTCGAGGCCGGTTCGTTTCACGAGCAGGAGGACCAGCGCGGTCTCGCCCACTTCCTCGAGCACATGGCCTTCAACGGCAGCAAGCACTACGCCCCCGGCAGTCTCGTCGAGTTGCTCCAGCGCATGGGCATGCGGTTCGGCGCCGACACCAACGCCAGCACTGGCTTCAACCGCACGCTCTATCTCCTTGAGCTGCCCAAGACCGACGAGCCCACGCTCACCGAGGGCCTCCGCGTCTTCGGCGACTACGCCACCGGCCTCTCGCTGCTCGACGCCGAAATCGACCGCGAACGCGGCATCATCCTCAGCGAGAAACGCACCCGCGATTCCATCCAGAGCCGCGTGTCCGACGCGCGTTTCGAATTCGCCTTCGGCTCCACACTCTTTCCCAAGCGCCTCCCAATCGGCCTGCCCGAAGTCATCTCGCAAGCCCCGCGCGAGCGTTTCCTGGATTTTTGGAACACGTGGTATCGTCCCGAGCGCATGGCCGTGATCGCCGTCGGCGATTTCGATGTCGCCCTCGTCGAGAAACTGATCGTCGCGAAATTCTCCGATTTTGCCGCCCGCGGCCCCGCCCGCCCCGATCCGTCCCTCGGTGAGATCACGCGCTTCGACGGCGTCCGTGCCTACTTTCACTCCGAGTCCGAGATGCCCAATACCAGCGTCTCCATCCTCTCGCTGACCCCCGCCGCTGCCGAACCCGACACCGCCGCCAACCGCGTAAAGCGCCTCCCCCGCCAGCTCGCGCTCGCCATGCTCAACCGCCGTTTCAGCGAACTCGCCAAAAAGGAAAACGCCCCGTTCCTCGGCGCCGGCGCCAGTGCCGGCGAATATTACGATTTTATGCGCGAATCCTCCGTCGGTGTTTCCTGCAAGCCCGAGCAGTGGTCCGCCGCACTTGCCGTCGGCGAACAGGAACTGCGCCGCGCGCTCGAACACGGTTTCCAAGCCCCCGAGTTGAAGGAGGTCATCGCCTCTTTCACCAACAGCCTCGATCAGGCCGTGAAGACCGCGCCCACCCGTCGCTCCGCCACCCTCGCCGGTCGCATCGCCCAGGAAATCCTCGACCGCGATGTCTTCACGCATCCGTCTGCTGACCGCGCGTTGTTCCAGCCCGCCCTCGATAAAATCACCGTCGCCGACTGCCTCACCGCCCTCCGCGCCGCGTTCTCCGCGCCGGGCCGTTACGTGATGGTCACCGGCAACGCCAAGATTCCCGGTGATGCCAACGCCGCCATCGTCGCCGCCTACGAGGCCTCCCGCGCCGTCAAGATCGCCGCGCCCGCCGCCATCGCCGAAGCCTCGTGGGGCTACGCCGACTGGGGCGCGCCCGGCAAAGTCGCCAAACGCTCCCGCGTCGAAGATCTCGACATCACGCTCGTGGAATTCGCCAACGGCGTCCGCCTCAATCTCAAGAAAACCGATTTCGAAGCCGGCCGCATCAGCCTCCGCGCCCGCGTCGGCAACGGCAACGTGACCCAGCCGCTCGACCAGCGCGGCCTCGATACGCTCGCCGAGGGCTCGTTCACCTCCGGCGGTCTCGGCAAACACAGTGCCGACGAACTCCGCCGTCTCAACGCCGGCAAAAACGTCGGCGTCGGTTTCTCCTCGTGGGGCGATGCCTTCAACTTCAGCGGCGGCACCACCCCCGACTCGCTCCTGCTCGAGCTCCAGCTCCTTACCGCATACATCACCGATCCCGGCTACCGCCCCGAAGCCATGCGCCTCGCGCAAAAAGGCATCGAGCAGATGTATCTGGGTTTCGAGCACACCGCCAACGGTCCGATGGCCATGGAGGTCGCCAACCTCATCCGCGGCGGCGACCCGCGCTTCGGCGTTCCGCCCAAAGAAATCATGCAGGCGCGCAACCTCGCCGAGGTCCGCACGTGGCTCGCCCCGCATTTCTCCAAGGGCGCGATCGAACTCGCCATCGTCGGCGATCTCGACGTCGAGGCCACCATCGCCGCCGTCGCGGCCACCCTCGGCACGCTCCCGCCACGCGAGGTCAAACCCGCTCTTGCCGAGCTGAAGAAAGTTTCCTTCCCCGCCACGCCGTTCACCAAGAATTACACGATTCCCACCGAAATTCCCAAGGGCAACGTGCACCTCTACTGGCCCACCACCGACAGCATGGACATCAAGGTTGACCGCCGCCTCTCGATGCTCACGACCATCCTCAGCGACCGCCTGCGCGTAAAAATCCGCGAGGAGATCGGTGGCACTTACAGCCCGAGTGCCAGCAGCACGACCAGCGACACCTTTCCCGGCTACGGCTACATCCACGCCAGTTGTATCGTCGATCCCGCCATGGCCGCCAAAATCTCCGACGCCATCGTCGCCATCGGCGAAGACCTCGCGACTAACGGCGTGACCGAGGACGAACTCAAACGCGCCCGCCAGCCCGCGCTCACCTCCCTGCGCCAAGCGCTGCGCACCAATTCCTACTGGCTTAGCAGCGTCCTCCGCCGCCCGCAGGAAAAGCCCGCCGTGCTCGACAACCATCGCGACCGCATCACCGACACCGAGGCCATCACGACCGCCGAACTCGCCGCGCTCGCGAAAAAATATCTCGGCGCCGCCCGCGTCTCGCGCGTCACGATTCTGCCCCAATCCAAGTCGTAAGCCCAAAGTCTGTTGGCCGCAGCAATTGCTGTCTGGCGTGGCACGGGCGTCCCGCCCGTGGGTTTTGCGCTCACGATAAATCATGAAATAATCCCTCCGTCCACCCGCCCTCGCTACTCTTCCCTTCGCGCGGAGAAATCCCTCCGCGCGATTTTATTTTTTGCGCCTTCTGCGCCTCTTTGCGCCCACTCTTCCCCATGCGTCTCCCTGCACTCCGTCTTCCCTTCCTCGTCGCGCTCATTCTCAGCGTCACCGTCTCGCTCTTCGCCGCGGTGCCGTTCCCGCACGAGGGCAGCGACCTCGCTCCCGATCCCGCCGTGCGTTTCGGCACGTTGCCCAACGGCCTCCGCTACGCCGTCCGCGCCAACGCCGAGCCCAAGGGCCGCGCCTCGCTCCGTCTCCACATCCGCGCCGGCTCGTTTCACGAGGAGGATGACCAGCGCGGCATCGCCCACTTCCTCGAACACATGGCGTTCAACGGCAGCAAACACTACGCCCCGGGCACGCTCGTCGAGCTGCTCCAGCGCATGGGTATGAGCTTCGGCGCCGATACCAACGCCAGCACCGGCTTCGACACCACGCTCTATCTCCTCGAACTCCCCAAAGCCGACCCCGCCACGCTCGGCGAGGGCTTCCGCGTCCTCGGCGACTACGCCGGCGGCCTCCTGCTCAAGCCCGAGGAAATCGACCGCGAGCGCGCCATTATCTTGTCCGAAAAACGCGACCGCGACTCCATCGACTACCGCACGCAGATCGCGCAATTCAACTTCGCCCTCGGCACCACGCGGCTGCCGTCCCGCCTGCCGATCGGCGTGCCGGAGGTCATCGAAAAAGCCCCGCGCGAGCGCTTCCTCGACTATTGGAACACGTGGTATCGCCCCGAGCGCCTGTCCGTGATCGCCGTGGGCGATTTCGATCCCGCCGCCGTCGAGCAAATGATCACCGCCGCCTTCTCTGCGCTCACCGCCCGCGCTCCCGCCCGCCCCGATCCCACGCTCGGCCGCGTCGATGACTTCACCGGTCTGCGCACGCACTACCATCCCGAGAGCGAAGCGGCCTCCACCTCCGTGTCGCTCAGTTCGCTCACGCCTTACGCATTCGAGCCCGACACCGCCGCCCGCCGCATCGCCCGCCTCCCGCGCCACCTTGCGCTCATGATGCTCAACCGCCGTTTCTCCGTCCTCGCGAAAAAGGAAAACGCCCCGTTCACCTCCGCCGGCGTCAGCGTGCAGGAGGGTTTCGATCTCTTCCGCGAGGCCGGCGTCGATCTCGACTGCAAACCCGAACAGTGGTCCGCCGCGCTCGCCGTCGGCGAACAGGAACTGCGCCGCGCTCTCTCGCACGGCTTCACCGCCGCCGAACTCCGCGAGGCCTCCGCCAATCTCGCCAACGCCCTTGAGCAATCCGCGAAATCTGCCGCCACCCGTCCCCACGCCGCGCTCGCCAGTGGTCTCGCCGAGTCCTTCACGAGCCGCCGCGTCTTCACCGCGCCCGCCGCCGATCTCGCGCTGCTCAAGCCCGCGCTCGACCAAATCACCCCCACGGCCTGCCTCGCCGCGCTGCGCGCCGCATTTTCCGCCGAGGGCCGCTACTTGCTCGTTTCCGGCAATGCCAAGATTTCCGGCGACGTCCGCGCCGCCATCACCGCCGCCTACGAAACCGCCCGCGCCGTCCCGGTCACCGCGCCCGTCGTCGAAGCCGAGGCAAAATGGGCCTACACCGATTTCGGCCCCGCCGGCAAAGTCACCCGCCGCGAGCACGTCGCCGACCTCGATCTCACGCTCGTCACTTTCGCCAACGGCGTCCGCCTCAACCTTAAGAAGACCGCCTTCGAGGCCAACCGCATCCGCGTCGTCGCCCGCGTCGGCCGCGGTATGTTGACCCAGCCGCGCGACCAACCCGGGCTCTCCACGCTCGCCAACGCCACGTTCGTCGCCGGCGGTCTCGGCCGCCACAGCGCCGACGATCTCCGCCGCATCCTCGCCGGGAAAAACGTCTCCGCCTCCTTCGGCGCCGGCCAGGATTCGTTTTCGTTCAGTGGCGGCACCACGCCGACGGACATTTTGCTCCAGCTGCAACTCCTGACCGCGCGCATCACCGATCCCGGCTACCGTCCCGAAGCGCTCCGGCAGGCGCGCAAGAGCATTGAGGAGGCGTATCTGAGTTACGCGCACACGCTGGACGGCCCGCTCAGTCTCGAAGTCGCCCAACTCCTCGTGAGCGGCGATTCCCGTTTCGGAATGCCCCCCGAAAAAGACATGCTCGCCCGCGATCTTGCCGAGGTCCGCGCGTGGCTCACGCCCGAGCTCACCCGCGGCCGCATCGAGGTCTCCCTCGTCGGTGACCTCGATATCGACGCCACCATCGCCGCCGTCGCCCAGACCCTCGGTGCCCTCCCGCCGCGCGAGGTGACCCCGCTCCCCGCCGAGCTGAAAGCCGTAAAATTTCCCGCCACGCCGTTCGCCAAAGATTACCGCGTCGAAACCGAAATCCCCCGCGGCCTAGTCCGCACCTACTGGCCGACCACGGACGGTATCGACGTCAAACGCACGCGCCCCCTCAACCTCCTCGGCAGCGTCGTCAGCGATCGCCTCCGTCTGAAACTCCGCGAGGAACTCGGCGCCGCCTACAGTCCCGACGCCGGCAGCATCGCGAGCGATATTTTCCCCGGCTACGGCTACCTGCTGACCAACGTCGAAATCGATCCCGCCAACGCCGCCAAAGTCACCGAACTCCTGCTCGCCATCGGCGACGACCTCGCGAAAAACGGCGTCACCGACGACGAACTCCAACGCGCCCGCGAGCCCATCTTAAAGAGCATGGAGCAGTCCCTCCGCGACAACGGCTACTGGCTCTCCGCCGTCCTCGCCCGCGCCCAAGAGCGCCCCGAAGTCCTCGACTGGTCGCGCCAGCGCCTCGCCGACACCCAGGCGATCAGTGCCGCCGAACTCTCCACGCTCGCCGCCTCCTACCTCCCGCGCGCCCGCGCCTCCCGCGTTACGATCCTCCCCACCGCCGCCGCGAAAAAATAGCACACCTGCGGCGGCTCGGGTGGCACGGGCGTCTCGCCAGTTGTGTTCGGCCTGAATACTGCTTTTCGGGCGGAGTAGGCGCGAGCGGGAGCGGCGGACGATTTGTCACCGGATTGTCGCTTGGTAGGTGGGGGATTTTCGGATACAAAGAGACATGGCCGCAGCGTCCGCCCCTTCTCCTGAGATCCGCGAAGCGGACTTGGGGCGGTGGCGGCTGCTGGAGCGGTTCCGGACGGTGCTGGCGGAGGCGGTGGCGGCGCACCCGGGGCTGGTGGCGGCGACGTGGCGGGATCCGGCGCGGCGATTGCAGCACGGGGAGTATCTGGGTCTGTTCCTTTTCGGCCTGCTGAACCCCGTGGTGACGACGCTGCGGGGACTGGGTGCGGCTTCGTGGCTGCCGCGGGTGCAGCGGGAGGTATGCGGCCGGCCGGTGAGCCTGGGCAGCCTGAGCGAAGCGCAGGCGTTGATCGCGCCGGAACTACTGGCCGAAGTCTGCGCCCGCCTGGCCCCGGCCGGGCCGGGTGCCGGCCCGCCGGGCACGGTGATCGACAGCACGGTCATGCCGGCGCTGCCGCGCATGGTGTGGGCGTTCTGGCGGCGGCAAAAACGGCCGGCAGAACGCGGTGCGGCTGCACGTGGAGTTCGACCTGGCGCGGGGCACGGTGCGCCAGGCGGAGCCGACGGTGGCCAAGGTCTGCGAGCAGGCGTGGTGGTCGGCGCACGCACGGCCGGGCACGGTCTACATCGGGGACCGCAATTACGGGGGCAGCTACGGGGTGCTCGCCCGGCTGACGGCCCGGCAGGTGCGCTGGCTGGTGCGGTTGCAAAAGGACACGCGCTGGACGGAGGCCGAGCCGGAGCCGCTCGGCCCGGCGGGAAAGGCGGCTGGCGTGTGGTGGGCCGGGACCGTGCGGCTGGGCCTGCGGGGCGAAGGCCCCCGGGTGCGGGTGGTCGAGGTGCTGGGCGCGGACGAGGTCGTCGTCCTCGCCACCAACGTGCCCGCGGCGGATTTACCCGCGGCCGACGCGGCCGCGCTCTACCGGCACCGCTGGCAGATCGAACTGTTTTTCCGGTGGCTCAAATGCATCCTGGGCTGCCGGCACTGGCTGGCCGAGAGCCGCAACGGTGTCGCGGTGCAGGTGTATCTGGCGCTGATCGCCGCGCAACTGCTGGTGCTGCACACCGGTCGCCGGCCCGGCCGCCGGGAGATGGAGCTGATCCAGTTTTTTCTGCTGGGCGTCGCGGACGAAGCCGACCTGCGGGCCGGCCTGCAACGGCTCGCGAAAAAAAGCTGACGCTCCGGCCTGCGCCCGCCGGCTCCGTGCCGGCGGGCCGCACGTGCTGGCCCGATCCGCCCCTCCGCAACCGGCCGCTCCCTGCTCCAAGCCGCGCCACGCCTCCGGCCGCACCGCTCCCGCTCGCCGCACCCGCCATGCCGAACATAACTGGCGTCTCGCCCGTGATCGAGTGGGCATCTTGCCCACTCGTTTGCGCTACGATGGGCGGGACGCCCATGCCACCCCGCCTCACAACCGCCGCAGCCGGATATCCCGCACCGCCGCGCTCGTCATGTAGCTGGCCACACCCAGCGGCAGCGATTTCTGAATCTCGCCCGGCCGCAGCGAAATCGTCCGGCCCTTGATCTCGACGTCCACGAGATGCTCGTCGTCGATCCACGCATCGATCCGGTCGCCCGCCACGCGCACGCGGATGCGATACCACTTCCCGGGTTTGAACTCGCGCCCCTGCGTCGTCTCGTTTTCTGAGGCATCGATGTGATCGATGCTGGAGAGCCCGATCACCATGCCACCCCAACCGCCGACGATCAGGCTGCAGGCCGATTTCCCCACTGGAAACGTGAGCCCGCAGAAAAAATCGTCCCCCGTGATCTTCATCGCCTCGAGCGTGATTTCATAATTTTCGCGCGGCAACTCGCCGCCCTTCGTCCACGTAAACCCCGACAACGTCGTGCCCGCCTCGATCACGATCGCGCCCGGCCCGCCGCGAAACGGATTCACGACCTTCACCGCCCCGCCTGTCTCGAACCCCGACGGCATCCACCCCGCAAGCGTCTTTCCATCGAACAATGCCCGCCATTTTTCCGTCCCCGCCGCCTCCTCGGCCAACGATACAGTGGACAACAGACCGAACAAAAGCGCGCGTAGCAGAATTTTCATGGCAGAAGTTTTCTGAAGCCAAACGCACTCGCCTCAACTCGGCAATGTCCTCCTCTCCCAAAATCGCGGGAATACGCCCCGCCACCTCCGATTTCCCCCGTGCAAAGCCCCGAGCCGCGTGCACATTCATCGCTCCCCAACCCCGACTCTCTCCCGATGTTTTCCACCCCGCTCCGTCTCGTCACCCGCCTCCTCTCCACGCTCACCCCCGTCGCGCTCGCCTCACTCGGCGCCGCTCTCATCATCGCGCGCTCTGTCGCCGCCGCCCCACAGATCCCCGACAAACTCGTCGTGCTCACGTTCGACGACTCCTCGGCCTCGCACCATGCCGTCGCCCGCCCCGTGCTGAAGCGCTACGGTTTCGGCGCCACGTTTTTTATCACGGAAGGCTTCACGTTCGTGAAAAACAAAACCGACTACATGACTTGGGAGCAGATCGCCGAGCTGCACCGCGACGGTTTTGAAATTGGCAACCACACCCGCGACCACCTCGGCATCACCGAGAAAACGGTCCCGCGCCTCGCCGAGCAGCTCGAAGTCATCGCCCAACGCTGCCGCGACCACGGCATCCCGACGCCCGTCAGCTTCGCGTGGCCGGGCAACAAATTTCACGTCGCCGCCCTCCCGGTGCTCCACGCCGCCGGCATCCATTTCGCGCGTCGCGGCGGTGAGCCCGAAGTGCCCTACGCCGTCGGCGGCGGAGTCGCCTACGAACCCGGCGCCGATCACCCGCTCCTCATTCCCACGACGGGTGACGCGCGCCCCACGTGGTCGTTGGACAACCTCCGCCGCGCCGTCGCCCCCGCCCGCGCCGGCCGCATCGCCATCCTCCAATTCCACGGCGTGCTCGACGGCGAACACCCGTGGGTCAACACCCCGCGCGAGCGTTTCGAGGAATACATGTCCTGGCTCCACGCCGAAGGGTTTAAGGTCATCGCGATGCGCGACCTCGCCCGCTACGTGGACGAAAAAGCGCTCCCCGCCGACCCGCTCGCGATCATGAAACAACGCCAGGCCGCCTCCGCCGCGACGCAAACGCCGCCTCCGCCCGCACCGAAATAAACGCCCCGCTCACGCGGACCGTCGCCCGATCTCCTCACCCACGGCCGCCCGCCACGCACGGCCCGGCCGACGCCCTATCCCGCCTTCCGCACCGTCGGTCCCTCGACCCACTTCGCCGGAATCGTCGTCGTCGTCGGCCACGCGGGCACGCCGAGTTCGTTGCGTTGCAACTGCGCGATGAGTAGCTCCACCGCGCGCGCGCCGAGTTCGCGCGGCTGCTGGTCGAGCCCGGCGCACGGCCGCGTTTTGTAGAGCAGATTCAGACTCACGAAGCCGTGCGTCTTCGGCACACTCGCGCCGCACGCCTCCATCCAGTCGATCACCTCCGTGAAATGGCTCAGCACCACATCGGGTTTGTGCCGGCGAAACCACGCCATGAATTCCTCCCGGTCCTTCGTCGGCGTGATGAGCATCGGCACGTGCTCGATGCCCGGACGCGTTTCCTGAAAAGAGCGAAAACCCGCGCTGAACCGGTGCTGCGTCCGCTCGTCGCGCCCCTTCTCCACAAAAAATCCTGGCCGTCGGTAGCCGCGTTCCGCGAGTTGTGCGAGCAACCCGATCGTCGAGCGGTAGTGGTTGCAGCACACACAGTGCAACGCCGGCCGCTCGATGATGTAGTCCGTGTAGACGCCCGCGTAGTGCGACCAGTCCAGCGCCGACCAATCCGGCGCATACCACGAGGGCAACACGAGCACACCGTGGATGCCGCGCGACTGCAAAATCCCGTCGAGCCGCGGCAGCGTCATCTCCGCCGGATTCACGACAAACTCTTCCAGCTTGAAGCCGAGCTCCGCCGCCCGCGCCCGCCCGCCGTGCAACAGCTCGTGGTGAAACACCCCGTGCGGATCGCGCCGCTGCGGTTCGTAGATATCCACCGCCGCCAGCACGCCGCGAAAGGTGCCGCCGCGCGAGCGCCGCAGTTCCGACATCACCGCCGCCGCGAGGGGATTCCGTTTGTAACCCGCTTCTTTCGCCGCCTTCCGGATGCGCGCCGCTGTCTCCGGGTCCACGCGACCCTTGTTCCGCAACGCATCCGACACGGTGGTGTGCGAAAGCCCGAGACTGCGGGCCAGTGAGCGAACGGTGGGGGCAGAGGCGGACTTCACGGCTGACTGTAAGGCTACCAACCCCCGCGCGAACGCAAGCCCGCGCTTCGCGCGCGCGTCTTGCACACGCCACCTCTCGGTGCGTCACTCCCGTCGTGCGTTCCACCTTCTCCCTTTCCGCTGTCCTTTCCGTCCGCCGCCTCGCCGCACTCTTCCTCGCTGCCACGCTGCTCTGCCTCGCCGGCTGCGCCTCCGTCGAGACGCGCAAGGTCGTCGACCTCGCCCGCTTCAATAAAATCTACGTCGAGCACCGCCTCACCGACGATCGTCGCGTCGACGAAATGATCGTGAAGGAGCTCACCCGCCTCGGCTATCAGGCCTCGCACGGCCCGCTCACGATGCTCCCCGATCACACCGACGCCGTGCTCACCTACGAGGATCGCTGGGAGTGGGATTTCAAAACCTACCTGATCGAGCTCACCGTCAACGTGCGCACCGCCCGCACCAACAAGAAACTCGCCGACGGCCGCTTCTATCAGCCCACCCCCAACATGAAGCCTCCCGCCGAGGTCGTGAGTAAAGTCATCGTCCCGCTCTTCGCCAAAAAGTAGCGCCGCGCGCGCCCGCCGCGCTCACTGCCGCGATTTGAGAAACGCGACGAGGTCCCCGAGTTCCTGCTTCGTCAGCACCGCGTCCATGCCCGGCGGCATCGGCGAGGCGGTCCCCGGTTGCACCGCCGCCACGTCGGCGCGCGCGAGGCGCAGTTCGCTCTCCGGCCCCGTCGCCAGCACGATTTCATCCGGCGCATCCTTGCGCAAAATTCCGCCGAGCAGGTCGCCCCCCTTCGTTGTCACGACCACCGGCTCAAATCCGCGCACAAATGTCGCGCTCGGGTAAACAATCGCCTCCAGCAATTCCCGTTCGCTGCGGATCTTCCCGATATTCGTCAGGTCCGGCCCGAGCCGTCCGCCCCGGTATCCGATTACGTGGCACAACGCACACGCCGTCTTCCCACCGTTGAACACCGCTTGTCCTCGCCGCACATCTCCGCCCGCCGTCGCCGCGAGCAGCTCGTCCACGCGCGCGTTCTGCTGCGCGAAATCGGTCTGCATCGCCGCGACCAGCGCCGCGCCCTGCGTCCGCACCGTCTCGGGATATTTCGCCAACAGTGCCGTCAGCACATTCGCCCGCAGCCCCGCCAATCCCGGCGCGCCTTGCAACGCCGCCACCAGGCGCAGCCCGAGCGCCTCGCTCGGCGCCTTCTCAAACGCCGGCAGCAGCTTGGGCATTTCCAGCGCGCCCACCGTTTTCATCGCGTCCGCCAGCCCAAGCCGCTGTTCCGCCGAGAGCGGTGCTCTCGCCAACACACTCGCCGCCGCACCGCGCGCGAGCATCGGTTCACGTCCGTCCAAATTTCCGCGCAAAAAGCCAAACATCGCCGCGTCCACCGGTGCCAGCGCCGCCGGAGCCGCTGCCGCGAGCGCGTCTAGCCGCACTTGCGGCGCCACGTCCGTCCGCCGCCCGACCGCCACCAGCGCCGCGCTCAATCCCGCATGGCCCGACTTTGGCCACGCCAGCGTCCGCGCCGTCGTCACCGCTTGGCGCACGATCGCCGCGTCGGCGCTCGCCACCACGGTCGCCAGCGTCGCGAGCCAGCGCACCGGCGCCTCTTTCAACGTCGCCGCGCCCATCGCGCCCATCGCCGTCACGCGCGTCCCTGCACTCGCCCGCTCGTCGCCCGCCGTCGTGGCCAACAATTCCTGGATCGCCGCATTCGTCGCCAACCGCGCCAACTGCGCCGCTAGCTCCGCGCGCGCGCCTTCGCTCGCCGTCGCCGCCGCAAGTTGCTTTCCCAAAAATCCCGCCAGCGCCTCGCCCCACTCCGGATGGTGCCCCGCCACCCACCACGCCGTCTGCCGCACTTGCCCGTCGGTCGCACTCAGCCATCCGATCACGTCCTCCGCCTTCAATCCGCCGCCCGCCATTTGATCGAGCGCCACGAGTGCCGCCCGCACCACGCGGGGCGACTCTCCCGCGCGCAGCCGCGCCCGCACCTCGTCGCGCCGACCGATCTCGATCAGCGCATAAATTAACGCGTGCTCGAGCACCTGCTCGGCCGCCGCTTCCGGTCCACCCGTCACCGTGTGCCGCGTCGTGCCCAGCCGCGCCACCGCCGCCAGCAAGGGCCCGATCGCCCGCGCGTCGCCGATTCTCCCGAGCGCTTCCGCCGCCGCGCGCACGACCGCCGGCGTGCCGTCGGCCAACAGCTTTTCCAACCGCACCGCCGCCCCCGCATCGCGCCACAGGCTCACGCCTTGCAGTGCACTCATCACCACCGGCGCGTCCGCATCGTCGAGCGCCCCACGCACTGCCGCCCGCGCCTCGGCACCGTCGATTCGCGCGAGTGCCCACACCGCGTTCTGCCGCGCCATGGCCGAGCCGCCCGTCGTCAACACCCCGCGCAGCGCCGCCACCGCCGCCGCACCTTTTTTTCCGAGTGCCTCCACCGCCCGCTGCTGCGCGTCCGCCCGCGCATCGCCCAGCAGACCCGCCAGCACCGGCGGCGTCATCGTCGCCCAGGCCAGTTTTAGTCCGCGCGCGTCGGCCACGTGCGGCGCCCCGTTTTTCCGGATGCGGTAGATGCCGCCGAGCACGTCCGGCTTAGCGAGCTGCGAGGTCGGGCAACAAATTTTATACCACCCGCCCGTATCCACGATCAACAGACTGCCGTCCGCGTCTTCCAGCACATCCGTCGGGTGAAAATCCTGGCTGTCCGAGGTCACGAAGTCCGTGTCCTTCGTCGTGAAAGTCGCGCCGTCGCTTACCATCACGTGCCGCGACACTTTCCGTAGGTTAAAATAGGACACGAACAGGTTGTCGCGATACTCCCCGCCAAATCCCCGCGACCGATACGCGACCAGCCCGCTCGGCGCCGCCGCCCCCATGTGCGTCATGATCGGCAGCAAGTCGCCCGTGCGCGGATGCCCGGCCGCCGCCGCGTTTTCCTTTCCGTAGACTCCGCCGTAGACCGAGTGGATCAGACCGTCGCGTTTCCCGGCCGTGCCGATCTGAAAAAACGTCCCGCTCAACACGCGCTCGCCCGCCGCCGTAAACGCGAGGCCCACCGGATTGTCCATGCCGCCCGTTAGCACCGGTTCGAGCCCCGTGCCATCGGGCCGCGCCCGAAAAATATGCGCCGCCCGCGTCACGAATTCCCGCCCGTTGCCGAGCGTGTGCCGCTGCTCCGCAAACGCCCCTTTCGTCCAGTAGAACCACCCCTCCGGCCCGAGATACGGCCCGTGCAGATCGTTCGCGCAGCCCGTGAGCGTCTTCCCGTCAAACCACGTCTCCCGCCGATCCGCCACACCGTCGTCGTTCGTGTCCGTGAGTTTCCAGATGTGCGGCGGCGCGCCGACGTAGAGCGAGCCTTCGTGAAACATCGCGCCCTGCGGAAACATCATGCCCTCCGCAAACACCGTCGACGTCTCGAAGCGCCCGTCCCCGTCGCGATCCTCCAGCCGCACGATCCGATGAGGCTTCTCCGCAAACTGTTTTTCCGCCTTCTCGCTCAAGCCCGACGAATCCGTCGCGTAGAGCCGCCCGCGTTCGTCAAACGCCACCGAGATCGGCCGGTTTACCTTCGGCGGCCCCGCCACCAGTTCCACCGTAAACCCCGCCGGCACCGTGAGCGTCTGGCCGGGAAACGTAAACGACACCGTGGCCGCCTCCTCGCCGCGCCCCACACCGGCCGCCGCCATTACGGCCACCGCCGTCCAAGCCAAACGGATGCGAAGCACCGATACGGGGTAACAGAATGGTCTCACGATGTGCGGACGAAATTCGCGCCCCCGGGTCGTGGCAACGCGCAAAAGCTCCCTCGCGCCCGGAGCGCCACACCGCACTCCGTTTTCTGCCCGTGGCACGCGCGTCCCTCCCGTGATTCCGTCGTGGCACGGGTCTCCCGACCCGTGAGTTTGCGGACACTGCCCCCCCTCCTGCACACGCGCCGCCCCTGATTCCCGGCTGGCTTCCCCGCCCACGCCTCGTCCTACTCTCGCTCTCTTTCGCTCCCATGATTACCGCCCTCCGCCCCCGCCCCTTCCTTCGCCTCGCCTTCGCCGCCGCGCTCGCCGTGGTCTTCGCCGCCGGCGCCCACGCCCAAGGGAAAATCAAAGTCCTCGTCGTCGACGGACAGAACAACCACCAGTGGCCCATCACGACCCCGATGCTCAAACGCATCCTCGAAGACACCGGCCGCTTCACGGTCGACGTGTCGACCTCACCGGCCGCCGCACCCGCCGCGCCTCGCCTCGGCAAAGACGCCACGCCCGCGCAAAAAACCGCGCACTCCGAAAACCTCCAGAAATACGCGCAGACCCTCGCCAACCACAAATCCGCCGCCCCGGCGCTCTGGGAAAAATGGCGCCCGAATTTCTCCGCCTACAGCGTCGTCGTCTCCAACTACAACGGCGAAGCCTGGCCCGCCGAAGTGCGCACCGCCTTTGTGGCCTACGTGAAAAACGGCGGCGGCTTCGTCACCTATCACGCCGCCAACAATTCGTTCGCCGATTGGCCCGAGTATAACGCCATGATCGGCCTCGGCGGCTGGGGCGGTCGCAACGAAAAATCCGGCCCCTATCTCCGCCTCCGCCAAACCCTCTGGACCAAAGATCCCACCCCCGGCCCCGGCGGTGGCCACGGCCCTCAGCACGAATTTCTGATCGAAGCCTTCGTGCCCGACCACCCGATCCTCCGCGGCCTCCCCGCCAAATGGATGCACGCCAAAGACGAACTCTACCACGGCCTCCGCGGCCCCGCCGAAAACGTCACCGTCCTCGCCTCCGCCCTCTCCGACAAAACCAAAGAGCAAGAGCCCCTGCTCATGGTGATCCCCTACGGTAAAGGCCGCGTCTTCCACACCGCCCTCGGCCACTACGTCGACGCCGTCAACGGCCTCGGCTTCCAAGTGACGCTCGCCCGCGGCACCGAATGGGCCGCCACCGGCCAAGTCACACTCCCCGCCCCCAAACCCACCGAACTCCCCGCCGACCGCCCCGGCCTCCGCGTCCTGCGGGCCCCGTAACCCAATTTCTTCACAGCCGATCCGTTGGTCGTCGACGGTCATCGCCAACTTAGGCTGTGGTCTGAATCCCGCGCCCCCCGCCAAAGCCCCGGCTCTCAATTCCGGTGTTGAGACCGAATTACCTAGCGCTCCATTTCCAGCAAGTGAATCAAGCCAACTTAGGCTTTACGCTGAGGCTGAATAACACTGTTGGGCAAAAGACGTCTGATTGATCGCACCACTCCGAATCGCGATGCCGACCCAAAAAAGACTCACCCTGACAGTCGCAGCCATGATCTGTGGCGCGGCTTCGTTCGCATTATCCGCGTGTGGACGCGGGCCGGCTCAGGCACGCTCTCTCCCCGAAAGTCTTTTTCAGGAGGAGCGCACGCTATATCGCGCGTATATGAATGGCGACACCAAGGACGCGCGAAGAGCGTTGCAAGAACTCATCAGAGGGTTCGAGGACGCCGACCCCACCGCATCACCGGGCGTCCGTATAGGAATATTATGCTGGCACTCTGCCAGACTGTTTGCGCTCGAGACGCGGGCAGGCGACGATACCGCCGCGGATCAGGCTTTGATACGTGCACGTTATTGGAGTCTACGTCGGTTCGAATGGGAGGGGCAGCAGCCAAATGCTATGCCGCTTACTTCTTATGCCGTGATGACTCCTGAGCGGATACTCTCGGATGTAGATAAGCTTGACCGTGGAGCGAACTTTGGTCGCTCCCCGAGGTATCTCAAAGCTATCGCAGACCGCGGTTCCGAACGTTTTCGACCACCCGAAGAGCCCAACAAGTAGAGCGGCCGAACAACGTCGGGGCTTACCTCTCAACTAATCCCACGAGCGCCGGCGCGAAAACGTCCCGAATCACCCCAGCCGACGCCACGAGTCCCCTCGCACCGACGACCACAAAGGTCACGCGGCAGGCGCACGTGCGATTCCTCCGGCGTGACCATTCTTGACCTCGCAGCTCTCGCGTGCGGCGTTGTCCGCGATGCCTGCCGCCAGCTCCGCTCCACCGTCGCCACCGGCCTTCGTCTCGCAGCAAGTCACCGCCGCGCGGCGTTTCTACCTCAACCTCAAGCCTCGCCCCACCCGCGACCTGACCGTCGTGTGCGGCGGCTGGGAGGAGTGCGCCGCCGACTACGCGATCGACCGCGCCACAGCGGCCGAACCACGTCAGGTCTTGACTCTTGACTGAGCCCACGGGCGGCGGACGCGGAAACGTCCCGTATCACCCCAGCCGACGCCACGAGTCCCCTCGCACCGACGACCACAAAGGTCACGCGGCAGGCGCACGTTTCCGGCCTACGCCTGACCATTCTTGACCTCGCCGCTATCGCGTGCGGCGTTGTCCGGGATGCCTGCCGCCCGCTCCGCTCCACCGTCGCCACCGGCCTTCGTCTCGCAGCAAGTCACCGCCGCGCGGCGTTTCTATCTCAACCTCAAGCCGCGCCCGACCCGCGACCTGACCGTCGTGTGCGGCGGCTGGGAGGAGTGCGCCGCCGACTACGCGATCGACCGCGCCACGTTTCCGTTTCTCTCCGTCGAGTTCGTCGCCAGCGGCCGCGGCACGCTCACCCTCGCCGGCCAAACGCACGCCCTCGAGCCCGGCACTGTCTTCACCTACGGCCCCGGCATCGCGCAACGCATCGCCACGTCACCCGAACAGCGTCTCGGCAAATACTTCGTCGATTTCACCGGCGACCGCGCGAAAACACTCCTGCGCGACGCCCACCTCGCGCCCGGCACCGTCGTCGCGCTCGGCGCCTCGACCGAGGTGCGCCACGCCTTCGATACGCTCGTGCGGCTCGCCGCCAACCACGACCGCCACACCGCCCGCGCTACCGCCCTCCAACTCGAACTGCTCGTCCTTGTGATCGAGCGCGCCAGCCAACCCGGCACGCCTTCCGAGCGCCGCGCCCTCGCGACGTTTGAGCGCATCCGCCAACACCTCGACACCCATTTCCTCCGCCTGCGCACGCTCGAAGACGCCGCCGCCGCCTGCCACGTCGACGTGTCGTATCTCTGCCGGCTCTTCCGCCGTTTCCACGGCGAAAAACCGTTTCGCTACCTGCAACGTCTCCAAATGCAGTGGGCCGCCGAACGCCTCCATACTTCCGGCCGGCTCATTCGCGAAGTCGCCGACGAGCTCTCGACGGACCCGTTTCAATTCTCGCGCACCTTCAAACGCATCCACGGCGTCTCCCCGTCGGCGTTTCTCAACACCCGCGGCTGACGCCGCCGGTCGCTCCGCGTTCGTCCCGCCCGTCGCGCGCTACTCGCCCGCCTTCACCGTCCGCGGTGCCGCCGGCGCGAAATCGAAGCCCGTGAGTTTCAGCGCAAACGCGTGTTCACCCGGAGCCTTTGCGGGAAACTCCACCACGAGCGCGCCCGCCTCGTTCACCCGGTGGCGTAGCGCCGTCGGGTGACCCAACAAGCGCACTTCGGCGCCCGCGGCGGCTTTCGTCACCCGCGCCGACTTCACCGTCAGCGCGCCGTTGGGCCACGCCATCGCGATCGCGTAAACCGTTTTGCCGTCCTTGCTCCGCGTGAAGCGCAGATCTTCCGCGACGTAGGGTTTGCTGCGCACATCCTTCGCGCCGCCAAACCGCCCGGCCTCCGGCTTCTCCTCGACGGCCGGGCCTTCGCCGTAAACCTGCCAGGGGCGCGTCGCAAAAATGCTCTCCCCGTTAACGGCCACCCACGCCGCCATCTGCTCGAGGATCTGCTGCGCCTGCGGCGTGATTTCACCGTCCGCCTTTTGCACGACGTTGATCAGCAGATTCCCGTTTTTGCTCACGATATCCACGAGCATCTGGATCACTTGCGTCGCCGTTTTGTAGGTCTCGCCCTTGCGGTAATACCAGTCTCCGATGCTCGTGTCCGTCTGCCAGGGCTCCGGGCTCGCCGCCTCCATCACGCCGCGCTCGATGTCACGCACCCAGCCCGTTGGTTTGGGATCTTCTTTGCAGGTGTAAACCGCCGTCATCTTCCCGCCGTTGAACGCCGCGTTGCTGTTGTAGTAGTGCGCCACGAGCCGCGCGCCGACTTCGCCGAAGGGCAGCTTACTGTCCGAGTAGAGCATCTCCGGATGATAACGGTCGACGAGGTCCTGCACCCGGCGAAACCACGTCTCGTGAAACACCGGATTTTTCGTGAGCCATTCGCGGTCGTCCGGCGCGGTCGGCGGGTGGTAGAGATCCTGATACCGCACGTCGTTGCCGTCGAAGGGCACGCCCGCCATCGGCCCGGCGACATCCGCCCCTTTCGCCGATTGAAACCACGTAAAACTCGCCGCGAGGTGCTCCGACACCCCGAATTTCAAGCCGCGCTTCTTCGCCGCCTTCTGCCAATCGCCCACCACATCGCGCATCGGGCCCGTCTTCACCGCGTTCCACTGCGGCTGATATTTCGAATCCCACAGGTCGAAGTTGTCGTGGTGCACCGCCATGCTGACGAAATATTTCGCCCCGGCCTTCGCGTAGAGCTCCATCAACTGATCGGGATTCCACTTCTCCGCCTTCCAGAGCGGAATGATGTCTTTGTAACCGACCTTTGACGGATGCCCGTAGCGCTCGAGGTGCAGCTTGTTGCCGCGGTCCGGTGCCGAGCCCGGCTCAAACACGGGAACGCCGAGGCGCTCTTTCGGTTTCCCGCTCAGGTAAAGCCGGCGGGCATACCAATCTCCGTCCTCCGGCACACATTGCGGTCCCCAGTGCGCCCAGATGCCAAACTTCGCGTCACGAAACCATTCCGGCGTCTGCTGCCGCTTGAGCGACTCGCGGTTCGCCTCGAATTTTTCGGCCGCGCCCAGAGCGGCGCCCAGCCCGACAATCCCGATCACCACCGATGCCATCGCCCGTAAAACAGAGGTTTTCATGCTCCGTCATCCTACCGCACTCCGTCCCCTCCGCGAATACCCACGCTTGGCCGTCACATGACGATCCTCGGCTCCGCGGCTCAGGTCGAGAATCGCCATGCTTCCCCCAAACTCCGCCATTCCCGTCGCGCCCCCGTTCGCCTAACCTTCCGCCTCTCCCATGCACTACCGCGCTCTCGGCCGCACCGGCCTCAACGTCTCCGTCCTCAGCTTCGGCGCCTCTTCGCTCGGCGGCGTCTTCCGCGCGACCGACGACACCGAAGCGATTCGCACCGTCCACACCGCGCTCGACCTGGGAATGAACTTCATCGACGTCTCGCCCTACTACGGCGCGACGAAAGCCGAGACGGTCCTCGGCCGCGCCCTCCGCGACATCGGCCGCGACCGCTACCTCCTCGCGACCAAGGTCGGCCAATACGGCGACGGCCAATTCGATTTCTCCGCCGCCCGTGTCACGCGTTCCCTCGACGAGAGCTGCGCCCGTCTCGGCGTCGACTACATCGATTTGCTCCAGTGCCACGACATCGAGTTCGCCGACCTCAACCAGATCGTCGACGAAACGCTCCCCGCACTCGTGCGCCTCCGCGAGCAGGGCCGCATCGGCCACATCGGCATCACCGGTCTCCCGCTCAAAATCTTTCCCGACATCCTCGACCGCACCGCTCCCGGCGTCGTCGAAACCATCCTCTCCTTCTGCCGCTACGAGCTCAACGACACCGCGCTCGACTCTCTCGTCCCCTACCTCCGCGAGAAAAACATCGGCATCATCAACGCCTCGCCCACCGGCATGGGCCTGCTCACGGAGCGCGGCGTCCCCGCCTGGCATCCCGCTCCGCCCGCGATGGTCGCCGGCGCCCGCCGCGCCGTGGACTACTGCAAATCCGTCGGCGCCGACATCGTGAAGCTCGCCGTCCAGTTCTGCGTCGCGCACCCCGGGATCGCCACCACCCTCGTCGGCAGTGCCAATCCCGACAACATTCGCAAAAACGTCGCCTACGTCGACGAGCCCATCGACTTCGAGCTCATGGCCCGCGTCCTCGACCTCCTGAAGCCGATCCACAACCACAACTTCACCCGCGGTCTCCCGGAAAACCGCGACCCGCTCATCGCCTGACAATCTTGCCCACGAAACCCACCAAACACACAAAACTCGCGCCGCTTCTGTCTGAACATTTTCGTGTAGTTCGTGTGTTTCGTGGGCCTACTGCTTTTTAGCCCATGCTCCAAATCGTCCTCGAAAAACCCGGCCACCTCCTCGCCACCGACGGCCCCGAACCCACCCTCGCCCCCGGCGACGCCCTCGTGCGCGTCCACCGCATCGGCGTCTGTGGCACGGATCTCCACGCCTTCGCCGGTAAACAGCCTTTTTTCAGCTACCCGCGCATCCTCGGCCACGAGCTCGGCGTCGAGGTCATCGACCCCGGCAGCGATCCCCACGGCCTCCGCGCCGGCGACCGCTGCTCCGTCGAGCCCTACCTCAACTGCGGCCACTGCATCGCCTGCCGCCGCGGCAAACCCAACTGCTGCACCTCGCTCAACGTCATCGGCGTCCACAGCGACGGCGGCATGCGCCCGTTCATCGCCATTCCAGCGCGCAAACTGCACCGCTCCGCGACGCTCGACTACGAACAGCTCGCCCTCGTCGAAACCCTCGGCATCGGCGCCCACGCCATCGAGCGGGCCGAGCCGAAGAAGGAAGATATTGTCCTCGTGATCGGCGCCGGCCCCATCGGCCTCAGCGTGATCCAGTTCGCCCTCGTCAGCGGCGCGACGCTCGCCGTAATGGACGTCAGCGAAACGCGTCTCGCCTTCTGTCGCGACCAACTCGGCGTCGCCCACACCGTCGTCGCCGGCCCCGATGCCACCGCCCAACTCAAAGCCATCGGCGGTGGCGATCTGCCGACCATCGTGATCGACGCCACGGGCAATCCGCAGTCGATGGCGCGCACCTTCGAACTCGCCGCCCACGGCGGCCGCATCGTCTTCGTCGGCCTCTTTCAGGGCGACGTCACCTTCAACGACCCCAATTTTCACCGTCGCGAGCTCACCCTCTGCGCCAGCCGCAATGCCGTGCCGCAGACGTTCCGCGACATCATTCGCCTCGTGGAAACTGGCCGCGTCGACACGCGCCCGTGGATCACGCACCGCTTCGCCCTCGCCGAGACGCCCGCCGTTTTCCCCGAGAAAATCTCCGGCAATCCCGCCGTCCTCAAAGCCATCATCGCGGTCTGACACCGCACACTTGCCGCCGCCCGGACGCCCTGCCACCAACAGCGTCCCATGTCCGCGCCTTCGTCGGCTTCACCTTCTACTCCGCGTCCCGCGCCCTCCCCGCGCGCCCGCATCTACACGGGCACCGCGCGCAACCTCGCGCGCCTCGCCCGCGTGCTGCGCGCCGGCGGACTCGTCGCCGCGCCGACTGAAACCGTCTACGGACTCGCCGCCAACGCCCTCGATGCCGCCGCGTGCGCGAAAATTTTCACCGCCAAAGCCCGACCCGCGACTGATCCGCTGATCGTTCACATCCGCACCCTCGCCGAGTGGGACACCCTCGCCCACGTCAACCCCGCCGCCCTCCGCCTCGCGAAAGCTTTCTGGCCCGGTCCGCTCACGATCGTCTTGCCGAAAAAAGACATCGTGCCAGCCCTCGTCTCCGCCAGCCTCCCGAGCGTCGCCGTGCGCATGCCTGCGCACCCGCTCTTCCGTCGTCTCCTCCGCCTCTCCGGCCTTCCCCTCGCGGCGCCGAGCGCAAATCCCTTCGGCTACGTGAGCCCGACCACTGCTGCCCACGTCCGCGCGAACCTCGGCACCCAGATCGACCACATCCTCGACGGCGGCCCATGCACCGTCGGACTCGAATCCACCATCGTCGACTTGCGCGATCCGTCGCGCCCGCGCCTCCTCCGCCCCGGCGCCATCACCCGCGCACAGCTGGAAAAAGTCCTCGGCGTGCGCGTGCTCTCCGCCCCGCGTAAACCGCGCGCACCCGACGCCGCCCAACTCGCCCCGGGCATGTTGACGCGCCACTACAGCCCGCGCACGCCCGTCACGCTGCACCCCCGCCTCTCCGCCGCCGCCGTCGCACGCGGCGACACCACCGCCGCGTGGGTCTTCACTGCCCGTCCGCGCACCGTTGCGGGCAAGAACATCTTCTGGCTCGACGCGCAGGGCGACCTGCCGCGCGTCGCGCACAATCTCTTCGCCCTGCTCCGCCAGCTCGACGAAGCCGGGTTCACACACCTGCATTTCGAACTGGCCCGTGGCTCCGACGGACTCGCCGACGCCATCAACGACCGCCTCCGCCGGGCCGCCGCGCGCGGGTAGTTTTCCGGTCCTCCCGCTATTTCAGCCAATCCGCCATGGGCAGCTTGAGCCGCCGAATTTCTTCAACCGCGAGTTCCGCGACGCGGTCCGCGCCGTGGCGGTTGTAGTGCGTGTCGTCCTTCGAGCCGTTCGGGTAGTAGCTTGATTTCCCCGGCTCCAGATAGAGGTGCAGCGCCCGCGAGCCCTCGATGCCGAGGCTCTTCTCCAGCGCCACCGTCTTGCCGCGCATTTCCATCAGCGGAATTTTTTCGCGGGCCGCGATCTCGCGCGTCACCGTCACATACTCCGAAGGCGCCTCGACGAACTCGCCCTGCTCGTTCCACACGCGCCGCGCCACGGCGGTCGCGATGATGGGCGTCGCCCCTTTCGCGCGAATCTCCCGGATGAAGCGCTCGATATTCGCCTGAAAATCTTTCCGCGGCTCCGTGCGGCGAGCCGGATCGTTGGCACTGTCGTTCGTGCCCCAGCACATGATGAGAAAATCCCCCGCACGCAGGTCCGTGATGGTTTTCTCCCAATACCCCTGATCGATGAAACTCTTGGTGCTCCGCCCGCTCATCGCCCGATTCACCACTTGCTCCGGCCGCTTGAAATACCGCGGCAACATCTGGCCCCAGCCAACCACCGGCCGCGCCTCCGGAAACGTCGCCATCGTCGAACCGCCGATCAGGAAAACTCTCGGCAACGTCGGCGAGAGCTCGGCAGCGCGAACATAAGTCGCGAGGAGCAAAATCACCGTCACGGCGGTGTTCAGGTAGGAGCGCAATTTCATCGCAAGCGAGGGACCAGCGGCAAGAGCCCGGTTTGTTTGGTCAGCACAGTCTCGACGGCATCCACCAACACGTAATCCACGCCCAACGAAAGCAGCCGCGTCGCTTCGGCCGGTTCGTTGGTGTAGAAATAATTGATGCGCACACCCGCCGCCTTCAGCGCGGCAATCCACGCCGGCAGCCGCGCATCCTTCGCACAGTCGCGCAACTGGATGAAGTCCGCACGTTGCGCGATCGCCGCCTGCACGTAGTCCGCCGGATCGGGTTTCCGGTCCATATTGCAGATGCGCAACTTCGGGGCAACCGCCCGCGCCGCCGCCACGTCTCCGCCCCGCGCGGCGAACAACGACTGCTCCACCCGCCCCTCCCGCACGAGAATCTCCGCCGCCTGCCGCGCCGCGTCGGCCGATTTCCCCGCGAACCGCGCGTCGGCCTTGAAATCGACATTGATCCACACGTCGCGCGGCAACACCGCGAGCGCCTCCTCCAACGTCGGCACCCGCGTCCCCGCGAATTGCGCACCGGTCTTCACGCCGGCATCGAGGCGTTTCAGTTCGGCGAGCGTGAAATCGAGGACCTTGCCCTTCCCGTCGGTCGTGCGGTTCACCGTCGCATCGTGCATCAGCACGAGGACGCCGTCGCGCGTCTGGGCGAGGTCGAACTCTACCATGTGCGCGCCGAGCGCCACGGCGGCCTGCAACGCCGGCAAGGTGTTTTCCGGATGGGTCGCGCCGCCACCCCGGTGCGCGCAAATACCACGCGCAGGCAAGGCCGGCTCCGCGGCGCTCCCTGACCCTGCGACGACGACCACCGCGAGCAAAATGCCCAGCCATCTCCGTGTCATTTGAGCAATGCGCCTCATGGTTTTCCGACCGGAGCCAAACGCACACCGCGCACATCCGCGAGTTCCCGTTTCAACGGTCCGTCGGGGCGCAAAATAATGCGGTTCACGCCGGCGCGCAGCGTGAGGCGCCCCGCGGGTTGTTCGCGAAAATGATCGTAGTCCACCGTCGAGCGCACTTCGCCGCGCGCGCGGCTGCCTTCGGTTTCGACGACGAAAAAGTCGCCCGCCGATTCGTCGTCGGCCGCGAGGTTCACCCACACATCATATGTGCCAGCCGCCGCCACTTCCACGCGCCACTCCACCACATCGTCGATCACCGTCCACGGCGCCAACACGTCGAGCGCGGGCCGGTAGCCGAGTTTCTGCGCGTAGACCGTTGCCTGGCTGGCGGGCAGCAAAATCTCGCCGGACGGTTGCGCCCGCAACGTGACCGCCGTCACGCGCGCCGTCGTGGCAGTGGACGGCACGCCTGCAATCGCACCGAGTTCATCCGCCGTCCACGGCAGCGTGCGCGCAGCCGTCTCGCGCTGGATCGAAGCCACGATCGACGGCTCCACGAGACCGGCCGAATTGCCCCACGCGCGGCGCACGTAGCTGAGCACCGCCGCAATCTTCTCATCGTCGAGCACGCCGGTCGCCCCGAGGCCGGGCATGGCGAGATTCCACGTCTGGTCGTTGACGCGCACCGGACCAAAGAGCCCGTGCAACACGATCCGCGCCAGGCGCTCGGGCGGCCCCGCCACCCAGTCGCTCCCCGCGAGCGGCGGAGCAAGATTCGGCGCGCCGGCGCCGTTCGGCTGGTGACAAGGCGTGCAATACGTCGCGTAGACCTCGCGCCCGTTCTCGAGGCGTTTCGCTTGCGCCGGCGAAAGCGGTGCGCTGTCCGACGCTCCCGCCAACACCCCCGCCGCGCCCGGCCACGTAAACATGTCCAGCAGGCGATACGCGCGTTGACGCAGCGCGGCGTCCTTGCCCCGCGCAAATTTGATCAACACCGCCGGTTCGCGTGCGAGCGCGTGCACCTTCGCACCGCGTTTGCCGCTGACGACCACCGCCGCGACCGCGTCGAGCAACGCGAGTTGTTGCCACTCGCCGGGACCGCTCGCCACCGCGATCGCGTCAAACAAACCCGAGGTGCGCTCCGCATTTGCCGCTTCGAGAATACAGTGGGCGGCGAGGCCGAAGAGCGCACCTTCATGTTCGCCCACCGGTGCGCGTCCGCGCGATTCGGCGAGCAGAAGTTTTAAAAATTCCAGCTCGCGATCCTGCAGGCCCGTGAGCGCCGCCGTGCGAAAAAGCAAATCGCTCCCGCTGCGCGCGAGTCGCGCCAGGACGGGCAGCGCACCCGGCGCGGCGCTCATCGCGCTCGCCGTTAGGGTCGCCTGCAGACGCACAGTTTCGCTGGGATCGTCCACCGCGCGGGCGAGCTGCGCGGTGAGCGCGGCCTGCTGTTTCGTATCGAGCCCGCTTTCGGAGAGGCGAAACGCCGCCGCGCGCACGTGCTCGTCGGAATCGGCGAGCGCGGCGAATTTCGTGTCCGCGTCCAGGTCGCCCATCCCGTCGAGCGTCCAGAGCGCGTGGAGCCGGCCGAGCGGGTTCTTCCCGCGCAACGCGAGTTCGGCGAGCAGCGGTTTCGCGGCCGCGTCGCCGCGCTCGACGAGCAGGCGTTGGGCCGTGAGCCGCCACCAACCGGTCGCGTGACTGAGATGCGACACGAGCGTGGCAACGTCGGCGTTCGCGAGATTCGGCGGACGCCGCTCGATCGGACGATCCGTCCGCACGAGCCGGTAGATGCGGCCCTGGTCCTGCCCGACGTCGAGTTTTCGGTCGCGCACCTGGTCGCTGATCCACGGCACCATAAAAATCACGTGCTCGATAATGCCGCGATACAGGTCGGCGATGTAGAGCGCGCCATCGGGACCGACGCGGGCGTTCACCGGACGAAAACGCTCATCCGTCGAGGCGAGGAACTCCTGCTCCTCCGGGTAAAAACGTTCCGCCTTCGGGCGAATGCCGCGTGTGAGTTTCAGCCGGCCGATGAGGTTGCCGCCGGCCTCGGGCACGAAAACATTCCCGCGCGCCTCGTCGCCGAATTGATCGCCGTCGTAGAAACAGGTGCCCGACGCGATCGTGTAGGTGCGCAGGCGGCCGTCGTCGCGGAGTTCCATCGCGCCGAGCGTGATGCCCGGCGTGACCCGGATCGGGTAGACCTGCTGCGCATCGCGCGCGATATTGGTGTCGATGCCCGCAGATCCACGTCCTCCGCGCGCCGCAATGGCCGCGAGCGTGCGATTGCGCACGAGATAGTGGCCGGGAATCAGATCGGCGTGGAGCGCGGAACTCTCGTGCGAAGTGAGGTGGCGTCCCTGTTCGTCGAACGAAACGCCAAACTGCCCGCTGCGCGGCATCGGCTCCTCAATGAGTTTGCCGTCCGCCCAGCGGTGCCGCGACGTGGCGTCGGAGTTGTGGAGCCAATTGTCGATGCCGTAGCGCAGACCGTTACCTGTGTGCTGGGGATTGCCGGCGACGCCGAGCTTGCCGACTTCGGTGCGTTTATCGCAGCGCAGATCGCCGTCGGTATCTTCGCAAAACCAGATCTTCGGCGGCTCGTGAATCAGCACACCGCCTTTCACGAACGAGAGCGACCGCGGCATCACGAGCTTGTCGAGAAACACCGTGCTCTTGTCCGCGCGCCCGTCGCTGTCCGTGTCTTCGAGCACCACCACGCGGCAGATCGCGTCGCCTTCACCGGTGCCCTTGATGTCGCGCATGTAGCCCTGAAATTCCACAGCCCAGATACGCCCCGCGGGATCGAATTCGAACGAGATGGGGTTTTGCACCATCGGTTCGGCGGCCACGAGTTCGAGGCGGAATCCCGGTGCGACGCGAAACGTTTTCAACGCTTCCTCCGGCGAGAGCGGAGGCGCCGGGGGCACGTTCATGCCCTTCAACATATCCGCCCCCTTCTCCCACTGCGCGCGTCCAGTGAGCATCGATGGCGGACGATTGCGCGGGCGCTCGGCGGGCACGGTCTGCGCGTCGAGGGACGAGGGAGTGACCGCCAGCACAAGCAGCGCGATGAACAACGAAGATGATTTAGGGAAGAAGCAGAGCGACATGGTTCAGATCAAGGTTTCGCGGCAGGGAGCACGTGGCGGGTAAATCTAAACTTGCCGGCGGTGAACACGATCTCGTCTGCGCCTTCGGCCGTCACGACCTCGACTACATCCGGTCGCACGAGACGGACGCTGCGCAGCCGCGAGGCCTCACGAAATGGCTCAAGGACTGTGATGAAACGCGCCGATTTCCCGCTGCGCCGCGCCATCGCAAAGGGCACCGGCACCGTGAGATCCTGGCCAAGTCCGTGGCCGAGCACGACCGTCGTGCCATCGTCGCCGAGCATGTGCAGGCGCACGCCGCTTTCCGGCTGCGCAAACGTCGCCTCCCACGCCGCGCCCGTCACGGCCGCCCGCGTCTCGGCTAGATATTGGAAGCCGTTCTCCGCGGGAAACGCCGCATACTTGGCCAGTCCGAGGGGCGAAGTGACCGAGCCCGCGTTGTGGTAAATCCAATCGATGCGGTGCGCGGCCCCGTCCGACGTCGCCACCTCGAACACATCCAGCGCATAGCCGGCGGTGTGCACGAGGAGGCGTTCGAGGCGCGCGTCCTTGTAAACCGGGCCAGCCTCCACGCGCACCGCCGACGCGACCTCGCCCGGAAGCCATTCGAGCAAACGGCCCGTCGCCTCCGCCTGTGTCGACTCGTCGAGCACGACCGTGTTGTGCGCCACCGTGACTTTGTCCCACGTGTGGTGGGTTTTGTAGGCGTAGGATTGCGTGCCGGGGTCGACTGCCTGCGAGCGTCCGTAGGCGAAGCTCACAAAATTCAGTTTGTCGTAGTGCCCGTGGCCGCCGCCGTGCGCGCCGAATTTTACTGCGATCGTGTGCTCGCTCCCCGCCGCCCGCAGCGTCGCAAAGCCCGCCTCGCGCAGCAGCGTGCTGCCGAGTTCCGCCAGCGCCCCGTCGCCGATCTCCGTCGCACCCCACAGAAGAGATTCGAGGCCGCGCTCCGAATCGCGCACGATGCGGAGGTAGCGGCGGTCCCCGAAGAGCCGGTAGCCGATGTCGTAAAATCGCGCGTAAAGGCGCAGCGACGTGAAGCCGGAGTCGTTGAAATTCGGCAGCGTGCCGTCCGGCAACATGCACGCAAGCGGCGCATCGAGCATCTTCTTAAGGTTGCCGATTTCCGGCACGGCGAGGCCGGCCCGCGCCGTCATTTCCGCCATCAAGAAGAGCGGCTCCATCGTGTAGAAATGGTAACCCCACGAACCTTCGTGCCACGGGCCTTCGGCGGTGACGCCCCGGCGCAGCTCATCGCGGAAACCAAACTCCGACTGGAGCGCGAGGTCGATCAGCCCTTGATCGCGGAGAACCAAGCCCACGGCGAGATGCGCCGCGTTGTGGCGCACGGTCCAGTTCCCCAGAAAGCGTTCGCGTCGCGCGACAACGTCCGAGGCGCTGCGCAAGACATCGCGCTCCACCCGAGCGCGCTCGTCCGCACTCATCGTGTCGCGGATCAGATCGTAGCCAAACGCGAGCCGCGCCACCCAGTCGGATTCGTTAAGCGTCTGCGAAGTCACGCGGCCTCCCGAGCGACTGCCGACTTCCGGCCAGCCTTTGTGACTACGGATCGGCAGCGTCGGGTAAACCGCCGCGTAGGCGGCGAGAATCTCGCGCGCCTTCGCGGCATAGGCGATCTTGCCGGTGAGCCGATACGCGAGCCCGAGATCGCGCACTGCGAGCGCATTCGCGCCGTGCCGCACCGTGTAGATCACGTAGTCATAGGGCCAACCGTGATAGTCCTTCTCACAGCGCGGGCAGCGGTTGTGCCCGGGCGTAAATTTCAACCGCGCGCCGTCGTCCGGACAAATATAGTGTCCGCCCCAGCCACCGCCTTCGGCCGGCGGCGCCCATTTTTCGAGCCCGTATTCGCGCACGTGCGCGGCCGGCCAGTCCTCGGCCCGCCGCACGAGATCGTCACGCAGCGCCGCGACCCATGGCTCCGTGCGTGCACGGTCGTTGATGCGCGCGAAGTCGGCGCGGTTCAGCAACAGGCTCGGCTCGTCGCTCGCCTCCGTCGGCAGCAGCGCCGCGAGCGCGAGGCCCGCGGCCAACCCGAGGCGGTGCCGCGCGGTGCCGGGCACGGAGCGCATCATCGCTCTCCGTTTAGAAACGCGCCTGCACACCCGCGGAGATCGAGCGCGGGAAGAGGTTCGTCTGACCACGCCGGTCGGGACGGTAAAGACCGCTGTAGCGACCGCGGTTTTCTTCACTCAGATTGATGACATCGAGGAAGACGTTGATGGTCTTCGTGACTTTGTAGCGCGCGAAGAAATCGAACTGCCCACGGCGGCCGATGAACTCCGAACTCGACGGATCGGCCGTGTTGAGCGAGGCGAGGTAGGTGTCGGAGTAGTTCCACATTACGCGGAGATCCCAACGACTGTAGTTGTAGGTGATGCCCGCGTTGCCGGAGCGCGGACGCATGCCGGTGAGGTTGTTCGCGAAGGGCAGCGGAGTGGTAACCACGCCGTTGTAGTCGCCGGCGCTGGTCAGCACGGTCCAGTTGGACATCACGCCGAAGCCGCGCGCCAGCCCCGGCAGGAAACTCAGTTGCTGCGAGTAGTTGAGCTCCATGCCCTGCACCTTCGCGTTGCCAGAATTGATCCGGCTGTTGCCCTGCCAGTTAACGTAGTCGCTCAGATCGAGACCGAATTCGTTGCCGGTGATCCGGAACGACGTAGCGGTGACGTAGTTTTTGATGTCCTTCCGAAACGCGCCGATCGAGACGACGCCGACGGGCTTGAAGTAATATTCGAGGCTCACGTCGTAGTTGCTCGAAATCTGCGGCTTCAGCGACGGGTTGGAGAAGCTGACCGTCTGGCCGAGATCGTTAATCGAGAAACGGCCGACGAGATCGGAGATTTTCGGGCGGCCGATCGTCGTGGAATAATTTGCCCGGACGGTGAAGCGCTTGATCGGCTCGTAGCGGAACTGGAGGTTCGGGAACCAATCGACGTAGTCCGACTCGACCGTCCGGAAGGTGCCGAACCGATCCTCGGGCAGCGTGGCCCGGGTGTTTTCGAAGCGCGACGTGATCGCGGCGCGCGTCTGCTCGAAGCGCAGGCCGGCGGTCATCTGCAGATTCTTCGCCAGCTTGACCTCGCCCTGCACGTAGCCGGCCGGAATCGTCTCGCGCGTCTGGTAGTCGTTCTGCAGCGAATTCGTGACCGACGTGTTGAGATTCGCAGCCGTGACCGGCAGCACCGCGGCGTTATATACAAACTGCACGGCGGGGCGCGTCGACAGGCCGGCCGGTTGGTAGCTGATCCCGGTATCGCGGAACACAGCTTTGGCATCGATGATCGGCGTCGCCGGATAGCGCCCGTCGATCCAGCCATGCGCGACGCTCGCCCGATAGCGGCTGTAGTCGCCGGCGCCGAGCGTGCCGGTGATCGAGTCGGCATCGCGGTCGCGATCCTGTTGGCGCACACGGAACCCGGTCTTGAGCTTCACCGGAAAGCGCCACTGCGAAAAGTCGCGCGAGGCATCGAGCTTGGCGCTCGCGATCTTGTCCGAAGCGTCTTCGTGGGTGCCGGTCACCGCGATTGAGAGCATGTTCGTAAACTGATCCGCGGGCGGGGGCGTCGCGCCGCCGAAGGTGAGCGTCGGGAATTCTTTGCTGCTGCGACGGTCGTAGGTGAACGAGTAGAGATTGTTGCTGCGCGCCGTGACGGAGATGCGGTCGAGCGGGCGGAACGAATCCGAATACGTGAGCGCCCACGCGAGCTTGATCGCCCCGACGGCGGTTTTGCCGTTGAGATTGAAATTCCACAGTGCGCTCGGCGTGTAACGGACGTCGCGATTCGAACGGTAGCTCGAACGGCTGAACACCCAGAGGTCCGACGTGGAGTTGGCCGCATCGAACGTGAGGTTGTCGGTGTATTGCGGGCGCACCTGGTCCATCACGTTCACGAAACGCGTCCAGCCGGCCGTAAACGAGACCGAGGACTCGTTCGACAGCTTGTAGTCGAACTTGGTCTGGAAACTGACGCGCTTGTTCAGGTGATACTCTTGGTCGGCGTAGATTACCTGGCGACCGACCGTCGGGCTCGTGTAGTTCCAATCGCCCGCAAACGTCGCGCGGATCGTCTGCAGTCCGTCGCCGACCTCCTGATACCCGCCGGTGACGGAGACGCCGAGCTTGCGGCCGAAGAGCAGAAACACGTCTGAGTAGTCCAGAGAGTAGTTGGGGAAATATTTGCGACCGCTGCCCGCCGGATCGAGGTGCTTGCCCATCGTCTGGTTGTAGGAGCCCGAGGCGTTGAAAATGATCGCCCGGCTGCTGCGGTCGAAGCCGCTGCGCGACCGCATATTGACGACGCCACCGAGGGACTCGGCATCCATGTCGGCCGTCGGCGTCTTGATGACCTCGATACTCTCGATCGAGCCTGTCGCGATCCCGCTCACCAACTGCGAGCGGGAGTCGGGATTGGCCGAGGCATAACGGCTGCCGTCCATCGTGACCGTCGTAAACTCGGGCGAGAGTCCGCGCACCGAAATCGCATCGACCGCCGAGCCGCCGTATTCGCCGACGACTCCGGGCATGCGCTGGAGGAAGGAGCCCATGTCGCCCTTCGCGATATTGCCGTAGGCATCGGACGAGACCGAGTTGCCCACCGTGAGCGCAGCCTCCTGACGCGCGATCGCGGCCGCGTTGCCCTCGCGCACGGCCGTCACCGAAACGGATTCCAAGGTATAGATCGCCGACGTGAGTTTGAAATCCTGCGTCGCCTCGCCGTTCGCCGGCACCGCCACCGTGGCGCTCGCGTCATCGAGGCCCGGATACGTGACCTTCAGCGTCGCCGCGCCCACCGGCACCTGCGTCAGCGTAAACGTGCCGTCGCGCTCCGTGAGGGCGCTGGCCGCCGAGCCGGTCACGCTGACCACCGCGTTGGCCAAGTTTTCACCGGTCGCGCCGTTGAACACCCGCCCGCGCACCACGCCGCTTTGCGTGGCCTGCGCATAGCCAACCGGCGAGGTCGCCAACGTCGCTATCAGGGTGAACGCGAGACAGGCAGACAGGCGCAGTGCCGCGGGAGAAATCGCAAACCGTCGTGTGGTATTCATGGCGCAGATGGTGGTTGAGTCGAAACGTGGGGGAGCAGGCATAACGCGGCCCGAAGCCGCCGGAGGTGGGAATAACGTCGCGGCAAAAGACCGCGCAGGCTTTTCCTCGGGTCAAGAAAGTTTTCTTATTTGTCGGCCATAATTTCGCGCAACGAATCCCGAAATCGGACCTTTTACCTCTGTATTCGGCAAGTTTAGCCCTTTTGAGAAATTTTCTTGCGTCGAGAAATTTTCCCGCGCCATTGTCGCCGCGTGCTCTCCGTCAACCTCGCCACGGACGCGTCGCCCGCCCTGTCCGTCTCCATTTTCCCCCGCCTCGACGACCTTGGCCGCGCCGCCGCCGTCAAATCCGCCGAGATCATCACAGCGGCCATCCGGACCCGCGGCTATGCCCGCATCCTCGTGGCCACCGGCAATTCCCAGCTAGCCCTCATGGGGTATCTCGCCGCCATGAAACTCCCTTGGGACCGCGTCGACGCCTTTCACCTCGACGAATACGTCGGCATCGGCCCGAACCATCCCGCGAGTTTCCGTTTCTGGATTCGCACGCGCTTCGAGGAAAAAGTCCGCCCGCGCTCCATGCACTACCTCTGCGGCGATGCCCCCGATCCCGATGCGGAGGCCGCGCGCTACGGAGAACTCCTGCTCGCCGAGCCGCTCGATCTCGCCTTCGTCGGCATCGGCGAAAACGGCCACATCGCGTTCAACGATCCGCACGTTGCCGATTTCAACGACCCGCTCACCGTCAAGCGCGTCGAGCTCGACACCGCCTGCCGCACGCAACAGGTGCGCGAGGGCCATTTCCCCGACATCGCGAGCGTCCCGCGTGAGGCACTCTCCGTCACCTGTTCCGGTCTTATGCGCGCCGCGCACTGGGTGTGCTCCGTGCCCGAGCTCCGCAAAGCCGACGCCGTGCGCGCCTCCCTCGAAGGTCCGCTCACCCCCGCGTGCCCCGGATCGCTGGTGCGCACGCACCCGAGTGCGTTTCTCTACCTCGACCTCGAGTCATCCTCGAAGCTCGCGCGGCCGTTCCCCTCCTCGTTCGCCGCCTCGTAATCTCTCCGGCACCCGCGCCGCATGCCTGCCGTCCACCTCACCCTCGCCGACACCGTCGTGCTCGTCGGCTACCTGGTGATGGTGGTCACGATCGGCTTCGTCGCCGCGCGTCAGATCAAAAGCGCCGATCACTTTTTTCTCGGCGGCCGCAAGTTCAGCAAGTGGGTCATGATCGGCCAGAGTTTCGGCACCGGCACCAACGCCAGCATGCCCGTCTCGCTCGCCGGCGCCGTCTACACGATGGGGCTCTCCGGCATCTGGTATCAGTGGAAAAACCTCTTCGTCACGCCGTTCTATTGGTTGCTCGCGCCGCTCTTCCGCCGCTTCCGCCGCACCACGATGTCGGAGGTCTTCGACGACCGCTACGGCCGCTGGATGGGCGCGATCTACACCGTCTTCGCGCTGCTGTTTTTCACCATCAACCTCGCGAGCATGCTCAAGGGCGCGGCCAAGGTCATCGATCAGGCCCTCGGCGGCGGTCTCCCCGTCGACCTCATTATCGTCGGCATGACGTGCGTGTTCGTCCTCTACAGTTTCTCCGGCGGCCTGCTCGCCACCGCGTGGACGGACCTCGTCCAAGGTTTCCTGATCATCGCGCTCTCGTTCATGCTGATCCCGCTCGGGTGGCACCACGTCGGCGGTTTCGACGGCATGAAGGCCACGCTCGGCGCCGAAAAATTCTTCCTCGCCGCGCCCGAAGGTATCGGCGTCTGGACCATCCTCGTCCTCACCATCAACGGCCTCGTCGGCATCGTCGCGCAACCGCACCTCATCGCCTCCGTCGGCACCGGCAAAGACGAAAACGCCTGCCGCGTCGGCCAGTTTTACGGCAACATGGTTAAACGCGTCTGCACCATAGGCTGGGCCATCGTCGGCCTCATGACCGCCACGATCATTGCGCGGGGCGTCTTCGGCGACACCAGCCTCCGCGACCCCGAGGAAACCTTCGGCTACGCCTGCCGCCACCTGCTCTTCCCCGGCGGCATCGGCCTCCTCATCGCCGCGCTCCTCGCCGCCAACATGGCCGGTTGCTCCGCGTTCATGGTCAACTCCGGCGCGATGATCACCAACGGCATTTACCGCAAATACCTCCACCCCGCCGCCTCCGATCAACGCTGCCTGCTCATCGGTCGGATCAGCGGCGTGCTCGTCGTCGCCTGCGCCGTGCTCTACGCCGTGTTTCTCATCCAACGCGTGCTCTACACGTTTCTCCTCACGGAAACGATGGCCACCTTCGTCGGCATCAGCGTCATCGGCGGCATCGTTTGGCCGCGCGCCAACCGCTGGGGCGCCGTCGCCAGCATCGCCGCCGCGATGATCGCCAACTTCACCGGCTACGCCCTCGCCGGCCGACGCTTCGACCACTGGGAACCCACGATTTTCCTCACCGCCCTCATCGTCGGCGTCGTGGCGCTCGTCGTCGTCAGCCTGCTCACTCCTCCCGAAGACGCCGCGCGCACCGCCGGTTTCTTCAACCGTCTCCACACGCCGTCCGACTCCGATGCCGACGACACTCACGCCCACACCGCGCCCACCGCCGCCGCCCGCCGCGCACACGCCGAAGCCGGGCGCCTGCTCATTCTCGTCAACCTCCTCTCGCTCCGCCGCGCCGCCGGCGGCGTTCCGTTCCTCCGCGCCTATCGCACCGACCTCAAGGGCTTCGCCGTCGGCGCCGGCCTCGTCGCTGCACTCATCGTTGCCTTTATGCTGCTGATCCGGCTTTGACTCCTCGCCCCCGCTCCACGCCCACCGCGATCATGCCCAAAAAACCCAAACTGCACGATCTGGCCCGCGCCGCGAAAGTCAGCCCCGCCACCGTTTCCCGCGTCGTCGCGAGCAATCCTTCCGTCGATCCCGCGATTCGTCGTCAAGTCCTCGTCGCTGCGAAAAGACTCGGCATCGATCTCGAAGCCAAACGCAAGGGCAAGTCCAAGGTCCTCGCCTTCCTCCTCGCGAATCGCGACGTGCTCCACTCCTTCCAGGCCCGCGTCCTCCTCGGCGCCGAGACCTACTGCACGCAGCATAACTGGGAGCTGCTCTTCATGTCGTTTCGCTACGCGCCCGAGACGCCCCCCGACGCGCTGCACCTCCCACAACTCCTCAGCAGCCGCACCAACGCCCGCGCCGTCATCCTCGGCGGCAGCAATTTTCCGAACCTCTTTCAGGCCCTCGAAACCCGCGGCCTCCCCTACGCCGTCCTCGGCAACAACGTCATCGGCGACTGGCAACCCGCCAACTGCGACGTCGCCTTCTCCGATGACATCGCCGGCGCCGCCGACGCCACCGCCCATCTCATCTCCAAAGGCCACCGCTCCATCGCCTACATCGGCAATCTCCAGCTCCCCTGGTTCAAGCGCTGCTCCCTCGGCTACGAACGTGCCATGACCGCCGCCGGTCTCGCTCCGCGCATCGTCGACATCCGCTCCGACGGCAGCCAACTCGGCTACCTCGCGACGAAATCCATTTTCGCCAAACCCCAGGACCTCACCGCTATCCTTGCCGGCTCCGACCAAGTCGCCGCTGGCGTCTACGATGCGCTCCGCGAGCTCAACATCGAGGTGCCTACCCGCCTCAGCGTCGTCGGCTTCAACGACACCCAGGGCAGCGTCCTTTACCCGCCGCTCACCAGCGTGCGCGAATTCCCCGAAGAGCTCGGCCGCCACATGGCCGAGTTCGCCCTCCAGCGTCTCCAGAATCCCGATATGGCGCCGCAGGAGCTCACGATCCCCACGCAACTCGTCCACCGCGCGTCCGTCGCCCCGCCGCCCGCACTCGCGCCGTAGTCGTCCTTCGCCGCCCGCTCGCCTCCCCCGCCCCACCCCATGAGCGCCGTCGACCGCCGCACATTTCTCAAAAACGCCTCCGCCCTCGGCCTCGGTCTCGCCGTCACCCCCGCGTCGTCCTTCCTCCGTGCGGCCGATTCTTCTTCCGCGCCCGCCGCCACCGCTGCGCCCACCGCGCGCCGTCGCCGCTACGCCATCGTCGGCACCGGCTCGCGCAGCATGATGTTTCAAAACGCCATCGAGACCGACTTCCGCGACCACGCCGAACTCGTCGGCCTCTGCGACGCCAATCCCGGCCGCCTCCAACTCGCCCGCGAGCGCTCGCGCCAACTCGCCGGCCGCACACCGCCCACTTTCGCCCCCGCCGACTTCGAGAAAATGCTCGCGACCACGCAGCCCGATTTCGTGATCGTCACCACCATCGACGGCACGCACGACGACTACATCGTCCGCGCCATGGACGCCGGCTGCGACGCCATCTCGGAAAAGCCGCTCACCACCACGCCCGAAAAATGCCAACGCATCCTCGACGCCCGCGCCCGCACCGGCCGCACCTGCCGCGTCACCTTTAATCTCCGCTACTCGCCCGCGTGCACGCACGTGAAGGATCTCCTCATGCGCGGCGAGATCGGCGATGTCCTCTCCGTCGATCTGCACTGGATGCTCAACATCGGCCACGGTGCCGATTACTTCCGCCGGTGGCACGCGCACAAAAAGAACTCCGGCGGCCTCATGGTGCATAAAGCCACGCACCACTTCGACCTCGTCAACTGGTGGCTCGGCGCCGTGCCCGAATCCGTCTTCGCCACCGGCAAACGCGAGTTCTACACGCCCGCGATGGCCCGCCGCCTCGGCCTCCCCGGTCCGCAGGAGCGTTGCCGCACGTGTCCCGAAAAATCCCGCTGCGGCTTCTACGTCGACCTCGCGCGCAACCCCGAGCTCAAGTCCCTCTACCTCGACCACGAGCACCACGACGGCTACATCCGCGACCGCTGCATCTTCCGCCCCGAGGTCGACATCGAGGACACCATGAACGTCCTAGTGCGCTACAACACCGGCGCCACGCTCGCCTACTCGCTCAACGCCTTCAACGCGTGGGAAGGCTACACCATCGCCTTCAACGGCACGCAGGGTCGCCTCGAACACAGCGTCGGCGCACCCAAGCCCGGCGGCCAACCCATGTGGGGCTCCACGCGTATCACGATTCTCCCGCACCGCGGCCCCGCGCGCGAAATCGAACCGTGGACCGGCCTCGGCGATCACCACGGCGGCGACCGCGTGCTGCTCGAAGATCTTTTTCTCCCCTCGCCCGCCCCCGACAAATATCTGCGCGCCGCCGACGAACGCGCCGGCGCCGCCTCCGCCCTCGTCGGCATGGCCGCCAACCGTTGCTTCGTCACCGGACAGCCCGTCGCGCTCAAAGACCTCGTCCGCGGCCTCGCCGCACCGACCTACGCCCCGATGCCGTCGCGCACCGCCCCCGTGCCGATGCCGCCGCCGCTCCCGTTATGAACGTCCGCCGCCGCGCCGTGTTCGCCGCGGTCTTCGGCCTGATCATCTGCCAGGTCGTCGTCGCGCAAATTCCGTCTCCGGAAAAACTCGCCGCCGCGCTCGCCGCCGAGTTTCGCACCACCGCCGCGCAGCCGCCCACGAAGCACCGCGGCCCGCTCATGCGCGAGGTCGAGCCGCTGCTCATCCAGCAGGCGCGCCACCTCGTTTCTGAGTTACGTCCGTGGTCCCAAGACCCGCACGCCGCGCTCCTCCCTCTCCTGCGCCGCACGCCCTCCAGCGAGAGCGGCATCCGCCCCAACGCCCACACCGCCAAAGGCCTCGCGCTCCTCGTGCGCCTCGTCCCGGCCGACGCGTTTCCCGCCGATTTTCCGATCGCCCGCGCCCGCGAACGCGCCCTCGCGATGGTGCGCTATCTCCTCCGCACCCACGGCGCCAGTGGCGAGACCTGCCACGACGGCAAACCGTGGCGCGAGCAATGGCAGTCCGCCTACTGGGCCGCGCTCACCGGCGAAGCGTCATGGCTTTTCTGGGACGACCTCACGCCCGCCGAACGCTGGCTCGCCGCCCGCATGATTTGCGACGAGGCCGACCGCTTCGTCGGCGTCACGCCGCCCACGAATCTCGCCAAAGATTCCAAGGCCGAGGAAAACGCATGGAACTCCCAAATCGTTTCCCTCGCGTTCAGCATGTTCCCCGCGCACCCGCGCCATGCCCTCTGGCGCGAGACCGCCGTGCGCTGGATCGCCACATCTTTCGGCCGCAACGCCGACCTCACGCGCACCGACCTCGTCGACGGCCGCCCGCTCCGCGAGTGGCTCACCGGCGCCAATCTCCACGACGACTACACCCTCGAAAACCACAACCGCGTCCACCCCGACTACCTAGCCTGCACCTACCTGCTCTCCTCGCAGGTCCTCCTCTACACGTGGGGCGGCCACACCCCGCCTGCCGCCCTGCACGTCAACGTCGAGGCCATCAACACCACGCTCAAACGCCTCGTCCTCCCCGACGGCGCGTGGATCTATCCCAACGGCCAGGACTGGGGCCTTCGTCGCAACATCGACTGGTTCGAATATCACACCGCCCACGCCGTCCTCTACCGCGACGCCCAGTCCGCCGCTCTCCTCCGCGCCAACCTCGCCACGATGCAGCGCATGGCCGCCCGCACGCCGCGCAGTTCGCTCTATCTCCCTTCCGAAACCAAACTCGCCTCCGACGACGCCATGGCGCTCGAACTCCCCGCTCACGCCTACGCGCTCATGGCCCAGCTCGGCGAGGGCCCCGCGCCCGTCACGGAAACCCAACTACGCGCCCAGCTCGCCGGCCGCCACGTCTTCACCTCAGGCAAATTCGCCGTCCTGCGCACCGTCGACTCCATCGCTACGTTCTCCTGGGGCGCGCAGGTCATGGGCCAGATTCTCCCGCTGCGCCGCGACCAACTGATCTCGCCCGAACCGCGCGGCCTCATCGGCTACGTCGGCCTGCCCGGCCTCGTGCGCGAAATCCCCGTCGCCCGCGAAATTAACCTCGCCCCGCTTACCGACGCCCTCGGCGTCAGCGGCGTGCTCGCGCGGGCCGACGGCGCCGTCGAGCAGCGCTTCGCCTTTCTCGCCCTTCCCGACGGCCGCACCGTCTACGCCGATCTCGTCCGCCTCACCGGCCCCGCGCGCCCCACGCTCCTCGACCTCGGCACCCTCGGCGTCCTCAACGATCCCAACTGGCCCAGTCACACCGGCACGCGCACCCTCGTCCACGACGCTGGCACGCGCACCTTCCTCGCCGCCACCGCCACGAGGGACGCACCCGTCGAGCTGCACTCGCGTTGGTTCAACCTCGACGGCCTCGGCATCGTCGTCCTCGCCGCGTCCGGCACACCGCGCTACGTCCCCGCCCCCACCGGCGCCGCCGGCCGCCTCGAACAACGTTTCCACCTCAACGCGATTTCCGCCGACACCCTCGCGCGCGCCGACGCGAATGCCCCGCTCGCCCACGGCGTCTTCGTCTTTTTCCCCAACCAAACGCCCGCCGAAACCCGCGCCACCGCCGCCCGCTGCCAGCTCCGCAGCGCCCCCGGCTCCTCCCAAGTCGACGTCCTCCTCGACGACGCCACCGCCCTCACCTTCGACCTCGCCAACACGCGCCTGACCATCACGCCACCGAAGTAGCGCTCACCCGCAACGCCCGGCGCGCTTTTGGATCACCAATCCGCACTACTCCACGATCAGCACGCCGCGCATGATGCGCCAGTGGCCGGGAAACGTGCAGAGATACGGATAGCGGCCGGGCTGAGCCGGCGCGGTGAACGTGAGCTCGGCGCGGGCGGCGGGATTTACGAGCGGGGTCGCGTGCAGGACTTTCGGGGACGCAGGCACGAAGTGTTTCGCGAGGCTCGCGGGATCGCTCGCCATCTGGTCCGCGAGCAGGCCGATCTCTTCCTCGGCCCCGGCGGCCACGAGCACGAAGTTGTGCGGCATGGAATCGGGATTTTCGAAGACGATGCGCACGGGGCGGCCGGCTTTGGCGCGGAGTTCGCGCGGGGCGAATTGCATCTGGTTCGGCACGGCTTGCACGCGCAGCGCATCGGCATCGGCGGCGTGCGCTTGCTCCCACGCGGTGGCCATGGATTTGAGGGCTACGGCGTCGGTGGCGAAGCGTGCCCCGGCCAGCGGTTGGCCGAGCGAATCGTAGACAAACACTGGCGGCGGCGCGGCGCGCAGGCGACGGTAGGTGATCTCGATGACATTCAGGCCAGGGGTCACGTCGAAGGTCACTTGCTGCTCTGTGCTGTAGGTGCTGTCGGCGGAGGCGAGTTGGACGCCGTTGGCGGAGATATCGAGGAACCCATGTTTGACGCTGAGCACCGCGCTCTGCGCCGTCGTCGCATCGATGAAAGTGCGGAACGTGCCCACGGTGGGCGCGGCGGCTTTTTTCTGCTTCGCGTTCGCCTTCGCTGCAGGCAGTGCCTCCTCGGTTTTGCGCGCGCCGACTTGCATCCACTCGGCCACGCGCGTCGCGGGGGACACTTCGAGCACCGGAACGGAGCGGCCCTTGCGCGGCTGCGTGCCCGCGCGCAGATCGGTGAGCATCTGCTGCACGGCGGGCTCCGTCGGATGCAAGTGCGCGACCACGGCGTCGAATTCCGGATGCGCCGGCCGCAGGTGCGCGACGGCGTTGATCGCCGCCATGCGCACGCGCGGATGCGGATCGCGCACCGCCGTCGTGAGTCGCGCGACGGCATCGGGCAACCGGTCGGCGGTGAGTCGCACGAGTTGCGCGGCGGCCGCGCGCATGAGCGGATCTTCGGCGCGGGCAAGTTGATCGACCCACGCGGGACGAACCGCCCCGGTAGCGGCGAGCAACCACGATGCCTCGAGGTGCGCTTGGTCGGAAGCGGGTTGCGCTCGGGGTTGGGCCGCGACCCATGCTTCGATGGCGGGCACGGCGGCGGGGCCGAGTTTGCGGAGCTGAATGCGCGCGTGGTGGCGGACGATGTTTTGGGAATGCGTGAGCAGCGTCAGCAGGTCGGCGGTGGGCGCGCCCTCGATGTGCGGCCAGTTTCTCACGACCGGTTTGCCAGTGTGCACGACGCGCCAGATGCGGCCGCGCGTGTGGTTCCACTGGGGATCGCGCATCGCGTGCTGCGCATGACCGATGATCAGGCTGGAGAAATCCGAAACGTAGAGCGCGCCGTCGAAACCGAACTCCACATCGACGGGGCGAAACGTGCTGTTCTTCGACGACAACACATCGAGGCGATCCGCCGCCACGAGCGGCCCGCCATCGGCCTTCAGCGCCGAGAGCGACACGATGTAGCTGCCGAGGAGCGAAGCCGAGGCGACGCCCTGCTGAAACGCGTCGGGGAAATTCAGACTCGAAATCACGCTGAGGGCCGAGCCCTTCGCGTAGTTGAGCACGGTGGCGTTACCGTAGGGATGATAGACGCCGAGCGGGGTCCACGTGAGCGGCACGCCCTCGAGCACGTGACCGCCGCCGTAGCGCTGGAAGATATTTCCATAGCGGTCGAACGACACCTTCCACGGGTTCGGCGTCATGCTCTGCCACTCGGTGGTGATACGGCCGGTCGCGGGGTTGAGGCGGTAGGTGGAGGAGTCGATGCCGCGCACGACGCCGAAGGGCGTTTCGAATTGCGAGCGATGAAACACGCCGTCGGAGAATAGGAGGTGGCCGAGCGGATCGCTGGTGACCATGCCGCCGTGGTGCGAATCGGTGACGTCGATACCGCGCAGGAGCTCGGAGCGCGTGTCGGCGCGACCATCGCCGTCGGTGTCTTTCAACACGAGCAGCCGCGGCTGCGCGGAGACGATCACGCCGCGTTCGTGGAAGGCCACGCCGTCGAGCGCGTCGAAGCCGTCGGCGAAAACCGTGGACTTGTCCGCCTTGCCGTCGTGATCGGTGTCTTCGAGGACGAGGATTTTGTCGCGCGGCTGCTCGCCGGGAATGGTGTGCGGAAACGACGGCATCGTGACGACCCAAAGGCGACCGCGGGCGTCGAAGCTCAACTGCACCGGATTGCGCAGCTCGGGAAACTGCTCCTCCGAGGCGAAGAGATTCACCGCGTAGCCGTCCGCCACCACGAGTTCCTGTTGCATCTCGGCCGGCGAGCGGACGGTGCCTCCAGGAAACCGATACGTGGTCGTCTTGCCCTCGGGCAACGCCGGGAGCGACGGCGCGGGATAATCGGCGAAACGTTTCGCGGGGTGCGCGGCGAGGTCGTGCACGATGGCGTCGGCCTGCGCGACGAGTTGGTGATAGCGCGGGAGCTCCGCGGCATTTTCCTCGGGGCGCTTGCGCACGCCGTAGTAGAGCGCGCCGTTTTTGGGGCGCACGAGCTCGGCGACGTAGGAGTGTTTCAACGCGGCGGCGCGGGCGACTTCGGCGAGTCGCGGCGCTTCGACGAGCGCGGGATCGGACGCGCCCAACAGCGCGCGCGCCACCGCCTCACCGATCACGCGCGCGCCGGCGGCATTGAGATGGAGGCCCTGCGCAGTGAGCGCCTCCTTGCTGCGGGCGTAGGCCTCGCGGCTCGCGGCAAACAGATCGACAAACTCGACGCGGTGTTCGCGCGCGAGTTCGCGGATCGCCTCGGCGTAGAGCGCGACATCGCGATTTCGCTCGGCCGCGTTCGCGGCGCTGCGCTCTTCGACCGCGATGGGTGAGAGCAACACGAGCTGCGCACCCGGATGGAGTCGCGCGATCTCGCGCAGATAGATCTGATACTGCGTCCGAAACGCCGCAACGCCGGCCGCGCCCGCGAACGACTCGTTCATCCCGTAGCCGAGCACGACGAGTCGCGCCGGCCACGCGGCGAGCAGGGTCTTGAGATGCTCGACGTAGCCTTCTGGCCGGAGGCGATAGCCGACTTCGTCGCCCGTCCACGCGAGACTTCGCACGCGCAGCTTTTTCCCGGGCTGGGCGAGTTGCAGGCGCGCCTCAAGATCGCCGGATTCGAGGAGGCGCTCGACCATGGCGTTGCCGTAAAACAACACGCCATCGCCGGCCTGCAGCGCGGCCGCAGCAGCCAGCGGACGCGTAGCCTCGCGCGGCGTGGGCGCGGGAGCGGCGGCGTGGAGAAACGCAGCCGACAACAGGCCAAGCGCGAGGAGCCGGGACTTCGGGGTAAAGCTCATACGCACCACACTCGCGAACACCCGGCGCAGGTCAGGCGCAAATTTCGCGACACGGCGGATTTGATGTCATCGCGCTGCTACGCCTTGCGCGGACGCAGCGTCCACAGGAGCAGCCACGCAAGCGGGTGCAGCAGCAACATCAGCGAAAATGCGGGATCGTAGGACGCGTGCGTCACAAGCGAGCCGACGGCTTTGTTCATCATCATGCCGCCGAGCGACGAGCCCGTGGCGATCACACCGAACGCAAAGCCCAGCGACGGGCGCGGCACGAGATCGACGATGAGCGCACTCAGATTCACGAGCCACGCGAGGTGCGCGAAGATCGCGACCATGCCGAGCGCGAGCACCAGCGGCACGGAGCCGGCGTGCGGAATGAGCGCCGCGCACGGCACGAGCGCGGCACAGATCAACATCGTGCGGAGCCGACCCACGGGCGGAGCGGCACCGCGTTTGATGAGCAGGCCGGAGAGCAGGCCGCCGCTCAACACGCCGATGTCTGCCGCGAGGTAAATCACCCACGTGACCGTGATCTGCTTCTGGTCGAGACCGCGGCTGTCGTAGAGGTATTTGGCGAACCAGAATTGGAAAAAATACCAGACCGGGTCCGTGAGCATGCGGCCGAAGATGAGCACCCAAATTTCGCGTCGGGCAAAAATTCGCCAGCCCTGCCCCCACCCCGCCGTGTCCGCCACCTCGGCCGAGGCATCGACTTTTTGCCCTTGCTCGATCAGCGCGCGTTCGGCGTCGCCGAGGCGCGGATGCTCGGCAGGACGGCGATAGAGCCAGAGCCACGGCACGAGCCAGAGCAGACCGACGGCACCCGTGACGGCAAAGGCCGCTTGCCAGCCGTAGCGCGTCGCGAGCCCCACGACCAAGATCGGCGCGATCGTTGCACCGAGGGTGGCGCCCAACGTGTAAATGCCGATGGCGATGCCGCGCTCGCGCGCCGGAAACCACTCCGCGACCGCTTTCGGCGCGGCGGTCCAGTTGCCCGCCTCACCGAGCCCGAGCATAAAACGGCAGGCGCCTAGCGAGCCGACGGTGCGCGCGAAGCCGGTGAGAATATTCGCGACCGACCACCAACCGACAAAGAGCGCGAGGCTCACGCGCACCCCGAGCTTGTCGACGACCTTGCCCGAGAGCAGCGACGCGATCGTGTAGGCGACGAGAAACAGATTCGCGACGGTCGCGTAGTCTTCGTTGGTGAGCGCGAGATCTTTCTGGATAGTCGGCGCCAGAATCGAGAGCGCCTGGCGGTCGACGTAATTTAGAACCGAGGCGCCAAAGATCAGCGCGACGATCCACCAGCGCAGGTGCGGAATTTTCATGAGGTCGGGCGCCGTAGCGGGATCGCGACGTTGAAGCTGCGAGTGCGGTCGCTCGTGTAGGCGCCGGCGCAGAGGAGCGTGACCGGAGTGCCGCGGGCGTCGAAGATGAGTTGCGGGCGCTCGAGGGCGTTGAGTTTTTTCTTCGCGCCGTCGGTCCAAGCGATTTCCGGCGTCGTCACAAAAACGTGTTTCGAGGGGCGCCAGTCGAAGCCGTCGCGCGATTCCCAATGTGCGAGCGAGTAGCCCTTGCCGGTGAAAATGCCGTTGTTGTCTTTGACGATGCCGCGGTAGCGCTCGCCGTCGTGCCAGATAAACGGATCCTCGGCCGCGAAGTGTTCGCCAGGCTTAGTGAAGATCGGCGTGAGGTTTTTCTTCCACGGGCCTTCGGGCTTATCGGCCGTGGCGACGAGGTGAACGACGGGACCGCCGAAGGGGGCTTTGCCTTTCGTCGCGACAGCTTTGTAGACCATGAGCAGACCGCCGTCGGGACGGACGCAGGCCGCAGGATTGGACGTCATGAGCGCATCGGGCGCAGCGTTGTCTGCGCTGATGTCGACGACGGGTTTATCGAAGCGCGTCCATGGGCCGGCGGGCGAATCAGCGATGGCGACGCCGATGCGCTGGTGGTTGCGATGCGTCCAGTTGAGGCTTTTCGGTGGCACGACGCCGTCGCCGTAGTTGCCCATGTAGTAGAGGCAGAATTTCTTTCCGACGCGGAGGATCGTGGGGTTGTGCGTGCAGGAGCCGTCCCAGAATTTTTCACCGCGCGCGGGCAGGACGACGTCGACGTGACGATAGGGCCCATTGGGCGCGTCGGCGACGGCGCGGGCGACTTCGGAATGCGTGACCCACGCGTAGTGGCCGAGCTTCGAGGGCCAGCGCGAGTAGAAGAGATGGTATTTCCCGTCGTCGCCGCGGACGGCCGATCCGCACCAGATGCACCAATCGGCATGCTCGAAGAGCGCACCCGCCGGGACGGGTTGGAGCCAGCGGCTGAAATCGACGTCGTCGCCGAGACCGGCGGACGCCGCGCGAGCGGACCGCGGGAAACCGGTGAGCGCGAGCGTGGCGCCGGTGGCGGTGAGACGGAGAAAATCGCGGCGTGGCAGAGTAGACATGGGAAGGCAGGGTTATTTCTTTTCGTAGAAGCGGACGTAGTCGAAGACGGCAAAAACCGGGAGGCGGCGTTCGTCGACGGCGTCGGTCTGACCGAGCGGCGAGGCGATCACCGTGAGCCAGATGCTCATGTCGCCGTGATCGGGCACGAGGCGCGCGTCGACGGTGTTCACGACGCGGCCTTCGAAATAGTAGGTAATTTTTTCCGGAGTGAACTCGCAGCCCCACACGTGGAAATCCGCGGACTCGTCCGGCGTGCGCACGGTGCGGTGGCCGTGGCCTTTGTGTGCGGGTTGCCAAATGTGCAAATTCGCGCCGTAGCGCAGTGGAGTCACGGAGTCGTTTTCACAGACGTCGATTTCCTGGCGCGAGCCGATGTGGGCTTTGGGGTCGGCGCCCGCGTGATGCATCATCCAGAACGAGGTGTGCCAACCCTTCGTCGGCGGAACTTTGAAACGGGCCTCGTAGTAGCCATGGCGGAAAACACGCCGCGTGATCACGCCACCCGCGGTGTAGTCGCTCTTGGCGGTTTTCTCCTTCTTGCACTCCAGCCAGAGAAAACCGTCGCGCACGGCGACGTTGGCGGGGAGCTGCGTGCTCCAATAACGCGTGTCGGTGCGGTAGAGCCAGCGCGCCTCGTCGAGGTGAGGACCGTCGAACTCGTCGGCCCACGCGAGCGTATAGCCCGGGGGCGGAGTCGGCACAACTGGCAGATCCATCGTGCTCAAGCCCGCTGTGCGCTCGGGCGGCGGCGGCTTCGTGCCGATGGGCTCGCCGACGACGAGAAAGCCGCTGAGGTAAAGTCCGTGCGCGGCGTAGGGCTTCGGATCGGTGATGGGCCTGCCGGCCTTAGCCATGATGGTGGCCTTGTCGATTTTGGTGGCGAGCAATTCGAGGGTCACGCGGTGCTCCGTATCGGCGAGTGGCTTCGAGAAAAACCACCGCGCGAGGTAGAACCGGCCGGGCGTCGAAAAGCTGTCGAAAAGTGTGCCGGTCTCGGGCGGCAGATCGTCGATCGTGACGCGAAACTGGCCGTTCTCGGGGCCCTTCAAACCGACGATACCCAGCGCGGTGCCCTTGAACCGAAATGCGATCTTCGCGCCCGGCTCCATTGCCACCCACGTCGGCGGCACCAGGTTTTGGCCGCTCTGGGTTGTGACGTGCACATCGTGCGGCGGGACCGGTTGCCACTGACCGTCGTGATCGGTTTCGGCGACACCCACGATGCGGGCGCGTTGCCAATTCTCCTGCGAGAGCGGTGCCGTCAGCGTGTGCGGGCCGGCGGAGCCCGCGCGGAGAAACTGCGGCAGCGCGAGCGCCAGACGGGCGGTGTAAACGCGATGGCCGGCGTCGGTCGGGTGCGTCTTGTCGCGGGTGAAAATCAGGCGGCCCTGCGCATCGCGGCCCTCGGCGTCGGCGGACACACTCGCGGGAGCAGACATCACGAGCGTGCCGGCGGCGATGCGGCGCGCGACCTCGACGCCGAAATTAAAACTGGGAATGCCGTAGTGAGCGGCGACGTTTTCCATCGAGCGCGCCGTGCTCTGGTAGTTGCCGGCGAGCAGGTCCTTCAGCATGCCCTCCGAAACGGTGTAGACGAAACAGATGTCGGTGTGCGGATTCGCGGCCCACGTTTGGCGGACGATGCCTTCCATGCGCGCTTCGACGCGGGGTGAACCGGCGCCGTCGTTGACTGCAAATTCCACGAAGAGCAGATCGGGCCGGTGGCGTAGGACGTCGCGCTGCAGACGCGGGGCGCCGTAGTCGGAGCCAGTGCCGGAAACGGCGGCGTTAATCTCGACGAAGTTGGTTTTCGGATAGGCGCGCTGAAACGTCGTAAACGTCATCGGCCGCCAGCCGGCGGCGGCGGTGATGCTGCCGCCGAGGAAGGCCACGCGCACCTCTTCGCCCCGCGCGATTTTGGCGGCGACGTTCGGCAAACCGCCGCGCACGTGAAACTCCGTGAGCTCGGCACCGCGCACGAGCGCGAGGGCCAGCAACGCAACGAGGAGGAGGCAGCGAAATAATTTCAGGATATTCATGGAGAGAGGGTGGCGCGGTGCGCGAGATAGCCAAAGCCGTAGGACACCTCGACGGCGTTTCCACGAGGGCGCTTCATCCGACCCGAAAACGTGCGGGCGTTGGGCGAGTCCTCGGTGACGAGCAGTTTCACCGGCGCGCCGTTTGCGGGGGTGACGATAACCTCGGCGGTTTCGATCGTCGCGTAGTCGAAGTTGAGCGGCGCGGTGAGGCGCACGATGAGATCGTCGCCGTCGAAGCGCGCCGTGAGCGCGGTCTCGGTGAAGGCCATGGTCGTGAGCGATTGGTTGAAGGCTACGTTGAACTGCACCCAACCCTCGGTCCAACCGATGTCGCCGACCTCCGGGTGATACGGGTAGTGCTGATTCTTCGGGCTGCCATCGATGACGAAGCGGGCTTTCTCGAGCTGGCCGATGCCGCCCTTGTGGAAGCTATACCAACCGTGCTCGACGCCCTCGATCTCGCGCGGGGCATCGTAGGAAAAATGGCGGCCGGCGGGATTGCGGCCGAAGAAATTGTCGAGGTGCGTGTAGGCGAGCTCGTGCAGGCGGGCGCGCGTGGCGGCGTCGCGCACGTGCGGTCGCGCGATGAGCAGCGCGGCGGGCAAACCTACGACGTTGCCCGGCTCGTTCCACATCGTGCGCTGCGGGCCGGTCGGGGTCCACGCGGCGGCATCGTCGAGTTTGCGGAAATCCCAGAGATTCGCGGAGCGGCGGACGACGACCTGTGCCCACGCGTTGATTTTGTCGGCGAGGCCGGCGGGAGCGCGGTCGGGATATTCGCGGAGAAAATGAGTGAGTGCCGTGAGCGTGAGCCATTCGCTCATGCGTTGGCCTTTCGTGGTGAGCGGATCGTTCCAGTCGAGATTCGCGATGAGCCAGGCGGTCTGCCGATGCGCGGCTTCGAAGTAGCGCTCGGCGTCAGCGCGACCCTCGCGGCGCGCGACGGCGTAGAGGAGCAGATTCGGCTCGATGGAAAAGCCAGGCGGGTAACAGCCCTTCGTGGTGCCCACCTTGGTCTTGAGCGCGAGGAGATCGTGCTCGGGGCTCTCGTCGTAAGGATAAGTGCGATCCGCGGTGGGTGTGGTCCACGTGGCAAACGCGTAGTCGCGCACGGCCGCGTAATTCTGCTCCGGTAGGTAGTCGCGGAGCCACGGCCACGCGTAGAGGAAGTAGGCGAGCTGGGCTTTGAGGTGCTCGTGGCCGAGGCGCTGAGTGACGATGATATCGGCGCCCCAGTGGATGAGCTTCACCAGATCGGGAATGTCGGCGCGGTAAGGTGTTAGGGCGCCCCAGAGTTTCGGATCGGTGGGGGCCTCGTAGGTGATTTGGCGTGGCATCCGCGTGAAGGCGGACGGATTTGAGAGCCATTGCGGAACGAGCGTGTGGAGTTCCCAGCCGAAATGATGGTCGTCGCGCCAGCCGAAAGAGCCGCGGCAGACCGGCCGCGAATTGCCAACATAGTGGCGGCTATCGACCATGAAGTTAACGGCGTTTTGGTAGGTCACGCGTTCGAGCCACCATTGGCCGAGGCGAAACGGCACGGACGTGTGCGGGCCGGCGACGACGACGAACTCGCGCGGGTCGTTCGCCGGATCGAATGCGGAGAAATCGCCGATGTGGCCGGAAATTTTTCCGGAAAACACGGCGGAGCCACCGGAGGCGGGACGGACTTGGAACGGCGTGCCGTCGGCGAGCGTCGGTGCGGTGAAGCGCTTGGGTTTGCCGAGATTGAAACCGCTTTGGTTGAGGTAAATCAGCGGGACCGATTCAGCGGTTGGGGCTGGCGTGCCCGCTGGCGCCGGAGTGGGCGCGAGCGGCGGAAGTGTGCGCACGGAGGCGGGCCAAACGACGACTTCTTTGATGCGAGCGTAGCCGTCCGGCGTGGCAGTGATCCAAATGCGCAGACGATCGGTTTTCACGATCACGGTGTCGTCGAACGCGAGCGCGAGCGCGGCGGCCTTGTTGTCGGCGACGATAGCCGACGGGATGTCGGTCCACTGGCCAGCGTTCCAAAACTGCACCTTGAAATCGCGAATGGCGCTGCCGGTGCCGAGACCGGTGTAGAGATGGAGGCCGAAGAGCGTCTGCGTAGAGGCTAGGTCGAGTTCGAGCCACGAAGGAGATTTCGAAGAGGCACTCGTCCAGCGCGACGTGTCGCTGATGACGCCGTCGATCGCTTTGTCCGCGGTGAAATCGCCATAGACCGAACTGGCGCGAGCGGCGCGGAGTTTCAGCGGTTGCAGCGCGGGCTCGGCGGCGAGAAGTCCGCCGGCGACAAGGGTAAATAGGAAGGCAAGGCGAAGTGCGGTCATCGGGGTGGGAAAGGAAGGGTTTTCAGGGATTCAAACCAACGCTGCGCCATCTTGGCGGCGCCGGCGGAGTTGGGATGGACGAGGTCGGCGATGGTGTCGGTGTGCCAGTCGAAGCCGGCGGCCTGATCGACGATGATAACGGGTTGCGCAGGCGTGTGGAGCTTCGCGGCGAGACGGGCGAGGGTGGCGTTCAGCTCGGGGATGTAGGAATACTTCGGGAGTTTTCCGGCGGGAATGACCTGCGCGAGCAGGATGATCACTTTGGGATTCGTGGCGCGACATGCCGTGATTAGGCGCTCCGTGGCGGTGAGCATGCCGGGGATGGGTTTCTCTTCGGCGAAGTGATTGTGGCCGGCATGGAATAGGACGATGTCGGCGGGATTGGTTGCGAAGTGAGCGGGCACTTGGGCGGCGAGGAACTCGACATTCTTTCCGCCGTAACCTTCGTGCCTCAGATCGGCGGTGCCGCGGGTGCCGACGAACTCAAAGGCGACGCCGGCAGCGCGAAGTTTTTCGGCGAGGAGGGGGCGGTAGTTCGAAAAGGAAGAGCCGCCTTCGGTGATCGAGTCGCCGACGGACATGATGCGCACGGGAGCCGAAGCCGGGTCCGCAGCCACGAGCACACTCCCGGCAAGAAACACGCCCCACCACGCAAGGGCCCGAAAGAGGAAGCGGGACGGGAAAAGGGGATCAGTTCGCATAGGCACGGATTTCGAATACGCGGGCGGAGGGAACGCCGTGGGTGGACTTCACGAGCACGCGCAGGCGGCTCGCACTGACCGCGGCGGGCAGGCGATGCACGCGTTTGCGCACGAGATTGCCGACGACGGAAACAACGATGGCATCGTCGAGCAGCACGTCGTAATCGCGCACCAGTTCGGGTTGAGCGCCGCGCAGCGTCTTCCGCGTGGTGGAATCGCTCGCGCTCAAAATGAGTTCGCGCTGAAAGCCGGAATCAAAGGTCAGGTGGATCTCCCGAATGGCGACGGTAGCTGGCAACGTGAGCTCGATCCACGCCGGCAAAGCGGTCGACTCCCAGCGGTGCGTGCCGCCGTCCGCCCATGGGCCGAGGTGGGCGACGAGTTCGCGGGTGTGACCGTCGAGCACGTGCCGCGCGGGGCCGGTTGGCGATTCGCTGGACGCGGTAACGAGGGCGGACGCGACAAGATCGGCGGGGTCGCAGTTGCGCACTCCGGGCAGAAAGGCGTCGTCGCGCAGGAGGCGCTGCTGGAGCTGGTCGAGGCCGGCGCCGTCGAAAATCTCGGCGATGCCCCGGGGTGCATGCGCGAGGCCGAGCGCGGCGGCGGTGCCGATGGCCTGGCCCATGACGGCGCACGTGCCCATCACGCGCGTGCTGGCGAAGGCGACGTGGGTCGCACTGATGTTGCGCCCGGCCAAGAAGAGATTGGCGACGTTGCGCGAGTGAAGGCAGCCGAGCGGAATCGTGTAAAGGTGTGGGAAGTGATGCTGCACGCACGGCTCCTCGTCGACGGCGTCGACACCGCTCGGCGGATGCAGATCGAGCCACCAGCCACCGTAGGCGACGGCGTCGGCAAACACGCGGCCGCTTTCGACATCCTGCTGCGTGAGCACGTGCGGCCCGAGGAAACGGCGCGTCTCGCGCTTACCGGGAATCGCGCCGACCCAGTCGAGCGCCCAGTTGGCGGAGTCGGGATGCTCGCCGGAATTCTTGATGTAATTCCAGATGCCGAGCGCGATGCGGAGGAGTTCGTGACGGATCGCGGCGTTGTCCTTGAGCGTATCGAGCTGCCCACCCCACTCGCTCCACCAGTAACCGTATTCGTAGCCTTTGACCGGGCGGTGCCTGAACTCGTGTTTCTTAAAAGTCCGCACCCACGACGGCGCGATAAAAGGTTGCGGCGTCGCGTGCTCGCGGGCCGTGAAGAGGATTGAGCTGCCCAGCGTGTGCCGATCCGCCACATCGAGCGCGAGACTCTCGCCGTAGTCGCTCTTGGCTTCGCGCCCGACGACGAAATCCGCGCCGGCTTCGAACCCGAGACGGCCGTCGCCGGAACAATCCGCGAACAGCGGCGCGGTGATGGTAAACGTGTCCTCGGTCGAGTGGCGCACAGCTTTGATCGCGGTGATGCGGCGATTGCCGGCGGCTACGTCGACCTCGCAACCGACGCATACGGTGTCGAGGAGCAGCGTGATATTCGGCTCCAGCGAGACCTTTTCGTAGAGGAGCAAATCCCATTGCGAGTAAGAGCGATGGGGGTTGCGCGCGGCGTCCTCGAGTTTCAGCTCCTCGATGAGGCCGGACTCGCGGGCACCGGGTCGCGTGCCGTGGCAATCCGCACCGACGACGTGCATTTTCACCTCGCTGGAGGCATTGCCCCCGAGCACGGAGCGGTCCTGCACGAGGACAACTTTGGCGCCGTTGCGGGCGGCGGCGAGCGCGGCGCAGACGCCGGCAAGGCCACCGCCAACGACTACAAAATCGGTGGAGAGCGAATGAGAGGTCATGAACTTAGAGTGGAGAATAGCGACAGGCCGCCAATGCCGGAGCGCGGGCCGGAGCCGCGGGGACGAACACGCAAACGGACAATAGTTTTCATTCGGAGGGGCATGTGGGGCCGAAGCTCAGGCAAGGTTGCCTCGGCACGGAAACACCGCAACGCCCCCAAAAGTGAAACCGTTCAAATGCTGGGGTTTCGCGGCGCCGCCTTTCCTCCGCGCAAAGAGGTTGGCAACGCGGCCGGGAACTGCGGACGGCGGGCTCACGGTTGCGAATCGACGCGAAGAGGGAGGTGGACGTTGAAGGACGTGCGGCCGTCTTTGCGGTAGCCGTCGGTGGCACCGAACAGTGCAATGGGCTCGCCGTGGGCGTCGAACAGCAGCGCGGGGCGTTCGACTTGGGTGTTGCTGAGCGTGCCGTCGGCCCAGGTAAATTTTCCACCGAGCACTTTCGGTTGGTCGGCGGCGCGCCATTTCAGGCCGTCGTCGGATTGGAAAAGGGCGAGGCCGCCCTTGGCGCCGGTGAACTGGCCGACGACGTCGCGGGCGACGGCGTAGTAGCGATTTCCTTCGGTGCGGCTGAACCACACGAACGGATCTTCGGCGAACATCCAGTGCTGGGTGGTGGTGGCCGACTCGGGTTCGAAGATGCGGCCGGGCGTTTTCACGAAGGGACCTTCGGGCGTGGCGGCGAGTGCGGCGCCGTAGCGGACGTTGCCGCCCATCGGTTTCCCGGCGATGATTTGGACGGCTTTGTAGATCAGGAGAATACCACCGTCGGGGCGAACCGCCGCGGCGGGATTGGTGACGCAGAGCGAATCGAACGCGGCGGGATCGGCGCTCACGTCGACGATGGGTTGGTCGAAGCGGCGCCACGGGCCCGCGGGTGAATCGGCCACTGCGACGCCGATGCGCTGGTGATTGCGATGCATCGGGTAGTCTTGGCCGTCGCCGTATTCGCCCATGTAGAAGAGGTAATATTTTCCGTTGGGGTGGCGGAGGATGTTGGGGTTGTGGGTCACGTCACCGTCCCAGAATTTTTTCCCGGTCGCGGGATTCACGCCGCGGGCGGGGAGCGCGACGTGGACAAATTTGTAGGGACCGAGCGGCTGGTCGGCGACGGCGTAGGCGATTTCGGAGCGGAGCGCCCAACCAGGGGCGAAGCCGACTTTGGCGGGCCAGCGCGAGTAGAGGAGGTGGTATTTGCCGTCGTCACCGCGGATGGGCGCGCCGCACCAGATATGCCAGTCGGGATCGGAGAAACGGGCGGCGAGCGGCGCGGGTTGCACGCGAGCGCCGAGGTCGAGCGGCTGCGTCGCAGCGTTGAGCAGCGCGGTGGCTGAGAGGCCGAGCACGCAGACGAGGGCACAGAAGCGAGTTCGCATGAGGGTCAGGGGACGAGCGGCTTGGCGGACGTGCCGGCGGAGGGCTGGCCCAAATTGACGGAAGTCCAGGTCGCGGTGCGGAAGCCGGCGCGCCAGATTTCGAGGCGGAAGCCGCCGGCGCCGGCGGGAGCGGGAATCTTCATCGCGGCATCGGTGCGCAGCGGGACTTTGGCGAGGTCGAGCGGACGGTTTTGTGCGTCGAGGAAGTTGACCCGCACTTCGCAGTCGGCCGTCGGGAAAACCGGAAAGTCCGCGCGGGGCTCGATGCGCACGGTGAGCGCTCCGGCCGCGAGGGTCGCGGAGCGCACGACGAAACCGGAGTGCTCGCGGCGCAGGGCGTGGTAGGTGCCGCTGGTTTTCCCTTCCGGATCGATGAGGCCCCACTCGCGCCAGCCGTTGGCACTGGTTCCGACATAGCGGCTGCGGTAATCGTTGAAACTCCAGATCGACGCGCCGGACAAAAACGGCCGCGCCCGGATGATCGCGAGCATCTCGCGAAACCAATCCACGCGCTCGGTCTCGTCTTCCACGGCGTTGCGGCGCAGGCCGTATTCGGTGACGACGAGCGGCTTGTTGGGATAGAGCGAGTGGGCACGGTCGATGTTAGCGGCGTTTTGCTGGGGCGTAGAGCCGTAGGTATTCAGGCATACAAAATCGCCGTGCACGGAGCCCTCGGCCTCGGGCTTGAGGTTCGCCTTCGAGACGGTGTTGCTGGCGAACACGACGAGCCGTGTGGGGTCGAGTTCGCGCGTGAAGTCGCGCATGTTTTTCACCCAGCGCACACCCGGCGGGGTGTCCGCGGCGATTTCGTTGGCCACGCTCCACGCGACGATCGACGGGTGGTTCCAATCGCGCTCGATCATTTCGCGGTGCTGCACGCGAAACGCCGACTGCAGCGCTGGGTCGTCGAGGTTCAGGTCGGGCGCGTGAGTTTGGCTGGCCTCGGCGATGAACAGCATTCCGTGGCGGTCGGCCCAGTCGAGGGCCACGGGCGTCATCGGATAATGCGTGAAGCGCTGAAACACCAAGCCGGCCTCTTTCATCAACTGCAGGTCGCGCACGACGATATCGGCCGGCTCGTCCTGCCCGCCGCCCGGATAGCTGGCGTGGCGGTTTGCGCCGGCGAGACGAACGGGCTGACCGTTGAGCAACAACTCGGTGCCGCGCGTCTCGAAGCGGCGCAGGCCGAAACGCACGGTGTCGCGCGCGTGGCCCGCGACGGACGTGCGCGCCTGATACAGCACGGGAGCGTCGAGTTGCCAAAGCGACACCTGGTCGCGGCCGAGAGCGAAGGAGAACTCGACGCGGGCGGTGGTGGTGGCGGCGATCTCCGTTTCCACGACGGCGGGTGGGAGCGGCAGCCAGTTTTCCTCCCGGGCGATTTCGGAGCGCACACGCACGCGCTGGGTAAGTGGCGTCGTGTTTCGCACCCACGCCTGCACACGCACAGTGGCCGTGCCGGTGGCGAGGTCGGGCGTGGCCTCGATTTTTTGTTTCGCCACATAGATCGGAGAACTCACGAGCAAATCGACGTCGCGGATGATCCCGCCGTCGTCCCACCAGGCCAGCACCTGCTGCTGCGGAGCGGGGCCGAAGGAACGCGTCCAGCGGTTGTCGGCGCAGACGACGAGCACGTTGGCCTAGCCGGGCTTGAGGCGGCCCGCGACATCAAATTCGAACGGCGTGTAGCCGAAGTCGTGCGAGCCGAGCAGTTCGCCGTTCAACCAGACGCGTGCGCGACGAAATACCGCGCCAAAGGCGAGCCGCACGTGTTCGCCGGGCGCGACGGCGGGCGCGGTGAATTTCAAGCGATACCAGCCGGCACCGACGAAACCGATGAACCGCGGATCGTGCGACCACGTGTGCGGCACCTTCACGGTGTCCCAGACGCCGTCGTTGAGCTTGGGGGAAAACCATTCCGCCTGATCGCCCCAGTTCTGGTAGTCGGCGGCGAATTTCCACTGGCCATTTAACGTGATGCGCCGGAGGTCGGTGGCCACTTCGGTCGACGCCGGCACGGGCGAAGTTTGCGCCAGCGCCCCGTTGCACCACAGGGCGAAAAGGAAAAAGGCCAGACGTAAGGGAAAGGGGTTCATCGGGGGTGAGAGTTGGCGCAAGAGCGGCGAATCGGGTTAAAACGAAAGACGACGGCTAGGGCGTGGGGGTGGCGCGTGCAGGTGCACGGGCGGTGAGTTCGAGGGTTTGGCCGGGTTGCAGCCGGCAGCGGATTTCGCGGGCGGCGCGAGTGACCGGCAGGTTGTGATCGTAGTGGTGGCCGGAGAACGGATCGATCAGGCGCAAGTCCTGGGCGACGGTGGCGCGGATGGAAACCCGCGCGAGGCGGCCGTCGCGTTGTTCGGCGGAAACCACGAAGCCGCCCTCGGCGCGGAGATCGCGGAACGACGTGTCGCGCCACGTGGAAGGCAGGGCCGGGAAAATGTGCAGGCGCCCGCCGTGGCTTTGGAGCAGCATCTCGTGCACCGTCTGAGCGGCGGCGAAGTTGCCCTCGAGCGTGAAGGCGCGGCCGCGATAGTTGGAAATTTTGGACCCCGTGATCACGCCGTTAAGGTGAAAGCCGTTGCGCGACGTGGTGTGCTCCCGGTAGTCGGAAAGAAAACGGAGAGCTTCGTCGCCGCGGCCGACGCGGGCGCGCAGCGCGGCCATCCAGCTGAAGCTGTAGCCGGTCCAGGCGGAGGTGCCGAGGCGGTCAACGTCAGCCAGCGTGGCATCGACGATCCGGCGGTCCTCCGCGCTGTTCTCCGGATGAAGCAGCCCGAGGGGATGGATCGCCATGAGTTGCGAATGGTGGCGGTGGGAGGCGGTCAGGGATTCGCCCGGCGCCATGAGGAGAACGCCGGTGTCGCTGACGACAAGCGGTCCCAGGCGCGCGTGGAGCGAGCGCCAGCGGTCGGCCTCGGGCGCGCGGCCGAGGGCGGCGGCCATCTCGGCGTTGGCGAGGAAGAGCCACTGCAAGAGCGCGTGGTCGAAGTTGGAGTGAGGCGTGAGCCAGGCGCGTTGGGTGTTGTTATGGATTTCGGGGGAACTGGAGAGCGGCAGTTTCAGGTAGCCGGTGCGCGGGTCGGGTTTTAGCAATTCCGCGAGGGCCTCGCCGACGGCGGCGCAGTAGGGGTAGGCGCGGTCGGCGAGAAACTGTGGATCCATTTCGTAGCGCCAATGCCAGTAGAACGATTGCGCGACCCACGCGCCCATTGTGGGTGAGAGGGTGTATTGGAACCACGAGCCCATGGCGCGGCCGTCGAGAGACATGACGCCGGGGACGATCATGCCCTGTTTTACCCCGAAGAATTCGCGGGCGAACGTCTCGTGCGCCGGCTTATGGCTCCACATGAAGTCGAGGAAACTCAGGCCTTGGTCGAAATGGCCGGAGGCAAGGTAGGCCCAGTAGGTGAGCTGGGTGTTGAGGTCGTGATGGTAGTCGCCGCGCCACGGCGGGAGCACACCGGCGTCGGCGGTCCAGAGGCCTTGCAGGGGAATCGGCGGAGCGCCGCGGCGGGATGCGGCGCCGTAAAAATATTGGACGAGATTGTAGTGCTGCTGGAGGGCGGCGTCGGGAAGCGACACGGAGGAGCGGGTCCAAAATTTATCCCAACGTTGGACGTGCTCTGCGCGCGCGGCGTCGTAGTCGTGTGCGAGGGCTTGCGCCGCTTGCTGCTGCGCGAGCGCGACGGGGTCGGCGTGCTCGCGGTTGGTGGTGATGGCGATGGCGAGCAAGGTGCGCGCTCCGGTCGGACGGGACGCAACGTGGATCACGTAGCGAAAGCCCTCGGCGGCGTCCTGCACGAGAGTGACCGAGCGCTCGGCGCGGGTGACGGACGCGATCGTGTAGCCGATTTTCTTGACGGCGGAGTTGGGAATCAGGTCGAACTTCGCCGCCGGATCAGGCAGCAGCAGAAGGGCGGCGGGGCTCGATTCGCCGAAGAAACATTCGGCGTGGGTTGAGCCGAGGTCGACCGACCCGAGGGCGCGTTGCAGGTCGAGGCTGAAGGCGCGGGCTTGAAACTTTGGGTCGAGGGTGACGACGAGCCGGGCGCCGGGGAGCTTGGTGGGAAAGTCGCTGGTGTGGGCGAACTCCTTGTTGAGTTGGTCGGCTTGCCCGGCCTGTGCGCGGGCGACGACGGTGGCGTAAGTGAATTCCGGGCGCGCGTAGATTGGGTGTTGGCGGAGGTCCCACAGGTCGCCGCGATCCAGCGAGAGGCGGAGCTCGTTGCCCTTGCCCCAAAGCAGGCCACCGATGATGCCGTTCCCGAGCGGGATGGCTTCGTCCCACTTTTCGATGGGCGCCTCGAGCGTGAGTAGCATGGGCTCGGGCGCGGCCGATGCCGTGAGGGTCGTCGCGAGCACGGCGGCGAGGAATCTCCTATTCAGAGCACGGGGTTTCATCGCATTTTCCAAATCTTCACATCGTCGATCCAAACGGTGCTCGGCACGAGGAAACTGAACCAGCGCTTCATCGGGTGCGCGAAGCCGGCGGAGCGATGGTGAGTGACGAGGTGGCCGTCGACGCTGAGGCGTAGCTCGTCGCCTTCGGTTACGAGGACGAGTTCGTGCCAAGCGGTGTCGGCCTTCCACGGGACGATGATCTGCTTGGTTTTCAGCAACGCATCGAGGTCGGCGGGCAGTTTTTCTTTGCGATCGAGGTAAGTTTGGCGGCGTTGGCGGATTTCGAGATTCATGACGCCGGTCTTATGGTCGATCAGCGTGACGCTGGTCGGTGAGAGAATGCCGTAGCAGAGATGGCCGGCGTGAACGCCCTTCGTCTCGCGGTCGACAAAGCCGAGTTGGAGCGTCTCGCCCTTGGTGAGGCCGGGGAACTTGAAGCGGACGATGGCGCCGCCATCGGTGAATCCGGCCTCGTGGTGAATGTGGGCGGCGTGGCCGGCTTCCTTAGTGGCGCTGGTGATTTTCAGAATGCCGGCGTCGAGGTCGGCCATCTTGATCTGCGGCACGCGGTCGGCGGTCGCGCTGTTCCAATCGTTGCCGATGGCCTTGGCGCCGTTGCCGGTTTCCTCGCGCTCGAAGGCGTCGTGGAAGATGAGCGTGCCGTGGGCCCGGAGCCAGGTGGCGTCATCGGCGGCAGCCAGCGGATGGACGGCGTTCATCAGGGCGGCCCCGAGCAGGAGCAAAGCAACGGAGCGAAGTTTCATGGAAAATAAAAAGTGCTGCGGTGGGCGGACGGGACTCAGCGGGATGGCTTCACGGTTGGCGTAGGGCGGCCGGGGCAAGCTGCGTGAGGGTGACGGGGCCGAGCAGGCCCGACTTGCTCTCGCCGCGATAGCGGGTGGGCACAGTGGAGTAGTGATTGGCGAGCGTATTGCAGACCAGGATTTCGAGCCGGTTGTCGCCGGGGCGCACGAGGCTCGTGACATCGAAGCGATACGGCGGGGCGACGCGAATGCCGGCGAGTTGGCCATTTAGCCGGACCTCGGCGGACGCAACGACCTCGCCGAGATCGAGGGTGACAGCACCGGCGGTGGGCGCAGCGGACAGGGAGAAGGTTTGGCGATACCACGCGCCGCCGGAATACGAGGCCAAGCCTTCGTTCTGCGACCAGTCGCCGAGGGCGGCGGGGCCAGGCCCGCAGTCGAGCTTGATCGGCTCAGGGAGCGCAGCGCCCGCGTAGCAGCCGCGGTCTTGCTCGATGCGCAGGCGGATCGTAACGGGCTCGGTGGCGGGGCGAGGCAGCGTGAACTGGTGTTGATCGGAAGTCGTGAGCGGGGTGTCGCCGGCCCACGCCTGAATTTTTCCGCGCGCCGAGAGCGTAAACGAGCGCAGGCCCGGTGGGGAAACGAAGCGATACCAGCCGACCGGATTGGTTTCCGACGTGCGCACATCGAAGGGCAGCACATTTGGGTTGGTCGACCAACTCATGGCCAGATCGGCAGGCGAGGATTTCGGTTGGGCGGAGCGAGCTGCGGTGGAAACGACAAAGTAGGTGCGGCCGGGTTTCGTGTAGCGCAGCTCGACGGCGTTGGCGCCGGGTTGCAGGTTTAGCTCGGTGCCGGTGACGAGCGCGCCGTTGAGCCAGAGCTGGGCCGGGGCGATCGGGCCGTGCAGCGCGTGCGCGAGCATGGCGCGGGGGGCGATTACGTGGGTGGAAAAATAGGAGTCGGGGCCCTCGGCCTCGTAGCTGACGACAGTGGGCACGTGGCGGCGGTTTTCCTTCGCTTTCCCGATGGCAAGAAACTCGTCGTGCACCTCGGCTTTGAGGCCGTGGTAGCCTTGATGACCGGGGTCGTTTTCGATGCCCCAGCGCCAGGAAAATTCGTAGGGGTGGCCGTTCGCGTGCGGAGGCGGCGTGGTTGATTGGATAAATTGCGGGCCGAAGGAGACGGTGACTTTACGCCACGGGCCGTCCGGCTTTTCGCCTTCGCAATACCAGAGTTGGCGAATCTCGGGGCCGATCAGCCCCGGCGTGGGGGGCCAGTGAAAATCGCCGAAGCGATTGTCGCTGGTCGGTTGAAGTTCGAATTCCCAGTGATTCGAGAGCGGAATTGCCTGGGCGACGGGAGCGGGCGAGCCGGCCTCGAAGGTCGGTTGGCCGGGGCTGAAAACGATCAGTTGAAATTCTTTGTCCGTGAGCGGGAGTTTGAGTTTTGTGCCGGACTTCGTCTGCGCGGTGACAGGCAGAGGGCGAGACGTGCCGGTCCAAGGGTCCCAGAGTTCGACTTGCCCGGTGGCGCGGAAGAAACACTCGGCTCCCTGAGGTGCGCCGTAGATCGCGTAGACGTCGCGGGGCCCGATTTTCCGATGGTGGATATTGCCGGGGCCGACGTAGTCGCGCTCGGGGAGCGACGCGAAGACGTCGTTCGCCGGGCCGGAGGGAAATAGTTCCCTGACCAACCCGGTGACTTCGGGGTCGTCGCGACCGATTCGGTCGCTGGCCTCGGGCAAGGCGCCGAGAGCGACGACGATGCCACCGGCGCGGCGAAACTCGGCAGCTTTGACGAGAGTCGAGTGACGCACGGCCTTCATCGCCGGCAAAACCAAGACGCGGTAGATCTCGCCGGAAACGTGAAGCTCGGGGCCGACGACTGTAGCGCGGTCCAGCGACTCGAAATCCATAAAATCGAAATCGACGCCGCGGGCGTAGAGCTGTTCGCCAGTGGTGAACGCGGTCTGCACGGCGGTGGCGCCGTCCAGGCCAGCCTCCATGGCGGCGACAGGATAGAGAATCGCGACGTCGCAACGGTGGTGGCCTTGGCTGAGGAGATAGCTGAGGCGCTGCACGCAATCCGTGAAGCCGCGCAAGTGCCGCCAATAGGGCATACGAAACGTGTTGTCGGGGGCGGCCCACTCCCACCAACCGCCATGGGTGGAGTAATACATGCCGTGCAGGCCGAGGAGATTGAAGCCCATCGCGTAGTTGGCGAAGGTGGCGTCGACGAGATCCGCAGAGCTGGTGCCCCAACCGCTGCCGTAAAATCCCTCGAGCCAAACGCGCGGACGCTCGTAGAGGTGAGCGATGGAGGCGGCGACTTTCGCCTTGATGAGATTTTTGCCGAGTGACGGCTGGTCGGCGCCGGGACCTTGGTTCCAGCGCTGCGTGCGGAAATAGTCGCCGAACTCGACGACGTTGCGTCCGCGGCCACCGTGGTCGCAGCCCATGATCATGCCGCGGGACTGGTGCCAGTCGAAGACAGGTTTGAAGAAGCCCTCCTCACTCAGCGCGACGAGAACGTCGCTGTAATCGAGGCGGATCTTCGGCGTGCGCGGTCCGGTGTCGCGGAAGAGGGCGGGCAACTCGGGGGTGATGTCGTAGCCCTTGCGCTTTTGAAATTCGGCCGGGAAATCTTTCGACCAGAGGCGTCCGCTGACGCCGAAAGTGAGTTCGTCGGAAAAAAAGAAATTGAGGCCGCGGCCGCCTTCTCCCGGGAAACGGCGTTCGAATTGGCCGAAGAATTTCTCGGCATACCATTGGCCCGAATTCGGGTGCAGGGGATTGAGCGACCACGGGACGGTTTCGGCGGTGACCTGGCCGTCTTTGCCCAGGTTGAGTTTCATGCCGGTCACTTCGGGGTGCTCGCGGAGGATTTCGTCGACGCTCCAACCTTGGCCGAAGCCGAGCGTGTAGTCGCTCAAGCTGATGCCGGCGGATTGTTTCTTCGCCTCCTGCATGAACCACCCGGTGAGTTTCCACCAATCCTCGGAGAAAAGAGCGGGGTGGCTCGGATAAGTGAGGCCATAGCTACGGCCGCCTTTGTCGGAGTGGGCGTAATTGATCTGGTAACCGGACACACCCATGCCGGCCATCTGATCGAGAATCCAAGTGAGGCGCGGTTGAGTCAGCGGATCGCCGAGCCACCAGAAAAACGGCACGATGCCATAGCCGGCGGGCGGTTGGTGAAAGCCGGCGCGAGCGTCCAAGTGAGGCCCGCGATCGGGGAAACCCAGTGCGCCCGGTGGAGGCGGCGGAACGCGGGAGGGATCGCTGAAGGAGAGATCGGCCGCACGGACGGCGCCGAGAAGCGCCACCAAGGCGAGAAGCGGCGCGATGCGGAGCAAAGTGCGGCGCGTGGTCATGGCGGGAAAACTGAACCCAGATCCCTCGTTGCGCGACGCAGAACGGCGTGAGGCCGCAGCGGTTGCTCAGAAGGTCACGTTCGTTGTGAGCGCGAACTTCCGCGGGGAGTATTGATATTGGAAGTAACGGATCGTGCCGTTCGTGCTGCGCGGGAGGGCGAGGATCTTTTGGCGGTCGAGGAGGTTGTCGACGTTCAGCTGGACGGACATCTGGGTCTTGGCGAAGCCGCGGAAGCGGTAGACGATGAAGCCGTTGTTCTGGAGCTTGTCGGGGTAGTAGAAAATTTTCCGCTTATTGGCGTCGGCAGCGTCGGTATACATGTAGCCGCGAAACTTGCGGGCGTAGGTGGTGGAGAGGCCGAGCACGAGACCCTTGAGGCGGCCTTCGCTCACCTGAAAACGGTTAATGTTGCTGAAGGAATTTTCCGCGTAGCCGGTGGTGACTTCGCCGGCTTTGCGCACGATGAGCTGGGGAACGGGCGGCACGAAGCCGAGTTGGTGCGCGGTGATCGGGAGCGCCGTCTTGGTGGTGCCGACGCCAGTGGTGCGGAGGCCGAGTGCCTGCGAGTTGAGGATCGCACCGGAATCGGGGTCGAGGTTGGCGAAGTAAGCGCTCGTGCTGTCTTTCATCATCGCGAGCGAGAGGGTCGTCGTGGGGCCGGTGGGATCCTTCGGATCGACGGGCACCATGAGCGGCGAGAGTGAGCCGGACGCAGCATCCTTGATGGCGACAACTTGCTGGCCGCCGACGGTCGTGGTGTTGAACTCGTCGTTGTAGAGGATCGGGAGAATGACGTCGCTGCGCTCGGAGCCGTTGGCCTGGGTCCAGCTGAACGTGATCTGCCACGGCTTGAACGGGCGGGCTGAAAGGCTGGCGCTGATACCGTCGGACACGCGGCTGAAGACGTAACCGGCGCCGCCGTTGCGGCCGTTGATGCCGTTGGGATCGACGTCGTCACGGACGCCGCCGAGGGTGGCGGCAAAATTTTCACCGCTGGTCTGGTAGTAGGTGATATTGCCGGAGACGCGGTGATCCCAGAGCGAGAGTTTGAGGCCACCTTCTTTCGTCACACCTTTGCCGATGGGCAGGAGAACGTTGAAGACGTCGCGGTCGGTGGCGAAGTTGATTTTCTGATTCACGGCATAGTTGATGTAGCCGCGGATGCCCTTCACAGGGGTATTGAAGACGACACCGTAGGTCTTGCTGCCGTAGTCGATCGGACCTTTGAACACGGTCGTGGTGGTGCGGATGGTCTCGGCGTTTTCGAAACGAAGGCCGACGAGCGTGTCGATGCGGCCCTTCCAATAGGAGCTCGAGAAGCTCGTGCCGTAACCCTTCTCGTTGGTGTCGTCATTGGCAAACGCGCCGCTGGTCGGCTGGCCGAGGGCGTTGACCGGGCCGCCGAGACCTTCGGGATTGCCGGCGGTGGCGGGAACGGCGCCGGGATAAACCTGGGTATTCCACGCGTAACGTTTACCGTTCGGGTGGACGATAATGTCCTGCGGCCACTTGAGTCCGCCCGGCATCGCGCCGGAGAAAATGGGACGCCAGAACGCCGGCATCTGGGTGCGACCTGAGTCGGCGTTGGTGATTTGGGCTTTGTTCTGCACCCAGCTCCCGTCGGCGTTGATCTCGTAGAAGCGCGCGGTGCGGCTTACGACCCAGGAACTCGATCCGGTGTAAAATGCGCTCAGCCGGTGGTCGCCGAAGCGGCCCAAATCGCGATGGCCGACCAGCGTGGCCTTGTAGCCGTGGGCTCCGGTCGAAAACGGCGAGCCGCCGAGCGACGTAAACACGGCCCACTCCCGCAGCCGCGCGCCATTCGCATCGGTGGCGAGATTGCCGACATGGTCGGGGTGGAAATATTGTGTGCTGAGGGGTGAGAGAGCGCGATTGACGCGGTCGTCGTGGCTATAGCGCAGTTGCAGCGCGAGGTCTTTGTGCGGGGTGAGATCGACGGTGACGCTTTTCGATTTATTGATCCAGTGCTGGCGGGGAACGACGCCGCTGAGCGAGTCCTGATTGCGGAGCGTGATAAGGTCGTTGAGCAGCGCGGAGCCGCCGAGGCCGGTGAGGTAGGCGGTGGACTGGTTGTCCATATTAACGCCGTTGCTGAGGGTGAATCCGGCGGGCACGCGCACGGTGGCGCCGGCGGAGATGATCGCGGCGCGCTCGTAGTAGCGGTAATCGCCAAAAATATTCAGCCACGAGTAGGGACGCATCGTCACCGAAGTTTGGACACCACGCTGATCGAGACCGAGAAACGGGCGGTAATAGCGGTCGCCGGAGTCGATCAGGTTGAGGCGGAAACCGAAGCGCTTGGCGCCAAAGGAGAGGCCGTAGTTGATGTCGGCGGTGTGCGTGCGGGAGCCCTCGGAGTCGAACTTCGTGCTGAGCACAATCGAGCGTTTGTTGACCTGCGCGCGCTTGGTGTTGATCACCACGACGCCGCCGGGCTCACCGGAGCCGTAGAGAAGATTATTGGAGCCGTTGACGGCCTCGGCGCTCTCGACGTCGAAGGAACTAAAGCCCGAGGTGGACGAGCGTAGAAATCCGTCGCGGCGCGGTTCACTCATGCTGAAACCGCGGCTGGAAAGACCGGCCGGCTGGGCACCGTCGCCCTCCTGCATGCCTCGTTGGTCCTCGTTGCCACCACCGAACAACATCGCGCCGAGACCGCCGTATTCGGAGAGCATCTTAAAGACGTCGCCGCCGCCGAGTTCGTCCATCATCGTGCGCGTGATCACGCGGGCATCGACGGGGGCTTTGTTCAGCGAGGTGCTGACGCCGGTGAGGGAGTTCGTGTTGGTGGCCTCGTAGCTGTCGCTTTCGGCGACGACTTCGAAGGGGGAGAGCACCACGGCGTCGTTGGGGAGAGGCTTGGGCGCAGGCTTGGTGGACGGGGCGACCGTTTGCGCTTGGGCCGTGCCGACGAACAGGGTGACGGCCGTGCGGCAGAGTAGGGATACGAAGCGTGGCGAGAGTCCAAACAATGGGGATTTCATGGGGTAAGCGGAGCGAGAACATGAATCGGGGTCGGGGTTGGTAGCACAATTTTTTCTTTGGTGAAGCCGTTCACCTGGGGCACCCAAATCCAAGAAAGGCCCGCGCACCGAAGGGGCGCGCCGGCCGAGTGAGGTCCGAAATAGTGGGGGTTGAGCTCAGAACGTGCGCGATACGTCGAAGGCGAGCGCCAGCGGGGCGACGAGCAGGAGACGGGGTGCGCGGAGCATGGAGGTGGGGCGGATCACGGTCTTGCGGTTGGCAACCACAGCTTGGTGGTTGGGGCCGGGGGATTAGCCGTGAGAACAAAACGGCGCTTCGAGTTTTCATCGCGAACTTCGCGTCGGCGACACGGTTCGCCGATGAACGAAAAACACGCGCAGGTGACCAGGGAGCAAATCGCCGCGGCGGCCGGGGTCTCGCGGGTTCGATCTCGTGATCGATCAAACCAGCCACGGTCGCAAGCGGGCGGCGCAGTCGATTTTTCGTCCACGATTAGCGCCGCGATTGGCTGCTTGCCACTCGCCCCCGCCGCTTGCCAACCTCCGCGTTTCTTATGCCGACACTCAAGTTTGCCGTCCTTGCTGGAGACTACATCGGGCCCGAGGTGATGACCGAGGCCCTGCGCGTGTTCGAACACGTGGCCAAGCAAGAAAACCTCACGCTCGCCTACACCAAAGCCGACGTCGGCGGCGCCGGCATCGACAACCACGGCAAGGCCCTCCCCGACTCCACCCTCAAACTCTGCTCCGAGTCCGACGCCATCCTCTTCGGCTCCGTCGGCGGCCCGAAGTGGGAAAAACTTCCGCCCAAGGAGCAGCCCGAGCGAGCCGCCCTCCTCCCGCTCCGCAAGCACTTCACCCTCTTCGCCAACATCCGCCCCGGCCTCCTCTATCGCGAGCTCACCGACGCCTCGCCCCTCAAGACCGAGCGCATCCCCAACGGCATCGACATCGTCTGCATCCGCGAACTCACCGGCGGCGTTTACTTCGGCCTCCCCAAGACCACCACCACGCTCCCCGACGGCGACATCCAGTCCGTGGATACGATGGTCTACAAAAAGTCCGAGATCGAACGCATCCTCAAAGTCGCGATCACCACGGCCCGCGCGCGCAAAAAGAAACTCTGCTCCGTCGACAAGGCCAACGTCCTCGAGACCTCCGTCCTCTGGCGGAAAACCGTCACCGATTACATGGCCGCCCACGCGCCCGACATCGCCCTCAGCCACATGTATGTCGACAACGCCGCCATGCAGCTCGCGCGCGACCCGAATCAGTTCGATGTGTTCGTGACTGAAAACATGTTCGGCGACATCCTCTCCGACGAGATGGCCGTCATCTGCGGGTCCCTCGGCATGTTGTCCTCCGCCTCGCTCGGCGCCGGCAAGAATTCTCTCGGCCTCCCCTTCGGTCTCTACGAGCCCGCCGGCGGCACCGCGCCCGACATCGCGGGCAAGGGCATTGCGAATCCCTGCGCACAGATCCTCTCTGTCGCGCTCATGCTCCGCTTCAGCTTCGGCCTCGACGCCGTCGCCACGCGTATCGAAGCCGCGGTCCGCGCCGCCGTCACCGGTGGCACGCGCACCGGTGACATCGCCTTTGGCAAGCCCTCCGTCGGCACCAAAGCGATGGCCGACGCCATCATCGCGCGTCTCTGATCTGCCGCTCAGGCGGGACAGCTCACGGCGGACACGCTCAATGCGTCGTCCGCCTTATTTTTTTCGCCGCACTCCGCCTGCAGCACTCCCTCGAGAGCGGCCGCCAGTTCGTCGCAGGAAAACGGCTTCGCCAGAATCGCGTCCGCTCCCATTTGCTTCGCCGTCCGCAAATAATTGCCCGCGCCAAACATCCCGCCACCCGACATTGCGATGACCTTGGTCGGGCCCCGACGCTTGCGCACCTCCATCAGAAGTTCGAGGCCTTCGGTCTCCGGCATCACGATATCCGTAATAATCACGTCGTGGAGCGCCGGATTGAACAGCACCAAGCCTTCTTTGCCGTCACCGGCTTCGGTGACGATATGGCCCAGCCGTTCCAACGAGCACCGCAGGGCGGCACGCAGATTCGCTTCGTCGTCGATGATGAGGAGTTGAGCCATAAGGGGGAGGTGGGGAAACCGCAGACCTCGGGTAACCCGGGTCCATCGCTACCCCACCCTCGCCTCTAATCGGCCCGCCTTTGTCAGAATTAAGGGCAAAATCCCGCTCGCCTGAGTCCGGATATCCCTGACGCGGATCAGCACCCGTCCGGCGCGTCTCTGGCCAGCTAGCCCGTTTGACCCAACCCCCGCCTGATCGCCCCAAACAAACTGTGCGCATCGCACGGCTTGGGCAGGAACTCCGTTACACCTAGGCATCTCAACTCATCCGCGCGTTTCTGGTCCGTGAGGCCGCTCATGATGACGACGGGAAGCGCGGGATCGAGGTTCCTCAACGCGCGGCACAGCACCACCCCGTCCATCACGGCCATCATCACGTCGGTGAGCACCACGTGAATTCCTTCCCGATGGGCCGCGAACGTCTGGATCGCCTCGGCGCCATTTCCCGCCGTCCACACCCGGTAGCCCTGCCGTTCCAGCAAGCGCTGCATCACTTCGCGAATCGGCCGTTCGTCATCGACCAACAAAATACCCTCGCCGTGCGCCATCGCGATATCCGGCACCGCCACCTGCAACCCCGCATCCCGCTCATCGCCCGGCGCAGGCAGATACACGTCAAAACAGCTACCGCCGCCGAGCTCTGACTGCACGCACAGGAAGCCGCCGTGGTTGTGCACAATGCCCACGACCGTGGATAAGCCGAGGCCCGTCCCGCGCCCGATCTCCTTCGTCGTGAAAAACGGCTCGAAAATCCGTCCCAAGATCTCCGGCGCAATCCCTTCTCCGGTATCCTTCACTCTCACCATGACGTAGTTCCCGGGCTTCATGTCGCGACTCAAACCACGGTCCGCCTCCGTGAGCGCGCGATTCGTCGCCTCCAGACCGAGCGAGCCACCCACCGGCATCGCATCGCGCGCATTGACGCAGAGATTCATGATCACCTGGTGCAGTTGGTTCGCGTCGGCGGGCACCGTCCACAGATCCTTTTGGACGTGGTGCGAAATCGCGATTTCCCGCGGAAAGGTCTCTTTGATCAGGCTGCTGATTTCCTTGACCAAGTGCCGCACCTGCACCGGACCGTGCTCGCCGCCAATCCCCCGGCTGAAGGTCAACAGTTGCCTGACAATATTCGCTCCGCGCTGGGCCCCATGCTCCAGCATCGTGAGCAATTCGCGGTCCCGCTCTTCGGCCAGTTTTTGTTTTAACATCGGCGCGATCATCAGCATCGGCGCCAGGATGTTGTTCAGATCGTGCGCGATGCCGCTCGCCAATGTCCCAATCGCCTCGAGCCGTTGCGCCCGGAGAAACTGTTCCTCCCATTTCCGGCGCTCCGTAATATCCTCGGCCACGCCCACGATCCGTTCGACCACCCCCGCCTCGTTGCGCACCGGAAAGGCCCGGTCGTGAATCCAACGGACGCCGCCGTCGGGCCGGATGATCCGGTAGGACTCGTCGTAGTCGCCCGCGGCTTGCTTGGTGTCGGCGGCCGCGAGCACGCGGTCGCGGTCATCCGGATGGATCGACTCCTCCCACACCCGGGACGATGCGTAGAGCGCTTCGCTCGGCCGCCCCCACACCAACTCGTAACCAGGACTCACATACACGATCTTGCCCCGCGTCCGGTCGCTCACCCAGAACACCTCGGTGATGGTCTCCACGACCTGCCGGAAGCGGGCCTCGCTCTCGCGCAATTGCCGCACGGCCTCGATGCGCCCGTTGATGTCCTGGATCACCGCCATGATACGCATCGGCAGTCCCGCTGCATCCCGCAGGATCGTCGCGTTGAGCAATACCCACGTGCTGGAGCCGTCCTTGCGCACGAAGCGTTTTTCCAGTTCGAATTCCGCCAATTCGCCGCTGATCGCCCGCTGCAACACCGCCCAGTTTCGTTCCCAATCGTCCGGATGCGTGATCTCGCTGACGCGCATCCCGAGCAACTCGTCCCGAGTGTAGCCGGTGAGGACGGCCAGCCGCTCATTTACCCGCAACAGTCTGCCCGTGCCCGGATCAGCCTGTGCCATGGCGACCGAGGCCATTTCAAAAATGGCGCGAAACTGGAGCTCGCTCGCCCGCAACGCCGCCTCGGTCCGCTTGCGCTGCGTGATGTCCAACGCCGCACCCAACAGACACTTTTCGCCGGCGACCATGATCGTCGAGCCCGACCACAGCAGATCGATGACCGCGCCCGAGCGCGTCCGCAGCGCCATCTCGAAATTCTGCACGGTCCCGTCTTGCTGCAACGCGTTAAACAGCGCCGCCCGCTGCGCGGGGTCCACCCACACGTTCAGCTCGAACACTGTCCGCCCAACGACCTCCTCACGCGTGCGTCCGAATACTTTCAAAAACGCGTCGTTCACATCCAAATACCGGCCCTGATTGAACGTGGAGAGCGACATCGCCGCCTGACTGGAACCGAACATGCTCGCAAACCGCGCGTTGCTTTCCAGCACGGCCTCTTCCTGCCGTTTTCGCACGGTGATATCTTCGTGCGCGATGATCACCCGTTTGCGCCCGCCGCCGGCCGCCGCGGTTACCCGCACCACAAACCACAGAATCGTCTCCGGTGTTTCGTAGGGATACTCCGTCTCGAACGGCACCGCCTCGCCGGCCAGCGCGCGACGAATCGCCGCCGCCACCGCGCAGGCGATTTCCGCTCCGGCGCCGATCACTTGATCGCAAACCCGCAGGTAGTTCGCGCCTTCGCCGACCGCCGCCACGCCCGCTCCGCCCTCCGTCGCAAATTTTCGCCACGCCTCGTTGACCTTCAACACCGTGCCCGCCTCGTCCACCACGGCGATATGCGCCGTCAATCCGTCCAGTGTCGCCTGCGCCAGACGTTCGCTCTCCAGTCGCGCCTGCACCGCTTCGTGGCGCTCCCTCCGCAATTTCGCTTCGGCCAACGCATGCGCCACCGAAGCGCCGAGCCGGGCGAGCCGATCCTTCAACAAGTAGTCGACCGCACCGCGGCGCATGGCCTCGACCGCCGCCTCTTCGCCCACTGTGCCCGAGACCAAAATAAACGGCACGTCCAGTCCATGTTCCCTCATCAGCTCCAGCGCCCGCATGCCGCCGAACCCCGGCATGTCGTAGTCCGAGATCACCACATCGGGTTCCGTCCGCAGCGCCGCGATAAAATCGTGCTCCGTGTCGACCCGTTGTGCCGTCACCTCAAACCCGTGCCGCCGCAGGACCCGCAGCAAAAGCTCCGCATCGTCGCGGCTGTCTTCCGCCAAAAGAACTCTGAGTGGGTTCGCCACGGCCGCACCCTCTAATCGGCCGACTTCGGCGCCTGATTGAGCAAAAGCCAGTAGCAACCCAGTTCGCGCACCGCCGCCGAGAAGCCCTCGAAATCGACCGGCTTCACAATGTAGCTGTTCACCCCCAATTTATAGCTCTCCACGATGTCGCGCTGCTCCTTCGACGAAGTGAGCATCACTACGGGGATCGCTCGCGTGCGCGGGTCGGCCTTGATCCGGCGCAACACCTCCAAGCCGTCCACTTTGGGCAATTTTAAATCGAGCAAAATGACCTTCGGCTGCTCCGTCACCGCGCGCCCCGCATGGGCTCCTTCGCCAAACACGAAATCCAGCGCCTCGGCCCCGTCCCGCGCGATCACGATCGAGTTGACGATACCCGACTTCTTGAAGGATCGCAGGGCGAGTTCCAAATCCTGCGGATCGTCCTCTACCAACAACAGTTCAACGGCGTTTGGATTATTCATGTCAAATGGGCGGCACCAAAGTGAAATAGAACGAAGCGCCGCGTTCGAGCTCCGATTCCGCCCACACGCGTCCGCCGTGGCGATTGACCACCCGTTGCACGATCGCGAGGCCGACCCCGGTCCCCTCGTAGTCTTCGGCGCGGTGCAATCGCTGGAACACCCCGAACAGCTTGTGCGCATACTGCGGATCGAAACCGCTCCCGTTGTCGCGCACAAAAAACACCGTCTCGCCGCCCTGCTCCCGGCACCCCGTTTCGATCACCGCGTGCTCGCGCTTGCGCGTATACTTCAGCGCATTCGAGAGCAAATTCACCCACACCTGTTTCAACAGCGCCGCGTCCGCCTCGGTCGTCGGCATGGCCCCCAACCGCAGCTCGATCATCCGTCCCGCGACCGGCCATCCCAGCTCCGCCAACGCCTCTCGCACGATCGCGGTCGAATCAACCGCTTGCCGGCGCAGCGGCGACCGGCTCAGCCGCGAGAACGCCAGTAAATCGTCGATCAGGTGGCCCATCCGCAGCGCTCCATTCCGCACATTTTGCAGGAAACGCCGCCCCTCCTCGGGCAACTGCGCCCCGTAGTCTTCCTGCACCGCGAGGGCAAAACCGTTGATCGCGCGCAGCGGCGCTCTCAGGTCGTGCGAAACCGTGTAGGAAAACGACTCCAGCTCCTTGTTCGCCGTCTCGAGTTGCGCCGTGCGCTCGCCCACGCGCAGCTCCAGCTCCGCATTCAACCGTCGCACCGCCTCCTCCGCCTGCCGACGTTCGGTCACGTCCAGTTCGATGCCCAGCATCCGTTCCGGTTGCCCGTCCGGTCCGCGCAGCAACTGTCCACGCACGTAGCCCCATCGCACCCGCCCGTCGCGCAACACGAAACGCAACTCGGTCTGATAGCGTCCCTCCGCACCCAGCGCCTCCTGCCGTGCCGCCTCCAGCTGCGCACGGTCCTCCGGATGGACGAGCGCCTGAAACGCCTCCCACGTTCCCGGAAAAGTCCCCGGTGCATACCCCATCAACTCCTCCTGCCGCGCCGACCAGAGCAGTTTCCCCGTCCGGTAGTTGGTCTCCCATGTGCCGAGGCAAGCCGCCTCGATCGCCAGCCGCAGGCGTTCCTCCGATTCGCGCAACGCCCGCTGCACTCGCTTCGCCTCCGTCACGTCCCGCGCCACTTTTGAAGCGCCCACGACTTTTCCGTCCGCGTCCCGGATTGGCGAAACCGTGATCGATACGTCGAGCAATCGCCCGTCCGCGTGTTGGCGCTGCGTCTCAAAATGCCGCACCGGTTCGCCTCGCCGGATGCGGTCCAAAATCGTCCGCTCCTCGTCGCTCCTTGCCGCCGGAATCAACCGCGTGATCGGCCGCCCCACCATGTCGCCCGCTCCAAAACCAAACACCGCCTCCGCCCCGGCATTCCAACTCGTCACGATCCCGTCGAGATCTTTGCCGATGATCGCGTCGCTCGAAGATGCGACGATCGCCGCCAACCGCGCCGCCACCTCGTCGTCCCGCTTCCGCGCCGTCACATCGGCGATTGCCACCACCACGACCCGCTCCGCGCCGTCCATGACCGGCCCGTAGGACACGGAAAAATGCCGGCTCGTCCCCGCCTCGTCCGCATTCGGGATATGGAGCAGATACTCCACCTTCTCTCCGGCAAACGCCCGCTCCAATCGCGGCCGGATCTGCGTCGCATACACCGCGGGCAACACCTCCGCGACCGCACGCCCCACCAATTCGAAGGTCGGCAGTTTCAAAATCTCGCAGTAGGTGCGGTTCGCATACCGATACCGGTGCTGTGCATCGACGATCACGAGCCCCACATGCGCGGTGTCGGTCACCATCCGCAACTCCGCCTTGCGCTGTCGCAGCGTCGCCATCGCCGCCTCCAAATCTTCCGTGTGCTCCCTCACCCGCTTTTCCAAATCCTCGTTGGCCGCCCGCAGCCGATCGTTGAACACCGAGAAGAGCACCCCCATCGCGAGAAACACTCCTGCCTGAATTTCGAACCGCACATCGACGCCCACACCCGGCACGATAAAAAACCGCCACACCACCGCCGCCGAAACGGCCGTTGCCGCCAATCCGCACCACAGCCCGCCGATCAGCGAACTGAAAAACACCGCCGGGTAGAAAAATATCCACACCATCGGCTTCACCTGCGCCCAGAGCAGCGTCTGCACGCCCCACGCCACCATCGGCGGCAAGATAGCCAGAGCAGGCCGGGCGAACCGATGGGCAAGGAGGGCTGACATGCGGGGGGTTGTGCGCAAACCCCGCCGATCGTTCCATCGCTGTCGTCGGGATTTACGTCGCCACCCTTGCCGGCGCCCCCCGCCACAACAAGCCCCAATCCCTTTCCCCCGTTCGCTCGGTCGCGAGCATTGGACTATCTTCGCCACCATCCGCCCCGGCATCCTCCGTCCACGGGCGCAAGACCGCCTCCGACGACTGCGGCGCGAAACCGCGCAACGCGTTCGTGAATGAAAATTTGTTCAGCGACATCTGCTGCGTAGCCCTCGGACTCTGCTTCAGTTTCGACCGCACCGCCGTTTCCTCACACGGCGAGCAGGCCATCACCGGCGATACGATCATCGCGAAGCGATCGCAATGCAGTCCGCCGGCCGCCATCGGCCGGGAGCGGGCCCAACAGTTCCCTGACGGCCGCCAACAATTCGTCGCCCGAAAACGGCTTGGCGAGAACGCTAGCGGCCCCGAGCAAGCCGGCCATGTGCAGGTAGCCATGGGATCCCGTCCGGCCTAAACCCGACATGGCGATAACCTTCACACTCGTTTCCATCGCCCGCAGTTTCATGAGCACCTCAATCCCGTCCATTTCGGGCATCACGATATCGGTGATCAGAATGTCCGGGGGCGTTTGTCCGAAACCCCTGAGCGCTTCCGCGCCATTCCGCGCTTCGGTCACGCGGTGACCGCAGGATTCGAGCGTCATGCGCACGGCCGCGCGGACATCGGCGTCGTCGTCAACAAGGAGTATTCGTGCCATGTTCGTTATCAGCAGGGTCAAAAAAGGAGCGGCGATTTGAAGGGCTGCGAGATGCGCGGGCTGCTCGCGTTGAACGGAACTTCCGGGGTCTATCCGTTCGATCGGACGGCACCTTGGCGCAAGTCAGCGAACGGCCCATTCCAGCCATGAGGGGCACCGTTTGCATGCGGCCCCTGCACTGCGGCTGCCGCTGTCCCGGCGTAATCGGCCTCCGCCTCATCCATCGCGCCCTTGTCGCCGGACACGAGTTTCGCCAATTCGCGGATATTTTCACGCATCAACACAGCCTGGGCACTCAACTCCTCGGCTGCCGCGGCCGCCTCTTCGGCCCCGCCGGCGTTCGACTGCGTGACTTTGTCCACCTCGCCGACGGCCGCATTCACCTGCGCAATACCCTGGTTCTGCTCCACCGACGCGGTGGCGATCTCGGCAACGAGCTGGTCGACCTGGCGGGCCTTTTGCACAATCACCCCGAGTGAGAGCGCCACCTTTTCCGAGATGCGCACACCGTGCTCACTCTTCGCCATCGCCTCCTGAATTTTATCCGCCGTCTCGCGCGCCGAATCGGCCGAGCGTCGCGCGAGACTGCGCACCTCTTCGGCGACGACGGCAAAGCCCATGCCCGCCTCGCCGGCCCGCGCCGCCTCGACCGCAGCATTCAGTGCCAGGACGTTAGTTTGAAAGGCGATTTCATCGATCGTCTTGATGATTCTGGAAATGCTGTGGGACGAATTCTTGATCTCGTTCATCGCGCGGCGCATCTCCTCCATGTCGATCGCGCCCACATCGGCTGCTGCCCGTGTCTGGTTGGAGAGTTCGCGCGCCTGCTGCGCCCCCTCCGTATTGCGCTTCGCCATACTGGAAATTTCCTCCAACGAGGCGCTGGTTTCCTCCAACGACGCCGCCTGCTGGCTGGCCCCTGTCGCGAGCGACTGGCTGCTCGCCGAAATCTGCGCCGCTGCCGCGCTGGTCTGCTCGCTCGCTGCGTCAATTGTCGCGATGGAGGCACGCAGCGGCCGCACGATTATGCGACGGTTCAGGAAGAAAAAGCCCACTCCGATGGCTAACGCCACCGGCAGAATCCAGGCGAGCGTGTGGGTCATGCCCGCCCAGACCGTTTGATCGACACGCGTGAAATCCGTCTTCAACACAAACGCCCCGTGCACCTCGCCGGCCTTCCAATTTTCCATCACAAACCCGACGATATCCTTGCCGTCCTTGGTGGGACTGGTGGCCGGATCCCCATGGCACGCGAGACAGTCCTTGGTCAGTTTCACGGCCCGCGCGAAGACGATCGAGTTCGTCGCACGGTCTGCGCGAAAATACTCTTCGCTGGCGGAACCCTCGAATGATTTGAGTATCGCCGCTTCCATTGCCGTGGGCTCGTTCTTCGGATTGCGCGCCTGCTGTTTCGGCACGCGAAACTCGAAGCCCTGGGCTTCGGCGGCCTTGGCCGCTGCGTTCCACGCGGCTACCACCGGAATCGTCCGATACAATACCGAGCCCCGCAAATCCCCGCTCGCACGGTATTCTTGCAACAGTTTGGTGCGATCGAAGCCACCGCGCTCGGACAATTCGGAAATACTCTGCCGCACATTTTCCGCCTCGATCAGCATCGAGCGCATCATTTCACGGGTGAGATTCACGCCCTGCTGCTCGATCACATTCTTCTGCACGATGAGCGCCGCGACCACGGTGGCAGCGACGGCGCCAAGGACGGCGACAATGATCTTGGTGGGGATGGTCATATTGAGCTATGGGGTTTTATCGTTACGGGGCATGGCCTGCGGCCATCGTTGGTGACGCGGGGCTTTTACATCCGCTCTCAATCGACGCCCACGGCACACGCTCCAGCAGAAATCTGCCTCGACGTTGTCAGGAAAACCCGCACCCCGCCCGCCGGCCTTGCGCCGCCCCGGCCTAGGCCTTTGCGAGGCCCGTGCGAATCGCGTGCCGCACCAACTCGGCCGGACTCTCGCAACCGAATCGTTTCATCAGTCGCGAACGGTAAGTCTCGACCGTCTTCACGCCGATTTTCAATTCCCCGGCGATCTCCTTGTTGCGAAAGCCCAACATCACCAAATTCAAAACCTCGCTCTCTCGCCGGGGTAATGTCAGCGAGTCCGCTGGCGGCTTCGCGGCGGCGGGCTCACCAGCGTCGCTCACCGCGCCAAAGTGCAGCCCACCTGCCGCGACGATGCGCGCCGCGTGCACCAGATCGCCCGCCGCCCTGGTCTTCGCGAGAATTCCCCGCGCGCCTGCGGCGAGTGCCCGGGCGCCGATTTCCACCACCGCTCTCCCCGAGAGCACGAGCACCTTCACCTCGGGAAACGTCGCGTGCAGCAAACCCGTGAGCACGATGCCATCGCCGTCCGGCAACTCCACATCCATTAACACGAGGTCGGGCTTGAGCGATTCCACCAGCCGCCACGCCGTCGCACAATCGCCGCACGTTGCGACTACGGTGACCTCGTCGACCTCCTCGAGTATCAGTCGCAGCCCGCTGCAGACCAAGTCGTGATCGTCCACAATCAGGATGCGGGTGGCCGTCGCGCAGCGTGGTGCGGGTGGCACGGGCAGGGCGTGCTTGGACGTTTTCATATGGCCGGTCCGGCGCACTCAGGTGGGTTTGCCGCTTCCCCGAGTTCCGCAGCCACTGCCTCGTGGAGAGCCTGCGCCGTGTAGGGTTTCAACAGGATCGTCTTCACGCCGAGTTCGCGCAGTTCCACGCGATTTTCACCGGGTTCCAATCCCGTGGCCGCGATAATCCGCAAATGCGGGTCGGATTTCCGCAAGGCTTGGATCAGCGCGTGCCCTCCCATTACGGGCATCATCAAGTCCGTCACCACCAGCTTCAGTTCGACACGCCGTTCGTGAAAAACCACGAGGCCGGCCAAACCATCGGCCGCCCCCACGACGCGGTAGTTCCAAGCCCTCAGCGCGTTCGTTGCGGTCCGCCGGATGGGCTCCTCATCATCGACCAGCAAAATTAGTTCGCCCTGCCCTTGCTTCAACACCGCCTCGGTTTCTGGCGCTGGGTCGGCGGACGCAGTTCTGTCGACGGGCAGATATACCTGAAACGTCGTCCCCTTTCCGAGTGAACTCTCCACCGTGACGAAGCCGCCGTGGCTCTTCACGATTCCGAGCACCGTCGACAATCCGAGGCCCGTGCCCTTGCCGATTTCCTTGGTCGTGAAAAAGGGATCGAAGATCTTCTCGATCACACCGGGCGAGATGCCAGTGCCCGAGTCCGCGATGGCCATCACCACATACGCACCGGCTTTCGCCTCCGGATGCGCGGGCAGCACGCCAGCCGTCAGCTCGACGTTCTCCGCGCGCAGCATCAGCGTGCCGCCATCCGGCATCGCGTCGCGGGCGTTGACGCACAAATTCATCAACACTTGGTGCAGTTGGGTCGCATCGGCCGACACCGGGCGCAAATCCCGCGCGACGCGCTCGCTGATCGTAATGTTGCGGGGGAACGTCTCGCGGGCGATTTCGGCCATCTCCTTGATCAAGTGCCGCCATTGCACGCTGACGCGCTCGCCCTCAATACCACGGCTAAACGTGAGGAGCTGCCGGATGATGTTGGCCCCGCGCTGCGCGCCGGTTTCGATCATCGCGACAAGCTCACGGCTCCGCGGATCTTTTAAATCACTGCGCAGCAGCCCGGTCGCCATGAGCATCGGGGCGAGGATATTGTTCAGGTCGTGCGCGATGCCACTGGAGAGCGTCCCGATTGCCTCGAGCCGCTGGGCGCGTAAGAACTGCAACTGGAGTTCGCGCGTTTCCGTCACGTCGCGCGAGTTGACGACAACCAGCGCGCGCCCGCCATGCTCGGGCATCAGCCGGCCGATCGACTGAAAAAACCGCCACCTTCCATCGCGATGCCGGATACGATACTCGACCGTTTTGGGCGGAGCGCAGGCAAAAGCGCGGGCCATACCCCCAGTGGCGATCGTCACATCCTCCGGGTGGATGAAGTCGGTGACGCACCGGCCCAACACCTCTTCGGGCGCATAGCCGAGCAACCGCTGCGCCGAGGGACTGTGGTATTCGATGCAGCCCACCGCGTCCACGACCGCGATAAGGTCGGTGGCGTTTTCGATCAGGCCGCGAAACCGTTCCTCGCTCTCCCGCAGCACGCGCCGGGAGTTTCTTTCCTCGGTCATGTCGCGAAACGTCCAGATGCGGCCAAAGTATTCCCCGGCGCTGCTTACCACCGGCGCTGAATAGCGATCCAGCACGGTGCCGTCTTTGAGCTCGATCTCATCTCGGCTAACCTCGTCGCGGCGCTTGGTCAGATAAACCACCCGCTCGAGAGTTTTTTCCGGTTCCTTCGTTTGGGCCATGGTCCACCGGAGCTGCGGTCCGTCGTCCTTATCGTTGGCAATTTCCGGCGGGATCTTCAGCAGGTCGATCATCCGCTGATTTTGCAGCACCTTTTTGCCCTGCGGATCCACGACCAGGATACCATCCAGCGACGACGTTACTTGCGCTTCAAGAAACGCGGTCTTCCACCGCAACTCCATTTCGGCTCGGCTACGTTCGGTCACATCGTTGGCCAAAACCAGCCGCGCCGGCCGCCCGGAAAACGTGAGATCGTTCGCGGTGATCTCCACATCAATCAAGGTGCCGTCCTTTTTCCGGTGGCACCACGTCGCGGGCCGCGAGCCGCCGGAGCTGGTCGTCCGCAGAAACGTCTCGAGCGCGGGCACGGCCTCCGGCGGACGGATGTCTTTGATCGTCATCGCGAGGAACTCCTCGCGCGTGAATCCGTAGTGCACCACGGCCGCGGCGTTGACCGCGAGGAAGCGCAACGTCTCGAGTTCAAAGGCCCACATGGGCTGGGGATTGCTTTCGAACAAGAGCCGATAGTGTTGCTCGGAGGCAGTCACCGCGGCTTCGGCGAGCTTTCGCTGCGTGATATTTTCGTGCGCGACGACGGCGCGACGCGGGCCATCGCCGGGGAACGCTGTGACCCGAGCCACGAACCACCGCCGTTCCGTCGGGCTATGGCAGGGATACTCGATCTCCTTGATCGCCGGTCGGCCCTCGAGCACGGCGCGAATCGCCTCGGCCACCAGTCCGGCTTCCCGCGCCATGGCCCCGCGCGTCCGATCACAGACCGCGAGATAATTTTCGCCGATCCCAGCGCGTTCGCTCGGCAATCCGTTTTCCGCGGCAAAAGTCCGCCATGCGTCATTAACTGCGAGGATCTCGCCGCGTTCGTCGAGAATGGCGATGTGCGCCGTGAGGCTATCCAACGTGGCTTTGTTGAACCGCTCGCTCTCGACGAGCGCCGCCGCCGCTTTGCGCTTTTCTCCGCGGAGCAGGCATTCGTCCAGCGCGTGTTCTACCGCCGAACCCAGGCGCGTGAGCCGATCCTTGATCAGGTAGTCATTGGCGCCGTGTTTCATCGCCTCGACCGCGGTGTCCTCACCGATCGTGCCCGAAACCAGTATGAAGGGCACGTCGAGTCCGGATTGGTTGCGCAGCTCCAGCGCCCGCATGCCGTTGAACTGGGGCATTTCAAAATCCGAGATCACGAGCTCGATCCCCGTTTGCAGGCAGGCGCAATACGCCGCTTCGGAATCCACGCGCGTCCAATCGGGTTCGAACCCCGCGCGCCGCAATTGCCGGAGCACCATTTCCGCGTCGTTCGGATTATCCTCGACGATCAGAACTTTGAGGGCCTTGGGCATGCTAGGGCATCAGTCGGTCACTTCGGCGGCTGGTTCAGCAGCAGCCAATACAGCCCGAGCGATCGCACCGCCGCCGCGAAGCCCTCAAAGTTCACCGGCTTCACGATGTAACTGTTCACGCCGAGCTGGTAGCTCTCCACCACATCGCTCTGCTCCTTGGAGGAGGTGAGCACTACGACCGGAATCGCCCGCGTCCGCGGGTCACCCTTGAGTCGCCGCAACACCTCGAGCCCGTCGATCTTGGGCAACTTCAGGTCGAGCAAGATCACCTTGGGGACGTCCGCGAACGTGCGCCCGGCGTGCGCGCCCTCGCAAAAAATAAAGTCGAGCGCCTCGGCCCCGTCGCGCGCCACCTGGATCTGGTTCGCAAGGTTGGCCTTCTTGAGCGCGCGCAGGGCCAGCTCGAGGTCCTGCGGATTGTCTTCCACGAGCAGCAATTCGATCGGTTTGAGGTCGTTCATAGTGAGAGTCCTCCAGTGAGGGTGAAAAAAAAGGTGGCTCCGCGGTCGACTTCGCTCTCAGCCCAGACACGGCCGCCGTGGCGTTGCACGATGCGCTGCACAATGGCCAGCCCCACGCCGGTGCCTTCGTAGTCCTCCGCGCAATGCAACCGTTGAAAGACTCCGAACAATTTTCCGGCGTAGCGCATATCGAAGCCGGCGCCGTTATCGCGGACGAAATACGTGACCTGACCGTTCTCGTCCTGCGCCCCTACCTCGATCCGGGCTTGGGCACGATTGCGCGAATATTTCAGGGCGTTGGAAAGGAGATTGATCCACACCTGCTTCAGCAGCGCCGCATCACCGTCGCACGACGGGAGCGAGCCAATTTTCAGATCGATTTTCCGGTTGTCGCTCTGCTCCTTCAGCTCAGCGAGCGCGGCCCGCACGAGGTCACCGGTATTGACCGGCTGCTTGACCATGGGCGAACGACCCAACCGTGAAAACGCCAGAAGATCGTCGATCAAATCGCCCATCCGCTGGGCGCTCTGACGGATGACCTGGAGCTGACGCTGCCCGTCGGGCGGCAGGAGCGGACTAAAGTCCTCCAACACCGCCTGGGAAAATCCGTCCACCGCGCGGAGCGGCGCGCGCAGATCGTGCGACACCGAATAGGAAAACGCCTCGAGGTCCTTGTTGGCGCGCTCCAGCTGGGCCGTGCGCTCGACGACGCGGTGCTCGAGCGAAGCGTTGAGCTGGACCACCTTCGCCTCGGCATCCTTCCGCTCCGTGACATCGAGATTTGTGCCCACCACCCACTCGGCCTTTCCGTCGGCATCGGTGCGCACGGTTTCCACGGCCTGGATGTAGCGGGAACTGCCATCGTTCGCCCTGCGGATGCGGAATTCGCGCGCGCTGCGTCCGACGCAGCGGACGGTGTCCTGCAGAACTTCCTCTTGTGCGCGCAAATCCTCCGGCAGAACCGCGTTGGCCCAGACACGGTAGTCGACAAACCCATCCGCCGTCGGGGTGAGTCCATGGATCCGAAACATCTGGGGGTCCCACCGAATCTGGTTGGTGGGGAGATACCACTCCCAGATTCCCACCGCCGTCGCCTCGGTCGCCAGTCGCATGCGCACCTCACTCTCGCGTCTCGCCCGGTCGGCTGCTTTTCGCTCGGTGATGTCGCGCGCCACCTTGGACGCACCGATGATCTTGCCCGTCGCATCCTTGATCACGGACGTCGTGATGGAGACATCGATCAACTTGCCATCCTGGCGCACGCGCACCGTCTCAAAATGCCGGACGCTCTCCCCGCGCCGCACGCTGGCGAGGATCTCCGCCTCCTCGTGCGAGCGGTCGGGCGGGAGCAGGCGCAGGATGGACTGGCCCACCATGGCGTCCGACGTGTAGCCGAAGATAACCTCGGCCCCGGCGTTCCAACTGGTCACGACGCCATTCAAATCTTTTCCGATAATGGCATCATCGGAGGATTGCACGATGGCGGCCAGTCGGGCCGCGGACACCTCGGCCAGCCGACGCGCCGTGAGATCGCGCACGTTGCACTGGATCACCTTGGTGTCGTTCACGAGGTAAACACTGCTGATGAACTCCACTTCGATGCGCTGCCCGTCGAACGTCTCCAAGGGGAGATTCTCGTAGCGGATATAGTCCTTCTCCCGCAGCTCGGCGAAATTCCGCTCGTTTGCGACGACATCGCGGAAAAAACCCAGCTCCCAGATCGCTTTGCCGAGAAACTGTTCATGCGAAAACCCGAACAGCGAAATCAGGAAGGGGTTTACTTCCACCACCCTGCCGGTCTCGGCATCGAGAATCATGATACCTTCCTTCGCCGTCTCGAACAATCGCCGATAGCGCAACTCCGAGGCGCCCAGCGCCTGTTTCGTCCGTTTACCCTCCGTGATATCCCGCATCACGCTCAGCACGCAGGCCTCCTCGTTAAAGGTGATCAGGCGGGAGGAGACATTAAAATTGAGCAGCCGTCCGTCGGCCATGCGCAGGACCGTGTCATGGTCCCGGCATTCGCCGCGCTCCATCAGCGTCCGGGTGAAAGCCGTGCGCTCCTCCTCGTCGATCCAGCTCGTATAATCCCGGCTCGACTTACCGATGACCTCGTCCGGCGTGCTGCCCCAGAGCGCACAAAGCGCATCGTTGGCGCGGATGACCGTGCGGTCCGCCAAACGCACAATCACTACGCAATCCGGGCTCAGCCGAAACGCCTTTGAAAACAGCTCCTCGCTCTCGCGAAAGGCCGCTTCGGCGCGCTTGCGCTCGGTGATGTCGGCGCGGATGGCGACGTATTGCCGCGGTTTCCCCGCCGCGTCGAGAAACGGCACGATCGTGGTGTCCACCCAGTAAAATGAACCATCCTTGGCACGATTTTGAATCTCCCCGCGCCACACGCCGCCGTGCGCAATCGTAGTCCAGAGCTCGCGGAAAAAAGCCTTGGGGTGGTGCCCTGAGTTGATGATCCGGTGGTCCTGGCCGAGCAGTTCCGCCCGCGCAAATTTCGAGATCGCGCAGAACTTGTCGTTTACGAAGGTGATCTTTCCCGCCGGATCCGTGATGGCGACGATGGCATGCTCGTCCAGCGCGGCCTCCAGGTCACCGACCTGCTTGAGCGAGGTCCGGAGTTCCTCCTCGATGCGCTTGCGCTCCGTGATGTCGGCCCGGATCGCCACGTATTGCCGCGGTTTTCCGTCGTCGTTGAGGAACGGCACGATCGTCGTATCGACCCAGTAGAACGCCCCATCCTTCGTCCTGTTCTTCACCTCGCCGCGCCAGACTTTACCCTGTGCGATCGTGGTCCACAGATCGCGGAAAAACTCCTTGGGGTGATGTCCGGAATTGATGAGCCGGTGGTCCTGTCCGATCAACTCGTCCCGCGCATAGCGGGAAATCGCGCAGAACTTGTCGTTCACCTCCGTGATCCGCCCCTGCGGATCGGTGATCGCGACGATCGCATGCTCGTTGAGCGCGGCCTTCAGGTCGTCGATCTCCCGTTGTGGATCTTTTGTCTGTGGAGCGTTGGGCATGCGGAAGGGCGTGGTGGGTCGCCCGATTTGCCGGGCGGCTCGCTCCTAAGCGGACGAGGGACCCTCGCCGCCCCGGGCATTCAGGAGCGCCCAACGCAGGCTCAGTCGCGAGGCCACTTTGCAAAAACTGTCGAAGCTCACCGGCTTGATAATGTAGTTCTCCGCCCCCATCCGCGCGCTTTCGATCACGTTTTCGTCGCGGTGCGAACCCGACAACACGACCACCGGGATGCTCCGGGTGAGTGCGTCGGCCCTCACGCGCCGCAGCACCTCCAACCCGGCAACCTTGGGCAGATTCAAATCGAGGAGGATCAACTGCGGCAGCGGCGCCGCCTTGCGTTTCGCGTGGCGTCCCGTGCCAAACAACCAGTCCAGCGCCTCCGCTCCGTCGCGCACGACCCGCACGGGGTTGGCAAACTTCGCCCGCTTGAACGCTCGCAGCGTCAACTCCACGTCCGCCGGATCGTCTTCGACCAACAGCACCTCGCCGATGCATTTCGCCGCCGGGCGTCCGCCCTGCTTCGCGCCGCCCACGACGTTTTCCCCTTCCGCCTGGGCCAAGAGCCCCTCCACCGAAACCTGCAGCGCCGCCGCCAACTGCGCGATGCTGCGCAACGTAATATTCCGCCCGCCGCGCTCGATATCCGCGATATAGGTGCGATGCAGCTCCGACCGCCGCGCCAGTTCCTCCTGAGTGATCCCGAGCCGATTCCGCCACAATTTAACCGTAGTCCCCAGCTTCGCTTGCAGGGAAACTACGCCCTTGGAGGCTTCGGAGACGGATGGCCGTTTTAGCACGTGCGGAGATTCTAACACCGATTTCAACAGACTATCAGAGACAATTGGTTGAGACGACGTAGCCCAGCGTGCCGGGCGCCGCCATCGGGGGGTCGGATGGGGCCGATCTACTGTTTGCTGCCCAACCTAACCACACGTTCGCAACGTCCGCAAATTTTCCTTTCCGCGCCCTCGCCCGACCCCTTTGCTCTTCCCTCACCCACTTCGCATGACCTCCGCGCAAATCCGCCAGTCCTTCCTCGATTTCTTCGCCTCCCAGGGCCACACGATCGTCCCATCGTCCTCTCTCCTGCCCGATTCGCCCGGACTCCTCTTCACCAACGCCGGCATGAACCAATTCGTGCCCATCTTCCTCGGCGATCGCGCCGCCGACGTCTCCAAATGGGCCGGCGTCCGCCCGTGCAAAGACACCCGCGCTGCCGACACCCAGAAATGCATCCGCGCCGGCGGCAAACACAACGACCTCGAAGACGTCGGCTTCGATACCTACCACCACACCCTCTTCGAGATGTTGGGCAACTGGTCCTTCGGCGACTACTTCAAGAAAGAGTCCATCAATTGGGGATGGGAGCTCATCACCAAGGTCTGGGGCATCCCCGCCAAACGCCTCTTCGCCACCGTCTACTCGCCCGACAAATCGAAAAACGATCCATCCGAGTTCGACCAGGAAGCCTACAACATCTGGGCCGACATCTTCCGCGCCGAGGGCCTCGACCCCGCCATCCACATCGTCCACGGCAACAAGAAGGATAATTTCTGGATGATGGGCGACACCGGCCCCTGCGGCCCCTGCTCCGAAATCCACTTCAACCTCCTCCCCTCCGACGACGAGACCGAAGGCCGCAAGGGCGTGAACAGCTCCAGCCCCCGCTGCATCGAAATCTGGAATCACGTTTTCATTCAGTTCAACGCCAACGCCGACGGCACCTTCTCCCCCCTCGCCGCCAAACACGTCGACACCGGCATGGGTTTCGAACGCGTCGCCGGCATCCACGCCGTCTCGAAAGGCTTCACCGATTTCACCGCCGAGCCCTCGAACTACGAAGCCGACGTCTTCGCCCCGCTCTTCGCGAAGATCACCGAACTCTCGAAAAAAACCTACGGCCGCACCGTCCCGACGAAACGCGAAGGCCTCACCGAGCAGGAGCAAACCGACGTCGCTTTCCGCGTCCTCGCAGACCACGCCCGCTGCGTGAGCTGCGCCATCGCCGACAACATTCTCCCCGGCAACGAAGGCCGCAACTACGTCATCCGCCGCATCCTCCGCCGCGGTATTCTCTATGGAAAGAAACTCGGCCTCACGACCGGCTTCTTCGAACAACTCGTCGCCCCCGTCGTCGAGTCCCTCGGCACCGTCTTCCCCGAGCTGAAAGAGCGCCAAGACATCGTCCGCCGCGTAATCCGCAGTGAAGAAGAGAGCTTCGGGCGGACGCTGGATCGTGGTCTAGGCATGTTCGATCATGGTCTCGTCAACCACGTGAGGTTCTTCCTGACGAATATCGATTCGAACATCGAAAACGTCTCGATTGCGGGCCCGGTTGTTACGGCGAGCTACAAAATCGTTGATGGGAAAAAACAACGCGAAGAGGTGATTGATACCCGTGGAAATATCGCGAACCAACTTCAGAATGTTACCGCAAAGCCATTTGTCGTTCCTGGGAGCGTCGTATTCGAACTCTACGACACCTACGGCTTCCCCCTCGACATGACGCAGCTCCTCGCCACCGAGCGCGGCCTCACCGTCGACGCCGCCGGCTTCGAAGCCGCGATGGAAGCGCAACGCGAACGCGGCCGCGCTTCGCAGAAAAAGGAAATCCTCGTCGCCGCCACCGAAGGCGAAGCCACCGCCCTCGAAGCCACCAAGTTCCTCGGCTACGAGCACACCACAGCGCACGCCAAGCTCATCGACGTCATCAAGGCAGACAAAGACACCTTCCTCGTCTTCGACCAAACTCCGTTCTACGCCGAAATGGGCGGTCAAACCGGCGACATCGGCACCGCACTGATCGACGGCCAACTCGTTCAGCTCACGGATTGCGTGAAAGACAAAGCCGGCCGCCACCTCCACAAAGTTGCCGACGGCTCGCCCTCGTTCACCGCCGGCACCACGGCCGAACTCTCCGTAAACCTCGAACGCCGCCGCGCCATCAACCGCCACCACAGCGCCGCGCACTTGATTCACTGGGCGCTCCGCAAAGTCCTCGGCACCCACGTCCGCCAGGCCGGCACGTCGAAGACCGCCGACCGCATGCGCTTCGATTTCTCGCACTTCGAAGCCGTCACGCACGCCCAGCTCCTCGAGGTCGAGCAACTCGTCAACGCCAAGGTAATCGACAACGCCAAGGTCGACACCTACGAAACCGAATTCGACAAAAAGCCCGAGGGCACCCTCGCCTTCTTCGGCGACAAATACGGCAAATTCGTCCGCGTCGTAGATATCGGCGGCTATAGCCGCGAGCTCTGCGGCGGCACGCACGTTTCCACCACCGGCGAAATCGGCCTCATCAAGGTCGTCGCCGAGATGGCCATCGCCGCCGGCACGCGCCGCATCGAAGCCGTCGCCGGCCAGCCCGCCTTCGACTTCGTCGCCACGAAAGAAGCCGCCCTCGCCGCCGTCAGCGCGCACCTCGGCGGCGGCACCAGCGATGTCGTGAAGAAACTCGAGTCGCTCCTCGCGCACCAAAAGGAAACCGAGAAGCAGCTCAAAGCCTTCCAACAAAAAGCCCTCGCCGGCCTCGCCGAAGAACTCGCCGCCAAAGCGACGGTGCGCGACGGCCTGAAATTCGTCTCCGCCGTCGTGAGCGTCTCCGACCAGGAAGTCCTCCGCAGTCTCGGCTCGCAGGTCCTCGCCAAGCTCGGCGACGGCGTTGTGCAGCTCGGCGCCGCCCTCGGCGACAAGGCCAGCCTCGTTGCCTTCTGCTCCCCCGCCGCGGTCAAAGCCGGCCACCAAGCCGGCAAAATCATCCAAGGCCTCAGCACTGCCATCGGCGGCAAGGGCGGCGGCAAACCCGACTTCGCCATGGGTGGCGGTAAAGACATCGCCAAACTCGCCGAAGTCTTGCGCTAGTCAGCCCACGCCAAATGGCAGTCTCGTCACTGCCATTTGGCATTTCTCACTTGCATCCCTCCGCCGTTCGCGCCTTCGTGTCGGCATGAAAAATAAGAAGCCCGCCAAGCCCGCGCCCTACGCGTTGCATGAGCATCAGGCCAATGCCGACCGCGTCGAAGAGGGCGTGCCAGTCACCGATTTCGTGGCGTTTGGCCAGGCCGCCGGGTTCACCGTCGATGAGCTCGCCCGGCTCGTGCACATCCCGCCGCGCACTTACGCCCGCCGCGTCTCGGCCAAGGCCCGCCTCAGTCTCCCCGAGGGCGAGCGCGCCGTGCGCGTGATGCGGCTCTACGAGCGCGCCAAAGAGCTGTTCGGCACCCACGAGAACACCCGCCGCTGGCTCAATACCGAGCTGCCCGCCCTTGCGTGGCGCACGCCGTTCGACTGCGCCCGCACCGAGCCCGGCGCACGCGCGGTCGAGACGCTGATCGGCCAGATCGAACACGGTATCGTGACGTGAGTGCGATCACGGTGTGGCGGTTGTGCCGCCGCCGATACGCGGTGGAATCGTTTTCCGGCGAAGGCTCGCGGCTCTACGGCGGCCGTTGGAGCGAGGTCGGCACCACCGTCGCCTACAGCAGCGAATCGCGTTCGCTCGCCGCCTTGGAAGTGCTGGCCAACGCCCGCGACGCTGCCGCCCTCTTTGCGCTGCCGTGGTCGGTGATCGGCGCCGAGATTCCCCTCGAGCTGATCGAGCGCCCCGCCCGCGTGCCCTCCAACTGGCGCGAAATGCCCTATCCGCCCGAGACCCAGCGCTTCGGCAGCACGTGGGTGCGGGAAGCCCGCTCCGCCGCGCTGCGCGTGCCGAGCACCGTCGTCCTCGGCGAATTCAACTATCTGCTCAACCCCGCCCACGCCGACTTCGCCCGGATCACCCTCCACGCACCGGAGCACTTCGACTTCGACCCGCGTTTAAAACGCTGAGTCCCTTTTCCCCCTGCCTCATTATGGCTGAAGCTCTCAAACACATGTTCGATGCAGCGCGCTACCGCCGCATCGCCGCCGATCTCGCGGACATCGCACCGCGTTTTGACCGCGACCGGTTTCTCGCCCTCACCCTCGACGACCTCGACGAGCGAGCGCTCATGGACCGCCTGCGGCAGACCACGCTCGCCTGCGAGGCCGCGCTCCCCGGCACCTACCCGGAAAAACTCGCCGCCCTCCGCGCGCTCGCGCCCCGCCTCAATCACGGCTTCGTCGCGATCTTCCCCTGCGATTTCGTCGCGACCCACGGCCTCGCCCACTTCGATCTTTCCCTCGAGGCGCTGAAATTTTTCACGCCCTTCGGCTCCGCCGAGTTCGCCATCCGCGCCTTCCTCGAACGCGACCTCGACCGCACGCTCGCCGTGATGACCACGTGGGCCGCCGATCCCGACGAACACGTGCGTCGGCTCGCGAGCGAGGGCAGCCGCCCGCGCCTCCCGTGGTGCCGCAGACTCCCCGCTCTCGTCCGCGATCCGTCGCCCACTTTCCCGATCCTCACGCACCTCGCCGCCGATCCCTCGCTCTACGTCCGCAAATCTGTCGCCAACCACCTCAACGACATTTCGAAGGACCACCCCGAACGCATGCTCGCCCTCGTGGAATCGTGGGACCGCGAGCACACACCCACCGCGTGGATCGCGCGCCACGCTGCCCGCACGCTCATCAAAAAAGGCCACCCGCGCGCCCTCCGCCTCGTGGGCGTCAGTGGTGCCGCGCGCGTGAAGGTCGCGGCCTTCTCCGTCGGTCCCGCCACCCTCCAACTCGGCGAGACCCTCACCCTCACCGCACACCTCGTATCGACCGCGAAGCAAACCCAACGCCTCGTGATCGACTACGTGGTGCACTACGCGAAAGCCAGCGGACGCGCCTCCGCCAAAGTCTTCAAGTGGACCGAGGCCGATCTCGCGCCCGGCGCGACGCTCACACTCACCAAGCGCCAGACGATCCGCGATTTTTCCACCCGCCGCCACCACGCCGGCCGCCATCCGGTCGATCTCCAGATCAACGGCCGCATCGTCGCTTCCGGCGCCTTCACGCTCCGCCTCGCCGCGCCACCAGTTGGAGCCTTGCCAGTCCGCCGCCGCCGCGCACCGTCCTCCTGATGCATCTCGCTGCCATCATCGCCGAAATCGCCGATCAGGCCGACGAATTCCTCAAGGGCGTCACCGACCGGGCCCAAGCCCGCGCCGGCATCGCCGAGCAGATCAATCTCGATTTCTTCGAACTCAACCCCGCCGACCGCAAGACCGTGATTGAAGGCGTCATGGCTACGCTCGAAACCGAGGAATTTTTCGGCATCGAATTCGTCGGCGATCCGTTTTCCGACGACGGTAGCGAGGAGCACTCCTGATGCCCGCCGTCTCCGCCCCGCCCGCCCTCGTGGCGATCCTCGCGTTCAACGCGAGCAACCAGCTCGCCGTGCGCCGGCTCGGCTCCAAGGCCGGTTTGCCCTTCACGGGCACCGATCTTCCCATGGCGACCGCGCGCCTCGAATCGTCGTTTCGCGACCACACGGTGCCCGCCGAATATTTCGCCGCCACCGCCGGCGGCCGTCACTATCGCGTCTTCTTCGCCCAAGTCTCCGGCCCGTCCGCGGACAGCGAAGTGGTCTTCCAATCGCTCGACGATCTCGCGGCCAAACCCGAGGCCCTCGCGCCTTCGCTCGGCGTGCTGCTCGGCCAGCTCGAGCCGCACATCGTCGAGATTCCCTACCTGCACCTCGGCGAGAACGATTTTATCTACAAGTTTCGCCCAGCCCAGGAGCGCAACACCGCGATCTACGCACAGGACGCCGCCGCCGGCACGCTCTACCAGTCGCAACTGTGCACTGCGATCAAGGCACTCGCCCGCACGCACGAACGCAGCGCCGCTGCACCCGTCACGCTCGATTTCGGCGCAGTCAGCTACGTCATCCCCAGCCATTTCGGTTTTTGCCTCGGCGTGAAAAACGCCATCGAGCGCGCCTACGAAACCCTCGCCGAAAATCCTGGCCGCCGCGTATTCATGCTCTCGGAGCTGATTCACAATCCGTTCGTGAACGAGGATCTGCTCAGCCGCGGCTTGCGCTATCTCCAAACCGACAAGGGCCGGCCCTACACCGTCGACAACACGCCCGGTTCTCCCGCGCTGTGGGATACGCTCACGCCCGACGATATCGTGATCATCCCGGCCTTCGGCGCGACCGACGACGACAAGCGTCGACTCATCCGCAAGGGCATCGCCGTCTGCCAATACGACGCCACCTGCATGCTCGTGGAAAAAGTCTGGAAAGCCGCCCGCGCCTACGGTCGCGAGGGTTTCACCGTCGTGATTCACGGCAAACACGAGCACGAGGAGACCAAGGCGACGTTCTCCAACACGCGCCGCTACGCCCACGCCGTCATCGTGCGAAATCTTGATGAGGCCCGCCTGCTCGGCGAAATCATCGCCAGTGACGATCCCGCCGTGCGCGCGAAATTCTACGAGACGTTTGCCGGCCGTTTCACCCCCGGCTTCGACGTCGCGACCCATCTCGACCGCGTCGCCGTCGTAAACCAGACGACGCTCCTGATGAACGAGACCCTCGGCATCATCGAACACCTGCGCGGCGTCTACCGCGCGAAATTCGGCGACGACACCCGCGTGGGCGGCAGCAGCCGGCGCGACACGCTCTGCTACGCCACGCAGGTCAACCAGGACGCCCTCAGCCGGGCCCTCGCCGAGCCGCTCGACGCCGCCTTCGTCATCGGCGGGAAAAACTCTTCGAACACCTACCAACTCTTCCGTCTCTGTGAGGAGCGACTCGGAGATCGCGCTTTTTTCATCCAGTCGGAAGCGAGCATCTGCTCCATCGCGTCGGTCGCCCACTATGTCTACATCGGCGGCGGCACCGGCCGCACCGAACCGCGCACTCTTTGGCCGGGCTCGCCGACGCCGAAACGGGTCCTCATCACGGGTGGCGCGAGTTGCCCGGATGGCATCATCCAGCAGGTAATCACGCGCATAAATTCCTTTTTCCCCGCCGACCGACTGCGCCGCATCGAAGCCGTGCTGGCCGACTTGGGCGCATAGGTGCCGTGCGTAGCCGCGCCGGTTACGGCGCGGTTTTTGGTTTCGTCGCCAGCACCAGCCAGCACCAGAAAAACGCGCTCACCACCAGCGCCACCGGCAGCACCGTCACCGTCGCGCGCTGCAGGTCGTTCCACCGGTCCGAAAGATGCCCGACGATGCGCGGCGACCACAGATCGCCAAACATATGGATCGCAAAGATCGAGCCAGCCATCGCCGTCGCGCGCATCGCCGTCGGCACGGTTTCCAAAATCAATGTGTTCACCGGCCCGGTGGAGAGAAAGATGAGAAACATCGACGCGGCCAAAGCGATCTTCGAGGTAAACGTGTCCGTCGCAGAAAACGCGATATACGCCGCCGGTGCCGTCAGCAGCGAACTCAGCGCAAGCATGCCGGCGTAGCCGCGCCCCGTGCGCCGCTGCCACACCGTCGCCGCAAATCCGCCGCCGAGCGTCGCCACGAGGCCCGAGATCACGAGCGCCTTGCCAAAGAAATCGCCCGCATCCTCGTTCTTCATGTGATGCACGCGGTGCAAAAACGTCGGCGCCCACAGCGCAAAGCCGCCCATCGCGAACGTCTGCGCCACATAGCCCGCGATCACGAGGCGGTATTGGCGAAACTTGAAGAGCGCGAGATAGGCGCTCCAGCCGGGTTTTGCTGTCGTATCCGCGGGCACCTCGCTCACAACGTCCGACGCCCCGCGCTTCGGCTCACGCAACAGAAACAGCACAAATGCGAGCAATAGCCCTGGATAGCCCGCCCACAAAAACGCTGCGCGCCAACCGTGATGCGCCGCGATCCAACTGCCGAGGATGTAGCCGAGCGCGGACCCGACCGGTATCGCGAGATAGAAGATCGAAATCGCATTGTTGCGCTTCGCGGCGGGAAACAAGTCTGCAATCCAGCCCGGGCTGATCGTCCCGAAACTCGCTTCGCCGAAACCGACCAGCACGCGAAAGAAGATCAGCGCCCCGAGCGCGCTCACGTGGCCCGACATCAGCGTGCCGAGGCTCCACACAAACACGCCCGCCGCCACCAGCCACCGCCGCGGCACACGGTCTCCAAGGTAACCGAAAAGCGGAGACGTCAAAAAATACCCCCACATGAACGCGCTCTGAATGGTTCCGAGCTGCTCGTCGCTCAGCTTCAGCTCTTCCTTGATCGGCGTGAGCACGGCCGCGAGCAACTGGCGGTCGAGGTAGTCGAGGAGATTGAGACATGTCAGCACCACCAGCGAGCCGACGGGCCAAAGGGGTTTCTTCTCGTTGACGCTCACGCGGTGCGAAGCAAACGGCGCAATTTCGGGTTGAAAAGGAGAAAACAAAAAGGCCGGGCGCACGGCCCGGCCTGAAGACTAACGTATGGACCCCGCATCCGCTCAGAAACGGATCGTCATCCCGCCGCGAAAGCCCTGCTGCTTCGCAAGGTCGATCTTGGTCGAGTAACTGGCGGCGGTGCTGTTCAGGTTATGCGTGTATTCGCCCGCGCCTTGGATCAGAGCGCCGGCGTAAAATCCGGTGCGCTCCGTGAGGTCGAACTGCAGTGTCGCATCCGCATAGTAGCCCGGCAGGAGATGACTCTCGGTGCTCGAACTCGTGTCACTGATTTCCGCACCGGTCTCCGGCGTGTAGGTCTGGGTCACGCTGTAATTGCTGCCCGAAAAGATGACCGCCGCGCCGACGCTCAGGCTCGCCCGAAAACGATTGGTGATCGGCACAAACAGCGTCGGACCCGCCCGAAAGGTGTAGTAGGCGCCGCTGAGCTTCCACCGCGTGTTCACACTCGTGGAATCGGTTGTCACCGTATTCGTGCGGGCCGCCGGCTGGTTGGAAAGCAACACCGTGGTGTCGGTCGTCACCGTCTGCGCGGAGCCATCGTCGTTGAGCACGGCGTTGCCGGCGGAATCGAGGACGCTCTCGCTGGCCGAACTCGGCGCGCTATAAGGCGCCAGCGGGGCGACCTGACCATCGAGCGAATAGAGATCGGTTAACGCGGTGAGTCGCGCCTGCACGCCATCGCTTGTCTGGCCGGACAGATCGTTGATGCTCATGCCGGCGATCAATTGCCACGAGATGCGGGTGCCGAGGAGCTTGCCCATATCGCGCGAGACTGCGACCTCCATGCCGAAGTTGGAATTGGCGTCCTTCGAACGCGTGCCGGCATCGATGACCTCCGCCGAATAGGTGCGAAAAGCGAGAAAGCCATCCTCGGTCGCCTGACTGGCATTCTGAAAAGACCAAGTGTTCGTGCGGCCATCCGGCGCGATCGGGTCGAAAATCTGCGAGCCCGAGTCCGGGTCGAGCACCGGATTGCCGGCGTTGTCGACGCGCGGGGCGAACCGTGCGTCCACGCCGACGGTGCCGTCGTGGTAAGAGCGAGTAATATTCCGGCCCGTCGCTGCACCCGGGTCTTCGGAGGTCGCGAGGCGACCCGAACCAAAAAACTTCAACTTCGCCCCGCTCAGATACCGGAAACCGTAGCTCAAAATGCTTTTCGGCTCGTAGATGTAGTCGTCCAAGTTGCTGAAATCCGGAATTTCAGTCGGCGGCCGTTGCTGCTGCTCGTCTTGGGCGCGCGCGAGACCGGCGGCGGAGGCAAAAACGACGAGAGCGAGACGAAGATGTTTCATTCAGATAGAGGGTGGGTGCGGCCTTGGACGGCACGACAGGGAAAATGTTGCCGAAAAGATTCAGGGCGCCCCGGCCGGCGTCAACGCGAGAGTTCCGAGCCCGAAAACCGGCCCCGACACGGCCCGCGCCTTACTCGTTAAACTCGTCGAACTTCTTCTTCGCCGCCGCATCCTCGGCCTGCAGCGCCGCCGCCGCCTTCGGGTCGCCTGCCGCCTCCCGCTCCCGGAAGCGCCGCTCGCGGGACCGCAAATCTTCTTCGCGCTGCTCCAGCTCGATCTCTTTTTCCTGCTGGGCCTGCACCTTTTCGAAAAGCTTGGTCTCGCTCTCGTCCAAGAACTGTTCGCGTTCGCGTTGGGCCTGTTTCGCCTCCTTGAGGCTGGCTTCCTGCCGCTCCAACTCGGCCCGGAGTTGCTCCAGCGCCGCTTTTTCCTCGGGGGAAACCGCCACCGGCACCGGTGCAACCCGGCGCGTCGCCGCCAGCAGCTTCTCCCGCGCCTGTAACAGCGCCTCGGTTTCCGCCAAATCGCGCTCCTGCTCCGCCAACCGTGCCTCGGCCTGGGCGACGACGGCTTCGCGTTCGGCCAACGCCAGCTCCAGTTGCCGCAGCGAGCGCTCCAGTTCGGCCACCTGTGCGCTCGGCACCGCCGGCGCCCCGCCAAAGGGCGAACGCGTGACCGAGACGATGGCCTTGATGGATTCGCGCGCGGCCGCGGATTTCTCCGAGACATCAAATGGCGAGCCCACGGAAGGACGCTTCCGAGGCAGCGACAGGCCCGGTGCCGGCACGCCGGGTGGACGTTTCGAGGAGGATTCAAACATGGCAGTGAGGCGGCCAGTGACGCCTATTTTTTGCCAAAGAGCCAACCAAAGAGTCCCGCCTTCTTCTCGGCCACGGCGGCCGCCTTACCCGCCGGCACGCGCAAGTGGGGTTTGAGCAAATTCACGGCGACCTTCTCGCGCTCGGCATCGCCCAAAATCACGAAATGCCGCGGGAGCGACCCGCCCGCCGCGAGGTCTTTCTCGATGGCGACCACGTCGTCGCGGAACCACGTCGTGGCGAGCTCAGCACGCTCGACCGCATCGGGCGCGCGCGTCGCCAACGCCAACGCCTCGATCAAGTGCAGACCTTTCGCGCCGCGTCGAAACGGCAGCACCTCCGCCAACGCGGCCTCGTCCACATGCGAGAGCGCGTTCAGCAGTTTTTTGAAATCGCCGCCGACAATCACGTTTTGCGACATACCCTGCGCAAACACCGCGAATTCCCCGAGCGTCGAGAGTTTCTCCAGTTTGCAGAATTCCAACGTGCCGACCTCGAGCGCGGTGAGCGCCACCGGGAAATTTTCGGGAATGCCGAGCTTCGCGAGATTCTTGAGCAACTGGTTTTCCCGAACCGCCGAGGCCTCCGACTGCGTCACCATCTCGCCGAACGGGCTGTCGAACGCGAGGGTCTCCTTGAGAATGCCGATGAGTTGGTCGATTCGTTCGGGCTTCTGTCCCTTTAGTTGTAGCAACTCGACGACCTCTTCGAAGTTCAGATCTATGTAGGTCGCCGGCGTCTCGGCCTTGCCCTTGATCGGCCAGTCGGCCGCGTCGAGGTTTTGCGCGAGGCTGCTCAGCGCGGTGTCGACCATGATCGAGGTCGAAAAAGCCGTGCGCACTTCATCCCAATCTTTGGCGGTAGATTTCATGGAAAACGAAAACTCGGTTCACGGCCGCTCCGGCCACGCTCACACCTGTCCCTGCTGGATGATTTCTCCGGCGAGCCGGCGATAGTCGTTGATCACGTTGTCGCCGCCCGGTCCGGCGTCGACCGCCTCGGTGCCGACCAACGCCACCGGCAGGCCCAGTGCGACGGCCCGGCGCACCACCATCGCGTCGCGGATCTGCGTATCCAAAATCTTCGCCGTCGCCGCCGCGCGCTTTGCGGTGCGAAACTGGTTGAGGCGTAGCTGGAGCCGCATCTTCGGCACCTCGATGTCCACGCCGGCCTTGATCGAATTGAAAATCAGCCCCTGCACCTGCGCCGGCACGCCCATCGCCGCCGTGCGGAAACTCGCCGAGAGCTGGTGGAATTTGTAGAGCTTTTCCACCAGCAGCGTGAACCCGATCAGGCTCAGCGCGTCGGGATTCACCGGGACATAGATCTCGTTCGAGGAGAAAATCCCGCACTGCGACGCGCGCAAAATATTCGGCGGGCAATCGAAGAGGATGTAGTCGTAGTTCGCCTCGATCGCCGCGAGCTGCTCGTAAAACACGAGGTAGTGCGGCCGCTTCGGGTCGCCGTTATACTCGTTCTCCAGGTCGACGAGGTTGAACGTCGTCGGCACCAGATCGAGGCCCGGGAGGAGCTTCTCGCCCGCTTTCCCCTCGACCACATCTTTGATGACGAGATCGCGGACTTTGGCGCGGCCGGGATCGAAAATGGAAAACACCGAGCCCTCACCCGCGGCATTTATCTTGTTCCAGCGGTCGAGCCGCAGGAGCCAGATGCTCGCGTTCGACTGCGTGTCGAAATCACAGAGCAAGACGCGCTTGCCCAGCTTGGCCAAGGAGGCCGCCGTGTTGACGATGAGGGAGGTCTTGCCGACACCGCCCTTGTAATTGATGAAGCTGATTTTTCGAGCCATGCAGAGAGTCCGAAAACGCCGGACTGGACGAGCGGGACGATGCGCGGCACGTTCCGGGTCCGCGAGTTAAAAAAGGGCGCGGCCAATTTTACCCAATATTCTCCACTGCGTGAACAAGTCCGCCATCCGCGCCATCATCCTCCAGAAACTCAACGCCGAGCTCGCGCTCCAAATCGGCGCCGCCCAGCTCGCGCGCGACGAGGCCATCAGCGAGGAGAGCCGCGCCGAAAGCAAATACGACACCCACAGCCAGGAGGCCGCCTACCTCGCCGAGGGTCAGGCGAAGCTCGCCGGCGAAATCGAGGAGAGCCTCGCCGTCTACACCACCCTGCCCCTCCCCGATTTCGCCCCTGACAGCGTCATCGCCCTCGGCGCCGTGGTTGAGTTGAGTGCGCGCGGCAAGAGCGCCTGGTATTTTCTCGGACCCCGCGCCGGCGGACTCGAACTGCGCGTCGGCGAAAAAGAAATTCTCGTCCTCACGCCGCAATCCCCGCTCGGCCGCCAGCTCCTCGGCAAACGCGTCGGCGACTCCGTGCAAATCCCCGGCCGCAGCGGCGTCGCGACCGGCAACAAAATCCTCACGGTCATCTGAGCGCCCGCCGCCCGCTCGCCCGCGCTCATTCGCCGTTCAGCGTGAACTGAATTGGCAACGCCATGCGAAACCGCACGGCGCGCCCGTCGCGTTTACCCGGCTCGAATTTCCACCGCGCCACTGCCCGCAACGCCGCTTCTTCGAACACGCGGTCGCTCGACCGCGCGACCGTCGGCGCGTGCACGTTGCCCGCTTCGTCGACGACAAACTCGACGACGACTTCACCCGCGAGCCCGTTGCGGCGCGCCTCAAAAGGATACGCCGGCGTCGCCGTCACGCGGGCGCGCGGCGTATTGTCGAGATCGCTGCGGCTCAGGATTTTGTCGCCGTCGAAGCCCGGCCGGTCGCCCGGCCCTCCCGGCACGCCGGGCGTCATCGGAATTTTATCAACGTGCAGATGCGCAACGTTGATCCGGCTTTGTTCAACCGGGACGACAAACGGCGATGGCCGCTCCACCGGCGCAGGCTCGTCGAGCGCCGGTCGCGCCGGCCCACCATCGCGAGGCGCCGCCGCCCGCTCGTTTTCATCGAGCGGCGCCGGTGCCTCCGGCGGCAGCACAAACGGCGTGACGATGGTCGTTGGCTTCACGGGTGACTTCGGTAGCTCGGCGGCGGCGGGACGAATTCCAAACAGCAGTCCGGCGTGCAGCGCGGCCGCGATCGTGGCAGGAACTAAGAAATGACGGTCCATGGTAACTCGGGGTTGAGTGTTGCAGTGCCACAATAACCACGGGCGGACGGCGCACTTCTTAGAAACTTCCCGCGGGCACCGCTGCGGAGTTGCGCCGCCGCGCGCGTTCCGCTTCTTCGGCCCGATGCGTTTCCTTTTTCTCTTTTGCGCGCTCGTTGCCCACGCATGCGCCGATGTGCCCGCGGATCTCGCCGCCGCGCTGAAGACGTTTCGCACCGACGCACCTCGCGGCTGGTCGTTCACGCAGACGACCGTCGGCGAAGGCCACAGCCGCGTCGAACGCCACGACGCCACGCGTCCGTCCTTTGATCGCTGGACCCTCCTCAAACAGGACGACCGTTCGCCCACTGCCGAGGAGCAAAACGACTACAAACAAAAGCTCGCGCGCCGCTCCAGTAACAACACCGCCCCGCTCATCACCGATCAACTCGACCTCACCAATCCCGAGACGATCACCGATACTCCGGAGCGCGCGACGTTTCGCTGTCGCCTCAAACCCGGCGAAAAAGGCGACAAAACCGCCGAGTTTCTCCGCGCCACGCTCGTCGTGTATAAGCCCACGAAAACCGTCGAGTCGCTGGAAATTTCCGCCGCCCGCGAGTTCCACCCCACGTGGGGTGTCACCATCGCGGAAATGAAAACCGTGATGACCTACAGCCTGCCCGCGGGTGACACCCCGAGCCTGCCACAACAAGTGACTACGCACCTCCGCGGCCGCGCCTTCTACTTCAAGTCGCTCGATGCCGACATGACCGTGGCCTACACCGACTACGCGCCGGTCGGAAAAAAATAGGGCGCAATAGAATCGCTCTTCGCCCTTCGCTAGTTCGGCGAGAGACCGAGGGCGCTCAGGTTTTGCCTCAGTGGTAAAAGGTGAAGGCGCGTTCTCCTACATCCCGTCCCTGAAACTTTCAGGAATGTTCATTTTGACACCACCCCGCCTCAGATGAGCGTTCGGACCTCCGACCTGCGCCCACCCAATCTTTCATGAGCGTCCCCGCCCTCCCCGCCATCACCTCCGTATTTCACCCGGTTTCCCCCGCCCCGGTTGAGATCACCGCCGCCGCAGAGCTCGCCCGTCTCACCCACGCCACCATCGCCGCCAGCCCCGCTCCCGCCCGCGGCGTAAATATCTCCCTCGCCACCCGCGCGTGGCCCGCCCCCGCCGCGCTCACCACCGCTCTCGCCGCCCACACCGCCACTCGCTCGGCGCCGCCCTCTGCCGAACTCGCCTGGATGTGGCTCCGTATTTCCGACGACGGCACCGGCGAAATCACCGCGAGCCACGGCTCGTTTCTCTACGCCGCCGTGCGCCTCCTCGCCCGCGGCATCGGCGACTTCACCCGCGAAAAACTCGCCGCCGGCCTCTTCCTGCCTGCCTCCTTCGGCTGGCACCGCCCGCATTGGGATGCCTGCTACACGCAATACTGGCGCACCGCCCGCGGCTTCGATCCCGAGCAATACGTGGCCACGCTCGCTGAGGCCGGTTTCACCCACTGCGAGGTCAACGGCCTGCAGGCCCACATGCCGCACGAGGACCTCGTCCCACACGAATACTACTCGCAGTTCTACAGCTACCAGCCCGGCCTGAACCACTTCGTCGACACCCCGCTCACCCACGGCATCTGGCCCGCCCTCTATCTCGACGCCAATCTCAACCACCTCCGCAAACTCGCCGACCTCGGTCGCCGCTACGGTCTCAAGCCCGGCGTCTGCATGTTCGAGCCGCGCACCATGCCGGAGCGGTTCTTCCAAAAATTCCCCACGCTCCGCGGCGCCCGCGTCGACCATCCGTTCCGCTCCCGCCTGCCGCGCTACACCATGGCGCAGGATCACCCGATCGTGCAGCGCCACTTCCGCGAAGCCCTCCAGAAACTCATCCGCGCCGTCCCCGACCTCAGCTACATGTCGCTGTGGACGAATGACAGCGGCGCCGGCTTCGAACACAGCGCATCGCTCTACGTCGGCCGCAACGGCGGACCCTTCATGATCCGCGAGTGGCGCAGCCACGAAAAAGTCGCCGAAGCCTCCGGCAAGAGCATCGTGCGTTTCCTGCACAACCTCCAGGCCGGCGCCGCCGAACTGAATCCCGACTTTGACGTCTTCCTGCGCCTCGAGCCCTTCAAGATGGAGCACGAGCACATCAAGGCCGGTCTCGGCCGCCACGTCTCCTACGAGGCCCCGTCGCTGCTCGTCCGCGGCTACTCCCTGCCGTATCCGCATCCCAAATATCCGGAAAACTTCGGCGTCGCCGGCAGTATTTTTCACGACTGGATGGACGCCGCGGAAAAAACCGCCCTCGCCGAAGACCGCGCCCGCGGCACCGAGCCCGTCCTTCACTACTCCGCTTCCGGCGTCTGGAATCACGAGCCCCTGATCGGCCTCCCGTTCCCGCGCCTCGTTCACGCCAAACTCAAATCCGCCGCCGCCACCGGCATCACGCGCATGAGCGCCCTCGGCGGCCTCGCGCACACCACCGCCACACCCTACTGGCCCAACGTGGTCGCGCTCCAGGCGGCGCAGTTCACCCCCGAACGCCCGATCGAGTCCGTCCTCGCCGACTACGCCGCCCAACTCGTCGGCCCCGCCCACGCTCCCACGCTCGACGCCGCGTGGCGCGATTTCGAGACCGCCCTCAACTGGCAGCCGCTCGTCCCGCTCTTCTGCGTATTCGGTTTCTGCTGGCAACGCACCTGGGACCGCCCGTTCGTGCCGGACATCGAGGCCGTCCCCGCCGCCGAACGCGACTACTACGAGCGCCACGGCTGCTTCCAATTCAACAATCCCGGCATCAACGATCTCGGCAAAGACGTGCTCTTTGACCTCATCACCCGCGAGTCGGGCGCCAGGATGGCCGCCGACATGGATCGCGAAGTGATCTCCCGCGTCCGCGCCGTGCTCGCCACGCTGGACGCCAAGCTCGCCGCCCTTCCCATCGATCCCGCCGCCCCCGCCGCGCAACCCCGCGCCGTCTTCACCGACCTCCGCGACCGCGTCCGCGCCTACCTCCACTGGGTCACGTCCCTCCGCAGCGTCTGCGCCTGGTGCGAACACGTCTACGGCTACCTCGCCCCCGACGCCACGCCCGCAACCCAAGCCGCCTGCGTCGAAAAACTCCAAGCCGCCATCGATCTCGACCTCGCCAACACCCGCGGCCTCCTCGAACTCATTACGACCTCCTCGACCGAGGTCATGGCTGTCTCAGGCGTCGCCGAGAGCACGTTTTTCTACGGCGAAAATCTCGCCGACCACCTCCGCACGAAAATCCGCCTCACCGAAAAATACCGCCACCACTTGCCGCGCATCGACCGCGACATCTATTGGCGCGCCGCCCCCGCCACCCACTGGCCGGAGGGCTGGTCCATCACCACCTGAAGCTCCGTCCTTCCCTTCGACATCCGCCCGCCCCCGTTCGTCATTCGTCATCCGTCATTCGCCATCCGTCATTCGCCATCCGTCATTCTCCCATGAGCACCCTCACCGCTCCCGCCCTCCCGCAAATCTACTCCTACGGCCACGCCCTCGACATGGCCGAAGACAAGATCGGCCTGCTCCGCGACTCCTCCGACGCCGCCGATGACGTTGCCGAGTTGCGCCAGCGCTTCGCCGCCGATGGTTACCTCTACATGAAGGGCTACCTCGACCGCGACGAAGTCTTCGCCGCCCGCGCCAGCCTCACCGCCGGCCTCGCCGCCGCCGGCGTGCTCGATCCCGCCTACCCGACCATCGAAGGCGTCTGCAAACCCGGCGCCGGCTACGTCTTCAAGCCCGAGCTCACCAACAACAATCCCGCCGTCCAAAACCTCCTCTACGGCGGCCGCCTCCCGGAATTCTACCGCAAGTTCTACGGCGAAGACATCCGCCATTACGATTTCACCTGGCTCCGCGCCATCGGCCCCGGCAAAGGCACCAACCCTCACTGCGACCTTCCCTACATGGGCCGCGGCACCCACGGCCACATGACGTGCTGGCTCCCCTACGGCGACATCTCCTTCGAGCTGGGCGGCCTCATGGTCCTCGAAGGCTCGCACAAGCGCATGGATCTCCTCGAAAACTACGTCTACCGCGACGTCGACGGCTACTGCGCCAATAAACCCGAGCAAGTCGCCAACGCCACCACCGGCGCGAAGGGCTTCGGCTGGACCTTCACCGGCACGCTTTCCCACAACCCGCCCGTCCTCCGCAACAAGTTCGGCGGGCGCTGGCTGACCACCGAATATCAGCCCGGCGATTTCATCACCTTCGGCATGTTCCTCGTGCACGCCTCCCTCGACAACCGCACCGAGAACCGCCTCCGCATTTCCAGCGACGCCCGCTACCAACGCGCCAGCGAGCCCATCGACGACCGCTGGGTAGGCCTCAATCCCCCCGGCCACTCCACCGCCGGAAAAAAGGGCCGCATCTGCTGACCCAAAATCGTTCTCGTTCCTCGTAATCGTTCTCGTTCCTCGTAATCGTTCTCGTTCTCTTTTCCCGGCACGAGAGAACGAAGAACGATTACGAGGAACGAGAACGAAGTATTCCATGGTCGCACCCACCTCGTCGCCCTCTTCGGCCACGCCGTCGCCCACCTCCTCCACCGGCCGCCTCGCCGCCGTGCAAGAAATGGCGCGCCTCCAGCGCCTCCTCTTCGAAACCGAACGCGAATTCGTCCGCACCGCCACCACGCTAATCTACCGCGTCGGTGAGCCCGAGCTGAAATATCTCCTCTGCCAGCACGTCTGGGAATCCGCCGGCCACGCCCGCTTCCTCCGCGAGCGCGGACGCGAACTCAGCGGCTTCGGCTCCGGCGAAGACGTGCGCCCCGCGCTCCGCACGCTCTTCAACGAAGCCGTCATGCCCGCCGACGCCACCGTAGCGCTTGCCGGCTTCTACAGCGTCATCAAGCCGGCACTACACGCCGCCTACCGCCACTACCTCACCGCCACGCACCACCTCGCCGACTGGCCCTCACGCAAACTCGTCGAAGAATTCCTCGCCGACGAAGTCCGCCACTCCACCGAGATCGCCCCCTGCCTCGGAGCCGCGACCACCAACGAGCCGACCGCCGCATGGCTCACCCACCTCACCACTCTCCTCCCGTCCCTCACCACCCTACCCCCCCTCTCTCCGTCTCCCACTCTCTCTGTCTCTCCCTCTTCCCCGCCCCCGCTCCTCTCCACCGCCCGCCCCTACCAGCATCCGCCCACCTGCAACCGCGGCCGCTTCCCCACGTGCTCCAGCGTCTTCGGCTACGACCCCACCGAGGTTCCCATCATCCGGCCGTGGCTCACTGACCCCGCCACCGATGCCCGCGTGATCCGCATCATGGTTTACGTCTGGCTCATGATGGAACTAGACGCCGTCGATTACCTCGCGACCGTCTTCTACGATACGCCCACCGCGCCCTTCGATCTCCACTACGATCTCGCCCGCCACCTCTGGGATGAATCCCGCCACAGCCAATTCGGCTACCGACAGCTCCCACGCCTCGGCGTCGATCTCCTGACGCTCGAGCACTCGCTCGACCTCTATACCATCCTCGTGCAGATGACGCCGCCCGAGCGCTACGCGATGATGACGATGGAATTTGAAGCCAACAGTTTCCCGACCAAAGCCCACGTGATGGACCGCATCCGCGAGCTCAACGACTTCGAGGCCGACACCCTCCTCGCCTTCGACCGCAACGACGAAAAAAACCACGTCCGCTCCGGCCACCGCTGGCTCCCGGAGATGATGGCCCTCTTCGGCGAGACCCGCAGCCCCGAAGACTTCGTCAACGCCACGCGCTCCCGCTTCACCGAGCTCGCGAAAACCTACGGCGGCATCACCCCCCACAGCCTACCACCAGCCCAACGCCTCACCGGCGAAAAAATCCTCCACCTCATCAAGTAGGGCGGACTTCAGTCCGCCCTCCGTTTCTCCCCCTCTCTCCGTCCCTCGGTCTCTCCCTCTCCGCCCGCCCCCGCCCCGCCCCCATGACGCCCGCCTCCCTCCCCACCTACCGCGCCCTCCTCGTCGGCACCGGCGGCATCGGCGATGCCCACGTCCGCGCCGTCGAAGCCACCCAGGGCCGCGTGCAACTCGTCGCCGCCGTCGATCTCGACGCCGCCCGCGTGCAGGCCTTCTGCGAACGCCACCGCATCCCCGCCGCCCGCACCGACTACACCGCCGCCCTCGCCGAAATTCGGCCCGACATCGTCCTTATCGCCGCACCGCCTTCGCTTCACCGCCCCATGAGCATCGCCGCCATGGAAGCCGGCGCGTGGGTCCTCTGCGAAAAACCCTTTTGCGGCTCCCTCGCCGAACTCGACGACATCGAAGCCGCCGAAGTCCGCACCGGTCGCCATACCGCCTGCGTGTTTCAGATGCGCTTCGCCTCGTCGACCGCCCACGTCCGCGCCCTCTCCGACGCCGGCCAGCTCGGTCGCCCCCTCGTCGCCGTCTGCAACACCCTTTGGTTCCGCGATGCCGCCTACTACGCCACGCCGTGGCGCGGCAAATGGAACGGCGACCTTGGCGGCCCCACCATGGGCCTCGGTATCCACGCCATGGATCACCTCCTCCATCTCCTCGGCGACTGGAAAGAGGTCCGCGCCGTCGCCGCCAATCTCGACCGCGCCATCGAGGTCGAAGATGTTTCCCTCGCGCTCCTCACCTTCGCCAACGGCGCCGTCGCCTCCATCGTGAACAGCGCGCTCAGCCCGCGCCAGGAAACCTACATTCGCCTCGACTACCAAAAAGCCACCGTCGAGCTCACGCATCTCTACAGCTACACGCGCGACAACTGGCGCTTCACCCTCGCGCCCACCGCGCAGGACGAGGGCAACTCCATCCTGCAAGCTTGGCAGAGTTTCCCTCCCGATGTCGGCTCGACGCACGCCGCGCAATTCGCCGCCTTCGTCGCCGATATGGACGCCCACCGCCGCCCGCTCACCTCCGGCCCCGACGCCCGCCGCACCCTCGAACTCCTCACCGCGATCTACAAATCCGCCTTTACCGGCGAGATCGTTCGCCGCGGCTCCATTCTCCCTGGCGATCCGTTCTACACGTCCCTCCACGGCGGCCTGCCGTTGAAAAAATAGTCGCCAGTTCCCCGAATCGTCGCTCCGTCCTTCTGCGCCGCGTTCGCGCGCTCGCCCGTGGTCAGCCTCATCACTTCCGCTATGAAACTGTTCCGCCTCCTTGTCCTCACCGCTCTCGTCACCGCCGGCCAGGCCTCCGCCGCCGAACCCGTTTTCCCCGGCTTGCGCAGCATCATGACCGACGCCGAGTGGAAACGCGCCGGCCTCGACCGCCTCTCCCCCGACGAGATCGGCGTAATCGACGCCGCCCTCATTCGCCACTACCTCCACGCCTCCACGACCGTCCCGCTCCCGCCCCCCGTCGAACCCACGCCCGGCACCACTCCCCAGGAGAACGCCCTCACCCGCTCCCGCTTCTGGGAGCGCTTCGGCCTCGGCAAGAGCGACGCGGCCGATTGGCGCAAGCAGCCGCCCATGCACGCCAAAGTCACCGGCTGGCAGGGCTCCAACCGCTTCGCTCTCGATACTGGCCAAGTCTGGGAAGGCGTTGAACCCATCCCCTACGAAATCCTCGGCGCCACCATCACCATCGAAGCCCGCCCCCTCGGCGCCTTCGCGATGAAGCTCAACGAAGACTCCATGTCCGTCCGCGTCCGCCGCGTAAAATAACTCCGCCCCCTCGTTCTCGTTCTCGTTCTCGTTCTCGTTCTCGTTCTCGTTCTCTTTTCCCGCCTCCCGGCGCCCGTTGCCTCTCCCCGCCCGCCCCACTCTTTCTCATTCCGCTAAATCGCTCTCTTTCGTCAGCCGCCCCGGCCGCCCTCCCTCGCCGCCCCCCATGCTCCGCCTCGCCAATCGCGAACTCTCTCTCGATCTCCTCGACCCCACCGATCCAGCCGACATGGCCCGCCAAGGCTGGCGCTACTGCCATGGCGGCTACATCTGGCAGGTCACCGACCGGCAACTCGGTCCGCTCCTGTCCGGCCCCTCCTACCCCGCCGAGCCCGCCGTCTACGATGGCCAAGGCCTCCCCGAGTCCTTCCGCCACACGCGCCGCGATAACAGCGCCCGCCTCACGTGGAAGGGCGACGCCGGTCACGCCATCGGCGCCGGCGACCTCACCGCGAATGGCGACCCCGAGGCGCCACTGGCCGACTCCGTGCGGCTCGGCGAACTCTGTCGGTGGACCGTCACGCCCGGCCCCGACCACCTCCTCTTTCACACCCGCCAACACGCCGCCGCCGTTTCCTACGAACTCTCCCGCAAAATCGAACTCGCCGGCCGCACCGTCACCTCGTTCACGCAACTCACCAACCTCGGCGACGCCCCGCTCGCGCTCCAATGGTTCCCGCATCCGTTCTGGGCTCTCACCGGGCAGCGCGCGAAAATAAAACTCCCCGCCGGCACCACCGTGCCGGAAAACAGCGTCTTCACTCTCGCCGCCGATGGCGCGCTCAGTTGCCAGCGCCCCTTCGGCCAAAAACCCGACAATCAATTCGCGCTTCTCACGCTCCCGCCGCAGACCCCGCTCGCGCTCGAGCTCGACCACCCGAAGCTCGCGCGCGTCACGTTCGCAGTGAACTACGTCCCCGCGGAATGCCCCATCTGGGGCAACGGCCACACGATCTCCGTCGAACCCTACCTTGCCCTCACGATCCCCCCCGGCGAAACCCGCCAGTGGTTCGCACGGCACGGATTCGAAAAGTAGCCCGGTGCTTCTGCCCGCCCCGGAATCCGCCTGCCCTCGCCGGTGCGGGCAGCCTTCTTCGTTCCGCAGATTCACGGAAAAACGCGCCTCCGGCCCGAGCCGCTGAGCGTTCGACGTTCAGCCTTTCTGCGCCAACTCCGGCACGACCTCGCCCATCGCCAACTCCCGCACCCCGCTCGCGCGATACAGCGCCACGCGACCCGCCCGCAACGTCACCGCGCCTTCGTGCAACCGCAACACCGACGCGTTGCCCATCGCACAGACCGACTCCTCGGGATTGAACTTCAGGTAAGTCCGAATCTTATACACGCGTGCCTCGAACTCCGCCTTCGACTCCGCCTGCGGATAGTGCGGGTTGATCACCGCCGGGAAAATCCCCAGCGCCTTCGTGCTCGGCACCACCGCCGTTGGAAAATCGTTCGTCGTGCCGATCACCGGCCCCGCCACATTCGCGCCCGCACTTGACCCGCCAAACGGCACCCCGGCCCGCACGCGCTCTCGGATCAGATCGAGCTGCCCCAGACGATACAACTCCGCCAACAGCACGAACGTCTCGCCACCGCCGACAAAAATCCCGTCCGCCTCGGTCAACAATTTCCTGGCCCCCACCTCATCGCGATGGTGCACCGACTCCGCCGCCACGCCCGGCCCCAGCAAGTGCGTGAACGCCGCCTGCAAGCGCTTCTCCATCGCCACCCGCTCGCTCGGGTGCGACGCGTGCAACACCAGCGCCACCCGCCGGCAGCCCGCATAATGCTCCCGCATCACCGCCAGCACGCTATCGGCGAAATGATTGCCGTTCATCATGCTCCCGCCGCACACCAGCACCGAAGGACGCGAAGCCGCTTTCGACTCCGGTCGCGCAGCCGCCTGCGACCCGCTGGCGCACGCGAGCGCCAGGCAACCGATTGATCCGCGGATAAAATTGGCCCGTGTCATTTCAGTCGTTCTCCTTTGCCTGTTTCCGTTTCCCTTTTCCACGTTTCTTTGCCGGCTCGTCGTTGGTCGTCGCCCCGCTCTTCGCCGGCATCGGCGCGTTCACCGCCGCGCGCCACGCGACGAGCTTCGCGTGCAGCGCCTTCGCCTTGTCCGGCATCGTCGCCGCCAGATTCTTCGTTTCACCAAGATCTTCGCGCAGATTGTAGAGTTCGAGCCGGCCGTCCTCGAGAAACTCCATCAGCTTCCATTCGCCCGCCTGCACGAGGCTCACCGGCGTTGTGCGCCACTGGTCGGTCCCGATCCCCAGATAGCCGGGGAAGTGCTGGAAAATCGCCTCGCGCGCCAGCGTCGCGCTGCTCCCCCGCAGCAGCGGCACGAGGCTCTCTCCGTCGAACACCTGCTTCGCCGGCATCTGGCCGCCCGCCAGCGCCACCAACGTCGGGTAAACATCCACGTGGATCGCCGGCACGTCGCACCCGCTGCCCGCCTTCACTTTTCCCGGCCAACGCACGATAAACGGCACGCGCGTGCCGCCTTCGTAAAGGCTGCCCTTGCCACTCCGCAGCGGCGCATTGTCCGTCACATCGCCTTTCGCTTTCTGGATGCCTTCGCGCGCGTAGCCGCCCACGCCGCCGTTGTCGCTCGCGAAGATCAGCACCGTGTTGTCCGCCAATTTCAGTTCGTCCAACTTCGCCATCACCCGTCCCACGCTTGCGTCCACGCTCGCGATCATCGCCGCATACGTCGGATTGTCGTGCCCGCCCACGCCGGGCTTGGCCTTGAATTTCGCGATCAGCTCCGGCTTTGCCTGGTGCGGCGAGTGCACACCGAAATGCGGCAGATAGAGGAAAAACGGCTCCGCCTTGTGCCGCTCGATGAACCCCACCGCCTTGTCCGTCAGAAAGTCCGCCAGATATTGGCCTTTCGGATACTCCGTCTTTGGGTTGGTCGAGAAATCGAAATGCGCACCCATGCTCACGATCGCCTCGTCGAAGCCGCGCTTGCCCGGCAGGTAGTCGCCCTGCTGCCCGATGTGCCATTTGCCAAACATTCCCGTCGCGTAACCCGCCGCCTTCAGCGCCTGCGGCAGAATCACCCGGTCCAGCGGTAGATTCGTCACATTGTCCACTGGACGCAGCGGGCGCTTGCTCCAGTCGAAGCGCTCCACGCCGCCCACCGTGTAGACCCCCGTGCGCGCGCCGTATTGCCCGCTCATCAGCGCCGCCCGCGTCGGCGTGCAGTTCTGGCAGTGATGGTAGTTCGTGAACTTCATCCCCTGCGCCGCCAGCCGGTCGATGTTCGGCGTCTCGTAGTATTTACTGCCGTAGGCCGCCACGTCCGTGTAGCCGAGGTCGTCGGCCATGATGAACACAATGTTCGGCCGGACCGGTGTCGCCGCCGACACCGCGGCGACGGCCAGCGCCAAGTAGCAAAGCAAACGTGAAAGGGTCTTCATGGAAAATGGGTGGTGGGTTGAAATTTCGTTTTATTTGGTCGCCGTCGCCGGCACGCGCGCCGCGAGCATTGCCCGCAAATCCTTCAGCACGCCGGCGTGCCGGGGATCGTTGGCGAGATTCGTGTATTCATGGGGATCGTTCACGTGGTCGTAGAGTTCGACGCCGTTGCGCCCTTCGTCCCACTCCGTGCAACGCCACTTTAAAGTTCGCACGCTGCGCCCCCAATTCACGGCATTCGCCCCGCGCCGCGCCTGCGTAAAGGCGCCTTCGTGCACCACCGCCGCTGGGTCCGCCAACACCGCCCGCAGGCTCTTGCCTTCCAGCACCACCGGCGCCGGCACTCCCGCCAGGTCGCACAAGGTCGGATACACATCCACGAGTTCCGCCAAACTTCCGCTCGCCCGCCCGTTGGCTTTCGCCCCCGGCGCGTGGACAATCAGCGGCACGCGCGCCGACTCTTCGAAGAGGCTGCGTTTGTGCCACAGTCCATGTTCGCCGAGATGCCAGCCGTGGTCGCCCGTGAACACGATGATCGTGTTGTCCGCGACGCCCAGCCGCTTCAGCGCGTCCAGCACGCGTCCGGCCTGCGCGTCCATGTAGCTCACCGTCGCGAGGTAGGCGCGGATCGCCGCACGCCGCTGTTCCGGCGTCGCGGTCATGTCGTATTGCCCCACCGCGCCATTCCGCGCCGGCAACGGAATGTCGGCCTCATCGTCCGCCGGTTCCTTCGGCAGCGTGATCTTCTCCATCGGATAAAGATCAAAATACTTCGCTGGCGCGACAAAGGGGAGGTGCGGCCGGTGAAAGCCCACCGCCAGGAAAAACGGTTTCGCACGATCGCGCCGCTCCAGCCAATCGATCGCCGTCTTCGCGATCTGCCCGTCGATCAGTCCGTCGTCGCCACCGGGGATCTCGTCCCATGACAGTCCTTGTTTTTTCCCGGTCTTTACTTTCACGACGCTCTCCCGACTCGCCGGATACGGACGCTCATCCGCAAACGGCCGGCCAAAATCCCAAGCCTCCGGATCGTCCATACTCTCCAGTCCGCTCGGCACTCCGAGGTGAAAAATTTTTCCCGACCGCGCCGTCGCGTAGCCGTGCTGGCGGAACAGCCGCGGCAACGTCACGACGCCGGGCACGTTCTTGTAGAGATTGTCCGCATTGCCCGTCACTCCCGTCGAATTCGGCCGCAACCCCGACATCATCGAGGCGCGCGAAGGATTGCAGTGCGGGAATTGGCAATACGCCCGGTCAAACCGCACACCCCGCCGCGCCAGCGCATCGAGGTTCGGCGTCACCGCCACCGGGTGCCCAAACGCCCCGAGCGTCACCGCGAGATCGTCCGACATGATCAGCAACACGTTCGGCCGCGACACGCCTGCGCCGGCCTTTTCCGCCGCCAAAGCCGGCTGTGCCAACGTAGCCAATACCACCGCCCACACGGCCATGATTCCCGTCTTCATGGAGTCTTCCCCGCTTTCTTCTTGTTGTTCCGCACGGACCCGAGACCGGCAAACACCGGCGCAATCAGCTCCTTGTCCCACGCCTCCAGCGCCGCCCCGAGCAGCGCCACCTCGGCCGTCTGCGTCGCCGCGAGATCGTGCGCCTCCGCGATGTCTTTGCCGAGGTCGTAGAGCTCGTCGGGCTTTCCTTTTTGACGCACCAATTTCCAATTTCCTTCGCGCACCGCCCGTAGTTCGCCGTTTCGCCAAAACAACCGCTCGTGCGGCGCGCCCGCCTTCTCACCTGTGAGATACGGCAGCAGATTCACGCTGTCGTATTTTTTGTCCGTTGGCATCGGTGCACCCGCCACCGCCAGCGAGGTGGCGAAAACATCGACCGAACTCACCGGGCGATCATCCGTTTTTCCCGCCGCGATTTTCCCCGGCCACGAAATCAAAAACGGCACGCGCACGCCGCCTTCGTAAACTGTGCCTTTGCCCGCCCGCAACGGCGTATTGTCCGATCCGTTGATTCCCACCGGTCCACCGTTGTCGCTGAAAAAGAAAACCAGCGTGCGCTCCGCCTGCCCCGTTGCGCGCAGCGCCGCGAGCGCCTCGCCGATCGCATCGTCCATCAGGCTAAGTTGCGCCGCATATTTCTGCCGCACCGGATCTTTGATCGCCGCAAACCGTGCCAACCGCTCCGGCGTCGGCTCATGCGGCGTATGCGGAGCGTTGAAGGCCAGATAAAGAAACCACGGCTCGGCCTGGTGCCGACGCATAAACTCCGCCGCCTCGCGCCCGAACGCTTCCGTTAGGTGCGCCGGCGCCGGCACCGGCACGCCGTTCCGTTTGATCGGCACCTGGTATTCTACCGCGCCATTTTCCGTCCACTCGCGAAAACGGTGCCCGCCGCCGATGAATCCAAACGTCTCGGTAAACCCGCGTTTGTCCGGCGCGAATTCCGGCGCCGCCCCGAGGTGCCACTTTCCGATCCAGCCAGTCACGTAGCCCGCCGCTTTCATGCGTGCCGGCAGCAACGTTTCCCCCACCGGCAGCCCCTCCGTGTGGCTGTTCGGATCAAAAAGCGGATTCCGTTCGTGGCCGAACCGCTGCTGGTATCGCCCCGCCATCAGGCCCGCGCGCGTGGGACTGCAAAACGGGTGGGTCACATAACCGCTCGTGAAACGCACCCCGTTCTTCGCCAACGCATCCAAATTCGGCGTGGGAATATCCTTCACCCCCTGAAACCCCGTGTCCGCGTAGCCTTGGTCGTCCGACACGATCAGCAGCACGTTGGGCCGAGCCGCGCCGGCCGCGCCCGCCCAGCTCGCGAACAGCCACGCCGCTACGACAACGATCAGGGGTGTATTTTTCATCGTTCCGAAAACCTATTTCGCCGTGGCGTCCGCGTGCAAAGGCAAATCATCACGTCATGAAATTTTCATCTTCTTTCATTTTGATCTCAGCGGCGCCCGCCCGACACTCGCTCGCATGGCCCACCCCGCCCGCGTCCGTGTTTTTATTTGCCGGTTCTTCGCCGCCGCCCTCGCGCTCACCTCCCTCGCCGCCCGCAAGGTCGATCACGCCCTCACCGCCGCCACGTGGCACTCCGCCCTCGGTCTCCCGGAGGATTGGCACAAGCCGCTCGCCGACGACCGCGGCGCCCTGCTCTACGACTTCGGCCCCGGGCCCTACGCCAAACCGCTCACCGTCGTCGAATTCGGTCTGCGCGACCAACCTCTCACCCGCACCCGCCAGTGGCACGACTCCCCGCGCGTGCCGCTCCTGCGCACCACGCTCGCCCACGCCGAGCAGCGCGTCGAGATCACCACGCTCGCCGTGCCGCCTGAAAAAATCGCCGATACCTCCGGCCACTTTCCCAAATACGAACGCCTCGACGGCATCAGCGGCGCGCTCGGTTGGGCGCAGCCGTCCACCGCCTGCAGCCCGGAATTCCGCAACGTTGCCTGGGGCATCAACCGCCCGATCCGCTACCGCGTGCGGGTCGCCGCCCACGCGAAAAAGCGCATCGTCCTCGGTTTCTGCGAAAGCTACAAACCGCGCCTCAACGAACGCGTCGCCGCCATGCACGTCGAGGGCGCCCCCGAACAGGTCGCGGATCTCGCCCTCACCGCCGCCCGCAACGTCCCACAGGTTTTTCTCTTCGAGGCCGCCGACACCGACGGCGACGGTTGGCTCAACATCCGCGTCGAGCCCCCGCAGGGCAAAGACCCCAATCCCGCCCTCGCGATGATCGCGGTCTACGCCGCCGACGCCCGCTTCAACCGCGACCTCCTCCTCGCCGGCCGCCACGACCCCAAAGATCCCGCCGAGCTCCGCATCGCCTGCGGCACCGAAATGCTCGCGCAGCCCGCGCGGCTCGACGCCCTGCAGGCGGAGTTCCCCGTCGGCTCCGCGCCCATTCTCACCGTGCGCACCGGGCGCGATCTCCATGCCGACGACCGCGGCGGCCTCTCGCTCGACGCGACGCCATTCCTCGTCACCCAACCGCGCGCCGCCCGCATCGAACGCACCGCCGACCGCTGGATTCTTCATTTCGCCGCCGGCACCACCCGCGCCACCGCCCTCGTTTTCTCCGGTCAAGCCACGGCTGCCGGCGCCGCGAACGCCGCCGCCACCTTCGATTTCGCCCGCGCCGCCCGCGACGTCACCACCCGCTGGCAACGCACCGACATCCCGTTCGGCCGCGTCACGATCGGCGATCCCGCGATTCAGCGCCTCGTCGACGATTCTCTGCGCAACCTCTACCAGGCCCGCGAGCGCATCAACGGCGTCGGCCAGTTCAACTCGAGTTTCACCCTCTACCGCGGTCTCTGGGCCGGCGACGTCGTCTACATGGTCAATCTCGCTTCGCTCCTCGGCGACTTCGCCCGCGCCCGCGAAACCCTCGACACCACGATGTCGTTTCAAAACGCCGCGGGCCTCATCGACGAACTTCCACCTCTCGTGATCTACCGCGCCACGCCCGCGGTCTTCTGGGCGATGGAACGCTACGCGCGCCTGAGCGGCGATTGGCCGACCGTCGAGCGCCACTGGCCCGCCATCCTCCGCGGTGCGCAAGCTCTCCGCGCCGCCCGAGATTCCACGCTGACCACGCCCGGCGCCGCCAACGCTGGCCTGCTCCCCGCCGGCTTCAACGACGGCGGCATCGCCGAAATCGGTGCCGAATATTCTTCCGTCTTTTGGTCCATCACCGGCCTCCGCGCCACCGCCCGCGCCGGTCGTGCCATCGGCCGCGCCGCCGACGCCACCGCGATCGACCGCCTCGCGGACGAATTTCTCGCCGCCCTCCAAAAATCTTCGCAACGCGATCTGCGCGCCGACGCCCATGGCCATCGCTACCTCCCGGTCCGCGTCGGCCTCACCGGTCCCGATCCCGTCCCGCAAGTCGCGCAATGGAGCGTCATCGAGCACCACATTTTCGGCGGCGGTCTGCCGCTGCAGAGCGAACTCCTCCGCGGCACGCTCGACATGCTCGGCGCCGCCGAAGCCGAGGGCTTGCCCCACAGCATCGGCTGGCTGCGCGACGGTCTCTGGGTCGGCTACAGCTCGCTCTACGCCCACGCGCCGCTCCTCCTCGGCCGCCACGAAAAAACCGCCGATCTCCTCTACGCCATCGCCAACCACGCCACGCCCGTCGGCGGTTGGGTCGAAGAGCAATCGCAGAAAAACGCCCCCGCCAAAACCGCCGGCGACCAACCCCACTGCTGGGCCGCCGCCCTCTTCGCCCGCCTCGTCGTCTCCATGCTCGCCACCGAGCACAACGACTCCGTCCACCTCCTCCTCGCGACTCCGCCCGAATGGCTCCGCCCCGGCATGGTTAACCGCCTCGATGGTCTCCACGTCCCGGGCGGCCGGCTCGCACTCTCGCTTTCCGTTTCAGCTGACGGCCAGTCCGCCACGCTCGAGACCTCGCCGCTCACCAGCGACCGCACCATTCTCCACACCCGCAGCCTGCAAGCCGCCGGCTTCAAACTCGCCGGCCAGCCCACCACGCCCGACGAAATCCCCGTGCGCAGCGGCGAGCCCATCAAGCTCACCTTCCGCCGCTAACCCTCAGCCGGTAGGGACGCATCTCCGAGGCGTCTTCCCCTACGTCCAGCAGCTCTCAACGCCACCGCCGCGCCCGCCACCGCCCGCCTCACACCGTATCCGGAATCACATACGGCGGACGCTGCGTCTCATGCAGGAAGTAGCGCGCCCGATCGAGCGCACCTTCGCCCGCACCTTCCAATTTCACGATGCCGTCGCCGTTCGCCTCGATATCCATCCACGGTCCGAGCGTCATCGGACGCTTCGCCAGATCCACGCCGTGCACGCCGAGGTGCTCCGTCATCGACTTCGCGATACCCGCCGCCGCCGGCATCGCCGCCAGCGCATCCGCCACCGTCGTCGGGGTGGCCGCTGTGCCGACGCGCAGAGAAATATTTCCGAAATGGCACATCGAGGCCGAGGCGTGTCCGATTTCCGGAGACGCCGCGAGGTCCTGCGTCCGGCGGCTGCGCACCGCGTCGAGGAAGTTCGTCATGTGCGCCACCACGCCACCGTCACCGGGGAATTTCTTGATGATCTTGCCGCTCGGGTCGTGCGCCGCGCAGCCGATCAGGCCCGCGAGATAACCGCCTTCGCAATACGCCACCACGCCCACGCGCAACCCCGCCGCTTGGTCCATGTAGCTCACGCCCGGTTTCGCGGGCAGTCCGCGCGCCTCGAAAATCACCGGCGCCGCCGCGTAGTCGTAAACCGCGATCTGCGCATTCGGCGTCTCTGCCGGATCTTCGTAAACAAATCGTCCGCCCACCCCGAGCACGCGCTTCGGCGGCCCGTCCGCCTTCACGATGCGCCGCGCGACATCGAGGATGTGCACGCCGTTGTTGCCCAGGTCGCCGTTGCCCGTCGCCCACGACCAGTGCCAGTCGTAGTGCAACTTGTCGCGCTCCAGCGGCAGCACCGGCGTCGGCCCGCAAAACACCTCGTAGCTCAACCAGTCCGGATACCAGGGCGCCTTGCGCGCAATCGGATCGCGTTTCCCGTAGTAGGGTGCGTGCACGTATTTCAGTTTTCCGAGCCCGCCTTCGTGCAGAAATTTAATGCCCTCCGTCAGCCCCGACTCCGAGCGATACTGTGTGCCCACTTGCACCACGCGGCCGTATTTCGCCGCTGCTTCCACCATCTTGCGGCCTTCCCACACCGTGTGGCTCATCGGTTTCTCGACGTAGACGTCCTTCCCGGCCTGACACGCCCACACCGTGAGCAACGCGTGCCAGTGGTTCGGCGTCACGATCAGCACCGCGTCCACATCCGCGCGTGCGAGCACCGCCCGCGCATCCGTGCTCGTAAACACTCCCGTCGCGCCCGCCTTTAACTCCGTCTGCGCCTTCTTGATCTGCTGCGGATCGACATCGCAGAGCGCCACGATGCGCGCATCCGTCCGCTTCACCAATTGCTTCATGTGCGCCAACGCCTTGGCGCCGCATCCGATGATCCCGAGCCGCACCGCGCCGTTTGCACCGACCGGCGCCGCCCACGCCGAAGTCCGCAATCCGGCGGCCGCGACGCCGACCCCGGCGACCACAGTTGAATTAAACAGGAAAGAGCGGCGGGAAATTTTTTTCATAGTGGGGAAACGGTTCGCGTGTTCATGGCACACGCCGCCCCTCCGGCTCAAGTGCGGACCTCGGTCGACGTTGAATAATCTACGTTAAACAAACTGCGCGCTTGCACCGTCCGGTTACCTCACGACCCTCGCTCCCGGACCTACCTAAACCCTCCCTCCGATGAACCAACCCCTCGTCGCCTGTGCCGCTCCGCGCGCACTCGTTTCGCGTCTCAACCCGCTCGTTTCCGCTGCCGCGCTCGCGCTTCTCGCCGCGACCGCGCACGCGCAGACTGCGCCCAAGCCCTCCGTCACCGCGCCCGCTCCGGACGCCGCATCCGAGGAAACCGTGAAGCTCACGCCCTTCGTCGTCGCCGAGACCGAAGACCGCGGTTACGCCGCCACGAGCACGCTCGCCGGCACGCGCCTCCGCACCGACCTCCGCGACGTCGGCGCCGCCATCTCCGTCGTCACGCAGCAGTTCCTGATCGACACCGCGTCCACCAACGCCCGCGACCTCCTGATCTACACGACCAACACCGAGGTCGGCGGCTTCGAGGGCAACTTCTCCGGCGTCTCGACGGGCAACAGTTTCTCCAACGCCGAAAACACCCTCCAGAGCCCGAGCAGTTCCACCCGCGTCCGCGGCCTCGCCGGCGCCGACCTCACGCGCGATTTCTTCCTCACGAACATCCCGCTCGATTCCTACAACACCGAGCGCATCGACATTTCCCGCGGAGCCAACGCCATCCTCTTCGGTCTCGGCAGCCCCGCCGGCATTATCAACAACCAGCTCAAGACCGCGAATCTCCGCAAACCCATCTTCTCCCTTCAGCAGAGCTTCGGCCGCTTCGGCTCCCATCGTGAAGTCGTCGACGTCAACACCCCCCTCCTCAAAGACCGCCTCGCCCTGCGCGTCATCGCGCTGAACAAGCACGAGGAATATCGCCAGCAGCCCGCCTACGAAAACGACCGCCGCATCTTCACCGCGTTGAAATGGGAGCCGCGCCTCGTCCGCGACGGCCTCACGCAGCTCCAAGTCAGCTACGAGGGCGGCGCGCAAAAATCCAACCGCCCGCGCCCCACGCCTCCGCAGGATGGTCTCTCCGTCTGGTATAACGTCCTCAACAAGGTCTCCATCGATCCCACCGTCCCGACGAGCGTGACCAACAACCCGTTCCTCTTCGCTCACCTCGGCGCGCCCGGCCGCTGGTTCGGTCAGGTCGCCGCCGTCTTCACCGACCCCAACGGCTCCGCGCAAGGCGGCAACGGCGTCCCGCCGTTCATGATCGGCCGCGGCGGCGTGCCGTTCACCCAGTGGTTCGCAGTCGGCGCCTACACCGCGCAGGGCAACAACCCGAACTTCTTCCTCAACCAACAGTTCGCCCCCGCCGGCCAGGCCTACGCCGGCCTCTGGAAGTATCAGGAAATCCGCGACCCGTCCGTTTTCAATTTCTACGATCGCCTCCTCGACGGCCCCAACAAGCAGGAGCAGTCCGACCTCCGCGCGCTCAACGCCACCTTCCGTCAGACGTTCTTTCGCGATCTCGTCGGTTTCGAGTTCGCCTACGACCGCCAAACTTTTAACCGCAACAATTTCGGCATGTTCGGCTTCGATGCCTACACGCTCTTCGTCGATATCCAGAGCAAGCTCGTCGACGGCGCGCCCAATCCCAACTTCGGCCGCCCCTACGTCGCCTCCGATTCCATCGGTAACAATTACGCCGACACCACGCGCGACGCCTTCCGCACCACCGCTTACGGCACGCTCGATTTCCGCCAAAAGCAGGGCTTTCTCCGCCACCTCGGCCGCCACGTCTTCACCGGCAACTACACCGATCAGCGCAGCGAGAATTTCAACCGCAGCATCAACGGCTACTCCTACGGTCTCGATCTCAACGCTTACGCCAACAATCCCACGGCCACCACTTACCCGAGCTACGCCGGCATCCACTACCTCGGCTCCTCGATCGCCGGTCTGAGTTCTCCCGCCGGCGCCAATATCTCTGCCATCACCGCCGTCCACAATCCGCAGGCCAGCGGCACCGCCCTCGTCTTCGACGCCCGCGTCAACCAGATGGTCCGCGTCCCCGTCACCACCATCAGCGCCAGCGAGCGCGACATCTCCAAGCTCTACTCCGGCGCCTCGAAAAACAAAAACACCACCAAGAGTTTCTCCGCCGTTTGGCAGAGCTATTTCTTCAGCGACAAACTCGTCGGCCTGCTCGGCTGGCGCCAGGATGAGTTCGATCTGCGCGACGCCGGCCCCGCCCGCCTCGCCTCCGTCACCGGTGAGACCGATCCCTACAATCCTGCGTGGACACTCCCCGCCACGCCCACGATCTACGCCAAAGATTCCACGCTCAGTTGGAGCGGCGTCCTCCACGCCCCGCAGTTTGTGAAACGCATTCTTCCCCGCGGCACCGACCTCAGCGTTTCCTACAACGAGTCGAAAAATTTTCGCCCGTCCTCGACCATCGCCGATGTTTACGGCCGCCCCTTCTCGCCGCCGTCCGGAAAAACCAAGGACATCGGCGGCACCATCTCCGTGCTCGACCAAAAGCTCGTCCTCCGCGTCAACCGCTACCGCACCACGCAGGCCAACGACGGCGCCACGTTCTACAACACCTTCTGGCCCGGCAACGACGTCACCCGCGCCATGAACGGTCTCCGCCAGACCAACGTAAACGAGCACCTCATCAACAAATGGTTTGGCTTTTCGCCCAACGATCCGCGCTACCTCCCGCCGCGCGCCAGCCTCACCAATCCCGCGCAGGCCACCAATCTCAACCCCGGCCTCACTGCCGCCGAAACCACCTTCCGCAACACGTGGTTCACGCAGCGCACCCGCGAAGAATGGCTGCGCCCCGTCGACCCGCTCCTCGCCCAAACCTGGAATTTCACGCAAGCCGCGAACGGTGGCACATGGAGCGCCACGCGCCCGCCGAATGTGGGCAACGTCGCCGACACCGTCTCCGAAGGCTGGGAATTTGAGGGCACGTTCAACCCCACGCGCAACTGGCGCATCACGTTCAACGCCGCGATGCAGGAAGCCCAAAAATCCAACGTCGGCGCCGACTTCGCCGAATTCGTCGAGCGCAACCTCCCGCTCTGGAAAGACGGCAATGGCCGCCTCGCGACCAATATCCGCGACATGGAGGGCTTCGAAGACATCACCTACTTCAACGCCTTCGGCACCTCCCAACTCGGCAATCTCGCGATCACCAACATGTATGTGCCCTACCTGAACGCCCTCGCCGCCAACGGCTCGCCCGTGCAGGAGCTCCGCCGCTGGCGCTTCAACGCCGTCACGAATTACGATTTCCGCTCCGGCAAACTCAAAGGTGTCGGCATCGGCGGCGCCGCCCGCTGGCAGGACAAAGTCGCCATCGGTTTCCCTGTAAAGAAAAACGAAATCGGCGCCTGGGTCTCCGATGTGTCGCGTCCTTTCTACGCGAGCGACGACCTAAAATTCGACGCGTGGCTCCGCTACAGCCGCCGTCTCTACGACGACAAAATCCGCTGGAGCATCCAACTAAACGTCCGCGACCTCCTCGCCAGCGACGACCTGATCGCCGTCACCGCCCAACCCAACGGCACCGTCGCCAGCGCCCGCATCCCGCAACCCAACAAGTGGACGATCACGAACTCCTTCGAGTTCTAAAGGGCGGACTTCAGTCCGCTCCCTCCGTCGCTCTTTTCCAACGGCCCCCGCGATCACCACGATCCCGGGGGCCTTCTTATTTCCCCCGCTGCAGCCTGCACGCCGCCACCCCATTTCGCTCCGCCCGTTCGCCGCGGCCGTTTGCGCCTTGGCGTCCGCGTGCGAAACCGCACGCTCGCCCCGCCCCCATGCCACCCATTCGCACCCTCGCTTTTCTCGCCGCGGCTTTTCTCGCTGCGGGCGTGACCCCGGCCCGAGCCCAATCAGCCGCTCTGCCCTACATTTTCACCACGCTCGCCGGCTCGACCGCCGGCACCTCCGGTTATATCGACGCCACCGGCACCGACGCACGCTTCGCCCGCCCTTGGGGCCTCACCATCGATCAGGCCGGCAACCTCTACGTCGCCGAAATCGCCAATCACACGATTCGCAAGGTCACCCCGTCCGGGGTAGTCACAACCGTGGCCGGCAGCGCAGGCATTTCCGGCTGGCTCGACGGCCCGGCCAACACCGCACTGTTCGGCGGATCGTCCGCCACCCCGACCGGCACTACGGCCGCTTCCGTGCTGCCTACCGGACCGTTCGGCATCACCCGTGACGGCGCCGGCAACCTCTTCGTCGCCGATTCCATTTTTCAGGTTATCCGTCAGATCAACCCAGCCAACGTCGTCACCACCATTGCCGGCACGCCGATGATTCCTAGCCACCTCGACGGCCCGGCCGCCTCCGCACAATTCAAGACACCGTTCGGAGTGACCGCCCTTGCCGATGGTGCGGTTCTTGTCGCCGACACCCAAAACCACGTCATTCGCAAAATCTCCGGAGCAACCGTCACGACCATCGCGGGTTTTCGCGGCGCGCCTGGCTGCCTCGATGGCCCGGGCGAGCAGGCGCGCTTTCTGCACCCCTGCGCCATAGTCGCTGCACCGAACGGCGTCCTTTACGTCACCGATGCCAACAATCTCGTCCGCCGCCTCACGCCGACTACCATCGGCGGTGCCAGCAGCTATACCGTAACGACGATTGCCGGCACCGCACTCGCCGGCGGCAGTATCGACGGTCAGGGCGACGCCGCTCGGTTCGGTGCCGCCGTCGAAACCCTCAGTGGCATCAGCCAACCTTTTACCCAGAGCATCGCCGGCAACCCCGGCCCGTCCGGCGGTTCCGTCGCCCTCTACGCCGTGGGCGGACTTACCGGCGTCGCCCTCGCCCCCGATGGCAATCTGATCATCGCCGACTACTACAATCACACCATCCGCCAGGTCACCCCCGCCGGACTGGTCACGACGATCGGCGGAAAAGCCGTCACGCGCGGTCGCGTCGACGGTATCGGCACCGCGGCGACGTTCTCCAGTCCCGCCGGCGTCGCCATCGACAGCGCCGGCAATCTCTACATCGCCGATTCGCTCAACAACACCATCCGCAAGGGCACCCGCGCCGTCGCGCCCGCTTTCCCCTCCGGCACCGCCACCCTTTTTGTCGCCGCTGGCGCCACCCGGGTGATCACTGCGACCGCCACCGGGTTTCCCGCGCCCGCCTATCAATGGCTCAAGGACGGCGTCGCTATCCCTGCCGCCACCTCCAGTTCGCTCACCCTGACCAATATCACCGCGGCGACTGCCGGCACCTACACCGTCACCGCCACCAACGCCTACGGCACTACCACCGGTGCCGCGACCGTCGTCCAAATTATTTCGCCACCGGTCATCACCCGCCCGCCCGCCGGCGGCACGCTCGTTCCCGGCGAAACCTTCGTCCTCTCGGTCGCGGCCGAAACCGTGGCCGACACCACGTATCAGTGGTATCGCGACGGCGCACCGGTGGCCGACGCCCGGTCCGCTACGTTTACCCTCACCGGTTCCGATCCCGCCCGCGCCGGCAGCTACACGGTCACGGTCACCAACGCCGCCGGTTCTGTCACCTCGTCCGCCGCAGTCGTCACCCTCGCCAGCAGCAAGATCATCAACCTCTCCGTCCGCACCGCACTCTCCCCAGGCCAGACGCTGACCGTCGGCTTCGTCGTCAACGGCACGGAAAAACCGCTGCTCATCCGCGCCGTCGGCCCGACGCTGCGCGCCTTTGGTCTCAGCACTGCCGTCGCCGATCCGCTCCTGTTTATCAGCTCCCCGGCCGGCACTGTCGCCTCCAACGACAACTGGAGCGAAACGGCCTCCTCCTCCGAGATCGCCACCGTCGCGCAAAGCGTCGGCGCCTTTGCCCTGCCCGTCGGCAGCCTCGACTCGACGGTCTTTACCACGGTCGGCAACGCCGCCCTCACCGCCCAGGCCGTCGAGAAAACCCGCGGCAGTGGCGTTGTGCTCCTCGAACTCTACGACGCCGCCCCCACCAATCCCGCCCGCCTCATCAACGTCTCTACCCGCTCCACCGCCGCCTCCGGGGACAACGCGCTCGTCGCCGGTTTCGTCATCTCCGGCAACGCCCCGCGCAAAGTCCTGCTCCGCGCCGTCGGCCCCACGCTCGGCTCCTTCGGCGTGCCCGGCACCCTCGCCGATCCCAAACTCGAAGTGTTCGCCGCCGGTTCCACCACCGCTCTCGCCACCAACGACAATTGGGGCGGCACCACCGCACTGACCACCGCGTTCGGCGCCGTCGGGGCCTTCGCCCTGCCCGACGCCAACTCCCGCGACGCTGCCCTCGTCCTCACGCTCGATCCCGGCAGCTACTCCGCCCAAGTGACCGGCGTCGGCGGCACCACCGGCGAAGTCCTCCTCGAAGTTTACGAGCATCCCTGACCCGCGCTTCCCACCACACTTCCCCCCATGCAACGCCCCATCCTCCCGCTTCTCGCCCTCGTTCTCACCTCGGCCGCCGCCTTCGCCGCCGATCTCCCCGCCTTCAAAATCCGCCCCCAAACCATCGATTCCAAAATCCAAATCGGCTACGGCCTCGCGATCGCCGACGTCGATGGCGACGGCCAGGCCGACATCCTCTTGGCCGACGCCAAACAGATCGTCTGGTATCGCGCCCCCGCGTGGGAAAAATTCGTGATGGCCGAAAATCTCACGCCTAAGGATAACGTGTGCATCGCCGCCCGCGACCTCGACGGCGACGGCAAGTGCGAAGTCGCCGTCGGCGCCGAGTGGGCCCCCAACGACACCGTCAACAGCGGCGCCATCTTCCTCCTCCACGCCCCCGCCGACCGCACGCAGCGCTGGTCCGCCGTCAAACTCCCCCACGAGCCCACCACGCACCGCATGCACTGGATGCGCCGCGCCGACGGAAAATTCTTCCTCGCCGTCCTCCCCCTCCACGGCCGCGGCAACAAGAACAACGCCGGCGAAGGTGTCGCCCTGCTCGGTTACGAATGGCCGTGGAAGGAAACCAGCCGCCCCTTCCCGCTCTTCGACGCCACCGCCGGGCTCCACGCCACGCACAACTTCGACCTCCTCCCCGGCCGCGCCGAATCCACGCTCGTTGCCAGCAAAGAAGGCATCCGCTCGGCCACCGCCGCCGGCGACGTTTGGCTCGCCCGCACGCGCACCACGCAGCCGAGCGGCGAAGTCCGCGTCGGCCGCGCACCCGGCGGCACCACGTTCATCGCCTCCGTCGAGCCGATGCACGGCAACACGCTTGCCGTCTATCGCGGCGCCGCCTCCGCCGATCTCACCGCTTCCCGCGTCGTCCTCGATGATTCCATGATCCAAGGCCACGGCCTCGCCACGGGCGACCTCCTCGGCACCGGCAGCGACCAAATCGTCGTCGGCTCCCGCGGCGCCGGCCGCCCCGGCGACAAATTCGGCCTCAAACTCTACGCGACCGCGCCCAATACCGTCGCCGACTGGAAACTCGCCGCCGTGATCGACGAAAACCAAATGGCCTGCGAAGACCTCAAAATCGCCGACCTCAACAACGACGGCCGCCCCGACATCATCGCCGCCGGCCGCGCGACGAAAAACGTGATCATCTACTGGAACGAAACGGCTTCACCGGCCCGCTAACGCTCACTTCCCTACCGGCCACATCCCCATCGCCCGCAGCCGCTTCTCCAGACCGAAGCGCGTAAACAATTTCTCCGTCTCGTCCGCTCCTCGCCGCTCCGCCTTCAGCGTCCGATCGTCCGCGAGCGCACGCACGCACTCGATCACGACCGCCGCCGAATCCTCGATCAGCTTCGGCGACACCTTGTCGATCGTATCCGCGAAATCGTGGTAGTAACGCACCGACTCCCGCGGAATCGGCCCGTTGAACGTCAGCGCGCGCACGCCCGCCAACTGATACGGAGTGTGATCGCTGCCGACCCAATTCACGTTCTCCACACCCTTCGAGAGGCGCGCCCTTTCCTCGCGCGCTCCGTGCCACCGTTCCAACGCCGGCACGAGCGCATCGTCGCCCAGTGCGTTCACGCCGATCGGAACGCCAACCATATCCAAATTCACCATCGCCACCACCGGCGTCGCCCCGAGCTGCGACGCCGCAAACCGCGAGCCCGCCAACCCCTGCTCCTCGCCGTTAAACCACACTAACTCCACCGTGTGATACGGCGTCAGCCCGCGCAGCGCCGCCGCCAGCGCGTAGAGCTGCGCAATGCCGATGCCGTTGTCCATCGCACCCTGCCCGAGGTCCCAACTGTCGAAATGCGCGCCAACAATCAGCCGCGACGCCACGCGCCCGGGAATCACGAGCCGCAGATTTGCCGTCTTCGCTTCGCGACAACGCGACTTCGTTTCCATCTGCACGCGCACCGGCGTGCCGCGCGCGAGCAGCCGCTGCAACCAGCGCCCCTCCTCTTGCGCAATCGAGTAAATCGGCAGCTGCAACGGCGTGCCTGAAAAACTTCCGGTGCGCGCGAGCAATTGCCCGCCGCCTTCGCGATTGATGAACAGCACCGCTTTCAAACCCCGCGCCACCGCCATCGCCACGAGCTCGCTCGTCTGCAGCGCCGTAGTCGGTGACAGCACGCCGATGCGCCCGCGCGTCTCCACTTTGTCCAAGTCCGCGTCCTTCGCGTTGCCCAAATCGACGACCTCCGCCGTAAACGCCGAGTGCGGCTGCGTGTAACTCAACGACGCCACGCGCAACCGCCGCGCGAAGGGCGCCAGCACTTCCACGCGATCCTCCCCGCGCTCCCATCCCGGCGTGGTAAACGGCACTTTTTCCGGTGCATAGCCGAGCGTGCGCAACTCCACCGCGAGCCGGTCCATCGCTGCCGTATTCGCCGCCGTGCCCGTCATCCGCGGCCCAAAATCGTCACATAGCTTCGTGAGAAAATCGTGCGGCGCCACCGGCTCGCCCGCCAACGCCACGCCCAGCACTCCGAGGTGGAGCGCGTTGACCCCAACGCGCTTCAGGACGTTCGCCCTCCAGCCAAACCAGCGCGTTGAGGTCAACGCGCTCGACCTCGCAGAAGGTCTATTGGGTAACCGCATCGGAAATCGTCAGCGTGTTGAAATCGAGCACGCGCTTCAAGCGCCCGTGCGTCATCGTGAGTTTGCGACCGCCGACCTCTGCGTTGAGATACGGCCCCGCGAACAGCTTCCACTCCTTCGCGTAGTCGACCATTCGCCCATCCACTTTCGGCGCCGCGCCGTAGGCAACTTCGATCTTCTTTCCGCGCAGTGTCGTGAATTTCACGCTCGGCGTCGGCTCCAGTTTCACCGCCAGCGGCAGTGCCCGGATCGCCGTTTTAAATGCGTCCCAATTCGCAAAGTCGCTCGCCGCCGCCGCCTGCAACAGCGTGCCGTTCTTCGCGTGCGGCGACATCAGACGCTTCCCGCCTTTCTCCAGCGGACGCCATTCGTAGGCGGCGAGCGGACGATACGCGATGTAGGTCTGGCCGCCCTGCGCGAAAATCCAGCCCGACTTATCTTCCTCCAAATTCACGAGGTCTTTAGAGAAAAAGCCGTTCACCTGTTTCCACGGCGCGCTCGCCGGAATATCGCTCAGAGAAATCAGCGTATCGTCCTGCTGGAAAATCTGCTCATACGGCGAGCCGCCGAGCAGTTTACTTTCCGCGATGTAGGTCGGCTTTCCCTGGAAGGTCACCGCCGCCGGCATGTAGTCGGGCATCTCCGTGAAATACATCATCAGCTCCTCAGCGCCGTAAAACGGCTGCACCGAGAAGATCGTATTGTGCACGCCGCGCGGATCCGGCACCGCCCACGTGAGATCCCACGAATGCTGCTGGATCGGTTGCAGCAGGCCACCTTGGTCCGAGCCGAGCGCGTAGTCCTTCGTCACATAGGCCGTCTTGTAAACCGGCGCGTTGCGCACGTCGCTGTTGCGCCAGCGGTGCCGCGTGCGTTTCCGCTCGATGTGCGTGTAGGCCCCACTGCGGTCGGTGCCGATGCGATAGATCACCTCGGGCAACTCGTAATGGTCGGCAACCGCAGCGAAGTAGATTCCCCAGCCGCCGTAGCTCAACGGCGGCGGACTATTGCCGAGCATCTGCCACGCAAAATACGACGAGAGCGCATTCCACTTTTCCAGAACCGTCGTGTCGTCCGTGCGCGCGTGTGAGCCGATGTAGGTGCCGTTGAGCGTCTCAACGGCGAAGTCGGCCATCACCCAATCGAGCATCATCTTTCCGCGTTGCCGCATCTCCGGGTCCTTCGCCCACACAGAGAGAAACAACATCGGGATCGAGTATTCGCCGAGGTAGTGCGTGCAGTCGTATTCGCCCTGCCCGATCGTCGTCGCGAGGTCCATCCAGTGCAGGAGAAACGCCCGCGACTCCGCCGAAATTTCCGCCGAGGTCTTGCCGTTGAACCACCGGTCTTCGCCTTCGTTCGGCCAAAGATCCGCCATCAGGTGCATCGTCGTGTAATACATCACCCAGTGGTTCTCCGTGTCGCCTCGCAACGGGTAATAAGTCCGCCACGCCTCGCGGATCGCCGTTTTCGCCGCCGGTGTGAGCTGGTCGCGCCCGAGATACGAAATACAGGTGACGGGGAACATCCAGAACATGTCTGCCGACGGTTTCTTCATCAGCTCGACGAGCCGCTCCGAGCACGCCGCCGCATCTTCGCGCAGCGCCAACTTCGCCGCGATCTCCGCGAGACCAAGTTTGGTCGGATCGCCCGGCGTCGCCAGCGCCGCGCGCCACCGAAGCGATTCCATGCGTCGCGCGAGATACTGCTCGCGGCGTATCGCCGCATCTTGCACGGGCTCCGTCGACGGCGGCGCCGCCGTAAACGACGGCTGCGCTTGGAGGACTGCGCCGGTGACCGTGCACACCCACAGTGAAACAATAGCGAGAGAGGTTTTCATGGTCATTTCCGCGGCACAAACACGAGGTCAAACACCGTTGCTTTTTCCCACTGCAGCTTGCGCCACGTGCGACCGAAATCGTCCGACACAAACAGCGGCTCCAAATAGGGCGCGGCGTAAAGTCGATCGGGCAGATCGGGATCGACCGCGACTTTCCACACTTCCTTCTTCGGCAATCCCGCCGTGCGGTCGAGCCACGTCTTCCCGCCGTCCTCCGACACCTGCACGCCCGCACCCCACCCGCAGTAGACGAGCCGCTGCGCATTCCGCGGATCGAATTCCGCATTGTGCAACGTGCGCTCGCTCGGCACGCCCGCGACGCGCTTCCAAGTCGCCCCGCCGTCCGTCGAACGCAGCGCGCCGTCGGCCGACGTCGCCGCGAAAAACACCTTTGGGTCATGTGGCGATTGCCGCAGACTATAAGTTACCTTGTCCGTCGCCTGCACGAGCCGCCACGTGCGCGCACCGTCCTCGGTTAGATAAATACCCTTTTCCGTCCCGGCGAGCACCCGACCCGCCTTGGTGCGATCGACCAATACCGACTCGGTGTAGGCGCGCCGGATGCCGTCGTTCATCCGTTTCCACGTCTGCCCGCGATCATGCGAAACCGCGACGCCATCCGGCAAGCCCGCGTAAATGTGCTCGGGCCGGCCGCGGTCCACCGAAACGGATTTCGCTTCGGTCATGTCCCAGCTCGTGACGATCCGAAACGTCTTTCCGCGGTCGGCCGTGCGCAGGACTCCGTCGAGCAACGCCACATAGAGTCGCGCAGGCTCACTCGGATCGTGCGTCACCGAAAACGTCCGGATGTGATGCGGCCCGAGGTGCTCGAAATTTTCGCGATCCTCCGACCGATAAAGCCCGCTGAGCACCGGCCCGCTGCGCCCCATGACGCTGCCCTGCCCGCTCAGATTCACACACACATAGAGGTCGTGTTTCAGGTCCGCCGCGCGGCCCTCCGCGACAAAAAACACCAGCACTGCAAAAAACAGTCGTCGTGCGATGATCATAAATTCAACGTCCCGCCACCATGCGCAGCCCCCTCATCCCCGCTCTCCTCCTCATCGCCCTTTCGCTCGCCCCACTCGGCGCTCAGACCACGCCGGCCACGCCCGAGGCGAAACTCGCCGCACTCGGTCTCACGTTGCCCGTCACGAATGCGCCCATCGCCAACTACGTGCCCGCTGTGCGCAGCGGCAATCTGGTCTTCCTCTCCGGCCATCTGCCGTTCGACGCCGACGGCAAAGTCATCGCCGGTAAAGTCGGCAAGGACGCCGACGAAAAACTCGCCAACACCGCCGCGCGCACCACCGCCCTCGCTCTCCTCGCCACGCTCAAGAAAGAGATTGGCGACCTCTCGAAGGTGAAACGCATCGTAAAAGTCAGCGGCTTCGTGAACGCAGTTGACGACTTCAAAGCACAGCCGGCCGTGATCAATGGCTGCTCCGATTTGCTCGTGAGCGTCTTCGGCGACCGCGGTCGCCACGCCCGCGCCGCCCTCGGCGTCGCGTCGCTGCCACGCGGCGCGGTCGTCGAGATCGAGATGATCGTGGAAGTGCAGTAACGCGCCCATCACGGTTTCTTCAAAATTTCCGTCACGGCCGCGATGAGCCGGTCGCATTCGTCGACGCTGTTGCACAGATGCGTCGAAACGCGCACGGCGTTCAGTTTCAGCTCCGACACCGGGCGGCACCGCAACCCGTAGTCTTTCACGAGCCGACCGAAGAGCGCATCGTAGGCGATCCGCGCCGAGCGAAACGTGATCATCGACGCGCACAGCTCTGGATTCGCCGGCGTGAGAATTTCGATATCGGGCAGCGCCGCGAGTCCCGCGCGCACCCGCGCCACCATCGTCCTCCCCCGCGCCGCGATGCGCTCGCGACCGATGCGCTCTTGCGTCTCCACCGCCGCCGCCAGTGCCACCACCGCCGCCGCGTTGCGCGTGCCATACTCGTGCCGGGGCGTGCCTTCGACGTAGTTTAAATCCAACGACAGGTCGCCCTGATCGCTCGAATAAGCGCCCACCAGCAGCGGCGTCACCGCCTCGATTTTCTCCCGGTGAATGAAGAGCACGCCCGTCTCGTGCGGACCGCCGATCCACTTGTGCCCGCTCGTAGCAAACGAATCGCAGCCGATCGCGCGCAGCTCGAATGGAAACATCCCCGCCGACTGCGCTCCGTCGATGTGAAACCAGATGCCGCGCTCCCTGCAGAGTTTCGCAATCGCCGCCACCGGCAGGACGATCCCCGTCGGCGCCGTCACGTGCGAGACTTGCACCACGCGCGTGCGCGGCGTGATCAGCGCCGCGATGCGCTCGAGGTTGGCCGCCGCACTCGTCAGTTCCGGCGTGAACATTTTCACCACCACCCCGCGGTGTTTGTGCTGGTTGATCCACGGAAACGAGCCGCCCGGATGCGCGTGGTCGTCGAAAATCACTTCGTCGCCCGCCTTCAGCGCCAAGCCGGCCGCGATAATCGAGTTACCCTCGGTCGCATTGCGCACGAACGAAATCTCCGTCGTCTCCGCGCCCAAAAATCGCGCCAGCACTTTCCGCGACGCCGCGAAATGCGCGTGCCCCGTCTCCGATTTTTCCTGCAAACGCCGCGTCGTCATTTCGTAAACGTCGATCACCGGCCCCGCCGCCGGGCCGAGTCCGCCGGTGTTCAAATAGGCGAAGCCCTGCTTCAGGAGATACTGCCCGCGAATCGCCTCCCAAAACGGCTCGGGATTGCGTTCGGAAAACGCCGGTAGCGCCACCGCCCCCCGTTCTTCTGCCCGGATCGTCGCGCCCGCCGCCAGCCCGGCCGCACCCAAGCCCATCCGACGGAGAAATGTTTTACGGTCGAGGTTCATAGGGTCGAAAAGGTCATTCGGTGATCGAGCCGCAACGTCGCCCCGGCGGGCAGCACGCGCGTGCCACGGTGAAACGCAAAAGCCACAAGCGGATTCTTCGCGCGCACAAACCACGGAATCGGTCCGCCGAGATTTTCAAACCGGATGCGCGTGCGTCGCAGCGACCCGTCGTGCTGGCAGTTCCATTCCACCCAATTCGCGTCGGCCCCGTGCACCGCCGCTTCCCCCGTTCGCCCACCGTCGGCCGCGATACCGATGCGGGTATCGCCGTGTTCGTCGAGCAGGTCGCGCGCGCCGCGAAATTGCAGTCCCGTGTAGTGCGAGCCCGCCAATCCGCCCAGCGACTCGTAGTGATCCAGCGGCTGATCGTGACCCGAGGCGTTAAAAAGTTCGCTCGTCCAACGCAGCGACCACTCGGCCTCACCCGCCGTCGTCACCAGCGTGCGCCGTTCGTGCAAAAATTCGCGCCCCGACCGCGGATCGCACCAGTCCACCGCGTGCTCCAAACGCTCCGCCGTGCAGTCGTGCCACGCGCGGTGGATCTGCACACCGTGATCGTCGCGCCACTGGTAGCCGTCCGCCGCGCGGTGCGAGGGACCGCCCCAAAAATTGGCCCCGCCCACACTCGCGATCGTCAGACTCAGCGCGTGATGCCACGGGTGATCGTTCGGACGAAAATTCGTGAGCACGTCGCCCACCGGCGAGCACACCGGATGCGCGTAGGGCCGCGGGGATTCGTTCGCCGGCGTGCCCGGCACAAACACATAACGCCACAGCAGCGCCCCGTTGGCGCGCAACACCCGCACCGCGCCCGTGCCTTCGTGTTCGAGTCGGAGGGCTTCGCTCATGACAGCACCACACTTTCGCTAAATCGCCCGCCGGCAAACTCTCGTTTCGCTCCGTTGGGAAACGTGACCCGCACCGGTGTCTCCGCCGGCGCCTCAATCTCCAAATAGAAGTTTCCACCCTCGTGCCGCCACGCGACCGCCACCGGTCCGCGCGGCGTGCAGACCTTTCCACTCGCCCGCGTCAACCCGCACAACCGCGGCTCCACCGCGATCTCGGCGAACCCCGGCGCCGCCGGCGTCACACCGAGCACGCGCGTCAAAAACTCCAGCGCCGGATGCGCGCTCCACGCATGGCAAAGCGAACGCCAGTAGCTGTTCTCTTCGACAAAGGTATCCAAGCCTGCCTCCACCGACTCGTGCCACGGCCCAAGAAACTCCGGCATCCGGTCGTAGCCGCCGCATTCCGCCAGCGCGCGGAATCCCGTGTGCCACCAGAAAAACGATCCCGGCGCCAACTTCTCGTCGTGCGGAAACCGCCGCAACAACCGTTCGCGTTCCCGCGCTCCGGCCGCACCGCACACCACCGCCCACGCGTTGCCGTATTGGCTGATTTCGGGCCCGCACGGGCGGTCGAAATAAAGCCCCTCCGCCTCGGACCAAAACCGCGCGTGCAGTTTCGTTTTCAACACCGCCGCCTCGGCCGCGAGTTCGTCCGCCTCTCGCGCCCGTCCGATCAACCGGCACAAGCCCGCCGTCTCGTCGAGTGCCACGATGTATTGCGCCGCGATAATACACGTCGGCCCAGTGTCCGAACCCGGCACCACCCCACGCGGCCACCACGGGCACCAGTCGGTGATATTCCAAAACGGCAACTTCGCGGGCAACCCGTCCGCGTCGCCGTGCCGCCGAAACCAATCGAGCACCGCCCGAAATCCGGGCAACAGCTCCCGCACCACCGCAACATCGCCCGAGCAGGCCACGTAGTCGCGCGTGCAGGTGATCCAGTGCAGCGACCACGAGGGAATGATCTGCACGAGCCGCGAGGGAAACCGGCTCTGCGTCAGCCCGTCCCACAGCCGCGACCAGTCGAAATGAAACAGCGCCTGCTTCGTGAGCCGGTAGTCGCCCGTCGTGAGCATCGCGATCTTCGACGTGATCATCGTGTCGCCCGCATACTGCATCTGCTCGTAGTAGGGGCAGTCCTCGAACGTCTCGTGCGAGCACAGCCGCATCGTCCGCAGCGCCGCCCGCCAAATTTTTTCCAGCCGCGGATCGGAGCACGCAAACTCCGCCGCCACGCGATACGGATACGCCGTGAAACGATACCGCAGCCCGCGAATCGTCAGCGGCGCGTCGCCCGTCGTCACCGTCACACCGATGTAGCGAAACGCCCGCCAATGCAGCGGCTCGAAACTCTCGCCGTCCGCCTTCGCGTCATCTGCGTTCACCGCGCCCGCCGGCTCCCAACGGTCGCGCCAACCAGAAATTTTTCCGCGTCGGTCAAACGTCCACCCCGTGCTCTCGTCCGCAAAGTGCGACGCGAGATTGGCAAGTGGTTGCTGCCGCCCGAGCAACTTCGCTCCCGGCGTGCTCCACGGTAGCCGCAGCGCCTCTGCATAGGTGAGCAACACCGTGCTGCCCGCCCCGCCCGTCGTGTCGAGCAGTGGAAAACCTGTGGTCAATTCACCCACATCGACAATCACTTCGACCGTCGTCTGCGCCGGAATCGTCACAGCCTTTCCATTCGCCACCAACTCCCGCCACACCGTCGGCGCCTCGCCGCCGCCCGGCACAAACACATCGCGAAACACCGCGCCGCCCGCGCTTTCTTCGAGCGCCGGAATCATCCGCGGCACCAGCCCATACGGACTCGTCGGATCGCGCCGATTCGCCAGCAACTCCGCCCGATACAATACCGTCGCGACCGCCCACGCTGAGTCATCGAACTCCGCTTCCGTCCAATCCCGCGGAATTAACCGCGACACGCGGTGCTCAAAATATCCCTGATAGCCTTCAAATGTCGTGCACTCGTTCTGAAACCGGTGCGCCGTATCGACCGCCACTTTCCATTTCGCATCCGTCGACACGTCTTCTAATACCGCGTTTTTCCCGCCGCACACGACCCCATCGAGCACAAAACCGCCCGCATACGTCATCACCGAGCACGGCGCGCCGAGCTGCGTCGGGCGGTGCGCCACCCGCGACATATCGAGCACCAGCGCCGCGAGCACATTCCGCCCCGTCCGCAGCCGATCGGACAAATCGAAGCTCTCGTAAAAGTGATGGTTCACATCACCCTTCGCCGGTCCGCGACCGACGAGCGCTCCGTTGCAGAAAAAAAGATACCGGCTGTCCCCCGACACGTGCACCTCCAGCCGCGCCGCCTGCGCATCCGCGACATCGAAGGTCCGCCGAAACATCCTCACTTGATAGTGCGAGGGCGTGGCCGCATCGGGCGCCGGCGTGGCATGGGTCGCCTCCGCGGACCAAATCCACGAGGCGCGTTGGGTAAAGGGGGTTGCAGACATACTCCGGAGCACGGGGATCGCGACACGGCTTGGGCGCGCGCGAGGCGTCGGGAATAAGCTGGCGCCGAAATGAAATTCAATAACCGTTTTCATGTTTTTTCATTTCTTTCATGAAAACCCCTCCCGCCCCACCCACCCTCGTTATGTGCGCGACCACTTGGTCGATGATCGGCTACCCCACTCCGCGCCGCGAATGGACCGTCGCCCAAAAACTCCGCGCCATCCAGGCCGCCGGTTTCGACGGCGTCTGCGCGTATATTTCGCCCGAGATCAAATCCCTCGCTGACGAGCTCGGCCTCCGCCTCATGAGCGGATTCGACGCCAAGAGCGTCGCCGACGCCCTGCCTCGCCTCCGCGCCCAGCGCGACCTCGGCGTGCGCTTCATCAATATCCAACTGCTCAATCACGACACCCCGCCCGCCACCGCCGCCCGCGTCGCCGTGAAACTCATCCGCGAGTCGCGCGCCCTCGGCGTCTCCGTGCACATCGAAACCCACCGTGACACCTCGACCGAAACCCCGGAGAAATTCGACGAGATCGCCCGCCTCTACCGCCGCGCCACCGGAGAACTCCTGCCCGTCACCTGGGACCACTCCCATTTCGCGGTCTCGAAGCACATGTTGCCGCCCGACTACTCCGCTCGCCTGCTGGTGTGGCCGAAACTGATTCAGCACTCACAGATGTTTCACCTGCGTCCTTTCAACAGCCAACACTGCCAAGTGCCCGTGACCAACGGCCGCGGCACCCTCACCCCGGAGTTCCGCGACTACCTCGCCTTCGCCGAAGATCTTTTCGCGTGCTGGCTCGCCGGCCCGCGCCCCGGCAACGAACTCTGGGTCTGCCCCGAACTCGGCATGAGCCACGGTTACCACGTCAGCACCGATCCGCACGCCTGGCCCGACGCCGTGCGCGCCCGCACCGAACTCCTCGGCGCCTGGCGCTGCGCCCTCCGCCGCTAGTCCGAACGGAACGGCGATTTCGCAACCGCCGTCAGCAGCCCATGCCGCGTCTCGCCGCACCTCGCGCAATCTCTCCGCCTGCTCCGTCAAAATACTTGACGACTTTCATCTCATTTCATCCTTCATTCTGAAACTTTCATCCCGTTTCCCCGCCCCGCCCCATGTTGATTGCTGAGATCGCTAGAAAAGCGAAGGTCTCTCCGGCCACGGTTTCCCGTGCCATCAACCAGCCTGCCATCGTCGCGCCGGACAGCCTCGCGCGCATCCAGGCCGTGATGCGGCAGCACAATTACCGCCCCGCCCCGATCGAGCGCCGCCGCGGCCCCAAGGCTCGCAAGCCCGACCTGCGCAAGATCGGCGTCTGGTTCGTCGGCGCCAAAGACAACAATCCCAGCCTCAACTGGTTTCAGGATCAGCTTCTGCAGATCCAGTCCGGCAATCCCCGCTACCGCGTCGATCTCAGTGTCCTGTTTTCGAATACGCCCGACGAGCTCCCCGGCCGCCTCGCCGAGGCCAAGCTCGACGGCATCATCATCCAGGGCATGGAGCCCTCCGCCGCGTGCCTCGCGCGCCTCGGCCATCTCCCCCACGTCTGGTTCATGACGCGCCGCTCGACCACCATCGCGTGCGATTTTATCGAGCCCAATAACGAGGAAAACGGCCAGCTCGCCGCCGACTACCTCAAGCGCCGCGGACACAAATCCGTCGCCGTCATCTCCACCGATCCCGACTACAGCGCCATCGCCCGCCGCGTGCGCGCCTTCGTCCAACACGCCGGTGAAATCGGTCTGCACGTCCACAGCATTCTCGGCAACGCCAACCCCGGCGTGAGCTACCTCGAGATCAACAACGCCAACGGCGAGAGCGATACGCTCGTCCGCCGCTTCCTTGCCGCCAAACCGCGCCCCAGCGGGCTCTACGTGCCCGTCGACCACTTTTGCGGCTCCTTCTTCCGCGCCCTTCGCGAAGCGGGTCAACAGGCCGGCCGCGACTTCGAGGCCGTCCTCGGGAATTTTAATCCCGTTATTTACCACAACCTCGATCACCTCCCCGCCGCGATCGACATCAACTTGCCCACCCTCGTGCGCAAAGTCGTCGACCACCTCATGTGGCGCATCGAGAACCCCGGCGGCGGCGGTCGCGTCGGCGTCACGATTTCTCCGACCCTGATCGAGCCCAAACCCACCAACGGCTCCTGATCGTCCGATCGCCCTCGCGCCGCCCATCGCCCCTTTCCCCGCTCACAACCCCCAACCTCACCCTCCAAAAAACCAAACTATTTTCAGGCCCAAACCCGACCGGCACCCGCCGGCGGAAAACCCGAAATCCCAACCGCAATCCCATGAACCCAACACCACATCCGTCGGCGGCCGCCGACCGAGTCAGGAAAATCGTAAGCCTCTGTCTGGCGACTTCCATCGCCGGCACGAGCTTCGCCCAAGCCCCCACGGGCGACGCCCTGCGTCGTCTGCAGGACGAAAACGCCGCCCTCCGCCGTCGCCTCGCCGAGCTCGAGGGTAAGGCTGCTCCGGCCGCCGCGACCCAGGCGCCCGCCGCCTCGGCTGCCAAGGCCCCGGGTGCACCCGCCGCCCGCCTCACGACCGACGAAGGCGTCGCCGTCCTCTCTCCGTTCCAAGTCGCTGAAGACAAGGACTACGGTTACCTGAAGACCAACTCCGCCACGGCGACCCGCATCGGCATGCCGATCCAGAACACGCCGATTTCGATCTCCGTCATGACGAAAGATTTTCTCGATGATTCGAACATCCGTTCGATCACCGACATCTTCCGCTACACCTCCTCCGGCTCCGGCGACAATCGCTTCGCGATGGCCCGCCCCGCCAACTCCGCCACCCCGCAAGGCGGCTTCACCCTCCGCGGCTTCGGCGTCAACTCGCTCCTCCGCAACGGTGTCTCCCGCTACATCGGCTACAACGTGAACAACGTTGACCGCGTCGAAGTCGTCAAAGGCCCCGCCTCGGTCTTCTTCGGTGCCGGCTATCCCGGCGGCGTCATCAACTACGTCACCAAGCAGCCCTCGTTCACCAAGATCCCGACCACCGTCAGCTACACGGCTGGATCGGACAGCGTGAACCGCGCCCTCTTCGACAACAACACGGTCCTCTCGAAGAGCGCCGCGTTGCGCGTCGTCGGCTCGTGGGAAAACAGCAAGAGCCAGCGCGCATTCGAATACAACAAGACCAACAGCCTCACCGCCAACCTCGCCCTCATCCCCTTCGAGAGCGGCAAGGTTCGCCTCACTGCGGAAGTCGAAGCCTACGACTCCAAATTCAACGCCAACGCCGGCGATTGGTTTTATCCGGACGGCTGGATTCAGGCTTACAACAATCCGACCCCGGCCCTCATCGCCGCGGCCGGCCTCACCGCCAACGCCAACCCCACCGCCGCCTACCGCGCCCGCATTCTGGCCGCTCCCGGCACTTGGGGTAACGATATGCGCATTGCGACCGGCAACCTCACCACGCCCACCTACACACGCGTGATCGACGGTGCCTACTACACCGACAAAAACGGTGCCCGCATCAACAACAAGGCCTTCAACTATACGAACCGCGGTTCGTATGCGAAGCAGCACGTCGACACTGCGACGTTCACCGCCGAAGTCTCCCCGCTGTCGTTCATGGATGCACGCTACGTGCTCACCAACGAAAACGGCGTCTTCGACAACAAGGAAGGCTCCATCACCCCCAACGCCGATGGCCGCACCTTCAACGCCCAGTCCGGCATCGCCTCCGCCGGTTACTACCGCAAGGTCCAGAACCACCAGTTCGACGTGATCTTCAAGGCCGAGAAATTCGGCATCAAACACAAGCTCCTCGTCGGCGGCGTGTTTGTTGAGCAGATGCAGCAATACAATGCCAACAATCCGCTCAACCCGAACTACTCCCAGATCCCCGGTGCGACCAATCCACTCGGCAATCCCGGTGGCACCCTGGTTGGTGCAGCCTACAACGGCGGCTCCCTCGCTCCCTACGCCAACACCGGTGACGTTCCCGTCGCCCAAGTCATCCGCGACCGTTTCGGTGTCGTCAAAACCGTCCAACAGGTCTTCACGCAATGGGACCCGGGCGCCGAGATTCACCCTGACTCCGCGAAGCTCCTCATCAACGACCGCACCCTGCTCGACGGTTACAAGACCCAAGACCAGTCCGGTTACGTGAACTACAACGGCTCCATGCTCGACGACCGCCTCACGCTCCTCGCCGGCGCCCGTCGTGAAATGCACCGCGACAGCGGCCAATACCTCACGGCCAATTTCCCGTGGTTCTCTCCCCCGCCCTACGCCTTCGCGGATCAAGCCACCTACTCCCCGGCCGTTTACAATTACTCCCCGGCCTACGCGGGTGGTTACGATCAGTTCTACCGCACGGCCGGCACCTCCTACATGGGCGGCGTCTCCTTCGAACTGAAGAAAGGCCTCAACGTCTTCACCTCCTACTCGAAGACCTTCCGTATCAACTTCGGCAATGCCGGCGGTATCGGCACGATCGACGTTCCCTACATCTGGGACGCCGCCCGCACCTACCTCGCGACCCAGGGCAGAAACTCATTCACCTACAACGGTGCGACGATCAATTCGGCCGACTCCCTCCAGACCGCCCTCTCCGCCAACGGCGCGCTCACCAAGGTCGCCAACGAAACCGGCACCAACCTTGAGTTCGGCGTGAAGACCACCCTCTGGGATAACCGCCTCGTCGGCACCTTCTCGCTGTTCCGCGCCGAACGCTCGAATCAGCGCTACGACGACACCGCCCGCCAGCTCGCCGAGCCGCTCAACTACGGCAACAACCTCGGCATCTTCGGACCCGCCGGCACCATCAGCCCCGATGGCGTCGGTCGCGCCAACGCCCGCGTCCTCCGCTGGCGCACCGTCGGCGTCAAGAACCGCATCGAAGGCGCCGACTTCGAGTTCATCTACACCCCGATGCGCAACTTCCAGTCCGTGTTGAACGGCTCCTGGATGTGGACCGCGAAGACCCTCGATGACCCGACCCGTCCGAAGCCCGGCACCGCTGCTTACAACGCCGCCGCCGCCGCTACCAAGGTCGCCACCGATATCTTCTACGGCGCGCGTATCGAAAACGTTCCCGAGTTCCGCCTGAACTCCACGAACAAATACACGTTTAACCAAGGTGTCCTCGCCGGCCTCTCGCTCGGCGCCGCCGCCCGTTACTCCTCCAGCACCGTCGTCTCGCGCAGCGTCGACTGGAATCCCCTCAACGGCGGCTTCCAAGCCGGCAACTTCCTGGTATTCGACACCACGGCGGCCTACAGCTGGGACCTCGTCGGCTACCGTGTGACCAGCAACCTCGGTATCTACAACGTAACCGACAAGAAATACTTCGAAGGCACCTACGTCGCTTCCCCGCGTCGCCAGCTCCTGCTGACGAACACGATGAAGTTCTAAACCGTCCGCTTAACCGCTCAGTCACCTGAGCACATTCAGGGCGGAGGCCACGCGCCTCCGCCCTTTTTTGCGCCCCCTGCGCCCGTCGCGCTTCGCCCCTGCGCTTCCCGTCCCCAACGAAATCGACCGCCCCACGCTCAACTTCGTGGTCGCCTCTCGCTCCGTCCACACACCACACCGCCCACGCCGCGACTCCACTCTCATCGACGGGTGACACCAAAAGCTGATGAAGATTGGACTTTCGCAGGCTCGGGGTAGTCGCTCGTGTTAACGAGCGGTGGCTGCGTCCGCCTGCTCACGCCTGCGCCGACCCGATCGTCCAAATCTCACGAGCCGGTGGTATGAGCCGAGCCGATACGCCTCCCTCTGTGCCAGACGTCGCAGGCCCGGAGGTAGGAGCCTGCTTGCAGGCGATTCAGGATATTTATTGTCCGTTGTTACGCCGCGAAGTCGCCTGCCAGCACGCTCCTCCCCTTTGCCCACGTTCGTCTCAACCTGAATCGCTCACGCACTCAAAAGCTCTTCGTGATTTGTGAGTAGAAAGTCCGGCCTTTGGCCGTCGTGCCGGCGCCGCGCCGGTAACCAAATTCTTCGTCGGCGAGCGGCGGCTCGATGTCGGTGACGTTGTTGATGCCGACCCGGAACGACGTGCCCGAAAAAATCCCGCCGCGACGCTGGCGAGGAATCGCGTAGTTGAGGTAGGCGCTGTGCGTGGCAAACGGGCTCACGAGATAGCGGTAGCGGGTGACGTTGCCGGAATCCACGTAGACGGAGATGTAGTCGGGTTTGCCGAGCGCATCGTAAATTTCCTTGGTCGTGGCGGTGCCGGTGTCGACGTAGGCGCCGTAGTAGGTGGTGAACCAGCCGGCGGTCCACCGGTCCTTGCGCCACGTGGCGCCGATATTGCCACGGAAACGCGTGCGGCCGTCGCGGTTGATGTTGTTCACCTTCGGCGCACCGGGTTCGTCTTCCGTGTCAGATTGCAGGAGATAAGCGGCATCGCCGCGCAGGGAGGCTTGGCCGAAGCGCGTCTTGGGGAGACGAAACTCGAAACCGACATCGATGCCCTGCACTTCGCGGCCAGCGAGATTGACGTAGTCGGTCACCACCGACTTCACGCCGCCGACGGGCACGCGCTGTTGGGCGGCCGGGCGGGTGGTATTATACGAGTTAAATTCCGCGATATCGGCGGCGGTGACGGAATTGCGGACGACCTTCGGATTGCCCGCGTAGGTCGCCGTGCCGCTGCCGAGGTTGATCTGGTTCAGCGGCGTGCCGGCCGCGAGGGCTTTCTGCACGGCGCCGTCGAGGAGTTCCTCGTCACGGATGAGTTGGGTGGTGCCGGTGACATCATCGATCACGTCCTTCTGCTTGATACGCCAATAGTCCACCGTGACGGTGAAATCGCGGTAGAACGGTGCGGAGACCGCGAGGCCCACGGTGATCGAGCGGGAGCTCTCGGGCGAGAGATCGGCGCTACCCTGCCGGAGGACGACGGGCGAAGCGCTCGAATCGCGATTGAGGCCGGTGACTTCCGAGCGGTAGGGATCGTTGTAGGTGTTTCCCGAGCGTTGTAGCGGCGTCGTGTTGGTCTGCACGAGATTCGGCGCGCGGAAGGAAGCGGCGAGCGTGCTGCGCAGCAAAATCCAATCGTTGGGCCGGTAGTTAAAGCCGAACTTCGGCTTCGCCGTGCGGCCGAAATCCGAAAAACGCTCGGCCCGTCCGGCGATGGTGAGTTCCAACGAGCGCACGAGAGGCTTGCGATTCGCGCGGCTTACGACCGGCACGAGCACTTCGCCGAAGACGGAAGCGATCGTGCGCGAGGCGTAGAGATCGACGTTGGGGCTGACCGCGAGGAAATCGTTTTCGTTGGGTCCGAAGAACAGGTTCGTCGGGTCATTCGCATTACCGTTGTAGGGTGCGCTGGCGGGATTGAGGCCGGCGTAGGCGGGCCGCCAATCTTTGTAATCTTCCCAGCGCATTTCCGCGCCGACCGCCAAGCCGATGGGGCCGCCCCAGAAGCGGTCAAACACCGAGCCGTTGACCGTCAGATCCCAGCTCGCGAGCTGCGTGCGGCCTTCGCGGACAAACGTGTCGTAGAGCGATTCGGTGAGTGCGGCGGGATTGCTGTAGGGTTTGTCAACCATCAGCAGGTAGGGGTTGGTCGTGTTACCCGCCTGCGGGACGAGCTTAAACGTGTAGTTGAAGGGATTAAACGCCTTGGTCGGATCGGACGTGGTCAGCGCGGCCCGGAGGCGGCTTTCCCTGACGGCGTTGTGCTCCTCGTCGTGGGTGGTGTTGCGGCTAAAGAGAATCGCGGATTCCCACTCCCAGCCGTGCGCCAGGCGACCGCGCAAACCACCGACCGCGCGATACGCCTCGGAATCGACGACGATCCGGCGGGGCTTGAAATCGCGCGGGATCACGCCGACGCCGCCGAGAAACTGAATGTCGGCGGGCGTGCCGGCGAGGCGCGGCGTGCCGTCGGCATTGGGCAGACCCGCAGCTTGGTAGAAACGGGTGCCGAACGGGTTGAACGGATTGTCGGCGCTCACGTAGATATTGTGGTCCGTCGACGCGTCGAAGGAGGTCGGCAGTCGGCCCGTGATCGACCGGGCATTGTAGGCCATAAATTCGCCGAAGAGCTCGACGTTTTCATCGAGCTTGTGGCGCACGACTCCCATGAGGTTGAGGCGGTCCGTCTTCGGCAAAGCGGGTTTGTAGTCGTTAGGGTTCTGATACCAATTGACGGTGAAATCGTCGATGTTGTGCGAAGGCAGCGTCTGGCGGAACCCGGTGTTTCCATCGGCCAACGGAATGAGGTAAAACGTCCCGTTCGTCGCCATGGTGGCGGAGGTGCTGCCCGAAGTGGTGATGATGCCGCGATTGCTGGTCGGGCGTGCGCCCACGAACGTCCCCGTCGAATCGTAACTTCCGCGAATGAAGCCGCCGAAGTAGCTCGAGTCCGTGCTGAGCCGGTTGTCGAAATCGTTGTCGCGGACGACGACACCCGCCGAATCCGTGACCGGCAGACCGTTCCACGGCGCTGGGACATCGCGCGTGACGCGGATGTCCTGATCACGGGAAAACTTGCGCTGATTGAGCCAGAGAAAATCGCGGTGGAAGTAGTCCAGCGTGAGCAGGAGATTGCTGCGGCCGGCGTTGAACGTGCGCCCATCGGTGATTTCGAGGTTCCACTCGTTACCGCCGCCGTGCTGGGTGAGGCTGCCGCGACTGCGCAGCGAAAGGCCGTCGAAATTCCGCCGCGTGATCGAGTTCACGACGCCACCGGCCGCGTCGGTGCCATAAATCGCGGAGGCACCGTCGCGCAACACCTCCACCCGCGCCATCGCGGCGGCGGGCAGTTGGTTGACGTTCACCGAAAGCGAAGGGACGCCACTCTCCGCCTGGGAGATCGGATGCGGAGCCATGCGCCGACCGTTGAGGAGCACGAGAGTATTCCCCGATCCGATACCGCGCAGATTGATCGAATTATTGTCACCACGCGCATCGGCGCCGAGTGTGTTGCCCTCATCGAGCACGATGGGCCCGCCGATCGACAACGTGTCGAAAATTTCCGCCGCGGTGGAGACACCGCGCAAATCGAGATCGTCGGTGTTGATCACGGTGACTGGGAGCGTCGTCTCCTGATCGATTCGCCTGATATTCGAACCGGTGACGGTGAACGCTTCCATGACCTGCACGGAAGCGGGCGTCGACGAGGCACTCGCCGCCGATTGCGCGACCACGGACAGGGCGGTTGATGAGATCAAAAGCCCGCACAAAACACGGGCGGGCAGGAGGGTAGTTCGGTAGAGCGGTGTCATCGGTTTGGTTTTGGTATTTTCTAAAAATCACTGGAAATCGCCAACTCAGGAATCAATTTTCCGTCACTTCCCCAGCGTCTGCGAACGGCCGCAACAGTCTGCTTCAACGTCCTTAGATCGTCGCGGTTTCCATACAATCACATTTTCGGCAGGCAGAAATCAGCAGAAAGCCGGCCAAGGCGCCGCCTCACAATCGGCGCCGTGCCCACCATGCAGACTGCCCGCCGCCGAGTAAGCACAACTCACCCCGCTCAGTGCCCGATCGCCAGCCAGCTCACTTCCACGCCATACACGCGCGTGCCCATCCACGTCGTGATCGCGAGGCTAAAGCCGTGCGGCGTGATTGCCGAAACGGCCGTGCTGACCCGCGCGCTGTCCCGCTGGTCGATATCGAAACCCGAGAGGGCCGCCTGCACCACCGGCGCGACGGTGAACGCCTCGGGAAACACCACCTCTACGGTGTAAGTGCGCGGCGCCTCATACTGGCCTTCGAGAATCGCCACGAGATTCCAGCCAGGCGAGTTGAAGCCGGCGCAGAGGACCGAAGACGCCATTTTCCAAGGTAAAATCGGATCATTCATAGTGAGAGGGAGCGCGCAACCGGCGCCCCGCACGCTATACCAGAAAGGATGCCATCCCGCGGGGAACGGCGTGAAAGCGTGAAATCCAAGCCGCGGACGAGTCGGCACCCGATCCGGCGACGCTCGTTTCAAACAGCTCCAGGCCTCGCCCGCCATTGCACTTGCGGCCATGGTTCCGCTGCGCCTCTCCTCCTTCCCCGCATGTCCGAGACCACCCACGTCGATATTCCCGCCCGCGTCGACCACCTCCTACACGGCGCCCAATTCCGAGCCCGATACGCAACCTCACTCCACCATGAAATACATCTGCCTCGGCTACATTGATCCCAACGTGTCCGCTTCTTCATCGGAGTCCGAAGTAAACGCGATGATGGACAACTGCTGCGCCTACGACGATCAGCTCCGCGCCCACGGTCACTTCAAAGGCGGCGAAGCCCTGCAGCCGCCGAACACCGCAATGACGCTGCGCTACACGAACGGAAAAATCGTCGTGACCGACGGTCCGTTCGCGGAAACGAAAGAGCAACTCGGCGGCATCATGATCCTCGAGGCGCGCGACCTGAATCACGCCGTCGAACTGATCTCGCAGCATCCCGGCGCGAAGTTCGGCCCATGGGAAATCCGTCCCGCCGCCGACCTCGGTGAGATGGTGCGCCAAAGCGAAGCGCGTCGTCGCGCCGCCGGCCAACTGTAAGGCCGGCCTCCTCGCCAAAACCCGCTTGTCCCCACCGCCTCCCCCACCCGTCGTCCGAGAACTTCCATGAAAAGCGTTGAACCCAAAAAATCCCTGGCCCTCACGCAGCGCGAAGCACTGCTTGCCACGTTGAAAGTTCGCTTCGCCCAAAACCCTCAGCGCCACGCAGGCATCGCCTGGATCAAGGTGGCAGCAAAGCTCGCCGCCGCTCCGGAAAAACTCTGGTCTCTCGCCGAAATGGAGCGGACCGGCGGCGAGCCGGACGTGATCGGGCGAGACGAAAAGACCGGCGAGTTCCTCTTCGTCGATTGCTCCCCACAAAGCCCCGCGGGTCGCCAAAGTGTGTGCTACGACCGCGAGGCCTTGGATTCGCGGAAAGAGCACAAACCCAAAACGAGCGCCATGGAGATGGCCGCCGCGATGGGCATCGTGTTGCTCACGGAGGAGCAATATCGCGATCTGCAAAAACTCGGCGAGTTCGACACCAAATCGTCGAGCTGGATTCAGGCCCCGGCCGACATCCGCAAACTCGGCGGCGCTCTCTTCGGCGACCGCCGCTACGGCCGCGTCTTCATTTACCACAACGGCGCCCAGTCCTACTACAGCGGCCGCGGTTTCCGCGGCCTGCTCCGCGTCTGAGCCGCGCCTCCGCACTCATCCCGTAGCCGTGCCAATCCCGTAGCCGTGCCAGTTACGGCGCGGTCCCCTCGACGTCCGCCCGTCCACCGCGCGCCCTACCCTTTCAACACCGTCGCCATCTCCTTCGCGAAATACGTGAGGATCATGTCGGCCCCGGCGCGTTTGATCGCGAGGAGCGATTCGTGGCGCGTGCGCGGCAAGTCGAGCCAGCCCATCTTCGCCGCCGCGTGGAGCTGCGCGTATTCGCCTGAGACTTGGTAAGCCGCGATCGGTTTCTTCACGGCATTGCGGACCTCGCGGATGATGTCGAGGTAGGCCCCGGCCGGTTTCACCATGATGATGTCCGCGCCCTCGGCCACATCGAGCGCCGCTTCGACGAGCGCCTCGCGGCGATTCGCCGGATTCATCTGATAAGTCGCCTTGCTCAACAAATTCGTGCCTGCCGCCTTCGCGCTGCCGACCGCATCGCGGAACGGTCCGTAGTAAGCCGAGTTAAATTTCACCGAGTAGGCCATGATGCCCACACCCGAGTAGCCCGCCGCATCGAGCGCCTTCCGAATCGCGCCCACCCGCCCGTCCATCATGTCGCTCGGCGCCACGAGATCGACGCCCGCCTGCGCCTGCAGCACCGCCATCTTCGCCAAAATCGCGACCGTGCGGTCATTCTCCACGTCATCGCGCGCCGCGTTGAGCACGCCGTCGTGGCCGTGACTCGTGTAGGGATCCAGCGCGACATCCGTGATCACCGTCATGCCCGGCACGGCCTTTTTCACCGCCCTCACAGCCCGCAACACGAGCGTATCCGGATTCAACGCCTGCGTGCCTACGTCATCCTTCAGGCTCGGATCGAGCTTGGGAAACAGCGCCACGGCCGGCACGCCGAGTTTCGCGAGCGCGCGACACTCTTTCACCAGATCCGCGATGTTCAGGCGAAACACGCCCGGCATCGACCCGATCTCCTCCGGAGCCGGTTTGCCATCCACCACGAAGAGCGGCGCGATAAAATCCGCCGGCCGCAACACGGTCTCCTCCACCATGGTGCGCAGACTGGCAGTGCGGCGCAGCCGCCGCGGACGATAGGGCAGTTCGAAGGAAGACGAGTCGGCCATAAGAGTGTCCGCACCCAAACACGCCCCTCCCCTGCCCGCGACACGAAACTGCCCGCATCGCTTGCGAAGCATCTGCCGTCTTTTGCGTTTCCGGAGCCCCACGCCGCGCCCCCGAAATCGAGCTTGAACCACCCCGCCCGGTGATGTCGTCTCCGTCTCCGCCATGTCCCGGTTCGCCACCCGTTTTTGCACCACCACGCGCCGCGTCTCCACCACGCGAACGACGTGCTGCGGTTGTTGATCGGGCTTCGCCCCGCAACCGCCGGCGCCCCTCCCGCGCCGTCAGCAAAAACAACATTCCGCTCCCGCGGAATTTCCGTCAGCGTTCCAATCTCTTTCCCTTTTTCCTTACATGGCCATCAAGCTTTTCGACTCGCTCACGCGGGAGACTCGCGAACTCCGCGCCTCTCACGCCGACGGCGTTTTCCGTTTCTACAACTGCGGCCCGACCGTCTACGCCCCCGCGCACATCGGCAATTTCCGCACCTTCGTCGTCAACGACGTCCTCCGCCGCCTCCTCGAACTCGAGTTCGGCGCCGACAAGGTGAAACACGTCCGCAACCTCACCGACGTCGACGACAAGACCATCCGCCGCGCCCGCGAAGAAGGCCGCCCCCTCGCCGACGTCACCAAGCAGTGGACCGACAAATTCCACGCCGATTGCGCCGCCCTCAACTGCCTTGCGCCCCACGTCGAGCCCACCGCCACCGGCCACATCAAAGAGCAGGTCGATATGATCGACGTGCTCATGCAGAAGGGTAACGCCTACCGCGCCGCCGACGGCTCTGTGTATTTTAAAGTATCCTCCTTCGACCACTACGGCGCCCTCTCGCGCGTCAAGGAACGCGAACTTCAAGTCGGCTCCGCACTCAGCGGCAAATCTCAGGCCGTCGACGCCGACGAAAAGGAAGACGTTAGCGACTTCGCTCTCTGGAAAGCCCACAAGCCCGACGACGGCGCCAACGCCTGGGACAGCCCCTGGGGCCGCGGCCGCCCCGGCTGGCACATCGAGTGCAGCGCGATGAGCAAAAAGCACCTCGGCGAGACGATCGACCTTCACACCGGCGGCGTCGACCTGCTCTTCCCCCACCACGAAAACGAGATCGCCCAAAGCGAGTGCTGCAACGGCACCCAATTCTCGCGCCACTGGTATCACAGCGAGCACCTCCTCGTGGACGGCAAAAAAATGTCCAAGAGCCTCGGCAACTTGTTTACACTGGAAGAGCTATTGGTCGGGGACATGCCGGCTGCGGCCGTCAGATACGCGCTCTTGGCCGGCCATCCAAGAAAGCAGCTGAATTTCACTTTCGACTCACTTCATGCCGGCCGCACGCGCATGCAGGACTATCGCATCGCGCTCTCCTATCTTACTAGCCACGCAAAAGGGCAGTCTGCAACGCCAGCACCCGAATTCAGAAATGTAATCGATGCTCTCCACGATGATTTGAACACTCCGAATGCCCTCGGATTGCTCGCGACAGCAATCAATTCTATAAAACCATTCGGTCAGGATACGACGGAGCGATTTGCCGCTCAGCTTGCAGGTCTGCGCCAAGTATTCTTCGCGTTCGGTTTCCATATCGAAGTATTCGGAGAGGAGAAAGTAAACGTCCCCGCCGAAATCACCGCCCTCGCCGCCAAGCGCTGGGCGGCGAAACAAGCCAAGGACTTCGCCGCCGCCGACGCCCTCCGCAAAGAACTGACCGCCGCCGGTTGGTCGATGCTCGACAGCAAAACCGACTACAAACTGGAGCCTCTGAAAAAATAACCGCCCTCGGCAATCGAAAATCTTAAATCGAAAATCTGAAATCCACATGAGCATGTCTCCCCTCGAAGAACTCCGTCACTCGGCCTCGCACATCCTCGCGACCGCCATCCTCCGCATCTTCCCCGATGCCAAGCTCGACATCGGTCCCCCGACGGACACCGGGTTCTACTACGACATCGACCTCGACCACAAACTCACCGCCGACGACCTCGTGAAACTCGAGGCCGAGATGAAGAAAATCGCCGATGAGAACCAGCGCTTCGACCGCAAGGAAGTCTCCCGCGAGGAAGCCATTGAGATCATCAAGTCGCGTGGCCAGGAGCGCTACAAACTCGGCCGTCTCGCCGACATCCCCGAGGGCGAAAAGATTTCGTTCTACCAAAACGGTGAGTTCATGGATCTCTGCGCCGGCACGCACGTGCGCTATTCCTCGAAGCTGAAAGCCTTCAAGCTCCTCTCCATCGCCGGTGCGTATCACCGCGGCGACGAAAAAAACAAGCAGCTCCAGCGCATCTACGGCACCGCGTTTCCGACCAAGGAAGAACTCGCGCAGTCCCTCGAGCGCGCCGAGCAGGCCAAGGCCCGCGATCACCGCAAGCTCGGCAAGGAGCTGAAGCTTTTCCACATCGACGAAGACGTCGGTCAGGGACTCATCCTCTGGACCCCCAATGGCTCCATCATTCGCCAGGAGTTGCAGGACTTCATCGGCGGCGAGCTCCGCAAGCAGGGCTACTCGCAGGTCTTCACGCCGCACATCGGCAAGCTCGAGCTCTACAAGACCTCCGGTCACTTCCCCTACTACAAGGACTCGCAGTTCTCGCCCGTTTTTGAAAACGAGTCGCTCGCCAAGGCCCTCTCCGAAGGCTGCTCCTGCGCCGAAGCCTACGCGCGCCTCGACGCCGTCTCCGGCCAGCTCGCCGCGACGATCAACGCCCGCACCGGCAAGGAAACCATCGCGCCTGACCGCGTGATGCCCGACGACAAGCTCCTCAACGGTTTCATGCTGAAACCGATGAACTGCCCGCACCACATCAAGATCTTCGCCTCGCAGCCGCACAGCTACCGCGACCTTCCCGTGCGCCTCGCCGAGTTCGGCACCGTTTACCGCTGGGAACAGTCCGGCGAGCTCAACGGCATGACGCGCGTCCGCGGCTTCACGCAGGACGACGCTCACTTGTTCTGCACGCCCGACCAGGTCGCCCAGGAAGTCCTCGGCTGTCTCTCGCTCGTGAAGACCGTGCTCACCACCCTCGGCATGCAGGACTACCGCGTGCGCGTCGGCCTCCGCGATCCGGACGGCAAGAAGTTCGCCGGCGATCCCGAGAAGTGGGATCTCGCCGAAGCCGCCTGCCGCGAAGCCGCCAAGACCCTCGGCGTGCCCTTCAGCGAAGAGCCCGGCGAGGCCGCGTTCTACGGACCGAAGATCGACTTCGTCATCAAAGACGTCATCGGCCGCGAGTGGCAGCTTGGCACCGTGCAGGTCGACTACGTGCTCCCCGTGCGTTTCGGCCTTACCTACATCGGCGCCGACAACGAGAAGCACACGCCCGTCATGATCCACCGCGCGCCCTTCGGCTCGATGGAGCGTTTCTGCGGCGTGCTCATCGAGCACTTTGGCGGCGACTTCCCCGCGTGGCTCGCCCCCGAGCAGGTCCGCCTCGTGCCGATTAGCGACAAACTCAACGACTACGCGCGCAGCTTCCTCACCCGCCTCAAGGCCGAGGGCATCCGCGCCACCATCGACGAGCACACCGACAAACTCGGCGGCAAGATCCGTCGCGCCGAACTCGACAAGGTCCCCTACACCCTCGTCATGGGCTACAAGGAAGCCGAGACGCAGAGCGTATCCGTCCGCAGCCGCGCCCGCGGCGACGAAGGCGTCATGTCGCTCGACGCTTACCTCGCGAAATTGAAAACCGAAGTCGCGACGCGCGCGTTGCCCGACAAAAAAGAAAAGCCCCCCGCGACGCCCACGAAATAAATCCTAAGATCGAAATTATGGGAGGGGCTTTATGCCCCGACGGACCGCCCCCGCTCTCCTTCAAGCATCTTCACCGCCGCCGATTTTTTCGGCGGCGTTTTTCTTGGCACCACGATCCCCCCTTCGCATCCCGCTCCAACATCCGCCGGCCACGCTCTCTGCTCGCCCTTTGCCCGCCCTTTCGTTCCGAATCTCGCCCATGAGTTCCCCCGCCGGCCCCCGCGCCCGCTTCGGCCTGTTCCCCGCGCTCGTCGCGTGGGCGGCCGCGCTGCCGCTCGCGGGGACTCTGTCGGTCCAGGCCCAACTCGCCCCACCGGACGCGCCCTCCTCCGCCACCTCCACGCCCGCGTCAGCGTCCGCCACAGCCTCACCGAGCGCTCCCAAACCAACGCCCCCTCCCGTCGAAGACGAAATCGTCGCGCTCTCTCCCTTCGAAGTCGTCTCCGACACCCGCGGCTACTACGGCGCGAACACCATGTCCGGCACGCGTTTCAACACCCGCCTCGAAGACATCCCCACGTCCCTCACCGTCGTCACCAAGGAGCAGATGCAGGACTTCGCGCTGCTCGATCTCAACGACGTGTTTCTCTACACCGCGAACACCGAGGGCTCCGGCACGTTCACCGACTACGTGATGGATCGCAACGGCCAGCTCACCGACAACGTCCAGTTGAACCCCACGCAGGCCAACCGCGTGCGCGGCCTCGCTCCGGCCAACGTCTCCTACGGCAATTTCGAGACACAGGGCCGCAACCCCGTCGACCCGCTCCTCCTCGACGGCCTCGAGATCAGCCGCGGTCCCAACGCCAACGTCTTCGGCCTCGGTAATCCCTCCGGCACCGTCAACCAAGTGCCTGTATCCGCCAATCTGACGCGCGAACACTCCCGCGCCGAATTTCGCGTCGATAGCTACGGGGGCCACCGCACGAGCCTCGACCTGAACCGCGTGCTCAAGCGCGGCACCCTCGCGCTCCGCACCAGCGCCGCGTTCCAGCACGACGCGTTTGTCCGCAAACCGTCCGGAGTGAACACCACGCGCTACAACGCCATGGTGAAGTTCCGCCCCTTCAAGACCACCACCCTCGCCGCGTCCTACCTGTTCTATCGGATGAACGGCAACCGCCCGAACTACACGCCGCCGCGCGATTACGTTTCAGATTGGGTCGCCGCCGGCCGCCCGGGTTGGGACCCCGTCGCGCAAGTCGTGCACCTCAACGGCCAGACGTTCGGCAACGGCGGCCTCGGCAGCACCGCCCCCATCACCGCCGATGCCAACGTCCCGTTCTATTTCTCCCGCGCCGGCACGATGCAGACGCGCAGCAATCTCTACATCGACCGCACCGGCCTCGCCTACTGGACCGCCCCGAGCACCACTAATCCCGCCGCCACGCCGTTCACGCCCGCCGCCAACGGCCAGACGATCCGCCTCATGCAATCGGGCCTCAACCTCGGCTCACCCGGCGCCACGCTCGGGCGTTACACCGGCCAGCCGCTGTTCACCACCACGCCGAGCGTCGCCAGCCGCGACGTTTACGATTGGTCCGAGATCAATCTCTCTTCGGTCAACCGCCTCCGCGACCAAACCCACACCTACCACGTCCAGCTCGACCACGTGTTCTTCAACACGCCGCGCCAAACGCTCGCCGCTCAGCTCGGTTTCTTCCGCGAAGATTCCGCGCGCTACCAACGCACGCCGCTCGGCAACTCCGGCGTGAGCAGCCAGAGCGGCCAGCTCTTCGTCGATGTCAACGAGCGCCAGCTCGACGGCAGCCCGAATCCGTTTTTCGGCCGCACTTACCTCGGCGCCACCGAGCCGCTCACCCGCGAGACGCCCGCCAAATGGGACAGCTCCCGCGCCCAGTTTGTCTACATTCTCGATCTGCGGCGCGAACGCACCTGGCTCAAACACCTCGGCATCCACCAACTCACCGGGTATCAGGAATACAAACACCGCGTCAGCCGTTCCTACAGTTACCGCGACGTGCTCGCCTCCGATCACGCGTGGACGTCCCCCGGCCTCCCCGGCTTCGCCGCCAATCAGGGCCGCGCCGTGCAGAGCAACGTCACCGGCGGCCCGCAAGCCGGCGCCAACCTCACCCGCGGCTATTTCCGCTACTACGTCGGCGACGCCCAGGGCGCCAATGTCGACTACGCGCCCGGCGATTTCGCCTACGGCGCGTATCCGTTTGTCTGGGGCGGCTACACGGTCGCGGGCGGTGCCGCCGTCGCGGGCAGCGGCGCCTTCGTCCGCGATCCCGCCACGCTCGCCCAACTGGCCACCAGCGATGCCACGGGCGGCAACAACAACCTGCTCCAGATCATCAAGACCCCCGGCGCCGTCGTTCAAAGCCATTTTCTCAACGGCGCCCTCGTCACCACTTTCGGCCTGCGACGCGACCGCGTGTTTTCGAAAAACGGCGCCACGCCCGCCCTGCTCACTAACGGCAACACCGCGTTCGACTACGCCCAGCTCAACCGCTGGGCCGACGGCGACTACCGCGTCAACAGTGGCCGCACGCAGACCGTCGGCTTCATCGCGCGCCCATTCCGCTCGCTCGCGTCGCTCGCCGACTACGCCGAGCGCAGCACCGGCGTCCCGCGTTTTCTCGCCGACACGTTGCGCGGCCTCGCGCTCACCTACAATCGCTCCGACAACTTCATCCCGCAGGCACCCGCCGTCGATCTGTTCCTCCGCCCGCTCCCGAACAGCACCGGCGAGGGCCGCGACTTCGGTTTCTCGCTGAATCTCGCCGACGGCAAAATCGTCGCGCGCGTCAACCGCTACGAAAACAAGCAGCTCAACGCCCGCGACGGCGACGCCAACACGGTCGCCCAGCGCGTCATGCGCCTCGATTTCGACGTCTCCGCCGAAAACTACCAGCTCTACGACCGCGCCGATGCATGGTTCCGCCTGCTCAATCCCACGTGGACCGACACCCAGGTCCGCCAGGCCGTCGCACAGCAGATGCAGATTCCCGTCGCACTCTACGACGAGATGCTCGCCAACTTTGCCGCCGGCCGCATTGCCGCCACCAACGACGTCGTCGCCAAGGGCACCGAGATCGAGCTGAACTTCAACCCGTCGCGCCACTGGACTATCGCCGCCTCCGCCACCGAATCCACGTCCACGAGCGTCAACATTTCCTCGGCCGTGCAGCAGTGGATCGACCGCCGCATGCCCGTCTGGACGTCCCTCGTCGATCCGAACACTGATCCCACTCTCGGCACCGGCGCCTCGCAAGGCTGGGTCGCCACGCCCGACAACCCGCAGCACCTCTGGTGGCTCCACAGCTACGCCGGTTCGCAGACGCCCGCCGCCAACTACGCCTCGTTCGTCGACGCACCCTACCGCGTCATCCGCCAGCAGGAGGGCAAATCGAAACCCAGCGTGCGCCGCTACCATTTCCGTCTCAGCACCAACTACCAACTCGCCGGCGTCACCGACATTGCGTTTCTCCGCAAAATCAAAATCGGCGGCGCCATCCGCTGGGAAGACCGCGGCGCCATCGGCTACTACGGAAAAAACTACGCCGCCCTTCTCGCGGCCAACCAGCCCATCACCGAGCTCGATCCGCAGCGCCCGATCTACGACCGCGCCCACGCCTACTTCGACGCCTTCGTCGGCTTCCGCACCCGCTACTTCACCAACAAGGTCGGAGCCACCTTCCAGCTGAACGTCCGCAACCTGCAGGAGGGCGGACGCCTCCAGCCCATCGGGGCCTTTCCCGACGGCACAACGAACGCCTACCGCATCGTCGACCCGCGCCAGTTCATTTTCACCGCGACCTTCGATCTTTAGCGGCGCCTTCACTTCCGCCGTTCTCACCGCCCCCACGCCCCGCTGGGGACGCGACGCCCCCGTCGCGTTACCCTGCTCCCGCCGCTTGACCGTCCGAGCACAGTCTGTTCGCTGTTTCGCAGCCCCGCGCGGCATCGTCGCCGCGCCCTCACCCCACCCCTCCCGCCCTTGCTACGAGCCCGCCCGCCCTGCGACTGCGTCGTCGCATCGGCCGCCTTTTAAACAACACCCCGCCATGAAATCCCCCTGCACGCCCCCCGTCCGTCCACCCCGCCTCGGCACCGTCGCCGCCCTGCTGTTCGCCACCGCCCACGTCGTCTCCGCACAGGTTTCCCCGGCCACCGCGCGTCCCACGGCCGATGCCGCCACTCTCGCGCAATACGACAAAAACAAAAACGGCACCCTCGACGCTTCCGAGCAGGCCGCCCTCGACGCCGACGTGAAGCGCGCCGCGTCGTCCGCCACCACCGCGTCATCGTCCGCCGCGAAACCCACCGAGGAGGTCATCGCCCTCTCACCGTTCGAAGTCGTTTCCGACACCAAGGGCTACTACGCCGCGAACACGATGTCCGGCACGCGCTTCAATTCCAAACTCGAGGATCTCGCCTCCTCGATCACCGTCATGACGAAGGAGCAGATGTCCGACTTCGGCATGCTCGATATCAACGACGTGCTCCTCTACACCGCCAGCGGCGAGGGCACCGGCAACTACACCGACTTCGAGGTAAACCGTAACGGCGACGTATCCGAAAATGTGAGTCTCAACCCCACCGGCGCCAACCGCATCCGCGGTATCGCCGCCGCCAACGTCTCGCTCGGTAATTTCGAGACCATGGGCCGCGTCCCCGTCGATCCGCTTGGCATCGAGTCCGTCGAGATCAGCCGTGGCCCCAACGGCGCCGTCTTCGGTCTCGGCAGTCCGTCCGGCACGGTAAACATGGTGCCCGCCTCCGCCAATCTCACGCGCAACCGCTCCCAGTTTTCCATGCGCATGGATAGCTACGGCGGCTACCGCACGAGCCTCGATCTCAACCGCACGCTCATCCGCAACGTCCTCTCCGTGCGCGCCAGCGGTCTCTTCCAACACGAGGGCTTCACCCGCAAGCCCTCCGGCGTGAACACCGTGCGCTACAGCGCCATGGTGAAATATCAGCCGTTCAAGAAGACCACCCTCTCCGCGAGCTACGGCATCTACCGCATGAACGGTAACCGCCCCAACGCCAGCCCGCCCCGCGACAACATTTCCTACTGGCTCGCCAACGGCAGCCCCACGTGGGACCCCGTTTCCCAGGTCGTCCACGTCGGCGGCCGCACGCTCGGACCGTTCACCAGCGACACCGCCGCCGGTTTCCCCGACTACTTCAACCGCAGTTTCAGCGGCAGCGGCCAATTCTATGCCTATGTCGGACCCGGCGGTCTCGAGTTGCTCGGCACCGGCGCCTCCACGTCGAGCACCTCCCCCGCCACGGGCTCCGGCACGCTCCGCTACATGTCCGTCAGCGCCGGATCCGGTATCGCCGCCGGCCGCTTCACCGGCCAGCCGCTCTTCACCACCACGCCGTCCGTCAGCAGCAAATCCATCTACGACTGGAGCGAGCACAACCTCCAGGCCATGAACCGTGTGATGGACCGCACCATCACCGGCGCCGTGCAGATCGATCAGAACATTCTCGATACCCCGCGCCACCGCATCGACGCCCAGGTCGCCTTCCTCCGTGAAGACTCCCAGCGCTACCAGCGCAACCTCATGGGCGAGCTCAATTCCATCGGCCAATCCGGCCAGCTCCTCATCGATCCCAACGAGCGTCTCCTCGATGGTTCGCCCAATCCGTTTTTCCTCCGTCCTTACATGGGCGTCGTGCAGCCGTTCACGCGTTCGACTCCGTCCAAGTGGGACACCTACCGCGGTCAGCTCAACTACCGCCTCGATCTCACCCGCGAGAAGGGCCTCCTCCACTGGCTCGGCCAGCACAACCTCTCCGGATATCAGGAATACAAATACCGCATCAACCGCCGCTATTCCTACAAAGACGGCATCGCCGGCTCCCACGCGTGGATTCCCGCCGGCGCCTCGCGCGTCGTGCAAGGCGCCATCGCCGGCGGCCCCGCCGCCTCCGCCAACGTCACCCGCGGCTACTTCCGCTACTACCTCGGCGACAATCAGGGTAACAACATCGACTACGCCCCCGGCGATTTCGCCTTCGGCAACTACAACCTCTTCTACGGCAATCCCACCACCGGCTTCGTCCGCGAACCCACGAGCATCCGCTCGCTCGCCACGACCGACAGCACCGGCGCCGGCAGCAACTCCAAGACGATTCTGAAAACGCTCGGCGCTGTCGTGCAGAGCCACTTCTTCGACAGCCGCCTGGTCACCACCTTCGGTAAACGCGAAGACAAACAATACGTGAAGAACGGCTCCTCTCCCCAGCGTCTCCTCGCCGACGGCATGTCCTTCGACTTCGAGTCCATCGACCACTGGGCCGTCGGCGACTACCGTTTCAACAGCGGCGCCACCACGCAGAAGGGCGCCGTCGCGCGTCCCTTCCGCGGCTGGAAAGCCATCGACGAAATGGCCCGTTCCTCCGGCCCAGCCCGCTTCCTCGGCCAGGCCCTCACCGGCCTCTCGCTCACCTACAACCAGTCCGACAGCTTCCGTCCGCAGGACCCGCGCGTTGATCTCTACCTTCGCCCGCTCCCAAATCCCTCCGGTCAGGGCAAAGATTGGGGCTTCGCCCTCAACCTCCTCGATAATCGCTTTGTCCTTCGCGTGAACAACTACGAAACGCAGCAGATCAAGACCCGCGCCGGCGACGCCGGCACCATCGCCCAGCGCGTCACTCGCACCGACGTCGCCTCCACCGCCGCCTTCCTCCTCCAGGATCAGGCCCTCGCCTGGGTCACCGCCGTCAACCCGACCTGGACCACCGAGCAGATTCAGACCGAGGTCGGCCGCCAGATGGGCATCCCGTGGGATCGCCAGGTCGCCATCGAAGCCGCCTTCAACGCCGGCCAAATCTCCTCGACCAACGACATCATCGCCACCGGCCGCGAGATCGAGCTGAACTACAACCCCACCAACTACTGGACCGTCGCCGCTTCGCTCACCCAAAACGAATCCACCAACGCCAACGTCTCGAACGACATCGCCCAGTGGATCGCCGAGCGCATGCCCGTGTGGACCACGATCCGCGACCAGCGCACCGGCCAGTTGTGGTGGAATACCAACTACGGCGGCTCTCAGACCGCCGCGCAGAACTACGCCGTCTTCGTCGGCTCCCCCTACGCCGTCGTCCAGCAATCCCAGGGCACCCCGCTGCCGCAGATCCGCAAATACTCCGTCCGCTTCAGCACCAACCTGAAACTCGCCGGCTTCACCGAGCAGCCGACCCTGAAAAAATTCGAAGTCGGCGGCGCGCTCCGCTGGATGGACGCCGGTTTCCTAGGCTACTACGGCCAACAACAATTGCCCGCCACCATCACTGACCTCGACCGCACGCGCCCCATTCGCGACAAAGGCAATTTCTTCGGCCTCAGCACGAGCGGCCACTACTCGCTCGACCTGAATCTCCGCTACCGCACCCGCCTCTCCGGTAACCGCGTGCCCACGACCTTGCAGCTCAACATCCGCAACCTCCAGGAAGCCGGCAACCGCCTCCAACCCATCGGCGCCTTCCCCGACGGCACCCCGCATACCTACCGAATAGTCGACCCCCGACAGTTTGTCTTCACCGCGACTTTCGATTTGTAGCGCCGTCGCCCGGTAGGGACGCCTCTACGAGACGTCCTAACCCTCACGCCTCCGTCCGCCGCCCGCGTGCCCCACCTCCACCGCGAAAACATCCTCCGCTGGCTCCTCGCCGTCGGCATCTTTGGAGCGCTGCTCTGGGTTTTCAGTCCCGCGTGGTCCGCGTTCTCCCTCTGGCCGCGCGTCCCCGAGATGTCGTTTATGGTCGAGGTGCGCCGCGGCGCCGCCGTCCTGGCGCAAGTCGCCCAGCCGGGCGCCCCCGTCGCCGATCCGCTCCACGCCGCGATCCAGTGGCGCCTCCTATTCCCGCTCATCGGCCGCATCCTCCACCTGCCCGCGCCCGCGCTCTTCGCCCTCGCCCACGTCGGCGCACTCGGCGTTCTCGCGTGGCTCATCACGCTTTGCCGGCGCGCCGCGCTCCCGTGGCGGGACACCGCGCTCGCCGCCTGCACGCTCGGCGCCGCCTCCTGGTTTTTCACCGCCACCGGCTGGCTTGGCTACTACGACTCTTGGCTCGCCCTCGCCCTGCTTTTTGTCGCGTTCGCTGCCGCCCGCTGGCCCGTCGTGCTCGCCTGCGTGTGGGCGCCGTGGATCGATGAACGCTTCGTCATCGCCGCCCCGCTCGCCCTGCTCTGTCGCTGGCTCCATCGCCCCGACCGCTTCGACCTGCGCCGCGACCTCCTCCCGCCCGCGGCGCTGCTCGCCGCGTTCGTCGCCGTGCGTCTCGGCCTGCTCTCCGGCCACACCGCCCCCGGCGCCACCGCCACCGGCTATCTCGCCGGAAAAAATTTCCTCGCCGCCCCGCCCGCCCGCATCGCCCTCGGCATCTGGGAAGGCCTCCGCGCCGCCTGGCTCCCGCTGCTCGCCGGTCTCGTGCTCCTTCGCACCACCCCCAGGCGCGCCCTCGTCCTCGCCGTCTCGACTGTCGCCGTGCTGCTCGTCGGTCTCGCCACCGCGCAGGACTACAGCCGCTCGCTCACGATGCTCCTGCCCGTCGCCGTCCTCGGCGTCGTCTTGGCTGCCCAAGCCCCCGCGCCGTGGCTCCCGCGCCTCCTCCTTGTCTCTGCGCCGCTCGCGCTGCTCCTGCCCGCGCACCACGTGATGAACGACCGCGTCGACCGCATTTTCTACCTTTACCACGAACTCGCCGCCTACGATCACCCGCCCACCGCCGCGCGCCCCGAGTTCTACGAGCTCCGCGCCGTGCACGCCATGGGCCGCGGTGAATTCGCCGCCGCCGACACCGACCTCGCCCTCGCGATCAAACTCTCCCGCAACCCCGCCTCCCCCGCCAAACAGCGCGGCATCCTCGCCGCCACCCAACAGCGTTGGCCCGACGCCCACCGCGATTTCTCGCTCATGGTCGCGCACGATCCGCAAAACCCCGACGCCTGGTTCATGCGCGCCCAAGCCAACCACGCCCTCGGCCAGCTCCCCGCCGCCCGCGCCGATTTCGAACACGCCCGTTCGCTCGCACGTCCCGACTGGACCACGCGTCCCGACGTCGCCCGCTTCCTCACGCGCCTGCACGCCCCGCCCGGCGCCAAGTAAATCCCCGGCCCCGCGTCGTCCCGCGCGCTCTCCGTTCGCGTCTGCCGCCCGCCCGCTCACCTCGCTGGGGACGCGACGCCCCCGTCGCGTCGGTGTTTTTTCCCCGCGCAGAAATCGCCCGACGGCACGCTTGCCCGCCCGCACCCGCGCCCTCATTACCCTCCCTTTCCTCTCAATTTTCATGCCCACCACTGTCTTCACCATCGCCAACCAAAAAGGCGGCGTCGGCAAAACCACCACCGCGGTCAATCTCGCGGCCGCTCTGGCCGAGAAAAAAATCCACACGCTCCTCATCGACCTCGATCCTCAGGCCAACGCCACGAGCGCCGTCGGCGTTGAGAAAACGACCGGCAAGAGCCTCTACGGCCCGCTCCGCGGCGAAGGCTCCATCTTCGAGATGATCACGCCGACCGCCTACGAGCACCTTGCCCTCATTCCGAGCGAAGAGGACCTCGCTGCCGCCGAGATCGAGCTCGCGCAGACGGAAAACTACCTGATGAAACTCCGCGGCATCCTTGAGCCGCTCCGCAAATCCCAAGGCTACCGCGCCATCATCATCGATTGCCCGCCCGCCCTCGGCATGCTCTCGATGAACAGCCTCGCCGCCGCCGACCAGCTCCTCATCACCCTCCAGTGCGAATACCTCGCTCTCGAAGGCCTCGGCCAGATCCTCCGCAACGTCCAGCGCCTGAAAGACGCCCACGTGAACGACGACCTCAACCTCGGCGGCGTCGTCATGACGATGTTCGACTCCCGCACCAACCTCTCGAAGCAGGTCGTCGACGAAGTGAAGCAGCATCTCCCTGACAAAATTTTCGCCACGCTCATCCCGCGCACGATCCGCCTCAGCGAAGCCCCCAGCTTCGGCAAACCGATCTTCGCCTACGACCCCAACGGCGTCGGCGCCACCGCCTACCGCGCCCTCGCCCAAGAAGTGATCGCCCGCTTCGGCCTCGCCGCGAAGTAGCGCGTAATAAGTAGGGCGGACTTCAGTCCGCCCTCCATATTGCTGCCCATTTCCTCTTTCGTCCATCCACCCGCGCCCGACTGATTTTCTGGTCTCACGTCTCCGGCACTTTTCATGTCGCTCAACCAAACACCTGAGCAGATCGCCCGCGACGCCATCGACGCGCAGCTGCAGGCCGCGGGTTGGGTCGTCCAGGCCAAGGACGCCATCGATTTCCACGCCAGCCAGGGCCAGGCCGTCCGCGAATACTCCACCGACACCGGGCCCGCCGACTACGTCCTCTTCGTCGAGGGCAAACCCGTCGGCGTGATCGAGGCCAAAAAGGAAACTCTTGGCGCCAACCTCACCGTCGTCGAAGAGCAGACCGCCGAATACGGTTCCGCCAAGCTCCGCTACATCCAGTCCTCCGGCGTCCCGCTCTCCTTTCTCTACGAGGCCACCGGCGTCATCACGCGCTTCACCGATCAGCGCGACCCCAAGCCCCGCTCCCGCGAGGTCTTCTCCTTCCACCGCCCGGAAACCCTCCGCGAGTGGCTCTCCGCCGCCCGCTCCCTCCGCGCCCGCCTCCACGATCTGCCCGCCCTCGACCCCGCCGGCCTGCGCGATTGCCAGATCGACGCCATCACGAATCTCGACGCTTCCCTGAAGCAGGCCAAGCCCCGCGCTCTCATCCAGATGGCGACCGGTGCCGGCAAGACTTTCACCGCCATCACGTCCGTCTATCGCCTGCTCAAGCACGCCCGCATCCGCCGCGTCCTCTTCCTCGTCGATACCCGCAATCTCGGCGAGCAGGCCGAGCAGGAGTTCCTCGCCTTCACGCCCAACGACGACAACCGCAAGTTCACCGAGCTCTACTCCGCCCAGCGCCTCGCCTCGTCCCACGTCCCCGCCGACGCGCAGGTCTGCATCTCCACCATTCAGCGGATGTATTCGATTCTCCAGGGCACTGAACTCGACGCCTCCGCCGAGGACGAAAATCCCGCCGAGCGCCCTGCCACCGAACGCAAACGCGAGCCGCTCCCCGTCGCCTACAACGCCAAGGTCCCGCCCGAGTTCTTCGATCTCATCATCATCGATGAGTGCCACCGCTCGATCTACAACCTCTGGCGCCAGGTCCTCGACTACTTCGACGCCTTCCTCGTCGGCCTCACCGCCACGCCCGACGCCCGCACCTACGGTTTCTTCCGCCAAAACGTCGTCTCCGAATACACCCACGAGCGCGCCGTCGCCGACGGCGTCAACGTCCAGGGCGAGATCTACGTCATCGAGACCGACGTCTCCAAAAACGGCGGCACCGTCCTCCAGGGCCTCGTCGAGAAACGCGAAAAACTCACCCGCGCCCGTCGCTGGCAACAGCAGGACCAGGACGAGGCCTACTCCGCGAAAAAACTCGACCGCGACATCGTCAACCCCTCGCAGCTGCGCACCGTCATCCGCACCTTCCGCGACAAACTCCCCGAAATCTTCCCCGACCGCCGCGACGCCGCCGGCACCTTCGAAGTCCCCAAGACCCTCATCTTCGCCAAGACCGACTCCCACGCCGACGACATCATCAACCTCGTCCGCGAGGAGTTCGGCGAGGGCAACGCCTTCTGCAAGAAGGTCACCTTCGGCTCCGACAAAGGCGTCAAAAAAATCACCTTCACGCCCGGCAGCGACGAGCGCGTCGTCGAGGATGACTACATCATGCCGCCCGAGGACCCCAAGTCCGTCCTCTCCCAGTTCCGCAACGGCTACCACCCGCGCATCGCCGTCACCGTCGATATGATCGCCACCGGCACCGACGTGAAACCGCTCGAGTGCCTGCTCTTCCTGCGCGACGTGAAGTCGAAGGGCTACTTCGAGCAGATGAAGGGCCGCGGCACGCGCACGCTCGACCTCGACGGCCTCCGCAAGGCCACGCCCAGCGCCAAGTCCGCGAAAACCCACTACGTCATCGTCGACGCCATCGGCGTCACCCGCTCCCTCAAGACCGACAGCCGCCCGCCCGTCACGCGCCCCACCGTCCCCTTCAAAGACCTCGCCATGGAGGTCGTCATGGGCGCGACCGATGCCGACTCCGTCTCTTCCCTAGCCGGCCGCCTCGCCCGCATCGACCGCCAGCTCACCCCGCTGCAAAAACACACCCTCGCCACCCGCATGGGCGGCACCACCGTCAGCCAAATCGTCGGCGCCCTGTTCCACGCGCTCGACGGCGACGCCATCGAGCAAAAGGCCCGCGAACTCGCCGGCGTCCCGCCCACCGCCGACCCCGGCGACACCGCCCGCGAACGCGCCCAGCAGCAGCTCGTCGCCGCCGCCCGCGCCCCGCTCACCGGCGCCGTCGTCACCCAGATCGTCGCCTTCTGCACCGAAAACATGCAGACCATCGACCACGACACGCAGGACAAAGTCCTCCGCGCCGAGTGGGATGCCGACGCCCAGACCCGCGCCACCGCCTTCGTCTCCGACTTCGAAACCTTCTGCCGCGACCACCGCGACCGGCTCGACGCCCTCACCATTTACTACACCCAGCCCCAACGCCGCGCCCACGTCACCCTCGCGCAAATCCAGGCCGTGCTCGACACCCTCCGCACCCACGCCCCGCGCCTCGCGCCCCACCGCGTGTGGGACGCCTACGCCCGCCTCGACGCCGTGCCCGACAACGCCCGCCCCCTCACCGAATTGACCGCCCTCGTCGCCCTACTCCGCCGCGCCTGCGGCCTCGATCAGAAACTCACGCCCTTTGCCGACACCGTGCGCCGCAACTTCCGCGACTGGATCCTCCGCAAGAACGCCGGCCAGCCCTTCAACGCCGAGCAGACCGCCTTCCTCCAACTCATCCGCGACCACGTCGCGACCGCCTGCCGCCTCGAACGCGAGGACCTCGACTACGCCCCCTTCGACGCCCAAGGCGGCCTCGGGAAAATGTATGAACTCTTCGGCGAGCGCATGGACGCCCTCATCGAAGAAGCCAACCAGGAGCTGACGGCGTGAGGGACGACATTCCGCACGCATGGACGAGCGCGAAGCTCGGAGAACTAATCACCGAAGCCAGCTATGGCAGTTCCGCAAAAACCAATGGCGACGCGACCGGCCTTCCGGTGCTGCGGATGGGAAACATCGTTTCCGGCAAATTGGATTTCAGCCAACTCAAGTATCTCCCCGTAGATCACGACGAGTTCCCCGATCTGCTGCTCTCAGCGGGTGACGTTCTGTTCAATCGCACGAATAGCGCGGAGTTGGTGGGCAAGACTGCGGTCTATCGCGGCGCGCCCGCTCCTTGTTCGTTTGCCTCTTACCTGATTCGGCTTCGGCTGACGGGCGTTCTGCCTGATTGGGTCTCGCTGTATCTGAACTCACCGTTCGGTCGGGCGTGCATCAATGAGGTTGTTTCGCAGCAAGCCGGCCAAGCGAACGTCAACGGAACGAAGCTGAAAGGTTTCACCATCCCCCTGCCGCCGCTGGACGAGCAGAAGCGGATCGTGGCGAAGATCGAGGAGTTGTTCAGCGAGTTGGAGGCCGGGGAGGAGAGTCTGCGGGTGGCGCGGCGGCAACTCGGTGTCTATCGCCAGTCGCTCCTCAAACAAGCCTTCGAGGGCAAGCTGACCGCCCAGTGGCGCACCCAAAATCCCGCCAAACTCGGCAAGCCTCTGACTGCTTCAACCAAGCTGGATGTAGAGCCCGGTCCGCTACCTCCCGGATGGATTTGGCAGACCATAAACGAAGTCGCTGACGTCACAGGCGGCCTTACGAAAAACTCCAAGCGCGACAGCTTGCCGCTGAGGATTCCCTATCTTCGTGTCGCCAATGTTTACTCGAACGAGCTCCGCCTCGATGAAATCAAAGACATCGGTGTGACCGCTGCGGAGGCCGAAAAAGTCCGTCTCGTGAAGGGCGACTTGTTGATCGTCGAAGGCAACGGCAGCCTCGACCAAATCGGACGCGTTGCCGCATGGAATGGATCGATCAGCGATTGCGGGCACCAGAATCACTTGATCCGCGCCCGCTGTCATCCAAATGCCCACTACGCGTTCGTTTTGTTGTTTCTGCTTTCACCGCACGGTCGTGACGTGATCGAGAAGCAAGCCGCGTCCACTTCGGGTCTGCACACGTTGAGTGTCTCGAAGGTGCAACGGTTGCCGGTTCCCCTCTGCTCCCTCCCCGAGCAACAGGAGATCGTGCGGTTGCTGGACGAGCAATTCGAGGTGATCGAGCGGAACGAGAGGGAGCTCGACGCCGCGCTGAAGCGCAGCGAGGCCTTGCGGCAGACGATCCTAAAAAAAGCCTTCACCGGCCGCCTCGTCCCCCAATCCCCCGCCGACGAACCCGCGACCACCCTCCTCGCCCGGCTGCGCACCGAACGGGAATCGGCTCCTGTTTTGTCCCGCCGTTTCCAAACATCTCACGCCGCTTCATGAATGCGAAAACCAGCCTCCTCACCGCGCTACGCAGCTATCATCCGAGGGAAAACCACGACCCTCTAGAGAACTTCATCACCGAGGCGTTCGCATGGTTGCTGGTGAACAATCCCGGGTTTGGTCGTTTCTACCTCGGCAAGATTCTCGAACGGCTGCGGTTGCCTGAGCTGCCAGCAGGGGCGCCGATTGAGTGGAGGACGCAAGTTAACCTTCGTGGCGTATTTCCTGATCTTGTGGGTGCTATCGGCGGCGAAACGTTTCTTTTCGAGCACAAGGCGTGGAGCCATCTGCATGGCAACCAGCTCGCCAACTATCGAAACGCCGCCGCTGCGGAATACCCCGAAACGATTCATCGACTCATCTTGGTTGTCGGTGGGCGACATCTCATCGATCAGAATCCCGACCTCGGTCTCTGCTGGCACGAAGTTCATGCATGGATCGGCGAGTGGAGAAGTCACAAGGAATACGAAGCCGAGCATCTCTTCGCCGACTTTCAGCACCTGCTTGAAAACGAGGGTATGGGACCGCCAGCGCCGGTGAGCCATGAGTCGATCCTCGCATTCAGATTTACCCGGACGTTTGAGGCATCGCTGTGCGATTTGGCACGGCGCGCGTTTCACCACCCGTGGAGCATGGAGCTAAACGGGTTGTCGGTTGAACCTCGCATGCCGTCGCATCGCGGTTGGACGGATGGGCAGGATCCATGGGGCCGTGTTGGCATCAATCTGCTCGGCGATTTGCCCGACTGGTCGCCAGGACTTTTTGTCGGGTTTCTGATCAATCCGACCAATCACCGCGTGAAATGGGCAAGCCCAGACTGTCCGGATTTTGGCGCGATCCTCGACGTCAATATCGAGTTGGATCCGACCTACGACAAAACGGAGGCGTTTGCCCGACTGCGCGACGCGCTGCCAAAGCAGATCGCGCAGACCTGCCCTGACTACTGCTTGCTCGATCACTTGGCGCAATCTGGAGAACCGAATCGGTGGCATCCGTTCCATGTCAGAAGGCCAATGGTCGAACTGCTTCGCGGCACCCAGACAGCCGACGAACAATACGCTCGCTTCGTTTTCGAGGCATCGCGCCTAGCGCGTGCCATTCTTGGCTGCACTGAGTTTCGCAATTTCCACGACGCACTGATCAAGGGACGCCCCTCGCCGTCACCGGCTCAGAGCACGTAGTATGTCGGTCATCACGCGCTGCCCCATCCATGACCAAAACTTTCCGCCACAGCGCCGGCTTCGGCAAACGCATCGAACACTGGATCGTCGGTCGCATGCTCAAGGAGGGCTTGGATGTCTACCTGCCGCTAGTGGACGATGACGCCATCGATGCCGTGATCCGCCGCCGCGACGGCACTTTCACCACCGTCCAGATCAAGGCTCGCTCCAAGAACGTGGTCGAACGCGACGCGGCCCTCTTCGCCGCCATTCCTCACGAGCTGCGCGACAATTACTGGTTCATCTTCTACTCCGAGGGCATGGACCTGACGTGGATCATGACCTCGCACGAGTTCATCGCCGCCGCCGTGCAAAACAAGAATGGAATAAACAAGGGCAAGCGCTCGATCTGGTTCAACGGCAACCGCCGCAACAAGGAGACGGGCAAGCGTGAGGATTACTGCAAACCGCAGTTCGTGAAGTTCCTCGCCACCGACTTCAGCCGCTTGACCGCACCCTATCCCGTCGGCGAACAATCAGTAAATCCCGAGCCCTGACCCACGTGATCCGATGCGGTCGCGCCGACATCTGATTTTCTACCTTTCACACCATGTCACTCTCAGTCTCCCGCCAAGGCCGCTCCCTCGAACTCTATTTCATCGATGGCCGACCCGACGGCATGTTGACCGCCGAGGTATTCAACTGGACGGGCCACGTGCTGATGGCGCCACGCACACAGATCGGCGATGCACTCCGCCGGCGTGAGGCCGACTACGCGGGGGTTTACCTGCTGATTGGCGAAAATGAACAGGGCCCGATGTCCTACATTGGCGAAGGCGAGGTGATCTCGGATCGAATCCGCAACCACGACGGCAAGAAGGACTGGTGGACCAAGGCAGTGCTCATCACCACTGGCGCCAACAACCTGAACAAGGCGCACATCAAATATCTTGAGGCTCGACTGATCGAAGAAGCCGTCGAGATCGGTCGCATGCCGTTGGAGAACGGGAACACCCCATCGCGACCGGGCCTGTCCGAAGCTGCCATCGCCAATATGGAGGGGTTTCTCGATTACCTCTTTCTCGTGCTCCCGGCCATAGGCGTGGATATGTTCGTTCGCCGAACCCGGCCGGACGTGTCCGCTGCCCCTTCGGCCGCTGGAGAGCAGCTGCCAGAGCGACGACCCGACTCACCTGTTTTCGAAACGTCGGTCGAGAAACAGGGAATCCACGCGACCGCGCGCATGGTAAACGGCGAATTCGTGGTCAACGCTGGCTCGACCACACGGCGTGAATGGGTCGGTCCGCAGACGCACAACTATCGACACCTGTTCGAGGAGCTGGTGCGAACCGGCCTCCTGGTCGAGGACGGTGCCCGGCGCCGCTTTGCCCAGAACTACGCGTTTACGAGTCCGAGTGCGGCCGGAGCCATGGTGACCGGCCGGAGCTTCAATGGCCCACTTGGTTGGTCGGCGCAAAGGACCGGAGAGACCTACCGGGAATGGGAGCAGCGTAATCTCGAAGCATGATTTCCTTTCCCAGCTCCGACTCGTTTGGTGAACGTGGTCCAGTTCGGCCAATCTCTTCCCAGATCAGCACAGGCAGGCGTAATGTGCGGGAGATCGACGGGGAGTTGCGGAGAAGCGAGGCGTCACACCAGACGATTATCCCCACAGCGCTCACCGGCCGCCTCGCCCACCAACACCCGTCCGACGAACTCGCCGTCCAACTCCTAGCCCGCCTGCGCGCGAAACCGACCTCGGCGCCCCGGCGTCTGCGCGCCATGGCCGACACGGGCTGACATCGGATTTTTGGCGCATCGCTGTCCTGTCGCGAACCGCCGTTCCATGCGAAACTCCTGTTCACGCGGGCAATCCCGCCCGCGTTCAACCAAGGATCATCCATGAAAACACCCATGACACCCCAAGCCGCCGCCCGCATCCAAAGTGCCACGGCTCGAACCCAAGGCCAGGTCACCTCCGGTAGCTTCGCCGCCCGCGCCCAATCGGCTGCGACGCAAAACAGCCCGCGGCCTCCGCCTACCGCGCCGGCACCAGCCAAACGCTGACCATGGCCAAGAAGCGTCACCGGCAAGTGTCGCTCGGCGCGGCCCAGCCGCCGTTTCCCGGCGGCTGGGTTTCCGCCCTGCTTCGCACGGTGGGCGATTTCGCACCCGAACTGGCGGAGCGCCACGACCTGCCCAAGCGCCATCGCACGCTCGACCGGCTCGAAGACGTGAGGAGCGAAGTGATGGAATCCAATTACGAGAAATGGCGCGCGGTTCTCGTGCGAATCGTGACCGACCTCTTTCCTCGCGTTTCCCGTATCAACGGTTTTGCCAAAAAATACGTGGACGAGTATTTCCGGCTTTGGGCCTTCTCCGCGGAACATGCGCCGCGCTGGGTGGAAATAGGCGGCCATCCTCCCGCTTCTCAGCAGGTGCTCGCCCGCGCCCTCGTGCGCGATCTCCTTTTGCGCCTCTGTTACCTCGAAAGCTGCGAGCGCTGGTTCGCGGGTCGCACCGACACGATGCTCTTGCAGTGCTCGTCGTTCCGCCAGTTCTACGAACTGTTGATCGAGCAAAGACAACAGGTCACGGGAGTAACCCAGGAGGCTCTGGCGGAGGAGTTGGAGCAAGACGCCAGGACACTCCGTCAATGGAAGTCAGGAACACGCCGTCCATCGTGGGGACAACTCTGCCAACTGGCGCCGGGTGGCGACCAAAGGATTCTTGGTGGAGTCAGTTTTCTCGATCTCTTGCTGCGGCGTCTCAAACTACGCCGCGATCCGATGGCGGACGAATTGATCCAAGTGGTCGGTCTTTTCGGGCGAACGCATCCTGCCGCCCTGAACGAATTTTGCGGCGAGGTGCCGATCAAGGAAGGCGTTTCCGAAATGCGCCAAGTCGGCTTTGAGGAGTTCGCCGGATTCAAAGGCAATCTGCTACTGCATCCCGGATGGGACCGTGTGCATAATGCCATGCCTGATTCCCTGTGGCGGGTTCATGTCCACGCCCTGCGGTTTGCCCGTCCGTTTGAGCTGGCCCAAGCCTACCTCCGGTTCGCCACTCCCGAGAGTGAGCAAATTTTTCGGGAAATTCTGGAGCAGTGTGAACTCCGCGGAGACGGCGACCCCTTGCGCTTCGACCACTGACGTGATCGGGCAAAACGAGTGGGCGCTGGCTGGGCATGACGGAAAATGAGCCACTGCGGCGTGCGCAAACCCGATCGCCGGCCATCAACGGTCTTGTGAATGACATCCCTGTTCATTTAATCGCCGTAGAATGTCCGTCGCCGTCCCAGTTCCCGTTTCCGCCGCTGTGCTCATCTGGGCCCGGCAGGAGAGCGGCTATTCAGTCGATCGCGTCGCCGAGCGATTGGGCGTGAAGTCCGAACGATTGGCCGGCTGGGAACAGGGAGAACTGCAGCCCACGATGCGGCAGATCGAGTCGCTGGCCAAATTCTACCACCGGCCGCTCAGCCTGTTCTTCCAACCCAAACCTCCGACGGTCCCGGCCTTGGCCGCCGAGTATCGACGCTTGCCCGGAATCGTGCCCGGCGAGGAGTCGCCTGAGTTACGACTAGCGATCAGGAAGATGTCGGCGCGACGGGAAACGATGATCCAGTTGCTCGTCGAGCTCGGCGAGTCGACAACGGTCTTCGATCTGTTCGCACACCTCGCCGAATCGCCAGCTGCCATAGCTGAAAGGCTCCGCGCAGCGCTGGGAATCAGCCCGGACGCCCAGCGTGCCTGGGCCAACGAATGGCAGGCTTGGGCGGCGTGGCGTGCCGCCGTCGAACGCCTGGGCGTGTTGGTTTTTCAGTTTCCCAAAGTGCCGCTGGGGGAAGCGCGCGGGCTTTCCTTGCTACGCACTCCCCTGCCCGTCGCCGCGGTCAACCCCAAGGAAATCCCCGAGTCTCGCGCCTTCACCCTAATTCATGAGGTCGTGCATCTCATGCTGGCCGCCGGTAAGGAGGAGGTGCCGGCCGCGCGCGAATCCCGCGATCAGGAAGCATGGGCAGCGGTGGAGCGCTTCGCGGAAGAAGCCGCCAGCCACACCTTGGTGCCGGAGCCGATGCTGGCACAGGAAATCACGGTCGGCGGGTTCCCCCGCAACGGCTGGGATATCGGCGACGTGCGGAGTTTGGCCCGGCGCTTCAAGCTCACGCCCTTGGCGATGGCGACCCGGCTGCGCGCGTCGGGCTACTTCGACTGGAATCATTACCAGCACTGGAAGCGCGGCTGGGAGGCCTACGTTGCCACGCTGCGCCCAAAGACCGGCGGCTTCGCGCATCCGGTCGATCTCACGCTGGGACGAGCTGGCCGACCCTTTACCCAGACGGTGCTGGAAGCCCTCGCCACCAACCGCATCTCAGTCGTCAACGCGGCCCACTATCTCGACCTGAAGGCCGAGCATTTCGAAAAGCTCAAGGGCGCGCTACTCGGCCGCCCGGGTGCGGGAGGCGACGATGAGTGATACGCCGCGCCGTCCGCTTTACGCGGTGGATACAAATGTGTTCATGGATTGGCAGTTTCGGCACTATCCGACGGATATTTTTCCTTCCATCCTGAGCAGGATCGATGCGCTCATCGCCGAACACCGCTTTTGCGCTCCCGCACTGGTCGACGAAGAACTGCGCAAAGTCGGGACGCCTGAGTTGGCCGCTTGGTCGGACGCGCATTCTGCGATTTGGGTGCCCAATGGCGACGTGCTGGCAGCGGCACTCACCGTCCAAAGTCGCTTCCCCGGCCTGCTCGATCCCAAGGCGGAATTCGATGAAGCCGACGCCTACGTGATCGCACTGGCTCAAATGCGGGACGGCATCGTGGTCACCCAAGAAACGCCAGCCTCCGAGAAACGGAAACCCGCGCGGCCGCTCTACATCCCTGACGTCTGTCGCGAACTGGGCGTTCACTGCATCACCCTGCAAGGCCTCATGCGCCGCGAAGGGTGGAAGTTGTGAAGATCCGGACATTTATCCGGACATTTGTCCGGATCGGTTCGCCCAAATTACATGACCACCGACAGCATCATCTCCAAAGTCTGGTCCTTCTGTAATACCCTCCGCGACGACGGTGTGGGCTACGGCGACTACCTGGAGCAGCTCACCTACCTCATCTTCCTCAAGATGGCGGACGAATACTCCAAACCGCCTTACACCCGGAAAGTCGGCGTGCCCGCCCGCTACGCATGGCCCGTCATGCGCCCGCTCAAGGGCGCGGAGTTGGAAGTTCACTATGTCGAGGCCCTGCGCGCCCTCGGCACCGAGAAAGGGATGCTCGGACAGATCTTCACCAAGGCCCAAAACAAGATCACCGACCCCGCCAAACTCGCCCGCCTGATCGAGATGGTGGATGAGGTTTCGTGGGTCACGCTCGACGCTGACACCAAGGGCGACATCTACGAGGGCATCCTCGAAAAGAATGCCGAAGACACCAAGTCCGGCGCCGGTCAGTATTTTACTCCCCGCGCGCTCATCAAAGCCATGGTCGAGTGCATGGCCCCGGAGCCGGGCAAGACCATCGCCGATCCCGCCTGCGGCACCGGCGGCTTCTTCCTCTCCGCCTACGACCATCTCAAGACGCTGCCGCTGACGCCCGCGCAGAAGCGTTTCCTCAAAAACGAAACCTTCCACGGCAACGAGATCGTCGCCGGCACGCGCCGTCTGTGCCTGATGAATCTCTTCCTCCACAACATCGGCGAGATTGACGGCAACAGCCTCATCGTCTCGACCGATGCGCTCATCGCCTCGCCCGCGCAGACCGTGGACTACGTGCTCGCCAACCCACCCTTCGGCAAAAAGAGTTCGATGACGTTTACCAACGAGGAGGGCGAGCAGGAGAAGGAGGACCTCGTCTACAACCGGCAGGACTTCTGGGCCACCACGAGCAACAAGCAGCTCAACTTCCTCCAGCACATCCGCTCGCTCCTCAAGACCACCGGCCGCGCCGCGGTCGTGCTGCCCGACAACGTGCTCTTCGAAGGCGGCGCCGGCGAAACCGTGCGCAGAAAGCTCATGGAGACGACGGAGCTGCACACGATCCTCCGTCTCCCGACCGGCATCTTCTACGCCAACGGCGTGAAGGCCAACGTGCTCTTCTTCGACAACCGTCCCGCGAGCAAGGACACCGCGACGAAGGACGTGTGGTTTTACGATTATCGCACCAACATCCACCACACGTTGAAGCGAAAGCCACTCCGGCTCGAAGACCTCCGCGAATTCATCACCTGCTACAATCCGGAGAACCGCCACAAGCGCACCGCGACCTGGCATCCGGAAAAAAATCCCACCGGCCGCTGGCGGAAATTTACCCACGCCGAACTCGTCGCGCGTGATAAAACCAGTCTCGATCTCTTCTGGCTGAAAGACGACAGCCTCACCGACCTCGACAATCTCCCCGAGCCCGAAATCCTCGCCGAGAGCATCATCGAAAATATCGAAGCCGGCCTCGCCAGCTTCCGCACCGCCGCGGCGGCGCTGGGAAAATAACCCGACGCGAAGTCATCGGATCGGGTGGCAAGGGCGTCCCCGCCACACCGCCAACCCGGCCGAAGAACACCCATGCCGCAGCATCCGGCTTGTTTTCCGTCAGTTCCGCGTGTTCCGTCGCCCAACGCTGATGTTCACGACCGTCGAAAAATACCGCCAGGCCTTCCTCGTCGGCCTCCAAAGCAATCTCGTCTACCGGGTGAACTTTGCCGTGCGCGGTTTCTTCTCCCTCTTCCACCTCGCCGCCGTCGTCATCCTCTGGAGTGCCGCCTTCGCCGGCCGCTCCGACCTCGGTGGCTTCACGCTGAACCAGACGATCACCTACTTCGTCACGCTCCTCATCCTCCAGTTTTTCATCAGCGCGTTCAACGAGGACTACCAGATCAGCGAGGATATCCGGAACGGCCTCATCAACCAGTTCCTCCTCAAACCGATCAACTACTTCGCCTACCGCTTCACGCTCTTCGTCGCCGCCCGCCTCGTCACCGGCATGCTCGTCATTCTGCCGCTCCTCATCGCGCTGCCCGTCCTCCTCGACTACCTCACCTTCCCGCGCACCATCAGCGTGCTCCTCTACGGTCTCCCCGCGATGGCGATGTCCGCCATGATCCAGTTCAGCATCGCCTACTGTTTCGGCATGCTGACGTTTTGGTTCCTCGAAATCCAAGGCTTCGTCATCCTCTCGATGGCCCTCGAAACCGTCCTCGGCGGCCAGATGTTCCCCTTGGATCTGCTCCCCGCCTGGGCCTACTCGATCGCGAAGTGTCTGCCGTTCTACTACCAGATGTATTTCCCCGCCGCGATTTTCACCGGCCGCCTCACCGACCCCGCCGCGATCATGGAAGGCTACCTTCTCCAAGCTTTCTGGGTCGGCGTGTTGCTCTTCGTGAACCACCTGCTCTGGACCCGCGGCCTCCGCCGCCACACCGCCGTCGGCGGCTGAGCGGATTTTCGATTTTAGATTCTCGATCTTAGATCCCTCAAAAGCACCTTCCCCACGCTCTCTCGATTTTCCGGTTCAATCGAAAATCAAGAATCCAAAATCGAAAATCCAAGCATGCTTCACTACGCGAAAATCTGGCTCGCCAGCGCCCGCTACTCGATCACGCGCACGCTCATGTTCCGCGGCGACTTTTTCGTCTGGGCACTCGTGGAACTCTTCTGGATGTCGGTGAACCTCTTCACGATTTCCATCATCTACGACCACACCGATTCCATCGCCGGCTGGAGCAAATACCAGATGGTCCTCCTCGTCGGCACCTCGCTCCTCATCCAGCGCTTCCTCATGGGATTTTTCTGGAGCAGCATTTTCGAGATGGGCCGCAACATCCGCAGCGGCAACTTTGACTTCTACCTCGCCCAACCCGGGAACGTCATGTTCATGGCGACGACCCGCAAGCTCGACCCCGACAGCCTCGTCAACTCCGTCATCGCTGCCGCCGTCGTCATTTACGCCGCCCGCCAACTCGGCCTCGATCCCTCGCTCGGGCAGATCGCGCTCTACGTGTTCATGGTGATCTGCGGCGTCGTGATCCACTACAGCATCTTGGTCCTCTCGATTTCCGCCGCGTTCTGGCTCACGAGCGCCCAGGGCATCGAGGGCACCTACTTCACGCTGATGGAGTTTTCCCGCCTCCCCCGCAAAGCCTTCACCGGCCTCGCCACGCAGACCCTCTTTGTGTGGCTGCTCCCCGTCGTCGTCGTCACCAACGCCCCCGCGCGACTCCTCATCGACGGCTTCGACCTCGGCCTCGCCCTCTGGCTCTTCGCCGCCGCCGCCGCGTGGTTCGGCGTCGCCGTCTTCGTCTTCAACCGCGGCCTGCGCAACTACACCAGCGCCAGCTCATGACCGCCGCCCTCGTCCAGCTTCAGGCCCGCCTCGGCTACACGTTCGCGATCCGTCGCTCCTGCTCTGCGCCGTCACGCACACCTCGTTCGTCCAAGACGAGCCCACCGCCGAAAACAACCAGCGCCTCGAATTCCTCGGCGACTCCGTCCTCCAACTCATCCTCACCGAAGCGCTCTACCGCCTCTACCCCGCCGACCGCGAAGGCCAACTCAGCCGCCGCCGCGCCGCCCTCGCCAACGGCGTCTTCCTCGCCCGCCTCGCCCGCGACCTCGAGCTCGACGCCTGCCTGCGCCTCGGCGCCAGCGAAGAATCCACCGGTGGCCGGGCCCGCGCCGCCGCGAGCGAAGACGCCTTCGAAGCCCTCGTCGGCGCCCTCTACCTCGACAGCGACCTCGCGACCACGCAGCGCATCGTCCTCGCCCTCTACGGCCCCCTCGCCGACCGCCTCGCCGTCGTCGAAGACAGCGGCAACCCCAAAGGCCGCCTCCAGGAACTCGTCCAACCCGAGCACGGCAACAACGCCCTCCGCTACACCGTCGTCCGCATCGAAGGCCAGGACCACGCCCGCGCCTACGAAGTCACCGTGCACCTCCAAGACCGCCTCCTCGGCACCGGCCGCGGCACCTCCAAAAAACTCGCCGAAGAATCCGCCGCCCACGCCGCATTGAAAGTTTTAACCGAGTAAAGTCGCCAGCTACGCGCGGGTTCTTCTGCCCCTCGCCCGACCTCCAAACGTTACTCCGCGCCCGTCGGCACGCCCCACGGCAACGCCCGCGTCACCGCCTTGTCGCGATAAACCGCCCGCAATCCCGCGACCTCCGGCGAAAAAGCGACGCCGTCCAAAAAGTTCAGCCAACCCGCCTCCTCGTGCCGCACCCCGCACAACAGCTCGCGCAGCGTGAGAATATTCCAGTCGTGTGAGACGTGCAGATCGAGCCTCCGCCCTTGCGCACAGGGCTCGTGCAAGCGCTCGGTCAGATGCGCGAGTTTGCGCGCGGCGATCTGCTCCGCCCCCCGAATCACCGCCGGTCCGACCTGTCCGGAAAACCACAACCGGATAAAATGGTCGCCATGTTCCGTGGCGAGCCGCGCCGCCTCCGCGGGATCGAGAATGTAATCGACCCCGAGGGCGTCGGCCGCTCCGACGATTTCTACGACGCCGCCCCTCGACGCCCACCCGCGCGCGATCCCCTCCGCCGTCTGCCGGCAGCGTTTCACCGGGCTGTGAAAAATGCGCACGCGGTCGAAGCCCTCGATCCGCGTCCCAAACGCCTCGGCCGCCGCGTGTCCGTTGGGCGTCAACTCCGCCAGCCGATGGTCCGTGTCGGCCAAGATTGGAAAGCGCTCCGCGTGACGCAAAAACGCGGCGGCATTTGCGTGGACAGGGAGCGAGCGGAGGGTTTCGAGCAACGTGTGGCCGTGCATGGTGGAAACGTTCACGCAATCGCCCCCGCCCATCGCTGTCACGACTCGTTCCGCACCCGCGCGCCATCCACCGTTCCTCTCCGCGTGCGCTCTGCCGCGCCGCCGCGCATCGCGGCGCCGATTCGACGCCAGCAAGAACTACCTATGCCATCCCTACGCGTTACCCTTGTTTGCCCGTGACAGGCTGCCGCGCCGAGATCTCCGCTCAGCCCCCACCCACCTCCCCATGCTCACGCTCGCCCCCACCCCGCCCGGCCCGCGCCGCTCTACCTCGGCCGGTTTCACCTTGGTCGAAATCATGATCGTCGTCGTGATCATCGGCTTGTTGGCCGCGATGGCGATTCCGGCCTTCGGTCGCGTCCGCGAACGCACTGAAAACACGACTGTCGCCAACGACCTTCGCACCTTTTCCGCGGCGTTTGACCAATACGCCCTCGAGATCGGCAGTTGGCCCGCCGATGCGGCCTCGGGTGTGGTGCCCGTCGAGATGGCCGGCCGAGTCAGTGCGGCCGCTTGGACACGCGGCACACCAGGCGCTGGTCGCTACGACTGGGAAAACGGCGGCATCGGCATTCAGGCCGGCATCTCCCTTGTTGGCTGCAATTTCAGCGACGAACGCCTCGCGAAAATCGATGCAATGATCGACGACGGCAATGTGAACACCGGCAAGTTCCGCCGCATCTTCGACGGCCGCCCGGTCTACGTGTTGCAGGAATAACGCCGCCACCGGGCCGCGCGCACCTCGCCAGCCCCGTCAGCACCGCCGCACAAACTCGCCGATAAACCGGTCGACATTTTCACCTGAAACCTGGCACTCGATTTCGCGGCGCAGTCCGTGGATGTGACGGGTGATTTGCAGCGTCACGCCCCAGCGCTGCGCGATCTGCGCAATCGTCCGTTCGCGTCGTTCCCAAAACCAACAGGTCAAACCCACGCAAATGGGCTTACCCGGCACACGCTCGATCGGGGTTGTCGTGTTATTCATTGGCACGTCCGTAGAGCGAAAATCACGCCAAGCCCGCCGCCTCGCAGAGAAAACTTTCACTACTCTCCCTCCCCGCCGCCACGACCCCGCGCCACCCTCATCCCCCTCCCTCCGCGCCTTTCGCCTCCAGCCTAAAGCCTTCCGCCTTCCGCCCCGCCGCCTACCGCGCCACCTTCCGCAGCCACATCTGCCCGCCGCCGCCGCGTCCGCACATCGGCATGCGCTCGCGGATCAGTTCGTGCCGCTGGTTCCAGAGCCACGCCGAGAACAGCTCGATGCGATAGGCCGCGTTGTTCATCAGAAACGCCCGCAGCAAATATTGCTCGTTCCACGCCCGCCCTTCTTCCAGCCAGTCCCGCGGATAGTCCAGATTCCCCGCGACATCGTGGATGTGGATCAACACGCCCGGCGTGAGCGACGGCAACACGTCGAAGAACAGCCGGTTCACATCGCTCCCGATTTTGCTCACGTGCGAGGAATCGATGAACAGCACGTCGTTCTCCCCCAGCGCCGCAAACGCCTCGATCGGCACGTCCTGCACTTTCTTTTCGATCAACGTCACGCGCCCCGCATCGCCGGCGCGCAGGAGCGGTTTCAACCGCGCCATATCCGGATCGATAAACGTGAAGTTCACCGCACCGCCCAGCACCCGCTCGTTCAGATCCAGCATCGCCGCCGAGCTGAAGCCCGAGCCCACCTCGATGATCCGCTTCGGCCGCGCCTCGCGTAGCATGCCGTAAAGCATGAACGCGTCGTAGTGCCCATACGACGGATTATCCAAATAGAACCGCGCCCCCTCGGTCGCCTTCTCGGGAAACGGCTGCTCCGCATACCAGCCCGCAAACCGCTCCAGCCGCGCAAACTGTCCCGCCTCGTTCAGGTCCACCGCCGGAAACGGCGGCCCAAATCCCCCGCGCCCCCACGCCTCCGCGATCTCCTCGCGCGACGGCAACGGCGAGTAGAAATGCCCCGGCGGGAAAAACCGCGCCCACTCCACCTGCTGCTCGCGCAGCCGCGCATTGTCCCGCTCCAACCGGCGAAACTCCGGAAACCACCGCAAAATCGTTTTCACGCCAAAGCCCATAGCTCGCTAGCGTGGCCCGTCGGACGGCGTCACGACGAACTCCAAATTAAAAACGTTGAACGACAGCTTGCGCGGGTCCGTGCCCACTTGCCGCCCCGGCTTGTCGCTCTCGAAGCGCAGCGTCGTCTCCCCTTCCGGCACGATCAGCCCGAAACGAAACGGAATCTTTTTCTCCGCCACATCGCCCGACCACAGCATCGCCTCGTTTTCGCTGCCGTCTTTCCCGCCGCCCGCGAGCACCCGTAGCGTCCGCTTGTCGAGCGCCGCCGCGTAGCCGGTCACCGCCAGCTTCAGCGGTCCGCCCGCCGCATTCCGGATGCGCACCTCGGATTTCCCGGCGCTCCAGCGCCAGTGGTCGCCGTTGAAATTCTCCGGGCCCGACCAGCCGCCGCCCAATTCCACGCGCACCGCCCCCACCACCGCGCTCTCGCCGACGACGTGGTAAAACTCCCGCGCCGGCGGCGTGAATTCTTTGTAGGCTGCGATCACGGTGAGGTTGCCCGCGATCAACACCGCGAACCACTTCCGCCCGCGCGGCACCACGATGTTGAACGCCAGCGTCATCGGCAGCAGCACCCGCGTCGACGCGCCGGGAAACCCTTCCCACACCGGCGTCGAGAGAAACACCATCATGCCGGCAAACGCCGCGCCGATCCGCCACCACGCCTCCGCCGGCCGCCAGCGCAGCGCGAAAAACATCCACTGCACCGTCAGCGCCACCACCGTGGCGACCGTCGCCCATTTCAGCGGCGAATCTCCCCGGATCGACAGGTGCCCCAACGCATCGCCCCACTTCTCGGCGAGTCCGGCGAGCGGCAGCGTAAAATTGCCCAGCCCCGGATCGGCCGCCGGACCGAATTTCCACCGCACATAGCCCATCCACGCGAACAGCGGCACCGCGACCGCGGCCGCCATCAGCACCGGCCGCGCCCACGTGCGCGGCGATTTCCAGTCAAAATCCGCCACGCCCCCCACCGCGAGCAGACTCGTTTCTTTACCGAGCCCCGCGAGCGCCAGCACCGCCGCGCCCCGCGTCCGGTGGCCTTCCTCCACCCAGCGCATCGCGAGCGCCACGAGCAACAGACTCGGCGCATCCACCAGCGAGTGCCGCACACTCATGCACACACCGTGCGAAAACATCACCGCCGCCCACCGCGCAAAATTCTCCCATGTCGTCGGCGGAAACCACCGCAGCAACACCCACGCGAGCGCCAGCCAGCACAGCACATTGAGCAACGCGTGCGCCTGCACCACCCACGCCGCTTGCCCGAGCCCGAGCACCCACGCCGCCCAACAAAACAGAATGCGTTTCGCCCGATACGGCAGATTGTCGATCGACTTGTTCAGCTCCGGATTGTCCAGCGTCGGGTTCAGCGCCAACTGCACATAGTAAGCTCCGTCGTAGCCCGACGAATCTTCATAGATGTAGTGCTGCACACCCTTGAGCTCTGAGACCTTGTTCTCGCCGAGCCGGTCCCCGATCGAAATCAAACTGGAGAAGCCCGTATTCGGATCGTAGAATTTCTGCACCGCCGCCAGGAAGAACACCGCGCTCACCAGGCACATCACCTTCACCGGTGAGGCCAGCGCCGTTTTCAACCAACCGCCATTTTGGGGTGCTCGGAGCGCGCTCATTCCGCGTTCCGCACTCCTCGCGGCAGGGGTTGCGGTCCGGGTGGCACGGGCGTCCCGCCCGTGATTCTGCTCTGCTCTCGTGGCACGGGCGTCCCGCCCGTAAATCCTTCGCTGCGGTCATTCAACTGAAGCGCGTCCGTCTCGGGACGCGGCCGATGCGGGCGCTTGTCTTCCAATTTTCTCACGTGCAGTTTGCCGCATCACAGAACGCGAGCGAGACATGTCAAATCCGAATCCCCCCGCCCTCGTCGCACCCCTTCCTCGCTGGCTCCTCGTCCTCTCGTTTCTCGCCCTTTTCGGCTACGCATTTTTTCTCGGACGCAATACCACCTCCGTCGCCGGGGGCGCCGATTCCTCGGGCTATTTGAATAGCGCCCGCCTCCTCGCCGCCGGCGAACTGCACACCACGCTCCGCATCCCGCCCGAGTTCGGTGGTCCCGGCCAGGTCGACCGGCTGCACTTCTTCCCCCAGGGATTTTTCCCGTTCGCCGACGACCTGAAGCTCTCCCCGACCTACCCCACCGGGCTCCCGCTGCACCTCGCCCTCGCCGGCAAACTCTTCGGCTGGCACGCGGGCCCGCTCATCGTCGGCCTTGCCAGCGCCCTCGCCGCCCTCGCGCTCTGCTACGCCGTCGCCCGTGAACTCGCCCTCGCTCCCGTGCTCTCCGCCGCTTCCGCCGTCATCCTCGGCGCCTGCCCGGTTTTTATTTTCACCTCCACCCAACCGCTCAGCGACACCCTCGCCACCGCGTGGACGCTCGCCGCCGTCTACGCCGCCCTCCGCGCCCGTCGCCAAACGCCCTGGGCCCTCGCGTGCGGAGCCGCCCTTTCCGTCGCCGTCCTCGTCCGCCCGTCCAATCTCCTGCTGCTCCCCGCCTTGCTCGTTTTCCTCGGCTTGGACTGGCGTCGCCTCGCTCTCATGCTCCCCGGCGGCCTGCCCGGCGCCGCGTGGTTCGCGTTCTCCAACCACACGCTCTTCGGCGGCGCCTTCCGCTCCGGCTATCCCGATCTCGCCAGCGCTTTCGCCGCGAGCTACGGCCCGTCGACCGCGCTGCACTTTGCCCATTGGCTGGCCATCTTTCTCCCGAGCATCTTGCTCGTGCTCCCGCTCGCCGCCGTTTTCCGTCGCAACACTCCCCGGCGCGACCTCCTCGCCCTCGGTCTCTGGTTCGGCGCCCTCGCGATCCTCTACGTTTTCTATGCAATCTCTCACGAGAGCTGGTCGTGCCTCCGCTTTCTGCTTCCCGCGCTTCCCGCCCTGATTATCTCCGCGTTGCTCGGCCTTGAAGCGCTCCTCCGTCTGACGCCCGCCCCGCACATCCCGACCCTCCGCGCGGTCGCCGCCGGCCTGCTCGTCGCCTGGTCGCTCGTCGCCTCGCATCACTGGACCCGCCAACTCGGCGTCCTCTACATTCAGGGCTACGAACAGGTCTACGAAGACGCCAACCTCGCCGCGAAATCCCAACTCCCGCCCGACGCCCTCGTGGTCGCGTCCTTCCTCAGCGGCGCTCTTTATTTCTACACGGATTTCTCCGTGCTGCGCTGGGATCACCTCAACTCCGCCGACTTCTCCCTCTACGCCGCTCTCGCCCAAAAATCCGGCCGCCCCATCTGCGCCGTCCTCCACGAATCCGAGGAACCCGCCGCGCTCCGTGAGCGTTGCCTCGGCAACTGGACTCGCCTCGCCACCGTGAAAAGCGTCGGCCTTTGGCGCCTCACGTCCACGCCTCCGCCGACCGCCGCCAAATGACCCCGCCGCCCCTTTCTCCGCGTCGTCGCTGGCTCCTACGCGGCGCCACCTGTGCCGCCCTCGCTCTCTTCGTCGCTCTCTTCGCCCGCTACTGGCACCCCGTCTACGGCTTCACGTCGCTCATCCAACTCGACGCTCCCAACGACGACCTGAAAATCGCCGCCTTCCGCGAGCTCCCCGTCTACGTCCACCGCGACAACGGCGGCTACGACGGCCTCTACTACGCGCAGATCGCCCACGATCCCACGCTGCGCGATCCCGAGCTCCCGCGCGCGATGGACAACTTCGCCTACCGTGCCCGCCGCATCCTTCCGCCCGCCCTCGCCTGGGTGCTCGGCGCCGGCCAGCCCGCGTGGATCATCCACACGTATCCGCTTCTCAACTTCCTCGCGTGGTTCGCCCTCGCCGCGCTTCTCTGGCGACTCCTCGCCGTCACCGATACCCGCGGCCTGCTCGCGTGGGCCGGCGTGCTCTTCTCGGCCGGCGCCCTCGCCAGCGTGCGCCTCGCCCTCACGGATCTCATCGCGCTTACCATCCTCGCCGGCGCCCTCCTCGCCGCCGAACGCTCCCGCCACCGCACCGCCACCGCCCTGCTCGCCGCCGCCGCCCTCGCGCGCGAAACCTCCCTCCTCGCCTTCGCCGGCCTCGCCGAGCGTCCGTGGTTTTCGCTCCGCCCCGCGCTCCGCCACCTTCTCCGCGCAATCGCCGTCGCCCTGCCTCTCGCCGCGTGGCTCGCCTATCTGCGCTGGCGCGTCGGTCCCGCCGACGCCGGCTGGGCAAACTTCACGCTGCCCGGTTCCGGTCTCGTCGAAAAATGGGCCGCCGCCACCTCCGCCGTTTTCACCGTCGCCGACCACGCGCTCGCGATCACGACGTTCCTCGCCACCGTCGGCCTCACCGCCCAAGCCGCCTTCTTCGCCTCCCGCTGGCGCCCCGACGACCGTTGGTGGCGCGTCGGCGTGGCCTACACCGTGATGATGCTCTTCCTCGGCACCGCCGTCTGGGAAGATTTTCCCGGCGCCGCCATGCGTGTCCTCCTGCCGCTCACGCTCGCCTTCAACGTCCTCGCCCACCGCACGCGCGCCGCGCTCGCCTGGCTCCTCGTCGGCAATCTCACCGTCTTCGCCGGCTTCGTCGCCCTGCGCGATGTCCCTGCCGACCCTCGCGAACTCGCCGCCTTCCGCTCTGCCGATACTTCCTGCCTCGCCCACACCGGCGAAGGCTGGTCCGGTCGCGAGGAAACGCGCCGCCACCACTGGTCGTGGTGCAGCGGCCGCGGCACGCTCACGCTCATCGCGTGGCCCCGCACCTCCGCTCCCGTGCAACTCGCTTTCTCCCTCCGCGCCGTCACGCCGCGCACCGTGGTGATCCGCCACGACGGCCGCGAGCTCGCCCGCTTCTCCGTCGGCACCACTCTCTCGCCCCACTCGGTCCCACTCCGCATCGAGCAAGGTAGCGCCACGATTGAGTTTTCCTCCGATGCTCCGCCGCAACCCGAAGGCCCCGACCCCGACGCCCGCGCCCTGTCGTTTGCGCTTTATGATCTGCGCCTGACGCTGCCAAAACCCTGAGCCGCCGCCATGCCCGCACCGCTCCTCCTCGACCTCACGCACACGAGTCACACCCGTGCGCGCACCGGCATTCAACGCGTCACCCGCTCCCTCCACACCGCCCTCGGCCGCGACGCCGTCGCCATCACCCACGATCCGCACGCCCACACGTGGCGCCTCCTCGCACCCTGGGAAAACGCTAACCTCGCCGCCGACGCCTCCTCCGACAAACGCGGCGCCACCTGGCCTCTCTCCGTCAAACTCCGCGGCCTCGGCCGCCGCCTCCTCCGCCATTCCGCTTCTCCATCTCTCAAATCTCAAATCCCAGATCTCAACTCCTTATCGCCCGTCGTCGTCCCCGAAGTTTTTTCCGCCCCCACCGCCGCCGCCCTCCCCGCGCTTTTCGCAGCCACGGCCGGTCCGCGCGTCGCCGTTTTCCACGACGCCATCGCGCTGAAATTTCCCGAGCTCACGCCCACCAAAACCGTCGCCCGTTTCCCCTCCTACCTCCGCGAACTCCTCGCCTTCGACGGCATCGCCGCCGTCTCCGAAGATTCGCGCGACTCCCTCCGCGACTACTGGCGCTGGCTCGGCATCCCCACCCCGCCCCCCATCCAAGCCATCCCCCTCGGCGTCGACCCCGTTTGTAACGTATTACGTTACAAACTCCCTTCGCCCGCCGCGTCCATCGCCGCCTCCTCCTCCTCCGGCAACGGCTCTCAAGTTTCAAATCTCAACTCTCAACTTCTGCCCACCCTCCTCTCCGTCGGTTCCCTCGAAGGCCGCAAAAACCACATCGCCCTCCTCGCAGCCTGCGAACAACTCTGGACCGCCGGGGCGCAATTCGACCTCCGCCTCATCGGCCTCGCTCATCCCCAAACCGGCCGCGCCGCCCTCGACCACGTGCGCCGCCTCCAAGCCGCCCGCCACCCGCTCCACTACGATGGCCCCGCCACCGACGCCGCGCTCGCCGAGGCCTACGCCACCTGCGCGTTCACCGTTTACCCGTCGTTGATGGAGGGCTTCGGCCTGCCGGTCATTGAAAGTCTCGCTCACGGCAAACCGTGCATCTGCTCCGCCCGTGGAGCCCTCGGCGAATCCGCCCGCGGCGGCGGTTGCCTCGGGCTCGACCGCGTCGATCCCGCGTCCTTGGCCGCAGCCATTTCCCGTCTGCTCACTGAGCCTCGCGAACTCAACGCACTCGCCGCCGCCGCGCGCGCGCGAAAATTCCGCACGTGGTCCGACTACGCCACCGACCTCACGACGTGGCTGCACACGCTGCGGCGCCGCGCGTGACCGCCCGCCTTTCCGTTTGCCAAGCCTCTCTCGCCGCCCAACCTCCCCCTCCGACATGGCGCTCTCATTCTTCAGCAAAAATAAAAAGGCCCTGCTGGCGCGTTGCCGCGACGATTACGCGACCAAGATGCGTCTCAAATACGCGCCGTATTATCACGCCATGGAGGCCCAGAAGGGCACCACTGTCCGCCTCGACGGTCGCGAGATGATCATGCTGTCGAGCAACGATTACCTCGGTCTTTCCTTCCACCCCAAGGTCATCGAAGCCGGCCGCGCCGCCCTCCTCAAGTGGGGCACCAGCACCACCGGCGCCCGCATCTCCAACGGTTCCCGCGCCTTCCACGTCGAGCTCGAGGAAAAACTCGCCGCCTTCCTCGGCCGCGAAGCCTGCCACGTCAGCGTCGCCGGCTACATCTCCTGTCTCTCCAGCGTCGCCTCGTTCGCGCAGAAGGGCGACGTCATCCTCGCCGACAAAAACATCCACTCCTGCCTCTGGGATGGCATTCGCCTCTCGATGGCCACCGTCGAACGGTTCTCGCACAACAGCCCCGACGACCTCCGCGAAGTCATCTCCGCCACCAGTCCCGACGCCACCAAAATGCTCGTCCTCGAGGGCGTCTATTCGATGGAAGGCCACATCGCGCGCCTGCCCGAGATCGCCGAAATCGCCGAGGAAAACGGCTGCTTCACCGTCCTCGACGATGCCCACGGCTTCGGCGTGCTCGGCCGTCAGGGCCGCGGCACCGTCGACCACTTCGGCCTCAACGACAAAGTCGACGTCATCTGCGGCAGCATGTCGAAGTCCCTCGCCAGCACCGGCGGCTTCGTCGCCGCCTCCCGCGAAGTCATCGAGTATCTCCGCACCAATTCGAAGCAGACCGTCTTCTCCGCCGCCGTCAGTCCCGCCCAGGCCGCCATCGCCCAAGCCTCGCTCGAGCTGATGCAAACCGAGCCGCAGCACCTCGAAAAACTCTGGTCCAATACTCGAAAATATCGCGCCATCCTAAAATCACTCGGCCTCGACACCTGGGAAAGCGAAACCCCCGCCGTCCCGATCGTGCTCGGCTCGAAAGAACGCGTTTACCCGTTCTGGAAAGCGCTCCTCGAAAAGGGCGTCTTCACCGTCATGTCGATCGCCCCCGCGGTCCCCGCCGGCAAGGATCTCATCCGCACCGCGATTTCCGCGATGCACACCGATGAGCAGCTCGAAAAAATCGCCGCCGCGATGGCGTATGCAGTGAAGAAGCTGTAACGCTGCCGCTCGTCAGCAGGCCGCGCCACTTCGCACTTTCCCGCGCCCACTCAGGCCTGCATCGCACGCCGCAGAGTCAGCGCCGCCTCTGCCCACGTGGGCAACGCCCGCGACGTGGCCTCCGAGGTGAGAATCGCATACATCGCCTTCTCTTTCAGCACGCGCCGCAGCGTCGCCTTCCATTTCGCCCGGTCATTCAACGCCACCGGCAAACAACCGCCGCCGGCGCTGTTTTCCCGCAACACCGGCAGATCGCTGCACACGCACGGCACCCCTTGCCACAGCGACTCCAACAGCGGCAACCCGCACCCTTCCGCGATCGTCGGAAACACCGTCGCCCGCGCCGTCGCATAGAGCGCCGCCACGGCCTCGTCGCTCGCCGCCGCGTGGTAGCGCAAACCGGGATAGGTCCGTGCCATTTTTTTCACCCGGGCCGCGATGTCCTTGCCGAAATGCGGGTTCACGCGCCCCACCAAATGGAGGTCAAACGCTTCGCCTTCGCTCCACAGCTCCGCGCACACCTCGAGCAGAAACGCCTGATTCTTGCGCGGCTCCAGAATCCCCACGCACAGCAAACTCGCCTTCGCCGCTCCTGCCGCCGGCCGCGTCGTCACACGCGGCGAAGCATTGAAATCCGCTCCCAACGCGAGCACCTCGACCGGCGGAATTTTCTCAACGCCTTGCCACCGCCAAAACCCGATCAATTCATCGCGGCTCGCCTCCGACACCGCCCACACCCGGTCGAACTTCGCGAGCAACTTCATATAACCCGGATGTCGCGCGACACTCTGCGGCCACGTGATGTGCGGGTGTTTCAACGGGATCGCGTCGTGAAAAATTGCCGCCAGCCGACACGGCGGATTCTCCACAAAGGCGGCAAATCCCGGCCGCTCTTCCTCGGAAAAAAGCTCCCCCGTCAAAAACCAATCGTCGCGCGAGGCCGCCGCAAAATCCCACGCCGGCCACCGCACCTCCGTCGAGACATCGCGCAGCCCGTCAGCCAGACGCGCGCTCACCCGCATCAACCCCGAGCGGTGCCCGGCGCCGCCCGCCTTCGTGACATCGAAGAAAATCATGGCCCGATCACGCGCGTGAACTGCGCGAGCACGCGCTCGGCGTTCCGGTGGGCGTTGAAATTTTCTTCGACCCATGCACGCGCCGCGGCGCGCAGTTTCTCGGCAAACGCATCGTCGGTCGACAGCCGTCGCAACGCGCTCACCCAATCGTCGATCGCGTCCACCTGCGCCACCAATCCGGTCACCCCCTGCGTGATCGCCTCCGTGGTCGCCGCCGCCGGCGAGGTCACCACGAGCACACCGACCGACATCGCCTCCGGAATCACGTTCGGCAATCCGTCGCGATCGCCGCTCGGCGCAATCACCCCCGTGTGCAGCAGCACGTCCGCCCACTCGAGTTGGTTCCACACGTCGTGCTGAGGCAGATGCCCGGTGAAGGTCACGTCGGCCGCAACGCCCAGTCGCCCGGCCAGCCGCTCCAACTCGGGCAACAACGGCCCTTCGCCCACGATGCGCGCCTGAAACGCCATGCCCGCCGTCTTCAACGCCGCATAAATCCGCAGTTGGTGATCGAGCCCTTTTTTCTCCACGAGCCGCGCCACGCACACCAGGTGCAGCGGCGAGCGCGTCGACCGCAGGCGTTTGAAGGTCGGCAGGCGATCCAGCCCGCGGCGGATACAAAAAATCTTATCGGCCGCGAGCCCGCGTTCGATCAGCGCCTTCCGCCCCATTTCCGTCGAGGTGTGGATGAACGCGGCGTGTTCCAATTTGTCGTTCAGCCACCAGTCGCCGCCGTGCTCGTAAATGTCGTAGGCGTGCGCGGCCGCACTGAAGCGATGCCCGTCGAGCCGCCACAGCAGCCACGCCGCCGTCGCCGGTGCCCCGCCCCACGCCGCGTGCACGAGCGCCGGCCGGTTCTTCCGAAACTCGCCGGCAAACAAACACGCGAAGCCGGCGCCGAGCATGTTCTCCCAAAAATTCATCCACGAGGGCGCGCGCCGCGTGAAGAGTCCGTGCAGCACTTGCTTCAGCACTTCGGGCCGCCGCCATGACTCATAAGGAATCATCCAAAACAGCGTCAGCAGCCGCCACTTGTTGAAACTCGCCACCGGCATGCCGCGAAACGAGCCCCCGCCGCCCCACAACGAATACACGCGCAGGTTTACGCCGTGCGCCCGCATCGCGATAATCTCGCGCTGAAGAAAAGTCTCCGTGGCTTTCGGAAACGTCGTGAACAGATAGGCGATGACGGGCGCTTCGGTCGACAAAGTGCTGAGAAGCTAGAGAGGCCGCCGCGCTGCGGCCAAGCCGATTGCAATCGGACAAAATACTGCCGCCGTCACACTCACATCCCACCTCCGGGTTTCGCGCCATTGCCGTTTCCATTCTGCGGCGGAAACACCCGACGTTTCAACTTCGCGCCGGCCACTTCGTTGGCGAGTTCGACGAGTTCGTCGATCAGCAGCGTGGGATCTTCTTCGTAGCGCAACTTCAGGAAATTCTCGCGCACCCGCTCATACGCAGCCGGTTCGGCCATCCAGCGGTCGATCAGGCGGGCAAAGTCCGCGCCCGCTTCGATCTTTTCCGAGGCGGCCCCGTTGCGGAAAAATTTCCACGTGAGTTCCTCCTGCGGCATGATGCCGCCGAATGCGTTGAAGATAATCGGACACTTAAAGTGCAGCGCTTTCGCGCAGGTGGTCGTGCCGCCGCGCGTCACGATCGCGTCGCTCGCCTGCATGTAGAGGTGCACAATCTCCGAGTAGCCTTCGATATGGCAGTCGAACTCCGGATGCGTCGCCCGCCAGTGCACGAGATCGTTGTAGCTCTCCTTGTTCTTCCCGCAAATGACGATGGCCTGCACGCGGTCGGCGTGTTTCAGCAGCGCCGGCAGGAGATCGAAGTGGTTATTCGCCCCGTTCCCGCCCGTCGCGAGAAACACGGTAAACTTGTCCGGATTCAGTCCGAGTCGTTTCGCCTGAAACACCCGGCGATCCACCGGACTCAACACTTCGAGATGCGAGCGCGGGAGCATCAGATAGCCGCGCACCCGCGATTTCTCCGGAGCGATGCCCTTTTTCACGGCGTAGTCGGCCGCGGTCGGTGTGCGCGAAAAATACCGGTCCACCGTCGGCTCGATCCAATTGCGCGAATAGCCCCAGCCTCCGGAAAACTCGCCGCAGTAAGTCGCGCAGCGCACGCGGTCGGCCCCGAGCGTTTCCCGCGCGAGCTGAAAATAACCGCGGTTCAGGCAATCGTGCACGCTGAACACGAGGTGCGGTTTGTAGTCGGCGAGGACTTTGAGATAATACCCCGACCCAAACGTGACATCGCGGCGGTTGAGCCAACTGAGCAACTCGACGAACGCGTAGAATACCTTGTGCATCCATGGCGCGAGCCGCTGGATGCGGTTGTAGAGATTCACGCCGGTGCGGTTTACGACCGACGATTTTTCGAGCATCTGCTCAATGCGCACATCGACGTCGTGCCGGTAGAGTTGAAAACACCACTCCGCAAACGCCTCCGCGCGGGCATCGTGGCCGCCGCCGGTGCTAGATGTGAGGACGAGAATGCGCAGCTTGGACATTCGCTCAAAAAATTGCGCCGACCGCCGCCGCCCCACCGCACGGGCCACGCCCCGTCGCGAGCCCACCGGCCAACGTGACACCGCGCCCACCCAATCGACTGTCGCCCAGGCACACGGTGCTGATGACAGCCGCCTTTGCGAAAGCCGCTATCCGAGATGCGAAAACGCCGCGCCCCACGGCGAAGCCGTCCGCGTTCCGCACGTCCGGCGCACCTCGGTGAGACCGTGGCAAAGTTACGAGAACCACGAGATTAGACCGCGCGTTTGAAGACCAACGCGACATTGGCACCGCCAAAGCCGCTGCTGTTCTTGATGACGATATTCGGCGGCGTGTTTTCGGTGGCGCGAAGAATATGGATGCCCTCGCACTCGGGGTCGACCTTGGTGAGGTGGGCGTTGCCGGGCATAAATCCCTCGCGCAGCGCCAGCGCGCAAAACGCACTCTCCATCGCGCCCGCCAGCGAAAGCCCGTGGCCGGTAAGCGCCTTCGTGCTGCTGACCGCGGGGCGCGTAGCAGCATCTTTGAAGACCGACCGCAACGCGCGCGCCTCGGATACGTCGCCGATCAGTGTCGAGGTGGCGTGAGCGTTGACGTAGTCGACATTCTCCGGAGCCACGCCGCTGGCCCGCAGAGCGAGCGTCATCGCCGCTGCGGAGCCGCTGCCTTCCGGGTGAGAAATCGCCACGTTCCAACCGTCGGACGCCTGCCCCCAACCCATCACTTCCGCATAGGGCGTCACGCCGCGCCGCATCACTTCTTCCTCGGTTTCGAGCACGAGCGCGACACCGCCGCCCGTGCCGACAAATCCGTCGCGCGCCGCATCGAAGGGACGCGAAGCCAAATTCGGATCGGTCTGCAACGAGAGCGTCCGCATCCCGGCAAACGGCAGAATCGCGTCCACATTTCCGTCCTCCGCACCCACGACAAACATCCGCTTCTGCCGCCCCAACTTGAGGTCATCCAAAGCGAATCCGAGTGCATGGGCCGACGACGCGCAAGCCGAAGAAAACCCACACGAGGAGCCCTGGATCTTAAACGCCGCGATGAGATTGAAGTTCAACGTGCCTGCGATCGACGCCACGATTCCCAGTGGCGAGCAGCGCATCACACCGAGCTTGTTGAGGCGGTCATTGTGATAATGGAGCAGGTAGGGCGAGCCCGCCGAGGCGGCGTAGAGGCCCGTGTGGGGGTTGGAAATTTCAGGCTCCGTCAGCTTCGCATCCGCCACGGCCTGCAGCATCGCACAATGGGCAAACAACCCGTTCGGCGCCATCGTCCGCAGTAACTCGCGTTTGATCCTATAAGCCGCCGGATACGTCCAGTCCTCCGGGTCGGTCGAATCGGTCGTAAAGTCTTTGATCGTGCCGACCACCTTGACCGGAATTTCCGGCTTCTGGAACGGGGCGTAGACCTCGAAGCCGTGCCGCAACTCGCGGAGGTTGCGCGTCACGGTGGCGGCGTCGTTGCCGATGCTGGTGACAAATCCTAGGCCGGTAATAAAAACTCGGGACATGCGTTGGTGGTAAGGCGAGGTGGGGCAAACCCAACTAGCGGGCCTGCTCCGACCGGGAAGGCCAGTGAAGGTTGTTCGCGGGCATCGGTCAACGCGGGAGGGCCTCCCGTAAAAACAAAAACGGCGACCTTAACGGTCGCCGAAAATATTTAATCACCAACCCAGGTTTCCCGGGATATGCGAGGCTCGCCTCAGGCGTTGATCGCCACGCGGAGCGGCGGTTCGACGGCGGCCGGTGCCGCTGGCGCACTATTGGCCGCGCCGGCATGAACACCCGTGCCATTGATTGGCACCGGAGCATCCACGGCATCGACCAATCCGAAAGTGAGCGTGATCTCTTCCACGATCACAGCCTTTTCCTGACCGACCCGGATCGCGCCCTCAAACGTGGCCAACGGCATTTTCATGCGCTTCGGCTTGATCGAGAGGGACAGAATATCGCCCGGTTTGCAGATCCGGTGGGCCCGGACGCCTTCACAACCCGTAAAGAAAATCGTCTGCGCGCTCACCACCTTGCCCGGTTCAGTCGGCGCACCCTCAAGCAGATAGAGCACCGCGAGTTGCCCCAACGCTTCGAGCATGATCGAGGCGGGCATGACCGGATTGTCCTTAAAGTGACCCTGGAGGAAAAACTCCTGCCCCGTGATCTTGTATTTGCCGTTGGCCGCCGTGGAGCTCACCGACGCCTCGTTCAGGAAGAGAAAAGGCGGCTGAATCGGCATCACCGAACCGATATGCTCGATCGGGATAAACTTCGTGGGCTTCGGCAGCGGCAGACCACGGATCTTGCAGTCGATAAACGTCTTCACGTCGCCGACCGTGCGTAGATTCCGCAACTCGTCGTTGTTGATCGTCATCTGCAGGACGTCCTCCACCAAAATAACGATTTCCATCATCGTCAGAGAGTCGATCCCGAGGTCCTCAATCAACCGCAGGTCATCGTCCGCATCCTTCAACTTCACCCGCAAATCGGGCTCCACAAACCGCTCGATCACCCCGATGACGACCGCCGGAACATGCTCGGGATTACCGGTCTTGCGAAATTGCACCGCAGCCTCGAAGGCGGACGGCGAGCAGCGCTTCAGGGCTTCACGCAGGGCGGTTTCGTCTTCGGGCGCGAAGGGCTTCGGCGTTGGCGGAAGCGATTTGCTCGTGCCCTGATTTGATAGGACTGCGTCTGGCATTATTCGTTTCTTGTATGTTACGGAGACTCGGAATGTAAACCCATTTTTTGGCCGCGCTCCTCTGCGGACCAGTGTCGCGCGGCTGAGACAAGTTCCGAGTTTTCATGAACTTTACGCGCCCCTCGCACCATCGCTGCGCTTGCCAGAAGCTCCGGCACGACCTAACTCACCCCTCGCGCAGAGCGAATGTTGGCGGCTCCCGCGCTTCCTCCACACCACGCATGTCCGCATCCCTAACCGCCCCGACCGCTCGGCCGGTTTTCTTGATCACGCACGAGTTTTACCCGGTGCGGGGAGGCATCGCGACGTTCACCGAGGAGATCGCCCGAGCAAGCGCGAGTCTCGGCTACAATATCGAGGTTTGGGCCCAATCTGCTCCACCGGCCGTGGAGCGCGACGACTGGCCGTTTCGCCTGCGCCGCCTGCCGCTCAAGGGCTCGCACGATCTTTGGTGCCAAGGCCGTTTGGCCTGCGAACTGATCCGCCACCGCCGCGACCTCCGCCACGCCACCGTCTATCTCCCCGAACCCGGGCCGATGATGACGATGATGCTGCTCCAGTTTTTCCACGCCTTCCGCCCACGCCGCCTCATCCTGACGTTTCACGGTTCCGAGATTCTCAAGTTCGCCCGCAGCCCCCTCCGCCGCTGGTTGGCCGGCAGGCTCATCCGCCACGCCACCCGCGTCAGCACCCTCACCAACTACACCCAAGAACTGCTCATCTCTCACTTCCCCGGTGCCGCCGAAAAAATCTTCCTCACGCCGGGAGCCCTCCGCTCCGACTTTGCCGTGGTCCCCGCTCGGCCCGACACTCCCCGCAAGAAAATCGTCATTCTCACCGTCGGCCGCCTCCATCCGCGCAAGGGCCAGCTCCTCACCCTCAAGGCCCTCCAGATGCTCGCCCCCGACGTGCGCACGCGCATCGAATACTGGATCGTCGGCGGCCAGAGCAAAGGGAACTACGAAGCCCACCTCCGCGCCGCCGCCGCCGAAAAGCCCGATCTCACCGTGCGCTTCTTCGGCAACATTCCCGACGAAGAGCTCTCCGACCTCTACGACCGCTCTGACATCTTCGCGATGACCAGCGTCAACCTCGACCACAGCGTCGAGGGCTTCGGCCTCGTTTACCTCGAAGCCGCCGCCCACGGTCTCCCCGTGGTCGCCCACGATGTCGGCGGCGTTTCCGAAGCCGTCATGGAGGGCGTGACCGGTCTGCTTGTGCCGCCGCATCGACCGGTTCAACTCGCTGCCGCTTTCGAAAAACTCATCCACGACGCCCCGCTCCGCCGCAAACTCGGCGCCGCTGGCCGCTCTTGGGCCACGCGCAACTGCTGGAAAGAATCCGCCGCCGCTCTTTTCAATCCGGCGGCCCCTGTCGACGACCTAGCATGATCACCACCCGCACGCAAATCACCGTCCGCTATGCCGAGACCGATATGATGGGCGTCGTCTACCACGCCAACTACCTCCCGTGGTTCGAGGTCGCGCGCACCCAGCTTCTCCGCGAACAAAACTTCCCCTACCGCCAGCTCGAGGCCGACGGCTACCGCCTCCCCGTCCTCGAAGTCTCTGCGAAATATCGCCGCCCCGCCGTCTACGACGACACGGTCACCATCGTCGCCACCATCCGCGAAAAACCGCTCCTCCGCATCCGCATCGCATACGAAGTCCTCCGTGGTGAAGAGTTACTCGCGACCGGCGAAAGCACTCACGCCTTCTGCGATCTCCACGGCCGCCCCACCCGCCCTCCCGCCGCCTTCGTCGCGCGGATGAACGAGGTCTTCACGTAACGCTCCCGGCCTCCGCGGCGTATTCCGCCCGCACTATCGGTTCGGTCTCCGCCACGAGCGCTTCCGCCAACTGCGCTCCGCCGCCGAGCCGATACACCGCCCAAACCGCGTGCGCTCGCACCAGGGGCAACTCATGCGTCGCCGCCAGCCGCACCAACGGCGGCAACAGCGTTGCGTCGCCCGAATTCCCCGCCACCACGCACGCATTGCGCAACAACCCGCCGAGCTTCACCCGCTTGATCGCCGTTCGGCGAAACACCTCGGCGAACCGCACCGGCGTGAGTTCCAAAATTTCCTTCAGTCCGATCTCCGCGATTTCCCCGCGCGCCGCGAGCAACAGCTTGCGCCCCTCCTGCGCGAATCGGTTCCACGGGCACACTTCGAGGCAAACATCGCACCCGTAAATCCGCGTGCCGATCCCCGCCCGCAGCTCTCGCGGAATCACGCCTTTGTTCTCAATTGTCTGATACGAGACACACCGCCGTGCATCGACTACCCCCGGCGCCGCAAACGCCTGCGTCGGACACGCATCAAGACACCGCGTGCATTTGCCGCACAGCAGCCCCACATCTCCCGCCCGCTTCGTGTCGTGATTCTCCACGCGCTTCCGAATCGGCTCGTCCGCCACAAATGCCACCTTCGTCAAAATCGCCGCGAGAAACAGCCAGTTGCCGTGCCGCCGCGAAATGAGCATCGCGTTTTTCCCCACAAACCCGATCCCGGCCCGCGCCGCCCAGCCCCGCTCGAGCACCGGGCCCGTATCCACATAATACCGATAGTCGCGCTCGCCCGCCCCAAACATCTCCTCGAGCAACCGCCCCGCCGCCACCAGCCCCGGCTTCATCGTATCGTGGTAATCCTCGTGCAACGCATACCGCGCCCACGTCGGCCCCTGCCCGCCCGCTGTCGCCCGGCTCCGCTCTTCCCTCTCCCGTTTCCAATAACTCACGCCCAACATAATCGCCGACTGCGCCCCCGGCAGCACGAGTTGCGGATCGGTCCGCTTGTCCACCGAGCGCTCCATCCAGCCCATCTCGCCATGCATACCCGCCGCGAGCCACGCCCGCAACCCGTCGTCATGCCCGCTCGCGAGCGTCACGAAACGCACGTCGTCGAAACCGAGTTCGCCCAACCGCCTTCGCAACTCCTCCTGATTCCCGGCCTGCGTCGCCGCGTCCATCAGCGTTGGCCCCGCGCCCGCACAAAATCCGCCGCGTCACGCCGCCACGCGCGCATCACGTGTCCCGCGATATCCACGAGCGGCCGCGAGTCCGTCAGAATCACCGTGCCCGATTGCTTGTAGATCGGCTCCCGCGCCGCGAACAGTGTGCGGATGCGCTCCTCCGGATTTTCCGCGACGAGCAGCGGCCGGTTCTGCTGACGCGAGGTGCGCGCCAAAATCGTTTCCACCGAAGCATGCAGGCACACGATCACGCCCTTCGTTTTCAGCATCTCCAGCATCCCCGGCTGCACCACGAGCCCCCCGCCGCACGAGACCACCGTGCGCTCCGTCGGATGCCCGCCGTCGATAAACGCCCGCTCCATCGCCCTAAACGCCGGCTCCCCGTCCTGCGCAAAAATCTCCGGAATCGTTTTCCGCTGCAGCCGCTCGATCTCGTGATCGCTGTCGATCATCGCGAAACCCAACTTGTGCGCGACCGCCCGTCCGACGGTGCTTTTGCCCGTGCCCATGAATCCGACGAGGTAGAGGTTGACGTCTGCTGCGTTCATCCCGTGCGTTACCACCACACGCGCCGCCCGCCGCCTTGCCAAACACCAAAATTCCCATGACCGGCCCTCGCCCCAATTTCGCGTTCGCGAGCGACAACACCGCCGGCGTCTGCCCCGAGGCCTTCGCCGCCCTCGCCGCCGCCAACGCCGACCGCGTCCCGAGCTATGGTGACGACGACCACACCGCCCGCGCGAAAAAACTTTTCGCCGACGTCTTCGAAACCGCGTGCGACGTCTTCTTCGTTTTCAATGGCACTGCCGCCAATGCCCTCGCGCTCTCCGCGATCTGCCAACGTCACCACGGCATCCTCTGCCACGCCCTCGCCCACGTCGAAACCGACGAGTGCGCCGCCCCCGAATTTTTCACCGGCGGCAGCAAACTGCTCCCGATCTCGACACCCGAAGCCAAGCTCCGCCCCGCGGACCTCGCACCCGCCCTCCATCGCGGACACGGCGTGCACTTCCCGAAAGTCCGCGCGCTCTCTCTCACGCAATCCACCGAACTCGGCACGGTCTATACGCCCGCCGAACTCCGCGCACTCACCGACTGGGCGCACGCCCACGCGATTTCCGTCCACCTCGACGGAGCCCGTTTCGCCAACGCCGCCGCCGCCCTCCACGCCCGCGGCCACGGCACGCCCGCCGATCTCACCTGGCGCGCCGGTATCGACGTCCTCTCCTTCGGAGGCACCAAGAACGGCCTCCTCACCACCGAGGCCGTCGTCTTCTTCAACCGCGACCTCGCCCGCGAATTCGACTACCGCGTGAAACAATCCGGCCAACTCGCCTCGAAGATGCGTTTCGCCTCCGCCCAGTGGTCCGCCGTGCTCGCCGACGGCACCTGGCTCCGTCACGCCGCCCACGCCAACGCCCAGGCCGCGAAACTCTCCGCCGGCCTCGTCGCCCTCGGCGCCAAGCTCGTCGGCCCCACCGAGGCCAACGGCGTTTTCGTCGAGCTCGCCCCCGCCACCATCGCCGCCCTCGAAGCCCGCGGCTGGCATTTCTACAAATTCGTCGGCGACCACGGCTACCGCCTTATGTGCTCATGGGAAACTCAGGACGTGGACATTGCCGCTTTCCTCGCCGACGCCCGCGCCGCGCTCGTCGTGTAGCCGCCGTTTGCCGGCGGACCGTCGCGGCCATCATCTCCACCTAGAGGCGCCCAACGTCCAACGCCGCTCCACAAAACAAAAAGCCCCCGGCTCAAGCCGGGGGCTTTCGAAATTCTGCTTCGCTCCGTTCGCGCTTACTTCACGCCGGGCGCAGCTGCCGGAGCAGCAGGAGCCGCCGCCGGCGCCTTGATCTCGAGCAATTCGACTTCGAAAATCAGCGTCGAGCTTGGCGGAATGTCGCCCTTGCCTTCGTCGCCGTAGGCGAGATGCGGCGGCACGTAGAGTTTCAGCTTACCGCCTTTGTTGATCTTTTGAAGACCCTCGGTCCAACCGGGAATGACGCCTTCCAGCGGGAACTCCGCCGGCTCGCCACGCTTCACTGAGCTGTCGAATTCCTTGCCGTCGATGAGCGTGCCGACGTAGTGAACTTTCACTGTATCCGACGCCTTCGGAAACGCGCCCACGCCCGGCTTCGTGACCTCGTAGCGCAGACCGCTCGGGAGTTCGACGATGTTCTTGTTTTCCTTCAGCTTCGTGAAAAACGCCGTGCTTGACGCGAGGCTCTTCGCCTTCGCCTTGCCCATGAAGGTAGCCTGCTTCTTCTGCATGAACTCGTCCATGAGCGGCCCGATCTTTTCGAGCTCGAACGGCGAATCTTTGCCGGCCGCCGCCGTGGAGACACCTTTGACGAAGGCCGCGACTTCCGCAGGCGTGAACTCAAGCTCGGTGAGCCCGACGCGCTTGCCAACGAACCAACCGAACTCCTCGACGATTTGCGCTTCCGTGAAAGCGGGCTTGGCCGGTGCAGCGGCCGGGGCGGCGGTGGCCGGGGCGATGCCCGGAACCGTGATCTTTTTGTCTTCGGCGCGGGCAGCGGCGAGGCCGAGTGCGAGCAAAGAAATTGTGGCGGTGTATTTCAGTTTCATACGTTGAGTTTGGGACGGCGTAGAGTCACGGCGCAGGGTGTTTTGTGCCGTAAAAGTTGTCGGATGTGTCAGCGCCCCGCAGGGAAAGCAACCAATTACTCCCCGCTTGTGTCGCTCCCGGACCACCGTCATTTCTCGCCGTTCTAAAAATGCACTCCGATCAATTCTGGACCAGCCAGGACGGCCAAATCCTGACCGTTAAAAATAAAGATGACCGCACGGTCGCACTCACCCTCGCCTTCTGGCCCCGCCACCCGGCCGAGTTTGAAGCCCTCCAAGCCCACCTCGCCGCGCTCCGTTTCACCGAGCGCAGCTCCCTCGCCCGCATCGGCATCGAGATGCTCGTCACCGGCACGCCCCACGTCTCCGGTAACCGCATCGAGCTCGAAGCCGACGCCTTCATCTACGACACCAGTTTCCCCAACGCTCCGTATTGGAAGAAGCTTCTCCGCGTCGGCTCCCCGGTCGGTCGGCTCTTTTACGCGCCCGCCGCCGCCAAGCTCACCAGCATGGAGATCTGGGACGCCATTAAGGAGAACCGCCTCAAGCTCCCCAACACCATCTCCATCGACAGTCGCGGCAGCGTTTTCCTCACGCCGCACCAAGTCAGCTACACGCTCAACCAAAAGCTGAACCGTCTCAGCTTCGAACGCATCGTCAGCGGCCACGCCGGCCGCGGCTTCCTCGACAAGGTCCAAGTCCGCCACGACGCCTCGCCGCTGACCATCGTCCCGCGCTCCGGCATCCTCACGAGCTGCTCGATGTATCTGAAAGAGCACTTCGTCGTCCTAAATCCCGGCCCCGGCAATTTCGGCATTCACACCAGCGCTGTGCTGCTCGATCCCATCAAGACGTTTGGCACGAACGTCATGCTGGAGATCTACAACACCGGTGACCAACCTGTCGTGAATCCCGTCGTCTCCGTCGAGATTTACCGCGCCCCCGAGGCCGACGATCCTGAGACCAAGTCCCTCGCGAAGAAGCGCCAGCGCCTCCTCGCCACCTCAGCGAACCTCTACCAGTGCCTCGACCACAACTCCCCGCGCGACACCGCCGAGGCGAAGCCCAAGACCAAGATCACCGTCCGCGGCCAAAGCGGCGCCATGGAAAACCGCGCCGTCGTCGTTCGCGCCAATGAGGAACTCCGCAAATTCCTCGAGGGCGAAGTCTGCCCCATCGGCAGTCGCACGATGATCCAGGCCCTCGACGCCGCCCCGCCCGACGCCGACACGCTCATCACCGACTACTTCCCCGATCTCCTCGAGCACATCGAGCTCGTCACGCGTCTCGGCGACGTGCGCCTGAAGCGCATCGTCTTCCGCAAACCCTCCCGCACCCACGGCTACTTCTTCTCGAGCAACGCCCACGCGCGCCTCGATATGTTCGATAGCATCGGGCTGAAGGTCTATTGGTATGACGAACTCACCAAGGACCTCTACCAGCACGTCTACAAACGCGACCACGGCTTCTTCGTCCGCGAAGAGATGGCCCGCAAATTCCAGGAAGCCACCATCCTCGCCTTCTACGGTTCCGCCGTCGGTCTCAACCAAGCGGATACCGACCGCATCTCCTCCCTCGTCGAGAAACTCACCAGTTTTATCGGCTCGAATCTCGGCGTCCTCACTGGCGGCGGCGGCGGCGTCATGCGCCTCGCGACCGATCAGGCGCGCAGCAAAGGCGCGCTCACCGGCGCCTGCTTCCTCGAGCTGGAGGCGCAACCCCCGGAACTCGGCGTCGATTTCTTCAACACGTTCCAGGAGTCGTCGCGGCACTTCCGCCAAAAATGGTTCGAAGCGGCCGATTTCTGCATCTTCAACGTCGGCGGCGTCGGCACCCTCGAGGAAGTCGGCATCGAACTCTGCAACCTGAAGCTCGGCATCCGCCCGCGCGTGCCCTACGTCTTCTTCAACGCCAAATTCTGGGGCGATCTCCGCAAGCAGATCAACGAGATGATCCGCAGCAAACGCGCCCCCGCGTGGATCGCCGACTACATCCTCTTCACCGACGACCCCGACGAGGTCGTCGCCTTCTACCGCAAGAAACTGCAGGTCCTGTAACGCCGCGCGCACCTCCGCGCACCGCCTGCCTCACTGGGCGATCCGTGGATAAACGCTCTCCAGAAATTTCAACGCATCGCCCGGCTGCTGCTCCAGCAGGGCGCCGTTGGAAACCAACATCACGGGTTGCTCGCCGCGCAGACCAAACCGGTAGCTCAGTTCGAAAACCGTTACCTCCGTCGCACTCGCCGGCACCATTTTTACGCCCGTGAGTTTTCCGCTGTTCAACACGAGCACCGTCGCCGCGGGCACCCCGTAACGGCCGTTCAGCTTACTATGGAGCGCGGCGATCTTTGCCGGATCGCGGATCACCTCCACACCGGCCGGCGTCGCCGGCACGTAGTTCGCGTAACCCCAGCCCACGCCGATCAACACTAGCGCGACCAGCGTCCACGGCGAGCGCAGCGCCCCGCGCCAACCGCGTGCGTCGCGTTTCACCGCGGCGAGAGCTTCCTCTTCACGGACCGCTTCGGCCTCGTTGGGCTCCGCCTTGGCGGCGCCAGCTTTGCCCGTCGTGACGATCGCCACGATTTGCTCCGGCGTTCGCTCCGTCGCCGTGTTGACCGCCTCCGGCACGAGGGTGGCGAACAGCCGCCCGCCGACATTCTGCACCGCCACCTTGGCCTGCGGACCGGTCAGATAAATTTTCGCGTCCACCTCGACGAGCTCCATCGCGGGCACCGCCGCAAACGCCCGCAACGCCGCGCCCGCCGCCGCTCCGGAGAGATCGTTCGCAAAATCATCCTCGCCCCGCCGCACCGTCGCGCCATCGGCGCTGAGGTGCTTCGCCGCGATGGTCAGCATGGCTTGCGACGCCGCGCTCATGTGGGCCGCCTTTCGATCACAAAAAACACCGTCGTCCCCGCGTCCGTCACGATGATGTTACCCGTCGACAGATTGCCGTCGTCGTAAAGCCGGTCGAGCCGTTGCAAATTTTCCAAAGTCCACGTGCACCCCGTGACCTTGATCGCCGCGTTGAACACCACCCCCAGACTGTTCGTCGCATCCTTGTTGTCCCATTCGTAGTGCCCACCGAGCGGCGTGATGCGCAGCCAATTGGTGGTGCGCAGGTAGTCGCCCATTCCGACCGGAACTTCGCCAGTCGCCGTTTGATCCACCGGATAACTTCCGCGCTCCTGCGCATGCCGCCCAAACGCCTCGGCAAACACCCGCCCATCGTTCCAGAAGGCCGAGCCTTCCGCATGTTTGCTCAACCGTTGCACAGCCGCCGTCGACATCATCGCGAGCATCGCGATGAGCGTCGTGACAATCATAACTTCTGTGAGCGTAAAGCCCCGCGTGTGTCTACCTCGCAGCATACGGGACAATCTTCGGTGCGTGCCCGCCAAACTTGAGCCGAATTCGCCCGCGTTCCTGTCGCGTTTCCCGCCCGCCCTCCCGCAACCCGGCCTTGCCACGCGCGCGCCGCTCTGAGTCTTTCGCCGCGTGGCCTCCTCTGCACTTCCTCGCTCCCTACTCGTCGTCGGCTCCGGCGGACGCGAACACGCCCTCGTCCGCGCGCTGCTCGCCTCACCCGCCGCCCCCCGCGTGATCTGCGCCCCGGGCAACGCCGGCATCGCCCTCGAAGTCCCGTGCTTTCCCGTCGCGGCCGACGATGTCCCCGGCCTCGTCGCCTTGGCCCAACGCGAGCAAATCGCCTTCGTCGTCGTCGGCCCCGAGGTCCCGCTTTCCCTCGGCTTGGCCGACCGCCTGCACGAAGCCGGCATTCCCGTTTACGGCCCCAAAGCCGACGGCGCGCGCCTCGAAGCCTCCAAGATTTTCACCAAGGAAATCCTTCTCAAATACGGCATCCCCACCGCCCCGGCCGCTTTCTTCTCCGACGCCGCCCCCGCGATCGCCTACCTTCGCGCCCGGCCCGCTCCCATCGTCGTGAAAGCCGACGGTCTCGCGGCCGGCAAAGGGGTGATCGTCGCGCAGACCCACGCCGAAGCCGAAGCCGCCGTTCACACGCTCCTCTCCCTCCCGCCCCAATCGAAAATCGAGAATCAAAAATCGAAAATTCTGCTGGAGGACTGCCTCTTCGGCGAAGAGACCTCCATCCTCGTCGTCGTCTCCGGTCGCGACTACGTCATTCTCCCGACTTCCCAAGACCACAAACGTGTCGGCGATGGCGACACCGGCCCCAACACCGGCGGCATGGGCACCTACTCGCCCGCCGAGGTCGTCACGCCCGCACTCCTCGCCCGCATCGACCACGAAATCGTCCGACCCTCCGTCAACGCCATCGCCGACGAAGGCATCGCGTTTTGCGGCACGCTCTTTATCGGCATCATGCTCACGCCCACCGGCCCGAGCGTGATCGAATACAACACCCGCTTCGGCGACCCCGAGACCCAAGTCGTCCTCCCGCGCCTCGCCACCGATCTCCTCGCTCTCCTCTGGGCCGCCGCCACCGGCCAGCTCGCCGCCGTCGGTCCCCTCGCCGTCAAACCCGACTACGCGCTCTGCGTCGTCATCGCCGCCCAAGGCTACCCCGACAAATTCCCGAAAGGTGACGCGATCACCTTTCCCCCCGCCTCCGCCCTCCCGCCCGCGACCACCATCTACCACGCCGGCACCGCCACCAACGCCACCGGCCAAATCGTCACCAACGGCGGCCGCGTCCTCGGCGTCACTGCGCTCGCACCCACGCTCCGCGCCGCCGCCGACCGCGCCTACGCCGCCTGCGATCAGGTCCAATGCGCCTCCAAATATTTCCGCCGCGACATTGGCGCCCGCCAGCTCAACCGCCCATGAATCGCCCCGCGCTCCACCTCCTCCGTCTTACGCCCGCCCCCGCTTCCTCTTTCCTCTTTCTCTTAATCTTTCTCTCCGTCAGCCCCGTTTTCGCGGCCGCCACCGCCGCCCCCACCGCCCCACTCACCCGCGACCTCGGCCAAGGTCTCGCCTACCATCGCGCCGCACTTCTCCCCGGCGATCTCCCCGCCACTGACGCCACGCGCAAACAACCCTGCGTCCTCGATCTCCGCTACGCCCGTGGCGACGCCGCCGCCGGGGCCGCTCTCGCCGCGTGGCTCAAATTCCGCGCCGCCCCGCGCACCCCCGTTTTCCTCCTCATCAACGCCGAAACCGCCGCCACACTCCTCACCCCGCTCGTGTCGCGCGCTCCTTCACCCGGCCTTATCGTCATCGGCTCAGCTTCCGCCGGTCTCACGCCCGATCTCGCGCTAAAAATCGCGCCCGACACCGAACGCCGCGCCTACGACGCCCTCGCCTCCGGCACCACCCTCGAGCTTCTCCTCAACGACTCCCCTGAAAAAGTCCGCAACGACGAAGCCCGCCTCGCCAAAGATCACCAAGGCGTGCCCGACCCCACGACCTATCCGCGGCCAGCCGACGACACCTTCGACGACACACCACCTGCCGCCAAGCCCGCGACCGCCACTCCGACGCCCCCGCCCGCCGCCCCCCTCATCGACCGCGCCCTCCAACGCGCCGTCCAACTTCACCGCTCCCTCAAGGCTTTGAAAAAACTCTGAGCGCACTCTCCCTCCCCGCCCCGCACCCGCCCGCCCTCCCACCTCAGCCTCCCGCTTCGCCACCCGCACTCCGGCTTTGCCTTTCCACAAAAACCGTGTCCGCTCCCTCCCGCCTCCATGCCCGCGCCCGGAACCATCATCGTTGTCTGCACGGCTAACATCTGCCGCAGCCCCATGGCCGCCGGGCTCCTCCAGCACGCGCTCGCCGCCCAACCCGAACCGCTCCGTTCGCTGAAAGTCATCTCCGCCGGCGTCGCCGCCCGCGCCGGCGATCCCGTCTCCGAGAATTCCGTGATCGCGATGAAAAAGGTCGGCCTCGACATCGCCAAGCACACGAGCCGCCCTCTCACGCAGCAGATGATCAACGACGCCGCGCTCATCCTCGGCATGACCGAGTCGCACCGTGCCATGATCAATCTCCAGTCCTCGCCCCGGCCGGAGCACCTCTATCTTTTCCGCGAGTTCATGCCGCAGCGCGGCGACAAGGAGATCGGCGACCCCTTCGGCGGCCCCATCCGCCTCTACGAAGCCACGCGTGACGAAATGGTCGAAGCCATCCCGAGCCTCGTGGAGTTCATCCGCAAAAACATCGCGGTGAAAAGCTGACGCAGAAAATCTTTGCGTCCCGTCCGAGTTGTCGGACCCTTGGCGTTTTCTTCCTCACGCCATGCTCACCTCCGCTCCTCTCCCGACCCTCGACCCTGAAGTTTTCTCGGCCATTTCGTCCGAGTTCGCCCGCCAGCAAAGCCACATCGAGCTCATCGCCTCGGAAAACTTCACCTACCCCGCCGTCATGCAGGCGCAGGGCAGCGTGCTCACCAACAAATACGCCGAAGGCTACCCGGCCCGCCGTTGGTATGGCGGTTGCGAACACGTCGACAAAGTCGAAGTCCTCGCCATCGAGCGCGCCAAAAAACTTTTCGGCGCCGAATACGCCAACGTCCAGCCCCACTCCGGTTCCCAGGCCAACGCCGCCGTCTACGCCGCCGTCCTCGTCCCCGGTGACAAAGTCCTCGGCATGAATCTCAGCCACGGCGGCCACCTCACCCACGGCAACCCCGCCAATTTCTCCGGCAAACTCTATCAGTTTGTTCAATACGGCGTCCGCGAAGACAACGGCCTCATCGACTACGACGAACTCGCCGCCGTCGCCCAGCGCGAGAAGCCCAAGATGATCACTGTCGGCGCCAGCGCCTACTCGCGCGTCATCGACTTCGCCCGCATGGGTGAGATCGCCCGCTCCGTCGGCGCCTATCTTTTCGCCGACATCGCCCACATCGCCGGCCTCGTCGCCGCCGGTGTGCACCCGTCGCCTGTGCCGCACGCCGATTTCGTCACCACGACCACGCACAAGACGCTCCGCGGCCCCCGCGGCGGCCTCATCCTCTCAAAAGCGATTCACGCCAAAGCCCTCGACTCCGCCGTTTTCCCCGGCAACCAGGGCGGCCCGCTCATGCACGTCATCGCCGCCAAAGCCGTGTGCTTCGGCGAGTGCCTCAAGCCCGAGTTCAAGGTCTACGCCGAGCAGATCGTGAAAAACAGCCGCGCCTTCGCCGCCGCTTTTCTTTCGCGCGGTTACAAGATCGTTTCCGGCGGCACCGACAACCACCTCTTCCTCGTCGATCTCCGCACCAAGTTCCCCGAGCTCACCGCCAAGGTCGCGCAGGAGACCCTCGATCGCGCCCACATCACGTGTAACAAAAACACCGTGCCCTTCGAAACGCGTTCGCCGTTCCAAGCCTCTGGTATCCGCCTCGGCACTCCGGCGATCACCTCGCGCGGCTTCGTCGAATCCGAGATGGAAGAAATCGCCGCGTGCATCGACACCGTGCTCGCCGCCGCCGGCACGCCCGGTGAGGCCGCCACGCTCGAAAGCGTGAAGGCCCGCGTCGCCACGATCACCGCGCGCCACCCGTTGCCCTACGTGCTCTGAGCCGGGAGCGCGGGCGCCCCCGCCCGCCAATTCTAGACTTCAGTCTTGTCCACGGCGGCTCCTCAACGAGCCGCCGTTCTCATTTTGCCGCGACGCCCCGCCGCCTCATTGTCTCTTCAAGTCGACATCCGCTCAAACCCCGCCGCTCGCGGCTTGCCCACACGGCAGGTTCCGCCAGCCTCGCAGCTCCACGCATGTCCTCCCCCGCCGGCCACGCACCACCCTACCGAGACTACGCGGTCATTGCATTCTCCATTGTCGTCGGCTTGGCCGTGACCGCCTGGGCGTGGCACACCGCGAAGCAGCACGAACTTGCGACCCGCGAGACGGAATTCGCCCGTGAAGTCGAATCGCGCCACGCGCTGATCCGCGAGACCATCTCCGGCTACGAAGAATCGCTCCTCGCCTTCAAACTCCTCTTCACCCACGGCGCCCCGGTCGACCGCGACGAGTTCGCCGCCGCCGCCAAACTCCAGCTCGCCCGCCACCCCGGCTTCCTCGGCCTACAGTGGGCGCCGCAGGTTTCCTCGGCCCGCCGTGCTGAGTGGGAAAAACAAAACGTCGCCGACCTCGGCTCGCTCGGCCGCATCCGCGATCGCCTCCGCGGCGGCGTCGAAGCGCCCTCGGCCGCCCGTCCGTTCTACTACCCGCTGCACTTCGTCGAGCCGTTTGCCGACAATCGCAAAGTCGTCGGCAGCGACGCCGCCGAGAGCCCCCTTCGCGCCGACATCGAGCGCGCGATAGCCACCGACACGCTCCAGTTCAGCGGCCTCATCAAACTCGCTTTCGAGCGCGGCCCCAACGATGGCATCATCCTCACCTGCCCCGCTCTCGCCCCGGCCCCGCACGATTCCGGCGTGATCCTCGGTGTGTTTCGCGTCGCCGATCTGCTCACCCAGCCGTGGCGCCGGGCACCGGCCTCCCGTCTCGATGTCATGTTCATCGACGAGACCGCCAACCGCCCGGATCGCCGCCTGCTTTTCTACTACGCCGCCCGCCCGTCGCCCGCGCCGCCGCCGACCGAAGCCGCCTTCCGCGCGGAGCCCCATCGCGCCAAGACCCTCACGCTCGCCACCCGCCAATGGCGCGTCCTCTACCGCACCTCGCAGCTCGCCGCAGTGTCCACGGCCCCGGCGCCGCTCATCATCCTCCTCGGTGGCCTCGCCCTCACCGCCCTCGGCAGCACTTATTTGTTCGCCCGCCAACGCCGCAGCCAGCTCGTCGAAAAACAGGTCCACCAGCGCACCGCCGAACTCAGCGAAAGCCGCCGCCAGCTCAACGCCCTCGTGCACGCCCTGCCCGGCATGGCGTATCGGTTCCGCTACGACACCACGGCCGAGGCGCTCTATGTCAGCGAAGGCGCCCTCGCGCTCACCGGCTGGTCCGCCGAAGATTTCATCTCGGGCAAAATCCAGTTCCGCAACTGTCTCCACCCCGACGACGTCGGCCGCGTGCGCCACGTCACCCGCACCGCACTCGAACAGCGCCGCGACTTCGAGGTCGAGTATCGTCTCACCGCCCGCGACGGCGGCGAAAAATGGGCTCTCTCCCGCGGCCGCGGCGTCTACCTGTCCGACGGCCGCCTCGATTTTGTCGAAGGCCTCGCCATCGACATCACCGCGCAGAAACACGCCGAACTCGAACGCCTCGCCCTCGAGCGTCGCCTCCTCGAGGGTCAGAAACTCGAGAGCCTCGGCCTCCTCGCCGGCGGCATCGCGCACGATTTCAACAACCTCCTCACCGGCATCCTCGGCAACGCCAGTCTCTCCCGGATCGCGCTCACCACCAGTTCCCCCGTCGACCACCAGCTCCACGCCATCGAGACCGCGTCCATCCGCGCCGCCGAGCTCTGCCGCCAGATGCTCGCCTACGCCGGCAAAGGCCGCTTCGTCGTCGAGCCCATCGATCTCAACGCCATCTCGTCCGGCCTCGTCCCGCTGCTCGAGGTTTCGATCGCGCGGAAAGCCACCCTGCGTCTCGACCTCGCCGCTGCGCTCCCGCCCGTCCTCGCCGATGCCACCCAGCTCCGGCAGATCATCATGAATCTCGTGATCAACGCTGCCGACGCCACTGGCGACGACGGCGGCACCATCGCAGTGACCACCGGCGTCATGCACGCCGACGCCGAGACCCTCCGCACCAACGTCACCGGCACCGATCTTCGCGAACGCGACTACGTTTTCCTTGAGGTCAGCGATACCGGTTGCGGCATGGCACCCGAGGTCGTCGCCAAAATTTTCGACCCCTTCTTCACCACCAAGGTGGCCGGCCGCGGCCTCGGCCTCGCCGCCGTCCTCGGCATCATCCGCGGCCACAGTGGCGCGCTGCTCGTCTCCAGCGAACTGGGACGCGGCTCGAAATTCCGTCTACTCCTGCCGCCCGCCGCCGGCACTCCTGTGGTCCCGGCCGCTCTACCGGCGTCCGACCGCGCCTCGTTCCACCGCTCCGGCCACGTCCTCGTGATCGAAGACGAAGAGCCCGTGCGCACCATCGCCACCAAACTCCTCGCCACCTTCGGCCTCACGCCTCACGCCGCGCCGGACGGCCGCACCGGCCTCGAGATATTCCAACGCGATCCCCACTCGTGGACACTCGTCGTCATCGACGTGCTCATGCCCGGCTTTTCGGGCGAGCAAACCCTCGCCGCCCTTCGCGCTACCCGGCCCGATGTCCGCGTCCTGCTCATGAGCGGCTACAACGAGGGCGATCTCCTCCGCCGCCTCTCGGCCCCCGGCAGTCCACTCGCATTTCTCCCCAAGCCGTTCACCCGCGACTCCCTCGCCGAGCGTCTCCACATTCTCCTCAAGTAGCCGCTCGGCCCGCGACCGCCACCCATCATGCGCCTCGCCCACCTCAAGTCCTTCGCGCTCGCCCTCCCGCACACCACCGTCGTCAAACAATGGGGCGAGTGCCTCGTCTACAAAGTCGCCGGCAAAATGTTTCTCATCCTCGCCCTCGACGGCGAGACGATCGACGGCCTCGTCATCAAATGCCTGCCCGAGGAATTCGACGACCTTACCTCGGTCGACGGCATCACCCAAGCGCCCTACTGCGCCAAACGCCACTGGGTCCGCATCGGGGACCTCGCCGCGCTCCCGCCCGCTGAACTTGATCGGCGGATACGCCGCAGCTACGACCTCGTCGTCGCGAAACTCCCTAAAAAACTCCGCACCCAGCTCGCCCTCTAAAGTCGGCCGCCACGCCTTTCTTCAACTCCCCCTACTTCAACTTCAACTGGCGCCCCCGGCGCCCCTCAGCCTCACGATTTCGTTAAACAACCACGTCCGCGCAAACACCCAATCGCGCCGCGCCGTGCGATCCGTGATTCCCAGCACCGCCGCCGATTCCTCGACCGTCAGCCCGACGAAATATTGCAGCTTCACGAGTTCCGCCTTGCGCGCATCCGTCGCCGCCAGCGCATCGAGCGCTTCGTTCAGCAAAATCAGTTCCGCGTCCCCCATCTCCGGCGCCGCCACGTCGAAGCCCGTCGCATTCGCGCTCACTTTTTCCAACCCGCCGCCGTGCCGCACCGCGTGCCGCCGCCGCGCGTTCTCGATCAAGATTCGCCTCATCGCCTCCGCCGCCGCCGCGAAAAACTGCGCGCGGTTCTGCCACTGCGGCTGCGCCTCGCCGCCCAGCCGCAACCACGCTTCGTGCACCAGCGCCGTCGGCTGCAGCGTCTGCGCCGCCTCCCGCGCCATCTTCGCCGCCGCGAGCTTTCGCAGCTCCGCATACACGAGCGGCAAAATCTGCTCCGCCGCCGACGCATCGCCCGCCTCGGCTCGTTGCAACAGCACCGTGATATCGCCCGGGTTCATCGCGCGACCTTGTCCGCTTTTTCCAACGCCTCAATCTCCGCCCACGAGGGCGCGCGCCAGATATACATCGCACCTTGGTCGGAACCGCCCACCTCGCCGCCCGTCGCACTGCGCGCGCCGACGAGATTTCCGTCCGGCGAAAATGCGATCAGCCCGAGCCGCGAATGCGGCGTAGGCAATGTGAGCATCAGCTCAAAGGTCTGCGCATCCCAAATCGTCATCGAATCCGCCCCACTGCCGCCGATCGCCAAACGCGATCCATCCGGCGAAAACGTCGGGGCATACATGCCCGACATCGACCCCGTCAGCTTCGCTACTTTTTCCCACCGCTCCGTGCGGATCACATCGACGTAGCCCAGCCCGCTGCCGTTTAGAAACAGTCGCCCGTCCGGCGAAAATCCCGCGCCCCCGATACTCGATTCCGTCGTCTTCGCCGGCAACACCGCCTCCCGCCCCGTCGCCAACTCTGTTCGCACATAACCTTCCGCGATCTTCGCCTCTGGCAGCGCCCGCGGGAAGCGCCCCTGACTGGCCGCGGTCACAAAATAACGTTCGTCCGGCGAAAGCGTGATCGCCGAGCCCGCCGCGGGCAGCTTCCAGTCGCGCAATTTTTTCCCCGTGCGCAGGTCCCATTCCTCCAACATTGCGCCCTGCTCCCCGCGCCCGCGTGCGATCAACATCTGTTCTCCGCCCTTCCGAAATGCCGTCGCGTTCAACATGCGATCGCCCTCCTCCCAGGCAAACTCCCGCACCAGCGCGCCCTGCTCCCAATTCCACACCCGCAGCGATTTTCCGTTCCCCCACGCCGCGATCAACGGCCGGTCGTTCGCCAGCAGCGCGCGATCGTATCCGAAGGAACTGAGTTCCAGCCTCACCCGCTCCTCACGGAAATCTTTCCCGCGCCGCTCGACCACGCGCCCCACCGACCGACCGGCCATCTGCACCGCCACCACCGCCTCGCCGTCGTCGGAAAATCGCCAGTCCACCGGCCCGTTCGGCAAACTGAGCACCGCGTTCCCCACGCGGTCGCTCAACGCGTCCCACCGCAGCACCGCCCCGTCCTTGCCGCCGCTCACCAAGGTCCGCCCGTCCGCCATGAGCGCGAGGGTGTTCACTTCCGAGCGATGACCGCGCAGCGTGCGGATCAGCCGGCGCGTCGCCACTTCCCAAATACGGATCGTATTGTCGCCGCTCGTCGAAGCCAGGAGACGCCCATCCGGCCAGAATACAATCCCGCCCACAAAACGCCGGTGTCCTTCGAGCCGTCCGATTTCTTTCCCCGTGCCGACGTCCCACAACCGGATCGCCGACTCTGACCACCCCGCGCCCGACGCGAGGATTTTTCCGTCCGGTGAAAACGCGAGTGCCAGCACGTTCTCCTCCGCCGCCGGCGCCGACCAGAGTTCCCGGCCACTGCGCAAATCCACCACGCGCACCCGCGCCGTCGGCTGGATCGTGACATATGCCGCCAGCGTCAAATCGCGGTTCACTGCGAAGCTCGCGTAGCGCACATCCATCGCCGACGCCGACACCGAAAACACCGACAGTTTCTCCGCGTCCGTCACGCGCCAGCGCACGATCTCGCTTTGCCGGCCCGCCGTCGAAGTCACCAGCGTCTCGCCGTCGGCGGAGAAAAACAGACCCGTGCAAAATCCGCCGCCCGGCAAAATCTCCCGCACCATGCGGCGCGCCGTCATGTCCCACAATTGCACGCGTGAAAACGGCGCCGTCTCCGCCGCCATCGCGATCGCGAGCAACGGCTCTCGCGGCGAAAACGCCACCCGCACGCCGGACCGCCCCGCCGGCAGGCGCACTTCTTCCCGCGTGCGCAGATTCCACAGCGAGAGCCCGCCGTAGTTTACCTCGGCCGCCGCCAGCCAGGTGCCGTCCGCGGACACCGCGACCGAGTTGATCGTCGTGTCCTCCTTGGTCGCCACCACGCCGAGCGCATCGCTCCGCGCCTGCTGCCAAAGATAACGCCACTCCCAACCGCGCAGATCTTTTTCGCCGCCCGCGGGAACTTGGCGGTTCAACAACATCTGCGCCCGCCCGAGGTTGTCCGCGCCGAGCGCCTGCTGCGCCAGATTGATGTCGCGCGCATACGCCCGCAGCCGCGCGGTCAGCTCCGCCGCTTCCGCCCGCTCGCGCAGCCGCCGTTGCTCCGCTTCTCCGCGCACCGCCACTTCCTCCGCGCGTTTTGCGCGCACCGCCTGCCACCCGCTCACACTGCCGCCGATCACCAGCACCGTCACGATCGCCACCATCGCCGCGAAACCGAAGCGATGCCGGTGAAACAATTTTTGCAACAGATACGCCGTGCTCGGCGGTCGCGCCAACACCGGCTCGTTCGCCAAGTGCCGCTGAATATCCTGCGCAAACGCGCTCGCCGTCTCGTAGCGCCGCGTCCGGTTCTTCTCGAGCGCCTTCATCACGATCCAATCCAGATCGCCGCTAAGTTCGGCGTAGCCCGGGCAGCCTGCCCGGGCTGGATTGGCACCGCTCGCCGCGCGTGTCCGCCACCGCGTCGACGGCCGCTCCGGCTCCACCTCGCGAATAATCCGACGCACCTCGTCGAGCCCCGCCTGTTGCAACGTCTTCGGATCGAACGGCGGTTGCCCCGCGAGCAATTCGTAGAGCAGCACTCCCAGCGAATAAATGTCGCTGCGCGTATCGACATCGAGCGCGTTAAATTCCGCCTGCTCCGGACTCATGTAGGCCGGCGTCCCGATGAATTGCGCAAACGCCGTGAACACCGTCGCGTCCGTCAGCCGCCCTTGCGTCGCCTTCGCGATCCCGAAATCGATCACCTTCGGCACCGCCAAATCATCGTGCCGCGTCACCAAAATATTCGACGGTTTGATGTCGCGGTGGATCACGCCTTTTTGGTGCGCGTGCTGAATCGCGTGGCACACCTCGATAAATAGTTTCAACCGCGCCGGCGTCGTCAGTTTCGCCTCTTCGCAGTAGCGCGTGATCGGCACGCCGCGCACCAGCTCCATCACGAAAAACGGCCGCCCCGTCGCCGTCGTTCCCGCGTCGAATACCTTCGCGATATTCGGATGCTCCATCATCGCCAGCGCCTGCCGCTCCGCCTCGAACCGCGCGATCACCTCGCGCGTGTCCATCCCGAGCTTGATGATTTTCAGCGCCACGCGCCTCCGCACCGGCTCCGCCTGCTCCGCCATCCACACCACGCCGCATCCGCCTTCGCCGATCCGCTCCCGCAGCTTGTAGTTACCGATGCGATCCCCCGCGCGCTCCTCCGCCGCCAACGGCGCGCGTCCCGCCGCCGGTCGCCCAAAAAATTTCTCCGCCGCGTCGTGGCTCGCCAACAGCGCCTCCAACCGACCCCACTTCGCATCGTCGCCCGCACACGCCTCCGCCAACCACGCCGCCCGCCGGTCGGCGGGGAGCGCCAGCACCTGTTCGAAAAGATCGTCGTCCGTCATGCCGTGGGGGGTTTGGCCGGTCGGGCACGCACGCGCGATGCTCCGGCCGTGCGCAGCATTGACGCCACTCGGCCCGCTGCAAGGCGCCGCTCCGTTACTTCGCCGACGCCGTTTTCGGCGCGCGCTTGGCTTTTTGCTTCGCGATCAACTCCCGCACGGGCCGGCTGTCGCACACCCGCAACGTCGTCACGCGGCCATCGGCGAACACGACGAGCAGCGTGTCGAGATTTTCGGCCGCCGCCGCGCCCCGCCCCCGGAAGTTGTAGAAAACCCACACGTCATTCCCGAGCGTTCCGCTCGGCACTCCGAGCATGAAGCTTACCGCCTCCCGCGACATCCCGTGGGCGACGGATACGTCGGAGTCGTCCGAAAAAATCGGCGCCGGCGTTTCCGTCGTGATCGTCTGGGCTACGGCCCCGTGGACGGCGGCGAATAAGAGAGCGGAGAGGAAGGTGAGTTTTTTCATGATTGTGTGTGTGTTCACCCCACAGCGCGAAATCTCCGCCCCAAACCGGACATTGTTTTGAAAAATAATTTCGCGCCCGCCCGCGTCTCCCGCACCTCACGCGAAAACTTCCTTCGAGCCCTTTGGGCCTTGGCGTCTTCCCCCCAAGCGTCTTTCGTCTCCGCTCCCTCGTGTCCAACGCCGCCGCACCTTCCTCCGTCCCTTCGCCCGCTGCTCCGCGCAAGCTCTCCCTCGGCGTCATTTTTCTCACGCTCTACATCGATCTGATCGGCTTCTCGATCATCTTCCCCCTCGGACCCGATCTCCTCGCCCACTACCTCGGCCTCGAAGGTCAACACGGCGTCCTCGGCTGGCTCCTCGCTCAACTCGACGCCATCGCCCGCGCCCTCGGCAAAGACAGCAATTTCGCCGCCGTCCTGTTCGGCGGCGTCATCAGTTCGGTCTTCTCCATTCTCCAATTTATTTTCGCGCCGTTGTGGGGCGGCTTGAGTGATCGCCTCGGACGCCGCGGCGTCCTGCGCTGGACCGTCGCCGGCACTGCTCTCGGTTACCTGATCTGGATGCTCAGCGGTTCGTTCTGGCTCTTCCTCCTCTCGCGCCTCGTGAGCGGCGCCTTCAGCGGCAATCTCTCCGTCGCCACCGCCGCCGTCGCCGATGTCACCTCGCGCACCGAGCGTTCGAAAGCCATGGGCCTCGTCGGCGCCGCGTTCGGCCTCGGCCTCGTCACCGGTCCAACCATCGGCGCCTTCACCTCGCACATTAACTTGCTCCACGACTACCCCGAGCTCGCCCGCTACGGCGTCAACCCGTTCACCATCCCCGCGCTCATCGCGTTTGTGCTCTGTCTCGTAAACCTCATCTGGATTTCGCTCCGTTTCACCGAGACGCTCTCCGCCGAGACCCGCGCCGAAGCCCGCGAACCACGCACCAAGAATCCCCTCCGCGCGATCCTCATGCTCGACAACGCCGACGTGCGCCGCGCCAACCTCGTCGCCTTCGTCTTCTCCGTCGCCTTCGTCGCCATGGAGTCGGCCCTCACGTTTCTCGCCGCCGAACGCTTCGGCTACACCGCCCGCCAAAACGGCTACCTCCTCGGCTTCCTCGGCCTCTGCGCGATCATCACGCAGGGCTGGCTCGTGCGGAAACTCCTCAAAACCCAAGCCGAGACCGCCGTCCTCTCCGCCGGCCTCGCCGCCTCCGCCGTCGGCCTTGTCGTGATCGGTTTCGCGATGCAACCGTGGCTTCTCTACCTCGGCCTCGCCCTCCTCGCCCTCGGCTCCGGCCTCGTGAACCCCGCCTCCACCGGCCTCATCTCGCTCTACGCCACCGCCGCCGAACAGGGCCGCATCCTCGGCATTTTCCGCTCGCTCGGCTCGCTCTCCCGCGCGGTCACCCCCGTGCTGGCCGGCACCGTGTTCTGGGTGTTCAGCGGTCGCACGCTGTTTATCGCCGCCGCCGTCCTCTCCGTCATCGCGCTCGTCCTGAGCACCCGTCTGCCCAAGCCCGTGAAGTGAAAACGAAGCGCCTCGCTCTGCTGCTCGTCGCCTGCGCCGCGCTGCTGACCCTCGGAGGCTGCGCGTCCTTGGCTTCGCTCCCGTCGCCCTTCCGCCGCACCCCACCGCGCCCGGGTCGCACCACCCTCGGCTCGAAACTCGTCATCGTTCCGACCAAAGCCATCGGCAACTTTCTCATCGTTGAAGCCAAAGGCGACCGCTCTGGCCCCTCCCATTTCCTCGTCGACACAGGTTCCTCGGTCACCCTCGTCACCCCGGCATTCGCCAAACGCCACGCCTCGAAAAACGCCCCGCCCTCCGACGCCCCGCGCGTCCGCGTGCTCTCCGCCGACGGCCAGACCACCGAGCTCGCGCCGACCACGATTGAGCAGCTCGCCCTCGGCGACGCCCGCTTCGAAGATGTCTTCGCCCTCATCTACGATTGCGCCGCCCTCTCAGCGCACCTCGGCGTGAAAATCGACGGCGTCCTCGGTTTTCCGCTCTTCCGCGAAACCATTCTCACCCTCGACTACCCGCGCGGTCGCGTCCTTCTCCAATCGCCCCGCACCTCCGCCTTGATTCCCGGCACCGCGATTCCCCTCAACGACGCCAGCAAAACCCCGCTCATCTCCCTCCGCCTCGGCGACCGCACCTTCCTCGCCCTGATCGACTCCGGCAGCGATGCCCCGCTCAGCCTCAATCCCGTCGGCCTCAACCCCGCGTTCGCCACCCCGCCCCGCACCGGCGCCACCGTGGGCACGCTCACCGGCGAGCGTCACCAACGCATCGGCCGCCTCGCCGACACCCTCGGCATCGGCGATTTCCAACTCCCGCGCCCCGTCGTCGATCTCAGCGACGAACTCTCCGCGCTCGGCGGGGAAATCCTGAAAAACTTCTCCCTCACCTTCGATCAGGAGCACGACCGCGTTTATTTCCAGCGCGACACCCACCTCCCCATCGCCTCGCCGCCCCGCCTCAGCGCCGGCGTCAGTTTCAGCAAAACCCCCGCCTACTGGCGCATCGCCGGCGTCGTCCCCGGTTCCCCCGCCGAAGCAGCCGGCATTCGCACCGGCGACCTGCTCACCCACATCAACGGCGAGTCCGTCTCCAAATGGGACCTCAACCGCTACGAGCAACTCGTCGCCGGCTCCCCGACGCTCTCCTTCCGCTTCCTCAACGGCCTCCAGGAGATCACGAAAGAGGTCCGCATCTTCGAACTCGTGCCCTGACGCGCGGGCGTCGCCCGCGCGAGTTGCAGTCAAAAGTTTAAGTGGAAGCCGGGCATCCCCCAAACGCCCGCTTCCGCGCCGCGGCGCCTCCGCTCTTCAACTTAAACTTCTTCGCTTCAACCGGCGTTTTTGCGCAGCAAAAACGCCCCGGCCCCATCGTGCCCCGTCACCCACGGCAAACTCTGCACGCTCTTCTCCAACTTGAACGGCCCGCCGGCCCGGCTGTTGAAAAATTCCGCGACCACGCGTTCGTTCTCCGCCGCATCGAGGCTGCACGTCGAATAAACCAACCGCCCGCCGGGCGCCACCAGCCGCGCCGCCGCGTGCAACAACGCCAACTGCTGCTTCGGGTGCTTCTTGAAATCGCCTTCCTGCAGACGCCATTTCACGTCCGCCCGATGGCGCATCACGCCGGTGTTCGAACACGGCACATCGATCAGCACCGCCGTGTAACTCTCCGGCAAAGCGTGCTCGCGCAACGCCATCACCGGCTCCGCCAACACGTCGCATTGCACCAGCGCCACGTCGACGCCGTTGGCCCGCGCGAGATTTTCCTTCAACCGGTCGATCCGCGCCCCCGGCAGATCCATCGCCACGACCTTCCCGGCCGCGCCTTCGCCTTTTGCCGCCGCCTTCATCATGTCCGCAATCAAGAGGCTCTTGCCGCCCGGCGCCGCACACACATCGAGCACCGTCTCGCCGGCCTGTGGCGCGAGCAACTCCACCGCCAGCCGCGTGCCGGGGTCTTGCAGATAGAGTTTCCCGCTGCGCAGGAGCGGCTCGACCTTTGTCCATTTGCCCGACTCCACTTCGAAAAACCCGTCCCACTGCGTCGGCTTGAGCCAATCCGGCCGCACTTCCGCCGCGTCCGTCCCGCGCCAGCGCGCATAGACCGTCGCCGGCTGTTGATTCCATTCGAGCAGCGTCCGCGTGGCTTCCGCGCCAAACTGCTTCAGCCACATCCGCACCAGCCACTCCGGGTGCGAAAAATACTCCGCCAGCTCGGCCGGCTCGTTCGGCCCCGCCACCGCGCCTTTCTTCCCTGCCACCGGAGCCGCCCCGGCCAGCGCCGCGATCAGCTTGCGCACCACAGCATTGACCAGCCGCGATTCCGCGGGGCTCGCCAACGTCTTCGTTTGCTCCACGGCATGGTGCACGACCTTGGCCGCGATTCCATCCGCTTCCGGCGTGCCTTTGGCCTCGATCAGCTCGAACCCCGCCACAAACAACACTGCGCGCGTCGAAAACCGCGGCGGATGCGCGATCAGCCTGCCCAAGGCCGACTCCAACCGCCCAAAATGTCGCACCACTCCAAATACCAGGTGCGTGCACCGCGCCCGCTCCGCGCCAGCCAACGAAGCCGGCAGCGTTTCCAGCAACGCATCGAGCCGCTCCCGCCGCTCCAGCCATCGCGCGATCAAGTTCACCGCCGCCAACCAAGCTCCCGATGTTATTATAGTAGTGCTCATAGAGAACCCCCGCAGAGGTTGGGGACGCTTTGCGCCATCGTTTCGACACACAGTTTGACAAGGCTAGTCATTGTCCGCTCAACTCTCCGGTTCACGCCCGATTACACGCAACCATGAATTCCGAAGCCGTTTCCGCGCTCCTCGCAAAAAACCCCTCCCTCAAGGCGGCCAAAGCCAAACTTGAGACTATGGAACCGGGTTCCTACGTCGTCCACCGCAGTTGGGGTTTCGGTCAGATCAAGAGCTACGACGACGCCTCCCAACGCCTGCTCATCGACTTTAAGGACAAGAAAAAGCACCCCATGGACCCGGCTTTCTGCATCACGACCATGGACGTGTTGCCCGCCAACCACCTCCTTGTCCGCAAAGAGACCGAGTCCAAGAAAATCGCCGAACTGATCGCCGAAAACCCGGCCCAGCTCGTCCTCGAAGCCCTCCAAGCCTACCCGAACAACGCCGCCACCGTCATCGAGATGGAGATCACCCTCGCGCAGGTCGTCGGTGAGGAAAAATTTAAGAAATGGTGGGCGGCCGCCAAGAAACTCGTCGCGAAAGACCCGCGCATCTCCGTCCCCGAGAAGAAAACCGAGTGCTACGTCGTCCGCGATGTCCCGGTTTCCGCCGAAGACGAAATCCTCGAGCAGTTCACCACCACCCGCTCGGCCCGCCGTCGCATCGCCCTCGCCGAGGAGCTGATGAGCGCCACCGGCAAGAAGGACATCAAGGCCGACCTCTCTTCCGTTCTCAAGGGTGTCGCCGACGCCGTCAAAGATTCCAACCAGCTCGACGCCTCCGAGCGCCTCTACGGCGCCGCCATCCGCGACGATCTCGCCGTCTACGTTGGCAGCGACGTGGTCTTCGAGCCCACCCAGGCCTCCCTCGTCGCCGTCGTTCGCGACCTCCCGACGATCGCCGAGAAGATTCCGGTTCACTTCCAATCCCGCTTCCTCGAACTCATTCACGAGACCCACCCGATCGAGAGCCGCGACATCCTCTTCAATCTCCTGAAGTCCTCGCAGGGTAAGTTCACGACCGAGTGCATCAATTTCCTCGTCGAGCACGACCACTCCGAGGAACTCGCCGCCACCCTCACCCGCTGGCAGACCGAGCAAAACCTCCGCGCCCCGGTCCTCCTCTGGATCGTCAAGAACCGCCACTCGAAGAAATTCGCCAAGCTCCTCAACGAGCTCGTTTCTCCGCGCCTCCTCAGCTCCATCTTTTTCGCGATCGACTACGAGGCCCTCCAGGCCGCCAGCGCGCGCCGCATCCCGCTCGGTGACATCCTCTCGGAAGACACCGATCTCATCTCCGACCTGCTCTCGACCGCCGATCCCGAGACCGCCCGCGATCTCGCCAACACCCTGATGCTCAATCAGGGCTTCGAAGAGCTCACCAAAAAGTCGCTCCTCGCCCGCTTCATCAAAATCTTCCCGAAAATCCAGTCCCTCGTCGCCGCCGATGCGGAGAGCAAGGAAGAGCAGCTCCTCGTTTCCCGCGAAAGCTACGACCGCAAGGTCAAGGAATACGAAGTGATCAAGAGCGTGAAGATCCCGGAGAACAAAGCCGCGATCGCCACCGCCCGCGAACACGGCGATCTCAAGGAAAACTCCGAATACAAGATGGCCAAGCAGGACCAGTCCGTCCTCATGGCCCAGAAGACCCTCCTCGAAAAAGAACTCGGCCGCGCCCGCGTCACCGACTTCAAGGAAGCCACTACCGATCAAGCCGGCATCGGCACCATCGTCCAGGTGAAGTCCAACGGCAAAACCAGCATCTACACGATCCTCGGCGCGTGGGACGGTGATGCCGACAAGAACATCATCTCCTACAAAACCGCCCTCGGCACCGCCCTCCTCGGCAAGAAAGTCGGCGACACCGTCAAGGTGAAGGCCGGCTCCGGCGACGAAGACTACACCATCGTCAGCATCGTCCGCTACGCCGACAAAAATTAATCCTACTGAGAGCGCGACCGCCCCCGGTCGCCCCTCTCGTCTGAAACCCGCCTCCCACCGAGGCGGGTTTTTTATGCCGCAACAGATCGGAGGGGGCGCGGGCACTGCGCCCGCAACGTCGAGTTGCCCGCCGCTCAATCAACCGAGCCCGCCACGCCGACGCGTGGCCTTACATTTTCGTTTCCGACCTTCCTCCCGGAATCCGGTTAACCTACTCCGGTAGCCGGTAGCTGTAGAGGTGCGAGCCGCCCGCAAAATACACGCGACCATCCTGCACGTCACCGCCCGCGCTGATCGGCACCGGCGAGCTCGCCAACCACATGAGCGCAAACGTCGCCGGATTCACCCGCGCGATGCCTTTGGTAAACAGCACGAACACCGCCCCGTCCGCTCCCCGCACAAAGGCCCGCGGCCCCTGCCCGGTCACCACGCCGCCCCAACCCTTGTCCGTCTGCGCCTCGTGCACGACCCGCTTCGTCGCCGGATCGAACACGAAGAAGCGTGTGCGATCCGCCACGCCGTAAACCAGCCCGCGCGGTCCACTCGTGAGATCGGTATAAACCAACACTCCGGGAAAAACCGGCGCGTGCCACATCACTTTCTTCGCCGCCACATCGAGCACATAAAGTTCCGCCACCTTCGCCTTCGTCTCGCCGCCCGTGCCACCCGCGACGGTCGTGCCGGCGAGCACCGTGCCGTCCGCCAACTCCACCAGACTCATTGTGGAAAGCTCCGGCAGCAGCTCCCGATGCGTAAGCAGCGTCCGTGACTGCGTTTGCCGATCCCACACCAACACGCCCCCACCCGTGTGCCCATAGCCCGGCGTTCCCGCTAGGACGAGTGTCCGCCCGTCCCGCAATGGCAGCAGATCGTGCGGCCGATTGATCGTCGGTTCGCACTCCGTGAGAAACCGCGGGTTGCTCTCCGCATTCTCTTTCCCTGTCCGCTGCCACGGCGTGCGTGGGTCCCATTCCAGCAAAAATCCATGCCCATAGCCGCCGACGAAAAACGTCTCCCCCTGCGGCGCCACCGTATTGAATTGCCCATACGCCGGCCAATTCGTCCACGTGTCGCCGCGCGCCGCGTAACTGAACATCCGCATCGGAAACGCCGTTCCGCCGCTGATCGTCCCGTCGGGCGCGACCGCTACTGCCACCACGTGCGCCCCTTCGCTCGTGTAGTCGAATTTCACAGTCTTTGTCGCTCCCGTCTTCGGATCTTCCACCACCAACGTGCGCTCCACCGTATCGCACACCTTCGCCCGCTTGCCGCTGGGAAACTGCGCGTGAAACAACGCCTGATCCCCCGCCACCAACAACTTCGCCGGCGGCACCGGACGCCCCGTTGCCCTCGTCGCCGCACTCATTTCTCCACGATAAAACTCTCTCCTCATCCCCGCCGTATCGCCCGGCGCCCGCCCGCGCACTTTGCCATCCGTATCGCGGTGCACTACGCCGTAGCCCTGCCCACGCCCGTCGCCGCCGAGCAGCGCCCGCCCTTTCCCTGCCACCGGATCGAAACTCACAATCTGCGCCGCCGCCGACCCGAGCCCCACGTAAACCCACCCGGCATCGTCGACCGCCACGCTGCGCGGATACTGCCGCCAGTTCTCCGCATTCATCGAGCCGTGGTCTTTGAACGTGCCGGTGCCCGGCTGATAGGAAACGAGGCCGCTGTTCGGATACGTCGCCGACCAAATCGTCCCATCGTCCGCTTCGGTCATGCTCATCGCCATCTGCGGCGCCGTCTTGGAGAAAAAGGTAAACGCCCGCTTCACCGGGTCGAACTCGCTGAAGTGGCTCCCGAAATGCGTGTAATATTTCCCTCGGCTCGACAGCAACGACGCAAACGGCCCGTCACCCGCCCAGGGATACGGCGTCGCAAACTGCTCCGACTTCCCCGTCTCCGCATCCACCATCAGCAGCGCATATCCGCCGCGGTGATCGTAGAGCCAGATCAACATCACATCGCGTCCCGCCCCGTCCGCCGTCGCCACCATTCCGCGATGTTGGCTCAGCGGCGTCGCCACCCCGTGGTCCGTAAATCCCACTCCCAACTCCCGCGAAGCCCCGAACAACTCCGCAGCCACGCACGCGAGCACCCACAACAGCCCGCATCGAACGATTGAGTGCCTTTTCGTCGTCATCGCTATGCCTTTCGCGGCTCAGCCCTCGATGCCAAAAAACGCCGCCGCGTTGCGCCACGCGATCTTCTCGAAATCCGCCTTCGGCAGACGCTCCAAATTCGCCAGTTTCACCAACGAGGGCCCCGCGTAGTCGAAGGGTGCGTGCGACCCAAACGCGACTGCCTCCACGCCCAGCGCATCGATCAGCTTCGGCACTTCCTTGCGAAACACCACGTGCAGCCGGGCAAAATCAATCAGGCACCGTCCCTTCAAACCTGCTTCGACGAGTTTCTTTCCGTCGAGCCCCACCCAGTTGCTCAACACCATCTTCAAGCGCGGATGGGCCTTGGCTGCCTCCAACATCGCCGCCGCCGTCAAATCCTCGGCGCGGTCCCACGCATGTCGCTGCCTCCGGTCTTCAAACCGCTGCGTCAACACCACCGGGACCCCGCTTTCGGCAATTCGCGCCAGAGCCGCGCGTCCATGCGCATCGTTGAGCGCGTAGCCGTGGTGCTCGGGCACGAGCGTCACCGCCTTCATCTGCCAACGCTCCACCGCCTCCGCGAGATCGCGTTCCCAGCCCGCATATTTCGGATTCACCGTCGCCACCGGAATCAGTCGCGCCCGGTGCGCTTTCGTTTCTGAGAACAACGCTTCGTTCCCGCGGTGCGCGTCGCGATAAGTCAGCGCCGGTAGTGACGACACCACCGCCCGGTCGATCCCGTTGCGATCCATCCGCGCGAGCATCTGCTCCGCCGTCGTCGCGCTCAGCGCGCGAAACGCATACGCACCGAGATGAGCATTGATATCGATGATCAAGCGGTCCTCCGATCCAGCAGTCGCTGAAAATTCCGCCAGAAAACATCTTCTCGTTGCTCAACCGTAAGCTCTGCCGAAAGGATTTTCCCGACACCGCCTTCCATCGTCTGGTCCGTCGCAAACAGCACGCGTTTGTGCCCCAGTTCGCGCACACACCGCTCGATCGCATCGTCCTCCAGCACGCTTCCGCTCGTATCGACGTAGACATTCGGACAATCCCGCAGCCCCTTGATCGACCACTCCCAATCACCGCCGCCTTGGATGTGCCCGAGGATCAGCAGCAGCTCCGGGTAGCGGCGCGACAGCGCGCAAAAATCCAGCGAGTCCGAGATTTTCGGTTGCGCCTGCTGCGTGCGCAGGTCCGTCACGTGTCCCGAATGCCCGAGAAACAGGATACGCCGTTGGACGCATTTCTCCGCCACCGCAAATACCGCGGGCTCCGAATACTTGAACTGATTGTAGAGCTTCACGCCGATCATCCCTGCCGCGACACACCGTTCGATCTCGTCCAGCGACGCCGCGCCGTTGCCGGGCTGCACGAAACAATAGCCCGCGATCTGTTTCGGATAACGTTTCATCGCCGCGAGCACGGCGTCGTTTGCCTCGCGCACGAGCTCGATCGCCGCCAGCGCCCCGGCCGTCACCGGCTTCGAACAAAACAACCGCTCGATCCCCAAAATCTCCGCCGCCTCGATCATCGCCTCCACCTCGCTCCAATCCGCATTCGGCCGGTTCACCGGCGCAAACACGTGGTTGTGAGCATCCAATTTTTTCATCGCCCGCCAGCCCTGCGGCAATCCGCCGCCCTGCGCCGTCGGTGCTTTACCCGCCTCGCGCGCCTCGCCCGCGCCGGACGCCATCCCGGCCACCCCCAGCGCGCTCAGCGCGGACCCGGCACGCCGCAAAAAATCCCGTCGGTTCGTCGTCATTTCACGCCCTCCGTCTTTGTTTCCACCTCGCCCGAAACACTGGCCAATAGCGCCGTCACTTCCTCCGGCACCGGTCGTTTGCGATTTAGCCAAGCCAGCGCGGCAAACACCACCAGCGACGTCGCGATCGGCGCCAACATCCGCGCGCCCTGGCTCGCGGCCACGCCATAGGTGCCCACCGCAAACGCCACGAACCCCGCCAAAATCGACGCGATCGCCGCCCGCGCATCCGCATGGCGAAACACCGGCAGCAGGCCGAACAACATCGGCACCGACACCGGCCCGATCAGCGCGGCAAACCACGAAATAATCAGCCCCAGCACACCGCCAAACCGCTCCGCTTCCACACCCACCACCAACGTCAGCAACGTAAACAGCAGCGTCGACGTCCGCGCCACCCGCAGCGAACGCCGTTGGTCCATGTTGCGGAATCGCCGCGTCATCACCGGCAAAATATCGCGCGTGATCACCGACGAGATCGTGTTCGTATCGGAGGTCGTCATCGCCATCGTCGCCGCAAACATCGAGGCCAGCACCAGCCCGATCAGCCCGGCCGGCAAATATTGTTTCGTTAGCAACACGTAGGCCTGACTCGGCTCCGCGAGGTTCGGCAGCAACACCGGCGCCGCCCACATCGGGAAAAACAAAAATAGCGGCCACACCAAATACAGCGCGCCCGAGAGCAGCGCCGAATCGCGCGCACTCTTCGCCGAGGGCGCGCCGATGTAGCGCGCCGCCAAATTCCACGTGCCGCCGTTGTAGCTCAGGATCGACGCCGCCAAGTAGCCGGCCAAAAACATCGGCGTGTAGGGGCCATTGAAGATCTGCCCGTGCCCCGTCGGCAGGCGGTCCCACAGCGTCGCCATCGAGCTCAGTCCGCCGAGCTGGTTCATCACGACCACGCAGAGCACCAGCCCCGCCACCACCTGCACCGCAAATTGCAACAGGTCCGTGTAGAGATCCGCCCACAGCCCGCCCACCGTGATGTAAAACAGCGACACCGCTCCCGAAATCCAGATGCCCGTCGAGATCGGCAGCCCCGTGAAACCGTTTAACAAAATCCCGATCGACGCCCACTTCGCGCCGACGTCGAAGAGTTTCAGGCTCACGCCGCTCCACGCCATCAGTTGTTGCGTCGCGACGCCGTAGCGCACCGCGAGATACTCCGTGGGCGATTCGATATTTCGCGCCATCCGCAGTCGCGCCCACCTCGGCGCAAACCAGCGCGCCCCGATGATACACGCCACCCCGATCGACCCGGCCCACCAGATGTAGAGCGTGAATCCGTATTGGTAGGCCACCGCCGCATACGCCACAAACACCACGCCGCTGTGCCCCGAAACGTGATGAGAAATTCCGCCCAACCACCACGGGATCGCCCCGCCCGCCACGAAGTAGTCGTTCGACCCTTTGATCTTCCGCACCGCCCGCCAGCCGATCACCGCCACCAGCAAAAGAAACAGCGCGATGACCGCATAGTCGATGAGTTGCATGCCGGGATTCGAGTGAACCATGCGGTTACCAATTTCCCGCCGGCAAGCCCAATTCCTTCGCCGCGCTCACTTCACCGGCGCCGCGATCATTGCGATGCTTGCCGCGCGCCCCGGACGACCAAAGCCCGCCACGCCCAAGGCCGATGCCGACGGCGGTCGCGTCGGATCGAAATACACGCCGCGAATGTCGCCTAAAACGGCCCGCGTCTTCGGGTCGCCGAGATAGTAAGTCGCCTTCACGAGATTGCGGTAGCTGCTACCTGCCTCGAAGAGCACCGAGCCCAGTCGCTCGAAAATCGTCTTCATCTGCCCACGCGCGTCACCGCCGTCTACGCCGCTGACCGCGCCGACAAAAATCAACGGCGTCCCGCCCGCCACGTGCGTCACGTGAGAATACCGCGGCGACTTCGTGAGCCACGGCAGCCACGCATACGTGACGCGATCACCAACCGGCGCCGGCAGCGACTTCGCCGACAACACGATCTCGATCTCCGCAAATAACTCGCTCTGCCATTCCATGAGCACCACCGGCGGCACCGCGCCGCCGTCGAAACTCGCCGCCACTTCCCGCTGCGCCGCCGCGTGGTCGGCAAACGGCCGGATGAATCCTTTCACCTGCACGATGTCCGTTTTCTTCAGCCCGAGATGCGCCACGCTGCGGTGCAGGCCCGCCATCGTGGCGCGGACGGCCGCCGCCACGTCCGCGCCCTTCTCAGCCTGACCCGAGATAAAAATCTTCGCACCCGCCGGCATCACCGCCGCACCGTCTGCGATCTCCACCGCATTCGCCGCCAGCGTCGTCGGCGCCACCGCCTCAAACGCCACACGCGCGCCGTTCACAGCCAAAGGCGTCCGCACGATCTCGCGCGCCACCGGCGCCTGCGCCCACATTTTCGCCACCAGCGCATCGACCGCCTGCACCGTCGCATCGTCGGCCACATACGCCGTCAGCCGCACAACCGCCGCCAGCCCGCTCCCGCGTCGCCCGAGCACGTCGCCGAGCGCCTGCAACGCCCCGGCGCATTCCGCCGCCACGGCGCCGCCGAATTTCGCGGCGACGACCTGCCCCGTCCACACGAGCGCACCGTCCGCCACCTGCACACTCGCCGCGGTGCCGTCAGCGCTGCTCGCCGGCAACCTTCGCACGGCTGGCTCAGGCTTCGGCTGTGCGGCGAGTGAACTGACTGAAACCACGGAAATCACGGCGATCGCGATGAGCGGGAGGTTTTTCATCGCTCAGAATTTACCGCGCACTCCGGCGACAAAGCCAACTCCTTGGTTGGTCTTGAAGAACTTCAGCCCGTTCAGGGACACGTCCGTGCGCGGCGACTCGTCGGTGATGTTCGTCGCATCGAGAAACACGTCGTAGCGGCGGTTGATGCTGTATTGCAGCTTCACGTCGAACATCAGCCGCTCCTCGTTGTAGACGTCGATGCCCGTCACCGTGCTCTTGTATTTCTGCGCCGTCCAATTCCCCATGAACCGCAGATCGAACCCGCGGTAGCGAAAATTGATGCCGCCGTTGCCGCTGCGCGGCGCGAGATTCGCCAACTGCGTCGTCGTCGTCAGCCCGCCAAAATTTCCCTGCGACTCCAGGTAGGTGTAGTTCGCAAACGCCCCCAGCCCCTTCCAAATGCCCGGCAGAAAACTGAACTGCGCTTGGTAACTCGCCTCGATTCCCCGCACCCGCGCATCGCCGATATTGCGCGTCGTCGTCAGGGTGTAGCCGGCGTAAAGACCGCCCCCGTCGATGCCCTCGGCCGGCACGGCCGACGCAAACGACCGCGAGTAATCGCTGATCTGCTTCAGAAACGCACCGACGCTAAACAGTCCCACCGGCTCAAAATATTTCTCCACGCTCACTTCGAAATTGTCGGTGTGGTAGGGCTTCAAATCCGGGTTGCCCATCGCGATCGTGTTGTTCTCGGCGTTCTCCGTCACCGTCGGCAGCAGGCTCGCCACCGCCGGCCGCGAGATCGCCCGGTTGTAGCTCGCGCGCATGAGCAAGCCCGCCAGCGGCTCGTAAACAAAGTGGAGTCCGGGAAACAAATCGCGGTAGTTCCCGGTCGCCGTGTTACGGCGCACAAACGACCGCTGCGACCGCGCCGCATTATTGGCCACTACCGTCGGATCGAAGCTCGTGCCACCCACGCTGTTGCCGCCCCACGAGGCTGTCGTGTTGCGCACCCACGCCGTGCCTTTCGTCTTTGTTTCTTCCATCCGCACGCCGCCGAGCACGCGCAACGGCCCGAACTTCACCGACGCCTGCGCGTAGGCCGCCGTGATCGTTTCGTTGAACTTGGAATCGCCCGCATTCGACGTCGCGTAGCTCGTGTAGGCATCCGCCGCCGTTTGTTTCCAATACGCCGCCGGCGCCCCTTCCGGGTCGGTCATGAAGGGAAACGGCCCGTAGCGCCCGTCTCCTTGCCGGTAGTGCAGGCCCGCGTAGGGCGTGAGCGCATCGTCGGCCGAGTTCACGATCCCGTCCGCCCCGGTCCACGTGAACATCGAGAAATCCGTCTGCGGATTCCGCGTGTCGTCCGCGTATTTCAGTCCCGTCTTGAAGATGATCGGATACTGCGTCGCGAAATTTTTCTTCAAATCCACCCGCGCCCCATAGAGGTCGTTGCCCGCCTTGTAGGACTGTTTCTGCATCGTGCTCATATTGTAGCTCGCCGCTTCGTAGAGCGAAGGCCCGGCCGTCTGCCGGAAGATCGGATACCACGGGTCCTGCCCGCGGCGGTCGATTTCGAAACCGATTCCGGGCCCCGTCGTCCGCGCCTGCGCCCGAATCCAACCGGGATAGGAGATGTTCGCGTGCGAATAGCTGCCGCGCACGCTCAGCGTCGCCGAGCGTTGGAAAAACTTGAACTCCGTGCCGCCCGTCAGCGTGAAGTTCGTCGAGTTTTTCGTGAACGCCGGCGTCGACTCCACGATCCCCACCGACGCCGTCGTCGGCAGCAGAATCGACCGCTCATACGTGCTCCCCGCCGCGAAATTCGCCGCCGTCGCCGTCGGATTGCCCACGCCCGGCCGGTAATAAACCTGGTATTGGTCGTTCGTATTGTAGGAGAATTTCACGAACGCGAAGGCATCCTGGTTGATCTTGTAGTCGACGCTTAGCCCCGCGTTGCGCGCCTTGGCCGCGTAGCCGAAATCGCCCGTGCCGAAGAGCCGCGTGAGCGGGTTCGTCGTGTTTGGATTCAGGTAGGTCTGCGCAAAATTATACAGCACGCCTCCCGGCCCGATCTCGTCCTGCGTCGTCGCCGATACGCGCCGACTCGCATTGAAGGCGATGCCCAGGTTCTTCGAACCTCCGAACACCCCGAACACATCCGAGTAGGTGAAGTTGAAGAGATCGAGGTTGTCCGCGTTGTCCTTAAACGGGCTGCCGTCGAAGCCACGTTTCCGCCACATCGTCCCGCCCATCACGGTGATTCTCCGCCCCGGCACGTCGAAGGCCCGCCGCGCCACGAGGTTCACGAAACCCGCCACCGCATTCGCGTCCTGTTCGGGCTGCGGAGCTTTCACGAGTTCCACCGATTCCAAATTCGCCGTCCCCATTTGTTCGATCTGGTAGTCGCGCGTGCCCGACGTTCCCGCCGAAGTCGCCACCCGATCTCCGTCGACCATCAACGACGAGAAACCCGGCCCCATGCCACGGATGTAAAGCGTGCGCACTTCGCTGCCCACCACGTCCGTCGAGATGCCGGGCAACCGCTGGATCAGTTCGCCGGGATTCGACGCCGGGTTGCCAAACGTATCCGTGGCCGCGACCCACTTCGGATTGTCCGACTGCCGCTGCACCTGAATCGCGCGCGCATTGCCTTCGCGCACGCCCGCGACCGAAAACTTGTCCAACGTGTAGATCTTCGAGGTCAGTTGCACATCGCGCACCACCGTCTGCCCGGCCGCGAAATTCACTGCCACTCGCTGCGTATCGAGTCCCGCGTAAGTCACGACCAGCGTCTGCGGCCCCGCCGGCGCTGATACCGCAAACACGCCGCCTTGCTCCGAGATCGTCGAGTTGTTCGTCCCCTCGACTTGCACCATCGCACCGGACAGCAAATCGCCGGTCGCCAAATTCGAAACGCGGCCGGTGAGTTGCCCGTTTTGGGCGAAAGCCGCCGCGGCGAAAAACGCCAACGTCAGGGCGAGCACCCGACGGAAAAATACCAGCGGCAGTGCCGCGGCGAGACATGGGGAGTCCATTCGATTCATGGGGAAACAGGTCGGTCGTTGGTTGGGAAGGCACCGCGCTCAGCCCGATTTAGGCCAACCGGCGGGAAATCGTGCGACAAAGGGGGCACCGCCCGATTTCGTAACTACGGAGTTACCTCGCCGAGCGAACCGCAAGCAGAATCTCCGCGGGCTCGACACTCCCGTCCGTTTGGAAATTCTACTCAAACCGCCTTCGCACTTTCCTTCCCCTTCACCCGCCATGCCGCTCCTACGCCTCCGCTGCCCTCTCCTTTTCGTCGCGCTGCTTGTCCTCGCCAGCGTCGCACGCAGCGCACCCGTCCACCTCGTCGACGAAGCGCCCGTAGCCATCACCAGCCCCGCGCCCGGCATCACCCTCGTCGACTTCGGCCGCGTCGCCTTTGGCAACCTCCGCTTCCTGCCGCCCGCGTCCGCGTCCGGTAAAATCACCGTTCACTTCGGCGAGGCCGTCACCGCCGGTCGCATCAACCGCAAACCGCCCGGCACCGTCCGTTACGCCCGCGCCGAAGTTTCGCTCACCGGCTCCACCGCCATCGTCGCCGCGCCCGCCGCCGACAAGCGCAACACCCGCCAAGTCGCCCCCGACGAGAAGCCCGACCAGTTTGGCCAAATCGCACCGTCCGCCGTCCTCACGCCACCGGCCTGGGGCGTCGTCCTCCCGTTTCGCTGGGTTGAGATCGAAGGCTGGACCGGCGAACTCCGCCCCGAACACCTCCGCCGCCAATCCGCCTATGCCTCCACGTGGGACGACCAAGCCGCGTCGTTCCGCTCCTCCGATCCCCTCTACAACCGCATCTGGGATCTCTGCCGCTACTCGATCAAAGCCACGACCTTCGCCGGCGTCTACGTCGACGGCGACCGCGAGCGCATTCCTTACGAGGCCGACGCCTACCTGAACCAGCTTTCCCATTACACCACGGATCGCGACATCCGGATGGCCCGCGATACCTACGACCACCTCATGGCCAACGCCACTTGGCCCACCGAATGGGCCACCCACATGATCTTTATGGCCCACGCCGATTGGATGCACACCGGCGATGCCGCGTGGCTCGCCCCCCGCTACGCCGCCCTCAAAAGCAAACTTCTCCTCGAGCGCGCCCGCGCCGACGGTCTCATCACCAGCACCGCCGCCCACATCCGCAAAGGCGACCTCGTCGATTGGCCCGTCACCGAGCGCGACGGTTTCGTTTTCACGCCCGTCAACACCGTCTCGAACGCCTTCTACCTCCGCGGCCTCGCTCTCATGGCCGACCTCGCTCGCGTGTTAAAACACGATGCCGATGCCGCCGACTACGCCGCCCGCGAGCGCACCGGCCGCGCCGCGTTTCAGGCCAAACTCTTCGATGCCACCCGTGGCGTCTATCGCGATGGCGAGGGCACCGATCACGCCTCGCAACACGCCAATCTCTTCCCGCTCGCCTTCGGCCTCGTCCCCGCCGCCGAGCGCGCCCGCGTCACCGCCTTCGTCGTTTCCCGCCGCATGGCCTGCTCCGTTTACGCCGCTCAGTATCTCCTCGAAGGCCTCTTCGCGAACGGCGCCGGCGACGCCGCCCACGCCCTCATCGTCGCGCCCGGCGACCGCAGTTGGAAACACATGGTCGAGAGCGGCACCACCATCACCTGGGAAGCCTGGGACCAAAAATACAAACCCAACCAAGACTGGAACCACGCGTGGGGCGCCGCGCCCGCGAATCTGTTTCCCAACTACGTCCTCGGTGCCCGCGTCCTCACGCCCGGTTGGGGCCGCGCCACCATCCGCCCGCATCCCGGCAAACTCGCCTCCGCCGAGGGCAAGATCCCGACGCCCCGCGGCCCCCTTCTCATCGATTGGAAAAACGCCGAGACCTTCACCCTCACCGTCGCACTGCCCACCGGCTCCGCCGCCCGCGTCGAGCTGCCCGCTTCCGCCCAATCCCGCGGCGTCTTCATCGACGGTCACCCCGCGCGCGCCACCCGCGTCGAAGATCGCTGGATACTCGACCAAGACATCACCGGCCGCGCCTCCCTCGAGGTCCGTTAACCTTCTCCCCCACGGCCGCTCCCCGCGCGGCTCGCGCCGGAAAATCGCCCGAAATTTACGTTTTCAGGCAACGTTTCCTATTTTGAACTTGTCGCGCCCATTCGCGCCGAAAAACTCGCCCCGACTGGCCGCGATTTTCCCGGCCCGTCGTCGCCACCGTCCGTCTTGCGCCGCCCCGTGATTTTCCTGCCTCGTCTTCGTTTCCTCACCACCCTCGCGCTCCTCGTCGCGGTCTGCCTCGCGCGCCTCACCGCGGCTACGACTCCGCCAACTCCGACGCCCCAGCCCAACATCATCGTCATCCTTGCCGACGACCTAGGCTACAGCGACCTCGGCTGCTTAGGAGGCGAACTCGCCACACCCGCCCTCGACCGACTCGCCCGCGAGGGCGTGCGGCTAACCCATTTTTTTAACGGCGGTATGTGCGTCGTCTCGCGCGCCTCGCTGCTCACCGGACACTGGTGGCCGCACGCGCTCCCGAAATTCGCCCAGACGCCCCTAGTCTCCGAAAAACTCCGCGCCGCCGGCTACCGCACCGCCCTCATCGGCAAATGGCACCAACGCGGCCACCCGCTCGACCGCGGCTTCGATCACTTCTTCGGTTTCCTCGACGGTTTTGCCGATCACTTCACCGGCTCGAAAAACTACCGTCTCGACCGCGCGCCCTTCACGTCCTTCGGCTCCGACTATTACAGCAGTGACGCCTTCACCGACCGCGCCCTCCAATTCATCGGTTCCGCCCCGCCCTCCCCGTCCGCGAAGCCGTTCTTTCTCTACCTCAGTTACCAGGCTCCCCACAACCCGCTCCAAGCTCCGCGCGCCGACATCCTCCGCCACCGCGGAAAATATCTCGCCGGCTGGCAAGCCGTGCGCGCGGCCCGTTTTGCTCGCCAAAAATCCCTCGGCCTCGTCCCCGCCTCCGCCACCCTCCCCGACTACCCGAAAAATCTCCCCGACTGGAATTCCCTCACGCCCGCCCAACGCGACCTCGAAGACCTCCGCATGTCCGTCTACGCCGCGATGGTCGAGCGCATGGACCACGGCATCGGCCGCCTCCTCGCCGCCCTCCGCGTCTCCGGCCAAGCCGACAACACCCTCATCCTCTTCCTCAGCGACAACGGCTCCGATTCCTTCTCGGTGATGGACGCCCCGCTGCTGAAACAAGGCCGTCTCCCCGGCGATCCCGCCTCGAACTGGCAGCCCGGCACCGGCTGGGCCTACGCGAGCGTCACGCCGTGGCGCCTCTACAAAATCAGCCAGCACGCCGGCGGCGTCACCACCGGCGCCATCGCTTGGTGGCCGCGCGCCACCGGTCCCGGCGGCCGCATCACCGCGAGCCCCGTGCACATGGTCGACATTCTCCCAACACTCCTTGCCGCCGCCACCCCCTCGGCTCCGCCCACTACCGCCGTCGCCGGCGAATCTTTCCTGCCGCTAATCACCGGCGCACCGTGGCAACGCGCCCTGCCGCTGTATTTCCAATACATGGACAACCGCGCCATCCGCACCGCCGAGTGGACGCTCGCCGAAGTCGATGGCGAGGGCTGGGAGCTCTACCGCCCGTCCGCCGATCCGCTCGAAAACACCAACATCGCCGCCCAGCACCCCGCCGTCGTCGCCGATCTCTCCGCCAACTGGCTCGCCTGGTGGCGTGAGCAAAGTGGCCGGCCCGACTACGTGCCGGAGTCCACGAAAACCGGCCCGCACTATAAGCCCCAGGGCGACCGCGGCTCCGGCCAGCCCTACGTTCCCAGCGCAATGCCCGCCCACCTTGCCGACCGCTACCCGCTCCCCTAGCGCCGCCCGCACCCGCCGTCATGCTCCTTCCCCTACGCCACTTTCTCCGCTCTGCGCTCGCGTTTCTTTCCTTCACCGCCGCCGTGGACTTCGCCACACTCGCCCGCGCCGCCGTTCCGCGAAAGCCCAACATCCTCTTCATCCTCACCGAAGATCAGGGCGCGCACGCCGGCTACCTCGGCACGCCCGGCCTCCGCACGCCGCACATGGATGCGCTCGCAGCCAGCGGCACTGTCTTTACCAACGCCTTCGTCGTTTACCCGGTCTGTTCCGCCTCGAAGGCCGCGATCTACACCGGCCTGCACAATCACACCAACGGTCTGCTCAACAACACCCTCAACTACCACAAACCCGCGCGCGACCTCACGCCCGCCGAACGCGCCGCCCCGCTCTACCGCACTAACTTCATCCGTCCGCAATTCCCCACGCTCGTCGAGCTGCTCGCCGCCGGCGGCTACCACCAAGCCGTCACGCACAAGCTCCACGTGCTCCCCAACGAAAAATTTCCCTACGATGAATTTATCAAGGGGCCCGCCCGCGGTGCCGACTTCACCACCTTCATCGCGCGCGCCCGCACCGCCCAAAAACCGTGGTTCTATCTCTACAACATCAGCGTGAGCCACCGTCCGTTTCCCAACAGCGACGCGAAACCCATCCGCGTCTCCCCTGCCTCGGTAAAACTTCCCGGCTTTCTCCCCGACACGCCCGTCGTCCGCCAAGACTGGGCCGAATACCTCGCCGCCCTCGAACTCGCCGACACCTCCGTCGGCGAAGCCCTCGGCGCTCTCCGCACCTCCGGCCAAGCCGACCACACGCTCGTCGTGTTCATGGGCGATCACGGCCCGTGTTTCCAACACGGTAAGATGACCCTCCACGACCTCGGCCTCCGCGTGCCGCTCATCGTGCGCCTGCCCGGCCAAGCCTCCGGCCAACGCACCGCCGCCCTCGCCACCGAACTCGACCTGCTCCCCACGCTCCTCGACTACGCCGGCCTCTCCGCGCCCGCGCTCCTCCACGGCGCCTCGCTCCGTCCCGTCCTCACCGATCCCGCGCGCGCCACGCTCCGCTCCACCGTCTTCGCCGAAATCTCCGCGCGCGGCCCACTCCCCAACGACGGCCTGCAGGAGCGCTCCGCCTACGACGGTCGCTGGAAACTCATCTACCGCGAAAAGACCGCCACGCGCTGGCGCCAGGTCCAGGCGGACTCCAAAGATTTCCAGCCATGGCGCAACCGCACCTACGCCGAGACCGTCCGCGTCCGCGCCGATTTCCCCGACGCCTATCGCATCCTCAGCGAATTTGATCCGCAATCCCTCGACGGCCACCCGCCCGCCTTCGAACTCTACGATCACGCCGCTGACCCCGACGAACTCCGCAATCTCGCCGCCTCGCCCGCGCCTCGCCCGCAACTCAATCGTCTCTATCTCGCCCTGAAAAATTGGGCCGCCACCACCCGCGATCCCGCTGTGCAATTGCCGCCGCTTGCCGCTTTCCCATGAACGCCCTGCGCCTCGCCCTGCTCGCCCTCGTGGTGCTCGCCACCGCCCGCGCCACGCCGCCCTCGCCGCCACCCACCGCGTTCACGACACCGCCACTCTGGCCCGCCAACTTCGCCGACACGTGGTCCGCCACCGACGCCCTCGGCCGCGTCGTCACACCGCCCGGCGTCGCCCCCGCCCCGCGCCCCGGCCGCTACGTCGGCATGTTCTACTTCGTGTGGCTCGGCGCACACGGCTACGACCGCAACAAAGCCTCCCCCGACGAGAGCGTGCGCCCGCCCACTCCCGCCGACACCGCCAGCCCCTACGACATTTCCAAACTCCTCGCCGCGAATCCCACCGCGCCCGCCTACGGTCCGCCCGGCGCCTTTCACCACTGGGGCGAGCCCCGCTTCGGGTATTATGTTTCCAACGACACGTGGGTCATCCGCCGCCACGCGCAGCTCCTCGCCGATGCCGGCATCGACGTCCTCTTCCTCGACGTCACCAACGCCCGCGCCTACGTCCCCACCGTGCTCGTGCTCGCCCGCGAGTTCGCCGCGCTCCGCGCGCAAGGCCGCAGCACGCCCGCGATTTCCTTTCTCCTCCATTCCGGCACGCCCAAAGTCGCCGCGAAACTCTTCACCGAGTTCTACCAAAAAAACCTCCACCGCGACCTCTGGTTCGTCTGGAAAGGCAAACCCCTGATCCTCGCCAACCCCGCCGAGCTCACCCCCGAGCAGCGCGAGTTTTTCTCCGTCCGCGAGTCGTGGGCCTGGACGCGCGGCAAACCCGGCGCGTGGTTCGCCGACGGCAAAGACAAGTGGCCGTGGCTCGATCACACCCCGCAAAATTTCGGCTGGCACGAATCGCCCACGCAACCCGAGCAGCTTGCCGTCGCCGTCGCGCAACACCCGATGAGCAACATCGGCCGCAGCTACGTCGCCGGCAAACAACCGCCGCCCGACCGCCAGCAATCCGCCCACGGACTCTACTTCGCCGAGCAGTGGCAACGCGCGCGCGCCGTCGATCCCGAGCTTGTTTTCGTCACCGGCTGGAATGAATGGGTCGCCATGCGTTTCATCGACGGCCGCTCGAAAAACATGCTCGGGAAACCGATCGCCAAGGGCGAATCCTACTTCGTCGACGCCTACAACGCCGAGTTCAGCCGCGACCTCGAACCCATGCGCGGCGGCTTCGCCGACAACTACTACCTCCAACTCGTCTCCGAAGTCCGCCGCTTCAAAGGTGCCCGCCCTCTCCCCGCCGCGACCACGCACAGCCGCATCGCCGTCGACGGCCAGTTCGCCGATTGGGAAACGGTTTCGCCGGTCTATCGCGACGATGTCGACGACACCTCCTCGCGCAGCCATCACGGCTGGGGTCGCATCGGCGTCTACGAAAACACGTCCGGCCGCCACGATCTCGCGCTCGCCAAAGTCGCGACCGATGCCACGCACCTCCACTTCTACCTCGAAACGCGCGCCCCGCTCCCCGGCTCCACGCTCCCCGCCGGCCTCACGCTTTGGCTGAAAACCACTACAGCCACCTTCGCCATCAACCGCGCCGGCGCCACCGCGACCCTTGAGCGCCAAACCGCCCCCGGCACCTGGCAGTCGCTCGCCCCCGTCCGCGCAATCGTCGCAGCCAACTGCGTCGAACTCTCCATTCCCCGCACCGCCCTCGCCCTCTCCGACCCGTCCGGCCTCACCCTCGATTTCAAATGGACCGACGCCTGCGATTTCGACGCCGATCCCATGCACGCCTACGACCAAGGCGACGCCGCCCCCAACGGCCGCTTCTACTACCGCTACGTCTTCCAGCCCGCCCCCTGATCGCTAGCTACCGACCTCATCCGCCCACGGACCCATTCGACAATCGCGTTGTGTCGCGTCGTTCCCCCGCCGACTTTGCTCCGATGGAAAACCAGATCACGACGTGGCCGGAAAAATTCGGCCTCACCCTTTGCCCCGCCACGAAGATCAACGGCGAGATCCCCGCTACCGCGCTCGGCGTCGCCGTCATCTACGCTCCGGCGTCCGGCGACACCGCCGAAAAGACATTTCTCGTCATCGAGTCCCGCGCGCGCGGCCTCCTCGCCGAATGCGCACGCCGCCTGCAAACCGCGAAGCTGCCGCCTCTCGCCACGCTGCAGGTCGCCTTCCAGGCGGACACTCTGCCCGACACGTCACCTGAATCCGTCCACGCGTCGTGCCGCCGACAGGTCATCCTCGCCGGCGAACTCCGCCGTGCCCTGCGTCCCGCTCTGCGCTGACCGGCCGGCTTACTCCACGCGATAGAGGTGCGTCTTCGTGCGCAGAAACAGCGCTTTGCCCGACACCGCGGGCGAAGCCATGAAACCGCTCTCGAATTTGTTTTCCGCGAGTTTCTTAAACGTCCGGCTCGCTTCCACGACCGTCACGATCCCGTGCTCGGCCAGAAAATAAATTTTTCCGTCGGCGAGCAGCGGAGACGCGGACTGGCTGCCGAGCACGCGCTCGCGCCACAGCAGCGCGCCCGTCTTGGCGTCGAGACACGAGGCAATCCCCGCATCGTCGGCCATGAACACGAGATCCTCATGCAAGATGAGCGACGGCTTGTTCGGCACGTTCTTCTTTTCGCGCCAAACCACGTCTGCCGCCGGTAGCACGCCCTTGCCGCCGAGCTTCACCGCGAGGAGCTGGCCCTTTCCAAATCCCGTCTGGAAAAACACCATGCCGTGCCCCACGACCGGCCGCGTGCTCGCGCTGTGTTGGTCGCGCTCTTCCACGCGCCAGAGCTCCGCGCCCGTGGCGACATCGTAAGCGTAGTGCCCTTTCGCGCCGCTGCTCAGCACCACCGCTCGGCCGTCCTGTTCGATTACGTGCGGCGTGGAAAACGCCTTCCGAAAATCGCCATCCGCACTCGGCTTCCCGCTCGCATCGAGGTCCTTGAAGTCGATCGAGCGGTCCGTCTTCCACACCGTGCGCCCCGTCTTTTTGTCGAGCGCCACGATGAACTGAAAATCGCTGCCGTCGAAACTCATCACCAGCAGATCGCCGTGCAAAATCGGCGACGAACCCGCACCGCGGAAATGGTTGCACACAAAATCCGTCCGCTGCCACAACACCTTGCCCGTCTTCGTATCGAGGCACGCCGTGCCGGGCGAACCGAACGTCACGTAGACACGCCCGTCCTCGATCACCGGCGTCGGCGAAGCGTAGGAGTTGAACTTGTGGCAGAACTGCGGCGCCGCCACGCGAAACAACACCTCGTCGCGCTCAATCGCGCCCGTATCTTTGTTCACGCACAGCACCGACAGCGCATCGCCCGCCTCCGTCGCCGTCGTGAGCCACACCTGGTTGCCCCATACAACCGGTGACGACCACGCCTTGCCGTGGATCGCCGTCTTCCACTTCACGCGTTCGCCTTCGCCAAACGTTACCGGGAGATTCTTCGCATCGGTATGCCCATCGCCCGTCGGACCACGAAACTGCGGCCAGTTCTCGCCGGCCTGCACGAGCGATCCCCACCACACCGCGACCGAGCACGCGGCGACGGCTGACCAACGAGAAATTGACGAGACGGGCGAAAGACGAAGGCTCATGGGGATTGGGGGCCAGATACGAAGCCCACGTTGCCCGCGCGGACAATCCCGAAAAGCGGCCTCTGCGAATCGCCCGCCGCTTCAAAACCGAAAGGTATTCGTCAGCAGCACTTGAAACGGCGGGTCGAGCCGCACGCGCGCCGCACTCCCGTCCGGCTGCGTCCGGATCGTCGTCACCCCGTCGCTGCCCCAGTTCTGGACGTTGCGCACGTTGAGCTGTCCGGTCCAGTCGTAGTGGGCCATGATTCTCCGACGGTAGCCGAACGTGAGATCGACGCTGGTCGCCGGCTCCGAGAAATATGGATTCGCGACGTCGGGCAAAATGAAGCCGCGCGGATCGTTCAGCGTCGGAAAGCCAGTGGCATACACATCCTCCCAACGCACCGCCCCACCGACCGAGAATCCCTTCAGCCGGCCCTCGTTGAACTGGTAGCGTGACACCACGTTAACGCGCCACTTGCGCTGTTCGGATTGGGGCCGGCCTTCCTGCCCCTTGGCGGCGTAGTAGTCGAGCAGTCGGTCATTCACCTGCTGAGTCGTGTTGTTGCCGGCGACAACTTCGACCGGTTCGTTCCAGTCGAGGTCGCCAAATTTCGTGAGGTGCGGGAGCCAGACGCGATCCAGCAGGGCGGTCAGCGCCGGCGCGATATTCGTGAGCACGGTCTCCTGCTTCGCGGCGTTGATCGCGATCCGCCACTGGCGCGTGGGATTAAAAATCAGCTCAGCCTCGAAGCCGCGGGAGGTGATGTCGTTCGTATCGGTAATCGTGCCGGCGAACTGCGTGAGCGAAGAACCGTCGGCCGCCATGCGGTAGTTGTAGGCCTCTTTCAACTCGGGGGTCAGGTGCGGTGCGATCGCCGTGCGCGCCGCCTTCGCTTTGGCCAAATTCGGATATAAATCGGCGACGGCTGCGTCGCGCGTCTGGCCGGTCGGAGTGAGCCCGGTGACGGCATCGACGACGATCTGGTTGCGGATCACGTCGTCGATGACGCCGTCGTCGTTGGCGTCGAGCCGGAGGATGTCGCGATTCAGATTTCCGAAGTGATTAAAAATATTCGTGTTCGTCTGATTGAAGAGATCCGAGACGTTCGACGAGGCCCGCGCCAGGGTGGCGCGATACCAGTTAAACCGGGCGACAATCTTGTTGTCCCACGCGTGGATGCTGACGCCGTGGTCTTTGCTCGTCCCGGCGGGCGAGGCAACCGGCCGGCGATACTGGTCCACCCGATCGGTGGCGGGGATGAAGTTTTCAGTGTTGTTGTAGTGAAACAGCACTTCCAGATCGCGTGGGAGCCGGAAGAGTTTTCGGGGCAAAGAGAACACCGCACCGTATCCGAAAATATCGGACTTCGCCTGCACGCTCGTGCCGTTTTCGACGCGGAAGCCCGTCGGCGAGATATCGGCCAGCTCGTCGAGCCCGATCAGCGGCGCCTCGGTGTTGAGCAGCGTTTTGACGTGGTCGCGGCGATAGCCGGTGTTCACGACGAGCAACTCACCCCAAAACATCGACTGCGTGTTGATCGCAAACGACGTCACTTTGGTCCGTTGCAGGCGGTAGTTTTTGTTCGGCACACCTTGCGGCGTAAACGTCGCGGTGACGAAGCGCTCGTTGCCGTTCGCCCGGGAATCGAGGCCAAAGGTCTCGTTCGTGGCGTCGGGGCCGAGGTTCCAGGAGAGTTTCTGTGTCGTGTAGCCGTCCGCGGGCCAGAGCTGATAGTTCGCCGGCGTAAGCTGAAAATCGCTCAACTGGAAATTGGGATTGCCGAAGGCGTCGAGTTGCGGCGGCCCGATATAGGCCATCATGGGGACGTTGCGCACATCGTTGCCGGTCTGGCGCGCGTTGGCTGGACCGATATGCAGCGCGGGCTCGGGATCGCCGAAGGAGTTCAGATTGAAGTTCAATACCTTCTCGTCGAAGACCGAGCGGTCGGCGAGCCCCGTGAGCGTGTGGCGTCCCAGCAGTTTCCCGATCCAACGCCGCCCAAACGCTCGCGCAAAGTCGTGCTTCACAAAGCCCGTGAAACGCGTCGCCTCCCGCTGCGAGTCGGTCACGCGCCGGTTCGCCTTCGAGATGACGAACGGCCGGCCGTAGTTCGGATTGCGGCGCGGCGCGGCGTTACCGGAGGTCAGGTAATTCGGATCTTCGGGCAGCCAGATCGTCTCGTTGATATCGAACATCACGCTCGATACCCCGCCGTTGAACGCCACAAAATCGGTGCGGTAGAGATCCTGATAATCGATGGCCGCTTCGAAGCCCGCCCGCCCCTCGAACAACACCTGCTCGATGGCCGCGTTGTAGTTCACAAAATCGCGCGTGTAGTGGTCGTTGTCCCACGCGAGGAGCGCCTTGCTGAAGTCGAAGGTCTTCAGATTGGTGAATCCCTGGTCGCGCCAGCCAGTGCCGTTGATGAGGGCCCGATTCCCGTGGTAAACGTTGTAAGGCGCGCCTTTCGCCGCGCGCGTCGGATTGAAAAACGGATCGCCCGCCACGTAGTCGACTGCGCGATACTGGTCGGTGTAGGCAAAGGCCGGCCGGCGGCCGTTGCTGCCGTCGTAGACGAGACCGTAGGCGCCATTGGCCCACGAGGCGTTGACCAGGCTGTTGGCGTCCGGGAGATTGCGCACTCGGAATTTGAGTTTGTCGGCGGCGTTGAGCGCATTCCACTGCGCCTGCGTCGGCCCTTCGACGTGGCCGAAGCGCACGAGATTGCCGTGGGCGTTGATCGAGATGCGGCCGACTGCGGGATCGTCGAGAAAAGTGGCGAGGTTTTGCTGCGGCAGCAGCGTGTCGGGGGCATTGCCCCGGATGCGACCGGTCTCGACGTGGGCGGTGATGACCATGTCCGCCTGGGGGAATGGCCGGAGCGAAATCGCGCCATACTGGCGGTCGTCGTTTTTGTAGGTCGGCTCCTGCCGGTATTTCGTGCGGTCGTGCAGCGCGGCGACGTGGATCGCGACGCGCTTCTTTACCACGACGCGGTTGAGGTTGAACGAGCCGCGATACGACGGCGTTTGGCCGCCGCTGTCGATCCGCGTGCTGACTTCGTTCGTGTCGCGGAAACGCGCCTTCACCAACCCGGTGTTGATCAGCCCCGAGGGCGAACCGAGACCGAAGAGGAAAGAATTGGCACCGCGGTTGATGTCGACGCGGTCGGTATTGAAAGCGTCGAACGGGATGTCCGTCTTGAAGAAATTGCGCGTGCGATCCGGCGCGGAGAGCCCGCGCACGCGCGACGTGCCGTCGGGATTGCGGCGCGCATCGCCCGTGCTCGTCTCCCCCGCCCCGCCGTCGCTCGCCCCGGTGAAGTTTCCGAGGATGCCGCCGACCTCCGTGCCGGTGGTGTATTGAAACAGCTCCTCGATGCCGGTCACGCCGAGGTCCTCCATAAACTCTTTCGTCACGACCTGTATGGCCGAGCCGGTGTGTTTAAGTTCCTGCCGCAGACGTCCGCCCGCGAGCGTTTGCGAAGCGTAGTAGCCCTGGTCGGCGGGATCTTCGACGAGGAAGGGCGACAACTCCACCGTGCCTCCGCTCGCGGGCTTCGGCGGATTGGGGGTCGGTTGCGCCGCACCCGGCGCAGCCGCGGCCAACGCCAACAGCACAACCACGGGAGCAGGCGAACCGCACGATGGCGACCGCGACGGATGGGCGGGAAAATTTTTCATGGGGTCGAGGGGTTGCCGTCACAAGCCGGCGCGGAGCCGGCCAGTGGGGGGTGCAGGCACGGCAGTGCCTGGCGTGACGATGTGGGGGGTGCGGAACGGATATGCCCGAACGCCTCGCCCGGCAAATTTTCTTCCGCGATCGCCGCCCGGCTAACGCGCGTCGGCGAGTCCCGACGGCGCCAAGGCCAAACGCAGGCACACGGCCTCGCGATCGTTGCGCACGACGAGCAAATCTCCCGCCAGCGCGAGCGGATTCCAGGTCTTAGACGAAAACACGCGGAACCGCCCCAGCTCGTTCGGCCCCTGCGGCGTCGGACGCAGCAATACCAGTTCTCCGCTCTCCGCCATCAACACCATGAGTTCGCCGACCAGCAGCGCTTGCCCGTGCCCGTAGCGCCCCTCCTTCCACTGCTCCGCTCCATCCCGCAAATCCAAACACGCCAACAAACCGTCATCCAATCCGTAGATGAAACCGTCGCGCGCCACCGGATTTGCGAACTTCGCCTTCAATTTCAGCGAACGCCACACGCGCTCCACGCCAAACGTCGGCCCCTCCCGTGACGTAATCTGCAACAACTCGGCGCCGACTCCGTAGCCCGCCGAAAACACCACGCGATCCGGACCGGCGATCACCGGCACCGCTACGTGCGGGTTGCCCCGGCCCCACGGATACTCCCACAGCACCGCGCCGTCGTTCGCATCGTGCGCCGAAATTCGCCGATGGTTGTAGGCCAGAATCTGCCGTCGCCCCGCGAGCGTCGCCACAAACGGCGTGCCGTAGCCCGCCTCCGCGTCGCCCGCGGCCCACACCCGCTCGCCGGTCTCCGCGTGATACGCGATCAACGACTGCTTCGCCGTCCCGCCCGCGCTCACCACTACGCGTCCGTCGAGCACGAGCGGCGAGCCCGCGTAGCCCCACTCCGGCACTTTTGCACCGGCATCCGCGACGAGGTCGCGCGTCCACCGCAATTTTCCCGTGGCGAGTTCGAGCGCATTGAGGCGCCCGGTTGAACCGAGGGTAAACACGCGGTCTCCGACGACAGTCGGCGTCGCCCGCGGCCCTTCGCCGCCGATTGGATTGTCGTAGCGCGCCGCGTCGCGATGCGTCCACAACACCCGTCCCGTCGCGAGGTCGTAACACACCACCACCTCGTGCGCACCGTCTTGCTCCTGCGTCAGCGCGCGCTCGCCCACGATCACGAATCCCGACCAGCCCGCGCCGACCTTCACCCGCCACAACACCTCCGGCGGACGCTTCGCCCAATCCGCCTCCAACCGCGGCCCCGCCAACACCGCCGTGCGCTCCGACCCGAGGAATTGCGGAAAATCCGGCCGATTCGCCAACGTCGATGTCGCCGACACCAACGCCTTCGTCGTCGCGACCGCCGGCACGTTCGCCACTGCGGCCGGCCGCCCCGTCTGCTCCCAGCGAAACGCCAAAATCGGCACGAGATCTCCGCTCACGCCGCGAATCCGAAACATCGCCGCACCGAGCCCGAGCGCACCCAACACCCCGAATGTCACCCGCAGGCGCAGCCGCGACGGCGCACGCGAGAAAAACGTCCACCACACCAGCAACAGCACGGTCGCGCCCATCGCGATCGCGCCGGTGTTCATGTTGCGCTCCTGAAACGACGCATCCGCGCGCGCCCGCACCACCACGGTTGCGACCACCGTGATCAGCAAAATCGCTACCGCCGGCCACCAACGGACGCCCCGCGGCGCGCGCGCACTGTTTTCAGAATTCTCGGTCGACATGCCGGGCGATGAGAGTGAATCACCCCACGAGCGCAACCCCGCACACCGCCGACCCGCGCTCGCCTTTTCTCCCAACTACGCGCTTCCTGCCGTTCCCCATCAACCACATTTCCCCATGAAGAAAATCCCCCTTCGCCTGCTCACGTTGCTCATTTTCCTCATCCCGTTCGCCTCGTCCGCCGTCCGCGCGGCCACGCACAAGGATATTGAATACGGCCAGGCCGCCGGCGTGAGCCTGCGCCTCGATGCGTTTGTGCCCGACGGCCCCGGCCCGCATCCCGCCGTGATTCTCGTGCACGGCGGCGGCTGGACGGGCGGCGACAAAGACGGTGGGCGCAATCAGGGCTACATGATGCCGCTCCACGCGCCGCTCACCGCCGCGGGCTTCGCGTGGTTCTCCATCAACTACCGTTTGGCCCCCGCACACCGGCACCCGGCCGCAGTCGAAGATGTCGAAACCGCAATCCGCTGGGTCAAAGCCCACGCCGCCGAATACCGCATCGACCCGCGCCGCATCGCGCTCTCCGGCGAGTCCGCCGGCGGTCACCTCGTCGCACTCGCCGCCGTGCGGGCCGATGCCTCCACCCGCGTCGCCGCCGTCGCGCCGATCTACGGGGTGTTCGACCTCCCCGCCGAAGCGGCCCGCCGCCAAGGCCTGATCCCGAGTTTCAACAAACTCCTCGGCCGCGACGTGCTCGATGAGACGATGCAGAAACTCATGCACGACGCCTCGCCGATCCACTTCGTCAAACCCGGTCTCCCGCCGTTTTTCCTAATGCACGGCGACGCCGACCAGACGGTCGCCTACCAGCAATCGCTCGACATGCAGGCACGCCTGCGCGAGGCGAATGTTCCGTGCGAACTCATCACCGTCAAAGGCGGCCCCCACGGCATGTTGCCCTGGCCGGCCCTCGCCCCCGACTTCAAAGACCGCTTCGTGGCCTGGCTGCGGGCCGCAATGCCCGCACCGGCCACGAAGTAGTTCCGCTCACTGCTGGTGCGCGTGCGAGCGCGCCGTGCCGGCCGCCCGGGCCGCCGCGTATTCGCCGACGATCTTTTTCTCCACCTCCGGCGGCACGTCCTCGTAGTGGCTGAATTTCTCGGAATGCAGCCCGCGTCCGCCCGTCAGCGAGCGCAGCACCGTGCCGTAGTGGTGCAACAGCGCCGCCGGCACCTGCGCGCGGAGCACTTGCAACCGACCCGAGACATCCATGCCGAGGATCTTGCCACGCCGACTCGAAATATCGCCGACCACCCGCCCGACGAATTCCTCCGGCACGCGAATTTCCAGCTCGTGAATCGGCTCCAGCAACACCGGCCGCGCGTTGCGAAACGCCTCCTTGAACGCGAAGTAGCCCGCGATCTGAAACGCGATGTCCTTCGAATCCACGGTGTGCATCTTGCCGCCGTAGAAATCGATTTTCACATCCGTCACGCGGTAGCCGCCGTGGATGCCTTCGTTCGCCGCCGTGTGCACCCCTTTCTCCACCGAGGGCACAAACACGCGGTCGACATCCTGCCCGGTGAGCGACTGCGTAAACGTGATGCCCGCGTCGCGCGGCGCCGGCTCAATGCGCATCCACACTTCGGCAAACTGCCCCGCGCCGCCCGATTGTTTTTTGTGACGATAGCGCGCATCGGCACTCGCGCGGATCGTCTCCCGGTAGCGAATCTTCGGCGGCACGAGTTCGATATCCACTTTGTAGCGTCGCTTCAGCCGCTCGAAGAGCACTTCGAGATGCAGTTCGCCTTGCGCCGAGATGATGAACTGATGCAGCTCCGCGTCGGTATGATAACTGAACGCCAAATCCTCCTCGTGCAGCGCCACCAATCCCGTCGCGAGGCGGTCTTCGTCGCCGGGCGAGTTGAGCTGGAGCGCCGCATGCGTGTAGGGCACGGGGTAAACCAGTTTTGGCAGCACGACCCCATGGCGCACATCGCACAGCGTGTTGCCGGTATGCGTGTCCTTAAGTTTCACCGTCGCGCCCATGTCGCCGGCGGTGAGTTCCTCGACCGGCGTGCGCAGTTTTCCGTTCAACCGGTAGAGCTGCCCCAGCCGTTCCGTGATGCGGCGGTCGCTGTTGTAGAGCTCCATGCCGCCGCGCACCGTGCCGGAGTAGACGCGGAAAATCGACAGATCGCCGCTTTGCTGGTCGGTGAGCGTTTTGAACACATACGCCACTGGCTCCGTGCCATTTAGCGCGACCAGACACGGATCGCCCGTGGCCACTTCCGTCGCGCCGACCGTCTGGCGGTCGTCGGGCGACGAGCCGAATTTCGCGATAAAATCCAACAGGCGCGCGACGCCGATATTCATCTCCCCCGCCGTGCAAAACAGCGGGATAAACGCCTGCCGCTGCACCGCCGGATGGATGCCAGTGCGCAGCACCTCCTCGGAGAGGCCGCCTTCGTCGAAGAATTTCTGCAGCAGCGTGTCGTCCGACTCCGCGATGTGTTCGATCAGCTCTTGGTGCATCGCCTTCACGCGCACCGCCCACTCGCCCATCGCCGGCACCTCCGTGAACTTCCCCGAGCGATCGCCCGCGTAGCTCACGATCTCGCTGCGCAACACATCGAGCACCTGATGAAAGCCCGGGCCGCTGTCGACCGGCACCTGCATCGGAAAAATCTCCTGGCCAAACCGCGCGCGGATCTCGGCCACCAGCGCGTCGAAGTCGTGGTGCTCTTTGTCGAGCGCGTTGACGACAATGATGCGCGGAATGCCGAACTGGCCCGCGTAGTCCCACATCATTTCCGTGCCGACGCCGATGCCGTGGCCCGCATGGATCACCACGACGGCGAAGTCCGCGACGCGCAGTGCGTGGATGCCTTCGCTGCTGAAATCGAGATAGCCGGGCGTATCGATAAAGTTGAGCTGCCGACCGCCCCACTCGCAGTTGAGCAACGTGCCGTGGACCGAGATGTGGCGCTGTTGCTCGCCGACGTGGTAGTCCGAGACCGTCGTGCCCTGGGCCACACTGCCGAGCCGGTGCACCGCACCGCCGCAATAAAGCATGGCCTCGGCCAGCGTTGTTTTGCCCGAAGTGGCGTGTCCCACGAGGGCGAAGTTCCTGATTTCAGCCGGACGAAATGTTTTCATGGCGTGAAAGGTTTCGGGGTTCCGACCGGCCTGGCCGGGCCCCAGGTTGGGGGTTGCAACCGCAGCGTGTCGCCGCCCCGCACCACCGTAAAGCGCCTTCACCGTGCGCCTCTTGCGGAACACTGCGCACCCATTGCCGCCCGCGTTTCTACACAAAAAAGACCGCCCGGAAAATTTCCGGGCGGTCGGTCAAACTCGCGGGGGCGCGTTCCTCAGTCGACGAACAACTCGCTGATCGCCCACTGGCCGTCGGGGCGCTCGGCGATGTTCTTGATGATCACGTAGCGCGCCGTCGTGCCCTTCGGCAAATCGATCACGGTGCGGTTCCGCTGGCCGGCGCCGCTGACGACTGCTTTGCCGGGATTCTTGAGATCGTCCGTCACAAACACTTCGTAACGCTCCGGAAAATCCCCCGTGCGGCCCGTCTCGTCGAGTGTGAGGCGGTGCAGCGGACGCGCCGCCTTGAAATCGATCTCGACCCATTGGTCGGGCGTCACCGGCACGCGCCACTGCGTCGAGGTCTTTCCATCAAACATATTTTTCGCCGAGCCCTCGCTCTCGGAGACGCGCGCTTTCGGCGGTCCCGCGAGATTCGCAGTGATGCACAAGGCCGCGACCTTCGCCGCATCGGCGACCGCGGGCTCGCTCTGCAATTTCTCGACGAGGGCGAGCGCCGTTTTGTCGGATGCGCGGTTGAGCAGCGTGACGAGGCTCTTGCGTGCCGCGGCATCAGTGGCCCCGGCGAGCAGTTGGCCGACCTGTTTCGTTTCCGTGGCCGTCCACACTTCGCGGTTGCGCTCGAAGTAGCGGAGCGCCGCCTGACTCGCGCTGCGGCGGGCCGACTCGACCTTCGCCTTTTCGGCGACCGTCACGAGCGAAGCCTGCGCGGTATTGTCCGGCCAACGCGTGAGCGTCGCCGTCGCCGCATCGGCCACCTTCGCATCGGCTCCGCTCGCGAGGCGCGCCGCACATGCCGCGCTCTCTTTGCCGCCGAGGCGGGACAAGAGCGGCATCAACTGCACCGCTGTGACCGGCGCCGCTTTTTCCAGCGAGTCGTAAATAGGCTGCGCGCGTTTGGCGGCATCGGGATTGCGCAACGTCACGGAAACCACCGCCCGCAGCGCGCGCGTCTGCTCGGCAGAATCGGTCGCCGTCGCCGCCCAATCGAGGACGAGCGCCTGATCAGAGACGGGCGCCAAATCGCCCAACGCCCCAACCGCTGCGACGCGGATCGCCACGTCGGCGTCTTTGCGGCAGTCGCGCAAGAACGGGAGTCCTTCGGTGAGATTGCGCGAGGCAATCTGCTCGATGAACACGGCGCGTTTCGCCGTATCGCCTTTCTGAGCACCGGCCAAAACGGCCTCGGACACACCGGGGCCGTTGAGCCGCGCCAAGGAAGCACGGGCAAGCTTCGCCGCATCGAAATCCGCTCCTGCTGCGATGCCGACGAGCACCGCCACCAAATCGCGGTCACCCGGGACTAGGCCCAGCGCCGTCACGGCCGCCGCGCGCACACCTTTGTCGGCGTGCTGAGTGGCGGTGATGATCGTCTTGGTCGCGGCAGCCTCGCCGCGACGACCCAAAACTTCCACGACCGCAATCTGCGTCGGCGCATCCCACGCCGCGAGTTTGGCGGCCAGTGCATCGACGAGGCCCGGGGCTTTCAATGCGTAGATCGCTTCGACAGCCGACTGTTTCGCCGTCCAGTCTGTGCCGCCGAGCGCTTCGACGATGCGGGCCGGCGCCTTGGCCGGTTCGAGGTCAAGCAACCCGCGCAGCGCTGCCGCCCGCTGATGGGCGGCGAGCTGACGGTCGCGCGAGAGATCGGTGAGCACCGCCACGCCGTCGGCGACGGGCAGTTTCCGCGCCGCGGCGATTTTGGCCGCGACCACCGCGGGGCTGGCCGGGGCTTTGCGCAGGGCGGCGAGCGCGTCGCCGTTGCCCACTTGACCGAGCGCCGTCGCCGCCGCCGCGCTGGTGGCTGCATCTTTGTCGGCGAGCAGCGCAGTAAGCGCGGGCACCGCTGAGGCCGTCGCCCGACGTGCGAGCGTCACCAAAATTCCGAGACGCGTGCGGCCGGTCGTCTTGCCGAGTGCTTCCACCAAAACGGCGTCGACCGCCGCGCCGGGCGTGGGATCGAGCGCGAGCCGCGCGATGTCGGATTCGCGTTCGTCGATGAGCATCGTTTTCAGCAGCGTCAGCGCGCTCGCGCTCGGCGTGCCGCCCGCCGCGAAAATGGCGCCGAGGCGCTGGCAAGCGGCTTGGCGTGCGGCGATGGAGCTGTCGCTGCGCCGCAGCAGCGCGAGGAGGCGCGTCTCGAGGGCGGCGAGTTTCGCGGTGTCGGTGCCGGCGGCGGAAATGTCTTTGTCGAGCGCGGCGAGCGCCGATTGGTCGCCCGAGTAATCGAGGTCCTGCAACGGCACGGGCTCGGCGACGGTTACCGTTTTCGAGTCAGCGGCCGTCACGCTACTCGCGAGGAGCAGCGCCGACAACACGCCGACAGAGCGGACTGGGCGGAGAAAAAAGGTGGTGCGCATGGGGGTGGCGTCTGGGCGGCGATTAGAGGAGCGCGTAGGGAGCCCGGCGGGGGCGGTCGAGGAGGCGCGAGGCCATGGGATCGCCGATGATTTCCTCCTTGGCCGGGTCCCAACGGATCGCGCGGCCGAGGCGTTCGGCGATGCCGCTGAGATGGCACACCGTCGCGGTGCGATGGCCGATCTCGACGTCCGTGATCGGCCGCTGGCGCGTGCGCACACAGGAGAAGAAATCGGAGTGATGGTTCTCGCTGGCGTAGAGGTGCACTTCCTCGCCGCGGAGGCGGCGCGTCGCGAGCGCGGGCGGGGTCGTCTCAAACTCGTCGTTGCGCGAGACCGAGACCGTGCCCTTGGTGCCCGTGAATTCGATCATGAATTTCTGGCCATCTTCGTAACGCTCGACGCGCACACCGTTGGCGTAGACGTGCGTCTGGTAGGGCGCGCCCTCGAACCCCTTCGGGATAAACTGCACCGGCCCGGAGTCGTCCATGCCGAGCGCCCATTGGATAATGTCGAAGTGGTGCGCGCCCCAGTCGCCGTTTTTGCGCGCGCCGTATTCCCAAAAGCAGCGCCAGCCGCCGCCGTAGTTTCCGAGAATGCGTTTCTCGTGGTAGGGGCGCCACGGGGTGGGGCCGAGCCAGCGGTCATAGTCGAGATCGGGCGGGATCGGCTGCGCCGGCAAAGCCGCGGGCAAGGGGAACTCGCCGAGCTTCGTGCGGATGCGCGTGATGTCGCCGATCAGGCCGTTGCGGACGATCTCGGCGGCTTTGCGGAAGGAGCCGTTGGAGCGCTGCTGCATGCCCGACTGAAAAATGCGGCCGTGCTGGCGCGCCGTGTCCACGAGCATCCGGCCTTCGCGGACTGTGAGCGTGATCGGCTTTTCGCAATACACGTCTTTGCCGGCGAGCATCGCGGCGCGGGCGACGGCGGCGTGCCAGTGGTCGGGCGTGGTGACGAAGACGACGTCGATATCGTCACGTGCCACGAGGTCCTCGTATTTCGCGTAGATATCGACGCCCTTGTAGGAGCCCTTGTCCTTGTCGGCCGCGTAAGATTTTTCGATGCGCGCCTGCGCCTTCACGGCCTTCGAACGCCACACGTCCGCCACAGCGAGGATGCGGCAATCGTCGCGCCCGAGGAGCGTGCCGATGTGGCTGTTACAGATCAGGCCGTTGCCGACGAGACCGACCGTGAGGCGGTTGCTCGGGGCACTCTTACCGAAGAGCGACGCCGGGAAAAAATTCGGCGCGACCGCGTAGGCTATGATACCGGCCAGTCCGCGTTTGAGGACCGTGCGGCGTGTGAGGGGGTTGACGGGGGAGTGCGACATGGTGGGGAGGTGAAAACAACGAGACTGTGAGACTAGCGAACGGAACCGAGGCCGACTGCGCAAATGCTGGCGAATGCTCGCCGTGAGTTGACCAACAATCAGCGGGAGAAACCAAACGCTGCCGAGGAAAAAGATGGTTTTCGTCAACCCGCCCGGCGCGCCGGGCCGGATCAGCGCCGCGCGGGCTTGGCCGTGCTCTCCCGCACGATCAGCGCGGTCGGAAAAATCGTCTGCGAGGGGCGCGCGGTGGTTTTTCCTTCGATGCGTTGGATCAGCAGACTCGCCGTGCGCGCGACCATGTCTTTGATCGGTTGCGAAATCGTCGTGAGCGCCACCGGCAGGTATTCGCCGAGCGGGATGTTATCCACGCCGATCACGGAGAGATCGCGCGGCACGCTGAGTTTCTCGTCGGCCGCCGCGCGCATCGCGCCGATGGCCGAGAGATCGTTGAGCGCGATCAACGCCGTGGGCCGTTTTGCTTTCGTGCTGCGCAGAAGGTCGCGAAACGCATCGCGTGCGCTGGCGATGTGATGTTCGCAGCGGACGAACGAGATGTTCTCCGCCGGAATGCCCTTCGCGCCGAGGATGCTGCGGAAGAGCTCGGGGCGCTTGCCGTCGTCCTGGCCTTTCGCGAGCGCACACAGAAAGGCAAAGCGCTCGTGGCCGAGCGCGATGAGGTGCTCGATCGCCTGCGCAAACCCGTCGGAAAAATCGCTCACCACTGAATCGACCGGCAGCGCCACATCGGGTTTCGCCGCGAGCGCGACTGCGGGTGGTCCGCTCAGGGCGAGTCCCGCGAGGAAAGGCCGGTGCAATTCCGGATCGCTTACGATCAGCGCCACGCCGTCGACCTGCCGGTCGAGAATCGACTGAAAGCTGTGTTGCTCTGCCGCGAGATCGTTGCGGCTGTGCTCGAGGATCAGGTCGTAACCATGGGCCGCCACCGCCTGATCGAGCGAATCGGCAAGCACGGGGTAAAACGGGTTGTGCAGATCGGGCACCACGAGGCCGATCGTATTGTAACGGCCGAGACGCACGCCGAGCGCGGCCTTGCTGGGGCGGTAGTTCAGTTCCTTCGCCGCGAGCAGCACGCGCTCGCGCGTCTCTTTCGAAGCCCAGGAATCGGGGCGGTTGTTGAGAATGGTCGAAGCCGTGTTGGGGGCGACTCCGGCACGGGCGGCGACATCGATCAGGCGGGCTCTCATGGATGTTCTTCCAGAGGAACGGGCCGCCGCGTCGCGAGCAACGTCTGAATCTCCGCCACGCGCGTCCGCGAGAGCGAATACCACCCGATACACACCATCGCCCCCGCGAGCCCGACGAGCGGCGTCGCGATGAGCGTGACGCGCAATTGCTCCAGCACCGCCGCGCCGGGCGTCGTGCTCGCCTCGTAGCCGCAGCGCGTGACGAGGTAGGCCCCGAGCAGCGCCGCGACGGCAAACGCCACTTTCTGCTCCAGCGCAAACACCGCGCCAAACATCCCTTCGCGCCGCCGCCCCGTCGCGAGTTCGTCGCTGTCGCACACGTCGGCATTCATCGTCGCCGACATCAGCCACACGCCCTGCATGCCCCAGCCGATGAGAAATTGCGACGGCACCGCCCAGTAGGGATGCGCCGGCAGGAGCGTCCACCACAGCGACGCAAACCCGAGCGCACCGATGCCCAGCGCCACGAACGTCGCCCCGCGTTTCCCAAGCCGCACCGAGACCGCCGTGTTGACCGGCACGCCCGCCAATGAGCCGAGCATCTGCGCCATCCCGAGGTAACCCGTCAGATCCGCCGCCGCGTCCTGGTTGCCCTGAAACAGGAAATAAATGCTCACGAGGAGCGACACCGTGACCGGAGAATACATGCCGACCGTCGCACAGAAATTCATACCGAGCATGTGGAGAAACGGCCGGTTCCGCAGCGTCGCCCACAACGCGGTGGGCAGAGAAATCTTGGTCGGCGCCGCCGTCACCGTTTTTTCCCGACACGTGAGCGCCGGAACGAGACACGTGATCATCACCAACAGCGCCACGCCCCCGCCCACCCACCGCGCGCCGACGAGAATAGCCTCCGACGTCGCCGCCGCGGAGTTTGCTCCGCCCCCGCCACCGACGAGCAGCGCGAGTTTGTAAAGCCACGGCAAGCCGAGCCCGCCCACGAGCCCGACCATCATCCCCCACCCCTGGAGCCGCGTGCGCTCGTGATAATCGCTCGTGAGTTCGAGCCCGAGCGCGCGATACGGCACGAGAAACAGACTGTAGGCCGCGTAAAAGAGCATCGTCGCCCCGAGAAAATATCCCGCGAGCGCCGCATGACTCCACCCCGCCTGCGTCGGCGGCAGCCAGAGCAGTGTCATCGTGATCCCGAGGCCGACCGCACCGACCAACACAAACGGCCGCCGCCGTCCCCAGCGGCCGCGCCAGTTGTCGGACCAGTGTCCCACCACCGGATCGAAAAACGCATCGAGCAACCGCGGCACCGAGAGCGCCCACCCGACCAACTCCGGCGGCACCCCGAGCGCCACCGTGTAAACCGCATCCTTGAGCTGCCCGATGGTGTTGCCCGCGTAGTTGTCGCCGAGCGAACCGAGAGCCCACGTGAACTTCGTGCGCGTCGGCAGCCGCCCGGAGTCCGGCGTTTTCTGGGGTAGATCGGATGACACGCGCACCATCGGAATCCCGAGATGCGACAGCCTCACCGCGCCGTTTCCAACCACCAAGTTGCTTTGAAGTTGGGTGGGCCGGCACGTCCCTGTGCCGGCATGGGAAGATCTCGAACACTACAATCATGCGGGCACAGGGACGTGCCCGCCCAACGTTGTCAGGCTATCGCGTGCTCCTAAATATACGTGCTCCCTTCCCGACGCACCGCCGACCTACGGCTGCGCATTGGCGCGGTTGAGCAATTCGATCCGCGGGTCGCTCGCGGCGGGGCGGATGGCGGATGAATTACCGAGGAGTTTTTTGCGCAGGTCGACGAACGGGCGCGCGCGCGATTCTTTTGCGGGATCGTAGGCCGGGTTGAGCAACGGGGTGTATTTCACGGCGACCTGGGTATCGAGCCATGTGTTGAGTTTACGGAACAGATCGAGGGCTTTGGACGGCTGCGTCTCGGCGAGGTTGTGCTCTTCGCGCCAGTCGTTCTGCAGGTCGTGGAGATACAATTTCCCGCTCCAGTCGAAGATGAGTTTCCAATCGCCTTCGCGGATCGCCGAATGCGGCGCCGGCGGCAGGCCGTCGTCGGGATGCACGATGCCGACATTGAAGGGATAGTGCCAGTAATGGGTGTCGCGCGGGTAGCCGCGGCGGGTGTTGGCACGGTCCGTCAACAGCGGGGCGAGGCTGCGACCGTCGATGCGCGCGTAGTGCACTGCGGGGTCGTGTTGGGTGAGTTCGAGCAGGGTCGGGAAAATGTCGGCGTAATCGACCGGCACATCGCACCACTGGCCGGCCGCGATTTTTCCGGGCTGGCGAAAAATCAACGGCACGCGGATGCCGCCTTCGAACATCATCGCCTTGCCGCCCTTGAGCGGCGCGTTGCACGTCGCAGTGGGATCAGTGTAGGTGACGCCGCCGTTGTCGCTCATGAACACGAGCAGCGTGTCTTCGGCGAGGCCGGTCTGCGCGAGCGTGTCGAGGATGCGCCCGACGGAATCGTCGAGGCTCTTCAGCATCGCGGCGTAGACGGCGTTCGACTGGCCGTTCCAACCGCGCGTGGCCTTCTTCTCAAAGTAGGCGATGTCGGCGGCTTTGCCCTGAAACGGTGTGTGCACCGCGAGGTGGCAGAAATAGAGGAAGAACGGCGCGCGGTCGGGCGCCGCCGGTCGAGCGGCCTGCTCGCGGAGATAACGCACGGCGGTCTCCGTGAGCGCATCGGTGAGATAATCGTGCCCCGTATCCGGACCGGCTTTTCCGGCGAGCAGCTCGGGCTGCGGCATTTTCGCGTGTTTCTTCACCCGGCTGTCCCAGACGCCGCGCCATTTGAAATACGGCGAGCCACCCTCGTCGGTGTAGGCGAGCGCTTCGAAGCCTTGGTCTTGCGGCTGCCAGCCGCGTGCGCCGTGGCCGCCGAGGTGCCACTTGCCGATAAACGCCGAGCGGTAGCCGGTGAGCGCCTCGGCGATGGTGATTTCGTCACGGCCTTGGTCGAGCGGCTGCCCGGACGGCAACGCTTCGAGCGTCGAGCCGTTGAGCAGGGCCTGCTGAATCTTGATCGGGTCGCCCCAGTAAAGCGCGTCGTTGGCGAGATAACCGGACGGCGGAGCGATGCCTTGGTTGTAGAACGACCGCACCGTATTCGGCGTCGCAGTCGTCACGCCGATGCGCGCGGCAATTTTCCCGGTGAGCAGCCCGGCGCGCGTCGGCGAACAGAGCTGGCACGCATAGGCCTGCCCGAAGGACGTGCCTTCGCGCACGAGGCGATCGATGTGCGGTGTCTCGAAAAACATCTCCGCCGTCTTCGCCCCGGTGAGGCGTGCCGCATAGGCGTTGATGTCCACGTAGCCGAGATCGTCGGCGAGGATGAAGACGATGTTCGGTCGTTTCGCCGCAGCGGCCACGGAGACCGGCGTGAGGCCAATCGCGAGGACGCACGCGGCGAGGGCGAGCGAGCGCAGGTTCATGGCGTGGCGCGGACGGTGAAGCGATAGGTGCCCGCGGCGACTTCGACCTTGAGGTCACCACCGGCCGCGGCAAACGAGCGGATGCCCGCGATCTTCGCCGTGGCGAGCGCGGCGCCGCCCTCGGTGGTGCGTTCGGCCGCGGCGCCGGGCAGAAACACGCTCGCGGTGGTGTTCGCAGGGATCGTGACGTCGAGCGTGAAGGTGCCGCCGTCGAGTTTCCACGCGCTCGCGATCCGGCCGTTGATGGAATCGTAGTGCGCCTTCACCCAGTTGATCGGCGTCTCGTCGGGATTGCTGCCCGGGGTCGGCGGACGCGGCCGGATCACAATGCGCCGATAGCCCGCGCCCTCGGTGTCGATGCCGGCGAGCACCCGGTAGCCCCACTCCATCACCGCGCCGAACGCGTAGTGGCTGAAGCTGTTCATCGCGGAATTCTGTTTCCCGTTAGCGCCATTGAAACCGTGCTCGGTCGTGTAGCTGTCCCAACGCTCCCAGACGGAATTCGCGCCGTTCGAGACTTCGTAGCCCCAGCTCGGAAATTTCCTGCTCTGGAAAAGGCGCACGGCAAGATCGTGCTGTCCATGCGCGGTGAGCGCGGGGAGGAGCGACTTGGTGCCGAGGAAACCGGTCGCCATGCGGTGATCGTTCTTCGCGATGCGCGCGGCCAGCGTCGCGCTGGCGACCGCGAGATCTTTCTGCGGAATCAGGCCGACGGAGAGCGCGAGCACATAGGCGGACTGCGTGTCGACCGTGAGCGTGCCATCGGGCTTCCGATAGGTCTTGGTAAACGCCGCCTGCGACTTCGCTCGGCGCGCGCGATAGTTCGCGGCCTCGATCGGGCGCCCGATCGCCTCGGCCATCTCCGCCATAAGCGTGCAATCGAGCACGTGGTAGCAGGTATCGATAAACTCGACGGGCGTGTTCTCGTTCACATTGAGCCAATCGCCCCACGGATTGCCGAGACTGGTGCCGAGGCCCTCGGGTGTCGTCGTGCTGGCGAACCGCCACTCCATGAAGCGCGTCATCGAAGCCCAGTGGCGCTCGATCATGCGCGCATCGCCGTAGGTTTTCCAAATCGTCCAAGGGCAGATGATGCCCGCATCGGTCCAGCCAGTGCCGAAGGTTTTGCCGCCGCCGCCGTGCGCCATCGGATACGGCGCGTAGTCGGGATAGGCGCCGAAGCTGCGCTGCGATTCGACGACGTCGTCGATCCACTTCGTGAAAAACGCGGCGACGTCGGCGTTGAAGGTCGCGGTGCGCACGTAAGCCTGCGCGTCGCCCATCCAGCCGAGACGCTCGTCGCGCTGCGGGCAGTCGGTGGGGATCTCCACGAAGTTCGCGCGCTGCGTCCATTGGGCGTTGCGGCCGAACTGCGTGAGCACGGGATCACTGCACTCAAAATTTCCCGCGAGCGGCGTGTCGTTGTGCAACACGAGGCCGGTGACCGTATCGAGCGCGGGCTTCGCGGCGAGGCCGGTGAGCTCGACGTATTGGAAACCGTGATAGGTGAAACGCGGCGTCCACGTCTCGCCGGCCGCGTCGCCCTTCAGCGTGTAGAAATCCGTGGCGCGCGCCTTGCGCAGATTTTCGGTCATGATCGTGCCGTCTTTGTGGATCATCTCACCGTAGCGCAGGCGGACCTTCGTGCCGGCGGCGCCGGTGATTTTAAGGCGAACGAGACCGGCAAAATTCTGCCCGAGATCAAACACGTAGACGCCGGGCTTCGGCTCGGTGAGTTTCTTCGCGGGCAACTCCTGCGTGACGCGGATCGGCGGCGCGGAATACGCCTGCATCTTCGGCGGTTTAACGAAACCGAGGTCCATGTCGCGCTGGCCGGCGGCGTCGGAATAGACGGCTTTGGCCCGCGGATTCGAGGCCGCCGCCACGGCCGGCTCCCAAGACTTCGCATCGTAACCGGCCGCGGACCAATTGCCCAGCTCCGCGCGCGCATCGTAGGATTCACCCATGATGATATCCGCCTCGCGCGTCGGTCCGCGGTCGGTAACGCGCCACGTGGTGTCGGTGACGACGGTTTCGTGCGTGCCATCAGTGTAGTCGATTTCCAACTGCGCGGCGAAGGCCGGCGTCTTGCCGTAGAAATAGCGGCCGACTTTGTTCGGGCCGTAGCCGACGAGGAGCGCGTAACCGACATATCCCGAATACCAACCTTCGGCGACGACAGCGCCGAGGGCATTGGCCCCGCCCGATCGCACGAGCGTCGTAACGTCGTGGCCGCGGTAGTAGGCGCGGAGCAGATAGTCAGACCAACCGGGCTGGAAGTAGTCGTCGCCGACGCGTTTCCCGTTGCAGTAAAGATCGTAGATACCGAGGGCCGACGCATAGACGACGGCGCGGCGCACGGTCTTCGCAGCGGAGAATTCTTTCCGGTAGTGGCGCGGCGCCGGGAGGTGCAGCGTCTTGCGGTCGGTGTGCAGCGGCTCGTCGTCGCGATACGAAATCCATTCGGCGCGCCAGTCGCCGGCTTGCAAAAGCCCCATCGACCAACGCGCCGGCGCGCTCCACTCGGAGGCCGCGCCCGCCTCGTCCCAAACTTTCACCTGCCAGAAACACTCTGCCCGCGAGGCGAGCGAACGACCCGCATAGGCAATCTGATTGGTGGCGTTGCCAGCCTCCCCGGCGACGCGCCCGCTGTCCCAGAGATCGGCCTCACCCGCAGAGAGTTTCGCAACGGAGGACGCGACGCGGACTTGCCACGCCGTCTGCGCGGCGCCGCGGCGGGCGGATTCCACGCGCCACGAGAGGCGCGGCTGCGGCGAGTCGATATTATCGGGCGCGACGAGGTATTCAGTGCGCAGCGCCGTGGGCGCGAGCGCTTGGGCGCGCGCGGCGATCGGCGCCAGCAATAACAGCGTGGTGAAACCGAGAGTAAGAAAGAGCTTCATTTGAGAGCAGCGGGGGCGATGGGCGGGAGGGTTTTGAGCAGGAAATTGCGATACTCGATTTTCATCGGCGGCCCGACGTGGACCTGAACACCGATGAGCCCGGCGGCGGTGCGCGCGGCGGCATCCTCGTCGATGACGACGCTCATGACGTGGCCGTTGACGATATGGGTGAGCACATTGCCGCGGATGATGAGGTGGACCTGGTTCCAGTCGTTGGCGCGCACGAAGGCGGCGAGCGCGCCCTTTTCACCGACGGTGCCGATGATCGCGCGCTTCGCCTCGGCGCCCGCGCGCGTGATCTGCCCGCGCACCGCGAGAAACGTCCGGCCGCGCTCCTCGTAGTTATTACCCGTGTGGCGATTGGCGCCGTCGATGTCGCACTGGTAGCCTTTCAGCGCGAAAGCCGGCGTCGGGATTTCGACGCTGCGGTAGTTGATCCCGCTATTTCCGGCCGCACTCACTCGATACTCGACCTTCAGTTCAAAATCAGCCGGCGCGCCGCCGCGCCAGATCGCGAAGGTATTGGCCTTCAGCAGAGTCTCCGGCGTGACCACGCCCACGAGCATCCGGTCCTCGACTCGCCAATACTTCGGGTCGGCGTCCCAGCCGGCGAGCGACTTGCCGTCAAAGATCGGAACGAAGCCCGCAGTATCGGGCCCGGCGGGCTCAGGATAACTCTGCGCGGCCGAGGCAGGAACGGCCGATACGAGCAGTGCACCAGCCAGGCCGAGCACGGCGAAAACAAAACGGACGGGGTGAGGTTTCATGGGGAATCATTGCTGCACGACGACGATGCCGGCGGGCGCGGCGATCTGCGATTTCACCGAGCCGTCGGCCTGGCGCTCGTGGCGGACCTTGATCGGCCCGAGCGGTGTGGGATAGGTGCCCTCGGCCCATTTCAGACGACCGAGTTGCGGGACGATGCGCACGCGTTTGAAGCCCGGCTCCAGCGGCGTGACGCCGAGCACATTTTCGCTGAGCCACGCGGTCGGGCCGCTCGCCCAACCATGACAAAGACTGTGCCGGAATCCAATGTAGCAATACGCGCCGTAGCCGCCATGCACATCTTTTTTCCCCTCGGGCACGAGCTCGTCGATGCGCGCGGCGTTCTTGATCCAATCGAGATCAAAGTCCTCCCAAAATGTGGTCGCGCCGAGATCGAGCATCGCGCCCCAATACGTCGAGATGAACTCCAGCGCGGTGTCCGTCTCGCCCGCCTTGGCGAGCGCCTGCAACACGTAGAATCCGTAGAACGTGGAGACGTTCTTCGCGCCTCCCACCTTGAGCACTTCGTCCGCGGTTTTCTTCGCGTCGCGCATTCCTGCGAGCGAAAGCAGCGCCGCGCCGGACTTGGACGCGTTGACCTCGGGCACGACTTTCCGCCCGCGCTTCGCCGCGTCGGTGCAGAGCGCCGCAGTCGCCGAATCATCGAGGACGTTCATCAGACGCGCGCCGGATTCCAACGTCATCACGAGCAGCCCCTGCAGGCCGGCCGTGACGCCCTGTTTATTCGGCGAACTCGGCCAATCGAGAAACCGCATGCCGTTTATCTTCTCGCGGCCATCGGGGCCGATCAGCGCGGCGAGTTTCTTGAGCAGCGCCTGGAGGTAAGTCTTCTGCGCGGCGAGATACGCGCGATCACCGTGATGCATCCACCACTGCTCGTGAATGAGCACCCACCACATCGAGTAGGAGCTGATGCCGTTCATCCACTCGGACACCGGCGTGATGTCGCGCGTGAGATCGAGGCTGCGCGGGACGACCTCGTTGAAGCCGAACACTGCGTTGATCGTGGCCACCTCCGGATGCATATCGCCGATCCACACGAGGCGGTCGCGCTTCACGCCGTCCCAGAGGTATTCCTGCATGTTGAGATGCACCGTGTAGGCGCCGACTTTCCAGATCTGATTGATGCGCTCGTCGTCGCACCGGAACGAGCCCACCTGCGGCACATCGCGAATCTGGAGCACCGCGCGCACTTCGCTGAGCTGCACCTCCAGCTTCGGGTCGACATTGTCGATGCGCACAAAACGAAACCCGCTGGGCCCGATCGTGGTCTTGCCGAGCCAGGGCAACCGGACGACTTGATCGCGGAGCGCGTGATCGTTCTGCGCGTTTGGGTCACCGCCGAGTTCGGCCATCGCCTCCGCGACCGACTCGCCGAAGCGAATCCGCACGAGCGGCGGCTCTTTATCTTTCGTCATCGGCGTGATGATTTCCACGTTGCCAGAGATCTGCGTGCCGAAATCGAGCACGATCGCTCCGCCCGCGGCACCTTGCGCAGCCGGCGCGAGCACGCACGGCGGCTGCGGATTTTTCAGGACCGCCTGACCGATCTTCGGGCCGAGCAAATCCTGCGCGTGCTTTGTGCCGCTTGGGCTGGTCCATACCACGCGCGTCGGTGGCATCACCCACGCACTGAGCGGACTCGCCTGTGGTTGCCCGGCATTTCCCGAAGGAAACACCGGCGCCGCCGAAATCGGCGCGATGGCCACCGAGCAGAACAAGAGAACGCCGAAGAAATGGCGGAGAGCAGAGAGTTGGGGCATGGAAATGGAAAACGAGGGGTAACCGAAAGCGTCGGTGCGCGCCTACACTCGGCGGCTGAGCACGTCCCGCTCGTAGCGTTTGACGTCGGCGATCCACGCGTCACCCACCGGCACCTCTTGCTCGGCGCAGTAGTAGTCCCACACCGCGCCGAACGGCAGCGTCTTGGCATCTTCCATCAGCGCGAGGCGTGTGGTGAAGTCCCCTTCCCGCTCGGCCGCTTTGAGCCGCTCCACCGGGGCGATCAACGCGAGCATGAGCGCCTTCTCCATATTGCGTGTGCCGATGACCCACGCGGCCACGCGGTTGATACTCGCGTCAAAATAATCGAGGCCGATGCGCACGCGGTCGGTGTATCCGCCCCACACAATTTCCTGCGCGATCGCCTGCAGCTCGTCCGTGAGCGTCACCACGTGGTCGCTGTCCCAACGCACGCCGCGCGAGACGTGCAACGCGATTTCCGGGAGAAACTGCATCACTGAAGAAATCTTGTCCGCGATGCCCTCGGTCGGGTGATAGTGCCCAGCGTCGAGCGTCAGCAATTTCTTCCGACTCACCGCGTAGGAAAGATAGAATTCATGCGAGCCCACCACGTAGCTTTCCGAGCCGATACCGAAGAGCTTCGGCTCCACCGCGTCGACGTTCAGCTTCGGGTCGATGCGCTTGGCGAAGACCGCATCGAGCGATTCCGCGAGCCGCGCACGCGGTCCGCTGCGATCCGCCGGCGAATCCTTCATCCCGTCGGGAATCCACACATTGGTCAGACAGGTCTTACCCAGCGCCTTGCCGATCGCTGCGCCGATCTCGCGCGAGCGAATGCCGTGCTCGATCCAAAACTGCCGCACCGCCTTGTCTTGGTGCGCGAGTGTGAAACCGCCCTTCACCAGCGGGTGCGAAAAATACGTCGGATTAAAATCGATGCCGATACCAAGGCGCTTCGCCCACGTAATCCACCCCTGAAATTGCGCTGCGCTCAACGCGTCCCGGTCGACCGGTTTGCCCTCACACTCGGCATAGGAAGCGTGAAGATTGATGCGTTGCGTGCCCGGGATAAGCGACCGCGCCCGCTCGAAATCCGCGCGCAGCTCCTGCGGCGTGCGCGCCTTGCCGGGATAGTTTCCAGTGACCGCCAGACCATCGCCGAGCGCGCCGCCCGCGTGCTCGAAGCCCCCGACATCGTCGCCCTGCCAGCAGTGCATCGAAACGGGAATGCGCGCGAGCGCCTTGAGCGCCTGATCGGTATCGACGCCGAGTGCGGCGTAACGTTCGCGAGCCAATGCGTAGGCCTTTTCAACGGACTTGGATTTCATGGGAGGAAAATGAAGGCACCGGGGAAGCGACAATTCAAAGCACGATTTCGCGAGATCGCGCACGACCGGAGCCAGCCGCGCTCGCTAAAACCTGACGAGATTTCGCGAAGCCATCAGATTTTTCCTTGAATACAACAGGAAAAGGGAATCGTTTCCTATGAGACCCCTTTTTCGTGTGCGCTGCCCGGATATTTTCGGCGTTCACGCGCATTTTACCTTTGAAATTCACGCCGTGACCGCCTCCGCACTCACCTCCGCGCTGCTCCTTGCAGCCGCCACCCTCGCTGCGACCGCCGCCACCCCGAATATCGCCCCTCGCGCCGAAGACCTACTCACAATCGACAACGGCGCCGTGAAAGTCGGCATCGACCGCGCCAAGGGGGCCTCGATCACCTGGCTCTCCTGGTCCGCTTATCCGAAAAACATGGTCAACCTGGCCGACCCCGGCCGCCTCATCCAGCAATCCTACTACGCCGGCCTCCGCCTCGACCGGACGGCCGAGGGCCAAAGCAAAGCCTGGAGCCCGTGGTCGTGGAATCCGATCCAAGGCGGCGGCGTCGGCTCGTGGGCCCGCGTCAACGAGTTCAAGCGCATCGACGCCGCCACACTCTACGGCGAGACCGTGCCCAAGCTCTGGGATATGCCCAACGAAGAAGCCGCCGCGCTCATGCGCCAGTGGACCTCGTTCGAGCCCGGCATGCCAAATGTCGTCACCGTGCGCTGCGAATTTATCGCGCGCCGGACTCCCGGTGATCGCTGGGGGCCTGCCAAACTCTCCCCGCAGGAAATCCCCGCGTGTTATTTCACCCGCAATTTCAGCGCCGTGAAGAGCTACCTCGGCGCCGGTCAATGGCGCGCCGAGTCACAGCCACCCGGCCCACCGTGGGGCCGCGCCAAACCTCCGCTCAACATCATGGCGTGCTTCAACGCCGCCGGGCAGGGCGTGGCGATCTTTAGCCCCACGGCGACCCAGCACTGGAATTTCGGCCCGCACGGTGGCGGCACCAGCGACGATCCGCGCGCCGGCCCGTGCATGCATGTCGCCCCGCTCGACCGCGTGAATCTCGGCCCGCAATCCACCTACCGTTACCGCTATTGGCTCGTGGTCGGCGACGCCGCCCAACTCACCGCCCGGCTCGATGAGCTCTTGAAACGGTATTCCACCGAACGCGCCGAATTGCGCGACGCCCCGTGATGCCACACCGTCTCCCGCCGTTCGCCACATGGGCGTTGCTTTTGGTATTCGTCTGTGTCGCCACACCCACCCTACGCAGCGCTGCACCGCCGCCGAACATCATCGTGATCCTCACCGACGATCTCGGTTACGCCGACCTCGGCATCCAAGGCCAGGTGCGCGACATCCGCACACCGCACCTCGACCGCCTCGCCGCCGAGGGCGTGCGCTGCACGTCCGGCTACGTGACCGCCCCGCAGTGCTCACCTTCCCGAGCCGGGCTCATCACCGGCCGCTACCAGCAGCGCCTCGGCATCGACACCATCCCTGACATGCCGTTGCCGCTCGCGACGGTCACCATCGCCGAGCGCCTCAAACCCGCCGGCTACGTCAGCGGCCACATCGGCAAATGGCACCTGGAGCCAAACGCCCTCACGCTCGCCTGGGGCGCAAAAAATCTTCCCGACCAAAAGCCCAGCGCCGGCCGCATCACGATACCCGAGCAACAGCGCCAGCGCTTCATGCCGAAGGCGCACGGCTTCGACGACTATTTTAGCGGAGAGATGAACCGCTACTTTTCGAACTACGATCTCGCCGGCGCCACCGTCGCTCCCGCCTGGCGCGACGACAAACGCTTCCGCGTCGATGTGCAGACTGACGCCGCGCTGGCCTTCCTTCAGCGCAACCACAGCAAACCGTTTTTCCTCTTCCTCGCCTACTTTGCGCCGCACACACCGCTCGAATTGCCGGCTCCTTACGCCGACCAGTTCCCGCCTGACCTCCCGCTGCGCCGCCGTGCCGCGCTCGCGATGATGGCCGGAGTCGACCACGGCGTCGGTCGCATTCTCGCCGCGCTCAAGACCCACGGCATCGATCAAAACACCCTGATCTTTTTCACGAGCGACAATGGCGCGCCCATCCACTCGCGCCGCGATTCCCCTCTCGACCAAGACATGGGCGGCTGGGACGGCTCGCTCAACACGCCGCTCGTCGGCGAAAAAGGCATGCTCTCCGAAGGCGGCATCCGCGTCCCGTTTCTCGTTCGCTGGCCCGGACGCCTGCCCGCCGGAAAAGTATTCGCCGAGCCCGTCAGCACGCTCGACATCGCCGCCACCGCCCACGCGCTCGCCGGCCTCGACGCCGACCCGAAGCTCGACGGCGTGAATCTCATCCCGCACTTCCGCGGCGAAGCTCCCCACCCGCCCCACGCCGCCCTCTACTGGCGTTTCTGGTCGCAAGCCGCCGTGCGCGCCGGCCAATGGAAACTCCTCCACAAAGCCGGCGAACCCGACCGCCTCTTCGACCTCGCTTCCGACGAACCCGAGCGCCGCGACCTCGCCGCCGCGCACCCCGACCGAGTCGCCGATCTCCGCCGCCAACTCGTCGCGTGGACCGATCACCTGCAACCGCGCGGCCTGCCCACCGACAAACGCAACGGCCAGGAGCGCACTTGGTATCGCGACTATTTTCCCCGCCCGACGCCCTAAACCCGGCCGCACCCCATTTATGCCCCCACCCCTCCTTCGCACGTTATTCGCAGCACCCGCCGCGCTCGCCCTCGCTCTCCTCGCCGCGCTCACGCTCACCTCCGCTGCGACCGCCGCCACGCCCACCAAGCCCAACATCGTCTTCATCCTCGCCGACGACCTCGGCTGGAGCGACACGACGTTCAACCGCCCCAACGCCTTCTACGAAACGCCCCACATCCAGCGGCTCGCCCAACGCGGTCTGCGCTTCACCCAAGCCTACTCCGCCAATCCGCTCTGCTCGCCCACTCGTGCAAGCATCCTCAGCGGCCTCTATCCTGCGCGTCTCGGCATCACCGCACCGGTCTGCCACCTGCCGCAGGTCATCATGGAGAAAGCCCTCGTCAAAGCCGCCGGCCCCACCGCCCCGGTCCTCGTCGCGCAGAGCGTCACGCGCTTCGACACGGGTTACTTCACGCTCCCCAAAGCCCTCAAAGCCGCCGGCTACGCCACCGGCCACTTCGGCAAATGGCACCTTGGCCCCGAGCCGTATTCGCCGCTCCAACACGGCTACGATGTCGACTATCCCCACTGGCCCGGCCCCGGTCCCGCCGGCAGCTACGTGGCCCCGTGGAAGTTTCCCGCCGCGCTGAATTTCCCCGGCCAACCCGGCGAACACATCGAAGACCGCATGGCCGACGAAGCCATCAAGTTCATCCGTGCGCACCAAGCTGAGCCGTTCTACCTCAACTACTGGGCCTTCTCCGTCCACGCGCCCTACGATGCCAAGCCCGCGCTCATCGAAAAATACCGCGCCAAAGCCGCCCGCCTCCCCGCCGACGCCCCACAGCGCAATCCCGTTTACGCCGCCATGGTCCAGAGCCTCGACGACAACGTCGGCCGACTCCTCGACACGCTCGACGCCCTGAAGCTCACCGAAAACACCGTCATCGTTTTCTTCTCCGACAACGGCGGCGTCCACTGGACCGCCGGCACTGCCGAAGCCACCGCCGCCCTCGGCATCGCCGGCGTCCCCATCACCAGCAACGCCCCCCTCCGCGGCGGCAAAGCCACGACCTACGAAGGCGGCACTCGCGAGCCCTGTATCGTCGTCTGGCCCGGAGTCACCACCCCGGCCTCCACCACCGACACGATTATCCAGAGTATCGACTTTCTCCCGACATTCGCGGACCTGCTCAAACTCCCCGTGCCCGCCGCCGCCAAACTCGACGGCCGGAGCTTCGCGCCCGCACTCCGCGGCGCCGCCCACGACCGCGGCCCGACCTTCGTGCACTTCCCGCACACGACGCCCGCGTCCGGCGGACTCGCCTCCACGTGGGTGCGCGTCGGCGATTGGAAGCTCATCCGCTTCTACGGTCTCGGCGCCGCCCAGTCCGACCTCCTCGAACTCTACGATCTCAAGAGCGATCTCTCCGAAACGAAAAACCTCGCCGCCGCCCAACCCGCCAAAGCCGCCGAGCTCAACGCCCTCATCACCGGCTTCCTCCGCGACACCGCCGCCGTCGTGCCAGCGCGCAATCCCGCCTTCGACCCCAATGCCAAAGCCGGCCCTCCTGGCCCCAAGGCGAAGGCCAAAGGCAAAGCCCCCGCCACCAAAGCCGAATCCAAAGTGGACTGACCTCTCGTTCCAACGCCGGCGCCCAAAAACCGCTGAGCCCAACCCCTACCCCACCCCATGAAACCATTCTCTCGGTCCATCGCCCAATCGACCGGACTTCTGATATTTTTCGCACTCTTCCATCCCATCGGATCGTCCGCCCAATCCGCCCCGGTCCCCGCCACTCCCGCTCCACCGCCCGCTTCGACTATCCCCGACGAAGCCATTGTCCTTTCGCCCTTCACGATCACCGCCGGCAGCGAGCAAGGCTACCTCGCCACCCAAACCCTCAGCGGCACGCGTCTCAAAACCGACCTCAGCGACATCGGCTCGGCGCTCACGATTTTCACCGAGCAGATGATGGACGATCTCGGCGCCAACAACATCAACCATATCCTCAACTTCGCGCCCAACACCGATACCTTCGTCAGCGACCTCATCGACGTGAGCGGCAACGGCAACGACTTCATTAACGTCGCCACCAAATACGTCACTCGCGGCGGTTCGACCTCCGTCGTCGGCCAGGATTTTTTCAACAACAACATCCCCAACGACCGCTTCAACTCCGAGGCCTTCACCTTCACCCGCGGCCCCAACGCCATCCTCTTTGGCCTCGGCAACGCCGCCGGCGCTTTCGTCTCCTCGACCAAGCGCGCGAAGTTCAAAACCGCGACCACCGTCGAATACCAGCTCGACCACCGCGGCTCGTTTCGCGGCACGCTCGACCACAACCAGGTCATCAAGAAAGGCCTCGCAGCCATCCGCTACGCCGGCGTCTACGAGGACACCAACGGCTTTCGGCTGCCCAGCGGCACGTTCCAGCGCCGGCACTTCCTCACCACGCTGTTGACGCCGTTCAAGCAGACTTCGCTCCGCCTCAACTACGAGACCGGCCTCACCCAAACGCCCGGTATCCGCCCGTGGCCGTCCTACGATTCCGTTACGCCCTGGATCGATGCCGGCCGCCCGCTGCTCGCCACCTACACCAACGTCGCCGGCGGAAAACCTGCCGGCATTTCCAACTACACCAACATCGCCCTCGTCTCCACCGAGTTCTCCGCCGGAGGCACCCGCATCCCCACCCAATCTCTCGTCAACCAGGGCCAGAGCAGCCGTCCCACCTACGCCACCGGCTACCCCGTGCAGGGCGCAAATCTCCGCTCGTTCGTCGACGACTCGATTTACCCCACCTTCGCCAGCGCCCACGGTCGCCTCTCCTACCAGCTCAACGACTACAAAATTTACTCCGTCTTCCTTGAGCAGCAGATCACGCGGGACTTTTTTATCGAGGCCGCCTTCAACCGCGTCGTCTCCGCTCGCAACGCCGTCAACGGCTTCGTCGGTGCCAACGACTATCTCTTCGTCGATGTAAACCGCCAACTCCCCGGCGGCCTGCCCAACCCCAATGTCGGGCTGCTCTACACCCAGTCGCAAAGCACCCTCATCGTGAATCCTAACGAGAGCGATGCGCGGCGCGTCATGGCCTCCTACGAATACGATTTCGGCACGCGCCAATCCAAGTGGCTGAAATACCTCGGTCGCCACCGCGCCGCCGTCTTCTTCGAGCAGCTCGATCAAAGTTCCGCGAGCAGCAACAACGGCCTCTCCAACGCCACGCCGCTCGCCACCACCGGAGCCGCCGCCGCGCTCCTCAATGGGGCCAACGGCATTCAGGGCCGCTACTACTACGAGCCCGCCAAAAAAGCCGTCGGCAACACCGGCAACCAGTTCAAATACCCGGTCATCTTCGCCGGCGATCCTCTCCCGCCCCGCGTTCCAAGCGGCGTCACGCCGGCCTACATCAGCTCCCAGGGCCCCAGTCTGAGTTCCTCCACCATCAAGACCCGCGCCCTCGCTACGCAGAGTTATTTCTGGGGCGGGCGCGTCAGCGTCACCCACGGTGTCCGTCGCGACGACCAGGAATCCTGGCGCGGCGTCCCCAACGATTTCCTCGCTCAGCGCGACGCCAACGGCGTCTTCCCCGATCCCACGAAATACGACGTCCGCACCTTTTTGCCTGAAAGCCTGCGCGCCCGTGGCGGCAGCACCTACACCCGCGGCCTCGTCTATCACGTCCTCCCGTGGGCTTCGCTCACCTACAACACGTCGAACAATTTTCAGGTCAACGATGGCACCCGCAACATCTACGGCGACCTCCTCCCCAACCCGCAGGGCAAGGGCGCCGACTACGGCCTCGGCTTCGCGTTTCTGGACCGGCGCCTCTTTTTCAACGTCACCTACTACACCAACAGCACGGAGGATAAAATCGATAGCATCGCCCAAACCGCCGCCGGCAATTTCAAGCAGTTCGACCAGATCTGGCAGTCGGTCGCGAACTACGAACGTAACCCGAAATACGATACCTCGCCCTACTCCACCCTCAACACCGTCTGGGCCGACAGCGCGTCCACGACCTCCAAAGGCTGGGAATTTTCCGCCGTCGCCAATCTCACGCGGCAGTGGCGCTTCACCGTCAACGGCAGCAAGCGCGAGGCCAGCACCACGACCGAGCGCGGCATCTTCGTTTCTCAATACATGGCGCAATATATCCCCGTCATCAAAGCCCGCCCCGACTGGCTCGCCCTCACTACGACCAACAGCCTGTCCGTCGCCGCCCGCGTGGCCGATCTCGAGACCACGCTCGTCAATTTTGCGGCGATCAAAAATCTCCCCGCCGATGCCTTCGCCGCCGAGTGGACGCTCAACGCCGTCCAGACCTATGAGTTCGCCCCCGGCACCCGCTTCAGCGGCTTCGCCCTCGGCGCTAGCGTGAATGCCCGCGGCCGATCCATCAACGGCTTCGCCGAAGACTCCAAACAAGTCCTCGACCCCACGAAGCCCTACTACTCCCCGAGCTACGAAACCTTCGGCGCGTGGATCACCTACAAGCGGAAGCTCTTCAAAAACCGCGTCGACTGGCGCCTCCAACTCAACGTCCGCAACGTTTTCGACGCCTACACCATCTACCCACTGCGCGGCGTCGACAAACGCGATGGCCAGGGCACCCAGGTCAACGCCGTCTACACTCTCCGCGAGCCGCGCACCTACCAACTCACGAGCACCTTCAAATTCTGATCGTGCGCCTGGCCCGCGGTCTCGACCCGGTCTTTCCTTACCCTCACTCCACCCCGCCCCACCCTCTCTCGAATTCGCCGCGCCCCCACGCGGACCGCCCCACCATGAACCCCGTCCGCCTTCCGTCACCCATCCGCGCATCGCTCGCTTCGTTTCTCTTGAGCCTGGCGCTCGCCTGCGCCCCGCTCTCGGCGCAAACCCCAACGACTCCGGTTACGCCTTCTGCGCCCGCCACCGCCGCCAAAGACGACGCGCTCCTGCTCTCGCCGTTCCAAGTCGATGCCACCTTGGACAAAGGTTACGCCGCCTCGCAGACGCTCAACGGCACGCGCATGAAGACCGACCTGAAAGACATCGGCTCAGCCCTCACCGTTTTTACCGAGCGCATGATGGACGACCTCGGCGCCAACAGCATCTACGACCTCATGGCCTTCGCACCGAACACCGACCCGTTCATCATGTCGACCTCCGACATCACGGGAAACGGCAACGACTTCATCAACATCCCCACCAAGTTCGTCACCCGCGGCGGCGCCTCCTCCGTCGTCTCGCAGGATTTTTTCTCCAATGGTATTCCCAATGACCGCTTCAACTCCGAGGCGCTCACCTTCTCGCGCGGTCCCAACGCCATTCTCTTCGGCCTCGGCAACGCCGCCGGCGCCTTCGTCTCGTCCACCAAGCGCGCGAAAAACCTCACCGCCACGACCGTTGAATATCAGATGGACCAACGCGGCTCGTTCCGCGGCACGCTCGATCACAATCAGGTCATCCGGAAAAATTTCCTCTCGCTCCGCTACACCGGCCTCTACGAGACGCTGCACAATTTCCGCATCCCCACGCAGAATTTTCAGCGCCGCCACTTCGCCACGCTGAACTTCACGCCCTTCAAGAAGACCACGATCCGCGTTAACTACGAGCAGGGCCTCATCAACGCCCCGGCCGTGCGCCCGTGGCCCGACTACGACGGCGTCTCGCCGTGGATCGCCGCCGGCCGCCCGCTGATTTCCACCTTCACCAACACCGCCGCCGGCAAACCCGCCGGCACCCAAAATTTCGTCTTCACCGGCCTCGTCTCCACCGCGCTCTCCCCCGCCGGCACGCAAATTCCCACGCAGAATCTGAATAACCAGGGCCAAAGCGCACTGCCCAGTTTCGCCAACGGTTACGCCGTCAACGGCACGAATTTCCGCTCGCTCATCAACGACCGTATCTACCCGACCTTCGCCACCAACTTCGGCAACACCGCCTTCCGTCTCACCGACTACAATACGCGCTCAGTCTTCATCGAGCAGGAGATCACCCGCGATTTCTTCATCGAAGCCGCTTACAACAAAGTCGCCAGCGACCTCATCGCGCTAAACGGCTTCGTCGGCCAGTCCTCGCAGATCTTCGCCGACCCCAACGTCCGCCTGCCCAACGGCCAGTTGAATCCCAACGTCGGCATGCTCTACAGCCAGGCGCAGTCCACGCGTATCGACGCCCCCGGCGTCACTGAAAATATGCGCGTGATGGCCTCCTACAATCTCGACTTCACGCGCCGCTCCTCGCGCTGGCTGCGCCTCCTCGGCCGCCACCAGGCCGCCGTCTTCCTTGAGCACAGCGACGCGCAGGGTTGGTCCAGCAACAACAACCTCTACAACGTCACGCCCCTCGCCACCACCGGCGCCGCCGCCACGATCACCAACGGCGCGAATCTCCTCCAATACCGTTACTATTTCGATCCGGCTCAGGGCAAAATCGGCACGTCCGCCGGCAAGACGTTTCTGAATTATCCCGTGCTCTACGCGAACTCCCCGCTGCCGACCCGCGATCCGAGCGGCGTTACGCCCGGTTTCGTCGCGCAACAAGGCCCCAGCGCGAGCGAGTCCATTGTCATGACGCGCGCCCTCGCCGTCCAAAGTTTCTTCTGGGACAACCGCCTCGTCGTCACCAACGGCCTGCGCCACGATATCCAGACGGGTTGGACAGCCGCCCCTGCCGACTTTGCCTCGCAGCGCGACGCCAACGGCTTCGGCCCGCGCCTCGGGGGCCTCAACCTCCGCACGTTCAAACCCAGCAGCCGTCTTAGTCGCGGTGGCCACACCTACTCCCGCGGCGTCGTTTTTCACGCCCTCTCGTGGCTGAGCCTCAGCTACAACACCTCGAACAATTTCCAAGTGAACGCCGCCGGCAAAGACATCTACGGCGACCTCCTCCCCAACCCCCAGGGCGAGGGCAAAGACTACGGTCTCAAGTTCGCCTTCTTCGACCGCCGCCTCTTCCTCGACGTCACCTACTACACCAACAGCAGCCTGAACGGCTCCGACAGCATCTCCAACAACCCCGCCGGCAACTTCAAACAGATCGACAACGTCTGGGTCGCCATCGGCACCTTCACCGGCGACAACAAGTATCTGACTTACCCCTACTCGTCGCTCAGCACGACGTGGGCCGATGCCGTCTCGACCACCTCGAAAGGCTGGGAGTTCGCCGTCACCGCCAACGCCACGCCCCGCTGGCGCGTCTCGCTGAACGGCAGCCTGCGCGGCGACAACACCACGTCCACCCGCGGCGCCATCGTCGCAAAATATTTCGCGCAATACCTCCCAATCATCAAATCTCACCCCGAGTGGCAGTCGCTGCCCGCCAACGGCCTCACCGTCGCCACGCGCATCGCCGATATCGAAAATACGCTCGTCAATTTCGCCGCGATCAAGAACAGCCCCTCCTCGAACTTCGCCTCGAAGTGGACGCTGAATTTGGTCCAGAGCTACGACTTCGCCCGCGAGAGCCGTCTCGCCGGTTTCTCCCTCGGCGGCAGCATGAACGCCCGGGGCAAAGCCATCAACGGATTCGCCGTCGACTCCAACTTCGTCCTCGACCCCACGCAGCCCTACACTTCGCCCGCCTACGCCAATTTTGGCGCGTGGATCACCTACAAACGGAAGCTCTTCAAAAATCGCCTCGATTGGCGCCTCCAGCTCAACGTCCGCAACGTCCTCGATCAAAACACGGTCTATCCGCTGATCGACGTCGATACGCGCGATGGCCGCCACACACCCGCCACCGCCGTCTACACGCTCAAGGAACCGCGCACTTATCAGTTCACGAGCACGTTCAAGTTCTGATTCGATTCGACCCATTCACCCGGTGCGGCGCGGCCTTTCCCCCTCGTCTCCATCACGCCCCGCCCCGCACTGCCCACCCGCCACCCGCCCACCTAAAAGCCCACGATGCATTCCCTCCGTCTCCTTCTCCTCGGCACGTTGCTGGCCGGCGCTCTCGGCGCCGCAGACCGCACGTCATCTCTCCCCAACATCGTCGTCTTCATCTCCGACGATCACGGCATGTTGGACTCGCAAGCCTACGGCTCCACCGAGGTGCGCACGCCGCACATGGCTCGCCTCGCCGCCGATGGCGTGAAGTTCACGCACGCCTTCGTCGCCTCGCCCGCCTGTGGCCCGAGCCGCACCGCGCTGCTCACCGGCCTCTGGTCCGCGCGCAACGGCGCCGAGCCCAATCACAAACCCAAAAATCCCGACGTCGCCTCACTCCCACCCGCGCTCCGCGCACTCGGCTACGAGGTCGCCGCCATCGGCAAGGTCGCGCACAACACCTACGCGAAAGACCACGGCTTCGACTACATCGAGGGCCCCAATCCCGGTTTCGCCGAGACCACCGCCGTCGCTAAATTTCTCGCCAACCGCGACCGCGCCAAACCGCTCTGCCTCTTCGTCGGCACGCGCCATCCGCACACCGTCTGGAGCGCCGATCGCACCTACGATCCCGCCGCCGTGAAAATTCCGCCCACGCACGTCGATACGCCCGCCACCCGCGAACAGCGCGCCAGCTACCTCACGGATGTCACCAAGGCCGACACCCTCCTCGGCGAGGTCCGCGCCCTCGCCCGCGAAAACCTCTCTGCCGATACGATCTTCATCTACACCGCCGATCACGGCGCCGCGTGGCCTTTCTCCAAATGGACCCTCTACGACGCCGGCATCCGCACCTCCCTCCTCATGGCGTGGCCCGGCCACCTGAAACCCGGCACCACCAGCGACGCGATGGTCTGCTGGCCTGACTTGCTCCCGACCTTCATCGAACTCGCCGGCGGCCAAGTCCCCGCCGGTCTCGATGGCCGCTCCTTCGCCGGCATTCTGCGCGGCACCGCCACCACCCACCGCGACCGCATCTTCACCACGCACAGCGGCGACGGTGACATGAACGTCTACCCCATCCGCGCCGTGCGCACCCGCGACTGGAAATACATTCGCAACCTGCACCCCGAGTTTCAGCAGCACACGCATATCTCCCGCTCTTCCGGACCCAGCGGCCTTGTGTATTGGAAAACCTGGCTCGCCGCCGCCGACACCAATCCCGCCGCGGCCACCACCGTCAAACGCTACATCGAACATCCCGCCGAAGAACTCTACGACCTCGCCGCCGACCCCTTCGAGTTGCGCAACCTCGCCGCCGATCCTCGCCACGCCCCGCGTCTCGCCGCCCTGCGCACCGACCTCGACGCGTGGATGAAGCAACAGGGCGACACCCAAACCGTCTTCGGCAAACCCCTCCTCCTCGGCCAACCCGTCACGATCATCACACCTGCCGGCGCCAAAAAGAAATCGCCATGACCTCACCCCGCTCCTGGGTCGCCACCCTCGCCGCCGTCGCCTCACTGGCCACGCTCGCGCTCCCCGCCTCTGCCGCCGCGCCTGCGCGCCCCAACGTCATCTTCATCCTCGCCGACGACCTCGGCTGGGCCGACACCTCGCTCTACGGGCACACGAAATTCCACCGCACGCCGAATCTCGATCGTCTCGCCAAGCGCGGCATGACGTTCACCCGCGCCTACTCCGCGAGTCCGCTCTGTTCGCCCACGCGCTCCGCCGTCCTCACCGGCCTCAGTCCGGCCCGCACCGGCATTACCACACCCAACGGCCATTCTCCCGAGGTCGTCCTCCAAGCCACCGTCGGCTCGACGGGCGCCGCCGGGATTCCCGCCGTGATGCCGAAAACGGTCACGCGGCTCGCCACGAGCTACCACACCATTCCCAAATCCCTCAAAGCCGCCGGCTACGCCACGGCTCACTTCGGCAAATGGCACCTCGGCGCCCCGCCGTATTCGCCGTTCCAACACGGCTTCGATGTCGATCTCCCCCACTGGCCCGGCCCCGGTCCCGCCGGTAGCTTCGTCGCTCCGTGGAAATTCAAAGACTTCGACCACGATCCCGCCGTGCCCGACCAGCACATCGAAGACCGCATGGCCAAAGAAGCCGTCGCCTTCATCGAGAAAAACAAAGACGTCCCGTTTTTCGTGAACTACTGGATGTTCAGCGTCCACGCCCCGTTCAACGCCAAGGCTGCCCTCATCGAAAAATACCGCGCTCGCGTAAATCCCGCCGACCCGCAGCGGAGTCCCACTTACGCCGCGATGATCGAGAGCATGGACGACGCCGTCGGCACGCTCCTCGACACCCTCGACCGGCTCAAGCTCACCGAAAAAACCATCATCATCTTCGCCTCCGACAACGGCGGAAACATGTATAACTTCGTCGACGGCACGACACCCACCAGCAACGCCCCGCTGCGCGGCGGCAAAGCCACCGTCTTCGAAGGCGGCGTGCGCACTCCCCTCGTCGTCGCGTGGCCCGGCCTCACGCAGCCCGGCTCCCGCAGCGACGCGATCGTGCAGAGCGAGGACTACTATCCCACGCTCCTCTCCGGCCTCGGCCTGCCCGCCGCGCCCGGCCAAAAATTTGACGGCACCAGCATTCTCCCGGCCCTGAAAAACCAACCGTTCACCCGCGACGCCGTGTTCACCTATTTCCCGCACGCCCCCGGCGTCCCCGATTGGTTGCCGCCCGCCGTCGCCGTGCATCAAGGGGACTGGAAACTCATCCGCATCTTTTTCGCCGGCGAGGACGGCGCCCACCGTTGGCAACTCTACAACCTCCGCACCGACCTCGGCGAAAAGCACAACCTCGCCGCCCAAGAGCCCGCCCGCGTGAAAGCCCTCGACGCCCTCATCGAAAAATTCCTCGCCGACACCCAAGCCGTCACGCCCGTCCGCAACCCCGCCTTCAACGCCAAGACCTACCGCCTCGCCGACGAGGGCAAACAAAAGACCGACCCCGCTGCCAAGGCCGCCAAGAAAAAGAACCGCCCCGCGAACCCATGAAAAGCATCCGCGCCATCTTCTGTGTCCCTCTCCTCGCCCTCGCGCTCGGCACCCTAGCGTCGCACCTCTTCGCCGCGACACCGCCAGCCAAACCCAATTTCATTTTCATCAACATCGACGATCTCGGTTACGCCGACATCGGCCCCTTCGGCTCAAAGCTGAACCGCACGCCGCACCTCGATCGCATGGCCGCCGAGGGCCGCAAACTCACCTCGTTCTACGCCGCCCCCGTGTGCTCGCCGTCCCGCGCCGCGCTCATGACCGGCTCCTACGCGAAGCGCGCCCTGCCCATTCAGGGCGTGCTCTTCCCCGGCAATCCCATCGGCCTTTCACCCTCGGAGATCACCGTCGCCGAAGTCCTCAAGACCGCCGGCTACGCGACCGCCATCATCGGCAAATGGCATCTCGGTGATCAGCCCGATTTTCTCCCCAACAATCAGGGCTTCGACCTCCATTTCGGTCTGCCTTACTCAAACGACATGGGTCCGCTCGAAGACGGCATCAAGAGCAACCTCGGCGACCCGCTCCCCAAAACTACCCGCGCCAAACAGCCCCCGCTCCCGCTGCTCCGCAACGGCCGCGTCGTCAAACGCGTGCTCCCCGACGATCAACAATCCCTCGTCGAACTCTACACCGACGAAACCCTCGCCTACCTCGCCACGCACAAGTCCGCTCCGTTCTTCCTCTACCTCGCGCACAACGCCGTCCACTTCCCGCTTTACCCCGGAAAAAAATGGGCCGGCAAATCCCCGCATGGTCTCTATTCCGATTGGGTGGAAGAAGTCGATTGGAGCGTCGGCCGCATCCTCGACGCCGTGCGCGCCGCCGGCCTCGCCGAGCGCACGTTCGTCATCTTCACGAGCGACAACGGCGGCACCCCGCGCGCCGTCAACACTCCCCTCCGCGGCCACAAAGCCAGCACGTGGGAAGGCGGCGTGCGCGTCCCGACGATCGCCTGGTGGCCCGGCCAAATCCCCGCTGGCACCGCCACGCCTACCATCGCCGCGATGTTCGACATCCTGCCCACCTTCGCCGCCCTCGCCGGTGCCCCGCTCCCCACCGATCGCAAGCTCGACGGCGTCAATCTCTGGCCCCAACTCACCGGCGGTCCCGCCACGCCTCCGGCCCACGAGACGTTTTTCTACTACCACGGCCTGCGCCTCGCCGCCGTGCGCCACGGCTCCTGGAAACTCCACCTCGCCGCACCCGCCGGCGCCGAAGCCCCCGCCGCTAAGAAGAAAAAGTCTGCCGCCCCCGCCGCGGTGCAGCTCTACAATCTGGATACCGACATCGCCGAATCGCAAAACGTCGCCTCCGCCCACCCCGCCGTCGTCGCACAACTCCAAGCCCTCGTCACCACCATGGCCGCCGACCTCGGTCTCGACGGCGCTGCCCCCGGCGCCCGCCCGCTCGGTCGTGTCGAAAATGCGCGGCCTTTGATCGAGTTCGACAAATAGCACCCCGCGCGGCCTCGCTACCGTCCGCCCCACTCACGCGTTCCCGCCATGGCCCACGCCCGCCTCGTCATCGCCGCACTCGCATTGCTCCTCGGCGTCGCAAACGCGCCAATCCTTGCCGCCACTCTGCCCGCGCGTCCCAATATCATTCTCATTCTCGCCGACGACATGGGCTACTCCGATCTCGGCTGTTACGGCGGCGAGATTGCCACCCCGCACCTCGATCGCCTCGCCGCGGAGGGCCTCCGTTTCACCCAGTTCTACAACTCCGCTAAATGCGAGCCCACCCGCGCCTCGCTCATGAGCGGCCAGTATTGGCAGGACACCGGCCTCGGTGTGAAACGCGGCCCCACGATGGGCGAGGTGCTCCGCTCCGCCGGCTACGCGACTTTCGCCGTCGGCAAATGGCATCTCGACGGCAATCCCGTCGACCGCGGCTTCGACCGCTACTTCGGCCACCTCAGCGGCGCCAGCGACTATTTCAAGGGCAACGCCACGCATCACCTCGACGCGCAGCCGTTCCATCCCGCCGCCGACGGAAAATTCTACACCACCGACGCCAACGCCGACTACGCCATCCGCTTCCTCGCCGATTCCCGCCGCCAGCAACCCGACCGCCCCTTCTTCCTCTATCTGGCCTTCAACGCGCCCCACTCTCCCCTGCAAGCCTGGCCCGAAGATATTCGCAAATACCGCGGCAAATATCTCGCCGGCTGGGACCAGCTCCGCGCGCAGCGCTACGAGAAACAGCTCGCCCTCGGGATCATGAAAAAAGAGTGGGCGCTATCGCCGCGCCCCGCGACGATTCCCGCCTGGGCTTCGCTCACCGCCGAGGAGCAGGATTTTGAAGATCTCCGCATGGCCACCTACGCCGCCATGGTCGATCGGATGGACCAAGCCGTCGGCCGCGTCGTCGCAAAACTCACCGAGCTCGGCCAGGCCGAAAACACGCTGATCGTTTTCCTCAGCGACAACGGCGCCAGCCCCTTCGACCACGGCGCCAAACGCTCCGTCGCCCAACTCACCGCCGGCACCGGCAATCTCAACTACGGCCTCGGCTGGGCCCACCTCAGCACAACACCGTTCCGCCACTACAAACGCAACATGGGCAACGGCGGCAGCGCCACTGCCTTCATCGCCCACTGGCCCGCCGCCCTCCGCTCGCCCGGCACGCTCACCGACCAGCGCGCCCATCTCATCGACTTGATGGCCACGTTCGTCGACGTCGCCGGTGCACCGTGGCCCGCCGCCCACGCCGGCCACTCCCTCGATCCGCACCCGGGCAAAAGCCTCCGCCCGATCTTCGCCGGCGCGACCCGCCCACCTCACGAACAACTTTTTTTCCAGCTCTTCGATCATCGCGCTGTCATCGCCGGCGACCTGAAACTCGTCTCCGACTGGGGCCGCCCGTGGGAGCTTTACGATCTCGCCGCCGACCGCACCGAGCTCCGCGACCTCGCCCGGCTCCAGCCCGCCCAAGCGGCCCGGCTCGCCCAACTCTGGGACGATTGGGCCGCCCGCGCAAAACCGCCCGTGCGCTCCGCCGGCGGTGAGCCCGTCTACCGCCATCTCCACGACGCGCAGGAAAAATTCGTCGGGGGCGGCCCCGACACCGGCGATGCCCCGATGGCCGCGCCCGCCCGGAAAAACAAACGCGCCAAGTCGAACTGACCCCGCCGCTCTCGCCCCACTCACGCGCACCGCCATGCCCCACCCCCGCCTCGCCCTGGTCGCCCTCGCCACGCTCGCGTTTTTTGCTGCTGTCACCCGCGCCGCCTCACCCGCGAAGCTCAACGTCCTCTTCATCGCCGTCGACGATCTCAACGACTACATCTCCCCCCTCAACCGCCACCCCGGCGTCAAGACGCCCAATTTCGACCGCCTCGCCCGACGCTCCGTCACTTTCACCAACGCCCACTGCGCCGCGCCCGCCTGCCACCCCTCGCGCGTCGCTGTCCTGACCGGCGTGCATCCCGCGACCTCCGGCCTCTATCGCAACCTCTTCGGCGCCCACGGCCCGCGTTGGCGCGACGAATCCCCCGCGCTGAAAGATGCCGTCGTCCTCTCCCAACACTTCCGCAACCACGGCTACCGCGCCGCCGGCGCCGGCAAACTTTTTCACACGCTCCAGTGGACCCCCGGCGATTCCCAAAACGATCCCGCCGCGTGGGACGACTATCGCGGCGACCCGCTCGACCCCATTTCCCCCGACTGGGCCCGCGCGAAATTTGAGTCCGATGCCGAAGCCGGCCTCACCCCCGGCCGTCCGCTCGGCCCCAACCATCATTTCGGCGCCGCTGCTCTCGCCGGCACCGATGAACAAACCGGCGATCACAAAATCGTCGACTGGGCCGCCGCCCAACTCCGCGCCCCGCAGACTAAACCCCTCTTCCTCGCCGTTGGTCTCTTCCGCCCCCACATTCCCTTCGAGGTCCCGCAAAAGTGGTTCGATCTCCACCCACTCGCCGACATCACCTTGCCCGTCACTCAGGCAAACGATCTCGCCGACGCCCATGATCACGGCCGCCGCAGTTGGCACCAGTGGGTCGTCGAAAACCGCCAGTGGGCGAAACTCGTGCAGGGTTATCTCGCGAGCATCAGTTATCTGGACCACCAACTCGGCCGACTACTCGACGCCCTCGACGCCTCGCCGCTCAAGGCCAACACCATCGTCGTGCTCTGGAGCGATCACGGTTTTCACCTCGGTGAAAAAGAGAACTGGGAGAAATTCGCCCTCTGGACCCAGACCACCCGCGTCCCGCTCTTCATCTCCGCCCCCGGCCAAAGCCGCGACGGCCAGCGCTCCGCGCAACCCGCCACCCTCACCGATCTCTACCCGACACTCTGCGAACTCGCTGGTCTCCCCATCCCCGCCCAGTGCGACGGCACCTCGCTCGTCCCGCAGCTCCGCGATCCCGCCGCACCGCGCGCGCGACTCTCGCTCACGTCCTTCAAATTCGCCAAAGAGCCCGCCGCTTCGCACGCCGTCTCCGATGTGCGTTATCGCCTCATCCGCTACGGCAACGGCTTTGAAGAACTCTACGACCGCGACACCGATCCGCACGAATTCACCAACCGCGCCGCCGATCCCGCCCTCGCCGCCGTGAAAACCCGCCTCGCGCTCGGCCTCCCGACCCACGCCGCCCCTGATCGCGCGATCCCCGCCAACTCCGCCTACAACCTCCGCCCCGGCGGTGCCGGCAAAAAGAAAGCCGCCAAATAATCTCCCTACTCCATGAAGCCACCTCTCCGCCCCCTGTTCCGCCTCCTCGGCCTTCTCAGCTCCCTGCTCTGCGCCCACGCCTTCGCCGCCACCGCCGCCAAGCCCAACCTCATTGTCATCTACACCGACGATCACGGTTACGCCGATCTCGGTATCCAAGGCGTCCTCACCGACCTTAAAACCCCGCACATCGACGCCCTCGCCCGCAGCGGCGTCCTCGCGAAACACGGCTACAGCACCGCCCCGCAATGTGTGCCCTCGCGCGCCGGCCTCATGGTCGGAAAATTCCAAAGCCGCTTCGGCGTCGAGGCCAACGGCGGCACGCTCGAGGGCTTCGACCGCGAGACCACCTTCGCCACCCGCCTTCAACGCGCCGGCTACACCACCGCCCAATTTGGCAAATGGCACCTCGGCGCCACCTCCGAAATCACCCGCCACGGTTTCAAACACGTCTTCAGCCAAAACGCCGGCCAGCCCTTCTCCGCCAACATCACCCTCGACGGCAAGGACCGCCCCATGGGCAACCTCCCGCCCGAGATGTATCACGTCGACGCGTGCAGCCGCGCCGCCGCCGCCATCATCGAACGCTCCAAAGCGGAGCCGTTTTTCCTCTACGTCGCCTACCGCGCTCCCCACGTCCCGCTCGATGCGCCGAAAAAATACCTCGACCGCTTCCCCGGGGAAATGCCGCAACGCCGCCGCCAAGCTCTCGCCATGCTGTCCGCCGTCGACGACGGCGTGGGCCTCCTCACCGCCACGTTGAAAAAACACGGCCTCACCGAAAACACCCTCATCTTCCTCATCGGTGACAACGGCGCCCCGCTCAAAATCACCAAAGCCGATCTCCCCGGCGGCGGCCCCGGTTGGGACGGCAGCCTCAACACACCCCTCAACGGCGAGAAAGGCATGTTGGCCGAGGGCGGCATGCACACGCCGTTCGTCGTCGCGTGGCCCGGCACCATTCCCGCCGGCCAAACTTACCTTCATCCCGTCAGTGCCCTCGACGTCGCTGCCACGGCCTGCGCGATGGCGAATATCTCCACGCAGCCCGGCGACCTCGACGGCGTAAACCTCCTGCCCCACCTTACCGGCAAAGTCACGACGCCCCCGCACGACGCCCTTTACTGGCGCTGGGTCGCCCAAGCCGCCATCCGCGAAGGCAACTGGAAACTCCTCCGCGGCGGTGATCGCGAATACCTCTACGACCTCGGCACCGACCTCGAAGAGAAACACAACCTCGCGGCCAAGCACCCCGACATCGCCGCCCGCCTCCGCGCCAAACTCACCACCTGGACCAACGGCCTCCAGCCGCCCGGCCTCACCACCGGCTCCATGGCCGTCGCGTGGCAGAACTACTACGATTTCTACCTCGACGGAAAACCCATCTCCGCCGCCGCTGCTGCCGCCACCGATGGTGACGACGCCGGCACGCCCGCGCCCAAGGGCAAAGCCCGCAAGCAAAAGAAAAAAGCGCCCTGATCACGCCGCCCCCGCCAACCCACGCGGCACCCACGCGGACCCGCCGGCCCCCACACGCGCTCGGCAAAAAAAATGAAGGCCGCCCAACCCCTTGGACGGCCTTCCCTGACCTGACCTGCTAACCTGCATATTGAACTACCGCAGTGAAAGACGCCGCACACCTGCTCTCGTTCAAATATACCTTCGGTTTCCGCGCCTCTGCGCGCGATGTCACCGATCCGTAACACGACGCCGTCCCGCCGCGCCGCCCGCTCAGCGCATGACCGGCTTCTTGCGCCGCTCCACGAGCGAGAGCAGCAGATCGCTCTTCGCCAGACTACCCTGCAAAATACCGTCGGCTCCGACCACTGGCAGCCGCTCCGCGAAAATTCCCAGAAACCCGCCCAACGCCTCCGCCAGCGGTTGCTCCGGCGCCACCCGCGGAAAGTCTTCCCTCAAAATATCCCGCGCGATCACCAGCTCCGCCAGATCGGGCTCGCTCAGATACGTCTTGATGTCGTGCAACGACACCACGCCGAGAAACCGCCCCTCCGCATTCGTTACATAGACGTTGTTCACCCGCACGCTGAGAAACAGCCGGGCGATCTCGGCAAACCGCGCCGTCTCCAGAATCACCGGCGGCTTCGTGCGCATCAGGTCCACCACGCGCGTCTCGACTGCAAACGGCGCCCGCGACTCCGCCGCCTCCGTCTTGCGCCGCAGGGCCTCGCTGTAGAGCGAGCGCTCCTCGAATCCGCGCGCCGTGTAGTAAGCGATCACGCTGCACAGCATCAGTGGCAGGATGATATCGTAGCTCAGCGTCATCTCGAACAACATGATCACCGCCATCACCGGCGCCCGGCTCGCGGCCGAGAGAAACGCCCCCATCCCCACGAGCGCGAATGCCCGCGGGTCCTGCGCCGCCGTCGGCCACACCGCGTGCACCAGCGCGCCAAACAAATACCCCGCGCTCGCCCCCATGAAGAGCGACGGCGTAAACACACCGCCCGGCGCCCCCGAACCAAACGACGCCATCGTCGCGAGCCACTTGCACGCCGCGATGCCCAGCAACACCTGCCAGAGCAGGCCACCGTTCAGGATTTGCACCACGACCGAGTAGCCGTTGCCGGCCACTTGCGGCACGTTGATCGCGATCGCGCCAACCGCCAACCCGCCGAGCGTCAACCGCGCGACCAGCGGCAATTTCAGCGCGATAAAAAATCCCTCCGCTTCCCGCAGCGACCGCAGGAACCACGGCGCCAGCACGCCCGTGAGCAGCCCGAGCACCACGTAGGGCCCCATCTCCCACGGTGAGTTGAGTTGAAACGCCGGCACCCGATACAGCACGTGCGCCGAGGTGAGCACGCGCACCGTGAGCGTCGCCACCACCGCCGAAACCGCCAGCGGCCCGAGGCTCTCCATCGCGATGGTGCCAAGGATGATCTCCGCCACGAAAAACGATCCCGCGATCGGCGCATTGTAAGCCGAGGCGATGCCCGCCGCCGCGCCGCACGCCACGATCAGCCGCAACTGCGGCGGCGTGAACTGCCGCCACCGCCCCACCAGCGACGCAAGCATCGCGGCGAGTTGCACCATCGGTCCTTCACGCCCGATCGAGCCGCCCGATCCGATGGAAAACAGCGCCGCCGTGCACTTCACGAGACTCGCCCGGATCGGCACCCGCCCGTCGCCGATCGCGATAGCCTCCATGTAGTCCGTCGAGCTCTGCCCTTTTGCGATGCGTTGGCCAAACATCAGCACGAGTCCCGCGCACGTTCCGCCCAGCGCCGGCACCAGCAGACAGCCCCACCAGGGCAATTGCCGCATCGACTCCACCACGCCGATGCCGGTCCCCGAGTAGCCGAACAAATCGTGCACGCCTTCCGCGAGCCCCGTGAACAACAGCGCCCCGAGCGCCCCCAAAAATCCCGCGAGCGCCGACCACAACAACGTGATCTGCCACTCCGTCGGCTGCAGCTTGTCCTGCACCCACAGCCGCCACCGCAACAGCCGCATCAACCGGCGCAAGAGCACCTCCGCCGGTTCGGTCACTGCTTTCATCGCTTCGTCTTAACCCCGCGCGCCAGCCACGCGAGAAATTCCGCCTCGTTCGTGGCCGCCAGTAAACCCTGCCGCACCGTCGCCGTTCGCAACATCCGCGACAGCGCCGCCACCAGCTTCAAATACTCCGTCGCCGACTCCTTCGGCGTGCCGATCAAAAAAACCAGCCGCACCGCGGGGTGCTCCGCATCGAACGCGCAGCCCTCCACCGTGCGCCCCACCGCCAGCACCATCCGCTCCACCGCCGCCGTGCGCGCGTGCGGCATCGCCACCTCCGGCGCGATACACACCGAGGCCAACCGTGACCGCTCCAACAGGTCTCCCAGAAATTCCCCTTCGTCCGCGACACCGCCCGCCGCCGCGCCCAACTCGCCCTGCAGCGCCCGAATCGCCTCCTCGCCCGTGGCCGCCTTCAGGCCGAGCACGATGCAGTCCGGGTTCGCAATGAGTTCGTTCGGTTCAATCACAGTTGGCCCACGTTAAGTCGCCTCCGCCGCAAAACAAGCCCGCCGCCACACCTTCTCCGCGTCCATTCTCCGACCGTGGCACGGGTCTCCCGACCCGTGAGTCCGTCGTGGCACAGGCGTCCCGCCCGTGAGTTTTCCGCAAGCTGCACTGTCCTCGCCCACCCGCACGCCTTCGCTCAATCGATCGTATACGGCTCCGGTTCCGCTTCCGGCTCCGCGTGCGCCGTCAGCGTCACCAGGCTGCGCAGCGAAGTGAAATGCTGGCTCAGGTCGAAATCGCCACCGAGCCCGCCGATGAGTTTGTCGAACAGATCTTTCTTCGACGCCTTCAGCGCCTGGATGCGCTCCTCGATCGTGCCCGCCGTCACCATGCGATAGACAAACACCGTGCTCTTCTGGCCGATCCGGTGCACGCGATCCACCGCCTGCGCCTCCACCGCCGGGTTCCACCACGGGTCGAGCAGGAACACGTAGTCCGCCGCGTGCAGCGTGATCCCCGTGCCCGCCGCCTTCAACGAGACCAGCATCGCCGCCGCCCCGTGCGCCGTCTGGAAACCTTGCACCGGCTTCTGCCGGTCGAGCGTCATGCCGGTGAGTTCGTAACGCGGCAGATCCGGGAAATGTTTCGTCAGCGCCTCGCGCACCCGGTCGAGCAACATCACGAACTGCGAGAAAATCACGACCTTGTGCCCGCTGCTCACGATTTCCGTCAGCTTCTCCACGAGGAGGTTGATCTTGCCCGAATCCGTCAGCGGCGACTTGAGCCACGGGAGCATGTCCGGATCGCAGCAGGTCTGCCGCAGCCGCGTGAGCAGCGCGAGGAAACCGAAACTCTTCTCGCGCATCGCCGCGCCCACATCGTCGCCGAGGCGTTCCAGGCCTTCCGAGCAGATCCGCGCATACTCCGCGCGCTGCACGTCGGTGAGCGGGCAGATCAGATCCATTTCCATCTTCGGCGGCAGCTCCGTCGCCACTTCTTTTTTCGTGCGGCGCAGCACAAACGGCGCGAGCTGGGTCCGCAGGCGGCCCAGCGTGCCTTCGCGGTCGGCGTGCAGCGCCGACTCGAACGTCGCCCGCGAACCGAGCAGACCCGGCAGCAGAAAGCGGAAGATGCTCCACAGATCCATCTGCCGGTTTTCCAACGGCGTGCCCGTGAGCACGACCCGGTGCTGCGCCCGCACCGCGAAACAGGTCTGCGTGATCTTCGCGTCGGGATTCTTGATAAACTGCCCTTCGTCCAGCACCGCGTAGCCGAATTCCACCGTCGGCAGCATCGTGCGGTGTTTGCGCAACTGCGTGTAGCTCGCGAGCCACACGGCCGCGTCTTTGCGCTGCGTGAAATCGTGCCCCGTCTTCAACACGTCGACCGGCAGGTGCGGGAAAAATTTCGCGATCTCCTCGCGCCACACCGGCACCACGCTCGCCGGGCACACGATCAGGTGCGGCTTCCCCGCGATCGGCCTTGCCGCCAGCAGCGAGAGCACTTGGAGCGTCTTGCCCAGGCCCATCTCATCCGCGAGCAATCCGTGGCAGCCGACATCGCACAAGTGGTGCATCCACTCGACCCCGCGCCGCTGGTAGGGCCGCAACAACTCCGGCAACGCGGGCGGCGCCGGTGGCGCGGCCAGCACACTTTGCCGCCAACTCTCGATCTCCGGCGAGAGCGTCAGCTTCATCCGCGCATCGTTGAACAGCGAAAAAATCAGATATGGCGACAGCGCGCCTTGCTGCGCCGCCTCGACGCCCTGCGTGTCTTCCACGTTTTTCTGCCACGCGCTAAACGTCTCCCACTTGTCCGCCGCGAGCGCCACGATGCCGATGTTCGGCAAAATCACCGGCTGCCCGTTACGCTTCAGGAGCGCGTGCACTTCCGTATCGGTCAGCATCCGTTCCCCCGCCCGGAAAATCCACCGCAGGTTCAGCGCCGCATGCTCGCCGTCTCCGACCGTCGCACCGTCGCGTGGCGCCGCCCGCTCGGCCACGGCTTCGATTTCGATCGCCCGCGTGCCCTTGATCAAGTTCGCCGATTTTTCGTCGAGCTCCACGGCGAAGAGCCGTTTCCACGCCGGCAGCACCGTCTTCAGAAAATTCGGGATCTCCACCAGCGACTCCATCAGGTAGACGCCGGTGTCCTGATGATAGTGGAAGTGCGCCTTGCGCGCGTAGGCCGCGAGCCCGATCAGCTTCGCGCGCTCGCCGGAGGTCACGTGCCCGTTGCCATTCGCGTGCGCGTCCGGCCCGAGCGCCGGGTGTTTGGTCTTCTTGTCCGCATCGAGCCACGCCGCCTGAAACGTCAATCCCGTCGACTTCGTTTTAAACACCAACACGAGCGTCCGCGACGGCCCGTTGTGCGAGTTCACCGGACCCGTCGAGCTCGGCGCCGCCGGACGCGCGTGGCCGTTGCCCGCAGTGCTGGCCGCTGCTGCTGCCGCCGCGCCCCGCCCGAAACTGTTGCCGATCCCATACGAGTGCCCGTGCCCGGAGGTGTGCCCCGGGCTGCTCGCCCCGATGTGTCCGACACTCGACGGGGATGATCCGTGGCCGAAGCTATGGGCATGGCCGCTCGGCCCGTGGGGACGCGGCGCTTCACCCGGCAGCGGCGAAATTTCGTCCGCCACCAATTCCTCGATCTCGTGCAACCCCGCCACCGCCAACGCGTGCGCGCGCTCCGTATCCGTGGACGACGAGCGCACGTTCAATCCATTTTCGGTCCACTCGATCACCGCGTATTCGTCCTTTTTCTCGACGCGCCGGTGCACGATCGCATCGCGTTCCGTCAATTCCAACTCGCGCACTTCGCTGTCGCGATAGATCTGCCGCCCCACTTCCAACTGAGTGTCCGTGAAGGCCCCTGACCAATCGTTCTCGAGTTTTCCAAACCAAAATTCGAGGGAGTGAGGAGTATAGACGCGCTTTGGGCCGTGTGACTGCATCCGCGTAAAAGTGGCCACCGTAGAAACCGTCTGCCTCGGTGCAACCCCTAAGTTGCAAATCGGTTTCGCTCCCGAAACTTGGCCAAAACGTAACGCTGCCGCCACGCGTTTGCCACATCCGGCGGGCACACTTCCGCGCTCTCCACTCTGCGTCCCAACCGAAAACGACCCGTGCCCATCGCCTCGCTCCCCACGTGAAAATCGCCCTCGTCACCGAAACTTTTCCTCCGGAAATCAACGGCGTGGCGATGACGTTTGGGGTCATCGCCCGTGAATTGGGCCGCCGCGGCCACGCCGTCACCGTCTACCGACCCCGCCGGGCCGATCTCCCGGGCGACGCCGCCCACCCGGAGTTTCTCGAGGTGCCGCTCCCCGGCCTGCCCGTGCCGGGCTATCCGCTGCTTCGTTTCGGCCTGCCCGCCGGTGCGAAATTCCGCCGCCGCTGGCTCGCCGACCGCCCCGATATCGTCCACGTCGCCACCGAGGGCCCGCTCGGCGCCTCGGCCGTGACGACCGCCCGCGCCCTCGGCATCGCCGTCACGTCGAGCTTTCACACCAACTTCCACGCCTACACCGGCCACTACGGTTACGCCTCCCTCCGCCGTCTCGTCCTCGCGTGGCTCCGGCGTATCCACAATCGCACCGCGTGCACGTTTGCGCCCACGACCGAGCTCTGCACCGAGCTGGACGAACTCGGCTTCCGCAACCTCGCCGTCCTCTCGCGCGGCGTCGACACCTGGCAATTTCACCCGGCCCGCCGTTCGGGCGACCTTCGCCTGAAGTGGAACGCCGCCCCCGAAAATCCCGTCGTCGTCCACGCCGGCCGCATGGCGCCCGAGAAAAACTTTCCGTTTCTCTTCGAGTGTTTCGCCGCGATGCGCGCCGCCAATCCCCGCTGCCGCTTCGTCCTCGTCGGCGATGGTCCGCTGCGCGCCCGTATGCAACACGCCCACCCGGACTACATCTTCACCGGCTTCGTCTCCCGCGACGATCTCGCGCGCCACTACGCCTCGGCCGACATCTACCTGCACGCGAGTCTCACCGAGACCTTTGGCAACGTCCTCACCGAAGCGCTCGCCAGCGGCCTCGCCGTCGCGGGCTACGACTACGCCGCTGCCCGCCAATTTATCCAACACGGTTACAACGGCCTCGCCGTCCCCACCGACCGTCCCGACATGCTCCTCGCCGCCGCCACGCGCTTGGCGTCCGACGCACCGTTACGCGCCCACCTCCGCGCCTCCGCGCGCGACTCGGTCGAACCGCAATCTTGGTCCGGCGTCATCGGCCGTTTCGAAGCCGATCTCGCCCGCATCGTCGCCCGCACTCAACCCGCCGCCCTCGCCACCGCTCTCGCATGAAATCTCCCCGCGTCCTCGTTCTCACCGCGGGTTTTGGCGAGGGCCACAACGCCGCCGCCCGCGCCCTCGCCGCCGCGTGCGATGCCGCCCACGGCCCCGGCACCGCCCGCCTCGTCGATGTATTTGCGCTCGCCGCCCCGCGCCTCAACGCCGTCACGCGCCGCGCCTACCTCGGCCTCATCAACCGCGCCCCGCGCATCTGGAGCGCCATCTACGCGTGGCTCGACCGCTCCACGTTTTTTCCGCGCGGCCTCTGGCTCTTTCGCCGCGAGATCCGCATTCTCGCCGAGCACCTCGACGCCACCGGGCCCACCGTGCTCTGCAGCACCTTTCCCGCCTACGCGTTCATGCTGCAATCCCTCGCGCAGCGCGGTCGCGCTCTCCCGCCGCACTTCAATATCGTGACCGATTCCATCAGCATCAATTCGCTCTGGTGGCGCGTTCCGTGCGCGGGCTGGTTTCTCCCCAACGAAGACTCCGCCGCCGTCCTCCGTCGCGCCGGTATCGAGCCGGCCCTGCTCCAAGTATCCGGATTTCCCGTCAACCCGTTCTTCGGCGCCCACGCCACCCGGTATGCTCCGCCCGATCCCGCGAACTCGCCCCCGCGCGTGCTCTACATCATCAACTCCGGCACCGCTCACGCCGAGGAAACCGTCCGTCGCCTCCTCGCCGAGACCGGCTGGGAAATCACCTGCGCCGTCGGACGCGACGAAGCGCTCCGTCAGAAATTCGTCCGCCTCGCCGAGCGCCGCGCCCTTCCCGCCGTCTTCCTCGGTTGGACCGACGAAATTCCACGCCTCCTCCTGACGCACCACGTCGTCGTCAGCAAAGCCGGCGGCGCCACCACGCAGGAAGCCATCGCCGCGCGCTGTCCGATGATCGTGAACCAGATCGTGCCCGGCCAGGAAGAGGGCAACTACGAGCTGCTTCGTCGCCACGACATCGGCGCCCTCGCCGAGACGCCCGACGCCGTCATCCGCGCACTCCGCCGCGCCTTCGATCGTCGCGGCGAGGTGTGGCACCAATGGCGCGCCGCCGTTTCCGCCATCGCCCGCCCCGACGCCGCCCACGCCATCGCCGCGCACGTGTTGCCCCTCGGCGCCGATCGCGAACCCGTCCCGGTTCCTCATCTCCGCGGCACTTCGCCCGACGCCCGCCCGCTCGCCACCACCGCCGCATGAAGCAGCGTTTCATTTTTAATCCCCACTCCGGTCACAATCGGCGGCGCCCCGGCCTCGCCGGCACGATTAGCGACTTCATCGCCTCCCGCTCGCTCGACGCCGCGATCTCCACGACCGAGGGCCCCGGCCACGCGACCGTGCTCGCCCGCGAGGCCGCCCTCGCCGGCTGCACTCGCGTCATCGCCGTCGGCGGCGATGGCACGATGAACGAAGTCGCGCAGGCGCTCCTCCACACGCCCGCTGCGCTCGCCCTCGTCCCCTGCGGATCCGGCAATGGCCTCGCGCTCCACCTCGGCGTGCCCACCGCCTTTTCGTCCGCCCTCCGTCTGCTCACCGCCGATCACGCGCGTGTGGGCACCATCGATACCGGCTCCGCCAACGGCCACCCGTTCTTCAACGCCATGGGCCTCGGACTCGATGCCGACGTCAGCCGCCGCTTCAACACCCTCACCCGCCGCGGCCTCCCCGCCTACGCCCGCACCGTCGTCGCCACCCTCCGGGAACTCCGCACCGAACGCGTAACGATCTCAGTCGGCGAAGTTCGCGAGTCGCTCGAAATCCTTCTCCTCGCCGTCGCCAACTCCGACCAATACGGCAACAACGCCCGCATCGCCCCCGGCGCCCGCGTCGACGACGGCCACCTCGATCTCATCGCCGTGCGCCCCGTCGGCCCACTCGGTTTCTGCTCCCTCGCCGCCCGCCTTTTCCTCGGCAACTTCGACACCTCCCGGCACGTCCGTCGCCTGCGCGGCCGCAATTTTTCGATCACCCGCGACGCCCCCGGACTCATCCACACCGACGGCGAGACTCACGCCACCTCTGCCACCGTCGAGGTCCGCGTGCATCCCCGCAGCCTCCACGTCCTCGTCCCCGCGGCCACGACCGCCGTCACCGCCGCCGACGAACTCGCCCCCGCCGGCTTCGCCTTTCTCCCACCATGAAAAAACTTCTGCGTGTCCGCACCGTGGTGCTCTCCGATGTGCACCTCGGCACCGTCGAATCCAAGGCTGCCGAGGTGAACCACTTTCTCCGCCATACGCGCTGCGAGAAGCTCATCCTCAACGGCGACATCATCGATGGCTGGCAGCTCACCCGCTCCGGCCACTGGACCAAAGCCCACACGCGTTTCATCCGCATCGTCCTCAAGAAACTGGAAAAACGCGACACGGAGGTCATCTACCTCCGCGGCAACCACGACGATATTCTCGCCTCCTTTCTCCCGCTCGATTTCGAAAACCTCCGCATCGTCGAAGACTACATCCACGAGACGCCGCAAGGTCGCTACCTCGTCCTGCACGGCGATGTCTTCGACACCATCACCAAAAATTTCGTGTGGCTCGCCCACCTCGGCGACTGGGGTTACCAATTTCTCCTCAAACTCAATCGCGCCTACAACGCCTGGCGCGCCTGGCGCGGCAAAGAATACTGGTCGCTCAGCAAAGCGATCAAAGCCCGCGTCAAACAGGCTGTCAGCCACGTCGGCGACTTCGAAGCCCACATCGTCGAACTCGCCCGCACCCGCGGCTGCACCGGCGTCATGTGCGGCCACATTCACACCGCCGCCGACAAACACGTCGGCGATATTCACTATCTCAACAGCGGCGACTGGGTCGAATCCCTCACCGCCATCGTCGAACATTTCGACGGCCGCTTCGAACTCGTGAACTTCCCCGACTTCGTTCGCGAATACCCGTTCGTGCCGGAGGAATCCGCCATCGACGAGCCCGTCCCCGTCGCCGAGCCCGCGAGCGCCTAACTCCAGTGAGACAAATCAGCTGAGAGGTAGGAGCCTGCTTGCAGGCGATTCAGGAGGTAAGCATCGCCTGCAAGCAGGCTCCTACCTCGGATCCGCCCACTCAACTTGAGCGCGACTCGAACTAAGCCGACCCGCTCCGCGCCGACCCGTCGCCCGCGCGCCGCAGGACGTGGATCCAGTCTTCGTGGCTAAACTCCGCCACGCCGTGGGGAAAGAACGGTTCCAACTCCCTTCGCAGCCACTCGCGCGTGTCCGCCACCGATTCGTTTTGCCGCTCCATCGCTCCGAGCAGCGAGCTGTGCGTCAGCAGATTGTCCACATACTCGTCGATCGTGTGCCGCACGCGGTGCGTGAGACTCTCGCGCGCCGCATCGATTAGCCCGAACCCCGTCGCCTTTTTCGCCGTCAGCACCTCGTCGTTCCGTGCCGCCTTCGGATAACGCACCCGCAGGACCTCGCGCCGCCAGACATCAAAATCGGGCCGGTCCGCGATCGTTCCCGTCGAGCCCACCTTATACAGAACCAGCCGCCCGCCGACCCGCAGCACGCGGGCCGCCTCCCTGAGAAAACGGTCCTGATCGAACCAGTGATACGCCGAGCACACGGTCAGCAGATCGAAACTTCCGCGCTCAAACGGCAGCGCCTCCGCGTAACCGCACCGGTATTCGATCGCCGGATGCGCCAGCGCCTGGGCCAACATGAAGCGCGACGCGTCGAGACCGACCACCGCGCGCGCCATCGCCAGCAACGCCACCGTCGAGTGCCCCGTGCCACACCCGACATCCAGCGCCCGCGCCACCGGCACCTCCGCACCCAGATGCGAACGCAGCACCGCCAACACCCGTCCGTGGCTCTGCGGCCGATTACCCGCGTAGCGCGCCGCCGCCGCGTGCGAATCGAAATGATTCACGATGCGCGCCCCGGCCGGCTCAGTCGCAGCGCCGCTCGCCGCCAACTCTTCGCCGCCGCTTTGCCATGTCGGTGCCGTATTCATCGCGCCAAGTTTGGCTCTCTTCCGCCGCGCGCAACCGCCGTGGGTGACGTTTGCGCAACATGCCCAAGCCACCTTCCGCCCCACCGACCGTCGCACAATTGCCACGTAAATCACGACGAGGTTTCGGCGTCGCAACAATCTGGTGACGCCCCGCAATTCGTTTTGCCAACGCCGCGCGCCCCGTCGCGTCGTAGCCCATGCCCGCTTTGAGTCTCCCTCCTGCCCTCGCTCTGCTCGCTTCGCTCGGCCGCTTCTCCCCCGCCCAGCCCGTCCACACCTTTCTCCGCGCCGCCGGTTACAAGCTCCGCCCGCCCTGCCCGGTGCCCCACTCGCCCGCGATCACCCGGGCCCAAAGCGAGGTGCTCGCTCGCGGCGAAGCGCAGTTGCACCAGCGCGCCACGGTCCTCCGCGAGCACCGCCTCGGCAAGACGCCCACCATCATCCTCGGCGGCTTCGTGCCCGAGTCCACCGAACAGGTTTTCCTGCTCCGCGGCTACCTCCTGCGCCGCGGTAGTGTTTACTATCTCAACTATCCCCGCGGCGGCTTTTCCCCGGCGCTGCTTTGCGCCCAACTCGACGATCTCGTGACCGAACTCAACACGCTCCACAGCCAGCGTCCCGTCGTGTTCGGAGTCAGCTTCGGCGCCGGTGTCGCGATCGATTGGTTGAGGCGCGCCCGCCAGTCGGCCCGCCCTCCGGCCATCGCCGGTCTCGTGCTGATCAGCCCCGTCGCCTGCGCCGCCGACATCGTCGTCCCCGGTGAAGCCAAAGCCTCCACGCTCATCGGCCGCGCCCTCAAACCCTACCTCGACAGCGGCGCCACCGTCGGTCCCGAGGTCATCGACCGCTCCCGCGCCATCTTTGCCAAGATGTTCGAAGCCGGCGCCCAGAACCGCGCCGCCCTGCGTTCGCTCCTCACCGTCGGCGAACTCCACCACGTCCGCGATCGCGTGCTCGCCTCGATTCAAAACATCACTCCCGCCGGCGCCTGCGAGCGCGTCGGCGCCCTCCGCGATATGCCACCGCTGTCGCTTCCCGCCGCCACCGACCGCCGCCCGCTCACCGATGCGCCGACGCTCGTGCTCTACGCCGAAAAGGAGAGCGCCGTCATCGCCGCCGGCTCGCCCACGCGTCACGCCTTCGAATCCGCCCTGCACGCCTATTTCCCCGCCGGCGACTTAAAAACCGTGTCCGCCGCCACTGCCGCCAATCCCGTGCAGCACGCGTCCCTGATTTTCCACTACTTCCAATTTCTCCCCCACGTGGCCGCCTTCTATCGCAGCCTCAAGGCGCACAAACTCCCGCTCGCGGCGTGAACACCAAGAGCCTCTGCACCTTCGGCGCCTCGGTGCTTTCCGCCACGACCGCCTGGCGCCTCCGCCGGCCACACGTCGCACCGCGCCAACAGGCGCGCACGTTCACCGACCTCACCGCCCGCCTCGCGGCCACTTCGTATTGGCGGGCCACCGGGGTGACCGCCGGCCTGAGCTACGCGGAGTTTCAGCGTCGGGTGCCGCTGCACACCTACGAGCACCTCGCGCCCGCGATTGAGCGCATGAAACGCGGCGAGGCCGATGTCCTCTGGCCCGGCCCTTGCCACCACTTCGCGGTTTCCTCCGGCACCACCGCCGGCCGCACGAAATATCTCCCGATCACCGCAGGCATGCTCGCGCACTTCCGCCGCGCCGGTCTCGATTCCCTGCTCTACTACACCGCGCGCATCGGCGACGCCTCGGTGTTTCGCGGGCGCCATCTTTTCCTCGGCGGCTCCACCTCGCTGACTCCCTTGCCCGACGTGCTCCCGCACCAAGCCTTCGCCGGCGATCTCAGCGGCATCACCGCGCTCAATCTGCCCGGCTGGGTTGAAAAGCATCTCTACGAACCCGGCGCCGCCATCGCCCAGATCGCCGATTGGCCCGCGAAGCTCGAAGCCATTGTTCGCCGCACTGCCCGGCTCGACATCACGATGCTCGCCGGCATCCCGAGCTGGGTGCTGATCCTCGCCGCCGCCCTGCGTTCTCATGCTGCCCGCGAAGGACGCAAGTTTTCGCGCGTGCAGGATCTGTGGCCCGGTCTCGAATGCCTCGTCCACGGCGGCGTCCCGCTCGGTCCCTTCGAGACGGAACTCCGCACCGCGCTCGGTCCCACCGTTAACTTTCACGAGGTCTATCCCGCTTCGGAGGGTTTCATCGCCGCACAGGACGCCGGCCCCGAGCTCGGCCTCCGCCTGATCGCCGACGCCGGCATCTTCTACGAATTTCTCCCGATGAACGTGTTCGACGACACCCGTCTCGAACAACTCGGCCCCCGCGCCGTGCCGCTCGCCGATGTCGTTCCCGGTGTCGACTACGCGCTCGTGATGACCACTCCGGCCGGCCTCGCCCGCTACGTGATCGGCGACATTGTGCGCTTCATCTCCGCCGAGCCTCCCCGCCTCGTCTACGTCGGCCGCACCAAGCTCCAACTCAGCGCGTTCGGCGAACACGTCATCGAAAAAGAAGTGACCGATGCCCTCCTCACCGCCTGCCATCGTCACCATTGCACGATCGTAAATTTCCACGTCGCCCCCTTGTTCGCCGAAGCCGCCGCCGGCCGCGACCGCGGTCGCCACGAGTGGTGGATCGAACTCAAACCCGGCATGGCGCCGACCCCGTCGCAACTCGCCGTCGATCTCGACGTGGAGTTGCAACGCTTGAACGACGACTACGAAGCCAAACGCAAAGGTGGCGGCCTGGAACCTCCCGTCGTCCATCTCGTCCCGAGCGGCACTTTCGAGCACTGGCAACGCCGCCAAGGCAAGTGGGGCGGCCAGCACAAAATGCCCCGCTGCCGCAGCGACCGCGAAATCGCCGATGCCTTGGCGCAGCCCGCCGTCGTCGCGTAGTCCGCGCGCGCCGCGTTACATTTCGGCAACACCTTCGTGACATTCCCGCAGGCGCACGCCGCGACCTTGACGCGTATGAATGTGCCGCCGCACGTTCGCGCCCATGTCCGCACTTCGCCGCCACACCTCGGCCTGTTCAAATTCCCCATTCTCGCTCTCCGCCGCGTGGGTTTTCGTCGGCATGTTTCTCCTCTTCGGCCTCGCGTGGTCGGCCCGCGCCGCCACCCCGCCCCGCCTCGTCCTCCAGCTCACCGTCGATCAACTCCGCGGCGACCAGCTCCTGCGCTACCGGGAGAAATTCGGTCCCGGCGGCTTTCGCCTCCTGCTGGATCGCGGCCGCTACTTCGCCAACGCCCACTACGAGATCAGCAACACCCTCACCGCGAGCGGCCACGCGGTGTTGGTGACGGGCGCCGACACCGCCGAGCACGGTATCGTCGCCAACGATTGGTGGGACCGCGCCACCGGCCAGCCCGTCTACTGCACCGCCGATGCGCGGTATCCGGTTTTCGGTGATCCCGCCAAACCCGGCGCCGGGATGTCCCCGCATCGGCTCACGTCGTCCACCGTCGGCGACGAACTCGTGCTCGCCGGCGCCAGTCGTTCCCGCGCCTTCGCCGTCGCCGGCAAAGACCGCAGCGCCATTCTCCCCGCCGGCCATCTCGGCAAAGCCCTCTGGTTTTCTGACAAAACCGGTGCGTTCACCTCTAGCTCGTTCTACTTCCCCGCCCTCCCTGCCTGGGTCGCCGCGTGGAACGTCCCGCAACCCGCCAACCGCTACCGTCGCCTCGACTGGCGCCCGCTCCGCGAGCCCGCCACGTATCGGTTTTTTGCCGACGCCGCCAATCCCCTCGCCCGCCCCGATCCCGTCCTCGGCCGCACGTTTCCGCATCCGCTGCTCGCTAAATCCGACGCCCTGTTTTTCAAAGCCCTGCTCGTCACGCCGTTTCTCGACGAACTCACCGCCGCCTTCGCCACCGAACTTCTCGACCGCGAAAAACTTGGCCAGCGCGACGCCACCGACTACCTCTCGATCAGTTTCTCCGGTAACGACTACATTGGCCACGCCTACGGCCCCGACAGTATGGAAGCCGAGGACAGCCTCCTGCGTCTCGACGCCACGCTCGCCGCGCTCTTCGCGCACCTTGAGCGCACGGTCGGTCTCGCGCGCACGGTGATCGTGCTCTCCGCCGATCACGGCGTGGACGACATCCCCGAAGCCCACCGCGCCCGCGGCCGCTCCGCCGATCGTTTCTTCCCGGAGAAAATCCGCGCCGCCGCCAACGCCGCCCTCCGCTCCCGCTTCGGCATCGCCGACGATCTCGTCGCCGCGTTCATGCCGCCCGGCCTGTATCTCGACGCGAAAAAAATCTCCGCCCTCAAACTCGATCCCGTCGCCGTCGAAGCCGCACTCGCCGCCCACCTGCGCACCGCCCCGGGTGTCGCCCACGCGCTCACGCGCACCGATCTGCTCGCCGGCCGCGTCCCGCGCTCCGCGCTGCTCGACCGGGTGCAACGCGGCTTTCACCCGTCCCGCTCCGGCGATGTCGTGATCGTCCAGCAGCCGTTCTGGTATATGTATAGCGACGCCGAAGGCTACGCCGCCATGCACGGCTCGCCCTACTCCTACGACACCTTCGTGCCCGTCATTGTGCTCGCGCCCGGCGTTGCCGCCGGCCTGAGCCACGCCGCCGTTTCACCTGCGCAGATCGCCCCGACGCTCGCCGCGCTCCTGGAGATTTCCCCGCCCTCCGGCTGCGCCCGTTCGATCCCGCTCCCCGGCGTGCTCACGCCCTGAGCCTTCGCCTCACTCGATCGCGGCCCGCGCGCCGCACAAATTTTTCCCGGCTGTCACCAGATCGCCGCCGTTCCGACACACAGCCCCGGTAGGGTCATTCGGTCCATCCGTATCGCACGACCAAAACCTACCGCCATGACCACACCACGCCCAGTCGGTTCATTCTGTTCCATCCGTCCCCTTGCCCGCCGCCTCCTCCCGGCCGCGCTCCTCCTCGGCACCACCGCCTCGCTCACAGCCGCCGAAGCCACGCCCGCCTCGAAGGCCAAAGACGTCGTCTCCCTGCAAAACTTCGTCGTCACCGGATCCAACATCCAACGCCTCGACATGGAGAAAGTCGTCCCGATCACCGTGATCGACCAAGACGCGATGGCCGCCCGCCAAGCGCTCCTCCCCGTCGACATGCTCACGTCGCTTCCGTCCGTCGTGAACCTCCCGGAAAACGAAACCCGCCTTGGCTCTTCCGGCGCCCGCGGCGACAACGCCAACATCAATCTCCGCAATCTCGGCGCCACCGGCACGCTCATTCTCGTCAACGGCCGCCGTATGGCCATCAACCCGATGACCGCCGGTCTCTCGCAGGCCGTAAACGTCAACCAGCTCCCCACACAAGGCATCGAGCGCATTGAGGTGCTGCGCGACGGCGCCTCCGCGATCTACGGCTCCGACGCCGTGGGCGGCGTCATCAACTACGTCCTCAAGCGCTCTTTCCAAGGCACCGAGGTCATGTTGCGCCAGGGTTTCACCGAGGGCGGCGGCGGCCAGAGCACTCAAGCCACGCTCACCTTCGGCACCAATTTCGCAGGCAACCGCGGCCGTTTCTTCGGCACCGTCGAGGCGCTCTACAAAGAAGCGATTTTCCTCCGCGACCGCGATTTCAGTTCCACGTCGAATCTCACCGCCCAGGCGCCCGCGCCCTTCAACGCCCTCGGCGGTCCCTTCGATGCCCGCACCGCGCGCGGTCGCTATCCGATCTTCCGCATCGGCACCGCCACTGCGAGCAACTGGTTCCGCCCCGTCGCCGGCACGCCCACGCTCACCACCGTTGCGCCGACGTTCGCCGCCAACCCGGAATTCTACCTCGACCTCAACCAGTTCGGCATGGCCTCCCCGCGCATGGCCCGTGCGAATTCCTTCTTTTCCGCCGAGTATGATGTGACCAAAACCGTCACCGCCTTCGCCGATTTCTCCTACTACAAGGCCGACTCCACCATGGTCCGCCAGCCCCTCGCGCTCAACGCCCCCACGAGCGACAAGCTCGCCGTCCTGTCCTTGGACAATCCCTACAATCCCTACGGCTCCCGTTTCTACAGCGCCACCGGCGCGCCCAACGCCGACGGCACGCCGCGCCTCACCGGCGCCCCGCGCACCGTGAGCATCGCCTCCGTCACCCTGCCCGATCTCGGCGTGGAAAAAATTTCCACAAAAGCTGACGTCGTGCGCGCCGCCGCCGGCCTCAAGGGCAAGCTCGGCGAAACGTGGAATTGGGAATCCTCCGCCTTCTACAATCGCGTGAAAGGCGAAGATCTCGCCTACCCCGACGTTCGCGAAAGCCTGCTCGCCCAAGCCCTCGCGCGGACCGACGCCAACGCCTACAATCCCTTCGGCTACACGTTCAAAGTGCAAAACGGCGCCGTCGTCGCCGACCGCCCCTACACCAATCCCGCGGCCGTCGTGGACTCGTTCTCCTCCATCTACGCGCGCAACGCCACCAGCTCCATCGCGAGCGGCGATCTCCGCGTCACCGGTCGCGTGCTCCGTTGGTGGGGCGGCGACATCATGGGCTCCTTCGGTGGCGAATACCGCAAAGACAAACTCGCCGACCTCCGACCTCCGTTCAGCGGCGAAAATCCCGCCGGCTCCGGGCTCGATACGACCGACAACGACTACCTCCTCCATCCGCCGCGCCCCGATGTGATCGGCAATCGCAACATCACGAGTTTCTACGCCGAGGTCGTCGTGCCCCTCGTCAGTGCTGAACGCCGCGTGCCGTTCATCAACACCCTCGAGCTCACCGCCTCCGGCCGTCACGAAAATTACAGCGACTTCGGCAACACCACGAAACCCAAGGTCGGCCTCAACTGGCGCCCGCTCTCGTGGCTCATGCTGCGCGGTTCCTACAACGAGGGCTTCATGGCCCCCAGCCTCGCCGCTCTCTTCACCAGCCCGCGCTGGTCGATCTCCGCCGGCGCCGGTGACATCGACACCTACCGCAATCCCCTCACCAACGAGGGCGCCTACGTCCAGCGCACCTACTTCGGCGGCAACCCGAACCTCGCAGCCTCCGAGTCCAAGGGAAAGACCTACGGCGTCGTGATCGACGTCCCCGGCATCAAGGGCCTCAGCGTTACCGTCGACCAATGGCGCATCGAGCGCACCAACCTCCTCGGCCAGCGCAGCACCGCGCAGATCCGCGCCAGCGACGTCGCCTTGCTCCAGGCCTACACGAAATCGCAACTCGCCGCGGGCCGACCCATCGCGTCCATCGACCTCGGCAGCGGCACCGCCAACTACAAGGGCGATCCCGATGTCGTGCGCTACGCCGTCACGCCCGAGGACACCGCCGCCTTCGTTCCCTACAACACCGCCAACCCGACCAACCAGCAGGGCATCGCCGGCAAGATTTTCTCGGTCAACCAGCCCTTCATCAACCTCGCGACCAGCGATCACGAGGGCGTCGACTTTGGTCTCCGCTACGTTTTGCCCAAGCTCCCCTTCGGCACCGTCGTCTTGAATTCCGAGTGGGCCTACCTCGTCAAATCTCGCTCTGTGCAGCGCCCCGCCAACCAAGCCGTGATCGAAAACAACGACCTCAACGTCAACGGCGCCTCCCGCTGGCGCGGCACGTCCAACGTCACATGGCGCCGCGGCGCGTGGACCACCAATCTCGGCGCCTACTACGTCGGCCCGTCGCAGGACTCCGGCGCCACCACGACCGCGGCGATCTACGAATCGCTCGGCCGCCCCACCTACATCGCGAAGCATTTCACCGGCGGCGCCTTCGTCTACCGCTACATTACGGCGTCGACGATCAGCTACAACCTCTCGGTCGCCTACCGCTTCGGTCGCACCGAGAGCCCGTGGCTCCGCAACACCCGCGTGACCCTCGGCCTCGTCAACCTCACCGACAAAGCCCCGCCGATCGGAACCGGCGGCTTCGGCTACAGCCCCGGCGTCAGCCAAAATCTCCTCTCGGGCCGCACGTGGTCCCTCGAACTCACGAAGTCCTTCTGATCCGCCACGCGCCGCGCGCACCTTATCGCCCACTCAGAACGCGCCCACGCCCTCTCGCAACCAGCACTCTCACCCGCCACCCCACGTCCTTCTTCCGCGCGTCACCCGCCCAACAACTCCATCGCTGCCGCCAGCACCGGCATCCGTCCGTCCGCCACTGCGGCCTCGAGCGCCGGCAATCGCGCCTTCACCGTCTCCGACGCGTAGAACCGCGACTTCAGACTCTCCGCGATCAGCGCGTGCATCCACTGCACGGCCTGCACGCGGCGCCGTTCCGTGAGCGAGCCCACGGCGCGCGCGTTCGAGAAATACTCCTCGGTCATCTGCCAGACTTCCGGCACGCCTTCGCCGGTCAACGCCGACGCCAGCAGCGCCGGTGTCTCCCAGCCTTCGGTCATGCGGTGCAGATAGTGCAACACGCGCCGCATCTCCGCCTGCGCCGCACTCGCCCGCGCCCGGTTTTCGCCGTCGGCCTTGTTGATCACGATCGCGTCGGCCAGCTCGATCACACCTTTTTTGATGCCCTGCATCTCGTCGCCCGCACCGGGGATCATCAACACGAGGAAGAAATCCACCATCGAGCGCACCGCGACTTCGTTCTGCCCCACTCCCACCGTTTCCACGATCACGACATCATAGCCCGCCGCCTCGCACACGAGGATCGCCTCGCGCGTTTTACGCGCCACACCACCGAGCGAGCCGCCCGACGGCGAAGGCCGGATAAACGCGTTTCGTTCGCGACAGAGTTTCTCCATGCGGATCTTGTCGGCGAGGATGCTCCCGCCCGTCACCGAACTCGACGGGTCGATCGCCAGCACCGCGACGCGTTTGCCGAGTCCCGTAAGATGACAGCCAAACGCCTCGATAAACGTGCTCTTCCCCGCGCCCGGAATCCCCGTGATGCCGATGCGATGCGCGCGTCCCGTGTGCGGCAGCAACTGCGCGAGCACCTGCTGCGCCTGCGCCTGATGCGCGGGCGCATTGCTCTCGATCAGGGTAATCGCGCGCGCCAGCACCGTCGGATCGCGCGCGAGCACGCCCCGCACGTAGTCGTCGGTCGAGAGCGTGCGGCGGCGCGGCGGTGCGGCTTGCGCGGATACGATGCCGGACGCCCGCGTGCCCTGCATCACCCACGTTGCGAAGCCGCCGCCCGCGTCATCGGGCACCCAATCGGGCCGGGGCTGCGGACAACCGTCGTGCAGCGCCATCGCTTTCGCCGGCGGCGGCGCGCAGTTCCCTGCGAGTTCGTTCGGTTCGTTCACGCCGACACAGGCTCCAATCGCTCCAGTAACAAGTCGAGGATGCGCAACGACGATTTCGGAATCACCGTGCCCGGCCCGAAGATCGCGCTCGCACCGTTCGCGATCAGGAAATCGTAGTCTTGCGCCGGGATGACTCCGCCGCAGATGAGCAAAATGTCCTCGCGGCCCAGGGCCTTGAGCGCATCGCGCAACTGCGGGAGCAGCGTCTTGTGACCCGCCGCGAGTGAGCTCATCGCCACTGCGTGCACGTCGTTTTCCACCGCCTGCCGCGCCGCTTCCTCCGGCGTCTGGAAGAGCGGCCCGATGTCGATGTCGAAGCCGAGATCGGCCATCGCCGTCGCGACGACTTTCGCGCCGCGGTCGTGTCCGTCCTGCCCAAGCTTCGCGATCAGCACGCGCGGCCGGCGGCCTTCGCGCGTTTCAAACGTCGCGATCTTCGCCTTCACCTGCTCGACCGTGCCATCTGTGCCGAACTCCTGGCGATAGACGCCCGAGATTGAGCGGATCTGCGCCTGATAGCGTCCGAAAATGACTTCGAGCGCATCCGAGATTTCGCCGAGCGTGGCGCGGGCTTGCGCCGCGGTGACGGCGAGTTCGAGCAAATTGCCCTGCCCCGATTTCGCACACGCCGTGAGCGCGTCGAGCGACGCGCGACATTTCGTTTCGTCGCGCGAGGCACGCAGCTCCTGCAGCCGCTTCACCTGCGCGATGCGCACCGTCGCGTTGTCAACTTCGAGAATGTCGATGGGCGCCTCCTTCTCGAGGCGGAATTTATTGAGCCCGACGATGGTCTCCTTGCCGGAGTCGATCTTCGCCTGCCGTCGCGCCGACGCCTCCTCGATGCGGAGCTTTGGAATGCCGGCTTCGATGGCCTTGGTCATGCCGCCGAGCGTCTCGACTTCCGCGAGGTGCGCGCGCGCCTTTTTGACGAGTTCGGCGGTGAGATATTCGACATAGTAGCTGCCGCCCCACGGATCGACGACGTTACACACGCCGGTTTCCTGCTGGAGGTGGAGCTGGGTGTTGCGCGCGATGCGGGCGGAGAAATCCGTCGGCAACGCGATCGCTTCGTCGAGGGCGTTCGTGTGCAAGCTCTGCGTGTGGCCGCAGACTGCGGCGAGCGCCTCGAGGCTCGTGCGCGCGACGTTGTTGAACGGATCCTGCTCGGTGAGACTCCAACCCGACGTCTGCGAGTGCGTGCGGAGCGCGAGCGACTTTGGGTTCTTCGGATTGAAGCGACCGACGATCTCCGCCCAGATCGTCCGCGCGGCGCGCATCTTGGCGACTTCCATGAAGAAGTTTTTCCCGATGGCCCAGAAAAACGAAAGCCGCGGCGCAAACGCATCGATGTCGATGCCCGCCGCCACACCCGTCTTCAGATATTCGAGACCGTCCGCCAGCGTGTAAGCCAGCTCGAGGTCGGCCGTCGCACCGGCTTCCTGCATGTGGTAACCCGAGATCGAGATGCTGTTAAACTTCGGCATCTTCGTCGACGTGTAGGCAAAGATGTCCGCGATGATCTTCATCGAGGGCGTGGGCGGATAGATGTAGGTGTTCCGCACCATGAACTCTTTCAGAATGTCGTTCTGAATCGTGCCCGCGAGATCCTCCAGTTTCGCGCCCTGCTCGAGCGCGGCGCAGATGTAGAACGCCATGATCGGGAGCACCGCCCCGTTCATCGTCATCGAGACGGACACCTTGTCCAACGGGATGCCGCCGAAGAGCGTCTGCATGTCGATGATCGAGTCGATGGCCACGCCCGCCTTGCCGACATCGCCGACGACGCGAGGGTGGTCGCTGTCGTAGCCGCGGTGCGTCGCGAGATCGAAGGCCACCGACAAGCCCGCCTGGCCCGCCGCGAGATTGCGTTTATAAAACGCGTTCGACTCCTCCGCCGTGGAGAAGCCTGCGTATTGCCGCACCGTCCATGGCTTCGCGACATACATCGTCGAGTAGGGTCCGCGCGTAAACGGCGCGAGCCCCGGCACCGTGTCGAGCGAGCCGTCCGTCGGCAGATCGTCCGCCGTGAAGAGCCCCTTCACCGGAATTTGCTCGTAGGTCTGCACGGGCGGAACCGTCGCCGGCGCCGCGCCCGAGTCCGGCGTGACCGGAAATGAAAACGACTCGTAAGCGAGTTTCGTAAAGTCAGGTGTGTGGCTCATGTGAGGGCTCCGATCTTTTTCAAAAACTTGGCCAAAACTTCGCGCACGTTCGCGCGCACGTGGATGAATTCGTCGACGCCGGCCTCGCGAAACGCCGCCGTCAGCGCCGCGTCCGACGGCAGGCCGGCCAACACGAACGCGACCTCGGGCTTCGCCGCCTTCAGCGCCTTGCCGAAAGCCGGCACGAGTTCCGCATACGTCTCGTCCGTCGAGCAGAGCACCACGATGGGTGCGCCCGATGCGACCGCCGCCTGTGCCGCTGCCTCCGCTGTCTCGAAAGCGGCCTTTCCGGCCATCTCGAAACCGCCGACGGCAAAGAAGCCCGCGGTGAAATCCGCGCGCGCCTTGTGTTGTTTCACCGGCCCGATCTTCGCGACGAAGACTTTCGGCCGCCCACCCGTGCGTTGGGCAAAACCGTCGGCCGCCCGCCGAAGTTCCTCGAAACCCTCCGCCGCGCGCCGCGCTTTCACGGTCGCGATTTCCTCACAAGCGCCCGCGCTCGTCGCGCCGGCCACCGGTGTCGCGGGACTCGCATCCGGCGCCTTCACCACCGGCGGTTTTTCCCGTAGATTGGGAAACAGGTTCGTGCCGATCAGGCCCGCACGACGTTTGCTAATCGCATCGTCTTTGTCCGCCGCCGAGGCGTTCACGAGTTTCTGCGGCATCCCAGCCCGCAACGCCGCAGCGTAACCACCGAGCGCCTCGACTTCTTGGAACTGCTTCCACGCCCGCCGCGCAAAATCGTCGGTGAGCTTTTCGACATACCACGACCCGCCCGCCGGATCGCTCGTGTCGGTGAAGTGAAACTCCTCCGCGAGCAGCGTGTGCACATTGCGTGCGATGCGTTGCGAAATCTCATCCGACGCCCCGCACACTTCGTCGAACGGGGAAACGTGCAGACTGTCCACCCCGCCGAGCACCGCCGAGCAGGCCTCGGTCGTGACCCGCAGCATGTTCACGTGCACGTCGTGCAGCGTCTTGTTCCAAGTGCCCGTGCGCGCATGCACGACGACGTCCTTCGCCGCCGCGCCCGCCCCGAAGGCCGCCATCGCCCGCGCCCAGAGCAGACGAAACGCACGGAACTTCGCGATCTCCGAAAAAAACTGCGGCCCCACCGCGAAGGTGAAGCGTATCCGGCCCGCCGTCGTCGCGACCGCTACGTCGCGCCGTGCCAGCTCCCGCAGGTATTCGACGCCCGCCGCGAGGGCGAACGCCAGCTCCTGCGTCGCCGTTGCACCTGCGTCGCTCCACGCGACCGTGCTTACGCCGACCGTGCGCAGCGCCGGCGCTTTGGCCTGCGCCGAGCTCGTCCACTCCGCAAGCGCATCGAGCTGCGTCGCGAGCGGAGCCGTGAGTTTTCCGTTCCGCACCCACTCGCCGAGCGGATCGGCGGTGACGCTCCCGGTCAGTTTCGCCGTCGAAATTCCCCTCGCCTCCACCGCCGCGAGATAGTTCGTCGCCATCGGCTGCGCGACGGCGCCCGTGTCGAGGTGCACCGGCACACAGTCGATCGCGACCTTGTCGAGCGCCTGCGCCGCAGTCGCGCCGTCGACCGCGAACTTCGCCGGCAGGCTCACGCTGTTTTGCCCCTGCATGAGCGCGCCGAGCAGCGCGCGGTTAAATTCCGCAGCGGTCGCCGCCGGAATCTCCTGGCAATACTCCCACGTGCGTCCCGTGGCGCTGCTCGCCGCGGTGCCACGCAGATACGGCGCCGCGCCCGGCGCAGTGCCGAGATCAGGCACGCCCGCCAGATCGAGCCGCGTATAGAGCGGCTGGAGGGCGGTGCCCTCCGGCGTGCGGGTCACCAGTTTTTTTTCGAAAGGGACACCCTTGAGTTCGGACTCGACCGTCTTTCTCCACTGCGCGAGCGCGGCGGAGAGCGTTTCAACAGAAGCGGCAGATTTCATTTTGTTCGGCGGGAAAGGACTGCGTTGGCGATTAGTTCCTCTACACGCACAGCCTATCGCATCCGCGCAATTCTTGCTGCGCAGATCTTGCCAAGAAATGACCGTAATCGGGCAAGCCATGCGAAGCACTCGCCCGCGTATTCAGTCATAGTGGACACGTCGTCGGAGCCGCATCGGGCGGTCTCACTGCGACAACAAACGTCATGATCACAAAAATCGATCACCTGGGCATCGCGGTTCGTTCACTCGACGAAGCGGTTCCCTACTACGAAAATGCGCTCGGCCTTAAGTGCGAGCACCGCGAAGAAGTCGTGTCGCAGAAGGTGCGCACCGCGTTCTTCAGCGCCGGCGAGACGCATATCGAACTCCTCGAGCCGACCTCGCCCGAGAGCCCGATCGCCAAATTTCTCGAAAAGAATCCCTCCGGCGGTGTGCACCACATCGCCTTCGCCACGACCGACATCACGGGTCAACTCGCCCAAGCCTCCGGCGCGGGCGTGAAGCTGATCCACGAGGTTCCCTTCGAGGGTGCCGCCGGCAAACTGGTCGCCTTCCTCCACCCGAAATTCACCTTCGGCGTGCTCACCGAATTCTGCGCGCCGAAAGTCTGACCGCGCCCGCCACCCGCCTCGCCTCGTTTCAATCTCTCTCACCATGGCCATCGCACCCGAACTGCTCAAACAACTCGAAGAAAAGCGCCAGGTCGCCTATGCGGCCGGCGGTCTCGACAAACTCGCCGAACGCAAGAAGAAGGGCATCATGAGCGCCCGCGAGCGGATCGCCGCTCTCTTTCAACCGGGCACCTTCATGGAATTCGGTCTGCACGCGCAGCACGACGCCCATCACTTCAACATGGAAGACAAGTCCATGCCCTGTGACGGCGTCATCACCGGCGTCGGCTACGTCGACGGTCGCCCCATCGCCGCCTACTCGCAGGATTTCACCGTCGGCGGCGGCGCCGTCGGCCGCATCCACGCGAAAAAAATCTGCGACCTCATGGAATACGCCCAGCACGCCGGCATTCCGATCGTCGGCATCAACGACTCGGGCGGCGCGCGTATCCAAGAAGGTGATGTGTCGCTCTCCGGCTACGGCCAGGTCTTCTTCCGCAACGTCCTCCTCTCCGGTGTTGTGCCGCAGATTTCCGTCATCGCCGGCCCCTGCGCCGGTGGCGCGGCCTACTCGCCCGCCCTCACGGACTTCATCATCATGACGAAGAAGAACGCCCAGATGTTCATCTGCGGCCCCGACGTCATCAAGGCCGCCACCGGCGCCACCGTTACCATGGACGAGATCGGCAGCGCCACCGCGCACGCCACCGTCAGCGGTAACATTCACTTCGTCGCCGAGGACGAGGCCGGTGCCCTCGCCATCGTCAAAAAACTTCACTCGTTCCTCCCGTCCAACAACGTGATGGACCCGCCCCACCATCCCAATCCGACGCTCACCCTTGAGTCGGACCCTGGCATGAACGAGCTCGTCCCCGCCGATCTCAAGGCCCCGATGGACGTCCTCAAAGTCATCGCCCGCCTCGTCGACAACGCCGATTTCCTCGAAGTCCAAAAAGACTGGGCCAAGAACATCGTCGTCGGTTTCGCCCGCATCCAGGGCCTCGTCGTCGGCATCGTCGCCAACCAGCCCATGGTCAAAGCCGGCACGCTCGACATCGACTCCTCCGACAAAGGCGCCCGGTTCATCCGCTTCTGCAACGTCTTCAATATCCCGGTCGTCACGCTCGTGGATATTCCCGGCTTCATGCCCGGTCTCGCGCAGGAGCGCGGCGGCATCATCCGCCACGGCGCCAAGATGCTCTTCGCCTACGCTTCGGCCACTGTGCCGAAGATCACCATCATCATGCGCAAGAGCTACGGCGGCGCCTATCTCGCCATGTGCTCCAAAGATATGGGCGCCGATCTCGTCTACGCGTGGCCCTGCGCCGAGATCGCTGTCATGGGTGCCGAGGGTGCCGTCCGCATCCTCTATAAACGAGAAATCGCCGCCGCCGCCGATCCTGCCGCGAAAGCCGCCGAGCTCGCCGCCGACTACCGCGAGAAATTCGCCTCGCCCTACGAAGCCGCCAGCAAAGGCGTCATCACCGATGTCATCGAGCCCGCCCAAACCCGCGGCATCGTCGCCATGGCCCTGCGCAACACGCTCTCGAAGCGCGAGACCCGGCCGCCGAAGAAGCACGGCAACATCCCACTCTGATCAACTGCCGGTTCTCTCCGCTCCTTGCGCTCCTTGCGGCCGTTCCCTCCCTCCGGTATCTCCGGTTCCGCTTCGCCCACCCACGGGCGGCGGAGCCGGCTCGCCGTTATCGTCACAAGTTAACCCCTACCCCTCGTTCTCTCTAAATCCGTCGGTCCAAAAAATTTATCTCCATGAAAAAACTCCGCGTCACCGTTGAAGGCAAAGTCTACGATGTGCTGGTCGAAGTGCTCGATGAGGGCACCCCGGCCGCTGCGCCCCGCGCCGCCGCTCCCGTCGCCGCCCCGGCCATCGTCGCCAGCGTCGCCGCTCCGGCGGCCGCTCCCGCCGCCGCTCCGCGCGGCCCGGCCGGCTCCGGCGATATCGCCAGCCCGCTCGCCGGCAAAGTCGTCTCGCTCGACGTCAAAGTCGGCCAGACCGTCGCCGAGGGCGCCCAAGTCGCCACCATCGAGGCGATGAAGATGAACACCTACATCTTTGCCCCGAAGGCCGGCACCGTCGCCGCGATTCTCGTCAACCCCGGCGACGGCGTCGAGGAAGGCACCCTCATGATGCGGCTCGGCTGATCCGACCCGCCTACCGCCCGCCGCTCCCCGCACCCACCGCCTCAACTCCGGTTCTGCCCATGAACACTTCCGTTCCTCCCGATCCCGCCACGGCCCCCCGCTCGTGGCGGCGCCGGCTCGCCCCACTGCTGCTGTGCCCGCTCGCCCTCGCTCCGTCCCGCCTGCTCGCCCTGCCCGAGCATCCGAAGCTCGGCGAGAGCATCGTGTATCAGTTTAACGGACTCGTCGTCGTCTTCATCGCCCTCGGGATGATTTGGGTGATGATGGAAATCATGGGCGCGGTCTTCCGCCGCGTCGCCGTCAACCAGGCCGCGCGGGCCGCCGCCCTGCCGAAAGTCGCTGCGCCGGAGCCGGCCGCCCCGGCTCCTGCGCCCGCGGCTGCGACCGTAGCCACCGACGGCGTCGATCCCGCCACCTACGCCGCGATTGTCGCCGCTGTCTACTGCACCCTTGGCACAGGCCACCGCGTCGTCGGCGTCACGTCCGTCGTCGATACGCGCGACTGGTCCCGCGAGGGCCGCCGCGATCACTTCTCCTCCCACCGCGTTCGTTAATCCCTTTTCCCCGTCATGCTCTCCGGACTTCTCGATTTCTTCCAAACCACCGGCTTCGCCCTGATCACCTGGAAAATGGTAATCATGTGGGCCGTCGTCGTCGTGCTCCTCTGGCTCGCCATCGCCAAGGGCTTCGAACCGCTCCTCCTCATCCCCATCGCGTTCGGCGCCCTCGTCGCCAATCTCCCGACCCGCGGCGTCATCACGGCGGGCATGCGGCCCGACGGCGTTTACGAGACGGCCACCTTCAAGATCGAGGGCGAGATCGTGCCCAACACCGCCCACGGCAACGCGCCCGCTGTGCCCGCCGCACCCGGCGCTCCGCACACACCGGCCCCCGTCCGCCAAACGCTGAAGGTCGATCGCATCGAGGGTGGTCTCTTCGATTTCATCTCCCAGGGTATCAAGTTGGAACTGTTCCCGCCGCTCATCTTCCTCGGCGTCGGCGCACTCACCGACTTCGGCCCGCTCATCGCCTTGCCGCGCACGCTCCTGCTCGGTGCCGCCGCCCAGCTCGGGCTCTTCGTCACCTTCATGGGCGCGGGCCTCATGGGCTTCACCTCCAAACAGGCCGCCTCCATCGGCATCATCGGCGGCGCCGACGGCCCGACCGCGATCTTCCTCACCAACAAGCTCGCCCCCGAGCTCCTCGGGGCCGTCGCCGTCGCCGCTTACAGCTACATGTCGCTCGTGCCGCTCATCCAGCCGCCGATCATGCGGCTCCTCACCACCGACAAAGAGCGCCGCATCCGCATGAAGTCCCTCCGCCCCGTCTCGAAACTGGAGAAACTCATCTTCGCCCTCCTCGTGATGATGATCTGCATCCTACTCGTGCCCGACGCCGCCGCCCTCATCGCGATGCTCATGCTCGGCAATTTCCTCCGCGAGTGCGCCGTCACCGAACGCCTCGTGAAGGCCTCCCAAAACGAGATCATCAACATCCTCACGATCTTCCTCGGCACCAGCGTCGGCATCACCATGGCCGCCGAGAGCTTCCTCGCCCCGGCCACGCTGAAAATCATCGTCCTCGGCGTCGTCGCCTTCGCCGTCTCGACCGCCGGCGGCGTCCTCGCCGCCAAGGTGATGAACGTGCTCTCGCCCAACACGCCCATCAATCCGCTCATCGGCTCCGCCGGCGTCTCCGCCGTGCCGATGGCCGCCCGCGTTTCCCACAACGAGGGCCAAAAATACGACAAGAACAACTACCTCCTCATGCCCGCCATGGGGCCGAATGTCGCCGGCGTCATCGGCACTGCCGTCGCCGCCGGTTACTTCTTGTCGACCCTCAGCCACTGAGCCGTCCCCGCGCCACCCGCTCCGCCATGCACGCCACGTCCACCGCCGAACGCATCGCGCCCACTCCGGGCTGGCTGCTGGACGTGGTGGGCGCCGTGCCTTCCACCAACCCCCTCGCCGGCCGCCTCCCCGCCTGGCACGCCGTCCGCGCCGAAACCCAGACCGCCGGGCGCGGCCGCACCGGGCGTCATTGGGTTTCCGATACCGGCGGACTGTGGCTCTCCGCCGTTTTGCCCTGCCCCGGTCCGCGCACCCGCTGGACGATTTTACCGCTCGCCGCCGGCCACGCCGTGCTCACCGCACTCACCGAACTCGGCGTATCCGATCTTCGGTTGCGCTGGCCGAATGACCTCATGACCGGCCGCCGCAAACTCGCCGGCCTCCTCGTCGAGCGCTTCACCGACACCACCGCCGTCGTCGGCCTCGGCCTCAATATTTTTAACCAACCCGCCGCCGCCGATCCGTCGCTCACGACGCCCACCGCGCGCCTCGCCGATCTCGTTCCCGGTGACTACACGGTCGACGACATCGCCGGCCACGTGCTCCGCGCCCTCGCCCGCACCCACACCGCGCTCCTCGCCGACGGCTTCGGCCCCATCGCCGCCGCGCTGAACCGCACGTGGTCCGAGCCCCGCCTCGTCGCCGTCACGCTCAACGGCGACCGCCCTCCCTTCACCGGCCACTTCCAGGGCATCGACGATGCCGGCCGCCTCCGTCTCGCCACCGACTGCGACGGCGTCCGTTTCTACGACGCCACCGAAGTCGCCCTGCTCCGCGAACTCGAATAACCCACCCCGCCCCGAAACTCCTCCCGCCCACCGCTCCCATGTCCAAAGTCGCCTTCAACAACACCGTCCTCCGCGACGGCCACCAATCCCTCGCCGCCACGCGCATGACCACCGCGCAGATGCTGCCCGCCGCGCCCATCCTCGACGGCATGGGCTTCGCCGGCCTCGAAACGTGGGGCGGCGCCACCATCGACTCCTGCCTGCGTTTCCTAAACGAGAATCCCTTCGACCGCCTCCGCGCGTTGAAAAAAGCCGCACCGCAGACCCCGCAGATCATGCTCCTGCGCGGCCAAAATATCGTCCAATACACCAGCTTCCCCGACGATGTCGTCGAAGCCTTCGTCCGCGCCAACGCCGCCGCCGGCCAGGATATTTTCCGCGTCTTCGACGCCCTCAACGACACCCGCAATCTCGCCACCGCCATCAAGACGGTGCGCGCCTGCGGTAAACACGCCCGCGGCGAGATCTGCTACACCACCAGCCCCGCCCACACCATCAAGGCCTTCGTCGAGATGGGCGTCGAATTGGAGAAAATGGGCTGCCACTCCATCGGCATCAAAGACATGTCCGGCGTGATCGCCCCGCGCATCGCCTACGATCTCGTCAAAGAACTCAAACGCCGCGTCGGCCTCCCCATCACGCTCCACACGCACGACACTGCCGGCCTCGGCGCCGCCGCCTACCTCGCCGCCATCGATGCCGACGTCGACACCGTCGAGACCTCCATCGTCCCCTTCGCCAACGGCACCTCGCAGCCCGACACCCTCCGCATGTTGGCCCTCCTCGAAGGCCACGCCCGCCGCCCCGATTTCGATCCCGCCAAACTCCAGGAACTCCGCGAGTATTTCACCGGCGTCTACAAAGCCCTCGAAAAATTCACCTCGCCCGCCAACGAGCGCGTCGACACCGACACTCTCGTCTACCAAGTCCCCGGCGGCATGCTCTCGAATTTCCGCAACCAACTCAAAGAGCAGGGCATGTCGGATAAATTTGAGCAGGTGATGCTCGAGATTCCCTATGTGCGGAAATGCCTCGGCTACATCCCGCTCGTCACGCCCACCTCCCAGATCGTCGGCACGCAGGCGATGCTGAACGTGAAGTTCGGTCGCTGGGCCAACGTCGCCCAATCCATCTCCGACATCGCCCTCGGCAAATTCGGCCGCACCCCCGGCCCCGTCGATCCCGACTTCCTCAAACTCGTCATCGAGAAGACCGGCCAGAAACCCATCGAAGGCCGCCCCGCCGACGCCCTCTCGCCCCGCATGCCCAAACTACGCGAAGAGCTCGCCGCCAAAAACCTCCCGACCGACGACGAAGCCTGCGTGCTCCACGCCATGTTCCCCGTCGAGTTCGCCAAACTTCACCAGCCCGCCGCCGCGGCCCCGGCTCCCGCCGCTGCTCCGGCCCCCGCACCCGCCCCAGCCCCCGTCGCCCCCGCGCCAGCGCCCGTATCCACACTTTCGGCACCCACGCCCGGCACGCACCACTTCGCGATCACGATCAACGGCCGCCGCTCCGAAGTCAGCGTGACCGAGGTCACCTAAGCCCCGCCCGTCCCGCAGTCCCGTAGCCGCACGTCTTGACGTGCGGTCGTCTTCACAACGGCACACCCGCCCCGTAGCCGCACGTCTTCACGTGCGGCCCCGCCGCGCCCCCGGCGCCGCACGCACCCTCCGCGTAGCCGCACGCGTTAGCGTGCGGTCGTCCACCCCTCGGTCGCTGCGCCCCCACACCCGCGCCCACCCCGCGCCCTACTTGCGCCATTCGCTCGGCGCCGACGGATCGTCGCCTTTGCCTTCGTAAATGTGCACCGATCGCGCGGAATCGCTCCAGAGCGCCAGATTGGCTTTCCGCCACTCGCGCGCCTCGATGATCTCGCGGTCGATCGTATCCGCGTCGACCTTGGTCTGGAGCATCAACCGGTTGAGCGCCGCGTAGGCCAAGTCTTCCGGAGTGACACCGATTTCTTCCGCATAGCGCCGCACGGCGCTGAGTTCCTCGTCGGGCAGATGAATTTTAATCGCACTCATAGGATCTCCTTTGGGTTAATGGGTTGCTGACGCTGTAAGATTACGTCGCAAACCCCTGCGAAACAAGGCGCCCTCCGCCCCGCTTAGCAGTTCGGTGCGCAACTAATAGCCGCTATCACGCCCCTCCCGCGGCTTTCCACAAATGACTTGGCCGCGCGGTCGCTCCGCCCGCACACTCGCCCGATGCATCTGAACGCCATCTTCCCCGGCAGCGTCTACATCACCGTCGGCGAGCACGCGCTCCTCGCGGGCTGCCCCCCGGAGATCATTAAGGTTCTTATGCAACGCGGCCTGCGCCCGCCCGATTGCATTCTGCTCCCGGACCGCCCCGTGAGCCACGGCGAGTCCCAGGTCGCCATCGAGTTCCCGCTCTATCACCACCTGTTTATCGGCTGCAAACCCGGCGCCCTGCGCCCCCTCCTCATCGCCGGCAGCGAACGCCGCGTCACCGCCGCCCGCGAGCTCCTCGGCCTCACCCTCTTCGGACCCGACAACCAGCAGATGCAGGAGTGGGGCCTGCCCGAATCAGAAGCCGGCAGCCTCGCCCGCGAGATGCGTTGGTTTCACCTCAAAGACAAAGGCGGCAAACCGCTCTCGCTCGACGATCTCATTTCCACCCACTCCGTCGACGAGGGCGCGGTCGACCTCGGCTGGGCGACGTTGCGCCGCCTCCGCCCGAACGTCTTCGAAATCGCCGCCGGCGGCGAAACGCTCGAGATTGATCTCCAGTTGGATCGCGAACAGATCCCGCCCTACCCCGTCAACCCCGACCTCACGCCCACCACCCTCGTCAAACTCGGCGTCGAAGTCGTCGGCGGCTCCACCGGTTTCAGCGCCCTCCAAGCCTCCTCGGGCCTCGCCCTGTGCTACAACGGCAACTACCTGCTCGTCGATGCCATCCCCTACCTCAACGCCCACCTCCGCTCCCGCGGCATCGCGCGCAACCAGATCCACGGCCTCTTCCTCAGCCACATCCACGACGATCACTGCAACCTGATCTCGCTGCTCCAATACAATACCCGCCTGCACGTCCTCACCACGCCGCTCATCTACCGCATGATGCTGCGCAAACTCGCCCTCACCCTCGATCGCTCCGAGGAGAGTTTGCAGGAATATTTCGACTTCCTCGAACTCGTGCCGGGTGAAGAGACCAACTACTTCGGCCTCCGCGTCACGCCATTCTACTCCAGCCACTCGATCCCCACGATCGGCGCCCGTTTCGAAGTCACTCACTCGGGCAATAACTACTCGGTCGTCTTCAGCGGCGACACCCAGTCGCTCGCCGATTTGAAACGCATGCAGCTCACCGGCGTGATCAACCAGGAGCGCTACCAACAGGTCGCTGACATCTACCGCACGCCCACGCAGCTCCTCATCGCCGACGGCGGCGAAGGCCAGATCCATGGCGACCCCGCCGATGCCCTGCTCTCACCCGCCGAGCGCGTCGTCTTCCTCCACCTCGATAAACTCTCCGAGCGTTTCCAGTCCCACTTCACCACCGCCACCTCCGGCAAACGCTTCTGCGTCCTCCGCGGCGAGACCGACTACAACCTCACCCACACCATCGAGTTTCTCCTCGAATATTTCAAAGGCCTCCCCTCCGACTGGATTTCCCACCTGATGTCCAATCAGCGCTCGCTGACCTACAACGCCGGCGACATCATCATCCGCGAAGGCGCCAAATCCGACGGCTGCGTTTACATCCTCATCACCGGCCACGCCCAGGTCATCCACCACGACGGCGACAAACGCCACGTCCTCGCGCAGATGGAGGCCGGCGAGATCATCGGCGAGATGTCGATCATCAGCGGCCAAGGCACGCGCAACGCCTCCGTCGTGGCCGTTAGTCCCGTCAACGTCACCGCCATCGCCGAGACCGCCTTCCGCGACTACATCACGCACCAAGGCCTCGAAAGTCAGATCAAGAAACTCTGGCAACACCGCGAGCTGCTCCAAACGCTCCCCTACCTCCGCTCGCTCCAACAGCCCGTCCTCCGCGAACTCGCGAAACTCGTCACCCTCGAAAACCTGCCCTCCCGCCAAGGCCCGCGCCCGCTCAAGAGCCTCTGCGACCCGTTCAGCCTGATCTTCCCCCTCGGCCAGGAAATCGTCCTGAAGCGCGACACCCGCACGGAGACCATCCCCGCCCACAGCGCCCCGCTCCTCTGCACGTCCGGCGCGACGCTCATCACGGAAACAGAAATGCAATTCCTCCTCCTGCGCACCGACCACGCCACCGAACTCCGCGCTCGCATCCCCGCCTTCCGCTTCTTCTGGGAAGAAACCCTCGGCCTCGGCCTCCCCAACCGCATCCGGGTGTAATACCAACGTCCGTTGATTTCCGGATTTTCTGAAAAGTTACCCGGACGTCTCCAACCTTGGGTAGGGGACAAATTTGCCATCGCCGTCGAACGGACGCGAATTCCTTCAGGCCATCCGCCGGTTCACTTCATCGTCCTCCACCGCAAATACTCGCCCGAGGAAGCGCCGAATTTTCGTCCGCCGGAATTTCCCGTTGACGCGCCCCCTGCGCCGCCCTTTGTTCGCCGCTCCACGCAAGGCCAGATAGCTCAGTTGGTAGAGCAGAGGACTGAAAATCCTCGTGTCCTCGGTTCGATTCCGAGTCTGGCCACCACTTTTAACCCGCTTCGCCGTAAGGCCTAGCGGGTTTTTAGTTTTTGCTTATCGGCCCAGCCAAGGCCCGCCGCTCTTTCGTGCAGAACCGGTTTTCGCGCTTGCCGCCAGGCTCTGCCCGCTTCCCCAATGCGTAGGCCACTTCGCTTCCCGTTCACCACCCTCCCCGACCTCCCGGTCCACCGTCGGCCGCACCGACCCTCGCCCCGTTTCCCTCCATCGCCCTCCTATGAAACGCACCCTCACCCTCGCTTGGTTGCTCGCGACCGCCGCTCTCGCCGTCGCTGCCGATAACGTTCCCCCCGCCGGCTTCACCGCCCTCTTCAACGGCAAAGACCTTTCCGGCTGGTATGGCTGGGGCACGAAAGATCCGTCGCAACTCTGGCAGATGACGCCCGCCCAACTCGCCGACTACAAACGCAAGTCCGTCGAAGGCGGCCTGCCGGTCCCCAAAGCCGGCCCCGAGCACATCAATGCCCACTGGTCCGTCGCGAACGGCGAGCTCATCAACGATGGCAAGGGCCTCTACCTCACCACCGACAAAGACTACGGCGACTTCGAATTCAGGGTGGAATACAAGGCGCTCCCCGACGGCGACAGCGGCGTCTATTTGCGCGGCATTCCCCAAGTGCAAATCTGGGATACCACGAAGGGCGATCCGCGCGGTTTGGGACAGGACAAGGGCTCCGGCGGTCTCTGGAACAACAGCAAAGGCGCCCCCGGCAAAGATCCTTCCAAGAAAATGGATCGCCCGTTCGGTGAGTGGAATAGTTTCGTGATTAAAATGATCGGCGAGCGAGTCACCGTGATCTTCAACGGCGAAAAAGTCGTCGATCACGCCGTGCTCGAAAATTACTTCGCTAACCAAAAGGCCGGCTACGTCGCCTTCGCCAAATCCCCCGCCCCGGCCGCCGCGAAAAAAGACGCCAAGAAAGACGCGAAGAGCGCTGCGAAAGCCCCCAACGGCTTTATGCGCGATCCCGCATTCCCCAAGGGTCCCATCCAACTGCAAACCCACGGCAGCGAAATCCGTTGGCGCAATGTCTTCATCCGCGAAATCGGCGCAGAGGAAGCAAACCGCGAGTTGGCCTCCCGCAGCGGCGACGCCGGCTTCGTCGAGCTCGTCAACGGCCGCGATCTCAGCAACTGGCAGGGCGCGGTCGACAGCTACGAGGTGAAAAACGGCGCCATCGTCTGCCGCCCCGGCAAAGGCGGCGACCTCCTCACGAAGGAAGAATTCCAAAACGGCATCATCCGCACCGAATTCCGGCTCCCGCCCGCCGGTAACAACGGCATCGTCCTCCGCACCCCCGCCGACGGAAAATCCTCCGTCGACGGACTCGAAATCCAGATCCTCGACAGCGACGGCTACAACGCCCGCCAAGCCGCCGCCGGCAAACCCGGCCTCCTGCCCTACCAATATCACGGCTCTCTCTATTTCTGTGCCCCCGCCAAACACGGCTACCTCCGCCCCACCGGCGAATGGAACTATCAGGAGATCGAAGTGCAGGGCCAAAAAATCAAAGTCACCCTGAACGGCACCAAGATCCTCGACGTCGACATCGACACCTTCGACCGCAGCCAAATCGAGAAAGCGCCCAAGGGCCTCGATCGCGCCAAAGGCTTCATCGGTTTCGCCGGCCATAGCGATCCGGTCGAATTCCGCAGCTTCAAAGTGAAGCGGCTGTAATCGCGGCGCACCCGCGCCGCGCAATTTCAATTCGTGTTCAAGCAGGCCTGCTCCGCCCGGGGGCAGGAGCCTGCTTGCAGGCGATTCATCGGCTTGTATCAGCGCTGAAACACCCGTTTGCCTTCGACCCAGGTCGCCAGCACCCGGGTGTCACGCACGTCGTCGATCGGACACTCCAGCAGATCGCGATCGACGACGATGAAGTCGGCCCGTTTCCCGGGCTCGATCGAACCGATTTCGTTTTCCCAGAAAATCAGCCACGCGTTGTTGCGCGTGTAGAACTCGATCGCCTGCCGTCGCGTGAGCGCCTCCTCCGGGTGGAGCTGGCCGTCATACCACTTCGCGCGCCGCGTCATGGTCGTCCACATCGCGAGAAACGGATTGTAGGGGTTGATCGCGCGCAGATCGCCGATCTTCAACATGTGGTCCGACCCGCCGCCGGTTTTTCCACCGGCCGCCAAAATGCTCTTGAGCGGCTGAAAATAGCGCAGCCGGTCGTAGCCGAACTGGTTCACCAACGTGCGCGCATCGAGGTAAAGCCAGATCGGTTGGATATCGAGAGCGACGCCGAGCCGCGCCGTGCGCTCGATCAGCTCGCGCGTCATAAAATTCGAGTGCGTCACGCCCATGCGCAAGGCGCGCAGCGGCGTCGCGCGGTTCACCTCCTCGTAGGCGTCGAGCAGCACCGTGCCCGCGCCGTCGCCGACCGCGTGCGCCGTAAACTGCATGCCATGCTGCGCCACACGCCGCACCATCTCCACGAGTTGCTCCGGCGGCACATTGAGCACGCCGCGGTAGGTGTCGTCGCGGATGCCGTAGTTCTCGTTCCGCCCCCACGGTTTCAACATGTAGGAGCTGCCCGTGAGCATCCCGCCATCGAGCCAGATTTTTGTGCCGATCAGATGTAGCCACGGATCGGGCTTCCGCAGCGGACTCGCCGCGATCTGGTCGATGGCCGCCAGAATCGACGACATCGCCCCGACCGTCGGAAACGTCCGCGACAACGCGACGCGCACCGAAAGCTCTCCGCGTTCGCGCAATTTTCCGTAGTGTCCGATCGACTCCGGCGACGCCCCGCGGTCGCACACCGCCGTGAAACCGATCTGGTTGTAGTCGCTGAAGAGCGCCTTCAAACGGCTCTGGTGATCGGCCTCGGTCGGCTTGCGCCCGGGCGTGGTCTTGATGAAACGCCCGAGCCCGCGACACAGGCCGTTCGGCTCTCCGTTCGCGTCCTTTTCGAGATAACCGGGACCGCCATCCGTCACGCGCCAGTCGCGGTCAAACCCGCATTTTTTCAAGGCGAGCGTGTTGAGCATGTTGTCCGGACCGGTGCGAAAATTCACCGGATGCCGCGGCGCCACCGCGTCGAGTTCCGCGCGCGTCGGGTAGCGCGCCTCCTTCAGTCGCGTAATGAATACCTGCTGCGTCTGAATCCACTGGCCCTCCGGCACCACGCGCGTCCGCGCCGCGATGTAGTCGAGCACTTCACGGATCGTCTCCATCGCGGGAATTTCGTGATCGAATTCGAACATCGCGGCCGCCGGCGCGTGGACGTGCGAGTCGATCAGCCCCGGCAACACCATGCGTCCGCCGAGGTCGTGCACCTGCGTCACGCCCTCGCGCGCCAGCGCCCGCATCTCGCGCGCCGTGCCCACCGCCACGATTTTCCCTCCGCGCACCGCGAACGCCTCGCGCACGCGGAAATCCGCATCGACCGTCACGATCTTGCCACCCACGAACACCGCCTCGGGCTCAGGCTCTTGCGCGTTTACCCAACTGGTGACGACTACGGACAAAAGCGTGGCGATGATTTTTTGGCGCATGGGCGGGGGTAGCTTGAAAGTATAAGCGGCACCGCACGCGACGTTCATTTCGCCTACGACCGCACCGCGCTCCCAGCCTCAGGCGCAAACTGCGCCGCGTCCATTCCGGAACGTCCCGTCATCGCGGCACATCACCGCTCTCGCCAGCCGCCTGCCGCAGCGTTTTTATCTCCGATCTCCCGTGAATACGCTCCTCGCTCCGCTCCTCGCCCGACTCGGTTCGCACCGCGTGCTGACCGAGCGCGAAGATATCATTCCCTACGGCTTCGACGGCACCGCCACGCTCAAGCAGCTCCCCGCCTGCGTCGCCTTCCCCCGTGACGCCGCGGACGTCGCCTTTGCCCTCAAACTCGCCCGCGAGCACCGCGTCCCTGTCGTTACCCGCGGCAGCGGCACCGGCCTCTCCGGCGGCAGCGTGCCCGTGGCCGGCGCGCTCGTCCTCTGCCTCGTGAAGATGGACCGCATCCTGGAAGTCGATACGGCCAACCTCACGCTACGCGCCGAGGCCGGCGCGATCACCCAAAAAATTTACGACGCCGCCGATGCCGTCGGCCTCTTCTACCCGCCCGATCCCGGCTCGATGAAGATCAGCACCATCGGCGGTAATGTCGCGGAAAACTCGGGCGGCCTCCGCGGCCTGAAATACGGCGTCACCCGCGACTACGTCATGGGCCTCGAGGTCGTCCTCGCCGATGGCTCCATCTGCTGGCTCGGCTCCAAATGCGTGAAAGACGTCGCCGGCTACAATCTCCGCGACCTCTTCATCGGCAGCGAAGGCACCCTCGGCGTCATCACCCAGGTCCTCCTGAAGCTCCTCCCGAAACCCGCCGCCCGCCAAACGCTGCTCGCCACGTTCACCGCGATGGACGCCGCCGCCGGCACCGTCTCCGCGATCATTGCTGCCAAGATCATCCCTTGCACGCTCGAGTTTCTCGATCAGAAGACCCTCCGCTGCGTCGAAGACTTCGCGAAAGTCGGCCTGCCGCGCGACGCCGCCGCGATTCTTCTGATCGAAACCGACGGCCACCCCGCCGCCGTCGCCGACGAAGCCGCCAAGATCGAAGAACTTTGCCGCACGCACGGCGCCACCTCCGTCCGTCGCGCCGCCAACGCCACCGAGGCCACCCAACTCGCCACCGCCCGCCGCAGCGCCTTCAGTGCCCTCGCCCGCCTGCGCCCCACGACGATTCTCGAAGACGTCACTGTGCCGCGCAGCGAGCTCGCCGGCATGATCCGCGCCGTCGAGGCCATCGCGCAAAAGCACCAACTCAACATCGCCACATTTGGCCATTTCGGCGACGGCAACCTCCACCCGACCATTCTCACCGACGAGCGCGACACCGCCGAGATGCACCGCGTCGAACTCGCCTTCGCCGACATCGTCGCCGCCACCCTCGAACGCGGCGGCACCATCACCGGCGAGCACGGCATCGGCCTCGCCAAGAAACCGTTTCTCAAACGCCAGCTCGGCGACAACTCCTACGAACTCCTCCGCCTCGTCAAACGCGCCCTCGACCCCGACGCCCTGCTCAACCCCGGCAAGATCTTCGACTAAGTCCGCGTCGCCACTCTCTCCGCGCCTCCCGTGTCCACTCCCGTCAAAAACGACAACCTCCTCAAGGGGCTCGATTACTCCGTCCTCCAGCAATGCATGCACTGCGGCATGTGCTTGCCCACCTGCCCCACCTACGACGAGACGAAGCTCGAGCGCCACAGCCCACGCGGCCGCATCGCTCTCATGCGCGCCATCGCCGATGAAGAGCTCACGGTCACCAAAGCCTTCGGCGAAGAGATGTATTACTGCCTCGGCTGTCTCGCCTGCACCACCGCGTGCCCCGCCGGCGTCAACTACGCCGAGCTCTTTGAAACCGCCCGCGCCGAAGTCGAGCGCCAGGGCGTGCTCGATCATCCGCAGCGCGATTTCATCCGCTGGTCCGTCGTCAAATATCTCTTCACCCGTCCTCGCCTGCTCCGTCTCGTCGGCCGCGCGCTCTGGCTCTGGCAAGCCTCGGGGCTCCAGCGACTCTTCCGTCGCAGCGGCCTCAACAACCTCCTGCCGGCCAATCTCCGTCGTCTCGAGCCACAGGCCCCCACCATCTGTTCAAAATTCTCCCACGAGCTCATTCGCCCCATCGAGACGCCAACTGATTCGACTCCCACCGCCGGCGCTCGCCGCCGCGTCGCCCTGCTCACCGGCTGCGTGCAAGACCTCGCCTTCAGCGACATCAACCGCGCCACCGTCGATGTGCTTCTCGCCAACGGCTGCGAGGTTCACACCCCGCCCGTTCAGCCCTGCTGCGGCTCGCTCCACGCGCACAACGGCGACGTCGCGTCCGCCCGCGCCCTCGCCCGCCGGCAACTCGATCTTTTCAACCCCGACGAATTCGACGCGATCATCAGCAACGCCGGCGGCTGCGGCTCCCACCTCCGCGCCTACGGCCACCTCTTGCACGACGATCCGGTTTACGCCGCGCGCGCCGCGGCTTGGTCGAAAAAGCTCCGCGACATCCACGAATACCTCGTCGAAATCCGCTTCCGGAAACCGGCCGCCCCGGCCTCAGCCACCGCCACCACGCCGGTCACGTATCACGAATCCTGTCACCTCTGCCACGGCCAGAAAGTGAGTGCCCAACCGCGGGCCGTCTTGCGCGCACTGCCCGGCGTCGAGTTGCGCGAATGCGCCGAGGCGCAGTGGTGCTGCGGCAGCGCCGGCATCTACAACATCACCCAGCCCGAAACCGCCGGTCGCCTCCAAGAGCGCAAGATCGGGCATCTCCTCGCCACCGACGCCCCGGTCGTCGCCACCGCGAACCCGGGATGCCATCTGCAAATCGTGAACGGCCTCCGCGGCACTTCCGGCGAAAACAAACGCGTTACCCACCCGATCGTCCTGCTCGCCGAGGCCTACCGCGCCGAAGTCCGCTCGCCGAAATAGGCCTCACACTTTCGCCTCCTGCCACGGCGAGATCACAGCGGCAGGTAGCACACCGTGTTCGACAGTAAAATCATGATGAACACGAGGCACGTGACCATCGGCCCGAGATAAATGCGGCCCGTCATCCGGAAGAAGAACCGGTTAAAATACGGCAGCACGAACATCATCGGGATGACCGCGAAGAGCAGGTTGATGTAGAGCCAGCCGTCCGTCCAATGCACCGTCCCGGTGCGCGCGAAGGTGAGGTATTGCACGCAGACGATCAGCAGGAGGCCGAGCGAATTGCCGATTCCTCCGAGGAGCATGCTGGCTTTCTCGGAAAGTCCTGCGATGCGCAGCGACCCGTTCACGCGCAGCGAATTTGAGAGAAAAAAAATAAAAAACATCGGGGCATAAATCGGGAGCAGCACCAGCAACACCGGCTGAAACACGCGCACACCAAGAAACAAAAACCGGTAGTCCACGTGGAAGAGCGCGTAGACCACAAACAGCAGCGAGAAAAACGCGAGGAACAGCACCGCCGCCAACAACAGCGTCCGCGCCAGTTCGCGCACACTGGTCGCCACGCCCCACATCGCGGGCGTGATCCCGTGTTTCTTGCCGTGAAAATAATACCCGAGAAAAAACAGCGCGTAGCCGACGAGGCCGTTGCAGACCGCCCACAACATCACGCCGTTGTTCATGCGCTGCGGAAAAAACCACGTCTGCTCGCGCCCCGTGGCCTCCGTGAAGAGTTTCTGCGAGAGCTCCGTCATTGGAATGTAGGTGAAGCACGCGATTACCGCGCCGGTCACGAAGAGCGTCCAAAAAACCACCTTCCCCTTCCCTTGCGGCCGCGGCAGCGCCGGCGGCACTGCGTTCACCAGCGTGCGAAAATACGGGATGCCGGCCAAAATCAACTGCGCCAGCGGCACGAGCGCGACGAACGCCGCGACGAACGCCAGCAGCGACAGCACTTCCTTCCAATACCAGGTCTGGTCCGCCGCCGGAATCCCGCCGTCCCAGCCAAATGTCTTCTGGAAAAACGCAATCTGCGCCGCCGTCGCCTCGATGCTATACGGCTGGAAGGGATGCAGCAGCCGCTCGTTGTGCACGACCCGCAGCGTCCGCGCCGTCGCGTCGCCATAGTAGCGCCCAATCTCGACTTCTTCGAGCTGGGCACCGGCCGGCAGTCCCGAGCGCACCAGCCGCAACGCTTCCGGCGCCCGGCGCATATCGCCGTTCTTGTTTTCATTTCGATACGCCCCCTCGTCGAAAAGCGCGTAGCTGATGCCGACGTTGGAACGCACATTGCGCAGCGTCCGCTCGGTGAGCGTCAAAATGTAGCCCGACACAAACACCGAGTGCAGCTTGCTCGGCGTGCCGGCTTTGCGCGCTTCCGCTCCAAAATACGCCGCACCCTGAATCGCCGCATTGCCGCCGGCCGAGTGGCCGGTCGCGGCGATCCGCGTCTTGTCGATGTAGTTCAGATTGTCCGTATTCGCCGCGTAATCCACGACTGCGAACATCCCGTAGCCTTCCGTCGTCGCCGCGCGCTGGCTCATCGACGAACTCGACGAACCCTGCGAATACGGATCGATCGAGATCACGACCATGCCGCGGCGCGCGAGTTCGATCGCGATGTTCGCCTGCGTTTCCTTCGAGCGTTGAAACCCCGGCACCACCACGACGAGCGGTGCGGGTTTTTCCGCCGTCGCCGACACCGGGCGAAACAAATCCGCCGCCACCCACTGGCCGTTCTGCGTCGGTATCGTGATGCCGCGCACCCGCACGCGCCCGCCCGACGTTTGCACAAGCGAGGCCAAAAAGCTGGCCACCAACACCACGAGCACACATCCGGCCAAGAGCCGTTTGCTGAAGGTCAATCGCTGCGGGGAAATGAGGGGATCAGACGAGGAATCATTCATCGGTGAAGCGGGATGGCGCCACTCAAGGCACCAACCAGAGATAGGCAACGACACTCGCCGCCGCGCCTACGCCGGCCATCACTACCCCGCTCACGAATTTCCGTTTCACAAAATAGATCAGCACCATCCCGGTCAGCGAGACGACGACCATCAGCCCCGCCGACAAGTCGATCACCAGCGACCAGCCGGATCCGGTATCGCGGCCCTTGTGCAGATCATTGATGATCGCAACGAAGCCCATGCGCGTTTCCAAAAGCTCATAGTTTCCCGTCGCCCGATCAATCGTCGCATCCGCCACATAGCCGGGCCCCTTGAACGCCACCGTGCACTGCGCGTCCTCGACGCGAAATTCTCCGACCAAACCCTTCGTGCCGTGCACGCGGCGCAGATACTCAACCACCTCAAGTTTCGCCACGCCCGTCGCGCCGTCGGGCGCGACCCATGCGCGCTTCATTTGGCCCTTTTGCACCGCCGTGTGCGGCCGTTCACCGAAAAACCAATCCGCGTGATTCAGCGTCCATCCCGTGACCGCAAAGAAAAACAGGATCCCAAAACTGACCATCGACAGGTAGATGTGTAGCCAGCGAAACAACGACGCGCTGCGTCGTTTCCAGTAGCCCGCGAGATGTGCCGGCTCGCCCGCCTTGGGAGGAAGTTCGTCGCCCATCGCGTCAGCGTGCCGCCGTCTTGCGCCGGTAAACCAGCGAACCCGGCCCCAGTTCGATATTCGCCGCCATATCGACCTTCGTTTCGACGCCCGAGAAATCCAACTCCTGCCGAATCAATTGATGCGTCCCGTGCTCGCGCGACACCTCGATCGCCACCGTGTATTTCCCCTGCGCGACCGCGCGACCACCGGCGTCCTTGCCGTCCCATTTCACCGTATATTTTCCCGGCCCGCGCGTCGCACTCGAGACCGAGGCAACGATCTGCGTGCCCTCGGCCATCGAGCGCACATTGTCCGCGTGATACCACGCCCGCATGTCCGGTAACCACCGGTCGCCGTGATACCACAACGCCAGCGTGCGCACCGGAAAGCCGTCCTTGTCCTCGATCCAGACCGCGAGAAAGGGACGCTTTGCCCGGCCCCCGCCCGGCGAGGCGATTTCCAAATTCACGGCGAACTCAAACGCCGGATCCCACGTCGCCGCCTTGGCTCCGCCCGTCGGATTTCCCGCCGCCACGGCCGCATGAACGCCGACAGAGGTTTTCGCGACACGAGGTTGTTCCAGCGCCGCCCAGCCCGCACTCACGACGCGCCGCCCATCGTTCAGCACCAAACAATACTCCGCGTCCGGCACCGTCGCCGCCAACGCGCGACCTTCGTCCGTCGCCATTACGCACAGCGCAGTCGCCAAAGCCCCCGCATCCGTCGCTCGCCGCGCCACGACCGTCGCACTGCGCACATGATCCACCGGCTGCCCCGTGCGCGGATCGACGAGGTGCGAATACCAACGGCCGCCGATTTCGACTCCGCGCCGATAGCCCCCGCTCGTCGCCACCGCGCCATCACGCGTCATGATTTCGATCATCGGGCCGTCGTTTTCTCCATCAGCCAACGGGTCGACAATCGCGACCGTTTCCGCCGCCGCGCCGCGCATCACGATATCGCCGCCCAGATTAACCACGGCGCCGCCGATATGCGGAACCGCCATCGCCGCATTGCAGGCGCGTTCGATGATAAAACTCTTCGTGAACGAATTGAGCATCAGCGGCGCATCCGTGAGGTGCGTGGCCGTGCGGGCCACCGGGTCGAGCCGCCAGTGGGTCTGGCGCACCGCCGCGACCGCCGCATCCAATTCACTTGCCGACGGCACGCGCTGATTCTGGGCAGCCGTCCTCCACAAGCGCCCAGCAACCTCCGCCGAAGCATCGAGCGCTCCACCCGTGCGGTCGCGCCACGTGTCGAAGAGCGCCAGCACCTCAAACAACTCCGGAGACACGCGCCGCGCTTCGCCCTTCGTCGCGGCCCACAAGCGAAATTCGCTCGTTGCGTCGTAGCCGCTTAGAATTTTTCCGAGCCGGTCGATCTCCGCGAGTGCCGCCGCTTCTGCCGCGTTGGCCTCGACGCCGCTCGCCGCGGCAAATTTCATTTCGAGCGAAGTGCCGAGCACGCGCTCGTGGTTGAACACGTGCCAGCGCGCTTGCTCCGCCGCCCGGCCGGCTCCGACCAACGCCAGCACCGCCCACGACACCGCCAAGAGAAATTTTGTCTTCATCTCAAGAGAGCCTCGTCACTTCAGCGCCGCTCGCCGTCGCCACGCGGCCGATCGCGCCCGCGCTCGCCGCCACCACCGGGCCCGCCGCGCTGCGCCTGCGCCCGCGCGAGCGCGACCAATTCATCTTTGGTCAGAAACCCGTCTTTGTTCGTATCTCCCCGCTCCATCATTCCCTGCATTCGCTCGGACAATTCCTCCTTCGCCAGCTTGCCGTCACCATCCTTGTCCATCTGCAACATGCGGGCGACAATCTCATCGACGTTCACCGCGCCCTGACCGGGACCGCCCCGGCCGCCAGGCCCGCCAAACGCCGGACGCGCCTCGTCCTCGGAAATCTTCCCGTCGCCGTTGCGATCAAGTTTCTTCAACGCCTCCGATGCCTTCGCCAACTCGGCCTCGTCGATGACTCCATCGCTGTTGGTATCGAGCGCCGCGAAAAACGGATTCATCCGCGCCATGCCTTCGCGACCGCGTTCGCCCTCGGGGCGGCGTTCCTGTGCCGAGCAGGAGATTGCACAGACTGCCAAAGCGGCGACGAGCAGTCGCGCGCGCGAAGAGATTCGAGGGGTTTTCATAGGTAAGGAACTGTGGTTGATGATCTGGACCCATACAGGGACGCATCGACAGGGAAAGAGTTCGGGAAAACGCAAAACCCGCGCGCCCCCTCACACGCTCCCTCTCGCCGCCAAACTCCCCGTTTGCCGTAGCGCCTCATAAGTCGCGATGCCCGCCGCCGTGCTGAGATTCAGCGAGCGCAAATCGGGATTCGCATGTGGAATCGTGACCCGCTGCTGAGCCCCAATCTCATCGTGCAGCCACTCGGGCGCGCCGCTCCCTTCGTTTCCAAAAACCAAACCGTCGCCCTCCGCGTAGCTCGCCTCCCAAAAACTCCGCTGCGTCTTCGTCGTAAACAGCCATAGCCGCTTCGGTCCGAGCGCACTCGCCCGAAACGCCGTCCAATCCGCGTGCTCGTGCACGTCGAGCGATTTCCAGTAATCCATGCCTGCGCGCCGCAGGTTGCGGTCGTTGATCACGAATCCCAGCGGGTGGATCAGGTGCAGCCGCGAGCGCGTCAGCGCGCACATCCGGCCGACATTTCCGGTATTCGGCGCGATCTCGGGCTGAAAAAGCACGACGTGAAGCATCCGCGCATCGTCGACACCGCCGCGCGCGAATCAAGTGCGCGCTCGCGGATTGCGTTTCAATCCCTCTCGGCACACCGTCGCGACACTTGCTCCTGTGAATCCTGCCCCGATCCGCGCCATCGTTCTCGTCGACGACGAAAAATCCTACACGGACCTCCTCACGTGTATGCTCGCGGATAACCTCAACTGCCCGGTGCACGCGTTCTCGCGCCCGCTCGCGGCCCTGGCCGAACTGCCGTCGCTCAACCCCGGCGTGATCGTCACCGACTACTACATGCCGCAGCTCAACGGCCTCGAGTTCATCCGCCAAGCCTCGCTCGTGGTCCCCGATTGCACCTTTGTGCTGATCACCGGCCACAACCTGTCCTCCGAAGAAGATGCCATGGTCCGCCTCCCGGCGCTCAAGGCTTGTCTGCCCAAACCGTTCGGCTGGCGCAAACTCGCCGACGAAATCCTCCGGGTGTGGCCGCCGGGGCACCCGCCGCCGTCATTTCGCGACGATACGGTCGCCCTATAAGCCATATGGCGGAGCGCGCCTCATTCGACGCTCAATCCGTCATTGTCCGCCGTCAGCAGACGCGCCTCGCTCGCGACGCCCACTCGCCTAAATTCCGCCTGCATCGCCTCCGCGACGAGCTCCGCTCTGTCGCACCACGATACGCAGAGCACGCTTGAGCCGCTGCCGCTCAACCAGCCCGTCAGCGCTCCCGCCGCAATGCCCGCGCGGATCGATTCCGCCGCACCGGGAATTTTCGGCAGGCGGTAAGGTTCATGCAGAAAATCCCCCACCGCTCCGCGCAGCCGCGCAAAATCCCCGCTCGCAAAAACCGCCGCCACATACGCCGCGCTGTTCACACTTCGCGCCGCATCCCGGTGAGACACCGACTTCGGCAGCGCCCCGCGCGATTCTTTGGTGATCAACTCGATCGCAGGCGAAACCACCACAAAGCCGACCTCCGCTGGAACCGGGAATCTCAAGGTATGCCCATACGCGCCGGTCACCGGATCGCAGCGCGACACTGTAAACCCGCCCAAAACACTCGGACTCACATTGTCCGGGTTTCCTTCGAGCTCAGTCGCCGCCGCCGCGATCTGCTCCCGCGACCACGCCGTCCGACAAAGTTCATTCAGTCCCGCCAACACGCCGGTAATGATCGTCGCACTCGATCCGAGCCCACGCGCCACCGGCACGTCGCCCTCGATGTGAAAACTCACGCCACGACCCGCCAACACCCCGGCAGACGCCCGGTCAAACGCCGCGACGGTCTCGGCGACGAGTGCCATCGCCCGGTGATCGCTCGGCCTCTGCGGCGTGACGCCACTGGCCCCCGTCACCGCCGGCACCAGAGAAACGGTGATCCGATTGTAGATCTTCAACGCGAGCCCGAGCGTATCGAAACCCGCTCCGCAGTTCGATGTGCTGCCCGGCACCCGCACCGAAACCGTATCCCGCTCCCCGTTCATTGCCGCCGCAGTTTCAGCGCCTGATTCAGGTCGTGCTGCTCCGCGCGTTTCTTGAGGTCGTCGCGCTTGTCGAAGTTTTTTTTACCCGTGCACAACGCGACTTCGACCTTCACCAGCGCTTCCTTGAAATACATCCGCAGCGGCACCAAGGCCCGCCCGCCCGCTTCCAGTGCATGTTGGATTTTGTCGATGTGCCGACGGTGCAACAGCAGCTTCCGAATCCGCTTCGAGTCGTGGTTGAAGATGTTTCCAAACGCATACTGCTCGATGTGCGCGCCGTGCATCCAAATCTCCCCTTTTTCCACCCGACCAAACGCATCGCTGATCTGCGCCTTGCCCGCCCGGATCGACTTCACCTCGGTGCCGCGCAGTTGGATGCCCGCCTCAAACCGTTCGTCCACGAAGTAGTCCCGCAGCGCTTTGGCGTTGCGGATCTCGGTGTGGCGCGGGGCGTCTTTCTTTTTCGCGGCCATGGTTCGGTTTAAGATCAGTCGGTCGTTTTCTGCAAAAAAAAGGCGGCCCCGACAATCGCCGGGCCGCCCAAAGGTGCAATCTTGGCGTGAAATCAGGCCAACTCGTGGCTGATCTTCCCCTCGATCACTTCACGGAGGGCGGTGTCCTCGGGCGTCAGCTTTTCGAGCGACTCGACGAGGGGGCGGTTGCCACGTTTGAGCTGCTTCACGCGACGGGAAATCACGTTGATCAGAATGTTCGGATCAGGAATCGTTTTGAGGGCGTCTTTGATGTAATCGTCTCTCATGGGCGGAGGATGGCTGCGTTGAAAACCCGTGAGAACACAGCCCGCCCCAGCCTCCGTCAAGGGAGAATTCCCGCGCTCGCCGAATTCGCCCTTGCCACGCGTCTCGCGCGACCTACCGTCCGACGTTTTTCCCCATGATTACTTGGATCCAGAAATATTTTCAGCACCACTTCCGCGCGATTTTTGCGGTCCTTTTGGCGCTCATTATCGTTTCGTTCGTCTTCACGATCGGAGCCTCGGGCGGCCTCGGCCAAGGGGAACGCCGCATGGTGGACCGGCACTTCTTTGGCTACAATCTCGGTCTCCAGCAGGATCAACAACGCCTCATGGGCGACGCCGGCCTCAGCGCCAATCTCCAGATGGGCGCCTTCGGTGGACTCGAAGCCGAACAGATTCAGAACTACGCCTTCCAACGCGCCGCGACGCTGCACCTCGCCGACGAGTGGCACATCCCGACCTCCACGACCGCCGAGATTGCCGAGCACATCAAGACGCTCCGCATGTTCGCCGGCCAAGACGGCCAATTCGATGCCAAGGCCTACGCCACTTTTCGCGACAACCTGAAAACCAATCCCCGCGGCATCAATGAAGCCGACATCGCTCGTGTGATCGGTGACGACGTTCGCGCCGACAAGGTCAACAAGCTCATCGCTGGTCCCGGCTACGTCCTCCCCGGCGACGTGAAGAGCCAGATCTCCCGCGCCGACACCACTTGGACGCTCGCCACCGCCACCGCCGACTACGCGAGCTTCACGCCCGCCCTCAAACCATCCGACGCGGACCTCACCAAGTTCTTCGAGGAAGAAGTCGCCCGCTACCAAATCGCCCCCCGCGTCGTCGCCACCTACGCCGATTTCTCCGCCCTGAACTATCTTGCGAAAGTGACCGTTTCCGAGGCCGACGTTCGCGCCTACTACGACGCCAACCCCTCCCGCTTCCCGAAGGCCGCCGCCGTAAAGCCGGCTGATGACAAGACTCCCGCGAAGGTCGACCCTGCGGCCGACTACGCCGCAGCCCGTCCCCAAGCCGAAGCCACGCTCAAACTTGAGCGAGCCCAAAAGCTTGCCGCCAAAGCCGCGAGCGATCTCTCGCTTGCACTTTACGAAGCCAAGGTGCCCGCCGCCGGCCTCGACGCCTTCTTGGCCAAGCTCAATCTCGCGGCTAAACCCCTCGCGCCCTTCACCCGTGAAGCCGGCCCCGTCGAGCTGGGCGGTTCCCCGGAAGTTGCGGCCGAGGCCTTCAAACTGCCGCGCGACAACCGCTACTACTCCGAAGCGGTTTCCACTCCTGCCGGCGCGGTCGTTCTCTTCTGGAAGGAAACCCAACCCGCCCGCAAACCTGCCTTTGCCGAAGTGCGCGAAAAAGTTCTCGCCGACTGGACCGAGGGCGAAAAGCGCCGTCGTTTCGTCGAACTCGGCAAGACGATCAAGGCTCAAATCGAGTCCGCGCTGAAGGCCGGCGACGCTTTCGAAAAAGCCGCCACGGCCGCCACCACCACCGCAGGCTTGAAAGCCGAAAGCAAAGTTCTCCCCGCCTTCGCCCTCCGCAACCGTCCGCAAGACGTCGACTACACCGTCCTCGGCGCCTTGGAGCGTCTCGAAAAAGGCCAAGTTTCCGAAATGCTCATCGCTCAGGACAAAGGCACCTTTGTCTACGCGGTTGAGAAAAAGGCTCCGGACCTCACCGAAGCGAATCCCCAATACGTCACCACCCGGAATCAGATCGCGAGCTACGCCGGCCGCATGAGCGCCGGCACCTACATCTCCGAGCTGGTGGAAAAAGAGCTGAAGAAGTCTGAGCCCAAGGCTCCGTAATTCTCGGTCACGTGGCGCCGATTCGCCGCATTAGATTCCCAGCGCGTGCTCACCCACGCGCTTCTTTTTTGCCCGAACGACCGCCTCCGGATTCAACGCAGGCACCATTCATCCGCCTCACCGCCCGCTCGGCACGATTCGGCTCGCCGCGTGCAGTTTCGGTGTCGAGAAATAGTGCGATGCCCCTTTACGCCTACGAGCCGATCGCGAAACCCTGCCGCCTGTGCGGTGACGGTTTTGAACATCGCGCTCGTGCCGACGAGACAGAGCTGTCCGTCTGCCCGACCTGTGGACAAAACGTGCGGCGAGTAACTGCCCAGTCCGTAAATTCCCCGAAACTTTCCGCCCCACTTTCCGTCTCGCGCGCCAGACAAGCGGGCTTCACCGTCCTCAAACGAATCTCGGCCGGTGAGTTCGAAAAACAGTAACTTTCCAACACTCATCGGTGTATTCACCTCCGACGCCACCCTCTCTTCATCCCAAGTCATGTCACGCCACCTCGCCCGCGCCCTGCTCACCCTTGCTCTCATCGCTCCGCTCGCGCCCGCTCGCGCTGCAACGGCCCCCGCCTCTGGCGCACCGCTCACCCTTGAGGAGGCCGTCGGCCACGCGTTGAAGAAGAATTTCGATATCCAAATTCAGACGCTCACGACGGAAAACGCCCGCGAGACCTTTAACGCCGCCTCCGCCACATTTGATCCCACCTTCACCAGCGGCCTCACCCGTTCGCTGAGTCAGGCAGCCTCCAGCACCACCACGCTCGACGGCGCCCAACGCGAGGGCCCGCGCAACGACAACACCGCGTTCCGCCTCGGAGTGTCCCAGCGCCTCGCCGCCACTAACGGCACCGTCGGTCTCACGGCTAATATTTCTCGCGCCGCCACCAACTCCACCATCTCGCTCCTCAACCCCAATTTCGGCAACGGTGTAACCGCGACCCTGAGCCAGCCCCTGCTGCGCAACGCCGGGCGCGAAAGCGCCACCACGCAGACGCAGCGCACCAAGCTCGGCGTCGACATCGCCACCCTCAACTACACGAGCCGTATCCTCACGGTCATCTCGCAGACCGAGACCGCCTACTACAATCTCGTCTCCTCCCGCGAAACCGTGCGCATCCGCCAGCTCACGCTCGACCGCAACATCAGCCTCTTTGAGGAAAACAAAGCCCGTCGTGCAACGGGCGTCATGACGGACCTTGATGTGCTCAGCGCCGAGGTCGGCGTCGCCAACGCCCGCCGCGCCCTCGTCGTTGCCCAACAAACCGTCAGCGACCGCGAGGACACCTTGCTCAATCTGATCAATCGTCCCGAGTTCGAAATCCGTCCCGGCCCGGTTGCGTTCGATGAATTCAAAGGCGATGTCCCCTCCTTCGCGACCTCCTACAAACGCGCCCGCGACCGCTATCCCGACTCCCTCTCGCAGCAGGAAACGATCAAACAATTTGAACTCGATCTCACCACCGCCCGCCGAAACCTGAAACCCACGCTCACGCTCGACGCCTCGCTCGGTTACACCGCCAAAGCCACCCGTGAAGGCTACGGCCAAGCGATCGCCAACCTGCCCAACGACCACGGTAACAACTGGAGCCTCGGCCTGAACTACTCGATGCCGTGGGGTCAACAGGCCGATAAGGCCAACTACCGCAGCGCCCTCAACACCGTGAAATCGCAGAAGGTCCGCCTCGAACAACTCGAGCAGGCCCTCATCGTCAACGTCCGCACCGCCATCCGCGCCGTCGAGACCAACCTCGTTGCCGTCGAGATCGCCGCCAAGGCGACCGAACTCAGCGCCCGCCAATACGACCTGCAGAAAGCCCGCTTCGACGCCGGTCTCTCCACCGCCCGCCTCGTCCTCCAAGCGCAGGAAGATCTCGAAAGCGCCCGCTTCAACGAACTCGCCGCCAAGGTCGCGCTGCGCCAAGCCAACGGTGAACTCAGCCGCCTCGAAGGCAGCTCGCTGAACCGCTACAACGTCCCGCTCCCGCAATAAGCAATACCTGATCGGCGCACCCCGCCGATCCATGCCTCACTCTCCCAGACGCAGCTTTCGCTGCGTCTTTTTTTCGCCCGGCGTGCTCGTTGTCCTACCGACCAAAATCCATATCCCAATCCGCTTACGCACTCCGGCCTCGCCCGCCCCGCCGCGTCCACCTTTACTCATCGCCATGGCTACCGCACTCGTCGTCCGTCTCGTCTTTTGGCTGTGGCTCGGCGCCGCCTTTGTGGTTGGACAACAACGGCTGCTCCAACACCTCCCGCCCTTCGCCATTCCCGCGATCGTCCTCGGGCTTTCAGCCCTGCTGGTTTTTTCGTATTTTCGTTTGTCAGCCGTCAGCCGTTGGGTCGATTCGCTCGACCTTCGCACGCTCGTTTTTTGCCACGTCAGTCGCTTCGTCGGAATTTATTTTTTGGTCTTATATAACCGCGGCGTGCTCCCTCACGATTTTGCCGTGCCCGGCGGCATCGGCGACATCATCGTCGCCACCGGCGCACTCGGCCTTGCTTTCGTTCCGCTCACCGAACCCGCGTTGCATCGTCTGGTCCGCATTTGGAATATCGTCGGCCTCGTCGATATCTGCCTCGTGGTTCTCACCGCCGCTCGTCTGAATCTGGAGAATCCGTTCCAAATGCGCGCCTTCACCTATCTCCCGCTCAGCCTGCTTCCGACTTTCCTGGTGCCGCTCATCATCTCGACCCACGTGGTCATCTTCCATCGCCTGAACCGCCCGCAACCCTCGGCTTGAACCCTGTCGATCGGAGTGCATCTTCGATCTCCCTTCCCGTTGAATCCCGACCGCCCAAACGTTCACCGCACGCCACGCTACCCGGCCCAGCCGGCCCGCCGTCCGGGTCGTTTGAAGGGTAACGATGGGTTCACGTTGGTGGAGTTGGCGGTCGTTATTTTTATCATCAGTGCACTCGCAGCCGTCGCCGTTCCGGGGATCAAGAAGACCAACCTCGAGGCACGCTCGGCCGCTGTCGTTAACGATGTCCGCGTCTTCTCCAACGCCCTGCAATCGTATGCCCAAGAGCGCGGCGATTGGCCGGCCGGCAACAGCGAACCCGGCGTCTTTCCGCCCGGGATGGAAGGCTATCTCCGGGCGACCAATTGGCAGCGCGTCACTCCCATCGGTGGCCTCTACACTTGGTCGCCCAACACGGTCCAACAGGGCGAACGCTATCGTGCGGCCATTGTCATTACGACCGTCGGGGAAAACAAAGTGTCCTCCGACCGGATTCAGCTCACCGACCTTGATCGTCGGCTTGACGACGGCAGCCTCGACACCGGCAACCTGCGACTCGGCTTTCGCAACTACCCCGTCTTCGTGCTCGAACACTGAGGAGCCCCATGTTCACCGTCACCACCGTCAATCTCGCTCCCGACACCACCGCGGCCGACATCGCCTTCGAGTCGACCGATCTCGGTGTGCTCTCGACCGAAGAGTTTGTCGGACTCCTTGAACGCCTCGCGCGCATCGATGCCGCCCAAAACAGCGAGGCCGATCCGCACTTGCTCGTCACCGCCGCCGCCGGCCGATTCTTGATCCGCACCGGCCAAGGCAGGCTCTACCTCTACAACGCACGCGATACCACTCAGCCCTACAGCGAACACACCCCCGCGGAAATCGTCGCCCAACTCGACCGCCAGCTCACCACCCCGCCTTTCGCGTTCACGGAAGCCGCCGCCAACCAACCCAAAGCAGCGCCGCACTACGGCATCGCCTTCGCCATCCTCGTCGCCGGCCTCGCGCTCAACGGCTACACGCTCTACTCGGTATTTTACACGGAAAGCGTCAACGAACCGCCCGCCGTCGTGCTCCTCACCGATCCCGCCGAGCTCGCCAGCCGCAGCCGCGAAGTCATCGGGAGCTACGCCACCGGCAGCCAACCCGGCGACCGCGTCATCACGGTGACGCCCGATGGAAAAATCAAGTTCTTCGAAATCGGCTCGAAGGATGGATTCCTCAACAACACCGACACCTTCAAACTCGGCCGCCACGACAAAAAATTCTGCCTCCTCACGGCCGACAGCGGCGTCGTCGATATCGTGAATCCGGATACCTTCCTCTACTACCGCGATACCTACCGGCGCACCAAATAGCCCGCCTGTCCGCCCGGCTTGGTCCGCCTCAAGGTTCCTCAAACAGTTCGATCACCGCCTGCACGGCCCCGGCTGACAGCACGCGGTGCTCCGGCAATTGCGTCCGAAACCATGTGCGCTGCTTCTTCACGAGCGCCCGCGTATTTTTCGCGATTTCTCCCGCTAAATCCCGTTCCGCCAGCTCACCGTCCAACAAAGCAAGCACCTCTCGGTAACCGATCGCGCCCGCCGCGCTGGGATTTTGGGCCAAGCCCGCCTCGCGCAGGCGCCGCACTTCGTCCACGAGCCCGTCGCGTAACATCGCCTCCACCCGCATCGCGATCCGCCGATCCAAATCGGCCGGCTCGCGATCCAGCCGCGTCAAGTGCACCTGCCAGTCCGCAAACGCCCCTGGCCTCCGCGCAAATTCCTCCGCCAACGTAGCCAGCGTCTTGCCCGACGCGAGGCACCGCTCCAACGCCCGCGTCACGCGCCGCGGATTCGCGACATCCAGCGCCCCCAGTCCCGCCGGATTCAATTCTCCCAGCCGCACCCGCGCTTCCTGCAAAGTCAGCGCGCCGACCTCCGCTCGCAACTCCGGCGACACCGCCACATCATCCGCCACCGGAGCGAAAAAACTCTTCAGATAAAATCCGCTGCCACCCGTCACCAATATCGCCCGACCTCGCGCGGCGATTTCATCCACCGCCGCTCGGGCCATGGCTACATAGGCGGTGATGTCCATTCGCTCGGTCACCCCGCACACATCGATCAGGTGATGCGGGACCCGCACCAGTTCCCCCGCCGTCGGCTTCGCCGTCCCGATATTCATCCCGCGGTAAAACAGCAGCGAGTCGCACGACACGATCTCCGCCCCTCGCGCTTCCGCCCAGCGCAACGCCCATTCCGTTTTCCCCACCGCCGTCGGCCCCGTTAGCACATGCAGCACCTTTTTCATCAACGCGAAATTTTCATCCTTTATCCGTGGCATCCGCCTCATCTCCGGTCAAAAAATTTTCCCGGTCTGAAAACTGTCTTCATCGTCAACCCCCGCTCCGGTCGCGCCCTCCACGCAATCGACGCCGTGCGAGCCTTCGCGGCCCACCACGGCGCCGAGGTGCTTTTCACCGAACGTCCCCGCCATGCGTCCGAACTCGCCATCGCCGCCCTCCGCACCGGTCGCGAGTTGCTCGTCGCCGTCGGCGGTGACGGCACGCTGAACGAGGTCGCCGCCGTCGTCACCGGCACGCCCGCCACGCTCGGCCTAATCCCGTGCGGCTCCGGCAACGGCTTGGGCCGCCATCTCGGTATTCACGGCTCGGTTACGCGGGCGCTCGCCGTTCTGCACACGGGCCAACCTCGTCTCATCGACACCGGGCTGGCCGACGGCCGGCCCTTTTTCACCGCCGCCGGCCTCGGTTTCGAAGCCGAGATTGCCACCCAATTCAATCGTCTCACCCGCCGCGGCTTTGCCCGCTATCTCACCACGAGCACCGCCGCCTATTTTGGCTACGCTCCGCAAGCTCACACGATCGAACATAACGGCCACCGCACCGTCCTCCGACCCTTCACTCTGGCGGTCGCGAATTCCGACCAATACGGCAACAACGCCTACATCGCCCCCGGCGCCCGCGTCGACGACGGCCTGCTCGACCTCACCGCCATCCCATCCGTCACCCTCTTGAATGGCGCGCCGCTCCTCTGGCGCCTCTTTCGGAAGAGTCTCCTTCAAAACCGGGCCGTCTTTCACCTCCGTGCCGCAAACTTTGCCGTCGAGCGGGCCGCCCCCGGCCCCCTCCACACCGACGGAGAAGTGCATCCCGCGCCGGCCCGCGTCGAATTTTCCGTCCGCCCGTTGAGCCTTCGGATCATGGCGCCCCCCCTCCGCGCGCCCGCCATCGTTTCGCATGACACCTGATCGCCCCATTTCGGCCTCCGCCGCCGCGCCCGCCCCCGACCACACGTTTGCGGTCCAGTATGACGAGTTCGCCGGTCAGATCTTCCCCTCCGGCAACCGGGGCCGAGGCACCCTCGTCGTGCGGGAACCCGGAACATCGGCGACGTTTGTATTCACCGGCCCCTCGCCACCGTCCCTCTCGCTGGGCGCCGAACTCGAATACGCCTTCCCCGCCGAATCGATTCGCGACATCGCAGTCACCGGCCACCGCATTTCCTTTACCGGCGTGCTGCGTCGCGGTTCATCGGAGCCGCAGCCATTCTCGTTTCACGGTGTCACCGCCGCGGATACCGCCGCCATTGCCCGTCTGCTCCCTGTAGCGCCTGCCCCACACATTTCCGCCGAGGACGATTTCGACGCCCAACTCGCACGCCTCCCGTCCGCCGCCACGCCGTGGACTTCCGTCACCGGCCTCATCGTGATCGCCAATCTGCTCGTGTTCGTCGCGATGGGGTTGGCCGGCGCCGGCTGGATCAGCGTGGCCAGTATGGCTCCCTATCTGCGCTACGGCGCCAACCAAGCCATCGCCACCACGGATGGCCAATGGTGGCGCCTCGTCGCCAGCATGTTTCTCCACTACGGTATTCTGCACCTTCTGCTAAACATGTGGGCGCTCTTTCAGGCGGGCCAACTGCTCGAAAAGCTGCTCGGCCGCGCCCTCTACATTCTCGTCTATTTCGGCAGCGGTATCTGCGGCAGCTTGGTGACACTCGTGTGGCACGGCCGGGAAGGAGCCTGGAGCGCCGGCGCGTCCGGAGCTGTCTTCGGCATCTATGGCGCGCTGATCGGCTACATGTTGCGGCAACAGCACGCCCTCCCGCCCTCCGTGTGGCAGCCCGGCCTCAAAGGCGCCCTCTCCTTCGCCGGCTACAACCTGATCTTCGGTCTCTTGATCCCCGGAATCGACAACGCCGCCCACCTCGGTGGCCTCGCCGGAGGCTTTGCGCTCGGGGGCCTCGTCGCGTTGCCACTCGATCTCGCCACCCGTCGCCAGCTTACCCCTGGGCGACTCGCGCTCGGCACCATTGTCCTCGGCGTCGCCATCGCCATCGGCGTTTTTGCCGCCACCCGCTCCCGCTAAAGCGCCCCTCGCTCGCGGACTCGCCGTCCGACAAAATTCTTGCCGCTCACCGCCCACCCACCCACCGTCCGCCCATGGCCATGCAGGAAATCTACCTCCGCAACCCGACCGATACCGAAGCCCGTGGTCCCTTTAACCTCGAGCAGCTCACGTCATTGGCCGATGCCGGCCAAGTCACCGCCGAGACCTTAATCTACGACGCCACCGCCGAACAATGGGTGGCCCTGAGCACCAACGCCGAACTGATGGCCGCCGCTTTTCCCGAGAAGAAAAAACTCTCCCTCAAGGCCAAAGAAATCAAGACCCTCAACAAACCCGACGAAAACGCCAAGGCGATCACCGTCGATGACATGCTCGCCGCCGCCGAGGGCCGCACGGACGACACCTCCGACAAAAAGAATCCCGAGATCGCCATGATGCGCGCGGCGAAGATCGGCATGTGGTCGCTGGTCGCCGCCCTCGTCGTCAGTGCCGCCGGCGCCGTGCTCCCCCACACCGATGCCCTCATGTCGATGGAGCCCGCCAAGATCTTTGCCCAACCCATCATTATCCTCGGCCTCTTGGATGTCGGCCTCGCCGTCATGCTCGGACTCGGCATGGTGACGATCTATCCCTTTGTGCGCTTCCGCGCTGCCCTCGGTTTTGGTTACGTCGGTTTTGTCTATTTCGCCCAAGGCCTCGCCCTCCCCGTCGTCGAAGTCGCGATCGCCAGCGCCGGCCTCTACCTCTGCACGATCTTTGTGCAGCTCGTGCCCGTGATCGTTGCCGCCGCCGCCGCCGTCGGAGGTTTCGGCGCCCTGACTTGGTTCTTCCTTTCCCGCTAATTCCGTGGCGCGTTCCGGGCCAGTCACTCCCCTGCCAACCACGCGCCTTGCCGGGTTGGTCCGCCAGTTGGCCCGGGTTTGGAAGAAAGAGATCTGGTCCCCCACCTACCTGAAGGACACCTCCGCGCGCGGCTGGCTCTACGCCTGCCTGCGCGTGGTTTCGATCACCTGGACCGTGTTCTTCGAGACCAAAGTTCCCAGCCGCGCCGCCGCCCTCAGCTTTAGTTCTATCCTCAGTCTCGGCCCCCTCATTGCCATCGCCGTCCTCGTCGGCGGTTTCGTGCTCGGCAAAAACGACGACCCCAACCTCGTCGCCAACAAAGTCGGCGCCCTCCTCGAGCAAGTCGCCCCCCAACTCCGCTCGCTCCAACCCGAGAAGACGACGGCGGACGCCAAGGCCGCCATTGCCGACGCCGTGAATCCCCAACTTGTCGGCATGCTCAACGGCTTCATCACCAGTGCGCGCTCGGGTTACGGCGGCGTGTTCGGCGCCCTTGCGCTCATCGTTATCGTCCTGCTCATGTTCAAGGCGATCGAAGATGCCTTTAACGATATTTGGGGCATCCGCCTCGGGCGTTCACTCCTCATGCGTATCGTCTTTTACTGGACGATTCTCACCCTCGGCGCCGTCGTCTTTTTCGCGTCGGTCGCCCTCGCCGGTGCCGGCGCGGCGAGCATCGTTTTCAAGGAATCGTTCGGCAATTTGCCGGGCGGGGAACACCTCGTTTCCATCCTCACCCTTTCCCTCCCGCTGTTCTCCCTCTCGCTCCTAATCGTGATCCTCACGCTCGTCTACCGCGTGATCCCCAACACCCACGTCTTCTGGCGGGCCGCCTTCGCCGGCGCCTTTGTTGTTACCGCCCTCCTCATGCTGAACAACTTCGTGGCCTTCTTCTACGTGCGCCGCGTCGTGCAGACCCAAAATCTCTATGGCCAACTCGCCGTGCCGCTCGTGCTGATGCTCGGCCTCTACATCTTCTGGCTGTATATTTTGATTGGCGGAGTCATTTCTTACGCCGTCCAAAACGTCCATTTTCGCAACAGCCAGGCCGCCTGGGGCCAGCTCACCGAATCGATGCGCGAACGCCTCTCGCTGGTTGTCCTCCTGACCATCGGCCGCCGCTTCCAAGACTGCCTCCCGCCCATCACCGCGTCGCAGCTCAGCGATCTCCTCAAGGTGCCCACCCAGATCCTCAACGAATGCGTCAACCGCCTCGTCGAGATGAACCTCGTCACCACGCTCCGGCCCGCGCCCAACTCTCCCGCCACCGAACATCGCTACCAGCCCGCGCGCCCGCTCAACCGGATCAATCTCTACGATTTCAAGACCCTCGACGACAACTACGGCGACGACCCCATCGGGCAGGCCCTTGAGCGCATCGACCCCATCCTTCATCACTACGACGAGGCCTTGGAAAAAATCGGCGAACAGCCCTTCTTTAAACGCAGTCTCGAAGAACTCTTCGCCGATCACCCCTTCGACGAATCGAGTCCCCCATTTTCCCTCGGCCATAAACGCTGAGTCCTCCGCCCCGGGCCCCTACCATGTGGATCGCTTGGACCACCGTTGCCCTCCGTGCGGATGCTGAACGCCTCGCCGCCGACACCGTCGCCCTCGGCTTGGCCGTCTGTGCACAAATCGACGGGCCGCTCGTCTCGCACTACCTCTGGCAAGGTCGTCCCGAGCGCGCCGAGGAGTTTCGCATCTGCTTCAAATGCCTCCCGGCCCACCGGGTCCCGCTGGAAAACCACGTGCTCGCCACCCATCCCTACGACACCCCGGAATGGCTCGTGGTCGCCGCTGCACACGTGGGAGAAAAATACTTGTCATGGGCGGAGGCGAACTCCACGTTCCAACCCTTTCACTCGTCTCAAACCACTCCTTTAACACCATGTCCCAGCACAAAAGTCTCCAAGGCGCCTCCGGCCTCGTCGTCAAACGCAACGTCCTGAAGCGCTTCGAGCGCGTCGATATCCTGAAGAAACGCGGCCAGTGGAAGGCCGGCGACCGCGTCCAAGGTCTCCGCAAGACCAAGCCCGACGTCTGAGCCCTTCAGCTCCCTTTTCGGCAGGCAGTTTTCCGCTGCCTGCCTTTTTCATTTCTAGCGTCCGCCGCCCGCCCCCCGCCCTCCCGCCGCCATGATCGACCTCGCGAAGAAGCTCATCGACTTCATCCTCCATATCGACGTCCACCTCGTCGAAATCACGCGCGACTACGGCGTGTGGACCTACGCGGTGCTGTTCCTCATCATCTTCGCGGAAACCGGCCTCGTCGTCACCCCGTTCCTCCCGGGCGACTCCCTGCTTTTCGCGACCGGCGCCCTCTGCGCGCGGACCGATTCCGGCCTCAACGTCCATGTGATGGCGCTGCTGCTCTTCATCGCCGCCGTCATCGGTGATACCCTCAACTATTGGATCGGCGCCAAACTCGGCCCCGCGGTCTTCAAACGCGAAGACTCGTTTTTCTTCCGCAAGAAACACCTCGAACGCGCCCACGCGTTCTTCGAGAAATACGGTGGCCGCGCCATCATTCTCGCCCGCTTCGCCCCGATCGTCCGCACCTTCGTGCCGTTCGTCGCCGGCGTCGGCCAGATGAACTACCGCCACTTCCTCCTCTACAACGTCGTCGGCGGCTTCCTCTGGATCTACTCGCTCACCTACGCAGGGTATGCCTTCGGCAATCACCCCATGGTGCAGAAGAACTTCAAACTCGTGATCCTCGGCATCATCTTCCTCTCGATTCTGCCCATGATTATCGAAGGCTGGCGCGCGTGGCGGGAAAATAAAAAAGCCGCCTGAGCCGGCCGCACTGACGCCCACTGGCGGGCCTCGGCCGCAATCGCCCAGCTCCGCTGTTCCGGCCGTCTCCTCCCGGCGAGCTCGCGTCCATCACACGTTCGCAACGAAATTTCGTTGCCCAGCGCACACGAGGTTCCGTCGCAGAGGCATGGAGCCGTGCACCGTGCCTTACTCTGTGGAGCTCTGTGACTCCTCCGTGCCCTCTGTGGCAAAAAATCCTTCGAGCAAGTGTGCTCAATGCTGGCTAAACCCCGGTGCGAAATTCTGAAGCCGACCAATTGAGGGACGTTCGTCTGAGCCCGCCAACGGTTCCCGCCACCGAGCCGCCATTCTGCCGACTGCCCCGCCGCCATTTCTATTGTTTCCCTTTCATGCGCTTCGTGTGTTTCGTGAGCCCCTTATGAAATTCCTCGTCACCAACGACGACGGCATCCACAGCGTCTTCCTCCACGAACTCGTCTTCGCTCTCCTCGCCGCCGGTCACACCGTCGCCGTCGTCGCGCCGAAGACCGAACAAAGCTGGATCGGTGCCGCCAAATCCCGCAGCCGCCCCGTCCACGCCACTGCCTCCGATCACGGCCTCGGCTGCGCTACGTGGGTGGTCGACGGCACACCCAGCGACTGCGTCAACATCGCCCTCGACCACCTGCTTCCGCCCGAGCTGAAACCCGACGCCGTGCTCAGCGGCATCAACATCGGCCTCAATGCCAGCCTCGGCTTCATCATCGCGAGCGGCACCATCGGCGGCGCTTGGGAAGGCGCGCTCCACGGCCTGCCGTCCGTCGCGCTCTCGCAGGACCTCACCAGCGAAATTTACGAACGCCTCAAAGCCAACAACGACATCCCCGACGCCGAGCTCCACAAGATCCTGCGCACGTCCGCGCAACACGCCGCGCGCCTCGTCCCCGCCTGCGTCGCCGCCACGGCACCGCGCGAGTTCATCGTGCACAACCTCAACTTCCCCCTGCCCTGCCTCCCCACCACCGAGGTCCGCCGCACCGTCCCGGCCCGCGTTGTCGTGCCCGGTCTCTTCAGCCCCGCCGCCGACGACGGCACGCACCGGCTCATCTTCCGTCTAGGCGACGATCTTTCGCCGCCACTCCCTCTCACCGACCGCGCCGCCCTAGCCACCGGCTTCATCAGCCACACGGTCCTCGACTACAAAAAACTCGGCCAGTAACCGCGCACCTCGGTTTTCCGCACGTGGAACGGGGCGTCTATGAGTTCGCGAAAACTGAAACACGCCGCCCATAGCCGCTCCGACGCCCGTGAATCGCTCACCGCGCCGCACCCACGCAGTCGTCACTTCGGTTCTTTGGCATCAAACGGCGGATCGGCCCGGTGGACGACCCCGCCGCGAAAGACCACCTCGCGCACATCCGCCGGCGTCGGCCGCGACATGATCGGTCCACCGATGCCGCCGCCGCCCATGCCCCCGCCAATGCCGATTCCCGTGTTCCCTCCCGTAAAAATCCCCGTGCCCCCGCGCCCCGTGCTCACGCCAATCACACTTCCTCCGCCCGTGCTCGGATAACCCGCACTGGGATAACCACTCCCCGGATACGTGCCGCCCGGATAGGTCCCGCCGGCCGGATAGCTCGGATTGGGCATCCCCATCATCGCGCTGTCATCGACCCCACCGCGCTTGTAAACCCAGATTTCATCTCCCGGCCCGCCCCCCGGACTCGCCACGACCTCCGTCGGCTTCCCCCAAGCGACCAACACCATTTCCGGCAACATTCCCGGCTCCGCCTTCCCGTCTAACACCGCCTGCTTGGTCTCGATCGGCCACGTTTCGTAGATGTCACGGTTCGAGTCGATGCGGCTCATCTGCCCCGACGAACATCCGCTCAGCAACAGCGCCCCCAACATCCCTGCTACCACTGCGCAACCGATGTATTTGCGACTCATAATGACCCTACCATGCACCAATCGTGCCCGCCGTAAAGTTCCCGCTCAACTTCCCGCCACCCTGTCCCCGTCTCCCCACTTCCCCTCTCCCCTCTCCCCATCTCCCCATCTTCCCCGCCACCGTCACCCCCGCGCCTCATCCCGCCAAGCACTCGGCGTCCGCCCCGTCTCCCGCTTGAACACCACGCTCAAATACTCCACGTGCTCGAACCCCGTGCGCTCCGCCACGAGGTAGAGCGGTAGATCCGTTTCGCCGAGCAACTGTTTCACCCGCGCCAGCCGCACGTGCAAAATTTCCTCCCGCGGCGTGCACCCGAGCAGCCGTTGAAAGCGCTGCTCTAGCACCCGCCGCGAGAGCGGCACCGCCCTCAACACGTCGCTCACGTTGATCCCTTCGCACGCGTGTTCGCGGATAAACTGCACCGCCCGCGCCACGTCGCGGTCATCCACCGCGAGCACCTCGGTCGACTGCCGCTCCGCGATTCCCAGCGGCGCGATCAGGTGCGCCGTCGCCGGCACGCGCTTCCCCGCCATCAATTTGTCGAGCAGCGCCGCCGCTTCGTAGCCCGCGCGATGCGCATTCGGGATTACACTCGATAGCGGAGGCGACGCCAACTCGCACAGCAGCGTATCGTTATCCACCCCGATCACCGCCACCTCGTCCGGCACCGCGAGCCCCGCGCCGCGACACGCATCCAGCACCTGCTGCCCGCGGATATCGTAACACGCCATGATGCCCACCGGCTTCGGCAGCTCTTTCAACCAACGCGCCAACTCCCGCGCCTCCGCCGCGACATCCCCCGCCGCCACCTCTGGCCGAAACACCGCGCACGTCTGGCCCGCCGCCTTCAGCCGCGCGACAAAACTCCGCTCCCGCCACACCGACCAATTGAATCGCGCATCCCCGCAAAACGCGTAGCGCTTGAACCCTCGCTCGATCAGGTGATCCGCCGCCAACCGCGCGATCTCCTCGTCGTTCGTCTCCACCCACGGCAACTCCGGCACGAGCCGCGCCGCGCTCAAGTCCACCGCCGGCAGACCCGTCTTCACCACCGCCCGCGCGATTCGCGGCGTCTCGATGCGCGCGATGATTCCGTCGCCCTTCCAGCCCGCGAGCCACAGCGGCGGGTCGTCGCCGCGCCCTTGCTCCATCAAATGAAACGACCACGGCCGGTGCTCGCGAATGTAGTGCACCACGCCCTGCAACAACCCGCGCGCATACGCATTGGACGTTTCGATCAACAACGCCACCTGCCGTCGTCGCACCGTCATCTGTTCGCGCTTTTTGTCCGGCATCCCCCGACCTTTTCCACTCCGCGCAAAATATCAATATCCCACTCGGAAATTCCTCCCTTCCTTCTCAAAATCCGCGGTAAATAAACTCATTCTTTTCACGCGAACTCTCCTAGGTTTCGCGTCCACCCGTCTGCTATTCTCCGGCTACCCCCGGCCGCTGCTCGCCGGACACCGCCGTCTCCGGCCCCGCAGCAAGCTCCGCACCCCTTACCCTCGCAGTCCGATGAAGCTCCCCCCTCGCGTCCAACCCCACGACCCCCAATCCCATGACACCCCACAGCGCGCCCCCGCTCCGTCGTCTCATCCGCGTCACCCTCCTCGGAGGGAGTTTCGCGCTGCTCCCTTCCGTGACCGTCGCTCAATCCGCTCCCGCCGCCGCCACGTCGGGCAGCACCGACAAACCGACTGTCAACGTTCTCTCGGAATTTAAGGTCCATGAAAAAAAGCATGTGCCCTTCACCGATGCCAACATGGACATCCCCCGCGGCATAAACGATGTCCAGCCCTACTACATCATCGGCGCCGACGAGATTGAAAACTCCGGCAAGACCGATCTCGACGACGTCCTTCGAGACAGCCTCACCCAAAACACCGTCGTCGAAACCAACGCCCAGATCGATCCCAGCGCCCTCACCAACCAGCTCGGCTCCACCAGCTCGATCAATCTCCGCGGCCTCGGCTCCTCGCAAACGCTCATTTTGATCAACGGCCAGCGCACCTCCAACTTCGCCAATCGCGGCGCCACCTTGCAACCCGACGTCAACGGCATCCCCCTCGCCGCCATCGAGCGCGTCGAGGTTCTCCCCGGCAGCGCCTCCGCCATCTACGGCGGCACCGCCGTCGGCGGCGTCGTCAACGTAATCCTCAAGCGCAGCTACACCGGTGGCCAGATCAGCACCACTTATCAAAACACCTTCGATACCGATGCGCCCATCCGCACGGTCAGCGGCATTTACGGCTTCTCCCTAGGTCGCCGCACGCACGTCACAATCAGCGGCAGCTACAGCGACGCCAAACCGCTCCGCATGAAGGACCGCCCGTTTCTCGAGCAGAATTTCAAACGCGCCGTCGCCAACAGCCCCGCCACGTTTTACTCGACCACCGCCTCCTTCACCAGCGGCGCCACGCCCAACATCGTCCTCAATAACGCCGCCGTAAACGGCTTCACCAACGCCCAGAACGTCACGCTCACCCTGAAATCCACGGGGCAGACGCTCGGTTCTCGCCTCACGCACATTCCTTACGGCACCGCGCTCTCGACGCCCACGGCCACCCGCGACGCCGGCCTCCTCGCCAACGCCGGCCGCTACAATCTCGACTTCGCCCCGAGCGTCTGGCGCGGCTACGAGAGCACCCTCGCCCACGTCTCCCGCAAAGAGGCGCTCATGGCCCGCGTCGATCACCAACTCACCTCGAAGGTCAGTCTCTTCGCCGACTTCGCCTTCAACCGCAGCGCGACGCTCGAAGCGCGCTGGGTTCCCCTCGGCAACGGCGCCTACCAGTTCGCCATCCCCGGCAATTCCCCCAGCAATCCCTTTCGCGAAAACGTCTTCGTCAGCTTCCCCATCTCCAGCGAACAGGCGACGCCGAACGATGTCGCCAACCAGGTCGCTGGCGGTGTTTTCGGCACCCTGATCAAACTCCCCGCCGAGTGGCGCCTCGCCGCCGATGTGAACTACTCCGTCACGTCACAGAAAGTTCACTACAAGCTGATGAACTTCGCCAACAACTCCACCTTCGGCGGCAATGCCCCGCTGCTCTGGTCCGGCGCGATTAACCCCTTCGTCGACACGATCGCGAACCCCATCGACGTCGAGCGCTTCTACGGCGAATGGACCGGCTACAACAAGGACACGATGCTCGACTACAATCTCCGCGCCTCCGGCCCGCTCTTCTCGCTCCCCGGCGGCCGCCCCGTGCTCACGCTCGGCTCCGAGGTCTACACCGAGCGCCTCCCGCAGGCCTACGTCGGCGGCACGTTCCCGGCCATCCCGCCCGCAACGGCCAACCCCACCAACCAGCACTCCTACTTCATCGGCCAGCGCATTTCCACCTACGCCGGCCACGCCGAACTCAGCGTGCCCGTCGTCTCCGGCTTGAATGAAAAACCCTTCATCCGCGCCCTCGAATTCCAGGCCGCCGTCCGCTCGGAGTATTTCCACGTTTACACCAATCCCGACGGACGCGTGAACGTGTTTCCCGATTCCCCGCCGTTCCCGCGCATCACGCGCAGCGCGACCGTCAGCCGGCAGGATATCACCAAACTCAACGCCACCAAACCCACGGTCGGCCTCAAGTATCAACCCTTCCGCGCCCTCACCTTCCGCGCCTCGTATGCGACCGCCTTCCTGCCGCCCACCTTCTCCCAGCTCACCCAACGCATCAACACCGGTGGCCTCGCCGCCGCCACTCCCACCGCCGTCTTCTTCGATCCCGTCACGAACAGCAGCTACACCTCCCTCAGTGTCGCGGGCAACAACCCCGACCTCGGACCCGAGACGTCCAAGAATTGGTCCTACGGCGTCATCTTCGAACCGCAGGGCGCGTTGAAGGATTTCCGTTTCAACCTCGAATACTGGCGCATCGAAAAAATGGATCTCATCCGCAACGTGAACAACGTCCAGCAGCTCGCCAACATGGGCGACCGCGCCCCGGAAGGCAGCATCGAACGCGACCCCACCAGCAATCGCATCGCGCTTTTCACGTTCGCCAACTACAATGTCGGCGACGGCTTGACCGACGGCTGGGACGCCTCGGTCGACTACCGCAAAGCCACCCCTCTCGGCGTGTTCGCCGCCCGCGCCCGCGCCACCATCACCGATCACCTGAAACTCCCGCCCGCGATCGGTTTCCCCGCGATGGAGTATCTCGATTTCCCCAACTCCGGCGGCGTCAACGCCACCAAGCTCAACGGCTCGCTCAGTTGGTCGAGCGGCCGTCACTGGCGCGCCTCGTGGACCACCGTCCATCACGGCGGCTACAAACAGTCCGGCGCCCCCGGCGATCCGATCTACCTCGGCGCCGCCAATCCCACCGTCATCACCACCAGCATCGGCCCGCAGGGCGGCCACACCGTCGCCTCGCAGACGTATCATAATCTCAACTTCAGCTACAATTTCGGCGCCAAGCACGATCGCGCTTACCTCCGCGGCCTCTCCGTCTCGCTCACGATCAACAACGTCCTCGACACCGAGCCGCCCTTCGACGCCGGCAACAACCGCGCCCCTTTCTTCTACAGCCGCTACGGCAACGTCCGCCTCCGCGACTACGTCCTCCGGGTGAAAAAGGATTTCTAGCCGTTTCCGCCGAATCTCCTCCCCCTTCTCCCCAGACGCCGCCCGCTCCGCCCCATGCCCTTCTACCGCCGGAATCCCCGTATCCAAACTCCCACGCCACTCCGATGAACGCGTTCCGCTTCCTCACCCTCTTTCTGTTCCTCGCTGGCGCGTTACCCTTCGCCCGCGCCAGCGCCGCACCGCGGCCGCCCAACGTCATTCTCTTCCTCGTCGACGACCTCGGCTGGCGAGATCTCGGCTCCTACGGCTGCACCTTCTACGAGACGCCGCACCTCGACCGGTTCGCCCGCGAAAACGTGCGCTTCACCCAAGCCTACTCCGCGTGCCACGTCTGCTCCCCGACGCGCGCTAGCATCATGACGGGCAAATATCCCGCCCGGCTTCAACTCACCGATTGGTTGCCCGGCCGTCGCGAGTATCCGTCTCAGCGATTCAAGAACGCCAAGATCCGCCAACACCTGCCCTTCGAGGAAATCACCGTGGCCGAAGCCCTCAAAGAACACGGCTACGCCACCGGTCACATCGGCAAATGGCACCTCGGCGAAGATCCCTCCGGTCCGCGGCAGCACGGCTTCGACGTGCAGATTCCGCGCTGGAACAAGGGCTGGCCGAACGCCGGCTATCACGCCCCTTTCCGTTTGGAGGGTCTGACCGAGTCGTCGGGCGACTACCTGACGGACCGTCTCACCGACGAAGCCCTCAACTACATCGAGCAGCACAAATCCCGCCCCTTCTTCCTCTATCTCTCCCACTTCGCGGTCCACGATCCGATTCAGGGTCGGGCCGATCTCGTCGCCAAATATCAGGCCAAGTTGCAGCGCAACTCCGCGCGCGATCGCCCGCCGTTTATTTTGGAGGGAAATCCAGACGCTAAGACGCCGCTATCGCGAGGGGAGTTGGACGCTCTGCTGAAAACCGACGCCTACCGCGGCTATCGGGTGCTGCCCAACCAAACCGTCAAAATCAAACAACAGCAGGACAACGTTCAGTTCGCCGCGATGGTCGAAAACATGGACGAGAGTTTCGGTCGCGTCGTCGCGAAACTGGAGGCGCTCGGCCTCAGCGAAAATACCATCGTGATTTTTGTCTCGGACAACGGTGGCATGTCCGCCGCGAACTTCGGCCGCCCCGACCGCATAGTCGCGCCGTCCGCCCTCGATGCGGCCTTCGCCACGTCCAATCTACCCCTGCGCGGCGCCAAGGGCTGGCTATACGAGGGCGGCATCCGCGTGCCGTTGATGATCAAGTGGCCGGGCCGCAGCGCCCGCGGCACCGTGAGCGACGTCCCCGTGATCAGCACCGACCTCTACCCGTCCATTTTGGAAATGATCGGCGTGCCCGCGCGTCCCGCTCAACACCTGGACGGCGTGAGCCTCGCCCGCCTCGTGCGCGGCGAAAAGCAGCTCGATCGCACCGCGCTGTATTGGCATTTCCCGCACTACAGCAATCACGGGATGCAGAGTCCCGGCGCCGCCATCCGCCAGGGTGACTTTAAGCTGCTCGAGTATTTCGAGAACCACAGCGTCCAACTGTTCAACCTGCGGGAGGACCTAAGCGAGCAGCGCGATCTTTCCCGTGAACAGCCCGAGCGCACCCGGCAAATGACCGCCCTGCTCCACCAGTGGCGAAAGAGCGTTTCCGCCGCCATGATGGACCCAAACCCGGACTACAAAGGCACCCAATAGGCGGCCCCTTTCGCTTTTCCTGCCATGCGCCCGTTTCGCCACTTCGCCGTTCGTCCCGCCATTCGTTCACTCGCGCTCATCGCCCTCGCGTCGCTCCTCGTCGTTCCCGCCGCCCGCGCCGCCGAGTCGCGCCCGCCCAACATTCTCTTCGCCATCGCCGACGATTGGGGCCTGCACGCCGGCGCCTACGGCACGAAGTGGATTCGCACGCCGCATTTCGACCGCGTCGCCCGCGACGGCATTCTCTTCAAAAACGCCTACACCCCCAACGCCAAGTGCGCCCCGTCGCGCGCCGCCATTCTCACCGGCCGAAATTCCTGGCAACTCAAGGAAGCCGGCAACCACTTCGCCTTTTTTCCGCCCGAGTTCAAAAGCTGGGCCGAGGCGCTGACCGAGCACGGCTGGACCGTCGGCCACACCGCGAAGGGCTGGGCCCCCGGCGTCGCCAACGACGCCCACGGCCAACCCCGCGAACTCACCGGCAAGGCCTTCAACACCCGCAAGTCGCCGCCCCCCACCACCACCATCGCCTCCAACAACTACGCCGCCAACTTCGACGATTTCCTCGATGCTGCACCCAACGGCCAACCGTGGGCCTTTTGGTATGGGGCCAATGAAGCGCACCGCCGCTACGAACCCGGCTCGGGCATCAAGAAAGGCGGACGCCAACTCACCGACATCGACCGCGTCCCCGCCTTTTTGCCCGACAACGCCACCGTCCGCAGCGACCTCCTCGACTACGCTTTCGAGGTGGAACACTTCGACACCTACCTCGGCCGCATGCTCGCGTCCCTCGAAAAACGCGGCCTCCTCGCCAACACCCTCGTGATCGTGACTTCCGATCACGGCATGTCTTTCCCCCGGGTGAAAAGCGACGCCTACGAATACTCCAATCACGTTCCGCTCGCCGCGATGTGGCCCGCCGGCATCACCGGCCGCAATCGCGTCGCCGACGACTACGTGAGCCTCATCGACCTCGCGCCCACGTTCATCGAGCTCGCCGGACTCCCCTGGGCCAAGACTGGCCTGGCCGAGTCGCCCGGCCGCAGCCTGACCGATATTTTCCGCGCCCGCGGCTCCGGCCAGATCAACCCCGCGCGCGACCACGTCCTCCTCGGTAAAGAGCGCCACGACATCGGCCGCCCCGGCGATGTCGGCTACCCGATCCGCGGCATCGTTAAAGCCGGCCGCCTCTACTTGGAAAACTTCGAGCCCACCCGCTGGCCCGCCGGCAACCCCGAGACCGGTTACCTCACGGTCGACGCCAGCCCCACCAAATCCTTCATTCTCGAAACCCGTCGCGCCCATGGCACCGATCCGTTTTGGACCCTGTGCTTCGGCCGCCGTCCCGCCGTTGAATTCTACGATCTGAAAACGGACGCCGACTGCGTGAAAAACCTCGCGTATCAGCCCGCCACCGCCGCTGAACGCACCGCGCTCAAAACCACCATGTATGCCGCACTCACCGCGCAGGGCGATCCGCGCATGTCGGGCCAAGGCGACATCTTCGACCGCTACCCTTACTCGAATCCCGCCAACGCCCGTTTCTACGAACGCTACATGAGCGGCGAAAAACTCACCCCCATCTGGGTCAAGCCCACTGATTTCGAAAAAGCCCCGCTCGACTGAGCGCCCCTTTCGCTCAAAAACCCCGGCCTATCTCGCTCCCTTTTCACGCTATCCCCGCCCCGCCACTTTCCCTTCTCGCGTATCCCCCACCCGCGCGCCCCTCCACCTCTTTTCCAAAAGTCATCCCCATGATTCCTGCTCCCCTCCGATTCCTCTTCGCCCGCGTGGTCGCCACCGCCGTGCATCTCGCCCACGCCGCCCACCTCACGCTGCGTCAGGACTCCGCCACGGACACGATCTCCGTATATCGCGACAACGTCCCCGCCCCCATCCTCACCCAAAACGCCCGCCCCGATTTCCGTCCCTACCTCCACCCGATCGTCTCCCCCGACGGCAAGAGCGTGCTAACCGAGTTCAGCCCGAGTCACCACAAGCACCAGACCGGCCTCTATTGGGGATTCACCCGCGTCAACGGCCGCGACTATTTCCACAATCCCGACAACGGCTACTGGCGCCGCGTCTCCAGCGAGCCGATCATCGTGCAGGGCAGCGAAGTGAAGTGGTCTACCGTGTATCACCTCCTCGATGACGCCGGCCGGCCGATCATGGCCGAGACGCAGACGTGGACCATGCGCGACAGCGGAGACCGTTACCTGCTCGATCTCGAATGGAAAGGCGAAGGCCTTATCGATCTCACCGTCGCCAAATACGACTACGGCGGGCTCTTCGTCCGCATGCCGTGGCGCGCCGGCATGGAGGGCGGCGTGGTCAACAGCAACCGCCAGCGCGACGACCGCGCCACCGGCCAGCGCGCTCTCTGGGTCGACGTCGGCCTGAAAATCGACGGCCGCACCGACCTCGCTCACATCGCCGTTTTCGATCATCCGAAAAATTCCGGCTACCCGCTCCCGTGGCGCGTCGACCGCCAGATGGGCATCGGCCCGAGCCGCGCCATCGCCGGCGATTGGTCCATCGCCAAGGGCAAATCCGAAATCATCCGCCACCAACTCGTCGTCTACACCGGCACGCTCAACGACCTCGCTCTCACCGACGCATGGAAAGCCTACACCGGCGAGGGCTCCGACTCCGTGCTCTGGGGCCTCGCCAAGGCCGAGGGCAAAACCGCCACCTTCCTCACGGGCGAGCAGGCCGCCGCCAAGATGACCGTTCCCGCCGGCTTCGAGGCGAAACTCTCCGCCGCCGAGCCTATGATAACGCAACCGATGGCGTTTTGCTGGGACGACCGCGGCCGCATGTGGGTCGCCGAAAATCGCGACTACGAGACCCGCAAGACCGGCTTCGCCAACCACGGCGACAGTCGCATCGTCATCCTCGAAGACACCAACGGCGACGGAAAATTCGACACCCGCAAGGTCTTCGTCGAAGGCATCCCGTTCCCCGCCGCCATCGCCGTCGGCTTCGACGGTCTCTGGCTCGGCGCGCCGCCCAATCTCCTCTTCGTCCCCGATAAAAATCGCGACGACCAGGCTGACTCCGCCATCGAGATTCGCCTCACCGGCTGGGGCATCCAGGACCGCCACGAAACCCTCAACAGCCTCAACTGGGGCCCCGATGGCTGGCTGTATGGCTGCCAAGGTTACGCCACGCGCTCGACCGTCGGCAAACCCGCCGACGGCGGCAAAATCTACAAAACCGGCGAACCGTTCCCCGAAAAAATCTCCGTCATCGACGGCCAATACCTCGACGGCGGCGTCTGGCGCTATCACCCCACGAAGGACCGTTTCGAAATCGTCTCGCACGGCTTCAGCAATCCGTGGGGCCTCGATTTCGACGACCACGGCCAGCTCTTCATCACCGCCTGCGTGATCCCCCATCTCTGGCACGTCATCCCCGGCGGCGTCTACCATCGCCAGGGCGGCAAACACATCAACCCCTACGTCTACGACGACATCAAGACCATCGCCGACCACCGCCACCGCTCCGCCCACGGCGGCGCGCGCATCTACCTCGCTGACGAATTTCCCCGCGAGTATCGCGACCGGATCTTCATGGCCAACATCCACGAGCACGCCGTCCTCACCGACATCCTCGAGCCCAAGGGCTCCGGTTTTGTTGGTCACCACGGCGATGATACGCTCCTCGCCAACGATGCCGCGTGGGTCGGCTTCAGCATGGAGATCGGCCCCGACGGCGCCGTCTACGTGCTCGACTGGCACGACGGCGACATCTGCGGAAATTCTCTCACCGCCAAGGAAACCGGCCGCATCTTCCGTCTCGCCCCCAAAGGCCTCCCCGGTGCGACCGGCCTCAATCTCACGGCCCTCGGTGACCGGGAACTGGTCGAGCTCCAGCTCCACCGCAACGACTGGTATGTCCGCCGCGCGCGTCTGATCCTCCAACAGCGCGCCCACGAGGGCCGCCTCGAATCGACCGTGCCCGCCCGCCTCTGGGAAAAGTTTACCGAACAGCCCAACATCGGCCGCAAGCTGCGCGCTCTCTGGGCGCTCCACGTCACGAAAAATCTCCCCGCCGATCGCTTGCTCGCCCTGCTCGACCATCCCGCGCCCTACATTCGCGGCTGGGCCGTTCAACTCCTCGGCGAAGATCTTACCGTCGGCCCCGCCGCCCTGAAAAAATTCGCCGCCCTGGCCGTGTCCGACCCGTCGCCCGTCGTGCGCCTCTATCTCGCCTCCGCCCTGCAGCGCGTCCCGCTCGCCGAGCGTTGGTCGATCGCGCAAGGGCTCGTCGCCCACGCCGAAGACATCGCCGACCACAATCTCCCGAAAATGATTTGGTTCGGTGTTGAACCCCTCGTCCCGACCGACACACCGCGCGCCCTCTCGCTCGCTGCCTCCAGCGCCCTTCCGCAAATCACCCAGTGGATCGCCCGCCGTGCCGTCTCCGCGAAACAACTCGACGCCATCGCCGCCACGCTCGCAACCACTCCCTCACTCATATCCCGCATCGCGCTCCTCGAAGGCCTGCGCGAAGGCCTCGCCTCGCTCGGCCGCCGCGAAGCCAGCGCGCCGAAGAATTGGGACGCCGCCAACGCCGCCCTCACCGCAACCGGTGACCAAAAAATCCGCGATCTCCTCACACAGGTGAATCAACTGCTCGGCAACGCCGCGGCCTTCGCCGCCCAGCTCGCCGTCCTGCAAGACCGCACCACCCCCGTCGAGCGCCGCCGCGAAATCCTCCGCGGCTTCGCCCGCGACGTCTACGTCGAGTCCCTGCCCGCCACGTTCTCGCTCCTCGACGAAGCGCCACTCCGCCGCGACGCGATTCGCGCCCTCGCCGCCTTCGACGACGCCCGCGTGGGCCAAAACCTCCTCTCCCGCTACGCGTCCCTCGCCGCCGCCGACAAAGCCGAGGCCATCCTCACGCTCTCCGGCCGCCGCACGACGGCTCAAGCGCTCTTCAACGCCCTCAAGAAAAACACCATCCCGAAGCAGGACGTCACCGCCTTCTCCGCCCGCCAGCTCCAGCGCGTGCTCGGCCCGGCGTTCGTCGATTTCTGGGGCCCCGTCGCCCAACCCGCCGAGGACAAACTGGCCGACATCGCCAAGTTCAAACGCCTCTTCAACGATGCCGAATTCGCCCGCGCCGACCCTTCCCGCGGTCGCGCCCTCTTCGAGCGCACCTGCCTCGCCTGCCACACGCTTTACGGCCAGGGCGGCAACATCGGGCCCGACCTCACCGGCTCCAACCGCGCGAATCTCGACTACATCCTCACCGAAATCATCAACCCGAGTGAAGTGATGCTCGAGTCCTACCAACTCGTCACCGTCACAACGCGCGACGGCCGCACGCTCTCCGGCAACGCCGCCGCCGAAGACGCCCAGCAGCTCACCCTCCGCCTCATCGGCCAGGACACCGTGATCGCCAAATCGGAAATTCTCTCGCGCGAAAAATCGCCGGTCTCAATGATGCCGGAAGGTCTTCTCAAGTCGCTCGCGACCGACGAAGTCCGCGACCTCCTCGCCTACCTCCGGACCACTCAACAGGTCCCGCTTTCCGCGCCCTAGCCCGACCCTCCAGTCCAACTTCCTCATGCGCCCCTCGCTGCTCTTCACCCTGCTCCTTTCACTCGCGCTCCCCTGCGCCGCCAACCCGCTCCGCGTGCTCTACCTCGGCACCGCCGACCGCACGCCGCGCATGACCGCCCACGTGCTTATGCGCGACCTCGGTCGCGACGCCATCTGGTTCGACTACGTCGCCGATCCCGCCGCCGCCACGCCCGAGTTCGCCGCCAAGTTCGACCTCGTCGTCCTCGACGCTCCGGCCGACACCTTCGCGAAAACGCTCGCCACCGTCCCCGCCGCGAAGCGCCTCGCCGCCTCCGCCCTCGGCGACGCCACCGCCACCGACTACGCGCTCAACGCGAAACCCAAGCTCCTCGCCGCCGTCGGCCTCGACCGCGTCGCCTCCTGGGAAAAATTTCTCTCCCAACGCGAACCCGAGCAGCGCGAGGCCCGCCCCACCATCGCCAACTACGAGAAGCGCGCCCAGCCCGTCACGTTTCAATTTCCGCTCAGCGTCAAAGGCAGCCTCGAGCGCACGCAGGTCGCCCCCGATCTCCGCCTCGAACTCTTCGCCGGCGAACCCGATATCTCGAAACCCATTTTCATGGCCTGGGATGAACGCGGCCGCCTCTGGATCGCCGAAGCCCGCGACTACCCGCACGACGTAAAGCCCGACGGCCAGGGCACCGACACCATCAAAATTTGCGAAGACACCAACGGCGACGGCCGCGCCGACAAGTTCACCATCTTCGCCGACCGCCTCAATATTCCCACTGGCTTCGTCTTCACTAACGGCGGCATCGTCGTCGCCCAGTCCCCGCGTTTTCTCTTCCTCAAAGACACCAACGGTGACGACAAAGCCGATGTCCGCACCGAGATCATGACCGGCTGGGGCATCAACGATACCCACGCCCAAGCCAACAATCTCCACTACGGTTACGACAACTGGCTCTATGGCTGCGTCGGCTATTCCGGCTTCAAGGGCACCGTCGGTGGCGTCGAAAAACAATTCGCGCAGGGCACCTATCGCTTCAAAGCCGACGGCTCCGCCCTCGAATTTCTCCACCAATTCACGAACAACTCCTGGGGCCACAGTGCCAACGCGTATGGCGACCAGTTCGGCGGCACCGCCAACAACGCCCCGATTTTCTTTGGCGGACTCCCCGCGACGATCGTGCCGAAGGGCACGCGCGCCATGACCGCGAAGCGCATCAACACCGAGGACAAAACCCACACCATCACGCCCAACTTCCGCCAGGTCGACGTCATGGGCGGCTACACCGCCGCCGCCGGCAGCGCGTTCATTTACTCCGACAATCTCCCCGCCCGCCTCCAGGGCATGGCCATGATCTGCGAGCCCACGATGAAGAACGTCGCCCTCTTCGACGTGCAGCGCGATGGCGCCGGCTACGCCGCACACGATGGTTTCAATCTCGTCGCCAGCAGCGATGAGTGGATGTCCCCCGTTTTCGCCGAGGTCGGCCCCGACGGCGCCGTGTGGGTCTCCGATTGGCAAAACTACATCATCCAACACAACCCCACGCCAAGCGTCGCGCGCGGCGGCTACGACTCGAAAACCGGCGTCGGCGGCGCCCACGAAAATCCCCTCCGCGACAATTCCCGCGGCCGCATTTACCGCGTCGTCTGGGAAAAAGCGAAACCCGCCACGATCAACTCGCTGAAGGGCGCCACCACCGCGCAACTCGTCGCCGCCCTCGGCCACGGCAACCAATTCTGGCGCCTCACCGCCCAGCGCCTCCTCGTCGAAGGTAAGCGCACCGACGCCGTTCCCGCGCTCAAATCCGCGGTCACCGCCGCCGCCCCGGTCGCCGCCCTCCACGCGCTCTGGACCCTCCACGGCCTCGGCCAGCTCGACGAGGCCACGCACCGCGCCGCGCTCAGCCACGCCGACGCCGCCGTCCGCCGCAACGCCACCCGCGCCCTCGGTCGCGCCGCCGCCGCCGTTGCCCTCTACTTTGCCTCCGCCGTCATGAGCGATGCCGACGCCCTCACCCGCCTCGCCGCCTTCGCCAAGCTCGCCGAGTTCCCCACGACCCCGCAGATCAAAACCGTCGTCACCGCCCTCGTCCGCAATCCCGCCAATCAAAAAGACGAATGGCTCCGCGAGGCCACCCGCCTCCTCGGCAAAGTCCACGGCGCCACGCTCTACCGCGAGGGCCCGAATCTCCTCCCGAATCCCGGTTTCGAAATCACCGCGGCCAACGGCCTCCCCGAAGGCTGGACCCGCCGCGACTACGGCAACCGCGAAGCCAACAAAACCGCCGAGTGGTCCGTCGTGACCGGCCCGAAAGAATTTCGCAGCGGCCAACAAGCCCTCCGCGTCATCACCCGCGGCGACGCCGACACCAGTCTCCACGCCAACGTCCCGCTCAAACCCAACACCCAATACCGCCTCGCCGGTTGGATCAAAACCCACGCCCTCGCCGGCCGCGTCAGCCTCAACCTCCACGGCGCCCGCCTCGAAACCGAGATCATCCGCCGCCGCGACACCGATTGGTCCGAGGTCGAACTCGAGTTCAACAGCGGCGCCCTCACCACCGCGTCCGTCAACGTCCTCCACGTCGCCCGCGGCGATGCCTTCTTCGACGACGTGCGCCTTGCCGAACTCCTCCTCGTCGACGACGGCACCAAGCTCGCCGCCGCCGATCCCAAGCGCGGCGAAAATATTTTCCACAAACACCCCGCCGCCTGCGTCCTTTGCCACATGCTCAAAGGCCAGGGCAGCACCGTCGGCCCCGCCCTCGACGGCATCGCCACCCGCGCGACGCCTGCCTACATCCGCGAAAGCCTCCTCGAGCCGAGCAAGGTCATCGCGAAAGGCTTCGAGCAGTTCAAAATTTCCCCGATGCCCCCGATGGGCGACCTCTTCAGTCCCCAAGAAATCTCCGACCTCGAAGCCTACCTCCAAACCCTCAAATAACTTCGTCTCTCAACACTCAAAATTCCTTTTTCCCATGAGCAAAAAAATTAACATCGCCATCATCGGTCTCGGTTTCGGCGCCGAGTTCATCCCGATCTACCAAGCCCACCCCAACGCCAACCTGATCGCCGTCTGCCAACGCGACCCGAAGAAACTCAAGGCCATCCAGGACGCCTTCGGTATCCCGAAAGGTTATACCGACTACGACGAACTCCTCAAAGACCCCGAGATCGACGCGATCCACATCAACACCCCCATCCCCGATCACGCCGAGCAATCCATCAAAGCGCTCAAAGCCGGCAAACACGTTGCCTGCACCGTCCCGATGGCCACCTCCATCGCCGACTGCAAACGCATCGTCGATCTCACCAAGAAGACCGGCCTCCGCTACATGATGATGGAGACCGTCGTCTACGCCCGCGAATACCTCTACGTCAAAGAGCTCTACGACAAGGGCGAGCTCGGCAAAATCCAGTTCCTCCAGGCGAGCCATCAGCAGGACATGGACGGCTGGCCGAACTACTGGCCCGGCCTCCCGCCCATGTGGTATGCCACGCACTGCGTTGGTCCCATGCTCGCGCTCACCAACGCCACCGCCGAATACGTCTCCTGCTTCGGCTCCGGCACGATCCGCCCCGAGCTCGTCGCGAAATACAACTCCCCCTTCGCCGTCGAAACTGCGCACATCAAATTCAAGGACTCGGATCTCACCGCCCGCATCATCCGCTCGCTCTTCGACACCGCCCGCCAATACCGCGAGAGCATCGATGTCTACGGCACGAAGAAATCCTTCGAGTGGACGCTCATCGAGCACGAACAGCACGTCCTCCACACGGCCAAGCTCCCCGAGCACAAGATCCCGAAAAAAGTCACCGTGCCCGACTACGCGAAGCGCCTCCCGAAGGGTATTCAGAAGTTCACCACCAAGGGCGTCTACGACCTCGGCAAGAAAACGCACCTCAGCTTCACGCAAGGCGCCGGCCACGGCGGCTCGCACCCGCACCTCGCCCACGAGTTCCTCACCGCGCTCGTCGAAGGCCGCGAGTGCTCCGTCAACGCCGTGAAGTCCGCCAACTGGACCTGCGTCGGCCTCTGCGCCCACGAGTCCGCTCTCGCCGGCGGCAAGATCATGAAACTCCCCGCGTTCACCCAAGGGTAGGAGCCTGCTCGCAGGCGATTCTTCAAGGTGGGCGGGCACGTCCCTGTGCCCGCATTCCGATTCCGGGCGGGGCCAACAAGCCCCGCCCTTTTTCGTGCCCACCCGCTCCCCCGCGGACCGGCGGTTTCCCACCGCCATTTCCCGTCCCCTTCCCTGCCCTGCCCAACCGCTACGCACCTATGCGTATTCCGCGCGCCCGCGTCCTCGACTACGCTGACGTCCCATGCGCCTCCACCTCCACGCCCTCGGCCACACCCTCGTCCGTCACCTCGCCCGCTCCCTCGTCGCGCTGCTCTGTGCGCTCTTGTCCCTCGTCACGGTCTCGACCACCCACGCTCAGCAAAACTGGCGCTGGGCCAACTCCCTCCCCGCGTCCACCGAGTGGAAAGACGTTGCCTTCGGTAACGGCCTCTATGTCGCCGTCGGCCTCGACGCCACCATCGCCACCAGCCCCGACGGTGCCGCGTGGACCATCCGCCGCATGAACACCGCGCTTTCGACGCTCAACGGCATCGAGTTCGCCAACGGCCTGTTCGTCGCCGTCGGCATGGGTTCGCCCACACGCATCGGCGGCGCGCTCATCATGACCAGCACCGACGGCGCCAACTGGTCCATCGTCGATTCCGTCGCCGACACCATCAACGCCCAGCTCCGCGATGTCGCCTATGGCGGCGGCACTTGGGTCGCCGTGGGCTTCGGCGGCACCAAAGCCCTCAGCAGCACCGACGGCCGCACCTGGTCGCCGCGCGGCATGCCCGGCATCGCCATCCCCTCCAAGGTCACCTACGGCGCCGGCCGCTTCGTCGCCGCCGGCAGCGGCAACACCGCCCTCACCTCCACCGACGGCATCACGTGGACCAACCCCACCGTCGCCCCCGCCAACACGATCGTCGAGGGCGTCACCTTCGGCTCCGGTAAATTTGTCCTCGTCGGTCGCGACTCCAGTTTCAACCCCGCCGCGTTCACCTCCACCGACGGCACCACGTGGACCCAGTCCAACCCGATCGTCGGCGCCGGCAGCGGCAACGGCTTCATCGTCGTCGGCGCGTCCGCCACGGGCTTCGTCGCCGCCGGCGGCAATGTCGTTTATTCCAGCCCTGACGGCGTATCCTGGACTGCGCGAACCTCCGCCCTCCCGCGCACCTCCGGCCAGCTTGGCACGGGCACCGAAGGCGTCAGCGGCGCCACGTTCGCCGGCACCCAGTTCTTCGTCCTCGGCTCCAACGGCTCCATCACCACCTCATCCGACGGCACCACGTGGACGCGCCGCTCCACCGGCACCGTCGCCGACTTCGGAGCCGTCCTGCACGATGGCACGCGCTTCGTCGCCTCCGGCTCCGGCGGCACTATCCTCACCAGCACCGACGGCTCCGCGTGGACGCAACTCACCACCGGCTCCACCGCCGATTTCAGCGTCCTCGCCTACAGCGGCACGCGCTACGTCGCCGCCGGCTTCGGCGGCGTTTATCAGTCCGCCAATCTCACCACGTGGACCGCCGTCGCCGGCACCACCGTCGATCGCTGGACCGCCGTCGCCTACGGCGGCGGCCGCTTCGTCGTCGCCAATTCCGCCACCACGCTCGGCACACGCACCAGCACCGATGGCGTCACGTGGAGCGCCGCCACCTCGATTGCCGGCGCCGGCGGCAACACCAACACCCTCACCTACGGCAACGGCCTCTTCGTTCTCACCATGGCCGGCTTCGGCTCCACTCCCGCCAAGATCTACACCAGCCCCGATGGCACCGGCTGGACCCAGCGCGCCGCCGATCTCCTCCCCATCGGCACCTCCATTTTCTCCCTCGCCTTCGGCGGCGGTCGCTTCGTCGCCCTCACCGGTAACCAACGCTCCCTCACCAGCACCGACGGCCTCACCTGGACTTCGACCACGCTCCCTTCCACGCCCGCGTTTACCCGCATCCGTTTTCTCGGCGGCCAATTCTACGCCACCTCCAACCTCTACGGCGCGACCAGCTACTCCAGCACCGATGGCATCACGTGGTCCCCCGTCTCCGATTCCTTCGGCCCCAACACTCTGAACAACCAGAACTCCACCGGCGGCTACCCGCACTTCGCCGCCAGCGGCTCCACGGTCATCGCCGTCGGCCCCTCCGGCATGATCCTCCGCGGCTCGCTCCCCGTCGCCTCCTCCGCCGGCCGCCTAATCAACCTCTCCGTCCTCACCGACATCGCCACCGCCGGCGACTCCTTCACCCTCGGCTACGTCGTCGGCGGCACCAACACCACCGGCAGCAAACCCCTCGTCATCCGCGCCGCCGGCCCGTCGCTCGGCGCCCTTGGCGTCGGCGGCACGCTCGACGACCCGAAACTCGAGACCTTCGCCGGCTCCACCAGCACCGGCGTCAACGACAACTGGGGCGGCTCCGCCCAGCTCACCGCCGCCCTCTCCGCCGTCGGCGCCTTCCCCTACACCGGCCCCACGTCGCGCGATTCCGCTGTATCCGCAAATATTACTACACGCGACAACTCCGTCGCCGTCTCCGCCGCCGGCAACGGCACCGGCACCGTGATCGCCGAAATCTACGACGCCACCCCCGCCGCCAACTTCACCGCCACCACCCCACGCCTCCTCAACGTCTCCGTCCGCAAACACCTCGGCACCGGCCTCACCGCCGGCTTCGTCCTCGGTGGCGGTTCACCCACCAAAGTCCTCATCCGCGCCGTCGGCCCCGGCCTCGCCGCCTTCGGTGTCGAGGGCACCGTCGTCGACCCGCAGCTCACGCTCTTCAACTCCAGCTCCACGCAAGTCGACTCCAACGACAACTGGGGCGGCTCCGCCGCGCTCACCGCCGCCTTTAACAGCGTCGGCGCCTTCGCCCTCCCCGGCGCCACCTCGCGCGACGCCGCCCTCCTCGTGACCCTGCCCCCCGGCGGCTACTCCGTCCAAGTCACCGGCGTCGCCAACACCACCGGCACCGCCCTCGTCGAGGTCTACGAAGTCCCCTGATCGAGGTGGAGCGCGTTGACCCCAACGCGCTTTTCGCCCCGCCCAGCCCTCATCTACGCACCTATGCGTATCCCGCTCCGCGCGCGCTCCCGCTATGCTCCGTCCGTTAGCGCTGCAACTTCACCGCTTCAGATCCACTCCATGAAAATCAACTGCCTCCCGTTCTTCCCCTCGCTCCTCACCCGTCTGCTCCCACGTGGCGCGCTGCTCGCCGCATTTGCGTTCCTCTCCACCGCGACCGCCCACGCCCAAGCCCAATTCGCCGGCACCTACGTCGGCACCATCAACACGCGCGTCACCGCACCCGTGATCGGCACGATCGAATCCACCTCGGGCGCCTACATCGCGACCGTCTCCGCTGACGGCACGATCTCTCTCGCCGGCACGCTCACCGGCACCGTCTCGTCCACCGGCGCCGTCACGTTCAACGGCGGCTCCGCTCTCGCCGCCCTCGGGATCCGCAGCGCCACCATCGCCAACAACCAGCTCTCTTCCAACTACGGCGACGTCCTCGGCAACGGCACCACGCAGTTCCGCCTCAACGGCTCCACGTCCTTCACTGCCGCACCCGGCGGCGGCACGGGTGGCGGTGGCACCGGCACCATCCCCGGAATCACCAGCGGTGGCGGCGTCACGACCTCCGTCGGCCGGCCCTTCGTTTACCAGATTATCGCGAGCAACGCCCCGACCAGCTACAGTCTTCGCGGCGCCCCGTCCTGGGTTTCAGTCAACCAAGGCGGCATCGTCACCGGCACCGCTCCCGCCGCCGGCACGTTCACCTTCGAGGTTGAAGCCACCAACGCCACGGGCACCGGACGCCGCAGCATCAACATCGTTGTCAATGCCGACACCGGCACCGGCGGCGGCACCACCACCGGCGGCGAACTCCTCGCCTACTACTCCTTCAACAACCCCACCAATCCCTACAACGACGACTCCGGCCGCGGCTTCCATCTCACGCCCGTCGGCGGCACCGTCACCTCCGTCACCGGCCGCGCCGCCTCCGCCATCGCCACCAACGGCGTGCGCCTCCGCGTCCCCGTCAACTCCACCTTCAGCGTCAGCGCCTATACGATTTCCTACTTCGTGAAGGTCCAGGGCCCCGGCAATTGGAACCCCCGCGTCGTCGCCGTCCAGATTCCCGGCACGTCCAGCCACTACTACGGCACTTACATTAACGGTGCCACCACCGCCGCCCGCCAGTTCGCCTCGTATCATATTTCTGGAGGCGCTGCCCGCATCATCCTCTCCGGTTCCGCCGCCACGCTCCCCACCAACACCACGTCCGACTGGCAGCACGTCGCCGTCACCAACACCGGCTCCACCGTCACGATCTATCTCAACGGCAACGCCGTTAACACTCAGGGCAACAGCGGCGCGCTCAACTCCTTCTCCAACGCCATGCTCATGATCGGCGGCTCCGACAACGGCCTCGATCTCTTCCAGGGCCAGCTCGACGAGGTGCGTATCTACAATCGCGCCGTCACCGCCGCCGAGGTCACCACCCTCAGCACCGGCGCCGCACTCGGCACCGCCGCCACCGGCACCAACACCGCCGTCGCCCTCGCCGCCGACGTCATCGCTGTCCCCGCAAACCTCACCGGCTACCGCAGCCGCGTTGGCCAGTCGTTCCAGTTTCTCCTCACGGGCCTCGCCCGCGGCGCCGTCTGGGGCACCGATGTCTACACCGACGATTCCAGCGTCGCCGCTGCCGCGGTCCACGCCGGTGTCGTCGCCGCCGGCGAAACCAAAGCCGTCACCGTCACCATTCTCCCCGGTCAAGCCAGCTACGCTGCCTCCACCCGCAACGGCGTCTCGTCCGCCTCCTGGGGCGGCTGGTCCGGCAGCTTCTCCTTCGCCGGCGCCGGCGCCGTGAACACCGCGCCCGCCGCCACCGCCCGCCCCGCCGCCGCTCCCGGCTTCGTCGCCACGACCACGTCCCTCGTCTCCGGCGGACGCCTCGTGTGCCCCGTCACCGTCACCGGTGGCGGCACCTACACCTACCGCTGGTATCTCAACGGCGTCCTCATCCCCGGCGCCACCGTGAATCCCTACATCGTCGAACGCCTCACCACCGCCAACGCCGGCACCTACTCCGCCGACGTCACCAATTCCCTCGGCACCACGCGCGTCACGGCCGGCACCGTCACCGTCGGCAACGCCGGCGCGCCCTCGTTCGCCGTGCAGCCCTTCAACAAAGTCGTCGCCCCCGGCGATACCTTCGCCCTCGGCACCGTCGCCACCGGCACCGGCGTCGCGTATCAGTGGTTCCGTAACAACGTCGCCCTCCCCGGAGAGACCGGCTCCATCCTCCTCCGCAACACCACCAACGCCGGCGACTCCGGCCTCTACACCGTGCGCGCCTCCAACAGCTCCGGCTCCGTCACCTCGTCGCCCGCCACCGTGTCGCTCAGCCCCACTGCCTCCACGCTGCGCAACATCTCCGTGCGCACCAACCTCGAAGCCGGCGGCGAAGTCACCCCCGGTTTCGTCATCCGCGGCAGCGGCACCAAACGCGTCCTTGTCCGCGCCATCGGCCCCGGCCTCACTCAGCTCGGCGTCCCCGGCGCCAGCGCCGATCCGAAATTCGAGGTCTACCGCGGCAGCACCAAGATCGCGGAAAACGACACGTGGGACGCCTCCCTCGCCGCCGTCTTCCCCGCCGTCGGCGCGTTCTCCCTCCCCGCCGGCAGCCGCGATGCCGCCGCCCTCGTCACGCTCAACGCCTCCGCCGCCGGCGAAAACTACAGCGTCCGCGTCAGCGGCGTCGGTGATGCTGCCGGCATTACGCTCGTCGAGGTCTACGATGCCGACACCGCGCCGACCTCCAAACTCGTCAACGTCTCCGTCCTCGGCCAATCCGGCGTCGCCGACGATGTGCTAATCCTCGGCCTCTCGCTCCAAGGCACCGGCCAGCGCACGCTCCTCGTGCGCGGCGTCGGCCCGACCATCGGCAGCCTCTTCGGCGTCCCCGGCTCGCTCGGTGATCCCCAGCTCACCGTTTACGACAAAGACACCCGCGCCGTCATCGCCAACGACGACTGGAACGGCGCCGACTTCGTCTCCGAGCTCCTGCAAGCCAGCACCTACGTCGGCGCCTTCGCGCTCCCCGGCGGCAGTGCCGACGCTGCCACCCTCAGCCTCCTCGACCCCGGCACCTACACGATCCAAGTGAAAGGCTCCGCCGAGTCCACCGGCCGCGCCATCATCGAAGTCTACGAAGTCCCGTAATCCGCAACCTCCGCGTGGTGGGCGGGCACGTCCCTGTGCCCGCATTCTCCTCCGCGCAGTGGGTCCGGTAGCCGCGTCGGTTACGACGCGGTCCGCCCCCCTTTCGGCCCCGCCCTCAGCCAGCGGGACCGAGGTCTGAAGCAACTGGCCGTCGATGCCTCACCGCGTCGACGGCCTTTTATTTTTTTCCACTAACTCCACACCATCCGCCATCACAACAACGTCCGTTGCTCTCAGGATTTCTCCGAAACGTGGCACGGGCGTCCCGCCCGTGATTTCGATGCTCTTCAAACGGAAAGGGGCATCACCGGAGCACCGCGGCCACCCCACCTCCGTCACCCTTTCGCGCGACACCGCGCTCACCGCTCGCGCCGCGCCCCTCACTTCGCCACCACCATCGCCTCCGTCCGCGCCTCGCGCGTGACCCGCGCCATTTCATCCCAGCGCAGCAACACGAGCCGAGTCCGCTGCCGCCACTGCGGATCGACCACCGTCCACTTGCCGTCCCGAATCACGCGCGGCCCGGTCAGCTCAAACGATCGCGCCTGCAGCTCCACGCCTCCGACCCACACGCTCGACGACAGGTCGCCGCTGACGTTCGCCAGTCGCCCCGACTCGCGATCGACCGCGTAGTAGTTCGGCCGCCGCCAGCGCCCTTGATTAAACTCGCTCATAAAATCCCACGGCAGCGGCCGCGTATCCACGATCTGCACCACCGCCCCGCGCCCCGTGCGTTCCGCGACCTCGGCCACGCGCACGCCGCGTCCATCGCCCGCCGCCCGCGCGCCAGCCGCCAACGGCACATCCAGCCACTCCACCGGCCTCACCACGCGCACCTGCGCTTTCACCGTCAGACCCGGCGTCGTGATCCGCAACTTCTCCCCCACGGATGCCGCTACGCGCGTCGTCACGAGCAGTGTCGGCTCATCGCCTCTGGGCCGGCGCCCGAGCTGGCTCGCGCTCTTCGCTTTCGAATCTCGTTCCATTTTCTGCGCCGCTTCCCACGCCACCGTTTCCGCATCGCTCTTTTCCGTCGGCAACCGCAGCGCCTCGCGGGCCCACCGTGCACTCCACGTATACCCCGATGCCTCCCTCGTCACCGTGGCACCGTCTGCCCATGTCCACACGTGTTCGGCGTTGCCCACATCGACCGCCAGCCCCGTCGGCAGCCCCCCCACGGCCAGCCAGGTATTGACCGTCGAGCCCTTCTCCTTCCGCACCGCATCCACCACCGTCGTATCGCGCCACGTCAACTTCACGTCGCGCGCCAGCTCCGCGTTCGCCTCCGTCCACGTCTGTTGCGTCGATCTTCCGGCCATCGTCACCAACCACCACCCCGCCAACGCGACCACCACCGCCGTCCCGCCGGCCATGCCACGGAATACCCGTCGTTGCAGCTCCTCGCCAAATCGCACCACCCATCCGAGCACAGCGAAGCCCACCGCCACCGCTCCAAAGCCCCACCATTTGCTGCCGTCTGGCAATCGGTCCGCGATCGTCGACGTCGCCAGCGGCGTCACGATCGCGCCGGCGAAACCCACGATCGACCACAACACATAGCGCCCCATCGAATCGACGAGCGCCCCGATGAACAACGACGGCGCAATCACCGCGACCGAGCCCAGGGTCCCCAGGGCCGCCGCCTTCAGCATATCGTCGAAACTGAGCCCACTCGCCCACCACCACGGCAAGCCCAGCACGAGCCCCGGTCCGGCCGCGATGAGGAGCGCCGCGACCACCTTCGCCGTCACTAGCCGTCCCAACGAGATCGGCCGCGTGCGCCACGCCGCCTGCGGCCCCGCCAACGGATCGGCCATCATCAACGAGCCGGTGAGGAACCACGTCAGCACCACATCGGCCACGACAAGCCACTTCACCACGTCGCCTATCTTCGTCCACCTGTCGAAACTCTGCGCAGCCCCCAACGCCAGCCACCAGCCGAGGCCGAATTTCACCACCGTCAGTGCCACCAGCAGCGCTACCATCCAGCGAAACCGGCGCACATCCTTTGCCACGATCGTCATGATTAGGTTCATAAAGTCTTCTCCGCCGCCACCTCACCCACGCGTTCCCCCGTGATCGTCTTCGTCCAGCGCTCCCGCACGTCGAAGCGCACTTTTACGATCACCGCATCGCGCATCCAATCTTCGGCTACGCCCGCCGGCACGTCATACTCTAGCGTCCGCTCGGCCAGCAGCAGCCCGTTCGACTGCATCGCCCCGTTCTCCACCACACGCATCGTCTGAAAAATTCCCAGCCGTCGGTTCATCAGTGCAAAATAATCCCGCCGCACCGCACCATCCCCGCGCCCTTGCGACCACACCGTCAGCAGCCCACCCGGCAGTGCATCACGTTCTTCGATGCGCACCGCCCCGCGCGCGCCTTCCGTCGGCTCCGGCACGCTCACTACCCGTGTAAAACTTGACCCCACCCACGCGCTCGCCCCCACGCGCCACGGCCACTCACCCATCACCCGCGCCTTCACGCGCGCCAGCCGCAGGTCGCCCGACAACACACCGCCCGCCTCCACCCCGACCCACTCTCCCGGCGTGAGCTGTCGCAGCTCCATCGCCGTCGTGAGCGGCCCCGTGTTCGGCACCAGCCCGAGCACCCGTTTCGCCGCCATCTCCACCCACCCGCGCCCCGGCTCGATCGACGCGCGGATCTTCGCCCCGTCCGCACCGACGCGCTCCGCACCGCCATTGACGATCACCACAAATTCATCCGCCGCCACCAACGGCCCCGTCTGCCAATAAATCGCCCTCGTCGCGCTCGCCTCCGCCGGCACCACGATGCGCTCGATCTTCACCGGATGCGCCACCGCCTCCGCCCGTCCGCGCGGCCAACTGCCCAAGAGGCCCACCCGCCCCGCCAAATTTCCCCACGGCCACACCAAACTCGCCGCGACGACCACTGCCAGCCCACCGCCCAACATCACGCGCGCCCACCGCGTCTTCCTCGTAAAATACTGCATCGTTCCCGCCGCCACCACGACCACCGGCACCATCACTTGCAGGATCACCATGCGCGTTTCCAACACGTCCGCCGTCACCCCGCGCTCCCACACCACCGCCACGCGCATGACCGCCAACACCGTCAGCCCCACCAACCCGAAAACAAATTTCCCGAGATCGCAGGTCAGCGCCGCCACGCTCCCTGCAAACACAATCATCGCGCCCTGCCCCACCGCCACACTCACCGTCGCGCCCGCGAGTTCCCCGAACGAAAATCCGGTCGCCAACCAGATCGGCCCCATCACCGCCAATGGCGCCGCGATCAGCATCACCGCCGCGCCTAGCAATTTCGCCGCGAGCAGTCGCCCTGGCCCGATCGGCCGCGTCAACCACATCGCCTCCTCACCGATCAATCCGTCTTCCTGCACCAGCTGCGCCACTAGCAACACCGCCAGCACCCCGCTCGCCCCCGCCAGACATCCCTGCAAGAGTCGCATGGAGTTCATCCACGACTGCACGTTGCCCCCCAGCGCCACCTCATCCGGTATCGCCGCCAGCCGCACAATCAACGCCACGGCCGCAACCAAAACCAACCACACCGCCGCGGTCGGCCCCATGAGCCGCACATCTTTTTTCACGATGTGCCACGTCAGCTGTAGATTTTGTTTCATCTTAAAATTCGCTAAGCGGTTCGCGTGTTCCGTGGGCCCGTTCGCCGCCGCGCTCATGCCGCCTTCCCCTTCCACGTCGGCACCGCCGCCGCCGACAGCCCCCACAGCGCGCCGTCGAAACCGCCCGCCGTCGCCACCATCCGACACAACTTCCGCCGCGCGCGAAACAGCCGCATCTTCGTAAATTCGAAACTCCAGCCCGTCTCCGCGCAGATTTCCAAAATCGACCGCCGCTCCAGTTCGAACAGCACGATCACCCGCCGGTCGTCCGCCTTCAGCCGGCCCAGCAATTTTTCCACGAGCTCGCGCGTCGCCAAAGCATCGCCCGGCCGAAGCCCGTTTTGATCGTCCGTCACACGCTCCAAAAACTCAGTCTCCCACTCCGCGAGATCCGCCCAGCGCAGCTCCGGCCTCCGCCGACACGCCCGGCCGTGATCCACGCACGTCGTCACCGCGATCCGCGCCACCCAGTGAGCCAGCGGCGCCTCGCCGTGATACTGCCCGATCCGCGCAAACAGTTTCATGAACACCTCCTGCATCAAATCCTCCTCCGCCACGCGCCGCGGCCCGCGCGCCCGCACGATCCGGCGCACCAGCGGACGCAGCTCCTCGACGAGTTCCCGCGCCGCACCCTGATCGCCCGCCTTTACGCGTCCGAGCAACCCCGCGGTCGCCGCCTGGCTTTCTTCCCTTTGAAAAATTTCAACGCCCATAAATTCCCTCCGTCGTCCGCCACCGCCCCAGTAGTTCCGCTTTCGCGCCGCCCCGCGTCATCGCCCCCGCGATCAACTCCCGCGTCGCCGGCGCGCTGTTCACGCGCAAGACCGCGCTCGCCACCCGCAGCGCCGCCTCGTCCTGTCCCGTGCCGACGAGCGCTTCGACGCACCGCAGGCCCGTCTGCACGAGCTGCTGCTGCCATTCGCCGACACCCGCCGGCTGACCATCGGCCAACCATGAGCGTCGGGCCACCAACTGCGCCCGCACCCACGCCGGACCCTCGGCATAGAATTTTTCCAACTCCACCAGGTCCGTCACCTCGCGGTAGCGCCGTCGGTTCACCGTCGTCCCGATCCAATGCCGCAGGTAACTCCACCGCGACGGATTATCCACCGGCATCAGCCGCGGAAACTCCCGCCAGATCGCCTCGTCGTGCCGCAGCCCGAGCGTGATTACGAAGAGCAACCGCGCGGCGCCGATGTCGCCCGCATCCTGTCTCAAATTCATCACCGCCCGCTCCCGCCGCTCCAGCAACGCCGCGCGCGCCGGCTCGTAAGCCGCCACGAACCGTTGCAACCGCTGGCCCACTTCGAACGCCTCCCGCGCCTCCGCCACATCGCGCGGATGGTCCACCATCCACATGATCGCATCGAGCGCGCCCCCGAGTTCCCCGCGCGCCCGCAGCGCCGTGTGCAACCGGAACCGCAGCTCGCGGTCGTCGCCCCCGCGCGCCGCCAGCGCCGCCATCAACACTGCGGCATACGTCTTCCCATCGAGATTCGCCTGTAGCGCCATCCGTAGATTTTCCCCTCCGAGATCGCGCAACCGGTCCTGCTCCTCGCCGTTCGCGTTCAGCACCGCGACAAACGCCGCCCCGGGCTCGTCCGTCTTTTTCCGCATCCGCCCCGCCTCTTCGCCCATTACCTGCACACAAACGAAATTTTTCGCCAACAACTCCCGCACCGTCGCGTCGAACCACCACGTCGGCATCCGGCCATCCCGCTCCGTCTCGCCGCCGCGCACCCGCGCAAACACCCGCTTCCCTTCCGCCTTCGCTCGCCGCAGCGCCTCGTCCAGCCGCGCCTCCACCACGAAGTCCGCCACAAACGCCGTCTCCGCCTGCACCACCCGCGCCGGCGCCGCCACGTCGAACCGCACCGTCGCCAACCGGGAACCGACCCGCAGCAGTTCATCCGTCTCCGTATCGCCCCACCACCTACGGTCAAACGACGACACCCCCGCGACCCCGATCAACCCCACCGGAATCCTGCCCCGCAGAAAATCCTTCCCCGCCGAGTTGCGCTCACCCACGAGCCGCTCGTCCCACATCGCATTCTTTGCGTTCAACACCACCGCCCCGCGAATCCGATGCCGGCCCGCGATCCCGTCCGGGTTGAACAACTCCAAAATCGCCCGGGGCTGAAATAACGGCCCTGTTTGCCACCACCCCACGCTTCCGCTCGACCACCGGTCACTCGTCTCGCTCGCCGGCGAAAAAGTGTTCACGTGGATGTGTTCCAGCCCTCGCGACGCACTCGCGCCCACCCGCAGCGGCACCTCCGGCCCGAGCTCACCGCGCCACACCGTTCCCGTGTAAGTGACACCGACGACCGCTTCGCCATTGCGCAACGCCGGCGCCAGTAGGCTCGACAAATTCATTTCCCATTCGCGACGTTGCTCGGTCGGGGACTTTACCGCCACACCGCGCACCAACGCTGTCGCCACCTCCTGCATCTGCCAGCGATCATAGAGTGGCACGCGCCCCGCCGACGCCACCCGCCGTTCGCCGAATCGCCACACCGGGTCCGCGTGATCCCACGCCAGCAGATCGCCCGTCGCCAGCCCCCGCACCTCAAACGCACTCTCCATGCGCACCGTGGCCCGCGGCTGCGCCGACTCCGTGGGAATCACGAGCGAACCGTGGCCGATTCGAGCCGCCGCCGTCGGCAGCGACCGCCCGCCCCATTTCGCCGCGAGTTCCGCCCCGCTCCACGGCCACGCCTGCACGATCAACCCAACGACCAGCACTCCGCCGATCGCCACACCGTAAGCCAGTCGCGTGCGCCGCGCCAAAAATTGCAACGGCACCACCACCGCCACCACCGCGGCCACCACGCCCGCCGCCAGTGTGCCGCGCGTCAACACCACCGCTGGATCCACCGCCCCTTCACCGTCCACCGGAAGGCCCACCGCCAACGTTAGCCCCGCCAGCATCGCACCCGCACCCACCACGAGCGACCACCCGATGAACCGCGCAAATCCTTCCGTAAGCACCGCCACGAGCAGCGCCACGCCCGTCCACGCCGCCATGCCGAGCATGTTCACCGCCACCACCCGCACGATCTCCCCGAAGCCGAAACCAAACTCCACCCACCACGGCACCGTCAGCAGCGACGGCCACAGCCACAACATCACCGCCATACCGCCCACTTTCGCCGCCAGCAGTCGCCCACCCGATATCGGCCGCACGCGCCACGCCGCCTGCTCCGCGAGCAGCGGATCGTCCTCTAGCAAACGCGCCACGAGCAACCACCCGATCACCAGATGCAACGCCCACAGCAGCAACACCGCGTCGGACATGCCGCGGACGTCGCCGCCATTTCCGGCGGTCCGCCGGACGTGCCACACGCCATACTGCATCAAAATCACCGCGCCCCACAGCAACAGGGGCCACGCCATGCGTCGCAGATCTTTCCCTACAATATGCGCGACGAGTCTCATGGCTGTTCCTTGCCCGCCGCCGCGCCGCGCGCCGACCGCGCCAACGTCATAAAAATCTCCCTCAGCGACATCGGCGTCGCCACCACCGTCGCGTCGCCAAACCGCAACCGCCACCCGTCCTCCGTGGCCTCGCCGGCATAGTTCGTCTCGATAAATTTCGTGAGCGTCCCCGCCCGCTCCCACTCCAGCCACCCGTCCGCGATCTCCAGTTTCTCCGCGCCGCCCGTCACCTCCACGCGCCGAAACCGCCCCTGCAACGTCTCCGTCGGCTCGCTGAGCTTCAACCGTCCGCCCTCGATCATCGCCACGTGATCCGCCAGCCGTTCGACCTCGTCGATGTCGTGCGACGACACCAACACCGTCCATTCCCCGAGCGCCGACACTTCCAACACGCCCCGGATAAACTCATCCCGCACCAGCGGATCGAGCCCGCTGAACGGCTCGTCGAGCACCAGCAATTTCGGTCGATACGCGAGCGACGACAACAGCGCCGCCTTCATCGTCATGCCGCGCGAGAGGTGCTTCAGCGCCCGGTCCTCCGGCAACGCAAACTGCGCCAACAACGTCTTCTCCAGCTCGCGGTCCCACGTCGGGTAAAACGGCCGGCAATAGTCCAAAAACTGCCGCACCGTCATCCACAGCGGCAGTTGTTGGTTTTCCGATACGTAGCCGATCTGCGCCTTCTCCTTCTCGCCGAGCTTGCGCGAATCCACGCCAAGCACCCGTGCCGATCCACTCGTCGGCTCGATCAGATTCATGAGCATCTTGATCGTAGTCGATTTTCCCGCCCCGTTCGGTCCGAGCAGCGCGCACACACTCCCCTGCGGCACCGCGAAGGTCAGCCCGTGCACCGCCTCCATCTTCCCAAACCGCCGCGTAAGGTCCGTCGTTTCAATGATGTTCATGGGTAAATTTCAGAAAACCCGCGCTCAGCGCCCGCCGAGTTTTTTCCAATGCGCCGCCACCGCCGCCTGCACGTCGTCGAGATCCAGCCCGAGCTTTTTTGCTTCCACTACGAGCCACTCGACTTCCACGCCGAGCAGTTCCGCGCGCTCTTTTTTTCCGCCGAGTTCGCGCTCGGCCACAATGCTCCCCACCGCCGGCGTCGTCACCAGCACCCCTTCCGCCACGAGCGCCGCCACCACTTTGTGCGCCGTGTTCGGATTCACTTTGAGCTCCTGGCTCAACACCCGCACCGAGGGAAATTTTTCACCCGGTCGCAGTTGCCCCGTCACCACCGCCTTCCGCACCGCGAACAAAATCTGCTCCGCCACAGGGAGCCCGGGTTTGAGTTCGATGGAGAACGGAAGCACACTGTTCTAGTCGCACTAATACAGTTAGGACGGCAAGAATTTTCTTCACCACTCTGCGTTTCTCCCGCATCGCCACGCATTTACCCCCACAGGGATTCCGCCACCCACGCGCCACCTGTGCCCCGTAGCCGCACGTGTTAACGTGCTTTCGCCCTCGTCGCCGCACCTCCTCACGTCACCCCGCCGTTGCCCGCTCACTCCACGCCCCTCGTTGCGCGGGCCGCCCGCGCCTCGTAGCCGCACGTGTTAACGTGCGGTCCATCCGCTGCCCATTCGCCTCCCCTGCCGCAACCGCCCCCCGCCCGTTCAGTCCTTCTTCGCAAACAGCCGCTCTTTGGCCCGCGCCACCTCGTCGGCCGTCAGCACGCCTTGGTCCTGCAACGCCTTCAGATGCTGGAGCTGCGTGACCACATCCATGTTCATCGAGTAGGGCATGATCGCGCCAATCCCGAGCGGCGCCACGCCGGAATTGTTGCCGCCATGGGTGTCGAGCAACTGCACAAACCGCCCAAACGACTCCACCTTCCCGTCGATCAGCCGCACCATGTAGGGCTGCTCCTTCGGGCTCGAATCGTTGCTCATGTAGTAGGTCAAATACTCCACATTGTCCTGCCCGCTCCGCGAATGCGGTTTGCCCATCCGATTGAGCAGATCCTCCTTGGCCATACCGAGATGGACACTGTTCATCTTGGTCGAGTTGGTGACACATCCGCTCCACACCAACGTAAGCAGGCACACCGCCACCGCCGTGAGTTTCGCATGCATAGGGGTCCTTGATTGATTTTTTGGGGTTCTGTTCACTCGCACGACGCTCGTCGCCCTCCGGAAGATTCCCGTGATCTGCCGCGCCACCGGACTAGTCTGCACCCTAATCGCCGCAATTAGCCTACCCGCCCCACTTTTAGCTCCCCATCCGGGCCCCACACCCACCTCCCTTCACCCTCGCGACGCCCTCGCCAGAAAAACCTTCCCTCACCTCGCCGGACCCGCCTCAATCCGCCCTCGTGGCCACTTTTCAGACTATCGGCGCCCCGGAAATACACGCTGCGATCACGCAGCTCGCGACCGCTATTTCCGCCCGCCACCTCACCTCGAAAAAATTGCTCCTCCTCGGCATCGCCAACGGCGGCGTCGAGCTCGCCCGCCGTGTCGCCGCCGCGCTTTCCACCGCCCACCCTCAGCTCTCCACGGCGACAGGCACCGTCGACATCTCCTTCCATCGCGACGACATCGGTCGCCACCCGATCCCGAAGGAATTCGCCCCCACGCACATCCCCGCCGATGTCCATGGCGCCACGATCATCCTCATCGACGACGTCCTCTTCTCCGGCCGCACCGTCAAAGCCGCCCTCGACGAACTCTTCGACCACGGCCGCCCCGCCAAAGTCGAACTCGCCGTCCTCGTCGACCGCGGCGGCCGCCTGATGCCTGTCGCCGCCGATTACACCGGCCTCTTCATCACCGCATTCCCCGAGGAAAAGGTCATCGTCACCCTCGATTCCGCCTCGCCCGCCCGCGACACTATCCGCGTCGTGTCTCCTACGCCCGCTCCGGCCGCCGCCCCCGCTGCCCGCCGTCCGGCCCGTGGAAAATCCAAAATCTAACTTCGAACATCCACATGCCCTGGACGCGCAAACACCTCCTCACGCTCGAGGAACTCTCCCTCGCCGAGATCGACCAAATCCACGCCACCGCCGTCGCGTTCAAACGCACCCTCTCGCGTAGCGTGAAGAAGGTCCCCGCCCTCCGCGGCAAGACCATCGTCAACCTCTTCCTCGAGCCCAGCACGCGCACCCGCATGGCTTTCGACATGGCCGCCAAGCGCCTCAGCGCCGACGTCATCTCCCTCGACGGCGCCTCCAGCAGCACGACCAAAGGCGAGACCCTCCGCGACACCGCCGAAAACATCCAGGCCCTCCAGGCCGACATGATCGTCATTCGCCACGCCGCCGCCGGCTCGCCCCTCTACCTCTCGCGCATTCTCGATATTCCCGTGATCAACGCCGGCGACGGTGCGCACGAGCACCCCACGCAGGGCCTCCTAGACACCTTCACCATGAAGGAGCACCTCGGCTCCCTCCAAGGCCGCAAGGTCGTCATCCTCGGCGACATTCTTTTCAGCCGCGTCGCGCGCTCCAACATCCACGCCCTCGTGAAAATGGGCGCCGCCGTCACGCTCGTCGGCCCGTCCACGCTCGTGCCCCCGTGGTTCACGGACCTCGGCGTCAGCGTCTCCTACGATCTCCGCAGCGCCCTCGCCGACGCGGAAGTCGTGATGCTTCTCCGCATCCAGCACGAGCGCCAGTCCAGCGGCCACTTTCCGTCCCTCGGCGAATACACCAGCATGTTCGGCCTCAATAAAACCCGCGCGAGCTGGCTCAACCCGAAGGCCATCATCATGCACCCCGGCCCCATCAACCGCGGCGTCGAGATCGACAGCGAGCTCGCCGACGGCGACCGCAGCGTGATCCTCCAACAAGTCACCAACGGCATCGCCGTCCGCATGGCCGTCCTCTACCTCTGCGCCGGCGGCCAACCCGAACTCGTGATGCCCACGGAATAACACTCTGCGCCATGCCCACCCTCTGGATCCAAAACGCCCGCGTCATCGACCCCGCCGCCCAGCGCGACGCCCGTGGCGACCTCTTCGTCACCGACGGCAAACTCGTCGACTCGCTTTCCGCCGCCGCGAAAAAACGCGCCAAGAAAATCGACGCCGCCGGCCTCGTCGCCTGCCCCGGCCTCGTCGATATCCACGTCCACTTCCGCGAACCCGGCCAGACGCACAAGGAAACCATCGGCACCGGCACCCGCGCCGCCGCCGCCGGCGGTTTCACGACCGTCGTCTGCATGCCCAACACCTCGCCCGTCGCCGACAGCGCCGGCACGATCCAGTTTATCAACGACGCCGTCCGCCGCGACGCCGTCATCAAAGTCCTGCCCACCGGCTGCATCACCGTCGGCATGAAGGGCCAGGCCCTCGCCCCCATCGGCTCCCTCAAACGCATGGGCGTCGTCGCCATCACCGACGACGGCGAGTGCGTCCAGTCCAACGAGCTCATGCGCCGCGCCTGCGAATACGCGAAGATGTTCGACCTCCCGCTCATGGACCACTGTCAGGACGCTTCGCTCACCCACGGCGCCGTCATGAACGAGGGTAACGTCTCCACCCGCCTCGGCCTCCGCGGCTGGCCCCACGCCGCCGAAGATATCATCGTCGCCCGCAACGTCATCCTCTCCGAACACACCGGCGCCCACATCCACCTCCAACACATCTCGTCGCGCTTCTCCGTCGATATCATCCGCCGCGCCAAACAACGCGGCGCCCGCATCTCCGCCGAGGCCACGCCCCACCACATCGCACTCACCGACGAATCGCTCTCCGGCTACGACACCAATTTCAAAATGAACCCGCCGCTGCGCACCGAGGCCGACCGCGTCGCCCTCATCGCCGGCCTCCGCGACGGCACGCTGGATTGCGTCAGCACCGACCACGCCCCGCACACCGATTACGAGAAGGACAAGGAATTCGACTTTGCGCCCAACGGTATTCTCGGGATGGAGACTTCGCTCCCCATTACGCTCGAAATCCTCGTCCGCCAAAACAAGTTCAAGCTCGCCCATGTCGTCGACCTCATGACGCGCCGCCCCGCCGAGCTCATGCGCCTCCCCGCCGGCACGCTCACCGCCGGTGCCGCCGCCGATATCTGCCTCTTCGACGAAAACGAAAAGTGGCTCTACGACGCGAAGAAAGGCTTCAGCAAATCCAGCAACTCCCCCTGGTCCGGCCAAACGCTCACCGGCCGCGTGAAAACCACGATCGTCGACGGCCGCATCGTCTACAACGGCCAGAAAATCCTCTGAAGTAGGAGCCTGCTTGCAGGCGATTCAGTTCGCTTCGCCCGGGCATTGCGCGCCCGGGTATTTTCCTCCGCACTCGTCCGCCATGCCCGCGCCCACCACCGTCCTCGCGACCGCCCTCGAACTCACCCTCGTGTTCACCGGCGTCGTGCTCCTGTGGCGCCTCGTTTTCTCCCCCGCCGCCCGCGCCCAACCGCGCCCCAGCCCACTCGTCCCCTGGGAAACTCCGCTCAGCGATTTCCTCCTCTTCCTGTGGATCGTGATCTGCGGCGGGCTCGTTTTACCCGTCGTCGCCCAGCAGCTCGCCCGCGCGCTCTCTCTCAGCCCTCAGGTGAAACTGACGCTGATCAACGCCGGTTTTCAGGGGGGCATGTTGGCCGGCGTCGCCGTCTACGAACTCCTCATTCACCGCCGCGCCGCGCGCCCGCCAAGCTCTCCCGGCTCCGTGCTGCTCCCCGGCGCCGCGGCCTTCGTGATGTCGCTGCCCCTCGTCGTCATCGTCGGCCTCGCCTGGACCGGCCTGCTCAAACTCTGCGGCCTCCCCGTGGAGCCCCAGGACGCGGTTTCCTTTTTCCGCAAAGCCGAGTCGCCCGCGCTCATCACCGCGATGATCTTCCTCGCCGCCGTCATCGCGCCGGTCACGGAGGAACTGATTTTCCGCGCCGGTCTGTTCCGCTATGTGCGCACACGCCTTCCGCGTTGGGCCGCCTTGCTCCTGCCCGCCTGCCTATTCGCCGCGATGCACAACCACCTGCCCAGCTTCGCCCCGCTCGTGGTCCTCGGCATCGTCTTCTCGCTCACCTACGAACGCACCGGCCGCATCGGCACCGCCATCGTCGCCCACGCGCTGTTCAACAGCTACAGCGTCATCCGCATCTTCATCGATCCGAACGCGACGTAACCCATGCATCCATTCGCCCGCGACGCCGCCGATTCCGTCTCCGCCCTCGGTGAAGAGAAACTCATCGCCGCCATCCGTCGCTGGCTTGGCTCCGCTTCGCCGCGTGCGCCCTTCGGCATCGGCGACGACTGTGCCGTGCTCCCCGCCTCCCGCCGCCGCCAACTCATCACCGTCGATCCCGTCATCTACCCGCGGCATTTCAACGACGCCGTCCCGCCCCGCGACGTCGGCGCTAAACTGCTCAAACGCAATCTGAGCGACCTCGCCGCCATGGGCGGTCGCCCCACCGCTGCCGTGCTCGCGCTCACGCTCGATGCCCGCACGAGCCTCGCGTGGCTGGAAAGCTTCTATCGCGGCCTAGCCGCCTGCGCGCGCCACTACCACGTGCCCATCGTCGGCGGCGATATCGCCCAAGCCGACGGCACCGTCGCTGCCAGTCTCACTTTGCTCGGCGAAGCCGCCGGCGCCCGCGTCGTCACCCGCACCGGCGCCCGCCGCGGCGATTGGATTTACGTCACCGGCGAACTCGGCGCCAGCCTCCCCACGCGCCACCACGTCACGTTCACGCCCCGCCTCGCCGAGGGCGCCTGGCTCGCCCGCCACTCCGCTGTCCATGCCATGCTGGACCTCAGCGACGGCCTCGCCAAAGACCTCCGCGCGCTCACCCCTGCGCACTCCGCTCCCGCCCTCACCGCCGCCGCGCTCCCGCTTCGCCGCACCGCGGATGTGCGCGCCGCCCTCGCCGACGGCGAGGACTACGAACTCGTCTTCGCTCTCGCCGCCCGCACCAACCGCGAGCAATTCGCGCGCGCGTGGCACCGCGCCTTCCCCCTCACGCGCCTCACGTGCGTCGGCCGCTTCGTCGCCGCCAACTCCCTTCCCGCCGACGCCGTCAACCTCGCCGACTACCGTGGCTACGAACATCTACGCTAAGCTCCGCGCCGGCGTCGTTACGTCATCCGCCGCCGAGACCCAGACGCTCGCCGCCGAGTTCGCCGCCGCGCTCCCACCCGACGCCACGCTCGCACTCCACGGCGATCTCGGCGTCGGCAAAACCACGTTCGTCCAAGGTCTCGCCCGCGCCTTCGGCATCACCGATCACGTCACGAGCCCGACCTTCACGATCTTCACCGTCCACCGCGGCCAAGGCCCGCTCGCGCGCAATCTTGTCCATCTCGACGCCTACCGCCTCGAACGCGGCGCCCAGCTCGACGCATTGATGCTCGAGGATTTTCTCACGCCGCCCTACTGCCTCGCCGTCGAGTGGCCCGACAACGTCGCCGACTGGCTCCCGCCGACGACCCTCCACCTCGATCTCGGCATCGCCCCGGACGAGCGCCACACCCTGCGCCTCCACTGAGGGCGTCGACCGCCCATGCCACCCGCCTTCCGCGCCTTCCTCGCCAAGGCCTTCGTCTCCCCGCTCCCCGACCGCACAGTCACCCGTGATCGCTCCGAGCGCTCGCTCGCCCTGCTCGTCGCCGGCGCCGTCGGCACCTGGGTTTTTGCCTACAAGCTCCTGAGTTTCCTCGGACTGGAAACGACGTCCGACATGTATGCCGTCGCTCAACTCGCGACGTCGTGGCTGCGCGGCGAATTTCTCCACGATAATTTTTTCGGCAACCAGCTCGCCGTTCACACCTTTCTCCTGACGCCGCTGCTGGGCGTCCTCGTGTGGCCGCTCGGCGCCGTAGGCTTGTTCGTCTCACTCGCCGCCGCCGTCGCCTTCGGCCTGATCGCGCTCGTGAAGATCGCGCGTTCGCTCGGCGTCCCGCGCGACCTCGCCCTCGTCTACGCGCTGCTCGCCACCGCCATGCCGCTGTCGGTGCACGTTTTTCAGGACAGCATCTACGGTTTTCACTCTGAACTGTTCGAGCCCGCCCTCGCGCTGTGGCTCGCCTATTTTTTTCTGCAACGCCGCTGGCTGCCGTCGCTTGGAGTGGCACTCGCCCTGATCTTGGTGAAGGAAGACGCCCCGCTGCTGGTGATCGTCGTCGCCGCGGTGGTTCTCTGCGAAGACTTCCTCCGCTCGCTCGGCCGCGCCACCGTCGCGCGTTGGAACGCCCCAGCCGCCGCCGCGCTCCTCACGGCCGTCGTCGCCATACCACTGCTCCTGCTGCTGCTGAAATCCCAGCAGCCGCCCGGTGCGTCCACGAACATGACGCGCCTCAATCACGTCGGCGCCGGCAGCATCACCGACAACGCCGCGCTGGTTTCCTACCTCTTCGGTAACATCGGCACCTGGCTCCGTTCGTCCACGGTATCGGATTGGCTTGGACTCGCCGGGACCGCCACCTTCGGCCTCGTCCTCCTGCGCCCGCACCTGCTTCTCATCGGCCTCGCCACCACGCTCGTCGCATGGCTCGTGCAGGACGATCTATTGTGGGCGCCGCGCTTCGCCCCGTCGCTGGCCTTCTTTCAACTCGTTGGCTGCCTCGCCTTCTGCTCCCTCTGGCAACTCATCCAGTCCTGCCGCGCCCGCGGCACCCCGCAAGGTCGCCTCACCGCCGGCGCGCTCACCACCGCCGCCGCAGTCGCCGCGATCCTCTGCACGCTGAGCCAGTGGTCGCGTGTCCCCAAAACCACCGAAGTCTATCGCCTCGCCCCCGCCTACGCCCTGAGCGACGCCGACCGCCGGCGCGCCGACACCCTCTTCGCGATTTACCGCCGCGACAGCCTGCGCGCCGAGCCCGTGATCGCCTCGGACTACTTGTTTCGCTACGCCCACGACCGAAATCTCCTCTGGTATACGCGCCTGAAGGACCGCCCTCTCGCGCAGTGGATTCTCTGGGATATGCGCGCCAAACCGCTCGCCGTTCTGGAAGGCTATCTCAAAGCCGACACCACAACGGACCTCTCCGCCTACGATTTGGTCGGGCAAGCCGAACAGTTTGTGCTCCTCCGCCGCCGGCCGGGCGCGAAATAGCTCCACTTACTTCGTCCGCCGCAACAACCCTGCGAGCCGCGTAAACGTCTCCTCGCCGAAGCCGAGCGCACGTTTGAGTTGCACATCGCGCTCCACCGGATTTTCGACGCGCGCCGTCGCCCGCCACTCGTGCCAGCGCATCATGCCCAGCCCCCACATCACCGCGCCCGTCACCGGCACGGGCACATCACTGCCGTGTAAAATCCGCCCGGCCAAATCCGGCTCCAGCATTCGCCGCAGCGTCCGCGGCCTCAACCGAAACGTCACCCCGGCCAGCGCGCTGTTGTCCCCATAGAGTCGCGGAAACTGCCGCGTCATCTCCACAAACACGTCGAAGAAATCCGGATCGAGCACCATCGTGCCCGTGCCGCTGTGCGCCGCGATACACGTGACGCCGATCTCCAGCGCCCGCGTCAGCACGCGCGGATCGGCGAGCCGCGGGGCCAGCACCGGCAGCGTCCGTTCCGATCCCGTGTGCGCCAACAAAATCAGCCCGCTCTCCGCCATCCGCTCGAGAAACCGCGTGTAGCGCCGGTCGTTCCAGTCGATGTTCTGACAATTCGGCAGGCACTTCAGCATCACCGCCCCTTCCCCGAGACACCGCTCCAACTCGTCCAGCGCATCGCGCCGCGCCGGGTGGATCGACACCGCCGGCAGAAACTCCCGGTGCTCGCGCGCGAGCCGCAGCACAAAATCGTTCGGCACGTAAAACGAGCCCGCCCCCTCAATCGTCGTGCCGTCCTCCCGATACGGTTCGTCCTGCGCGAGAATCACCGCGGCATCGAGCGACGATTCGCGCACAAATCGCCTCACTTGCTCCGCGTAGAGCCGGTCAAGATCACCCTTCAACGCACTCGTCGGCAGACCCACGCTCTTCAGCATGAAGGGCGCGCCATACTTCGTAACCCCGCGCGGATGATATCGGCAGCCCGTGCCACCCGTGCCGTTGCCCACCACGTGCACGTGACAGTCGATTTTCACGAAAGAAAAAACGCCCGCGTCGGCGCGCCTCAGCTCTTCACCGCAGCCAACGCCAGCTCGCGACAGCCTTTGAGGTCGAGCTTCCCGGTTCCGAGCACCGGAATTTTTTCCACGCGCTGGATGATCTTCGGCACCCACAGACCCGGCAATCCGCCGGCCAGCAATTTCTCGCGCACCGCGTCGCTCGTGAGCTCCAGCGTCGTCAACAGCACGAGCGCCTCGCCTTTGCTCGCATCCGGCACGCCGATCACCACGACCACATAGCCCGCGGTCTGGTCGAGATCGAAGAGTTCGATGAGTTTATTCTCCACCGTGCCGTGCGGCACCATCTCGCCACCGATTTTTGAAAACCGCGAGAGCCGTCCTTCGATAAACAGGAACCCCTCCTCGTCGAAGCGCCCGAGATCGCCCGTCACAAACCACCCGTCACGAAACGCCGCGCGCGTCTTCTCTTCATCGTTGAGATAGCCTTCGAACACGTTGGCTCCACGGAAGAGCACCATGCCGGTTTGGTGCATCGGCAACTCCTTCCACGTCTCCGGATCGACGATCCGCGCCGTCATCCCCGGCATCATGCGGCCCACTGCACCCTCGCGTTTTCCGAGCTGCGGCTCGTTGGTCGACACCACCACCGGCGGATGCGGCTGGTTGATGTTTGCCGCCGGCGTCGTCTCGGTGAGCCCGTAGCCCTGCATGATGTCGATATGGAAGGTCTCCATAAAGCTGCGCGCCAAATCGTCGGGCAGCTTCTCCGCCCCGGTCACCACCAGGTCGAGCGACCGCAACTCCGCCGGCAGCGCTTTCTTCAGCACCGGCCGGATAAACGTCGGCGCACCGATCAGCACCGTCGCCCCTTCGTCGCGGATCGCGTCGATGATTTTCCGCGTATCCAGCGGGCTGGGAACCGTCACCACATGGCAACCGCGCAGCAGCGGATACCAGAGCGTCACCGTGAATCCGAAACTGTGAAACACCGGCAAACACCCGAGCAGCGAACACGTCTCGGGCAAAATCGAGAGCGACGAAATCTGCGCGCAGTTCGCGAGGATGTTGCGGTGCGAAAGCACGACGCCCTTCGGCTCACCCGAGCTGCCGCTCGTAAACAACAAGCCCGCCTCCTCACGGTCGCCTCGTCGCGGGAGTCCCAGCAAGTCCGCACAAAGCTGGTTCGGCAGCAGCCACGCCGCGAGCATCCAGGGCAACAGCGCGCGTTTGCCGCCGCACGCTTCGATCTCGCTCTTCAGGTCGAGCGTGCGCTCCGGCCACGGAAAATTCGGCAGCTTCGTCCGCACCGCATCTGCGCTCAGCACGGTCGAGATTCCGCCCAGCTTGTAGCTCGCCTCGAGCCCCGCCCGCGACGTCGTGAAGTTGAGATTCACCGGAATCTTGCCCGCCGCGATGATCGCCAGATTCGCGATAAACGCCCCCGCTCCCGGCGGCAGCACCACCCCCACCCGTCGCTCGGGAATGGTTTCCCGGATACGTCGCGACAACGCCGCTGAGGCCGCGTAGAGCTGCCCGCAGGTCAGCTCGCGCCGCGCCACCGTGCGGTCGATCACCTGCACGCGCCACGGGTGTTTCGCCAGTGCCCGAATGCACTCGCGCCCGAGGTGCCGCTTCAGCACCGGCCGCTCCTCAAACGACGCCCGCCCCAAATCCAGCAACTCGCGCCGCGCCCACTCGGTGCTCACTTTCTCCGGCGGCGTCGCGGCCCCGAACGAAATAAACACGTGCGTCGGCATCAGTCGCGGCGATTTCCAGAGGTATTTGTTGCCCGCAAACGAAAACACCGAGCCCCACAGACCGTCGATCGCCGCCGCCACGACCGGCACTTCCGCCTGCCGCGCCATCACTTCGAAACCGCGCTGGATTTCCATCAACTGCCCTGTGCGCGAAATGTGTCCTTCCGGGCAAACACACACGACTTCGCCCGCCCTCAGCGCCGCCACCGCCGCTTTCATTCCCGCGCGCGGCTGCTCCGTCGAAATCGGAATCGAGCCGCTCATCTCGAAGACCCAGTTGAAAAACGCGTTTCGCGTCAGCCCTTGATGCCCCACAAACCGGATCGGCCGCGGACACGCCAATTGCAGCACCACCACGTCGACATACGAGATGTGGTTCGCGATGAGCATCACGCCGCCCGTCGAGGGCAGGTTTCCCGCACCGCTCGTGCGCACGCGGTAGAGCACCCGCGCAACCGAGCTGGCGATGAGTTCGAGAAAATAAGGAAGATGTGAGCGCCGGCGAAAGACGGGGTAGGACATGAGCGCGAGGTGGGTTATGTCGGTGTATCCAGCGGATTTTCAAAGCTTTTTATCGGAATCTTCCGGAGAGGGCGTCCCCTCGTCCGCGATCAGGTGGCGGAAGCGATGGTAAGAAAAACCTACCCACAGCAAAACCGCGCCCAGCGCACCAAACGCCACGATCCGGTAGAGGGTCGAATGCAGGTCCACCCAGAACATGCGCGGCACGCACAACGCGAGCCCCACGAGTCCCAACAGCCGGTCCGGCCGTGCCCGCGTGAACAGCCCAAATCCGAACCACGCCAGCGCCGCCACGCCCCACCCGACCGTCACGTAGGGACGCAACTCGCCGCGTTGCCCGAGCATCAGGGCAAAAATCAACGCGAGTCCGGCTGCCGGGAAAATCCACGCTCGCGCCCCCCGCATCGCCGCCGATGCCCACAGTCGGCCCGTCGGCAACGTCCGCGACAGCACCGCCGCGAGCAACCCCATCGCGACCACCGCACCAAAGCCGCTTCCAAGTTCGGTCACGTCGAGATCGCCCCGTCCGACCAGCGCCGCCGCATACCCCAAACCCATCACGGCCAACCCGGTCACCACTTCCACGACGGCGCTGAACCCGGCCCGCGCCACGATCACCGCGACCGCCGTTGCACCCGCAAACCACCACACGCGCTCGTCGCCGCTCGTGTGCGCGCGAATCGCTACCGCCGTGAGCATCCCCGCCAGCCACGTCTGCACCGTGCTCGTCCCTTCCGCGTCCAGCCCCAGCGCCGCCCACCGCGTCCGCACCCACGAGGAACGAGCCCACGCCAACGCCGGCCACCACGCCGCCGCCAACGCCACAGCCACCGCCCCCTGCATCCGCCCGCCGGTGAATCCCGCGACCACTGCCGTCGCCACGCACGCCAAAAGCCACGTCGCCCACCGAAACACACTTTGCCCCGTCCATGTCAGCAACGCCGCCGCGAGTGCGGAAAATCCCGCCACCACCATCAGCCCTTGCGGAGCATCGTTCCGCTCCACTGCGACGACCAACCCGAAGGCCAAGCCGATCGCTACGAACAAAAATTGTGTCCCACCCCGCGGACTCTCCGCCGCGAGTTGCCCGCGGCTCCGCGGCCACATCGCCAACACCGCCGGCCCGATCATCGCCACCAGCGCCACCATCCACCGCGCCGTCTCCCCTCCCGCCGTGCCACGATTTGCAAACGTCGCGACGACGTGACCGCTCACGCCGACACCCAGCGCCCACGTCGCCAGCCACAGCCAAGCCCGCGTCGGTTGCCACACCGCCCCCGCCGCGAGCAAGCCCGCCAATCCGAGTCCACCCAGCAAACTCGCCGTCGCCCCGTGGGCCACGCACACGCACGACCCGAGCGTTGCCACCGCCAGCGCGCTCACGCTCCACGTCACCGCCCTGCCCTGGCCGTCATTCCGCGTGCACCCTAGCCACCACGCGCCCGCCACCGTGGGCATCAACACGATCACCGCATTGCCCCAAATTTCTGCCAGCGAAAGTCCCGCTCCAACGAGCCGCGTCCACAGCGCCACATGCGCTCCCATCAATACCGCGCCCGCCGCCAGCCACAGCTCCGCGCGTTTCCACGCGAAGCTTGCCCCCGCCAGCACCGCCGCACCCGCCACACACCACGTCGCCATCCACGCCGCCGGCGTGAGCGACATCGCCATCAGCAGCGCCAAAATCGCCCCGACCGCGCTGATCGTCCGCGCGATCATGCGCTGCGAATGCTCGCTCAGCGCCACACCGGCATTGCGCGCGAGCTCCAATCCCCACGCCACAAATCCCGCGAACGTCAGCATGCGCCCGAGCGCCTTCAGGCTCGCGACCGCCACCGGTTGCGCCGTCGTATCCTGTATCCAATACGCGAGCGCCACGGTCGCCACGATACCCGAGCCGGCCGCGATCACCGCCGAGTGCAACCGGCGGTTCGTCACGAGCATCACGCCAGCCTGCACCATCAGCGCGAGCGCCATCAACTCCGGATCGGTCCACTTGATCACCGCGAGCGTCAATGCGCCGAGCGCCTTCGCGAGCAATACCGCGCCCGCCGTATCGCCCGGTGACGTCGTCGTGCGTCGCCACGACGCCAACCCGAGCACGCCCGCCGCCGCCGCGTAGAACACGCCGAGGCTTTCCGGAAAAACAAACCACGCGGTCAGCCAGCCGAGCACCAGCGCCGCCGTGCTGTTCGCATTTTGCATCCACGCTTCCTGGGCAACATCGCCGCCGTCGTTTCGCCCGCCACGGTCATCGCGCCAGAAAAACACCGCAAATCCGCCCGCGACAAAGCCCCACACCCACAGTGGCAAAGGCATGTTCCCCGTCGCGCCGAGTCCCGTGAGCAGCGTCCCGTAAATCGCCCAATAGCCACCGAGCGCCACGATCGAGGGCGTGCTCCACCCGAGCCACCGTTTCCAAACCACCGCCGTCGCCGCCAGTCCGAGCGCCGCCGTCATCGCAAACAACTGCAGCCCGCCGCTGAACGAAAACCACGCGGCCACGTAGCCGAGCACCACAGCCATCGTCGCGACCGGTTGCGAATTCCGCCGCCACGCCACCGCGCCGATCCCGGCCGTCACCGCCATTTGCCACAGCGCCGCGACCAACCGGTTGTCCAACACCTTCACCGCCGGCACCGTGTAGGCCGCCATCGCCGTGAAAAATAGCAGCGCCAATCCACCCGCAAACACCACCTGCCCGAAGCGCGGCGTCTTCCGTTCCATCCAGACGCCGAGTCCCGTCACGCCCGCCGCCACCGCCGAGAGTTCGATCAATTTGATCCACGGCGGCGTGTTCAACGAAACATAGACCCCGAAAAACACGGCGCCGATCACCGCAAACAGGATACCCAGCCGCGTCGCCCACCACGCGCCGAGCTGCACCTCCGTGCTGCCGCCCCCGCTCGGCGGCCACACCTGTAACCGCTCCAGCCACGGCCGCGCTTGCTCGAGCAGCGAGGGCTCCCGCTGAAGAGCCGCACGCGGCGCCGCCTCCGCCATCTTCGCCGCCAGCACCGGTGGCGCCACCACCTCTCGCGTGATCACCGGCGGTGCCGCCACGGGCACCACCGGCGGAATCGCCGGCCGCACCGGCTCCACGATCGGAGTCGGCGCCGTCGCCTCCGCCGCGACCTGAAACTCGAGCGCGCTCACGCGTTTCTTCAACTGATCCAACTCGTGCTCCACGCCGCCGATCCGCCGCCGAATGTGACTGAGTTCTTCAACCGTGTTCATGGCTGTAATTCTGGATTCAGTTCAAGGATACACTTTGCCGTCGAGCAGCACGCGTTTAATGTAGAGGCGGTGCTCCGGGCTTACCGACACTTCCACTTCGACTTTCTGGAACCGCGGTGAGCCTTTCCCTTCCGGCACAAAGTAGCGCTCGATCCCGTAGTCGACCCGCGACGTGTTGCGCCCGCCGCGCCAATCGCGCCCAACTTTTCCTCGCACGAGCACTTGCCCCGGCTCCGCAACGAGCCGCTCCCGGCTCGCCTTCGCGACGACGTGATAGCCATCCCGCTTTTCCAAAATCACCCACACGTCCGAGCCCACGCTACCATCACCCGGAATCTTGGCCGCCGCGCCTTCGAGCGTCACATCGTGAATGTCGTAGCCCATCGTCATGTAGTCGCCCCGCAATAAATCCTGCGGATCCACCGGACGCCCTTTCAGCAAGATCACCGGCGCGTGCTGTCGCACCGATTCGTGGTAGCCCGCCCACGTCAGCAGGAAAATCAGCTGCGCCGCCACGATCGCCCAAAATCCTATTTTCGTGCGATTCATGACGCCGCCTCCTTTCGCACCGCAGCCACCAGCTTACGGCGTTTTTTCTCCAACCAAAATCCAAGTCCCAACACCAGCAGACCCGTGACGATGAAAAACACTCCACCCTCCAGCATCGTGCCGAATAGCAGGAAATACCGCGTCACGATGTTCAGCGCGATTCCCGCGACGCCGAGGTTGATCCAGCCTTCGCGCCCCTCAGCCAACCCGACGCGGATCATGCCGAAATTGAGGAGAAACAGCGCCAGACACGCCAGCGCCCCCCACAGCCAGCCGCCATCGCCCAAATCGAATCCGCCGAGGTGCGCCGCCACTGGCACCACGCCCGGCAACACCAGCCATGCGAGCTGCCGCGCACCCACGCGATTGCGCGTCCAAGCCCACGCCACCCCCGCGACTGCGAGCGACGCGAGCACCACCACCGGTTGCCAGCGCGCCTCCTGCAACCCGTGGTGCGAACCGCCCCGCGCCGCCCACGTAAATCCCAGCGCGTAGAGGCCCCAGCACATCAGCCCGAGACCAATCTTTTCATGTAGTCCGGCAAACTCCGCGTGGATCGCCCGCCGCAGTCCGTTGCCGAAAAACAGCAACGCCGTCCCGACCAAAAATCCTCCCGCGGCGAACAGGAAATAGCGGTCGCCATACCAACGCCCCGGATCGCCCGCGAGGCGGAGCCACGAATCGTTCGCATCCAACTCCATCGCCAGCCACGCCACCCCCGCCGCCACACTCGTAAACTGCGCGCCTTTCGCCCGCGTGATCCACGGCAGCGCCGCAATCCCCACCCACCAAAGCAACACGCCGTTGGCCGGTCGGCTATCGATGTGAAAAATCTGACTCACGAGCGCGATGCCTAACAGAAACACCACTGCGCCCACCATGAAGCACGCATCGCCCAACCGCGGATAATGGCCCGGCGCCATCTTCAGGCGCCACCCGAGCGCATACACGCCGGACAACAGCGCGACCACGCCGCCGATCTTCGTCCAGTCGCCGATGAGTTCCCAATTCGATTTGATGATGAGGCTCACGCCGACGACGAACAGCGCCCCGCCTACCGCCGCGAGGATCGCGAGAAACCGGTTCGCCGCCGCGCCGCCTTCCGGCACTGGATGTCGCGCAAGAATCGCCTCACGCTGGCTCCCAGAAATCACCCCGGCGGCCACCCACTCGTCGCTCGTCGTCACCAGCGTTTCTTCGAACGTTTTCATGAGCGTGCGCGTTGGCCGTCGTTGAGTTCCCATGTCGCCGCCTTTTTTTCCAACCGCGCCAGCAGCTCCGTGCAGTCTTCCATCCGCTTCGCCGGCAGACCCGCCGTGACCTGCGCCACCACCTCAAGGTAAACCGCACTCGCTTTCGCCCAGAGTTCCCGACCGGCCGGCGTCAACCGCACGAGATATACGCGGCGGTCCTCCGGATGGTCGGTGCGGCGAACCCAACCCGTTTTCTCCATCCGGTCCAACAGGCCGGTCACGTTCGAGCGGTCCACCAGCAACCGGTCACCAAGTTCTCGCTGGCTCACGCCGTCCGCGGCCTCGGCCAGCAGGTTGAGCACATTGAACTGGGCGCCCGTCAGTCCGAGCGGACGGAAAAGCCGCTGGCTCTCCCGGAGAAACGCGTCGGCCGTGCTCAGCACGGCGACCACCAGAGCATAATCGCGACCCGCTTTTGTTTTCACGGGCCGGAAGCTGTTCGTCGATTCGTTGATATGTCAACGGTTTACTTTACCCCATTCTCGCAAATCGCCCGCCAGCGCCGCGAATCCTGGAAAATCGTGTTCCAACCGCCGCGTGTCCCGCCGGATTCGCTCCAGTTCGTGGTGCGCGCATCGGATCTCGTGCGGCAGGCTCGGGCGGTCGGTGCCGTAGACGCGCCATTTCAACTCTGCCCGCGAATACGGCTGACGTCCCTGTTCCCGTCCCTCGTTCCACACCTGCTCTGTCACCTGGTGGTCGCGCCCGCTCAGCAACCACGCTTCCAGCGCCGGCACCGCCACACCCACCCCACGCAAGACGCGCGTGCGTCCGTGCGCCGCCGGAAATTTCTTCGCCGTGCGGTGAAAAATCCCGCGCAACTGACACATCCGGCAGTGCGGGTGATAATAGCCCGGTGCATTGTGCGCCGCCGTGTGCACCACCGAATCGTCCGAATCGCAGCTCACGACGAGCGCATCGGTGTTCGTGTTAAAATGCAGATGGCGGATCACCGCCGGCAGCACCTGCGCCACGTTCGGCCAGCCGCGCGCCCGTAGTCCCGGCTCCACGAATTTCGGACGCGCGCCGAGCACCGCTTCGACCAGCACCCGCAACACCGCCTCGTCGGCCGGCGATTCGCTGAGCAGCGCGACTTTCATCGCTCCTCCGGCACGCCGCCGAGGATTCCGCTGAACCACATATCGCCAAGCGATCCTTCGCTCAGCAGCTCCGCCACGTCCGGCCGGTCGACCAGTCGTTCAAACCGCGCCACCGATCCGTGCTTCTGCGCGATCACAATTTCCTCCGGATGATCGCGGAACAGATCCAACAGGTAGGGCGAATGCGTCGTCGCGATCACCTGCACCGGATGCCGGCCCAGCCCGAACGCCTGCGGATAGCTCAGCCGATACAGCGCATCGCGCACCTCGCGGAGCATGCGCGGATGGATGCCGCGGTCGATTTCTTCGATGCAGAGCACCGAAGGCGGATCCGGGTCAAACGCCAGCGCCAGCATCCCCAACAAATACAAGGTGCCCTGCGAAAGATTGTCCGCCGACACCAGCCCGCCGTCGTCGAGTCGCATCGCCAGCTCCACCAGCCCGCTCTCTCGTTTGGTCACCTCCAGCGACTGAAACTCCGGCAGCACTCGCACCGCCTCGGCCGCCAACGCTGCAAACTCGGCCGGCGCCCGCGCCTTCAACGCGAGCAAGACCGCCGCGAGATTGCCTCCGTTCGACACCAACTCCGCTCCGGACGTCGCCGCCGACGCCTCCGCCATCGCATAATGATCGAAGAGGTAGGCGCGCACATGCGCCAAGCGCTCCCTCACCGCGGGCCAGTCCGGAGCCGCGGTCGGCATGACGTGCAACAGATCGCACACGTGATCCGACACACAGCCGAGCCGCACCCGCACCGCGTCATGCGGCGGCCAAAATCCCACCTCAATCTCCGGTCCACCCACTCTAAGTTCGCCTTCCGCCAACGGCAGTTTGGAGAGCGTGCGCAGCGCCATCAGCACTTCGATGAGGCTCGTCTTGCCACTGCCGTTGGGCCCGATGACGAGATTGAACGGAGCGAGCGCGAGACTGGTTTCCCGCAGCGCCTTGAACCTTCGGAATGAGACGGAGGCGATCACCCCGCTACCCTCAACGCGTTTCTACGCCACCGCCAGCCTGCAAATTCCTCCGTCACGCCAAGCGCGCTTTCACCGTGCGCCGGTCCAGGTCCAGCCGCCGCGCAGTCTCCTCAATGTTCCCCGCCTGCGCAAAAACGATCCGCGTGTAACGTCGCAACAACTCCTCCGCCGTCAGCGCACCCGACTCGATCGTGACGTTCCAATCTTCCGCGCCTCCCCGCGCCAGCGGCCCCGCCGGCCGATATTCACCGCGCAGCACCAGATTGCGCACGCACTGCTCCAGCTCGCGAAAATTTCCCGGCCACGCGTAGCGCGCCCCGAGATTTTTCTCGATCCAAGCCAGCGCGTCGCGCGTGAACCCCGGCGCCTCCTCTGCGCCGAGCAATCGCCCCGCGATGTGCGCCAGCAGCGTCGGCAATTCGCCCGCCGCCGCGTCGAGTTGCTCGCGCAGCGAGGGCGTCGCGAGCTGGTCAGAGCAAAGCCGGTAATAAAAATCTTCGCGAAACCGCCCCGCACGAATCTCCGCCGGCAGATCGCGATTCGTCGCCGCGATGATCTTTCCCTCGAATCGCCGCGAGTCCGTTCCTCCCAGCGGCTGAAACGCCCGTGCCTGCAACACGCGCAACAATTTCACCTGAATGTCCGTTCCCACTTCGCCGATCTCGTCGAGAAACACCGCGCCCGTCGGCGGACACACCTCCATCCAGCCCGCCCGGTCCGCCAGCGCTCCGGTAAACGCCCCGCGCCGGTGCCCAAACAGCTCCGATTCGATCAGCGTCGGCGAGAGCGCCGCCAGATTCAGCGGAAAAAATCCCGCCGCAAAATCCTGCGCAAACGCCACGCGTTTCGCGTCGTAGCCCACGTAACGCGAGAGCGCGATCGCCCGCGCGACCAGTTCTTTGCCCGTGCCCGATGGTCCGGTAATCAGCGTCGAAAAGTCCCCCATCCGCGCGTGCAGCCCGCGCCGGTAGCGCAGCAAGTCATGCGTAAAAATCGACTGCCAGATCGCCGCACGCAGCCGTGCCATCGGCGCCGACCCGCCCACCAACGAGCGGAAGATATTGTGAAACGCCCGGCGGATCTGAAACGCGCTCGCAAAGAGATGCGGTGCCGCCTGCGGCCCGATGCGTTCTCCGAGCCCCGGCAGCGCAAAGAGCCTCTCCGCATCGCTGCGAAACGCCGGATAAAAATCGACGCGCTCCCCGCCTTTCCCTTCGAGCGCCGCCAGGATGAACACATCGAACCGCGCCGCGTAGGTTTGATACAGCCAGAGCCCGACGATCGCTTCGTAGAGCTCCACGTCCGCGTGCGCCACGCGTCCGTCGCGCGGCCAAGCCGCCCGCACCCGCTCTGCCAGCCCCGCGCACCGCTCGGTCAGCCGCGCGTTGTTCGGACTCGATGCCGGCGTCGGCGGCCGCGTGTTCCAGTCTGCCTCCTGCTCTTGAAATTCCGCACCCAGCGCCGCCCGCTCCGCTGCGATCCGCTCCGGCAAAAACGGATTCGCCGCATTGATGCGTCGCACCGCCTCGGCAAATCGCCGGTCCGCGCCTTCAAACAGCACCGCCTCTCCTTTGGTAGCTTTGGCCATATTTTGTCAGTCGTCTGACATTATTTGTCTATCGCTCAAAATCCAACGTGCGAGCCAAAAACCTTTTTCGCTTAGGGCCCAACGACTAACGCATTCGCGCCCAAGCGTGGCACGGCCCGGGCAATAGGGGGCGCCGTTAGCAGAACTCCAACCCATCCCTCGTTATGAAACTCACGACGCTCCTCTTCACCGGTCTCGCTACACTCGCGGCCGGCCTCACGTCCGCCTTCGCCGGCGGCACGCTCATTCCGAAGGGCGCCCCGCACGCGCCCATCCAGATCCGCTCACACCAGGTCAACGTGACGCTGAACAACGGCTTCGCGCAGACCGAGGTGTTGCAGACGTTCTTCAATCCCAACCCCGCCGACCTCGAAGCCGTTTACGCTTTTCCCGTTCCGAAAAGCGCCAGCCTCTCCGAGGTCACTATCGTCACCGGCGAGAAAACGCTGAACGGCGAAGTCCTCCCGAAAGCCGAAGCTGAAAAGGCCTACGAGGAAGAAAAAAAATCCGGCAACGACGCCGGCCTCGCCACCAAGAACAGTTATCTCACCTACGAGTTCACAGTCTCGCCCGTGCGCGCCAACTCCGAGGTGAAACTGCGCTTCGTCTACTACCAGCCGCTCACGATCGACTCCGGCGTCGGCCGCTATCTCTACCCGCTCGAGGAAGGTGGCACCGACGAGGCCGCGAAGAGTTTCTGGACCACGCACACGCAGGTCGAGGGTGCGTTCTCCATTAACGTCGAGTTGAAGTCCGCCTGGCCCGTCGCCGATGTGCGCGTGCCCGGCTTCGAAGCCGCCGCGGCCACGCAGAAACTCGCCGACGGCCACTACCAAGTCGCCCTCCATCGCCCCGGCGCGAAACTCGACCGCGACTTCGTCCTCTACTACCGCCTCGCCGACAATCTTCCCGGCCGCGTCGAAGTCATCCCGTATCGCGCATCCAAGGACAAACCCGGCACCTTCATGATGGTCGTCACGCCCGGCGTGGATCTGAAGCCCCTCGCCCGCGGCGCCGACTACAGCTACGTCCTCGACGTCTCCGGCTCCATGCAGGGCAAGATCCACACGCTCGCCAACGGCGTCGCCCAAGCCCTCGGCCAGATGCGCCCCGAAGACCGTTTCCGCGTCGTCACATTCAACAACTCCGCCCGCGAAGTCCTCCCGTGGACCAACGCCACCCCCGAAAACGCCCAGCATGCGATTTCCCTCGTGAAAGCCCTCTCCGTCTCCGGCGGCACCAACCTCTACGATGGCATCGCCCTGGGTCTCAAAAACCTTGATGCCGATCGTGCGACCAGTGTGGTCCTCGTTACGGACGGCGTGGCCAACCAAGGCGTCGTCAACCCCGCCGACTTCTACCAGCTCGTCAAAAAAGTCGACGTCCGCGTCTTCGGTTTCCTCATGGGCAACAGCTCCAACTGGCCGCTCCTCCGCACCATCGCCGATGCCAGCGGCGGCTTCTACGCCGGCGTCTCCAACGACGACGACATCGTCGGCCAGCTCATTCTGGCTAAAGGAAAAATAACCCACGAGGCCCTGCACAACGCCGCCTTCAAGTTCACCGGCCCCGTGCGCGTCTTCGACACCACCGGCGACACTCCGCACAAAATCTACCGCGGCCAGCAGCTCGTGATTTTCGGCCGCTACGAGGGCGCCGGCCAGACCACCGTCTCGCTCCGCGCCTCACTCACCGGCGAAGACAAGACCTACACCACCACCGTCAACCTACCCGAGGTCGACACCGACAATCCCGAGATCGAGCGCCTCTGGGCCATGTCGCTCATCGAGCAGATCGAGGTGAAGGAAGCCGCCGGCCTCCAGCCGCCCTCCGAATCCCGCGACGCCATCCAAAACCTCGGCGTCGCCTACCAACTCGTCACCGATCACACCGCGATGGTCGTCCTCGACGACGCCACGCACGCCAAGCGCGGCATCACCCGCGCCAACCAGCAGCGCACCGCCACCGAGCGCACCGCCCAGTCCGTCCGCGCCGCCCAGCCCGCCCGTCAGGCCCGTGTCGATACAGCACAGCCCGCGTTCCCCGCGCCCGCCCACCACGTCAGTCGCGGTTCCGGCGGCGGCGGTGGCGGTGGTGACCTCACCGGCGACACCCTCGCCATCGGCCTCTTCGCCCTCGTGCTCGTCCTCGGCGCCTGGTTCGGCCGCTGCCACGGGAACGGCAAGAAAGAGTAACCGTTCCGTCGCCCCTCCCGCCCGCTCCCGCTCCGTAGCCCGTCCGTGAAAACTCGCCTCCCCCTGCTCACCGCGGCCCTCGCCGCCGCCGCCGTTGCCTGCCACCTCTCGCCCTCAGCGACCGCGTGGCTGCAGTTCGACCGCGCCGCGCTCGCCCGCGGTGAGCTGTGGAGGCTTTTCACCGCGCATCTCACCCATTTCGGCGCCAACCACCTCGCGTGGGACGTCGTCGTCCTCCTCGGCCTCGGCACCGCCTGCGAACGCCACTCGCGCCTCCGCACCGCCGCCGCCTTCTCGCTCTCCGCCGTTGTCATCACGCCCGTCGTCTGGCTCGCCCAGCCACACTTCACATTTTACCGCGGTCTCTCCGGCCTCGACTGCGCGCTCTTCGGCCTCCTCGCCACCTCGCTTTTCCGCCATCGCCAACCGCTGCCCACAGCCGTCGCCGTCCTCGCCCTCGTCGGCTTCGCCGCGAAGTGCCTCTACGAACTCACCACCGCCCAAACTTTTTTCGCCGCCGGCCACGACTACGCTCCCGTCCCCCTCGCCCACCTCCTCGGCCTTCTTGCCGGCTGCATCGCCGCCCGCCTGCCTGTTTCGTGCGACGCCACCCCCGCTCCTGACAGCGTCCTGTCAGCAGTCGCACCGAACCACGCGCCCGCGATTGCCAACTCCGTTTCCGTGTTCATCCGTGTGCGTCCGTGGTTAAAAAATCTTCCGTCCCTCCCACCGCCGCCCGCGTCGCGTCGCCCAAACCCGAGTGCATCCGCCTGCGCGGCGTCCGCCAAAACAACCTCAAGGGCTTCGATCTCGACGTCCCGCTCGGTCGCTACATCGCCGTCACCGGCCTGAGCGGCGCCGGCAAATCCTCCCTCGTTTTCGACACGCTCCACGCCGAAGGGCAACGCCGCTACGTCGAGACCTTCAGCGCCTACACCCGCCAATTCCTCGACCTCCTCGACAAACCCAAAGTCGACTCCATCGAAAACATCCGCCCCTCGATCGCCATCGAGCAGAGCAACACCGTCAAAACCTCGCGCTCCACCGTTGGCACGATGACGGAGCTCACCGATTTCTTCAAAGTCTGGTTCAGCCACGTCGCCGAGTGCTTCGACCCCACGACAGGCGAAAAGGTCGAGGACGATAACCCACAATCCATCTGGGAAAAAACCTCCGCCGCCCACGCCGACCGCACCCTCCTCGTCTGCTTCCAAGTCAAAAAGCCCGACAACCTCTCCTGGCCCGAGATCTTCACGAACCTCAAAAACCAAGGCTACGTCCGCCTCCTTGTCCCCGGGAGCGCGACCGCCCCCGGTCGCAATCTCTCCGTCCAAAAAATCGAAGACCTCCTCACCGCGTCAGCCTCTCAAATTCCAAATCTCCCCTCTGTAATCTTCGTCATCCAAGACCGCGTCCCCGTAACCGCGGTAAACAAATCCCGTTTCCTCGAAGCCACCGAGACCTCCCTCCACTTCGGTCAAAACCAAGTCTTCCTTTTTGGAGATCGAAAATCCGAAATCGAAAATCAAAAATTCGAACCCGCCGGCCATTTCTCCCGCGGCCTCCACTCCCCTTCGACCGGCCGCACCTTCCGCGCCGCGTCCCCCGCACTCTTCTCTTTCAATTCCCCCCTCGGTGCCTGCCCCAAATGCCGCGGCTTCGGCCGCGTCATCGACATCGACTACCGCCTCGCCGTCCCCGACCAGTCCCTCTCCCTCGACGCCGGTGCCATCAAGTGCTGGGAAAGCGAAATCTACGGCGAGTCCAAGAAAGACCTCTACGTTTTCGCAAAGAAGAAAAAGATCCCCACGAACGTCCCCTTCGCCTCCCTCTCACCCGAACACCAGTCTTTCGTCATCGACGGCGAACCCGGCTACGGAGAAGAAAACGGCAAACCTTGGCCGCAGTATTGGTATGGCGTGAAAGGATTCTTCCGCTGGCTTGAGAAGAACACCTACAAGATGCACGTGCGCGTCTTTCTTGCGCGCTACCGGGCCTACAATCCGTGTCCCACCTGCGGCGGCCAACGCCTCCAGCCCGAAGCCCTCTGCTGGAAATGGCAGAATCGCACGCTCCCCGATCTCTACCAACTCCCCGTTTCCACTCTTCTCACGCTACTCGCCGATTCGAAGATCCCTCTCGCCGAGCGCTCTGCCGTCCTCGCATACGAATCCATTCTCACGCGCCTCCGCTACCTCGACCAAGTCGGCCTCTCTTACCTCACGCTCGACCGCCAATCAAAGACGCTCTCCGGTGGCGAGGTCCAACGCGTCAACCTCACCTCGTGCCTCGGCACCTCGCTCATCGACACCCTCTTCGTCCTCGATGAGCCCAGCGTCGGTCTCCACCCGCGCGACATCGACCGCCTCATCGCGATCATCCGCACGCTCACCGACACCGGCAACACCGTCGTCGTCGTCGAGCACGACGAAGCCATGATCCGCGCCGCCGACCACGTCATCGAGGTCGGCCCCGAGCCCGGCAGCCGCGGCGGCCACATCGTCTTCGAGGGCAACATCCCTGCCCTCCTCGCCTCCCGCACGAGCATCACCGGCGCCTACTTCTCCGGCCGCGAGACCATCAAAACACCAGTAAAGCGCCGCCCCATTAGTCATTGGTCATTGGGCCTTGGTCATTCCAAGCAGATGCCGTGGCTCACGTTCAAGAACGCTTCAAAACACAACCTGCGGAATCTCGATCTCCATATACCTCTCGGCCGCTTGGTCTGCTTGTCCGGCGTCTCCGGCTCCGGCAAATCCACCCTTCTCGACAACGTCATCTACCAAGGCCTGATGGCCCAACGCCTCCAGCTCACCGAAGACCCCGCCGCGATCGAGTCGATCACCCCCTCCCCCGCCGACGCCCCGTTCTCCGAAATCCTCCTCGTCGACCAATCCCCCCTCTCCCGCACCCCGCGCTCCAACCCCGCACTCTATACCGAAGCCTGGGACCTCATCCGCGATCTCTACGCTGCCACGCCCGCCGCCCAAGCAGCCGGTTTCAGCCACTCGTCTTTTTCCTTCAACAGTGGCGACGGCCGCTGCGATCACTGCCAGGGCCTCGGCTACGAACGCGTCGAGATGCAATTTCTCTCCGACGTCTTCGTCCCCTGCCCCGTTTGCGAAAGCCGCCGCTTCAAACCGGAAGTCCTCGCCATCCGCTGGCGCGACCGTTCCGTCGCCGACCTCCTCGCAACCTCCGTCACCGACGCCCTCACCCTCTTCGCCGACAATGTCGACGGTGTGCCCCCTCCCCGCTCCTGCGCCGAAATCCGCACCCGCCTCAGCTCCCTCGAATCCGTCGGCCTCGGCTACCTCACGCTCGGCCAGCCCCTCAACACCCTCAGCGGCGGCGAATCCCAACGCCTCAAACTCGTCCGCTACCTCGGCACCTACACCTCCAACGCCGAACAATCGAAAATCGAAAATCCCAATTCGAAAATCCCAACAGGAGCCCTGCTCCTGTTGGACGAGCCCACCACCGGCCTCCACCGCCACGACGTCAAACGTCTCCTCGGCGTCCTCCAAGCCCTCGTCGACCGCGGCCACAGCGTGATAGTCATCGAGCACAACCTCGACGTCCTCAAATCCGCCGACTGGCTCATCGAAGTCGGCCCCGAAGCCGGCTCGGACGGCGGCCGCATCGTCGCCGAAGGCCCGCCCGAACTCGTCGCCGCCGCCGACACCGCCACGTCACGCTTCCTCCGCACCGCTCTCGCCACCGACGAGCGCACCTTCCTCGCCGCCGAGTCCCCCTCGCCTTACCTCACGGCTCTTCCGTCTCTCAACTCTCAGCTCTCAGCTCTCAACTCTTCTTCCCTAACCATCACCGGCGCCCGCGAGAACAACCTCAAAAACCTCTCGCTCTCCATCGCGCACCGCCAGCTCACCGTTGTCACCGGCGTCTCCGGCTCCGGCAAGTCCACCCTCGCTTTCGACATCGTGTTTGCCGAGGGCCAGCGCCGTTTCATGGAGTCGATGTCGCCCTACGCGCGCCAATTCGTCGAACAGCTCCCGCGCCCCGCCGTCGACCGCCTTACCGGCATTCCGCCCACCGTCGCCATCGAACAACGCGTCACGCGCGGCTCCCGCAAGTCCACCGTCGCGACGATTACCGAGGTCGCGCAATACCTCCGCCTCCTCTACGCGCGCCTCGGCACCCAGCATCACCCCGACACCGACAAACCCGTCACCCCGCGCTCTCCCGGCCAGCTCCGCGCCCTACTCACGCGCGTCCTCGCCACCCCCGCCGCGAAAAAAGCGAAGCACCTCTACCTCTGCGCCCCGCTCATCCGCGGCCGCAAAGGCCACCACCAGCCCATCGCCACTTGGATCGCCAATCAGGGCTACGAACTCATGCGCGCCGACGGCAAACTCACGCGTGTCGATGCCTTTCAGAAACTCGACCGCTACAAAGAGCACGATATCGAAGTCGTCGTCGCCGACCTCAAAACCGACCCGCGCCCCGGTCCCGCCCTCGAACTCGGCCTCCGCGTGGGCAAAGGCGCCTGCTTCCTCCTCACGCCCGACGGCACCGTGCTCTCCTGGTTCTCCACCACGCGCACCGACATCGAGACCGGCGAAAGTTTTCCCGAGCTCGATCCGAAAAATTTCTCCTTCAACTCACCGCGCGGTTGGTGCCCAACCTGTCGCGGCCACGGCCGCGTATTTCCCTGGATGCTCGAGCCCGCCGATGAAGACGACAAAGACGATCCCGCCGCGCGCCTCCGCGAGTTCGGCGTCGACTCCGCCGACGACCTCGCCGACACCGGCTCCGCCTGCCCCGAATGTTTCGGCGCCCGCCTCAACCGCATCGGCCGCTCCGTCAAACTCCACTTCCGCCCCACCGCGAAACAAGCTCCGCTTTCGCTCCCGGGGCTACTCGCCGCCACGCCGTCGCAGCTCCTCACCTCGCTCCGCGCCCTCGAACTCGACGCCCGCGGTAAACTCATCACGCAGGACATCGTCCCGCAAATCGAGGAGCGCCTGAAATTCCTCGATCACGTCGGCCTCGGCTACCTCTCCCTTGACCGCCCCACCGACACGCTCTCCGGCGGCGAAGCCCAACGCATCCGCCTCGCCGCGCAGCTCGGCACCAATCTCGCCGGCGTCCTCTACGTCCTCGACGAACCCAGCATCGGCCTCCACGCCCGCGACAACGACCGCCTCATCGACACGCTCCAATCCCTCCGCGCCAAAGGAAACACGCTCCTCGTCGTCGAGCACGACGATGAACTCATGGCCCGCGCCGATCGCATCATCGACCTCGGCCCCGCCGCCGGCATCCACGGCGGCGAACTCCTCGCCCACGGCACGCCCGCCGAAATTCGCGCCAGCGCCAATTCCCTCACCGGCCTCTTCCTCGCCAAAGGCATCCAGCACCCCCTCCGCGGCCAATACCGTCCGATTGGTAGGAGCCTGCTTGCAGGCGATTCAGCGCTCCGGCTCACCGGCATCCAATTCCGCAACCTAAAAAACTTCGACCTCACTCTCCCACCCGGCCGCCTCATCATGGTCGCCGGCCCCAGTGGCGCCGGCAAATCCACGCTCTTCCGCGACGTTCTCCAGCCCGCCGTCGCGCACGCGATCAAAACGAAAAACAAAAAACTCACCGGCCGCGAATTCGTCAAAGCCACCGACTTCGTTACCGAAGGCTCGCCCACACCCTTCGCCGCGCTCACCGGCGCCAGCGCCTTCCGCTCCGTGATCGAAGTCGATCAATCACCGATCGGCAAAACCCCGCGCTCCACACCCGCGACCTACCTCGGTATCTTCGACCTCATCCGCCAATTCTTCGCCTCTCTCCCCGAGTCGAAGATCCGCGGTTTCTCCGCCGGCCGCTTCTCCTTTAACACCGCCGGCGGACGCTGCCCGACCTGTGAAGGCGCCGGCCGCATCAAACTCGAAATGGCGTTTATGCCCGACACCTATCTCCACTGCGACGATTGCCGCGGCTCGCGCTACAGCCCCGACCTCGCCGACATCACGTGGAAGGGAAAAAACATCGGACAGGTCCTCCAACTCACCTTCGAAGAAGCCGCCATGTTCTTCGATTTCCACTCGCAGCTCTCGCAGGTCTGCAAGCTCATGGTCGATTGCGGCCTCGGCTACCTCACGCTCGGCCAGTCCTCGCCGACGCTCTCCGGCGGCGAAGCGCAGCGCCTCAAACTCGTCACCGAACTCTCCGCCGGCCTCGCGACCTACCGCGAACGCTCCCGCGGCACGCTCCCGCGCAATCTCTACTTACTCGAAGAGCCGACCATCGGCCTCCACCTCAGCGACTGCGAGAAACTCATCCACGTCCTCCACTCGCTCGTGGACCAAGGCCACACTGTCGTCGTCATCGAGCATCACCTCGATCTGCTCCTCGAAGCCGACTACATCATCGAACTCGGCCCGGTCGGTGGCCCCGACGGCGGCGAACTCCTCTACCAAGGCGAACTCGCCGGCCTACTCCGCGTCAAGGGCAGCCCCACCGCGCCCTATCTCCGCGCCAAATTAAAGTAGCGGCGAGCGTCCCTGCCCGCCCGTCCGTCCGCGCGGGTCAGCTCCCTGCCACACTCACATCGTGTGCCTTCGCGGCATCCTGCACGACCTTGATCAGTTCCGCCATCGCGACGGGCTTTAGCAAATACCGAAACAGCGCGGCCTCATTCACACTGCGCAGGAGCATCTCCGGCTTCATGTAGCCCGTAACCAAAATCCGCTGCATGTGCGGAAACTCTTCGCGCGCCCGCACGAGAAAATTCATCCCGTTGCCGCCCGGCATCAAGTGATCGGCCACGACCACTTTGAACTGCTTCTTCTGCAAAATAAAATCCGCCTCGCGCGCCGTCGTCGCCGTCGTGATGTCGAACACCGGTGACAACGCCGCCGCAAACACATCGAGCAGCGCCTTTTCGTCGTCTACGAGGAGCACCGCATCCTTTTTCACAGCAACACCGGGGGCGGCTTTGGCATCGGCAGGATTCATTGCCGCCATGCTGGTTTCACCCATCGGCATGGCAAATCCAATTCTCGTTTCACCGTGTCCGCACCGCTCGCGACGCCCTCCGCGTGCATCGGGCTGGTCGCTTTTCCCTCTGCTCCCGCCACCCGCATCACTCACGCCGACTATTTTAGGCATTCCCGAATGCCTGCTTGCCCGCCGAAATTTCGTGGCCCAATTTCGCTCCGAATCTCGACGCAACCTCCCGAACTTGAAACCGTCCTGCTTGGCACCGTCGCCCGCCAACGTCCTTCTCGACGTTATTCTTCCTAACTTCTCATGACCGCCTTGTCGCCCGTTCGCTCGCCCCGCCTCGCCTCCTCACTTCGCCGCCGCGCCTCGCTTCCCGTCATATTGTTCGCGGCCCTCTTTGCGCTCACCGGTTGTGGTGAAAAAGCTGCCGCCCCCTCGGCTGGAGGCGGCGGCAAACGCGGCGGTGGCGGCGCCGTCCCGGTCGTCGCCGGTCAAGCCAAGGTCAAAATTGTTCCCCTAGTCATCGAAGCCATCGGCGCCGTCGAACCCATCCGCACCACCGCCGTCCGCTCGCAGGTCACCGGCATTCTCACCAGAATTGCGATCAAGGAAGGTCAGGACGTGAAAGAGGGCGACCTCCTCTTCGAAATTGATTCCCGCCCCTTCAAGAATGCCCTCCAAACCGCCGAGGCCGATCTCCAGAAAGCCCGCGTCCAACTCGAGACCGCCCGCGCCCAGGTCGCCCGCTACCGTTCCCTCACGACCGAACAGATGGTCTCCAAGGAGCAGTTCGAAAAAATCTCCGACACCGCCCGCTCCCTCGAAGCCGAAGTCCTCGCCGACGAATCCCGCGTCTCCACCGCCAAACTACAGCTCGACTATTGCTCCATCCGCGCACCGCTCTCCGGCCGCACGGGCAACATGACCGTTCACGAGGGCGACCTCGTCCGCGTCAACGACGCCGGCGGCCTCCTCCTCACCATCAACCAACTCAATCCCATCAACGTCACCTTCGGCGTCCCCCAACAATACCTCGCCGCCCTCACCCGCTACCGCTCCACCGGCACGCTCAAAGTCAAAGTCGTGCCCCCCGGCCTCGACGAAAAGCCCGAAGAGGGCGAACTCACCTTCATGGACAACATGGTCGATTCGTCCACCGGCACCCTGAAACTCAAAGCCGCCTTCTCCAACGACAGCCAACGCCTCTGGCCCGGCCAGTTCGCCACCGTCACCGTCACCCTCGCCGCCCCCGAAGCGCTCACCGTCCCGAGCAACGCGATCCAAACCTCTCAAAGCGGCCAACACGTCTACGTGATCGGCGCCGATAAAAACGCCGAGCTCCGCCCCGTCGTCGTCGAACGCATCTATGAAGGCGACGCCGTGATCTCCAAAGGCCTCGCCGCCGGCGAGACCATCGTCGTCGATGGCCAACTCCGCGTGCTGCCCGGCAAGCCCGTCGAAATCAAAGATCCCGGCGCCCCCGCTGCCGGTCGCGCGGGCAAAGGCGGCGACGGCAAAGGCAAAAAGAAAGACTCCGCCAAAGAAAAGCAGACGCCATGAACATCCCCGAACACTTTATTCGCCGGCCCGTGATGACCACGCTCATCACCGCCGGCATCACGCTCTTCGGCTGGATGGCTTACCAGAAGCTCCCCGTCAGCGAACTCCCCAACGTCGATTTCCCCACGATCTCGATCTCCGCCAGCCTGCCTGGCGCCAGCCCCGAGACGATGGCCGCCTCCGTCGCCACGCCCCTCGAGCAACAACTCTCCAGCATCGCCGGCATCGATTCGATGACGTCGACCAGCTCACTCGGCAGCACCTCGATCACGCTTCAGTTTAATCTGGATCGCGACATCGACGGCGCCGCCCAAGACGTGCAATCCGCCATCGCCGCCGTGCAGCGCCGCCTGCCGCGCGACATGCCCAACCCGCCGTCCTTCCGCAAATCCAACCCCGCCGAAGACTCCGTCCTCCTGCTCTCGCTTTCCTCGTCCACGCTCTCGCTCGCCGAGGTCAACGAATACGCCGAGACCATCCTCGCCCAACGCATCTCCACCGTCGACGGCGTCTCCCAGGTCAACGTCTTCGGTGCGCAGAAATACGCCGTGCGCGTCCGCCTCGATCCCCGCGCCCTCGCTGCCCGCGGCATCGGTATCGACGAAGTCCGCACCGCCCTCGATACCAACAACGTCAACCTCCCCGCCGGCACCCTCGACGGCGCCCACAAGTCCGCGACGCTCATCGCCACCGGCCAGCTCAAGAGCGCCGAAGGCTTCCGCAAGGTGATCGTCAGCTACCGCAACGGCGCCGCCGTCCGCCTCGCCGATGTCGCCAACGTCACCGACGGCGTCGAAAACGAAAAATCCTCCAGTTGGTTCGATCTCCGCTACGTCGGCGGGGTGGAGGATCCCGAGTTCGCCACCGGCAAGAAAGCCACCCGCACCATCACGCTTTCCATCCAGCGCCAGCCCGGCACCAACACCATCAAGGTCGTCGACGGCATCAAGGAACTCCTCCCCGCCTTCCGCGCGCAACTTCCCGCCACGGTCCGCCTCGAGATCTTCAGCGACAAATCCATCGCGATCCGCGAGTCGGTGCACGACGTGAAGTTCACGCTCGTCCTCGCCATCATCCTCGTCGTGTTGGTCATTTTCCTGTTCCTCCGCTCCGCCGCCGCGACGGTCATCCCCAGCATCGCGATGCCCATCTCCATCGTCGGCACCTTCGGCGTGATGTATTTCTTCGGCTTCAGCATCGATAATATCTCGCTGCTCGCCCTAACCCTCTCAGTCGGCTTCGTCGTCGACGATGCCATCGTCATGCTCGAAAACATCGTCCGCCACATCGAGCACGGCGAAACTCCCATGACGGCGGCCCTCAAGGGTTCGCGCGAGATCGGGTTCACCATTCTCTCGATGACGATCTCGCTCGTCGCCGTGTTTATCCCCGTGCTCTTCATGGGCGGGGTGTTGGGCCGCTTGCTCTACGAATTCGCCGTCACGATCAGCGCTGCGATTTTGGTGTCGGGCTTCGTCTCGCTCACCCTCACCCCGATGCTCTGCAGCCGGTTCCTCAAACCCGTCGATCACAAGGCCACCCGCGGCGCTTTCTATCGCGTGACCGAGCGAATTTTCCAATCCAGCGTAAATCTCTACGAGCGCACCCTGCGGATTTCCCTGCGTTTCCGCGGCACCACCCTGCTCGTCGCCTTCTCGACCGTCGGTCTCACGCTCTGGCTGCTCACGGTCGTTCCCAAGGGATTCATCCCTACCGAGGACACCGGCCGCCTCAGCATCTCGATCGAAGCCGCGCAGGACGTGTCCTTCGAAGCCATGGTCCGCCACCAGCGCGCCGTCATGGAGGTCGTGATGAAAAATCCCTACGTCGCCGACGCCTCCTCAATGATGGGCTCCTTCGGTCGCAGCGGCAGCGGTGGCGGCAACACCGGCCGTATGTTCGCCGGCCTCATCGACCGCGACAAACGCCCCAACGCCACCGTCATCGCCCAGATACTCCGCACCGAGACCGCCGGGATTCCCGGCGTCAAAGTGTTTCCCCAGGTGCCGCCCAGCATCCGCCTCGGCAGCCGCGGTTCGACCTCGGTTTACCAATACACCCTCTCCGGCACCGACCTCCAGGAACTCTACCGCATCACGCCGATTTTGCTGGAGAGCGTCAAAACCATCCCCGGCCTCATCGACGTGAACTCGGACCTGCAGATCACGAGCCCGCAGATCATCATCGAAATCGACCGCGACAAAGCATCCTCGCTCGGCCTCAACGCCCAGCAGGTCGAGGATACCCTCTACAGCGCCTTCGGTTCCCGGCAGGTTTCCACCATCTACACGTCGACCAACCAGTATGCGGTGATTCTCGAGCTCGATCCCAAATACCAACGCGACCCGAGCGCCCTCGCCCTGCTCTACCTCCGCAACCGCGAGGGCAAACTCATCCCGCTCGAGTCCGTCTCGAAAGTGCGCTCGACCGTCGGCCCGCTCACCGTCGCCCACATGGGCCAGGTCCCGGCCGTCACGATCACGTTCAACCTCGCTGCCGGTTTCGCCCTCAGTCAGGCCACCACCGAGATCGAGCGCATCTCTCGCGAAATTCTGCCCCCGACGATCAGCGGCACCTTCCAAGGCACTGCCGCCGCCTTCACCAGCTCGCTCAAAGGCCTCGGCTGGACCCTCCTCATCGCTGTCCTCGTGATCTACCTCGTGCTTGGCATCCTCTACGAAGATTTTATCCACCCGATCACGATTCTTTCCGGCCTGCCCTCGGCGACCTTCGGTGCCCTCGTCACCCTCATGATCTTCCAGCAGGAACTCAACATCTACGGCTACGTCGGGCTGATCATGCTCATCGGTATCGTGAAAAAGAACGCCATCATGATGATCGATTTCGCCCTCGATGCGAAACGCCACCGCGCCAAGTCCGCCGAAGACGCCATCTTCGAGGCCTGTATCGTGCGGTTCCGCCCGATCATGATGACCACCGTGGCCGCACTCGCCGGCACGCTCCCGATTGCCCTCGGTTGGGGCGCCGGCGCCGACGCCCGCCGCACCCTCGGCCTCGCCGTTTGCGGCGGCCTGATCGTCTCCCAACTCCTGACACTCTACATCACGCCCGTATTTTATCTCTATATGGAGCGCTTTACCAAACATCTCGCCCCCAAGCCCGTGCCCGACCACCCCGACGGCATCGAGCCCGCCGTCGCCCTCGTTTCCAAGTAAGCGCAGCACCCGGCCGCCGGCGCCGCCACGTTCCGCGCTTCACCCGTTCCCCCCGGACCGGCGGTCTCCCAGCCGCCGCCGTGTTCCCACCCGACCGCGCCCAAACGCGCGCCCCCCACGAAAGCGGATCGCCGTCCCCCGTGTGTCATCCCGTCAACCCATTCCGCACTCCACTCGCCCGCCTCCCTCGAAAAAACCCTTGTTCCCCCCACCTCCCCACCCTTTCACTCCTCGCTCACTTTCACTCTCCCTCTCACTTTCACTTTCATGATCTACCTGCTCGGAGGTTCCGGTTACGTCGGCCAAGCTTACCAAGCGCTGCTCACGCGCAAAGGTCTCCCCTTTCGCAATCTGCGCCGGGCCGACATCGACTACACCAATCCCACCATCCTCCGCGCCGCACTCTTGCGCGATAAGCCCGAGTTCCTGATCAACGCCGCCGGCTACACCGGCAAGCCCAACGTCGACGCCTGCGAGCTCCACAAAGCCGAGTGCCTCTTCGGCAACGGCGTCTTCCCCGGCATCGTCGCCCAAGCCTGTGCCGAAGCCGGCGTCCCGTGGGGCCACGTTTCCTCCGGCTGCATTTACACCGGCTCCCGCCCCGATGGCACCGGCTTCAGCGAGACCGACACGCCCAACTTCACCTTCCGCACCAACAACTGCTCCTTCTACAGCGGCACCAAAGCCCTCGGTGAAGAAGTCCTCGCCGGCACCCCCAACGTCTACACGTGGCGCCTCCGCATCCCCTTCAACCACGAGGAAAACCCGCGCAACTACCTCACGAAATTGATGCGTTACCAGACGCTCCTCGCCGCCGAAAACTCCATTTCTCAACTTGAGGAATTCGTCGCCGCCACCTTCGCCTGTTGGGAAAAGCGCGTCCCCTTCGGCACCTACAACGTCACCAACCCCGGCCACGTCACGACCCACGAAGTCGTCGACCTCATCTTGAAGAGCGGCGTCTGCCCGAAAAACTACGTCTTCTTCAAAGACGAGACCGACTTCATGCACACCGCGGCCAAAACCCCGCGCTCCAACTGCGTGATGACCTCCGCCAAACTCGCCTCCGTCGGCATCGTCATGACCGAAGTCCACGAAGCCGTCGCCCGCGACCTCGCCCGCTGGAAAAAAGCCTAACCGCGAAGAACGCCAAGGTTCGCGAAGCCCATGCCCGATGATCTGCTCTACCGCGACGAAGCCTACCGCATCGTTGGCACATGTCTGGCCGTTCACACGGACAAGGGCAACGGTTTCGCCGAACCCGTCTATCAAGACGCCTTGGAAATAGAACTCGAACTCACCGGCATTCCCTTCGATGCCCAACGAAACTACCAGATCCACTATCGCGGACGCGCGCTCAAGCACACCTACACGCCCGACCTTCTCTGCTTCGAAAAAATCATCGTCGAACTCAAGGCGGCAAAATGTCTGACCGACGAGCACCGAGCCCAAGTCCTCAACTACTTAAAAGTCACCGGCCACCAACTCGCCATCCTTGTCAATTTCGGTTCCCACCCCCGCCTCGAATGGGAACGTATCGTCCTGACTCGCTCTTAGCCCATGACTCTCTGCGCTTCAACGCCCGCCGACCTCCGATCTTCGCGCTACTTCGTGTCCTTCGCGGTTAAAAATTTCTCTCTTCAATGAACCTCCTCGTCACCGGCGGCGCCGGCTTCATCGGTAGCAACTTCATCCGCCAGCGCCTCACCGAGCCCTCTTCCCCCCTGACGCGCCTCGTCAACCTCGACGCCCTCACCTACGCCGGCAATCCCGCCAACCTCGCCGACCTCGCCTCCGATCCACGCTACGTTTTCGCGCACGGTGACATCGGCGACACCGCCCTCGTCACCCGCCTCCTCGCCGAGCACCAGATCGACGCCATCGTCAATTTCGCCGCCGAGTCCCACGTCGACCGCTCCATCGATTCCCCCGAGCCCTTCATCCAGACCAACGTCGTCGGCACCCTCCGCCTCCTCAACTGCGCCCGCCTCTACTGGAACACGCTGCCCGCCCCGCGCAAAGAAGCCTTCCGTTTCCTGCACGTCTCCACCGACGAAGTCTACGGCACCCTCTCGCTCACCGATCCGGCCTTCACTGAGGAGACGCCCTTCGCACCGAACTCTCCCTACGCCGCCTCGAAAGCCTCCAGCGACCACCTCGTCCGCTCGTTCCAGCACACGTATCATTTCCCGACGCTCACCACCAACTGCTCGAACAACTACGGCCCGTTTCACTTCCCCGAGAAACTCATCCCGCTCGTCATCCTTAACGCCCTTGAGGGAAAAAATCTCCCCGTTTACGGCGACGGCATGCAGATCCGCGACTGGCTCTACGTCGAAGACCACGCCGCCGCCATCTGGCTCGTCCTCCAAAAAGGCCGCGTCGGCGAGACCTACAACATCGGTGGCCTGAACGAAAAACCGAACATCGAAATCGTTAAAACCATCTGCGCCCTTCTCGATCAAAAGTCCCCCCGCGCCGATGGTAAACCCTACGCCTCCCAAATCACCTACGTCGCCGACCGCCCCGGCCACGACCGCCGCTACGCCATCGACTGCACCAAACTCCAGACCGAGCTCGGCTGGTCCCCACAGGAAAACTTCACCACCGGCATCGCCAAAACCGTCGATTGGTATCTCAAAAACCGCCAGTGGGCCGCCGACATCACCGCCCAAAAATACGCCCGCGAGCGCCTGGGTGTCGCCAAATAATCCCCACCTTCCGCGTCCCATTCTTCTCCTGCGTCCCCTTCGTCCCATCAATCCCCGTCCCCTCATGTCACGCAAAGGCATCATCCTCGCCGGCGGCTCCGGCACCCGCCTCTGGCCCCTCACCATCGCTGTCTCGAAACAGCTCATGCCCGTCTACGACAAGCCGATGGTCTACTATCCGCTCTCCGTCCTGATGCTCGCCGGCATCCGCGAGATCCTGATCATCTCCACGCCCGTCGATCTCCCGCTCTTCCGCAAACTCCTCGGCGACGGCACCAATCTCGGGCTCAAACTTTTCTACGCCGAGCAACCCAGCCCCGACGGCCTCGCCCAAGCCTTCCACATCGCCGGCGACACCGGTTTTCTCAACGGCTCCGAGCCCGCCGCCCTCGTCCTCGGCGACAATCTTTTCTACGGCCACGATTTCACCCGCTCCCTCGAATCCGCCGGCGCCCGCACCGAGGGCGCCACGATTTTCGGTTATCACGTCGCCGATCCCAAGAGCTACGGCGTCGTCGAATTCGCCCCCGACGGCCGCGTCCTCTCCCTCGAGGAAAAACCCGCGCAACCAAAATCCAACTACGCGATCCCCGGCATCTATTTCTACGACGCCGACGTCGTGAAAATCTCGCGCACCCTCAAGCCCTCGAAGCGCGGCGAACTCGAGATCACCGACCTCAACCGCCTTTATCTCGAAGCCGGCAAACTCCGCGTCGAACTCCTCGGCCGCGGCACCGCCTGGCTCGATACCGGCACGCACGACTCCCTCCTCGAGGCCGCCCAATTCGTCTCCGTCATCGAAAATCGCCAAGGCCTCAAGATTGCCTGCCTCGAAGAAATCGCCTTCCGCAAAGGCTGGATCGACCGCGCCGCCCTCGACGCCAACATCGCGCGCCTCGGCAAATCCTCCTACGCCGCCTACCTCCGCCGCCTGGAGTAGGGCCGGACTTCAGTCCGCCCTTTTTGGCTTAAGCTCGCCGCAGCCTTGCCCCCCGCCCCGCGCTCCCCTCACGCTTCCTCCCGCGTGCAGGTCAGCTTCATCATTCCCCTGTTCAACAACCTTGCGCTCACCCGCGCCTGCGTTGACAGCCTGCAAGCCACTCTCCCGTCCGGCCTCACGCACGAGATCATCCTCGTCGACGACGGCAGCACCGACGACACCCGCGCCTGGCTCTCGACGCTCACCCCGCCCTTCCGCGTCGTCTTGAACGACCGCAACCTCGGCTACGCCGCCGCCAACAACCGCGCCATCGCCCTCGCCCGCGGCGAATTCCTCGCCCTCCTCAACAACGACCTGGTGCTCCTGCCGCACTGGTTGGAGCCCATGTTCGGCGCCCACCGCTCGCTCGCCGACCGCGCCGGCTTCATCGGCAACATCCAACTCGATGCCCGCACCGGCGTCGTCGATCACACCGGCATCGTCATCAATCATCAGGGCAAACCCGTCCACGATCGCGCGCTGCCTCCGCTCCACTCCCGTCTCCTCTCCAAAGTCCGCCCCGTCCCCGCGATCACCGGCGCCTGCGTGCTCGTCGAACGCGACCTCTGGCAGCGCCTCGGCGGATTCGACGAGGGCTACGTCAACGGCGGCGAAGACGTCGACCTCTGCTTCCGCGCCCGCGCCGTCGGCCGCACCAACGCTGTCGCCCTCAACAGCGTCGTCCGCCACCACATCAGCGCCTCCGTCGGCCGCAAACTCCGCGACGAACAAAACTCCTGCCGCCTCGCCCACCGCTGGCGCCGCGAGTTTCTCACCGACGAAAGCGCCGCCGTCAGTTGGTGTCGCGCCTACTTCGAAAAAATCCTCCTGGAGCCGCACTACGCCGACCGCACCCTCGCCGCGGCCACGTTCTGCTACCTCCACGGCTTGCGCGCGACCCCGCCGGCCGAGGCCATCAACGGTTTGGAAACTGCCCTCGCCGCCGAATTCGCCCGCTGGGAAACGATGTTCCCGCCCCCGGCACTTGCCGCGCCTCCCCGCGGCGTGTAGGAAATAACCGTAAACCCGCGCTCGCATAAGGGCCGCTATCCACCGGGCAAAAGGGAGCGTGCAATGGGACGTGACAACGCTCACCCGCCGCCTGTTTCTCACGGCCAACCACCCGTGAAACACCGTCAGACTTTCCGCGCCGAAACCGTCAGCCGTTTTTCGGCCCAGCGCACCGCTCGGCGTCCCGCCTCCGGCCGAGGCGTCCGTCCGAGGCGGGCACAGCGCGTGGCGGGTGCACCCGCGGCCTGACCGTGGAAACGTGGCGCCCATCGACCGCTCTGACCGGTTCAGAAATCGCCTTTCTGATTGGCCTGAATCTCGTTCCGGAATCGCTTGAGGTCACGTGCGAGCCCGGTCTGACGAATTTTTCCGTCGTGGATTCATCGACCGAGTTTTTTTCCTGGGCCTGTTTCGACTCTCGCGGAGCGTATTGCGAGGGTGGCCTCGAACCCACCCGGGAAGCCGCGCGCAACGCCGCCCTGGAGGTCCAACGGCTCTGGGTGCACCGCTGCCGTTGCGAGGGCACCGCGTGCTTAGGGATGTGCCGCCAAGGCACGCTTCCGCACTGAACCGAGGAGCCACTCTCCCCACTTCCGGCGAGCCGCCGACGCAATGCGCGCCCGGGATTTGGCAGCCGGCTGGGCCTTAGGTGCAGTTTGCCTGTCACGGACGGGAGGCCGCCGCGTCTGTCCTCTTGATCGATCGCGCCACCTCGTCTCCCCATGCATCTCACCCCTCGTAGCGATGGTGACAGCACCCCACCCGCGTCACCACGGTGCCCGAGTGCGTTGCCCGAATCGCCGACGCCGCCGACCGCGCACTCCGCGGGCGCTGATTTTCGGCGGCTTGGGCTCATCGCAGCGGGCTACACGTTCACCCTGAAGCTGGCCTTGTTTTTCCCCGACGCGGCCGGCGTCATGGCCGCCGTGTGGCCTCCGGGCGGCGTGGCCTTGGCAGCCCTGTTGCTCAGCCCTCAGCGACAGCGGTGGGCGATCCTCGCGACAATTTTCATCACCGGAAATGTCGTGAATCTCCTCTCGGGCCGACCCGCCCTCGCGAGTGCCGGTTTCATGGTGGCCAATGTCCTCGAATCGTGGGGTTGCGCGTGGTTGTTCACGCGCTGGTGTGCCCACCGCGTGACCTTCGCCCGCCTCCAGGAAGTTTTGGCTCTGGGCGTGTGCGCCACCGCGGTGAACGGCCTAACCGCGCTTGCCGGTGCGGCCGCGGCCCTCCTCGCCATCGACGCACCGTTCCATGACTTCTATGTGAGCTGGTGGATTGCCGACGGATTGGGGATCCTCTTGGTGACTCCCCTGATCGTAGTCTGCGCTCAGCCCTGGCGGAGACGCTCCGACTCCTGGCCGCACCAACTCGAGGCCGTGGCACTCGCCGTCGTCTGGTGCGCGTGCGCTTATTTAGGCTTTCGGGGAGCCATCGACGGACTGCCGCTGGTGCCGCGTCCGTATTGGATGTTGGTGCCGCTCGTTTGGGTCACCTTGCGGTTTGGGACCAGGCCTACCGCGGTGCTACTGACCTTGCTGGCCATCATCGCCGTCTGGATCACCGTGACGGGCAGAAGCGAATTTCCACTCGGCGGAAGCACCCCGCTCAAACATCTGCAATCGGTGCAAATTTTCTTGGGTGTCATCACCATGACCGGACTGGTGCTGGCCGCCACCGTGGCAGAGCGGAAGCGGACCGAGCAGGAGACGCGCGAGAGCGAACGGCGATTCCGCACGATATTTGAGGAGGCCACCGACGGCATGCTCCTGACCGATTCGCAGACCATCGGCTTCATCATGGCGAACCGGAGTATCCAGAACCTGCTCGGTTACTCGGAAACCGAACTGCTCCAACTAAAGGTGGCCGATATCCACCCGGCAGCCGATTTGGAGTCCGCCTTATCCACGATCACGAAACTGGCGCGCCGGGAAATCGCCGCGGCTCCGCCGATCCCGGTGCGGCGCAAAAATGGCTCGGTCTTCTATGCGGACTTCAGTGCGACGCTGCTCCGCCTTAGGGAACGCGACTGCGTGCTCGCCACCGTCCGCGACATCACCGACCACAAGCTGGCGGAGGATCGCTTGCGCACGAGCGAGGAATCCTACCGCCGGCAATTCGCCAACAATTCGGCCGTGATGCTGCTCCTCGACCCCGCCGATGGCGCCATCGTCGACGCCAACGCCGCGGCGCTCGCCTTCTACGGTTACCCCCGGGAAACGCTGCTCGCGATGCGGATCTCCGATATCAACACCCTGCCGCCCGCGGAGGTGCGGCGGGCAATGGATTCCAGCGTTCAAAACGGCAAGGGGCACTTCGAATTTCCCCACCGCTTGGCGGATGGTTCGGTGCGGACGGTCGAGGTGTCGTCGACGTCTCTCCTGATCGGCGATCGCGTCCTGCTGCACGTGATCATCTTCGACATCACCGCCCGTAAGCAGGCCGAATCGGCCGTGGAATTGGCCCGGCAGCATTTCCAAAACCTGCTCGAAACGGCGAGCGACGGCATTCACATCCTCGATCCGGAGGGGAATCTCGTGCAGGCGAGCCCGTCCTTCTATCGGCTGCTGGGCTACGAGCCCGGCGACAAAGCCGTCCGCCACGTCACCGATTGGGACGCGCAGTGGTCGGCGGCCGAGATGCGGGTGCGCATCGCGGCGTTGTTTGAACGCTCGGCGATTTTTGAAACCCGCCACCGTCGGCGCGATGGGGCGATCCTCACGGTGGAAATCCACGCGCGTGGCATTCAGATCGGCGGCCACACGCACCTCTACGCGTCCGCCCGCGATATCACCGCGCGCAAGCACGCCGAGCAGCAGCTCAAGGAAAACGAACAGCGCCTCGCGCACGCGATGGACCAAGCCCATCTCGCCTACTGGGAAATGGACGCGGCTACCGCCACGTTCACGTTCAACGACCGGTTCTACGCGCTCTATGGCACCACCGCCGCGCGCGAGGGCGGGTATCGGATGCCGGCAGCAGTTTACGCGCGGGAATTTCTGCCGCCCGAGGAGCAACACATCATCGCCGCGGACGTGGCCAAGTTGCTGTCGGGCGAGATCGCGGTGCTTCATGCGGAGCACCGCATCGTCCGGCGCGATGGCGAAATCCGCCACCTCGCGGTCCGCATTAACGTGGTCCGCGATGCCAAGGGACAACTCCTCGGCACCCGCGGCTCCAATCAGGACATTACGGAAAGCCGGCGGGCCGCCGAGGCGTTGCGCAAGAGCGAGGAGTTGTTCCGGTCGGTCGTGGCCTCGATGGCGGAGGGCGTCGTCCTGCAGTCGGCGGACGGGGCCATTGTCGATTGCAACGCCCAAGCCGAACGGATTCTGGGGATGACTCGGGAGCAATTGCTCGGCCGCACCTCGGTCGACCCACGCTGGCGGGCCGTGCGTGAAGACGGCAGCCCGCTGCCCGGCGAACAACACCCCGCCATGGTCACCCTGCGCACCGGGCAGCGCTGCGTCGATTTCGTGATGGGAATTCACGTCCCCGACCACGGACTGCGCTGGGTCAATATCAACTCGGAGCCCATGTTCCACCCGGGATCGGCGCAGCCCTACGGAGTCGTCGCCACGTTTGCCGACATCACGGAGCGGAAAGCGCAGCATATCAAAATGCGGGCAATGCTCGAGCAGGCCGAGCTGGACGCGCGGACGAAGAGCGAGCTGCTGCGCGAAGTGAACCACCGCGTCACGAACAACCTCACCTCCGTGCTCGGTCTCCTGGTCTACGAGCGGGAAAACTTGTCGGGCGACGACCGCGTTGCCATCGCGCAGCCGCTGGAGCGGTTGCAACAGCGTATCCGCGGCCTCCTCACGCTCCACCGCATGTTGTCCCAGTCGGCCTGGGCTCCCGTGAATCTCGCCGTCTTGGCCGAAAAGACCATCCGGCCCGCCCTGAGCAGTGCCGCGTGGGCGGACCAAGCCGTGATCACGATCGAGCCCACGGCGCAGCGTATTTCGCCGCGGCAAGCGGGCGCGTTGGCGATGATCTTCAACGAACTCGCCACCAATACGGCGAAACATGTCGGCCCCGCTGCCCGCGGCGTGACGATCGACGTCGGGTTCAAGATCGACGGTGACTGGGCCACCATCACCTACCGCGACAACGGCCCTGGCTATGCCCCCGAGGTGCTGGCGAATCAGCGCTCCAACGTCGGGCTTCGGCTGATCCGCGAAAGCGTGGCGACCACATTGACGGGGCAGCTCGCACTTTCCAACGCGGGCGGCGCGCAGTGCACCCTCCGCCTGCAAATGGAAAAGGAAACCCGCACCTAAGCGGCCTTGGCAGAGATCACGAACCTCCTATGCAAACCGACCCCCAATCCGGCCCGATCCGCGTCTTGCTCGCCGAAGATGAAAGCTTGGTCGCGGCCCTCACCCGCGCGGAACTTGAGTCGCGCGGCTACACCGTGGTCGGCATCGCACCGGACGGCGTGAAAGTCGTCGAGTTGGTCGCCTCGCTGCGGCCCGACGTGGTGGTGATGGATCTTGAGATGCCCCTGCAAGACGGCATCGGCGCCGCCGCGGCCATTCAGGAAGCCTGTCCGACGCCCATCGTCATCCTCACGGCGCACCCGGATTTCACGAACCTCAGCAAAGCGGTGGCGACCGGCGTCGGCGCGTTTGTCGTCAAACCGCCGCTGGCGGAGGAATTGGAACGCGCCATCACCATCGCCATCGCCCGCCATGCCGATCTCATGGCCCTGCAAAAGTCGAACCGCGAACTGGCGCAGCGGAATGCCGAGCTGCGCGAGACCCACGGGCGCATCCAAGCCATCGGAGACAATTTGCCCGACGGCTACATCTACCAGACCCAGTGTGCGCCCGGCAAATCGGCCCAGTTTACCTTCGTCAGCGCCGGAGCGAAGGCCGTCCACGGGATCGAACCCGCGGCTATTTTGGCCGATCCCGGTGTGCTCGCGAAACAGGTGCTCGCGGAAGACCGCGCGTCTTGGGTCGCCGCCCAGGAAAAATCCTATCGTGAACTCACCGTGTTTTCCGCCGCACTGCGCTTTCAGCGGGAGGGCGGCCCGATCCGGTGGCTCCAACTCAACTCCTCGCCCACGCGTCTCCCCAACGGCACCGTCGTCTGGGACGGCATCGCCCTCGACGTGACCGCCCGCAAGCAGGCCGAACTCGACCAAACGATGCGGGCCAAACTCGAATCGACCGGCGTCTTGGCCGGCGGCATCGCCCACGATTTCAACAACCTCTTGACCGTGGTTTCGCTCAACCTCGGTGTGTTGAGCGGAGCGGACGTGGATCGGAACACCGCGCGCGACCTCCTCGCGGCTTCGATAAGCGCAGTTTCCTCCGCGAAGGAACTGACGACGCAATTGCTCACGTTCGCCACCGGCGGCTCTCCGCGGCGGGAAATCCGCGCGCTCGGTCCGCTGCTGAAGGCTAGCCAGGAATTCGCGCTACGCGGCGGCGAGGTGCGGGGAGAATGCGAAGTGGCCGACGATCTCTGGCCGGCCGAAATCGACGGCGATCAAATCGCCCAGGCCGTGCGCAACGTCGTGCTCAACGCCGGTGAAGCCACCGCCCCCGGTGGACACGTTTTGCTGCGCGCCGAAAACATCTCGGTTGCGGCGGGCGCCACCGGAGATTTGCGCCCGGGTGACTACGTGCACCTCTGCGTGTCCGACCAAGGCGCGGGCATTCCGGCCGATGTTCTGCCGAAAATCTTCGATCCCTATTTCTCCACCAAACAGCGCGGCGCCCAAAAAGGCATGGGCCTCGGCCTCACGACCTGTCGGTCCATCGTGGAGCACCACGGCGGCAAAATCACCGTCGAGACCGCGCCGCAGTCGGGAACCTCGGTGCACATTTATCTGCCCGCCCGCCGCCCCGCGGCGCCCGCACCCACCCCGGAAACGCTCCAGCCATCCCCGGGGCGCCGCGCCCGCAAACTGCTCGTGATGGACGACGACTTGGCCCTCCGCAGAACGATCCAGCTCACCCTCGAATACAAAGGTTACGAGGTAGCGATCGCCGCCGACGGCGACGAGGCCATCGCCTGCTACCGCCAGGCACGGGAGACCCCCAAGCCCTTCGACGTCGTCTTACTCGATCTCACCGTGGCCATAGGCAAAGGAGGCGCCGCGACCTTGGTGGAGCTGCTCCAAATCGAACCCGCCGTGCGCGCCGTGGTGATGAGCGGCTACGCCAACGACCAAACCTTCCAAGCGTGGCAACGCGCCGGATTCGTGGGCTCGCTGACCAAGCCATTCGCCCCCGAGACGCTCGAGAACGCGCTCCAGAAGGCCATGGCCACCGTAGCCACCTGAGGAAGTGCCCGGCGATGGGACCGGCAGCACCCAACAGATTCATTCGCCCCAAGTGCCCCTAGTCTCCCGCAAGTCAGAAAAAAGGAGACTCCCGCGAGGTCCTCCTCGGCGATCTAGCCCGATTTCACGACCTCTCGCACCACCGATTGCGGCCGCTGGTTTACCGCGAGAAACATCCGGCCGATATATTCGCCGATCAGCCCCAGCATCACGAGTTGCGTGCCCGAAAAAATCAGCAGCCCCGCCATCAGCCAGCCCCAGCCCGTCGCCGGACCGGAATCGACCCACCAGAGCCACGCCACAAACCCGAGCGCCGCGATGCCCATACACGCCACGATCAGCCCGAGCACCGTCGCCACGCGCAGCGGCAGCACCGAAAAATTCACCCACGCGCTCAGCCACAGCCGCACGAGCCGGCGCAGCGTATACGTGCTCTCCCCCGCCACCCGCGCCTCGTGCCGCACCGCAATCGAGCCAATGCGCTGCGTCACTTGGAGCAGCAGTCCGTCAATATAGGGATAGGGCCCCGCGTATCCGATCACCTGCTTCGCCACAAACGCGCTCACGCAGCGAAAGCTTGAGAGATAAAATCCCGTCGGCTTGTCGAGCGCCCAATCGGTCATCCGGTTCGTAAACCAGCTCCCGAAATTCCGCCACGCCGAGTGTTGCTTCACCTCGTAGTGGCCAAAAACGACATCGAGCCCCTCTTTTTTCGCGTGTTGCCACAGCCGCGCCGCCTCCGCCGGCGGGTTCTGCCCGTCGTCGTCGAGATTCACAAAATGCGCCCCGCGCGCATTCCGCCAGCCCGTGAGCACCGCATTGTGCTCCCCGTAGTTCCTCGCGTGTTCCACGTAGGTGATCGGCACGCGCGCCGCCTTCACCAATTCCCGGCAGACCGCTGCCGTCCCGTCCGGGCTGCCGTCGTTCACCAACACGATTTCGTGCCCGCCTTCGATTTTCAGTTCTTCGATCGCCCGCACCACCGCGCCGATCGTCTCGGCGCTACGGTAAAGAGGTATGACAAAGCTGAGTGCTGGATCCGGCATCTCCAACGATTAGTCGCCAAACCCCTCCGCGCCGCAAGAAAAGCCTTCTGTCTTTTTTGTTAGCTTCGGCCCGCTTCGACTGCCCTTTACACGTAGTGCTTCAGCTCCTTGCGATAGTAGGCCAACGTCCGTTTCAAGGCCGTCCGCAAATCCGTCCGCACCTTCCACCCGAGTTTTTTCCGGATCAGCCGGTCGTCCGCGTAGTAGTCGCCGATGTCGATTTTCTTCCGGTCCGCCGGAAACGTCCGCACCACATACGCACCGCCCCCGTTCAACTCGACGAGCGTCAGCGCGAGCTCTTCCAGCGTCACCGGCGGCGGTCCGCCCAAATTAAACACCTCGCCGATCGCCTCGTCCTTCGCCGCCGCGAGGAGAAACGCCTCTACCGCATCGTCGACATAGGTGAAATCGCGCAACTGCTCGCCGCCCCAGACTTCGATCGCTTCGCCCTCGACGAGCCGCCGAATCCACACGCCGACAAACGTCTGCCGCGCATCCTTCACGCGCATCCGCGGCCCGATCGTATTGGTCAACCGCAGCGCCGTCGACCGGATGCCGTGCACCCGCGAATACAACAGGTGAAACGACTCCCCCGCGATCTTGTTGATCCCGTTCACGTCGACCGGTCGCAGCGGATGCTTCTCGTCCACCGGCAAATAGTCCGGCTTTCCGTAAATCTGCCGCGTGCTCGCAAACACGATCCGCACTGCCGGGTTGTGCACGCGACACGCCTCGAGGATCGCGAGCTGCGCCCGCCCGTTGATATCCAGATCCGTCTGCGGGTCCGTCATCGAGTCCATGTGGCTCGTCTGTCCCGCGAGATTGAACAGAAAATCCTGCCCCGCCACGAGCGCCGGCAGTTTCGGCCAGTCGCGCACATCCGCCACGTGCACTTTCACCTGCTCTCTCACCCCCGCGAGATTCCGCCGGTTGCCGCCGTATTCGGGAATCAGCGAATCCACGACACTCACCTGCGCGCCCAGCCGCACCAGCGCGCGCGCCAGATTGGACCCGATGAAGCCCAACCCGCCCGTGATGAGCACATTTTTCCCCGCGTATACTCGCCGCAAATTTTTCGTCTCAGCCATGTGCTCCCCAGCCAACACGCCGCCCCCGCCGTGCGCCAACCCCAAAAACACTTCCCCACCCTACCGCTGCACCACGAACTCCAACCCAAACACGCACAGCCCCAACGTCCGCGTCTCCCCGCCCACCGCGCCCATCCACGGCTGCACCGATTTCAGCCGCACCATCGCCCCGCCCGGCGGCACCACGATTTCCGCAAACGTCGTTCTCACCCGCTGCGCACCCAAATTTCGCGCCGCCTCCGCGCGCGGCTCGCCCATCCCCGCACCGCTCGCGCCCGCCACCTCCAGTGTGAGATCGCGCGCGCCGAGGCTCCATCCGTCCAGCGTGCACACCACGCGCAGCGGCCACGCGTGCGGATTTTCGATTCGCCACGTCGCGTCGCCCTGCGTCCAGCGCCACCGTCCTCCCGTCCGCCCGTCGCTCTCTTCGTCATACCAACCCTCCCCCAACGCCACGCGCACAAAATCGACACCCGTCGTATCCACCGCCGCCATGCCGCCGCCCACGTCTCTCCGCCCGCTTTCCGTCGGTCGCACGGCCACGATTCCCCGCTCCAGATCCCACTGCCCTTTCAGTGCCGTGTGCCAGCGTCCTTCATAGGTATCCGTCAAAAAATACTGAGGTTTTCCCATGAGCAGCGCGTTGGCCCACAGCCGCGACCACATATCGGGCAACAGCACGTTGACCGACGCCACGTCCGGCATCGCCTCGATCTTCCGAACTTCCCGCAGCCCTTTGTCGACGATCAGGGGCGCCGCCGCCAGCCGCCACGCGATCATGCCGGTGCCGACGGCATTGCCCAGCAGCACCAGCGCCGCCACGCCCATCACGCCGAGCCACTCCGTCAAACGCCGGCTCCACCGCAGCGTGATCCACCAGCAAAACGCCGGCAGCATCACCGGATAAAACACCGTGAACAACTTGTAGGCGTCGTAGCTCGCATTCGTGCCGAGTCGCAGCCCGCGCCATTGCAAAAATCCATAACCCGCCAGCACCGGCACCGTCACCGCGACCGCAATCCACGTTTTCTGGCGCCGCTCGGCCACCGCGCGCGCCGTCGCCCACGCGAGCAGGCCCACGACGAGCGCTGCCAAGCCCCACCGAATCTCACCCCACCGCCACGGCTCCAAATCCGGTCCGCTCACGAGCCCGAGCCAGCCTTCCGGCGTGAGCCCGGGAATTTTCCAACCGAAATCATACGTGCGCAGCAGTTGAAACCGCTCGATCAGCCCCGCCACCCGCCCGGCAAACAAGCCCGCACAGGCCACCAGCGGCGCCAGCATGACCAGTCCCCATTGCGCAAACTTGCGCCACTCGCCGCGCCACAGCGTCAGTCCGCCCGCATACGCCACCGCCGGGACGAGGCACAGCACCACAAAAAAATTGTAGCTCCCCAACAGCAGCCAGTAACCGATCGCCAACACGCCCGCAAAATGCGCGCCACGCCGCGCCGTCAGCCGCGACCGCCACAGCGCCACGCCCGCCCACGTGATGAGTGCGACCGCCATTGCTGCGAGCAATTGCCCCGGGGCCACGTGCCCCACCGCATACCACGTCAGCGGACTGACTCCATACAGCAGCGCCACCGCGACACTCGCCCCGGCGCCAAATCCGATCACCGCCCGCGCCATCCAAAACACCACTGGCAACGATCCCGCGAGCAGCACCATCGTCACCAGACTCGTGAGTTCATCTGGCCCGCAGCCGAGCACCGATCCGTTAAACGCGATCAACGCCGACGGCGTGAAGTGGTTCAGCCGCGTCCAGTAATCGAAAAAATTGTCCACCGATTGCACGCGCACCACTTCGGTGAGCCCGATAAATCCGCCTCGATCCGTCCGCGCAAATTCCTGCAACACGCGCGCCCCCGCGCCGTAGTCGCCCGCATCGCAGCTCCCGAGCGAAATCGTCGTCAACGCCTTCGACGCCCACGCGAGCGGCACGACCAACAGCGCCAGCACGCCCGCGCTCGTCAGCCCCACCACCCCGATCCGTTGCGCATCCACCCAAGCCGCCCGCACTGCCTGAGGTAGGAGCCTGCTTGCAGGCGATCCCGCGCGCCCTCTCCCCACGCGCCACACCCCCACCACCAACAATCCCACCGGCACCACTTCGCTCCACCACGCGTAACTGTTCGTGCCCTTCAGTCCCGCCGCCGCTCCCGCCCACACCACCGCCGACTGCAACGCCAGTCCCGCCGGCACCACCAGCACCGGCCAAAACCGCCGCCACGCCCGCGGCATCGCGATCATCGCCAACCCCGCGCCCCAAAAGAGCACGTGGGCCAACACCGCGAATGCGACGGGAAAATGAATCATGCTTCCGGCTCGTTGGTTCGTCTCTCAACGCTTATCACTCAACCCTCAATTTTTCCTCTCCGCTCCCGGCTTCCGCGCCATCGCCAACACCGACGAGCCCCAGGCCCAACGCCCGCCCATCTTCAGCCACAGATGTTCCGGCGCCACCAGCGCACGGAACGCCGCGTCCACCGCGGCCGGATAATCCTTCATGTCGCTGGTGTCGTTCGCCGACCGCAGCAGCTTGCGCTTCGCCCACAACAGCGGAAACGGCAGCGCGTTCGTATGCGTGCTCCACCGGCTCTCGAAACCCGCCGCGCTCATCAGCGCCTCCACCTCGGGCCGCGTGTAGCGATGCTTCGTCTGGCACGAGTCGTCGTGATACGACCACATCCACATATACGCCGGCACATTGATCACCACCATGCCGCCCGGTTTCAGCACGCGGAAGAACTCCTTCACCGCCACATCCGCGTCGTCGACTTGGCAGATCACATCGGCTGACACCACCGCGTCGAAACTCGCATCGGCAAACGGCAGCGCCGTCACACTCGCCTCGCGGATATCCGTGCCCGCACCGCACCGTTGCCGCGCCAGCTCGCACGCGATCGGCATAAAATCGATCCCGCTCCATTTCCATCCGCGCTGCTGCTCCCGCAGCCGCAGAATCATCCCACCCGTGCCGCAGCCCGCATCGAGCACCGCCGCATCCGGTTTCACTCCGGCCTGCGTCAACAGCCGCACCACGTGCGCATGCAGCGAACGGAAATACCACATCCGATCCTCCACCTCGGCCAGCTTCAGATATTCGTCATTGTTCATGTCTTTTTATAGGAGCCTGCTTGCAGGCGATTGCTGACTCTGCGACGTGTCCCCTCGCCTGCAAGCAGGCTCCTTTCCTCTTTCATGCGCCGTTTCCTCGCCCTCCTCGACAGCCCCGCCGGCCGCGCCGCGCGCTACGCCTTCTCCGCGTTGCTCGTCGCCGTGCTCGTCTGGAGCGTCGACTGGCGCCAATTCGCCGATCTCCGCGGAAAATTCTCCGTCGCTCCCGTCGCGCTCGCCACGCTCATCGCCGGCATCACCTTCCCGCTGCACGCCTGGCGCTGGTGGATTCTGCTGCGCGCGCAGGGCCTCACGCTCTCGCTCAACTGGGCGCACGCCGTCACGTGGATCGGCAATTTCTACAACGCCTTCCTCCTCGGTGGGCTCGGCGGCGACGCCGCCCGCGCTTTCTACATCTGTCGCGACGATCCCCCGCGCCAAGCCGCCGGCCTCGCCGCCACCTTCTTCGACCGCGTCCTCGGCCTCGTCGTCCTGCTCAGCCTTGCCGCGTTCACGCTGTTGCTGAAATTGGACACCGTCGCGCGCCACACCGAACTGCGACTCCTCCTCGCCCTCTGCGCCGCCCTCTCCCTCGCCAGCGTCGTCGCGTTCATCGTCCTCTGCCGCCAACCGCCCGCGTGGCTCGCCGCCCGCCTCGGCCCCGCGCACACCGCCACCCTTGCCGACATTCTGCTCCGCGCCCGCTCGTCCCCGTCGACGCTCCTCGCCGCTCTCGTTTCGAGCTACGCAATCTGGCTGCTCGATTTTCTCTCCGTGTGGTTGCTCGCGCGCAGTATCGGTCTGCCGCTTCCCTTCATCGAAGTCTCCCTCGCGATGTCCGTCGCCTACGCCGCCACCGTGTTGCCCGTCAGCGTCGGCGGCCACGGCATCCGCGAGGGCGCGCTGCTCGGCATGCTCGCTCTCCTCGGACTGCTGCCCGACGACGCCTCGCGCCAACTCGGCCTCCTCCTCGCCGTCCTCGTCTGGGCCGTGAGCGTCGTGTGGAGTCTTTTCGGCGGCTTGTTTCTTTTGTTAGCCCCGCGCGCTCCCGCTCACTCCTAGAGCGCTCCATGTGGATCGACGGCACCGTGGTCGCCGCCAGCTCATCGCGCTTATCTACGTCGGCAACGTCCACGGCCACCCACCTCCCCCCGCAGATGAGGGGATCGCATCGCGCCCCGTTTTCCGCTACGCTCCGCTCTGAAATCGCCCCGCGCGTGCCCACCGCACGACGCCCCGCGTTTTCTCGTTCCGGCCCATTCCTCCATGCCTCCTCTCCGCTGCCTGCTCCTCGCATCGCTCGCCGCTCTGGCCGCTGTCGCCTCGGCTGCCCCCGCGCCGACCCTCCAAATCATCCCCACTGGCGGCCGCCAAATTTACCGCCTCGCCATCGCGCGCACCGGCGATGCGCGTCTCCTCGTTGGCACTACGTGGGACAACCGTCTCTCCGTCTTCACCTCCTCCGGCGACCACCGCTGGGATGCCCCGCTCGGCGGCTTCGGTTTCGATGTGTGCTGCGCCGATCTCGACGGTGACGGCACCGACGAAATCCTCACCGCCGGCGCGGACGGCGTCGTTGCCTGCTTCTCCGCCGATGGTCGCGCCCGCTGGAAATTCACGTTCCCCGCGCCCGCCCAGCAGGTCACCGTCGCCCGCCTCGACGGCAAATCCCCCGTCATCCTCGCCGGCGGCGTGTCGCGCGAAATTGTCGTGCTCTCTCCGACGGGCCAGCTCTTGCGCACGCTCCCCACCGCCGGCGCCCTCGGCGGCACCGCCGTGCGCATGTTGCGCGCCGGCGATTTCGACGGCGATGGTCGCGACGAAGTCGGCTACGTCGGCATCCGCGGTCGCGCCCTCGACCTTCAGTTTCTCCGCGGCCCCGACCTCAAGCCCGACTCGGTCACCCACTCGCTCAACGCCCTGAAAACCGCCAACGGCACCGTCGCCGACGTCACCGGCGATGCCGCCGCCGAACTCCTCGTCGGCCGCGCCCTCCTCTCGCTGCAACGCCTCGCCAACGCCACCGCCGCGCGCCCCCTGCAGTTGCCCGACGAGCCCAGAACCAGCAGCTACGCCGATTTCTACCGCATGCGCAGTCTCGCCGCCGGCGATTTCACCGATCGCCCCGGCCGCGAGATCGCGATTCTCGACGGCCCCGATCTCCAGTTGTGCGCGCCCGACGGCACCGTGCTCGCCTCCGCCCAAGCCCCGCTCGCCTTCACCGATATCGTCCGCCTCCCCGGTTCCCCGCACGACTCCGTCATCCTCGGATCCGGCCAAGGCGGCGACGACAACCTCTACCGCCTCACCTTCGAGCGCGGCTGGCAGACTGCCTTGGCCAAATTACCCCGCACCGGCTCACGCCAAGTCGTCGGTGAAAACGTCGAGCGCCTCGGCCGCCAGGCCGCCGCGTGGAAAGGCCCCGCGATGATCGGCGCGCCCGGCCCGATCGATATCGTCGTCACTCATCACATGTGGGCGCCGCGCACCACGGCCAAAGCCGTCGGCGATTGGATCGAAGAAGTCCGCTTCTTCGAAAAAAATCTCCCCTACCCGAATCTCCGCTACTCGACCTGCGTGTGGCCCGGCGAACAGTTGCCGCTCAAGCGCCCCGACGGCGCCGATTGGTCGCACGATCACCGGCTCTCCCACGATCTCTCGCGCGCCCAGATGGTGGAGATGGCGCGGCGTTTTGAGGCCGCCCGCTGTCCGTATTGGATTCAGGTCGGGCACGGCTGCTCGCCGCACCTGAGCGTCGCGTCGGCCACCGCCATGCTCGAAGCCTCGCCTAACATGTGCCTCGGCTTCGTGAGCGCCGAAGACGAACAAGCCGAGCACATGGCGTATTACTTCGAGCACCACGTGCAGCCGCTCCTCGAGTTGTGCCTCACCCGCGGCAAACGTTTTATTCCCCGCAACAAAAACGTCTGGTGGGCTCAGTGGCCTGCCGACCCCACGCTCCGCCGCCTCATCTTCAACGGTCGCTACCGCTCCGTGCTCCTCCCCTGCGTCGAAGATAGCAACACCCGCGCTGCCGACACCAACCTCGCCGCGCGCGTCGGCCTCTGGCTCGATGGCCAAGTCGACGATTGGGCCAGCCGCATCTCCGCCGATTGGTTTTCGTTCAACCGAGCCTGGGAGTGGGAGGCCGTGCGCACGGGCCATCCGCATCTCCGCTATCTCACTTCGCAAGCCCTGCTCGGCGCGCGCGTCTTTATGCTCCTCGCCGGCGACCGCGAACGCGCCGGAGGTGATTGGACGCCTGTCGGCACCGAGGGCGTCGTGCCGTTCATCCACCTGCTCGGACGCGGCACGCTCACCCCGCCGACCCGCGAACAACTGCGGGGCATCTCGCCCGTCGTGCTCAATTTCCAAAAAGTCTCCGCGCGCTTCGCCCGCCACGGCGCCAACGGTCACGCCTTCCAACACTGGGACACCGACGGCACCGACCGCCAGGCGTGGGCCTTCGACCGGCTCGATGCGATTTGGGGCATGGCGCCTTTGCCCGACACCGATGCCTCCACGTGGTTGTGGGGTCGCACCCGCCGCGCCGCCGACCACCTTCCGATCACCCCGCCCCACGGCTTCGTTGCCATCCTCCCCGGCCCCGCGCCGCAGTCCGCCACACTCTGGCCGACCGTCTGGTCGACCGACGGCGATCATCTCAGCAAAGGCGGCCAAAAATTTACTCTCACCGCCGCTCGCACCGCCATGCTGGCCGACCTGAACCTCGCTGCCGGCAAACTCCCCTTCCGCGTCGACGGTCACGTCTTCTGGCAGGTCGTCGCGCAACCCGGCGATCGCTACCTCCTCTGCGTGATGGACCCCGGCTGGGTCGATCCCGCCGAGCGCACCGCCGTAGTGAAGTCTCAACTACCGGGCACCTGGCTCGCCACCGATCGACTGAGCGGCCAACCCCTCGGCCTACTCCGCTCCGGCCTCTCCCTCACCATCCCCGCCGGCGCCTTCGTCCTTTTGGATCTGAGCCGCCGTGCCCGCTAAGGTTGGAACGCCAGACTTTGAGGTGTCGCCAAAAAATTTCGACGGCCGATGCGGCTGACAGACGAATGAGATGCGGGGTTGCCTCGCCGTTGTCACATCGGTGACGTTGTTCACCGATGACCGATGAAAACGCCCATGTGACGCAGGCGCAGGTTGCCGCCGCCGCCGGCGTCGCGCGCGCGACCGTCTCCTACGCGCTGCGCGACAATCCCAAAATTCCGCCGACGACAGTGGCGCACGTGCGGGCCGTCGCCGAGCGGCTCGGCTATCGGCCAAATCCACGCGTCGCCGCCCTGATGGCCCACATCCGGCAGGCGCACCCCGTCGGGCGCGGCGAACGTATTGCCTTCGTTTGGGTTCACACCACGCGCGTCGAAGCGCGGCAGAATCCGTTTCTAAGAAATGTCTTTGCCGGCGCCCGGCTTCGCGCCACCCAGATGGGATTCACGTTGGAGGAATTCTGGACAAACGACGCGGACATGACGGACCTGCGTCTGGAGCAAATCATCCGGGCGCGCGGCATTGTGGGCGTCGTGCTTTCGCCGGTCACCAACGCCGAAGCTGCCGTCACCCTCGGCTGGGATTGGCGGCACTTCGCCCCGGCCGTGATTGGCAATGTCACCTGGACGCCCGAGTTGCACCACGCCGGGCACCACCACTATCTCGGGATGCGCATGGCGTTGCTGGAGCTCGCCAAACTCGGGTGCACGCGGCCGGCTGCGTTGATCGAACCCAAATCCAACGAGCGCGCAAAACGCGCCTGGGAAGCCGCGTTTCTCACCCAACATCCCCAACCCGGCGCCGCCCGGTCTCTCGTGCGCATCGACAGCGTCAAGCTTCGGGTCTCCGTCGGCGACTGGTTGCGGGCCGCCCGCGCCGACGCCCTCATCGTGAGCGAGACGGCCTTGCTCGAAAACCCCGAGATTCAAAAAGTGCGGCGCCAGTTACGCCTGCCTGCCATCACCCTGTATTGGAGCAGCAGCACGCCCCGCGATGTCGGTGGAATCGACCAATGCTACGACCGCGTCTCCGCACACGCCGTCGATCTCGTGGCCGCCCAGCTCAACGCCAATGAAACCGGCGTGCCCGATCTGCCGCGCATCATGTTGTTTCCGGGCCGCTGGGTCGCCCCGCGCATGGGCGCGACGAAAGATTCGTCGGCTCCGTCGTGCCACGGGTGAAATCACTCGCCAAAAAGCGAACCGGGGACGGGCGGTCCCGAGGCAGGAGGCATCTCGGCAACAAAAACCCGCGCGTCGAAGGCGAGCCCCGTGGAAGAATCGAAATCGTCGGGTGGCTCACAAAATTACGGGCGTAACTTGTCACGGATTACGTGACCTCGCCCTCTGAAAACCGCATTTCCCCGTTGTGCAACGCAACCGTGTAATCCTCTCGCGGCGACCGCACTGCGCCTCTCGTCCCCTGCCCCATCGGCCGCGTCGCAGCCTCGTTTAGGGTGCGGCGACGGACGCGCCCGCGACGTCGAGCACCACGACGGTCGCAATCGGATCGGGCGCGGCGGCGGGCAACGCAATGGTCACGCCGCCGTCGGCGCTGGTCGTCGCGAGTGACTTTCCGCCTGAGAGCAATTGCGCGCGCAGTGGACGTCCGACGAGACCGGGAACGACGAGTTTGCCGTCCTTCGGCCAATCGAAGACATGGAGAAAGAGGCGCGTCGTTCCGTCGCCGAGGCGTTTCTGCGTGCAGCGTCCCCAGGCGAGTTTCGCAAACGGGCTCGCTTGCGTGCCGTAGATCGACTCGCCGTTGCGTTGCATCCACGCGCCAATCGCGTGAAACGAATTTACGGTTTCCGGTGTGAGCGTGCCGTCGCCTTTCGGGCCGATATTCAGGAGGTAGTTGCCGCCCTTGCTGGCGATATCGATGAGATTGCGGATCAGAAGTTCATCGGTTTTCCACGCGTGATCGTGGTCGCTGTAGCCCCATGTAGTATTGAGGGTCATGCACGTTTCCCAATCGACGCCGGGCATGCCGGTCGCGGGGATGTGCTGTTCGGGCGTGATGAAGTCGCCGTATTGCGGATCGAGGCGGGGCGCGTAGCCCTCGGTGCCCATGCTTTTCCAACCGGCTTCCGGTGAGCGGAAGAGCCGGTTGTTCATCAAAATCGCCGGCTGTTTCGCACGGACGAGTTGGATGAGATCCGTGGACCGCCACGCGGCATCGCCTTGGAAATCGATCGCGCTATAGTCCCACCAAAGCACGTCAACCTGGCCGTAGTTCGAAACGAGTTCGCGGACCTCGGCGTGCAGGTAGTCTAGATATTTGGCGTGGTCGCGCGTGCCGTTGGGATAGGGCTGGCCCTTGAGTGGATGCGGCAGCTGCGCAGATTTCGCATAGGCATATTGGTCATGATGCCAGTCGATCACCGAGTGATAGAAACCGACGCGCAGGCCCTCGGCGCGGCAGGCGTCGACGATCTCGCGCACGAGGTCGCGGTTCAGTTTAGAACCGGCATCAAAGTCGCTGACCTTCGAATCGTGCAGCGCGAAGCCGTCGTGGTGTTTCGTGGTAAACACGAGATAGCGGCAGCCGGCGGACTTCGCGAGGCGCGCCCATTCGCGGGCGAAACCCGGCGTAGGTTTGAAGAGCGGCAAGGCGCGTTGCGCGTAGGTGGCGGTGTCGGCTTTGACGCGCTGTTGGATCCATTCCATGCCGCCCTTGGTGGCGACAGGTTTGGCGTCCCACGTGCCGGCGAGTCCGGAGTAGAGGCCCCAGTGGACAAACATTCCGACGCGCGCCTCGCGCCACCATTGCACGCGGGCATCGCGTTGGGCGGGCGTCTCCGCAACAGCCGCGGCGGCCGAAACAGGAGCGAAAACGAGGCCGGCGACGAGCAAGGCGGCGGCTGTCGCCAGAATTCTGATGCAGGGGTGGGTTTTCATAGGCGGTATGCGGTGACGGTGGCAGATGTGCCGTGGTTTCGCGCATGGCGCGACAGGACTTATTTGGACGAAAAGAGCTGAAACTCAGCGATCGCGGGGCGACCGGGCGCTTCGATGGCCAAGCGGAATTTCTTCGCGGTGACCGCGCGCGGGAAATCCGCGGAGAGCATCGCGCCAATCGTGGCGCCGGAAGCGGCGGGCTGCCAGCGGCCGGCATCTTCGTATTCGATACGCCACGCGGAGACGGCGCGGTAGTTGCGCGGCACGACTTTTTCTTTGAGCACCGCCCGGGCGACGAGCGTCGGACGCTCCAACTCGACCTCGAGCCAGCCGGACTTTAGCCACAGGGCGTGCTCGGGCGTCTGGCGAAAATTGTCGAAGCGCCGCCCGGGGATCGTCGCGGCCATCGCTTCGTCGCGACCGGGGGACCAGTAGCTGTTGTCGTTGTCATCGAGCGCGGCTTCCGCCGTGTGCATGAATTGCGGCGCAATGCTGCTCGAGACGGACGCGGGGTGCCGATACGCGAGGGAACCGGTGGCCGAAGGCGGGTGGATCACGGCAAGATCCGCGACGGTGCCGGCAACGCTGAGTTTGATCACGGTGATGTGGGGATCGCGCACGGCCGCCGGCAGCGCGAGCACCAGCGAAGAGGAAGTCTGAGTGAACTCGATCGTCCGACCGTCGAGCAGCGCAGCGCGACGAACCGCGCGCGGCAACGCCGGCAGCGCGAGCGTGTCGCCGGCGGAGGCGAACGCGTGCACGTAAATCGCATCCTTCGTGCGGGTGGCGGCATACGTTTTCGTCGGCGCGTAGGGGCCGCCGCGGGTGCCGTAGATCGCTTCGCCATGACGACGCAGCCACGCGCCCATCTCGGAGAGTCGCTCGATCTGGGCCGGCTCGATCTCACCGCTCGCCATTGGCCCAACATTGAACAGCAGGTTGCCATCGCCGCCGACGGTGCTGACGAGCGTTTCGAGACATTGCTGCAGCGGCTTGAGAGCGTCGTTCGGTTTCCACGACCACTGGCGAGCGATGGTCATGCAGGTTTCCCACGGCACGGTGTCGCAATACGAGCCGACCATCTGTTCGGGCGTGGCGTAATCGCCCCAGCGCCCTACCCTGCCGTGCGACTCGTCGGGGTGCAGCGGCTCCAAGCGATTGTTGATAATCACGCCGGGTTGGAGGCGACGGATGAGCGCGGCCGTTTCTTGCGGGATGCTCGGACACGGGTAGCCGTCGTAATCGATCCACACGAGCGGGATGCGGCCGTAGCGCGTGAGCAGTTCCGTCAACTGCGCGTGCATGCGCTCGACGAAACGCGGATTATTTTCGGCGTGGCGACAATCGGGGTCTTTCCAATCGCCCGGAGAAAAATAGAAACAAAACGGGATATCCGCCTCGCGCGCGGCCTTCGCCAATTCTCCGACGACATCGCGGCCAAACGGGGTGCGCATGATGTTGTAAGGGTCGGTTTGCGTGGCCCACAGCATAAAGCCGTCGTGGTGTTTCGCGGTGAGCACGATGTAGCGCATACCGGCCGCCTTCGCCGTCGCCACCCAGACGCGGGCGTCGAACTTCACGGGGTCGAAGCGTCGGTAGAGATTGTCGTAAATCTCCACGCCGGTCCCTTGACGCGACCAACTGATCTCTTTGCCGGTGAGCGAGGCCGGTCCCCAGTGGATGAACATCCCGAAGCGCCCGTCGCGCCACCAACCGAGGTCGGGAGCGGCGGTGGGCGCAGCCGAAACAGGGCCGATAGCCGTGCAGCACGCCAGCGTCGCCATGCACCACACGAAGACCGGGACGAGGGTTTTGATTTTCATAGGCAAGAGTGGGCCGGTGACCGGCAGTCTATTTTTCAGCAACGAAGGTCAGTGTGCGCGCGCTTTGCTCGCGGATGATCCGCAGTTCCGCGCCCGCCGGTTTTCCGGATTTTTCGAGGCGCGACAAATCGGCCGCCGTTTTCACGGTCTCCCCTGGCCCGCCGACAATGAGATCACCGGCCCGCAGACCGAGGCCGGCAGCACGCGAACCCGCGGGCACCTCAAGCACGAGGACGCCCCCGCTCGCGAGCGCGACGCCGACCGATGAGGCTTCCTCCACCGTCGTGAGGGTTTTCACGCGCGCGCCCAGCCACAGCGCGGATACGGGCGCCGACGCAGCGGACCACGCAACCTCGGCCGTCGCCGGCGGTGCGAAACTCGGCGTGCGGGCCAGGGCGCGCAGCGCGGGTTTCCGCACTCCGAAGCGATCCATCGGGAAATTCACGAAACCAAGTTTCAACGCGGGCGAATCTTCGCGGACCCGAAAGTCGCCCCGCGTGGGATCGACAAAGCCGGCATCGGCGGCGAGCGAGTGGGCGTCGCGGCCCGATTGCGCGGCGAGCTTCGCGGCCGGCGCCGGTGTCGCCTGGCCGGGCGTGTGCACAAGGTTGAAATCCATCTCCGCCCCCCACGGCGGCGGCCTCATCCGGGCCGGCGAGTAGGCGGCCGAGGCGACGATATTGCGGCGGAAGATGTCCCCGCTGTGCTTATACCACACGTGCGGGTGCAGGCCGCTGCGGACGATGACGTTGTTTTCCACGATGCGGCCGAAGCCTTCGCGATTCTTGATGCCTCCGCGGAGGCAGAGATTGTTGCGGATCTCGTAGCGCGAAGAGCCGTCGTCGAGGTCGATATCCCACCCGTGATCACAGCGCCAGCGGTTGTCGCGGAGGATGACCGGCTTCACGGCGTCGAGAAACGGCAGGTCGCGGTGCTCGGCGAAGAATGCGTCGTCGTCGAGCGCCGCGATACTCGGCGTCCAGAAGCGGTCGCGTCCCCACGAGTTGAACGAGCCGTGGTCGCCCGTCTCCTTCACGGTATCGAACACATCGCAAAATTCCACGACGTGGCCGCCCCACGTGCCGCCGCCAATGTTGATGCCGGCTCGCGGCACATCGTAGATCGAGCAGTGGCGGACCGTAATCGACTGGGCCATGTCGATGTTCACCCCCGCGGTCTGTTTCTCGACGCGGCCGGTTCGCGTGATCAGGCAGTCGTCGACGAGGCAGTCGGAAGGAAAGTCGTTGCCCAGCGGACCGGGCGTGCGGTCGAGTTCGGACGGTTTCAGGCGCTGGTCGTAGTGAAAGAGCGCGTTGCGGACCGCGGCGGGATTGCCGACGAAACAGACACCGTTGGCACCGGCTTCGAAAATGTGACAACCGCGAATCGTGGCGTGGCGGTTGTAGTTGTTGACGAAAATGGCGGTGCCGCCGACCTGGTCGAACTGGCAGTCGGCGATCTCGCAGTGTTCGGTGCCGGTCAGAATGACCGCCCCGCCGCGATACATCGTCCAATCCGAACGGAGCATCGGTTCCTTGGTTTCCATGAACGTGCGGGCTGTATGCCGAAACGTGAGCCCTTGAAACGACAGCCAGCGCACCGGCCGCTCCTCCGATCCGCGCACCTCGATCAGGTGGCGCAGCCGCACGGTTTCAACCGTGGCGCGCGCCAGATCGACACCGGCGGACGGAAAATAAAACAACGTGCGCGTGGCGCGGTCGTGAAACCACTCGCCGGGCGCGTCGAGTTCCTTGCGCACGTTTTCGATGATGCGATACGTGCCATGGACGCGGGCACCGCGATTGTTTTGCGTGCCGCCCACCATCGCGAGCGTGCCGTCGGGATTCTTGCCCGTCACCCGCCAGTGCACCCCGCCCCAGAGCGCCGGATGCATCGCGTGAAAGAAGGCCCCGGTGGGATCGGCCCAACGCGCGATGCGAGCGGGCGCGAGCGGATCGCGGGTCACATCGGGTTTGGCGCGATGATCGAGTTTCCACGTGTCGAAGACGTTGAGCCCCTCGCCTGGCTCACGATTCGGAAAACGCGCCATCCACTGCCGCTGACCGTCGATGTAAAGCTGATCGATTTCGAGATCAGCCGGCACCGAGGCCTGATAGACGCCCGGGGCGAGCGCCGAGGATTTCCACTCCAATGCGAGACGCGTGCCTCCGCTGATCGCCACATTCTCGCCCTCGGCCGCTTGCCAGACGACGGGAGCCTCGGGCGTTCCGGAGTCGGCCGGCGTGAAGACGAGCGTATCGGCCAAATAATACGTGCCGCTGCGCACAGTGACGACCACGTCGCGCCCCGCCGCCCGGGCTTGGCGGGCGAGGATTTGAGCCCGACCGAGCGAAGCAACGGGAGCGCCGGCGGTGCCGGCAGCGTCGTCGGAGCCGCTGGTCGCGACTACAATCGCAACCGCCGAACCGGTCGCACCGACCTCGGCAACAGTCGCGCCAAGCGTGAGTGCAATCACCAAAACCAGAACAAGCAGACGGTTGGTCACGGGGTGGAAAAATAGTTGGGAAACAAAACCGGCCCATCGAAAACGGGAGCCCTTCGATAGACGGAAGAGACCGCCGGCAAAAGAACCCTAGCACCCCTCACCTACCGCAGGAATAGACAAACGAGGCATCGACATGGATATTCTTGGCGCCCCCAACGACCGACCCTAGCCGCCCCCGCAGCGAGGCCTACCCCACCCCGCGAACCTCGACTACACGAACCTCGCCTCGCGAATCTCGCCCGCGAATCCCCCCTCGCCCTTTTGCGCCCATTGCGCATCCTTACCTCCGTCCTTTGGTCTCTCACTTGTCGTTCTCCTCTCGCCGTTCGCCGCCTCCCTCGTCCTCCGTCGCTGTCGTTCCCATGCCGCCCGCTCGTCGCACAAATTTTTCTTTCGCACCACTAGCGGGTTTCCCGTTGCCGGTTGTCGCACGGGGTAGGCGTGAAATCTTCTTCCACACTTCCCCTCCCTCGCTTCGCCCCGCCCGGCTCATCCGGTCCGGCCGAATCCGTGCACCGCGAGCCGATGTCTGACGAGCCTTCCAGCCCCAAGGACTTCACCTCGCTCTACCGCGCGACGATCTCCCCGTTGCGCCGCTACCTTGCCCGCCTCCTCGGCAACACCACCGAGGCCCAGGATGTCGCCCACGACGCTTATCTGCGCGTCTATCCGTCCGTCGAAAACAAGTCCGCCGACAAACCCGAGGCGCTTCTCTACGTCACCGCCCGCCGCCTCGCCATCAATCGCCTGAAGCGTCGCAGCATCTCGCCCGAGGGCACCGCCGGCTCTGCCGATCCCGCCCACGAGACCACCGCCGCCGCCTCGCCCACCGTGCCCCAGCAGGTGATGGCCCGCCAGGAACTCGCCCTGCTCCAGCAAGCCATCGCCGAGCTCCCCGAGGGCTGCCGCGCCGTCCTCCTCCTTCGCAAAGTCGAACTCCTTTCCCACCGCGAAATCGCCGACCGCCTCGGCATCGCCGTCAGCACCGTCGAAAAACAACACGCCCGCGCCCTCCGTCTCCTCCGCGCCGCCCTCCCTTCCGAAACGCTCCCGCACCACACCACCGACGAGTCCTCCACCCCCGATCAGGAGGCCCGCTCATGAAAAATTCTTCCCACCCCTCTTCCCGCGCCGGTTCCGCCGCCGATGAGCAGGCCTCTCTCTGGGCCGCCCGCCTCGAAGGCGGCACGCTCGACGCCGCGGACCGCACCGCGCTCGACACGTGGCTCGCCGCCAGCCCGCAACACCGCGCGCTCCTCTCTGATTACTGTCAGTTCTCCGCCGATCTCGAACAGTCCCTCCCCGCGCTCGTCTCTGCCGGCGCGGTGAAAATGCCCGCGACCGCGCAACCCTCGCGCCGCCGCTGGAGCTTTTCCTGGCTCACGCTGGCCGGCGGCACGCTCGCCGCCGCAGCCGCCGTCGCCCTTTTCTTCACCCTCGCGCCCACCGGCCCTTCCGGCGTCGAAACCCTCGCGACCTCCGTCGCGCAGCGCCAAGCGTTCACGCTTTCAGACGGCACGCGCGTCGAACTCAACGCCCAGACCAGCCTCCTCGTCGAAAACACCCGCGACGAGCGCCGCGTCCGTCTCGCCTCCGGCCAAGCCTACTTCGCCGTCGCGAAAGACGCCTCGCGCCCGTTCATCGTCGAGACGCCCACCGGCTCCGTCCGCGTCACCGGCACCGTCTTCGACGTGCGCACCGACAAAATCTCCGAGCTCGAAGTCACCGTCGTCGAGGGCTCCGTCCAAGTCCGCCCCAGCGACACCGCCGGCACCGGCCCGCGCCCGCCCTCATCGCTCACCGCCGGCGAGCAACTCTCCGCCACCCCGCGCGGGGTCACCCGCCTCACGCTCTCTGCCAGCGCACTCGACGACGCCCTCGCGTGGCGCCAGGGCAAAATCGTCTTCAACAACCAGCCGCTCCACATCGCCCTCGCCCGCTTCGCCCAGTATCACGGTCGCGGCATCACCGTCACACCCGCCGCGCAGAAGCTCACCATCGGCGGCCGCTTCAGCCTCGACGATCTCAACGGCTTCCTCGACGCCCTCGCGCAAATCCACCCGGTCCGCGTCAACGCCGACCCAAGCGGCATCCTCCGCATCAGCCTCCGCACCGAGCCCTGATCCGCCCGCGACTACTTCATCCTCCGGAGACCCCGCCGCCCCCGCCGCGCAATCTCCCCCCCTCTCTCGCCTCTCCGTCTCTCCCTCTTCCGTCCCGCCGTGTCCTTCCGCCTCCACCTATGGCTCCTCCTCGCCGCGACCGCCCTGGTCGCGCTGAGTCCGCGTGCCGCCCGCGCCGAGCCCGTCGAATTCGATGTCCCCGCGCAACCCGCCGACACCGCCCTCCTCGAGTTTTCCAAACAATCCAAAACCGAAGTTCTCTTCTCCTCCGACGAACTCCACCAGGCCCGCTCCAATCCGCTCCGCGGTCGCTTCGAACCCGTCGCCGCCCTCGGCCACCTCCTCACCAACACTGGCTTCTCCGCGCGTCCCAACGGCGGCGGCAAGTTCGTCATCACGGCCACCGTGAAGCCCACCGGCTCGATCCGCGGCCGTCTCCTTCGCCCCGACGGCCAGCCCGCCCCCGGCCTCCGCGTAAACATCGTCGAGATCCCGCAAAGCGTGCTCACCGATTTCCGCGGAAACTTTTTCTTCAAAGTGCTCCCGCCCGGCGTCTACCGCCTCGTCGCCACCGGCCCCGATTACCAAACGCTCGAGATGACGAATGCCCGCGTGCTCCCCGACCGCATCGTCTCGCTCGTTCCGCAAACCATCGAGCCCACCGCCGATCCTTCGCTGCTTGCGCCGTTCGTCGTCGAGAGCCGCGTCGACCGGGCCCGCTTCGCCGACCGCAGCGAACTCGAAACCCCGCCCCGCAACGCCACCGGCAACCTCGATCTCGTCCGCACCCAGAACGACGCCCTCGCCTATACAATCTACGACCGCGACCAAATTTCCCGCAGCGGTGTCGTCACGCTCAACGAATTTCTCCAACGCGAACTCCTCGACGCCAACGCCGCCGCCCGCTCGCCCGATCAGGACGCCAGCCCCGACCAAAAACTCTTCTCCTCCGGCAGCACCAATCTCTCGCTCCGCGGCTACACGTCCGACGAAACCGTCGTCCTCGTCAACGGCCGCCGCCTCCCCGAAGTCCTCACCGGCGGCAACCGCACGCCCCCGCCCGACGTGAACTTCATCCCGCTCAGTCTGGTGCAACAGGTCGAGGTGCTCCCCGCGTCCGCCTCTTCCTTATACACCGGCAACCCCGTCGGCGGCGTTATCAACATCGTGCTCCGCCCCGGCGTCGACGCCACCGCTACCGAGGTCACCGCCACGCACACCAACGCCCTGCGCTCCTTCGACGCCCCGCAATCCTCCCTCTCCTTGCTCCACGCCGAGAGTCTCCTCGGCGGCTCCCTCCGCGTGCGGCTCAACGCCAGCGTCACCACCACCACTCCACCGACCGAGTCCGAGCTGCGCTACCAACAACGCCGCCCTCCCGCCGTCCTCGCTCTGTGGAGCGCCGTCTTTCGCGCCACGCCCACCGTGCGCAGCCTCGAGCTCGATCCGCTCCTCGGCCCCGGCACCGCGCCTTTCACCTCGGTCGCGCCGGGCGCCGACGGCACCGGCGGTCTCGGCGCCTTCGCCGGCCGCGCCGGCGTCCGCAATCTCGCGTTCTTCAACGCCCCCGGCGACCTCGCCGTCTCGCGCGACAGCGTCGATTTCCCCTACGGCCGCAAGCAAGAGCGCTCCGCCTATTTCGCCTCCGTCGTCTACGATGTGTTCCCGCGCCTCGAAGTCGGCCTCGATGTCACCCACGCCCGCACCGTCGCCACGCGCGGGCTCGATGTCATGCAGGGCGATCTTTTTCTCGGCGCCGCCTCGCCCATGAACCCGTTTCGCCAAAACGTCCTCGTCTCCCTCAACGAGACCGCGCCGCTCCTCGGCGAAAATTACAGCGAGGCCCGCGTCGAATTTTCGTCCGCCGTGCTCGGCGCCGTCCTGCGCCTCCCCGCCGACTGGCGTCTGTCACTGGATAGCCAATACGGCCGCAGCCTCACGCGTTACCGCGGTCTCGCCGGCGCCGACTCCACGCGCTGGCAAAACCTCGTCGACACCGGCCGCTACAATCCCCTGCGCGACACCCAGGTTTTCGCCGCCCCGCCCGCCTTCTACGACGAGGTCCTCGTCTTCCGCGGCGAGCGCGGAAAATTTTCCACCCTCGGCGACTACGACACCCTCGACCTCGCCGCCCGCGCCACCAACGAAAGCCTGCCGCTCCCCACCGGGCGCGGCGTTCTCAATTTTGGCGGCGACTACCGCCGCAACCACCTCAACGCCTCCGTCGAGCAAAAGACTTACTCCGACGGCACCCTCGCCGAAGAGCCACTCCACTGGGATGGCCGGAGCATCCAGCGCTACAGCATTTTCGGCGAACTCCAGGCCCCGCTCCTCCCGCCGCGCTGGCTCCCGCGCCACGTGCGCAAAGCCGAGACCGACCTCGCCGTCCGCTACATCGCCTCCAGTTTTTCCCCGGAAGCCAACATCGCCCCGACGCTCGCGCTCAAAGTCGACTTCGCCGGCGGCTTTGCGGTCCGCGGCAGCTTCACCACCTCGAACCGTTTTCCGTCGCCCCAACTCAGCCGCCTCAACTTGCCGCCGCCCACTCCTGGTCTCGGCGTCGATCCCCAACCCATCACCGATCCTGTCCGTAAGGAAGACTACGATACGTTCAGCGCCGAAGTCCCCAACCTCAGCCTCGCCTCCGAAGCCGCCGTCACCCAGACCGTCGGCCTCATTTACAAACGCGCCACGCGCACCCACCGCTTCCGCGCCTCCGTCGATTTCGTCGACACCCGTAAATCCAGCGAACTCGTCTTCGTCGACGAGCAAACCCTCATCAACCTCGAGCACGTTTTCCCCGACCGCGTCTTCCGCGCCCCGCTCGCCGCCGGCGATCCGCATTCCGTGGGCCGCATCATCGCCATCTACACCGGCACCATCAACGGCGCCGACCGCCGCTCGCTCAATTGGAACACCGCCGTCGACTACGCCTGGGCCGATTGCTTCGGCGGCACCCTCGAACTCTACGGCCGCCTGCTCTATTTTCAGCGCTACAAAAGCCGCATCGCCCCCGGCTTTCCGTCCGTCGACCAACTTCGCCGCCCCGACGGCACCGCGCCCGGCCTCCTGAAATACCGCTCCAACTTCGGCGCCAGTTGGTCGAACCGCGCATACGGATTCGGCGTCGACGGACACTATTTTCATTCGCGCGTCCTCCCCGTGCCCGAGTGGGCCGGCCAAGGTCACGACCGCATCCGCCCCCAGTGGCAATTCGATCCCTACGCCCACGCCGACCTCGGCCGCCTCCTCCCGTGGCGCGATCACCGCTACGGCCTTCGCGTCCAACTCCGCATCAACAACATCCTCGGCGCCCCCTTCCCCAAATACGTCTGGGAAAACTCCGGCGCCGGCGTCCAACCCTACGGCGACTGGCGCGGCCGCACCTACTCCCTCTCGCTCACCGCGACCTTCTGACCCGCCCGCGGTCGAGCAACCGCACTCTCCGAGGTGGAGCGCGTTGACCCCAACGCGCTTTCCCACGCGCTTTCAAACGCACAGCGCCCACACCCAACTTCCTCGTTCCCTTTCGCCGGTTTCGTGTTCTTCGTGGTCGCCCTCACGCCCATGTCCGCCACGCCTGACTTCAAACACTTCTTCGGCAGCGTCCCCACCGATCAAAACGCCCTCGATCTCTTCGCCGGCGAATGGTCCTCCTCGCCGCCCTCGGATCGCCCCGAGCTCAAGGCCGGCGTCACCCCGCTCTTCGACGACCCGCGCATCGCCTGGGCCCACCATCGCCTGATGGAAATGGGCGTCACCAACGGCTTCACCGGCGCCGACGTCCTCGAACTCGGCCCCCTCGAAGGCGGCCACACCTACCTCATCGACCACCTCAACGCCGCCGCCGTCACCGCGGTCGAAGCCAACGCCCGCGCCTACCTCAAATGCCTCATCGCGAAGGAAACCTTCCGCATGAGCGCCCGCGTCCGCTTCCTCCTCGGCGACTGCCTCGCCCACCTGCGCGCCGTGGAAAAAACCCACGACATCGCCGTCGCCTCCGGACTGCTCTACCATCTCACCAACCCGGTCGAGCTCCTCGAACTCCTCGCCCGCCGCAGCAACGCGCTCTTCCTTTGGACCGTGTTTTACGACCCCGAATTCGTCGCCCAAAACCCCGTGCCCGGCGCCAAGTTCTCCGAGCAGCTCCCGATGGAGCACGCCGGCTTCAAGCACACGGTCCACCGCTTCAACTACGGCCCGTCCCTCGATTGGAAAGGTTTCTGCGGCGGCGGCGACGTCTACAGTTACTGGATGGAAAAGAAGGAAATCATCGGCGCCCTCGAACATTTCGGTTTCAAAGATTTCCGCACCGAGCAGCACCCCAACGTCCACGGCAGCGCCCTCATGCTCGCCGCCCGCAAATAATCCCACCCCCTCCGCTTCTCCCCCTCTCTCCGTCTCCAACTCGCCCCCTCTTCCCCCCTCCCCGAGTTTGACGTATCTTTAGCCCGCAGTCATCGTCTCACCCTACATGCCCACCACGCTGCGCCTCCTCCGTCCCGCCCTCGCCCTTTTGGCGCTCGGTGCCGCCGGTCGCGCCGTCGCCCAATCCGGCTCGTCCGCGTCCCCGTTCATGCCGCCCGCCTCCGCGATGGTCAGCACCGTGGCCGCCTCCGAGACGCTCGAGTTCGCCGGCATCAACGTCATGGGCGAAAAGACCTTCGTCAGTGTTTTCGACAAACAGACGAAAAAGGGCCGCTGGATCGCCGTCGGCGGCACCGAGTCCGGCATCAGCGTCCTCGCCTACGACCCGCGCCGCGAGCAGATCGTCGTCAAATCCGGCGATATCCAGAAAACCCTGACGCTCCGTAAATCCAACGCCGCCGCCAACCTCGTGAACGCCCCCAGCGTCGCCCCGCAGATTCCTGCCGCGGGCTTCGCCACCACCCTCGCGCCCGGCATCGTCAAAATTCAGCCGCCCCCGCCCGACGGCGCGCCCCTCCCCGGCCCCGCCGTCGAAACCCCAGCTGCTGGCGCTCCCATTCCAGTCCCCCAGCCCGCCGCCGAGCAAAAGCCTCTCACCGTCGCTCGCCAGGAAGAAGAAGCCCGCATGTTGGTCAGCGATCTCCTCGAGATCGGCATGGCCCAGCGCAAGGCTTACGAAGAGGCCCAGAAAAAAGCCTCCGCCGGAGCCACCGAGCAACCCGCTCCGCCGCCGAACCCCGGCGGTTGAGCGTCCGCCTCCGCCGCTCCCCGCGTCCGCTCGCGGACGGGGAGTTTGCCTTGGCCCGGTTGGGGCTGCGACGCCCCCGTCGCGTCATGCGCGCAGTATTTTTAGCGCCCGGCATATTTTGTGTGGCCATTCGGTCAGTCCTAGGAGTTTGGTGAACGCCCCACCACTTCACGACAGCGCCCACCCCCTCTCCGTCTCTCAACTCTCATCCCTCAACTCTCAACTCACTCCTCATGCCCAACGCAAAACTCCCGAAATCCCCGCGCATCCTCACCACCACCGTCGGCTCCTATCCCGTGCCCGACTGGCTCGCCGCTCTTCCGAGCGAGCAGGCCGTGATTGATGCCACCCGCGTCGTCTTCGACATCCAGCGCCAAGCCGGCATCGATCTCCCCACCGACGGCGAGCTCTACCGCTTCGACGTCAATCACCCCGACACCAACGGCATGATCGAGTATTTCATCCGCCCGATGGCCGGCATCTCGTCCGTCGTCGGTCGCTCGATCACGGAGGAATTTTCCCGCCATCACCCGATGGGCTTCCGCCGCAAACCCGCCGGCGTCGTCACCGGTGCCCTCGGCGAAGGTTCGCTCAACCTCCTCGCCGATTGCCAACGCGCCGCCTCCGTCGCCAATGGCCTCTTCAAGTTCACCGTCACGAGCCCCTACATGCTCGCGCGCACGCTGCTCGACCACCACTACCGCGATTTCGACAAGCTCACCATGGCCCTCGGCGAGGTCCTCGCCGCCCAGATGCCCGGCCTCCCGACCGCCTGCGTCCAAGTCGACGAAGCCAACATCCCCGGCAATCCCGCCGACGGTCCCCTCGCCGCCGCCTCGATGAACCTCGTCCTCGACGCCATCGACAAAAACACCGAGCGCGCCGTCCACTTCTGCTTCGGCAACTACGGCGGTCAGACGATCCAGAAGGGCAACTGGCAGAAACTCCTCAGCTTCCTCAACGCTCTCCACACCGACCACCTCGTCCTCGAACTCGCCCACCGCCCGAAGGCCGACCTCGATGCGCTCAAGCAGATCGACAAGAAAATCACCCTCGGCGTCGGCGTGATCGACATCAAAGTGAACCACATCGAGACCGCCGACGAAGTCGCCGCTCGCATCGAAGCCGTGGAAAAGAAAGTCGGCCCCGGCCGCGTCCGCTGGGTGCACCCCGACTGCGGTTTCTGGATGCTCAAACGCTCCATCGCCGACCGCAAAATCGAAGCCCTCGTCCGCGGCCGCGACCTCTACCTCGGCCGCTGAGTCCCGTCCGAGGTGGAGCGCGTTGACCTCAACGCGCTTGCTCCGAGCCCCGCAACCTCACGTCGCACCTTTTCGGGTTCCTCCCTGTTTTCAGTCGGGTCGCCGCCGATCACGGGAGCCCCAACGGGGCGAAAATAGGACAGCCCTGGGCAGCGCCCACGGAAAATTATTCACCGGAAACCCGCGCCCATGAAGGTCGGCATCCTCGCCCACGGATCTGTGCGCGTGAGCCTTCCCGTCGACATCGCCGGCGCCTGCGTTCGCGCCCCTGCACGGCAGTCGCGCTCGAAAAATCATCTCTCCTTCATCGGCGGAAAAGCGGCGGCGACGGCGACACGACTGTCGGCGATCTCACCCAGGTGCTCGCGGCCTCCGCATCGCCGTCCACGTAACGCCGCGCCCCTAGGCTTCGCCCGCCCCGCGCTCGACTCTGCGCAACGAGTCTGCTCCCGTCCGCGCATGTCGCTCCGGTTTCTCTCCACCCTGCTCGGTCTGACCTTTTCCTTCGTTCTCTCGTTCGCCGCGCTCAGCCCTGCCGAAGAAAAAATCGTCGCCGCCGTCGACACCCACGTCGCCACCTTCGCCCGCGATTTGGAACAAGCCGTCCTCATCGACAGCGCTACCGAAACCCTCGCCGGCGTGCGCCAACTCGGGGATGTCTTTGGCGCTCAACTCACCGCGCTAGGCTTCGAGAGCCGCTGGGTTCCGCTCCCCGCCTCCACTGCCCGCGCCGGCCACCTGTTCGCCGAACGCCGCGGCACGAAGGGCAAACGCCTGCTCCTCATCGGCCACCTCGATACGGTTTTGCCCGGCGGAAAATTTCGCCGCGAAGGCGACCGCGCCATCGGCTCCGGTGCGAGCGACATCAAGGGCGGCGACCTGATCATCATTCACGCCCTGCGCGCACTGCACACCGCCGGCGTCCTCACCGACACCCAGATCATCGTCGCCATGACCGGTGACGAGGAAGCCGCCGGTCGCCCCGTCGAAGTTTCCCGCGCCGCCCTCCTCGAAGTCGCGCGCCGCAGCGACCTCGCCCTAGCCTTCGAAGGCGCCATCGGCAAAACCGGCACGGTCGCCCGCCGCGGCAGCACCTCGTGGGAAATCGAAGTCCAAGGCGCTACCGGTCACTCCTCCGGCATTTTCTCGTCCTCCATGGGAGCGGGTTCCGTTTACGAAGCCTCCCGCATCCTCAGCGAATTTTACAGCGAGCTCCGCAAACTGGAAGGTCTCACCCTCAACCCCGGCCTCATCGTCGGCGGCACCGAGGCCTCTCTCGACCGCACCACCGGCACCACGGCCGGCAAGACCAACATTACCGCGCAACGCACGCTCATCCGCGGTGATCTCCGCACCGTCAGCGCCACCCAACTCGCCGAGGCCCAGTCCAATATGCGCGCCATCGTCGCGAAAAATCTCCCGCGCACCTCCGCCACGATCACCTTTAGCGAGGGCTACCCCGCGATGCCCGACTCGCCCGCCAATCGCGAGCTCCTCGCCCAACTCGACCTCGCCAGCCGCGACCTCGGCTTCGGCGAAATCACCGCCTACGATCCGCGCTCCCGCGGCGCCGGCGACATCGCCTTTGTTTCGCCGCCCTTGACCGCCCTCGATGGTCTCGGCATCCGCGGTGGCGGCGCCCACGCGCCCCACGAGTTCGCCGACCTCGCCACCGTCCCCGAGCTCGTCAAACGCACCGCACTCCTCATCTATCGCCTCACGCGCTAATCGCCCCCCCGCTTTCTTCCCCATGCAACTACCCCGCTTGCTCATCCTCTGCCTCGTCGTGGCCACCGCATTCCTCCGCCCTCTGCACGCCGCCTCGGAAACCATCACTTACCCCGCCGGTCCGGGCCCCGGCGCCGGCCGCCACCTCGTGTTTCTCACCGGCGACGAAGAATACCGCGGCGAAGAAGGCCTGCCGATGCTCGCCAAAATTCTCAGCCAGCGCCACGGCTTCAAATGCACCGTCCTCTTCGCGCTCGATCCCAACGGCACGATCAATCCCGACAACAACAAGAGCGTCCCCGGCTCCGTCGCGCTCGATACCGCCGATGGCATCGTGATGGCGCTCCGCTTCCGCCAATGGCCCGACGACGCGATGCAGCGTTTCGCCGCCGCCGTCGCCCGCGGCATTCCCATCGTCGCCCTGCGCACGAGCACGCACGCGTTTCGTTTCCCGCCCAACAGCCCGACCAGCTACAAACACTTCAACGACTTCGGCCGCCAGGTTCTCGGCGAAAACTGGGTCAGCCACTGGGGCGCCAATCGCCGCGGCGCCACCCGCGGCATCATCGAACCCGGCGCCGAGAGCGATCCGATCCTCCGCGGCGTCACCGATATTTTCGGCGATTCCGGCGCCTACGAAACCCATCCTGTCGCCGACGCCAAAATCCTCGCCCGCGGTCAGGTTCTCCTCGGTATGAAGCCCACCGATGCACCCGACACCGTCCAGCGCAAAACCCGCAAAGCCGACGGCATCGAGCAAGGTATCAACGACCCCATGATGCCCATCGCGTGGACGCGCACCCACGCCCAACCCAACGGCAAAGCCAACCGCGTCTTCTGCACCACGATGGGCGCCGCCACCGATCTCGCGAACGAAGGGCTCCGCCGCATGGTCATCAACGCCGTCCTCTGGGGCTTCGCCCTCGAAATCCCCGCCAAGACCGACGTCCGCTACGTCGACGACTTCGAGCCCTCGCCCTACGCCTTCAAGGGCTACCGCCGCGGCCTCAAACCCGACGACCACGCCCTCGGCAAAGTCCTCCGCGCCGGCGCATTCGTCCCCGCACCCGATGTTTCCGTTCCCGCCAAGAAATTCTAATCTCCCCCCTCTCCCCTCATGAAATCTCGCCTCCTCACTCTCCTGTCACTCGCGGTCGCCACGCTGGCCACGCCGTTCACCGGCACCGCCGCCGAAGCCAAACCCATCCGTGCGCTCCTCATCACCGGCGGCTGCTGTCACGACTACGCCTTCCAATCGAAAGCGCTCATCGCCGCCACCGAGAAACTCGGCCCCATCACGTGGACCGTCGTCAACGAGGGCGGCACCACCAAGAACGCCAAAATCAAACTCTACGAAGACGCTAACTGGGCCAAACCCTACGACGTCGTCGTGCACAACGAGTGCTTCGCCGATCTCGCCGACGTCGACTACACCCGCAAGATCACCTCCGCCCACAAAGCCGGCACACCCGCCGTCGTGATTCACTGCGCGATGCACACCTACCGCACGCTCGCCGGCGACGAGTGGCGCGAGTTCCTCGGCGTCACGAGCCGCCGCCACGACCATCAGGCCGCCTATCCGGTCACGCCCACCGCCGCCGCCAAAAATCACCCCGCCATGCGTGGCTTCCCCGAGAAATGGGTCACGCCGATGGACGAACTCTACGTCATCGAAAAAGTCTGGCCCAAGACCACCGCCCTCGCGACCTCCGTCAGCGAAAAAGACGGCAACGCCTACCCCGCCATCTGGACCAACGACTACTTCGGCACGCGCGTCTTCGGCACCACCTACGGCCACGGCAACGTGACCTGGCTCGACCCCGTGTTTCTCAACGTCGTCGCCCGCGGTCTCCGTTGGGCCGCCGGCCGCGAAAATTAACGGCGCGGCGGTTTCAACCGCCGCCCTTTCTCATGCCCCACTCCACCCGCCGACACTTCCTCCGCACCGCTGCGGCAGCCACCGTCGCCTGCGCTTTCGTCCGCACGACCTCTCGCGCGCAACCCGCTTCCGTCACGCTGGGCCAAGGCGAATTTCGCTACCGGGTGGTCCCCGGCTGGGGCATCCTGAATTCCGATACGCCCGTCAAAGATTGCCACGGCCTCGCGCGCGACCGCGCCGGCCACATCATTCTGCTGACAAACCACGTCGCCAACAACGTCATCGTCTACGATCGCGCCGGAAAACTCGTCCACAAATGGGGCACCCGTTTCCCCGGCGCCCACGGTCTCTCGCTCGTCACGGAAGGCACGCGCGAAGTTCTTTTCATCACCGACCTCACGACCAACCGCGTCGTCAAAACTACGCTCGAAGGCACCACGCTCGACGAGTGGCGCTGGCCGGAAGCGACCGGCAAATACGAGAAAGAGAGCCAATACCGCCCGTCGTGGACACTCCACTTGCCCAACGGTGACTTCTACGTGCTCGATGGCTACGGCCGCGATTACCTCGTGCACTACGGCGCCGACGGAAAACTCCGCCGCATCCTCGGTGGAGCCGAAGGCGGCATCACCCACTGGGGCCCGCACGGCGGCATGGTCGATCTGCGTCGGCCCACCCAACCCTCGCTCCTCATCGCGATGAGCGACCAGCAGTATCTGCTCAGCCTCGACCTGAACGCCCAAAAGCTCGCCCAAGTTCCCCTGCCCGGCGGCAACCCGCGGCAGATCCGCCGCCACGGCGACCACTTCTTCGTCGCCCATCTCGCCGACAATTGGCCCAAGGACCGCAACAGCCGCGGCTTCCTCTCCGTCCTCGACGCGGACCTCCGCGTCGTCTCCAACGTCGCCGGCACCGCGCCCGTCTACGACGACGCCGGCAAGCTCCAGCCGATGCGCCACCAAGAGCCCGTCTTCATTCATCCGCACGACCTGCTCGTCGATGACGACGGCAGCATTTACGTCGCGCAGTTCAGCTCGAATCAGACCTACCCGATCAAGCTGGAGCGGGTCTGACGCTCGCCTACCCCCGCGGCTCCGTTACACTCGCACCACGACATCCTCGGCGCGAAACCGCACCTTTTTCGTCGTCGCATATTTGTCGTCGGCCGCCCGGTAACCCGCCGCGCACGCCACCACCGTCGCATAGTCGCTGCCGGCCAGCCCGAGAATCTCGTCAAACTTCCCCGCGTCGATTCCCTCCATCGGGCACGTATCGATGCCCACCATCGCCGCGCACGCCATGAACTGCCCGAGCGCGATGTAAACTTGGTGCGTCTGCCACGTGTCGAGCCGCCCTTCGGCCCGCGCCTTGTCGAGATTGCGCAACGTCATGCCTTGGAATTTCTCCAAAGACGCCTTCTCCACCCCACGCACTTCGACGATGCGCTCCACGTGCCGCTCCACGTGCGCCGCGTCCAGATCACGCCGCACCGCAAAAACGACAAAGTGCGAGCACTCCTCCGGCTGCGGCTGACGCCACGACGCCGCGCGCAAACTCGTTTTCACCGCCGCATCGGTCACGACGACGAACTTCCACGGCTGCAGCCCGATCGACGACGGTGCGAGCACGAGCGACTGCTCGAGCACGCGCCAATCCTCCTCGGAAATTTTCCTCGCCGCGTCGAACCGCTGGGTGGCGTAACGCCAGTTGAGCTGCCCGAGCAGCGTCTCGTTGGAAACAGGTTTCGTGCTCATGAAAAATCAATACGCCCGCGCATACTGCGGCGGCGGCACCACCGCGTCCTTCAGGCCGAGCGCCCTCGCCGCCCGCAGCGGCCAATGCGGGTCGCGCAAAAATTCGCGCGCCAATAGCACCACATCCGCCCGCCCCTCGCGCACAATCGCGTCGGCCTGCGCCGGCTCCGTGATCAGCCCCACCGCCGCCGTCGCGATCCCCGCCTCGCGCCGAATGCGCTCCGCAAACTGCACCTGGTAGCCCGGCCCCACGGGAATTTTCGCATTGGCGACCGCCCCGCCTGAGCTGCAATCGATCAGGTCCACGCCCGCCGCCTTCAAGCGGCGCGCCAGCTCCACGCTCTCCTCGATCGTCCAACCACCCTCCACCCAATCCGTGCACGACAACCGCACAGTCAGCGGCAAGTTCTCCGGCCACACGCCTCGCACCGCGCGGGTCGTTTCCAATAGAAACCGGACGCGATTCTCAAAACTCCCGCCGTAGCGGTCGGTGCGCAGATTCGATTTCGGCGACAAAAATTGATGCGCGAGATAGCCGTGCGCGCCGTGCAGTTCCAACCACTCGTAGCCCGCCGCGTGCGCCCGCCGGGCCGCGTCCACAAAATCGCGCTGCACGCGCGCGATGTCCGCTTCGGTCATCGCCGCCGGCACCTTGCTCAAGCTCCCGCCAAACGCCGCCGCGCTCGGCCCGATCACCGGCCAGCCGCCCGCCGCGTCAGCCAAATGTCCGCCGCCTTCCCACGGCCGCGCCGCGCCCGCCTTCCGTCCCGCATGGGCCAACTGCACGCCAGCGACCGCGCCCTGCGATTTCACAAAGCGGTTGATGCGCACGAGCGGCTCGATCTGGGCGTCTGCCCAAAGTCCCGCGTCGCTCGGCGTGATGCGCCCCTCCGGCGAAACCGCCGTCGCCTCCGCGATCACCAGTCCCGCACCACCCGCCGCCCGCGCACCGAGGTGAACGAGGTGCCAATCGTTCATCATCCCGTCGGTCGACGAATACATGCACATCGGCGACACACCGATGCGATTGCGGAGCGTGACCGACTTGATCGACAGCGGAGCGAAGAGGTGCGACATGGCGGATTCAGCGAATTTTTTTGCCAGATGCGTGGCTCAGCGCGACGCCAACAGGTCCTGAAATTCCGCGTGCCGCTGGATGAAAACGTCGACGTAGGAGCACGCCGGCACCACCGAACGCTTTTCCGCCCGCGCCCACGCCAAGCCCGCTCGGACCAATTTTTCCGCGATCCCGCGTCCTCGCAATTCGCCCGGCACAAACGTGTGCGTGAACACGACGTTCGTTCCCTCCAACCGATAGTCTGCCACGGCGAGAAAGCCGTCGACCGTGGTTTCAAAACGACTTTCCGCCGAGTTGTGCAGCACGACGAGGGGACTCGGTTTCGGAAACGGCGATGAGCTCATAAGGGCGACGTAGGTTGACGGCCCCAACGCTGCGCCAACACCCCGCAAACGACAAGTTGCAGCGGATGGTAGATCATGATCGGCAGTAAAATCAGCCCCAGCCCCGGATGCGCGCCGAAGATGAGTTTAGCCATCGGCACCCCCGAGGCCAACGTCTTCTTCGATCCGCAAAACATCGCGGCAATCGTATCTTCGCGGGAAAATTTCAGCAGCTTCGCCGCCCGCGCCATCACCCCCATCGCGAGAGCAAACAATACCGTCGCGATCACCGTGATCAGCACCAGTTGCCCCGCGCTGTTTCCCGACCACACGCCCTGTTTGAACGAGTCGCAAAACGACGTGTAGACCAGCAGCAGAATCGTGCCGCGGTCGACGAGCCCGATCCGCGGTTTGTTGCGTTTCGCCCACTCCGCCAACCACGGGCGACACGCCTGGCCCACCACGAGCGGCAAAATCAGCCAGCGCACGAGATCGAGAATCACCGGACCAATCGGCTGGCTCTGCCCGCCCGATTTCAGCACCAGCGCCACCCACAGCGGCGTGAGAAACACCCCGAGCACACTCGACAGCGTCGCGTTGAACACCGCACCCGCCACGTTCCCGTGCGCCGTAGCAGTCATCGCCACCGACGACGATACGGTCGACGGCAGCGCGCAGAGAAAAAAGAGCCCGAGCTTCAGCTCGGTCGACAACGCGTCACCCAGCGCCGCAATCAGCGCGAGTCCGAGCAGCGGGAACATCACAAACGTGCTCGTCTGCACGAGCACATGCAGCGGCCAGCGCAGCGTCCCCGCCTTGAGGGCGGCAAACGAAAGCGCGACGCCGTGCAGGAAAAAAATCAGCGCCACGCCCGCCTTCGTCAGCAACTCCGGGTGCATCCAGCCCCCCGCCGCACCCGGCTCGGGAAACGCCCACGCGAGCGCCGTGGCGCCGACCATCGAGATGAGAAACCAGTCGGGCTTCAGTTTCATCGCGCGTCACTCAGCGCTTCCGCTTGCGAATCTTCGCGACGATCGCCGCGAGTTCTTCACGGCCCTCGATCTTCAGCGCCCAGAGCACCCCGGCGTAAACCGCCACGCCCGCCGGAATGAGCCCAAACACCGCGATAACATCCGCGCCGTAGACGCCGCGAATCGCCCACCATCCGCCGGCGACCGCCGCACCCATCGCCGCAGTGCCGGCCAAGATTTTCAAAAGCGTCCGCCAGAGGTCGCCGAACACCATGCCCGGCAGCGACACCCCGAGTTGACGTTGCAGCGCCACCGCCTGGATCACCACGGCCGCCGTGCTCGCCACGACGAGGCCCCTCGCGCCCCAGACATCCTTGAGCCACCAGCCGAGCCCGATGTTCACCACAAAACTCAGCGCGGCGATTTTCACCGGCGTCACCGCATCCTTCGTCGCGTAGAATGCCCGCGTCATGAGACTCGTCACCGCGAAGAACGGCATCCCGAGTGCGAACCACGCCAGCAGCGGCGCCATCGTCGCCGTGTCGTCCGCGGTAAATTTTCCGCGCTCGTAGAGCAGGCGCACGATCGGCGAACTCAACAACGCGAGCCCGACCGCTGCTGGCACGTTCAGCAGCAAAATCAACCGCACGCCGCGCCGATAGTCCGTCGCCATCGCGGCGTGATTCCCTTCCGCCGCATGGCGCGCGAGCAACGGATAGATCACCGTCGCCACCGCGATCGCGAAGACACCGATGGGCAGTTCCATCAGACGGTTCGCGTAGAAAAAGAGCGAGGCCTCGCCCTCGTGGACGGAGAACGCGAACAACCGCGAGACGTAGACGTTGATCTGGTAAATCGCCGTGCCGAACAACCCCGGCGCCATCAGCGCCGCGATCTCGCGCACGCGGTCGGAGCGTCCCAAGTCGAAGCGCGGCTTCCAGCCTTCCCGCATCAACGCGACCGCTGGCACCGTCATTTGAAAAAATCCACCGACGAGCACGCCGCCGCATAACCACGCCGCAATCGCCGAGTCCCCCGCGTGCCACAGCACGCCCGCGCCCACCAACGATGCGATCATACAAATGTTCAGCCAAATCGGCGACAGCGCGGGCTCCGTGAAACGCCCGAGCACATTCAGCGCTGCGCCGAACGCCGCCGCCAAACACACAAAGGCGAGATAGGGAAACAACACGGCCGTCAGGTCGGCCACGAGATACCACTTCGCGTCGTGCCCGGGCAGTCGCCGCGATTGGCTGAACAGTAACATCGCCACCGCGACCAGTGCGCTCGTAACCACCGCGAGCCAGCTCACCACCTGACTCACCAGCGTAAACGCCCCCTCTTTACCGCGCTCCTTCAACTCGTGTTGCATCGTCGGCACAAACGCCGCCGTGAGCGCGCCCTCCCCCAGCAGACGCCGGAAGAGATTCGGCAGATTGAACGCCGTCACGAACGCGTCGTTGATGCCGCTCGCTCCGAGAATGCCGAGTGCCAACTGATCCCGCACGAGCCCGAGCACGCGCGACGCGCTGGTAAACGCCGCGACCACGCTGATGTTCTTGAGGCTCTTCGACACCCGCAAAGTTTTCGTCGCGCCCCAACGCTGAGCAAGACCATTACCCGCCGCCTAACGCCGCGAGCGCTCCCTCTCATCCAGCAAACGCGTGCTGGCAGCTTCCAGCTCGGTCGCATCGCGCCAATCGCTCTCAAACGCCGCCACCAACACGGCGCGCTTCTGCGCATTGATACCCCGCGCGGCCACCGCCTCCGCGAGGGACAGCCCGGCATTGCGATAGAACGGATGCAGACTCGGCAGGATATGGTTCAGCACCGCCACACGTCGCTTCAGCTCGGCATCCACCGCCGCTTCGCTCGCCTGCGACAACACCTCCGCGAGCGGCATCACGACGTCGACGCCGTCTCGCGCGAAAACAAACCTCCCCAAATCCCGCAACTCCGTGCGCGACTCCGCCGCCTCCAAACCCGGCAACACCCGCGCCCGACACAAGTGGTGCCAAGCCGTCATCCACCAAAGTTCGCGCTGCGCCTCATCGGCAAAACGCCCTGGAAACGTCGCGACCAACGCCCTCTCCGGATCCTCCCCGCCGAGCAAACGGTGCAGCAACGCGGGCCACTCGCCCGCCCGCGTATTTTCCCCAACCAGCAACGTCAGCAGCCAAACAGCTCCTTCGCTCAACTCGGCCGGCTCGGTCGCGCCCCGTTGCCACGCCAAGAGATCTTTGAGCGACGGAGGTGCGTGCCGCTCGCTCGACTGTTTTAATGCGTCGAGTTGCGCCGGCTCGGACCGCGTCCGCCACCAGCCGACAGACGCGTGCTCCAACCACAACGGCGCGGCGAGCCGCTCATGCACGCCGTGGCGCGCCACCGCTTGCCGCATCAGGAGTCCTTGGACGAGTGCCCGTCGCACGAAATTCTCCGGCACCGCCTCCTCCCAACGCACGCGCACCGAAACCACTCCGCCCGCTTCCACAATGACGCGAAACGGGCCGCCCTCCCGCCAGTCTTGCGCCGGCACCAACCGCACAAAGACCGGGGAAGGAAATGCCTCTGGCAACACGAGCGGACCCGCCAACAGCCGCCACGCCTCGTCGGCGAGGCCGACCACCCGCTGCGCGCCCGTCGCATCGATCGCCGCCACTTCGAAGCGGCCCGGTCCGGATTGGAACAGCACCGGCAACGGCGCGACCGCCGCAAATCCTCCGCGCACCGCGACACTCGCCGCGATCAGTGCGCCGATCAGCCACCGCGACCACCTCACGGCATCGTCAATTTTACGGCGTTACCCTCGACAACGACATTCACGATCTTCGGCCAGGCCGCCGCGATGTCCTCGGCGATCGTCTGCGAAGCCAAAAATTTCTGCGTCAAGTAAGTCGACGCATACGGGAGCCGGTGAACCGGACATGAGCCGACCACGAGTGACTCGGGCACATAGGCGAAGACCTCGCCCTTTTTCACAAACTTGCCCTGCGCCTGCACGATGACTTTCAGGTCTGCCCCGAGCGCGTTGACCGTCACCGGAAACCCGATCTGCACGAGCCCGTCACGAATCCGGAAATTCGGCGTCCCCGCCACAAACATTCCGGCCGCGGCCACCGGTGGCGGCGCCGCTTTTTCGCCCGGCTTCGGCGTCGCCGCCGGCGGGGGCGTCGCAGGACCCGCGAGTGCGTTGAGGTCATCTTCCAGAATCGAAAACACGCCCGAGGAGCCTTGGGCGAATGCCTTCCGTTTGGCCGCCGCTTGTTTGGCTTTTCCGGAATCCCGCGAGCCTTCGATAAAATACGTCGTGGACGCCACCGGTTCTTTCGGCAGCTCCTTCACCACGGCGACCGGTTTGAGGACAAGACTCACTGCGCCGAGCGCCGCCCCCAGGGCCACGCTGAGCGCAGCTCCGAGGATGATCTCGCCCCAACCCGGTTCATGTGGTGTCCGATCGATTTTAGTGCTCATGGGAAATGGGGAAACGCTACTTCTTCGCCGCTGCCGAGGTTTTGGCCGGTGCCGCGGCCGTCGAAGCCGCCGGTTTGGCGCCAGCCGCGGGTTTGGAGTCGCCCGCCGGTTTCGCGGCCGGCGCGCCGTCCGTGTGAGGCGTGCCCTTCTTGGCCTTGTAATCGGTGATGTAGAAACCGGAGCCCTTGAAAATCAACCCGGCGCCGCCACCTACGAGGCGTTTGACGCCGGTTTTCTTGCACTTCGGGCATTTCTTCAACGGCTCATCGCTCATCGATTGGAACTGCTCAAATTCGTGGCCGCACTTGGGGCAGGCATACTCGTAGGTTGGCATGGGTTGGGACCGCGCGGTTATGGGTAACGCACGCGGCGTTGGCGAGTTTTTCGTATCGCGCGTTTTTGATGCGGCAAATTTGTTTGATGGTCGCCCCAAACCCGCCGCTACTGCCCGCCTCACCGATGGACTTCGCCGCCGAACTCAAACGCCACGTCGCCACCGTCGAACGCGGCCTCGACCTCCACCTCCCGCCCGCGACCACCCGCCCCGCGCGCCTGCACACAGCGATGCGCTACAGCCTCGAAGCCGGCGGCAAACGCCTCCGCCCCGTGCTCGTCCTCGCAACAGCCGAGCTGTTTGGCACCGCTGCAGCAGCGGAATCGAAAATCGAAAATCAGAAATCGAAAATCCCCGATCCCCTCCCCGCTGCCGTCGCCATCGAGTGCGTTCACACGTATTCGCTCATTCACGACGACTTGCCCTGCATGGACAACGACGACCTCCGCCGCGGCCGTCCGACCGCGCACAAACAATTCGACGAACCTACCGCACTACTCGCTGGAGACGCCTTGCTGACGCACGCCTTCGGCCTCATCGCGGAAAGCTACGCAGCTGCGCCCACCCTCGCCCACGCACTCATTCGCGAGCTCGCCGATGCCGCCGGCAGTCGTCGTCTCGTCGGGGGCCAAATGGAAGATTTGCTCGCCGAGAAAAAAGCCGATGCCACGCCGGACGAACTCGAGTTTATCCATCTCAACAAAACCGCCGCGATGATCGAAGCCGCGTTCGTGATGGGAGGATTGGTGGGCCTGGGAGCGCGACCGTCCTCGGTCGCTCGCGGCGAAACTTTGCGACCGGGGGCGGTCGCGCTCCCAGCGGAACTCGCCACGCTACGCCGCGCCGGCCGCAATCTCGGCTTAGCCTTTCAGGTCATCGACGACATTCTCGACGCAACCGCCGACACCGCGACACTCGGCAAGACCGCCGGGAAAGACGCCAAGGCTGACAAGACGACCTTCGTGAAACTTTACGGGATCGATGCCTCGCGCCGTATCGCCGCCGAACTCACTGCCCAGGCCCTCGCCGCTTTGCACGAATTGCCCGGTGATCCGGCGTTTCTCCACGCGCTTGTGCAGAGCATGGCCGTGCGCGGGAAATAAGCTGGGAGCGCGGGCCGCTGGCCCGCCTTCTCTCAACAGGGTGCGGGCCAGCGCCCCGCGCTCCCGTGAATACTACTCCACGGCCAGTCTTCCGCTCGCCCACAAAGCCCCGCCTTAACCGGGTTATGGTGAATGTAGTCGACCGTCGCCGTGTAGTGCCCCTCGTTGCGCATGAAGCGGTCCCAGTAATCGGCCTGCCAGAGATGACGATCTGCAAAACTACCCGCCGAACAGAAAGGCAGAATCACTTTCGCCGTGTAAGACTTCCACGATTGCACGATGTCTCCGATGGCGACGCGGCCCAACCCCTCAACGAGCACATGAACATGATTGGGCATGACCACCCATGCGTGCAGCCGATAGCGCGTCGCATCGAAGTGTTGCCAGTTTTCGATCACCGCCTCTGCACACCGTGCCTGCCTCAACACACACGAGCCGTGTCCAGCGTCGATAAAGTGCTCAATCGCGACGCGACGTTTCTCGTCGTCCAACGCTTGTTCTTCCAATTTTGCGACCACCTCAGCGGGCAGAGCATCCGCCAACCGATAGGTGATCGACTGGATTTTTGCCCCGTCGTCGTAGTGCGGCAGGTAACCTCGCGAGTGCCAGCCGCGAGATTCGTTCATCGTTTTGAAATGGGAGCGCGGGCCGCTGGCCCGCATTTTGTTGGCAGAAATGCGGGCCAGCGGCCCGCGCTCCCAGAGGAATTACTTAATCGCCGCCGCCGCGTTCACGAGGTCCGTGAAGCTGCGTGCCTCGAGGGCCGCGCCGCCGATCAGGCCTCCGTCGATGTCTTTTTGCGCGAGCAACTCCGGGGCGTTCGAGGGCTTCATCGAGCCGCCGTAGAGAATGCGGACTTTCTGCGCCACCGGCTCGGTGAAGAGCTTGGTGAGCAGGCCTCGGATGAACGCGTGGACTTCCTGCGCTTGCTCCGTGGTCGCGACCTTGCCGGTGCCGATCGCCCACACGGGCTCGTAGGCGATGACGACACTCGGGGCGAGTTCCTTGCTCACACCTTCGAGGCCGGCCTCGAGTTGGGTCTGCACGACCTTGAGGGTCGAGCCGGACTCACGCTCGGAGAGGGTCTCGCCGACACAGAGGATGGGCTTCAGCTGGTTCTTCAGCGCGGCGAGCACCTTCTTGTTGATGAAGGCGTCCGTCTCGGCGAAGTAGGCGCGGCGCTCGCTGTGACCGAGGATCACGTGCGAGGCGAAAAGCGCGCGGAGGAACGGCGCGGAGATTTCGCCGGTGAAGGCGCCGCTCGCCTCGGGGTGCATGTTCTGCGCGCCGAGTTTTACGGTGGAACCTTCGATGGCCTTACCGACCGCCTCGATCGAGGTGAAGGGCGGGCACACGACGACTTCGACGTCGGTCTGGCGGCCGATGGTCGTGAGAAGATCGGTGACGAGCACGAGCGCGTCGGCCGAGGTCTTGTTCATCTTCCAATTGCCGGCGATGAGTTTTTTACGGGTGATCATGGGAGCTGGTTTTTATTAATTTTCGAGGAAGGCCACACCGGGAAGCACTTTGCCTTCGAGGAACTCGAGGCTCGCGCCGCCGCCGGTGGAGGTGTGGGTGACTTTGTTGGTGACCTTGAATTTCTTCGCGGCCGTGGCGGTGTCGCCGCCGCCGATGACGGTCGTGGCGCCATTCGCGGTCGCCTCGGCAATCGCGTCGGCCATGGCCTTGGTGGCGCCGGCAAACTTCTCAAACTCGAACACACCGGGAGGTCCGTTCCAGACGATGGTTTTGGAGGCGAGAATCGTCTCGCGGTAGAGCGCGACCGATTTCGGACCGGCGTCGAGGCCCTGCCAACCGTCGGGAATATCTTCACCGACGATCTGCGTGGCGGCGTCGGGGGCGAATTTGTCCGCCGCGACGAAGTCCACCGGGAACACGAGCTTCACGCCCTTGGCCTGCGCCTTGTTGACGAGGTCCTGCACGATCTTCGCGCCTTCGGGATCGAAGAGGCTGGCGCCGATGGATTTTCCGTAGACGACCTTCTTGAAAGTGAAGGCCATGCCGCCGCCGATGATGAGGACGTTGGCCTTGTCGAGGAGGTTGTTGATGAGCGGAATTTTGTCGGCGATCTTCGCGCCGCCGAGGATGGCGAGCAGCGGGCGATCCGGCGTTTCAAGCACTTTGGCGAAGGCCTTGAGTTCGGCTTCCATGAGGAAACCGGCGGCCTTCACGGGGAGTGCCACGCCGACCATCGACGAGTGCGCGCGGTGCGCGGTGCCGAAGGCATCGTTGACGAACACATCGCCGAGCTTCGTGAGCGAGGCGCGGAAGGCGGCGACGGCGGCGGGATCGGCTTTCTTGGAGGTGCCGTCCTCGAGTTTCACTTTGCCCTCTTCCTCGATGTGGTAGCGGAGATTTTCGAGGAGGACGACGCTGCCGGGCGCGAGCGTCGCGCAGGCGGCTTCGACCGCGGGACCGACGCAATCGTCGAGAAACGTAACGGGTTTGCCGAGGAGTTTTTCCAATTCGGCGGCCACGGGCTTGAGGGAAAATTTGGCGATCTTCTGACCGTCGGGACGGCCGAGATGCGACATGAGGACGACCGCGGCGCCCTTTTCGAGGGCGAACTGGATCGAGGGCAACGCCGCGGCGATGCGCGCGGTGTTGGTGATGGCCCCGGTCTGCTTGTCCTGCGGGACATTGAAGTCGACGCGCATGAGCACGCGTTTGCCGGCGAGGTCGAGGTCGCGGATGGATTTGAATTTGGGCATGGTCGGAGGTCTAAAAAAATTTAACCACGGATCGCACGGATGAACACGGATAGTTTTTAGTCATCCGTGTGATCCGTGCTATCCGTGGTTAAGATAGTGCGGTTGGTGTAAACTTAGAGCTGGGCGGCGATCGTCTTGGTGAGATCGACGACGCGGTTGGAATAGCCCCACTCGTTGTCATACCACGACACGAGCTTGAAGAACTTGCTGTTCAGCTCGATCGAGGAGCCGGCATCGTAAATCGACGACTGCTTGTCGTGGATGAAGTCGGACGAGACGACTTCGTCGGCCGTGTAGCCGAGGATACCCTTAAGATAGGTCTCGGACGCGTTCTTGAGCGCGGCGTTGATTTCCTTGAGGGAGGTTTCCTTGGTGCTGCGGAAAGTCAGATCCACGACGGAAACCGTCGGGGTCGGAACGCGGAAGGACATGCCGGTGAGCTTGCCCTTGGTCTCAGGGAGCACGAGGGCGGTGGCCTTGGCGGCACCGGTCGTCGACGGGATGATGTTGATGGCGGCGGAACGGCCACCCTTCCAATCCTTCTTCGACGGGCCGTCCACGGTCTTCTGCGTGGCGGTGTAGGAGTGGATCGTGGTCATGAGGCCTTCCTCGAGGCCGAAGCCTTCCTTCAAGAGCACGTGCACGATCGGCGCGAGGCAGTTCGTGGTGCAGGAGGCGTTCGAGATGATCGTGTGCTTCGAGAGGTCGAGCTTGTCGTCGTTCACGCCGACGACGATCGTGATGTCTTCGCCCTTCGCGGGAGCGGAAATGATGACCTTCTTCGCGCCGGCGGCGATGTGGCCCTTGGCCTTCTCGGCTTCGGTGAAGAGACCGGTGGACTCGATCACGAGCTGCACGCCCAACTTGCCCCAAGGGAGCTCGGCGGGAGTCTTGGCGGAAACGACGAGGATCTCCTTGCCGTTGACGATGAGGACGTCGTCCTCCGCCTTCTCAGGCGAGGACTTCTTGGAGCTCACGGTGCCGGCAAATTTCCCCTGGGTGGAGTCATATTTGAGCAAGTAAGCGAGGTTGTCGGCGGGGACGATGTCCCCGACGGCGACGACGTCGAGCGTCGTGCCGAACAGGCCTTGTTCCACGAGTGCGCGGAAAACGAGGCGACCGATGCGACCGAAACCGTTGATTGCGACTTTTACTGCCATGTTTGGACTCTCCGTTTGTTACTAGCGTTGATGTCTATGTTGGTTGATCCGCGCGAACGCGGAGAAAGGAAAAAAGACACGCCCGCCGAACCGAAGCAAGGGTTTTGGCGTGCGATGACATAGCCGTTCACTCCTCGCTGGTCCATAAACCGCAGCCGAGCGCGGGCAGGAATAATTCGGGCTCGACCGGCAACGTCGCTCCGTGCCCTTCAGCAGCGAAAAACCGCTCTTGATCGGCCAATTGTTCCCAGGCGCCGGCCACCGTGCCGGCCACGTCTGAACCGATTGGAATCAGCACGTCACCCTGCGTCGGGTTGACCGCAAATAGCAGCCGCTCGGAGCCCTGAGAGAAGTCAGCATTATAAACGACGGCGAAGGCCGCCGAACCCGGCGTCCGGTAGAATTGAAAAAAGCCTTCGGTAGGCCGGGTGTGCTGGCGCAGGAGCCCGCCGGTCTCGCTCCGCCGGAATGCGATCCAATCCGCAAAATACGCGTGGGTGCTCAGGTGCCGGTAAAGCCGGCGATAATCGAGCGCGTTGATGTCGCCGCGGAGGTAGGTGTTGTTGATTCCGTGCTTCGAGCGCAGGAAATCCTGGCCGGCTGACAGCATCGGGATGCCGATCGACATGAAGAGCATCGCCGCCATCAGGTGGGTGCGACTCCGGTCGTTGGCCGTCGGCGCAAAGCCGTCATGGCCGTCGTTCTCGGTGATCATGTCGATCCACGTGCGGTCGTCGTGGGACTCGGTGTAGTTTACAGTCTGCGCAGGCCACTTGGCGAAATACCACGGCGAACCCCGCAGAAAATACTCCGCGCGCTCAGCCGAGCCGCCCCCGCGCACATACTCGCGCATGAAATCGCGGTAGCCGTCGTTCCACGAGGCCCACCCCGTATCGCGCAGCGCCCCGGCGATGTGGCCGCGGTAGCTCCACGGCTCGGCGATCAGCACCACGTCGGGCTTCACTTTCTTCAAGGCCACTTCGATCTCCCGCAACACATCGACGCCCACCAACTCCGCGAGATCGAAGCGAAACCCGTCCACGCCGAACGCCTCGATGAGGTGGATACAACTGTCGATGATCAGGCGCGTCGCCATCGCGGAGCGCGCGCGCAGGTCGTTGCCGCAGCCGCTGAAATTCGCGAGATTCCCCGCCGCGTCCTGTTCGAAGAAGTAGAGCCGGTCGACGAACATCAGGTGCGCCGGCACGCCGACATGGTTGTAGACGACATCGAGCAGCACGGCCATGCCCCGCCGATGAAACGCCCGCACGAGCTCCTGCAACTCGCGGACGCCCGACGCGTGGTCCGGTGCGAGCGCGTAGCTGCTCTCGGGCGCGAAGTAATTGTTCGTCATGTAACCCCAGTGATACTCCTCCGTGGTCACGTTATCGAATTCCTGCACCGGCTGCAGTTCCACGCAGTTCACCCCGAGGTGATGCAGGTAAAAGTCCGGGCTCTCCACCCAGCGGCGCAGCCCCGTGAAACCCAACCGCTCGTCCGGACGCGCCTTCACGGGCGCGTTGGCGGCGAGGTCGCGCACATGCGCCTCGACGATGATGAGATCATGCCACGCCGGAGTCTTGAACGTCTGATCGCCGTGGCCGACCCACACGCGATCGAGCACAATGCCCGGCCCCTCGCGGCTGACGGTCGCCAGCGCGTAGGGATCGAGCACGCGCGCCTTGGGGTCGAATCTACCCGGCCCTCCGCGCACGCCGTCGACCCGATACCAGTAAAACCAACCATGGAGATTGCTCCCCAGCGCGATTTCCCAAACGCCCGCCGCGCCGTCAGCATCCGCCCGACGCGTCAGCGCAAACGCCTGCGGCTCGTCCTGCTCGGCGAGTTCGTGAAACAACTCCAACGTCACGCCCTTCGCCCGAGGAGCAAACAGCCGAAATACCGTCTCGCCCCCACGCACGAGCGCGCCGAGCGGTAGATCGGTTTTCAAATCGTGAAAAAACACGCCGGGCACGAGCGGCACCTCGCCGCCGGCGCCACCCTCCGCTTTGGACGCCCACGCGACCGTGAGCGCTTCCGACAGTTCGACCGGTTGCGGCAAACTGAACCGCCACAAGTGCCGTCCGGTGCGCTGCGGATCGATCACCCGGTTCAGATTCCCCATCTCGTCCCGCACGTAGTTCGGCGCATCGTCCGAAAGGCTCAACCAATGGTGCTCGCCGGTCACAAATTTGAAGCGTTGTCCCGCCGGTTTGAGAAACCGCGCCGCCGGTCCTTTCCACAGCAGCACGTGTTCGCCGTCGAGTTCCGCCGGTTTCAACTGCCAGTGCTCCTGCCCGACCGCCTCCTGCCAGCCGTTGAAATCTCCCGCGACATACAACGTATCGCGCGCCAGATCGATTTCCGACCCGTGCTCCGGCGTCAGAGCGAACACCATTTCCCCCTCCGCGTTCACGAAATACCGATAGCTGAGCGCCGCCATTAACCCCGTATCCGCCGCGAGCCCCGCGGGAGCCAGACACTGGGCGCCCAGCGTAAAGCGCGGAGGAGTTTTCGCTTTCCAGTCCCGATCCAGCTCCACCACTCCCGTGGAAAACGATTCGAGCCACGCTCGGACGATGCGATGGGAGGTTTCTGGCATGAGAATCGGATAGCATTCCCCACGCCGCCATCGGGACAAGCGGGAAAAACTTACTTCACGCTTTCAACCCGCCTACTTCGTTTTCGCCCCGCCCGACACCCAGGCGGCGATCACCGCCCGCTCGTAGTCGGTCATCTGCGTGACATTGCCCAACGGCATGATCCGCGTGACGATCACTTGTTGGTAAATGCGCTGCGCGTTGGCCGCGATCGCCTCGGGAGTATGGAGCACGACACCTGCGGGCGGTTGCACGATTCCCGCGAACGTCGGCGTCGGCGTATGGCACGTCGCGCAGCGTTGCCCCATGATGGCGCGAACCTGGTCAAACGTCACCGGCCCCTCGACCTTCGGAAGCGTCACGATTTTCGGCGCCGTCCACCAGGCGACCACGCCGAGCAGCACGGTTCCAATCAGCGGATACTGCCAGGCCACCACCCCTTTGTGCCGGCGGTTAAAAAAGTGCCGGATCGCCACCGCTGCCGCCGAGATCAACACCAGCACCGCCCACGCGTGTTTGTGGCTGTAAGTCGAGGCGTAGTGATTGCTGATCATGATGAACAGCACCGGCAGCGTGAAGTAGTTGTTGTGCACGCTGCGCTGCTTCGCGCGTTTGCCGTAGGCTGGATCGGGCAACTGCCCCACGCGCATCGCGTCCACCATCTTCCGCTGCCCGGGGATGATCACAAAAAAAACATTCGCCGACATGATCGTGCCGATCGACGTGCCCACATGGATAAACATCGCCCGACCGCCGAAGACCTGCCCCAGCCCCCACGCCAACGCCACGAACAATCCGAACACCACCAATCCGAGCAGTCCGTTGTTTTTCCCCAACGGCGACCGGCACAGCCCGTCGTAGATCAGCCACGATCCGATCATGCTCGCCGCACCGATTCCGACCGCTTGGTGCACCGTCAGCGCGGCGACCGAGGGATCGATCATCATCGTCTGCGCGTTGAGCCAATACACCACCACGAGCAGCGCCGTGCCCGACAGCCACGTCGTGTAGGATTCCCACATGAACCAGTGGAGTTTTTCGGGCAACGCCGCCGGCGCCACCGCGTATTTCTGCGGGTTGTAGAACCCGCCGCCATGCACCGCCCAGAGTTCGCCCGCGACGCCCTTTTTGGCATTCTCCGACTCCGGCGCCGGCGCCTCCAGCGAGTTGTCCAGCCAGATGAAATAAAACGACGACCCGATCCATGCGATCCCGGCGATGATGTGCAGCCAGCGCAGGAGCAGGCTGAGAAAGTCCATGAGGTGAGCGTCCATCGGTGTGTGAGCTAATCGTCACTCAAGCGCTTTCGATGCCAAGCCCATTGCCAACTCCGCGCTTGCCCGCGCGGCGCGCGATTTCGTTTCTTCTCCCGATGCACGTTTCGTTCAATCTCGCCGCCGACCTCGACCAGGCACTTCGCACCGCCGCCACCACCGCCGGCCTCGCCGATGCGTCCGCCTTCACGCCCGAAGTCCGCACGGCCGATCCGAAGCACGGCGATTTCCAAGCCAACGGCACGCTCGGCTACGCCAAAGCCCGCAAGCTCAACCCCCGCGCCACCGCCGAACAACTCGTCGCCGCCCTCGCCGCATCCGTTCGCGAATCTTACGACATCACCATCGCCGGCCCCGGCTTCATCAATTTCACCCTCAAGCCCGCCGCCCTCCTCGCGTGGCTCCGCACGTTTGCCACTCGCGAAGCCCTCACCGCCGGCGCCGCCGCTGCGCACGCCGGCCAGACGTGGGTCGTTGACTACTCATCGCCCAACACCGCGAAGCAGATGCACGTCGGCCACCTCCGCTCCGCCGTCATCGGCGAAGCGATCTGCCGCCTCCTCGCTTTCACGGGCGCCCGCGTCATCCGCGACAACCATCTCGGCGACTGGGGCACCCAGTTCGGCAAACTCATCTACGGCTACAAACGCTGGGCCGATCCCGCCGCGCTCGCCGCCGACGCCATCGAAGAACTCGAGCGCGTTTACAAACTCGGCAACGACGCCACGCCCGAAGGCTCGCCCGCGCTCGACGAAGCCCGCCGCGAACTCGTCGCCCTCCAAAACGGCGACCCCGCCAACGTCGCGCTCTGGAAAAAATTCTCCGAGGTCAGCCTCGCCGCCTTCCAACAAATCTACGACCGGCTCGGCATCACGTTCGACCACAACCTCGGCGAGTCATTCTATAACGACAAGGTCGCCCGCGTTTACGCCGAGCTCACCTCGACGGTTCCGCCCATCGCCGAAGACAGCGCCGGCGCCCTCGTCGTTTTCCACGACGAGCACCCGCGCTTCTCCCGCCACACCGAACGCCCCAATCCGTTCATGGTCCGCAAAGCCGACGGCGCCAGTGGCTATGCGTCCACCGATCTCGCCACCGCGCTCTACCGCACCGAGCACTTCCGGGCCGACGGCATCGTCGTCGTCACCGATTTCCGCCAGGGGGATCACTTCGAGCAGCTGTTTCTGACAGTGAAAAAATGGTTCGCTGCGAAAGCCTACCGCCTCCCCGAGTTGCACCACGTTACCTTCGGCGCCGTCACCGGCGAAGATGGCAAAGCCCTCAAGACCCGCGACGGTGGCGTCATCAAACTCAAGGCTCTCCTCGACGAAGCCGAGGAGCGCGAATACGCGATCGTCATCGGAAAAAATGCCGAGCGCCCTGAGGCCGAGCGTTTCAGCGACGACGAGTGCCGCGCCATCGCGCGCGTCGTCGGCATTGCCTCCGTCCAATACGCCGACCTCTCGCAAAACCGCAGCAGCAACTACGTCTTCTCCTGGGACAAGATGCTCGCCCTCGACGGCAACACCGCGCCCTACCTCCTCTACGCCGTCGCCCGCATCCACTCCATCTTCCGCAAAGCCGGCGTCACGCCCTCTCATCTCGCGCCGAGCGAGGCCGCTCCACTCCACGACGAGTCCCTCGCCTCGGCACTCGAAACGCCCTCCGAGATCAATCTCGCCCGCAAACTCGCCAAATTCCCCGACGCCCTCCGCCTCGCCGGCGACACGCTCCGCCCGCACTTCCTCTGCATGTATCTCTACGAGCTCGCCGGTGACTACAGTTCGTTCAACACCGCCGACAAAGTCCTTGTCGAAGATCCCGCCCTCCGCGCCCGCCGCCTTCTGCTCTGCGCCCGCACGCTCCTCACACTGGAAACCGGTCTCCACCTCCTCGGTCTCCGCACCCTCACCCGGATGTGAGCCCGTATCGACTCGCGACAAAACGCTTGCCGCCCTCGGCCGAACCTGTGTCATACCGCCCCAGCACCCGGGACCTTCTGCCGGCTGCCCCTCCCTTTAACGCGGACTCGGTATCCGGTTCCGCATCACCCCAACCCTCGTCCCCTATTATTACATCTATGAAAATCCACAAAACACTTCTCGCTCTTGTAGTCGGCTCCGTCCTCGCCGTCGGCATTTCCTTCGCCGCCGATGCTAAAAAAGACGCCGCCGCTCCTGCCTCCAAAACGGCCGGCTGCTGCGTCAAGGCCGCGAAAGACAGCAAAGCCTGCGGTCATGCCTGCTGCGTCACGGCGGCCAAAGACTCCAAGAACTGCACGAAGTGCGGTGGCGCGGGCGCCATCGAGGCCAAGAAATAACCGACCTCTCGCCTGAATTTGCGAGCCGCGCTCCTCTGCGAGCGCGGCTTTTTTGTGTCCACGTTTCTGTGACGGTCTGGTTTCCCGCCGCCCGCCTTGCGCTTCCTTCCGGTCGATTCAGCGTTTGGCTTCCAGCTTTTTCTCCACCTAGTTTCCGCGCCGTGTTCCCTCTCCCCATGCCCCGCTACCCGCTGATTCTTCTCGCCGCCCTCGTCCTCGCGTCCGTCCCAGCCTCCCGACTCGCCGCCATGGATCACACCTCGGCGCGCCCGTTCGACCCACGCGTTTTCGCCCTGACCGAAGCCACCGGCGGCCTCCCGCCCGGCAGCATGGTGCCCAACTTCCGCCTGACCGATCACACCGGCACCACCCGCGAACTTTACTACGAATCGACCACCAAAGCCGTCGTCCTCGTCTTCACCGGCCTCGGCCATCCGCGCGCCCTCCAAACCGCCGCCGCCCTCCGCGCCCTCCGCGCCCGCTTTCCCGTCAGCGCTGTCACGATCTGGCAAATCGACTCCAACCTCGCCGCCGATAGCGCCGCGATCAACGCCGAACAAACGCTCTTCAACAACCCCACCCCCGTCCTCGTCGACGACGCGCAACTCGTCGCCACCGAGTTCGGCGTCACGCGCCAGCTTGAAGTCCTCGTCATCGATTCCGCCGCCTCCACGCTCGCCTACCGCGGCCCGCTCGACAACGCCGACCCGACCGGCCTCGCCGCGCCCACCCAAAATTTCGCATCCGACGCCGTCGCTGCCGTCGTCGCCGGCACCGCGCCCGCCGCCGGCACACGTATCGAGCTCAGCCCCACGGCCCGCCCACTCGATCTGCCGCCAGCTGCCGTGCCCGACTACGCCACCGAAGTCGCCCCCATCGTCCTCGCGCGCTGCGTCTCTTGTCACTCGACCGGCAATATCGCTCCCCACGTCTACGCAAAATTCTCCGACCTCGCCGGCAAAGCCGCCCAAATCCGCCAGTCCATGCTCGTGAAGCGCATGTCCCCTTGGCACGCCGACCCGCGCTACGGCGTCTTCGCCAACAGCGCCGCACTCACCCCCGCCGAGTCCGCCACGCTCTACAATTGGGCCCGCGCCGGTGGCCCGCGCGGCCCGTCCACGGCCGATCCCCTAGCCGTCGCGCCCCCGCCTCCCGGCGGAGATTGGCCGCTTGGCCCGCCCGATCTCGTTCTCTCGTTGCCGAAAAAGGAACTGCGCGCCACCGGCACGCTGACCTACGACTACCCCGAACTCACGATCCCCACCACCGAGGACAAATGGCTCCGCGCCGTCTACGTGAAGCCCGGCAACCGTCGCGTCGTCCACCACGCCCTCGTCCTCGAAGGCTCCCAACTCGAGCAACTGCTCGCCTTGGTCACCACCGGCCTCCCCGGTCTCAACGGCTTTTTCGCCGGCTACGTTCCCGGCGTTGACCAAACTTTTTTCCCTGAGGACTCCGGCAAATTCCTCCGTCGCGGCTCCAAAGTCACCGTGCAGATGCACTACACCACGACCGGCCAACCCGAGACCGACGAAACTCAACTCGGCTTCTACTTCGCCTCCCGCGCCCCCGCCCGCGAGCTCCTCACCAAATCCGCCAACACCACCACCCTTTCCATTCCCCCCGGTGCGAAAGACTACGAACGCGAGGCCTCCTTCACGCCGTCCTCCACCAAGGACGTGCTCCTCTACGAATTGAATCCCCACATGCACTACCGCGGAAAACGCTTCCGCTACGAAGCGCTCTATCCCGACGGCACCGCCGAAACCCTCCTCAATATCCCCGACTACAATTTCGACTGGCAGTCCAACTATCGTCTCGCCCAACCCAAACGCCTGCCCGCCGGCACCGTGATCCGCGTCCGCGGCGCCTTCGACAACTCCGCCCAAAATCCCTTTAACCCCAACCCGAACGCCACCGTCCGCTTCGGCGAGCAGACCAGCGACGAGATGTTCATCGGCTACCTCAACTACTCCGAACTCCCCGACCGCATCACCACCGCTAAACCGCCCGTCTTCGCCGCCACCGCTATCGCCCGTGCCCGCGTCGGCGAATCCTTCCGGCTCGCGCTCTCCGCCGCCAATTTCCCCGTCACCTGGTCCGCCGCGTCGCTCCCTGCGGGCCTCGCCCTCGATGCCCGCACCGGCGTCCTCTCCGGCACGCCCACCACCGCCGGCCGCCGCGCCGTCACGATCACCGCCGCCAACGCCGCCGGCTCCGCCGCCACCGTCGTCGACCTCATCGTCAGCCCCGCCACGTCGGCGCCCGTATTTATTCTTCAACCACAAAGCGTCCGCACCCACCTCGGCGCCGACATCACGCTCACCGCCGCCGCGACGGGCTTCCCGAAGCCCACCTACACGTGGCTCTGCCGCGGCCAGGATTTTTGTAACACCACCGAGCCCGTCCTTGAGCTCACCAACCTCACCGCCGCCTACGCCGGCGATTTCACCTGCGTCGCCACCAATTCCGCCGGCAGCGTCGCCAGCGCGCCCGCCACCGTCTCGTTCGACTTCTCCGGCCTCGTCAACCTCTCCGCCCGCGCGAACGTCGGCACCGGCGCCAACGTCGTCATCCCCGGTATCACGATTCGTGGGACGAAGCCCAAGACGCTCCTCATCCGCGCCGTGGGCCCCACCCTCGCCGCCTTCGGCCTCGGCGGCACGCTCTCCAATCCCTCCGTCACGGTCTTCGACTCCGCCAACCAGCCCGTCCTCCTCAACGACGACTGGGGCAGCGTTCCGACATCGCCGCCCTCAAATCCGGTGGCGCCGCCCAAGGCGCCTTCGCCCTCGCCGAGGGCTCCCGCGACGCCGCCCTCGTCACCACGCTCCCGCCCGGCGGCTACACGATTCAAGTCTCCGGCGTCGGCACCGGCACCGCCGCCACCGGCGTTTCCCTCGTCGAAGTCTACGAACTCGACGCCACGCCCACCACGCTCGTGAACCTTTCCTGCCGCGCCCGTGTCGGCACCGGCGCCGATGTCCTCACCGCCGGCTTCGTCATCCGCGGCACCTCGCCCCGCCGCCTCCTCATCCGCGGCGTCGGCCCCACGCTCGGCAACCTCGGCGTCACCGGCACGCTCGCCGATCCCAAACTCGAAGTCATCCGCCAAGGCGACACCACCCCGCTCGCCACCAACGACAATTGGTCCACCCCCGTCGCCCCCGCCACCGCCACCGCCGCCGACCTCACCGCCGCCTTCGGCAGTGTCGGCGCCTTCGCCCTCACCGCCGGCAGCCGCGACGCCGCGCTCATCGTGACCCTGCCGCCCGGCACCTACACCGCCCAAGTCAGCGGCGTGAACAACACCGTCGGCATCGCCATCGTCGAGGTCTACGATCTCCCGTGATCCCTACGGAGCGGCGATTTCCCAACCGCCGCCAAGTCCCCGTCGCGCGCTACGCCCGCCCGCCCTGCGCGTCCGCAAACCTCGCGGCACATCCCGCAACCGCGCTTGTCCCCCAACTTCCCGCACCTACCGTGCGTCCACCTCTCCATGCGCCCGCGCTCCACTCCTCCCCGCTCCTTCTCCCTTTCGCGCCTCCGCCTTTTCGCCACCTCGCTGCTCCTCTTCGTCTTCGCCGCCGCCGTCGCGCGCGCCGTCGACACCGTCCCCGTCCCCATCACCGTCAAAGAGCTCTCCCAAGGCTTCCGCGACCGCACCCTCCTCGCGAAGCCCCGCGCCACCCACCGCGCCACGGCCGACGCCGACGAATCCCGCGAACGCGTCCGCGTCCGCACCCGCTTCTCACATCTCCACGACATCCGCGTCATCGAGTTGGCCGAAGATGATCCCGAGTCCGTCACCGCCGCCATCGCCCGCCTCGCGGCCACCGGCCGCTACGAATTCGTCGAGCCCGATCGCATCCACCAACTCGCCGCCACGCCCAACGACACTTCGTTCGCCACCCAGTGGCCGCTCAACAACACCGGCCAATCCGGCGGTATCCCCGGCGCGGATATCAAGGCCACCGCCGCCTGGGACATCATTCGCGAAGCCCCCGGCGTCGTCGTCGCCGTCGTCGATAGCGGCCTGAATCTCACTCACCAGGACCTCGCCCCCAACCTCTGGGTCAACCCGCTCCTCTCGACCGCCAACGACCGCCACGGCGCCAACTTCGTCGGCGGCCGCGGCAATCTCGTCAACGGCAACCCCACTGACGAGTCCGGCCACGGCACGCACGTCGCCGGCATCATCGGCGCCGTCGGCAACAACGCCCTCGGCACCGCCGGCATCGCGTGGAAGGTCCAGCTCATGGCCATCAAAGTATTCCCGGCCACCGGCGGCGCCTCCGTCTCCGACATCGCCGCCGGCATCAACTACGCCATCTCCCGCGGCGCCCACATCATCAACGCCAGCTATGGCGACACCGGCGGAGTCGGCTTTTCCCAGACCGAACTTTCCGCCGTCACGTCGGCCCGCGAAGCCGGCGTGATCTTTGTCGCCGCCGCCGGCAACGACGGCGCCAACATGGATGTCGCCCGCCACTACCCCGCGAGTTTCCCACTCGATAACATCGTCACCGTCGGCTCCACCACCCGCAGCGAGACCGTCGCCACCTCGTCAAACTTCGGCACCGCTGTCGATCTCCTCGCCCCCGGCGACAGCATTCTTTCCCTCAACTACACCAACAACACCGGCACCACCCTGATGTCCGGCACCTCCATGGCCGCGCCCCACGTCACCGGCGCCCTCGCCCTCCTGAAAGCCCGTTTCCCCGCCGATTCCTACCGCCAGCTCATCAACCGTCTCCTGCGCGGCGCCGACGTCATTCCGCGCTACGCTGGCAAATCCCAAAACGGCTCGCGCCTCAATCTTCTCGGCGCCCTCTCCACCACCACCAACCGTCCTTTTAACGACGACTTCGCCTCCCGCGCCCGTCTCGCCGGCAACAATTTCCTCGTGCGCTCCAACAACGCGGGCGCCACATCCGAGTCCGGCGAACCCGCCTCCACCGCCGGCCCCGCCGCCACCTCGCTCTGGTGGGAATGGACGCCCGCCACCACCGCCGCCGTGCGCCTCACCACCACCGGCAGCGCCTACGACACCGTCCTCACCGTCTACACCGGGACGAGCCTCACCGGTCTCACGCCCACCGCCGCCAACGACAACGACGGCACCGCCGTCACCAGCCGCATCGACTTCACCGCCCAGGCCGGCGTCACGTATCAGATTTCTGTCGACGGCAAGGCCGGCGCCGCCGGCCTCACGCTCCTCAACCTCGGCACCGTCCCGGCCAACGACGCCTTCGCCGCCCCCGTCACGCTCGCCGGCCTCAGCGACGGCGTCACCGCCACCAATGCCAACTGCACCCGCGAACCCGGCGAGCCGCGCATCCTCACCTTCGCCGGCGGCACCTCGCTCTGGTATCGCTGGATCGCCCCGCGCTCCGGCCGCTTCCACTTCGCTGCCACCAGCGAAGACTTCGATCCCATCCTCGCCGTCTACACCGGCGCCACGCTCTCGTCGCTCACCCTCGTCACGTCGAACGACAACTCCGGCCCCGCCAATTCCCAGACCGCCAGTCTCTGCACGATCGAAGCCGTCGCCGGCACCACCTACGTGATCGCCGTCGATTCCAAGACCGCCTCCGCCATCGGCACGTTCACGCTCACGCTCTCCGACGCCCTCTGGCAGGCCAACACCGGCAGCTTCTCCATCGCCGGCAGCAACCTCACCGGCGCCCCCGCCGTCGGTCCCGATGGCAGCATCTACATCGGCAGCACCGACCGCTCCCTCTACGCCTTTTCCCCCGAGGGCACGCTCAAGTGGACGCACTCCACCGGCGGCTTGATTGACACCTGCTCACCCGCCGTCGCCGACGATGGCACCATCTACGTCGGCTCCAACGACGGTCTCCTCTACGCCCTCCGCCCCGACAGCACCGTAAAATGGTCCCGCAACTTCAGCTCCGCCGGCGTCACCGTTTCCGCCGGCACGAGCCCGTCCATCGCCACCGATGGCACCGTCTACCTCAAAGTCTCCGACGGCTTTCTCTACGCGATCAATCCCGCCGACGGCTCCACGAAATGGCGCACCAACGTTAACGCCATCCAGACCTACGCCAGCGCCAGCATCGCCCCCGACGGCACGATCTACCAAGGCTCCGAAGACAAAAAACTCTACGCGCTCAATCCCGCCGACGGCTCCGTGAAGTGGTCCTACACGACCGACAACGACATCTACACCGCCCCCGCCCTCGACGCCGCCGGCAACCTCTACTTCGGCGTCGTCAACTCCGGCCGCCTCTACTCGCTCACCTCCACCGGCACGCTCCGCTGGACCTACACCGGCGCCACCGTCGCCACCTCCTCGTCGCCCGCACTCAGCGCCGATGGCGCCACCGTCTACTTCGCCGCCTACGACAAAAAGCTCCACGCCGTCGCCACCGCCACTGGCGCTGCGCGCTGGACCTACCTGCTCGGCGACGAAGTTCGCGCCAGCTCTCCCGCCGTCGATTCCAACGGCGTGATCTACATCGGCTGCTACGACTACAAACTCTACGCCATCAACCCCGACGGCTCGCTCAACCGCACCTGGTCCACCGGAAACTGGATACGCTCGTGCCCCGCCATTTCCGGCAACACGCTCTACGTCGGCAGCAACGACCACAAACTCTACGCCATCTCGCTCGGCACCGCCGGCCCCGCCAACAGCCCTTGGCCGCAATACCGCCACAACCCCCGCCGCCTCGGCCGCGCCGTCAACGAAACTCTCGCCATCACCGCCTCCCCCGTCTCCCAAACCGCCTTGGTCAATTCCACGGTCACGCTCACCGTCGCCGCCACGGGCCAGAGCCCCCTCGCGTATCAATGGTTCAAAGACGGCGTTGCCCTCGTCGGCGCCACCGCCGCCACCTACACCGTCGCGAATGTCTCCGCCGCCTCCGCCGGCCGCTACACCGTCACCGTCACCGGCCCGCAGGGCTCCGTCACGAGCACCCCCGCGGTCGTCACCGTCGCGCAGCCCGTCTCCGGCCGCCTCGTAAATCTCTCCGTGCGCACCACCGCCGGCACCGGCGCGCAGACGCTCACCGTCGGCTTCGTCGTCGGCGCCGGTCCCGCGAAGCCCCTCCTCGTCCGCGGTATTGGCCCCGGCCTTACCCCGTTCGGCGTCGCCGGCGTGCTCGCCGATCCGCAGGTGCAGCTTTTCACTCCGTCCACGGCCACGGCTCTCGACACCAACGACAACTGGGGCGGCGCCGCTGCGCTCGCCACCTCGTTCGCCTCCGTCGGCGCGTTCGCGCTCACGCCCACTTCGCTCGATGCCGCCCTCCTGCGCAGTCTGCCGAGCGGCAGCTACTCCGTGCAAATCTCCGGCGCCACTGCCGACACCGGCATCGCGCTCGCCGAGCTCTACGACACCGATCCCACGCCTACCGGCGCGCAAACCCTCGTCGCCGTCAGCCGTCTGCTCAACGTCTCCGCCCGCGCCCAAGTTGGCACCGCCAGCGGCATCCTCATCGCCGGCTTCACTCTCTCCGGAAATCTCCCCAAGACCGTCCTCGTCCGCGCCATCGGCCCCGGCCTCTCGCAATTCGGCCTCACCGACATCCTCGCCGACCCGCGCCTCGAACTCTATCGCGACACCGCGCTGCTCAACGCCAACGACAATTGGGGCGCCACCACCGGCGGCACCGCCGCGCTCGCCAACGCCTTCCTCGCCGTCGGCGCATTCGCCCTCCCGAGCAGCGCCAGCCGCGACGCTGTCCTCCTCGTGACACTCCCGCCCGGCAGTTACACCGCCCAAGTCAGCGGCGTAAACAACACCACCGGCATCGCCCTCGTCGAAGTCTACGAGGTGCCCTGAACCCGCAAAAAACGGCGACCTTTCGGCCGCCGTTTTGCTGTTCGAAATCTTCACCAGCGCGAGCTCACCCGCCCGCCGCGCGCCGCCCCGCCGCTCACGCCAGCGCGTCGCGGCAATACTTCGTCGCCTTCGCGATCTCGGCCATCCGGTCCGATCCCGCCGGCACTTTGTATTCAAATTCAATCGTCGCCTGGATCGGCCACTTGTTGTCCCGGATAAGCTGCAACACTTCCTTGATCGGCGTATCGCCTTCGCCAAACGGCATATTCGCCCCGCCGTTCGCCTTCGATTTCCGGTCCTTGATGTGCACGTGCGTCACGCGCGCGTGATGCTTCTTCAAAAACTCCACCGGCGAGCCGTTGCCACCCGCGACGTAGTGCCCGATGTCCAAATTGATTCCGTTGAACTTCGCCGACGTTGTCGCCTTCACGTAGTGCTCCTCGTCCGTCGTCGCATGGCCGTGATAGCCGATCCAGACCTTGTGCTTGTCGGCAAATTTTCCGACACGCGCATGATCCGCCTCGTCCTTGGAAATTTCCGTCGAGAGCGCCCGAGCGCCGAGCGCCTTCGCCATGTTGAACACATAGTCGAGCACGCCGTCCGACATCTTGAAAATCCCGTCCACCTTCACGATTTCGATTTTCACTCCGGCATCGTCGAACTTCTTCCGAAACGCTTTCACCTGCTCCATCGAGACGCCGAGCCGCCACTTTTCCATTTTGTCCGCGTTCGCCTTGGCCTGCACCGGATCGACCGCCGCACCGCGCGCCGATACCGACGCCGGCACCGGCGTGCCGAGAAACGCTTCCACTGGCTGCGTCCGCAATTCCACCCCGCTCAAGCCCAGCGCGACGCAATTCTTGATCACGTCATCGCCGCTCATCATCGGGTTCGCAAAACTGTAGGGCACATTGACGCCGATCTGCACGCCCTTCACCTTCGAATTCGGTTTCCCCGCCGGCTTCGTCGCCTCCGCACCGTGCAGCGGGCTCAGTGCCGATAAAACCCCGGCCGCCGGCAGCGCAGCCAAAGCAAGTTTCGTAAATTCACGACGAGTATAGGACGACATGGTAATAATTTCTGGGAGGGGTTGAGCTTCGCTGGCACGCCCGATCACCGCGTGGCGCTGTCGGGGCCCTGCGAGCAAGGAACCACGCTCAGCCCCCCGCAAGTCCTTTCCCGTTCATTTCCGCCTCTGCCGCCTCGCTCCGGAAAATTCTTTGTTCGGTTTCGTTTTCGGCGCTGTTTACCTCGTCGAACCCGCATGAACGATGACGCCACCCTCCTCCGTCGTTACGCCGAATCCGGCTCCGACACCGCTTTCACCGCCCTCGTCCATCGCCATGTCGATTTGGTCTACCGCGCCGCGCTGCGTCGCACGTCCGGCGACACGCACCGCGCCGCCGACGTCGCCCAACAGGTCTTCACCACCCTCGCCCGCGATGCCCACCGGCTCGCCCACCACACGGTGCTCCCCGCCTGGCTCCACACTGCCACCCGTAACGCCGCGCTCAATCTCATGATCTCCGATCAGCGCCGCCAAGCCCGTGAACTCGCCGCCCACGCGCTCGCCCCCGCCGCCGCCGATCCCCAACTCGATTGGGATCGTCTCCGTCCTGTGCTCGACTCCGCGGTCGACGATTTGGCCGAGCCCGACCGCACCGCCGTCGTCCTGCGTTTCCTCGAACAACGCTCCTTCGCGGAAGTCGCCGCCGCCCTCCGCGTTTCCGAAGACGCCGCCCGCGTCCGCACCGGCCGCGCTCTCGAAAAACTCCGCGCCGCCCTCGCCCGCCGCGGCATCACGTCGACCGCCGCCGCCCTCGGCGCCCTCGTCTCCCAACAACCCCTCGTCTCCGCCCCGGCCGGCCTCGCCGCCACCTTCGCGCTCCGCGCGCTGGCCACCCTCGGCACCACCGCGACCGCCACTTTTCTCACCATGAAGTTCATCACCACCGTTACCCTCAGCGTCCTCGTCGCCTTCGGCGCCGGCGCTTTCTTCGGCCTCAATCGCAACTCCCCTCCGCCCGCCCCCGTCGAAAACGCCGACCAGTCGAAACTCATCGCCTCCTTGCGCCAGGAAAACACCTCGCTGCGCACCCAGGTCGATCAGCTCACCGCCCGCCTCGCCGCCATTCCACCTCCTGCAAAACCCACTCCGCCCCCGCCGCCCGTCGCCCCCGGAAAATCCCTCGGAGAGCAACAGCGCGCCATGTTGAACAACCTCCGCCAACTCGCCGCCGGTCGCGACCAGTTCTTGCTTGAATATGGCCGCCTCCCACGCGCCGCCGACGAACTCGTCGGCTTCACGCGCTACATCAAACGCTATCTCCCCGTCGACGGCGAAGACTACCGCGGCGTATCCATGGACCCCAAACAGCCGATGACCGTCACGTCCCCCGGCGGCATCACCGTCACCTACGATCCCGAGGGCAGCGCCACCACCCGCCCGGAACTTCCGCCCGAAGTCGTCCGCACCGAAGAAATCGCCCGCGAGATCCGTCGCGCCGACGCCCGCGTCGACGAACTTCAAAAGAAAATCATGGGCCAAGGCATAGCGGCAGAGAAAGCCTACAGCGCCGCGAACAACGGCAACTACGCGCCCAGCATGGAAGCCCTCATCCCGTATTTTGCCACGCCGCAACATGGCGCCGACTGGGTCGAATTCATCGAAGCCGTCAAAGTCGCCAACGCCGCCCGCGCCAAGAAATAGCCCCGTCGCCGGCTTGCGACCGCCGGTGAATTTCCGCCTGCTGGCGCCATGCTCCCGCGCCTCCGCCTTCCCCTCGCGTTCCTCGCGCTCGCCGTTCTCGCCCGTGCCGCCGCACCCACGGGCGAACCCGTCAAACTCGGGTTTTTCATGTCGGTCACTGGCCGCGATGCCTCGTTCGGCGAAGCCGCCCTCCGCGGTGCCCGCCTCGCCGTCGACGATCTCAACACCGCTGGCGGCATCCTCGGCCGCCCCGTCGAGCTCGTCGTCGAGGACAACCGTTCGCTCCCCGGCGAATCCGCCACCGCGGCGAAAAAACTCATCGCCCGCGACAAAGTCGTCGCCCTCATCGGCGAGTGTGCCTCGGCCCGCACCCTCGAAGCCGCCCCGGTCGCCCAGGCCGCCGGCATCCCGCTCGTCACGCCCGCCTCGACCAATCCGCGCGTCACCGCCGTGGGCGACTGCATCTTCCGCGTCTGTTTCGCCGATCCATTTCAAGGCGCCATCCTCGCCACCTACGCCTACAAAAACCTCGGCCTCCGGCGCGCCGCCCTCCTGATCGATTCCACCGCGCCTTACTCCGTCGGCCTCGCCGAAGTGTTTGCCAAAACCTTCACCGCGCTGGGAGGCGAGATCGTCGCCTCCCAAAAATACAGCGGCGACGCCAAAGATTTCCGCGCCCAGCTCACCGCCATCCGCAGCACCAAGGCCGACGCCATTTTTCTTCCCGGCTACTACGTCGCTGCCGGCCTCGCCGCCCAACAGGCGCGCGAACTCGGCCTGCGCGCCACCTTGCTCGGCGGCGATGGCTTCGAAGCCCCACAGCTCCTGGAAATCGGCGGCGCCGCCCTCGAGGGCACCGTCTACTCCACGCACTATTCCGCCGAGAGCCAAGACCCGGCCTCCCGCCGTTTCGTCGCCGCCTATCAGGCCCGCCACGGCTCCGTCCCCGTCGGCCTCGCCGCGCTCACCTATGATGCGATCCACTTCGTCGCCGACGCCGCCCGCCGGGCCGGCACGACCGAGCGCACCGCGTTGAAACAAGCTCTCGCCGCCACCCGCGATTTTCCCGGGATCACCGGCCGCACCACGCTCGACGAGCACCGCGACGCCGTGAAAGACGCCGCCATCATCGCCGTCCGCGGCGGTCGTTGCGTATTCATCGACTCGATTCGTCCCTGAACGTCCGCTTCAGTTTTCCTCGGGTGCGCCGATAGCCACCCAATGAGGAAATTTCTGCAGCTGGTCGCGCTGGCCGCCCTGGCCAGTCTGACCGGCTGCGCCGACACCAATTCTCGCCCGCCCAACGTCAAGTTGCACGCGGCCACCTCCATTGAGCGCCGCGCCACGCTCTCGATCTTGCGTCGTGCCTGGGAAGATCGACCGCTTGAAGTGAACAACGACCACTTCTGGTATGAGCGCCGCCTCCTCGACCGCAGCGCCTTTTTCGGTCGCAAGATCAAGGATACGGAGACCTACCGCGAAGCCTGTAGCTTCTGGATGAGCTGTGTCCGCGAGCACCTCGACCGCTACGACGACGATCTCTACAAACGTCGCTGACCCGCCAATCCGCTCGACGCCCCCGCGCGATTCCGCCTCCCTCGGCGCGCCCCATGAAATCCGCGCCCTTCTCTCCTCTCCGCACCGCCGTGTCCGGCCTCGCCGCCGCCGCACTCCTCGCCGCCGCCGTCTGCGCCGCCCCCACCGACGACGTCTACAAACTAGGCCCCGATTCGCTCGTCCAGCCCGGCGTCCCGCAAGGCACCGTCACCGCCTGGACCCAACTCCCGAGCGAAGCCTACCCCGGCACGCTTCACGACTACTGCGTCTACGTCCCGGCCCAATACGACCCCACGAAGCCCGCCTCGCTCATGATTTTTCAGGACGGCCAGGCCTTCCTCCGTCCCAACGGCGACTACCGCGTGCCCGCCGTATTCGATAATCTGATCTACCGCCGCGAAATTCCCGTCACGGTCGCCGTGTTCATCAACCCCGGCCGCAAGCCCGACCAACCCCAGGCCAGCGCCTCCGATTGGGGCGACAAAACCACCAACCGCCCGCAGGAATACAACGCCCTCGACGACAAATACGCCCGCGTGATCGTCGACGAACTCCTCCCCGTCCTCGCGAAATCCTACAATCTCTCCACCAGTCCAAACGACCGCGCCATCGGCGGCGCGAGTTCCGGCGCCATCGCCGCGTTCACCGTCGCGTGGCACCGCCCCACGCATTTCAGCAAGGTCCTCAGCACCATCGGCAGTTTCACCAATATCCGCGGCGGCCACGTCTATCCCGATCTCATCCGCCGCACGGAGAAAAAGCCCATCCGCATTTTCCTCCAGGACGGCCTCAACGACAACCGCGCCGTCCGCGGTGAAGGCCCCACCGCGACCTACAATCCCGAGCGCGACTGGCACGCGCAAAACCGCCAGATGGTCGCCGCCCTCACTGCGAAAGGCTACGACGTGAACTTCACCTGGGGCATCGGCACCCACTCCAACAAACAGGGCGGCGCCATCCTTCCCGACATGCTCCGCTGGCTCTGGCGCGACTACCCGCGCCCCGACGACGCCCGCGACAACAGCAACCGCACGCTTCTCGTGCCGCCGGGCTACACCGCCCCCGCCAAAGCCCCCTGACCGCCCACCGGCCTCAGCGCCGCGCCGGCGCCGGCTTTGCCGAAACCTTCGCCGGCTCCGTCACCACGATCCGAATACCCGTCTTCTCGATCACGATCTTGCCTGCCTTGAACAGCACGCCGATCGCCTGCTTGAACGCCTTTTTGCTCACGCCAAACGTCGCGCGGATTTCCTCCGGCGGACTGTTGTCGTGCAGCGGCAGCCAGCCGTCCCGCGCCGCCTTGAGCTCCTCCAAAATTGTTTCTGTCACTGGCACGATGCGCTGGTAGCCCACGCGCACGCGGTCCAGTGCGAGGTCGAGTTTTCCGTCTGGCCGCACCAGCCGCACGAATCCGTCCAACGGTTGCCCGATCGTCAGCGGCCCCGGCAAATCTCCGTGGTAAAGCAATCCGCGATGCGCATGGTTCACCGCGACGTTGTAGCCGAGCGGCGATTCGCCGATCACCAGCATTTTCACCGCCTGCCCCGCCGCATAGGGTGGCGGCGTGAGATTCAGATAACGGTTCAACCGCGCGCTCGCGATGATGCGGTCCGTGCGTTCGTCGAGCGCCACCCGCACCACGATCCAGTCCCCCGCCTGCAGCGGCTGCGTTTGTTCGCGGATCGGGAGCAACAAATCTTTCTCCAATCCCCAGTCGAGAAACACCCCGATGCGCGGATTCACGCTCACGACGCGCAGAAAGGCGAATTCCCCGACAGCCGCGTAAGGCGCCTCCGTCGTCGCCACCAACCGGTCCTCGGAATCCCGGTAAACAAACACATCGATCAAGCTCCCCACGGTGGGCCGGCGCGGCAGATAACGCCCGGGCAGCAGAATTTCGCCATGCAAATCTCCGTCCAAGTAATAACCCGGCGTCGCCTCGCGCACGAACGGGAGCTGGTTGCGTTTGCCAATAAGAGCCATGTGTCCGGCCAACCTGCCGGCAACCGCACCGCAAGGGGAGGTTAATCTCACCGTTCCCGCCCTCCCTCGCTCGCACCGCAGCCAATTCGCGGCTTTTCTGCCCGTTTTCGCCGTTTTTGGGCAAAAAAAGAGTCCGCCGTATACCCCTATACGGCGGACATTACTTTCTTAGTTACCCCATCCTCCGCTAAGCGGAGGACTTGGCTGAGACCATGTCCCCGATTCTGCGTGGCACAATCTCAATCACGCCCTCCACGTATGCCAGTAGCGCGGCGCACGTCTCGCATTAGTTCGGCCCTTCTCGCCTCGTCCTGCCGCGGCCTACGGAGCCCGCCAGTGCCCGCGCCCTACCACACCCGCGTTCACGCTCAGGGCCCGCCCATCGCCAGCCCGCGATCTATCGACACCGCCGCCTCGTGCACTCCAAACGTCCGCAGTTGCCCGCGTTCCTGGCTGCGCCGCACGGCCGGCTCGGGCGAATCCAGATCGAACCGGTTGAAACCGGGCTGCAACGTCACCTGCAGCCGCACGTCCTGACGCCTTTCCTCAATCGTGTTCGCAAACGTCTTCGCTCCGTTGAGCAGCACGTGCAGTTCGCGTCGGCCCGCCGCGCTCACCCCCAGCTTCACATTTGCCTGCACGGGCTGCGGCAACGGATTGAAATACGAAAACGCCGCCGGCCCAAACGCCCAGCGCGTCTCGCCCGGCGCCGCACTGTGCCAACCCTGCCCAAAGGTCAGCGTCCTCGCGAGCGGCAGCTTGGTCTGTTCCTTCGGTTCGAGCAGCACGGCCACCTGATTGCCCTGTCGACCTTCGATCCGTTTCGTCCGGCCCATCGCCGTCAAATCGGCCAACAGCTTTTCTCCGCGGTCCGCCAACCCGCGCCGGTTGAAATACAGCGCCGCAAATCCATACTGCTCCAGTCGTCGCACGAGTTCTTCCGTCGGCAGCGTTTCCGCATCGCGTTGCCAGCGACTCCGGCTGCGGCCTTTGAGCGCCCCGTAACTGAACCGCAACGAACTCGTCGCGAGATACGGCCGGAAATGTTCGTAGTCGCCGAGTTGGGCCCGCGGTCCGACCTCGGGAAACATCATCACCGGTAGCTGAAAGACCATCGCCCCCGCCGGGAGCCGCCCCTCGAGCATTTCGCCGAGCTCACGATCCGCCGCGAGGCGAGTCGCGATCCGCTCCTGTTTTTCTTTGCCCGGAGCCTTCGGCAATTGATCCGCCAACCCCACGACCGCGAGCGCCACCGCCGTCACCACACTCGCCGCCCGCCATTTCTCCGCCGAGCCCAACCACGGGTTCCGCACCGGGCGTTCACTCCACCAACGCGACAACCGCGACACCAGAAACAGCAGCACTACCGCCGACAAAAAAATGCTGAACCGGTTCGTCGCCCGAAACACCACCAGCCCTGTGAAAAACGCCACGATGTTGGTCACGCCGCCCACCGAGGAAAACACCAGCACCCAGCCCGCCGGCAATGCCACGCCCGGCACCCGTTGCCGCCGCAGGATCGCCCGCAGCGTCGTCATCGCCAACCACGCAAATCCCACGATGCCCACGATGCCGAGATACGGCGCAAACGCCTCGCCGTTGCGCCACTCCGACCACCGCACGTAGCGGTTGCCGAAAAACGCCAGGGCCTCCCAGCGGTGCGCCGCCGGCGGTAAAAACAGCTCCAGCGGTTTCAACGCATACCGCTCCGTCGCCCCGTAGTTGCGCACCAGCGGTGACGAGGCCGCCGTGTCCGGCGTAAACAGCCACACGTGCGACTCGACCACGAAGAACGCCCCGATCGCCAACGCCATCGCGATCAACCCCACCCGCACATTCTCCCGCCGGCGCGCCCCGAGCCATTGCACCACGAGCGCCCACCCCAGTAGCTGGAGAAAAAGAAACAGCGTATAAGGATTCCCCACCCCGATCACGCCCGCCATCCCGATGCAAAACGCCCCGCTCCATCCGCGCAGCCGCAGCCGCCGGCTCGAGGCCACCAGTCCGCACGTCAGCAGCGCCAGCGGCACCGTCCACGCGAACAACAAAAACAAATGCGGCAGCCCGCGGCTGAACGTTTGGAACGTAAACGCGAACAACAGCGCCCCCGCGAACGACCACTCCCAGCGCACCCGCAACCACCGCGCACACCCGTAAAACGCCAGCGCCGCGCTCACCGTCGCCAGCAGCAGCGCGAGATTTGCCGCCGCATACACCCCCACGCCCCGCGCGACCCAACCCAGCGCCATCACCAACGGCAAATCCGACGAAGGATACGCACTCCAATTCGCCCCAAACGGCGCCGCCAACCGCGAGACCACCTGTGGCTGCAAGGGCGCCGTGTCGCCTTCTTTCGCCGCCGCGATCCGCGCCAGTATTTCCAGCGCATCGCCGCTGTATTCGGTCGGCACGGACCAACTCTCCGCCGTCCACCGATCATAATGCGTCACCCACACCAGCGTCGTGACAAGTGCGAGCAGCGCCACGCGCCAACGCGCGGCCAAAATTCGAAAACAAGATTGTAGGGGTGGAATCACGGGAGCTGGACGGAGCTCGCCTCGCCTGTTGCAGCAGGTGGGACCTTGAAAACGCCCCGCGCCGCCCCACGCAAGCCCGCAGCCCGATATTTTTTCGCTCCTCCCGTGTCCGCCGGAGAGGAACGGCGTTTTCCCACCGCCACCCTCGCCCACCGCGGAAAGTTTTGCCAACCCCCGTCGCCGCCCCTTCCCTCCGCGGCGACTCCATGCGTTCCGCTCCTCGCACGCCCCCCGCCGGCGGCGCCTACTCCCGGCGCTTCACTGACTACGCGGGCATTTTCTTCGATGAGTTCGCCTCCGATTCCGGCTGGATTCGCGAGTGCGGCACCATTCACCTGCCCCCGCTCGGCGGCGTGCGCGGTCTCGTCATCCGCGGCGAAATTCGCCCTCACCCCGATGCCCGCGGTCTCGAAACCGCCGCCCCCGGTCTCACCATTTTCCTCAACGACCGCCCCGCCGGCACCGTCGCCCCCGGCTCTTCCGGACCGTGGTCACTCACCGTCGCCCTCCCCGCCTCCGATCGCGCCACGCTCACGTTTCGCCTCCACGGCATCGGCGTCACGAACACGCTCGCCTGGCTCGGTCGCGTCACCGGCCTCGCCTCGCTCCAACGCTTCCGCGCACAAAACAAAAATCGTCAGCTCCGCCTCCTCACCATCGCCACGCTCGATGGCGAGATCGTCTACGATTTTTCCATCCGCCACGCGCCCTACTCGTCCGCCTACGCCCGCGCCCATGCCCGCCTCGGGCTCAACATCACCGGTTTTCTCACCGCCGATCTCGGCGTCGGCGAATCCGCCCGCTGTATGGTCCGCGCCGCCGATGCCGCCGGCATTCCGTCCGCCCTCGTCCCGCTCAAGCTCAACTGCCGCAACCGCCTCGGCGATCAGACCTACGCCTCGCGCCTCCAGGACGACAATCCCCACGACGTAAACGTCGTCCACCTCGACCCGCCCGCCGCCCGCGATCTCGACCACCACCACGGCCCCGCCTTCCGCGCCGACAAATACAACATCGGCTACTTCGCCTGGGAGCTCCCTGAATTTCCCGATGCGTGGACGTCGTCGTTCGATTTCTTCCACGAGATTTGGACGCCCAGCGATTTCGTCACCGCCGCCATCGCGATTAAGTCACCCGTGCCCGTCTTCACGATGCCGCACGCCATCGCCTTCGCCCGCCCCAGCGAGCCCACCGCCGCCCTCCGCGCCCGTCTCGGCCTCCCCGCCGACAAATTTCTTTTCCTCACCCTCTTCGACCTCAACTCCTACGCCGAACGCAAAAACCCCCGCGCCGTCCTCGCCGCCTTCCGCGCCTCCGGCCTCGCCCACCAAGGCGCCGCGCTCGTTCTCAAAGTCCACAACGCCGCCGGTAACGCCGCCGACTTCGCCGCCCTCCGCGCTAGTGTCGCCGATCTGCCCGGCACCGTTCTCCTCACCGAGACGCTCTCACGCGCCGATGTCTACGCCCTCGAAGCCGCCTGCGATTGTTTCGTCTCCCTGCACCGCTCCGAAGGTTTCGGCCTCGCCGTCGCCGAAGCCATGTTCCTCGGCAAACCCGTCATCTCCACCGATTGGTCCGCCACCGCCGAGTTCGTCGATTCCACCAACGGCTGCCCTGTCCGCGCGCCCCTCGTCACGCTCGACCGCAACCACGGCCCCTACGCCAAAGGTGCCACCTGGGCCGATCCCGATCCCGCCCACGCCGCCGAACACATGCGCAGCCTCTTCGCCGACCGCACGCTCTGCGCCGCCCTCGGCGCCGCCGCCCGCGCCACCATCGAAACCCGTTTTTCCCCCACCGCCATCGGCGCCCGCTACCGCCGCCGCCTCGCCTCGATCGTCACCTTCTGACCCGCTCGCATTGGCACCGCTTCGTTTGCCCGCCCCCCGCAACCAAGCAGTCGTTCAAAAATGAGCACTCCCGCACTCCTCTTCATCCTCTACTTTTTCATCGGCCTAATCCTGATGATCGCGGCGGTTGCCACGCGCGGAAAGGAGCGGCGAGCGACGTATCTCGATGTATCGGACGGCACCCCTATCGGTGCCGGCTTGCTGATCTTCATCGCCTTGCTCTGGCCAATTTGGCTGCTCGGGCTTTTAGCAAAAGACGACGAACCAAAACCGTAATCTCCGAAGTTCGTCCCCGTTCGTTTACTTCAAATGGGGTTCGCCCTGAACCGCATCGAATACGATTCATCGCCGCCCTTCGCCCGCTTGCCCCCGGCCCGCCACCTGCTCTCTTTCGCCCATGCGTTTCCGTTCCCTCTGTTTCGCGCTCCCGCTGTTGGCGCTCCTCCTCGCCGCCGGCTGCGCCAAAAAATCTCCGCCCGCCGCATCTTCCGACTCCGCCGCCAAGCCCTCGTCCACCGCCCCGTCCGCGCCGACCGCCAAAAAAATCCTCAACTTCGGCAACGGCGCCGAACCCAAGGACCTCGATTTCCAAATCGTCACCGGCACTCCCGAGCACCGGCTCGCCCTCACGTTTTTCGAAGGCCTCGTCAGCGAAGATCCCCAGCTCAACCTCATCCCCGGCGTCGCCGAGAAATGGGACATCTCCCCCGATGGCCTCGTCTACACGTTTCATCTGCGCGCCGACGCCAAATGGTCCAACGGCGACTCCGTCACCGCCGATGATTTTGTGCAGAGCTACCGGCGCATGATCACACCCGCCCTCGCCGCCGAGTATTCCTACATGCTCTGGCACGTCGTCGGCGCCGAAGACTACAACAAGGGCAAACTCACCGACTTCGCCCGCACCGGTTTTAAAGCCCTCGATGCGCGCACGCTTCAGCTCACGCTCCGCCAACCCACGCCGTTTCTCCTCCACGCCCTGAACCACTACGCATGGTTCCCGCTCCATATCCCCACGCTGAAAAAATTCGGCGCCTTCGACCGCCAGAGCACTCCCTGGACGCGCCCCGAAAACTTCGTCAGCAACGGCCCCTACGTGCTCACCGAGTGGCGCCCCAACCAGCGCATCGTCGCCGTCCGCGCGCCGAATTACTGGAACCGCGCCTCGGTCAAAATCGACGAGATCCACTTTCACCCCGTCGAACTCGCCGACACCGAGGAGCGCATGTTCCGCTCCGGCCAGCTCCACGTCACCTACGAGGTCCCGCTCACGAAAATCCCCGTCTACAAGCGCGACCACCCCGACTCCATCCGCACCGATCCCTACAACGGAATCTATTTCTACCGTTTCAACGTGAAGCGGAAACCCTTCGACGACGTCCGCGTCCGCCGCGCCCTCGCCCTCTCGCTCGACCGCGAGACCCTCGTGAAAAAAGTCACCCTCGCCGGCGAACAGCCCGCCTACGATTTCACGCCGCCCGATATCCCCGGCTACGTCAGCCGCCACACGTTCCAAGCCAATCTCGCCGAAGCCAAACGCCTCCTCGCCGAAGCCGGTTACCCCGACGGCCGCGGCTTCCCCAAGGTCGAACTCCTCTACAACACCCTCGAAAAACACCGCACCATCGCCGAGGCCCTTCAACAAATGTGGCGCAAAAATCTCGGCATCGATCTCACGCTCTTCAACCAGGAGTGGAAGGTCTACATCGACGCCCAACACACGCAGAACTTCCAGTTTCAACGCGCCGGCTGGATCGCCGACTACGTCGATCCCCACGTCTTTTTCGACATCTGGGAAACCGGCGGCGGCAACAACGACACCAACTGGAGCAGCCCCGCCTACGACCGCCTCCTCCGCTCCGCCCTCGACGCCAAGACGACCGCGGCGCGCTACGAGATCTACCAGCAGATGGAAAAAATCCTCGTCGATGAAATGCCTGTGCTCCCGATCTTTTTCTACACCTACACCCGGCTCATCAGCCCAAAAGTAAAAGGCTTCTTCACCACCCCGCTCGACAACTTCCCCTGGAAATACGCCGACCTCGTCCCCTGATCCGCCACCCGCTCCGTCATTAGGCATTAGACATTAGCCCTCAGTCATTCTCATCTCTCCGCTCTAAATTTTCACCTCCGCCTCATGTTCCGTTTCATCACGTCGCGTTTCCTGCAGTCGCTCTTCGCGCTCTACCTCGTCATTACCGCGACGTTTTTTATGGTGCGCTTCGTCCCCGGCGGCCCCTTCACCGCGGAAAAGGCCGTCACGCCCGAGATCCTCCGCAACCTCGAGAAACACTACGGCCTCGATCAACCGCTCTGGCGCCAATACCTCGACTACCTCGGCAGCCTCGCCCGCGGCGACCTCGGCCCCTCGTTCAAGTATCCCAACCGCACCGTCAACGAGATCATCTTCGACAAAGTCCCCGTCTCCGCCGAACTCGGCGCCATCTCGCTCGCCGTCGCCCTCGCGCTCGGCATCGGCCTCGGCACCCTCGCCGCCGTCCGCCGCAACACGTGGATCGACTACGTCGCCTCCGCCTTCGGCATGATCGGCATCTCGATCCCCACCTTCGTCGTCGGCCCGCTCCTCGTCCTCGGCCTCGCCATTCACATGGGGTGGTTCAACGCCTCCGGTTGGTATGGCCCCGCCGACCGCGTGCTGCCCGCCCTCGTCCTCGGCATCGCCTACGCCGCGCCCATCTCGCGGCTCACCCGCGGCGGCCTCCTCGAAGTGCTCAACCAGGATTTCATCCGCACCGCCCGCGCGAAAGGCGCCTCCGAATTTCGCGTCGTCACCCGCCACGCCCTCCGCGGCGGCCTGCTCCCCGTCGTCTCGTGGCTCGGGCCCGCCGTCGCCGGAATCCTCACCGGTTCCTTCGTCATCGAAACGATTTTCCAAATCCCCGGCATCGGCCGCGAATTCGTCAACAGCGCCTTCAACCGCGACTACACCTTGGTCCTCGGCACCGTGATCCTCTACGCCGTCCTCATCATGGCCCTCAACCTCGCCGTCGACATCGCGCAGGCGTGGATGAACCCCAAGGTCCGCCTCGAATCATGAGCCTAGTCTTCAATTCCGTAGCCGCGACCGTTAGGGCGCGGACGCTCGCGAGCCACCCAACCATGCTCGCGCCGTCACCGCGTCGCCGCCGCGCATCCCCATTTTCGATCAGCGAAGATTAGCGTTCCACCATGGTCTCTTCCCCGTCGCTTCCCTCGCCTACCGCCGCTGCCGCCGAGCCCATCGAAAAGGGCAACTCCCTCTGGCACGACGCCTGGCTGCGCCTGCGCAAAAACAAACTCGCCACCTTCGGCCTCGTCGCCCTCGCCGTCATCACCGTCGCCTGTCTCTTCGGCCCGCTCTTTTCCCGCTACGGCTACGAGGAACAAAACCTCGATCTCGGCGCCTCCGCGCCGTCGTTCTCCCACTGGCTCGGCACCGACACCCTCGGCCGCGATCTCCTCGTGCGCCTGCTCTCCGGCGGACGCATCTCGCTCGCCGTCGGTCTCGCCGCCACCTTCGTCGCGCTCACCATCGGCGTCGTCTACGGCGCCGTCGCCGGCTACTTCGGCGGCAAGCTCGACTCCGTCATGATGCGCGCCGTCGACATCATGTATTCGATGCCGTTTCCGATTTTCGTCATCCTCCTGATGGTGCTCTTCGGCCGAAACATCATCTTGCTCTTCGTCGCCATCGGGGCCGTCGAATGGCTCACCATGGCCCGCATCGTCCGCGGCCAAGTCGTCTCCATCAAAAAAATGGAGTTCATCGAAGCCGCCCGCTCCCTCGGCCTCGGACGCCGCCGCCTCATCTTCCGCCACATTCTCCCCAACGTCCTCGGCCCGATCATCGTTTACACCACGCTGATGATCCCTGGCGTGATGCTCCTCGAAGCCTTCCTCAGTTTTCTGGGCCTCGGCGTGCAACCGCCCATGAGCTCGTGGGGCGTGCTCATCAAAGACGGCGCGGAAAAAATGGAAGAGTTCCCCTGGCTCCTGATTTTCCCCGGCACGATGTTCTCGCTCACGCTCTTCTCACTGAACTTCCTCGGCGACGGCCTCCGCGACGCCCTCGACGTCCGCTCCTCCAAAGATTGAAGTAGGGCGGACTTCAGTCCGCCCTTCCCCGTAGCGGCGGGCGTCCCTGCCCGCCGTCTCCGTCCTCCGCTTTCCGAAAAATAGAGGTGGAACGATCCTCGCCCGCCGCGTTCAATTCGCCGACGCATGATCCGCCGCTTCCGTCCCTACTTCAGCTACCTGCGCCCGCACCGCGGCCTGCTTATCGTCGCGATCCTCTGCGGCATCGTCGCCGGCATCGCCTCCGGTTTCGGCATGCCCTACATGCTGAAAAAAACGTTCCCCGCCGTCTTCGCCGTCGGTGCCGTGCCGCTCACCGCGTGGGAACTCGCCCGGCTCGCCCTCTGGATTCCCGCCATCTTTCTCGTCCGGGGCGTCGCCGGTTACCTCAACACCTACCTCATCCAGCTCGCCGGCACCCGCATCCTCGAAGCCATCCGCCTCGATTTCTTCCGCAAACTCCAGGTCCTCCCACTCTCGTTCTTCCAGAAAAACTCCACCGGCGATCTTCTCTCCCGCGGTCTCTCCGACGCCAACCAACTCCAAGTCACGCTCACCACCATCGCCAACGAGATCGTGCGCAGCCCCGCGAGCCTCATCGGTGCCATCGTCTTCATCGCGTGGACCGCCTACACCGAAAAAGGCGTCGCGCTCGTCCTCGTCATCCTCGCCGTCGTCCCGCTCTCCGTTCTCCCCATCCGCTACGTAGGCAAGAAACTCATCAAGCGCGCCGGCCAGATCCAAGCCGAGCTCGGCGGCGTCACCCAGATCTTCAGCGAGAACCTCAGCGCCACGAAAGAGGTCCGCGCCTTCAGCCTCGAAGACCGCGAAGTCGCCCGCTTCGGCCGCGCGTCGCAGACGCTCATCCACGCGCAGATGAAGTTCGTGAAATACGAGAAAGCCCTCGCCCCGCTCATCGAGATCGTCTCCGCCGTCGGCATCTCCCTCACGCTCGTCTACGCCTACAAAGTTCAACTCGCTCAAGCGACTTTTCTCACGCTCATCGCCGCCCTCTACGCCAGCTACGAACCCATCAAAAAACTCGGCGGCCTGAACAACGAAATGAAGCGCGGCCTCGGCGCCCTCGACCGCCTCGAAGAAGTGCTTCAGGCCCCCGTCTCCATCATCGACGCCCCCGACGCCCGCCCGCTCGTCCGCGCCCACGGCGCCCTCAGTTTCGAAAACGTCAGCTTCTCCTACCAGCCCGGCGAACTCGTCCTCAACGAGGTCACCGTCCACATCCCCGCCGGCACCGTCTGCGCTCTCGTCGGCCCCAGTGGCGCCGGCAAATCCACCTTCGCGCACCTCGTCCCGCGTTTCTTCGATCCCGTCTCCGGCCGCATCACGCTCGACGGCCACGACCTCCGCTCGCTCCGCCTCGCCGACCTCCGCCGCAACATCGCCGTCGTCTCGCAAGACCCCGTCCTCTTCAACGACACAATCTACCACAACCTCCTCATCGCGCGCCCCGAGTCCACGCGCGCCGAGATCGAGGCCGCCGCCCGCGCCGCCTACGCGCACGACTTCATCCGCGCCTTCCCCGACGGCTACGAAACCCTCGTCGGCGAACGCGGCGCCCGTCTCTCCGGCGGACAAAAACAGCGCCTCGCCCTCGCCCGCGCCTTCCTCCGCAACGCCCCGATCCTCATCCTCGACGAAGCCACCAGCGCCCTCGACAGCGACAGCGAGGCCGCGATCCAACTCGCCCTCAAAAAACTCGTCGTCGGCAAAACCGTTCTGATCATCGCCCACCGCTTCTCGACCATCCGCGACGCCACCACGATCATCGTCTTCGAAGCCGGAGAGATCGCCGCCACCGGCAACCACGCCCACCTTTACACCGCGAGCCCCCTTTACCGCTCCCTCTTCGACCGCCAGCAAGGCGCCGCCTCGTAGCGCGGTCAGTCTGACCGCGTCTTCACTCGCGCCCCTCCTCCGCCATGAACGCTTCCCACGCCGCCACCCATCCGTGTGCATCCGTGTTCATCCGTAGTTAAAAATCCGATGCCCGCCGACGCCCCGCACGTCCTCGTGATCCGCCGCCGCTACCTCGGCGACATCGTCCTCCTCGGCAGCGTCCTGCGCAACCTGCGCCTCCACTGGCCCGACGCGCAGCTCACCGTCCTCACCGAGCCCGCCTACCGCGGCATCCTCGCGCTCAACCCCGACGTCACCACCGCCCTCACGTTCCCCACGAGCCTCGCGCAATGGCCCGCCTTCGCCGCCACCCTACGCCGCGCCCGCTTCACGCACGTCCTCGATTTCGACAACACCGAAAAAACCGCGCTCATCACCCGCCTCACCGGCGCGCTCCTCCGTGTATGTTTCGACCGCGAGCTGATCAAATTCCGCTACCCGCGCCTCTACACGCACTCCGCGAAAGTCACCAACGCGTTCTACGACACGCACCACATCACCGACACCTACCTCGAGCTCCTCCGCCCCTTCGGTGTCCCCGTCGCCACCCGAGAAGTCCGCCTCGTCCCTCTCGCCAACGACCTCACCGCCGTCGCCCCCCTCCTCGGCGGCCTAAATCGAAATTCGAAAATCCAAAATCGAAAATCCAAAATCCTGATCCATCCCGGCAGCCGCAGCCCCTTCCGCATTTGGCCCGCCGACCGTTTCGCCGCCGTCGCCGACCGCCTCCAGGATGAACTCGGCGCGCAAGTCTTCCTCGTCGCCGGCCCCGCCGAACAAGCCCTCGTGCAAGAAATCCGGCGACACGCCCAAACCCACCTCGTCGCCCTCGACCGCGCGTTTGCCGTCGGCCAATTCGCCGCGCTCCTCGCGCAAAGCGACGTCTTCCTCTGCCACGATAGCGGCCCGATGCACGTCGCCGCCGCCGTTGGGACACCCGTCGTCGCCCTCTTCAGCTCACAAAACGCCACCATCTGGCGCCCGCTCGGCCCGCACCACACCGTCCTCCAAACGACGCTCCCCTGCGCCTGCTTCCCCGCCGCCCAGCTCCCCTCTCCGTGCGCGCCCGGCGACTCCTACAAAAGCTACTGCGTCCGCCAACTCACCGCCGACCAAGTCTTCACCGCCACCCGCGCCGCCCTCCTCCGCCGCCCCTAAAAACACCCGCGCTTCGCCGATCAGGCGAAGCCCGCACATGTGGCCACACCCTCTCTCCGAAAAAATTAGCGCAGATTAGCGGTTCACTCCGTCTTTCCGTTTTCGTGTCGTTCGGGTTTTTCGTGGGCAACTCCGCCCTCCCCACAAATCCGCGTCTATCTATGTTCATCCGTGGTTAAAATAAAACCACACCGCCACACCACCCCGACCTCACATCCGAAACGCAATAATCGTATTCGCCACGCCCACGATCTCCGCAAAACGCCCGGCCTTCGTCTCCTCGAATATCGCACGGGTCACGCCATCCGCGCGACTCCCGAAATCGTGAAACGCGATCACGCCGCCCCGCTTCACAAACGGTGACCACGCCAAAATGTCCGCCTTGCACGCGTCATACGAGTGATCCCCGTCGATAAAGATAAAATCGATCGTCCCCTTGAGTGCTTTCAATTTTTCCGCCGCCGCCAGCGAATCACTCACCACCGGCTCCGCGCGCTCCGCGAAACCAAGCTCTGCAAAATTACGCTGAAAAATCTCCAGCGTGCTCGCCTTCCCCAGCGATTGAAAATGCCGGTTATACCACGCCGCATCCTCGCCGCACGTGGAGAGCCCCTGAAAATTATCCACCGCGTAGATTTTCGCCGCGCCCTTCAGTCCGCCCGCGATGAAGCAGGTCGAAGCTCCCATCCACGAACCGACTTCGATCACCTTCGCGCCCGCCGGCAAATCGCTCGCGAGCTGAAACAAATACCCGCGCTCCGGAAAGCTCCCCATGTCGTCCGTCTTAAAGTGACGCGCGATCCGCAGAAACTCGTCCCAGTTCAAATCGCCGCGCCGCTTCCGCGCGCCACGCAGAAACCGCCCGCACTTTTGCGCGAACCGAACATCACGAACGAGGGGCCAGTGCTTGAACGCCATCCGCCGAGCGAACCGCCCACGTGCACCAGCGGGAAGCTTTTTCTTTGCCGCGGACACAAGCTTCGTCGAGGTAGGAGCCTGCTTGCAGGCGATTCGAGTCGCCGCCGGCAACGCCCGCATGTCGCCCAAACCGTCCCTCAAAGTCACCGTCGCGATTCCCACCTACAATCGCGCCGACTTTCTGCGCCAAACCCTCGCCGGTCTCGTCGCCCAACAATTTCCCCGCGAGCACTTCGAAATCCTCGTCCTCGACAACAACTCCACCGACCACACCCGCGCCGTCGTCGCTGAGTTCGCCTCCGCCCATCCCGCCCCGCGCTACCTCCTCGAAACGCAGCAGGGCCTCGACTACGCCCGCAACCGCGCCATCGCTGAGGCGCGCGGTGAAATCATCGTCTTCGGCGACGACGACATCCTCGCCCGCCCCGACTGGCTCGCCCAAATGGCCGTCCCGCTCCTCGCCGATCCCGCGCGGAAAATCGGCGCCGTCGGCGGCGAAGTCATCCCCGTTTTCCCCGACGGCCTGCCTGACTGGGTCGCCGAGTGGCACGCGCCCCTCGCTTTCCGCCCCGACCTCGGCCCGCTCGAGGGGCGCCACTCTCCCATGGGCGCCAATCTCGCCTTCCCGCGTCACGTCTTCGAAAAACTCGGCCTCTTCCACACCGCCCTCGACCGCGCCGCCGGCAACTACTTCTCCGGTGGCGACAGCGAGATGATCCGTCGCGTGCGCGCCGCCGGCCTCGAGGTCTGGTTCGCCCCCGCCGCCGCCGTGCAGCACCAGATGCCCGCGAGCCGCACCACGTTTCGCTACGCGCGCCGCCACGCCTTCGACTCCGCGCGCTCCCGTGTCATCGACCGCGCCGGTCAACCCGGCGCCGCCGGCTACCTCGCCGGCCGCCTCGTCGGCAACCTCGCCAAAGCCCTCGGCTTCGCCCTCCTCGCGCTTGTCAACGCACTCGTCCTCCGCACCGGCGCCGCGAAAAAAGCCCTCGTCCGCTCCTGGCGCTCCTGCGGCTACCTCTACCAAATCCCGCGCTCGCTCGTCGGGAAAATTTGATCCTTCATCCGCACCGTGGCCGAACCGCTCCCCATTTCCGTCGTCATCGTCGCCAAAAACGAGGCGCACACCCTCGACCGTTGCCTCGACAGCGTGCGCCGCTGGTCCGCCGACATCCTCGTGGTCCTCAACGAAACCACCGACAACTCCGAGGCCGTCGCCCTCTCCAACGGCGCCCGCGTCAAACACCTCCCGTGGCAGGGTTATCGCGACACCAAGAACGCCGCCCTCGCGCTCGCCAAACACGATTGGATTCTCTCGCTCGACGCCGACGAAGAAGTCTCCCCCGCCCTCCGCGCCGACCTCGCCGCCTTCTTTGCCCGCGGCGATCACACGCGCTTCGTCGCCGCGCGTTTCCCGCGCAAAGTCTGGTTCATCGACCGTTGGATTACCCACGGCGATTGGTATCCCGACCTCAGCCTCCGCCTCTTCCGCCGCGAACGCGCCCGCTGGGGCGGCGACCAATTCGTCCACGAAAAAATCGACTGCACCGGCCCCATCGCCCGCCTCCGCGGCGATCTCCACCACTACTCCTTTCCGTCGATCTCGGCCCACGTCGCCAAAATCAACCCCTTCGCCGACCTCTTCGTCCTCCAGCACCAAACCCGCGGCACCAAATTCTCCGCCCCCACCGCGATCCTCCGCCCGTGTTGGCGTTTCCTGCGCGCCTACATTTTTAAACTCGGCTTCCTCGACGGCTACCCCGGATTCTACATCGCCCACGCCACCGCCTTCGCCGCCTTCGTCCGCTACAGCCGCCTCTACGAAGTCGAAAATCGCCGCGCCCCCGATGCCTGAAGCCCCCCACACCTTCAGCAAACTCGCCGAAGAACTCGTCGGCGACCTCCGCGGCGTCGCCTTCGAAGAGCCCCGTCGCGCCGTCAAGCGACCGACCCTGGACCTCCACGGCGTGATCGCCGAACTAATGGTCAAACACCAGATCGGCCGCCCCTCCGCCGAACAGTCGATCCGCGACCAATGGCCCGCCCTCGTCGGCACCGCCAACGCCACCTATTCCCACGCCGCCCGCATCGAACGCGGCCGCCTCATCGTCCTCGCCGCCCACTCCGTCGTCCGCAACGAGATCTTCCACCACCGCGACGAAATTGTCGGCCGCATCCGCAAACTCCCCGGCTGCGAGACCATAAAGTCCCTTAACATCCGCGCCGGGTAGTTATTGTCAGACAGCGATTCCCAAATCCGTCGTAGATTCGGTCCGACCTGCTGAGAATCGCTGCAAGAGCTACGAGATTGAAATCAGAGCTAATCATGCCTCGGGTTTGTCGGTAGGATTATCATTTGCGCGAACGGAGTCTCCGCCGTTTTTCCTTATACGAATCCACGTTTTTTTGGCCTGAAACGAGAAACCCGAGGAACGACTTCCCCTGAAACCTGCATGACTGCGCGATTGCCAGCAAACGTAGGTAGTAGGTGGCGCCCTTTCGGAAAAGGCATTTGAGATTTTCCGCTGCACGGCCAAGTGCCGAATCGCCCTCTCGGCCGCATTGTTGTTCCAAGGAACACCATCGTGCTCAAGGAAGGTGAACAAGGAGCCCCGGTAGCGGGTGAATCGCTTCTGATACTTCGCCATGGTTTCATCACCCGCTGGAAGCTGATCGATGACATTGCGATAAAAGCGTTCGACGCGGACGCGGTGCTTTCTTAGGTGCACGGCCTTAAGCCCAAACCGACGGATGTCTTCAAAATCGGTAGTAAAAGGTCACGCACACACCCGACGAAACACTCGTATTCCTGATCAAAAGGACGCTTCCAAAGGTCTTCATTCAAATCGCGTATCAAATGCGCCCAGCATTTCTGCTGGCGGCACGGCAAGGCGTCGTAGCCCCCATAGAAATCCGACACGATTGTCCCTGAATATCCCTTTAACAGCTTGTGCAAAAAATCGGTTTCGCGGCCCTCGGTCAGCCGAAAAATCACATGGCTACCATCGGTCAATACCCAGACGTATTGCTGGTCACCGTTGATATTCAGCCTTGTCTCGTCGATGTGAATGACAGGGCTTACCAGCAACTCCCGCAGCAAAGATTTCTCAGTGGCCGCAAATTTTTGTGCCGTTTGTTCGACCAAGCCCATGCTGGTCTGCGGAGAAATCTCTTCGCCCAAGAGACTAAGTGCGGCGTTTGCAATGAGCCGGTAAGACAAACGTAGAGCAACGCGAAGATATACTACCCAAGCACAAACACCCTCACCAAAAAGCCTACCGCTACAAATCGGTTGGATCGCTGGTGGCAAACACCGCGCGCCACATACTGGGCACTGCGCCTTTCGGCCCAAAAAATGCACAAAAACTTTCCTACAACCTGCATCTGTGAATGCTACGTCGATCAATGTGCGCCGCACCTCCCGTTTTGTCGGGCGCAGCCAGGTCGGATTATCCGGATGATTCGGACACTTTCTCTTACGCGGAACATTGATTATCCGTCCTCCACGAGCCGGCATGCTACGGTAAAACCTGCGAAACTTGGGTGGTATTTCAGTCGAGTCGTCACCTTCCTCCGCGACATCGCTGAAACTAATTTTGTGCCGACTGTAGTTTGCATGGGCCGATTTAAGCACTTGATTTAGCGTCCTATGCAGCTCATCGCCACGACCCGTGGAGACGGGCTTGCTGCCGTAGCGATCCGCCAAGACCACATCCGGCCGCGTCGTCGATTCTAGAGCCAACCCGCTCACGCTGGTCGTCACCAACTCCAAAGCGACACAGTCCTCCCTATTGTAGTCGGCAAGCCGCCGCTTGATTTCGGGAGATTTGGTTCGTTCCCATTGTCCGCGCCAGCACACGGCCAAGGCCCCGGACGCTCCGACCTCAGTCCACCTGAACCCCATCCAGCCTGCAACGTCCTTCAATCCATTGGAGTAAGACGGGAAATATATCCGCGCATACGTAACCGATAGCAGATTGACTGCTGAACCAAGCACGTTGGCTTCAACGGATTCCTCCATGGGACCGCCATAGCGCCTCATCATACCCTTCAGAAAATTTGTCTCGTAGCTACCGTAGTGGATCAGCACCGGCTTTTCGACGGCTCGCAGGATGCCAAGGAACTGTCGCCAAATCTTCTCCTCATCCGCAGTTGTGTCGGCCCATAGTCCGTGATGGACAGCGCACACTCCGTTGCCGATGCGCATGCCGATGAGGTAGTAAAAATCGCGGTCGGGCAGGCCCTCGACATCAAGATACACTGGTGTGCCGTCGATCTTCAACTCAGGGCTGCCGACGACGTGGATTTTCTTCTCCCGGATCGAGAGGGCCTTCAATGCATGGTGATACTTCTCCCTTTTTTCCCCCTGCCTCCGGGGACGCCGTCGCGGTCGAAAAATAAAAGAAAGTTGAGTGGAGGTGAAGATGCCTTTTTTCCGCAGCTTCTGGCGCTCTTTTTCACTCATGCCGCCTAACAAGCTGAGATTGTCTTTCTCCACCGCAATCGCGCGGCAACGAGCCTGAAACTCGCACTCGGAACAGTGGCGATTCAAGACCAGTTCAGGCGGTGCCGGGCTAACGAGCAACTCAGTGGCTCTTTCGAGAAGCTTCCGTGTTTCGCCTAGCAACGCCGACAATTTCACCGTGAGGGCAGTATGACAAACGCCGTGAACGATCTTCCCCGTGGGCACCTCGCGCCCGACCGCTTCAGCCAACGCCAACGCATCAAATGCCAGCAGTAGCTTGTCGTCCCGATGGAGCTTGTTGCGCCAGACAAATAGCACCGGCACGAACAGCGCCGCCTTGCCCCTACCTTGCGACGGCACGCGTTCGACGACGGGGATTCGAGCCTCAATGTTCTCCGCGCGAGCAATGACGTCAGTCGCCCACCGCCAAGTCGCCGTCTTCATACTCTCGGGAGGCGGCGCCGCTGTCACCTCGCCATCCAGCGCATTCGCATTCACCCGATTGATACCTTCAACCCGCGCCCCCTCGTCTTGAGAATGCACCCACTCGGCGTAGACGTTTCCCGACGCCGTCTCACCCGTCGAACGCAACCAACATTTCGTCGGGCACCTGAGATACGCTTCAAACAGTCGAGGAGTGATGGTCATCGAGGAAACCACCTTTCGTTTTCCAAGCATGAGAAAAAGAAGGCGGGTCGCAAGCCCTCGCGTTCCCCTGTTTCGCCCCAAATTTGCGCTTGCGCGCCCCTCGGAGTTTCGGGAGCTTCGCCACTTGCGTGAGTGGAAGTCCGTCGGTTGCGGGCCTCCACCATGACTGGTCCGGCACTCCGCCGGATTGAAACGGTGACGCCGGCTTAGCTCGAATTTACTTCGGACGAGGCGGGCGGCACGGTTCCCGCAAGGGAGCCCTACAGTCGTGAACTAAACCACAAAACCATGTCCACCACAGTCGTTAAACCCGAAATCATCGCAGCCTACAAAACACACGAGAAGGATACCGGTTCGTCCGAAGTCCAAATCGCGCTCTTGACCGCCCGCATCAATCACTTGACCGAGCACTTGCGCACGCATCGCAAAGACTTCCACAGCCGCCGCGGCCTCCTGCAGATGGCCTCCCGCCGTCGCAAACTCCTCGACTATACCAAGAAGCACGATCTTCCCAAATATACCGAGCTGTTGCAGAAGCTGAACCTTCGCAAATAACGCTTTCATCACACAGGCGATCCGATCCGCGGATCGCCTGTTGTCTTTACTGACACTCGATTCCAAGCCGGGACATTTCCGTTTGCCGCCCAAGGTAGCGTGCGTTGACCCCAACGCCCTTCCCCAAATCGGACGCCAAACGGAAATCTCTCGCGCGAGGCGCGAGGAGATCGAAAGCCGGGTTTCTCAGGAAGCCCAACGCCCCACCCCACCGCGATAGCGCACCCTGCGCCGCCGCTGCTTCCCTCAACCGGAAGCCCCCGGGCCGCCCCCAGCCGTGTCGCTGGCCGGTCCGTCCTATCCGCGACACACCGTCCGTTCCTATCCGCATCCGAATCCGAAAATGAATCAGAAACATAATGTCACCGTCGCCGGCTTGAACCTCACGTTCTCCACCGGCTCCCTCGCCCAGCTTGCTGGCGGCGCCGTCAACGTCTGCGTCGGCGAAACCAACGTCTTCGTCACTGCCTGCGTCGCGCAAACCATGCGCCCCGGCCAGGACTTCTTCCCGCTCACCTGCGACTACCGCGACAAATACGCCGCGGCCGGCCGTTTCCCCGGTGGTTATTTCAAACGCGAGGGCCGTCCCTCCGAGCGCGAGATCCTCATCTCCCGCCTCTGCGACCGTCCTTGCCGCCCGCTCTTCCCCGAGGGTTTCCTCAATGAAGTCCAGATCATCGGCACGCTCATGTCGGCCGATTTGATCAACGACTCCGATATCGCGATGGTCAACGGCGCCAGCGCCGCTCTCGCCATCTCCGACATTCCGTGGAACGGGCCGATCGGCTGCGTCCGCGTCGCCCTCATCGACGACAAGTTCGTCGCGAATCCCACCATCGAGCAGATGTATTCCTCGTCTCTCGACCTCATCTACGTCGGCAACTCGAAAGACATGCTGATGATCGAAGGCTCCGCCGACCAAATCTCCGAGGAGAAGTTTGTCGAAGCCCTCGCCTTCGGCCACGAATCCATCCAGCCGATCATCGCGGCCATCAAGGAACTCGTCACCCTCGCCGGCAAACCCAAGGCCACCTTCAAACTCGTCGGTGCCACCCCCGAGGCCCGCGCCATCATCGAGCGTGTCGTCCCCGCCGAGCGCGTTTCCGCCGCCATCTTCGGCTTCGAGAAAAACGTCCGCTCCGCCAACGTCAAAGCCCTGAAGGAAGAGGCCAAGGCCGCCCTCGTCGCCGAACTCGGCGCCGACAAGTTCACCGATGTCGACCTCAACGTCGTCTTCGAAGACCTCCAATACAAAGCCTACCGCGCCACCGTCCTCGCGCAGGGCGTCCGCTCCGACAAACGTGACGCCAAGTCCCTCCGCCCCCTGCAGGCGCAGGTCGGCGTCCTCCCCCGCGTGCACGGTTCCGCCATGTTCCAACGCGGCGACACCCAGAACATCGCCATCGTCACCCTCGGGCCCACGAAGGAAGCCCAGGAAATGGACGGCCTCACTGGCGGCGCGAAGTCCAAGAGCTTCATCCTCCACTACAACTTCCCGCCGTTCTCCGTCGGTGAAGCCGGCCGTTTCATCGGACCCGGTCGCCGCGAAATCGGTCACGGCGCGCTCGCCGAGCGCTCCCTCGTTCCCGTGCTCCCGCCCGAGGACGCCTTCCCCTACTCCATCCGCGTCGTCTCCGAGATCATGGCCTCCAACGGCTCGACCTCGATGGCCTCGATTTGCGGTGGCTGCTTGGCCCTCATGGACGCCGGCGTGCCGATCATCGCCCCCGTCGCCGGTATCTCCTGCGGTCTCATGACCGAGATGGATGCCTCCGGCGCCATCACCAAGTGGACCACCATCACCGACATCCTCGGTGAAGAAGATCACTTCGGTGACATGGACTTCAAAGTCGCCGGCACCACCAAGGGCATCACTGGCTTCCAACTCGACCTGAAGATCAACGGCCTCCCCTTCGAAATCGCCAAGACCGCGATCTTCCAAGCCCGCGACGCCCGCATCGAGATCCTCAAAGTCATGCTCGGCTCCCTGCCCGCGCCCCGCGCCGGCCTCAGCCAATACGCTCCCCGCATCCAGACGATCCAGATCGATCCGGAAAAGATCGGCCTCCTCATCGGACCCGGTGGCAAGACCATCCGCCGCATCGTCGAGACGACGGGCGCGCAGATCGACATCGCCGACGACGACTCCGGCAAGGTGTTCGTCTACTCGAATAACGGCGAAGCGATGAACCGCGCCCTCGCCGAGATCGACGGTCTCTGCGGTGGCGGTGGTGGCCCTGGCGGCGGTGGCGGCGGCGCCCCGATCGAAGCCGGCAAGCTCTACAACGGTCGCATCACCGGCATCAAAGACTTCGGCGCCTTCGTCGAATGCACCCCCGGTAAAGAAGGTCTTTGCCACATCTCCGAACTCGCCGACTTCCGCGTGCGCCGCACCGAAGACGTCGTGAAGATGGGCGAGATGATCTGGGTCAAGTGCATCGGCATCGACGAGCGCTCCGGAAAAGTCCGCCTCAGTCGCAAAGCCGCGATGAAGGAAATGGAAGCGCAGAATCAAGGTGGCGGCCAACCCGCCCCCGCCGCGCCTGCCGCCCAGTAAGGTAGGGCGCGTTATCCCTAACGCGCCACTCAGTTCTCCGAGCCGGAGCGCCCCAAGCGCTCCGGCTTTTTTGTGCCCGGCACTTCCATGAAACTGACCTCGAGAAATATCTAAACGCGGTTCGTCACTGCGTTCGATGGCCGCCACTCATGGGAGCCCCAAAGGGGCGAAAACTGGACAGCCCTGGGCATCGCCCAGGGATTTTTTCATCCCATGATCGAAGCCCTGAAAGGGCGAAACAAGCCGCCGCGCGTCAGCTTACACCCCCTTCGAATCTGTCCTCACCGCTTCCCCGTCGTCTCCGCCGCACCCGAAATCTTCTCCGCGTTCAGCCCCGCCGCCGACACCGCCCGCGCCACCGCACGCAATTGCTCGCGCAATTGCGCCACAGTTTTTTCCAATTCCGCGCGAGCCTTGCGTTCGGCGCGCAGTTCCTCCTCCGCACGCGCCGCCGCCGCGCGCCCTTTGTCGGCCTGCTCCACCGCCGATTTCAAATTGCTCGCGAGCGCCGCGTTCTCCTGCCGCACACGGTCGGTCTCCGCGAACATCGTGGCCATCTCCTGCCGAAACACCGCGAAGGACTTCACGCTCGCCGCCAGTTTTTCTTCGGCCGGATCAACCTTCGCAGGCGCCGGCGCGGCCGACGCAGCGGCGGCCGGAGCCGATCCCGACTGCGCCCGCTCCACGCGCATCTTCGCATTCGCTGCGCGCAACGTCGCCAACTCTTTCGACGCCGCCGTGAGTTGCTCCGTCAGTTTCGCGACTTCCGCCGAGGCGCTTGCCGCCGTCGCTGAACCGCCCGCACCGGCGCTCGCCGCTCTCGCCTCGCGCTCCGCCCGCCACGTGCTCTTCGGCGCTTCCGGTTCGGCCGCCGGCTTCGTCGCCAACTCCTTCGCCCGTTCGCTGCTCGCCGGCGCCACGGCCGCGCGCGGCGCTTCTGTTTCGGCCGAAGCGCCCGTTGTGGTGGCCGTCGACGACGACTCGCTGTTCTCCGATGTCGCCGGCGTGACGCAGCCAGTAGCAGCGAGCAGCAGTGCGGCGGAAAAAATCGAGAGAGGGGTTCGAGAGGTCATGCCCGCGACCGAATAACAACACCCGTTCCATGGCAAACCCTACCTCAATCTCTCGACGCGACCCGCACGCCCATCCCTTCGAGCGTTCGCCAAAACCGCGATACAAAACACACGCGCCGAACTGCGCCTTTGCTCTCGACACCTGACACCTCGGAAGCGAATTTCCCGCCACTACGCGAGTGTAGCACAATGGATAGTGTAGTGGCCTCCGAAGCCATTGATCCGGGTTCGACTCCCGGCACTCGCACCAGCTCTCACGCGAGCTTTCCCGCAGAAGAGCGGTTATTCGAAGTGGCCAGAACCCCGCGTTGCCTTCCCTCCAAAGCTCCGGCGCCACGCTGCTCTAGGTCGCCCAATCAACCGCTCAGAGCTCGGTAAAATCCACCGCTCGATTTCGGCCCCGCGTTTTCGCCGCGTAAAGTGCCTTGTCGGCCGCGGCGACCAACGCCGCACCGGATTTTCCGTCGACCGGCGAGATCGCGACACCCGCACTTACCGTAACATTCAGTGCGATATTTTCTCCTACGAGCACCGGCTCGTGCTCCACGATTTCACACACCCGCCGCGCGACCTCCATCGCCGCCGTCCGGTCCGTCTGCATCAGAATGAGCGCAAATTCCTCACCGCCGAAGCGCGCCACGCGATCCACCGAGCGCAACATCCCCGCCACCCGTCGCGCCACCTCCCGCAACACCGCGTCACCGACCGGGTGGCCGTGGGTGTCGTTGACCGATTTGAAGTGGTCCACATCGATCATCACGAGCGCCAGCGGATGCCCAAATCGGCGCACCCGCTCCTCCTCCTCGGCCACGATGCGGTCAAACTCCCGTCGGTTCAGCAAACCCGTGAGTTGATCGCGCGTCGCCAACCGCCGCAATGCCTCCAGCGTATCGCCCAACTTCAAAGCATAGCGAAGCGACCGCTCCAACGCCCGCGGAGTGATTTCCCCTTTCACCAAATAATCGAGCGCCCCTGCATCCATCGCCGCCACATCGACGCGTTCCGCCGTTTCCGCCGTCAAGAAAACGATCGGCGTGCGACAGCCCTGCGCGACCGCCTCGCGGATCAATTGCAGTCCGTCACGTTCACCCAACTGGTAATCCAACAAACACGCCGCGTGCCCACCGGCCAGCAACTTCGCCAGGCCTTCCTCGTAGGTCGCCGCCCACTCGAGCTCGTAACGTTCGCCTTGGAAATTGTTAAAGTTGGCCTGCGTGAGGCGAAACTGCAGTCGGTCGTCGTCGATGAGCAGGATTTTACGCGCCATGGTTCGGGTAAATTAGACGTGAGCCGGTCGCCGGCTCACGTGAGATTTTCAGCCGCGCTTCACGCCTGCCACGAGATCGGCCGCTTTGGCCGCAATCGCGGCAGCGACCTTTGTCCGATCACCCAAGTTGTCCCGGATGCAATTGACCAGCGCGCTGCCCACCACCACGCCGTCCGCCAGAGCCGCGACCTGCGCTACTTGCGCCCGTGAGCCGATCCCAAATCCGACTGCGATCGGCAACGCCGTGTGCGACCGAATCCGGGCCACCGCTTCGGCGATATTGCCCGCGACCTGATCGCGCACGCCCGTCACGCCTTCACGCGACACGTAGTAAATAAAGCCCGTCGTCGCCGCGACAATCGTGGGAATACGTGCGTCGGGCGTCGTCGGCGCGATGATGAAAACCGTATCCATCCCGTGCGCGCGGCCGGCCGCCGCCACTTCGCCCGCTTCCTCCGGCGGCAAATCCAGCGTGAGGATACCGTCCACCCCGGCCGCCTTCGCCGCCCGCACGTAGGCATCGACGCCGTTGGCAAACACGAGGTTGTAATACGTATAAAAAATGATCGGCGTCTCGCTCGTCTCGCGCAGCCGTCGGACCAGTTCGAACACTCGCGCCGCCGTCATCCCGCTTTCCAACGCCCGCTGTGCCGCCAGTTGATTCGTCAACCCGTCCGCCAACGGGTCCGAAAACGGCACCCCCAGCTCCAACACATCCACCCCGTTTGCGAGCAACGCGCGGCACGCCGCTAACGACGTTTCGAAATCGGGATCGCCCGCACAAACATACGCCACAAAGGCGGCGCGATTCTCAGCGCGGGTGCGGGCAAAAGTGGCGGCGAGGCGTGACATACAGTTCGGTATCGCCGCAAAAACGGCCCCTTGGCGCAAAGAGAATCTTCACACCAAATCGAACTCGACCACCACCGGCCGGTGGTCGGAAAGCATGGATCGCACGATCTCGCTCTTCACGTTGCGACACCCCGACGGCAGAAAGATAAAGTCCAGCGCCCGGCTCGGCATCGGCGATGGAAACGTCCGCCCACCCACCGGGTGCAGCACGTAGTCGGAATAGTCGGAAAGATGGCTCAACAACGACGCCGTCGCGTCGCTCCCCGTGCCGGGATTGTTGAAGTCCCCGCAGATGATCGGCGGCACCGCCCAGAATTTTCCGTGCAAACGGTGCTTCTCGCGCAGCCACGTCAGCAGCCGTTCCAACTGCCGCAAGCGTTGCGCCCTCGAGCTGAAATGCAGGTGCAGATTCACGAACGGCACGCAGCGCCCGCCGACATCGAGTTCGACATAAAGAAAGCCTTTCTCCCCCACACTGCTCGTCCCGAAAGCGATCGTCTCCGAAGCGCGGATCGCGTGCCGCGCCAGGATCGCGTTGCCGTAACACAGATTGAGCAGACCTGCACGCCGGTTGTTGATGCCGAAAACCGTGTGCGGAAAACTCGCGTGCACCCGCAGATAGTCGAGGTGGTCAAAATTTCCCGCCCACCGCGAACACTCGTCGATTTCTTGCAACGCCACGACATCCGCCTTCAACCGGTCGAGCAGCGCGGCGATCCGCCGCAGGTTCAACTGCAGTTTCCGCTGGGACGTCAGGCCCTGAATCGGCGTCAACCCACGACCGTGTGCGATATTAAACGTGACGAGGCGCAGGCGCGGCATGGGAGAAACCGCAGCGTGCGTCCCGCCAGTTCCGGAGCAATGGCAAACGAGGGAAGAAGGGATTGACAGTGCCTGCTCCGGTGGCGAGCGTTCGCGTTCCTCAGTCTACGGCGGTCATAGCTCAGTTGGTTAGAGCACAAGATTGTGAATCTTGGGGTCGCGGGTTCGAGTCCCGTTGGCCGCCCCATTTTCCTCCTCTGAGAGGGGAAAACCCGAAGCTAGGTTGCCAGTTGACGTGGCAACCTAAGCATGAATCAGACAGGATTTGCCGTCAGCCAGTTCGAAAATCGGAACGGAATCACCTCATGGCGTGTGGCCGGTTGGCTCCACGGCGTTCGCATTCGTAAGAACTTCAAAACGAAGGAAGAGGCAGCGGCCGAAAAGGCCGCACTCGAATTAAACGCGTTGCAGGCTGCCTCCGGTTTGCGAGCAACGGCGACGAGCTTGAGCAACGAACAGATCCGCGAAGCTGAGGCCGTGTTTCGCCGCTTGGAAGGGCGCACCCAGTCACTCGGTTTCTGCGTCGATTTTGCCCTCACGAATTACCGCGACCCCATCCGCGATATTTCGGTGGCCGATGCGACCAAGGACTATGTCTCCCTGCGGGAGGCGGATTTCAACCAAGGCAATTTGTCGAAACGGCAGTTCACCTCTTACCGGTGCGAACTCCGGGCTCTTGAGATTTGGTTCGCTGATTCAGGCGATGCCGGTATTGCGACCATATCACTCCACCGGCTCGAAAGAGGTGATCATTCCAGTAACGGGGAGCGTGACGGTTTCGGTGCAATCCGAGCCTTTAGAAAAAGACGAATATTCGCAGGCCGAGGGGCTCTCAATCACCCAATACACGGCCGCCAACATTCCCGTAGGTTGGGCGGTTTTCCTGGTTCAAAATGGAGTCGCGGTCAAAGAGTCGGCGTCAAACCCATCGCTGACGGACTGGATGCAAAGGAACCCAACGCCTGCGAAGAAAGATTGAGCGCTAAACGCCCAAAAGACCACTCCAGCAATTCGCTCCGCTGCTCCGAGGATACGATCCTCATATTTCGCACTTCGCGAAAATCCATTTTTTAGATGAAAAATGGTGCCCGGGACAGGACTCGAACCTGCACGCCTTACGGCACACGCCCCTCAAACGTGTGTGTCTACCAATTCCACCACCCGGGCAGTTGGGAAGCGAGGAAGGCGGACTAAGGGGAATCCGTTTCGCGTTGTCCAGCCCTGAAAAGCAACTCGCGGAAATTTTTCTCCAACCCCACGCGGCCGCACCCGCCACACCTCTGAACACGGTTTATTTCCGCTGCCGATCTGCGAGCGCTCGCGCGAGTTCCGCGGCAAAAAACGGTCCGCGATAGATCATTCCCGAGTAAACTTGCACCAACGTCGCGCCCGCATCGAGTTTTTCGCCGGCGCTCTCGGCATCCGTGATTCCGCCGACGCCCACGATCGGCAACCGTCCGCCCGTAGTGCGCGCGATGTAATTAATAATCTGCGTCGACCTCTGGCGCAGCGGCGCGCCGCTCAACCCGCCCGTCTCGTTCACCGACGCAAAAAAACCCGGCCGCGCGAGCGTTGTGTTCGTCGCGATGATACCGTCGAGGCCGAACTCCGCGATCACGCCGAGCGCCGCGTCGATTTGTGGCCACGTCAGATCGGGAGCGATTTTCAACAGCACCGGCACCCGCCGCTTGCCGGGCTTTTCCGCCCGCTCGCGATTCGCCCGGGTCACCGCTCCGAGCAGCTCGCGCAACCGCGACTCGTCCTGCAGTTGCCGCAAACCGGGCGTGTTGGGACTCGATACGTTGAGCACCAGATAATCCGCGTAATCCGCCAACAGCGCGAAACTCGCCAGATAATCTTCGGCCGCCTTCTCGATGTCCGTCACCTTCGATTTCCCCAGGTTGATCCCGAGCGGAATGCGCCGCGTCGCCGTCCCGGGCTGCTTCGCGAGTCGCGCGGCGACGGCCACAGCTCCCTCGTTGTTGAACCCCATCCGATTGATCACCGCTTCCTGCGCCGGATAGCGAAACATCCGCGGCTTCGGATTTCCCGGCTGCGCGAGCGCCGTTACCGTGCCGATTTCCACATGGCCAAAACCCATCGCCGCCGCGGCCGGCCAAGCCTCTGCATTTTTGTCAAAGCCCGCCGCCAGCCCGACCGCGTTGGGAAACTTCAGGCCAAACGCCTCGACCGGCTTCATCGTGCCCGGCAGCCGCGCCCACGCCTCCAGCGCCCGGCAGACCGGTGTCATCGCCGCGAGCAGCGCCATCGCCTGCACACCGCGCTCGTGCGCCTTTTCGGAATCCAGCGAAAAAAACGCCGGCCGGAACAACGTTTCGTAGAAATGCCCCATGCGCCGCAGCCTGAAAGTCGCGAAAAAAATGGCAAGTGTCGCGCGCGCCAAACTCCCAGCCGCACAAGATTTTCCGCAGCGAAACCGCCGCGTAACGCCACCGTTACCGGGTGACCGCTTTTGTGCTTGTTTTTTCAACCTCCCCTCGCACGCTGCGCCAAAATTCACATCTGACTCATGGCTAAAGCTATTTCCACTCTCGACTGGTGCATCGTTCGTCTGGGTGACGACCACAATTGGTGGGTCGCAGAAACCAGCGACCCCGTGCGATGGGATGTGGACGGGCTCAGTATCGTCGATCCCCGCCAGCTCGCCCACCTCGTCGACCTCGTCGATCCGCTGCGCGATTACGGCTTCGACCAAGATATTTTCGAAGCCGCCTTCATCCGCTTCCGCATCGATAAAGATCTCGGCAACGGCAAGGTCCGCCTGAAGCGCGTCAAAGACTCGCTCTTCGATTCCGAAGAAAAACTTTTTGTGCTCGCCGATGTGCTCGACGAGGAAAACGGCCCTTACGCCGACCTCCTCGACCACCTCACCCGCTGCCGCGTCAAACTCCTCAACGATCTTTTCGCCTTTGAGGCCAAACTCTCCGTCGACGAAGTCGAAGACGAAATCCGCGAAGACCAAAACAGCCACTTCATCCAAGGCAAAGCCGTCCACACCTTCGAGGAACTCACCTCGATTCTCGACTACATGCCCGCCGGCTACGACGCCGACGAAGAAGCCCCGGCCAAGGGCGTCGAAGACGAAGAGGACGACGATCTACCGGAGCTCGACGAAGCCGAGGAAGAGAAACTCAAAAACGACGAGTCCCTCAAGTGGGACGAAGACGACGCCGAAGCCGAGAAAGACGGCGACGAAAAGAAAAAGGGCGACGATGATGAGGATGAGGACGACGACGACGAAAAAGAGGACAAGGACGACGACAGCGACGAAGAGGACGAAGACGAAAAGCCCAAGAAGAAGACCAAGGGCAAACGCTGAGCCCTTCCGCGGTCCGCGACACTCTAACGGCAGCCTCCCCGGGCTGCCGTTTTTCTTTGCCCGCGCCCCCTGCACCACGCGGAAGTTGCCAACCCAAACAGTTTCGCCCAGCTACCACGCAGCATGAATTTCGCCGCGCGCCTGTCCCTCGTTACCCTCGCCGCCACCCTCGCGTTTGCGTCCGGTTGTGCCAGCGGCGGGGGTGCTTCCGGCAGCAGCGCCAATCCGCAGATTCCGGTGCCCACCTCCACCGCCCAGCTCCGCTCTGGCGACAGCCTCACCGTCGCGCTCCAAGGCGTGCCCGACCCCAGCACCAACGCCGTGCAGATCGACGAGCAGGGCCTCATCAGCCTCCCCTTTATCGGCGTGCTCCCGGCCGCCGGCGTCAGCACCGCAGAGCTTTCCCAACGCATCCGCGAGACCTACGTCACCAAGAAAATCTACACTGTCGTCGACGTCTCGGTCAGCGTGACCGAACGCTTCATCTACGTCGGCGGCGAAGTCCAGCGCCCCGGCCGAATCGGTTGGACGCCCGATCTCACCGTCGCGAAGGCCATTCAAGCCGCCGGCGGCTTCAGCCTCTACGCCAAGGAAAACGCCGTGCGCCTCTCGCGCGAAAACAACGCCTACACGATCGACGTGAAGCTCGCGCAGAAAAACCCGTCGCAAGACCCGCGCCTGATGCCCGGCGATTCGCTGCAAGTCGCCCGCTCGCCGTTCTGATTTACGTCCGGCGAGCTCCGGTTCGCCCTCTTCGCGTCGCTCCGTCCACCACGGCGACGTCAACCGAGCAATTGCTTCACCATCGCGTGAATCATGCGCGGCAAGTCGTAGGGAAAACGTGCGGTGATCAAATTTCCGTCCACCACGCACGGCTCGTCGAGCACCGTGGCGCCTGCGTTCGCGAGATCGGGATGAATGTTCCACACCGCAGTGGCCTTGCGGCCCTGCAAAATTCCCGCGCTCACCATCACCCACTGACCGTGACAAATCGCGCAGGTCGGCTTCCCCGCCTGCCACATCCCGCGGACAAAAGCCTGCGCCCGCGGGTCGGCGCGCAGCGTATCGGGATTCCAACAACCGCCCGGAAAAATACACGCGTCGTAGTCCGCCACCTTCGCCTCATCGAGATAGCGGTCAATCTTTAGCCAGCCCGCATTCTCCATGAGCCGGATTGCCAGCACGTGCGTCGCGCACAGCGCGGGAAAACGTAGCCCGAGCGTCGGATGAAATTCCCCGATCCTCGGCGACACCACGTGCACCGTGGCGCCGTGCTCGGTGAGCCAGCGGATCGACCCCGTGATCTCCACTTCCTCCACGCCGTTGGTGCAGCAGATCGCGATGGTCTTGCCCTTCAGCAGCGCGGGATTCTCCGGCGGATCGAAAAGGAAATGGTGCAACTCGCGGTTCAACTCACCGTCGGCGGTGGTCAGCAGTTCGGTCGAAATCGACGGCACGAGCGCCGGCGTCATCAGAGTTTGGGCACGCAAAATGGCGGCGTTGCGAACGGGGGCGGAATCGGCTGATGGGTTCATACGGAAGCCCGTCGAGTGGAGCCCGCCGCCGCCGCACTGGCAAGCGCGCCGACCACCGCGCGGCCCCAGCCCGCGCGATCAGACCGCCTCCCACGCCCTCGCGGCAACCGGATCGCGGCCTTCGTCGAACTCGATGTGATCGATGATCGTCTCGATCGGCTTCCCGGTCAGCCCCGCGTCGATGATGCGCTGGGGCAACACCGCCGAGCGCTCGTCGCGCCAGCCGAGCTTCAGAAGGAAGCGGTTCCACATGTGGCAGTCCTAGTCGCTGCGCGCCGTGCCGTGCGCGTGAGCCCATGCGAGCACATCCTCATCCGAGCCGCCCGCCAACACCCGCGCGCGCACCTCGGCGTAGCGCACCCCGAGGAATCGGCAGCAGCGTCCGTCGAGCACCGGGCCCTGACTGTCGCCGAGGTTTTTCTGATACTCCGCCGGGAGCTGACCCGCCGCGTGGAGCCGGATTTTGTCGAGCATCCGCCCGAAATAAACGAGCCGACCCACCTTCGCGTAACAACTCCGCAATCCGGGGATGTGTGCCATAGCCCGCAGCCTTCCGCCGCCCCCCCTTCCCCTGCGAGCCGAAACCCCGTGTGCCGGTCGGCGGAGTGCGTTGCTGTTCCGCTTGGCGTCGCCCCGCTTCCCTAGAGCTTCAAATTCTTAACCTCAATCAGCCCGTCCAACATCAGGATGACTGATTGCACCATCGGGCAAGGCGGACACGAGAACCGCACGCGATCGCGCACGTAGGCGATCTCCTCGACGGGCAGCTTTTTCAACTCGTCGTTGATCTGCCGGAGCAGCGCTTCGTCGCGCATATCCTGCGGGCCGGCCGCCAACTGTTTCAGCGCCGCCCGAACGCGAGGAGTGAGGGAATGGAGATTCATGGCCAATGCAGCCGCGGAACCTGCACACCCCACCGCCAAATGCCAGCCTGACATCTCCCGCGCACGCCGCTCGGCCGTTCGTGTCGTTCGCGCGTTTCGTGGGACTACTCCGGAGGGGCCGCCTCATTCGCCACTCGGCCCCATCCGCAACCAAAGACAATCCGTGGATAAAACTCCACGCCCACATCGCTCGGCCCACCGACCCGCGACTACGATTCACGGCATATCCATTCCGCCACTATTCATTCAGTAATTTTTCGCGGAAACAGCATGGCCACGGGAAACCATTTTCCCCTACCTAACCGCAAAAAACCTCCCCGTGAAAAAACCTCTCTCGCTGTTCCTGCTGTTCGTTGCTGCTCTCGTCGCCACCACTCAACCCGCCGCGTCCGCAACCGCACCTGCGGCCTCGTCCGCACTCGCGCGCCTGCCGCTCACGCAGGACGGCGGCACGTGGCCCACGAGTCACGTGCAGGGCATCGCGGTGGATGTGGCGGGCGGCTACATCTATTACTCGTTCACCACGCTCCTCGCGAAATACGATGTCAGCGGCAAACTCGTCGGCACACTCGTCGGTTGGGCCGGCCACCTCGGCGACCTCGATTTCAACCCGCGCGACGGCCGTGTCTACGGCTCGCTCGAATACAAAAAGGACCAAGCCTTCTACATCGCGGCGATCGATGTCCGCCGCATCGATCGCGTCGGCCTCGACGCCTCCCAGTCCGGAATTCTCACGACAGTTTATCTACCCGAAGTGGTGAGCGACTACACCGCGGATATGAACGGCGACGGCGTGTTTGACGGCAACGTCGGCCAGACCCTCGACCACCGCTACGGCTGTTCGGGCATCGATGGCGTGAGCTTCGGCCCGCAGTTCGGCCGCACCACCGGCCTGCACCTCCTCACCGTCGCCTATGGCATCTACGCGCACCTATCGCGCACCGACAACGACCACCAGGTGCTGCTGCAATACGACATCACCGACTGGGCCCGCTACGAACGCCCGCTCACCGAAGCCGCCCCTCACCACAGCGGCCCCGCCACCGTGCACGGCAAATATTTTGTCCGCACCGGCAACACGACTTACGGCGTGCAAAACCTCGCCTACGACGATGTGCAGCAACGTTGGTTCCTGGGCGTCTACAAAGGCACCAAGCCGGCGTATCCAAATTACGGGATGTTCGCTGTCGACGCCCGCACCGCGCCAGCCCTCGGCGATCTCGTCGGTGTGGCCGTTCGCGACGGCAAAGGCACCGAACGCGGCCAACTGCTCGCGCTCGCCTCCGATGGCCTCACCGACAACGCCACGGGCATCCGCGGCTGGAATCAAAAATCCGACGTCGGCATTCAGCCTGTCGGCCACGGCCTGTTCTACCTCGCAGTCGGCTCCGGCACCAAGGGCCAGCAAACCGGCAAGATCACCCTGCATCGCTGGACCGGCTCGCCCGCGAAGCCGTTCGTCCCAGCGACGGCTGCAGACCTGAAGTGATCCATCTCCCTGCGAACAACGGGAATCTTTTCGCCACAGAAGACCCAGAGCCGAAAGACAGCAGGCGCTGAGCCCCCCCCTGTCAGGCTCGGTGCTCTCCGTGGCTGAGCTCCGCTGCTCTATGGCCCAAACTCCCCCGGATTTAACCTCGCACACCGCCGCAACCGCGCTTGAGTTTCCCTGCGCCCACCCTCTGCCCCCGGGAGTCCGCTGCTTATGGAAGCAACGGCCGCCCGTTTGCTTCGTCATTCGGTGAACGCGCGTCCCCACCCCTAAAAAATTCCTCGAGCATGCACTCCATGAACCGGCGCCGTTTCATCCTCAATTCCCTCGGGGCCACCCTGGCGCTGCCCTCGCTCCCCTCGCTCTTGGCCAGTGCCGTGGGCGGCAATTCCGCTGTGCAGACCGCCAAGGGCGCGGGGGCCGGCGCGCGGCGCTTCGTCGCGGTCGGAAATTTGCTCGGCTATCAGGTGAAGCAGTTCTTTCCCGAATCGACCGGCTCGGCCTACGAGCAGACTACGTTGCTCAAGCCGCTGTGGGACGTGCGCAAACACCTGACCGTTTACCGCGGGCTCGACCACGGGATTAAGGGCGGCCACTTCGCGGTCCACTCCTTCCTCTCCGGCGTGCTCAACTCCGAGGCGCAAAACCGGCCCCTCGGCAATGTCACGATCGACCAGTTCATCGCCGACCAAATCGGGTTTCAGACGCGCTTTCCGTCGCTGACGGTCGGCTCCGAGGGCGGCATTCACGGCGGCTGTCAGATCGCATGGACGAAGGCCGGCGTGCGCGTGCCACCGATCACGGGCCCGGCTGAGTTGTTCGACCGGCTTTTTGTCAGCGACTCGCCCGAGCGCCAAGAGCGGCGCAATCAGGAGAACCGCTTGCAGGCCTCGATTCTCGATTCCGGGCTGGGCGACGCGAACCGCCTCTCGAAGCAGGTCAACCGCGAAGACAAGGACAAGCTGGACGAATATTTCACGGCGATCCGCGACGTCGAAAAGCGCCTCGAGCTCCGCCAGCGTTGGGCCAGCCTGCCGAAGCCAAAACCGCCTTTCGAGAAACCGGCGAACAAGAACAAGGTCGAAGATCTGCCGATGCTCTATGAGTTGATCGCACTGGCGTTGCAGACCGATTCGACGCGCATCGCCACGCTGGAAATCGGCGGCGATTTCCTCCCGCAAAATCTCGGCATCGACAAATCCTACCACGGCCTCTCGCACCACGGAAACGACGAGGCGGCGATCAAGCACCTCATCACGCTCGAGTCCTACCAGATCGAACATTTCGGCAAGTTCCTGAACCGCCTCTCGAAGATCGAGGACGGAGACCGGACCTTGCTCGACTCGACGTCAGTGCTCTTCGGCAGCGGCATCGGCGATGCAAATTCGCACAAGAACTCCGACCTCCCGATCATCCTCGCCGGCGGCGGCTACCGGCATGGCGAGTTCAAGAAGGTTGCGTCGGCAGGTCCGAACAAGGTGCCGCTCTGCAATCTCTTCGTCGACCTCGCCCAGCGCATGGGCGTCGAGACGGATTCCTTCGGCAACAGCACGGGCCGCTCGGTCTGAGCGCAGACATTCGGTGGAGCCCCCCTCCTGATCCGTGTTTATCCTTGTCCATCCGTGGTTGGCTTAATCCGCCGATGCTTCCCTGCCGTTTTTACTCAGTCGCCCTCGGTCTCATTCTCACCGCCGCTTTCGCTCCCGCGGCGGAGTCGCCCGCGCAAAAAAATCTGGCCCCGTTTCTCGATAAATACTGCCTGAAGTGCCACGACACCGAGACACAGAAAGGCGACCGCGAATTCGATAGTTTTAAGTTTCCCCTCACCACCGAGGCCGCGCTGATCACGGCCAAAGATATCGTCGATCAACTCACGTTGCGCGAAATGCCGCCCAGCAAGTCGAAGGAGCAACCGAGTGACGACGAGCGGCTCGCCGTGATTCGCCTCCTGCGCGACCACATGGCGGGCGCGCGGGGCAAGATCGAGAGCACCGCGGCGCGCACCGTCATGCGGCGCCTCTCGAACCGGGAATACGAAAACACGCTCGCGACCCTTTTCGGTCGCCGCGTGGACACCCTTGGGCTCACGGCGGATTTTCCGAAGGAGAAAGCCAGCGAGCGCATCGACACCATCGGCAAGTCGCTCGTCACGTCCGGCTTCCTCTTGGATCAATATTTCCAGGCCGCCAATCGGCTCGTCGAGATGCGCCTCGGCCGGCCGGAGCTGCCGCCGCAGTCTTGGCACTTCACGGGCAACTTCGTCCAATACGAGGAGCTGTCCGGGCCGCACAAGGCTGCGTTCAACTACAAGTTTCTCTGCCTCTACGAACAGCCCAACACCGACACGCGGCAGGGCGGCTACGGACATATCGAGGACTTCCTCAAAGGCGTGCCGGTCTCGGGCCTCTACGACATCGAGGTCCACGCGCAGGCGATGCACCGCGACACGCACTACGATCCCGCGATCTTCGGCATCGATTTCTCCGAGCCCTTCTTGCTCGGAGTCGTGCCCGGCGACGCCACCAAGAACCACATCCATTATCCGCAAGCAATCGAGCCGCTCCTCGCGCAGACGGTGGTGCCGGACGACCAACCGACCTGGCTCAAGTTTCGCGTCTGGCTCGAAGCCGGGCAGACTCCGCGCTTCATTTTCCCGAATGGACCTTACGAGTCGCGGGCGTCGATCACGCAGATCAACCGGCGCTACGCGGACGACTTTCAGGGCAAATTCGCCAAGGCGGGCATCGGCCGCACGCACATTTTACGCGACGGAAAACTCCCGCACATCCGCATCGGCGAGATCAAGATTGCCGGTCCCGTCACCGAGCCGGGCGGGAGCGCAGAGGAGCGCGCGGTGTTTGGCGAGCGGGGTTTTCAGGCGAAGCAGGCGCTCGACCAACTCTACGCGTTTGGCGCCCGCGCGTATCGCCGCCCGCTCGCGAGTGCCGACCGCGCCGGCATCCGGAAGACCTACGAGAAACGCCTCGGCGAAAAGGCGACGCCACGTCAAGCCGCACTGGATACGATCAAGATGATGCTGTGTTCGCCGTCGTTTCTTTATTTCAGCGAAATCACCGCCGAGAAAGCCCCCCAGCTCGGCCCCTACGACCTCGCCTCGCGTCTCTCCTACGCGCTGTGGAGCGCCCCGCCCGACCAAGAGCTGCTCGCCGCCGCGGCGGGCAGGAAACTAACCTCACCCACGGAGATCCGGAAGCAGACCGCGCGTCTCCTCGCGGACGACCGCGTCGGTGGCATGGTGCACGGCTTCCTCGAAAGCTGGCTGAACCTGCGCGAGCTCGGCGGCATGCCGCCGCCGCGCGAATCGACGCGCGTGTATTACGCCGAGAATTTGCCCGACGCGATGAAGACCGAGGCGCGCCTTTTCTTCCGCGACCTACTCAAGGAAAACGGCTCGGTGCAGCGCTTCCTCGACGCCGATTACACATTTGCCGACAAGCGGCTGGCCAAACTCTACAATCTGCCCGAGCAGAAAACGCTCCGCATCGCGGATGGTTTTCAGCGCGTCAGCATCGCGGGCAACCGCCAGCGCGGCGGCCTCCTCGGCATGGCGGGCGTGCTCACGGTGAGTGCAAACGGCGTGGAAACCTCACCCGTCACGCGCGGCGTCTGGGTTTCGGAAAACATCCTCGGCATCAAGCCTCCGCCGCCCCCGGATGTGGTCCCTGCGATCGAGGCGGACGTGAGCGGAGCCACCACGATTCGTGAGCGACTCGCGAAACACCGCGCCGACCAAACCTGCGCCGAATGCCACCGGAAGATCGATCCGCTCGGCTTCGGACTTGAGACCTTCGATCCCATCGGCCGCTGGCGCACGAGCTATGCGAAGCCCAAGGGCGGTGCCCCCGCGCCGAAGGTGGATTCCAGCGGCGAGTTCAGCTCCGGCGAAACGTTCGCCAACTTCTACGATTTCAAACGCATCCTCGTCGCGAGCCGCACCGACGTGTTTACCCGCCACCTCATCAAACAAGTCCTGAGCTACGCGACGGGCCGCCACATGGAGGCCAGCGATGAATTCGTGATCGATGATATTTTCCAGGCGGTGAAAAAAGATGGCTACGGCCTGCGCACCCTCGTCGTCGAGTGCCTCGCCAGCGACACCTTCCGGTCGCGCTGAGTGCAGCCCGCGCGCAACCGGCACAATTCCCAAAGGCGCAGTTGGTTTGAGACGGAAAAGGGAGAGCGGTTGCCCACGGCAACGCAGTTACGTGAAACGCCATGGTGCCGCGCACCAAACCCGGGCGACGTTATTCCCGGTCAGTCCGCAGCGACACCCAACGCCGGCGCCGCACTACCGCCGCCCCCAGCGCGACCGCCCCCGCGATCCCCGCCCACGTCGCCGGCTCCGGAATGGCACTCGGCGTCACGAGGCCCAGCGCGTTGATTTGCCCCGCCACATTGCCGTAGTCGGCGAAGCGGATCTGCGAAAGCTGCGTCGCTGTCAGCCCCGCCCCGCTGTTGCCAAAGCTCAGACTGTTCAAGGCCGAGTTGTAGTTCGTTATCGTGAGCGTGCCGCTCCACGCCTGCGCGCTGCTGTTGGCAAACGTTAGCGTCCCGCCCGTCCCGCCGAAGTTAAAGACCGAGTTGGCCGTGATCGTCAGCAGGCCCAGCGTCTGCGTGTGGCCGCCGAGCGCCAACGTTCCGCCACTCATCGCCAGGGGACTCGAGCTGAAGAGCGCATTGTTTACACCGAGCGCCAACGTGCCGCCCTTGATCGTCGTGGTGCCCGTGTAGGTGCTCGCCCCCGTGAGCGTAAAGGTGCCCGCGCCCGATTTAGTAAACGCCGCGAGCACACTCGCCGACTTGAAACTGCCGTCGCCGGCTGTGTCCACTTCGAGGGTGAAATTGTTGCCCGTGATTGCCTCCACAAACGTGATCACGCCGTTCGAGATACTTTGAAACAACGCATTCGCCCCCAGCGAAACCGGGTCGTTGTAGGTCTGCGCCCCCGTCGTCTTCACTTTGCCTCCGTTTACGGCGGTAGTGCCACCGGCGTCCGTGGTGAGGCTAACTAGCGGCGTCGTGTCACCCACCGCGCCGGTGAACGTGAGCGTGCCGCCGGTGTTCAGCGTGAGGGCATGGGCGCCGTTGACCGTGGAACCGAAAGTGATCGCCGTGCCGCTGTTGTTGGCGCCAGCCGTGTTTCCGAGCACCGTCGCGCCTCCCAGCACCTGCGCACTGGAATAGACTTGGTTGCCGGCCGTAATGATCGTGCCCCCGTTGAGCGGCATGAGCGCCGCCGCCAGTTCCAGATTCTCCAGCGTCATGCGAAAGGTGGTGGAGCCGGTGGCGCCGCCTCCGAAGCTCCAATCGGTAATGCTCGTGGGGTCGAAGCCCGCGCCCCAACTGCTGATTGGGATCTGCACCGTCGTCAGCGCCGTGCCAAAGGCAGAAGTCGGCACAGAAAAAATCCCCGCGTCCTGTGTCAGGTTTGTATCGTTGAACTGAATCACAAACGAGGGATTGGTGTTACCGGAATCCCGCTGCGCCGTGATCCGAATGTAAGTCATGCCGTTCGCATTGATGTCGGCGGTCGCGCCATAGCCATTCACATCCTTCGCCGTCCCTCCGACCGTGATCGAGGTCGCATTTTGGGTGATCTGGCCGACCCAACTCGTGCCGTCGATCGCGGCGCCCGTCTTGGTGCCCGTATTGAAATTATCCAAGATGATCGTCTGCCCGTGAGCCACACCTCCACCGAGGAGAAGCAGCGCGAGCAGGCGACAGGCAAAACGAACGTCAGCTATCCAGCGAGACCGGGGTGACATGATTAAAATGCGTGAGAATCGATTAGGGGAAGCGTTCAAGAGCCAGGCACCGGAAAGGCGACCGTCTTGTCGTCCACCGAAGAACCGGCGGTGCGGCGCTGCACGAAGACGGGCGTGCCGGCCCGGATCACAAACGTGTCGCGACTCGGGGTGGCGTCGCCGACCCGCTGCCAATGCCCCGTCGTGCTGTTGTAGTAAAAGCTGAACCATGTGGCTCCGCTCCACACTTGGAGGATGTCGGCGTCCGCCGAGTTGGCCGAGCCGCGCCACGCCAGCGTGCGCGTGCCATTTTGGAGCCCGAGCGCGCCCAACGTGATGTCACTGGTCTGCATCGTAGTGAGAAAAGTCAGCGCATTTTCCGTGCGGGTATGAAAGGCGCGCTGCGGCGTCGTGAGCACGCGGCCGACGACAGAGATTTCCAGCGGCGTGCTGCCACGGCGCGTGATCATCACGCCGCGGTCCGGCCGAAGGAGAAACGTGTTGCGGGTCGGATCGGTGATCTTGTCGGTATCACGTGCCCAGCGCTGCCACGTGGTATTGTAGTAGAAGTTCAGCCACGCCGCCCCGCCCCACACTTGCACGAGATCGGCTGCCAGCGGATCGCCTGCACCCTGCACCACGAGCGAATCGCCCTCTGCGGTCGTCCCGAAGAACGTCGCGAGGGTATCGCCGGGGATGATCTCAAACGCCGCGCCGTTGTCGCCTGTCTCCAGTCCGAGCGTCGCCAGACCGACGCCGTCGTCGGCCACGTTGATGCGCGTGGCGGTGTTGGCCGGATTCACGATCCGAAAGATCCGGCCTGCTTGCGCCCCGGAGGTGATACGCGCGAAATAAGGTGCCGCCGCGGTCGAGAACGCCCCTGGCGTCCAATTGGCCGCGGAATTCTCGAGGTAAGTGGCGCCGACTGCGGTAAGTTTTCCCACCGTGCTCGCGAGGCTCGACGGCTCGGCATCAAAGGGAATGGAAAACGACCGCGTCTGCCCCGCGGGGATCGTTTGGACGAGGAAGCCCACGGGGCGGGATTTCACGTCTTGGGCGGCGGCGGGAAACGAGCCGAGAACGATGGCCGCAACAAGGCGCCCAGCAGCGCAAAAAAGATAAGGCGTTTTCATGAAGGTTAGCGGGTTCCGGTAGCGGAAAGCGTAAGCTTTTCGTGCAGGGCCATTTTAGTTCCCCGCGTTGGAATACGTCCGCAGGAAGATCTCGATGTCCTTCACTGTGGCGACAAAGCGATTAAGGCCCTTCTGTTCGTCATTGAACAGCGTGTAAGCGGGAATCACGAGCTTCCAACCGCTGTTCCAAGCGCTGCGGCCGACGAGGCGCGAGTTGGTGAACTCGGCCGGCATCAAGCTGTAAAAATAGGCCGGATCATCCACCGGCCGAAACGCTTGGTGCTTACGCGCGATCCATGGCGCTTCGGTCAACGTGCCACTGGCACTAAAAAATTGCGTCGTCGAAAACGCCGTCCCGCCCAGATTGAACGGGAGAGGCAACGCTTGGTCCGCGACCTTCCAGGAGCGCACCACCGCCGTGTCGCCGAGCGGCGGGGCACGCATCGAGTCAATGCCGGTCGGAATCAGATAAATGTAAGGCGTGGCGCTGAGGACATTCGGGTCATTCGAGTTGGGTGTGCCGGCATTCGGCGTTCCGGCGCTATAGGGGTCCATGCCCACGTAGCCACGGAATACCACTCCGATCGAGTAGATTTTGGTCGCATAGTTCGAGGCGGAGAACGCGTGATCGCTTCCCTCCACATTCAGGCCGAAGAAATTCTTGCCGTGCTCGATCGACGTGCCGAACGAGATGATAATGCCCGGGACATCGTCACCGTTCGGCTTAGCGATATTGGCACAGTGGGCCGCGACATCCGGATCGGTGAGCACGTTCGAGGTGATTTTCTGCTCGAGGGTCTGCCGCCAGACATTGTCGTCCGATACCGTGCTCGAGATACGGTAGCGCTCGCGTCGCAGAGAAAAGAGCGTGCCGTTCTGACTGGGATTATTGATGCCCAGTCGGCCCTTTGCGACCGACCAATCGGCCTGCATCCGTGCCATGGTGCCGGCGAGGCCAGCGTCTCCTAGCGTGCTGCCGGTCGCCTGCGGCACGCCCCCACTCAAATCGCCCAGCGCGCGCGATGCGACGATGTCGCTGATGACTTTTTGGCCGGTGGACGAGCCCAGCAAACCCGTCTCGTAGTCGTAACTCTTCGCAGCGAGATACGTGTAACGGCTGGCGAGATCAAAGAGCGAGCGATATTGCTCCAGCGCTTCGTTACGAAAAGTGCGGAAGGAAATGTCGTTGGTTCGATAACCCTGGATCACCGCCGCAGCCCGTTGACGGAATACCTCGCGGTCAGCCTGCAAGCGGTCGCCTTCCGCGATCAAATTTCGCACCCGAGCTACCGCCAGTTGGAGCGACCTAGCCAGTGCGTCGATTTCATAGAATTGCTGCATCAGTTCACGGAACTGCAGCTCGAACTCGTAGGCCACCTGAGCCTGTTGATAGTTGAAGCCAAAGGTCTCGACCTGCTTGGCCAAGTCGACTTGGACGCTTCCTATCTCACCGTTCAATCCACTGGCGGCGACATTCAACGCGGTTCCAAGATAACCTGTCAGCCCAGCGCTCGCTGCAAAGGCGGATTGGATCGATGCGCGGATGCTCGACGTGACGTCATTCGACAAGCCGCTGTTCTTTGGAGGATACTCCGCCAAGGCCTTCCCGAGTTCGATTTGATTGGCAGCCCTGTTCGTCAGGTAATTTCCCGCTGCGCTAAGTGCGGACTGAGTTGCTTTGAGCGCGCTGATTTTGGAGGCGGCCTTGCCTTCGGCGGCGAGTCGGGCGACCCGAATGTTCACCATTTCTTCATACAGCGCGTGGCGACGCAGGAAATTCTGTCGCAGCGACTCCAAACGCGCGTTGCCGGCAAGCAACGCGACCCGCGCCAGATCCGCTTCCACCAGCCTCTGCTGCAAAGTCCCGATAACGGCGCGCGAACCCATCGCACCGCTTCCGGCCGGCCACACATCCGAGAACTGGACAAAAGGATTCGGCTCCACCGCAAAGGTTCTGACCGCGGTCTCGGTCGTATAGACGTTCTTGATATCATTGGCGGAAAAGCCCGTGAACGTGCGGATATTGATCGGCGTCGGCGCCGTGATTTTCAGCACCGAGGCAGTATTTACGAGCGCTCCGTTGGGCCCTGTGGGGCGGTCGACAATAAACCATTCCTTGAGATCCGGCCCGGCATATCCCTGCGCGTAGGTCTTTCCCGCGCCAATACTCGACGTGTATGGTGAGCCGTAGATTTCGATCAGCTGCTTCACATAAGTGCGCTCCTGGTCGACGATGGCGGCATTGTCTTTGTCTACTTCGATTTCCTGGTTGCGCAGGAGCCGCGTCATCTTCGCCGCCTGATCGAAGGCCCCTTTGCCGTTGAGCACGGCACGCAATGCCCGTTCTTGGATTTGCTCGTAGTGCGATTTCCCCGCCTTTAAGTCCCCGGGCGCAATGTCGAACGCGATCGCGCCGGGCGTGAGGCCGAGGGGATTGAGCCGGGCGTTGACGTTGTCGATCGATGTCTGGAACGACTCGCCCGCAACCGGCAGCTCTGCGAGCGAGGCGACGGTTTGGCGATCAATCACCTGCACGCCGGTGTGGGAGGGATCGCGGTCTACATCGGGCAGCAGCGCGTTGCCGACGATCCAGTGATAGTAGGAGCCCTGTGCCGAACGAGATACCCACTCGTCGAGGCCCCAGTGCCGTGCGGTGCCGGTGCCGGCGTTGATGGCACCATCTTGGAACTGCTTCCAACCGGCAGCCGGATCGTCCTGATAACTCTGGCGATGCGTGAGGGCGACGATTTGTTGCGCGGTGCGGGCGAGGTTGGCGGCAGCATCGGCGAACTTGCGCTCGTCCTGATAATCGACCTGCACCGCCTTGCCGAGCACGGTCACGGCTTCACTGCGAGGTGTCCACGTGAACTTCGGGTTATACAGCAGCTTGTAGTAACCCGTCAGCGCGGTGAGGTAGTGGCCATAGGCGTCGCCGTGGCCCTGCGGAAACATCCGCTGTGCGTCCGCCGCATCGAGCTTGCCGTCGGCGGTCGGACTGCCGGCTTTTTCGCGGATGCTGTAGTTGGTCGCATAGAGCGCCTCACCCGAATTGATGCCGCGAGTGTAATTCCAAAAAAGGCGATTGTAGGCGGGCGGAACGTCCACACCGGGCGCGAGGAAATCGTCGCGGCCGCGGAGTAGTGCGAGTTCTTCGTCGAGCACGCTCTTTACCTGGCTCTCGAAGGAGAAGCGCGAGGTATTCACCTCCGACGCCGCGATCGCGCCGTCGTCGATGGAGATCGTGGGATTGGCGGCGTCGGCATACGCCTCGTTACCGAGGATGGTGTAGAGATCGTTGAGGTAACCCGCAGCGAGGAGCAGCGCGTCGTTGGCGGGCGCGTAGTCGATATCGGAATCGATACTGATCGATTTCCCGCGATTGAGCACGGTCTCGTAGATTTCGATCAGGCCGGTGTCATTGATCGCATCGAGGGTGAGAGCGACATCTCCCTCCCAGCGCTTGCCCGCTTGCGTGAGCAGGCTCACGTCGGTGTTGATGGCGTTGTTGTAGAGATCCTTCACGCGCTGGTTGAAGGGATTCACTCCGGCGAGCACGCGCTTGATCCAGCCTTCGACGAGCTGCGGCGGCATCCACCGCGACCAAGCGACAGCATCTTGGGCCGCTGGACCCGTGCCGGGTGCGAGCACGTTGCCTTTCCCAACCAGCGGGCGGTAGCGCATCGTGAGATAATTATCCGTCATCACAAGGAGCGGACCGCCGAGGACGGTGGAAGCGGAGCCGCCGACGACCTCGATATTCGAGACCGCGTCGTCGGCCGGCAGCCAGGAGCCCGGGCCGTTTCCGTCCGGCGGCCCAGCTACGCGGTCGGTAACGGCGGAGCCGTGGAGCTGGAAATTCACCGTCGTCTGCGCGCCGGAGATCGCGGTCGAATAAAGCGCGACCTCAAGGCGGTTCTTGCCGGCAACAAAGAAATTGTCGCTCAACTCAAATTGCCGGCTCAGCGCGAGGGCATCGGTCAGGATGTCCCCGACCGAGGGGGTGTTGGTGAATCCGCTCGACACGTTGTAGGCCAGCGCGAGGTTTCTGTTCACGTAGAGCGCGAAGCCGTCGAACTGCCCCACATCGGCGCTGAAGACGAGCCGCGCCGGCACGCCGCTCGTGAAGTCGACATCCTCCTGATAGCGCAGCGCGAGGCCCGGAAGATTGCCAGCCGCGGCCGGCGCGACCTCGGCGGTGGCACCGCTGCCCGGGCCAGCGGAAAACGTGACCGTGGGCAGCGAAGTGTAGCCGGTGCCGCGATTGGTCAGCGTGAGGGCGGTGATGACGCCGGCGGCCGAGAGCGTGGCGGTCGCCGTCGCGCCGGTGCCACCGCCGCCCGTAAGTTGCACCGTCTGCCCCGATATGTAGCCGGTGCCTCCGTTGGACACCGTGATGGCTCCGAGCGTGATATAGCTGACCGCGCTGGTGCGCGGCAGCGTCCCCAATGGCGCCTCGGCATATTCCGCGTCGGACGGGAGCGCGGCCTTGGGCGTGCGCACGATCTGCCAGAGCTTGGCCGCACCGAGCTTCGCCGCCATCGTGTAGGTGTAGATCGGCGGGGCCACGCCGTCCTTGGGCGGCGCGTAGCGCCACTGGAATTGGTAGTCTTCCGGCCGGCCGGCGAAGTCGCCGGTGTGGCGCAGGGTGACTTTTTCATCGAGCGGGTTGCGGGAGGCGATGGTCTTGAGTTCGCCTGTGTAGAGGCGCGGCACGACTTTGAAGACTTGCATCGCCACCGGCTCGCCCTCCGGGGTGAACGCACGACCGTTGCCAAAGACCATCGTCACCCAGCCGCTGCCAGTGCCGGTCGCCGTGAGCGCGTAGTCCACGGTGGCGGTGTCGACGATCTGCTCACGATCGGTGCCCGCGACTTTGGCGCGGTGGTCGCCGATCTTGATCAGGGTGCTGCCGCCTGTGTCGGTCGAGGACTCGACCTTGAAGGTGCCGGGTTTCTCCGCGTTTTCAATGAAGGTCTCCACCTTGGCGCTCAACGCGCCGATCGCCGCATACCACTTGTCTTTCAACTTGTCGGTCGCGGTGACGAGGCCTTTCAGGGCCGTGACATCGGCCGCGGACAATACGTTGAGCGAAAGATAATCTTCGCCGACCACCTCATCGACGAATTCACCGCGCAACACGAGCGAGCCCTTCGGCCCGCGGAGCGGATCCCAGAAGAACCGGCTCTGGAGGTGCGGCGGCAGGCGCTGGAAATAGGTCTTGCCCTGGTAGACGGAGGTCAGCGCCGAATCCGGGAGTTTCTGGAGTTTGGCCGCATCGGCTGATTTGTCGGGATCCCCGAGTTGAAAGATTTTTTCGCGGATGGGGTCGTGGAGGACGACGCTGGACCGATCGGCGCCCTGCGTGGCGATGGATTGCTGATAGAGCACCTTCGCGCTCGACTGCGGCATCACGGCGGGCAGGCCAAACTTCGGCAGCGTCAGGGTCTCGGCGATGCGCAGCTCCGGCGCGTTCGCGGGCCACACGGGACGATAGGTGATCGTGAGCGGCGTGATGGAGTCGAGGTTGCCGGAACTAATGGTCGTGCCCGTGGGGCTGAGGTAGGGAAGCAGCTTGCCGACGGTGGGCTGGGTGACGGCGCCAGGGACAAAAAAGCCCGGCTGCATCGCATAGTAGAACTGCATGCCGAAGCTCCGCGTGGTGTCGCCGGCGGTGTGCGCGCCGCGGTAGACCCACTTCCCACCCTTGCGGTCCTCGTAGATGAATTTTGCATACCGGTCGCGCAGGGCAGTCCTCTCGTCGTTGCCGTTCAGATCGGCCGCCGCGGGCGCGGCGTCGGTCACGAGATCGATTTCGCGGTTTTTCGACACGCCGTTCTCGATCGGCACGGGCAGCACCGGGAGCGGCATGGGCCCCTGCAACGGCGTGCCGGCAGTGATCGGGAAGTTGAAGCGGATATCGTCGGCGGGATTGGCGCTGCCCGTGATTTCGCGCACGACCTTGAACACGTGCATGGCGGGCCGCAGGTCGATGGGCGAGGTGTAGCCGAGCAACACGAAGGGCTGCGACGTGTAGAGCGCGGGATCGGAGCCGGTGTTATTGAGATCGTCGCGCAGGGCGTAGACGGCCGAGCCCAGCATGAGGGCGTGTTCCTCGTTGGGATTGAAGCCGGGCTTGGTGCGGTCGTTCTGCACGTAGAGCGAGCCGGCCAGCTCGAACGGAAGCAGGTCCCCGCTGCCGGCATTGGAGGCGAGCACGATTCTATTGGGTGCGGCAGGATAGGAAACGGTGTAACGACCGACTTTGGCGGGCGTGTAGAACTCCGCGAACGACGCACTCGGCGGCGCCACGCGCCGCAACCACCAGACCGTGAGCTGATTGTTGCCCGGCATCGCGTTGACCGGGATGATCGCGCCGCGCTCCGCCGCGGTCGTGCCGGACGTGAAGGGATCGAGGTAGGCGCCAGGATGGTAGCCAGTGCCACCCGCGATATAGCCGGCGCGCGAGTAGCCGGATTTCGGCTTCGTGGCATCGTAGGCGGCGTAGTATTCTTCGGGGAGGGCGATGCGCTCACCGACAACGGAGGTGGAGACTGAGATCGCAGGGAGGTCGTCGCCCTCGCGGAAGCCGACCCGGCTGTCGGCCTGCGCGTAGACGCGCACATACCAAACCTCGTTGCCGTTGGTGAACTTGAGCAGCGAACGATTGAGGCCCGGGTTGCCCGGAGAGAAGGTCACCACGAGCCGCTGGGTGGTCACATCGAGGCGCGTTTCCGTCTGCGTAGGGTCGTCCTGATAGACGAGCTGTGGCAACTGCCCGCCGGCGAATTGGATGCCCGTATTGGTGGTGCTGCCGGTCGCGCCCACGGTGTAGTGCGCATATTGGGCGAGCTCACTCGCACCGGGTTGATTGGTGGGCCACCGCAGCAGGTAGGCGTTCTTCTGCTTGGGCCAGTTGAAGCTGACGCCCGGTAGCGTTTCTCCGGCGATCGCGGTCGCGGCATTCTCCAGCCAGTAGAACACCACTTGGTCGTAACTGTCGTTTTCGCGCTCGGCGTAGTAATCAATCTCACCGTTCGCACGCGCGTTCGAGCCGTAGAATTGCACCAGGGAGGTGGAGAGCACCGGCGAGGGGATCAACTTTTGAGCGACCGGCTGGCCGACAGCATCACGCGCCACGATTTTTTCGCCCAACGTGGTCTGAGCGTTGATGGTCGGCGTTGTGCGCACCACGTCGACGATATCGGCCCCAAGAAAGGTATGGACGCTCCCGGCGGTCTGATTTTTCAAAGCCCCGAGATACTCGACGAAGATCCGGCCTTCGATGTTGTAGGCGTGCAGTTGCCCCACGCCGACCTGTTTTTCAAACCACAGTGTGCGTCGCTCGGCCACTGACTGGGCACCAGGGTCTGCCGGCACGGAGCCGACGGGCTTGTATTCCTCGATCACCGAGGAGGGAAATTGCGTTGTATAAATGGCGTTGACGGTCTCAACGCTGCTGCCGGCGGGAAAATCCACCTTGGGGCCGCTAAAGCCGCGCTCCGTCCAAAAAATGGTGCGCGCCGGTTTGCGCGTGGCCGAGGAGACATCGAAAAGCTCGGGCTTGAAACGCCGCTTCAAATTTTCGTCGTAGGCGACGTCATTGAAGACCATCGCTGCCGCATTGGTCGTCACGTCAATCTTCGTTCCCGCCTGCGCATTGGCCAAGCTGGACGCCCACTGACCGGTGTCAGAGTCGACCCTGATGAAATAGTAGGTCGCACCGGCTGTCAGACCCGTGCCGCCCGTGAACGATATCAGCTTCATCGCGTCGCCCGTGCGCAGACCATGCGCAGTCTTGGTGTAGAGGTCCGTCGCCGCCGCCATGGCACCTCCCACGATTTGCGTGCCCTTGGTTTCAGGGATCGCGCTCACCCAGATTACGTTGGCGCGCCCAAATTTGGTCGCGAATGCCTGCCGCGCGTGGGGGCTGTAGTAAATCGCGACGGGCGCGTAGACCTCGGCCGCCGCATTGGTGCCGCCGCCGCCCGTCAACGTGATCGTCGGCAGTGTGGCATAGCCCGAGCCACCGCCCGTGACGTTGATCATAATCACCTGACCGTTGGCCACCACTGCGGTGGCCGTGGCTGCCGTCGTGGCTTCGCCGCCTGCGAAGTTTACCTCGGGTGGAGACGAGTAGCCGCTGCCACCGTTGGTAACCCGAATCGAAGTAACCGCACCAAGCGGCAGGGGAACATAGCCAGCCCCGACCGTCCGCCCCAAAATGGAGGCGTCCGCCGCTGCGTCCGCCTGCGCAATCACCTCGCCGATCTGGACGGGCTGCGGACGCCAATAGTCCGTGCGCGGGACCGCGACACCCGCAACCGGGCCTTCGCTCGGAGTCGGCACGACATCGCCCATGAGGAAACGCGGGGAGCCCATCGCGAAACCATTGCCGAAGGCCGAACGCCTCAGGACGAACGCGCTCGCCCGTGGCGTAGGGGACACCCCGGAGAGGTCGACCACTTGTGTGCTGTTGACCGAACCGCCGGAAGTCGCGCCGACGGCCGCGAATTTTGGCTGGCCCGGGGGGACCACAGGGCCGTTGGTGCCATTGGGCACGCTGGTCGTGCTGGTGCCGAAGAGGTGATTGTAGACGGCGGGCCGAAGCTCGACCACACCTTGCGCTCGGCTGACGCCAAACAGAACTCCGAAATATGCAAACCCCACGAGGGAAGCTACGCGAATGTTCATAGTTACTCCCATTGAGCCGGAGAATTGTTGTTCATGGACGCAACTGGAACTCGGCGCTTAGAACGGTAGCTCCATTACCGTTACTTGAGAAAAGTCTCGAACGTCGGAATACGCGGCGTTTGACCCGGTGGTGCCCCAACTCAGGGAGTAGGTGCCAGCAGTGGGCTGGAGGATAAACTGCCTCGTGAAGGTTATTCTATACGAAGACGCTGAGCACTTCACAATACCATCGATCGTCCCCGTGCCGGCTACCGTTTGTGCCGAGGAATTTTTCATGGTAAAGCACACTTCCACATCACCGGTGCTCGTGGTATTGAAGCCAGTTCCCATGACCGTAATAAGAAGCTTCCCGCCACTGGAAGTATAACTTCCGGTCCTCGCCTTATTCGAACTGGTCCAGTCCCCGCTCTGGTGTTTGCACGGTTCTTCGAGCTTAAACATCGGTGAGGTTATTTTCCCGGCTACCGCCACCGACCCGTCGCTCTTCAGCGACATCACTGTAGGGGTGGCGTTGCTCTCCGCCCCCAAGTCCCCGTGCGAGAGCCGGATATCGAGTTGAGTCCGCGAAGCTGTGCCGCTGTTCGTGTCCCAGCGACTAAGATCAAACCGAGCCAGATTTGCGTAGGCTTGGCCGCTCACGCCGGCACGGGAAAGCAGGAGAGCCGTTTCGGAAGCCCTCGCGATGCTACCGCCATTGTTAGTCGCTGAACCAATCCAGACCGAGGGTGAATCGGTGAGGCCGCCGACATCCACCGGCCGGTCACGGATCTGGAGTAACGCCGCCGTCGAAGGCAAGTCCGCTCCTGGGATTGGAGCCGTGACGCCGATGCCGACTTTGCCAGTGGCCCGATAAACGGAAGGAGAGGCGTTGGACCAAAAGCCCGAAATGGCCGCATCAAGTTTCGCGGCGGTCACTGCACCATTCTGTATTTTGGCTGTGGAAACGGCTCCGAGAACGACCTGAGTTGCGCCGGGCGTAGCCGCGTCCTGCCCTGCCAACTTGGCCGTCGTCACCGCGCTGTTCTGAAGCTTCTCCGTGGACACCGCCCCAAGCACTACTTGAGCATTTCCAGGCGTAGCCGCATCCTGCCCAGCAAGCTTGGCGCTGGTAACATTCGCGTCGGCAATCTTTCCACTGGTCACCTGAAGGTCCCCGATTTTCCCGGTGGTTACTTGAAGGTTCCCGATTTTATCGGTGGTCACGTTGGCATCCTTGATCTGCGTGGTCTGCACGGAGTCGGTCGCGAGCTGGGTGCTGGTCACGGCGCCGTTGGCGATCATCCCGGTGGTGACCGCGGTGGCGGCGACGGCCTCGGCGACTTTGGCGCGAAAGGCGAAAGCCGTGGTCACAATCTTCTGCCGCGGGAAAATCTCATCCGTGCCGGTGCCGATGGTGATGCCAAGATAGCGTTCTTTGGAGGTAATGTCCGTGGTGACCGAGTTCTGCCCCGTGAAGACCTCGGGAAAGCTGTTGCGCAGCCTGGCCTCGCCGTTGACCGCGTCGCCTGAGCCGAGCATCACGCTGAACTCTCCCTCGGAGATCGTGGTCGTGATCTTCTCGCTCCACAGGCGGTCGGTGGCGGCGGTAGTCGTGGGGCCGGTCCAGATGCGGAACGTGAGGTCCTGATTCACCGGCGAGCCCGCGCCGATGAGCGCACCACCGGCAACGCCGATTTTGCCTTGGTAGCTGATCCGGTCGGGCGTCTCGATGGCATCGGCGGAGGCCGCGCGAGCCGTCGTGCTGGAGATTAAGCCGGCGGCCAAGAGGGGAAAGAGGAGGCGTTTCATAGGAAGGGAAAGTTGAGAGATGAGGGTTGAGAGATTCGGCAGTCGGAGTTTGGAGCCAGGTCTGGCTCTCAGCTCTCAACTCTCAGCTCTCAACGTTTGGTTTCATTCAGTTGATCGTGAGGCTTGCGATCTCACTGACCCGGCGGAGCTGAAAGGTGCCGGTAACGGTGAGAGGGTTTTTATGGAGGCCGGTAACTGTCTCGCTATACATGCCGCCGATTACGGTGCTTCCCCAGCCCACGGTGCTGGTGCCCTCGGGCGCATTCTTCAAAAAGGTGAAGGTGCAGGAGCGCACGATCTTGTAGCTCTCGACACCCTCATCGTGGAAGGAGAGGAAGTCGGCTTTCTTGTTGTCGTGATCCGGATGGTAAGCGTGGACAAAAGGGTTGGTCTTGTGGTCATGGGGCACGGTGACGATCCAGGTAACATCAGAGTTATTCACCACCACGCTGGCGGAATCCTTGGTCGAGATCGGATCCACCAGTGGCATGTGCGCCGCGGAGTAGCGGTGAGCGCTGGCCAGATCCGAAGCGAGCAAGCCGACCTCTTTCGTGCAGAGCCCCATGGTGGTCGGCGTCGCGGCGAGCTTGCCCATGAACACCTGCGAAAGCAGCCGCGCCGTCCGCGCTTGATCGATATGGAGGAGGATGCGCAGAGGATACGAGCGCTTCGTAGTCGAGCCGCGAACGCCAGACTCAACGACCTCGCCGTCGTTTAGGGCGAGCGTGGCATGGGTGGCATCAGCGATCACGGTGCCGTCCTTTTTCCACTGGTAAGTGAGGACGCCGCCGGTGCCAAAGGGCAAGCGCAGCGGGACGAGGTTGTTCGCGCCGCCTCCCACGGCGAGGGCTGCGGATTCCTTCGTGACGACAGGCGCGACATAGCCCGTGCCGCCGTTGGTCACCGTGAGCGCGGTGACCACTCCGCCCGACAGAGTGGCGGTCGCAGTCGCCCCGGTGCCGCCCGAACCGATGAAAGCGACGGTCGGCACCGTCGTGTAATTGGCGCCACCGGACGTAACCGTCAGACCGGTGATAACACCGCCCAAGCTCACGGTGGCGGTGGCCTTCGCACCCGTGCCAATTGCCAACGCTACGGTGGGCGGGGTGACATAGCCCGTGCCTCCTTTGGTGACCGTAAACCCGGTGACCGCTCCTCCTGAAACGGTGGCGGTCGCGGTGGCCCCGGTGCCGGCGCCGCCCGTGAAGTTCACGGCCGGTGCCACCGTGTAGCCGCTGCCTTCGCTGGTGACCGTCAGAGCGGTGACCTCTCCGCCGGAGACGGTCGCCGTCGCGGTCGCACCGGAACCGGCGCCGCCGGTCAGGACGACGACCGTGCCGGTCGTGCGGGTGATTTCGGCAGTGAAACGTTGCGCAGGTGCCTGGCTGTTCACCCCGGTCACCGCCACATCGCCGATCCAAAGACCCGCGAGCGAATGCACCTGAGCACGCACCGGAAGGTAAACGTCCATGAGACTGCCGCTGTCGGTGAAGCGCAGGAGCGAGGCAAAAAGCGCATCGTCGGCGCCGGTCATCGAAGGGCGGTCCACGACGAACTGCAGTTCCTTCGCGGCGAGTGGATCGAGCGTTTCGGTGTAGGCAGCCGTGAGGGCGGTCTCAGCATAGTTGCCCGTCTGGGCGTTTAACACGCGACGACGCAACGGCACCCGTCCGGCAACCGCCGTCTGCCCGTGGGGGGCTTCCTCGGAATCGACGGGCGCGATCGTGAGCGTGACCACGGCGGAGGTGCGGTTGCGCACGCGCACGACGATGAGGTTGCCCGTGCGACCGTAGTCGAGCCCATCGGGATTCGCCGGGCTGATCTCGAGCGGCCCGTAAAATTCGCCCACCACGGCGGCCTCGAACCAATAGGCTTGGTTGCGATCTAGTCGCTCGGTCGAAGGGGAAAAGACCTGCTTGGGGTTGCCCGGCCCTATGTCGCCGCCCACGTATTTGTAGATTCCCGAGTTGGTCGCGATGGCCGTGGGGAAGGTAGCGAAATAATTCGAGAAGTAGGGATACTCCGTGCCCAGCCGCGTGGGGAATCCGAGGAAGTTGGCACCATTGCGCACCCACGTGCTCTTGGGCGGCACGATTTTTTGGTTGATCGTCAGCTTGTAGTCGGCGGTGGACGCGCCGTCGCATTTGACCAGGTAGGCCGTCTGCCCGTCGATCTGCGAAAGCGTCGTTTGGCCCGGCTGGCCGCGAATCCACCTGCTCCACTCCGGGGAGCTGGCCGAGGGCGTGAGCGAGGAGCCGTTGGCGGTCGCCGGATTCGGATTCGGATTCCAGCGCCACACCTCGAGAATTTCCGGGTGGTCGGCGAACAGCACGTCGGGCGTCGCGTAAGTGGCGTGACCGTGCAGGTAGATCGCGTTCCACCCGCCGGTCAGAGAAAAAGTGGCATTCTGCCACTGGGCCCGGGCAAGAGGGGCGAGCGTGAGCGTGCTGACCAGCAGAAAAATTCCGAGTAGCCCGCTTCGTGAGAAGCGGGACCGGATGCGCCCACCCCCGCCGGTAACCTCCCGGCTCTCACGAGCCGGGCCACGCAGAAAAACGCTACGTTGAGGGAGAGTTTTCATCGGACGGAGAGTCGGTAGAAGCGCGAGGTGACGGTGGGCACAGTCACGAATGCCGGGAGGATTTCGATGGTGGTGGCGCGGAAGGTGGTGGCCGTGGCACCGCCGGCCGTGGTGGTAAAGGGAATCACCGTCCACGTCTTCAGGTCGGTGCTTTCCTCGATCGCGTAGGTCTTGCCTGTAATGGCGAAGAACTCGAACTGCACGGTCGTGCCGGCCTTTTTCCGGATGCGCAGCTCGAAGCGCTCCGTGGCATCGCCCGCAAAGGTGCCGGCGATATACTCGTCATAATTGCTGAGACCGTCGCCGTCGAAATCGCCGGTCTTGGTGATGAGGCTGATGTCCCAGCCGACGGTGCCCGGATAACGCCCGGCCTGATAGAGCACCCACTCCTGCCACACATCGGGGAGCCCGTCGCGATTGGCATCGACGCCGAGCGTGAGATCGAGCCGCACGCGTTCACCGCCGTTGCCGGTGCGGAGAGTGCCGGCCACTTCGATCGGGAAAAATTTCTGGCCGTTCAGCTCAACCGCGAGAGAGTAAACGCCCTGGGCCGGCAGGGCTTGCTTGGTGTAGATGCGCGACGCAGACCGATTCTGGTCGATGCTGATGTCGAGTTCGTAGTTCAGGTCACCGCGGGGCTCTTTTAGCACCGGCGTGCGGGCGACCTCGATGCCGTCTCTCAGCAGGATGAGATTGGCGCCGTCGACGTTCAACGTGGCCCCCACTTGGTCGCGCACCACTCCGTAGAGCGTGTAATAAGGCGCAGGAGGGAAGGCCGCGACCCGGAGAGCCGAGAGCAAAACAACACCCAAAAGGGCGGCAAAAAACCGGAAAAAACCGGAGCGGGTAAGTGGAGCGGGGACCATGGCCACAACCCCATTGCGTATTTTTTCTCAAAAAACTGACACGCCGCCGAAAGATTTTTGAAAAAAGTGAAAAATAGTTTCCGGAGCGGGCTGGCGCAGAGGGAAATTCGGCTCTCTCTCCGTGAGGTTTACAGCTGCGAACGCCAAGACATGGCCACCGAGCACACGGAGCTCCGCCACGGAGGCCACGGAGCACGGCAGCGCTGAGAGCAGCCAAAACATGAGCCACAGCGCGGCGAAGCCGCCACCAATGCCACGAACAAAACATTTTTGACCGCGGATGACGCGGATATGGCGGATAACTCGGAGGCGGAGGTGGAGGCAATCACCTCAAACGCAAGGGCCCGGAAAGCCCGTGCCACATCGTAGCATGGGCTTTATAGCCCATGCACACCACTGCCCAGGCACACAACCGCCAGCGACGCCCTTTCTCGCACGAGCACGCTGCGCTCCGGGACAATTTCAACTTCCCCCGCGGAACGTATGATCTATCTGGGCACGCCAGCCGGGTGACGCGGCCGGTCAGGTCAGTGTGCGGTCACAGCGTCCGCGCCCGCTCTTTCGTGATCCACCGCTGCAAAATCCGCGCGTTGTAGAGCTGCCGGGCCTCACTGGTCAGGGCGTCGAGGATTTTCGCCAATCCGCGATAGCGCGTTTTCCGATGCCGAAAGAGATTCTTCACAATAGGGAAAGGATGTTCGACGAACGCGCGCACCACAGCCTTGGCGTGCTACACGAGCTTCACCATTGCGCTCGGTTCGTTTGGGGGCTTTACCTCGCCGATGCAGGAGAGTTATTCGATCTGCTTCAACCGCTGCAAACGCAGTGGCATGGTTTCGTCCCGTGTCTGGCTCGATAGGTGAACCTTAGTAAATCGTGTCGCTCAATCGTCAGCCTCGGGCAAGTTCCTCAGCCAGCCAGGAGACCAGCAGCCGCGGCTGGTAAAGCTGCCGACTGGCTTCCGACAGATCATTTACGATCTTCTGCGCCTCGGCGAGAGCTGCGTGACGGCGGGCCCGACCAGCATCGGTCGCTGGCTGGGCGATGGCCTCAACCAAAAGGCCGAGCGCAAAATCCTGACGCTCTGCCATGGTTGCAATCCTCAGTTGCATCCGACGGCCCAGATCGGCCTGCGGCTTGTTCAAAACAGCAAGCGCCTCCGGCCCACGGCCCTGTCGGGCGAGTGCCATGCCCAGCCAGCGCGCTTGGCTCGCCAGACGCGTGGCGCTGGCCACAGGCGTGATGTCCGGTGGCAAAGCGAGGACGGACTCAACTTCACCCCAGTGGCCGGAGTGCAGGTGCGCCCGCACGATGTGCTCCTGCACAGTGGCGATTTCGGGCAGGTAAAACAGCCGATCCGCCTCGGTGGCGTCCGGACGTTGCAACAAGGAGAAAAGCTGCGTGAGCGTAGCCATGCCCTGCTCGACGACCGCGGCATCCTCACCCATCAACAGGCTGAGACGGCGCTCCTCGGCGGCAAGGACCGTCGGGCGGCGCAAATGCGCAGCAAGGCTCGAAAGGCCTCGCGCGTCGCGAATATAAGGTGCATACAGCAGCCGCGCTGCCGCGGCGCGTCGGGCCGCCACGAAGTTGCCGCGCTCGGCCTCGAGGAGTGCGAGAGAAAACAGCACGCCGCGCAGCGTTCGCCGCCCGGTCTTGGTCGGGGGCTCGTCGGCCGCCAGGTTCAACCGACCCTCTGCCACCGTGTTTTTAAGGACCGTCGCGGCAGCCTCCACGCGGCCGGCCTCCAGATGGGTGCGGAAAAGGGCTTCACGAATCCGCACGAGCAATTGCCAGTCCATCTCTTCCTCTGGATCGCGCCGCACGACTTCGCTTGCCTCCCGATCACTGTTCAAGACGGCTGCAAATTCCGCGGCGAAATCCCGCCGCACATTGGCCTCGCGCGACTCAACGTTGAATGCGAGGCGTCGCAGCCGGAACGCATCGATCGACGCGGACCGCTCTGCCAGCACGTCGTCCGCCGTCCGCAGCACGTCTTGCTTCCATTCCCCGGCCAGGCCGGAACCAGACCCATTGGTCTTCCACATTTGACAAAGGATGCGGCCGCGCAACAGCCGCACGTCCGGCCGCGAGCGCGTCGCAGCCTCCAGCTCATCCAGGGTTTTCCGCGCTTCTTTCAGGGAGTTCAACGCCGCCTTCCCGGTCTCCTGAAGCGACTGCGCCAGGAGGGCCTCCGCCAGATGGACCCGGACGCGGGAGGAAATCCCCCCGCCGGCCGCGAACCCGCGCAACGAGGCGCTCGCCCGTCGTAGCCCGTCGCGCGCAGTCGCGCCAACGGTAGAGGCCGCGCCGTCGAAGCGGACGATCTGCGCACACGCGTGCAGGATGGTGGCATCCTCGCCGGTGTCCGTTTCGCGGACCTTCTCCGCGGCCGCCACCGCGGCGGCCGTCCGGGCCGTCGCGCTCGGCTTCGACCGTCGCCGATGGCACAGGGCAACGCGCGCCATGATGAAGGCGCGGTCCCGCTCGATCTCTGGCGTCCGCTCCTCCGCGGGTAATCTATCAAACGTCGCGAGCGCCCGCATGGTGAGCACGTCGACCTCGTCGATACGCACGTGCGGGGCCAGCTCTGCAAAAAAATTATCGCGCAGCCGGGCCGCCAGCGCCCGCGCTTCAGAGAGCTCGGTGCGAGATGGCGGCACCGTTCGAATTTTTACTGCCGCTTCGGCCTTCGCGCCGCCCGCCGCTACGGCGACCAGCGAGGCGTGGGCGTGCTCGGCCCGTTCCGCTCGCCGTGTTTGTAGAAAAATGACCAGCCCGCCCACGAGTGCCACCGCGAGCACAGACGCCGCCGCCAATGCCTCGCCGCGGCGTCGGCGAAGAAATTTTTGGGCGACATAGCCGACGCTCGGCGGACGGGCCTGCACCGGCTGGTCCTCAAGGTAGCACTTCACATCGGCTGCCAGATCCGCCGCGGTGGCGTAGCGGCGCGCGCGGTTCTTCTCGAGCGCCTTCATCACGATCCAATCGATGTCACCTTTGACTGCCATCGCGTGTTCGGCGGGCCGCAGGCCGTGGCGTTGGGCGAGCACCGTGCGCTCCGCCTCGGGTAGGGTGTGGAGCTGCGTCGAGGGTCGGGGCGGATCGACCTCGCGGATAATGCGGCGCACTTCGTCGATGCCCTGAGCCATGAGCGTCTTCGGGTCGAAGGGCGCCCGGCCGACAATCAATTCGTAGAGAAGTGCTCCGAGCGAGTAGACGTCGCTGCGGGTATCGACGTCGTGCGCGTTAAAATCGGCCTGCTCCGGACTCATGTAGGCCGGCGTGCCGATGAACTGCTCGAAAGCGGTGAAAAGCGTCTTGTCGGTGAGCCGGCCCTGCGTGGCCCTCGCGATCCCGAAATCGATCACCTTGGGCAGGGGCGCGCCGTCCTCGTGGGTGACGAGGATATTGGAGGGCTTGATGTCGCGATGGATCACGCCCTTCTCGTGCGCGTGCTGGATCGCGCGGCACACCTGCACGAAAAGCGCGAGGCGTTCGGCGGTGGGGATGGTGCGCTCGTCGCAGTAGCGCGTGATCGGCTGGCCGCGAACCAGCTCCATCACAAAATAGGGGCGGCCTTTCTCGGTGGCGCCGGCATCGAGGACCCGGGCGATGTTGGGGTGCTCCATCATGGCCAGCGCCTGCCGTTCCGCTTCGAAGCGGGCGATCACCTCTTTGGTGTCCATGCCAAGCTTGATGATCTTCAGCGCCACGCGCCGGCGCACCGGCACCGTCTGCTCGGCCATCCACACGACGCCGCAACCGCCCTCGCCGATTTTCTCGAGCAGCTTGTAGCGGTCGATCACCGTGCCCGCTTCGGCGAGCACGTCCGGCCGGCGCGAAATGAGCGGCGCCGGCATTCTTTCCGCCGCCTTCTCGTGGGCCAGTAGGAGACCAAGGATCCGCTCGCGTTGCGCGACATCCGCGCCGCACGCGGCGACAACAAAGCCCTCCCGCTCGGCAAAGGGGCGTTCGAGGGCGTCGGCAAAGAGGTCGGCGTCGGAGGGCGTCATGCGTGCGAGATCCGCTTCACTGCGAAATTTTCCGTCCAAAGCTGCCATGCCGAAGGCACTTTTCTGAAAAAACCTTGGGGCGCCTTCAGCCCCGCAGGCGGTCCATCTCCTGAACGAGCCACGCCCGGGCGTAGGCCCAGTCGCGCATGGCCGTGCGCACGGAGATTCCGGTCGCCGCGGCCACCTCCTCTATCGTGAGACCGACGAAATACCACTGCTTGACCAGTTCCGCCTTGCGGGCGTCGTGCGCCTGCAGGTTGTCCAAGGCCTCGTTGAGCAGCATCAGCTCCGGCTCGGACATCTCGGGGGCGGAGACCTCGAAACCGCGGGTGTTGGCGCTGACTTTTTCCAGTTCACCGCCATGGCGGACTGCGGCGCGATGGCGGGCCTTTTCAATGAGGATGCGCCGCATCGCCTCCGCCGCGGCCGCAAAAAAATGCGCGCGGTCCTTCCACTCCGTCTGCTGATCCCCGCCGAGCCGCAACCACGCCTCGTGCACGAGCGCGGTGGGTTGCAGGGTTTGCCCCGCCGACTCGCGGGCCATCTTGGCAGCGGCGAGTTGGCGGAGTTCACCGTAAACCACCGGCAAAATCTGATCGGCCGCCTTCGCGTCACCTTGTTCCATACGACGAAGCAAAAGAGTGATGCCTTCCGGTTCCACGCCGTCACCAAAAGGAAATTTCTTATGAGCGTGAAGTGGTAAAATACCCCAGACAGAGCCCGCGCCTGACCCCAATTTCCCCGCCTACAGATCAAACTTCACCTGAAAAATATACAGCGCGGGGTCGATGATGCGGTAGGCGAGCGGGGTGCCGTCGGGGAACGCGCCGACGGGCTGGAGGCGGCCGTTTTCTCCGAGGTTGCGGACGTTGAGCTGGAGGTTGGCGCCGATCTTGTTGTTAAACAATTTCAGGCGGTAGCTCACAAACGCATCCACGTAGGTGTGGGACTTGTCGTAAATCGGCCGATTCGGATCGAGGTCGGTGATCTGGGCCGGGAGCGATTGCACGCCGTAGTAACCGATGCCGCCTTTGTCCTCCCAGCGGAGCGCACCACCGACGTTGAAATTCTTCAGGATGCGGTGCTGCGTGAGGCCGGCCAGTTGGTAGTTCGTCGAGAACTTGAAGCGATACTTGCGAATCTGGGGGTTGGCCTTGCCCTGCTGCTGGAGGATGATCTTCAGCGGAATGTTCACGTTGGTGTTGAACGCCTGCTCGGGCGTGTTGCTGCCGTAGGCGGTCTTCCACCACAGGGTATTCGTGCGCTGGTCGACGATCGTCGTCCAGATCGGCATGCGCTTCGCGATCCACTCGGTGCTCGCACTGGAAACATTCGTGTTGCTCGTCTCCGTCTCGCTGAGCGAACCCTGCATCGTCCAGTGCCGCGTGGGGTTGAAATTCAGCTCGAACTCCGTGCCCCGTGACTCGACGTCCTGCGTGGCGGAGATGCCGGGATCGGGCAACACGAGTTCGTGCTGCTCCTCGATCGAAAGCCCGGTCTGGCGCGCGATCTCGGCCTCGATCTGCGCCGCGCTAAACGTCGGGTTGCGCTCCGTGATCCAGGCGCGCGCGTTGTTCACGAGCTGGTGCGCGTCGTTCTGGAAGACGTCGATACGGAGCAGGCGCTGCGCGATGGTCGCAGCGTCGCCGTTGCGAGTCTTGATGCGCTTCGCCTCGAAGCGATTGACGCGGAGGACGAACTTGCCGTCGGCGAGGTTCAGCCAGAAGCCCCAATCTTTGCCTTCGCCGCGTGTATTCGGAAGTTGGTTGCGGAACACGTCCTGTTGCGGGCCCTGCGGAATGAAGCTGTCGGACTCGTTGTAGGTGAGCGTGAGTCCGTTGAGCGCGCGGGCCGCGAAGCCGGTGAGGCCGCCCTGCTGCGCTGCGCGATTGATCGGGCCGAGATCGCGGAAGGGCCGCACGACGCCACCCGCCGTCTTCGTGCGCCCGGAATTGAACGAGTAGTCGCCGGGGGCCCAGCCGTTCATCACTTGGTAGTTAAAATCCGTGCCGTCGGCCGTGAGCAGGCGCGGCTCGGTGCCGCGCTTGTCGTAGACGCCGTCGTCGCGCAGGCCGAACGTCGTCACGAGCCGGCCGTCGAGGAACATGCTCTGGATCACGCCGCCGGTGGTCTTGTTGATCGTCTGCGAATTGCTGCCGCCGCCGGCGCTGTCGATCGTGGGACGCTGGTCGAGCAGCGCGGGCTCGCGTTGAAACACCCCGGTAGCCGCGTTGCCCCACACGAAAGTCGCGGGGCCGTAGTTAAATGTGCTCGGCGCGTAGTCGACGTTGCTGCCGTTGGCATCGCCGACGTAGTAACGAAAATAACCGCGGAAGCGCGCATTCGAAGCCTGCGGGCCGCCGTTCACATTGCCCGAGACGGCGGGCAGCGTGCCGGCCGGCACCCACGCGTGATTCGAGGCGAGCACGTCGCGGTAGCTGAAGCGGCGCGTCCACGACCAGCGGTATTCGTCGTAGGCGGTGAGGTTGTGCAGGCCGAACCATTTCAACCAGCCCTTCTCCTGCGTGAGGTCGAGTTTGTAGGCGAGCTGACCGCGGTAAGTTTCGCTGCGGCCGGGAATCCACTGCGTGAGTGGACTGTCGAGGCCGATATACGGGCGACCGAAAAACGGGTTCGGTGTGCCGTCGAGCCGGCGCGAATTCACGTCGACGAGGATCTGGTTCGAGGGCCCGGTGCCGAAAATATTTCGCTGGTAACGCAGGGAATCTTCGCGCTGCCAGTCGGCCTGGCCCACGAGGGTGTGGCGTGGCGTGTGCAGGAAGATCTGCTGGAGCTGCGCATAGGCCGTCAGCGTGCGGTCCGTGAGGCGGTTCATCGCGCCGAGATTCGTCTCCGTCCAATCGTAGTAGGTCTTGTCGCTCAACGAGGGGATGGTGGTGAAGAGCGGTTGACTGGTGAACCGGCCCGAAACCACGCCCGCCGCCGAGCTCGGGGCCATGAGGCGGTTGTTGGAATTGTTCAGCAGCGGCGAGACCGACGCATTGGTGTTGCCCGTCGGCGTCGTCCAGTAAGCGACCACGCCGTTGTCGACAAACACCTGGCTGCGGTCGCTGCCGGAGAACGTGCGCTGAAAAACATCCGGGATATTATTGTCGCTCGTGATCGGCGTGCGCGTCGCGAGCGGGCCCGCGCCGTTTTGGCCGTAGGTGATGCCGTTGACCGTGTAGGTGGAGGTCACCGGGTCCCAAGCGGGGCGACCCTGCTGGTTCCAATACGAGACGCCGTCGCGCGGCATGAGGGTGTTGGGCCGGTTGCCGTTCATCCGGTAGTAGGAAAACGAGCCGTTCAGCGTGGTCCATTTGTAGGGCTTGAACTGCATCATGCCGTTGTAGCGGACGGTGTCCGTGCCGGAGGGCTTCCGTTCGTATCCATCATGCTGGAACGCACCGCTGACGCGAAACGCGAGTCGGTTTTTCAGCAGCACGCGGTTCGCATCGAGGTCGAAACGGTAGCCGCCCAGACTGTCGGCGCGCGTCGTCGTCTGCGTTTTGTTCTTCGTAAGATTCGCCGTCGCCGGGATCATGTTCAACGTGCCGCCGGGGCTGCCGAGGCCGAAGACATTGGCGTTGGGGCCGCGGCTGATCTCGACGCCCGCGATATTCAGCGGATCGACGGGTGTGAGGCCGGAAAGGCCGATGTTGCCCATCGAGATATTCGCCGAGCCGATGCCGCGCATGCGGTTCGCGCCGCGTGGATTGTTCTGAATATTGTCGGCCACGTGGCCGTTGTTGTTCACGGCGAAATCGGTGTATTCGCCGCTGCCCTCTGTGCTCACCGCGTAGGTGAAGATGTCGTTGATATCGAGCATCGCAAAATCCGACATCTGCTCCTTGGTCATCACGGTGATCGCCGCGCCCACATCCTCGAGTTTCGAGTTGAGGCGGGTGCCGGACATTGTGTTGCCGGAGAAGTAGCCGTTCGTGTCGTCGACGACCTCGAAGGGACTCAACTGCACGGGATTCTCGGCCGTGGCGCCGGCCTTAGGCGCAGCGGGCGCCGACTGGGCCGCCGCGAGCGAGGTGAGACAGAACGATACGAGTGCGTAGCGGAATGGGGTGTGGAGCATAACTAAGTTGGGGAAACTGGGGCAGAGTGGAGGCGCCGCTTGCCGGCGCCCGCCAGGGGTGAAACTCAGAAACGGACGCCGGCAGCGACGCCCCTGCGCTCAAGCGATCTGCGGAACCTCGAAGTTCTTCCGATACTCGCGCGTGAGTTGCGGGTTCAGCGCACTTTCCTTGAAGCGCTCCGTATGCGGATCGAACGCGAGCGAGCGGCCCGCGCGAAACGCGATATTGCCGAGGTGGCAATGCACGCACGATTGGTGCGCCTCGAGCGGCGACACCGGGAGATCGGCGGGCTTGCGCGAACGCACTGCCGCGAAGAAGCGCTGCCACTTGTCGCCCTTCGGCGGCTTGGGTGCGTCGTCCGGGACGGGAATCGCTTCACGGGGCGCCACCTTCCCGTCTTTGTCCTTCTTGCTTTCCTTGTAGGTGAAAAAGCCTTTGCCGCGGACGTAGAATCCCTTCGTGCCGAAGAAGCTGTTCCCGCAGTTGCCGCCGTCGGCTTCTTCGAACGAGCCGAGGTTGCGCACCTGAAACGTGAGGATCGAGCCGTCCGCATAGGAAAACGTCGTCGCCTGCGAATTCGGCGTCTGCCCGTCGTCGTCCAATCCGAAACGTCCGCCGGCGCTGTGCACGCTCGTCGGCAGGCCGCGGTTGTGGCCCCAGCACGCGATGTCCATCTCGTGCACGCCTTGGTTGCCGATCTCGCCGTTGCCGTATTCCCAGAAGTAGTGCCAGTCGTAGTGCACGTGGAGACCGGGCTTTTTGCGGTCGGTGTTGATCATGAACTCGCGCTCTTTCGCCGGTCCCTGCCACAGCGACCAATCGAGATTTTCCGGCACCGGACCGGGCTTGCCGCGACCGATGGAACCGCGGTTGCCGTTTTTGTAAACGTAGCCGCGCGACTCGACGATCTTCCCGATGAACCCGTCGTGGATCAGCTTCATGTCACGGATGAGCGTGCCGTTCGAGCGACTCTGCGTGCCGTGTTGCACAATGCGGCCGTATTTCGCCGCGGCCGCGACGACCTGCCGGCCTTCGTAGATATTGTGCGAAATCGGTTTCTCGATGTAGGCATCCTTGCCGGCCTGACAGGCCCACACGCCGGCGAGCGAATGCCAGTGGTTCGGCGTCGCGACCGTGACAACATCGATGTTTTTGTCCTGCATCACATCGCGCATGTCCTTGTAGAGCTTCGGCTCTTTACCTTGCGCGGCCTTCACCATCGCGGCGCCCTTCGCCCGGACGTTCGCGTCGACATCGCAGAGCGCGACGTATTCCGCGGCGCCTTTCATCGCGAGGATGTCTTTGATGTGGCTGCCGCCCTGGCCGTTGAAGCCGATCGTGCAAACCCGGATGCGGTCGTTGGCACCGATGACGGTGCCCTGCGCCTTCATGCCGCCCACGATGACCGCGGCGGCAGTGCTGCCGAGAAACTGTCTGCGAGTATAGTTCATGATGATTTAACTGGAGGTTGGAACGAGCGAGTTGAGGTAAAGTTCAAGGTGGGTGTAGCCGCCGGGGTGCGCTGCACGTGCGCCGTCGGCCGGATCTGCCGGATTGAGGCCGTGCGCTTTTTCCCACGCGTCCGGCATGCCGTCGTGATCCGTATCAACGGGCGCGGGCAGCGACCGCAGCTCCGGCCAGCCGCCGACGTCACGTTGCGAATCGATGATGCCTTTCCCGCCGCCCTTGTAACTCGCCCCGAACCTCGCCGTGCCGGTGCGGATCTCCTCGATCACGCGGCGGTCCACCGCATCGCGCGCGAGCGACGCGCCGGCCTGTGCGAGCACCGAGTCATACGCCGCATCTGCCGTTTGGGTCGTCACCGGCGCTACGACAAACGGCCGCTCCACCCGCAGCGTCGTCTGCGTCGCCTCGCCGTCGGGCGCGAAGTCGATGCCACCCTGCCAGTTGTCGGCGCTGATCGCCGGGAACCCCGCGACGAAATTTCCCGTCGCATACTTTTTTCCGCGCGGATCTTTCTGCAAAAAGATCCGGCCGCGCACTTTCTCGTCTGTGGCCGGGCCGGCCTTGTAGTAATTGTTGATCCAATTCCGCGGCCACAGCTCGCCGCCGTAGGCGCTGTTGAAGCCCCAGTTGTAGATCACGTTGTTGCGGTAATCCATCAGCCCCGAGTCGACGTTGCCGGAAGCCCGCGGATTGCGGCTCGAGTGATGCGCGAGGATATTGTGGTGCCACGAACCGCCCGGCCCGCCCCAGAGCCCGCCGTATCCGTGATTCCCTTTTTTGTGCACCGAGCGATAGAGGCTCTCGCTCACGAGGCACCACTGCACGGTGAGATTAGACGCCTTGTTGATTGAAAACGTCTCATCGACACCCCAGCTCGCCGAACAGTGGTCGATCACCACGTGGTCCCCTTGCCCACCAAACCCATCCTGCTCCTTGCCCTTCTCGTCGCCCGGCCGAAAGCGCAGGTAGCGGATGATGATCTGCGGCGCGTCGAAACTGAACTGGTAGTTCTTGAGGCAAATCCCGTCACCCGGCGCCGTCTGGCCGGCGATGGTGAGGTAGCCATTGCGCACTTTGATTTCCGACTCGAGCGCGATGGTGCCCGACACACGAAACACCACCGTGCGCGGTCCCGCCGCCATTACCGCCGCGCGAAAGCTCCCCGGGCCGCTGTCGTGGAGATTCGTGACCTCGATGACTTTTCCGCCGCGACCGCCGACGGTATATTTGCCGAATCCCTCGGCCCCCGGAAACGCCGGCGCGCGGTCCGGCCGCAGGTTCCGCATCGTGACCGTCCGCGCCTGCGTGTCGTAGTTCAGATCGTAGCGCCAACCCGCCGGCACGCTCACCCGCTCGAATTTTCCCTCCAACGACTCCACTCCCGGCCCGACAAACGAAAAGACGGCCCCCTCGTGCGGCGCGATGCGACCCGTGAAACGCACTTCCATCGGTCCCTCTAACCTCACCCGAGGGCTCGTCACCGGGTTCAACACCGCGTGGTCGTTGATCTCGAAGACCATCGAGGCCGCCGCACCATCCGCCGCCGCCGCAACGACCGCGCCGCCCAACAACGCGAGGCCCAACCCAAGCGACCGCACCGCGCGCCCGATGCCCGACGAAATCCGTCCACCCACGCTCTTCGCGAGGCGCGGTCGTGCAACAGGCGGCGGAAGGTCGGCGGAACGCGCCGTGGCGCGCAGGGGTGAAAGCACGCTCTACCATAACAGGAATCAACCCACCGCGCATGGGACCAAGGTCTTAATCCGGGCAGCCGCGCCCGCCCGACCCGGACGCGCCGCGCTCCCTCCGTCCTCGTCTCCTCACCGCAACCGCACCATGAGCTGATTGCGTCCGTTCACGCCGAGCTTCCGAAAAATCGACGTGAGTTGGCCCTTTACGGTTTTCACGCTCTTCCGCAGCCGCCGCGCGATTTCCTCGTTATCGAGGCCCTCGCCGACCTGACGCGCGATCTCACGCTCGGCCACCGTGAGTTTGCCAAGCAACGAGTGCGCCGGCAACCGGTCCATCGCCGGCGCCGCGGTCGCATTTTCGAGAAACACGATAAATCCGGGATAGGCCGTGCGCACGTGGGCCTCGACGTGCAAACGCACCGTCGCCGCAAAACCCGCCTGCATCGGATGATTCACCTTGGTCGCTCCGCCCGCGTAGGGTTTTCCCGCCGACTGGTGTTCGAGCCACTCCGCCTTCAACGCCGCGCACACCTTCACGATCTCGGCCGGCGGCGAGAAAACCGCCCGCGGCTGGTAGGCGCGCGCCTTGGCCGGACCGAAATTCCACAGCGCACACTGCTCCAGCCCCGCCTGGTTCACGTAAAGCGACTTCATCTCCCAGTTGAGAAACAGCAGCGCGAACGGGAGGTGATGGTTAAACGCCTCCAGCCAGCGCCGCCGCGCCCGCTCCTCTTCGTAAGCGAGCAGGCGATTCAACACCGTCTCAATGTGCGGGTGCACTGCCTCCAAAAACGCGACCTCCTTCGCGGTAAAGTCCCCCTGCTTCGCCGTGCGGCGAATCGCGATTTGCGAGCCGACCTGATCACCGCGCCAGTAGAGCGCGACGGCGAGGTGATGCCATCCGAACGGCTCGAGAAACTCCTTAAAAAATGCCGACCGCCGCAGCGCGCTCTCGTCGGGCACCACATCCGACAGGCGGTAGATTTTCAGCTTCTTCGGCTGCGAGAGCACGAATTGCGGCGTCATGTCGACCTGCCTCCGGTTTTGAAACCACTTCGTCGGCCGCTGCGCATTCGGCGTCGCGAGAATTTCCGTCGCCTGCCACGAGGTCTCGAAATCCAAAAAGTTGAGATACACGATCAGCGCGTCGTGCGGCGTCGTTTCGCGCAACAAGCCCTGCAGCGCCGCCCAGAACTGCGGAATGTCGTTTGCCGCGTGCAGCCGCAACAGCAGCGAATCGACACTCGGCGAACCGTGCAGAAGCCCCGCTTTTCGTCCGCGCTTCTCAACAACCGCGGCCGGGCGCGCCGGCTGCGCTGCATCGGTCACCGCAGTGTGAAACGAGTTTTTCATGGGGCGTGCTCGTTGTCGGTAAATTCGGTGCACCGCGCAACTCTCCAGCGCACGGCACGGCACCGGCACCGCCGGCACACCCGCTCCGAGCATTGCGCCGCCGGTCGCACGGGCTTACGCCACGTCCATGCAAGCCCTCCTCGCCGACGCGGCCACCCGCGCTCACCGCTATCTCGCCAACATTGAAAATCGCTCCGTCGCCCCTACCCCGGCCGCGCTGGCCGCCCTGACCGGGTTCAATACGCCGCTCCCCGCCGGCCCCGGTGCTCCCGCCGACACCCTCCGCCTGCTCGACGAACTCGGCTCGCCGGCGACGACGGGCATGGCCGGTCCGCGTTTCTTCGGCTTCGTGATCGGCGGCGCTCTCCCCGCCGCCCTCGCCGCCAACTGGCTCGCGACCGCGTGGGACCAGAACGCCGCTCTCCATCGCCCAACGCCAAGCGCCGCCTTCATCGAACAAGTCGCCCTCCGCTGGCTCCTCGACATTCTGAACCTCCCGCCGACGTGCGGCGGGGCCTTCGTCACCGGCGCCACCGTCGCCAACCTCACCGCACTCGCCGCCGCGCGCCACACCGTGCTCGCGCGCGCCGGGTGGAACGTCGAGGCCGATGGCCTCTTTGGAGCGCCGCCCATCACTGTCGTCGTTGGTGGCGAGATTCACCCCTCCGTCTCGAAATCTCTCGGCATCCTCGGTCTCGGCCGCAGCCGGGTCGTCAAAATCCCCGTCGACGCCCAGGGTCGCATGATCCCCGAAAAAATTCCCGCGCTCGCCGGCCCGACGATCATCTGCGCCCAAGCCGGCAACGTGAACACCGGCGCCGTCGACCCCGTCGGCGAAATCTGCCGCATCGCCCACGCTGCAGGTGCCTGGGTCCACGTCGACGGAGCCTTCGGCCTCTGGGCCGCCGCCGCGCCCTCGCGTGCCCACCTCGCCGCCGGTATCAGTGAAGCCGATTCGTGGGCCACGGATGCCCACAAATGGCTCAACGTCCCCTACGACAGCGGCCTCGCCTTCGTCCGCGATCCGCACGCGTTGCAGGCCGCGATGGCGATCACCGCCGAATATCTCCCAACGCAGAGCGAATTCCGCAACCCGTCCGACTTCACGCCGGAGCTCTCGCGCCGCGCCCGCGGCGTCGACATCTGGGCCGCGCTTCACTCGCTCGGGCGCAGCGGCATCGCGCACATGATCGAGTCCAACTGCACGCAAGCCCGCCGCTTCGCCGACCAACTCGCCGCCGCCGGCTTCGAAATTCTCAACGACGTCGTGTTGAACCAAGTCCTCGTGAGCTTCGGCGACGCCGCCCGCACCCAACGCGTGATCGCCGCGATCCAAGCTGACGGCACCTGCTGGGCCGGCATCACCGTTTGGCAAGGCCGCACCGCCATGCGCATCAGCGTCTCCTCCTGGCGCACAAACGAAGCCGACGTCGATGCCAGCGTCGCGGCCATGATCCGCGTGGCGCGAGCAACTCCCTAAAACGCCCAGTCTACTTCCCGCCCGGCGCCATCCCGCGCTCGCTCGATTTCGCGAACGCCAAGATTCGGGCAAACTCCGCACTCGCCGCCTGCGGATGCGCGGCGAGTTTCTCCAACGCTTGCGAACGGTTCAGGCCGTCGCGGTAGAGGATCCGGTAGATTTGCTTCACGCGGTCGAGCTGCTCGGCGGAGAAGCCGTTGCGCTCGAGGCCGACTTTGTTGATCGCGCGGACCTCGGCCGGCGTGCCGTCGGCGATGAAATACGGCGGCAGATCGTGCACCAATTTCGCGGTCGCCGACAACATCGCGTAGGCACCGAGCCGGCAAAATTGGTGCACGCCGCCGTAGCCGCCGATCACGACGTGATTCTCGACCGTCACGTGGCCGGCCAGCACTGCGCCGTTGCTCATGATGATATTGTCGCCGAGCACGCAGTCGTGCGCGACGTGGCAGGTCGCGAGGAGCACGTTGTGCGATCCGATGCGCGTAAAATCGCCGTCGTTGGTCGCGCAGTGGATCGAGACGTATTCGCGGAAAACATTGCGGTCGCCAATCCGCAGCCCGGGATTTCCGCCCGCGTATTTCAGGTCCTGCGTCTTGCCGCCAATGCAGGCATAGGGAAACACCTCGCAGGATTTGCCGAGCACAGTATTGCCCTCGACCGAAGCGTGATGGTGCAGGCGCGTGCCTTCGCCCAGCGTGACTCCCGGCCCCACAAACGCGTAGGCGCCCACTTCGACATCGGTCCCGAGCTGGGCGCCGTTTTCGATGATCGCGGTGGCGTGGATCTTCACGGCCATGCGCTCAGTCAACTTCCGAACTGTTGACGATTGCGAACATGAGCTCGCCCGATGAAACAACGTGACCGTCGACCGTGCAGGTGACTTCGGCCGCCGCGAGTTTGTCGCCGCGTGTCTTCGTGAGTTTCGCGTTGAGAATGAGTTGATCGCCGGGCCGCACGGGCTTCCGGAATTTCACGCGGTCCGCGCTCATGAACAGCGTCGTCTTTCCCTCGGCGGAACCGCGGCGGAGCATCAGAATGCCGGCCGCCTGGGCCATGGCTTCAAGTTGCAGGACGCCCGGCATCACCGGGTTGCCGGGGAAGTGGCCCTGAAAATACGGCTCGTTGATGCTCACATTCTTGATCGCGACCAGCGCGTCTTCGCCGACGAACTCGACGACGCGGTCGATCATCACAAACGGGTAGCGGTGCGGCAGCGTGTCGAGGATACGCCGGATATCGAGGGCCGTCTCGTCGGGCATCACCATCGCCGGACGCGGCTTTTTCTTCGGGCCTTTTTTACGCTCCTCCAATTTCGCCGCGAGGACTTTGGTGAGCTCCGCATTGATTGCGTGACCGGGACGGACCGCGATGATGTGCGCTTTCAGCGGCAGGCCCAGCAGCGTAATGTCGCCGACGATATCGAGAATCTTGTGGCGGACGAACTCGTCTTTGAAACGCAGGCCTTCCTTCGAGATGATTTTGTCGCCCTTGATCACCACGGCGCAGTCGAGCGAACCGCCCTTGATCTTGCCGAGCTTCAGGAGCTCCTCGATATCCTCGTAAATCGTGAACGTCCGCGCAGCCGCGACCTGCGTCATGTAGGCATCGGGATCGATGGTCAGCGAAAGATGCTGCGTGTGGATGCCGCGGTCATCGGCCGAGGTGCAGGTGATGCGCAACTCGTCCGCCGGGAGGGCGATGATGGAGGATTGGCCCCGCGTGACCGACACGGCGGCATCGAGCGTAAAATACTCGCGCTCTTTCTCCTGCTCGATCGGCTCGCCCTGCATGATGAGGTCGACAAACGGTTTGGCCGAACCGTCGAGAATCGGCGGTTCCGAGGCGTCCATTTCAATGAAGACGTTGTCGATGCCGCAGCCGCTGAGTGCGCTCAGCACGTGCTCGACCGTATGAATCTTGGCGTGCCCGACCTGGATCGTCGTGGCGCGCACGAGATCGGTCACTTGGTCGATCCGCGGGCGTAGCTCCGGCGAACCGCTGAGATCGATGCGGCGGAATACGAAACCGCTGTCTACCGGCGCGGGTTTTAACGTCAAAGTCACAGCGTCGCCGGTGTGGAGCGAGCTGCCCTTGATGGAGACTTCCCGCGCGAGAGTGCGTTGTTTCATAGGGTTAGGGGTCAGTCTCGGAAACCGGCCGGGCGGAGCGCAAGCGCGGAGTCAGCCGCGGCCTTGACAGCCCGCGAGACGCTTCCCCACTCTCGACCCTTTCACCATTCAAGAACCTCTGTTCGAAACGATCCCCCGCCATGCCCGCAGCCAACGACATCCGCAAAGGCCAAGTCATCAAGTTCAACGGCGAGCCGCACCTCGTCATGGAAACCCAGCACCGCACGCCCGGTAACCTCCGCGCGTTCGTGCAAATCAAGATGCGCAATCTCGCTACGGCAAGGCGCTCGACCAACGCTTCGCCTCCACCGACACGATCGAAGTCCTCCCGACCGATCGTCGCACCCTGGAGTTCAGCTACGCCGACCGCGAGGCCTTCGCTTTCATCGATCCCGACACTTTTGATCAGATCGAGCTCAGCGCCGAATTGCTCGGCGACACCAAGCACTACCTCACCGCCGGCGGTAAAGTCGAGGTGCTCTTCGTCGACGACAAGGCGTTGACCATCGAGTTACCTTCCACCGTTGCCCTCAAAGTCGTCGAGAGTTCCGACGGTATCAAGGGCGACACCGCCAGCAACGTCCAGAAACCCGCCAAGCTTGAGACCGGTCTCATGGTGCAAGTCCCCCTCTTCATCAAGGAAGGCGAGATTATCAAGGTCAGCACCGCCGACGGCAGCTACCTCGGTCGCGTCTGAGAAAAACCTTTCGAAATCAAAAGCCCGCGAACATCTCGCGGGCTTTTTTGTGCGCGCTTTTCGGGCGCCACCTCCCGATAAGACGAGAAGCACGCTCAAGCCGTGAGCGCCGCGATCGCCGCCTTGTAACGCTCGGTGGCCTCCGCCTGCGCACTCGCCGTGCAGTCGAGATCCCGCAGCAATCCGTCGCGCAGGCCGTAGATCCAACCGTGCACCGTGAGGTCCTGTTTCCGCAACCACGCGTCGCGCACAATGGAGGTCTGGCAAACGTTGAAGACTTGCTCGACGACGTTCAGCTCGCAGAGCCGCGCGCTCTGGGCGTTCTCGTTGGGCAGCCGACAAAGACAGGCTTCGTGTTTTTCGCGCACATCCTGCACGTGACGCAGCCAGTTGTCGGCCAAGCCCACGCGCTCGCAGCGGATCGTGGAGCGCACACCGCCGCAGCCATAGTGCCCCACCACCATGATGTGCTTCACCTTCAGCACATCGACGGCGAACTGGATCACCGAGAGGCAATTCAGGTCGGTGTGCACGACAACGTTGGCGATGTTGCGATGGACGAAAACCTCGCCGGGAAGCAGGCCGATGATCTCGTTCGCCGGCACCCGGCTATCCGAGCAACCGATCCACAGATACTCCGGACTCTGTTGCCGGGAGAGCTTTTCGAAAAACTCCGGATCGCGCCGACGAATCGAATCGGCCCACGCTTTGTTCTGCGCAAACAGTTGATTCAAGTTGTCCATGCGAGCGGCATCGTTTTCGCGTCGCGCCAAATGTCCATCGCCAATGCGGCAACACTAGCCGGGAGGCCCGGTAACAGGCGCGCCCGACTACGCTTTTTTCTTCGGCGGGAAAACCGCCTCACACTTGGGCGCGTGGCTGCAACGCCACCCGCCGTCGTCGGCGCGCACCATTTTAATATCACATTTCGGGCAGGTGGGCGTGGTGTAGTCGCCGGTCGTCGTTTCCTGCATGAGTTCGGAGCGCGCCGCCGGCGGCAATGCATTGAGCTTTTCTAGCAAAATATCTCCGGGCAGCAGCGTGAAATGTTTCTCTTCGGCAAAGTCGCGCGCCTCGACGTTGAACTTGCCGTTGGTCACGACGTAGCCTCGGCGGATATCGTCGGCGGTCAGGGCTGCAAACAGCGCCTGCAGCGGCGGCGGCCGAAGCAGGCCCACCGGACTCGCGTGGCACTGCACACAGGCGAACGGCTTCGCCTCACCCTTCCACGAAATCTTCAGATGCACCGGAGAATCCGGCCCCGTTTTCGTGCGCACCGCGACCACGCCGGTTTTGAGATAGTAATGCGCCACGAGTTCCTCGAACCGCTTCCACTCGAGTTTGGCCAGCAGATCGGCGGTAAAGAGCGTCGAGGAATCGACGGCCACCGGCTCCTCAAACGGCGTGTTCGAAACCGTCGTCGCCGCCAGATCGAGCCTCCGTTGCCGGGCCCGCCAGATCAAATAACCGACAGCACCGACTGCCGCGAACGCGAAGAGGTAGGTCTGCGCATTAAACAGGCGGACCTCCGGGAGCAGCGACTCACCGTCGGCCCGCCGCCGGAAAAATCGTTTCTGCGGCGCTTTCGATTGCGGTGCTTCGGTGACTTCCGGAGCCGGCACAGTCTCCGCCGTAGACTCCAAAGTGCTGGCGAGCTTCGTTTCGACCACCGGAGCCGCAACCGCTGCAGCTCCCGTGCTGATCGCGGCGCCCGCGGACGCCGCCGCCGGGGTTGACGTGGGTGTCGCCTGCGTCCGCCCAGCCACCCCCACCGCGGCAGGGCTCGGAGCGGATGTCACCACCGGCACAACCATCGGCGCCGCGGCTTCGGGCCGTGACGCGGGCCGTGGCAAAGACCGCACACCGCCCGCAGTCGGCGGACGGACAAACTTAATTTCCAAACCGCCGCTCGCGGCTGCGGAGGCCGACTTCGGAGTGTCCTGTGCGACCTCGGTCGTTTTGGTCGCTGCCGGAGACTCGACCGCAGGCGTCTGGTTCGCGCCCTGAGCCGCACCCGCTTTTTTTGTTTTTCCAGTATCAGCCGAATCTGCCGCCGCCTCACCCGCCGACGCTGGATTGGCTGTTACTTCGACCACTTTGCGGGGCGGAGGAGGTGGTGGCTCCTCAAAAATTTCTTCGGTTTCGACCACGACGCCGTTGCGAAAGGTGACCTTAAGCTTCGGGAAAAACATGATCTCGCGCACCCCCGCCTTCATCACACTCCGCGGCTCTCCCAGACGAGAATAAACCTGATCACGGGAACTCCCGATAAACGACGCAGGCTTCTCTTTCTCGGCCGCCGAAACCGGCGCAACCAATCCCAATGCGAGCACCGTCAGGCTCACTTTCAGGGTATGCGGCAACGAGCGGAACATAGGGCCGAAAAATTGAGTAGAATTTCCGGGCAAAGCAATCGCGCGATGCGGGACGGGTTTTGCCTAAACTACCCGAGCCCACAGCACCTTGAGGTATCGGCTTTCCAGGCAGTTGGAATAGACTGGATGATCGACCCCCGGCCCGGTGCGGTCGAAAAACTGCAAACGACGATTCTGGCGATGCGCCGCCTTGATCACATGCGCCTCGAAATCCTCCAGCGAAAGCAGGCCCGAGCAGGAGCACGTCACGAAAATCCCGCCCGGCTTCACGAGTGAAATCGAAAGCAGATTGAGATCCTCGTATTTCTGGCGCCCTTCCCAATTGCCCGCCGCGTCGCGGGTAAAAATAAACTTGGGCGGATCGAGCACAACGACGTCCCATTTCTCGCCGTTTTGCTGCATCTGGCGCGCGTAAGCAAAGGCGTCCGCGTGCACAAACTTCAGGCGGGCCTGATTGAGGTTCGCGTTGCGTTTGGCCTGCGCGATAGCCGCCTCGTCAAGATCGACACTGGTGACATCCGCCGCGCCCCCGACCACTTTGGCGTTGAGCGAAAACCCACCCGTGTAGCAGCACAAGTCGAGCACCCGCGCATCTTTCGTAAACCGCGTGAGCGCGCGCCGGTTCTCGCGTTGATCGCAGAAAAAACCCGTCTTGTGGCCTTCCGCGAAATCCACCTCGTAGCGAACGCCGTGCTCACGAATTTTCACCTTGGTCGGAGCGGCAGCATTCGTCTCGTTGAACAGGGAAGGCTTGATCCCCTCCAAACTTCCCAAGTCGTGGTCCACGTGGACCCGCGCGAACTTCGTGCCGGCCAACTCGTGCAACAACGGCAGCCACTTTGGCAGGCGCTGCGCGATCCCGAGCGAGTAAATTTCACAAAGCAAGGTGTCGCCGTAGCGATCGATCGTGAGCCCGCTCAGTCCGTCTCCATCCGAGCTGATCAGCCGGTAGGCATCGGTGGTCTCGTCGAGTTTGAAGAGCGTGCGGCGCAGTTCCACCGCGCGGCGGATGGCCGTTTCGAAATACGCCTCGGTCACCGGTTCCGTCGAGTGACACACGACGCGCAACGGAATCTTCGCCCGCGGATTGAAAAGTCCACCGCCGGTCAGGTTACCATTCTTGTCGTAAACATTGACGAAGTCGCCCGGCCGCGCATCGGGCGAACATTGCCCGAGCAGTCGCGGAAAAATCGCCGGCTGAAACGTAAAGTATTTCAATTGCGCCCACGGCTTCGGCCACGCGGAGCGGTCGATGACAGGTGGCGGAGCTTTTTCCGGTTTTTCGGGACGAAAATCTTCTTCGAGCATGGCAAACAAGCTGGTCGGGCGAAAAGGCAGTGGCAACAAGAAGGCCGACCGGAATCCGGTCGGCCTTCGGAGGAATCTTATTCGGCGGCAGCCTTACGCCACGCGCTCGACGATGAGCGGCGGAGGAGTCGGGCGCTTCGGGGCCAGACGATAGGCGTTCTTGAAGTGATCGAGCGCCTGCTCAAGTTTCGCCTCGTCGTTGTAGTGAATCATCATGAGCGGCTCGCCCTGCTTCACCTGCGTGCCGACCTTCTTGATTTCGGAAACACCCACTGAGTGGTCGATCTTGTCGCCGGCGGCATTCTTGCCCGCACCGAGGATGTGCACGCCATGGGCGATCATCGCGGCGTTGATCGTGTGGACGTAGCCGCGCTTCGGGGCCGGCAATTTGCGGATGTGTTTAGCCGCTTGGAATTTCTCCGGGTGGTCGATGAACGTCGTATCGCCGCCCTGCGCCTTTACGAGGTCCTTGAATTTCTCGAGCGCCGAACCGTCGGTGAGATGCCGCTGCACGGTTTGTTTCGCGGAGAGCGTGGAGCCCGCCACTCCGGCAAGACGCACGATCTCCATGCCCAGTTTGAGCACGAGTTCCTTCATATCCTCCGGACCCTCACCCTTGAGGAGCTGGATCGCCTCTTTGACTTCGAGGGAGGTGCCGACCGTGTCGCCGAGCGGCTGATTCATGTCGGTCACGAGTGCCACGCAACGACGTTTCATCGAGCGGCCGACGCGGGTCATCGAGCGGGCGAGTTGTTTGGCTTGCTCGAGATCTTTAATGAAGGAGCCGTTGCCCCACTTCACGTCAATCACGAGGCCCTCGGAACCCTCGGCGAGCTTCTTGGAAAGCACGCTGCCGGTGATGAGAGGGAGACTCGGAATCGTGCCGGTCTCCTTGCGGAGGGCGTAGAACTTGGCTTCGACCGGAGCGAGATCCTCGGTTTGCGCAATGATGGCTCCGCCGATCTTGGCGAGCTGGGCAGAAAACTGCTCATTGGTGTGGTGGCTCTTGAAACCGGGAATCGCCGCAAGCTTCTCCAGCGTATTGATCACGTAGTCGTGCTCGACGCCGCACATCATGGGAACCACGACTCCGGCGGCCATCGCGAGGGGAACCAAGACCAGAGAGGTCTTATCGCCCACCCCACCGGTCGAGTATTTGTCGATCTTGGGCTTGGCGATGTTAGACAGGTCGATCACCTCGCCTGACAACATCATTTCCTCCGTCAAATCGGCCGTCTCCTGGGCAGACATACCCGAAAAATAGATAGCCATCGCCAGCGCAGCCAATTGATGCTGCGGCATTTCCCCGTCGAGCGTGCTGTCGATGATGTAACGGATTTCTTCCTGATTGAACTCGCCACCGTCGCGCTTCTTTTCGATCAAGAACTCGAAAGTAGGCTTGATAAACCGACGGGTTGGGATGTTTCGTTTGCTTGTCATGAGTAGTGTGTGAGGAGAAAACGGGCGGCGCCCGCTGGCGGAAAAGTTTGCGAGCCAATGATAATCACGCCGGAAGTCGAGCCAAAAATCCCCGGCTCCCTGTCATGCACTTTTATCCGACCGAACTCACGGCACTTCGTAAACTTCGACCAGCGCGACCCCGGTGGTCGTCCCCGTGCCCGTCGCCCGAACCGAGTAGTTACCGGGCGGTAAGGTGACCAACAGGGCCGCATCTTTCGATGGCGTCGGCAATGCAAACGCCCCGACCGACCCAAACGCCGCCGTGAGCGCCGTGGTCCCGCCCCAATCGTTGTTCTCCCCTATCTTCACCGACTGACCGTTGAACAGCGTAAGTTGCGGATCCGCGACCACTCCGGGCACTCCAAAATCGCCGAGCGTCGGACCCACCGCACGAATCAAGACCTTCGTTGACGCCGATCCACCGAGCACAAACCCCGCCGTCAGCCCAGTCCCGAGATGTTTGCGCACCGAGACGTTGATCAGCCGCGGCGTCGCCGCGACAAACTCGTCCGGTTTCGTCGCGTCGTAGATCTCCGCGATCACCAAGCCTGCGCCGCTGTTCGCCGATGAGACCACCACGGAGTTATCGCGAGACGTGATGTTCGCCGTCGCCGCCGCGTCCTTCGACGTCGGACTGACATAGGCAAACGCGCCCACCGCAGCCAGCGCTGCGGTCAACTGGCCCGAGCCGCCCCAGTTGTCGTTCTCAACAGTCTTGGTCGAGCCCGCGAACAGTTCGAGCCTCGGGTCTTCCAGGGTTCCCCCTACGCCGAGCGCCCCGAGTGACGGTCCGGCGGCCCGGATCACGAGCGGTTTCGCTCCCGTCGTCGCATTGCCACCGACGACGTAGCCCATCGTGAAATTGTCCGGCCCCGCCGCCAGCGAGGTCAGGATCGAAAGATTGATGATGCGACCCGTCGCAGCCGGCGGTGGGGGTGGCGGAGGCGGCGGTGGCGTCACGGCCGCGGCGACATTGAGGCCGGCAGAGATCGAATTTTGCGTCACGCCGCCCGCACTCACCACGACGCGGTAGTTACCGGCATCAGCCAGCTGCGCGGAGGCGAGAGTAAACGTCGCATTCGTCGCGCCGACGATATTGGTCTCCTCCCGCTGCCACTGATACGACGGCGTCGCCGAGCCCGTCACGTCGACGATGAACGTCGCACTTTGGCCGATGCTCACGGTTTGCTCCTGAGGTTGCGCCAAGAAGAGAATGGGCGGAATGATGACGCTCGACGGGTAGACCTGCAAAATCGCGGCACTGCTGGTCACCGAAACCGAACCACTCGTAACCACGACCGCGTAGGTTGCTTCATCGGCAAACGCGGCCGAACTGATCGCGAAACTGGCATTCGTCGCGGCCGGAATGTTCACGTTGTTTTTTCGCCATTGGTAGGTCGGCGCGGGCGTCGCGGTCGCAGCTACCGCGAGGACCACATTGGCCCCGACGTTGACGTATTGGCTCTTCGGCTGCGTTTGAATGGCCACCGTCGGCGCGGTCGCGGCGACGCCCTTGCGGATCGAATGATTGCCGCTGTCCGCGATGAAAAGATTGCCGGCTCCATCCACCGCAACGCCGTAGGGGGTCGACAAGCGCGCGGCGTTGCCGGTCCCATCCGCAGCGCCGGTCAATCCGGCCAGCCCGACGATTGTGCTGACCACACCCGCCGGGGTGATTTTGCGAATCGTGCCATTGCCGGTATCGCTGACGTAAACATTCCCGGCCCCGTCGACCGCGATTCCCGTCGGCCCGTTGACGCGAGCGTTGAGTCCGAGCCCATCGGAACTCCCACGCGCGCCCGCCGATCCGGCCAACGTCGTCACCCCACCGGCCGGGGTGACCTTGCGCACCGTGTGGTTGTTGGTGTCACAGACATAAAGATTGCCTGCCGCGTCCGCCGCGATGCCGCCGGGATTGTTGAAACGCGCATTGGCACCGCTGCCGTCGGTGCTGCCGGAGTTGGCGCCGTCGCGTCCAGCCAAGGTGCTCACGACCCCGGCCGGCGTGACCTTGCGGATCGTGTTGTTGCCGGCATCGGCCACATAGACGTTACCGGCACCGTCGACCGCGACGCCGTATGGCGAAGAAAACTGGGCAGCCACTCCCGCGCCGTCAGCGCTCCCGGAATTGCCCGCCGAGCCGGCCAACGTCGTGACAACACCCGCCGGAGTCAGTTTGCGAATCACGTGATTCAGGGTGTCGGCCACGTAGAGATTGCCTGCGCTATCGAGTCCCAGCGTGCGTGCGCCTGACCGCCCCGTTTCGCCAACGCCAAACGAGAACAACGCGCCCCGGCCCGTGCCGTCGGCATAACCGCGATCGGGAAGATTGGTGATCTCATTGATGTTCCCGCCAGCAAACGTGGTTACGCCCCCAGCCGATGAGATGCGCCGAATCGTATTGTTGAGTGCGTCAGCCACGTAAATGCCCCCGGAACTGTCCGCCACCAGCCCGCTCGGGCCAAAAAAACGCGCGGCCGACCCAATCCCATCGTCAAAACCTCGGAGACCCGACTGCCCGGCGAAGGTCGTTACGTTGAGTGGTTGGGCGCCAGCCGAGCACCAAAAAACGCCGATGGCCAAAACACCCACGAGCGCACTGCGGAGGCGATCATACGACGACGGGCTTTTCGAAATCAGGCGGAAAAAGGGCGAATACTTCATGGTAGTAGGAACGTTAGGACCTTCGACGAAACGTTTGGTGGCCGAAAACGGGAGAAAAATCCCGCTCCAACTGAGAGTTTATTGGATTCGTGACAAATAAGCCGCCCACTTCCTCCATTCCGTTCGGCTTCGCGGGGTTTTCCGCGTCACGCAGCACCGCCGGCAAAGGAAAATTGGTGGTAGGATCTGGATTCGAACCAGAGAAGGCGTAAGCCAGGAGATTTACAGTCTCCCCTCGTTGGCCACTTGAGTATCCTACCAAGCAAAGAGGGCGCAAGGTCTCGGCTCGGGTCACCGACGGCAAGGTTTTTTTCGCGCAACTTTTCACGCCCGCAATTTCTCTCCGTCCTCACCCACGCCGGCGTTTAAGGCGGTCCTTCACGTGCTTCACGATCCGCTTCACCCGGCTTGCGGGCGCGTCGCCGCGCACCATCAGCCATTTTGTGTGGGGCAGGGCTGTGCGCGCGAGGTGCTCGGGCGCGGTATTTTTCTCGGCGATGCCGGCTACGATATCCAAGCCTGCCACCCCAAACACATGGCGCACGAACGCCGAGCAGAAGAAAGCCCGATCCCGGGCCAACCGATTGTCGCGCGGACGCCACTCCGGATGATGCAACGCCCACGCAATGCCCGCGATTTCCCGCAGCGAATAGCGCGTGCGCTGCGCGACCTGCTCCAGCGCCGCCGCCAACACACGCTCCAACTGCACCGGCGACAAACCGAAATCGAGCACCGCCAGCGCCGTCGTGCGCGCGTCGTCATGATATTTGCTGAGACGATTCTCCTGCACTCCGAGGCGAATATGCTTCCGGTGAATATCGAGATCAGACTCCACCAGCCAGTGGTGTCCGTCGTGGCGACGACCTTGAAACACGAACGCGTGTGACCAGCGGCTCCATGCACGTGCTTCGTCGAGGTGACGTTGGCTCCGTCCGATCATGCGGTTGATCAATTCTGGACCGCCGAACAGTCCGATGCGCCCGGGCGCCGCGTAGCGCTCGAAAAACTCCGCGTTCGTCAGCCCCTCGACGAGAATCGTTTCCGACATGGCGCGATCCTCAGCGGCGCGAGCAGAACTAAACTTGCGAAAGCTTGAACTCCACCGACTCGCGCAACGCCTCCCAGCTTGCGTCGATGATGTTGTCGCTCACGCCGACGGTGCCCCAGATGCGCGCGCCGTCGCCGCTTTCGATCAACACCCGCGTGCGGGCGCCGGTATTCCCGGTGTTTTCTAAGATCCGCACTTTGAAGTCGCGCAACGTCACCGTGCGGATTTGCGGATAGATCTTTTCGAGCGCGAGGCGCAGCGCCTTGTCGAGCGCACCGACCGGCCCCGTGTCCTCGGCCACGGTATGCACCAGTTCCCCCGCGATTTTCAATTTCACGGTCGCCTCGGACCATAGTTCGCTGCCGTGACGCTCCACCATCACGCGATAGCTCTCCACTTCAAACAGCGCGCGACGTTGCCCAAGGTGTTTCTCCACGAGCAAGCGAAACGAAGCGTCCGCGGCCTCGTATTCGTAGCCGCGAAATTCCCGTTCTTTCAGCTCCTCGATCAGCCCCTTCATCTCAGGCCGCTTTTCGTCGAGTTCGAGCCCGAGTTCCTTCGCTTTCAGCGCGAGGCTGCTGCGCCCGGCCATATCTGAGACCAGCACCCGGGTCCGATTGCCGACCAATGCCGGGTCGATGTGCTCGTAGCTGCGCGCGACTTTCTGCGCGGCATTCGCGTGGAGCCCGCCCTTGTGGGCAAACGCCGACTGACCGACAAACGGCGCCTTCGGGTCGGGACGGAGATTCGCGAGCTCGTCGAAGAATAACGACAAATCGCGCAACTGCCCGAGATTTGCCGCGCAACGCGCCGTGCGATCCATCTTCAGGAAGAGATTCGGCAGCACCGTCGTCATGTTGGCATTGCCCACCCGCTCGCCGTAGCCATTCGCCGTGCCTTGCACGAGCGTCGCGCCCGCGCCTACTCCGGCCAATGTCAGCGCTACGCCGAGACCGCCGTCGTTGTGACAATGCACGCCGATTTTGTCGGCGCCAAATTCCTTCACCGCGCGCGCTACGATGTCTTTGAACTCGTCGACCAGCGTGCCGCCGTTCGTGTCGCACAGCGTCAAATTGCTCGCACCGCCCCGCAACGCCGCCGCCAGCGTGCGCAGTGCGTAGTCGGGCTCGGATTTGTAGCCGTCGAAAAAGTGCTCGGCGTCGTAAACCACTTCCCGGCCCTGCGAGACGAGGTAGCGCGCCGAGTCCTCGATCATCGCGAGATTCTCTTCGAGCGTCGTGCGCAAGATCTCCGTGACGTGCAGCGTCCACGTCTTGCCGACGATCGTCATGACAGGCATTCCGCTGTCCAAAAGCGTCCGCAGTTGGGCGTCTTCGTCAGCCCTGGCCCCGGCGCGTCGCGTCGAACCAAACGCCGCGAGCCGCGCGTGCCTGAGCTTCAGATTCTTCGCCTCCTGGAAAAAAGTTATGTCACGCGGATTGGAACCGGGAAACCCACCCTCGATGTAATCTACCCCAAACGCATCGAGCTTCTGGGCAATGAGCAGCTTGTCGGTCACGGAAAAGCTGATGCCTTCACCCTGCGTGCCATCGCGCAGGGTGGTATCGTAGATTTTGACGGCGGTGGCCATGATTGAACCGGAGGTTTGCGCCCCACCCCACCGCTGGCAAGGCGGCTTTCCACGCGAAACGTTCTACGAGTCCAAAATACTGGAATCGAGATGCTGGATGATCAGCTCCTGCACCGTCGCGAGAAACAGATAGCACATGAACGCTTTCCGCACCGGCTCCTTGAGCGACATCATGTCCACGTCGCCCGTTTCCAAAGCCTCGTCGCCCACCGGCTTCAAGTGGCGCTCGCGCAAACGCAGCCGGACCGCCGCGCACGCGCGCAGGATCGTCTCCGCGTTGTCCTCATCAAACGCCACGACCCCTTCGCTGAAAAACTCGTCGTCAAACAGCCCCAGCAACGCCGCCACATCGTCTCGCTGGCCCTCCAGCAATTCCGCCACCCACGCGTCGCGAAACTCGTCGTCGAGATCGGTGAGCGCGAGCGGCGCCGCGAGGTGACCGTGCAAGCCCGCTCCCAGCTCGCGGATCACATCCAGCAGCGGAGCGACAATCGGCAAACTGAGCTTTACCTCAATGCGCTTCATCGGCTTCGAGCACCGCCGTCAGGTGCCATTGTTGCAGGGTAAACACGTAGGCTTCCGCCTTCTCGCGCAGGCCCACCCACACGACCGAGCGCCCCGCCTCGTGGACTTCCATCATATGCTTGCGGGCTTTGGAATCGTCGAAGCCGAAGACCTTTTTGAACACGAGCACGACGTAGGACATCAGGTTGACCGGATCATTGAGCACCACGACGCGCCACACGCCGTCGAGCTTGAGCTCGGTTGCGGAAGCGGGACTGGCCTGCGGACTGGAACTGTTTTCGAACACAATTCGCGAGTGAACACGCCCCCGACCGCTGAGCAAACGCAAATCGGGTGACGTTCCAACGATCAACATGATTTCCTTGCCGGTTTTCGTCACTTTGGGCTTATCCACATCGTGAAGGAAGCCGCCCAAATCCCTCAACCGACGAAGCGCTCGCCCACTCGACCAGACACCCGCCGACTCGCTTTGCCGGTGATCATTTTGCTCTTGGTGGGCCTGACCGTCACCGCCTACTGGGGCGTAGGCCGCGCGGGATTCGTCAATCTCGACGACGACGCCTACGTCGAATTTCAGCCGATGGTAAACCAAGGGGTCCGTTCTGCCGCGGTCGTGTGGGCGTTCACCGCAGTGCATAGTAGCAACTGGCACCCTCTGACCACGCTCTCGCACATTGTGGACTGCGAACTGTTCGGACTCCGCCCCGGGGCGATGCACTGGGAGAACCTCGCCTGGCATGCTCTGAACAGCGTATTGGTTTTCCTGATCTGGCGCCTCTTTTCCGGCACAACCTGGCGCTCCGCCCTCGTCGCCGCTCTTTTCGCGCTCCATCCGCTGCACGTCGAATCCGTGGCGTGGATTTCGGAGCGCAAAGATCTTCTGAGCACGTTCTTCTGGCTGCTCGGTATCGGGGCCTACACCCACTATACGCGCAGTCCCACCCGCCGGAACTACCTGGCCGTGGCCACCGCACTGGTGTTGGCCCTGCTCTCGAAACCCATGGCGGTGACGTTTCCGTGCACCCTGCTCCTTTTGGATTTCTGGCCACTCGCGCGTTGGCCCGCCAAAAGCGCGACGGCGTTGTTCACCGAAAAATTTCCGCTCTTTGCGCTCGTGCTGGCCCACAGCGTGGCGACTTTTATCGTGCAACACGCCTCCGGCGCCGGCGATTTCGGACAGGCACTCAGCCTCACGGATCGCCTGGGCAACGCTGTCGTGGCCTACGTCCGCTACCTCGGCAAAACCGTTTGGCCGGTAGAACTCTCGCCATTCTATCCCCATCCGGGCGCCTGGCCGCTGTCCGCGATCATCGGGGCGATCATCGTTCTGCTCGCGGCATCGATCGTGGCTTGGCAACAGCGCCACCGGCGTCGCTGGCTTACCTTCGGCTGGCTCTGGCTTCTCGGCACACTGGTGCCCGTCATGGGGATCATCCAAGTCGGCGCCCAGTCGATGGCCGACCGCTACACCTACGTGCCGCTCCTCGGAATTTTTACGATCGTTGCGTGGAGTGGCGCGGAACTGATCGAACGCGCGCCGCGACTTCGCCTCCCTTTGGTCGCCGCCTTCGCCCTCTCACTCGGCACCTGCCACTGGCTCACCCAATTGCAGGTCTCCGCCTGGGGCACCAGCGTCACGCTCTACCAGCGGGCGATCGCCAACGGCTACGACCATGCGACCATCCGGTATCTTCTCGCAGTCGCGAGTGAGGCGGCCGGAGCGCCGGAAAATATCGTCGTCGAACACTACCGACGCGCGCTGAAATTCGATCCCGACTACATCAACGCCTCCACCCAACTGGCCCGCATCGCCATGCGTCATGGCAAACTTGAGGAGGCCTTGGAGCACTTGGAGAACAACCGACGTCGCCGCCCCTCGAACCCCGATGTTCACCTTAACCTCGGCGCGTTTTGCCACCAGCTCGGCCAGCACGAAAAGGCATTGGTTCACCTCGATGAAACCCTGCGACTCTCTCCGAATCATGCGAATGCCCGCCTCGTGCGATCACGGATCTTCGTCGCCCAAAACCGCCTTCCCGAGGCCAAAGCCGAACTCGAAAAATGCGTGCAGCTTTCCCCTTGGAATGCCGACGCCATCGCCGAACTGGGGACAATCAACGCCAACCTCCGCCAGTTCGACTCGGCTAAGCAGTATCTCGAGCGGGCCATTTGGATTAACCCAAACCTAGCCATAGCTCACGAAAATCTCCGGGCCGTGAAGGCCCTGATGGAAGCACCGCGCTAGATCGCCGCCGCTTTCTTCTCGGCCACGGCCGCAGCCAGCTTGGCCTCGATTTCGGCAAGCGGAACTTTGGCCACGTCTTTCTGGGCGCGCCACTTCATCTCCACGATACCGTCTTTGAGGCCCTTGCTGCCGATCGTGAGGCGCAACGGAATGCCGATGAGGTCGGCATCTTTGAACTTTACGCCCGGCCGTTCTGCGCGGTCGTCGACGATTACATCGGCACCGGCGCCCTCGGCGGCGGCGGCCAACTTCTTCGCGAGGTCCATCATCTCGGGCAATTGCGGATCGAGCACGCAGATCAACACGTGGAACGGCGCCACGTTCCACGGCCAGACGATGCCGTCGTTGTCGTGGCTTTGCTCGATCACTGCCTGCATCGTGCGGCTAATACCGATACCGTAGCAGCCCATCACCATCAGGTGAGATTGCTTCTGGTCGTCAGTGTAGACCGCGCCGAATTTCTCGGAGTATTTGGTGCCGAGCTTGAAGATGTGCCCGACCTCGATGCCGCGGCGCACTTGGAGCGGCTTGCCGGACTTGATGTCGGGTTCGCCCGGACGCACACGGCGAAAATCGCCGAACTTCGTCACCGCGAGGTCGCGCGTCACATTCACATTGCGCACGTGGAAACCGTCCTTGTTGGCCCCGGTCGTGCCGTTGCCGATGAGGCGAATGGCGTGATCGGCAAATACTCCCGCGAGCGCGCCGGGGTTCTTGATCGAGCCCTTCACCGCACCGAGACTGCCAGGCTTCGCACCCAACACCGGCTCGATCTCTTCCGCCGTCGCCGGACGGAAAAGCGTAAAGCCGAGCGAGCCCAGCTTCGCCTCTTCGAGTTCGTCGCAGCCGCGCAGAATCACAAGGAACGGTTTGCCGTCGCCCATGTAAACGAGCGTCTTGAACTGCTTGTCGGCCGAAACCGAATACGGCGCCGCCTCCAATGCCGCGATCGTCACCACGCCGGGCGTCGCAAATTCTTCCACCGCCCCGATCGCCTCCGCGTCCTGCAAGTCGGCGAGCACGAGCGCGCTGGTGGCCTTCTCGCGATTGGCCGCGTAGCCGCTCTCTTCGTTGTAAATCACATCATCGTCGCCGATCTCGGCCGGCACCATGAACTCGTGCGAAAAACTGCCGCCCATCACGCCGGTGTCGGCTTCGACCGCGATCGAGTGCACGCCGATCCGACGGAAGAACGCCTCATACGCGGCCTTCATCGCCATGTAGCTCTTGATCGCACCGTCGTCGGTCGCGTCAAACGAGTAGGCGTCCATCATCACAAATTCGCGCGCCCGCATCAGGCCAAAGCGCGGGCGGATCTCGTTGCGGAACTTGGTCGCGATTTGGAAAAAATTCTTCGGCAGATCGCGATAGCTGGAGATTTCCTGCTTCACCAACGGCGTGATGACTTCCTCGTGCGTCGGCCCGAGCACAAACTCCGGCTCGCGCGGCCCGCGCTTGCCGTCGCCCGCGCTGTCGGCACGAAACATGATTTCGCGCGCCGCCGCCCAACGCGGCCCCTGCTGCCAGTTCTCGACCGGATGCACGTGGGGCATCTCCAGCTCAATGCCGCCGCCGCGCTCAATTTCCTCGCGGCAGATCTGCGTGATTTTCTGCATCACGCGCAAACCGAGCGGCATGTAGGTGTAAAGACCGCCGCCGAGTTTGCGCACGAGCCCCGCGCGCACGAGGAGCTTGTGCGAGGCAATTTCGGCGTCCGACGGACTCTCTTTCAACGTCGGGATAAAATACTGGGACCAGAGTTTCATGCAGTCGGGCAACGAAACAGCCCGCACAGGCCGGCGCAAATTTATTTGCGAGTGCGCCCGCCGCGCCGGTTAATCCCGCGCTCCACATGTCCGCTCTGCGCAAAGACCGCCGTCCCTGGCCGATGAAATGGATCGTTCTCACGATCGTCGCCGTCATCGTGCCCTACACGTTTTTGACGCTCTACTATCGGAAGCCCGGCCCGGCCTACCGCCCCTATCAAGACGCCCAGGAGCGCGCCAACGTCGTGCGCCTCCTCTCCGCCGGTTACAAACGCGTCACGCTTGCTGCGCAGCGTCCCGCCGACCCCGTCCGCGGCCTGATGTCCGCCACCACGACCGCAGCCCCCGGCGGTCTCCCCGCCGAGTTGGTATCGACCCTCGTTCAAAAGCCGCTCCTGCCCGCCGAGATTATCGCGGTTACCGCGGCGTCGTTCGCCGACGCGAAAGCGCCCTACGCGATTCAGTTCACCTGCAAACTTCCCGACAACAAACAGCAGCTCGCCGGTGCCGAGCTCTACGTGAAGGGCTCTGATATCGTCATTACGCCCGACTTCGAATTGCTCACCGGCGGCCTGCTCGCTCGTTCGCGCGAGAGCGTGATCTTACTCACCGTGCCCGCCGGCGTGCTCAAGCCCGGCACCTATAGTGTGAAACTCGCCGGCGAGCACTCGTCGCGCACGTGGTCCCTGCAAGTGCATTGACGCGCCGCATTGCATCGTCGACAACAGCGATCCCCTAACATTGATGAGCACCGGCAACGGTAACACCACGACCACCTCCGCCTCGTCCGCCAACGCGACGACGATCAAGCCGACGGACCTCCGCGGAATCCTGCAATACGTCCCCCGTTTTCACGGGCAGATTTTCATCATCGCGATCGATGGAGCTATCATCGCCGACGAGAATTTCGGCAATCTCCTCGTCGACATCGCCGTGCTGCGCTCGCTCGGCATCAAGGTCGTGCTCGTGCATGGCATCGGCCACCAAATCGTCGAGCTCTCGACCGCGCGTAAAATCGCCATCTCCAATGCCGACGGCACCGGCATCACCGACGCCGCCACACTCGACCTCGCCATCCGCGCCTCCTCGCGCGTGTCGCACGCCCTCGTCGAAGGGCTCACGCAAAACACCTTGAAATGCGCCACCACGAACGCCGTGCGCGCCCTCCCTCTCGGGATCATCCGCGGCGTCGACCAGCAGTTCACCGGAAAAGTGGAACGCATCGACCGCGATTTCCTCGGCGAACTCATCGAGAAACAAATCGTCCCCGTCGTCTCACCCATCGGCTTCGGCCCCGACGGAAAATCACTGCGCGTCAATTCCGACCTCCTCGCTGCCGAGCTCGCCGAGGCGCTCCACGCGACGAAAATCATCTACCTCACGCCCCAGGCTGGACTCGAGATCGACGACGCAATTCGTCGCGACATCTCCATCGACGCACTCCGCAAAATTCTGGAGGGCGAGCCCGCCCGCATCGCCCCCGAGAGTCTCAGCAAGGCCCAGCACGCCGTGAAGGCAATCGAGACCGGCACACCGCGCGTGCACATCCTCGACGGCCGCGTGTTCGACGGACTGCTCAACGAAATTTTCTCCAGCGACGGCGTCGGCTCGCTCGTCTATGGCAACGACTACCAACAGATCCGCCAGGCACGCAAAGGCGACGTGCGTCTCATCTACAACCTCACCCGCGCCGCCGTGAAGCGCGAGGAGCTCATCCACCGCACGCAGCAGGCGATCGAGAAAAACATCGACCAGTTCTTCGTTTTCGAAATCGACGAGAACATCATCGCCGTCGTCACCCTCTATTTTTATCCCGACAAACCTCAGGTCGCCGAGGTCGGTTCGCTCTACGTTATGCCGTTTTACCACAACCGCGGCATCGGCAAAAAGATGGTCGAATATGCCTGCCTCCAGGCGAAGGAGCGCGGCGCCAAATCGGTCATCGCGCTGTCGACGCAGAGCTTCGGCTTCTTCACCAATGTCCTCGGCTTTGGCGAGGCCACGAAGGAAGTTCTCCCCGACGCGCGCCTCAAACTTTACGAAGAGAGCGGCCGCAACGCGAAGGTGCTCGTCAAGCCGCTCGGTTGAGCGGCGCCGCTCACTTCACCTCCGCCACCACCTGCACTTCGACCGTGGTGCCACGGGGCAGACCGTTCACCGCGACCGCCGCCCGGGCGTGTTTGCCGGCCTCGCCAAACACCGCGAGAAACAGCTCGCTCGCGCCGTTGATCACCGCCGGGCTGTCCGAAAAATTATCCACGGCGTTCACGAAGCCGTTCACCATCACAATGCGCGTCACGTTATCGAGCGAGCCGACCGCCGCTTTGATGTTGGCGAGCGTGTTCAGCGCACACACCTCGGCCGCCTTCTTCGCGGTCTCGATGGTCTGCTCTTTGCCGACCTGACCGACGTGTGTTTGCTGGCCGTTGAACACCGCGATCGTCCCCGCGCAGTAGAGCAAATTTCCGGTGCGCACCGTCGGCACATAGGCGCCGGCGGCGGCGGGAGGATTGGGGAGCGTGAGACCGAGGGCGGCGAGTTTGGCTTCGGGATTCATGGTGCGATGAGGTCACGCAGCCTCCGCCAACCTCCGCGCGAGGCAAAGACTTTTTACTGCGGTGGCGGCGGTAAAAAATCCCGCGTCGCGATTCCCGAGATCGGCAACGACGCGTCCAACACCTTCAAATCGAGCAACACGTCGCGTTGATCGGCCAACCGTCCCAGCGAAAGTTGCCCGATATCTTCGCCGCGATCACGGTCGCCGGTCACAAGTTGGCGGATGAGGATTTCGGCCCGGGAAAACTCCAACTGTTCGCGGGTCATGTTGGCGTTGCGCTTCAAAATCATTTCGTGCGCCGGCGTCGGATCACCGTCGAGGTAATCACGCCAGCCGCGGATCGAGGCGTTCACAAATACGCGCACGACATCCGGCGCCAGCCGCACCAATTCCCGCCGGCAAATGATCGTGTGGTAGACATCATAGCCCGCGTCCGCCAGCGAGAGCGTGCGGACCTGCACGCCCTGCTGCTGGGCGAAAAACGGCTCATTCGTCACGAGGCATTGCTGGATCGTCTCCTTTTCCGCGAGGAAGCCCGCGATGCTGTAAGGATTCGGCTTCAGATCGAATTTGATGCCGTATTTTTTTTGGATGAACGGTATCCAAGTCATCCCGACCGACGCGGTGATCGCCCGACCTTTCAGATCCTTGAAGGTTTTCACCGGGCTATCCGCATGCACCATCAGGGCCTGCGGATCGTGTTGAAAAACCGCCGCCACCATCACCAGCGGCAGGCCCTGGCTTGCCACCATGATCACGTCGTCGCTGCGATTCAGCCCAAAGTCCACGTCCCCAGTGGCGACCGGCACCTTGATTCCCACGCCCGGACCGCCGGGCCGAATCTCCACGTTGAGTCCCGCCTGCCTGTAAAACCCCTTAGCCAGCGCCTGATAGAAGCCGCCGTGCTCCGCCTGCGGAAACCAATCGCTCTGCAACACCACCTTCCTCAATTCCGGCGCTTTCGATTTCGCCGGCGCCGTCTCTTTTTCCTGCGCGCAGCCCGCCGCGAAAAACACGGCCAGCAAAACCACCCCGCTCCAGCGCACAAAAATCATCGTCGAAAAATGAGAAGCCCCTACCCAACCCCGCGAGCCCCATCGGCGCAAGGTTGCGTCATAGCTCTCGGCGTGCCACCCACATCTCCGTGAATTTCGCCGAATGGCAGCAACTCCCGGCCCCCGAGGCCGCTCGCGAGCTCCGCAGTCGCACCGCGACGCTGCTCACCCCTGGCCAGCAACGCGCCGCGCTCGCCCTCGTGCTTTCCGAGGAAAAACTCGCCGAACAGTTCGCCGCCGCGCGCGCCACGCCCGGCGCCGACGGCCCGCTCGCCGGCGTGCCCTTCCTCGCGAAAGACCTGTTCGACGCCGCCGGCCTGCCCACCTTCGCCGGCTCGACGTTTCTGCCGGAGGTGCGCCCGACGCCTTCACGCGACGGCGCCTTTGTGTGCTCCCTGCGCGGCGCCGGCGCCGTGCTCGCCGGGAAGACCCACTTGCACGAATTCGCCTACGGCATCACCGGCGAGAACCCCCACTACGGCGACTGCGAACACCCGCATTTTCCGGGTCGCACCACCGGCGGTTCCAGCAGCGGTTCCGCCGCGGCAGTCGCCGCCGGCATCGTGCCGCTCGCGCTCGGCAGCGACACCGGCGGCTCCGTGCGCGTGCCCGCCGCGTGGTGCGGTCTGTTCGGTTTTCGCCTCGCACCCCACGACGTTTGGATCAGCGACGCCTTCCCGCTCTCGCCGACGTTCGATACCGCCGGCTGGTTCACCGCCAACGCCGCCGACATGCGCGCAGCGATCGGCACACTCGTCGGCCTGCGCACTCTCGCGCGCCCGCTGCGCGGCTGCTACCTCGCGATGCCCGGCGTGGATACCGACATCGCGCTCGCCTGCCGCACCGCCGCCGAGCGTTTTGCTGCACCCGCCGATACCGCGACCAGCGACGACCTCCTCCACGGCTTCGTCCCTGTGGTGGATACCTATCACACCACGGCGGCACTCGATGCGTGGGAGGCGCACAAATCCTGGGCCGAACGCTACCGACAACGCTACGACCCTGTCGTCTGGCAACGTCTCAACCGGGTGCACTCGCTCACGCCCGTCCAGATCGATTCTGCGCAGATGGGACTCACCCTGCTCCGACATCTCTGGGCAAAATTTTTTCTCACCTACGATTTTCTCGTTTTGCCCGCGACACCGTGCGCCGCGCTCACAAAAGCCGAGTGCAATCTCGAGAACCGCACGCGCGTGATCACCCTCACCGCCCCTGCGAGCGTCGGCGGTCTCCCCGTGTTGACCGTGCCGGTCGCGCTCCCTTCGGGACTCAGCACCGGCCTCCAGATTATCGTCAACAGCCCGCAAAGCCCGGTCGTGAATTGGGCACTGGAAAAGTTGTGGACGTAATCATGCCCTTGGTCCACGCGGTGCCAGAAACTTCTCTTCGACGCACCTACTAAGATTTCCTCGGCTCAACCGTCGTATCGGCAGAACTCGTGCGACCCCACACCCACGATCCGCTTCCGATGAAACCGCCCCTTTCACTCGCGCTCTGCCTGCTCGGCTCCTTGTTAGCGTCCTGCAAACATGCCTCGTCGCCGCCCTCTCGGCAACCAAGCGGCCTCATGATGCCCTTGCCGTCAGTGCCTGCCCCTACCAATTCGTCTCGCACGCTCAACCTTCTTCCCCTGCCCGACATCGATTTCAGCCGCATGGAAGGCGATGAGTTCATCCCACCCGGCGCCAATGTGATTTGGCCGGATTCCAAAATTTCGGCTACGCTGCATCTCACGCCGAAAGGTAAATATCCCTCCACCGCCGAAAGCGTCTCTCGTGACGGCAATGCGGTCGTCGGCAGTCGCAGCGAACAACTCGGCGATCATCTGCGGCACTGGCTGCGCCTCTATCGACGCGGCGAAGAACAGGCCCGCAACATTCTCCAGACCGAGCATTCGCTCGAAACTCTCTGGTCGCAAGATAGCCGAGGCCTCGCGATCTCCCTCTTTCGAGGAAAGAACTACGCGGAAGTTCTCGTCGTTCGTATTCGCACACCGGGAGAGCCCAAGCGTGTCGAAACCCGCGACTCCCTTTCACGCTACTTCTCCGAAGCTCAGCTCGAATCGCCGCGCTTCGAAAAGGCCTACCGATGGAGCGACGGATCGCTCCTCGTCGTGCGTGGAATCGGACGCCAGTCCTCGGAACCCCACGACCTGTTTGGTTACGAGCTACTCGTCGATTCCGAGCATCCTAACGACCGTGCCTATGTGCGTCTCATCCGCGGATACGTGAAGGCCGCCAGCCCCAAATGACGCCACCGCGTCCGACGCAACTGCCACCCAATTCAGTGCGCCACGGTCAACCGCCACGCCTACCGCGTTAACAGCCTCAGCACATTCTCGCGCATGACCGCCTCACCCGCCCCGGCGGCGCGGGCCTCGGCAATCAAGCGCGTCATCCCGGGCACCGGGCTGAGTTTGGGAAACACGTTCAACGGATAGTCTGATCCAAACAGCACCCGCCCGGGCGGCAGCGCCGCGGCGAAACGCCCCCAGATGTCGCTCTCATAGAGCAGCGGCGACGCCGCGGTGTCGTAGTAGATATTTTCCAACTCGCGCGCCTCACGATCATGCAACGGCAACAACCCGCCCCAATGCGCGAGCGTGAAGTGCGTTGACGGAAACTCCCGCGCGAGCCGCACAAAATCCGCCAACGGTGTCTCCACCCGGCCCGGATAGCGCCGCGAGCCGGGGTCCGTCACGTGAAAATTGACCGGCATCTTCCAGTCACCCGCCAGCGTCAGCACTTCGCGCAACACCGGATCGTCGACTCCGAAACCCTGCGAGTGCGGCGACAGCTCGCCCACACCGACCAACCCTTCGTCGCGCGCCCGGTGCATCTCGCCGAGAGTCGGCCAATGCCCGGCCCCCGGATGCAGCGTCGCGTAGGCGATCAAGCGATCGGGATGCGCCCGCACACACTGGCCGTAGAACCGATTTTGCCAGACGCAGGTTTCCGGCTGTTCCCAATACCAACCCAGCAACACCGCTCGCTCCACGCCCGCCCGGTCCATTTCGCGCAGCAGTTCGTCGACACCGGGAAACCCCTGCACCGCCACCCCGTCCTTTCGTCGACGGGTGCAAAGCTTGGCCCAGTGGGCCTCGCCCCGGCTGGCAGCCCACGCTGCCGGGTCCGCGTTAAGTTCGGGAGGATAGAGGTGAACGTGGCTGTCGATGACTTGCATGGCTCAGGATTTGCTAAACTCGCGCGTTGCCGGCGCCCACGCAACCGGCATTTCTGCACACCCGCCCCTTCCTTCATGCTCAATCGTCTTTTCAAACTCGACCAGCACCAGACCACCGTAGGCCGCGAGCTCCAAGCCGGTCTCACGACCTTCACGGCGATGGCCTACATCCTGGCCGTCAATCCGCTCATCCTGAAAGACGCTGGCATGCCGCAGGCCGCGCTCGTCACCGTCACCGCGCTGACCGCCGCGATCAGCACGTTGCTCATGGCGTTCATGACCAATTTCCCCCTCGCCCTCGCGCCGGGCATGGGAATCAACGCCTACTTTACCTACACCGTTTGCCTGGGTGCCGGCGTCCCGTGGCAATCCGCCCTCGGCCTCGTCTTCGCCAACGGCGTGATGTTCCTCATTCTCTCGCTCACCGGCGTCCGCGAGAAAATCGTCAACTCGATCCCCTACTCTCTCAAGATCGCCATCACCTGCGGCGTCGGCCTCTTCATCGCCTTCATCGGTCTCAAAAACGCGGGCATCGTCGTCGCCAGCAAAGCGACGTTCGTCACCCAAGGCGATTTCGGAACACCCGCGGTCGCGCTCGCGTTCTTCGGAATCATCCTGACTGCCGTGCTCGTCGCCCGCCGCGTGCCCGGTGCCATCGTCCTCTCGATCGCCGCCGTCACCCTCGCCGGCCTCTTCGTGCCCGATGGCAAAGGCGGTCACGTCACCTCGATGCCGTCCGCGATCTTCTCGCTGCCCAGTTCACCTGAGCCGGTGATGCTGAAACTCGACTTCAAATTCATCCTCGAGAATTTCGCGAAAGCCCTGCCGATCATGCTCACGCTGCTAATCGTCGATATGTTCGACAACATCGGCACCCTCATCGGCGTCACCAAACGCGCCGGCCTCCTCCGCCCCGATGGCTCGCTGCCCAAAGCCGGCCGCGCGCTGGTCGCCGATTCCTTCGCTGCGATTCTCAGCTCGCTCTTCGGCACGTCTACCGTCGTGAGCTACATCGAGTCCGCCTCGGGCGTCGAGGCCGGCGGACGCACGGGACTCACCGCCGTCAGCACCGCCGTCTGCTTCCTCCTCGCGCTCTTCCTGACGCCCTTGATTCTAATCATCCCTGCCGCCGCAACCGCGCCCGCGCTCGTGATCGTCGGCGTGTTTATGTTTCAGACCGTGGCGGAGATTAAACTCGGCGACTTCGCCGAAACGATGCCCGCCGTCGTCACCCTCCTCTGCATTCCGCTCACCTTCAGCATCGCCGAAGGTCTCGGCCTTGGCGTGATCGCGCTCACCTTCCTCGCTCTCTGCACTGGAAAAGCGAAGAGCATCCCGACCTTCACCTACGTCCTCGCCGCGCTCTTCTTCTTCCACATTTTCCACGGACTTTTCGTCTGAGCTGCCACCCGGAAGGACTTCCGGATCACCTACCTTACCAACTGAGCCGCGAGGCGGTTCGTCCGCTCCACGAGCACCGGCAACTCAACCGTCGTGAGCCGGCCTTGATCCACGACTCGCCGGCCGTTGATGAAGCTATAATCGACCGCATCCACCTGGCACAGCACAAGCGCCGCCACGGCGTCGTGCTGCGCCCCCGCAAGCGTCGGACGATCCAGATTCACCGCGATAAAATCCGCCGACATCCCTGGTGCGATCGCTCCGATATCGTCGCGCCCCAAAACCCGCGCGCCGCCCAGCGTGGCGAGTTCCAACGCCTCGCGCGCCGTCATGGCGGATGCATCTTGCGCCGACACTCGCGCGAGCAGACACGCCTCGCGCGCTTCATGAAAGAGGTTCGTGGCATCGTTCGACGCCGCGCCGTCGACGCCGAGTCCCACCGGCACGCGCGCGCACAGCATTTTTTTCACCGGCGCGATGCCGCTCGCGAGGCGCATGTTGCTGCACGGGCAGTGCGCCACCCCCGTGCCAGTGCGGCCGAACTTCGCGATAGAGTCGTCGCTCAACTGCACACAATGCGCGTGCCACACGTCCTCGCCCACCCAGCCGACGGACTCGGCGTAGTCGCCCGGAATCATTCCAAATTTCTCCAAACTGTAGGTCACATCCGAGCGGTTCTCCGCGAGGTGCGTGTGGAGCCGCACGCCGCGCTGCGTGCGCGCCAGCACCGCCGATTCGCGCATCAAATCACGGGAGACCGAAAACGGCGAACACGGCGCCAGCGCCACCCGCAGCATCGAGTGCCGCCTGTCGTCGTGGTATTGCCCGATCAACCGCTGGCTATCGCGCAGGATGTCCGCCTCTTTTTCCACCAGCGCATCGGGCGGAAGACCGCCCTGACTCTCGCCCACGCTCATGCTGCCTCGGCACGCGTGAAAGCGCATGCCGATGTCGCGAAGCGCGCGGATCTCGTCGTCGAGCGTGCAGTCATTCGGAAACAGATAGAGATGGTCGCTCGAGGTGGTGCACCCCGAGAGCATGAGCTCCGCCGCCGCCATCTGCGCACTCACGTAGACGCCTTCCGCCGTGAGCTTCGACCAGATCGGGTAGAGCGTCTTCAACCACTGAAACAGATCGCAATTCTGCGCCGCCGGAATTGCCCGTGTGAGCGTCTGATAAAAGTGATGGTGTGTGTTCACCATGCCCGGCAGCACGACGTGCCGTCCCCGGAGATCGAGCACTTCGTCCGCCGTCGCCGGCAGCGCTGCGGTCGCCCCCACCTGCTCAATCACATTGTCGCGCACGAAGACGGCCGCATCGCGGATCTCCTCCCGCGCCGCGTTCATCGTGACGAGAGTGTGAATACTTTTAACCAACAGCGTGCTCATGCGTGGCGAGCTAGTCCGCCAAATCCGGCGTGTCACTTCGTTTCACCCGCCACACGAAATTCAACACCAGCGCCGTGAGCCCACCCGCTGAAATTCCCGATTCCAGCAGCGAGTGCAAAATTCCCGGCAGGCTTTCGAGCAGCTTGGGCTGCGTCGGCAAACCGAGCCCCACGCCGAGCGAGAGCGCTACGATCACCCCTTCCCGTTGCCCCAATCCCGCGCTGATCAGCAGTCGCACACCCGCCACCGCTACGAGCCCAAACATTAGCAGCGCCAACCCACCCAACACGGGCGGCGGCATCACCGTCACCCACCGTCCCACCGCCGGAAAGATCCCCAGCAACGCCAAGATCACCACCATCGCGTAGCCGACGCGGCGGCTCGCCACACCGGTGATCTGAATCACGCCGTTGTTCTGCGCATACGTCGCGCTCGGAAAACCGCCGAATACCGCCGCCACCGTGCTCACGATACCGTCGGCCATCACGCCGCCCGACAACCGCCGCCAATGCCCCGGCCCGTGCGTGGGCAGACCCGAAAGTTGCGACGTCGCCGTAATGTCACCGAGCGCCTCCAACATCGAAACCAGATAGATAAACGCGAACGGCGGCACAAATTTCCAATCGAAGGCAAAGCCGTGGGGAAACAGTCGTGGCTGGGTGATCCACCCGCCCGTCCCCGCTTCGGGCGCATGCAGGCCGCCGAAAATTCCGCACACAATGCACCCCACGACCACGCCACACGCCGCTCCGGCAATCCGCGCCCACGACCGTCCGCTCGCCTGCGCCGCGATAATCACCGCGATGACAATCATCCCCACCACCAACCCGAGCCACGGCGGCGCACCCGGCCGCACACTCGCCGCGAGCCCATAGAATGCCGTCGGAATCAGCGAGGTCCCGATGAGCAGCACCACCACGCCCGACACCAGCGGCGTGAACACCGTCCGCATCCGCGACAGAAATGGCGAAAACAGCACCAGCAGCGGCGCGGTGACCAGCGACATCCCCAACATCAACGCGAGCCCGCCGGCCTGGCCCGCGACGGTGAGCGGTTGCAGAAACGCGAAGCTCGTGCCCGTCACGCTCAGCAGTCCCGAGCCCACCGGACCGCGTTGGCGACACTGGAGCCACGTGCCAAACGCCGAGGCCAGCAACGCGATGCTCACCAGATACGCCGTATCGGCCTGCGAAAATTTCAGCGTGCCCGCCAAGATCAGCGGTGGCGTGATCGTGCCGACCACCATGGCCGAGACGTGCTGCAATCCGACCAGCACACTCGTGCCCAACGGAATTTTATCTTCGAGACCGTAAACGATGTGCGCCGGCCTTTCAGGCGACGCGGGAGGCGGCAGAATTTCCATGCGGTGGAGCGCAATTTAGCACGTCTCAGGCCACCGCCTCACCACCGTGAGCACAAAAAAAGGCCGCCTCCCGAGGGAGGCGGCCTTCCGGTCAAGACGACGTATGGCGCGTCGGCTTAGAAACTGAATTTTGCGGTGAACTGCACCTGCGTGCCCGGCAGCGCGAGGATCGAGCCGTTGCCGTAAACGGCATTCGGCGGCGACCAGTTTTCCTCGTCGGTGGCATTGAGCACCGTGGCGCGGAAATCCCATTTCTTGAATTTGTAACCGAGCCCCGCATCGAGGGTGTATTGGGTCGGGATCACGAGCGAACCCGAGGAGTTATTGTTCATCTCACCTGTGACGACGATGTTCGAGTTCACGCTGAATCCGTTGTCGAACGAGTAGGAGACGAGACCGTTGAAGAGGTGCGAGGGCAGACCGGAAACCTTCGCGACCGTGCCGATGTTGATCGTGGCATTCTTATTGGCGGGCGGAACCTCCGACGCACCGCCGAAGAGTCCGTATTGGAATCCGGCCGAGGATTCGGCGTCGATATACGAGTAGGAAACCGTGGCGTAGAACCGCTTGTTCGGTTGGTAGTTCAGCTCGGACTCGAAGCCCTTGTAGCGGAAGGTCTGGATGACCGTGCTGCTCGTGCTCTTCGCGGTGCGCTTCTGGTCGTAGACCGCGAAGTTGAGGAACACCTTGTTGTTCATGAGCGAGTATTTCGTGCCGAGCTCGTAGAGCGTGCTGGGCTGCTGGAAGCTCTCCTTGTCGAGGCCGGTGCCTGCGGCGTTCCAGCCGGTGATGCCGCCGCCGTTGCCGACTGCGCCAGAGGTGTTCTTGCTGAAGTTGTAGGTGAAGTAGACGCTCGAGTTCGCGGTCGCCTTGTAGACTACGCTGCCGTTGACGTTCGGCAATTTGACCGAAATTTCGGCCTCTTGATACGGGGGCAAGAGCGGCTCGCGGACCTTAGCCTTGAAGTAGTCGTAGCGCAGACCACCGACGAGGTTGAACTGCTCGTTCACCTTCCACGTGCCCTGCACAAACGGTCCGACCGTCGTCCCGCGGCTATCGTTGGTGTCACCGTTGAAGAGGCCGGGTTGCGCGAAGCGATTGGGCCAGCCGGGAATCGGAAAACCATTGTTCGAGGCAAACGCGATCGAGTTGTAGACGTTGATGTAGGAGTGATCCTTGGTGAGGTCCCAAGCGTTCGCGGGCTCGAAGAAGTAGTCGTCGTAGGCCTTGGTGCGCTGATAGCGGAGGTCGAGACCGGTGTTAAACGAGAGATCCTTCTTCGAGAAAATGAACTCGGTGCGATTCTCCATGAACCACGACGGATCGATCACCTCGGAGTAGTAATAAGTGCTGAGAGTGTTGCGCTCGGTGTGGCTCAGGTAAGAGGTGTTCTTCAGGTTGAGATCTGAATTGATCTTGGCGCTTTGGATCGCCTGCACGCTGAACTCCATGCCGTCGGATTGATTGCCGGGGCGCAGCAGGCGGGAGTGACGGTTGATCTTCACCGTGGGGCCCCACGCGATCGTGTTGCCGCCGCCGAGCACGTATTTCGAATTCTGCGGGTCAGACGGCGCCGCCGTCGCACCATTGTTGATATTGATACCCGTAACGTAGGTGCCGTTGTCGATCAGGTCCTGCGTCACACGGTTAATGCCCCAATTTTCCGTGTAGACACCGAAGAATGTCTGCGCGTTGAGGAACAACTCGTAGTTGGGCGTCGGCCGCCAGGTGAGGGCACCGTAGATCGAGTGCGTCTTCTTTTTGCCATCGGTGTAATAGCCCTTGGTGTCCTCGCCCGAGTAACTGAAACGGTAGGCAAGCTCCTTGGAGAACGGGCCGCCTGCATCAATCGTCCATTTGTTCGTGGAGTAGGACCCGATCGTGTAGCTCACCGAACCCTTGGTGGTGTCGAAGTAAGGCCGCTTGGAAATAAGGTCGATAAAGCCGCCGACATACATCGAAGCGCCCTGCACCGCAGTGGCCGGGCCCTTCACGATGTTGACCGACTCGACAGAATTGAAATCCACCGGCAGGCCGTTGCCGTTGCTGGTGATGCGGGCGCGCACGCCGTTGATGAAGAGGTCGGACGATTGGCCGCGGATGCTCGCATTGGAGGGCGCGCCGAAATTCGTCGTCGTGAACGCACTCGAGGTGAGCTTCGAGAAATCGAGCACATCCGTGATCGCGATATCCGTCAGCTGTTGTCGGGAAATGATGGTCACATTGCGCGGCACATCGACGATGTTATCATCGGTGCCGAAGACCGAGTTGAACGGGCGCGCGGTCGGCAGAATCTGCAGATCGATCGGCACGTCTTTGACTTCGAACTTGGTCATCGTCAGCACCTCGCCCGCAGGTTTGGCGGGTGTGGACTGCGCGAGCAGGGAAGTCGCCGGCACAAGGCCGAACGCGGCCAGCGCTGCAAGGAGCTGGCGGTGAGTGGGTGTGGTGGTAGTGATCACGGGGGTGACCTAGCAACCCGTGGGCCAACCGTTATCGCGTCGATAAATATTCTCGACGCAACGCGAGGACGTATGGGCAGGCAGCCTATTCAAACAGCGGCACCACCCGCATCCCCAGCACGTCGATCAGGCCCTTGTCGGTCAGCCGCAGTTCGGGAATCACCGAGAGCGGAAGCAAGTTGAAGCCCATGTAGGGCACTTTGCAGCCCAGCTTCTTCCATGCGCGCTTCAGGGCCGTCGTTTCTTTTGCAACGACCGGCGCACGCTGATCGGAAAGCAATCCCGCGATGGGCAACGCGACGCTGGCCAGCACCTTGCCGCCCTGCACCGCACTGACCCCGCCGCGCATTTTTTTCACCGTGGCCAACGCGAGTTGCATGTCCCGCTCATTGGTGCCCGCGAGCACGATATTGTGCGCATCGTGCCCGACGCTGCTCGCCACCGCACCGTCGGTCAGACCGAAATCGCGCAGCAGACCGTAGCCAACGCCGCCGGTCTTCCCATGGCGCTCGACGACCGTAAGGAAACAGACTTCCTGCTTCGCGAGGTGCTCCGCCCAAGTCGCAGCCGGTGCGAGTGCGACCTTGTCGTGGGCGGTGACGATCCCCGGCGGCACGACGCGAATCACGTTCGCCGTGACCGGCTCTTTCGGCAACGGCGGCACGAGCGTGACTTTCTTGGGCAGCTTCACCGTGGCATAAGCCGCGCGCGGGTAACGGTAGGGCTTGCTCAGCGCCTTGTCCAAAAGCGGCGTAATCTTGCGGCGCTCGACGACGAGTTCGCCGCCATACCAGGTATTCTGCACTTCGAGCGCGTCGTTCAACAGCACCACGTCGGCCCGGCGCGCGGGCGCGAGACCACCAAAGTCACCGTCCATCCCATAACGCGTCGCCGGATGCAGCGACCCCATACTCCACGCCGTCGTCGTCGGGAGCCCGGCCGCCACGGCTTGGCGCACGACCCAGTCCATACCGAAAAGAAACAAATCGTCCGCGTCGCGATCATCGGTGCACACACAGACGCGCTTCGGATTCGCGCCGAGTTCCGTCACCGCCTTGATCGCCTGCGGCAGCGAATGCCACGGCGTGGTCGGGTTGCCGCCGCGCAGGAAAATCCACACGCCGTTTTCCAGAAAGTCGTTCGCAATCTCCCGGTCGATGGCCTCGTGGGTATCGGTGATGCCGCTCGCCGCTCCGGCCGCCACAAACTCGCGCCCGTAAATGTGCCCGCACACCGGCTTGCCGCGCTTCAACGCCTCGGCGAGCACGCCGTGACTCCGCTCGTCGCCGAGCGCGACCGAGACGTAGTCCATCTTCTCGCCCAACGCGGCCGCCTCGGGCCACTTGTCGAAAATCCGCCCGATCTTCTCCGGTGTGAGATCGCCGCCCGCCGTTTCCAACGTCGCATTCGTCGCCGGCACGGTGCTAGGCACCGTCAGGAAAACCGACAGCGGCGCCCGCCGCGCGTCTTCAAGCATCCACTCGATGCCGGCCACATCGCATACGTTGCCGATCTCATGGCTGTCGCAAAATACCGTCGTCGTGCCGTTGAGCAGCGCCGCTTCGGCAAACGCGCACGCCGTCATCATGCTGCTTTCGATATGCACGTGCGGATCGACCAGACCGGGCGCCAAAATTCCGCCCCGCGCGTCGTAAAGTTTCGCTCCAGCGAGTTTCGATTTTTTGTAGGCACCCGTCGGCTTCACCGTCGCGATGCGCCCGCCCTTGATCCAGATCTCGCGACCGGCGTGGATGCGTTCGGTGTAGGTCGAGAGCAACCGCCCACCGGTGATGACGAGGTCGGGAGCCGCGCGCCCCATTGCCACATCGGCGAGCGACCGGGTCATGGTGTGCAAAGGCGCGACGGAGAAACGGGTGAGCATACGCGCACTCAAGCAACCCGCGCGCCATGGCGTCACGCCCCAATTTCACCCGGCTCGTGCGAACGGGCTCAGGTGCCTTCGTAGACCGCCGCCAACTCCAGCAGCAGCTTTTCCAATTCCTCGAAATACTTCGCCTCGGTCAGCTTCGCCTTGGCATCGCGCAGCTTCGCAATCTTCAGCTCCAACGCATCGCGCCGCGCCCGTGCCTCCTCCGAGAGCTGCTGCTCCGCCGGACTGCGCACAAGGTGAAACTGGTGCGCGCGAATGCCGTCGAGCGAAGCGCCGTCGCGCGCACGCTTGGTCGCACGCACGCCGCGAAACCAATCCGCCGGCGTCCCGAGTCCGTCGCCGTTGTCGTCGAGCAACGCATGCTCCGTGGCGAGCCGGCCCTCTGTTTTGTAAAACTCCGCCGTCCGCTGCGATCCGCTGAGAAACGCCTCGAGCAGCGACACCTGCCCATCCTTGTCGAGGTCGCTCTTCGCGTCGGCAATCGCCTCCGCGAAATACTTCCCGAAGCGCGCGTAGTTTTGCTCGTTGCCGCTGCGCGTCGCGCTGACGACCACCCGACCCGGCGCCGCGAGTTTCACGAGGAACGGCGCACTCGCCGAGGCCGTCGCCACGAGCGCGAGCGGACGCTTAAACGGCTTCAACCACTCAGCGAGGTCGGTCGCCGTGAGATCCAGCCCGCGCAAATTGAACTTCGCTACTTTGCCGTCGAACGTGCCGTGGCCGATCAGCACAAGCCACACCTCCCCTGCCCCATCCTTCGGCTCGGCGTCGAGTTGTTGTTTCAATTGATCGCGGTCAGTCGCCGTCCCCGCCGGTTCGGCTCCGATCACGATCGGCTTCGCCCCAGCCTGCGCCGTTACTTTTTTCCACGCCTCGATCTGCTGCGTGAACACGTTCGCATACTCGTCTTCACCGGGCGCACCGACCACCACGACGACCGTCGCGCGCTCCGCTGCGAACAGCCGCGTCGCCGCGAAAAGCAAAATTCCAAAAAGGGCACATATCTTCATGGCATACCTTTCCAACGGCGCAGGCCCCATTCCGTCAACAAACAGCCCAGCGCAAACGCGAACATCAACGGCGTGTGCCAGGCCGGATACGACCACGTCTCCATCACCGGTGCGCGCATCTGCGGCAGCCGCTTCGCAAATTTTTCCAGGTCAGCCGCGGCAATCACTTCTCCACCCGTCTTGCGCGCGAGTTCTTCCAGCAGCGCCACATTCGGCGCGAGTGACCGAAACTCTTCGGCCGCCAGGTCCGTGCTCCAACCCGCCGTCGCCTTACCGAGATCGCCGCCGGCCGGGTTCTTCACCGTCGCCGTGACTTGATAGCCGCCGGTTTGCCGCGGCACATACATCGCCTGATAGAGGCCGGGCTCACTGAGCGTGGGCTCGGCTTCCAGCCGGATCGCGGCGGGCGCAGGTCCCGTCGCCGCGCCAAACACCACCGGTTGCACCTCGATGGTGACCGCCGCGTCGTCGACCGGTTGAAATTTTTCGTCGCGCACCCGCACCTGCACGCGCATCGCGCCGTTCGCATCGGCCACCATCGGTTCGACCGTGCAATCCACGCGATTCGGCACATCCGCGACGAGCCACCGCGCGAGTTGGCGCCACGCTTTTTCCATATCCAGACGCGACGCGGCGTCCTTCATGCCCCATTTCCAAAGGTCTCCGATCGTCAGCGCCGCCGTGCGTCCGCGCCCGAAACGTTGCACCGCCAGCGCCGGCATCTGTTCGCCTTTCTCGTCCCGCACCGTGGCGATGACGCTCGCACCGGGCTTGAGCGCGCGGACGCGATTCAAGACATCGAAGGGAGGCATTGCATCGAGCCGCGAGCGTTCGTCGCCCTCGTTGTCGCGGAGGCGCGCCCACGCTTGGAGCCAGCCTTCTTTCGCCAGATCGAGCTGCACCGGACCGCCCGGCGTGGCCGCCGAAGCTTCGCGGTCGAGGTAAACCGGCAGCATATCGCCGATCGGCGTGCGCACATAGTTGCCCTCCTGAAAACTCTCCATACCGCCGAGCATCAGAAACCCGCCGCCGCGCTCGGACACGAATTTTTGCAACAGCATCGCCTGCTCCGGCGCAAAAAACTCCGCTTCCAGATCGTCGAGAATCACCGCGTGATAGCCGAACAAATCCTCGGGCGTCCGCGGAAACCCCGCCCGCAGCTCCATCTCATCACGAGTGTTTAGACGCACGAGCACCGGCTGATCGTAACCCTGCACTTCCTCGGGCGCCTGGCTGCCGAAACCGCGGAAGAGCGGATTGCTCGTCTCGCCCGAGCGTCCGCGAAAATCAAATTTCGGCTCGCGCTTCGCCATGCGAATGAGCCCTACGAGCTGCACCTGCGTGTCCTCCTGTAACGCGCGATTGAGAAACTTGAACTCCCAGTTCGCGCGACCCGAAACATACAAAATCCGGAACGGCCCCTGCCCGCGATCAACCGCGATCACGCGCGTATTGTTGGCGAGCGTCGCCTCTTCGGTCTTCGGCCCCGCAGCAGCTGGCACGTTCGCCGCACCCGCTGGTGCCCCCGTTGCGGCCGCCGCCGGCGCCACAGGCTCCGAAGCGGCTGCTGACATTTCGTCCCGCGTCCCGACACGCACTTGGTAAAACGAGAGACCCGGTTGCTCCGGCTTCAGTTGAAAACGAAAGGCCACCGCTTCGCCGTCGCCGCGGGCTTCACCCGTTTGCTCCTGCACCGTCTTGCCGGCGCGGTCCACCAGCCGCGCGACCACCGATTGGCCGCGATAACCCGCCGACGCGACATCCGCCTGCACGGCCACCGGCGCATCCTCAAACGCGCTTTGGCTCACGTGGACTTGCTGCACCGAGATGTCGCGCACCGCTTCGCGTTTGCCGATCACGACCGGGTAAATCGGCGGCAATCCCTTGGTATCCGGCAGCACCCCGCCCGGAAGATCGGTCGCGTTGCCGTCGGTGAGGAGCAACACACCCGCGAGCGGCCGTCCCTGAAAACGTTCCGTGAGCGTGCGCATCGCCGAACCCAGCGCCGTCGAGCGCCCGTCAAAGGTCAGCTCCCGAAAATCGTTGGTGGCCTGCAACCGCGCATCGAACACATAGCGCCGCAGCTCGAAGGTCTCCGCCAACGCGCTCTGCCAACCCGCGACACTCGGGTCCACCAGCGCGCGCAACGCCTCCCCGCGGCTCTTCGCCTCGCCGCGATCGTGAATCTGCAAGCCCGCACTGTTGTCCGCGACGACCGCGAATAAATTGGCGCCGGGCCGCGCGCGTTGGCCGAGCCAGAGCGGCTCCAGCAGGCACAGCGCCAGCGCGATGATGCCCGTGACCTTCAGCGCGAGGCACACGCCACGGAGCGGTTGCGCCGCCGCCGCGCGGTAGCTCCACGCCAACACGGCCGCCGCCACTCCGACAAACGCGAGGGCGGGCACCAGCCAATTCCAGCCCGAGAAAGTAAGTTCAGCCAGTGGCATCATTTCAGCGGAGTCTCCGGCTTGTCCTTGCCCAGTTCCTCGTAATAGCGCCGCACGGATTCCGCGAAACGCGTCGGCACCGGATCACGGTCGATCGGGGCCAACGACTCGCGCGAGTCGCGTCGCGATAGCTCCTCCGCCACCCGCGCGCGCACTTCCACGAGCGGTTTTAAAATCTGGAGCTGCACCACCGCCCAATCCGGCTTCTTGCGGTCCTGCTGCATATCGCGGCGGAGCAAGCGCGCCCGTTCGCGCGCCGTCGCGACCGCATTCCGCAGATCCGGCGAGTCGAGCAACTGCTCCACTTCACGCAACCGTTCGTTCCACGGAGCAAAATTATTCCCGACAAACGGCCCGCCACGATACATGCCGCCCATGTCGCCACCGCGCCCGATGCGCTCGTCGCCGCCGTCGTTGGCACCGCCGTTGAGAATGTCGTTCAGGTCGAGCCCACCGCGCTCGCCACCGCCGCGCTGATCGTTGCGTCCGCCACCCGCAAGGCGGCTCCCCTGCCGCTGCTGCCCAGGTTGACCGCGCCCGCCCTGACCGGGCGGCGCGTCGGGTGAATTCGGATTTTCACCTGCATTGGCCTGCTGACCGCCTTGGCCACCCGCGCCGCCCGCCTGCCCCGGCGATTGTCCCTGGCCGGGCTGCTGCCCTTGGCCGGGTTGTTGTCCTTGTCCCGGTTGCTGACCCTGCCCCGGCTGTTGTCCGGGCTGCCCGTTGCTCGCGACCGAGCGCCCCTCTTGACCGGGTTGCTGGCCCGGTTGCTGGCCGGGCTGTTGCCCTTCCGCGCCGGGCTCTTGGCCGGGTTCACCGTTCTGCCCCGGTTGACCGGGTTCGCGGCCGGGCTGCATGCCCGCTTGGCGTTGACCGCGCTCACCGGCTTTGCCGCCGGGCTGAGCGGCACCTTTTTGCTCCTGACCCTGCGCCTCCGCGATTTCGCGCGTGAGTTCGTCGGTGAGCTTGTCGAGTTCGGATTGGGCGAGCTTGAGCTGCTCCGCGTCGTCGCCGAGCACGCTGTCCGCCGCGCGTTCGACACCGCGCCGGAGTTCATCGGTCGCCACACGCGCGCGCCGGCCGGCCTGCCCGGCCTGCGGCATAAAACCTTCGTTCAACATGTCCTTCGCAAGATCGAGCGTTTTGCCGCCGCCTTCGCGCTCCGCATTCTTGTTCATTCGATCGAGCATCTCGCGCGAGAGCATGCCTTCGCGGAGCAACTCCTGTTTCTGCTCCTTCACGGCATTCGCGTCTTCCTGGCTGAGTTTGCGCACGCTGTCGTAGAGCTGCCGCGAAAGCAGCGGCTCGGTATTTTCCGCCTGCTCAGATACCTGTTGGGCGCGCTCCGTAAATTTGGTCATCCGTTCCTTCTGCTGCTCCATCTGCTCGAGGAGTCCCTTCCGGTCAGTCGTGTCGGCGAGCGACTTCCGCTGCTGTTTGCCGCCGAGATTCTCCAGTTGCTGGCTGATCTTTTCCTGATCGCGGGCGAGATCGCGGGCCTCCTGCCGCATGTCGCGCATGTCTTCGGCAAACTGGCTGGAATTCTGTTTGCGCATCTCTTCTCGGAGTTCCTGGAGCTGGCGCTGAGCGCGCGTGCCGGAAGCGAGCGCCTGGGCGACGGAGCCTTTCTCCGCCGCATCCGCCGCCTTCTGAATATCGTCCCGCGTTTTGTCCAACTGCTGTTTTTCGTCCGCCATGCGCGACTGATTTTCCGGCCGGTCCATGCGCTGCCGCATCTCGTCCACGTCGGCGAGCATCTGTTGCTGCTCCTCTTGCAAGCGCTTGAGCCGGCGCTTGAGTTCTTCGCGCTCCTTTTCGGTCTTCGCCTCCTGCAACGAGGCCTGCAGCTCCTTCAAGCGCTCATTCAAATCCTGCTGCCGGCGCGCCAACTCCTGCAGGCGGTTCATCACCTGCAACTGCTCCTTACGCTCGGCATTTTGCGGAGCCTTCGCCTGACGCTGTGTCTCGTAGCGGTTCTCCGCCTGTGTGAGGTCCAGTTGGTCGATCTGCCGTTGATTCTGTTGGCCGCCACCACCGCCGCCGCCTTTGCCGGACTTGGTGATGTTCGTCTCGCGGGACTGCAATTTCAGCAATGCCTGATACGCCGCCTGCTCGGCCGGCAATGCCAGCGCGAGCGGCGCGGGCGAACTCGCGGCCTTCTTGAGCGCATCGATCGCCTTTTTCATTTCGGCCGTCGCGGTCGCAAACGCTGCTTGCGCGCGGGGCGAGCGCGCTTCTTCCATTGCTTCCTCGGCCTGCGCGAGTGCCTGCTGTTGCGACTCGATCACGACCTTCACATCGGCCGCGTATTTCGGCGTCGTGCCTTCGCGTTGGAGACGCCAAGTCGCGTTGATGATCTGCTTCTGGAGATCAACGAGCTTGCGGGCTTGGTTGCCGCCCTGCTTCTGCTTTCCGTCCTGCTCTTCGGAATCCATGCCCTGGCTCTCGCGGAAAATTTCATCGAAGGGCCGCACTTCACCGAAAAACAAATCGCTGCTCGTCCGGCGCACCTGCCCGTCGGGACCGATGTCGTCCGCCCACGCGTGCCACGAAACGAGATCGTCGGGCTTCGCGCCGATGTCTTCCAGCTTCAGCATAAACGAAAACGGTTTCTTCTCCTTCGCACCCGTGCCCTTGCCGAGCTCGATGTATTTCTTCTCCGCGCCCGACAACTCGTAGGCGATGCCGAAGGCCGGTGATCCGAAATCGTCAAACACCGTTCCTTCAAACGCGATCTCCTCCAACGCCGACGGCCGCACGTCGCCGCGCGGCAACGCCAGCCGCATCTCCGGTGGACGATTCGGTTGCACATCGATCACGAACGACGAGGTGGTCTTGTTCGCGCGCCCGTCCGCATCGACGAGCTTCAGATCATACGTCGCCGACTTCGCGAGCACGAACGCCGGCAGCGTCGCCACGGCTTTGCCCGGCGTCACTGTGAGCGGCACGACGGTCTTTTTCGCATCGCGCGCGACAAGCTGGGCCGAGGCCACGGGTTTGTTGAGCGAAAGCGAGTAGTCCAACTTCGTGCCCTCGACCGCACTCACGCGCCGCGTCTCCTCGACGCGTTTCGGCGGCAGCTTTGTGTAGTCGGGAAACGTCAGGTCGGCATCGGCCCGCACGAGGCGCGGGTGTTCGAAAACCGACACTTTGAACTCGCGCGTCTTCTCGCCCCGATACTCTAGGTGATAGGTAAAATCAGCGGAGACTTCCGGCACGCTGCCGCCAAACACCGGGTCCGCGAGGCTCTTCACGAGGGGAACCGTCCGCGCCGCCACATTCGGCTCAGTCACCACCATCGTCACCGTCGGGGGCAACGCCCGTCCGAAGCGCGCAAGCACCACCAAGCTCTCGCCTCGCTCGATGCTCGCGTCACCGGGCGTAACCGCGATGCCGTCTGCGCCGAGCCACACCGGGTCGGCCTTTTGCACCGGCCCCACGACGCGAATGTTTGCCAGCGCGTAGGCGAAGCACAGCACCGCCGCCACATGCACGACTTGCGTCATGACGACCCGTGACGTCGGAATCACCCGCCGCCAATCCTGCTCTTGGCTGCGCGCCGTGGCCTCCTGCAGCACCCGGTGTTGCAGATAGCCCGGCTCCGCGCCCGGCGCGAGATTCTGCTGCACCGCCGTCAGCAGCAGCCCTTTCAACTCCGGATGTGCCGTCTCGATTTTCTGCGCGGCCCACCGGAAATCCGGTGCCGTTTCAAAATGTTTGATCACGATGCCCGCCGCCACCGCCGCCGCCACGGCCGCGAACACCGGAAACGCAAACGGCGACACCCAGCCGGTCTCGCGCTGCACCCACACGAGGGCCAGCCCCGCCAACGCGGCCAACAGCCACCACGCCGCCAGCTTGCGCCACAGACCGAGCCACTGGTGACGACGGATCAACCGCCGCAGTTTAATTTTGAGGAAATCGTTGTTCATGTCGCGGTCTCCGTCTGCGTTGAATTTTCTTTGCGCGCCGTCCAGCCGGCGAGTGCCGACTCCACTAACAACACGGCGAGCGTCGCCGCGATAAACCACCGCCAGAGTTTCTGGCGGCTCTCCGCCTCGATGCCTTGCAGCACCACTTTGCTTTCGCCCGTCGGCGTCGCCTTCACGGCGGGCTGGCTGACCGGCACCCCGAGCTTCTCTAATTCGTCCGCGCCCAACGGCGCCGTGCGGCTTTCGTTCGCATCGAGATTCACGGCAAACCGCACCGTGCGCTCACCGACTTTCACGTCGATCATGCCGGGCTGCGTAAACGCGATCTCTTTGTCGGCCGCGCCTTCCGGGAGCGGCGCCTTGTCGCCCACGAGCCACTGCGCCGGCGCGGTCGAAATACCTCCGCCCAATTCCATCAGCGACCACAACAGCGGCACAAATTTTGAGGAAACCGCGAGCTGGCTGTCCTCCGGCTGCCAGCCGGTGGCGAGCACCACGAGTCGACCTTTGCCGAGCGGAACTTCGACAATCGCCGGATCGCCACTGTCGAGCCGAGCCACCACGCGCGCATCCGGCCAGGCCGTCGCATCGAGCTTCCGGTATTTCCAGACATGGATCTTGGTAAAATCGCTGAACCGCGGATCGGCAAACGGTGCGAACAGCGGATGCTTAAAATCGATCTCGGCCAGCATCGCGTAGTTCGCCGGCTTGATCTCTTCCACTCTCACGTCGCCGATGCTGCGGCCCAACAGCCCCGCGAGCGTGCTCGCCGCCTGCGGCGATTTCACCACCACCGCCACGGATTTCCCCGCCATGATTTCGCCGCGGAGCGCCGCGACCGAAGACTCCGGCAGACCCTCGCTCACGAAAATCATACTCGCCGCCTTCACCTCGTCGGGCATGAGCGGCGCCGTCGACACGCGCGCCACGACACTCATCGCGAGTCGCGGCGTGTCCGAAAGTGCGCGCCGCAAAAAGAACAGCGGCTGCTTCGTGTCGTCCGCCGCCTCGCTGCCAAGCCACAGCACATTCAGTTTCTGCTGCGCGGGCGGAATCACGTAGACCGTATTGTCGAAATCGTCGTCGTCGCCCTTCAGCACGATGCGATCGTGTCCCGTCGCGTTTTTCTCGATCGGCACCGCGATGATCCGGCTCTGGCCCGGCGGGACGTAGGCATTGATCGCCGCACCGACGATCTCGCCGTTGGCCTCCGGCCGCGACCAGCCGATCTTGAACTGCTCGCGTTGCGCATCCGTCGAGTTCGTCACGCGCACCCGCAGCGCGGCCTCCGCCGCCCGGCTCACTTCAGCGTTGTCCGCCACAAATTGCAGGCCCGCATTTGTCACACCGCGCGCCTTCACGGCCTCAAGCACGAGGCCGACACCCTTCGGCCACTCGTATGCCTGCAACGCATCCAGCCGGCTCCCGGCCTGGAGGTCGCTCACCAAAACCACTTCGCGCGGCCCCGGGAGTTGTTTGCCATCGTTCTCCGCCAGCGCTTCGGCCGCGGTGATCAATGCCGTGCCCAACTGGGTGCCGGCCCAGCCCGGCGTGACGTTCGCAAAGCGTGCCTTGACCAACGGCACGCGGTCCGATGCGCCCGTGCGGTTCCACTCGTCGAAGGCCACCAGCGGTGTCGCGGTGCGGTCAAAGGTGTAGATCGCCACTTGATCGACGGCCGAGATTTTACCGAGCGTCGCTTCGACGCGCTCTTTCGCCGCCTGCCATACGCCCGCGCGCCGCATACTCGCGCTGACATCGACGAGCACGACGATGCGCTTCGGCGGCACCGCCGTAGGATCGTCCAGCGGCGTCTGTTTCAAAAACGGACGCGAAAAACCCAGCGCGAGCAGACCGAGCGCGAGGCAGCGCAGGAGCAAGAGCAGCCAATGCTCCAGCCGGCTGCGCTTCGAAAGCCGCGGCGGCGTGGGCACCAGAAACATCAACGAACTGAACAGCGTGCGCTCCCGCGTCGTGCGTTTGATCAGGTGAAAAATGATCGGACCCGCGATCGCGAGACCGCCGATCAGGAAGAGCGGTGTGAGAAAATTCATGAAGCCCCTCCCGCGTTCGATCCGCGAAATGCCGGGCGGAATTGCCGTCCGCGTTTCATGCGGTCCTGCAAAAATCCAAACAGCGCCGTCTCCAGCGGCTGATCGGTCGGCAGCAGGTGATAACTGATACCCAGCTTCCGACACATCGCCCGCAGCGCTTCGCAGTGCTCGTCCAATTTCTTCACGTAGGCCGCCCGCGCGCTCGCGGGATCGAGATAGAGCGTGCGCCCCGTCTCGGCATCTTCGAACACCGCCGGTTGTTCCAACCCGAGCGTCCGCTCCGCCGGATCGAGCACCTGAAACACGCTGACTTCGTGACCGCACGCGCCGAGCGCCACGAGCTTGCGTTCGAGCTGATCGATCGGCGCGAGAAAATCGGAGACAAGCGCCACCATCGCGCGGCGACGAATAAGTGCGGAGATGCGCTCCAACGGCGCGGACAAATCCGTCGTCAGTCCTTCCGCGGGACGCTCCAGCGCGTGCATGAGCTGGCGCAGGTGCCCCGCCCGATGCCGGGCGGGCAGATACTCGCGCACCTTTTCGTCAAAGGTCATCAGCCCCGTGGCGTCACCCTGCATGTGGAGAAAATACGCCAAGGTCGCGGCCAATGTCGCGGCGTAGGCGGCTTTCGTGTGCCCGCGCGAGCCGTAGTTCATCGAGCGACTTTGGTCTACGAGCAGGTGGCAGCGGAGATTGGTTTCGTCCTCGTATTTCTTGATGAAGTAGCGGTCGCTGCGCGCCACTACCCGCCAGTCCAAATAACGCGGATCATCGCCCGGCGTGTATTGCCGATACTCGGTAAACTCGACCGAGAATCCGTGATAGGGACTGCGGTGCATGCCGCTCCAAAACCCTTCCACGACCGCACGCGCCCGCAGTTCGAGACTGCGGATGCTCATCAACGCCTGCGCGTCGATGAACTTCGCGGACGGTAGCGAAGCGGCGGTTTGGGCGACGGCCATGAGTCTTAGGCGCTGACCGGCGGCTTGATCCCCGCGACGAGGCGCTTGATCACATCTTCCACGCGCACGCCTTCGGCTTCGGCGCGGTAGTTGAGGAGAATGCGGTGGCGCAGCGTGGGCGCGGCCAACGCTTGGATGTCCTCCACCGTCACATGTGCGCGGCCTTGGATCAGCGCGCGGGCTTTGGCTCCGAGCACGAGGAATTGTCCCGCACGCGTGCCGGCGCCCCAGCTCACCCACTCGTTGACGAAGGTCGGCGTATTCGGTTGGTGCGGACGCGACGCCGACGCCAATTGCACGGCGTAGCGGATCATTTCCTCGGCGATCGGAACTTTGCGCACGAGCCCGTGGAAACGCAGCACGTCTTCCCCGGTAAACAACGCCTCGATCGGCGCCGGGCGCCCCGCGGTCGTCTGCTGCACGACGCGCACTTCGTCCGCCTCGGGCAGATAGTCCATGACCACGTTAAACATGAAGCGATCGAGCTGGGCCTCGGGCAACGGATACGTGCCTTCCATCTCGATGGGATTCTGCGTCGCGAGCACGAAAAACGGCTCCGCCAACGCGTGGCGCACGCCAGCCGCCGTCACTTGGTGCTCCTGCATCGCTTCGAGCAGCGCCGCCTGCGTCTTCGGCGGCGTGCGGTTGATTTCGTCGGCGAGGATCATGTTTCCGAAGACCGGGCCAGGCACGAAGGTCAGCTTCCGCCCGCCCTCGCCGTCTTGGAGAATTTCCGTGCCGGTGATGTCGGCCGGCATCAGATCGGGTGTGAATTGAATGCGGCGAAACTGGAGGTGAAACACCTGCGCGATCGACTTCACGAGCAGCGTCTTCGCGAGCCCCGGCGCACCGGTGATGAGACAGTGGCCACCGGCGAGCAGCGCGAGCATGATCTGCTCGATCACCTCGCGTTGACCCACGATCACCTTGGCCAGCTCGGCCTCGATGCGCGGGCGACCCGCGAGAAGCTTCTCCGCCGTCTCACGCTCGACCGCAAACGCATCGGGCGGGGGCGGTGGCGCGACCGGCGGGGTGACTTCGGGCTGGGCGGCAGGCAATTCGGAAGGCAGTTCGGGGGGGATCGCGTTGCTCATTTCAGTGGGTCATCAAGTAAAAGACGATATTTACGCCGAGAGGATAGGAGATCTTTTCGGAAAACGTGCGGAAGTAGCGGTCGTCCTCGCCCTCGCGTTCCCAGCCGTCGGGGACATCGCTGTTGTGGATCGCGAGCACCATGATCCGGCCCTTGTCGTCGAGTAGCGCACGGAAGCTCACCTTCTCCGAACCCGGACCACGGTCGACGCGCTGGAGGCGGGGCGAGTTGGGATTGTTCCAATTGTGATCGGTGTTCCAGAACTGCATCGTCGGCACCTGCAGGTGCTGAATCGGGCCCTTGAGATCGAAGACGCAGTGGAAAATCGGATGCTCGATCGGGAGGTCGGTCCACGAGCGCTCCGGCAGCACGCGTTTCATCTCGTTCGCAAATCCGTCCCACTCGCGCGTGCTCCAAAAATCACTGACGAAGAGCGCGCCGCCGTTCGTGAGGTAGTTGCGTAGCGCCACCAGCTCCTTCGGATTGAGCCCGATGTAGCCAGGGTGCTCCATCATGATCAGCGGAAAAGTCGTGAGATCCGCGTCGCTGAGCCGCAACACGCGCCCGTCGGGATCGGTCCGCAGCGTCGTGAGCTGTTGCAGGCGATAGGAAAAATTCAGATCGGCATCCGGAAAATCGACCCACCAATTGAGGTGTCGGCCGCGGCCCCAGTCGCGCACCACCGGGCCGGGATTGCCCGTCGCTTTGAAAAGAATGCGCGCAAACGTGAACACGTCCTTCTCGAAGCCCGGGCGGTTCGTCCATTCGGGCGTGCCGGTGCTGTGCGAAGCGACTTCGCGCGCCGTGCGCACGGTGCTTTCGTCGATGAGGATATTGCCCTCGCCGCGGACCAAGTTGCCGCCCTCGTCCTGAATCTGGAAACCGCCCGGCGGCTGATTTGCAAACGGGTTGGGCTCGTTCTGCCCGCCCGGACGCGGGCCGCTACGACTTTGGGCAAAGCCCGCGACCGCACCGAGCGCCAGCGCGACCACCCAGGGGAAAATGTAATTTCGGCGCGACGGCATGTCAGTGCGTCATTGCGTAGAAGATAATGTTTATGCCGAGCGGATACGCGATCTTCTCGGAGAAATTTTTGAAATAGTAGGCATTCTCGCCTTCGCGTTCCCAGCCGTCGCCATTGTCGGTGTTATGGGTGGCGATCACCATCATGCGGCCCTTGTCGTCGTAGATCACCCGGTGGTGCACCTCGCGGGCATCCGGCCGTTCCCACGTCACGCCGTCATACTGGCTTTCCTCACCAAGCCGGATGTTGGGCACCTGGCCCTTGGTTTTAATTTCGAACACGCAGTGGTAGAGCGGATGATCGAGGGAGAGTTCCGTAAACGAGCGATCCGGAAAAACGCGTTTCATCACTTCGGCCATGCTCGCCCACTCCCGTTCGCCCCAAAAATCGTCGAGCATGAGAAAACCGCCGTTGAGCAGATATTTTCGCAACGCCTCGATCTCCGGATCGGTGAGCTCAAGCGAGCCCGGCTCCACCATATAGATAAACGGATACTCCGGCAGATCCTTGTCGGTGAGCCAGAGGTAGCGCCCGTCGGGATCGACCTTCAACGAGGTCATCTGCTGAAGCCGATAGGAGAAATTCAAATCGCTGTCGGGCGTGTCCGTCGCCCACCCGCCCCGGCCATAATTGCCCGTGGAACGCCGCACCCGCGTGAACGTAAACACATCGCGCTCGAAGCTCCGCGTATTCTTCCACTCCGGCGTGCCCGTCGAGTGCGATTCTACTTCCCTGGCCGTGCGCGCGCTGTCCGATACACGGCTCTCGCCGCCGCTCCAGCCGCCATAACCGCGGCTGCGTCCGCCAAATCCGCGCTGCGCCGCGACCATTCCGGCGAGCACGAGAAACAACGAAAGGAGCGGCACGAATTTCTTCATTTCCCGCCGCCTCCATCCGACGCCGGCTTGGCGCGATTCAGCTCGGCGAGAACTTTGAGAGCCTCGCGAAAACGCGGCGCCTCTTCGAGCGCCAGCAATACCTGCGAGCGAGCCTCGGCGGTTTCGCCGTTTTTCCGCAGGAGCTGCGCGAGCTGAAAATGCGCCCCGGCCGGGTCCGGCACCTCCAGCTTCAGCAGCGTCCGCCACGCCGTAATCGCCGTCGGCGTCTCGCCAAGTTCGCTGCTCGCCTGCGCGAGAAACCGCCACGGCGGCGCCACCAGCGGATTCACGCCGAGATAGCGCTCCGCATTGCGCCGCACCGTCGGCCAATCCTTCGTTTCTGCCGCCAGCTCCATCAGCCGCAGGTAGGCGTCCACGGCCTCGTCGTCGAGCGTGGCCCACGTTTCCAGTGCGGTGCGCTCCGCCGGCTTGTCGCCGAGCTCGCGCAAGACCGTCGCGAGCGGCCGGTAGGGCGTGTCCCCACCCTTGGCGGTGGGATACGCCGCGATGATTTTTTCGAGCACCTCCCGCGCCTCCGCCCACTTCTTCTCCTCCGTGAGTTTCCGCGCCCGTGTGATCATCATCCAGTAGTTGTCCGGATGCAGCTTCTGCCACGCCGCCACCTCGGCGGCCGCCGTCGGCGCGAGCAGCTCGGCCGGTGGTTTTTCGAAATTCAACTTGGGCGCCAACTGCTCCGCGCTCTCCTTCGCATACGCCGCAAACTCCTTTTCCAACTCAGCGAGCGGCGCGACGTTCTTCGCCAGCGCCGCATTGATCTCGGCGCCCGCCCGCAGATCGCGCAGCACCCCGCGTAGTTTGTCGATGCCGTGACGCGTGATGATGAACTCGACCACGAGCGATGACTGCAGATAGGCAAACTGGAGGTGCCGCGGCGTCTTCGGCGAAAGAAACGCCGCGCTAAGTTTGCCCACCGGCACCAAGTCTTCGCCCAAGATCATCTGCCGGTAACTCGGATCGATCCGCATGCCCCACGCGCGGCTCGCCTGCCGCTCCTCGTAAACCGAAATGCCTTCGCTCAACCAGCGCGGCATCTTGTTTTTAGTGAGCTGGAGCGTCACGACGTGACAAAACTCGTGCCACAGCACCGCCTCCCAATTCGTCGGATTGCCGCCGTGGGCCGCCGGACTGTTGGCGGTCACCACGCGACCAAAACACACACCCAAAAAACCCGCCACGTCCGGCATCCCGAACGTGCGCACCGCAAAATCTTTCTGGTCCGCGAAAATCTCGATGTAGGTCGGCTTCGCGAGATCGATCTCGTATTTCGTCGCGAGCGTGCGCTTCGCCTTCGTGAGCAGTTCGAGCACGCGCGGTCCATACACCGCCGCCTCCTTTGCCGCCATCCGCACCACGAAATCCTCCGTCGTGAGCGTCGCGTATTTGGCCATCGTGTCCTGCAGCGTCACGAGATTGAACGCGCCGACATCATAGTCGTCCTTTTCGTGCACCGCCCGGGCCAGCGCCCAGCCCTCGGCTTCTTCACCGAGACGAAGGAGATCGCTCGCCAGTTGCGCCATCGCGGGCAAGTAGCCCGGATCGGACTCGCGCGCGCGCCTCTGGTAGGTCGCGGCCTCGGCAAACCGATATTTGTCGGAAAGTTTTTTTCCGATGAGGTAGTCGACCCGCGGATTTTTCGGCCATGCTCCGAGCGCCGTCGCGCGCGCGCTGGCTTCGGCTTGAATGTCATTGCGCAGGTGCGCGATCACCGCGCGATACGCCCAAGCGTCCGGCTGCACCGGATTCACCGCGATGATGTCGGCCAGATGTTCCTCTGCCTTCTCGTAGTCTTCTCCGTCGATACGGTTGTCGACCATCTGCAGGAGACTCGGCACGTGGCGCGGATTGATTTTCAACGCCGCGTTCAACGACGCCGTCGCCGCCTCGCGGTCGCCGTTTTCATAGGCCCGCGCCCGTCCGGAATGGAGATCGGGATCGTCCGGCAGCATCTTCAGGCCTTCTTCAAACGCCTTCGCCGCGAGCACGTAGTCATGTTTCTCCATGGCGAGTTCACCGCGCGCCAGATAGACGTCGCGCAGCTTCGGGTCCGCTTTCTGGGCAACGGCAAACACGCGCTCCAAGACGTCTTTCGGATCGGCGCCCATCAGCAACGCCGCGCGCCCAAACACCACGAGATCGGCCGGCTGACGATACGTCCACGAGCGGCCGGAGACGAATCGCGTAATTTCTTCCGCACGCTTCGCGGCTTCTTCCGCACGCCCGTTGACAAACGCCACGTCGCGCGAGAGCCAGCGCAGCCGGATATTTGCCGGATCGGCCCCGAGGGCCATGGCCATCGCCATATCGGCCTCGCGGTTGCGTCCCGTCGCCAGCAACACCTCGATGCGCAGCAACTGCCAATCAAAATTCCCCGGCGAACTGCGCAGTCCCGCCTCCGATTCCGCGAGCGCCACCGGGTAGTTTCCCGCCATGAATTCCCGGCGCACTTCCGCCGGCTCCGCCGCTTGCAGAGCTCCCATCCACCCAAAAAATACCGCGACGACACACCACCGCCGCAGGAGGGCAGACGCAGCGCGTTGGGGAAGGCGATCGCTCATGCGCGGAGCTTGGAGGGGATGTTTAGCAAGGCAAGGCACGGACACGTTTCTTTCCAGACGCACGAAACGGCAAAGAGTGCTGAACTTCGGCAACTATTTCTGCCACCGCTGCCGCCCCTCCTGCCGCTCACCTCACGCGGGACCGGCGATTGACTTCGGCGGAAACGGCGACGCCGTTCCCGCTCCCGCACGCACCACCAAAATCGGCACCGCGGTGTTGTGACGGACCTTGTCGATGGTGCTGCCCAAAAAGAAATCGCCGAGCAGCTTATGTCCATGCGACGTCATCGCGATGAGGTCGCACTCGCGGGTCTGCGCCGTCTTCAGGATTTCCGTGGGAGGATTTCCCAACGCCAATTCCGTCGCGACCGTGAATCCTGCCTCCCGAAGTCGCACCGCAATGCTATAGAGGTAGGCCCGGTCAGCTTTCATCTCGTCCGACTCCGCGAGTTTCAGGTGGTCGAAATTCCGCGCCGCCCAGCCGTCGGCCACATGCACGAGGAGCAGTTCCGAGCCGAGTCGCCGCGCCAGTTCCGAGATATGCGGCACCAGGGTTTCATCTGCCCGCCCATTTTCGAGAGCTACGAGAATTCTCTTATACATGGGGTGGATGGGGTGCCTCACTTCCCGCCGGTCAGACCCGCGAAGTCGAGGAGGAGCTTGAGATTGAGCACAACGATAACGGTGGTCGTCACCCAGGCGAGAATCTTCACCCACCACGGGTTCGCAAACTCGCCCATCTTGAGCTTGTCGCTCGTAAACATCACCAGCGGGATCACCGCAAAGGGCAATTGCAGGCTCAGCACCACTTGGCTGAACACGAGCAGCTTGGCCGCACCGGAATCGCCGTAAAGTCCCGCCACAATCGCCGCCGGCACGATCGCGATAGCTCGCGTAATTAGGCGCCGCAGCCACGGGCGCAGCCGGATATTGAGAAATCCTTCCATGACGATCTGCCCCGCCAGCGTGCCCGTCAGCGTAGAGTTCTGTCCTGAAGCCAAAAGAGCCACCGCGAACAACGTGCTCGCCACGCCCACGCCGAGCATCGGGGCCAACAACAGGTAGGCGTCCTGGATCTCCGCCACGTCGTGCTTGCCCTTCGCATGAAACGTCGCCGCCGCCACGATCAAAATCGAAGCGTTGATGAACAGCGCGAACATCAGCGCCACCGTCGAATCGATCGTCGCAAACTTGATCGCCTCCCGTTTGCCCGCCGCGTGTTGCTGGTATTTGCGCGTCTGCACGATTGACGAGTGCAGGTAGAGATTATGCGGCATCACCGTCGCCCCGAGGATACCGATGGCGAGGTAGAGCATCGCCGGGTTCCGCACGATTTCCACCGTGGGTAGCAGCCCCACAAAAATCTCCTTCACGGCCGGTTTCGAGAACAAGATCTCCAATCCAAAGCACAGTCCGATGATCAGCATCAGCGAAATCACGATCGCCTCCAGCCAACGGAATCCTCGGTGCGCGAGCCACAACACCACCAACACGTCGAACGCCGTGATCAGGACGCCCCAGACCAGCGGTATCCCGAACAACAGATTCAACGCGATGGCCGTCCCGATGACCTCCGCCAAATCGCACGCGCAAATCGCGATCTCGCACAGCAACCAAAGCCCCATCGCCACCGGCTTTGAATAATGATCGCGGCAGGCCTGCGCCAAATCCCGACCGGTCACGATGCCCAGCTTCGCACACAGCGACTGGAGCAAAATCGCCATCAAGTTCGATAGCAGAATCACGCTCAGCAGCGCATAACCAAACTGCGAGCCGCCTGCGATGTCCGTCGCCCAGTTGCCCGGATCCATATACCCCACGGCCACGAGGTAGCCCGGCCCCGAAAACGCCAGCAGCTTCCGCCAAAAACTCGCCCCCGCCGGCACCGTGATGGTCCCGTGGGACTCCGGCAAACTTTGCGTCCCGGTCCGCTGCCGCCAGCCGGGATCGGACGGCCGGTCGGACGAGGGATTCGGTTCGTTGGTCATGTGTGCGATCGGGGCCACTCAAAAGGGTGCGCCCCCAGTGACCGGCCGAAGAGCTTCTATCGTCCGTCTTCTAGGTTCAAGGCCGCTCCCGCCAACTGCCTCTGCCGCCGGGCCGCGAGCAACCCATGCTTCGGCGCAAACGCGAGCGCGACCATGAACACCGCCGCCTGCAACAGCACGATGCACGCACCCGTCGACGCATTGATGAAAAAGCTGAGATACACGCCAAAAAAACTCGAACCCACCGCACTCGCCGCCGCGATCAGGAGCATGCGGTTGAACCGGTCCGTCAGCAAATAGCCGATGCATCCGGGCGTCACCAGCATCGCCACCACGAGAATGATCCCGACTGCTTTGAGCGACACGACGATCGTCACCGCCAGCAGCGACAGCAGGAGATAGTAGAGCAGGTCGGTGCGGAGTCCGATCGTCCGCGCATGTCCCGAATCGAAGCAGTAGAGCAACAGATCGCGCCGCAGGGCCAAGACGATCACCAGAGTTCCCCCTGCCACGATCAGCGTGTCCCGCAGGTCGCCCGGCGCGAGCCCGAGAATGTTGCCAAAGAGGATGTGATCGAGGTGCAGATCGCTTTTCACCTTCGTGAAAATCACCAGTCCGAACGCAAACATCCCCGTAAACACCACTCCCATGACCGTATCTTCCTTCACGCGGCTGTTCGCTTTGATGTAGCCCGTCAGCACCGCGCACAGCAGTCCCGACGCAAACGCCCCGACCGCCAGCGGCACCCGCACGGCATACGCGATCACGATTCCCGGCAGCACCGCATGCGAGATCGCGTCGCCCATCAGCGACCAGCCCTTCAGCACGAGGTAACACGAGAGCACCGAGCATACCGCCCCGACCGCGATGCCCACGACCATCGCGTCGACCATGAAGGGAAACTGAAACGGCTCCAGCAGCGTGGTCATCATAACACCGCCTCCGCCCCTCCCGCGATTCGCCGGCGCGCCCGCTGCGCAAGCAACCCGTGCTTGGGCGCCCAGATCAGCGCGGCCACAAACAATAAACTCTGCAGCGTCACGATGCACCCGCCTGTCGAGCCATCGAAAAAGTAGCTCGCATACGCCCCCACGATCGACGTGCCCACGCCCATCGCCGTCGCGATCCCGATCATTTTACCGAACCGATCCGTCAGCAGATACGCCGTCGCTCCCGGCGTCACGAGCATCGCCACCACCAGACACGCCCCCACTGTCTGCAACGCCGCCACCGCCGTCGCCGAGAGCAACGTCAGCAGCGTAAAATGCAGCGCCGTGGTGTTCAGCCCAAGCGCACGCGCTTGATTCGGATCGAAGCAAAACAGCAGCAGATCGCGCCACTTGAAACCCAACACCAGCAGCGTCACCCCCGATATGATGAGAACCTGCACGATGTCCGAATTCGAGATCCCGAGGATATTGCCAAACACGATCGAGCGCAGATCCACCTGACTCGGGTAGAGCGAAATCAACAGCAGCCCGAGCGCGAAGAAGGCCGTGAACACCACGCCAATCACCGCGTCTTCCCTCAACCGCGTCTTCGTCTTCACAAAGCCCATTCCCACCGCCGCGAGCAGCCCCGTCACAAACGCCCCCGCCGCAAACGGCCACCCTGCGTAATAGGCCACCGCCACGCCCGGCACCACCGAGTGCGACAACGCATCGCCCATCAGCGACCAACCTTTGAGTGTGATAAAGCACGAGAGAAACGCGCACACTCCGCCTATCACGGCACTCACGCCGATCGCCTTCAGCATGTAGTCGTAGTGCAGCGGAGTGAGCAGCGTCTCGATCATCACACGTCCTCCTCACCCTCTGCGCGCTTCTTCACCACGTCTTCGTGCCCCGCGCGTTTGCTGTATTCTACGTGCCCGCCTTTGCCGAAAACCAGCGGCCGCTCATCGTCGGTCAGTAACGTGACCGCCCGCCCGTCGTGCTTTTGCACGGTCGATTCGTCGAATCGGAAATGCCGCAACACGCCGCCGAAGGTCCGCAACAAATTCTCCTCCGTAAAAACCTCCGAGGTCAGTCCTGCCGCCAGCACCGTGCGGTTGATGAGCACGACGTGGTCACAAAATTCCGGCACCGATCCGAGATTGTGCGTCGACACGAGCATGATGTGCCCTTCCGCGCGCAGCTCGCGGAGCAAGGCGATGATCGCCGTCTCCGTGTTCACATCCACGCCGGTAAACGGCTCGTCCAACAAGATCACGCGCCCGCGTTGCGCCAGGGCCCGCGCGAGAAACACCCGCTTGCGCTGCCCACCCGACAGCTCGCCGATCTGCCGCTCGCGATACTCTAGCATGCCCACTCGCGCCAAGCTCTCCTCGGCGATGCGCCGATCTTCCGCGCGCGGCGTCCGCATAAAATTCATATAACCGTAGCGGCCCATCAGAACCACGTCCCACACGCTCACGGGAAAACTCCAGTCGACCTCCTCCGCCTGCGGCACGTAGGCCACGAGATTCTGTTTCAACGCCGCCTTCACCGGTTGCCCCGCGATCGTCACCGTGCCCGCCGCCGGCTTGAGCAGTCCCATGATCGCCTTGAACAGCGTGGATTTCCCGCTGCCGTTCACCCCTACGAGCGCGCAAATCGAGCCGCCCTCGAGCGTGAAGCTCGCGTTGCGCAGCGCCACGTTGCCATTCGGGTAGCTCACCGTCACGGCCTCCACGCGCACGCTCATTTCGGGCGCCGCACTCCGCACCGTTGCTGGTTCACTCACGTCCGAGAAACCCTTTCACAATCGTGCGCGCATTGTAGTCCATCAGCTTCAGGTAACTCGGCGCCGGGCCTTTCGCGTCCGTCAGCGAATCCACATAAAGCACGCCGCCGTAGCGCGCCCCCGTCTCGTTCGCCACCTGCCGCGCCGGCTTGTCGCTCACCGTGCTCTCGCTGAACACCACGGGAATTTTGTTCGCCCGCACGCCATCGATCACTTTTCGCACTTGCTGCGGCGTGCCTTGCTGGTCCGCGTTTACGGCCCAGAGAAACAATTCCTTCATCCCGAAATTTCGCGCGAGATAGGGAAATGCGCCCTCGCTCGACACCAGCCAGCGTTGTCCCGCCGGTATCTTGCCCAGCTCCGCGCGCACCGACGCGTCGATGGCCGCAAACTTCGCCGTGTATGCCTTCGCGTTCGTATTGTAAGTCGCCGCGTTCGCCGGATCGAGTTTCACGAGCGCCTTGCGGATGTTCTCCACGTAAATCACCGCGTTCGTCGGCGACATCCACGCATGGGGATTCGGCTTTCCCACGTAAGGTCCTTCCTCGATGCCGATCGGCGTGATGCCGTCCGTCAGCACCGCGCTCGGCACATTTTTCAAATTGCCGAAAAACCGCTCGAACCAGCGCTCGAGGTTCAGTCCGTTCCACAGCACGAGGTCCGCCTTTTGCGCCTTCACGATGTCCTGGGGCGTCGGCTCGTAGCCGTGGATTTCCGCACCGGGCTTTGTGATCGACTCCACGATTGCCGCGTCACCCGCGACGTTCTGCGCCATGTCCTGAATGATCGTAAACGTCGTCACCACGCGCTTCTTCGCCGCCGCGGCCTGACACGGCAGCGCGGCCACCAGGAGACCCGCGATCAATCGCCAGACCAAGCCGCCCATGCGATACCCCGCTGAATCGAGAGATGACTGTGTTTTCATGTTTAAAATCAAAACCGCCGCGATACCCCGACAAACACCTGCGCATCTGGCGCGCTGCGCGTGATCCCGAGATTCACGCCACCGTCGATTTGCACGTCCCGCGCCACTACGAAGGTGACCCCGCAGTTAAACGTCGCCACATGAGACCCGTCTCCCGCCTCGGATGTCAGTTCGACAAACGCGCCCAGCTTCTCCGTGAGGTCCCGTCCGACCGTCACCGTGTTGCCCCAGACCGCCCGGTGCCCATCCGCACCCGTGTAACGCATCTCCACATACGTCATCGCTCCCCCACCCCACCCTCCGCCCAGATCGAACGCCACGGGCAGCGTGAGCGCACCTTCCACCTTGCCATTGCTCATTCCTCCGGTGGCCGTCGGCAGCTTGAGGTCCGCCATCAGGCCCGTGGCCCACGCTCCGCCGTCGTTGCCGAGCAGATTGAATTTCGTCCGCAACGTCACGTCCCCGAAACCCGAGTTCCGCCCGCCCGGCCCGGCGCGCGGCGTCTCGACCTCGCGCCGAAACGGCGTGACGAAAATCCCCGCTTCAACATCCCGCGTGAGCCCGAGGCGCAGGTTGAACGGCGCCACCTCCCACTCCGTCGTCCGCACCCCGTCGAGCCGGTTGCGCCCGTAGTTCGCGAAGTCCATCTCCAACTGCACCCGGCCCGCGTCCACGGTGAACGGGCTCTCCGTCGCGTCCGGCCGATTCGTCGTCATTTCGCGCAGGAGTGCATCCGGCGTCGGGTTGAAAAACGTGTAGCCGCTCTTGTCGGGCGCTGCCGCCCGCGCGATTGCTCCGCTCGAAACCGCGACGTTCCACGCCGCCGTTCCGATCAGTCCGATGAGCTTCAGCGCATTTGCCACAGTGCGGGTGGTTGTGGTTCGCTATTTTGAATAGTCAAAATAAATCTTTAGTTGCATCAAACCCTCGCACATCTATCTCCCCAACATGGCCACGAGCACCGTTGAAAATTACCTCAAGCACGTGCTGCTGCTTTCCGAGGGCGACGGCGCCGACGGCCTTGTCTCCATGGGCGCCCTCGCGGAAGCGCTCGCCGTCGTTCCCGGCACCGTCACCACGATGGTCAAATCCCTCGCCGACTCCGGTCACGTCGAGCACCGCCCGCGCCAGGGCGTTCGCCTCACCGCCGAAGGCCGCCGCGTCGCCCTCAACGTCCTCCGCAAACACCGCCTGGTCGAAACCTTCCTCGTCCACGTCCTCAAGATGGACTGGAGCTCCGTCCACGCCGAAGCCGAGCAACTCGAACACGCCATCTCCGACGAGGTCCTCGACCGCCTCGACGCCCTGCTCGGTCATCCGTCGACCGATCCGCACGGCGACCCGATCCCGAGCCGCCAGGGCAAAATCGATTCCCAAGTTTACGCTACGCTCGCCACCTGCGTCGTCGAAAAAGGTCTCCGCGTCGTCCGCATCACCGACCAATCCTCCGAGTTTCTCCAGTTTGCCGATGCCAACGGCCTCCTCCCGGGCGAGTCCGTGCGCGTCCTCGAACGCAACCTCGCCGCCGGCCTCCTGACTGTGAAGCAAGGCACCGCTCGCCCGCTCCCGCTCAGTCTCGCCGCGGCGGGAAAAATCCTCGTGCAGCCCACCCGCTGATGCCGCCCTGCTCGCCGTGGTCTCGGCGCCGGCAGATCAAAACTCCCACCGCAGGCGCAGCGCGTGTTGCCAATCCGTCGCGCGGTTCCCGAGCCCTTTGCTCACCCCGTAGTCGAGTTGCATCGTCTTCGAGAAATCCCACGTCGCCCCTCCGCCCAACGAACCAAGGAAACTCGACGACGTCTCCGACGAAACACCGAACGTCGCCTCCACATACGCCCCCCACGGCCCGATGATGTGCTGGCGCAAAAACGCGCTCGTAAACCACCGCGAGTCGTAGCCGTTGTTTGCGTCGTTCCGCAGCAGATCCCACTCGGCCATCGCCCCCGCCACCGTGCCGGTGCCGAGCGACATCGCCCACGGAAAAATCACGCCGCCCTCCACGTGATTGTTGCCCACGCCGCCCGTGCTCGTCGGCACCTTCACGAACGGGATCACCGCCGCCGCGGCCCCGATTTTCTCATTCCGCAGATACGTCCACTTCGCCCGCAGCGTCACGTCACCGAGCCCCGAGCGCGTCGTCCGCGTCCCGCTGAACTGGTAGGATTGCCGCGCAAAAAACTGCACCCCCACCTGCGCGTCGATATCGCGCGTGATTCCCGTGGATAGCATCGTCGTCGCCAGCCCGAGTGCCGTATACGTGCTGGGCTCCGTCCGGTCGCGATTGAACGCCACCGAGATCGCATCCATGCGCACAAAAAATTTCCCGGGGGCAATCGTGTCCGGCGTCTCCGTGACTTGGGCGGTCAGCGGCACAACGGCAGCGGCGAGCAACGCGCACAATAGAAGAGGCTTCATCGGGTGGGCGGCAGTGTTCCCACCCGCCTCCGCGCCGCCAGCCAAATCTGTTTCCCCCTTGCCGCCCCGCGCACCCGCCGCCCAAATCCGCCCCCGATGTCGCAATCCTTCGCGCGCCTCGTCTTCGGCCTGACCGTCGCGTTTTTCGCCGCGTTTTTTCTCTGGCCGATTTTCCAAATCCTCAAGGGCGGCTTCGTCGATGCCGACGGCCACGTCACCTTCGCCTACCTCATCGCGCTGCTCTCCGATCCCGTCTACCTCGGCGGTCTGCGCAACTCGTTCTTCCTCGCCTGCGCCGCCACCACACTCGCCCTGCTCTTCGCCGTTCCCCTCGCCGTCATCGCCGACCGCTTCGCCTTTCCGTTCAAAAACCTCCTCGGCTCCCTCGTCCTCATTCCGATGATTTTGCCGCCCTTCGTCGGCGCCATCGGCATCAAACAAATCTTCGGCCAATCCGGCGCGCTCAACGCCCTGCTCCAGCACCTCGGCCTCCTCGCCCCCACCGCGACCATCGACTGGTTTGCCGCCCACCAATTCTGGGGCGTCGCCGTCGTCGAAGCCCTTTCGCTCTACCCGATCATCTACCTCAACGCCGTCGCCGCCCTCGCCAATATCGACCCCGCGATGGAAGAAGCCGCGCAAAACCTCGGCTGCACCGGCCTCCGCCGTTTCCGCCGCATCACGCTCCCGCTCATCATGCCCGGTCTCTTCGCCGGCGGCACCATCGTCTTCATCTGGTCGTTCACCGAGCTCGGCACCCCGCTCATCTTCGACTACGCGCAGGTCACCAGCGTCCAAATTTTCTACGGCCTCAAAGACATCGGCGGAAACCCGTTTCCCTACGCCCTCGTCGCCGTGCTGCTCGCCGCCTCCGTCGCCCTCTACGCCCTCAGCAAAGGGCTCTTCGGCCGCGCCGGTCACGCCATGATGGCCAAGGCCACCCACTCCGCCGGCCCGCGCGCCCTCCCCCGCCCCGCCGCGTGGGCCTGCACCGCTCTCTTCGCCGGCGTCACCTTCATCGCCGTGCTCCCGCACCTCGGCGTCGTGCTCGTCGCGTTCTCGCGCGACTGGTATGGCACCGTCCTCCCGCAACACTACACGCTCGACAACTTCGCCCTCGCCCTCGGCCACGACCTCACCGTCCCCGCCATCGCCAACAGCCTGAAGTTCGCCAGCATCGCCACCGTCATCGACGTCATCCTCGGCATCGCCATCGCCTACGTCGTCGTCCGCTCGAAGCTCGCCGGCCGCCAACTCCTCGACTTCCTCGCGATGCTCCCGCTCGCCGTCCCCGGCCTCGTCCTCGCCTTCGGTTACCTCGCCATGTCGCAGGACGGAAAATTCTTTTCGTTCCTCAACCCCGTCCGCGATCCCACGATTCTCCTCATCATCGCCTACTCCGTCCGTCGCCTCCCCTACGTCGTGCGCTCCGCCATCGCCGGCTTTCAACAGACGAGCGAAACCCTCGAAGAAGCCGCCCAAAACCTCGGCTGCCCGCCCCTCAAATCGCTCGTCAAAATCACGCTCCCCCTCATCGCCGCCAACCTCATCGCCGGCGGCCTCCTCGCCTTCGCCTTCGCGATGCTCGAAGTGAGCGACTCCCTCATCCTCGCCCAAAAACAGCTCTACTACCCGATCACGAAAGCGATCATGGAACTCTTCCAACTCCTCGGCGACGGCAAGTTCCTCGCCAGCGCCCTCGGCGTCTGGGCGATGGTCTTTCTGGGCGTCACCATCATCGGCATGAGCCTGCTGCTGGGCAAAAAACTCGGGGCGATTTTCAGAGTATGAAAACACATCACCGACGATTGGTTACGATCACCGCATTGTTATTCGTTAACGGCTGCACCAAGCCTTCCGATACAACTCAAAATCGCATGTTCAATTTAAAGGAAGCTGACTTGGTCGCCGAGCCCTACAAATTCCTATTTCTTCAGTCTTTCACGCCCGACAAAGAGGAGGAGTTCCGCAAGAAACTTCCATATCAAACGATAATTTTCAAGAATATGATCCCGCTCAGCTCGTCGCCTAGCTATCGTTTCGAGATTGCAGCAACAGGAGAGGCACGGATCGAACTGTGGGGAGGAAAGCCTCAAAGCAGGCGATTAAAAGGAAAGCTCTACCTCACCGATTTCGCCAGAATTTGCTATGCGCTGGAAAGGCTTGGATTCAGCGAAATGAAAGCCACCTATAGAAGTGGAGGCACGGATACCGCTACTCAGACCGTGACGGCGATTTCATCGTGGACGTCAAAAACCGTTACAGAGTCGAGCCATGGCCACTCTGCACCCATTGAGTTTTGGATGATTCAAGCGCTGATGGATTCGATTCGACTACAAACGAAATGGGAACCGGACAACGAAGACCGCCGCGCCAAGTAGTAATGGTCAGCCATGTCCCTCCTCCTCCTCGTCTCCCTGCTCTGGGCCTTCTCCTTCGGCCTCATCAAGCACCTCTCCGGCGGCGGCATCGACGGCACCTTCCTCTCCGCCACCCGCCTCGGCCTCGCGCTGCTCGTCTTCCTTCCCTTCCTGCGCCTCCGCGGACTCGCTCCGCGCACCGCCCTCGCCCTCACCGGCATCGGCGCCGTGCAATTCGGCCTCATGTATCTCGCCTACAACGAGAGCTTCCGCTTCCTCGCCGCGCACGAGGTCGCGATGCTCACGCTGACGACGCCCATCTTCGTCACACTCCTCGCCGACGCCTTCGATCGCACGCTCCACGCCCGCGCTCTCCTCGCCGCGTTTCTCTCCGTCCTCGGCGGCGCCGCCATCGTCGTGAAAACCGTGCCCACCGCCGGCACGTTCACTGGCGTCGCCCTCATTCAACTCTCCAACCTCGCCTTCGCCCTCGGCCAAATCCTCTACCGCCGCCTCCGCACTCGCCAACCCGCCCTCCGCGACCGCGACATCTTCGGCCTCCTCTACGCCGGCGCCTTCCTCGTCGCCCTCGCCGCAACCTTCACGCGCGACATTTCCATCGACCTCAACACCCGCCAACTCCTCGTCCTCCTCTACCTCGGCCTCATCGCCTCCGGCCTCGGCTTTTTCCTCTGGAATCTCGGCGCCACGCGCGTCGCCGCCGGCACCCTCGCCGCGATGAACAACGCCAAAATCCCCCTCGCCGTCGCGGTCTCCCTCCTCGTCTTCGGCGAATCCGCCGACCTTCCCCGTCTGGCCCTCAGCGCCACGCTCATGGGAGCCGCCATCTGGCTCGCCGAAAAAAAGTAGGGCAGGGTCTCTGACCCGCCCTCCCACAGTCCCGATCGCACTTTATCCGTTCGCGCCCCCACGCCACCCTCCTCACCCCTTCGTCGGATACGTCCGCGCATGCCCCGTGCTCGGCACCGCAATCGTGTAACTCTTCGCATCCGCCGCGACGGTCATTTTGATCACGTTCGCTTCACATTTCGCCGCCTCCGCTCCGACGCGGTTACCCCGGTTCGCGATAAACTCCGCCGCCGCATTGTCCGCCGGCGCCTTAAAGCTCTCGTGCACCTGATACGTCGCCTGCACCGACTTCGCCGACCGGATCGCCGCAAACGTTCCCGCCTCTCCGCCTTTCTGCGGACCGTTGTTCATCACGACCACCGTCGGCTCGATACTCTGCACGAGCAGCGGATTGTTGCTCACGCCGAGCCCATGATGGTTCGTCTGATAAACATCCACCACGCCCACGAGATTCACCGGTGCCACGAGTTTCTCCTCCAGATTCCACGTGAGATCGCCGCCGTCGAAAAACCGAAACGCCCCGAACTCCAACACCCACACCGTGCTGTTCGCATTGTCACTCAGGTCCGCCGGTTTCGCCGCGACGCTCCCCGCGAGCGTATTTTTCACCTTCGCCTGCGCCGCCGTCGGCTCCACGAATTTCCGGTCCGCCGCGAGGCACCGCAGTTCCAACTTCGGCGTGCCACCCAACGTCAGCAGCGGCACGCGCGTGCCGGCGCGCACGAGTTCCGCCCGCCCCGCCGCGATCTCGCGAAACGGTTTGATCTGCGTCTGAAACGTCGACTGCTTCCGCCCGTCCGGATCGCCCGCCGGAATCGCGCGATGATACAACGCGCCCACCGGCATCGCCTGCGCCACCTCAGCCGCCCCGCCAAAATGGTCCGTGTGCCAGTGCGTGATAATCATGTGGTCGATCCGCGTCAGCCCCGCCGACTTTGCCGCGGCCACGATCCGTCCCGGGTCGCGCCCGCCGGGATTCCCGGTGTCGATTAACACCGACTCGCCCATTGGCGTGACGATCAGCGTCGAACCGCCGCCCTCCGAATCAACCCAGTAGACATCGAGCGTCTTCGTTTTCTGATCCGCCTGCACCGACGTCGCGACCGCAACCGCCAGCGCCATCGCGCCGGCCACCAAACGGGGTAGTTTTGTTTTCATGGGGTAGTTCAAAATTCGCCTACTTCCCGCGCGCACGTCACGCAGAATCTGGGAGGGCGAGCTCTGCGCCCGCCTCCCTTTGCCTTTCGCCCGCGCACTCAGCCCATCCTCGCCGCCGTCGTCACTTCGCGTAAAACGCGTTGATCTTGTCCGCCACGTCGCGGAACCCGATGTCCTCGCTGTAGATCTCCTTGAACTCCGCGATCGCCGCGTCGCCCTTGCCCATCAGTTCGTAGCACGCACCGAGTTCGTAGATCACGTCCTTCTTGGTGTCGTCCATCTGCGCGAGTTCCTTTTTCGCGGTGCCGAGTTGAGCGATGGCCAGATCGAAGAGCTTCTTCGCCTTGAAACACCGGCCGAGCCCCACGAGCGAGGCGACGCGCACCTGCGGACCCTTTTGCGCCTGCTGAAATTGCCCGATCGCCTGGTCCGTCTGCCCGAGTTCCAGCAACAACAACCCAAGTTTGTAGCGGGCCTCGTAGTCGTTCGGATAGCGCTCCACGTAGCGTTTCGACTCGCTGAGTTTGAAATCCGCCAACTCCGCGCGCGCCGCATCCATCTTCGCCTTGGCCGCCGGATCGTTCGGCGCCACCGCGACCGCCGCTTCCGCCGCTTTCAGGTGTTTCTCGATCACCGTCGTCGCAAGCTCCGTCTCCTGTTTTTCGAGCGCCGCGTCGGCCGCGCCCGCCGGTTGCGCGCGCGCTTTGCGTATCCATACCAGCGTTTCTTCGAGATTGCCGAGCTTTTGGTAGGCTTCCGCGACGCTGCGATAATGATTCAGATTGGTCGGTTCCTTCGCGACGAGCGAGAGGGCCTCGTCCAGCAAACGCTGCGTCATGTCGCCCGACGCCACGACCTTCGCCGCCTGTTCGAGCGACACCGCCTGCGCTTCGTCCTTGAGTTTGTCGCGGAAGGAGCCTTGGCCCTCCCAATTTCCTTTCGTCACCGTCTGCGCGATTGAGGCCTTGCGCATGAGATCCTGCGCCTCGGCATCCATCGGCTTCGTCTTCAAAACTTCGTCCGCCATCTTGAGCGCTTCCGTGGGCTTGCCCGCCGCCAACCACGCCGCGCCGAGCGCGAGCAGATTCGCCCGATTGCCCGGCTCGATCTCGCGCACCGCATCGAGCGCGAACGCCACCGTCTCCGGCAAACCAAGCCCGCCCGCCGCTTCCGCGAGCATTTTCAACGCCGCCACATTCGTCGGATCTTTCGCCAACAAAGCTTCGGCCGACTCCAATAATTTCGCCGGCTCTTTTTTCCCGCCACCACCAAACATGAACGGCGCCGACGACAGACCGCCCAACGCCTTCATGAAACCGCCTTTGCTTTTCACACCCTTGAGCTGCGCCACGCGCTGGAGTTTCCGCACCGGCAGGCAACCTGGCGCCACTTTCAGCACTTGGGCCGTGACCTCGATCGTGTAGTCGAGATTGCCGCGATCGAGCGCGATGCGGGCGTTTTCAATCAGCTTCTGGTGACGGGGGTCGAGCGAGGTGACGGGAACTTCGGGCATACGGAGGCGCAGCGAAGTCACCGCACCGTCTCCGGTCAACGCCAGACTCGGCAAAATCCCGGACGTTTCGCGCACCAAACGGTTACACCGCGCCGCCGCCGCTCACGAATCGCGCCCGACTTCACCCGCGATAAAATTCCCTCGTCGCCGCGATCTTCTTTTTCACCGCACCGCCCAGCAAAATTTCCCGCGCCGCCGCGACGCCGTCGCGCACCGTCGGCACGCGACCGACAATCCACATCGCTACCGCCGCGTTGAGCGCGATCGTGTCGATCAACCCCGCGGGCCCTTTCCCCGCGAGCAACGCGTCGACGATGCCGACATTCGCCGCGAGATCGCCGCCCTGTAGTTCGGCAAACGGCGCCGGCGCCAATCCAAAGTCCTCCCCGCGCCACACGCCGTCGACGTCGCGCAGCCGCCCAAACCCGCGCACCCGGTTCGCCGTCGCTGTCGTCAATTCGTCGATACCGCGCCCGTCGCCGATCACGCCGTGCACCGCGATGCCCGCCTGCGCCCCGAGCGAGTCGAGCGCCCCGGCCAGTTTCGCCACCCACGGCTCCGCAAACACCCCGAGCACCAAATGCGCCGGTCTCCCGGGATTGATCAACGGCCCGAGAATATTGAACACCGAGCGCTGCCCGCGCGCCGCCAGCGCCTTCCTCACCGGCGCGATATGCCTGAAGGCCGGATGATACGCTGGCGCAAAAAAGAACACGAAGCCCAGCTCATCCAGCGCCCGCCGCAGCGTCTCCGGCGGCGCTTCGAGATTCACCCCCAGCGCCGCGAGCAAATCCGCACTGCCGCACTTCGACGTGATGCCGCGGTTGCCGTGCTTCATCACCGTCACCCCCGCACTAGCGAGGGTCAGCACCACGAGGCTCGAAATATTGAAACCGCCCGCGTGATCGCCGCCCGTTCCGACGATGTCGATCGCCCGCGGTGCCCACGCTTCGACGCCCGGATTGATCGCCCGCGCCCGAAACGCCATCGCAAACGCCGCCACCTCGCCCGCCGTTTCGCCCTTCTTCGCCAGCGCCGTGAGAAAAGCGCCTTTCACGTCGTCGCTCTCCTCCGTCGCCGCCAGCGCCGCCGCGGACGCCTCGACTTCGGCCGGCGTGAGATCGCGCCCGAGGGCGAGTTGCTGCGTGAGTTCGGCGAGAGTCGACATGCGCGCTGAGGAAGCCGCCCGCAGCGCGCTCCGCAAATAAATTTGCGCCACCCCCGCGAAACTGAAACCAACGCCGCGTGCGCAAATTCCTCTCCTGCCTCGCCCTCGCCCTCGCCGTGGCCCCGTTCGCCCGCGCCGAATCACCATCCGCCACGCCCTCCGCGAAACTCTCGGCAACCACTCCCACCCACACCGCCGCTCCCATTGCCGAACTGAGCATCACCGACGCCATCATCCTCGGCGTCGTCGAAGGCGTCACCGAGTTTCTCCCGATTTCCTCCACCGGCCACCTCATCATCGCGACGCGTCTGCTCCATCTCGAATCGGAAAAACCGCTCACCACCGCCGACGGCCAACCGCTCTGGTATAAGAAACCGTCCCCCAAGGCGCCCGCCGGTGTCCCGCTCACTCTCAAGCTCGCCGCCGACACCTACACGGTCGTCATTCAATTCGGCGCCATCGCCGCGGTCGCCCTCCTCTATTGGACACCGTTGATGTCGATGCTCCGCGGTCTCCTCGGCCGCGATCCCGCCGGCCTCCGCCTCCTGATCAACATCATGATCGCCTTTGTCCCGACGGTCATCCTCGGCCTCCTCGCCCACAATTGGATCAACGACCACCTCTTCTCCGTCGGCGCCGTCATCATCGCCCAGGTCGCCGGCGCGTTTTTCATGCTCTATGCCGAATTCTGGCGTCGCCTTCGCGCCGTGCTCACCCCTGCCCGCTCGGATTTCGCCGATCTCACGCCGCGCGCCGCCGCCGGCATCGGCGCTCTGCAATGCGTCGCAATGTGGCCGGGCACCAGCCGTTCGATGACCACCATCGTCGGCGGCTACTTCGCCGGACTCGATCCGCGGCGCGCCGCCGAATTCAGTTTTCTCCTCGGCTTCGTCACGCTCAGCGCCGCCGCTGTCTTTAAGAGTTACAAGAGCGGTGCTGCGATGATCCAGGTCTTCGGCTGGAGCCACGTTCTCCTCGGCGCCGCCGTCGCCGCGATCACCGCCGCCGTGTGTGTGAAGTTCCTGGTGCACTGGCTCACGCGCCACGGCCTCGCCGCATTCGCGTATTACCGCCTCGCCCTCGCCGCGTGTCTCGCCGTCGTATTTTACCTCTGAGCCGCGCGGCCCGCGCCCGATTTTCTCGCCGTGAGCATGCGGCGATTATGGCGCTTGACGCGTCATTCGACGGCTCTTTACTCCGACCCTTTCACCAATCTCGCGGGTGTTGTTAAGGCAGCGCACGCACTCAAATACACTTCCTCCCATGGCCAATCCGAAACGCAAACAGTCCAAACGCCGCAGCGCTAACCGCCGCGCAGCCAACGCCTTTATCGCTCCCGAGTTTGCGAAGGATCCGACCGACGGCAGCGCCTTCCGCCCGCACCGCGTGAACCCCAAGAACGGCATGTATCGCGGCCGTCAGGTGCTCAACGTCGAGGTCTGACCTCGTCCGTTCGGTTTTTCCCGCCATCCCCGCGATGGTCACCTCGTCCGGCGCCAGCGGGCGCATCGCAGTTGACGCCATGGGCGGCGACCTCGGTCCTTCCGAGGTCGTAGCAGCTGTTAAGCTCGCGCTGCATCAGTTTCCGGCACTCAACCCGATCACGTTGGTCGGCCAAGAGTCCGTCCTGACTCCGCTCATTGCCCAAGCCGGCCTCACCGGCGAACCGCGGCTCTCCGTCTTTCACGCCTCCGAGGTCGTGACGATGGAGGACAAGCCGCTCAACGCCCTTAAGAAAAAGAAAGACTCCTCGATGGTTCGCGCCATCGAGCTCGTGAAAAACCACGAGGCCGGCGTCGTCCTGAGCTGTGGCAACACCGGCGCTCTCATGGCCGGCGGCACGCTTCGCCTTCGCACAATGCAGGGCGTCGCCCGTCCCGCCCTCGCCGCGATCTGCCCGCGCCAGGGCGGCCACTTTGTTTTAATCGACGCCGGGGCCAACCCCGACGCGAAGCCCGAGCACCTCGTCCACAACGCCATTCTCGGCAGCCATTATTGCCGGGTCATGCTCGGCGTGGAATCGCCCCGCGTGGGCTTGATGACCATCGGCACCGAAGAAGGCAAAGGCAACGCCCTCATCACCGAAACCAACGAGCAACTCCGCCGCGTCGGCGACATCATCAACTACGCCGGCCCCATCGAAGGTTTCCACGTTTTCGCCGAACACGTCGATGTCGTCGTCTGCGACGGTTTTGTCGGCAACATCATGATCAAGAGCTGGGAGTCGCTCGTGAAGTTTTTCTCCACGATGCTCAAGGAAGAGCTCCAGGCCAACCCCCTGCGCGCCACTGGCGCCCTGCTCTCCAAAGGTGCTTTCAACGCCCTTAAGGAGCGCATCAACCCCGAGCGCTACGGCGGCGCCCCCCTCCTTGGCCTCAACGGCAACATCCTCAAGGCCCACGGCTCGTCCAACCGCCACGCGATCAAGAGCGCGATCCGCGCCGCCAACGAAATCATCAAAGCCGATCTCAACCACCGGATCGAAGGTGACATCGCCCGCGCCAACGCCTTGCTCGCCGCGCCGCCGGTTGTGGCGACCTGACGTCTCACCGCTCCGCCTTCGGCCTGCCCTACCCTTCTCCTCTTTCCCGCGTAGCGATGTCCACCCTCTCCACCGTCATCCTCGGCACCGGCGCCTACGCACCCGACCGCGTCCTTACCAACGCCGAACTCGCCAAGACGGTCGACACCTCTGATGAGTGGATTCGCACCCGCAGCGGTATCCTTGAACGTCGCATCGCCGCCCCGGGCGAAGCCACCTCCGACATGGGCGTGCAAGCCGCCCGCCGCGCTCTCGCCGACGCGAAACTCTCCGCCGCCGACATCGATCTCCTGATCGTCGCCACCATCACGCCCGATCTCCCGATGCCCGCCACCGCGTGCATTATCCAGCAAAAGCTCGGTGTCCCGACCACGGCCGCCTGTTTCGATCTCAACGCCGCCTGCACCGGTTTCATCTATGCCCTCGACACCGCGTGCGCGATGCTCGCCTCCGGCCGCTACCGCCATGCGCTCGTCATCGGCGTCGAAAAACTCTCCTCCATCGTCGACTGGAAAGACCGCACCACCTGCGTCCTCTTCGGCGATGGCGCCGGCGCCGTTGTCGTCGGGACCGCCCCGGCTTCCGACCGTGGACTCATCGGCACTCGCCTCGGCGCCCTCGGTGACAGTGTCGACCTCCTCTGCATCCCCGCGGGCGGCAGCAGCGCCCCCGCTACCCCGGCTTCCATCGCGGCCGGTAGCCACTTCATCAAAATGAAGGGCAAAGAAGTCTTTAAACTCGCCGTCCGCGTCATGGACGAAGCCGCCCGGGATATTTTGGAACAACATCACCTGCGCGCGGATCAGATTTCGCTCGTGATTCCCCACCAGGCGAACCTCCGCATCATCGAGGCCATTTCCGAATATCTCGAACTCCCCATGGAGCGGTTCTTCGTCAACGTCGACCGCTACGGCAACACCTCCGCCGCCTCCATTCCCATCGCTCTCGACGAAGCTCGCCGCACCGGCCGCATCAAGTCCGGCGACCTCACCCTCCTCGTCGCATTTGGGGCGGGCTTGACCTACGGAAGCGCGCTGATTCGCTGGTAACTCCTTTTTCTCGATGCGTCTCACTCCCGCCAGCGCACTGCGCTTCCTCGTTCTTCTTTCCTCCCTGTTCGGCATCCTCGCGACCACCTCCCGCGCCGACCTCGTGTGGAATCCGCAATCTGGCTGGCGCGTCGAAGGCGGTGCCCTCGCCGGCCTCTCCGGCGCCGAAGGCACCAAGGCCCTCGACCTCATGAATTCCGCTCGCAAGAGCGAGGAAGCCGGCTCCCGCCGCTCCGCCATCAAGACCTACGGCAACGTCGCGAAGAAGTATCCCAATTCCATCTACGCCCCCGAGGCTCTCTACCGTTCCGCCCGCCTCCGTCTCGCCGGCCGCGATTTCCAAAAAGCCTTCGAAGATTTCCAAAGCGTCCTCGGTCGCTACCCGAACACCAAGCGCTTCAACGAAATCATCGGCGAGCAATACCGCATCGCCAGCGCCCTCCTCGACGGTGCCCGTGGCCGCATGCTCTGGGGACTCCTTCCCGGCTTCACCGCCCGCGACAAAGCCCTTGAGTTCTTCGAGACGATTTTGGCCAACGCCCCCTACAGCGACTACGCGCCCCTGTCGTTAATGAACATCGCGCGCGGTCACCAAAAGTTGAACCAGATCGAAGACGCCATCGACGCCCTCGATCGCATGATCAACAACTATCCCCAGAGCCTCCTTGCTCCCGATGCCTACCTGAAGCTCGGCCAGACTCACGCCACCCTCGTCGACGGTCCTTACTACGACCAAGCCGCGACCAAGGAGGCCATCACCTACTTCACCGATTTCATGCTGCTCTTTCCCTCCGACACCGGCGTCGCCTCCGCGGAAAAAGGCCTCGACGGCATGAAGACCATGCTCGCCCAGAGCAAAATGAAGATCGGCGATTTCTACTTCTACAAACGCGACAATTACACCGCCGCGAAAGTCTTCTACAACGAAGCCATCACCTCGTATCCCGAGTCCCCCATCGCCGCGCGCGCCAAGCTCCGCCTAGCCGACGTCGAGGCTAAAGCCTCCGGCAAAAAAGTCGCCCCCGAGGGCAAAGCCGAGGGCGACACTCCCCGGAAAAAGCGCTTCTGGTTCTTCTGATGGGAGTGCGACCGCCCCCGGTCGCTCCACGCAGGAGCGCGGGCGGCCCGCCCGCAATTCCTTCTGAGCACAGCGAAGAACCCAGCCACATGCCCGCTCTCCGTCCGCTGCTCTCGGTTCTCTGTCTTCTGTCCGCCGTCCTCTTTGCGGGCACCGGCTGCTCCCATTACCAACTCGGCACCGGCACCACGTCCAAACTCGCCTTTCAGACGCTCTACATCGAGCCCGTCGAAAACAAGACGCTCCTCCCGCAAGCCCGCGCGATCGTCAGCACGCAACTCCGCGAAGCCTTTGCACGCGACGCCCGCGTCTCCCTCGTAAACTCCCCCGAGGCCGCCGACGCCACCCTCGCCGTTACGATCACGTCCTACCGCCGCGACGTCCTCACCGTCCGCGAAGGCGACACCGGCCTCGCGCGCAAATTCAACGTCACCCTCGCCACCACTGCGACTCTGCGCGACCGGCGCGGCAACAAAGTCCTCTTCGAAAATCGCCCGATCTCCGTGCAGCGCGAAGTGTTCACCGACAGCGGCCAACTCCAAAGCGAATACCAAACGCTCCCCCTTCTCGCCGAGTCCCTCGCCGCCAAAGTCACCCACGCCGCGCTCGACATCTGGTAATCCGCGCCGCCCTTACCCGCTTGGTGAGAAGCGGCCCTCCCCGTCGCCACCGCCGCCGCTTCATCCTGCTGCGCCGCGACCAGTCCGGGATTGAGCTTTCAAACGCGCCACGCGCATTCTCGCCGTCGCCATGTCCTCGCCGCACGCCCCGCTCCTCGCCCCTTCGTTGCTCGCCGGTGACCACGCCAATCTCGCCGCGTCCGCCCGCGTGGTCAGCGACACCGGGCTCGCCTGGCTCCATTGCGACATCATGGACGGCCACTTCGTCCCCAATCTCTCCTTCGGCCCCGAGACCTTCGCCGCCCTCCGCCGCAGCGGCAGCAAGCTCTTCTTCGATACCCACCTGATGCTCAGCGAGCCGCACCGCTACATCGAGGCCTTCGCCAAATCCGGCTCCAATCTCATCAGCATTCACATCGAGCCCGCCTACGACCACGCCGCCACCCTCGCCCGCATTCGCGAACTCGGTTGTCAAAACGGCATCGTCCTCAACCCCGGCACGCCCGTCTCCGCCGTCGAGCCCTTCCTCGCCCAGGTCGACCTCGTCCTCGTGATGACCGTGCAGCCCGGCTTCGGCGGACAATCCTTCCGCCGCGACATGTTGCCCAAGCTCACCCAACTCGCCGCATGGCGCCGCGAACGCTCGCTCGCCTTCCGCCTCGAAGTCGACGGCGGTATCGACCTCGCCACCGGCGCCGAATGCCGCGCCGCCGGCGCCGACACCTTTGTCGCCGGCACGTCCTTCTTCAAAGCCCCTGACAAAGCCGCCTTCGCCGCCGCCTTCGCGAAAATGTAATCCGGCCCGCGCCTCTCCGCGCCGCCGCCGCCGCTCTCTTCGCGCCCGAACTCGCAAACAGCGAACTCCCCGCGCGAACTCCCCGCTTGCCCTCCGCCTCCGCGCCCCAAATCTCGCGCACGCATGATCATCAAACCCAAGGTTCGCGGATTCGTTTGCGTCACTGCTCACCCCGAAGGCTGTGCCGCCCATGTGCAGGAATGGATCGACCACGTGAAGGCGCAAGGCCCCATCGCCGGCGGCCCCAAACGCGTGCTCGTGATCGGCTCCTCCACGGGCTACGGCCTCGCCTCCCGCATCACCGCCGCGTTCGGCTCCGGCGCCGCCACCCTCGGCGTCTTTTTTGAGCGCCCCTCCGAAGAAGGCCGCCCCGCCACTCCCGGTTGGTATAACACCATCGCCTTCACGAAGGCCGCCCGCGCCGCTGGCCTCTACGCCAAGAATTTTAACGGCGACGCCTTCTCGGCCGACATCAAACAGCAGGCCCTCGACGCCATCCGCGCCGACCTCGGGCAAGTTGACCTCGTCGTCTATTCCCTCGCCTCCCCCCGCCGCACGCACCCGACCACCGGCGTCGTCCACAAATCCTGCCTCAAGCCCGTCGGCGTCTCCTACACGAACAAGACCGTCGATACCGACAAGGGCCTCGTCAGCACCGTCACGATCGACCCCGCCAACGAAGCCGAAGTCGCCGACACCGTGAAAGTCATGGGCGGCGAAGATTGGGAGCTCTGGATGAACGCCCTCTCCGATGCCAAGCTCCTCGCCCCCGGCGCGCAGTCCGTCGCCTATTCCTACATCGGGCCGGAAGTCACCTGGGCCATCTACAAAAACGGCACCATCGGCCTCGCCAAAAACGACCTCGAGCGCGCCGGCAAACACATCGACTCCCTCCTCAAGCTCAACGGCGGCGGCCGCGCCTTCATCTCGGTCAACAAAGCCCTCGTCACCCAAGCCAGCTCCGCGATCCCCGTCGTCCCGCTCTACATTTCGATCCTCTACAAGATCATGAAAGCGGCCGGCACCCACGAGGGCTGCATCGAGCAAATCCAACGCCTCTTCGCGACGCAGATGTATAATGGCAACAAACCCAAATTCGACGAAGCCGGCCGCGTCCGCGTCGACGACTGGGAAATGCGCCCCGAGATCCAAGCCGCCGTCGCCCAGATCTGGCCGCAAGTCACCACGGAGAACCTCGGCGCGCTCACCGACATCGCCGGCTACCGCACCGAGTTCCTGAAACTCTTCGGCTTCGGCCTCCCCGGCATCAATTACGAAGCCGACACCGAGCCCCACGTCCCGATGCTGTAACCGGCTCAACCCGGTAGCCGCGCCGCTTACGGCGCGGTTCCAATATCTCCGCAACCCCCGCCCACGTCACCGTCGGCGGGGGTTTTCTTTTCCACCGCCACGACGCACACCCCCAACGCCCCCACTTTCACTTTCCCTTTCACCTTCACGCCCGACAATAAATCCACGCCACGCATCCCCGCAGGCAGCCCCACCACCACCGCCTTCGCGCTGTGGTTCAGCAAAAACAAAAACCGCGCCCCGTCCTTCTCGCGCAGCGTCACCTCGACGTTCGTCGGCACCTTCGCGCTACCCAACACCGGCTCCACCTTCGCCCGAGCCACCGCACCGTCGAGCACGCGCGCCAAATCCACCTCGCCGAATTTCGTCGCGACATAATACGCCGCGCCCTGCCCAAACGCATTCACCGTCACCGCCGGGCCACCCGCAAAAAAGTCCCGCGCAAACGTCCCGAGCGCCCGCGCCCCGTCCAAGTGCACGACCTCGCACCAGTGCGAGCACTCCGCCACCCATCCGCTCCGCCCCCGCTTCGCCTCGTTCTCTTTCTCGTAATCGTTCTCGTTCTCTCTGCCGAGCGCGTCCGCTCCCGCCCCTAACCGCGCAAACCGCACTCCATTCGTCTCCCCCTCCCCCATCGGCGACCACTCCTCGACCCACATCCCCAACACCTTCTTCAAATACCCCGGATAACCGCCCAGCACCACGCGCTCGTCCTCATCCACCACGCCCGAGAAATACGTCGTCAGCAGCACCCCGCCGCGCGCCACAAACTTCTCCAAATTTTCAGCATTGTGCTTGGTCAAAAGATACAGCGCCGGCGCCACCACCATATCGTAGCCCCCAAGATCCGCGCCCGGGTGCACAAAATCCACCGCGATATTCCGCGCGAAAAAATAGCGATGATACTCGGCCACCGTCGCCGCATACCCGATCCGTCCCGGCCGCGAGTCCAGCTCCACGCCCCACCACGCGTTCCAATCGATCGCAATTGCGACGCGCGCCCGAACCGCCGAGCCCACCACCGGCGCCAATTTCACCAAGTCCGCCCCGAGCGCCTTCACCTCGCGCCACACGCGACTCTCCGCCGTGCCGACATGCGGCACCATCGCGCCGTGATATTTTTCCGCTCCGCCCTGCGACGCCCGCCACTGGAAAAACATCACGCCATCCGCGCCGCGCGCCACCGCCTGCAAACTCCACAGCCGCATCACACCCGGACGCTTCAGCACATTCGTTGGCCGCCAATTCACCTGTGACGTCACCTGCTCCATCAACACCCACGGCCGGTCCTTTTTCAGCGACCGCGTGAGATCATGTCCGCTCGCCGCATAGGCCTCCGCCGCATGACCCGTGCTCGGGTCGGGATACGAATCCCACGCGGTATAATCGATCTCCGCCGCCCATCGCCAGTGATCCAGCGGCTTAAAAAAGCCCATGAAGTTCGTCGTGATCGCCACCTCCGGCGTCGCCGCGCGCAAGATGTCCCGCTCCATCGTGCACAGCTCTAAAAACGCGTCGCTCATGAACCGCTTGAAATCCAACTGCTGCGTCGGATTCGGATGATATGGCGCACGCCGTGGCGTCAAAATTTCCTCCCACGCATAGTAGTGCTGACTCCAAAACGCCGTCCCCCACGCCGCATTCAACTTCTCCAGCGTCGCGTATTTCTTTTTCAACCACGCCCGCCACGCCCGCGTGCTCGCCTCGCCGTGACACTCGCTCATGTGGCAGCCGTATTCGTTGTTGATGTGCCACGACGCCAGCGCCGGATGTTTCGTGTAACGCTTCGCAAACTGCTTCACCAGCGCCGCCGCCAGCCGCCGATACGTCGGGCTGCACGGCGAATAGTGCTGCCGCGCCCCCGGATAATAGGTCTTCCCTTCGGCATCCACGGCGAGCACGTCGGGATATTTTTTCGACATCCAAGCCGGCGGCGAAGCCGTGGCCGTCGCGACGCACGCGTAGATTCCGTTGGCCGCCAGTAAATCCATCACGCGGTCGAACCACCCAAAATCATACGTCCGCTCATTCGGCTGCAACCGCGCCCAACTGAAAATCCCCACGCTCACGAGGTTCACGCCCGCCTCGCGCATGAGCCGCACGTCCTCCGGCCACACCGCCTCCGGCCACTGTTCGGGATTGTAATCGCCACCGTAAAAAATCTTCGGGAGCTTCGGCGAAATCATCGTCATGCGAGTCGTCATTCAGCGCGTCAGCGAAGCCTCTGTAAAGATCGTCTCCGGTGCCACCGCCTCCCGTGGCACGGGCGTCCCGCCCGTGATTCCGCCCGAGCCCGATTCCCCTCCTCGCTCCATCGGCCACGGCCTCCTCGTCCTCCTTGGCGTCGCCCCCACTGACACCGCCGCCGACGCCCAATGGCTCGCCGAAAAAATCGCCAAGCTCCGCATCTTCCCCGACGCCGAGGGCCACATGAACCTCTCGGTCCTCGACCTCGCCTCTGCTCCGATCTCTCAACTCTCAGCTCTCCACTCTCAACCGGCGCCGCAGGCACCCACCGTCCTCGTCGTCAGCCAATTCACCCTTTTCGCCAGCACCCGCAAAGGCACCCGCCCCTCCTTCAACGACGCCGCGAAACCCGATCTCGCGATCCCGCTCTACGAAACGTTCTGCCGCCTCCTCTCGACTGCCCTCGACCGCCCTGTCGCCACCGGCCAGTTCGGCGCCATGATGGCCGTCTCCCTCGTCAACGACGGCCCCGTCACCCTCATCATCGACTCCCGCCAGCGCGAGTAGCGCCCACTTCCGCTCCCTCGCACCTCCCGCCCCGCCTACCGCTTCCCGCATGCTCGCCTTCGAACACGCTCTCATCCTGCTCCTGCTGATCGCCAGCCTGAGCGTCGTCGGCCGTTGGCTTCCGTGGCCGCAGCTCATCACTTATTTGCTCGGCGGTGTCGGCGCCGCGCTCGTGCCGGCGTTTCCGCGCCTCACGCTCGATCCCGGCTTCTTCTTTCTCTGCTTTCTGCCGCCCCTGCTCTTCGCCGACGGCTGGCTCATGCCCCTCCGCGAATTCGTCCGCGCGCGCCGCGCCATCCTCACCCTTGCCATCGGTCTTGTGATTTTCACCACACTCACCGTCGGCCTCGTCGCGCACTGGCTCGTGCCGGGCCTACCGCTCACCATGGCCTTCGCGCTTGGTGCCATCGTCTCGCCCACCGACGCCGTCGCCGTCAACGCCATCACCGAGCGCCTTCGCGTCCCCGCCCGCCTTACCACGATTCTCAACGGCGAGAGTCTCATGAACGACGCCACGGGCCTCGTCGCCTTCAAGTTCGCCCTCGCCGCCGTAATCGCCGGCGGCGGTTTCTCCCTCGGCCGCGCCACCGGCTCGTTCGCGTTCATCTCGCTCGTCGGCTTCGCCATCGGTCTCGCCATCGGCTTCGCCATCGGCCGCCTCCGCGATCTGCTGCAACGCCTCCAAACTTCCGAACCCCACATCGAGATCACCCTCTCCCTCCTCACTCCGTTTGCCGCCTACCTCGCCGCCGAGCACTGCGGCGTTTCCGGTGTGCTCGCCGTCGTCGCCGCCGGCCTCTACTCGGGCTGGCGCGATCCCGTGCGCATGGACGTGCACACGCGCCAAACTGCCTTCGCCATCTGGGGCATTTTGCTCTATTGGCTCAACGGCATCGCCTTCGTCCTACTCGGCCTGCAATTCCCCGCGCTCCTCGCTGCCGTCAGTGGCTACTACCGCGCCACCGAGCTCGTCGGCTTCACCATCGCCATCGCCGGCACCGCGATGCTCGCGCGTTTCGTTTGGGTCTACGCCGGCGTGCATCTTCCCCGCCTCGCCTCCGGTGTCTGCGCCGTCCCGGCCCGTCGCGCCACCGCTCTCGTGATCGGCTGGGCCGGCATGCGTGGCACTGTCACGTTGGCCGCAGCCCTTTCGATTCCGCTCATGCTGCCCGACGGCACTCCTTTCCCCGGCCGCGACATCGTCATCTTCTTAGCCTTCGGCGTCATCGCCGTGACCCTCCTCGTGCAGGGCACCACCCTCGAAGCCCTCATCCGCCGCCTCGGTCTCCGCGAAGACGATACGCGCGCCCAGGAGGAACGTCTCGCCCGCACCACGGCCGTCCAAGCCGGTCTCAGCGCCCTGCTCGCGCTCAAACCCGCCACCACGACCCCCGAACAAAGCGCCGCGCTCGCCCACGTTCTCGGCGAATACGAACTGCGCATCGCCGTGCTCGCCGCCGCCGGCGAAACCCGCACCAGCGCCGTCCAGCGCCGCCGCGCCTCCCACGACTATCGCGCCGCCGCCCTCCAAGCCGAACGCGCCGCTATCGACGATCTCTGGCGCAGCGGAGCCATCGCCGACGAAGTCCACCGCCCCCTCCAGCTCCTCCTCGACCACGAAGAATCCCTGCTTCGCGCCGCCACGCCCACCGCGAAAGACTGATTTCCCCCCGCCGTCCTGGGCCGCCCCTTCCGCCCTCCTCCCGGGGCCGCCAGCCGCAGACTCACCTCGGTCCCCCCCTCCGGCGAACCCCATCGGCGTCTCCGCCCTCCGACCGTTCCGCCTTTCCGATCCTTCCGTGCGTTCCGTGTAGTCAGTGGCACCCCCTCCCTAACCCGCTTTCGTTTCGTTGCTGCAGTTGGTGTTTCCTCCACCGCCGCTCCCCACCGCCCTGTTTTTCACGCCGTGCGTGCGTTTCGTGATTTCCTCTTTCGGCACCTTGCCCCTTCCTTGATCTACCGCGCTCTCGCCCGCCACCCTCTTCCAACTCCGATCCTCTCTCCATGTCGAAGACTCTCCTCGTCACCGGCTCCTCCGGCCTCATCGGCTCCGAAGTCTGCGTCTACTTCGCACGCGAACTCGGCTACACCGTCCACGGCGTCGACAACAACCAGCGCGCCGTCTTCTTCGGCCCCTCCGGTGACACCCGCTGGAACCAATCCCGCCTCGCCGCCGAGCTCCCCGGCTTCGTCCACCACGAACTCGACATCCGCGACCGCCAAGGGGTCCTCGCCCTCGTCAAATCCGTCGCGCCCTCCGTCATCGTCCACACCGCCGCGCAACCCTCCCACGACCGCGCCGCCGCCATCCCGTTCGACGACTTCGACACCAACGCAGTTGGCACGCTCAACCTCCTCGAAGCCGCCCGCCAGGCCGCTCCCGAATCCCCGTTCGTCCACATGTCGACGAACAAAGTCTACGGCGACGCTCCCAACCGCATCGCCCTCACCGAACTCCCCACGCGCTGGGACTACGCCGACCCCGCCTACGCCGAAGGTATCGCGGAAACCTTCACCATCGACCAATCCAAACACTCCCTCTTCGGCGCCAGCAAAGTCGCCGCCGACGTGATGGTCCAGGAATACGGCCGCTACTTTAATCTCCCCACCTGCGCCCTCCGCGGCGGCTGCCTCACCGGTCCGAATCACACCGGCGTCGAGCTCCACGGCTTCCTCAGTTACCTCGTGAAATGCAACCTCGAGGGCCGCGAGTATCGCGTTTTCGGCTACAAAGGAAAACAGGTCCGCGACAACATTCACTCCCTCGACGTCGCCCGCTTCATGGCCGCCTTCGTCGCCGCCCCCCGCGCCGGCGAGGTCTACAATCTAGGCGGCGGCAAAGCCAACAGCACCTCCATCCTCGAGGCCTTCAAGATCACGGAAAAATTCACCGGCAAGCCGCAGGTCCACACCTACGTCGACCAAAACCGCGCCGGCGACCACATCTGCTACTACAGCGACCTCCGCAAAATGCGCGCCCACTATCCGTCGTGGGACATCACGCAGTCGCTCGAAGAGACGATCCGCCAAATCGTCGAATCCTGGAAAAAACGCCACGCGTAGCCCGATCAGCCTGATCGTGCTCCCTCCCGCTGCCGACGCCTGGAGCCTCCTTCGCCGCACATTTTGCAACAAACGCCCCGCCCCGGCGTCGAGCCCCCGCACCCTCCCATGCCGCCCCTCGCACCACCTCTCCGCGTCCTCCCGTCTCCCCCTCTCCCCTTCTCCCCGACCCTCCTTCTCACCCTCTTCCTCCTCCTCGCACTCGCGCCCGCCACCCGCGCCACGTCCATCGTTCCCCCCACCTTCGCCGAACTCGTCGCCGAATCCAACACCGTCGTCCGCGGCACCGTCACCGCCGTGCGCGCCGAGGAGTTCGAGTCTCCCCAAGGCCGCGGTATCCACACCTTCGTCACGTTCCGCGTCGAGCGCACGCTGAAGGGCACGCCCGCCGACACCGTCACGCTCCGCTTCCTCGGCGGCACCGTCGGCAAGCGCACCCTCCGCCTTGCCGGCATTCCCACCTTCGCCGTCGGCCAACGCCAACTCGTCTTCGTCGCCCGCAACGGCGAGGTCATGTGCCCGCTCATCGGCGCCGGTCACGGCCGCTACCACGTCGTCACCGACGCCGTCACGCAGCGCGAATATCTCACCCGCGACAACGCCGTCCCGCTCACCTCCACCGACGAGATCGTCCTCCCCCTTTCCTCGGGCGCTACCGCCGACCTCCTCGCCCGCCGCCTCACCGCCGATCAGGCCCTGACGCTCGCCGCCTTCGAGTCGCGCGTCCTCGACGCCGGCGCCCGCGCCGCCACCACCCCGCAGCGCCCCTGACCATGCCCTCCGCCTCTCCCCACCCTCTCCCCCTCTCCCTCTCTCTCCTTCTCTCCATCTTCCTCGCCTGCGCCGTCCTCGCCCTCACCGCCCGCGCCTTCGATCCGCTCGGCTCCACCTGGCCCTCCGGCACCATCCTGCTGCGCCTCCAGCTCGACGCCACCGCCACTTCCTCGACGTTTCCACTCACCGATGGCTCCACCTCGTGGAACGCCGTCGCCCAAGCCGCCCTCGCCGATTGGAACACTCACCTCGTCCGCACGCGCTTCACGTCGACGACGTCCTCCGCCAGCGCCGCCGCCAACCGCTCCGATGACGGCATCAACCAGGTCTTCTTCGCCACCACGATCTACGGCGAAGCCTTCGATAGCCGCACTCTCGGCGTCACCCTCGTCGACAACGGCGACCAGTCCATCCGCTCCGTCGAAGCCGACCTCATCATCAACCGCAACCGCCCGTGGAACTCCTATCGCGGCAACCTCTCCAACACGCCCCTCGATCTCCGCCGCGTCCTCCTCCACGAGCTCGGCCACGTCCTCGGCCTCAATCATCCCGATCAGGCCACCCCCGTGCAAACCGTCACCGCCCTGATGAACAGCACCGTCAGCAACCTCGACTCTCTCGCCGCCGACGACATCGCCGGCGCCGCCTATTTCTACAGCACCCCGATCAAGCGACCGACCCTCACCACGCAGCCCACCAACCAGTCCGCCACTATCGGCGGCACCGCGAAATTCACCATCGCCGTCGACGGTATCGATCCGCCCGTCGCCGACGATTTCCACTCCTATCACTGGTATTTCAAAGCCACCGGTGCCGCGGAGTTCGAGCCGCTCTTCACACTCATCAAACCCGGATCGCTCAACTTCGGCTCCGTCCAGCTCGAAGACGCCGGCAGCTACTACTTCCAGGCCATCACGCCCGACGACACCGTCACCAGCCCTACCGTCACGCTCACCACGACCCCCGCCACGCTCACTCCCACCACGCAGCTCGCCAACCTCTCCACCCGCGGTATCGGCGGTTCCAGCCCACGCTCGATGATCGTCGGATTCGTCGTCACCGGCTCGCGCAGCAAATCCGTCCTCCTCCGCGTCTCCGGCCCCACCCTCGCCACCTTCGGCGTCGCCGGCACTCTCGCCGATCCGCAGCTCGTCCTAAAAAACTCCGCCGGCACCACCCTCGCCCAGAGCGAAGGCCTCTGGGACCAGAGCGCCAATGTCGCCGAACTCCGCGCCGCCACCGCCCGCGTCGGCGCCTTCGCTTTCCTCCCCGCCTCGCGCGACGGCGTCCTCCTCACCTCGCTCGCCCCCGGCACCTACACCGTCACCACCGCCAGCCCCTCCAGCGCCGCCGGCACCGTCCTTGTCGAGATCTACGATGCCGACGCCGTGCGCGACACCGCCAGCCGTATCGCCAATCTCTCTACGCGCGGCTACGTCAGCACCGGCACCGATACGCTCATCGCCGGTTTCGTCGTCCAAGGCCCCGGCCCGCGCACCTACCTCGTGCGCATCGCCGGCGATACCCTGCGCACCCTCGGTGTCACCGGCACGCTCGACGACCCGTTCCTGAAATTTTTCTCCGGCAACACGCTTCTCCGCGAAAAGGACGACTGGGACTCACCCGCCTCCTTCCAACCCGCGCTCCGCACCGCCTTCGGCCAAGTCGGTGCCTTCGCCTTTAGCGACCGCCAGGAACCCGCGATGATTCTCACGCTGCAGCCCGGCGCCTACTCCGCCCAAGCCTCCGGCCTCACCAACGACGGCCGCAGCGACCCCACCGGCAACGCCCTCATCGAGATCTACGAACTCCCGTAGCCCGTCCGCCCGTAGCACGCTCATCCTGAGCGTGCTCCCCGCCAAGCCTCCCTGCCTTTCCCCTCCCCCTCTCTCCGTCCCTCCATCTCCCCCTCTCTCCGTCTTTCCGTCCCTCCGTCCCTCCTTCTCCCCCTCTCCGGTTCCGCCACTACCCCCGCCTCCCCGCCTTCGCCCGCCCCACCACCTTCGCCTTCGCTTTCGGATACTCCTTCGCCGCCGCGCCCACCGCCTTCCGATAATCGCCGCTCTTCAGCGCATTCACCTGGTCGCGCAACAGCGCCGCCCGCTCAAATTCCAACCGCCCCGCGGCCTCCTGCATTTCCTCTTCCAGCTCTGCGATCACCGCCGCCACATCATCGGCATTTTCCGCGACCATCGGCGCCTCGTTCGCATCAGCTCCCGAGCCGTCATAGACGTGCAGACTCGCCTGCGCCGTGCGCTTCACGCTGCGCGCCGTGATTCCGTGCTCCGTGTTGTAGGCGATCTGTTTTTCCCGCCGATACTTCACCGTCGCCATCGTTCGCTTGATCGACTCGGTCTCGTTGTCCGCGTAGAAAATCACGCGACCCTTCTCGTGCCGCGCCGCACGACCCGCCGTCTGGATCAGTGACGTCTCGCTTCGCAGAAACCCTTCCTTGTCCGCATCGAGGATCGCCACCAGTGCCACCTCCGGCAGATCGAGTCCTTCGCGCAGCAAATTGATGCCCACGAGCACATCGAAATTCCCCAGCCGCAGATTCCGCAAAATCTCCACGCGCTCAATCGCATCGATGTCCGAGTGCAAATACTCCACGCGGATCTTCGCCTCGCGTAGGTAGCTCGTCAGATCCTCGGACAACCGCTTCGTCAGCGTCGTCACAAGCACGCGTTCGCCGACCGCCGTCGCCGCCTTGATCTCGCCGATCAGATGCTCGACCTGATTCTTCGTCGGCCGCAGCACGATCTCCGGATCGATCAACCCCGTCGGCCGGATCAACTGCTCTGCGACGACCGACGACAACTTCATCTCCAGTGGCGCCGGCGTCGCCGACACATACAGCGTCTGTCCCGTCACCTGTTGAAACTCCTCGAAATTCTGCGGCCGGTTATCGAGGGCCGAAGGCAACCGAAACCCGAAATTCACGAGCGTCGTCTTCCGCGCCCGGTCGCCGTTAAACATCCCGCCGATCTGCGGCAGCGTCACGTGGCTCTCGTCCACCATCACCAGAAAATCCTTCGGAAAAAAATCGATCAGGCAAAAGGGCCGCTCCCCCGCATTCCGCGCCGTCATGTGCCGCGAGTAGTTTTCGATGCCGTTACAGAATCCCATCTCCTGCAGCATCTCCAAATCGTAATTCGTCCGCATCCGGATGCGCTGCGCCTCCAGATACTGCCCGTTCTTCTCGAAGAACGCCACGCGCTCATCCAGCTCTGCTTTGATCGCCGCGATCGCCGGATCCAGCTTCCCGCGGCTCGTCACGTATTGGTTCGCCGGGTAGAGGTCGAACTGCTCCAGCGTCCGCAACACCTCGCCCGTCAGCGGATCGAATTCGCTCAACGCTTCCACGTCGTCGCCGAAAAATTCCACCCGCAGCCCGTGCTCCAGATACGAGGGCATCACGTCCACCGTGTCGCCGCGCACGCGAAACCGCCCCGGCTTCAACTCGTAGTCGTTGCGCTCGTAAATATTGTCCACCAGCCGCTCCAAAAAGCGCTGCCGCCCGAGCGGCGCCCCCCGCAGCATCGAGATCTTCATCGACGAAAATTCCTCGGGCGACCCGAGGCCGTAGATGCACGACACGCTCGCCACCACGATCACGTCGCGCCGCGACACCAGCGAACTCGTCGTCGCCATCCGCAGCCGCTCCAGCTCCTCGTTCCGCGACGAATCTTTTTCGATGAACGTGTCGCTCGAAGCGATGTAGGCCTCCGGCTGGTAGTAGTCGTAGTAGCTGACAAAATATTCCACCGCGTTGTCCGGGAAGAAGCTCTTGAACTCCGAGTAAAGCTGCGCCGCGAGCGTCTTGTTGTGCGACACAATCAACGTCGGCCGCTGCGTCCGCGCGATCACGTTCGCCATCGTAAACGTCTTCCCCGAGCCCGTGACCCCCAACAGCGTCTGGTGCTTGTTCCCCGCGTTGATCGAGGCGACGAGTTTCTCGATCGCCTGCGGCTGATCGCCCATCGGCTGGTAGTCGGAAGCGAGTTTGAACAACATCGCCCCACCGAAAGCCACCACCCCCGACTTCGCAACCCCGCAGCTCTACCCAGGTCCGCTCACGCGCCCTACATCCCAAACACCTTCATCACCCCGCCCCACATGGCGGACCAAAATTTCCGCGCCTGCTTCGCATCACCGCCGGTCGCGACTTGCTGACACAGAAAAATTCCCTGCCCCGCAAACAGATCGTCGAACAGCGGATTCATCCCGCGATAGTAGCTCCAAAACGTCTCCGCCCGCACCGGCCGGTAGTCGAGCCCCGGGGTAAAGCCCATCGTCGCATCCTGATTCGTGCGCCGCGCCGCGTAGCTCCCGTCGTCGCGCCGCAGCAGCTGCTCCACTCGCACGCCGCGGCTGCCCGCGACCACGAGCTGACACGGTCCCACAAACTCGAAGAACCGAAACTGCAGCGTCACCCACGCCTGCCAGCGAAACAGTTGCCAGCGCCGCCGGATCTTCAGCTTCTTCCCCTGCGTCGTCACCACGCCCGCGAGGAAACTCGGCCGCAGCACCAGCGAAGCCCCCTCCGCCAGCGTGATCACCGCAATCTCGCTGTGCGGATCGCCTTGGTTCGAGAGCGTGAGCTGCGCCTCGCCGCTTTCGCCACGGTGGCTCAGCTCGATCAGCTCCACGAGCCCCGCCGCGAAACACGTGAACGGAATCGACCAATCGAGCACGAAGCGGGATTTTCGTTTCAGCCCTTCGTCCGAGGCCTGCAAAAACCGCTCCTTCACCCACAGCCGCTCACCCGGCCGCAGCGTCACACTCGTCGCCACTTTGCTCACACTCACGGCGGGCAGCTCTCCGCCGGCGCCCAACCGCACCGGCCGTCCGCCCGAGACCCACGGTGCGATGAAAAAATACATCCAAACCTTGCCCGCCGTCGGGCCGAAGAAATACAGCGCCAGCGCCACCACCACCCACCATTTCACGGGCAGCCGCACCGGCGCGTGGCCGACTTCGTAGTTCCAGGTGCGCTCCGCGATCCGCATCACCTCGGATTGCTCCACCTGCGCCGCCGCCAATTTGGTCTCCAGCTTGCCAAGCGCGATTTCCAGTCCGTCGCGTTCCCACGTCGCGCGGGTGAAATCCTGCTGCAACGCCGCCACCTTCGCCGTCGTCGTCATCCGCATCGCCGAGAGCGACACGATGCGTTCCGCATTGGCCTTCTGCTGCTCGGCGTTGCCAGTAAATTTGTCCCACGAGCTCTCGAGGTCCTTCAGCGTCGCGATGATCTTGTCGACCTGTTTCCCCTTCTCCTGCTCGGCGGTGATCTCGGCCGAGATGCGGTCCATCCGCTTGTGCACATCCTCCATCGCAGCCTTCACCTTCGTCCGGTCGCCGTTGATCGAGCGCACGATTTCCTGCCGCCACTGATCGGCATCGACATTGTCTTTGAGAAACAGCCACAGCCCCGTTGCCACCACGCCGAGCCCCACGATGAGCACGCCCACGGCGAACTTTTCGAAGACCCAGCGCACAAACTGAAAGATGACGGTTAGCATGGTTATCACGGACCGTGTCCGTGGAAATAAGTGGCGCGCATTGAACGTGCGCCCCCTCGGGAAGCCAATTGCTAAAGCCGCCCCCGCCCCCCATCTTCCGCCCAATCACAAAACGGCTCCCCGGCCACCACTTCGGTGCCCCGGGAACCCCGACCCTCAACCCTAGATCCCCCCTCAGATGTCCAAAGCGATCGTCTCTTCCCTCTACGACTCCGACGTTTTCAAGATGGCCTGCCGTCAATTCGACAAGGCCGCCGACGCCATCAACCTCCCCGACGCCCTCCGCGACCGCACGAAATACCCGCGCCGCTGCCTCGCCGTCGCCCTCCCCGTCAAACGCGCCGATGGCAGCGTGACCGTCTTCGAAGGCTACCGCGTCCAACACAATCTTTCCACCGGCCCCTCGAAGGGCGGCATCCGTTTCCACCAACACGTCACCCTCGGTGAAGTCGCCGCGCTCGCCATGTGGATGAGCTGGAAAACCTCTCTCGTCGGCCTCCCCTACGGCGGCGCCAAGGGCGGCGTCATCGTGAATCCCAACGAACTCACGCCCACCGAACTCGAACACCTTTCCCGCCGCTACATGCAGGAGATGGTCAACTTCTTCGGCCCGCACACCGATGTCCCCGCGCCCGACGTCGGCACCAACGAGAAGATTATGGGCTGGATGATGGACACCTATTCCAACCACGTCGGCCACCTCGAGCCCGCCATCGTCACCGGCAAACCCATCGCCCTCGGCGGCTCCCAAGGCCGCCGCGAAGCCACCGGCGCCGGCGTCGCGTATCTCACCAAAAAATACCTCGAAGACCTGAAAATCCCGCTGAAGAAAACCACCGCCGTCATCCAGGGCTTCGGCAACGTCGGCAGCGAAACCGCCCTCGCCCTCGCCGCCTACGGCGCGAAGATCATCGCCATCTCCGACTACACCGGCGGCATCTACAACCCCAAGGGTATCGATATCAAAAAAGCCGTCACCTACATCTCGACCCAGAAGACGCTCTTGGATTTCGACGGCGGCGAGCCCATCTCCAACGAGGCCCTCCTTGAGTTGAAATGCACCGTGCTGATCCCCGCCGCCCTCGAGCGTGTGATCACCGATAAAAACGCCCACAAGATTCAGTGCCGCGTCCTCGCCGAAGCCGCCAACGGCCCCACCACCAACGCCGCCGACAAGGTCATCGACGAGCGCGGCGACATCGAAATCATCCCCGACGTCCTCTGCAATTCCGGCGGCGTCATCGTCTCCTATTTCGAGTGGCTCCAAAACCTTTCGAACTACTACTGGAGCCGCGACGAAGTCCTCCAAAAACTCTTCGCTATCCTCGACAAAGCGAAAGACTCCGTCGACGCCCAGAAGCGTAAATTCGGTTTCAGCCGCCGCCTCGCCGCGCTCACCCTCGGCATCCAGCGCGTCGCCGACGCCAAAGCCGCCCGCGGTCTCTTCCCGTAACCCCCGGGAGCGCGGGCGCCCCCGCCCGCCCAGCCTCTCGGTCAACGCCCCCCCCCTTTCCCGACACGCACCGGCGCAAGCAAACAACCGAGACAACGCTCCCTCCTCCCACCAACGCCAAGCCCGCACGCCAAGCCACACGCCCAGCTCACCCGCCAAGCCCGCGTTGACGCCTCCCGCCGCTCCTCTTGGGTTGATGTGAGTGATGATGTCCCGCCGTTTTTACACCTGCCTGTTCGTCGCGCTCGCCCTGCTCGCCTCGGCCCTCTCCGCCGGTCCGACCGACGTCGCCATCGTCGCGGCGATGAAAATCCCCGACGCGCGGAGCTACAGTTGGCACACCACGGTCGAAGACGATGCGCGCACCTACGACATCACCGGCCAGACGGATCGCACCGGCTTCGCCCTCGTGACGATGCCCATGATTTCGTTTGTGCGCCGCCGCGTCACGCGCGGCACCAGCGGCTCCGCCAACCAAGTCGAAGCCGTCTTCAAAGGCGCCGACCGCTGCGTGATTCAAACCGACGACGGCTGGAAAACGCCCGCCGAGCTCGCCGCCCAGCCGCGCATCGACCAACGCCCACCCGGTCCGCCTGGCGGCAGCGGTTACCCCGGCGGCGGATTTCCCGGCATCCCGGGCCATCGCAACCGCAAAGACCCCGGCGCCACCCCGCTGCCCTACAGCAATCTCCAGCTCAACCTCGGCCTACCCCACGAGGAAATCGGCATCATCGTGGGCAGCCACACCGAGATCGCCGCCGATGGCGACGTCGTCACCGGCACCTTGTCCGAAACCGGCGCAAAACTCCTCCTCGTGCATCCCGGCCAAAACGAGCTCACCCCGCTCAAAGCCGCCGGCACCTTTCGCCTCTGGGTGCGCGACGGCGCTCTCGTGAAATACGAACTCAAACTCACCGGCACCCTCGCCGTCGAAACCCCGAACGCCCGCCGCGAAGTCGAGGTGCACCAAAAATCCACCACCGAGCTCAAAGCCGTCGGCACGACCACCCTCGTCGTGCCCGAGGATGCTCGCAAGAAACTCGGCGGCTAACTGGCTTTGCTTCGCCCGCCGAGTGCCAATCTCCCGCTCGACACTCAGCTCTTCTTCGCTGCCTTCGGCGCTTTCGGCGCCGACTGCTTCTTCTCGTCGAGATTCGACATCGCCTCGGCATCCGTCACCGGCGCGGAATTGATGCCGCCCTTCGGCACCTCGAGCTTCGCGAGCCACACGATCGCATTGAGAATCAGCCGGCGCTGGTCGTCGTTCTGCCAGTTCAGGTGAAAATGTCCGCCCGTGAAACCGAAGCCACGGCCACCATCGGGACGCTCGACCGCCCACATCATCGTCTCCGGCCGGCCCTTCGCCGCCAGGATGTGCGCGTAGGGACCTTTTGGATGCACATACGGACCTTCGCGCACCGCGTCGGACGGCGTCGCCACGAGGATGTCCTTCACGCCTGCCTTACCTTCGCGGAAGCGCATATTGAAATACCACTCGTCCTTCGTCTTGAAGGGCTTCACGCCGCGCGTGATCGCGTGCTCCGGCAGCGTCTTGTAGTCCGCTTCCCAGATCGGGTTGCACGAGAACGAATTTTCATAGTGCCCGCCGATCCAGTCTTTCCACTCCGTGCCGCCTTTGTCGGCGAGCACTTCCACCGCATAGTGCGCCATACCGAGGCCCACGCCTTTTTTCACCAACGCGCCCAACACCGCGAGCCGGTCCTTCTGCACTGCCGGATGATTCGCGCCGCCGTCGCAGTAAATAAATACCGCGTCCGCTCCCTCAAAGACCGAGTTGTCGTCCACTTTTTTCCCGTCGACCATCTTCGTCGGCCAGCCGTTCGTGACCAACACCGTCTTCAGCCCCGGCACGACCTCGAGACGTTTTTGCAGCAACATCGAGCCCGCCTTGAACTCGTGCATGAGCGGCGGATGGCTCACCGGGCCGGCGATCATCACCAACTTGCGGTCGGCGGCGTGGACAAAGGCGGTGCCCAAAACGAGCAGCGCGACGAGGGAATGGCGGAGTTTCATAGGGGTGAAAAATCGAATCCAAAAAAACAGAACGAACCGCGGCGAAGTTGAGCCGCCCGCCGACCCGAGTCCAGCCGACACACTGCGCGCCACGCGCCGCGCCGCCGCTCACACTCCCAATCGGCGCCACACCTCCGTGTCCCGCTCACAGCGCCATAAACGAAAACGCCACGATCAGCGTCGGTCCGATGGCGCCGAGAAACAGCCCGAGCGGCGAGACGCCCTCTGGAAAATATTTCTGGAGGATCGACTGCCCCGCCGGATTCGGCGCGTTCGCGATCACTGTGAGCCCGCCGCCCGTCACCGCGCCCGCGACGACTGCGAACTTCAGCTCCGGACTGAATCCCGGCACCAGCGTCGCGAGATAGGTGATCAGCGCATTGTCATTAAACCCCGTCAAAATCGTCGCGCCCACAAAGAGCGGCACTTCCCCGAGCCGCCCGAGCACCGGTTGAATCCACCACGCCTGCAAGCCGCCGTGGATCACCAAACCCGCGAGGAAAAAGCCCACCAGCATGGGCGACTTCAACTCCACCTTGCTCTGGTGGTGCGCCGTCGCCTGCGCGAACGCCAAGAAAAAGAGGAACCCGCCGATGAACAGCGCCGGGTAGTGCGCCATCCACACCGTAAACGCGAGAAACAGCACATGCATCGTCGTCACCCACAGCGGCACCGCCTCCTCGGGCCGCGCCTTCGGGTCCACCGCCAGCGGCTGGAGCGCGAGCAATTCTTTCCGGAAAACCAGCAGGTAAACGACATTCGACATCACGATGCCGCTCACCGCGTGCCACCCAAAATTCATCATCATATACTTCAGGTTCCACCCCCACGCCGCCGCCACCATCAGCACCGGCGGCGCCGCGAAATGCGTCAGCGTTCCGCCGATGGAAATGTTCACGAAAAGCAGACCGAGCGTGGCATACTTCAGGCGCGAACTCGGATTCAGCACATAAAACTGTTTCGCCAGCAGCAGCGCCGCGATCGTCATCGCCGCCGGCTCCGTGATCAGCGAGCCCAGCAGCGGCGCCACCGTCAAAATCGACAACCACCAAGCCACCGGTCGCCCGCCGCCGAGCGAAGCCACCGCTCGCAACGCCTGCTCCGCAAGCCGCATCACGGGCCGCGTCGACGCCAACGCCATGATCACCACCACGAAGATCGGCTCCGTGTAGTTCACCGAATCCGCGATGTAGTGGACCGTCGTATCTAGACCCTTGAACCAAATCAGCGTCGCGCCGAGCGCCACGACCCAGATTCCGAAGACCGCCTCCACTTCGCCGAAAAAGTGCAGCACCTGCCCCCAGAAACTTACCTCGTCCGGCACACCGTCGCCATCCACGTCCGTCGCCACATGTTTGCGCGCGAGCTGGGCCAGATGCCTCTCCTCGATCACATGCGCCCAATGCCGGATCTTGCCGGCGAGAAACGTGTGCAGCACCGCCAAAACAAAAATCGTCGTCGCCGCCACATTGAACGGCTCCGCTTTCGCGCGCGCCACCAACGTCGCGCCGAGCTCCGGCGAATCGACCGCCGCATAGTCGGCCAACGGCCGCGGAAACACCGGGAGCGTCGCCTTGCCACTATCCGCCGCCCAGCCGCTCGCCACGCCGAACAGCAGGCCAGCGACCGCGAGCCATCCTCGAATTTTGGGGTTAATCATCGAAAGCATCGCCCCGAGAGAACGAACCCGCCCCCAATGCGCAAGCCACACCCGCCCGCGCGCGCGCCGGCAGCCTCTCAGTTTTTCTCACGTGGCACGGGCGTCCCGCCAGTTGTGTTCGGCCTGAATACTGCTTTTCGGGCGGAGGAGGCGCGAGCGGGAGCGGCGGACGATTTGTCACCGGATTGTCGCTTGGTAGGTGGGAGATTTTCGGATACAAAGGGACATGGCTGCAGCGTCCGCCCCTTTTCCTGAGATCCGCGAAGCGGACTTGGGGCGGTGGCGGCTGCTGGAGCGGTTCCGGACGGTGCTGGCGGAGGCGGTGGCGGCGCACCCGGGGCTGGTGGCGGCGACGTGGCGGGATCCGGCGCGGCGATTGCAGCACGGGGAGTATCTGGGTCTGTTCCTTTTCGGCCTGCTGAACCCCGTGGTGACGACGCTGCGGGGACTGGGTGCGGCTTCGTGGCTGCCGCGGGTGCAGCGGGAGGTATGCGGCCGGCCGGTGAGCCTGGGCAGCCTGAGCGAAGCGCAGGCGTTGATCGCGCCGGAACTACTGGCCGAAGTCTGCGCCCGCCTGGCCCCGGCCGGGCCGGGTGCCGGCCCGCCGGGCACGGTGATCGACAGCACGGTCATGCCGGCGCTGCCGCGCATGGTGTGGGCGTTCTGGCGGCGGCAAAACGGCCGGCAGAACGCGGTGCGGCTGCACGTGGAGTTCGACCTGGCGCGGGGCACGGTGCGCCAGGCGGAGCCGACGGTGGCCAAGGTCTGCGAGCAGGCGTGGTGGTCGGCGCACGCACGGCCGGGCACGGTCTACATCGGGGACCGCAATTTCGGGGGCAGCTACGGGGTGCTCGCCCGGCTGACGGCCCGGCAGGTGTATCAACGCTCGCGTAAAAACTGACCCACTGACGCTCGTTTAGAACTGACCCACCCCCTGTGGGAGTAAAAGCGGGGCTCGGCCACCGTGAGAGAGTCCTCCGCGCGTCAGTTCGTCTCGTAGCGTTTGCATGATAGCCTGCGGTCCCCCGCTCAACCGAAGGCTCCCATGCTCAATCTGGATTAGTTCATGAACATTCGTTTTCTTCAAAAACAGGGCCACTCCGTGCGCGAGATCGCGCGGTTGACCGGCCATTCCCGCAACACAGTCCGCAAGCTTCTGCGGGCCAAACGTGCCCCGATGCCTGCCCCGCGGGTGCGCGCCAGCAAACTCGACCCTTATAAGCCGTATCTGACGGAGCGTTGGCAGGCGCATGGCCTGTCGGCAGTGCGGCTGCTGCCGGAGATCGTCGCCCAAGGCTTCGCCGGTTCACCGCAGATCGTGCGGCGCTTCCTGCAGACGCTCAAGGCCACGCGCCACACCGACCAGGCCCTCACCGTGCGGTTCGAGACGCCGCCCGGCGAGCAGGCGCAATGCGATTGGGCCGAGGTCGGGCGTTATCCGCAGCCGGACGGCACGAGCATCCGCGTCTACGCGTTCGTCATGGTGCTGGGCTTCTCGCGGTATCTCTACGTCGAGTTCACGCGCTCGATGACGCTGGCGACCTTGATCCGCTGCCATCAGAACGCCTTCGCCTTCTTCGGCGGCTGGCCCCGCCGGATCCTTTACGACAACATGCGCCAGGTCGTCGTCGGGCCCGAGCGCATCAACGCGCGCTTTCTCGACTTCACCCGCCATCACGGCTTCGAGGTCAAACGCTGCCGGCCGTATCGGCCGCGCACCAAGGGCAAAGTCGAACGCAGCGTTTCCTATCTGCGCGACAGCTTTCTGAACGGCCGCACCTTCGCGGGCCTCGATGATCTCAACGCCCAGGGCCGGCACTGGCTCGGCAGCGTCGCCAACATCCGGTTACACGGCACGACGCAAGCGCGCCCCTGCGACCGTCTGCTCGCAGAGACGCTCACCCCGTGCGCCGGCCTCAACGCCTATCAGGTCGCCCGCAGCACCGCCCGCACCGTCGGCGTCGAGGCACTCGTGCGCTACGACAAAAGCGACTACTCGGTGCCCGCCCGCTGGGTCGGCACCCGCGTCACGGTCGACGCCGGCGACAACGTCATCGTCATCCGCGCCAAAGACCTGATCGTCGCCGAGCACCGGGTCGCCACCGCGGCGGGGCAACGCATCGAGTCCCCCTCGCATGTGCGCGAACGCTGGGAGCGCTCCGTGCCGACGCTCGTCCCACCGCCGCCGAAGGGTTGTCACATCACGTTCTGCGCGACCGTGCAGGTGCGGCCCCTGGCCGTTTACGCGGAGGTCTCCGCATGAGCGTCCCCTACGAACAGCTCGCCCAAGACGGCCTCCTGCAGATTGGCGCCACGACCGCCCACACCCAACTCGACTCGGTCGCTCAGCAAGCCGCCGCCGGCCACTGGTCCTACTCGCACTTCCTCGGCCGCTTGCTCGAGCCGGAGATCGCCGCCCGTCGCCAGCGCGTCGTGGATACGAGCCTCCACTCCTCGGGGCTGCCGTGGCTGAAGCGCCTCAGCGATTTTGACTTCGCCTTCCAACCTTCCATCGACCGCACCTTGATCGAGGAACTCGGCACCGGCCGCTTCCTCGATGAAGGCCGCAATGTCATCTTCCAAGGTCCGCCCGGCGTCGGCAAAACCCACCTCGCCATCGCCCTGGGCCTGAGCTGCGCCGAGCGCGGCCAGCGACTGCTCTTCCTCACCGCGCTGGAACTGGCCCGCCGGATGAAGACCGCCTTCGCGCAGAACCGCATGCCGCACTACCTGAAGATGCTCACGACTCCCAAGCTCCTGATCGTCGATGAAGTCGGCTACCTCGGCCTCGACCACGAACAAGCCTCGCTGCTCTTCCAGGTCATCTGCAGCCGTTACGAAAAACAGGCCGCGACGATCATCACCTCCAACAAAGCCTTCGCCGACTGGGGCCACGTCTTCGCCGGCGACGCCGTCATGGCCTCCGCCGCCCTCGACCGTCTCCTCCACCGCGCCACCGTCATCAACATCAAGGGCGACTCTTACCGCATGAAGGAAAAGCGCCTCACCGGCCTCTTCCCCGGCGCCGTTGCCCTACCCGACACCCCGAAGGGAGGTCTACGCACCAAGTCCAAGTAACCCGTCCCCTTTTCGTTCGTGCGGGGGTGGGTCACCTCTAAACGAGCGAAGGTGGGTCAATTCCTCGCGAGCGTTGACAAGGTGCGCTGGCTGGTGCGGTTGCAAAAGGACACGCGCTGGACGGAGGCCGAGCGGCTCCGGCTCGGCCGGGGCCAGGCGGGCGCAGACTTCGGCCAGTAGTTCCGGCGCGATCAACGCCTGCGCTTCGCTCAGGCTGCCCAGGCTCACCGGCCGGCCGCATACCTCCCGCTGCACCCGCGGCAGCCACGAAGCCGCACCCAGTCCCCGCAGCGTCGTCACCACGGGGTTCAGCAGGCCGAAAAGGAACAGACCCAGATACTCCCCGTGCTGCAATCGCCGCGCCGGATCCCGCCACGTCGCCGCCACCAGCCCCGGGTGCGCCGCCACCGCCTCCGCCAGCACCGTCCGGAACCGCTCCAGCAGCCGCCACCGCCCCAAGTCCGCTTCGCGGATCTCAGGAAAAGGGGCGGACGCTGCAGCCATGTCCCTTTGTATCCGAAAATCTCCCACCTACCAAGCGACAATCCGGTGACAAATCGTCCGCCGCTCCCGCTCGCGCCTCCTCCGCCCGAAAAGCAGTATTCAGGCCGAACACAACTGGCGGGACGCCCGTGAGTTTGCCGCCAACCACACCGCGCCCGTCTCAAAACGTGTGGATGAACAGCCCCGAACGCAGCTTCGGCTCAAACCACGTGCTCTTCGGTGGCATGATCTGGCCCGCGTCGGCGATGTCCATGAGCTGATCGAGCGTCACCGGGAACATCGAAAACGCCACGCCACCTTCGGCGTCCACGCGTTTCACGAGTTCGCCCGTGCCACGGATGCCGCCGACGAAATCGATGCGTTTGCTCGTCCGCACGTCCTCGATGCCGAGCACCGGCGCGAGCAGTTTGTCCTGGAGCACGCTCACATCGAGACGGCCCACCGGGTCGGCCTGCGGGTCGATCGGGCAACGCAATCCATACCACTTCCCCGCGAGATACATGCTCACCTGTCCGACCGCCGTGGGCGTCGGCGCGGCGTTCTCCGTCACGCCACCGAAGATCGTTTTCACCTTCGCGAGCAGATCGGCCGGCGCGAGCCCGTGCAGATCGAGCACGAGGCGGTTATACGGCAGAATCTTCAGTTCGCTCGCCGGGAAGAGCACGCACAGAAACCAATTGTAGTCCTCCGCTCCCGTGTGCTGCGGATTGCGCTCGCGGCGCATCCGCGCGACGCGCGCCGCACTCGCCGCGCGATGGTGACCGTCGGCGATGTAGGTGAGCGGCACCCTCCCAAACGCCTGCACCCACTCCGCGCCGCCCGCCACCCGCCACACCGTGTGCCGGATGCCGTCGGGCGCCGTGAAATCGTGCAACGGCGTCTCCTTCACCTTCGCGTTCACCAACGCCGTCACACCCGCCTCGTCACGGTAAGTGAGAAACACCGGCCCCGTGTTCGCGCTGAGCGTGTCGATCAATTTGGTGCGGTCGTCCTCTTTGTCCTTCCGCGTCTTCTCGTGCTTCTTGATCAGCTCCGCGTCGTAGTCCTCCACGTTGCAGAGTGCCACCAACCCGCGCTGGCGGTGCGTGCCCATCTGCTGCTCGTAGACATACAAGCTCGGCCCCGCCTCGCGACCGAGCGACCCGTTGGCCTGCAACGCGAGCAGGTTCTCCCGTGCCTTCGCGTAGACGGCGTCGCTGTAGTGATTCGTCTCGTTGGGCAGGTCGATTTCCGCGCGGTCGACGCGCAGGAGCGTGCGCGGTTTGCCCGCGGCGAGGGCCGCCGCTTCGGCAGCGTTGACGACGTCGTAGGGCACGCAGGCCACTTCGGACGCGTGGGCGGGATTGGGCACCAGACCTTGAAAAGCGCGGATTCTCATGAGTGTGAAACCCGATGGATTGCCCGCGCTTTCCGGGAAACACACGGAAAAAGTTTCGCCCCCCGTGTCATTGCTGCGCTCCCCATCCCACCCCAAAATTTCTCCGTGCGTTCGCGCCACCCGTGTGTTTCGTGGCCCGCTTCCTCTCATTTTTCCCATGCGCTTCCACAAATACCACGCCCTCGGCAACGACTACATCGTCCTCGATCCGCGCGATTTCCCCGCGTGGGCGCCCGCCCCGACCGTCGACCAGATTCGCGTCGTGTGTCACCGCAACTTCGGCGTCGGCTCCGACGGCATCCTCTGGGGCCCGCTCCCGTCGACGCAGAGCCAATTCGGCCTGCGCATCTTCAACCCCGACGGCTCCGAAGCCGAAAAATCCGGCAACGGCCTCCGCATCTTCTCCCGTTTTCTCTACGACCAAAAACTCGTCACCACCCCCAATTTCACCGTCGAGACGCCCGGCGGCCACGTCGCCGTCGCCCTGAAAAACGACGCCCAGCTCATCTCCATCGCGATGGGCAGCGTGAGTTTCGCCTCGGACAAAATTCCCGTGACCCTCCCCGGCGCTACCGCCCCGCGCGAAGTCCTCAACGAGAAGATCACCATCCTCGACCGCGAGTTCACGTTCAACGCCGCCACCATCGGCAATCCCCACTGCGTCATCCCGCTCGCCGAAATTTCGCCTGCGATCGCGCACAAATACGGCCCGGTCCTCGAGACGCACCCGAACTTCCCGCGGAAGACCAACGTCCAATTCCTAAAGGTCCTCGACCGCGCCAATATCCAGATCGAAATCTGGGAGCGTGGCGCCGGCTACACCCTCGCCTCCGGCAGCAGCAGCAGCGCCTCCGCCGCCGTCGCCCACCGCCTCGGCCTCGTCGATCGCTCGGTCACCGTCCATATGCCCGGTGGCCAGATCGGCATCGAGATCGGCGACAACTTTTCGATCATGATGACCGGCACGGTGAACAAAGTCGCCGAAGGTCACATGCATCCCGAGCTCTTCGCCGTGAAGGTCTGAGTTCGCGCGCCGCGCGTCAGCGCGCGCGCGTTCGCAATCGCCGCCCGCAAAACAGTTTGCCGACGCTCCCTCCCCCGCTACCGTCCGCGCGTGCTCGGTTGGTTCGCTGACCTCTTTCGCCTCGCTTGGGGCCTCCTCTACTGGAACACGCGCAAGACCCTGTTCCGGCTTCGTCGCGGACGCACCCGCAGCCCTTGCCAGAGCCTCAGCGATTCCGGCCGCGCGATGGAGACGCACTGCGATGCGTGCATTCACTGGGAAAAACCCAGCCGTTTTCGCCGCATCTGCCCCCTGCTCGTCGAGGGTCGCGACGGCCTCGTCTGCTCCGCCAACACCGCCGACGTCCGCCCGTTTTGGGGTCCGGTGGTGCGCTACTATGGCGGCACGTTGTTCGCGATCTACGGCGTGATCGTCCTCACGGTGTTTATTTTCCTCCGCACGATCGGCTACCCCGTGAGCATTCTGCACGTCGGCCTGCCACACCTCTGGCACAAAGTCCCGCAGGCCCGCAGTTGGTTCTTCCTCGAACAATCCAACCGCTCCTTCGCCGCCGGCAAAACCGCTGAGGGCCTCCTCTATCTCAACAACGCCTACCAGTTCGATCCCGCCAACTACAGTCTCGGTCTCACTCTCGCGAAAAACTACCAAGCCGGCCAACCCCGCCTCTCCGACGATTTTTACTCCCGCCTGCTCCGCGACCACCCCGACCACCACGGCACGACCTCGCAAGAATGGTTCCGCGCCCTGCTCGCCCGCGGCGATTTTGGCCGCGCCGCCAGCGTGGCCCAAACCGAAATCCTCGCCGACCTCCCCCGCGCCCAGGTCTGGATTCGTAGCCTGCTCTTCACGACCCAACGCGACGGCGACGATGCCCCGCTGCGCGAGCTGGTCGCCAACCCGTCCCCCGCCGCCGTCGTCTGGCGTCCGCTCCTCGAAACCGAACTTCTCCTCCGCGCCGGCCGCACCCGCGAGGCCCGCGCGAAGCTCGACCAACGCCTCCCGGCCAAAGCCCCCGCCTTCGCGATTTATCATCAGGTCAGTTCGCTGATCGCACTCGGTGATACCTACGCCGCCCTCGACCGCCTCGAATCGCAACCCGCCGGCCGCATCGACGACGAAGCCCGCGTCACGCTGCGCCTCGAAGCCTTCGCCGCCGGCAATTTCCCCGCGCGCCACAAGACCGAATTCGACGCCGTCCTCGCCCAGCTCAACGGCCCGCGCATCAAAATCCTCTGCGCCCACCTCATCCGCCGCCCCGACCGCGAGCTCTTCGCCAAACTCTCCGACCGCGTCGACCGCAGTGGTTTCGCACTGACGACCGATACGGCCGGCATCTGGTTTTCGCTGCTCTGCACCGCCGGCGCCGTGGGCGATGCCCCGCGCCTCCGCGCCTACGTGCTCCGGCTGAAACAAGCCTCCGCCACGCCGTTCACCGCGCTCAGTCTCGTCGAGTCTTTCTTCCTGGGCGAAACGGCCGAGAAACGCATCACCAGCTTCCTCCCGATTCTCCCGCTCCCCCTCGAAATCAACTACGCCCTCATCGAGCGCTACCCCGGCACGACGCGCCCCGCTCCCGCGCCCCGCTAATCATGAGCGCCGTCGTCACACTCGCGCCGCTGCCGCTCGGCCGCGCCCCGCTCCTCGCGAAACTCCTCGCGGGCGCCCTCGCCGCCGCCATCGCCGCCCTCAGTTGGCACCTCTGGCCCGAGTGGCGGCAAAACCCCGATCTCTCCCACGGGTTCTTCATGCCCGCCGTGTTTCTGCTGCTCCTCCACGATAGCCGCAGCTCCGGCACCCCGCGCTTTCTCCGCGCCGGCCACGCCTCCACCGCGGCCCTCGCCGCGCTGCTGCTCGGTTCGCTCCTCGCGCTTGCCGCCTCCGGACTCTACGCCGCCACACTCGGTTGGACGCACGCCGTCGTCCACTTCACGCTCGCCGCCGCGCTCGTCGCCCTGCTCGGCGCCGCGCTCATCGGATTTGCCGCCGAATCCGTGCGCCTCCTCCCGCTCAACTGGAACGCCGTCATCGCGATCGCGCTCTGGATGCTCAGCGCCCCGCTGCCGACCGGCACCTATTCCCGCCTGACCCTCGCGCTGCAGCTCTGGGTCAGTGAAAACGTCCTGCGCGTCCTCCACCTCATCGGCATCGCCGCCCTGCGCCACGGCAACGTCATCGAGCTCGCCCACGGCCGCGTCGGTATCGAGGAGGCCTGCAGCGGCGTGCGCAGCCTGATTTCGTGCGTCTTCGCCGGCCTGTTTTTCTCCGCGACACTCGTGCGCCGCCCATGGGCCCGCGCTCTCCTGATCGGGCTCTCGGTGCCGCTCGCGATCGCGATGAATTTCCTGCGTTCGCTCACCCTCACGCTCCTCGCCAACCGCGGCGTCAACATCTCCGGCGCCTGGCACGATGCCACCGGTTTCGCCGTCCTTGGCGTCACCGCCGCCCTCCTCGCCGGCCTCGCCCTCCTCCTCGAAGGGCGCGATAAAAAATCCGCGCCCGCCCCATCCGCTCCCCTCGACCCTGCCCCCGCGCCGCGCCGCGCGCAACTCCTCATTCTCGCCTCCGGCCTCGCACTCTCCGCGGCCTTGGTTGCGTTTTTCGTCATCAACACCCGGCCGTCCCTCCGCCGCGACGCTCCCGTCCCCAATCTCTACTCGGTCCTCCCCGCCACCGTTCCCGGCTGGGAAGTCGATACCACCGCCGACCTCTACCAATTCGCCTCGCTCCTCCAGACCGACATCCTCGCGCAACGCACCTACGTGAAACGCGCCGGCGACAACTCGCGTATCCAGATAACCCTTTACGCCGCCTACTGGCGCGCCGGCCAGACCTCCGTCAGCTCCGTTGCCTCCCACACGCCCGACGCCTGCTGGCCCGGCGCCGGCTGGCGGCCGCTCCCGCCGCCGGCCGCCGCCCCCGTCCCGTCCATCGCCGGCCGCACCCTCTCGCCGCCCGAATATCGTTTTTTCCAAAGCGGCAATTTCCCTCAACACGTCTGGTTCTGGCACCTCTTCGACGGCCGCCCCATCGCGTTTCGCGATCCCTACTCCGCCGTCGAACTCCTCCGCATCGCGTGGCGCTACGGTTTCCGCCGGGATGGCGACCAGCTCTTCGTCCGCGTCTCCAGCAACGTCCCATGGGCCAACTTCGCCGACGAGCCCCTCCTCGCCCAATTCTTCGCCCGCACCCAACCCCTCGGCCTCTAGTCCACCGCTCCGCTTTCGTCCTCCCGGTCATGCCCCTGCCCGTCACCAAACTGGAGAAACAGATCCTCGCCGCCCTCGCCGTGCTCATCGTGCTCGGCCTGATCGGCCACTACGTTCTCTGAACTCGTTGCACCGCTCCCCTACTTTCTGCGGCGCACCGAGCGCGCGCCCCAAAAAACCCTCGCCAACCGATTCGCCCCTGCATCTTTTCGCCTTCTCCGCGCGTATGAATTCCCAATGCCGCTCGCTCTCTCCGCTCTGCCCGACGTGTTCACCTATGCGGTGGCGCGCGCAGACGAGCGCGCCCGCCGGTCCCCGCGCCCCGGTATGAGCGAGCCCGGCGATCTTCCCCCGAACGACGAGCGCCAGCAGGAAGACGCACGCCTGCTCGAGCGTGTCGCCGTGGGCGATAAAGTTGCCTTCGCCGCCCTCTACGACCGCTTCTCCCGCCCGCTTTACGCCACCGCCCTCCGCATCGTTTCCGATCCCGCCGAAGCCCAGGACATCGTCCACGACGCCTTCGTCACCCTCTGGGAAAAGGCCTCCACGTTCGAAACCAGCCGCGGCTCCGCCTTCGCCTGGACGCTCACCCTCGTCCGCAACCGCGCCATCGACCGCGTCCGCATGCGCCGCCGCCGCGCCGAGCTCCTCACCGCCTCCGCCCCCGCCGATCTCGGCTACGACGAAAACAATTCCGGCCCCAACGCCGACGATAGCGCCACCCTCGGCGACCAAGCCCACGCCGTCCGCGCCGCCGTCGCCTCGCTCCCGCCCGACCAAAAGCGCGCCCTCGAACTCGCCTTCTTCGGCGGCCTCACCCAACAGGAAATCGCCGAAAAACTCTCCGAACCCCTCGGCACGGTTAAAGCGCGCATCCGCCGCGCGCTCCTCAAACTCCGCGACTCGCTCGCGCGCCGACTATGAGCGCCGAACGCCATGAAGAGCTCGCCTCGCTCTACGCCCTCGACCTGCTCGAGCGCAACGAGCGCACCACGTTCGAGGCTGACCTCACCCGCGATCCGCGCCTCCGCGCCCTCACCCGCGAGCTCACCGACACGAGCGCCGCCCTCGCCTTCACCGCGCCCGCCGCGACGCCTCCGCCCGAGCTCCGCGCCCGCCTCCTCGCCAGTATCGGTGATGCGAAAATCGAAAGTCCCCGGTCGAATATTCTCCGCTTTTCCGTCCTCGTCCCGTGGGCCATCGCCGCCGCCCTCGCCCTCTCCGCCGCGTGGCTCGGCCAGCTCTATCTCGCCGCTCAGTCCGAAGCCCAACTGCTCCGCGACACCACCACGCTCGCCGAAATTTCCCTCAAGAGCACGCAGCAGCAGCTCGAAGCCGAGCGCATCCTCACGCGCCGTCGCCTCCTCGACACCGAGAAGCAGACCGCCGACGCCCTGCGCCTCCTCACCGACGCCCGCACTCAACTCGCCCAGCGCGACACCGATCTCGCCACCGCCACCCAACGCGTCGCCGCCCTCGGCGCCCAGCTCCAGCGCGAAGCCGATCTCGCCAATCTCAAGATCACCGCCCTCGCCTCGCTCCTGAAAAACTCGCCCCAAGCCCTCGCCGTCGCCGTCTGGAATCCCGACAAACAGGAAGGCGTCCTCAAGGTCGAAAAACTTCCCGCCCTCGCCACCGATCAGGATTACCAACTCTGGGTCGTCGACCCGCAGTATCCGAATCCCGTGGACGGCGGCGTCTTCACTGTCGACGCCCAGACCGGCGAAGCCCGCTTCCAGTTCAAGTCTAAGCAGCCCGTGAAATCGATCAACGCCTTCGCCGTGACGCTCGAGCGCAAAGGCGGCGTTCCGAAAGCCGAAGGCCCGTTCGTCCTCCTAGGCAAGTAGCCGCCCTGCGGGTTTTACCCGCCGCGCCGCCCGTTTTTGGAGGACCCGCACGCCGTTCCTCACGACCGTCGTGATCGTGTTTTCCATGCCTCTGCGCCCCCGTGAAATTACCTCTGACGCAGCCCTTGACTCCCCCTCACCCCGACCTAGCCTCGCGCACTTTTCTTTGGCATGGCGCAAGACCTGAAAGACACACTCCAGCTCCCAAAAACAGATTTCCCGATGCGCGCAGGACTCGCGCAACGTGAACCCGGCCGCGTGGCCCACTGGGAGAAAACCGGCCTCTACGACGCCATCCAGGCCAACCGTGCCGGCGCCCCCGCCTTCGTGCTCCACGACGGCCCGCCCTTCACCAACGGCGACGTCCACATCGGCACCGCGCTGAACAAGTCCCTCAAAGACTTCGTCAACCGCTACAAGACGATGCGCGGCTTCCGCACGCCCTACGTCCCCGGTTGGGACTGCCACGGCCTGCCCATCGAGCAAAAAGTCTCCCGCGAAGTCCGCGACGAAAAGCTCACCCTCACCACCGCCGAGCTCCGCGCCCGCTGCGATGCATTTTCGGAATCGTGGATCACCAAACAGACCGCCCAATTCAAACGCCTCGGCGTCCTCGCCGACTGGAAAAACGAGTATAAGACCAAGGCCCCCGCGTTCGAAGCCGACATCGTCCGCACCTTCGCCGCCTTCGTCGAAAAGGGCCTCGTTTACCGCAGCAAGAAACCGGTTTACTGGAGCATCCCCTTCGAGACCGCCCTCGCCGAAGCCGAGATCGAATACAAAGACCACGTCTCGATCGCCATCTGGGTGAAGTTCGCCGTGCCGACCGCCGAAGCGGAAAAATTCGGCCTCCCCACCGACAAGCCCCTCTTCGTCGTCATCTGGACGACCACGCCGTGGACGATCCCCGCCAACCTCGCGATCGCCCTCCACCCGGAAGTTGACTACGTCCTCGCCGACCTCGGCGCCGAGCGCATCGTCGTCGCCGAAGCGCTTCTCGGCTCAGTTCTTTCCGCCGCGAAGATCGAAGCCACTCCCGCCATCGTCGCGAAAAAGAAAGGCTCCGAGCTCGAAAACCTCGCGCCCCGCCACCCTTTCATCGACCGCCCCTCGCCCATTGTCCTCGCCGACTACGTCACGACCGACAGCGGCACCGGCGCTGTCCACACCGCGCCCGGCCACGGCGCCGACGACTATCTTACCGGCCTCAAATACAAACTGCCGATCTACTGCCCGGTCGGTGACGACGGCAAATACCTCGACGACGGCCAAGTCCCCGCCGACCTCGTCGGCTTCTCGTGCCTCGAAACAGTCGAAGACCTCGCCGCGAAGAAACCCGCGCCCGCGAACCTCGCCGTCCTGAAGAAACTCGCCGAAGCCGGCGCACTTCTCGCCAAAGCGAAATACACGCACAGCTACCCGCACTGCTGGCGCTCAAAGACCCCGATCATCTTCCGCGCCGTCGACCAGTGGTTCGTCTCCCTCGACAAAGCCAACCGCCGCGGCATCGCTCTCGCCGAGATCGAAAAAATCGCCGCCCACCACGGCTGGATTCCCGCCTGGGGCGAAGCCCGCATCCGCGGCGCCGTGGAGTCCCGTCCCGATTGGTGCATCAGCCGCCAACGTTCCTGGGGCGTGCCGATTCCCGCATTCTACGACGAAAAGAAAACCGCCTTCCTCGACGCCGGCGTCGCCCGCGCCGTCGCCGACAAGTTCGCGACCGTCGGCACCAATCTCTGGTATAGCGCCACCGCCGCCGAAATCCTCGCGGGCATCCCGTTGCCCGCCGGCTGGCCGGCGCCCGCCGCTCTCACCTGCGGCCGCGACACCCTCGACGTCTGGATCGACTCCGGTTCCTCCCACGCCGCCACCCTCCGTCGCGGCCAAGGCGGCACCCAATGGCCCGCCGACCTCTACCTCGAAGGCAGCGACCAACACCGCGGCTGGTTCCAATCGTCTCTCTGGACGAGCGTCATCGCCTTCGACGCCGCCCCCTACAAAGCCGTCCTCACCCACGGCTTCATCGTCGACAAGGCGCGCCAAAAAATTTCGAAGAGCAGCACCTACCAGAAGCCGCAGACCAGCGACGCCTACGTCGCCCAACACGGCGCCGACGTCATCCGCCTCTGGATCGCGTCCCAGGATTTCCGTGACGACATCCCGGTCGACGACGAGATCCTCAAGCACGTCGGCGATGCCTACCGCCTCTTCCGAAATTCCTTCCGCTACCAGCTCTCGAACCTCTTCGACTTCGATCCCACGAAGGACGCCGTGCCCGTCGAGAAACTCGACACGTTGGACCGGTGGGCGCTCCACCAGACCGCCACCCTCATCTCCGAGTGCACCAAGGCCTACGACGCCTACGAGTTCCACCGCGTCTACCAGCTCTGCAACCAATTCTGCGCCGTCACGCTCTCCGCGGTCTACCACGACATCCTCAAAGACCGCCTCTACACGCTCGGCACCAACTCGCCCCTCCGCCGCTCGTCGCAGACCGCGATCCATCACATTTTCAACGCCCTAGTGCGCCTGCTCGCGCCCGTCCTCACGTTCACGTGCGACGAAGCGTGGGCCTACGCGACCGCGAAAGTTGAATACATCGCCGACTCCGTGCACCTGCAGGATTGGCCCGTCGCTCCCGCCAACTGGACGAGCCCCGAAGTCGAAACCGATGTCGCCGTGCTCTTGAAAGTCCGCGCCCTCGTCAACGAATCCATCGAGCCGCACCGCGCCGCCGGCAAGCTCGGCAAATCCCTCGACGCCGCGATCACGCTCACCGCCGCAGCCGACTCCGCCGAATTCCGCGCGCTGGAAAAGCACCGCGATTTTCTGCCCGAACTCTTTATCGTTTCCCATGTCAGCCTGACGCCCGCCACCGGCGCCGTCACCGTCTCCGTCCGTCCGTGTGCCGAACTCGGCTTCGTCCGTTGCCCGCGCTGCTGGCGCTGGGTGCCGGCGCTCGCCGCGACCGCCCACGGTGACGTTTGCCCGCGTTGCGCCGAAGCCCTCCAACCCTAAAAACTCCTTTCAACCCACAGCTACCACCCCATGGCCTCGAAATCGAAACCCGCTGCCAAGAAATCATCCGCCAAATCTGCGAAGCACGCGAAACCTGCGAAACCAACGAAGCCGGCCCCGAAGGCCGCGCCGGCCAAGAAGCCCGTAACGGCCAAGGCCAGCGCTCCCGTCAAAACCGCGCCAGTCAAAGCCGCACTCGCTAAAGCCGCGCCCGCCAAGGTCGCACCTGCCGCCGCCAAGCCCGCCAAATCATCTCCCTCCATGGAAAAGCCCTCTAAGAAAAACGCCCTGCGCGACAGCATCCTGAAGCGCAAAGCCGCCCTCAAGCCCATCGCGTTCAGCCTCGATGAAGTCCGCGCCATCGCGCAGACCGTCACGAGCAAAACCAACGCCCCGTTTACCGACAAAACCGCGGTCAAACCGGCGATATCGAAAGCGGCCGCCCTCGAAGCGATCGAGAAGACGATCAAGCCGACCCACGTGAAGGCCGCCTCGCTCGCCGATATTCTGGGCTTCAACCCGAAGAAGGCCCGCTCCGCGGAAGCGATCGCCGAGCAGGAGGTCCCCGAGAAATTCAAGCGCTACTACAAGCTCCTGATCGATCTCCGCACCCACCTCACTGAGGGCATCGAGCTCCACTCGGAAGAGACCCTCAAGCGCTCGTCCAAAGACGACGCTGGCGACCTCTCCGCCTACGGTCAGCACATGGCCGACGCCGGCACCGATACCTTCGACCGCGATTTCGCGCTCAGCCTCGTCTCCTCGGAGCAGGAAGCCCTCACCGAGATCGACGCCGCCATTAAGCGCATCCACGACGGTTCCTACGGCACCTGCGAGATCACGCAAAAACCGATCGCCAAAGAGCGCCTGCTCGCAGTGCCGTTCACCCGTTACTCCGCCGAGGCGCAAAAAGATCTCGAGCGCAACCGCCACCGCTCCCGCACCCAAGCCGGCCTCTTCGGCGAGCTCGGCGAAGAAGGCGGCGGCGCCAGCGTCGCCTCGGACGACGGCGGCGACGACTGAGTTAATCTTCGATTTCGGATTTTCGATTTCCGTCCATGTCACCCGGTCGCCCCTCACCCGATTCGGCCGCCGGCGTCGACACCTCGAAAATCGAGCCTCCCCAATCGAAAACCCAACGCCTTCTCGCCTACCGCCTGTTGCTCATCCTCGCGGTCGTCGTTTTCGTCGTCGATCAACTGACGAAGCTCTGGATCGCTCAGCGCCTCGTCTACGGCACCTACGGCGAGCTGTTCGGCGCGATTCGCGTCATCAAAGGCTTTTTCTACCTCGTGCACGTCGGCAACACCGGCGCGGCGTGGAGTATGTTCAGCGGCCAAAGCGTGCTCCTCGCGATTCTCGCCGCGGGCACACTCGTCGCCATTTTCGTGTGGCGCGAGTCGCTCGGGCTCCGCGACCGCCTGACGCAAATTGCCTTTGGCCTGCTCTGCGGCGGCATCCTCGGCAACCTCGTCGACCGGCTCGTGCACGGTCACGTCATCGACTTCATCGACCTGCATTTCGGCAGCTACGTCTATCCGACTTTCAACGTCGCCGATTCCGGGATCTGCGTCGGCGTGATTCTTTACCTCTGGCAATCGCTGCGCACGCCCCCGCCGGGAAAATAATTCCGGTGCGGAGAGCCCGCTTCACAGCAGCTCGCCCTGCCCGTCGCCCAGCGGCTTCACGCCGATGAAGTTGCCGTAGCGCTCCAACCAATCGTCGAGCTTGTCTGCGTAGTAAGTCGGATCGTATGGCGCCGCGACCGCGTCGTAGAGCCCGAGCGCGCGCGCCCGCTGCCAGTCGCTCGTTTTTCCCTTCGCCTTCGCGGTGATGTAGTAGCTCACGCGTTCGCCCATCCGCGGACGCGGCGTCATCTGCAACGCCACTTCCGCCGAAGCCCGCCGCGGTTTTCCTCCGGACGCGATCAACTGTTCGTAGGCGTCCGGATTCTGGTTGAGCGTCTCGCTCTTCGCCAACTCCGCCACCGCCACCTCGCGCCCGACCAGTCGCCGACGATAGTCTTCCACCAGAGGGACGGGCGATTTCGGCGAAGCGCCGACGAGGTAGTCGATGAGGCACTCGCTCAATTTTTTGAGATACGGCTCGATCCCGCGCGACCGCAGTGCGCTGCCGCGCAAGGTGACTTTCTTGCCGTCGTAGAGCGCGTAGTTCTTGGCCTTGTAGCACCACATCGCCGCGTAGTGCCCGTCGTATTCCAACTCGATTCCTTCCGGCAAAATCGGGGCGACGAGCCCGAGGAGCGTCTCCGGTTCGCCGAAATATTTCTCCGACGAGAGGTAAATCCCGTCAGTATCCGCCTCGAGCATCGTGCAGCCGTGCTTCGCAAACTCGTCGATCAGCATCTGCAACAGCTCGCGGCCGCGCCGCGTGACTTCCGCCGCCAACTCGCCGTCGCCAAACCGCGCGCCGGAAAACCCGAGGTAGCCGTAGAACGAGTTGATCAGGATCTTGAAATTCGCCTGCCGCGCCTGCGCTTCCGCGCGCTCCTCCTCGCTCGGCGCGTTCTTGGCGAGCTGCTTGTATTTGAGGCGATACTCGCGCAGCCGCCCGAGCAGCGGCACGAAAACGCCCAGCGTGTCGTTTTTCGGATTCCGCGCGATGTGCAGCAGCAGGCTCGGGTAGAGCGAGGCGACGTCGAAGTGCAGCACATGTTTGAACACGCCTTCCTGAAAGCTCCGCGTGTAGCCGCCTTCGAACGGCAACACCTCCGGCGGCACCGGACACGCTTGCCGCGCGTGGTAGTATTCTTCGAGAAACAGCAGATCGATCTTCGAGGTCGCGCCACGCAACGTCGCCTCTTGCAGCATCGAGGGAAACGTCCGCACCTGCTCGAAATACGTCGGCAACAACTGATCGGCGAGCCCCGCTGTCTCGCGCAAATCGTCCTCCAGATAGGCGCAGAAACGCGCCCGGTCGCTCACGAATACTTCCTGAATTTTGCTGCCTTCAATGTAGGTTCGCTCCGCGCTGTCCTCGTCGGTAATTCCAAAATAAACCGCCACGTCCTTCAGCCCATACGAGGTCAATTCACGCGTCGTGATATCGTAGAGCTGCACGAGCAGATAGGTGTCGACGACCGCCCGGCCGGGCAGATCGCAGCGCGGAAAATCGATCCAGCGCTCGGCCACTTTCAGCCGGGAATTCCGAAACGACGCCTTCTGCCCGTAGCGCCCCCACGCGCACGGCACGCGGTGCAACCGGGAGCGTTGGCGCAGGTAATCGAGGTCGAACTTAAAAATGTTGTGCCCCTCAATCACGTCGGGATCGAGTTCGGCGAGCACCGCGTTGAACTCAACCAACAGCGCCTTCTCGGCGGCATCCGTCATCTCGCCGAGCACCAGCAGCCGATTCTGCCCGCCGCAGCGCAACCCGATCGCGAGCACCCGGTCACCGGGCCGCGCTGCGTCGGGAAAACCGCCGTCGGCCGAGGCCGTTTCGATGTCGAGCTGACACCTCCGCAACTGGCCAAAGCTCAAATCGCGATAGAGGCGTTGACGATGTTGCAGCAAAAATTGGCTTTCGAGCGGCCGGATCGCGTCGATACCGATTGCCGTCTGCTTGGCCTCCTTCGTGAAGGTCTCAAACACCCCGAGAGACTCCGCGTGCACGAGCCGGTCATAGGGTCCCGGCCCTTGCAGCCGCTCCAGCGTCAGACCGTGCAGGTTGGCATCCGGCGGCGTGTCGTTAAGCCACGCGAAAGGCCGGAACGTCTCGATCTTCGTTTCACGACCACCGCCCGCCGCCACGACCGTCGTGTGCACACGACCGGCCTCATCGACCCACACACCGCACAGCGAACCGATCATGGCACGGCGTCCGCCGTTAGAAGGGCTTCACGTAGACCATCGCCACGGCCGTGATGGCCAAGGCAAACGCGATAATCATGAACAGGTCGCCCTGTGCCCGGCGCTTGTAAGCGATGCCGGCGATGGCGGAAAGACCCAGCCAGCACACCAATTTGACGATCGCCCAAGCCGGGAAACCGAGATGAAGTTTGTGGAGCAGACCGACGCCGCTCACGACCATGAGCAGGCTCATTACGCCGGTGATCATGAGCACCCGCTTCCGGGTCTCCGTCGGAGCGGCAAACGCGTAAAACGTGTAACCGAGCAACACGATCAGGGAACTAAGATGGAGGATGTGGTAGAACGAGGGACTCATGGTATTGGGAAAAGTAAAGTGACACCCCACCTGTGCCGTATGCCCAAAGGCTCAGGACCTTTTTAGGTTAAGGTGGGCGCCTCCTCCGCAGCGTCTGCTTTCCGATGGACGGCCTAGCATCTTCCGCGACGGTTTTGGCTCCCGTAATAATTCTAAGGCAAAGAGCAGTTATTGAAAGCACCTCGAACACTGCAGGGTGTCAGCGCCCACCGTAGGTCGGGCCCTCCTCCCGTCAAACGCGAATCACGGAATGCCTGCCGAAGCCGCCTATCGGCTCACAGCGTGGGCATCCACAAACGCGCGGATGGCCTCCGGCGTCGCCGGCAAACGGTGTTTTACGATGGGCTTCGCCTTGAGCGCCTCGAGGCTCGGGTGTGTCGGTTCGACGCCCACCGCGGCCCGAATCGTCTCGGGAAACTTCGCCGGGCTCGCCGTCGAGAGCACCACGCTCACGCGGTCGGCACTTAGTTCTTTGAACCCGCACGCGGTGTGCGGATCGGCCACGTAGCCGAACTCGCGATGCACGCGCGTGATGATGCTCGCGATCTCCGCATCGCTCGTGCGCGATGCACTGAACGTGGCCCGGTTGAAATTCTGAAATGTGTAGGCGCCGGTCGTCTTGAACGTCTGCATCACCTCGCGCACCCGCGCCGGATCGCGGTCGACGTTGAAGTAAATGAAGCGCTCAAAATTCGACGCGACCTGGATGTCCATCGATGGCGCGAGGCTCGGCTGCACGTCGCCCACGCGATATTCGCCGGTCGTGAAGAGGCGGTAGAGAATGTCGTTCTGGTTCGTCGCGACTTTGAAACCGCGGATCGGCACCCCCATCTGCTGAAGCAGCCAACCGGCGAGCACGTTCCCGAAATTGCCCGTTGGCACCACAAACTCGACGTTGCCGCGCTCGCTGGCCGGGAGCCGCAGCCACGCGTAGAGATAGTAAACGCACTGCGCGAGCACGCGCGCGAGGTTGATGGAGTTGACCGCCGACAAGCGGTGGCGTGTGCGAAATTCCTGATCGCCAAAAATCTCCTTCAGCGACGCCTGCGCGTCGTCAAACGAACCGTCGACCGCGAGGGCAAACACGTTAGCCGCGCCCGTGCACGCCATCTGACGCTCCTGGAGCGGCGAGACGCGCCCGTCGGGGTAAAGAATGAAAATCGCCGTGCCCGGCTTACCGAGCAGCCCGTGAATCGCCGCCGCCCCGGTGTCGCCGGAGGTAGCGCCGAGGACGTTGATCGTCTCGCGGCGCGTCGCACATTGGTGCGCGTAGAGATTGCCGAGGAGCTGGAGCGCAAAGTCTTTGAACGCGAGGGTCGGCCCGTGGAAGAGTTCGAGGACGTAGAGGTTCTTCCCGAGAGGCTTCAGTGGCGCGATCGCCGGATCGGCAAACTTGGTGTAGCTCGCCGCGACGATCCCGCGCAGCGTCTCCGCCGGAATATCCGTCGCGAACACGCGCATGAATTCGAAACAGAGTTCCGCGTAGCTGAGCTTTTCAAACGCAGCGAGTTGCCCGGAGAAATCCGGCAGCGTCTCCGGCAAAAATAGGCCGCCGTCGGGCGCGAGCCCGGTGGCGACGGCATCGGAAAAGCCGAGCGAGGGAGTTTGGCCGCGGGTGGAGAGAAACTTCATACAGGTAGGGCGCGTTATCCTTAACGCGCCAAAGGGAGGTTCGAACGCCGAGGGCGCGGCGGGTTAAGGATAACCCGCCCTACCCTCACAGGTTTTCCAAACCGAACGCCTTGTGCACGACGCGCGCGGCGTCGTCGGCCTTTTCCTTGGCGATCACGACGGAGATCTTGATTTCCGAAGTGCTGATCAGTTCGAGGTTGATGCTGGCACCGGCGAGCGCGGTGAAAAGTGTCGAGGCGACGCCGCTGTGCGTGCGCATGCCCACGCCAACCACGGAGAGCTTCGCGATCTTGTCGTCGAGGGTGACGCTGCCGCCGATTTCGATGAGCACGGGCGCGAGGGTCTTCTCGACCTTGCCGATCTCGGTCTGCGGGACGGTGAACGTGAGGTTGGCCACGCCATCGCGGCCGACGTTTTGCACGATCATGTCGACGTTGATATTGGCATCGGCGAGCGCGCGGAAAACCTTGGCGGCGGTGCCGGGTTTGTCGGCGATATTGCTCACGACGACCTTGGCTTGGTCCTTGTCGACGGCGACGCCGCGGACGACGACTTTTTCCATGTAGGCGACTTCTTGTTTCACGATGGTTCCTGGGTTGTTGTTAAAAGAGGAGCGGACTTCAAAAACGACGTCGTATTTCGACGCGAACTCGACCGAGCGGGTTTGCATGACCTTCGAGCCGAGCGAGGCGAGCTCAAGCATCTCGTCGTAGCTGATCTCGTTCAGCTTGCGCGCGTCTCTCACGACGCGCGGATCGGCCGTGTAGACGCCGTCGACGTCCGTGTAGATCTCGCACTTATCGGCCTTCACCGCCGCCGCGAGCGCGATAGCGGTGAGATCGGAGCCGCCGCGGCCGAGCGTGGTGATGTGGCCGTCGTCGTTGATGCCCTGAAAGCCGGCCACGATGATGACTTTGCCGGCGCTGAGGTCTTTCTCGAGCGGGCCGGCGTCGATGGTTTTGATCTTCGCCTTGGTGTGCACCTTGTCGGTGAAGATGCCGGCCTGCGCTCCGGTGTAGCTCACGGCGTCGACGCCGATCGCTTCAAGCGCCATGGCGGTGAGCGCGATGGTCTCCTGCTCGCCGATGGAGAGGAGTTGGTCCATCTCGCGCTCGGGCGGATTCGGGTGAATCGATTTCGCGCGCGCGATGAGCTCGTTCGTCACGCCCGAACGGGCGGAGACGACAACAACGAGCTCGTTGCCCTCGTCGCGAAACGCTTTGATCCGATTCGCGACGTTCTTGATGCGGTCGACGTCACCGACCGAGGTGCCGCCGTATTTTTGGACGATTCTAGCCATGGAGGTTGTGCGGGGAATTTAGTCGTTGAAGTCGCCGATGCGGAGTAGCACGGGCTCGTCGAGCACAGCCGAGAGCGCGCCGAGTTGTTTCAGCGTGGCGTGCATCGCCTTTTCGTTGCTCTGGTGCGTCGTGAGGACGAGGGAAGCGGCGCCCACGGTGTCGGCCGGTGTCTGGATCACACTCGCGATGCTCACGTGGTGTTTCGCCATGACCGAAGCGACGCGCGCGAGCACGCCGGGTTGGTCTTTGACGGTGAGACGGAGGTAGTAACGCGAACGGACGTTTTCCGGCGGTGCGAGACGCGGGGACTTCGTGGCCGACGGGATCGACTCGCCGATAAAGTGCGCGCCCTTGCCGTGTTTCAGCAGCGCGACGGCATCGGCGATGTCGCTGATGACCGCACTCGCCGTCGCGTCCTGACCGGCGCCGCGGCCGCTATAGAGCGTGGTGCCAACGACGTCGCCGGTGACGGAGATCGCATTGAACACGCCGCTGACGTTCGCGATGACGTTGCCCTCGGGGAGCAGCGTCGGATGCACGCGCACGCAGAGTTCGTTCTTCGCGAAATCGCGCGTGATGACGGCGAGGAGCTTGATGCCGAAGCCGAGCGTGGACGCGTTTTTGAAATCGGCGGGTGTGATGCGCGAAATGCCCTCGACGATCATCTGGTCGGTCTTCACCCAGACGCCGTGCGCGAGCCACGCGAGGACGCTAGCCTTGTGCGCGGTGTCCCAGCCATCGACGTCGAGCGACTCATCGGCCTCGGCGTAACCGAGGCGTTTCGCATCGGCGAGCACACTGGCGTAGGGCGCGTCGCGATCCTCCATCTGCGTGAGGATGTAGTTACAGGTGCCGTTGAGGATGCCGTAAATGCGCGGGAAACGATTCGCAACGAGACCCTCGCGCAGGGCCTTGATGATCGGAATGCCACCGGCGACGGAAGCTTCAAAGAAAAAGTGCCCGCCGGATTTGCGCGCGGCGGCGAAGATCTCCGCGCCGTGTTCGCAGATGAGAGCTTTGTTGGCGGAGACGACGATTTTGCCGTGCTTGAGCGCGGCGAGCGTGACTTTGCGGGCCAGCGTGGTGCCGCCCATCAATTCGCAGACGATGTGGATCGACGGGTCGTTGGCGATGGCCAGCGGATCGTCGGTGAGCTTCGCGGCCGGGACCTTGACGTCGCGCGTCTTCGTGAGATCGCGGACGGCGGCGCGCGCCAAGTTGAGCTTCACGCCGAGGCGCGACTCGAGCTCGGCGAGGTTGGCCGAGAGATGCTTCCACACGCCCTGCCCGACAGTGCCGAAGCCGCAGAGGCCGATGTTGATCGTGATGGGTTCGCTCATGATTTGGGTGCGTCGGCTTTCTTCTGGCCGACTTTGCTTTCGGTGCCGGCGCGAATGCGGACGATATTCGCGCGATGGCGGTAAATGACGAAGGCGGCGACCATCGCCGCGATGGAAATAACCGGAGACGGTTGCTTGAACGCGAACGCCGCAAACGGCAGCGACGCTCCGCCGAGCATCGACGCGAGCGATACGTAGCGGGAGAGCGCGAGCGTAGTCAGAAAAACCACGAGGCCGATCGCCATGCCGAGGGGAAACAATACGAGAAAACCGCCGGCGCCGGTCGCGACGCTTTTGCCACCCTTGAATCCGGTGAAGCACGAAAAGCTGTGACCGAGGATGGCGGCGACGAGACCGGTGATCTTGAAGATCAAGAGTTGGTCGACGTCGAAGGGACAATATTGCGGTCCGACCAAATGGAGCAGCGGAAATAAGCCCACCGCCAGCGCCCCCTTCGCCGCATCCAAAAACAGCACCAAATTTCCCGGGCCGTGGCCGAGCACCCGGCGGACATTGGTCGCGCCGGGGTTTTTGCTACCGACCTCGAAGATGTTTACGCCCTTTGCCTTCGCGACGAGGTAGCCGAAGGGCAACGCGCCCAACAGATACCCGACGACGATGGCGATGAGGAGCGGGACGATCATGCGCGCAGTTGGCGAAGCGCAGTTACAGCTGCACGAACTTCGCCTGCTTAATCGCGGCGTGGCCCTTGATGACCTTGCGGGCAGACTCGCTCGGCTCGGTGTCGACGCGCACCACCATGTAAGCGGTGCCGCCGGGCGTGAGGCGCGATAGGGACATGTCGGCAATGTTCACTTTGTCTTGGCCCAAGATCGTGCCGATCGTGCCAACCATACCGGGCTGGTCGAGGTTCTCGAGGACGAGCAGTTTGCCCTCGGCGGCGACTTCGACCTCGCGGCCGTTGATGCTCACGATGCGCGGCTGGTTGCTCTTTCCGATGAAGGTGCCCGAGGCCGAATAGGTGGCATTGTCGCCGGCGATAGCCTCGACACGGATGAGTTCCGAGTAACCGGAATCGTCGGTCGATTTCACAATCTCGGCGCGCACGCCGAGGCGCTCGAGCGCGACGGGAGCATTCACGAAATTCACCGAATCGCCACTGATGCGGCGGAGGAAGCCGCGCTGGATCGCGCGCGTGACCGCGTTGACGTCGAGGTCGACGATCTTGCCCCAATACGTGATGCGCAGCGTCTCGATCTGCTGCGGAGCTATCTGCTGCACAAGCGTGCCCAGCTTCGCACCGAGGTCGATGGACGGCCCGAGAACTTTGACGGCGTTGGCGTCCATCGAGGGCATGTTGACGGCATTGCGGATCACGCCGCCGTTGAGGACGTCGGCGATTTGCTCGGCGACCTCGATACCGACCGCTTCTTGGGCCTCCGTAGTGGAGGCGCCAAGGTGGGGCGTGAGCACGACATTCGGGAGCGTGCGCAACTCGCTGTCCTTCGCGAGCGGCTCCTCTTCAAACACATCGAGACCGGCGGCGGCGACTTTGCCGGATTTGAGTGCGGCGATCAGCGCGGTTTCCTTGATGATGCCACCGCGGGCACAATTGAAAATCCGGAGCCCCTTCTTGCACTTCTCGAACGCCGCTTCGTCGATCATGTGATGCGTATCGTCGGTCATCGGCATGTGAACGGTGATGTAGTCCGACTGCGCGAGCAGTTCGTCGAGCGTGACGGCCTCGACCTGCATGGCTTTCGCGCGGCTCGGTGCGAGGTAGGGATCGTAGGCGAGGACGCGCATACCGAAGGCTTGGGCGCGTTTCGCGACTTCGGCGCCGATGCGGCCGAGGCCGATCACGCCGAGGTTTTTCTTGAAGAGTTCGATGCCCGAAAACGTCTTCCGATCCCACTGTCCGGCCTTCATGGAAGCGGCAGCCTGGGGCACCGGACGGGCGCCGCAGAGGATATGCGTGAAGGTCAATTCGGCCGTCGCGATCGTGTTGCCTGAGGGCGTGTTCATCACGATCACCCCGCGCTCAGTGGCGGCTTCGACATCGACGTTGTCCACGCCGACGCCGGCGCGACCGACCACTTTCAGGAGCGGAGCCGCCGCAAAGACCGCGGCCGTGATCTTCGTTTCCGAGCGGACCGCGATCGCGTGCACGTCTTTGACGAGCTCAAGAATCTTCTCGGGCGAAGAGCCGTAAGCCTCAATGACTTCGATGCCTGGCTGCTGGCGCAGATAGGCGACTCCTTTGGGTGAGATCTTGTCGGCGACGAGGACTTTCATTGGGAAAATGGCCCCAAGGGAATAGGTCCGCCCCCCATGCTAGCAAGGAAAAGCTTGGGCGTATGACGGGCGCCTGCCGAGGGGCTGTTCGCATCATAGTCCCCGCAAATTTCCGCAGCAAACACTAAGGGGATTAGTGTGATTTCGCGCGCCGCACTTTTCCACGGTGGTGCGCTGCGATTGTCGAAGATTTAGATTTGCAGCGACCAATGGAACCGCCCCTCCATCAACAAAAAAGGCCCGATCGTGTGAGGACCGGGCCTTTTCAAAACTGGCGGGATGGACGGGACTCGAACCCGCGACCTTCTGCGTGACAGGCAGACGCTCTAACCAGCTGAGCTACCACCCCGTGGAATCTAAAAGAGTGCGGAACGTAGAATCCGAGTTGAACGAGTCAAGCGCGGTTTTGCCCTTGTTTGCGTCGTTGGTTGCCGTCGTTTCTGGTCCATCGGCGAACTCGTGCGCGCCAGCCCTTGGCGAAGAACCTCCGGTGATGTTCCCTGTTCCCGCCTTCAGCCGTCGAGATCTTCCGCGCAACCCGAGCTGAAGTTGCTACGTGCCGCGAAAGGCGGAGCACACGAACTGCTATCGGCGCTCAACGTAACGACGAACTTTGACGTTGCTGAGCGGTGATCGGGCCGCACCTTTTAGCGAATCGGTTTCATGAGGTCATGGTCGCAAAACGGCCAAGACTGACGATGGACTGTAAGGGTCGTTGGCGCTAGATTCCCAAGTCATTGCTGCGGTGGTAGCTCAGCTGGATAGAGCAGCGGTTTTCTAAACCGCCGGTCGGGTGTTCGAGTCACCTCCACCGCACCAGTCTTCGCCGGATCCTCCATTTTTCGGCTTCGCCGGGCGCTGTCGTTCGAGCACCGAACGCCACAACACACCCTCTCCTCCGTGCCCGAACTGATTCAGTGCATCCTCGATTTCAACGTGACCGGGTTCATTCACACAGTGTCGAAAATCTGGCGGAAATTCGGGCCTGACCTCGCGCACCAACGCCCAACAGGCCCAAGCGCGCCACCGCCTTTGCTCGCGGCGAGGCTCATTCATGCGATCCGCATAGTGCTGAAAGTGCACCCGCGGGTTACCTATAAATATGTCCGTGGGCGAGTTCGCTACCAGCCACGCCATCGCCGCATAGGGCAGTGGCATCTCGCGCAAGACCGACTCATCGCCGCGCAGTTCGGCTCCAAATGCGCGGTCCAAACACAAGAGAGCGCGCGCTGCCAAACCCTGCCGCCACAGTGAGTGCCCGTATTCGAGGCAGTCGCGGTAGAAGCCATCTCCGCGCTCGGCGCCGCGGTGCGCGTGCAATATCCGCCAATCCAACCCAGCTCGGGGTGTCGGGAGATAGGGGCATGGCGGGAGCGACCTCATCCCGTTTTGCTGACAACCCGCCCCACCCGCGTCAACGCCCCGGGTCGCGCGCGCTCAAATCGGTCCACTCGGCGACAAAAACGTCCTCCGATCATGCGAACACGTGCACGGCACCAGCAGTCTCACGCCGGGCCCCGACCACACGGCTACCGAGCCCCGCGACAACGCGCTTGGCGCGCGCGCAACTTTAGGTGACAAAGACCGCTCTGAATCCGCCTTCAGCCAACTTTTCGCCCAGCCAAATCGTGCCACCCGCCCCCTCTCAAGACCCCGTTGTGCACAAAATCGCCGGGTGGCGGCGTCTGTTGCTTTGGCCTTTTGGCGTGCTGCTAAAGCTGTGGGGGCGATCTTTGCGGTTCGAGGCCTCGCCCGAGGACTTGCGCGCCTACATGAAAAAAGACGTGCCGGTCGCCATCGTGCTCTGGCACAACCGTCTGTTTTTGGCGGCCGAAATCGTCCGGCGTTACCGCCAAGGACGCCCTGCCTACGCTTTGGTGAGCGCGAGCCAGGACGGCGCGTGGTTGAGCGCCTTTTTTTCACTCGCCGGCATGCGCACGGTGCGCGGTTCGAGCAGCCGCCTTGGGCGGGAGGCGGCCACTGCATTGGTCGACGTCCTGCGAGCCGGCTACGATGTCGGGATCACGCCGGACGGCCCCCGTGGTCCTCGCTACGAGTGCAAGGCAGGGAGCATCATCGTTGCACGGCGCACCCGTGCACCCATGCTACTCGTCGGCGCGGAATTTACTTCCGCTTGGCAGCTCAGCAGTTGGGATCGGTTCGTGATCCCCAAACCGTTTTCGCGAGTGCGCATGCGCTGCGAGATCGTCTTGAGCGACCAACTTGCTGACCGTGACGCCGCGACAGCCGGGATCCAAGCACGACTAATCGCCTTAAACCCCGACTGACCGGCATCAGACTAGACAGCCTTATTGAACTGACTGGCCCAACAGGCGCCCAGACGAAGTTAGAACGTAGGCACAAACGCCACGCTGCTTCCGGCGGCGACCGTGTAGTCTTCGCCGGCACTCCAGCTAAGGTCGTTGACCAAGAACTTGAAGATGATCGGCCGGGCCGACTCGCCGAGCGCAAGTTGCCATTGGCTATCGCTCACGCACGTCATCAAAATACCTTTGTCCCAGCTCAGACCTGCGCCTTCGCCACGAAGGTAGAGTGCATTGCCAAAACCAATATCGATCTCGGCGGTAATCGTCGTGACGACTGGCTTGGTGGCGACCGGCTTCACTGCTGGAGTAGGCGCTACCGCCGGTGCGACGGCGGCAGGTGCGACGACCGCCGGCGCGACTACTTTCTTTTTGGCCGCCGGTTTCGGAGCCGGTTTTGCGGCAGGTTTTGCAGCGGGAGCCACCTTTGTCACGGCGACGGTGGGCTTGGCGGTGGGAGCAACTTTCATCGCTGGGGCGGGCGACTTTGCGGCGGGTTTGGACGTGGTCTTTTTCATGGCTGTCATGGTTGTTTCGGTGAGGTCTGGCTAACCCCTATTCATCTTCCACCTTAGCAAATGGAGGGCCAATGCGCTAGCAGAGGTTTTTGATTTTTTTCCTCCGCCGAAAGACAACACAAACGCCTCAGCACGATACGCTTTCGACTAAGTCCGCAGCTCATCGCCACCAGCCTAACCCTATTTCTGAAGATAATGGGGCGAAAAAACAGGAGGCTCGCGCCCCGCCCTATGCGTGCCTCAAAGCGTGACCATAAAATGGTGGACCGGAACGGGATCAAACCGTCGACCTCGTCGTTGCGAACGACGCGCTCTATCAACTGAGCTACCGGCCCCCGAGTTGTCTGGTATTGGGAAATCACCGGCCGCAGGCAAACACCAATTTTCATTTCGTCCATATGCCCAAACGAAATCGCGCCCAAGTGGCGCCGGTCTGCCCTGAGCTCTTCGTCAAGCCTGACAGCTCCGTCCATCCCTGCGTCGGCTCGGACGATCTTTCTGCCAAAACCACACTTAAACCTAACTAATCGACGTCGGCGACGTGTCGCGCGAAAATCATCTTTCCACCCGCCGTCGGCAGCACACTGACGATCTCCGCCTGCACGCGTCGGCCTATGTGCGGCCGACCGCCCGTTACCACGACCATCGAGCCGTCTTCGACAAATCCGACCGCCTGTGTGTCTTCTTTCCCCGGCTTCACCAAATCGACCTCAAGACGCTCGCCGATCATCAACTCCGGCCGCAACGATTTCGCCAGCGCATTGAGATTGAGCCACGGCACTCCGTGAAACTCGGCCATCTTTGCCAAATTATAGTCGGTCGTCAGCAACTTGCCCCGCATCGCCTGCGCCAGAAACACCAGCTTCGCGTCCACATCTTCGCGCTTGGAAACTTCGCTCTCGGTGATGCGGATATCCAAATTCTTGATTCGGCGCAATTCGTTGAGCACTTCCAAACCTCGTCGTCCGCGGGCCTGCTTGTGGGGGTCCGGCGAATCGGCCACCGAGCGCAACTCATTCAAAACGAACCGGGGAATCACCAGCGCCGCACTCAGAAAACCGCTCTCGCAGACCCGGGCGATGCGCCCGTCAATCAACACGCTCGTATCGACTACCACCAACGGCACATCGACTTCGTGCGGCACAAACCGCACATACGGAATGACCAGATTGAACTCATCCTTCCCTCGCAACGCGATCACCGCCGCCAGATAGGGGCAGATCACAAACAGGCCGATTCGCACCAGATAGATTGTCGAAGGATCGCCCGTTTCTAAAATGGGCGACGAGCCCACCATGTGAGCGATCGCGAGCCCTACCCCGATCCCAAAGGTGATTGCCGACAACCCGCGTAGCGAAAACCCCTTCAAAAATACGTCCACCAACACCACCAAGATGCCGATCCCCAAACCCACCGCGATCGCGAGCGCCCGATTGTGCTCGCCGGCGAGAATCGTTAGAGAGACGAGCCAGCCCGCCGCCGCACAGAGGGCGACAAATACGAGGCGAATCGGCAGCAGGGTTTTGTTCATGCGCTAAAATTCAAAGTCTCCGAAACCAAAACAGCCGCACGACAAAAATGACAACCGGCACCCCGATCATGACGATCATCAGACCATAAAGCAGCCGCTGAACCCGGCGGGCTTGCGCTTTTTCGGCATCGGTTGCGTCCATTGCTTCCAGCGCACCAAAGCCACCCGCGCATGACAACGTAATACTGTCCCAGAAACGCGCACGGTTCGCGCGGTTTGGAGCTTGGAGTGTTCGCTTCGCCACGCCATTCCGTTCGCTCCGCTGCTCACCCTCTTTTCCGTGGTCGCGCTATTCACCGTCACCCTCTTCGCCAGCGCCGGCCTGCTCTTCCTCGTGCAGCCTATGTTCGCGCGCCTCGTCTTGCCGCTCCTCGGCGGTTCGCCCGCAGTCTGGAATACCGCGATGGTTTTTTATCAGGCCACGCTGCTCGCGGGCTACGGTTACGCCCATTTTAGCAACACCCGGCTCAGCCCTCGTCGCCAAGCCGTCGTTCAGTTACTGCTCTTTTTGATCCCGCTTGCGCTCCTTCCAATCGCGATCCCCGCAGGATGGTCGCCGCCCGCCACCGGCCACCCCGCCCTCTGGCAGCTCGCGCTGATGAGTGTCAGTGTCGGACTGCCTTTTTTCGCCATCTCGACGACGAGCCCCGTCCTGCAAAAATGGTTTGCCGCCAGCGGCCACCCGCGCGCCGTAGACCCCTACTTCCTCTACGTCGCCAGCAATATCGGCAGCCTCCTCGCTCTGCTCGCCTATCCTTTTTTGCTCGAACCTCGACTCGCGTTAGCCACGCAAACCCGCCTCTGGATGTGGGGCTACTTTCTCCTCCTCGCCCTCGTCGCGGCCTGCGCCGTTGTCCTCTGGAAAACGGCCCGTCCGCCTGTGCCGTCCGCCGCAGTCACCACCGGCCTTGGCGGGGGCGCGCCCGCCGCGCCGACGCCCGTTCCATCCGCCCGCCGCCGCACCCGCTGGGTGCTGCTCTCGTTTGCACCGTCGAGCCTGATGCTCGGGGTAACGACTTATCTCTCCAGCGAGATCGCCGTCGTGCCCCTGCTCTGGATCGTCCCACTCGCGCTCTACTTGCTCACCTTCGTGATCGTCTTTGCGCGCCGCCCGCTGCTCCCGCGCCAGTTTCTCCTGCGCGCCCTGCCCATCGTGATGGTGGCGCTCGTGATGGTCATCAACATGCGCGCCACCCAGCCGATCGCCTGGCTCATGGCCTTGCACGTTGTGGCCTTCTTCCTCGCCGCCCTGCTCTGCCACGGAGCGCTGGCCGTCGATCGCCCTTCCCCCATCCACCTCACCGAATTCTATCTTTGGATGTCCGTCGGCGGCGTGCTCGGCGGCCTCTTCAATGCCCTGCTCGCGCCTGCTCTCTTCAACACCATTGTTGAGTATCCGCTCGCCGTGTTGCTCGCGTGTTTGCTCGCACTTCTGCCCCCCACTTCGGCCGCTTCTCCCGCCTCGCCATCAATTCCACCTGCGACCCGGCCTGCGTGGTCCGACCTCCTTTGGCCCGTCGCTCTCGGCCTCGCCACGATTGCTCTGCTGTTCACCGCCGGCGGAGCACTCCGCGAACCCGCACCGGCCGTCGTCACCCTCGTTTTCGGCGTGCCGACGCTCATTTGTTTTTTCTTTTCCCGCCGTCCGCTGCGCTTCGTCCTTGGCCTCGCCGCGCTCCTGCTTGCGGGCACGTTTTACCACGGAGAACAAGGCCGCGCGCTGCATACCGAGCGCAGCTTTTTCGGCGTGCATCGCGTCACGCGCGACCCCGCGGGTCGCCACCATCTTCTGATTCACGGCAACACCCTTCACGGCCAACAAAGTCTCGATCCCGCCCGTCGCGCCGAGCCGCTCACCTATTATCACCGCACCGGCCCCGTCGGCCAAATCCTCGCGACCTTCGGCGCCGATCCGCAAAAAAAGATCGCCGCCGTCGGCCTCGGCGCCGGTTCGCTCGCGGCCTACGCGGCTCCCCGCCAATCGTGGACTTACTTCGAGATCGATCCCGTCGTCGAACGCCTCGCGCGCGACGTCCGCTACTTCACGTTTCTGCGCGATTCCCCTGCCGATCTTCGGGTCGTCCTCGGAGATGCGCGCCTCACTCTCGCCGCCGGCCCCGCCGGCGCCTTCGATCTCATCGTGCTCGATGCCTTCAGCTCCGACGCCATTCCCGTCCACCTCGTCACCCGCGAAGCACTCGCCCTCTACCGAAGCAAACTCGCCCCCGGCGGCCTGATCGTCTGCCACATCTCCAATCTTCATCTCGACCTCGAGCCCGTCTTCTCCCGCCTCGCCCACGACGCCCAACTCGCCTGCCTCGTGCGCGACGATACCGTCGTCTCCGCCGCCGAATCCGCGCTCGGCAAAGCTCCTTCCGTCTGGCTCGTGCTCGCCCGCACCCCCGCCGATCTTGCACCGCTAGCCAACGACGCCCGCTGGCGCCCTGCTCGCCCCGGCGCCGGCCGAGTCTGGACCGACGACTACTCCAGCTTGCTCGCCGCCTTCCGCTGGCACTAAACCCATCGCCTCGCGCCCCCCCTTTATGAAAACCAAGCCCGCCGCCGCCGCCCAACACTGGCTCGTCAAATCCGAACCCGACGCCTACGCGTGGACCGATCTCGTCCGCGATGGCCGCACCGCGTGGACCGGCGTTCGCAACTACCAAGCGCGTATCCATCTTAACACCATGCGGCCCGGCGACCGCGTCCTCTTTTACGAGAGCGTCACCACCAAAGCCGTCGTCGGCGTCACCGAAGTCACCCGCCCTGCCTTCCCCGATACCACAGCCGACGAGCCGGGCTGGGTCGCCGTCGAACTGAAATCCGTGCGCGCCCTCCCGCATCCCGTCACGCTCGCACAAATCAAAGCCGAGCCCTCGCTGGCCAACATCGCACTCCTCCGCCAAAGCCGTCTCTCGGTGCTCCCGCTCGCGCCCGCCGAATTCGCCCTCATCGAGAAACTCGGCGCCTGACCAGGCTCGCGCGCGCCCCGCGCCATTCAGCTCGCTCGTCTCCCGCGGCTCACAGTCCGCTCGTCTCCACGACGACGCGAAATCCCACGTGCCGCGCCCGGACGCGCTTCTCCTCGGTCACGATCTTCAACGTTTGCAGCGCATCGGCTGTATCCAAATAGCTGCCACCCGCTACCGGCGCCGTCTCGCCGACCTCCGTCGCCGGTTGCAACCACTCGGCCAGATTTCCGGCCAAATCATGAAAACCCGTGGCCGTCGCCGGCGATTTTCCACAGTCGCGACTGCGACCGCCACTCGTTTCCGCCGACCACGCCGCCGCGCCGCCCGGCGCCCACGCCCCGCGAAACTCCGCCTCGTTCGGCAGCCGCACCTTCAGGCCCAACAGCCACGACACCCGCTCGCAAAATTCCTGTGTGTCCGCCCAGCTCACCGAATCGACCGGCAGCCCCCGGCTCGCATTCCGGCTCGGATTTGCGTTCATCACCCGCTGGTAGAGTTCCTGCGGCACCTCCGTTTTCAGCATCTGCACTGTGAGTGTCGCCGTGAGCGGCGCGAGCCGCCCAAATACCTGCTCTTGCAGGCCGTCCAGATCGGCCGCGCGCAGCGCCAGGAAGGCCAGCTTCCGCTGCAACGCCGGGTCCCGCGCCCGGCTGCGCGGAAAGTCCGCCGCCACTTTTTCCAAAATTTTTGCCGCCGCCCCGAGCTTTTCCGCCGCCGCCGAATTCTGCCTCCGCCGCAGCGCCGCCACCACCTCGCGGTCGATCTCCGCCGCCCGCGCCAACATCGCGCCCGACATCACCGTCTGCCTCCGCACCTCGAGCTCGTCGAGCCGCTCCGGTGATGCATACCGGCTCTTCGCAAATTTCTCATTCACCTCGCGCAACGCCGCCGCCGCCGCCGCATACGACGCCGCCGCCTCCTGCACGCGGCCTTTTTTCGCCGCCGCATCGCCCTCGCGTTCCCGCGCCGTCGCCACGGCCGCCAGACTCGCCGCGCGCAGCGATTGAATTTCCCCGTCGATCTTGTCGAGCGCCGGGATGTCCGCGAAACGCGTCGCGGCAAACCGCTGATTGAGTTCCGCCTGCGCTTTCCGCGCATCCGAAAACGCCTTCAACGCCTCCTCCCACCGCTCCTGCACCACCGCCGAACGCGCCAACGCCATCGCCGTCACCACCGCCGCCCGCAGCGGCTCCGCCTCGCCCCCGTCGATTTCCTGCGCCAGCCGCGATTCCCGCGGTAGATCCTTCAGCTCGTCGGTGGCGTTCGCATTCGCGTCCCGCTGCAGCCGCAGCGCCTCGCGCATCTTGTCCATCGCCTCGCCGGCCTGACCCGCCGCGCGCGCCACCAAGGCCTCTTTTTCCAACGCCACACTCTGTGCCAGCGCCAAGCGCGCCCGCTGCGATCCGCGCGCGCCCTCGAGCTTGGCCAACTTGTCCGCCTGCTCCGTTTTCACCGTCGGCTCCAGGCGCATCAGCTCCTTCTGTTTTTCGATCAGCCGATTCAGCATCGCTCCCGCCGAGGTCTCCGTGGCCCCCGACTCCAGGGCGCGTTGGTAAGTTTTTTCCAATACATCGACTTCACCTGCCACGCGCGCCACCGCCGCCAGCCGCGCCGCTTCTTCCTTCGGCGGTGCCGCCAACGGTTTGGCCGATTTCTGCGGCCCCATAAAATGCCACGCCATCCAACCGCCCAACACCAACAGCACCGCCACCGCGATCGCCGGGCCGATGAAGGGCTTCGCATCTTCGAGACGCTCTTTCCAAGTCGGGGTGTATGCCATGGGGCCGGAGGAAAAGTCGCCGCGCCGAAAACGCAACGTGTTCTCCGCCCTCCGCCAAGCTCGACACCACCCGGCGATTTTGCGTTTTTCCGCCCGTGCCCGCCCTCGCCCAACTCACGATTCTCGCCCCCGGTCTCCTCGGCGGCTCCGTCGCCCGCGCCGCCCGCACCCACGGCGTCGCCTCCCGCATCGTGCTCTGGGCCCGCCGCCCCGAGTCCCGTCTCAAACTCCGCGAGCAACCGTGGTGCGACGCCGTCGCCGACACCGCCAACGAAGCCGTCCGCGGCGCCCAACTCGTCGTCCTCGCCGCCCCCGTCGACCAGATCGTCCCACTCGCCCGCCAGATCGCACCCGACCTCTCGCCCGGCACGCTCGTCACCGACGTCGGCAGCGTGAAAGGCGAGATCGCCCGCCTCGGCCACGCCGCCCTCTCGCCCCACGCCCATTTCGTCGGCGCCCACCCCATGGCCGGCTCCGAAAAAACCGGCTGGGAACACAGCACCGCCGGCCTCTTCCAACACCGCACCTGTTTCGTCACGCCCCTCGCCGACACCCCGCTCGCCGCCACCGCCGCCGTCGTAGGATTTTGGCACGCCCTCGGTTCCGAAGTCGTCACCGTCGCGCCCGACCAACACGACGAGATCGTCGCCCACATCAGCCACCTCCCGCAGGTGATCGCGTCCAGTCTCTGCGGCTTCCTCGCGAAAAAAAATCCCGCGTGGCGCAACTTCGCCGGCGGCGGCCTCCGCGACACCACCCGTATCGCCGCCAGCGACCCGCACATCTGGCGCGCCATCCTCGAACAAAACCGCGACGAGGTCCTCCGCGCCCTCACCGGTTTCGAAGACGAACTCCACGGCCTCCGCACCGCCCTCGCCAACCGCGACTACGTCGAAGTCGCCGCCCGCATCGAGCGCGGCCAAGCCTACCGTAACCAATTCCGCCCCTTGCCGTGAGTGCCGAGAAACGGGCCCAAAAACGCGCACGCTTTATCCAACAAGCCGCGCTCCGCGCCGCCCGCAAAAAACTGAAACGCAACGGCGGCGTGCCGCTCACCCGCGCTGACCTGCTCAATCTCCGCATTCAGTGTGCACCGACGTGGTTGCGATTGCTTCTGGCGTTTCTCGGCACCGTCACCGCCGTCGGCGGCCTCTTCGCCCTCGTGAGCGAAGAGTTCAGGATACTTTCAGCGATACTGCTCCCTCTCGGCATCGGCCTCTTCGCAGTGGCGCTCCGCGGCTGGCAAGAGCGCCTCGACAAGCGGGTGAACGCACTCGGAGCCAATCCCTTTCTCGATCTCAACGGCATCGTTGAGTTACTGACAAAGGCTCTCGACTGATCCGAAAAACACTTTGAGGAACCCGTCCCCTGCCCCTCCGCAATCGGCTCCTACGGCGCAATTCCCCCATCCGCACCTTGCCTTAAACGGAGCGGCGGTTTTCAACCGCCGACCCCGTCCGCGATCAGCGGACGCCACTTCGTCCCGCGTAGGCGATCAGCCGAAGCCGCCTTCCAAAATTTCGCCCCTTGGCGAAATCCATTAGCGGTCAAATTCCTCAGCCTCCGGCTCGGTTTTAATCCCGAAAACGTCCGCGAAAAACTCCTTGGCGCCCACCTCCCCGTTCGCGACGCTCTCCGTTTCTTCATGTCGCTGCCCGACCTTCTGCCCATCTTGCCCTTCACGAGCCCCGCGCGCGGCTACGTCACGCTGCCCGGCTCCAAAAGCCTCACCAATCGCGCGCTCCTCCTCGCCGCTCTCTGCGACCAACCCGTCACTCTCACCGGCGCGCTCTTCAGCGAAGACACGCACCTCATGGCCGAAGCCCTCCGCCAGCTCGGCTTCACCGTCAGCGCCGACGAATCCGCCCACACCCTCCGCGTCTCCGACCAAGCCAACGGTTTCAAAAACGAAAACCCCGTCGACCTCTTCGTCGGCCTCGCCGGCACTGCCGCCCGCTTTCTGACCGCACTCTGCGCCGCTGCCCCGCGCGGCGTTTACCGCCTCGACGGCGTTCCGCAGATGCGCAAACGCCCGATGAAGCCCCTCATCGATGCCCTCCGCACCCTCGGCGCCGACATCCGCTGCCCCGGCGTCGAAGGTTTTTTCCCTCTCGAAATTCACGCCCGCGGACTCCGCGGCGGCCCCGTCAGGATCGACGCCAGCGAAAGCAGCCAACTCCTCTCCGCCCTCCTTATGGTCGCGCCGCTCGCTGCGACCCCGATCGTCGTCACGTTGGTCGGCGGCGTGCGCTGGCCCTTCGTCGCCATGACGATCAACCAGATGGCCCAATTCGGTTTCGCTCAAAAACTCGCCCGCGCCGGTGACACCATCGCGATCCCCACCGGCCCTTACGCGCCGCCCGACGCCTACCTGATCGAGCCCGACGCCACCGCCTCAAGTTACTTCACCGCGCTCCCGCTCGCCGTCGGTGGCACCACCCACATCGCCAACCTCCTCCCGCCGGCGCACGGCCTCCAGGGCGATTCCGAATTTCTCAACGTCCTCAGTCGTGTCGGCGCCCACGTCGCACCTCTCAACGGCAATGTTGATACGACCGTCGCTCCCGGAACCGTCCTGTGCGGCATCACCCAAAATTTCGCCGAGTTCTCCGATACCTTCCTCACGCTCGCCGCCCTCGCACCGCTCCTCGACGGCCCCACGCACATCTCCGGCATCGCCCACTCGCGCAAACAGGAGACCGACCGCGTCGCCGGCATGGCGCGCGAACTCACCCAACTCGGCCAGCACGTCGTCGAAGCCCACGATTCACTTACGATCACGCCCGACCTCGCCGAGCTCCGCCGCCGCACCGCCGCCGCGCCTCTCGAAATCGAGACCTACGGCGACCACCGTTTCGCCATGAGTTTCGGCATCCTCGGCTGCCACAATCTCCACGGCTCCCCCGCCTCCGCTCCCCGCCCGTGGCTCGCCATCCGCAACCCTGCCTGCTGCGCCAAAACATTTCCTCACTTTTTTGAGTTGCTGGAAACGCTGCGGAAAAACTCCCTCGCCCCGTGACCGCCGCTTCCGCCCCCTTCCTCATTGTCGCCATCGACGGCGGCGCCGCCTCGGGTAAATCCTCCTCGTCACGCATCATCGCTGAGCGTTTCAACCTCCTGCACGTCGACACCGGCTCGTTCTACCGCGCGCTCACCGCCGGCATGTTGCGCGCCGGCGCCTCCGCCACCGATCTGCCCACGGTCACCGCCGCGCTCGCCGTGCTCAATCTCGGCACCCGCGTCAACGGCCGCTCCGCGCAAATGGAAATCGCCGGCCAACCCGTCGCCGAAGCCGATATCCGCAGCGCCGCCGTCAACGCCGCCGTCTCCCACTTCGCCGCGATTCCCGAGCTTCGCGCCGCCCTCCTCGCCTACCAACGCGGCCAAGCCGACGTCGCGCGCGCCCACGGCTTCCGCGGTCTCGTGATGGAGGGCCGCGACATCGGCTCCGTCATTTTCCCCGCCGCCGATTTCCGTTTCTTCCTCCACGCCGATCCCGTCGAGCGCGCCCGCCGCCGCGCCAACGAGGGCCAGCAAGACTCCATCGCCGAGCGCGACCGCCTCGATTCCTCCCGCAAGACCGCGCCGCTCGCCTGCCCCGTCGGCGCGACCTCGATCGACACCACCCACATCGGCCTCGACCAAGTCGTTGCACTCATGGCCGCCGCCCTTTCGGAAAAACTTTCCCCGTCGCCGTCCCCATGAGCCGCGCCTATCCGCAGGTTGAGATGCAGCCGGTCTACGGCGTCTGCCACTACCTGATCGGCGTGATCTACGGCATGTTCTTCCGCGGCGATATTGTCGGCGTGGAAAACCTGCCGACCTCCGGCGGCTTTCTCGTCGCCGCGAACCACACCAGTTTTCTCGACCCGCCTTTCATCGGCTGCCAAGTCCCGCGCCAGATCGCCTACTTCGCCCGCAAGACCCTCTGGAAAGGCGGCTTCTCCTCCTGGTGGCTCGACTCCGTCGGCACCATCCCTGTCGACCGCGACGGAGGTCAAGACGTCAGCGCCATCAAACGCGTCCTCAAAGCCATCAAAGAAAACCGGGGCCTCATCCTCTTCCCGGAAGGCACGCGCTCCATCGACGGCAAACTTCAGGCCGCCAAAGCCGGCGTCGGCCTCATCGCCTGCCGCACTCAAGTCCCCGTCGTGCCCGTCCGCATCTTCGGCTCCTTCGAAGCCTACGGCAAGGGCACCAAAGTCCCTCGTCTCGGCACGCGCGTCACCGTCGTATTTGGCAAACCCCTACTGCCCGCCGCCTACGACGATCCCGCCGCCGGCAAAGAGCGCTACCAGATCGCCAGTGAGCGCATCATGGCCGTGATCGCCGGCCTCCAGCCGCCCCCGGCTCCCATCATTTGAGCCCGCGGGGTTTGTAACGCATTGCGTTACAAACCGCCGTTAACACCTCGGCGCGCACGCGCGCCCCGGATCTCACTTCTCCACCAGCCGTTTCAAATTCGCCAAGCCACGCTCGAAATCGGGCCCGATAATTTTCTCGAGAAACAACCCGACCCAGCGATTCACCGGATTGTTGCCGAGATCACCCGCGTCCACCCACACCACGCGCGTGCCGCCCGCTTCCGCGATGAGATCAATCGACCCATTGGACTTCGTGCCCATATCGGGAAACTCCAGCAGGTAACTCACCTTCGTCGGCGTCTGGGACGTGATCGTCATCTTGCCGTTCCCTTCTTTCGCACTCTCCCACGCCGACCACGCTCCGACGCCCGTCGTCACCGGCGAGAAGGTCATCTTCATTCCCGGATCGCGCTCCTGCCACGCGCCCCAGTTTTTCCACATTTTCAGATCGGCGATCTGCGGCAACACCGCCTCCGCTTTCGCCTTCGTTACTACCGTGCGCTCGACGCGATATTCACGGGGAAAAAAGAACGCCACCAACAGCAGCGCCAGAATCAACGCGGCGAATCCACCGACAACTTTGAGGAGTATTTTCATAAGAGGGTAAGGGGTGCCGAAACCGTGGGAGGTTTGCTCACGGGACGCACGTCGAAATCTCGTTATCACCTCAATGCCACGCGCCGAGGATGGCCCCCATGATCGTGAACGCCACGCCTTGATAGCCCGCATTGATGAAAAACAACCGCAGCGATCGCCGCTCGAAAAGATACGTCACGCCCAACGCCAGCGCCACCCAGCCAAACCCCGCCGCTGCTCCCGCCGCCATGCCGAACACCCACGTCGATTTCGCCCCGATAAACGCTGCGAGGTTAAACGCCATGATCAGCTCCAGCACGAACGAGACGCCCATGATGCGCCCAAGCTTTTCCTTCTCACCGGGTGCCTCCGGATTCACGCCGACTTCCTTCAGCCATGCCGCCCCGAACATCAGCGGCGAATACCACAACCCGCCGAGCAAAAACGTGCTCACCGTGGCCGCGAGGATCGCGAGATAGTTAAAAGAGAGTTCGTGGTGCATCATAGGATTGGGTTCCAAAGTGGCACGGGCGTCCCGCCCGTGAGTTTTCTTCTCCCGCCGCCAACGCGAGCCTCGCAGCCGGATTGAGTTTGCCGGAAGTTTTCACGCCCCGTGTAGTGCCTCCGCGTCTGCATGTCCTCAACCCGCACCCGACCGAAGTGGGATTTTTCCGCGCCGAAACCGGATTTTCCGCCCCCGGAGTCCCCGGCCGCCGCCGCCGCGACGCCACGCCCTTCCGTCCATGATCGCTGGATGCGCGCCCTCGGCTACTTGCTGCTCGGCGTCGCGATCCCCCGCTTCGCTCTCCTGTTCGACAAACTTCCGTTCAGCGACGCCGACTACTGGCTCGCCAACGCGTGGTTTCTCCTCGCCGCCGTCGCAATCTGGGAAACCAACCGCGCCCTCGCCCTCCGCCTCCGCGCACACCTCGATTGGCTCGTCCATCCGTTTTGGAAAGTCGTCATCCTCGCCGCCGCCAACCTCGCCTGCACCGTCCCGTTCACCATCGCCGCCGTCTGGCTCTGGCTCCGCCACATCCATTCGCCCCACCCGCTCGCCGACTGGCTCGGCACCATCCGCACCATCGTCACGCACAACGCCGTCACCGTCCTCTTTCTCCTCCACGCCTACGAGACGCTCTTCCTCATCCGCGAACGCCACTCCGACCAACACCGCCTCGCCGACCTCGAACGCGCCCGCCTCGCCGCCGAGCTAGAGTCCATGAAGAGCCAGCTCGCCCCGCACTTTCTCTTCAACTGCCTCAACACCCTCGCCGCCCTCATCGAACGCGATCCGCCCACCGCCGCCGAATTTAACGCCCACCTCGCCGACGTCTCCCGCTATCTCCTCACGCAAAAAAATCGCGACCTCGTCCCCCTCTCCGAAGAGCTCGCGTTCCTCCGCTCCTACGTGCGCCTCATGGAACTCCGTTTCCCTGCCAGTCTCCGCATCACTCTGCCCACGCTCGATCCCGCCGACCCGCGCCGCCTCCCGCCCGCGTCGCTGCAGCTCCTCCTCGAAAACGCCATCAAGCACAACCGCCACTCCACCGCCGAGCCGCTCCCCATCACTGTCCACCTCGGCACCGACTCCGTGTTCATCACCAATCCCCTTCGCCCCAAACCGATCTCAACACTCGCACCCGCCAACACCGGCACCGGCCTCGCCAACCTCCGCGACCGCCTCGCCCTGCTCACCTCCGGCCAACTCGAAATCGAAACCACCTCCGGCGCCGACCCCGAATTCCGCGTCCACCTACCACTCGTCACTTAGCCCACCCCGCCACTGTGGGGCAGGCTTTATGCCTGCCATTTTCAGCCCCATCATCCCGCCACACGTCCGCGTCATTTCTGCACTCCGCATTAGTGTCTCTTAGTGTCCATTAGTGGTTATAAAAACGCCATGCTCCGCGCCCTCCTCCTCGAAGACGAAGCCCCCGCCCGCGACCACCTCGCGCGCCTCGTCTCCACCGCCGCCACGCCCTGCACCGTCGTCGGCGCCGTCGATAGCGTCGCCGCCCTCGCGCAGTGGCTTCGCGCCCATCCCGCGCCCGACCTGATCTTTGCCGATATCCAGCTCGGCGACGGCCTCTCGCTCGATCACTTCCGCGTCACGCCGCCACCGTGCCCGGTGATTTTCGTCACCGCCCACGACGACTATCTCCTCGCCGCCTTCGCCACCCACGGCCTCGCCTATCTCCTCAAACCTCTCAAGCGCCCCGCCCTCGACGCCGCCCTCGCCAAATACCACGACCTCGCCCGCCACTTCGCCGCCAATTTCGCCTCCCTGCCCGCCCCCGCCGCCCCTCGCCAACGCCTCCTCGCCCAACGCGGCAACACCTTCCGCCCCGTCGCCCTCTCCGACGCCGCCTACTTTGTTTCCGAAAACAAACTCACCTTTCTCGTCACCCACTCCGGCGAACGCTGCCTCGTCAACGAGCCCCTCGCCGCACTCACGACCGACCTCGCCTCCGCCGATTTCTTCCGTCTCAACCGCACCCACCTCGCCCACAGTTCCGCCGTGAAGACCTTCACTCCCGTCGGCCACGGCCGCCTCTCCGTGCAACTTGTCCCCCGCCCCGCCGCCGAAGTCCTCGTCAGCCAGGAAACCGCCCCCGCCTTCCGCGCCTGGGTCTCCCGGTAAACGACCCCATCGCCGCGCCGCGTATTTTCCACCCCGACGGCCCGATGGGGCCGCACGCTCTTCCGCTTCACTCCACCCACCCCATCTCCCACCGCGTTTCGCATTCCCATCTCCATCGGAAACGCTTCCACTTCCCTCGCCCGCCTTTCCATCCCCCGCCCAACCATGCGCTTCACTCGCCTCTGCTCCGCCGCCCTCCTCACCGTCGCCCTCGCCGCGTCCCTGCTCGCCGCCGAGAAAAAATCCACCGCCCCCGCCGCGCCTACCGCTCCCGCGGCCACGCCCTACCCGCTCATCATGGGTCCGATTCGCCTCTGGGAAGGCGATGCCCCCGGCGCCCTCGGCTCACGTCCGCAAGACATTCCGACGCTCACGCCCTTCCTCGCCGATAAAGCCAAAGACACCGGCGCCACCATCCTCGTTCTCCCCGGCGGTGGCTACGGCAACCTCGCCGAACACGAGGGCACCGGCTACGCCGAGTTTTTCGCCAAGCATGGCATCTCCGCCTACGTCCTCAAATACCGCCTCGGCTCCAACGGCTACCGTCACCCCGTGATGCTCAACGACGCCGCGCGCGCCCTCCGCATATTGCGCGCCTTCGCGAAACGCGACGGTCGCGACCCCGCCCGCATCGGCGTCATCGGCTCCTCCGCCGGCGGCCATCTCGCCTCCACGCTCGTCACGCATTTCGACGCCGGCAAACCCGACGCCACCGATCCCATCGAGCGCGAGAGCTCCCGCCCCGATCTCGGCATCCTCTGCTATCCCGTCATCTCGCTCCTCGAATTCGCCCACTCCGGCTCGCGCAAAAATCTCCTCGGCGCCACCCCCGATCCCGAGCTCGTGAAATTCCTCTCCAGCGAACTCCAGGTCACCAAAGACACGCCCCCGTGTTTCCTCTGGCACACCGTCGAAGACAAATCCGTGCCGGTCGAAAACTCGTTGCTGTTCGCCGCCGCCCTCCGCAAAGCCGGCGGTTTCCCCTCGCTGCACATCTACGAAAAAGGCGCGCACGGTCTCGGCCTCGGCAGCGAAAAACGCCCCGCCCCACCCTGGGCCGACCAACTCCTCTACTGGTTCAAAGAGCGCAAATTCACTCCCTGATCCTCGCACCACGCGTCTCCGTTCGGCGAATACCCTGCTGTTTGCGACCGACCGCATGAGCCTCGCGTCCGATCTCCTCGCCGCCGCGATTCGCCTCGGCTGCGGCGTGCGCGCGCTCCCCGACTCCGCGCTCCCCACCGCGCCCTGCATCGTCTTCGCGAACCACTCGAGCCATCTCGACTTCGCGACGATCTGGGCCGCCCTTCCGCCCGCCCAACGTCGTCGCGTCCGCCCCGTCGCCGGCCGCGACTACTGGGAGAAAACGCCCCTGCGCCGCTGGCTCGCCGGCCGCGTCTTCCGCGCCGTTCTCATCGAACGCCAAAAAATCACCGTCGCCTCGAATCCCCTCGAGCCGATGCTCGCCGCCCTCGACGCCGGCGCCTCGCTGATCGTCTTTCCCGAGGGCACGCGCAGCCCCGACGGTCACATCCAGCCGTTCAAGTCCGGCCTCCATCATCTCGCGCGCGCCCGCCCCGCCACGCCCCTCGTCCCCGTCCTCCTCGACAACCTGAACCGCATTCTCCCCAAGGGCGATTTTCTCCCCGTCCCGCTCGTAGCCACCCTCGCCGTGGGTGCGCCCCTCGCCTTCGACGCCGCCGAATCGAAAAACAATTTTCTCGCCCGCGCCCAAAACGCTCTCGTCGCGCTCCAGCGCCCCTGACCCATGTCCGTTGATCGCGCCACACTCCTCATGGTCGGCGGCATCGTGGCGCTCCTCGCGCTCTCAAGCCTCATCACCGCCATCCTGAAATCCCGCCAGCCCGCCGGAAAAGTCAGCCCCGTCATCGCCAACCTCGACGCCCGCGTGCGCGCCTGGTGGGTCATGGTCGCAATCTTCTCCGCCGCCCTCTTCACCGGCGGACTCGGCTCCGTCATCCTCTTCGCGCTCACCTCGTTCTTCGCGCTCCGCGAATTCGTCACGCTCACGCCCACGCGCGCCGCCGATCACCGCGCTCTCTTCTGGGCCTTCTTCATCGTCGTCCCCGCGCAATACGTTCTCGTCGCGCAACAGTGGTATGGCCTCTTCGCGATTTTTATCCCCGTCTACGCCTTTCTCTTCATTCCCATCCGCTGCGCCCTCGGCGGTGACACCCAACATTTCCTCGAGCGCACCGCCAAGATTCAGTGGGCCCTCATGGTGTGCGTGTATTTCGTGAGCCACGTCCCCGCGCTCCTGATGCTCGACATCCCCGGCTTCACCGGCGCCAACGCCCGCCTCGTCCTCTTCCTCGTGCTCGTCGCGCAAATCAGCGACGTCCTCCAATACGTCTGGGGCAAACTCTTCGGCCGCCACAAAATCGCCCCCGTCCTCAGCCCCTCGAAAACGTGGGAGGGCTTCATCGGCGGCATCCTCTCCGCGAGCGCCGTCGGCGCCGGTCTCTGGTGGGCCACGCCGTTTAACCCGTGGCAAGCCGCCGCGCTCTCATTCGTCATCACGATCATGGGTTTCTTCGGCGGCCTCGTGATGTCCGCCATCAAACGCGACCGCGGCGTCAAAGACTACGGCAACCTCATCGAGGGCCACGGCGGCGTCATGGACCGCATCGACTCCATCTGCTTCGCCGCGCCGGTCTTCTTCCACCTCGTCCGCTACTTCTTCACCTGAGCCCGTCCCCATGAAGGTCAACCGCCCGCACCCGCACCCGTTTTTCACCGCTCGCTCCTCCCATTTCGCGAGGTTTGCTGTCCGCTCCGTGCACTCTGTGACTCCTCCGTGCCCTCTGTGACTTGCTCCGCCATCCGTGTTCATCCGTGTCCATCCGTGGTTAAATAAAACTCCTACCGCCTAACCGCGCCATGGCCTCCATCTACGACATCAAGCCCGCGTTCCAAAATCTCCTGCGCCCCGTCACGCGCACGCTCTTCGCCGCCGGCGTCACCGCCAACCAAGTCACCGTCGCCGCCGCGCTCCTCTCCGCCGCCGTCGGCGCCTGTATCGCCTTTTTCCCCACTGCGCGCTGGCCTCTCTTCATTCTGCCCGCGTTCCTTTTCGTGCGCATGGCCCTCAACGCCATCGACGGCATGCTCGCCCGCGAACACGGCCAGAAATCCCGTCTCGGCGCCGTGCTCAACGAGGTCGGCGACGTCCTCGCCGACACCGCCCTCTACCTCCCGCTCGCCCTCGTCCCCGGCTTCGACGCCCGCCTCGTCGTCATCGCCGCCACGCTCGCCATTGTCACGGAACTCACCGGCCTCGTCGGTCTCCAGATCGGCGCCACGCGCCGCTACGATGGTCCCATGGGCAAGAGCGACCGCGCCTTCGTCTTCGGCGTCCTCGCCCTCCTCGCTGGCCTCGGCTACGCGACGCACGCCCGCTTCACCATCGCACTCGTTCTCACCAATCTCCTCCTCGTCGTGACGATCTTCAACCGCGCCCGCCGCGCCCTCGCCGAGACACCCCGCCCTTCATGAGCGAAGCCTCGCATCCCTACCACGCTCCGGCGCCTACCCGCGCCGGCCCGTCCGGCACCCAACTCTTCGCCTTCGTCTGGGGCTTCGCGGAATCCACCGTATTTTTTATCGTGCCCGACGTGCTCCTCACGCGCGTCGCCCTGCGCGATTTCCGCCAAGCCCTGCTCGCCAGCCTCTGGGCCGTCGCCGGCGCGCTGCTCGGCGGCACCATCCTCTGGTTCGCCGCCCGCCACGGAGGCACCCAGTTTTTCCTTAACGCCTTCGACTGGCTGCCCGGCATTTCCCGCGAACTCCTCATCCGCACCGCCCAATCCCTCGATGCCGACGGCCTCATCGCCCTCGCCCGCGGCGCCCTCGCCGGTGAGCCTTTCAAAGTTTACGCCGTCCACGCCGGCGCGCAGGACATCTCGCTCCCGCTCTTCCTCGCCGCCGCCGCCGTCGCCCGCTTCGCCCGCTTTACACTCACCGCCACCGTCGTCTGGCTCGCGGGACGTCTGCTGCGCCACCAATCCGAAGAATTCCGCCTCCGCGTGCACAGCTACGGCTGGTTCGCATTCTACACCACCTACTTCGTCGTCATGCGGTGACGCGCCGCACGACCTCGAAGCTCCTTGCGAAAACCGAGACGCCACCGGAGACCTTACCCACGTTCATTTCTTCGGCTCTATCTTGGCGTCGATCTTCAATCGCACGGGCCGGCGTTGGGAAGAGAATGTAAGCGCACCCATCTTCCAGGTCCCTTGATCCTTGATGTAGACCTCCGTCACCATGAACGCATTGACGACCTCGTTGCCGCCGACCACCGCGATCAAGTCGACCTCCGCCAGCAGAATCGCGGAGTCACCAAAGAGATTCACCACCGCGCTATAGACCTCGGCTTTCTTATACCAGATCCGGCCGCTTTTAATCACCTCCAGTTCGTTGGCTTTTCCCCACTTGCCGCTCATATGGACGAACATCGCCTTCTCGTCGAACAAGCCATCCAACTTCGCGAGATCCTTGTCCGCCATCCACGCCCACTTGGCTTTGGAAAGATCGAGCACGGCCTGCTCTTCCTTGGTCGGTGCGGCGGTCGTTGCCTTGGGAGACTGCGCGAAGCTTGTGAGGCCACTAGCCAACACGAGGGTCAATAAGAGGAAGAGAGATTTCATGGTTTGGGTGTCAGCTTTAATGTGACGGATTTTGTGGGTTGGAACTCAGGTTCGATTGGTCGGACAGTTGATCTTTTCGCTCAGGTTTTCTCCGGCGCTTCCACCCCGGAAAACTGGAGCACGGCCGGAGGCAAACGCGCCCCCTGAATTTCGATTACTGAAAGCTGCGCTGTCAGCTCAGCGAATTCGGGCGGGGTCAGCGCCACCGCATCGGCACCGATATTTTCGAGCAGATGCGGCATCTGAGTGGTTCCGGGGATCGGCACGATCCACGGCTTCCTCGCCATCAGCCACGCGAGTGAGAGTTGTGCAGGCGTCGCATTCTTCCGCCGGCCCCAGTCCCGCAAGAGCTGCACGATTTTTAGATTCTGCGGCAGGTGCTCGGGTGAAAACCGGGACTCGATGCCGCGAATATCGCCCGGCGCGAAACGCGTGTTCTTGTCGATAGAGCCGGTCAGGAAACCCACGCCGAGGGGGCTCCACGGCACGAAGCCGATCCCGAGCTGCTCGCACAACGAGATCACCTCCGCCTCTGGCCCGCGCCACAGCAGCGAATACTCGCTTTGGACCGCGCTAATCGGGAGCGCAGCGTGAGCCCGACGGAGCGTTTTCAATCCCATTTCGGACAGACCCCAATGCCGGACCTTGCCTTGCTTCATGAGGTCTTGCACCGCTCCGGCCACATCCTCGATCGGCACCTGCGGGTCGACGCGGTGCTGGTAGAGAAGATCGATGCGATCCGTGCGCAGACGCTTCAGCATGCCCTCGACGGCGAGCTTGATGCGCTCAGGTTTGCTGTTGAGCCCGGGACCTCGCTCGCCGGTTTCCAAGTCGATATTCCACCCGAACTTGGAGGCGATCACGACCTGGTCACGAAAGGCCGCCACACCTTCGCCGAGAATTCGCTCCACCTCGTGCGGGCCATACGCCTCGGCCGCGTCGAAGAAGGTGACGCCACGGTCGAACGCGGTGCGAATGATTTTATGCATCTCGACCCGATTCGGAACCGTCGTCTGGTAGGTGCGACTCATGTTCTGCACACCCAAGCCGACGCTCGAAACCTCCAGCGCGCCGAGCTTGCGGCGGCCGCTGATGGTGGGCCCCTTGGCGGAAATGGTCGCTGCGCCACCGCCACTGTTGGCGGCATGCAGTCGGCTGATGAGCAGAGGCGCGGCGCCCAGGGCGGCGGCTCCGCCAAGGAACTTACGCCGCGAGATGTCCGCCGAAGGCCTATTCGTTTGAGAGTTCATGAGTGCGTGGGATGAGGAGATTATTTTTGGGAGTGGTGGCGGCGCACGGATCGCGAGCGCTGGGTTGCTCCACCTCACAAGTATAGAGCGTGTATCGAGGGTTGTCGCATGGGCTCTTGCTCGGACTGTCCTAGTCTTGCGGAAACCGGTTCCGTTTGACCGCGGCTGGGTCAGTTTCTCTGCCGATTGGCGGCGCGCCATTCGGCCGGTGTCTTTCCCTCCCAGGATCGAAACGCGCGGTAGAACGAATTCGTATTTTCGAAGCCGAGGAGAAACGCCGCTTCGGTGATCTCGACGGAGTCGTCGGCGAGATACTCGCGGATCAACTCCTTCCGGGTCTCGTTGAGCAACTGCCGGAAGGTCGTCCCTTCTTCCGTGATGCGCCGCTGCAACGTGCGCTCGCTCATGCCCAGCTCTTTGGCCACGACGGCCACATCGGGCCGACTGCCCGCCAGCAAACGCCGGAGCACCCACTTCACCGACCCGATGCTGCTTTGTTTCTGCTCCCGCGCTTTCAGTTGCTCTTCAAACTGCGAGGCGAGCATCTGCACGAGCTCTTCGTTGTGGGTGGCGAAGGGCCGTTCGACATCTGCGGTGTCGAGGACGAGCTTGTCATGGGCGCACCGGTATTTGATCGGGCAGCCAAAAAATTCCGCCAAGCCGTTGCCCGATTCTTCCCGCCGCGAAAGTTCGAGGCGCTTCGGATTTATTTTCGTCATCGTGCCGCGCCGGCCGAATTCCACGAGGACGGCGAACGTCGCATCGATCATCGCCGGCGGCGGCACCTCCTCGGGCACGAACGGCCAGGAGGTTTCGATTTGCAGCTCGTCCGCTCGTTCCGTGAACCGAAATTCCTGCGCGCTGCAGAGTTGTTTGTAGCGCGCGTGGCGTTCGAGACACTCCCGATAATTGCGCGCGTGCAAGGCCGCCATTTGTGTCGGATGAAACTTGGCGCTCTTCATCTCGGTCATGAGGCGCCAGCCCGCGGTCGGGTCGTTGGACAGCTCCCGAATCGTGCGCCAGAGCGCAAACAGTTGCCCCGTGGTGATGAGTCCATCGCCGCTGTAGGCGCTGAGCGGAATATCGCTCCGGCGCAGCACCACACCGGGCGCAAGCCCAATGATCTTCAAGCCCGGCCAGAACGAGGCCGGGACTCGCATGAGATCCGGCGCCCCGCTGGAGACTTTGAAATGGGTTATCTTCGTGGGCATTTGGGTGAAGCTCCGTGAGCGCGCGTGGCAGTGTCGGTCTGATCCGCGGGTGGTAGGCTGCAAGTCGGTTTGCGGGAAATGGAGTGCCCCCAGTCTTACCGAGCCTTCACGTCGTAACAGAACAACGTGTCTTGATCGCGAATGTAGAGTTTGCTGTTCGCAATGACCGGATGCGCCCAGGCGGGTTTCCCGGTGCGATCCGGCTGATCAAAGCGACCGCGTTCCAGATATTCCTTCCGGCTGGGCTCAATGAGAATGATCGGCCCCACCTCGGTGCGGTAATAAATTCGGCCGTCGGCAAATGCGACGGAGCCTTTAGAGGCGCGCCGCTTGTCCGTATCCCGTTCGTTCCACAGGACCTCGCCGGTTTTGAAATCCAGGCAGGCCAGGTAACCGCCGCCATTCCCGCCGTTGGCGCCAAACAACGCGCTGTCGTGCAGAATCACGCCGCCGTGGTGGTTCTCCATCGACTTGGAAAACCAGACTTCCGAGGCGACGATTTCGCCGTTGGCGGTCTTCTCCAACCGCGCCAGTCCGCCGCCGGTGCCGTAGGCCGACGCGGCGAACACATGCCCATCGTGATAGATGGCCGTGGAAATATTGAGCCGCATCGAGTTCGCCGGCCGGTCATAGCGCCAGAGGAGTTTTCCGTCGGACCGTGCCACTCCCGCTACGGTTCGAGCCAGAAACTGAATGTATTGGCGTTCACCGCCAAACTCGATGGCGATCGCAGACGAGTAGGCAGCGCCGGTATCTTGCGGTCCGAAATGCTTCAGGCCGACCTCATCTTCGGTCAATTTTCCATCTCGATTTGCATCGATCCGCTGCAACGCCGCGGCGCTATTCTTGATCTCCGCGGCGCTCAGCTCGCCGTTCTCGTCGGCATCCATGGCCGCGTGAGATTTCATCATCCGCATGACGCCGCCGCCCCTCCGGCGACCTTGACCCGCGGTGGCCGCGGCCGCCGGAGCCACCTCGTCTTCGGTAATCTTGCCGTCCTGATTTTTGTCCAAGCCGGGAAGCACGGTCGGCGCTGCGGCAAGTTCAGCGGCTGAGATCACCTTATCCTGGTCTTTATCGAGAGTCGTCAGCAGGAGATCGGTCGCGATCACGTTGGGACGATTTTCCGCCGGGTTCGGGTTGCGGGTATCGCCCGCACGATCCGGCACGAACGATTTCCAGATCGTCTCGCCCGTGAGTTTGTTCAGCGCAACCAGGGTTGCTTCGTCACCGCCCGGAGTGCAGATCACCCTCTCGCCGTCGACGAGCGGTGACTCCCGATAACTCCACATCGGTATTTTTCCGCCGAAGTCCGCCATCAGGTGGCGTTCCCAAAGCACCTTGCCGCTTGCCGCCTGCAGGCAAACCACATTGCCCGCCAGGCCCATGACATACAGCCGATCGCCGTCCACCGTCGGACTGGCGCTCGGCCCTTCCTTTGACTGCGGCCAATTGGTGGTGAAAGCCGGCGCGATTCGCACGGCCCAGAGTTCCTTGCCGTCCTTCTCGGAAAGAGCCCACACGACTTCATCGGCGTCACGATGGCTCATCCCATAGATCCGTCCGGCCGCAACGGAAGGGGTGCTATCGCCACCGCCGAGGCCACCTGCCTTCCAGACGAGCGGCGGACCTTCCTTCGGCCATTCCTTGAGCAAACCGTTTTCTTTGGAGATGGCATTGCGATCTGGTCCCTGCCACTGCGGCCAATCGTGTGCCGCGCCGGCCGGTGAATGAGCCGCCGAGGCACCGACCAATAACGCGAGAAGAGCAATGGGATGTTTCATAAAATAGATGCTGTTCCAGCGCGCACCGTTAACTGCGACACGGGCAGAACGAGCGCGGGACTTTCATTTTGGTCCGGCGTGCCGCTGGTGACTTTAAAATCAGTTACTTCGCCGATCATCTGCTTGGGGTGAGTGAGCCACGGTCCCAAGAGTGTAGCTCAATCCGCAATTTTCGTAATAGCAGAGCACGCCAATCTACTCGCCATTCGCGCCAATCTGACGCGAACGGCGAGTCCTTCGGCCGCTGCGCGAGAGGGATTTACTTGGGTTGTTTGAACACTTCTTTCGCCACGCCCGCGGCGCTCATCGCGCTGGGCCAGCCGGCATAAAACGCGAGGTGCGTGATCGCCTCGACCAATTCCTCCTCGGTCACTCCGTTCTGTTTCGCGAGCGCGAGATGAGAGCGGAGCTGGTCGGGACGATTCATCGCCACGAGCGCGCTCACCGTGGCGAGACTGCGATCTCGCCGCGCGAGTTGCGGGCGCGCCCAGACATCGCCGAACAAGACATCGTCGGTCAGTTGCGCGAGCTTCGGCGCCACGTCGCCCACGAGTTGCTGGGCCCGGCTCGGAGCCGGCGGCGTCGCCGGAGCTGCGGTGGACGGCGCGGCCGGACTAGAAGTGGAGTCTTCCACCTTTTCCATCCACTGCACCGTCTTCCCGTCGAGCTGCTCGGAGATCGCAATATGCGACATCGCGGAGTCCGGCGCGGCGCCGTGCCAGTGCTTCACGTTCGGCGGAATCCGCACCACGTCGCCTTGGCGAATTTCCTGCACCGGCCCGCCCCAGTGCTGCACGCGGCCGGTGCCGGCGGTCACGATCAGGATCTGGCCGAGGGGATGCGTGTGCCAATGCGTGCGCGCGCCCACCTCGAAATGCACCAGCCCGCCCGAACCGCGCGCCGACCCTTCGGCGCTGAATAGCCGCTCAACGCGCGCCACCCCGATAAAGTTGGCGGCAGGCGCGCGGTCCACCGGGCGTGAGCCCGACTTCGAGACGGTGACTTCCTGGGCAGTTGCGCCGCTCGCGATCGCAAGCACCGCAGTAAAAGTGAGGAGAAGTGTTTTCATTTGGAGAGGCCTTTCTTTTCGAGGAAAGCCGCCATGTGTTCGGCGACCTCCAGGTTATTGAGATCCGACATGGGGAAATGCGTGTTCCCGCGCAGCCCGATTTCCGGCAGGTGCACGAGAGTCACGTCACCGCCATACTTGTTGACGGTGTCGCGCCATTTTCGGGCAAATGCTAGGTTGGCGCGCCACTGATCTTGTCCCGGATTCGTGCTCGGTTTGTCCGGGATAAAGTCTCCGTAGTAGATCAGGATCGGAATTCGAGTGAGTCCCTTGAATTCCTTCAGAGGCACCGCCACGCCTTGGATTTGGCCGCCGGTATATTTTACGGGCTCCGGCACTTCGCCTTCGGGAAACGGAAAATTGCTGCCGGGCTCGAAAGAAACGATCGCGCGCACCTTCTCGTTGTTGATCGCCGTGCGCCAGCCCATGCCACCGCTGTGGGAATGCGTGACCAGGATCGCGGGGCCGGTGCGGTCGACCAATGCCGAGATAGCGGACGCGTTCACCTCAAGATCGATGGGGCCGACGTTCGGGACCATCTGGCGAAGGAATTGGTCGAGCGACGCCGTATCGCGCGGGAATTGAACGCCCGGGTAAAAATCGGGCCACGCCCCCATGCGGAAGACCCCGAACCAGAGCTGTTCATCGGGCGCAGCCGGAAGATTCGCTGGCTTAGTGCTGCGCGACGCGCGCCCACGGCGTGGTTGATCGACGAGATAGACGGAGAAATTGCGACGGAGAAAAATATTCTGAAAGCCTTCCCGTCCGTCTGGGGTTGTCTCCCAAGTTTTGGCCGACTGTCCAAAACCATGCCACATCACGAGCGGCAGCGAACGAGCGCCGACCGGGACTTGATAAAAAACGTAGGCATGGTCGCCATGCAGCGTCTGGCCGGCGGATTCCTGAGCCGAGGGATTGAAGGCACCGTGCTTGATGGGATCGAACGTCCCAGGCGCAGTGACGACGGTGCCGCCGACGGCGAAGCTACCTTGCTGCTGAATGACGAGCGGTTGGGCCGCGCTCTTGTCGGCGGCGTGAGAGACCGTCGGAGCAAGGGTTGCGACGGAAGTGAGGGCGAAGACCAGAGCGCGGGCGAAAGAGAAAGAATTCATGACGGAGTAAAGGGAGGGATTGCGTCGGCGGTTCAGGAGCCCGGCAAAAGAGTTCGGCCGAAAAACGGAATCAATCGATCGAGGGCAGCGTTCACGAACTGCGGGACCCAGTAGGTTTCAATGTGCGTCGCGCCGTCGATCTTGAACAGCTCCTTGTCGGTGGTGCCGGTCGCCTTGGCGAACGCTTGTTCCGACATATAAAGGCTGTCGGCTTTGCTTCCGGCGATCATGAGCAGCGGCTGGCTGATCAATTCGATCTGGTTGGTCGCGTCGAACCGCATCAGATCCAGCAAACTGCTCATCGTATAGCGGCCGCTGGAGTTGGGATGGCTGTGCGTCTTGCCATAGTAAACGAGTCCTTGCCGATAGAGCTCGAACGGCAGGGCCGCGATCTGTTCGTCCGTCAATTTCTGGTCGCCGAGATAACGGACCGCACCGCCGGCCGCCTCTTGCGCGCGGGCCGCTGCGGCCTGCTGCAGGCGCTCCTGCACTGTCGCCCGCTGCGAATCCAAGTAGCCGTTACGCCGGACCTGGCCGGAGTTGAACATGCTCAACGTCGCGACTGACTTGAAACGTTTGTCAGTCTGCGCGGCGGCCAACGAATACCCGCCGCCGCCACAAATGCCGAGGAGCCCGAGCCGCGCGGCGTCCACCCCGGGGTAGCGGGAAATGGCGTCCGCCATGCCGTGAATGTCCTCGATGCGGTAGGCGGGTTTGTCCACGTTGCGCGGTTCGCCGCCACTCGCGCCCTGATACGCGGCATCCGCCGCAATCGCGATGTAGCCCTGCTCCGCCAGGCGTTGGGCATAGAGGCCGGCGACCTGCTCCTTCACGCCGCCGTTCGGGTGCGCCACCACCACCGCGGGCCGGCGGTGCTTCGGATCGTAGTTAGCGGGTGTGTAGACGTTCGCCGAAATGGTCAGGCCGTTGAGCACGTAGGTGACCGGGTGGACCTGAACGTGGCCCGCGGCGTTCTCCGTGATCGCTCCCTCGTAGGCGAAGGTGAACGGATTTTTGCGATAGTCGGCGGCAGCAGCCTCCAACGCGGAGATCGCGAAAGCCAACGTGAGCGCGGCCGGGTTCGTTTTCGTTTTCATGCGGGTGCCAGTATAGACTGACCACCGGCAACCGTCGCGCGGTGCTTTGCCCGACCTGTTCGGATCTTGCGGCAATCGGTGGCCCTCGATTCCGGCCCAACGAAACTAAGCAAGACCGATCAGCCATTGCCTCTCGGGGCCTACGCCGCCATCTGTGGCGAGCCTCATGAAACAGCGACCAGTCCCCGACACCACGTCCGCCGAAGCGTGGGACGACTACAATGTCGGCAAGCGGATCGTCGTCAGCCAAGGCCCCGCCTGGCGAGACATCCGGCTCTCGGTTTTTGAACTCCCGCTCGTCGCCGAGACGTTTACGATGCCCGCGGTGACCGAACCGTTTATTGCGTGGGCAGCCTCGGGGGATGCCGAATTTCAAGAACGCGAGCACAACGGGCCGTGGACCAATAGCCGCGTCAAGAAAGGCACCCTCTTTGTGACCGCGGCCGGGGCGCCCTACGACATGCGGTGGCGCTCGGTCAGCCCGGAGCCCTTCGAGGCCGTGCTGGTCATTGTGAGCATGAGTCTTTTCCAAGCAGCGCTGACGGAGGTTTTCGGCCCGAACGCCGAGTATGCCCGACTGCGCGATGTCTCCGGGTTCGAGGACGCACACCTCACCGCGTTCCTCCAAGCACTGCGGCATGAGGCGGCGCAACCGAAAGCCAGCCCTCTGCTCGTCCGCGGCCTCGCCCAGGCGATCGCAGTCCACTTGGCGCGCAACTACGCTGAACTTTCTGAGAGCGCACGAGGCGATGCGTCGAGCTTGCCGGGTTTCAAGCTGCGCCGTGTGACTGACTGGATGGCCGAGCATCTGGCCGAAGAGTTCAGCCTTTCGCGCGTCGCCGAACAATCGGGGATGAGCGCGTTTCACTTCACCCGCCTCTTTAAACAGGCAACCGGCCTGCCTCCTTCGCAGTATCAGATTAAACTGAGGATGGACGCTGCCCGGCGACTGCTGCGCGAAACGAAGCGCAGCGTTATCGCGATCGGCAACGACGTCGGCTACTCCAACCCCAGCCATTTCGCCCGCATTTTTCGCAAGGAGACCGGACTGACTCCCTCCGAATACCGGAAACAACTCTGACCAGCCGACCGCAACCGCAGCCTCGGTTCCTTTCCCGGTGCGTGCCGGCCTGCACCTCGCTCCGCGCGGCTGGGTCTGCGTTGCGCTCGTTTCGCGTAGCTGCGTCACGCCAACGGGGCTGTGAACTTGCCTCGCCCGCCTTCGGCCTTGCATTCGCCGCCGCCGCGGAGCACGTTGGGCCTCTTTTTCCAACCAAAGACCGCCTCGTGCCCATGAACCAGAGCATCCGCAACATCGCCATTATCGCCCACGTCGACCACGGTAAAACTACCCTCGTCGACCAACTCCTCAAGGAAGGTGGCGTCTATCGCGCCAATCAGGCCGTCCAAGTTCGCGCCATGGACTCCATGGACCTCGAAAAGGAAAAGGGCATCACGATCAAGGCCAAGAACACGTCCGTCCACTGGAAGGACAAGATCATCAACATCGTCGACACCCCCGGCCACGCCGACTTCGGTGGCGAGGTCGAGCGCGCCCTCCGCATGGTCGACGGCGTTCTCCTCGTGATCGATGCCTACGACGGTCCTCAGGCCCAGACCCGCTTCGTCCTCCGCAAAGCCCTCGCCCACGGTCTCAAGGTCGTGATCGTCATCAACAAGATCGACCGCGAAAACGCCGAGCCCGCCAAGATGTATGACAAGGTGCTTGAACTCCTCATGGAGCTCAACGCCACCGAAGAGCAGTTCGACGCCCCCGTCGTCTACGGTTCCGGCCGCGATGGCTACATGATGTATCACCTCGGCGAAGAGAAGAAGGACATGACGCCCCTCTTCCAAACGATTCTCGATCACGTCCCGCCGCCGTTCGCCAAGCCCACCGAGCCCTTCCACATGCTCGTGTCCAACATTGATTGGTCCGATTACGTCGGCCGTATCGCCGTCGGCAAAATCCTCGGCGGCACCGCCAACATCGGCGACACCGTCTTCGTCATCCGCCACACTGATCACAAACGCGTCCGCGCCAAGATCACGAAAATCTTTGAGTTCACTGGCCTCGGCACCCGCGAGACCGAGTCCGCCGTCGCCGGCAACATCGTCGGTATCTCCGGCTTCGAAGACGTCGACATCGGTGACACCCTCACCGTCGACGAGGCCGGCCACGCGCTCCCCTTCACTCAGATCGACCCGCCGACCCTTGAGATGCAGTTCTGCGTCAACGACGGCCCGCTCGTCGGTCAGGAAGGCAAGCTCGTCACCTCGCGCCAACTCCGCGAGCGCCTCATGCGCGAGTTGAAGACCAACGTCTCCATCTACATCGAAGACTCCGACAAAGCCGGTATCTTCAACGTCAAGGCCCGCGGCGCCATGCAAGTCGCCGTCCTCGTCGAGACCATGCGCCGCGAGGGCTTCGAACTCCTCGTCTCCCGCCCCACCGTGATCGAAAAGAAAGCCGAAGACGGCACGCGCCTCGAACCCTACGAGACCGTCTGGATCGAAGTTCCCGACGAGTGCGTCGGCTCGATCATGCAGAATCTCGCCAACCGCAAGGGCCTCCTCACGAACATGGAGAAGCTCCCGCACACCACGATGATCGAAGCCACGATCACCACGCGCGGCCTCATCGGCATGGAAATCGACGTCGTCAACGCCACCTCCGGCCGCGGCGTCCTCTCCCACTTGTTCAAAGAATACGGCCCCTACGCCGGCGAAGTCCTCACCCGCATTACCGGCACGCTCATCGCGACCGAAGCCGGCGAGACCACTGGCTACGCCCTCGTGATGGTGCAGGAGCGCGGCAAACTCTTCGTCAGCCCCGGCGAGCAAGTCTACGAAGGCATGATCGTCGGCGAGAATCCCCGCAACGAAGACATCGCCTGCAACGCCGTCCGCGAAAAAGCTCTCACGAACTTCCGCTCGCAGGGCTCCGGTGTCGCCACCGGCCTCACGCCCGCGTCGAAGCTCTCCCTCGAGCGCGCGATCGAATACATCGCCTCCGACGAACTCGTCGAGGTCACCCCGAAGAGCCTGCGTCTCCGCAAGCGCATCCTGAATAACAACGCGCGCCAAAAAGCCGCGAAGTCCGGCAAGTAACGCGCCGCCCTCAGCACGGGTCTCCCGACCCGTGCTCCCGTCCCTCAACCCGCCCCGCCTTACCGCGCGGCGGGTTTTTTGCGCCCGTCCGCTTTCCGCGGAGCGGCGGTTTCCCACCGCCGTCAGCCCGCCTACAGCAACTCCTTCGGCAATTGCTGCACGACCTTCTTGATGTCCTGCACGGAGTCGCGGTGGCACACGAGAATCGCATCCGCGGTCTCGACCACCACGAGATCCTTCACGCCGCACAGTGCGATCGTGCGCCCGTTGCTGATCGCGATATTGTTGCTCGCCCCGGCCACCACGACCGCGCCGCGCGACGCATTTCCCGCCGCATCTGTCTGCAAATGTTTCGGCAGCGCTGTCCATAGGCCGACATCGTCCCAGTCGAATTTCGCCAACAAGGTCTCCACGCTCCGCGCTTTTTCCATGATCGCGTAGTCCACGGAAATCTTTGGTAGCGCCGGGAAACGCTGCGCAAGAAACGCCGCAAAATCACCCGCCGGAAATTCGCGGATGAACTGCGCCAGCTCCGGCGCGTTGCGCTCCGCCTCGGCGACAAACGTCCCTACGCGCCAGAAAAACATCCCGGCATTCCACGCAAAATCCCCGCTCTCAACATAGCGCTGCGCCGTCGCCGCATCCGGTTTTTCCACGAACCGTTTTACCGCGCGCACCGTGCCGTGCGAGCCCTTCGCCCGCTCGTCACCCATTTCCAAATACCCGAAACCCGTCGCCGCGTGGTCCGGCTTGATCGCGATCGTCATGATCGCGCCCGCCTCGTTCGCCCGCGCCAAAGCTGCGCCCAACTGCGTCGCACACGTCGCCGCGTCCGCGATAAACGCATCTGCCGGAAGGAGCGCCAGCGTCGCATCGTCACCGCCGCGTGCCCGCACGAGTGCTGTCGCCAGCGCCGCCGCCGGCGCCGTATCGCGCTTCGCCGGCTCGGCCACGATCTGCGCCTCGGGCACCAGCCCCGCCAGCGCCGCCCGCGTGCCGGCCAACTGCACTTCGTTGGTCAGCACAAAAATATTCTCCGGCGGCACCGCACCGCCCAACCGCCGCACCGTCTCCTCGACGAGCGTCCGCTCCGACAGGAGCTTCAGCAAATGCTTCGGCGTCTGCGCCCGGCTCATCGGCCAGAAACGCTCGCCGCTGCCGCCAGCCATGATGCACGCGTAAAATTTCGAATGGTCGCTCATTGGGAAGCGCGGACGCTGCCCTAATCCTACTCCCCACGCCAAGCCGGAATCTCGTCCGCCGCGCCGCCCCCGCTCTTCTCGTTGACCCCGTTCGCCCCGCCGCCTGCATAAGCCACCAACCGCGTGCTCCTCGCCCTCCACAAACCCTACGGCGTCCTTTCGCAATTCACGCCCGAGCCCGGCTCGCGTTGGCGCACGCTCGCAGATTTCCGTTTGCCTAAGAACGTCTACGCCCTCGGCCGTCTCGACGCCGATTCCGAAGGTCTCCTCCTCCTGAGCGACGAACCCGGCCTCAACTCCCGCCTCCTCGATCCGCAGCACGCCCACCGCCGCGAATATTGGGCCCAAGTTGAACGCATCCCCACTCCCGATACGCTCGCGCGCCTCACGCGCGGCGGCCTCGCCATCGACGACTACCGCACGCTGCCGTGCCGCGCCCGGCTGCTCGACTCCGCACCCACCCTGCCCCCGCGCGATCCGCCCATTCGCGTCCGCAAAAACATCCCCGACGCCTGGCTTTCCCTCGAACTCATCGAAGGAAAAAACCGCCAAGTCCGCCGCATGACCGCCGCCGTCGCCCACCCCACGCTCCGGCTCGTCCGCGCCCGCATCGGCGAATTCGCGCTCGGCGATTTGGCCCCGGGCACTTGGCGCGAACTCACCGCTGCCGAGCGCTCAGCCGTCTTTGCATAGCTTCACCCTCTCCCGTATTTCTTCCCGAAAATCAGCGCTCGTGTCCGGACTTGTCCCGCTCGTTCGTTGAAATAGTGCTGCTCCCAGTCCCCGTCACATCCCAGTCCCACCGCAAAAACCATGTCCACCCACACCATCCGTCTCCACCGCGTCCTCCGCTCGTCTCCTGAAAAAATCTACCGCGCCTTCCTCGACGCCGATGCGATGGCAAAGTGGCTGCCGCCCTACGGCTTCACCGGCAAAGTGCACCACGCCGACGTCAAAGTCGGCGGCACCTTCAAAATGTCGTTCACCAATTTTACCAGCGGCCAAAGCCACGCCTTCGGCGGCGAATATCTCGAACTCGTCCCCCACGAGCGCCTCCGCTACACCGACAAGTTCGACGACCCAAACTTGCCCGGCGTGATCACCGTGACCGTCACGTTGAAAAAAGTCCTCTGCGGCACCGAGGTGCACGTCGAGCAAGCCGGCGTGCCCGCCGTCATCCCCGCTGAAATGTGCTACCTCGGATGGCAGGAGTCCTTCGAGCAACTCGCGAAACTCGTCGAACCCGAGATTCCGAACTGAGGCCGGTAACAGACTGCGGACCGGGATCGTCGACCGCTGATCGTGTCGTCACTGGACGAAGGAAATCCAGGCCGTCTCCGGCTGAAACGGAGGGCCCGAAATTCCGCCTAAAGCCCCGTCAGGCCCAAGCCTACGGCGTAACCGTCTTGATCGCTTGATTGCGATGCCTGCGGTAGACGGAAAAGTCCCTTTTGTCCGTCGTGTAGACCACCGACTCGGCGAGGGTCTCGCTCAGGCGGACAACGCAGGCGTCGGCGAATTGCATCTTGGGATAGCGCTTCATCATTGCGCCGATCGCCTCCGCCTCACCGGGCAAAAGCGGGACAACGCGCAAAGTTCCTCGGCGCACCATCTCCATCAGCAAAGGTCCGGAACCTGGAGCAAGGTATTCTGTTTCGGCGACAACGGCCTCGCACGTCGTGAGCGCCGTGCGCAGTTCACCGAAACACCCGGCGGCCCACTCGTGATACTGATCCGATGCATCCAGAAACCCCACCAACAGGCCGGTGTCCGCAATCGGTTTCACGCGCGATTGCGGCCGAACCCCTTCAGACTTTTTACGCGGACCCCCGAGCGGATCGCCCCGCGAAGGTCGGCCAATTGCTCACCCAACGAAGGACCGGCTCCTTTGGCCTGAAAGACAAACACTTGGCCCTGACGATCACGCAAAATGACGTCATGACCGTTGGCCGCAGCTTTCTTGATCCGGGCAAAATCACGGATGAATTCACGCGCGGTAGTGATCGTAGCCATGCGACAAAATGAGGCGTGCCCCCGAGCGAACGTCAAGCGCCCCGCCTAGCCGACACAGAGGGAGCCCGGCCGGTAGCCGCGCCGGTTACGGCGCGGTCCGACAGCTCACAGTCGCGTGCTCACACTGAAACTCCACGTCGTCGGCTCGGCGTAGCGGTAGATGAAGTTCGGCCGGCCCGCGGCGGTGTTGAAGGAGGTCGCGCCGGTGATGCGGTAGCGGCTGTCGCCGTTCATGATGTCGTAGACGTTGTTCAAACCGAGCCGGAAGGTCGTCTGATAATTTTTCAGGACGCGGCGATCGTAGAGCAGGTAGCCGTGCAGCGGGAACGATGCGCCGGCTTCGTAAGGCACGCCGTCGCGGATGTAGACATTGTAGTCGGGCGTAAAAATGCCGTTGAGGCCGACGCGGAAGCCGCGGACGCGCGGCACCTGGTAGTCGAGCACGAAGCTGCCCGTGTAGGGCACGCTGCGGCGACCGGAGACTTTGTCGGTGAGTGTGTTTGAGCCGAGCACATTGCGGGCGTTCGTCAGCACCGCGGGGAGCTCGGCCATCGTCCGGTCGCCACCGGGCGCATTCGCGGCGGCCGTGCGTTCTTCTGCGGCAGTGAGGTAGGCGCGGAACTGCGAGAAGTCGGCCTGGGCGCGCACGTTGTTCGCCGAAAACGAGAGGCGCGACTGGAGGCCGAGCCAGCGCTGACTCTGCAGCGTCATCTCGATGCCGCGCGACTGCTCGTTGGAGTTCACGGTGCGGCGCTCGTTGTTCAGGCCGTTCACGACCTCCACGTAGCGCGGATCGGAGGGAAGGATGTTATTTGGGGTGATGAGGTCTTGGAGCTGCGTGAGGTTCAGCACGTCGGGGTTCCACGCGTAGGCCGCGTTAACACGCTTCGTTTCGTAAAACGAAACGCTGTAGGTGAGCTTCCGGAAGAGTTCGAAGCGCAGGCCGACTTCCTTGGTATTACCACGCACGGGCCCGATGTCGGGGCCGAAGAACACCTGGCGTGACTGCCAGTTGAACGACTCCGACTGCGATGCGATCGCGATAACGCGGAGCCATTCGCCGCGCCAGGCCTCGACCGTGAGGCCCGCCATCTTGCTCACCGCGGAGAGATTGAAACGCGGATCGTATTCGTAGGCGCCGGGATTGTCTTCGGGCATACCCGGGTGGACGAAGTGGCCGCGCGCATCGACCGCGTGCGTGGATTCCTTGGGAATCTTCCGCGTGAGGGCGTTCCAACTCACGCCGAGCAGCGTGTTCACACGTCCCTTGAAATAGTCCCCGGAAAGCGAGGCCGTCTGCGTGCGAGCGTAGCGGATGTCGACGAACGGCCCCGTGACCGTCGAACTGTAGTAGAACGCGGGCTTGAAGGTCGGGGTGTTCGGCAGGTTGGGAATGAGAAACTGATCGAAGAACTTCGTGCTGCCGAAGGCCGGGTCGTCGAGGTAGGCGCGGAGGCGGATGCCGTTGTTGGCCGCGAGGCCCGGGGCGGCGGAGTTGTAGAGCCCAAAACGTTCGGAGAGCTTGAGATCCTTCTGCTGCAGGGCGGTGACGACCAGGAGCTGCTTGCCCCACCGGCCAAAGTCGAAGGGGTAGACTGCCGCGACGCGCCCGGCCTTCACGACATTGCCGAAGACCTTGAACGCGGCGCCACCGATCGCTTCCTCGATGTAGGGGCGACCGGTGCTGTCCACGCTCAACACCGGCGGCGACTGGCTCGTGCCGAAGGAATTGTCGTTCCGGTCTTCGTGTTGGAACTGCTGGTTGTAGGCGAACTCGAGGGAGAGCTTGCCGATGCGCTGCTCGATCGTGGCATTGGCGACGTTAAAGGTGCGGTTGTTGTAATCCACCGTGCCGAGCATGTTCGTGTATTGGTCAAAACCGCTGAAGGTCTTGAACGTCCCATTCGGTAGACGCACGGCCTGCGTCTGGCCCTGCAACAACGACACTTGGTTGCCCGAGGGACCGCTGCGATCGATCGCGAGCGGCGGGTTGGTGGCGGTGCGCTGGAGAATTTCGCCGTCGGAGGTGTAATACCATTGGTTGTTGGTGGCGAAGCCTCGGCCGGCCGCGGCGACGTCGTTGATCGCCAGCGCACTGTCGGCGCGCACGCGGTGGGTGGTGCCGCGCTCCCCCTCGACGCGGATGGTCGTCGTCTTGAACGGCTCGTAGGTGAGCGCGATGTGGCCGGCGCGGAAGACGTCGTTGGTGCCTTTGACGTAAGTCCGGTTGCGGCGGTTCGCGAGGTTCACCCGCACGAAGAGTTTGTCGGTGAGCTTGCGGTTCGCATCCACTTGGAACCGGAACGCTTCATACGAGCCGTAGCTGGCGTAGAGCTCGGTCGAGTTCCGCGACCTCGCGCGCTTTGTATAGATGGTCGCCTGTCCGCCCGGAGAGGAATCGCCGAACATGAGCGAGTTCGAGCCCTTGGCGAAGTCGTAGCGCTCGACGTTGTAAGCGTCCGACGGGACATACCACGTGAAGAAATTGCGCGACGCACCTCCTGTGCTCAGGCCGCGGTAGTTGATGCGTTCGTCGTTGCGCGACTCAAGCCGGGGCGTGACATCGACTCCCGCGACGAACCGGGCCGCATCGTCCATACTGAAGGCCCCAGGTCTCGCATAAACTCGGCCGTGATCACATCGACGTTTATCGGGACCTTGATGAGTTCCTGATTGGTGCGGCTGCCGATAAGGGTCGTGGTGGCCTGCCAAGATTTGTCGTCGGTGTCGGAAACCGTGAACGGCGAGAGCGCTACGACCTCCTCGGCCGCCTCGTCCGGGTCATTCGGATTCTTCGGTTTCTTCACCTTGGGCTTGGCGGTGCCGGGAGCAGCGGGCGGAGTCGCCGGCCGGATTTCCTCGGTCGGCGTCGCGGGCGAAGTCGCCGGTTGGGCGGCCCGAGCACATGTGAAGGCGACAGCAGTCGCTGCGGATAAAACCAAAACGTGGGGTAGTCTCATGGGGAGGGAGGTAACAGGAGGCGGAGCGGCACGATTGCAACTCGCCAGTCCGCGACAAGCCGCGAAATCGGGTTCGAATCCGAAACTTCTATCGCCCCGATTCCGAGGCCGGCGCGCCCGGCCGATACCGCACAACCGCATGCCGCTCCACGTCGGCCGCCGCAAAGCGCACCGGTTTCATTTCGCCCCGGGCAAACATCGCCGCCTGATCCGCGTGCCACGGCGATTCCGGTTTAGCGCTTTGGCCATAGGCGAGCACCGAGTAGGCTCGTGGCTCGTCACCAAACTCCACCGCCAGCACCCAGCCGTCTCCGCCGTTGACCACATTATTGCCGTCTTGATCGCGCGCGAAAGTCAGCACGCGGAAATGACCGAGCTGCCCGGAGCCCCCGCCGATCGGCACATCAACTTTGCCACGACGCAGACGGTGGATGTCGCCCCACGCGACATCCCAGCGACCGTAGCGCCGCGTCGTCTCGGCGACCGCCTCGGCAAACGTCGTCGCCGCCCGCTCAAAATCCGCGAGCCCCCGCGGAGTCTTGAGCGGATCCGCGTCGGTCCACGGCGTTGCAAACGGTTGCCGCCGGTCTCCGGTCGGCGCGTAGCGCTGCCACCATAGCGTGAAGAGCACGGCACCAGGGCGGTCGGGCGCGGACGTGTTGTCCCACCGGCGCACGAGGTCGAGCGCGGCCACCACCTCGCCGACGGGCTGCTTCGACTCGACCGCGCGGAGCAGGTCCGGTTTCACGCGGTCCGCGAGCAACATCCGATACGAATGCTTCAGGCGCACCACCTCCTCCAGAGACAGCCGCGCATTGGTGTCGATCAATTCGAGTGCGAGTTGACTGCGCAGCCGCAACGTCGGGCGCTCCATGTTCGCATGTTTGTTAACCAGCTTGAGCGGTTCGCGCATATTCGCGAAGTGCGGCGAGTCGTTTTCGTTGTGCACGTAGCCGCCCGCCGGATTGCGCGTGAGCCACTGATCTTCGAACGGGATATACTGGGTCCAAATCTCGCGCAGGCTGGTCGCCGACACCGCCGCCGCGCGCGTCGGCGCATGCGGCAGCAGCGGCAACGCAGCATTTGAGAGAATCAGAATATTTCCGGCGCGATCGGCGTAGGTGTAATTCTGCGACGTCTTTGCCCGGAGGCGCATCGCGTCGAGCCACTGCGCTTCCGAGGTCGCCCGCATGAGCCGCAAAAATTGCTCCCCCGCCCGAAATTCGCCGTCGCCCGCCGTGCGGGCTACGTAGATGGTTTCACGCGTCCGGTGCACCACCGGCCCGAGCGGACTCTCCCAAACCTCGCGCGTCTCGGTCGCGTTTTTTTTGCCATCCCGATATTCGACTGCCCGCGTCACTCGCGTGAGCGGCAGCGACGCTCCGTCGAGCACGTAGTGATCCGCCCGCGCGGCATCGGCTGGCACGGCGTAGATCACCGTGAGATCGCCAGTGTTGCTGTTGGTCGTCGACCAGCCGAGGTGACGGTTGAAACCGCCGACGACACCGAGCGGCCCGCCAATGCGAAAATCCCCGTAGAAATCAAACACCCCCGGCACCGTGACGTGGGCCTCGTAGTAGCCGGCGCTCCACGCGAGGTGCGGATTGCGCAGGAGGATGGCCTTGCCCGACGCGGTGCGGCTCGGTGCCAACGCCCACGCGTTCGATCCCTCCTCGGGCGGCGTGTCGGGCTCCGCCGGATCAGCCACGGGCGTGTTCGGTCCGCTTTTCAACGCCGTCAGAAATCGCGCCACCCGCGCCGCGCTCGGTCCCGACCCGATATTCAGCGTGGCCACTTCGTAGCCCGTAAAATCGGTGCCGATGTGCGCCGGGAATTCCGCGCGATGCAGCGTGACGTAGCGGTTCACCCCAAGCGCGAATCCGTCGTAAAGATCGCGCGTCGCCGGCTCCAGCAGGTGATACGTTTCGATGGCCCTCGCCCGCCGACGCAGCGCATCAAAATCATCCTCGATCACCCGGCGGCCTTTCACCCGCGCCGTCTGTCCGCGCATCGACCAGAGGCGCTCAGGCGTCACGAGGCCGTAGTCCTCACACTGCAACCACCCCAACGCATACCCCGCCGCCCGCACGTTTTCCGCGCGCACATGCGGCACGCCATGCTCCGTCCGAATAATCTCCACCTCGCGCCACGGCTCGATCGGCCCTGCGGCCACGGCCACCAGCGGCGACAACCAAATCGCCGCCGCCGACCGCCAGCTCAACCGCCCCCGGCCTGACGCCATTGTGATCATGGCAACCAAGGATACTTGCGCGCGTTCGGCTTCCGCTTTTCGCGTTGGGCCGAGTGAAACTCCTTCGCCTCTTCGCTCATGTAATAGAGCAGGGTCGCGTTGCCGGCCAGTTCCTGGATGCCCGCTTGCCCATCGAGCTCGGCGTTGAAACCGCTCTTCAGCAGACGAATCGCCAGCGGGCTGTGCCCGAGAATTTCATTCGCCCACTTCACGCCCTCGGCTTCGAGCTCGGCCACGGGCACAACTTTGTTAACCAGCCCCATTTCGAGCGCCTCGGCGGCATTATACTGCCGGCACAAATACCAAATCTCCCGCGCCTTCTTTTGGCCGACCACGCGCGCGAGGTAACTCGACCCAAAGCCGCCGTCGAAGCTCCCCATCTTCGGCCCCACTTGACCGAAGATCGCGTTGTCGGCCGCAAGACTGAGATCGCACACGACGTGGAGCACGTGCCCGCCGCCGATGGCGTAGCCCGCCACGAGCGCAATCACAACCTTCGGCATCGAGCGGATCAGTTTCTGGAGATCGAGCACATTGAGGCGCGGCACGCCGTCGTCGCCGATGTAGCCCGCGTGCCCGCGCACGCTCTGGTCGCCGCCCGCGCAAAACGCATACTTCCCGTCCGTGTGCGGTCCCGCCCCCGTCAGCAGCACGACGCCGATCGTCGGGTCTTCGCGCGCATCGCTGAACGCGTCGAACATCTCCGAAACCGTGTGCGGGCGAAACGCATTCCGTTTCTCCGGACGGTTGATCGTCACTTTGGCGATGCCGCCCGCTTTGTGATACGTGATGTCAGTATAGGTTTTGGCGACCTTCCATTCGGGAATCATGGCGCGACAGCGTGGGAATTTTCCGACCGTTGTCCACCGGCCAGAACCGCCGCCCGCAAAGCAAGCTGTTTTCCACCGTCAGGAGAAACTGCTTGGATGCCGCCCCCCCATTCGCGAGGCTCCACCCTTCCGATGAGCAGTCCCACGACCACGCCTCTCCACAACGGCTCCCGCGCCGCCCTGTGCATCGGCGCGCTCGGCGTCGTCTTCGGCGATATCGGCACGAGCCCGCTCTACGCGATGAAGGAGTGCCTAGCGCAACTCGCCATCGCGGAGCGCGCCGAGGGCGTCCTGGGGATTTTGTCGCTCATGACGTGGGCTCTGATCCTCGTGGTCTGCGTCAAATACATCACGTTCGTGATGCGCGCCGACAACCGCGGCGAGGGTGGTATCTTCGCCCTGCTCGCTCTCAGCCACGCCAAAGAACGCGCGTCCAAACCGAGCGGCAAACTCGGCTTCACCATTCTGATCATCCTCACCGGAGCCGCCCTGCTCTACGGCGACAGCGTGATCACCCCCGCCATCTCCGTCCTCAGCGCCGCCGAGGGCCTCAAGGGTTTTAGCCCCGCCTTCACGCCTTACGTCACGACCATCGCCTGCGCCATTCTCGCCGGCCTTTTTTGGTTTCAACACAAAGGCTCCAAAACCATCGGCGGCATTTTCGGCCCCGTGATGGTCGTATGGTTTCTCACCCTCGGCCTGCTCGGGCTCTGGCACATCAAAGATTGCCCGCAGGTCTTCGCCGCGCTGAACCCTCTCCTCGGTATCAAACTCCTGATTACCCATCCCGGCGGCGCGATCATCATTCTCGGTTCGGTCGTATTGTCTGTCACCGGTGCCGAAGCGCTCTTCGCCGACATGGGCCACTTCGGTCGCAAAGCCATCGCGCGGGCCTGGTATTTTTTCGCGTTCCCCGGTCTGCTGCTGAACTACTACGGCCAGGGCGCGTATGTGATCGGCCACCCGACCTCGACCGCCAACCCCTTCTTTGCGCTCGCTCCCGCCGGTTGGAGCCAGCTTGCACTGACGCTCCTCTCCATCGCCGCCGCCATCATCGCCAGCCAAGCCGTCATCTCCGGCGCTTACTCGCTCACCCGCTCCGCGATCCAGCTCGGTTACTTTCCACGGTTGCATATCACGCACACCAACGCCGATCAGGTCGGCCAGATTTACGTGCCGCTCATCAACACCGCGCTCGCGCTCACGTCGATCGCCGTCGTCGCCAACTTCGGCTCGAGCGACCGCCTCGCCGCCGCCTACGGCATCGCCGTCACGGGCACCATGGTCGTGACGACCTACGCGTTCTTCCTCGTCATGCGCCACCGGTGGAAATGGCCACTCTGGCGCGCCCTCGCCCTCAGCGCGCTCTTCATGGCCGTCGACGCGATTTTCTTCATCGCCACACTCCACAAGTTCTTCGACGGCGGTTGGCTCCCCATCGCCATCGCCGCCATCGTCGTCGCGATCATGCACACGTGGAAATCCGGCAAGTCCGAAATTTTCCGCAAGGTCTACGCCAACGAGATTACCGAAACCGAGCTCTGCGACATCGCCTCCAGCAAACACATCACGCGCGTCCGCGGCACCGGCGTGTTTATGGCCGGCAATCCCCGCGGCACCCCGCTGGTGCTTCTGCATCACGTCAAAGCTAACAAGGTCCTCCACGAGACCATCGTCCTCCTCAGCGTGACCGCCGACGACGTGCCCCAGGTGCCCGATGCCGAGCGCCTCGAGGTCCGTCCGATCGGCGAGGGCGTATGGCGCGCCATCGCTCGCTACGGTTACATGGAGTCCCCCGATGTCGCCTCACTGATCGAACGCATCCGCGATGCCGGCGTCCCGCTGAAGCCGAACGAGGCCACCTACTATTTCAACCGCGAGATGATCATCACCGGTGGCGAAGCCGCCATGTGGGAGTGGCAAAAACACTTCTACGGTTTCCTCAGCCGCAACGCCCGCCAAGCCCGCGATTACTACAATCTGCCTCCCATGCAGATCATCGAAGTCGGCCTCCCGATCCAGTTGTAGGGCGGCCGCTCGTCGGCAACCCGCCGTGCTACCCGAGCACGGTCGCGACTTCCGTAAACAGCCGCTTCCGCAACGCCGCATCGCCCACGCGGTTTGTCTTCACCTCGAGCACCCGCATCCCACTCGCCGACAGCTCGCTCACCAATTCTGTAAACTGAGCCCAATCGCGCACCGCGACGTGCTCCACCCCATAGGCCGCCGTCAGCTTCGCGAAATCCGCGTGCTGCGGCGTCGCGAAAAACTCCTCGAACGGCGGCTCAAACTGCGCAACTGGCAGGTGCCCGAAAATCCCGCCGCCGTCGTTGTTGATCAACACCACCGTCAGCGCCCCGCAAAATTTCCGCGCGAGCAAAAATCCGTTCGTATCGTGCAGCAGCGCGAGATCGCCCGTGAGCAACACCGCCGGCCGCCCCGCCCTGTGCGCCACACCCAGCGCCGTCGAGAGCGTGCCGTCGATGCCGTTCGCGCCGCGGTTGCAAAACGGACGCAGCCCGCGGTCGCCCGCCGGCGTAACATATTCCACATCGCGCACCGGCATCGAGTTACCGATCACCAGTGGCGTCCCTTCCGGCACATGCTGCGCCAATAACCACGCCGCCTTCGCCTCAAACAGCTCCACCGTCGCCGCCAGCCGCGCATCGAGCGCCGCGCGCACTTTGCGCTCATACGAAGCCCACATGCGTTCGTAGCCGTTGGGCTCGCTCGCCACCGGCAACTGCGCTACCAGCGCCGCGAGCGACACGCCCACCTGCCGCGTGCGACCGTGCAACGCGTCGCGGTTGTCCGCGCGCTCGCTCACCAGCACCGTCGGCGCATCCGCGGCCTCCAGCCATGCGCGCAGCACTTTGCTGGTCGGCCAACCGCCGAGGCACAACACGCTCTCCGGCCGCAGCCGCTCCGCCGCACCCGCATTGCGCAAAATCGCATCATAGGTCGTCACCAACTGCGGCACCGCCCGCGCGTAGTGCCGCAGCGGCGACAACCCGTCCGCCAACACCGGCCAGCCCAACCGCCGCGCGATTTCGCCGACCGCCGCCGCATACGCCGCCGGGTCCGCCGGCTGTGCGGGTCCCGCTACGATCACCCCGTGCACATCCGTCATCAACGGCGGCACCTCGGCGCTCACCACCCCCCCCGCACTCGCCTCGACCCGCGCAAAGAAACGCTCCCACTCCACCGTTTCCACGGCCCGCGCCGCCGCCCCGCCGTCGTCGATCGGCGGCAGCGGATCACGAAACGGCGCGTTGAGGTGCACGGGGCCACCGCCCGCCGCCCGCGTCCGCTCGCACGCGTGCGCCACCGTCTGCCGCAGATACCGCAGCATCGCCTCGCTCGCGACGGGCACCGAGAGTTCGTGGAAAAAATTAACGTGTCCGCCAAACAACTGCTGCTGGTCGATCGTCTGACCCGACGCGCACGCCCGCATTTCCGGCGGCCGGTCCGCCGTGATCACCACGAGCGGCACGCCGCTTTCCTGCGCCTCGATCACCGCCGGATAGTAGTTCGCCCCCGCCGTCCCACTCGTGCACACGAGCACCGTCGGTCGACCTTCGCGCTTCGCGATGCCGAGCGCAAAAAAAGCCGCCGAGCGCTCGTCGAGCACTGGCACGGCCTCGATGACCGGGTGGTTCACGAGCGCGAACGTGAGCGGCGTCGACCGCGACCCCGGTGAGATCACCGCGTGCCTCACGCCGCATCGCGACAACGTCTCCGCGAGCACGCTGCACCAGAGCGCATTCACGTTGCGAAAATCGAAATGGGCCGGGGCGTTCATGGCGTGAGCAAAGCCTCTCTCATGGCCTTAAACTTCAACTCCGTTTCCGCAAACTCCTTCTCCGGCGTCGATCCCGCCACGATGCCCGCGCCCGCAAACACGCGCGCCGTCGCTCCGTCCACGAGTGCGGACCTGATGCCCACAAAAAACTCCCCGCCGCCGCGTGCGTTGAGCCAGCCCAGCGCTCCGGCGTAGAGCCCGCGGGGGAATCCTTCCAACTCGCGAATCCGCGCCACCGCCGCCGCGCGCGGACTTCCCCCGACCGCCGGTGTCGGATGCAGCGCCGCCAACACGTCGAGCAATCGCACCGTCTCCGGCAGCACCGCGCGCAACGGCGTGTGCAGGTGCTGCACGTTCGCCAAGCGTCGCAATTGCGGTTTCGCCGCGAAGTCCACTGTCACCCCGAGCGGCGTGAGTCGCGCCACGATGTCGTCGAGCACGTCGCGCTGTTCGCGCAGATCTTTTTCGCTGCCAAGCAGCGCCGACGCCAACGCCGCATCCTCGCTCGCCCCCGCCCCGCGCCGGATCGACCCCGCGAGCGCCTCGGTTTCGAGCACGCCCTTGCTCACGCGCACGAGCCGCTCCGGACTCGCCCCGATGAAACTCTGCCCGCGCCCGTTCGCGAACGAGAACGCGTAGCAATCCGGAAAACGCTGCCGCAGTCCGTTCAACATCCGCAACGGGTGCAGCGCCCGGTCCGCTCGCAAATCCTGCGCCCGCGCCAAAACAATCTTCCGAAATTCACCCGCGCCGATTCGCGCCAACGCCCGCTCGACCGCTCCGCGATAGTCTCCCGCTTCCGTCGTCGCAAAACTCGGCGTCGAAGGCCCCGCCTCGTCCGCCGCCACCGCCACCTCGCGGTAACGAAAACCGCGAAACTTCGCGTGCGCCCGCCACACCCGCTCCGCCAACGCGCCGAGTTCGGCATCGGGCGCCACCAACAGATTCGCCACCGCCGTCGTCGTCGCGCCCGCCTTCGCCACTTGCCAACGCGGCACAAACACCCGCGCCACCGGAAACGGCTCGCCCGCCTCGACCTCTTCGTTAAACGCGAAGCCCGCGAAAAAATGCGGCCCACCAAACGGTGCGTTCACATCTCCCACCGCGATCGTGTGCGCCAGTGTTTCGTCAATGAAGCGCTGCACGTCCGCGAATCGCCCCGGCCCGTGCGCCTCGCACGCCACCGCGGTTTCGGCCCCGGCAATCGCTGTTTCGATGCCTGGTCGTTCCGTGTAAAAATGCGGCTCGCCCGGCTCGAAGATCGATTCGAGCACTGCCAGCGGATCGAGCGCGTCGACCGCCAGCGAAATACTCACGAGCTTGGCGCGCCCGTCCCGCACCGCGGCGTCCCGGCATTGCGCCAGAAACGCGCGCAACGCATCCGGCGACGCGTTTTCCGCAGGATGGATCGGCAAAATCGTCACGGCCTCACGCGCTCACGCCTTCGCGGGCGCCGGCGCTTTCTCGGGTGGCGCGGGCCGAGGGAAAAGCACGAGCGCCCCGGCGACCTTCGCCCCGGTGAGTGTGCCGCCCCACACCAACTCGTCGCCCCACACCGCCGCCGGCGTGTAACCGAGCACCGCGTTGATTTTCTCCGTCGTCGACGGCATCACGTGTTGCAATGCCGCGACCGCCAGCCTCAGTGCCTCCGCCATCGTCGCGAGCGAGGTGCGCAACAGCGCGAGGTCTTTTGCTTCGGTGGATTTGCCAAGTTTCCAAGGCGCCCGCTTCTCGATGTAAGCATTTGTCTCCGTGAGAAACACCATGACGCGCTCCAGCGCCGTGTGAAACTGGTAGCCTTCCCACAGCGGAATCAGCTCGTCGCGCGTCTTCGCCCACAACGCCTGCAGGCTCTGCTCCAAATCCTCCGCCACCTCCGCCGCCGGCACCACGCCCGCGGCAAACCGCGTCGTCATGTTCAGCGTGCGGTTCACGAGATTGCCGAGGTTGTTCGCGAGTTCGCTGTTGTAGCGCACGAGGAATTGCTCGCGCGTGAAATCGCTGTCCTGCCCCACGTTCATCTCGCGAATGAGAAAATACCGGAACGCATCCGTGCCGAACTCCGTCACGAGGTCCAGAGGGTTGAGCGCATTGCCCGTGCTCTTGGACATTTTCGCGCCGCGCGTCATCCACCAGCCGTGGGCGATGATGCCCTGCGGCAGCGGAATGCCCGCCGCCTGCAGCATGATCGGCCAGTAAACCGCGTGCGGCGGCACGAGAATGTCTTTGCCGATCACGTGGTGCGCCACCGCCCAGATGTCCGGACGATCCGCCACCGCCGAGTAATAGTTCAGCAGCGCGTCGAACCACACGTAGGTCACGTAACCGTCGTCAAACGGGAGCGGAATCCCCCACTCCAGCCGCTCGCGCGGACGCGAGATACAGAGATCGTTCAACGGTTCCTTCAGAAACTCGAGCACCTGCTTTTGCCGGTAGGACGGAAAAATGAAGTTCTCATTCTTCGTGAGATGCTCCGCGAGCCACGGCTGATACTGCGCGAGCTTGAAGAAGTAGTTCGACTCCACGATCTCGGTCACTTCGCCGAAAATCTCCGGCCACGTGCCGTCGGGCAGACGATCCTTCTCCTGCAAAAACTGCTCCTGGCGCGTCGAGTAGAAGCCTTTGTATTCGGCTTTGTAGATTTCGCCTTTGTCGAACAGCCGCTGGAGCACCGCGCGCACGACTTTCTTGTGCCGCTCCTCGGTGGTGCGGATGAAATCGTCGTTGGAGATGTTCAATTTCGGCAGCAGCGCGCGAAATTCTTCGCTCACTTCGTCACAAAATTGCTGCGGCGGTATACCCTTCTTCTTCGCGCTCGCCTGCACTTTTTGACCGTGTTCGTCGACGCCCGTCAGGAAATGCACCTTGTCGCCCATCTGCCGCCGGAAACGCGCAATGGTGTCCGTCAGCACCTTTTCATAGGCGTGGCCCAGGTGTGGCGAACCGTTCACATAGTCGATGGCGGTCGTGATGTAGAAGGACTTCATGTCGAGTCGGACAACAGAATGCGCCGCCACCGAAATGTCGAAAGTTTTGACGCACCCGACCGCCGCCGGCAGCGTGCCCGCGTGATCGCATGAACCCGCTGCCCCGCTTTTTGGCGCTCGCCCTCTTTGTTGTGCTGGCCGCACTTACCGCGTTGCTCACGGTGCCCGTGTGGCGCGGCACCCACTCCGATTCCCCGGCCCCGACCGCCGCTCCCGCCACGCCCGCCGCCCGTGCCGCCGTCCTCTCCCAGCAACTCGCTCTCGCTCTCGCGCTCGCCGGCTCCGTCCTCTCCGTCGTGCTCGTCCTCGGCCTCGCCCGCCGCCCCGCCCGCGCGGGCGAAACCAAAGCGCCCTTCGCCGCCGCCCGCACCGAGTTCGATGCCCTGACCAAGCTCGCCGAATCCTCCGCCGCGCAAGGCGCCGAACTCAACCGCGAGCGCGACGTCCGCCGTCGCGCCGAAGAAGACGCGCGGCTCAAACAAACGCTCCTCTCTCAGTCGCTCGAAGAAAAAATCCGTCTCGGCCACGATCTCCACGACGGCATCATCCAGTCGCTCTACGCCGTCGGTCTCACCGTTGAGTCCATCCGCCCGCTGCTCTCCAGCGATCCCGCCGAGGCCGATCGTCGCCTTGAGCAGAGCCGCGCCGCGCTCAACCGCACGATCCGCGACGTGCGCACTTACATCACCGGGCTCTCTCCCGATCGCCTGCGCCGCGGCGGTTTCGCCCACGCACTCGACACCGTGCTCACCGAGGTCAGCGCCGGTCGCACCGTCCGCTTCGACGTCAAGGTCGACGAATCTGCCGCCGCCCAACTCGGGCCCGAGCAAACGGTCGACGCGCTCCAAATCTCCCGAGAAGCCGTCAGCAACGCACTCCGCCACGGCGGCGCGTCGCTCATCACCGTCCGCGTGCACGAGGGCGACGCCGAGGTCTGTCTGCTCGTGCAGGATAACGGCGCCGGTTTCGACGCCCACGCGCCCGGCGCTGGCGGCCACGGCCTAGCCAACATCCGCGCCCGCTCGGAGCGCCTCGGCGCCACCGTGCGCCTCACCAGTCAGCCCGGCGAAGGCACCCGCCTCGTCGTCACTCTCCCGCTCCACCCCGCCACCGCCGAATGACCGCTCCCGCCGCCGCCAAACCCCGCATCCGCCTCGTCCTCGTCGACGACAGTGAAGTCGTCCGCATGGGCCTGCGCTCCCTGCTCGGCAACGATCGCTCGCTCGAAATCGTCGGCGAGGCCGCCACCGTCGCCGCCGGCGTGCAAACCTGTCTCCGCCTCCGCCCCGACGTCGCGCTGCTCGACATCCGCCTGCCCGATGGCACGGGCCTCGACGTTTGCCGCCAAGTGCTCGCCGCCGTCCCTACCGTCCGCGTGTTGATCCTCACCTCTGTCGCCGACGACCAGCTCGTCGACGAAGCCATCCGCGCCGGCGCGCACGGTTACCTGCTCAAAGAAATCGACGGTCGCGGCCTCGTGCAGGCCGTCCAGGATGTCGCCGCCGGCAAATCCATCCTCGATCCCGCGATCACCGCGCGCGTCATGCAGTTCGTCCGCACCGGCGGCCCCGGCGAAAAAAACATCGACAGTCTTTCGCCCCAGGAAAAACGCGTCCTCGCCCTCATCGCCGACGGTCTCACCAACAAGGAAGTCGCCGTCCAACTCGGCCTCAGCGACAAGACCGTGAAAAACTACCTCAGCACCGTCTTCGAAAAACTCCACGTCACCCGCCGCGCCGAAGCCGCCGTGCTCTACGCGCAGCAGAAAAAGTAGCGCGGCTTTTCGTCCCCTATTTCAATCCGCCCGCTCCGACCCACTCCGCCAGTTCCGCCCACGCCCGTGCCCGATGGCTGAGCGTTCCTTTCACGGCATCGCCCAGCTCCGCAAAACTCAACGCATACCCCTCCGGAACAAACAGTGGATCGTAACCGAAGCCCGCCCCGCCGCGCGGCGCCTCGCTCAGCCGCCCCACACATTTTCCTTCGAAGATCCGCTCTGCACCGCCCGGCCCCGCCAGCAGCAGCACGCACACAAAATGCGCCCCGCGCCGCGCCTCCGGCACTCCGCTCATCATCGCGACGAGCTTCGCCAAATTCGCCGCCCCGTCGCCCTGCGGCCCCGCGTAGTAAGCCGATTCCACACCCGGCCCGCCGCCGAGTTCGTCGACGCACAGCCCGCTGTCATCCGAGAGCGCCCATGCGTCCGCCGGCAGTTTCGTCCGCAGCGCCAGCGCCTTTTTCCGCGCGTTGCCGACAAACGTCCCTGTGTCCTCCGCGACTTCGGGCATTCCGCCGACCGCGCGCGCGGAGACGATCTCCACAGGTAGGAGCCTGCTTGCAGGCGATGCATTCGCCAGCGCCTGTAATTCCGCCGCCTTGTGCGCGTTACCTGACGCCAAAAAAAGTTTCATCGATGAGCATCTTCTCCGGATACACCACGCGTCCCCGCACCAACGCATCGTCACCAAACGTCTCGTGCCGCACCTCTGCGATGCGCACGCCCTGATCGACGCGCTCCGGACGCAGCCCGCTGAAAATACTCTTCGCCTTGTCGTCCGCGAACAACACCGGCGCCCGGTAGTTGAACAGATAATCGAGCTGCTTCGCGCGCACGAGCTCGCTCACGATTTGCGAGCCGCCCTCGAAATAAACACCCGAGATCCGTTCCTCCGCGCACTTTTTTCGGAAGTCCGCAAACGACACTCGCTGCGTCGGCGATTCGAGCAGCCAGACCTTGATGCCCATTTCGCGCAGCTTGCGGACATAGCCGAGCCCGCCGTGCGGCGTCGTCACCACGATCGTCCGTTCGCGAAATTCATCCGTGAAGACCGCCGGCAAATTCTTGTCCACGACCGTGCGCAACAACCCGTCGAATACAAAACGCCACGGGCTCCACTCCGCCGTCCCCGCCTGCCGCGCCGTCAGCCGCGGATTGTCCTTTAAGATCGTCATCGCCCCGACCGCGATCGCCGGAAACAGCCGCCGCCAGCGGTGCACGTCCGCCCGCGCCGCCTCGTTCGTGATCCACCGCGATTCGCCCGTGCGACACGCGATTTTTCCGTCGAGCGTCGACGCCGCCTTCGCCGCCAACATCGGCCCGCCCGTCGTGATCCAGTGGTTGAAAATCAAATTGAGGTCCGTGCACTCGTCCGTCAACACGCCCTCGATCACTTCGATCCCCGCGGCGCGCATCAACCCGTAGCCTTTGCCCGCGTGCGCCGGATTCGGATCGGTCGCGCCAACCACCACGCGTTTGATCCCCGAAGCGATGATCGCGTCCGTGCACGCCCCGGTGCGCCCATGCGTGCAGCACGGCTCCATCGTTACATAAAGCGTCGCGCCCGGCCGCGGCGGCTTGCCGCGATTGAGCAGCGCCAACCGCTCCGCGTGCGGCCCACCGTCCGGCGCCGTCGCACCTTCGGCCACCACGTGGCCTTCCTCGACGATCAACGCACCGACCATCGGGTTCGGATGCGTCGTTCCCCAGACGCTGCGCGCGAGACCGAGCGCGCGGCGCATGAAGACTTCGTGTTCAGCCGCGGACATAGGGGTTGGTGGCACGTTCATGAGCTACCGTCGTTTTAGGCCCGTGCCCCGGAAACACGACTGTCTTTTCCGGCAACGTGTAAATCTGCTCGCGCACCGACTTCTCCAAAATCTTGAAATCCCCGCCCGGGAAATCCGTCCGCCCCACGCTGCCGTTGAAAAGCGCATCGCCAACAAACGCCGCGCCCGACTGCGCAAAGTAAAACAATACGTTTCCCGGGCAATGCCCCGGCACGTGCCGCACTTCCACTTCGAGCCCCAGCACCTGCAATTTTTCCCCCTGCACGATCCAGCGGTCCACGTGCACCGGCTGGAGATTCATCTCCTCGCCCATGAATCGCTCCATGATCTCCGGCGTCTCGATCAGCACGCGGTCTTCGACATTTGCCAACACCTTCGCGCCCGACGCCCTCACGACCGCCGCGCCGCCCTGCATATGATCCCAATGCCCGTGCGTGAGCCACAGCTCCGTCAGCTTGCATTTTTCCTTTTCCAAAATCCCCGCCACCTCGTCCCACACGTCTCCGGGTGCATCGATGAGCACCGCCTCCCCGCGCTCCGGCGCAGTGAGCAAGTAAGCATTCGTCTGGATCGGCCCCGCGGGCAGCACATGTAAATTCACGCCGCCAATCCACGTGCTTTCCCCCGTCGCGCAACCGCTAAACAGCGTAACCGAAGATCAGGTCAGCCGCGCTCATTGCCGTCGTGCCCCGGGCATTCCGCCCGTGAACGAGCGGGCAACGATTGCGATAAATCGAAGTGTCCGCGCCGACTTCCGATCTGCTCGAAGCATCCCCCCGCACCATTCTTCCCGACAGCAGCAAATCGCAGTGTTGTCGGAGCAGAATTGGCCCCGCACCCTTGAATTCCTTCCCGGCCTGATCTCCGGCAACTCCCGGTCGAGGCCCCCCGTCGCCTTCGCCCGGCATGGCCGCCAAGCCCGCCAGCACCCTCCTCCCGTTGATCTACTCGTGGACGACGTTACGTGACTGAGAGAAACCAAAGGTAAAATCGGCTGAATAGCCGGATCCGCAGCTCATTCAAAACCAGTGACCATTCCCCTCTAAGGAAACGCTGATTTAATCCCCGCCTAATTTTCGTTCACGAGCGCCTGGTGGTGCGTGAACTGCACCGCCGCGTGCCATGACACCGCAGACGACGTTCGCCCTCGCCGAGTTCACCGCGAAGAAGAAGTCGACGCGCCGCGAGCAGTTCCTGGCGCGCATGGAGGAAGTCATCCCGTGGGAGCAGCTGCTGGCCGTCGTCGCACCGCACTACCCGAAGGGCGAGCGAGGCCGCCCACCCATCGACTTGGAGCGGATGCTGCGCGTCTACTTCCTCCAGCAATGGTATGCACTGGCCGACGAGGTCCTCGCAGACGCGCTCTACGACAGTCAGGCGTTGTAACGCTTCGCGCACATCGAACTCGATGCCGAGGGGGTGCCCGATGCCACGACGCTGCTCAAATTCCGCCGCCTGCTGGAGACGCACGATCTGTGCAAAGCCCTCTTCACTGCGATCAACGCCGACCTCGCCGCGCGCGGCCTGTTCTTGCGCGCCGGCACGTTGGTGGACGCCACGCTCATCGCGGCGCCCTCCTCGACCAAGCATGAAAAACGGACACGCAACCCCGAGATGCACCAGACCAAGAAGGGCAACCAGTGGCATTTCGGACTGAAAGCCACATCAGCGCAGACCGGGACAGCAATCTCGTGCATACGGTCGTCGTCACGGCGGCGAACGTCGCCGACCTCACCCAGACGAGCAGTTCGGCCGGATGGTGAGCTCGGCGATACACGTCACACCGCGCCCGCATCCGCTACCGACACTGGGCGGTGAGGCTCCCGATGCACTACATCGCCTTCCGCCAGAGTTTCAGGAGATTTTCTCAACCAGCAGAGCATCGTTTCTCGCCTGAGAGCCGCGGCACCAAAACACTACGGTAGTTGACGGCTAACCGCCCTAGACTCCATCGCGAAAGTGCACCGCGTCCACTCGCTGCCCGTCGGGTCCGCCCCCCTACCGGCAGCCCCGTGCCACCCCGAGTCGTGAAGATTAAGTCGAAATAACGCGAATTTGTTTGCTGTGACCAGCACGGACTTATTCCGTTTCTCTTAATCGAAGTTTGGTGCTTCGGTTGAAATGATTCGGGGCGTAGCTTAGCCTGGTAGAGCGCTACGTTCGGGACGTAGAGGTCGCGAGTTCGAATCTCGCCGCCCCGACCATTTCTCATCACGCGCAAAACGACGATCAAGCGCGTAACAGTGCGTCTAATTGCTACACACCAAGCAGTTTGCAACACTTTCGTTGCGCCACCTCCGCGACAGGTTACGACTACCGTAGACCGCCCGCGCCCCCTGTTTGTGTGCCCATCTGTTTACCGGTTTGTGTGCCGGGAACGGCGAACGCGGGGAGACTGGCGACATCTGATTGCGCGCGACTTTGAGGGCGAGGAATACTGGAAGCACGTCTCGTTTCACTCGGACGGGACGAGAGTCGCATAAGAACGCCCCAATCCCTTATTTTTATGCGAAACTTTCAGGGACTTTTCAGGGACCCCGACCACGCCCTCTGTTTTTCAGAGGGAGAGACTTGGAGGCGCGGGCCGGAATTGGCCGTTTTTCGAAGCGATTGCACCCTCCTTCTAGGCGTTTCTCAGAGGTAACCAAGCACTATTTGTCACTACTGTTCGACTACCTGTTTTAACCATTTGGTGTCCGTTTTGGTGTCCGCTAATTACGCTGAATCGTGGAAAGTTCCTACGGCGTGGAATTGGACAATAGACACGAACAAGGAGGACGCACTTTGAGCCAGCAGGAATAGGCAAGGTCACGATAAGCCGGCGAACGAGTCCCGAGTTTCGCTACCGATTTCCCACCACGGCCCGTAGACGCGCCCGGGCACCCAGAGTTTCTTCCGGCAACGCCTCGGTGGCGATCCATCCCCGCTGCGCGTAGTCCACGATCCGGTCGAGCTCGCCGCAAAGATGCGCGTCGTAGTCGAAGCCCTTCGCGACGTAGAGCGTCCGTTCGCTCGCATAGGTCGCCGCGGGCGGACACTGCCGCACGAACGGCACCATCGGCTGAAGTTTTTTCCACGTGAGGGCCACTCGCCGCAACCGCGACGGTGAGGCCACGCCGATCACCGAGCGCACGCCCACCCCGAATTCCCGTCCCGGATGCTGGCGCGCGAGCAGTTCCGCGGTGTAGCCGATATTCTCCGCCGTATTCGTCGAGCGGTTTTCTAAAATCACGTGCGCGTCCGCGATCGTCGGGTGACTGCGCCGCAATTCCGCTCGCCACGCATCGGCCTCCGGTTGGCCCAAGTCCGCCGTGCCCGCGCCAATGCCGCCGGTGAAAATAATCAGCGGTGCGCACCCGCGCACGTGCAGGTCGCCGCACAGCCGCGCGAGACTGAGATCAAACGTGCCGAAGCCCACGATCGCATCCACCGGCGCGGGCGGCAGCGGATCGGTCGCGGCGAGATAGGTGAAAATTAGTTCGGCGTCGGTCGGAGTGTTCATCGGGAGGGTGGAGGGCGGACTGACGGGGAGTGACCGTGGTGACGGCGATAAACGCGGGAGAAATGAAACGGGTTCACAAAACCGAGTGTTTCGCTCACCTCGCTCACGCGCAGGGTGCTGTGGCTCAGTAGTTCCGCGGCGCGGCGCATTTTCAATTGCAGGAGAAGGCGCGCGGGCGATTGCCCAAATAGTTCGCGGCAACGGTTCGTGAGATGGCGCGGACTCATGTGCAGCGCCGCGGCGAGTTCCGGAATGCCGGGATTTTTTTCAATGAACCCGGCGAGGGCCGCGGCGATTTCTTCCCGCTGCACTTCGCGGATAGGAAGCTGGCGCAACTCCTGACTGACCGCCGTGGGTTTCAATCCGCGCAGCAGCCGCCAAAACAGCACCTCCAACAGGCTGTCCTGCACGGCCCCTGCATAGGCCTCCTCCGCGACAGTTTCGCGGCGCAATTCGCGCAGCACCCACGCCTCGCGGGAAAAATCACCGTCGCACACCTGATCGCCGGGCACCACGTCGACCTTGAAGAGCACCGGCTCCCTTTTACCCATCTCACCTCCCAAAATCCGAAAATGAATCACGTAGTGGCGCTGGCCGTTGCGCAGATGATCCTGATGCCAGTCGCCCGGTTTGATCACGAGCGCCTGCCCGCGCTTCAACACGAGCTCTGTGCCGTTCACCTCGCAGCGATAGGGTCCCCGCTCGACCAAGATCACCTCGTAGTTCGTGTGCTGGTGCCGCGGATATTCGTAGGTGCCCTCCATCCGCAGCAGATGAAAATCATCGAACACCGGCCGCAGCCGCACGCTGGCTTCGGCCTGCCGGGGTCGGCGAAAACGATCTTTGTGCACCTTCATGTTCGTCGGAAGTATGCGCAAAAGGTGGGCCCGCGTGCGTGGCAAGCAAGTGCGGACCAAATTTAAGTGTGCCCGAAACGATAGGTCTTTGCGGGCGCGGATATGGTCACCCGGCGTCAAAGCGGGTATAGTCTGCCACGCTACCCACCCCGTGAACTCACTCTCCTCGATCTCCGCCGTGATTGTCGGCACCGGTTTCATCGGCCCCGTCCACCTCGAAGCATTGCGCCGCCTGGGCATCACCGTGCGGGGCGTGCTCGGCTCTACGCCGGAAAAATCCCGCGCTGCGGCCGCCGCGCTCGGCCTCCCGCGGGGCTACGACGACTACGCCAGCGTCCTAGCCGATCCAGCTGTGACGGTCGTGCACCTCGCCACGCCAAACCGTCACCACCGCACGCAAGTGCTCGCCGCTCTCGCCGCGGGCAAACACGTCGTCTGCGAGAAACCGCTGGCGCTCACCACCGTCGAGACAGCCGAACTCGTCGCCGCCGCCGCCGCCCATCCGCATCTCGTGTGCGCCGTCTGCTACAACGTCCGATTCTACCCGCTCGCGCTCCACGCCCGCGCACTCGTTCGCCGTAGCGAGATCGGTGACATTTTCCATCTCCAAGGAAGCTATCAACAGGACTGGCTGCTCTATCCGACCGATTTCAACTGGCGCGTCTCCGCCGAAGAGGGCGGCGAACTCCGTGCCGTCGGCGATGTGGGCACCCATTGGCTCGACCTCATTAGCTTCATCAGCGGACTCGAAATCGAATCCGTCATGGCCGATCTGCGCACCGTTCATCCCGTGCGCCAAAGTCCGCCCGACGGCTCCGTCGAAACGTTCACCGGCGCTGCCGGCGCCCCGCCGGGCGCACGTCGTCCGGTCGCGATCACCACCGACGACTACGGCGCCGTCCTCCTTCGCTTCCGCGGCGGTGCGCGCGGCGTGTGCTCGTTTTCGCAGGTGTCGGCCGGACGGAAAAACTGCATCCGCTTCGAACTCTCCGGCTCGCGTCGCTCGCTCGCCTGGGACAGCGAAAGCCCCGACGAACTTTGGATCGGTGAACGCGAAGAGCCCAGCTGCCTGCTTCGCCGCGATCCCGCGCTCCTCGATCCTTCCGCCGCGCGTTTTTCCAACTACCCCGGCGGCCACGCCGAGGGCTACCCGGATTCGTTCAAGCAACTCTTCCGCGCCATCTACGCCGACATCGCCGCCGGCGGTCCGTCGGCCGAGCCCGCTTACGCCACGTTCGCCGACGGCCATCGCGAACTCGTCCTCTGCGCCGCTATCGCCGAGAGCCATCGGCGCGGCGCATGGGTGTCCGTCGCACCCTAATCTCAACCTCGCCCGCCGCCCGTTACCCCCATGAAACTCGGCTTCGTCTCCGCCATCTTTCCCGATCTCTCGCTCGACGCGGTGCTCGCCTTCGCTCGCGCGCAACGTTTCTCCACCGTCGAGCTCATGTGCTGGCCCATCGGCAAGGCCGAGCGCAAATACGCCGGCGTAACCCACGTCGATGTCACCGGATTCACTCGCACGCAGGCCAAAGATATCAACGCCCGCTGCGCGCAGCACGGAGTCACGATCAGCGCCCTCGGCTTCTATCCGAACGCCCTCGATCCCGACCGCGCTGCCGCGAAGCGCGCGACCGATCATCTCAAGCGCGTCATCCGCGCCGCCGCGCTCCTCGGCCTGAAGAACGTCAACACCTTCGCCGGTCGCGACTGGACCAAGACCGTCGATGAAAACTGGCCGCATTTTCTAAAAACGTGGCGCCCGCTCGTCGCCTTCGCCGCCGACCACGACATCAAACTCGGCATCGAAAATTGCCCGATGTTGTTCACCCGCGACGAATGGCCCGGCGGAAAAAATCTCTTCACCACCCCCGCCATCTGGCGCCGCGCCTTCAGCGACATCCCGAGCCAGCACTTCGGCCTCAACTACGATCCGTCGCACCTCGTGCTCCAGCACATGGACGCCGTCGCGCCACTCCGCGAATTCAAGTCCAAGCTCTTTCACGTCCACGCCAAAGACGTCCGCATTGATCGCCGCCGTATCAACGACGTCGGGATTTTCGCCTATCCGCTCGAGTGGCACCAGCCCCGCATTCCCGGCGCCGGCGATCTCGACTGGCCACGTTTCATGACGGCTCTCCGTAGCGTCGGCTATCGTGGCCCCGTTTGTGTCGAGGTCGAGGACGCCACCTTCGGTTCCACCCTTGCCGGCCGCAAACGCGCCCTCCGCACCGCCCACACTTTCCTCCAGCCCTACTTCACCTAAGTCGCCGCCTCAGTTTCTCACCTCTCAACTCTCAGCCCTCAACTTTCCGTATGAAATATACCTACGCCGAACTCGCCAAGATGATCGACCACTCTCTCCTGCATCCGACCATGACGGATCGGGATCTCGACGAAGGCTGCGCGCTCGCCGCCCGCTACGATGTCGCCTCGGTCTGCATCAAACCCTACGCCGTCGCCCGCGCCGTCGCCCTGCTGCGCGGCACCGATGTGAAGGTCGGCTGCGTTATCGGCTTTCCCCACGGCAACGCTGCGACCGAATCCAAACGCTACGAGACCGAGCTCGCCTGCCGCGATGGTGCCGTCGAAATCGACATGGTCATCAACCACGGCAAAGCCCTCGGCGGCGAATGGGACTACGTCGAGGCCGACGTGCGCGCCGTCTGTGTCGAAGCCCACAAGTATGGTGCGAAGGTGAAGGTCATCTTCGAAAACGACTACCTCACCAAGGGCGGCGCGGGTCTCAGCAGCGACGACTTCAAGCGCAAGCTCTGTGAACTCTGCGAACGCGCCGGCGCCGATTGGGTGAAGACATCGACCGGCTACGGCTTCGTGAAACAGGTCGATGGCAGTTATAATTACAAAGGCGCCACCGAGCACGACCTTGCCCTGATGCGCGCCAGTTGTTCCCCGCACGTGCAGGTGAAAGCCGCCGGTGGCGTGCGCGATCTCGACGGCCTCATCAAAGTTCGCGACCTCGGCGGCTCGCGCTGCGGCGCCACTGCCACCGCCGCGATGCTCGACGAGTATCGCCGCCGCGCCGCCGCCGAAGCCGCCGGCGAACAAGTCGCCAAACCCACCGGTGCGATCGGCGCGGGCGGCTACTGATTCGCTAGTTTACTCGGCGGCTCCGCCCCCCCGCTCCACCCTTCGTCCTCACTCTCCCGACTCGCACCCAAACCCCTATGAAAAACCAACCACTCCTCACTTCCCACCCGCGCGCAGCGACCCTGCTCGCCTGCGCTTTGGCATTCGTGCCACTCGCGAGCCCGCTTCAATCGCAGACCGCACCCAACTCCAATAACACCGGCACCGCCGCGGCTTCCGCGGAAACTCCCGTGGAACTTTCACCTTTCACGGTCTCCACTAGCAAAGACACCGGCTACCTCGCCTCCGGCACGTTGGCGGGCTCGCGTTTGAACACTTCCCTCGTCGACACCCCGGCCTCGATCTCCGTGATGACGCGCGATTTTATCAACGACATCGCGGCGACGAATGTCGGTGACGCCCTCGCTTACGCACTGAACGCCGAACGCGACACCAGTGAGTCCACCGGCAATGGTCACGGCTCCGGCGATCTGCCGATCTCCATCCGCGGTTTCGGCGGTTCGAGTCTGGGTCGAAATTATTTTCAGTGGGGACTCGAGAGCGACACCTACAACACCGAGCGCCTCGATTTCTCCCGCGGCCCCAACTCTATCCTCTTCGGCACCGGCGGTCCGGGCGGCATTATTAACACCACCACCAAGCGCGCGATCTTCGGTCGCGACCTGCAACAACTCGGTTTGCGCGTCGCCTCCTGGGAAGACTACCGCGCCACCTTCGACGTGAGCCGCCAAGTCTCCAAGACCCTCGCCGTCCGCGTCAACGGCGTGCAGCAATCGGCGAAGAGCTGGCGCGACTACGTGGGCAACGAGCGCAAAGGCGCCGCGCTCGCTGTCACGTTTCGTCCCTTCAAGAACACCGAAATTCGTTACGACGGCGAATACGGCGAATACAACCGCGTGCTCACCAACCCCTACCTGCCTGGCGACGGTCTCTCTACCTGGCTCGCCGGCGGCCGGCAGATTTCCGCGACCTACGGCGCCGTGGTCACCGGTGCCGGACGCAGCACTGCGCGCGTTTACATCCACGATCCGGCGGGCGGCACCGTGCAGAGTTGGTTTGGCTCGCTGCAGACCGCCGGCGCCGGCGCCGCCGTCTCGGCCGCCATCCCGCGCGGTCTGACCAACTTTTCGGTGCTCCCGCTCAAAGCCAACCCGAGCGGTGATGGCAACCGCTCCGACAGCCGTTTCAAAAGCTCCGGCCTGTTCATCGAACAACGAATCGGCAATCTGTGGATCGAGGCCGCCGCCAGCCGCCAGGCCACCGGCCGACTCTGGCTGACCAGCTCCAACTGGGGCGACAGTATCATCCGCGCCGATCCCAACGCAGTCCTCCCCGATGGCCGCGCCAACCCGAACGTCGGCAAACTCTACCTCGACAGCAACGCGCAACAGCAGACGTTCGATTTCATCATCGACGATTTGCGCCTCACCGCCGCCTACACGCTGGACCTTAATAAACACAGCCCGTGGATCGGCAGCTATTCGGTCACCGGCCTCCTCAGCAGCCGCCGCAACGATCAAAACAACGACAATTTGTTCGAGGTAAACACGACGCCGGTCGGCGATACGATCTACCCGCGCAATCTCTCCAACGCCAACAACCGCATCTATCGCCGCGCCTACATCGCTCCCTTTGGCTCCGGTCGCAAGGGCGGCTACGACGCGCGCAACCATCAATTCAGCCAAGGCGGCGTGACCTCCGGTTTTGCGCGGATCCAAAATCAGGGCATCGTCAGCCGTGAGGAGCTCGACTCGCAGATGGTCGCCGGGCAGGCGAAGATTCTGAAGGACCGTCTCGTGATCACGGGCGGTCTGCGCCACGACAAACAGAAGAACTTTGGCGGCACGGCCACGGCCGATGCCGTGACGGGCGTTTTCGCCTTTCAAACGCTGAGCACGACTTCCACCGATTTTGAGGGCGATACCAAGACGTTTGGCCTTGTGCTGCACGTGACCCCGTGGGCCGCGGCGTTCTACAACCAATCAGACAATTTTGTCCCGCAAAGCACACTCACCATCCTCGGTGACCAACTCGGGCCGCGGCTCGGCAAGGGCAAGGATTTCGGCCTCAAGTTCCGCCTGCTCGACGGCCGCGTTTACGCCGCCTTCACGCGCTACGAAACCAGCGAAAAAAACCGTCAGAACTTCGCCGACGGCGGTCTCGTCAACGCGATCAACGAAATCTACGAGGCGATCGGAGACCCGACCCGCGTCGCCGGTGCGACCTCGCGCGACGGCATCGATACCGAGGGCAAGGGCCACGAGTTCGAGGTCACCGCCAACCTCACCAAGCAGTGGCGCTTCACCGCGAATTTCTCCCAGACGCAGGGCACCCAGGCCAACAACCAGCCGCGCCTCCGCGCCTACATCGCGAGCCGCCGCACCGCGTGGGCCGCGCAATCCGCGCGCCCGCTCGTCGCCCCCATCAACGGCGTGCCGATCACCGATCCCAAGACGTCCGCGCCGTCCACGGTCGCCACCGCCTTGGACTCCCTCGCCACCTACGAGCGAAACATCCTCGCCGCCAACGGCGTTACCCGGCGCCAGCTCCGCGAATACACCGGCAGCGTCTTCACAGCCTATACGTTTCGCTCCGACAGCAAGTGGCTCAACGACCTCACCCTCGGCGGCGGTGCGCGTTATCGGGACAAGCCGGTGGTCGGTTACCGCAACGGCATCGAGCCCGTCTTCGGCAAAGGTGACGTGACGCTCAATCTGATGGCGGCGAAAAATCTGCGCGTCCTAAACCGCCGCGTCCGCGTTCAGGCCAACCTCGACAACGCCCTCAACGTGAACGACCCCATCATCGCCGACGCCGACGACACCGGCGCGTATCGTTTCCTCTACCCGAATCCCCTACGGTGGACGCTCTCGGCCACGATCGATCTGTAAACTCCTGCTCCCGTGTTGCACGCCCTCTCGGTCCATCGTGTCGTCCTCTTTGCGCTCCTCAGCTCATGGTGGCTGGGGAGCGCAACGCTTGCGGGCGCGGTGAGTCCGCCGCGGCCCAACATTGTCGTCATCTTCGCCGACGATCTCGGCTACACCGATCTCGGTGTCTACGGCGCCAAGGACATCCGCACACCGCACCTCGATCGCTTGGCCGCCGAGGGCATTCGGTTCACCGATTTCTACGCCGAGAGCGTGTGCACGCCGGCCCGCGCGGCGTTGATGACCGGCGCCTATCCCAAGCGCGTCAACCTGCACGTCGCCGTGCTCCCACCGGCCACGAAATCCGGGTTGCACCCCAACGAAATCACCGTCGCGGAACTGCTGAAGGGCGGCGGCTATGCCACCGCATGCATCGGCAAATGGCACCTTGGGCTTGAGCCGGCGGTGCTGCCGACCGCCCAGGGCTTTGATTCTTATTTCGGCATGCCCGGCCCGAACCACGCCGCCTCCGATCTCTACCGCGGCACCGCAGTCATCGCCAAAAACGCCGACGTGTCGCGCGACCAGATCACCCAGCGCTACACCGAAGAGGCGACCAAGTTCATCCGGGATTCGCGCGACCGTCCGTTCTTCCTCTACCTCGCGCACAGCGCCATCCACATCCCGCGTTTCGCCTCGGAAAAATTTCGCGGCCAAAGCGCGGCCGGACTTTACGGCGACATGACCGAGGAACTCGATTGGAGCTGCGGGGAGGTCTTCCGAACTCTGCGCGAACTGAAACTCGACGAGCGCACGATCGTGATTTTCACCTCCGACAACGGTCCCGCCGGCCGTGCCGCACCGCCGCTCCACGGCGGGAAGGGCAGCACGTGGGAAGCGGGCTCGCGCGTGCCGTTCATCGTTCGCTGGCCCGGGGTCATTCCCGCCGGCACCATCTGTCGCGAACTGGCCACGCTGCGTGATGTTTTTCCGACATTCGCGTCGATCACCGGCACCGCGCTGCCGACCGACCGCCGTTACGACGGCCACGACATTCTGCCCCTTCTCCGCGGTGAACCCGCCGCGAAATCACGCACGAACCGCCTCTACTACTACGCCCGCTCCGGCCAGCTCTCTGCCATCCGCGAAGGCGACTGGAAGCTGCATCTCGTGGCACCCGAGGAGCGGTGGTGGGGAAATATTCCGAGTGGCGGTTTGATCGAAACCAAACCCGCGACGCCGCCCCCGTGGCTCTATAATCTGCGCGACGATATCGGCGAAACCCGCAACGTCGCCGATGCGCATACCGCCGTCGTCGCCCGGTTGCAGCAAGCCGCCCGCGAGTTCGATCAGGAAATCGAGGCCCAGCGTCGCCCGACCTTTCAGGCTCCGCCATGAAGCTCGCCTTGCCGATCCTCCGGGCCGGCTGTTTTGCCAGTGCCCTCGCGCTCGGCGTTTTCGCCGCCGAGGACTACGGCCCCGACGATGCCGCGCCGTGGATCACCAATGCCCTCGTCTGGGACAAAGTCCCGATCGACGTTTCGTTTCTCAATCACACGCCGGCGGGGAAATTCGGCCGCGTCATCGTCCGCGGCGAGCAGTTCGTGTTCGCGCAGAGCGGCGCCCCCGCGCGCTTCTGGTCCGTTAACATCGCCGGGCAGGGTTGCTTCGGTCCCGAAGACGAAACCGCGGGCAAAGCCTACCTCGCCACGGTTGCGCAGCGCCTCGCCGCCCTCGGCTTCAATCACGTCCGCCTCCACCACACCGACAACAAGCCCTCCTCCGGTCCCGGCGGGCTTTGGCGCAACTGGGCCGGCCCCAGCATCGTCGACTACAACGGACGCGGCACCCTCGGGTTCAACGCCAAGGCCCTCGACCGCCTCGACTACTTTATCGGCCAACTCAAACAGCGCGGAATCTACGTCTACGTCGATCTCTTCAACCTGCGCGAATTCGATGAAGGCGACGGCATCGCCAATCTCGCCGAGCTGCGGAAATTTTCGAAAAACAAATACGCCTTCCACGTCGACGCCGACCTCCAGCGTAACATGAAGGCCTTCGCGGCCAACCTCGCGCAGCACCGCAATCCTTACACGGGCACGACGTGGGGCGACGAGCCCGCCATCTGCATGGCCACGCTCGCCAACGAAAACGATTTCACGTTCTACACCACAAAGCAGGTCCTCGAAAATCCGACCTACCAAGCCAAGACCCTCGCATTCGCGCGCGAACTCGTCGCCGCCGGCAAACTCGACCTCGATCCCGCCAAGGCCGTGCGCTTCCTCTCGCCCGAACACAACCGCTTCGCCGCATTCGTCGAGGAGACCGTTTACGCCGACATGATCGCGTCGGCGAAATCCGCCGGCTGGCACGCACTCATTTCCTCCGGCAACTGGACTTACCGCGGACCCGTGAGCGTGCTCGGCAAGGTGCGCAGCGGCGACTTCACCGACAATCACGCCTACCAAGCCGAGTCGTGCTTCCTCTTCGACGACCCTGCGACCACGCGCACGATCTACACCAAACTCGCCGGTGCTCACGTCGCCGGCCACCCGTTCGTCGTCAGCGAGTGGCAGACCGGGCGCAGCGCGACGAAACAGATGCACCTGCCGCACCGCGCGACGAGCGTCATCGCCGCAGCTGCGGTCGGCGCGCACCAAGGCTGGGACGGCCTCAGTTTCTTCTGCTATTCCGGCTCTTGGGATCAGGCCAACCGCGTCGGCGGCGGCTACGATTCCGCACTCGATCCCGCGCAGATGGGCGTGATGCCCATCGCCGCGCTGCTCTACCGGCGCGACGTGACCGAGAGCCCCCACTCCACCGTCGTCCTCATGAGCGACGCCGACACCTTCGGCGGCAAATACGACCGCTGGAATACGGGCAAACCCGGCGACTCTGGTGTTCCCGTCGCATTTCTCACCGGCTTCGAGAAAACCAAGACCACCATCGCCTTCGAGCGCGACTATCAGCCCACCTCCGGCGCGACCGTCCTGCGCAGCGCCGATCACACGAAGAATTTCCTCGGCCCCGCCGCTTCGGCCTCCGAATCCGATACCCACCAACTCCGCCGCGACTGGCGCGCGGGTTGGCAGCTCATCGATACGCCGCGCTCCCAAGTCGCCCAAGGCTTCTTCGGCGGCGCGGAGTTGCGCACCGCCGACGTCACCTTCCGCCCGACGAACGCGTTTGCCGTCATCGCCGTCGCATCGCTCACCGACGCCCCAATCGCGCAAAGCTCGCAGCTCTTCATCACCGCGATGGGACCGAGCCGGCGGGTCGAAGGCCGCGAGGAAAACTACCGGTCGCAATGCCTCGGCGGGAGCGTTGAGCTGCGCTTCAAACTCCGCCCTGCGGCGGTCGCGGTCATTCCGGTCCAAGGCGACGGCCGCCGCCTCCCGCCCATCGCACTCACTGCGGCGAGTGACGGGACCATCACAATCAACCTGGCCGCCGAACAAACTCACTGGTGGATCGTAGAAACCCGCTTCGCCCCCTGAAGCCGCAAGCGATCGATCATGATTCCTTCGTCCACCGCCCGCTCCGAATTTTAACCCAAACACCCCATGCAACTCGACGCCTGTCCATCGCCAAGACACCTGCCCCTCCTCCTCGCCGGCGCGCTCGCGCTCTTCGCCCCAACCGCACCACACGCTCACGCTCAAGCCGCCGCATCGCCGCCCGCTGCCACCACCCCGGAGTCCACCATCACGCTCTCGCCCTTCGAGGTCCGCACCGAAAAGGACAACGGCTACGCCGCGTCGAGCAGTCTCGCGGGCAGCCGGTTCAACACGCCCCTCAAGGACATCGCTTCGCCGATTTCGGTGATGACGAAAGAGTTTCTCGAGGACATCGGCATGGTCGACCTCAACCAAGCGCTCGAATACGGCCTCAACACCCAGACCGACATCGATCCCACGGGTAACGGCCGCGTCGGGGCCAATGCCGTCTCCTACAAAACCCGCGGCATCGGCGGCGGCGGTCGCGCCCGCAATTATTTTTCGACCGGCCAGAACGTCGATTTCTACAACACCGAGCGCCTCGATTTTTCGCGCGGCCCCAATTCCATCCTCTTCGGGCTCGGCTCGCCCGCGGGCATCATTAATTCGTCGACGAAGTTCGCGCGCTTTGGACGCGATTCCAAAGAAGTGACGACCCGCATCGGCAGCTACGACGACCACCGCGTCACGCTCGATATCAACGAGAGCATCAACCGCCGCCTCGCCTTCCGGGCAAACGTCCTCTGGGAAGACACGAAGGGCTATCGCGAGTTTGAGTTCGAAAAAAAGAAGGGTCTCGCCCTCGCGGGCACCTGGCGGCCTTTCGAAAAGACGCAGCTCCGGGTCGAAGCGGAAAAACTCAACCGCGATCAGAATCGCGCCCGGCCCTTCGCCCCGGTCGATCTCTATTCCGTGTGGCGCAATGCCGGCAGCCCGGGCTCCGGTTCCGCCACCACGTGGGGCACCGCCGCCGCCGGCACCAGCGCCACCACCAACATGCTCGTGCTCAACAGCGGCCCGCTCGCCGGCCAGGTATTTTGGAACACCGCCGCTCAGGGCTTCCGCACCTCCAACGGCCCCGCCACCGTCTCCGGCCTCAACACCGCGAACTTCGTCCTCGATTGGAACCTCGCCCCGCGCAACTCCAACCTCGCCGGTCCCGGCCCCCGCATCAATTCACGGGCGAATATCGGTGGCCTCTACCTCGAGCAGCAAATCGGAGACGACCTCGTCATCGAAATCGCCGGCTCCACCGAATACGAAAAGGCCACGCAGATCGGCTACGTGAATTTCGGCCAGATCGGTATTCGCTACGACGCCAACGCCTATCTCCCGCAATACAACGCGGCCGGCGTTTTCAGCGGCACCGTGCCGAATCCGAATTTCGGAAAAATGTTTCTCTCCGCCCTCGGCTCGACCGGCAACAACAGCCACGTCTTCCGCCAGTCCTACCGCGCCGAGGGCCGCGCAACGGTTGGCTACAAACTCGATTTCGCCAAAGTCCTCTCCGGCAAGGATCGTCTCGGCAGCCTGCTCGGCCGCCATCAACTCGGCTACCTCTACGCCGACCAATACCGCGACGGCGACAGCCGCACCCAGCGCCGCGTCAACGTTTCGCCCCTGCGCGCCGGCGGCCCGACCTCGAATTTTTTCATCGCGCAAAACCACGTCGTCGAGGGCAGCTACATCGATCCGTTCAGCAGCAACCGCGCGGACCGCGGCTTCCTCGACATGGATCAGTTCACCGTCCCCAACCAGACGATCCGCGGCAATAACGCCTTCGCTGTCCAATCCGAATTGCGCAACGTCGCCTGGACTTGGTCGAAGACCGCGCAACTCACCCACATGTTCGCCAGCCAAAGTTATTTTTGGAATGACCGCATTGTCGGTTTGTTCGGCTGGCGGCGCGACACGTCCAAATCCTACGGCAGCACGCAGACGGCCGATCCGATCACCGGTGACGTGTATGGCTTCACCCGCGACTCCCGTCCCTCCGGCATCTCCGCCCTGAATCCCGACGGGAAAACCCAGGGCGACACCTTCACGCGCGGCGTCGTCTTCCACGCCTGGCCCGGCCTGCTTTCGCTCTATTACAATCAGGCGAGCAATTTCGTCGGCAACGCCACCGCCGAGGTCTTCGGCGTGCGGAACAACCAGATTTCCGTCGGCAATCGCGAGGGCCGCGGCGAGGACGGAGGCGTCAAACTCGATCTGTTCGGCGGTCGCGTCAGTGCGCGCATCGGCCTCTTCAAAACGGACGACACGAACCAAGGCGTGGCGTTCAACGGCGTTTATCCGACCTACATCAACGGCATCGCCGACGCGATTTTCACCGCGAGCCGCGTGACCACCGGCGCTCCCGTCGTCGTGGGCGGAACGACCGACATCGTGCAACGCGACGTGCGCGATTTCAAAAGCAAGGGCCTCGAAATGGAAATCACCGCGAACCCGACGCGCCAACTGCGGCTCACCGCCAACGTCTCCCAGACCAAGGCGATCAACTCGAATCTGTTTCCCTTCGTGCGCGCCTACATCGCCGCGAATCGCGCGCAATGGGCGCAAAACTCCACCGCCCCGATTAATCAAGCGTCCTTCAACGGCACGGCCTCAACCGTCGGTGGCGTCCTCGCCCAACTCGACGCGCAGCTCGTCGCCGATCTTGCCTCCGACGGCCAGCGCCCCATCCGCGATCGCGAATGGGCCGGCAACGCCTTCGCCAACTACACGTTCTCGAACACCACTTTTCTTAAGGGCTGGGGCGTCGGCGCCGGCCTGCAATATCGCGGCCCCTCGCTCCTCGCCTATCGCGTCTACACGGACGGCAAACCCGCCTTCACGCCCGTCTACACCTCGCTCAATGCCCTCGTGACCTACCGCACGCGACTCTCGACCAAACTTAACCTGAAGCTCCAGTTGAACGTCCAAAATCTGCTGAACGATCTCACGCCGCAGGCGCTCGCCGGCGGCCAGCCGCCGAACCTCGCGACCAACACCCTCCCGCTGATCGACGGCGTGGCCTACACGGTTCAGCTCCCCGAGCCGCGCACCTACGCCCTCACCGCCACACTGGAATTCTAGACGCGACCAGCCGGCGCGGCGCGCCACCGCAGTTCACCTCATGCAACCTCACCGCCTGTTCACGGCCTTCCCCACGCTGCTCGCGCCGATCTTCCTCGGCACCCTCATGGCCGCGCCACCGCGGCCCAATGTCCTCTTCATTGTCGCCGACGACCTCTGCACCCACGTCGGCGCCTATGGCGACAAGGTGGTGCAAACACCGCACTTCGACGCGCTGGCCGCCCGGGGCGTGCGCTTCGAACGCGCCTACGCCCAATATCCCGTCTGCAACCCCTCGCGCATTTCGTTTCTCTCCGGTCTGCGCCCTGACACAACGCGCATTTACGGCAACGACGTCGCACTTCGCACTACCTTGCCCGAAGCGGTCACGCTGCCGCAGCGGTTCCGCGAGAGCGGCTACTTCACCGCCTCGATTTCAAAAATCTTTCACGTCAGCCAATGGGACCCGCGTCGCCCTGAAGACAAACCCGGCACGTGGAAGCTCGATGACGCCCGCTCGTGGGATTTTCGCGTCAACACCAAGCCCACCGATCTCGGCGCCAAGGGTGATCGCCTCCACCTCGCGGGCGGGCCGCAACCCAACGACGTCCTCAACTACCGCCTCATGGCCGAGGGCGACGACGACGACCAAGACGACGGCCAGGCCGTGCGGGACGCGATCGCGCTCCTCGAAGCGAAACGTGAGAAACCGTTCTTCCTCGCCGTAGGTTTTCGCCGCCCGCACGCCGCGTGGATCGCGCCGAAGAAATACTTTGACCTCTATCCGCTCGCGTCGCTGCGCCTGCCCGATCCCGGCTCGCGGGAAGGCGTGCCTCCCATCGCGTTCACCAATCCCACGCCCAACTACGGCCTGCCCGAAGACATGCTGAAAATGCTCCAAGCCTACTACGCGAGCACCACGTTCATGGACGCCCAACTCGGCCGCCTCCTCGCCGCCCTCGAGCGCACCGGGCACGCCGCCAACACCATCATCGTGATGATCGGCGATCACGGCTGGCACCTCGGGGAACACGGCCTCTGGCACAAGGGCACGCTCTTCGAAGAGAGCGCCCGCGCGCCGCTCGTCATCGTCGCCCCCGGCGCTCGGGGTAACGGCCGCACCAGCCCGCGCATCGTCGAGTTCGTCGATCTGTTTCCGACGCTCGCCGATCTCTGCGGCGTCCAGGCTCCGGCGGGTCTCGCCGGCGTGAGCCTCCGGCCGTTGCTGGAAAATCCCGCCGCCCCGTGGGGCCGCCCCGCCTTCACGCAAATGCTGCGGGCCGGCAACAAAATGGGCCGCGCCGTCCGCACCGAGCGCTGGCGCTACACCGAGTGGGACGAGGGCCGCGCGGGTTCCGAACTTTACGATCACGCCGCCGATCCCGGCGAACACCGCAACCTCGCCGGCGATCCCGCGCTGCGCAGCGAGATCACCGCTCTCGCGCACCTGCTCCGTTCGACGTCTCTTTCTGCCGCACCATGAAATGCTCTCTCTTTGTTCACTCCTTCCTGCTGCTCGTGGTATGCACGGCGGCATTTGTCGCCCGCCCGGCGGCCGCGACGCCGACCACAACCACCCACCGGTCCGTCGAGTGGAGCGTCACCTCCGCCCGCGACCGCGCCGATCCGTTTGCCGAGGTGGAACTTGACGCGATTGTGCGCGATGCCACGGGCCGCGTGCTGCGCCTGCCCGGCTACTGGGCCGGCGGTCGCACGTGGCGTTTCCGTTTTTCATCCGCCACGCCCGGCGCGTTTCGCTATGAAACCGTGTGCAGCGACGCGACTGACTCCGGCCTGCACGCACAAGCGGGCACCATCACCGTCACGGCCGCAGCTGACGAAAAAAATCCGCTGCTCCAGCACGGCCCGCTCCGCCTGAGCGACGACCGGCGGCACTTCGCGCACGCCGACGGCACGCCGTTCTTCTGGCTCGCCGACTCGTGGTGGTTCGGGATGACGAGCCGGCTGCGGTTTCCCGGCGAGTTTCGCACTCTGCTCGACGATCGCGTGGCCAAAGGATTTTCCGCGATCCAGTTTGCCATCGCGTTTCCCTGCGACATCGCGCCCTTCGATCCGCGCGGAGCCAACGAAGCCGGCCATGCGTGGACAGCCGATTTCGGCAGCATCAATCCGGCCTACTTCGATCTCACCGATCAGCGCGTGCGCGCCATCGTCGACGCCGGACTCGTGCCCAATATCGTCGGCGCGTGGGGCTATTATTTGCCGTTCATGGGCGTCGAAAAAATGAAACGCCACTGGCGCTACCTCGTCGCGCGCTACGGTGCGTGGCCGGTCGTGTGGACCGTCGCCGGCGAATCCACCTTGGTTTACTACGATTTCAAGGCGGGCAGCCCCGAGCAGGCCGCCGCCCGCACGGCGCAGGTGCAGGGTTGGTCGGAGGTAGCGAAGCATCTCCGGGCGACCGATCCGTTTCATCGCTTGGTCACCGTGCACCCGGGTCCGAACTCCGGCATGATGCGACCACTCACGGACATGGCGTCGCTCGATTTTGTTTTCCTCCAGCCCGGTCACAGCGATTGGGAAACGCTGCCGGTTGCGCTCGAACATCTCGCCCGCGCGCGTCGCGAATTTCCCGACCGTCCGTCGCTGATGGGCGAAGTGTGCTTCGAGGGCATGCACGGCGGCGGCAGCGGGCCGAAGATCCAGCGGTTTCTCTTTTGGAGCACGGTGCTCTCCGGCGCGCCGGGTTTTTCGTATGGCACCGACACCACGTGGCAGTTCAACCGCCGCGACGAACCCTTCGGTCCGTCGCCGCACGGCATGGCGTGGGGCAATATTCCTTGGGAGGAAGGCTACCAGTGGGCCGGCTCGACGCACGTGGGCTTGGGCCGGAAAATTCTCGCCGATATCGAATGGTGGCGCCTCGAGCCGCATCGGGAATGGATCACGCCCAACGCCAATCCGGCCGATCTGATGAAGCCCTATTGCGCCGGAATTCCCGGCCGGCTCCGGGTCGTCTTCTTGCCCAAGGGCCAGGCTCGTTGGACGCAGCCCTTCACGATGCGCGGACTCGAGAAAGACGTGCGCTACACGGCCCGTTATGTGGATCCGATCACGGGCCGCAGCGAGCAGCCCGTTGCCGTCGAGCCCGACAACAACGGGGAATGGCGGCTCACCTATCCGCCGATCTTGCAGGACTGGGTGCTGATCATGGAGGCAAAATAACCAATCCCCCCATATTCAGTCTCATTCGCGTTTCCTTTTAACCGCGCTTGCGCGCAAACCTGACGTCGACAACCGAACGAACGATCTAGTTTCTCAGAGACTCCTTTTCAGCCCTAAAGTCGGGCAGCAATTTCAAGGCTGCGGAATAATGTTTTTTCGCCCCCGCCGAATCACCCTGCCGATCGAGAATATTCCCTAGACGGTGATGGGCGCTCGCGAGCGATGGCATGCCATCACCCCTGGGAGGGACCAGCAACAGACACCGCTCCAACGCTGCCCGCCCTCGCTCAAGTTGCTCCCCGCTCAGCGCCGCGCAACGCCCCACTTGGTAGAGTGCGAGAAAATGATCCGCGTTTTCCCGCAGCACGTCGTCAAACAGCGCAAACGCCGCGGCGTGCCGTCGTTCGCTCAGCAGGATCGTCGCCACCGCGATCCGTCCCTCCATCGGGTCCGTTTTCGCGATCGCCTGCGCCTGCACCACCGCCTTGTCGTTTCCGCCGCCGGCGATCCGCGGCGCCACACAATGGTAGCCGAGCAGACTCCAGCGGTAGGCCGACTTCCGCGGATCCAGCTCGACCGCGCGTTCGTAGGCACCGAGGCATTTCCGGGCCCAACCCAGCTTTGCAAACAGCCCCGCCTTCTGCGCCGCGAGTCCAAACGCGTCGCCCAACGCATTCTGAATCCTCGCTTCGTCGGGCGCCGCCCGGGCCGCCCGCTCCAGCCGGTCCAGCGCCTCGCTCTGGTCGTCAAACCACAGCGCCAGCCGCCCCAAATAGAAATTCAGTTCCACGCTGTCGGCCTGCTCCGCCGCCAGCTTGCGAAAAATGTCCCGCGCCTCGGCGTAACGGCGCTCTTCATACAGCACCCGCGCCGTGCTGAAATCTGCGGCGAGGTCGGCCGCCCGCGCCGCGCCGCCCGGCAGCAGCCCCACCGCCACCGCCAGCACCTGCCACTTCAGCACGTCGTAAAAAGCCGTCATCCGTTTATCGCGTCGCTGCCCCCCGCTGCCCGCCCGGCCCGAGATAGGTCCGCGCCAGACTCCGCAGCCGTTTAACCGAAATCCTCACCTTGGCCCGCCGCCGCAGCCACGTCGTGTTGCGGTAGTCCGACACAAAATCCCGAATCTCCGCGTTTAATTGCTCCTGCGTGCCGACACCCCCGACGTGTTTGATAAATTCCCGGTCCGGCAAAAAATGATCCTCCGACATGACCGCCACGAACGGCGCCAACACCCGCGCGCGCAGCGGCAGGCATTGCCAAAAAATTTCATGCTCAAACGCGGCCCCATCACAGGCCCGCTCCGCGCAGTAGGCATCTCGGAAAGTCTTCACTGCCCCTCAGCACACCGCCCCGCCGCCCCCGCGCAACCGCCGCAGGTCACATTTGCGCAAACTCACCGCGTCCCCGCGCCGCACTCTGCTTCGTAAGATAATGGGAAGGCCGCCAAACCCCTAAGGCGGCCTTCCCGACCAGCCAACTAACCTGACGCCCGAAAGACGTTCCCGACGGAAATCCGTTCACTGCTTTCTGTCGTCGGCACCGAAAGTAACCGCGCCGTCACATTGCCGATTTCCCCGCACCTTTTTCTTAGAGCACTCGGCCCCGCGCCGCCCCACCGTTCGCCTTTAGCCACTGCTTCAGGCGCTCGCCTCCCAACCGGCCGCCGTGCGCAGATACGGCGCACACGCTTCCGCCAATTTTGTGAGGGTGAACGGCTTCGCGAGCACGGGCGCGCCCCACTGCGCGATCTCGGCTTCCAGCGCCTGGTCCCCCGTGTGCCCCGTCACAAAAATAAACCGCCGCGCCATCGCCGGCTGTGCCTCGCGCAGCCAGAGAAAGAGCTCTGTCCCGTTCATATCCGGCATCCGGATATCCGAAATCACGAGGGCATACGGCGTGCGTGCGAGGCACTCCAACGCCTCGACCCCCGATTGCACCGCGTCGATTTCGCAGCCAAATTGAGCGACCAACACTTCTTGAATCAACCGCCGGACCACCAACTCGTCGTCCACCACCAGCACCCGCAGCCCGGCCGCGGCGATTCCCGCGCGCGCCCCGGTCGCCGGCTCCGTGGTTTCCGACAGGAACAATGCTTGCAGGGTCGGCGCGTCCGCCGGCAGCGAAACCGTAAAGCTCGCCCCGGCCCCCGGTGCGCTCTCGACCGAAATTTCCCCGCCGTGCTGGCGCACGATGCTGAAACACACGCTCAGCCCCAGACCCGTGCCGCGATCCGGCCCTTTGGTCGTGAAAAACGGATCGAAGATGCGTCCCAGATTTTCCGGCGGGATGCCCACACCGTTGTCGCTTACCGTCACCCGCGAAAACTTCCCCTCAGTCGCGACACGCACTTCCAGACTCGCCCGCGCGCTCCGCCCCATCGCCTGCAGTGCGTTCAACGCCAGATTGATCAGCACCTGTTTTATTTGCGCCGGATCGGCCCGCACCCAGACGGGTTCCGCCGCAAACACTTTCCGCACGGTGCAGCGCGCTTCGCGCACTTCGAAGCGCAACATCGAGAGCGCCTCGTCCGCCACCGTCCGCAGGTCAATCGTCTGCACCACCTCCGCGCCAGGCGTCGGCTTCGAAAGCTGGAGCAGTTGCCGGATGATCCCCGCCGCCTCGTCCACACTGCGCGTGATGAGATCCGCAAACTGCCGCATCTGCGGATCGGCCCCCAATGCGATCAGCTCGGAGAACCCCTGCACCGGCGTCAGCTTGTTGTTCAACTCGTGCGCGATTCCGCCCACGAGGGTGTCGAGCAGCGTTTGTTTTTCCTGCCGCAAGAGGTGCCGCTCGATCTCCCGCTGCTCGGTGATGTCGTCGAGGCAGGCACAGATTTGCCCGGTCTCCCGGATCCAGCCGAGCGAACAGCGGAAACGCCGCGCGCCCACGCCCGCGATCGCCAACGTCACCTCCCTCGTCACCGGCGCACACCCCCCGCCCGCCTGCACGTGGAGCAGCGCGAGAAAATCCGCCCGCTCGGTGTCGGCAATCCCGTCGGCCAGCGAGAACTGGCCCCGCTCCTCCGGCTCGATTTTTAGCAGCTCGGCCAGCCGCCGGTTGTGTTCGTGCACCCGTCCGTGCCCGTCCAGCAGCGCCACCCCCAGCGCGTGGTTCTCGAACAGCCCGAGGTAAAGTCCGTGCGATTGCCGCAGCGCATGTTGCGCGGTAAAAAGCCCCAGATGCTGCCGCCGCAGTTCCGCCACTTGGTCCGCGACCAACCGCGATTGCAGCCGCGCCAGCGCATCCACCGGAATCAATCCCAGCAGCGCATGCCCGGCGTCGACCAACACGACATCCTCGTGAAATTCGTCGCCGCGGCGCGCGAGCGCCCGATCTAGCACTTCCCTCACCGGAGTCGTTTCCGCGAACACCAGCGGATGCTCCACCTGCGCCGTGTGCGCAGCGCTCCGGCTGTAGAGCGCAAATCCGAAACGCGACCCCAGCAGCGTGCCGAGCTGCAGCCGCGAGCACACCCCGCTCACCGCGCCGCCGCTGACCAGCGCCAGAAAATCCACTCCGCTGTCCGTAAACGTTTTCAACACGCCCTCGAGCGGCGCGTCGCTCGGCACCCAACCGGTGTGGTGCACCAGCGAACGCAGCGACGTATGCTCCGCCGCCAGCGCCGCGAGCCCTTCCCGGGCAATCTCGGCCCTGCTGTCCCCACTCCGCAATGACACGGAGGCCGCCAACCCTGCGTTCTGCTTCATGATCCCCCACCCTGAAGCAGGCGCTGGCCCGCGCGCGACCGGCGGGGGTTACAAATGCGCAAATTTGCCGCCGCCGCTTCGCCCGCGCATCCCCGCCGCGCCGCTGCATGGCGTCTCCGTGCCGGACCGGTGACAATTCCGCGTCGGCACGCAGTTGGCCTTGTGCCGTGCCGGGCCGCGTGGATGGCTCGCACCCATGCCGGTCGAACCTCGCGCCACGCCAGCCCGCCGCTTTCTCAAAGCTACCCACGATCTGGTTTTTCACCACGTCCACGGCGGCCAACTTATTTACAACTCCTGCTGGGAAGACCCCCGCATCGACCGCGAGCTCCTCGCTCTCCAGCCGGATAGCCGCGTCGTCATGATCACCAGCGCCGGCTGCAACGCCCTCGACTACCTCCTCGACGGCCCCGCCGAGATTCACGCCATCGACGTCAACCCGCGCCAAAACGCCGTGCTCGAGCTGAAGCTCGCGCTGATCACGCGCGGCGATTTCGGCGACCTGTTCGAATTTTTCGGCATCGGCTCTCACGAACGTTTCCGCGCCGTCTATCGCTCCGTCCGTCCCTTGCTCTCCGTTTCCGCCCGCTCGTTTTGGGACGCCAAAATTTCTTTCTTCGACCCGGGCAGTCTGAAAAAATCGTTCTACTACCATGGAGCCGCCGGCATGGCCGCGTGGCTTTTGGGCGGTGCCCTCTTCCGCGCCAAACCCAACATCAAGAACCACGCGCTCTGTCTCCTCGATGCCGATACGCTGGCCCAGCAGGCCCGGGTCTACGCGCTGCTGGAACCAAAGATCTGGGGCAAACTCAGCCACTGGCTCATTCGCCAGCGCATGGTGATGACGTTGCTCGGCGTCCCCGCGCCGCAAATCCGCCTCATCGAAAACCACTACCCCGGCGGTCTCACGTGCTACGTGAAGGACAAACTCCGGCACGTCATGTCCGAGCTGCCCGCCCGCGAAAACTACTTCTGGCGCGTCTACATGACCGGCTCCTACACGCTCTCCTGCTGCCCGAATTACCTCCGCGAAGAGAACTTGCCGGTGCTCGCCGCCCGCGCCGGCCGCATCCGCCCGCGCACCTGCACCGTCTCCGAATTTCTGCGACGCCACCCCGGCGTCTACTCGCACTACGTCCTGCTCGACCATCAGGACTGGCTGGCCTGGCACGAGCCCGCCGCCCTCGCCGAAGAGTGGGCTTTGATCTTCGCCAACAGCCGGCCCGGCACCCGCATTCTCATGCGTTCCGCCGGTGTCGATCTCAGCTTCGTGCCCGCCGAGGTCCGCGCGCGGCTTCGCTTCTTTCCGGAGCGCACCGAAGCGCTGCACCTCACGGATCGCGTCGGCACCTACGGCAGCCTGCATTTCGCCGAGGTGATCTGATCGGCGGCGATTCCCTCTCGCATGAAAACCGCCGCCGTCGACCCCCGCCTGCCGCCCCCGGGTTCACCCCACGCGTTGGAGCGCTACTACGCGTTGCACGCCCGCGTCTACGACGCCACCCGCTGGTCGTTTCTGTTCGGCCGCGATCTCATCCTCGAACTCGCCGCCGGTGCCCGCCCGCACCCGGCCCGCATCCTCGAAATCGGCTGCGGCACCGGTCGCAATCTCGTGCGCCTCGCGCGCCTTTTTCCGCACGCCCACCTCACCGGCGTCGATCTCGCCCCGTCGATGCTCGCCGTGGCGCGACGCCAAACCGCCGCTTACGGCCCACGTATTTCCCTGCGGGCCCAAGCCTACGACGCCCCGCTCGATCCGACCGACCGCTTCGACATCGTGCTGTGCTCCTACGCGCTCACGATGTTCAACCCCGGCTTCGCCCCCGCCATCGCCGCCGCCCATGCCGATCTAGCCCCCGGCGGCTATTTTGCCTTCGTCGATTTTCATGCGAGCCGCCACCGCTGGTTCACTCGCTGGATGGGCGTCAACCACGTGCGCATGGAGGGCCACCTCCGGCCGTTGTTGCAGTCGACGTTTACGCCGGTGATCGACGAGGTGCACTCCGCCTACGGCGGCCTCTGGGACTACGCCCTCTTCCTCGGGCGCCGGAAAAAATCGCCATGAACCGCCTCGCCACCGCGCTCGACTACGCGCTCTGGCCGGCGCTCCTGTTGGCCGCCGGCTTCGGCCTGGGCCTGGGTATGGCCCACGGCCGCGGTCCCCTCGCCTTCAACCTCACCTACCTCGGCCTCGCGATCGCCCTCTGGTTCTTGGAAAAATTCCGGCCGCACGAAACCGCGTGGCTCGAATCCGACGGCCAGGAGGTTCCCGACATCGCCCACACGCTCGTCACCAAAATCGCCGTCCAAGTGACCGTCGTCACTTTGGCCAATTTCGGAATTTCCGAACAACTGGGCTCGATCGCGCGCGGCGGTCTCTGGCCCGCCGCGTGGCCGCTCGCCCTCCAGGTCGCGCTCGGTCTCGTCGTGGCGGAGTTCGGCCTTTATTGGGCCCACCGCCTCGCCCACGAGTGGCTGCCGCTCTGGCGTTTCCACGCCGTGCACCACAGCTCCACGCGACTTTGGTTTTTGAATACCGGCCGCTTTCATTTCGTCGACACCGTGAAAAGCATGGTCTTCGCGACGCCCACCCTTCTGGTCGCCGGCGCGCCCGGCGACGTCATCGTGTGGGTCAGCGGTCTCACCGCCTTCATCGGCATCCTCACTCACTGCAATGTCCGCCTGCGTTTCGGATGGCTGAACTTCGTATTCAACACGCCCGGCCTCCACCGCTGGCACCACAGCATGGACCTGCGCGAGGGTAACAAAAACTACGGCGAAAACCTCGTCCTCTGGGATCAGCTCTTCGGCACCTATTTCGACGACGCCCGCCGCCGGCCTCCCGCCGAGATCGGTATTCGCGAGGCCATGCCCGCCACCTTCGCCGGCCAGATCGTCGCGCCTTTTTTCTGGGCCAGCTACCAGCGCAAAGCCGCCCAGCCGCCCGCCGCCGCCCCGGCCGACGTCACACAATCGTCACAATCATGTCACCGTCCGCCGCTCAAGCCGCACTCCGCTGCGACGAGTGATGAACTGTGAATCGCACCGACTTCGCGCCCGCGCCTCTTGCCGCAGACTTCCCGGCCGCCTCGGCCGGATCGTCGGAACTGGACCCCGCCCGCCTCGAAGATCCGCTGCTCCTCCGCTCCTTGGTCGCCCATCGCTTCGCCGTGCCGCCTGCTCTCAAAATCGAGCAAGCCGTCACCACCATGCAGCGCGAGAAAATCGGCTTTGCCGCCGTCGTCGAACATGACCGGCTCATCGGGCAACTCATCCGTCTTCACCTGGACGAGAAGCTCGGCACCCGCTTTGGTTTTGCGCTCTACGCCCACCGCCCGGTGACCGACGCCCTGGCCCGCGCGCCGCTCATCGTCACGCTGGGTCAGCCGTTTACCGCGGTGCTGGCCGCCGTCGATGGGCGCAGCCCCGAGGCCTTCCACGATGATATTGTCCTCGTCGGACCCGACGACTGTTTCCTCGGCTTCATTCCGATGCAGGCTATCGCGCATCTCCAACATCGCCTGCTCCAGCACAAGGTCGACCGCCTCGCTGTCCTCACTGATTCGTTGAACGGCATGAACCGCGAACTCGCCGCCTCGCGTGATGCCGCCCTCGCCGCCGCCCGGGCGAAATCCGAGTTCCTCGCGAACATGAGCCACGAAATTCGCACTCCGATGAACGGCGTCATCGGCATGGCGAATCTCCTGCTCAACACCCCGCTCACCCCGGATCAACAGGATTTGGCCCGGACCCTCTGCGATTGCGGCGAGTCGCTCCTCACCGTCATCAACGACATTTTGGACTTCTCCAAAATCGAAGCCGGCCGCCTCGAACTGGAAGCCGTCGATTTTCACCTCGGCGATCAGCTTCGCGTCGCCATCGATCTCCACGCCGACACCGCCCAACGCAAGGGCCTCGAACTTGTGCTGGATATCGACACCGCCGTCCCGCCTTACGTCTGCGGCGATCCCATCCGCCTCCGCCAGATCGTTCTGAACCTCCTGGGCAACGCCCTGAAATTCACCGCGCAGGGCGAGATCGCGGTCGCCGTCTCCGTCCGCTCATCCGCCGCCGCCGACTGCACGTTGCTCTTCGAGATTACCGACACTGGCATCGGGATTTCCGCCGAAACCCAGGCCACCTTGTTCCGCCCCTTCGTGCAGGCCGATACGTCGACGACGCGCCACTACGGCGGCACCGGTCTGGGCCTCGCGATCTGCAAACGCCTCGTCACCCTCATGGGCGGCGAGATCGGCGTGCGCAGCTCCCCGGGCGTCGGCTCCACGTTTTGGTTTACCATCACCACCCGCGCGACCACCGCCGTCCCGCCCGCGCCGCCGACCGCTCTGCACGCCCTCGACCACACGCGCGTGCTCATCGTCGACGACAACGCCACCAATCGAAAACTTCTCCACCGCCTCTGTCTCGCCTGGCAACTGCCCCACTGCGCCGTCGATTCTGCGCCCGCCGCCCTCGCCGAGCTCCATCGCGCCAGCGCCGCCGCGCAAGCCTACGGCCTCGTGCTGCTCGATCACCACATGCCCGCAATCGACGGTCTCCAACTCGCCGCCGCCATTCGCGCCGAGACCGCCTTTGGCCGCCCCGCTCTCGTGCTGCTTACCTCGCGCAACGAGCGCCTCACGGGTGAGCAATTGGCCGCCCACGGCTTGGCCGCCTGCGAACTCAAACCGCTCCACCCCGACAAACTCCGCACCTGCCTCGCCCGGGTCGTCGCCACGGCCTCGACCGGCATCGTGCTGCAAACCGCGCCCGCCGCCGCGCCCGCCGCCGCGCCGCGCCACCTCGCCGCCCCCACCTCGGCCCTCATCTTGGTCGCGGAAGACAATCCCGTAAACCAAAAGGTCACGCTCCTCCAACTCCGCAAACTCGGCTACTCCGCCGATGTCGTCGTCAACGGCCAGGAAGCAATTCTCGCGCTCCAACGAAAATCCTACGCCGCCGTGCTCATGGATGCGCAGATGCCGGTGATGGACGGCTTCGAAGCCACACGCCACATCCGCGCCGCCGCCGCCCGCGGCGAGCCCGGCTTCCCGCCTGGACTCCCCATCATCGCCATGACCGCCAACGCGATGACCGGAGACCGCGAAGCCTGTCTCGAGTCCGGCATGGACGACTACCTCGCCAAACCCGTCCGCCCCGACGCCCTCGACGCGACCCTACGCCGCCACCTCACACGTCGCTCCGCGGAGCCCGCCCTCGTCGCCTCCGCGTCGGGCTAATCCCCACGCCCCGGCTCACGGTCCGCTACCCCACGCCGGGCGCCCGCATCGCGACCTCTACGCGCCGCCGCTCGCTACCGTCGGCGTTGCCGGCGACGTCCCCACCACCACCGCCATCGGCTTGCCCGTCGCCTGCTTCGGTGCTGGTGCCGACACCGCTTTGGCCGTCATTTTGACGGTGGCCGGTTTTGTCGGGCCACTCTCGGGAGCCGTCTTTTTGGGGGCCGCTGTCGGCGCGACCGGTTTGTCCGCCTGGCGCTTTTTCTTCTTCGCCGCCGGGCGCGGCGCAATGACCGCGATCATGGCTTTGTCCAACGTCCGCTTGAGTTCCTTCAGGTCTTTGCGCACGGCCTTCGCATCGCGCTTCGCCAACTTATACGCCTTCTTCGCACGCTTGTGGCTCTCCTTCGCGCCGGCCACCCGCTTCTTCGCCGCCGCCAGCCACGCCTGCAAATCACTCACCTGACGCTGCAACACCGAAATCTTTGGCGCCACCGCCGCCTGAACATTTTTCCCGGGTTTGGTTTTCATAGGATATCTGCTTGGGTTGGACACGGCCGGATTATGCGCAAAGCACTCCCGCCTTTAAGAGCAACACCCTACACCGCGGCGCTCGGGCCATTCAACCGCGCCAATGTTACATTTTTCGAGCCCCTCAACTCACTTCGCCCTCATCGCCGCGTCGCAAAAAACTTTCGCGCGCCACTCAGGCGGCCCGCGTTTTCCTCCGCGCCCGCACCTGCACGATTTCCATTCCCGGCAATACGCACGCCGTCAACGCCCCGCCGAGCACGCACGTTGTGTCGATCCCCAGCGTCCAACGCGACCGCACCGGCTCCGCCCTCGGCGTGTGTCCGTAGACGACAAACGGCGGCCCTTGCCACAGCATCGACCAATGGTCGGCCTCGGGAAACTCCGCGCGTTTGTGGGGCTCGCCGTCAGGCCCCACGACCTGGATGCGCGTCACAACGCTGGCCGGCTGGGTCTGCCAGGGCCGCCCCGGCAGAAAACCGCCGTGCACTAAAACCGTATCCAATTCGGGCACATGATAGGTCAACTGCATGCCCGCGAGGTAGGCCCACTCCTCCTCGCCGAAACTCCGCACCGTCTCCCAGTCCGACTTTTTCAAACGCGTCTCATCGCCTGTCCGGCGGTAATCCAGCAGCCGTAATTCGTGATTTCCCAACAACGCCCGGTGCGCGTAACGCCGCGCCAGGGCGATCACGCGCACACTGTCCGGCCCCCGGTTGACGAGATCGCCCAACAGGATGAGGCGGTCGTAAGGCGTCAGCGCGAGTTTCTCCAACAGTCGCTCGAACTCCCACGCGCAACCGTGAATGTCCCCGACCGCAATGACGCGCCCTCTCATGATCGGACCCCCTCGCGCACGTCTCGCTCAGCGCGGCCTCTCGTATCGTCCGCACCACACCGCGACGACGCGCCGCGTAGTCCCTGTCTGCGCGGGTGCGATTTTTCGGCCGAGTGAACAACGGCGTCCATTGTTTCACCCCAAGATAGTCCCGCCGCGTTACAGCCCCGCGTCACTCCGGCGACTTTTCGGTCACAATATCGAGTTTCTGGAGACATACGTATCGCCTCAAGCCGCGCGAGCCCGCCACCCCGCTCGGAGATTTGTCACCCAAGTGTCGCACCGTTGCTGCCCGATTGTCGCACAGCGCTGCGAAGCTCGTCGCGATGTCCCTCCTCCCTCCTCGCTTCATCTTCATCTGCACCGGTGCAGTCGGCCTCCTCGGCTCGCTGCTCCACCTCTCCGCCCAGTCGGCCTCGACCGCCGTCGTCAACGGTCAGGTCTATGTTAACCAGGGCCTCGTCGGCGTCGGCCGTCTTCCCTCCTCCGCGCGCGATAAATTCGGCGAGACCATCGGCTCTTTTTCGGCGCTCACGTTCGATGCGAAATCCTGGAAGCGGCACGCCAACGGTTCCTATGACGGCACGTTCTACATGCAGCCCGACCGCGGCTACAACAACCCAGGCACCACCAACTGGCGCGCCCGCTTCTTCACACTCGCGATCACCTTCACGCCTTCGCTGCTCGGTTCCTCCTCCCAGAACCAAGTCGGCATCACCGTTGCCGACACGACGCTGCTCACCGAAGCCAACGGCACGCCGCTCACCGCGCTCGACACCGCCGCCGGCGCGGCCGGAGTGCGCACCGCTTCCGGAAATTTACCCGCGATGCCCCAAGCCTTCAACGGCCGCCTCTCGCTCGACGCCGAGGGCATCGTGCGTTTGGCCGACGGCTCCTTTTTCGTCAGCGACGAATACGGTCCCTACATTTTCAAATTCTCCGCCGACGGAAAACTCCAGACCGCGATCCGCCCGCCCGATGCGATCATCCCGAAGCGCAACGGCACCGACGCATTCGCCTCCAACAATCCCGCGCCCGGCCAACCCGCCCCGGCTCCCCTCGATCCCACGACCGGCAGGCAAAACAACCAGGGTCTTGAAGGCCTGACCCTCTCGCCCGACGGCAAGACGCTCTTCGCCCTCCTTCAATCTGCCCTCCGCCAAGAAGGTGGCACCGGCGGCGCCAGCGCCGTGCGTCACAACACCCGCCTTCTCGCCTACGATCTCACCGGCACCACGCCCGTCCTCAAAGGCGAATACGTGCTGCAGCTCCCGACCTTCCGCTCGCTGACCGGCACCACGCTCGTCGCCGCGCAGAGCGAAATTCTCGCGATCAACAACACCCAGTTTCTCGTCATCGCGCGCGACTCCGCCGCCGGCCACACCTATCCGGTCGCCACGTCGATCTACCGCAAAATCCTGATCTACGACATCTCCGGCGCGACCAACCTCGCCGGCACCAAGTTCGACTCCGCCGCGAATCCTATCGCGACCGCCGGCGTCCTCGATGCCTCGATCAAACCCGCCACCCGCGCCGATTTCATCGATATCAACGACTCCGCGCAGCTCGCCAAGTTCGGTCTGCACAACGGTCCCACCGACGATAACAATAACCTCTACGAGAAATGGGAGGCGCTGACCCTCGTCCCCGCCCTCGATCCCGCCGCGCCCAACGACTACTTTCTCTTCGTCGGCAACGACAACGATTTCATCACCCAAACCGGCCTGCAGGACGGCGTCGCCTACGCGCATCCCTCCGGCATGGAAAACGACTCCATGCTCCTGGTCTACCGGCTGACGCTCCCCGGCCGTATGCTCAACGTCTCCAGTCGCGCGCAAACCGGCACCGGTGCCAGCGCCCACATCGCCGGCTTCGTCGTCACCGGTCCCAAGCCGAAGCAACTGCTGATCCGCGGCGTCGGCCCCACGCTCGCCAATTTCGGCCTCACCGGCATCCTCGCCGATCCCGCCCTCACCATCTTCAACTCATCCGGCCAGCAACTCTTCGCCAACGACGACTGGGGCACCACGGCCGACCGTGCCGACCTGCTCGCCGCAACCACGTCCGTCGGCGCCTTTGCACTCACCGAGGGCGCGAAGGATTCCGCAGTGCTCCTCACGCTCGACCCCGGTGCCTACAGCGCCCAAGTCAGCGGCTCGGCCGGCACCACCGGCATCAGTCTGCTCGAGATCTACGAGCTGCCGTGATCGCCTACGCCGCGATCAATCATTCCTCCGGCAATCGATGCGCGGTTGCCGGGAAAAACGGCCAAGAAACGCGCTGGATTTTGAGTCGCCGGAAATCCGCGAACGTTCGAGTATCGATCCGCTATGACTGACACGATTTCCTCCGGACAGTTGCGCCAGGAATCTCGGCTCCTGTTTGCCTTGTTGGATGCGGTCGCCAGCGAAAGTCGGATCATTGGAACGGAAAACCAAGCGCGTTGGCTCGCCCTGAAAAGTCGCGTCAATACCGGCGCGACCTACGAGGAGGAATCCGGCGAATCCTACGAGTTGCTCGCCGACTTGGCCCACGCCGGCGCGCTCCGCGGCACGTGGGTGGAGAGTCGTTGGCTGACGATCGAAGCCCGCATTCGCGCGGGCGACTAAAGCGGCCGAGTTTACAAGCGGAGCGGCGGGGCGCATCGGCGATCTCGCGGCCGGAAGGGATTCGTCCGCGAAACTTCTCTTGCGATCCGACACCCTGTTCGCCCCCGGCAGAATCGCGTCGGACGGCGCAATTTCGGTAATTGCCGGAACAGCAGCGTGACCCTACGCGCTGCGCAATCCACTCGCTTTTATACGCTCACGCGACAGCGCCTAACCGCGCGTTGTCACTGTCCCGTGACCGAAATAGTCCGAAAGCCACAACGCCATCCCGCGAATATGGGGAATGCGACGGTCGCCGTCTCTTGTGACCGCCAATGCCCGCACGAACGCTGGCGGTCATGCACCTCATCCGAAAATTTTTCGCCGCTCCGACGGCGCGTTTGCTACCGGCGTCCCTCGCGGTTTCGCTGCTCAGCGGCACTCTGCTGTTTGCCCAGTCGCGCGTTGCTCAGGCCGAATCGCCCCCCGCTGCCAAAGACGCGACGGTGGCGCTCGAGGCCGTCACGGTGACCGGTTCGAATCTTCGCCGCACCGAGGCTGAGACGGCACTGCCGGTGACGATCTTCGATCGCGAAGATCTCGCCATTCGCGGCGCCTCCACCGGCACGGACCTTTTTGCCACGCTCACACTGGCTGAGCCACCGGCGATCAACGAGGCCACCATCGCCTCGCAAGGCGCGCGCGGCGACGTGACCTCGATCGATCTGCGCGGTCTCGGCTCGGGCAGCACGCTGATGTTGATCAATGGCCGCCGCGTCGCGCCGCATCCGCTCTCGGGCACGGAGAACGCCGTGCCGGCCTTGGCGCCCAACGCCAACATCATCCCCACTGCGCTGCTCGAACGCGTCGAGGTGTTGCGCGACGGCGCCTCCGCCATTTACGGCGCCGATGCGGCGGCGGGCGTCATCAACAGCCGCATGTCGCGCACTCAAGTCGGCCGCCGCCTCGCAGGGCGAGTGGCGCTCACGCAGCACGGCGGTGCCGAGGAATTTCGCATCACCGCGTCCGAGGGCTGGCAGCGGGGCAATACTCACCTCTCCACCGCGCTCGACTATTTTCACCGCGAGGATCTCGCGTCGAAAGACCGCGGGTGGGCGAGCCAGAGCGATCTCCGTCTCACCCGCCAAATCCCCGCGCCGTGGAATGGCCGCCCGGTCACCGATCCCGCCACGGGTGTGGTGCAGGCGGTGGACAACGACCTCCACAACGGCAGCACGATCAATTCTTACGGCCAATTCCAGCGCGGTTTTATTCAGTCCGATTTTCTGACGTTCGTCGGCTCTCGGCCCGACGGCAATCGCGGCATCTCGACCGCCACGTCGCCCGCGAGTGGAGTCGCCACTGCGGCAGCCAATGGCACCTTCTTTTTTTATCCTACGGCGGCGGGCGGCATCAATTGGAAGCAGACCACACCCTCCCGTAACATCGACAGCGAAGAGCAATTTTACTACGGCAACGTGCTCGCCGACCGCGTGCTCATCCCGAGCACGAAGCGCTTGAATTTCTCCACGTTTCTCGACCACCGTTTCAGCCCGCGCCTCGCCGCCTTCGGCGACCTGCTCTACTCCGGTTCCCGCAGCCACAGCGTGCGCGAGTCTGCCAACATGCAGAACGTAAATGAGCCCGGCCTCTACGTGCCCGCCGCGAATCCTTACAATCCATTCGGCGTCCGCTTCTACCACGCGACCGGCGCACCCAACAGCGACGGCTCGCCCCGCCTCGTCGGCACGCCGGCGGACGTCACCATCATCAGCGGCCTCATTCCTGCCGGGACGAAGGCGCGCTTTATCCAGGTCGACAGCCATTTCTTCCGCGGGATGGCCGGCCTGCGCGGCACCGTCGGCCGCGACTGGCAGTGGGAAACCGCTGTCATGTATTCGGCCGCACAGAGCCACGAATACGAGGACAACATCTTCCGCGAATCGCGTCTGCGCCATGCGCTGAACCGCACCGATGCGACCGCCTACAATCCGTTTCCCACGACCTTCAAACTGGTCAACAGCCAGATCGTCGTGGACGCCCCCTACGTGAATCCTTCGTCCGTCGTGGAGCCGCTCTACGACCGCGACAACCGTTTCGGTCACACCAAACTCCTCACGTGGGACGCGAAAACGAACGGCGAACTCTGGCAGCTCTTCCGCGGCGGTCGCATGAAAGTCGCGAGCGGCACCGAGGTGCGCTGGGAGAGCTACGATGCGAAGAAGGATGTGTTCGCCGGATTGAATCCGCCGGGCGCTGGCCAAGCTTTTCCGATCATGCGCGACGATGACAACGACTTCATCGCCATGAGCCCCAACGCCCCGATCGCCGCGGCGCAGACGATCTACGCCGTCTACAGCGAAGTCGCCCTGCCGTTCGTTACGCGCGCCAACCGCGTGCCGCTCGTTGAGGCGCTGGAGCTGACCCTTGCCGGCCGGTTCGAACATTTTTCGATCCACGGCCAGAGCACCAAACCCAAGGCGAGCCTCGTCTGGAATCCGTTCGCATCGCTGAAACTGCGCGCGTCCTACAACGAATCGTTTCGCGCGCCAAATCTCGTGCAGACCAACACAACGCCGTTGCTGCGCGTAAGCAGCGCCAACGATCCCTATCGCTCCGAAGTCACCGGTGCCCTCTCCGATTCCAGCCGCCCGCGCCGCACGTTTCGCCAGGGCAACAATGCCCTTGAGCCCGAGACCGCCCAGAGCTGGGTGGCGGGCTTTGTGCTCGATGTCCCGCGTGTGCGCGGCCTCTCCGTGACCTTCGACTACTGGCGCATCAATCAGGACAACGCCATCGCGAGCCTCGGTGTCGGTGAAACTTTGCTGCGCGACGAACTCTACCTCGACCTCGCGACGCAAAAAGCGCTCGCCGCCGGGACGGCTATCGATCGCATCGACCTCGGCTCCGGCACCGCGGCCTATCAGGGCTACGACAAAGTCACGCGACTGCCCGTCAGCGCCCAGGACCGCGCAGATTTTGCCGCCTACAACGCACGCCAACCGACGAACGCCACGAAGCGCGCGCCGATCGGTGATTTCGCCAGTCTGGTCAACGACTACATCAATCTCGGCGGTCGCGACCTCGCCGGTGCGGAGCTCGGCTTTCAATACCGACTGCCAAAATTGGAGGCGGGCCAGTTTGTGCTCAAGGGCGAGGCGACTCACTACCTCAAACGCGACGAACAATTGACCACGAACGGCATTGTGGTGTCTGCGCTCGAGCGCGACGGGCGCTCGAAATGGCGGGCAAACGTCACGCTCACGTGGCGTCGCGAGGCCTGGTCCGCCGGTTGGTTCGCGAACTACTTCGGGGAATTTGCGAGCACGGCCGCGACGACGACGAAGGTGATCTACGACGCGCTCGGCCAGCCAAAGCACATCATGGTTCTCAACGACAACGGCATCCTGCGCTACTATCTGCGCGTCGCGCCGTTCGTCATGCACAACGCCTTCGTCGCCTACAAATTCCCGCGCCACGCCCCGGGATGGCTGCGCGAAGTGACCGTGCGCGGAGGCATCAACAACGTGTTCGACACATGGCCGCCGGTGGCCGACGCCGCGGAGGGCTTCACGACGGGTGCAGCCGATCCGCGCGGCCGGCAATTCTCACTCGAAGTGAGCCGCACCTTTTGAACCGCCTCGTCAAAAACCCATGCACGCCCCCATCCGTTTGCGGAATTGTAACATCGTCGGCCCTCGCGTTTTTCGCGCCTCGCTCGGCACTCTCGCGCGTATGAACCGAACGTTGCGCAGCCTGTTGGTCGGGATGGTCTTCGTGGTCGGAGCCTCCTGCGCTGAGCGGAGCCCGGCGCCGGAGGCGCGCTGGTGGCGCGGCAACCTCCACACGCACACCCTGTGGTCCGACGGAGACGGATTTCCGGAGATGATCGTCGATTGGTATCGGCAGGCGAGTTACCACTTTCTGGCGCTCTCCGATCACAACGTGCTCAGTCAGGGACAGCGTTGGATGACGCTCGCAGCAGTCGCGGCCAAAGCGAAGGGCGAGCCGTGGCGCGGTGCAGCCTATGTGCCGCGTGACGCCTTCGCAGACTACCTGAAGCGCTTCGGTCCGAACTGGGTGGAGACGCGTCCTGGTGCGGCCGCCGGATCCGTCGAAGTCCGGCTCAAGCCCTTCGACGAATACCGTTCGCTCTTCGACGAAGCGGGCCGATTTCTCATGATCCAGTCCGAAGAGATCACGCATCGGGCGCTCAACGATCGTGCGATCCACATGAACGCGACCAATCTGATCGAGCTCATCAAATCCCGCGACGGCGCGACCGTGCGCGACGTGATGAACGGCCACCTGACCGCCGTCGAGGAATCCGCCGCGCGCACGGGCCGCGAGATCATGGTTCACGTCAACCACCCCAACTACAAATGGGGCGTGACAGCCGAGGACCTCGCCGCCGTGGTGCGCGAACAGTTTTTCGAAGTCTGGAACGGCGTCGACAACGACAACGACCCGGGCGACGCGCACCACCCTTCCACCGACGAAATTTGGGACATCGCGAATACGCTGCGCCTCGTCGGAATGAAAACCGCGCCGCTCTACGCGTTGGCAACCGACGATTCGCACGACTATCAGGGCAACAAAACGCGCTCTCCGTCCGGTCGCGCGTGGGTGATGGTGCGCGCGCACCATCTCACCCCGGAGTCGCTGATCCGCGCAATGCGAGCGGGCGATTTCTACGCCACCTCCGGCGTGACGCTCGACGAGGTGCGCTTCGACGAGCAGGCGCGGCGGCTGTCGCTCACCATTCGCGCGGAAGGCGCGGAAACGTTTGTCACGCGCTTCATCGGCACGCGGCGCGGCGTGAAGATCGAGGGCCAACCCCGCCGCGATGCGCAGGGCAAACTCGTCGAGACGACGCTCGAATACCGGGCCGGCAGCGGGCCGCAGATCGGCGAGATCCTGGCCGAGGTCAAAGGACTGACGCCCTCGTTCACGTTGCGTGGCGACGAACTCTATGTGCGGGCGATCGTCGCCTCCAGCGGCACGCCCGCCGTGCCGAGCGTCGAAGGCGAGTTCAAACGCGCCTGGACCCAGCCGGTCGGTTGGCGCGTGACCGACGCGCGCTGAGCGCCCCTGCGCGCATCTCTCCCGATCAAACCCCCAACTAAATTCTCCCTTCCCTCCATCACTCATGAGCAAAATCAAACTGGCAGTATTCGACCTCTCCGGCACGACAATCCAAGACGACATCGGCGTGCGCGACAGCCTCTTCGAGGCGGCGCAGGAATTCAAATTGGAGACCACCGCCGAGGAAGTTCTCCTGCACATGGGGACAAACAAGATTCACCTCTACCAGTTTCTCATCGCCCGCGCGCGCGGCCAGGCGATCACCATCCGCGATTTCGAGAAACCGCAGGACATGGAGACCGTGGAATTGGCGACGAAGGTGTTTCACCGCTACGAAGAAATCATGATTGCGCGCTACCGGCGGGGCGTGACGGAAATTCCCGGCGCGGCGGACACGTTTCGCTGGTGCCACGCCCACGGCATCAAGGTGGCGACCAACACCGGCTTTCACCGGCAGATCACAGAGACGATCATGGAGAGTCTCGGTTGGTTGCGGGACGGACTCGTGGATATTTCGGTCGATGTGGAGCACACCCCGGGGCAACGCGGACGGCCGGCGCCGTTCATGATTTTCCACGCGATGGCGCAACTCGATATCCAGAGCGTCTCCGAGGTGGTCAAACTCGGCGATACTCCGGCGGATATGCTCGAAGGCACGAACGCGGGCTGCCGCGGTGTGATCGGCGTGCTCACCGGCTCACGGCCCGTAGCGGCTTGGGGCAAGTATCGCCACACGCACGTTATTCCGAGTGTCGCCGAATTGCCCGAGCTGATCGAGACGGAGTTCAATTGAAGCACCATGAAGACGAGCCGGATCGCCATTTTCCACGCGAAGGATTTGCCGTTCACCTACGAAACGGTGGCCGTGCCGGCGTTGCGTCCCGGTGAACTGCTCGTGCGCAACGAGTATACGACCCTCTGCCGCAGCGACCTCAACACCTACGCCGGCAAGCGTATCGAGAAAACGCCCACTATCCTCGGCCATGAGATCGTCGGCATGATCGAGGAACTCGGACCGGATGCGCCCGCCGTGGACAGTCGTGGCGCGCCGTTGCGCGTCGGCGACCGCGTGACGTGGGCGATCTACGCCTCGGACCCGTGCTCGTGTCTCGCGCGCCGGGGCATCCCGCAGAAGGGCGAAGACCTGTTCAAATACGGCCACGAGCGCATCACGCCGGAGAGCAACCTGCACGGCGGGCTAAGCGAGTATTGCGTGCTGCGGAAGCACACGCCGGTCATCCGCATCGACGCGGCGATTCCGCTCCCCGTGATTGCGTTGATCAATTGTTCGGTGGCGACGGTCGCCGGTGCGCTGCGGCTGGCGGGCGACGTGCGCGACCGGCACGTGCTGATCGCCGGCGCCGGCATGTTGGGCATCATCGCATGCGCCATGGTCCGCAGCGCGGGTGCGAAATGGGTGACGGCCGTGGACATCGACGATGCGCGTCTCGCGACGGCCCGGGGGTTTGGCGTCGATCACATGGCGAATTTCGCGACGGCCGGAAAATCTCTGAAAGAATCCGTCGCTGACTCGCGCACCGGCGAGCCGGTCACGGTGGCGTTGGATTTCAGCGGCGTGCCGGAAACGATGGAGGCCCTGCTCGGCGCGCTCGGGATCGGCGGCACGCTCGTGTTCGTCGGCGCGACGTATCCTCAGCGGCCGCTCCAGGTCAACGCGGAGCACCTCGTGCGCAACGTCCATACGATCCGCGGACTGCACAATTACAACGAACGCGATCTCGTCGCGGCGGTGGAATTCATCGAGGCACACCACGCGCGTTTCCCCTTTGACTCCTTGGTCCACGACCAATTCGACCTCGATGCAGTCGACGCGGCTTTTGCCTACGGGATGAATTCCGGTGCGCACCGCGTGGGGTTGCGCCCCACCTGCCACCGGACCGCGTGAAGCGGCAATGCTACTGGTTCGCCTGCGGCGCGCGGCGGGCGTAAAGCATCCACGATAGCACCACGGCGACGAAAGCACCGACGACGAGCGCCGTCGCCAGGTCGAGAAAGAAGCCGAGAAAACTTTCCTTCGCGGGAAACGCGCTGCGCGTGACCATCACCACAGCATACCCGATGTAGCCGACGGAATCCGCGATATACATCAGGAACCCGATGTTGCCGCGCTCGCGGGTGAGGGCGATGAGCCGCTCGAACACCGTCGTGTGCACAGCGACATACGGCACATACATGCCCACTCCAAGCAGCACCATGAAGGCGAAAGGCGATACCGTCCCGGTGCGAATGCCGACGAGCGCGAGCAGCGCCATCGTGAGGCCGCCTGCGGCGAGTCCCAGCGACGTGAAAAAGGCGCGGCGGTTGTCGCGGATGAGCACGGCCGCGCCGTTGGCCACGACGACGCCCAGCGTCACCCATAGTTCGGACTGCGTGAAGATGGCGGACTGCTTTCCGAGGCCGAGTCCCGCCCAAATCTCAGGAGCGAAATCCGCGCGCACGCTGCGCAGCACGGTAATCAAAAGGTAAGCGAGTATGATCCCGAAGAGCCGCACGCCGTGCCGTCGCACCATGGCCAGCCGCTCCGCTCCGGTCATCGGAGCACGAGCGGAGCGGGCGGCGACGTCCGAGTCCGACGGCGGCGGAATCTGCCGGAGCATCCAGACGAAAACCACGAGGGGTCCGAGAAACACGAGGCCAGCCGTGACCGGCATCCAGTTTTCTGTGACACCCACAGCCAGCAACGACGCCCCCACCGATTTGGTAAAACCATCTGCCAAAATAAAACTCGCGCATAGGCCCGCCACGAACAGTTCGGTCATGCGCCGCCCTTCGACGAAACCGAGCACCAACCCAAACACGAGGCCGAGCGAGAGACCGTTGCAGAATAGCCACGCCGCGTTGTAAGGCGACGGCGTGAGGGCGAAGAGCAACAGCGCCAGCTCGGCCGCACCGATCAAGCCGAGCAGCACGGCGGCCCGGCGCGCGCGGGGCATTTCCGCGATGACCTTGATGCCGATGAATTTTGAGAGCGCGTAGCCGATGACCTGGGCGGTCACCAACCACGCCTTCATGTTGAGTCCGGTTTCCGCATCGACATAGGCGCCGGCCGTGAACGGTTTGCGAAAACCATACATGCACGCGTAGGTGCCAAAGGCGGAGACGATGCACCAAACCGAATAGACCCACGGCGTCTCCAACCAGCAGGCGGGGCCGGCGGCGCGGGCCGGGGTGGCGGTTGCGTTCGTCATGAAAACGGTGGCGCGCGTCTACGCAGGCTGCTGCTCGATCCAGGCCGGCAACTCCTCGACGCTGCGCAGCACCGTGCGGGCCCCGGCGGCGAGCAACCGCTGCTCCGCCCCACGGACCAGCCGGCGGCGGGCATCTGCACCGAGCGCTTCAAGGGCCGCGAGGCCCAAGCCCACTTCGTTGCCGGATTCGCTCACAGCGAGCGAAACCATGCCGGCGTTCACGCCCTCGGCGATGTCAGCCGGCGTGTCGCCGATCTTAAGGCAGCGCGCCATCGGGTAGACGCCAAATTTTTCCGCAAGGCGGAAGCAGGCCCAGGGCGCCGGCCGGCCCTGCACGACTTCGTCGGCACAGATCAGCGCCTCGGTCACGATGCCCGCCGCCGCCGCGATCGGCTCGAGCGTCTTCATCATGGACCGAGTGTAGCCCGTCGTGCTGGCAACATGGACATCGCGATCGCGTAGCCACCGCAGCGTTGTAATCGCACCCGGAATGGGCTCGGCGTGATTTGGTAAAACCTCCGTCAGTCGCGCGGAAAACCGTGCATAGATTTCGTCGAGCAGCGTCTCATCCGGCTCACAGCCCAGGTCGATCCGCACGCGCGCCGCAACGTCAGGATAGTGCAAGATTTCGCGCGCGTGGTCGCGTTTATGCGCACCCATCGGCCGGCGCGCCGTCGCCTCGTCGATTGGCAGACCGGCGCTGGCAAACGCGTCGATAAACGCCTCCAAGGGAGCCCGGCAGCCGAAGTCCACCAGTGTCCCGGCCCAATCAAAAATCACAAGTTTGGGCTTCATACGGGAGCGGCGAAGAGAGGGCTGGGAGCGGCGAAACGAAGATTCATCGAAAGATCAGCGGGACTATTCCCCGCGCCCCGACGCTCCGCGTCGGGGCGCGGGCGGGCAATGGCAAGGGGTGTTCGCTTCCCGCCGGTGCCGACAGGCGCGGACAAGTTTCAGACAATTTGCGTGCCAATCGCGTGACGCCCCTCAAGGGCGCGCACCTCGTCCGACCGATCGACACCGAATCGTTACCTGTAAGCGCGGCTATCCGCTCGCTCTCGACCGGTCGAACGCTAGCGGTTTTCCCGCAGCGCGCGCACGCAACCAGCCCACCGAGACCAAACCGCCGCCCGCATCTTCCATACGTGTTTGCCGATTCCATCACTTCCTCGCTCAAGGGCCAGCTGTTCGGCAACCACGACCGCGGGGTCGAGGATTTCTGCAAATTTTGGACGCGACCGGACGGATTGGTTTGTATCCAGCACGTGCAAGCCGCCCGCAATGCGATCTACCGGCCGCACTCTCACTCCGAATACGGCATCGTCATCTGCCTGCAGGGGGAAGTTTCCAAAGCGCAGCTCGGCACACTGACGGTGGTCGGTCCGGGCGAAGTCGTGATGAGCAATTCGGGAATCGAACACGCCAGTGGCTATCTGGCGGGCGCAAAGGGGTGCGAAGCCGTGTGTCTCACGGTCGAACCACGCGGCCTGACGGGTTTGCTCTCCCCGTTTCAGCTGCCCGCGATGGAAGACGAGCGCGGTCCGGTTTTTACCGGGAAATTCAGCAGCGCGATATTGCACGACTGCGCGATCGACATCGCGCGCGAACTTCGCACCCGCGACATCGGCCACGAAATTGTTGTCGAGGGACTGGCGACCCGAATTCTGGTCGAGACCTTGCGCGCCTGGCCCCGACAGCAGGTCGAACGGTGCACGCTCGATGTCACGCCGCGGTTACCGCGGCGGGATTTTGTCCGGGCCTACGAATTTATGCGGTGGTGCCGGAAGGATGCGTTTCGTCTGCAATATCTTTGCCAGTTTCTCGGCACCAGCGAAGAGCGGTTCACACGGCTCTTTCACAGCGCCACGCAGTGCACGCCGGCCAATTTCTACAACCAATTACTGATGGAACGGAGCTGCGAACTCCTCCGCGATGCCGGCATCGCCGTCAAAACCATCGGCTACGAACTGGGCTTCAAGACGAGCAGTCACTTTACCGTTTGCTTCAAGCGGCAGACGGGGCTGACACCGCAGGAGTATCGCCGACGCGTGCTCACCGACCGAGAATAAGCATACGCCGCGCCGTGCTATTTCGCCGCGGGCGCCGGCTTTGGTGGACGGCGCGTCTCGACCGGGAGCGTCTCTAGCAACTCGTTCGCGCGTCCCTCGCGTTTGCGCAATGTGAACGCGTCGTAGAGCCGGTTCGTCGCCGTGCGCGCTTCGTAGCGCAGCTCGCCGCCGTCCACCGTGATGATCTGGAAAAGCTGCGTATCTTCGGCAGTTCGCACGGCCCACGCGTCCGACATCAGGTCATACATCTTGGGTCCGCTCACCGAGACGACATACACGGTGCCGATCGCGGGGTCGTAGACCTGGTTGTAGCCCTTCGCGGCGTTGATGGCGCCGACGCGTGCGCGGCCGGCCATGTCGCCGCTGCGCGCGTAGGTGTGGTCGTGGCCCGTAAGCACAAGATCGACTTTGAATTCGTCAATCAGCGGTTTCCACAGGCCACGGAGCTTCGGGTTGTCGCGGTCATTGGCCGGCGAGAAAATCGGGTGGTGAAACGTGAGGATCGTCCAGCGCTGGGGATTTTTCTCCAGCACGGCGCGAAGCCACGGGACTTGCTCCTCCTGCAGCCGATTCGAATCGAGCGCTACGATGCGTGTGCCCTGGTAGTCGAACCAGTAGCAGGTCTCGGCGAGTTCCGCCGGGCCGTGCTCCGGCAACGTGAACTGCGGACGCCACTGCATGCTCAGCGCACGCGGCGCCGCCGCATCCTTCTCGTCGAGCTTCGCATACTCGTGGTTTCCGGGCGTGGGCACGACGGGGACCGTCGCGTTCACCCACGCGGGGGCGCCGTGCCACTCACCCCACTGGCCGTCGCGGTGCGCGTTGTTGATGAGATCGCCAGCGTGGAGCGTAAACGCCGCACGCGGCGCCTCACGAAACGCCTCGCGAAAGACGCGCGACCAATGCGTGCGGATGTCGTTCTGCGCATCGCCAAAATACACAAAAGTGAACTTCCGCGCGTCGCGGCTGGCGGTGCGGAAGTGAAACCACTCACTCCAGTTCACCCCGTCGCCCACGCGGTAGGCGTAGATCGTGTCGGGCGCGAGGCCGGTAAATTCGGCCGAGTGATAGTGCGCCTCGCTGAGGTCAGTCGTGAGCGCCTCGGTGCGCGCGGGGACGGACTCGCCCTTAAGCGCGCGGCCCGCCTCGTTGGCGACGGCAAACTCCGCGACGGCACGTGTGATCGTGGTATCGGTGCGCCAAGTGACGGCCTGCGAAGTCGCGGGATCGCCGCGCCAGGTGAGCACGATGCGGTCGGGCCGCGGGAGAGGTGCGTAGGCGAGTTTGTCGGTGTAGAGCGCGGGCGGGACGTGCGGGTGGCCCTCGTGCGCGGCGAGCGGCAGCGTGCAGAGCGTGAGAACCGAGAGTGTGTGACGCAGGCGTTTCATGGGATGGCGGGCTGAGAGGGCGTGGTCATGGCGTAGTCGACGGTGAACTGGTGCTCGTCGGGATCGGCGACGTATTTCATTTCTGCGACGAGCTGGCGCTTCGTGGTATCGAACGTGATCACGCGCACCTTGTTTTCCGCTGGGATGAATCGGTAGAGGCGCAACGGGCCTGACGAGGTGTAGTCGGAGAGCAACGCGTGGACGAAGTTGCCGAGGCTGCCCTGCGCCGCGACGCGCATGGCCGTCGTGCGGCTTTGGTCGCCGGAGAACACGAAGGCGAGATTGCTGTGCTTCGTGTAAAGCTTCTCCCACATCTGCGCGGGGCTGTTGCCGCGTTTGCCGTGGACCTTAACCCACGTCATGCGGCCCTTGGGATCTTTGAAGAAGCCGTCGTCCGTCGTCGGTTTGTTCAGCGGCCCCAAATCCATGTGTGTGCTGATGAGCGCGCGGCGCGTGGCGTATTTCGTGAGCACGCCATCAGCCCACGCGAGCACGTCGTCCGGGGAGTTGCACTCGAGGGCGAGGTGCACGAAGTCGAGACCGCCGGCGGAAAACAGCTGGTAGCTGTTCACGTTGTTGGCGGAGACGTGTTGGTCTGCGCGATCATGGGTGTAGGTGCCGCCATACCACGGAAACGCGCGAAAACGCTCCGCCGGGAAGAACCGCTGGAAGAGCGTGGCGTCGCCGTTGCTCTTCATGTCGTGATTGCCGACGACGAGGCCGTAGGGCACGACGCCGTGGAGGCGGTCGAGGCACTCGTGCGCGAGCTGCCATTGTTCCTCGTTGTTGATGTCCACGATGTCGCCGACGTGACTGACGAAGACGATGTTTTGAGCGCGGACATTTTCGACAATCCAGCGCGTGTGGTTTTGGAAAACGGGATTCGTGAGCGGCTCCGTGCTCTGCGGCGTGCTCTTCGTGGAGCGCCCGCGGTAGCCCTGGGTGTCGGGGATCACGACGAGCGTGAACGCACCCGGCGGCGGTGCGTCGAGCTCGGCGGCACCGATCACGCCTACACCGAGGGTGAGGGCCAGCAGAGCACCGAGCAGGCGGCAACGCGCAGGCATCGTGGGAGAACTCATAGGTCCAGCGTCACACCGAAGTTGACCGAGTAGTCGTAGTAGCGAATCGCGTTCGGATTCGAGGCGTTGCCCTGGTAGGAAATCTTGGGCGCATCGGTGAGATTTTTCGCACTCACATAGGTGGAGGTGCGTTTGCTCCAGCGGTATTTCGCCGAGAAATCGAGAGTGGCGCGTTCCTTTTCAAACACGTCCAGAGCGCGACGCGCGCCCACAGAGCTGAGATAGTCGCCACGCGTATTGTAGAAGAGGCGGAGGTCGAGGCCGCGACGAACGTAGGAAAGATTAAAGTTACCGGTCCCCTTGGCGGTGCCGATGAACGTGAGCGAGTCCACGGGCCGCGTCGGATATTTTCCCGCGGAGTCGAGCCACGTGTAGTTGGCCCCAAAGCCGAGCCCGCTGAAGGCGCCGGGCAAAAACGTGAGGCGTTGCTGCCACTCGACTTCGACGCCACTAACTTTGCCGCCGCGCCCCATCTCCTGCCGCGTGAGGCGGTAGCCGGCGAACTCGCCGTCCACCACCGTTGAAGCGGTGCTGAAATAAAACCCGTCGATGGATTTCCGAAACGCGCCGAGGGAGATCACGCCGAGCGGCTTGAGATAATACTCGGCGCTCACGTCGAAATTGTCGGACGTAGTGACCTCGAGGTCGGGGTTGCCGTCGGTGATCGTGCGCGCGTCGTCGTCGATGCGGCGCGTGGGGAGCATGGCGGCGGGACTGGGGCGCGCGACCGTGCGGTTGGCGGAAAAGCGCAGCACAGCGTTGGGCGCGAGGCCATAGTTGAGATGCACACCAGGGAGCACGTTGGTGTAACTCGTCGAGTTCTCCACGATGGTGGATTTCGTGAGGATGCCACGCGGCGTGGTGAGTTGGCGGGCTTTGCCCGTATACGCGGTGCGCTCGGCGCGTGCGCCGGTCACGACGTTGAGCCGGCCGAAGGTCGCGCTGCCCATGAGATAGGTCGCGTAGATATCCTCGGTGGAACTTTTGCGGTTCGATTCGATGAGGATGGCGGAGGCGTTGTCGTTGCGCGTGTATTCGGAATTCCGGGCGTAGAAGGCCTCGAGGAATTTCGCGATGTTGGGCTGCACGGAAGGGAACACGACACGATCGCCGCCTTGGTGGAAGAAGCGGTCATTGGTGTAGATCTCCGACATGGCTGCCGCGCTCTGGGTGCCGGTGTAGGTCCAATTACCCAGCGCGGGATCGCCACCGAAGACCCAGCTACGGAGCTTCGCGCGCGCACCGGTCTTGAGGCTCGCTTTGAACGGCAGCTCGTCGAGCTCGCGGCGGGCGTTGAAATCAAAGGTGTATTCCTGGTCGCGCGAGGGGTGCTGGTTGCGCGCGATGCTGGTGTGCACGTAGCGCGCGGGGTCGTTCAGGTTCACGCCGTTATCCACACGGAAGAGCGGAAACTCGCGCACCGTGCGATCGTAGGAGAGATCGACGCCGTTGGCGGAGAACACGGGCGTGAAGGTCTGGGTGTATTGGTTGGTCGCGCGGTTGTAGCTGAATTTCGAATCGAGGTTCCAGCGGTCGAACTTGTTTTCCATGCCGCCGGCGATCTGGGCGCTCTTGCTGATGGGCTCGCGATAGGAGCGACTCGTGTCGACGCGGCCATTGCGCGAGGAGGCGGAGTTGGGCGTGATGTTGGTGCGCGCGCCGGGACGGTAAACGGCGAGATAATCCTCGAGCGAGCGCGTGTCGTTGCTGTAGATGCCGCGCACCCAGACGATGGACCGTTCGCTGAGTTTGTAGTCGATGCTGCCGGAATATTTGAGCTTCCACGAATCGTCCTCGATGCGGTCCTGTAGCGTGTAGGTGGAGATGTTGTAGTTGTCCGCCGCATCGACCTGGTAGCTGATGCTTGAGGTGTGGTAGCCGCGGTCGGAGCGGTAGTGGTTGATGGAGGAGTAGACGCCGAGGCGGCCATCGGGGCCGTAGCGGTCGGCGTATTCGACGTTGATCTGTTTGTCCCAGTTTTGCTGCTGGTTGTTGTAGGCGCCGCCGAGGTTGAACTTGAACACCCGCTCAGAGAGATCGAAGGCGCGTTTGGAAACGAGGTTGATGCTGCCGCCGATCGCGTCGCCCTCCATGTCGGGCGTGACGGATTTCATCAACTCGATACGCGAAAGGCTCTCGGCCGGATAACCGCTCACGCCATCGGAGCGGTCGTTGTTGGTATTACCGATGCGCACGCCGTCGAACGTGATCGAATTAAACTCCGAGGAGAGTCCGCGGATGTTGGGGCGCACGGGCTGGTGTGTGCTGATTTCGAGGTAGAGACCGGGCATCGACTGGAGCACTTCGCCGACTTCGCCGAGGCGGGAATTGGCGAGCGCATCGAGCGAGGCAACCTTGCGGATGTTCTCGGAGTTTTTCTGGAAGTTGAGCGCCTGCGACTGGCCCTCGGCCTGGGCTGTGACCATGAGCTTCTCCATCGCGATGATTTCGGAAGCGAGGCGCAGCGTGAGCGGCGTGGTCACTCCGGCGAGCACGGTGACGGGGAACTCCTTCGCATCGGTGCCGGCGGATTCGGCACGGAGGCGGTAGTCACCGGGTGGCAACGCCCCCATGAGAAAGCTGCCCTGACTGTCGGTGACGGCGGTGCGTGTCGTGCCGACGAGCGCGAGGCGGGCGCCTTGCACGAAGTTACCCGTGGCGTCGTTCACAATCACACCGCGCAGGCCGCCAGTGGCGGAAGCGGCGACCGGCTGGGCCGCAAGCGGAAGGAGCGCAGCGCAGAAGCCAAGGAGAGCCATCAACGCGGCCGTAATGCGGGCGAGGGAGAACTTCATAACGGGATAGATTGGAAACGAAAAAGAGGCAGGGCGGGTCGCGCAGACCCGCCCTGCCTTGCGACACTCAGAAACGATACGTGACTCCCGTCGTAGCGCGCATGCCGTGCATCGTGTAATCCTCGGGATTGTAGGCGAAGCCCTGGTAGGAAACCTGCGGACGATCAGTGAGGTTCGTCATGTTGAGGAAGAGCTTCATGCGGTCGGTGACCTGGTAGCTGGCGACGAAATCCACGCGTTCGTTGGCGGCGAAAATGTCGTCGAAAGTAAAATCGACATCGAGGCCTTCGAGGAAATCGGAGCGGTAACGGTAGCTGATCTCGGCGCGGAAACGGCCGATGGCATACTCCAGCGAGGCGTTGAACATGAAATCGGAGAAGCCGTAGGTCGGTAGTTTTTCCGTCAGACGACCGGGATACTTGCCGTCGCTCTCCGTGAAGGTCGCGCTCAGGTCGACGCGAAATCCGTCGAAGGGCTTGGGCAGGAAAACGAGTTTCTGCCGGGCAATCAGCTCCAGGCCGTAGTTCACCGCGCCGAGCGCATTTTCGGGACGGGTGCCGCGATAGGTAGTGGGCACGCCGTTTTCGTCGACGACTTCAGTGAAGGCGCGGTCGTAATAAAATCCGTCCATCGTCTTGTAGAAAGCCCCGACAGAATACAGGCCACGGTTGGCGGTGTAGAATTCGAGCTGCGCGTCGAAATTGTCCGAGGTCGTCGTCTTCAGATCGGGGTTGCCGTCGGTAATCGTGTCATTGTCGATGTTGAGCAGACGGCCGCGGAGCAGGTCGTCGAGATCGGGGCGGCTATAGCTGCGGTTGTAGCTGCCCCGCAGGATGAGATTGCGCCCCAGTTCGTGACGGAGGTGCGCGCTCGGGAGCCACGAGGTGTAGGTGCGTTCGCGGTTAATGGCGTCGACGCGGGCGGCGCGGGCGCCGAGGGCGGGGATGAACTGGTTAGTCGTCGATTCGAAGATGTTGCGCTCCATCCGAAGTCCCGGCGTGAGCGTCGTGCGTCCCATCGTCACAACGCCCATCACGTAGGCGCTGTGCGTAGACTCACGGCTCAGAAAATCGCTGATGACGCTGTTCTGAAACGCGGCCGGCGCCTGCACGACGAAGAGCTCAGGGCGGCTGCGGAAGAGCGTTTCGAGTTTCGCGATATCCGTCTCGAGGGACATGGGGATGCCGGCGACCGTGCGATTGCTGCGGCGCATGATATCGGCGTAGGGGAAGCCGCCGGCGGCGGAGCCCGTCTGATAGACCGTGCTCGAGGAATCTTGCTCGCGCGTGCTGCGGTTGGTCTTGAGGCCAAATTTGAGTTTTCCGGACAGTGCGTCACCGCGATAAGATTTTTCCACGTCCACTTTTCCGGATACGACTTCTTCGGCGTATTCCGAGGGGTTGATCGTGAGGTCGCCGCGCGTGATGGTCGTGGTGTCGAACGGGCTCTTGCCGTTCAAGTTGGTATACTTGGGATGCAGCGTATCGGAGCGGTCGTAGGCATTTTGAAAACCCGTGTTGCGGACGACAAATTGCAGACTGCGGTCAGTGTTGCGTTCGTTTTCGGCGTAGTAACCGGCGTAGTTCACCTTGATGGTATCGAAGCGCTGCTCGCCACCGGCCGTGAAGGACAACAGATCGTTGCCCGCTTCGCTCTGCCGGTTTTGGTAGCGGTGTTCATTGTTCGTGAGGCGCCCGGCCCCGGTGCGTGGCGTGATACGAAGCACGTTGGCCGCACCGCCGCTGGTGATCATGTAAATGCGCTCTTCGGGCTTTTCAGCCGTGGTGTTGTTGTGACTGAAGCTCGGACGAAAAAAGAAGGTCGCGTTTGCACCCAGACGATAGTCCAGCGCACCGGTGAAGCCCCAGGATTTTACGTCGCGGAAATTCGTCTGCGGCGTGCCGATGGTGTGAAAATAAAGCGGCTCGGTGAGCCCGAGGTCCGGACGGTCGGTCGGGCGGACGTAGATATAATCGAGGTCGACGTTGTCGTAGCCACGCGATGTCTCGTAGGCGGAGACCGTGAAGCTGACGCCGAGATTCTTCGTCCCGCCGCCGACGCTGAGTAGATCGCTGTAGAGCAGCCCCGTATCGTAGCTCCACCGGTTGTTCATATCGTAATACACGCCCGCTGTCGTGAGCTTGATCTCGCGGCCCTCGCGCTCAAAAGCGGAGCGCGAGACGGTGTTGATGATGCCGCCGATCGCATCGCCGTCACGGTCGGCGGTCGGTGCTTTGACGACCTCGATGTTGCTCACGCCGTCGGCGAGGAGCTGGCTCGTGGCAAAGCCGCGGCTGTTGCCTGAAGTCGGGGTGCGAAAGCCGTCTGATTGAAACGAATTATATTTCGATTCGAGGCCGCGGATATTCACGCCGTTAGGCGTGCCGTCCTCGTCTTCATTGACGCTGAGCCCGGGCAGACGCTGGAGGGTGTAACCGATATTGCCGCTGATCATCTGGCCGAAAGTTTCTTCAGAAACGATGTTCACGATGCCGCTGGCGGTCTTTTGTTGGTTGATGGCGAGGGACTGGCCGCGCGCAGATTCAGCGACGGTGAACGATGCCAGTTTCATTACCTTGCTTTCCAGCAGGGCGTTCACGCGCGCGGTCTGGCCGCCGGATACGGCGACGTCGGTCGTGTAGGCATCCAGGCCGACGTAGTCGACCTCGACCCGATGGTTGCCGGCCGGAAGTCCCGGCAGCGAAAATCGCCCCTCGGCATCGGTGTAAGTGACGGCCGTTGTGCCGAGCACTTTGACGACAGCTCCTTGGAGGGATCTCCCCGTGGCGGCATCGGACACTCGGCCGGCAACGGTGCCGGCCTGGGCCGTTTGGGCCGACAAGGGGAAGTCGAGCAAAGCAAGCGCGCAGACCGCCGTGGCGGCGCAGGTAAGCAGACTCTTGACGAGGCGGCCGAGCATTGAGCGGAGAGGATCGATTTGGTTCATTGATTGGGTCTGGCTAGGCTAAGGCGTTCACGTGACGACATCGCGTCCGTCTCGTGACGTTACAGTGAAGTCCGATGATTCCGTGCGCGCTCCTCTCGGAAGCGCTGCATTCGCAAGCGAAAGCCCATCCATTCCGCGATCACACTGTCCCGGAAAGTGACACCTGAAACGCGTGCCCAACAAAGTGCCCAATCTCCTTTGGCGACGGACCGATATGCAGCACAATAGACAACCCGACAACGATGATGATGGACCGACGGGCTGTGCGGTGTGCGAATCACTCACTGCAACCGCGCATCCTCGTTGAACGCACCGCGGGAGGCTATCGCGCGTGAGGAAGGTGGACTTTGACGCTCAATCCTCGTGACGGATTCGGCAAGAGTCGCTCGATGAATCCAAGAATCGCCACGGCGGCCGTTTGTGGAGCAACCCTGTCACGCATTGGCGTCGAGGAAGTGATAATCCGGTGACAGCTCGTTCCTCACTTGAAGGGCACCCCAACACGCGCATCACCACCGCTCGTCTATGAACTTCACAGCACGCTCTTTCTTCACCCACCTCGCCGCTATCATTTCGCTGCCGAGCGCCGTCGGTCTAGCCGGAGAGGTCGCGAAATCCGCAACCTCCGACGACGCCGTCACGCTACAATCCCTCGTCGTCACGGGCACCCGCCGCACCGACCGCACGGCGGCCGAATCGATGGTGCCCGTCGACATCGTCGGCGCGGAGACCATCCGCTCCTACGTTTCCTCCGAGCTGACCGACGTGCTGATGCAGACTGTGCCGTCCTACAACGTCCAGCGCCTCACCATTGGCGAAGGTCTCGCGTTTGTCCGCCCCGCGCGCCTCCGCGGACTTTCGCCCGACCAGACGCTCGTGCTCGTTAACGGCAAGCGCCAGCATCGCTCCGCCCTCATCAGTCCCAGCGGCTACCAGGCAGTCGACCTCGCCCAAATCCCCGGTTCCGGTCTCCAGCGCATCGAGGTGTTGCGCGACGGCGCCTCCGCCCAATACGGCTCCGACGCTATCGCCGGCGTCATCAACGTCGTGCTCAAAGATCGCATCGGCTTCGAGAGTTTCGCGCAAGTGGCGCAGTATTTTGGCGGCGATGGCCTCAATCGCCAGGTCGGCCTCGACTTCGGCACCGGCCTCGGCGGCAAGGGCTTCTTCCATCTCGCGCTCGAATACACCGACGCCGACCGCACCTCCCGCTCGATCCAGCGCGCCGATGCGCTCGCTTACCTCGCCGCCCACCCGGAACGCAAAGCCTCGGTCCTCTTTCCCGTGCAGCGCTGGGGCCAACCTGAACGCGAGGCCGCCCGCCTGATGTTCAACACCCAATACCGGCTCACCCCCGCCGTCACGGCCTATGCCTTCGGGCTTTTCGGCCGGGGCGAAGGTCTTGACGATTTCAACTGGCGCAATCCGGACACCAACGCCGCCTTTCGCCGTTCTTCTTTTCAAAATGCCCCCGCGTCGCTGTTCCCCACCTTCAGTCTCGTCGACAAGTTTCCCGGCGGCTTCGCCCCTTTCTTTGGCACGCAGGACGCCGACGACTCGCTCTTCGCCGGCCTCAAGGGCGACGCCGGTTCCGAAATTCGCTGGGACGTAAGCGCCTCCCTCGGTCGCAGCCGGATCGACTATTCCCTCACCAATACCGTCAACGCATCCTTTGGTCCCGAGTCGCCCACGAGCTTTGACGCCGGCGGTCTCCGCCAGCGCGAGCGCAATTTCAATGCCGATCTCGTTTACACGCCCCAGGCATTCGCTCTCGCGAAGCCCACGACACTCGCCCTCGGCGCGGAACACCGCAACGAGGCCTTCACTATCCGCCAAGGCGATCGTTTCTCCTGGGACGTCGGCAAGTTCGCCGACCTCGCCGTCGGCTCTAACGGCTTCCCCGGCTGGAGCCCGCAACAAGTCGTCGACGCCGACCGCAACAGCTGGGCCGCCTACGCCGATGCCGAAGCCCATCCGATGGAAACCGTCAGCGTCGAAGTCGCCGGCCGTTACGAGCGCTTCTCAGATTTCGGTTCTAAATCCACCGGCAAGGTCGCCTCTCGCTGGCAGGCCACCCGTGAACTCGCCGTGCGCGGGGCACTCAGCACCGGTTTCCACGCCCCCACGCCCGGACTCTCCAACTACACGCGCACGAGCCAAGGTCTCCTCCCCGGCACCTCGACGCTTTTCACCTCCGGCCAGATCGGCGTGACGAATCCCGTCGCCGTCTTCCTCGGCGCCAAGGCCCTGCGCCCCGAAACATCCACCAACTCCAGCCTCGGCCTCGTGTTTACACCTTTCGCGGCGTTCACCGTCACGCTCGACGCCTACCGCATCGACGTGCGCGACCGCCTCAACATCTCGCAAGGCTTCACGCTCACCGCCGCCCAACGCACCCAACTCGTCGCCTCCGGCGTCACCGATGCGGCCAATCTGAACTCCGTCAATTTCCTCACCAATGCCTTCGATACCCGCACCTCCGGCCTAGATCTCGTCGGCGCCTACCGCTGGAAACTTTCCGCCAACTCCAAACTCACGCTGACCGCGGCCGCCAATCGCACCCTCACCCGCGCCACGCGCTACGACCCGCGCATCGTCTCGAACGACGGTCGCATTAACCTTGAACGCCGTCTCCCCCGCAACGCCGGCAATCTCTCGCTCGCCTACGACATTGGCCCCTGGGGCCTACTCGCCCGCACCCGCTACTACGGCGAATGGACCGACGCCCAATCCAACTCGACGATCGTCCAGGAGTTCGGCGCGCAGACCCTCGTCGATTTTTCCACGAGCTATCGCGTGACCAGGTCCGCGCAAGTCGTCCTCGGCGTGGAAAACGTCTTCAACCGCTACCCGGACAAAGCCCTCTTCAACGCGGCCAACGGCCTGCTCTACTCGCGCAACTCGCCCTACGACGCCGACGGCGGTCGTTGGTATGCCCGCTTGAATACGTCGTTCTAATCGCACTACGCACCATGCCACCGCTCGGTCGCCGGGAGTTTCTCAGTCGTGCTGCGCTGGCCGGCTCGCTCCCTTTCATTGCGGGAGCGGCCGCACCCGTGTCGTCCCCGCCACACGGGAAGCTCCTCGATCGCTCCCGCCTCCCCAGCGTGGTCGCCGCCGACGAGTCCGCGTGGAAAAACGTGCAAGCCGCGTGGTCCGTCGACCGCTCAATCATCAACCTCGAAAACGGCGGCGTGCAGCCGTCGCCTGATCGCGTGCACGCAGCTTTCGCCGAACTCGCCCGGCACGCCCACCGCGCTCCCCCGATCACCCTCAACCGCGAGCAGCTTCCGCAGCTCGAAGACGTGCGCCAGCGCCTCGCGGCCGCCTTCGGCTGTGATGCCGAGGAACTAGCCCTCACGCGCAACACGACCGAGGGCGCCGAGACGGTTTTGCTCGGTTGCGAATTCCGGCCCGGCGACCGCGTCCTCACCACCACGCAGGACTACTGGCGTTTCCTCAACACGCTCAAACAACGCGTCGCCCGCGACGGCATCGCCATCGATACGCTCACGCTCCCTGCCCCCGAAGCCAGCCCGGACGCCGTGATCGACGCCTTCGCGGCCGCCCTCACGCCGCGCACCCGCCTCGTCCTGCTTTCCCAGCTCATCAATCTTACCGGCCGCATTCTCCCAGTCCGCACGGTGGTCGAGCTCTGCCACAGTCGCCACATCCCCGTCCTGATTGACGGCGCCCACGGCTTCGCGCACATCCCGGCCCGCCGCGACGATTTGGGCTGCGACTACTACGCCACCTCACTCCACAAATGGCTCGGCGCCCCGCACGGCACCGGCTTCCTCTACGTCCGCCGCGACCGCATCGGCGCACTCTGGCCGCACTTCCCCGCCCCCGCCGAACTGCGCGAGAACATCCGCAAATTCGAGAGCATCGGCACCTTTTCCGCCGCCCCCTTCCTCGCAATCCGCACCGCACTGGATTTCTACGGAGAAATTGGCGCCAACCACAAATGGTCCCGCCTCCGCTGGCTGCGCGAACGCTGGCTGGAGCCACTCGCCCGGCACCCCGGCGTGCGCGTGCACCTCGACCGCCGCGAGTCGTCGTCCGGCGCTCTCGCCACGGTCGCACTCCCGGGGCTCACGGCCCAACCGTTGGCCAAATGGCTCTGGGAACGCCACCGCATCGTCGTGCGCCCTGTCGACCACCCGGAATTTTCCGGCATCCGTGTCACCCCGAATCTTTACACGACTTCAGGAGAAATCGACGCTCTCTCCGCCGCGCTGCGCAAAGCACTAAACCAGGGCTTGGGTTAGCGTTCAGGTAACAATTCGGTGACTCGCAATCGCCGGCTTGAACTTCGCCGAAATCCACCCATCGACTCCGCCCGCGAGCAGCCCCGGGGCGCTTGCAGACTTTTCTAGCCAGAGGTGGTCGAGCGACTGCGCTCTGGTGTCGGCGTAACAAAATGCCGGGCAGAACGCCTCTAGGCGATTGTGCTGCGCTGAATATTTTTCGGAACCCCGCGCGGAACCGATAGCGTCGGTATCCGTGAAACAAATGCGAAGAGACCAGCCCTCGCTCCGCCACGCGGTCGCAACGGATCATTTGCCGCCGCATGGCCGCTATTGCCGGCACCAAGCAGTTCCGAGGAAGCGGGGCGAAAAAGTCAGGAAGGACGGCCGCGTCCTTCGGCCATGCAGAGTTTGGCACGAACAAGTAACCGATCCGCCCCGTGATCGACACACCGGCTATCTATCCTCGTGTGATGCTCTCGCGTCCACGCTTACTGATTGCCGTCCTGTCGACCGCTCCACTCTTTTCCCAACCTGTCGGACACACGCCTCGCGGAAATGCGGCCTCGCCTGAAGCGCTCGCGTGGCACCGCTACGCCGCCCAAGCGAAAGCGGTTATCGAGGATCTCGATCGATCCGTCGCACCGACTCCTCCCCTGCCGGCCCTACCCGCCGGCGTCACCGATCTTTCCTTCGCCGATTTTTTCGGGCCGATCGGAGACCGAGGGTTGGACTACGGTGAAAAAATCCGCGCGCTCGCCGGCCGCCACGTGCGTCTCACCGGCTTTATGGTCCGCGAACAGGAACGCGCGCCGGGTATTTATCGTCTCGCCCCGTGGCCGGTCGTTGTCGAAACGCAGGGCCTCTGCAACGTCGACGACACCCCGGCCGCTGTCGCCTACATCGTCACGGCCGACGCCGGCCCGCGCAGTTCGCCGGCACCGTGGCGCCCGGGCCGGCTAGTCCTTACGGGCACCTTGGAGATCGGATCCCGCGCCGAGGCCGACGGTCGCAATTCGTTCATTCGCCTCGTGCTCGCCGCAGCTTCCCCGGTCTCCCCGCAAGCTCACCCTGTCTCCGCTTCCTCCGCCCCTGCACCCACCGAACCTTAATTTTCCATGCTCCACCACCCACGCTTCCTTATCCTCGCCGCCACTCTGCTGGCTGCTTCCGCGTCTGCGGTTTTTGCCGCTCCCGTCGTTTCGCGCCTCACCCCGCCGAGCGATCTGTTTATCTTCAAAGATCCGAACCCTCCCTATATTTCGCGCTTCCTGCCCGGGCAACGCTTCGATCTACAGGCCACCATTTCACCCGAGGCCGCCCAAAATATCGCCGGCGTAAAATTCTACGTCGATAATGCCGAGGTCCCCGGCACGGTCACCCTCGTCGCGGCCACGTTTGCCGCGGCGACACCGCTCCCCGCGAACACCGTCGTTGCCACCCTGCGCAACTACAGCCTGATGACGCCCGGCGTTCACCGCCTCACCGTCAGCGCCACGCAGCTCCCGAACGGTCAATCCGTCATCGCCACCGGAAATTTCGAAATCGTCCAACTCGGTGCCGCGCTCGGAAATCCCAAGGCGAAGAACATCATTTTTATGATCGGCGACGGCATGGGCATTGCCCACCGCACTGCCGCCCGTTTTGTTCTGAACGGCGTCAGCCAGGGCAAAGCCCTCGCCCCGCTGGCCATGGACACCTTCCCGGTCACTGGCCTGCTCCAGACCTGCTCACTCAACTCCATCGTCACCGACTCCGCTCCCGGCGCCTCCTGCTACTCGACCGGCAACAAGAACAACAACAATCAGGAAGGCGTCTTCCCCGACGATACCCTCGACGCGTTCGACAATCCACGCACTGAATACATGGGTGAGTATCTCGCCCGCACGGGCGGAAAGTCTCTGGGCATCGTGACCACGGCCGACGTGTTCGACGCTACACCCGCTGCTTTCGCGATCCATACGCAGAACCGCGGCGCCGGCACCGGCATTTGCGACCAATACCTCGATGAGGCCGTCGTGAAGGCCAATCTCACTGTCCTCCTCGGCGGCGGTCGCAAGTGGTTCCTCCCAGCCACCACCGCCGGCTCCGCCCGCAACAACGCCACCGACTACGTGCTCCCCGCCGAACTCGCCGCCGGCTGGAGCGTCGCCACCGGCGCCCTAGACCCCAACCGCGACCTCCTCGCCGATTTCCAAAAAGCTGGCTTCACCTACACCGCCAACGCGACGCAGCTCAAGGCCCTCCCCGCCAACACCGAAAAACTCCTCGGCCTCTACGCCCTTTCCAACATGAACGTCGCGGCTGACAAGATCGACGGCCGGCGCGGCAGCCCCGCGGTCGTCAATGAATTCGGTTTCCCCGATCAGCCCATGCTCGACGAGATGACCGATGCTGCCCTCGCGGTTCTCTCCAAGAATCCCGCCGGTTTCGTGCTGATGGTGGAGGGCGCCTCCATCGACAAACAGGCTCACAACATGGACTCCGACCGCTGGATTCTTGAGACCATCGAGTTTGATCGCGCCATCGCCCGCGCCAAAGCCTTTGCCGCCGCAAACCCCGACACGCTCGTCCTCGTCACCGCCGACCACGAGTGCGCCGGCGTGAACATCATCGGCGCCTCCACTGTGACCCAGGCCAGCCTAAACGCCCGCGCCAACTCCGGCGGCGGTGCCGCTCAGCTCCGCGATCCCGCCCCCGGTTCCACCACCCCGGTCGTCGGCGTTTACGAACTCGCCGGGTTTCCCGTGTATGGGATTCAGCCTGACGGCTACCCCGCTACCACGAATCCCGATCGCAAGATGCTCATCGGTTACGCCGGCGGTGCCGACCGCTACGAAGATTGGCAGAGCAATCCCCGGCCCATCCGCGACACCCAACAACCCTTCAATGCCACGGCACCGCTCAATTCACATCCTAACAACCCCCTTGAGCGTAAAACGGCCGGCAACTTCTTAGTCACCGGACACGTCAACGGCACCAGCGCCGTCCACACCGCCTCCGACATCCCGATCTCTGCCTATGGCCGCGGCGCCGCCCACTTCACCGGCACCATGGACAACACCGATGTCTTCTTCCGCGCCATGAAAGCTATCCTCGTCGGCGCCGATACCACTGTCGCCGAGCGCTGATCACTTTCCCCAAATTCACATCGCCGTATGGCCGCGGGTGATCCCGCGGCCATACCTGTTTTGCAGCTTGGCAACCGTTGCCCCGTCCCGGCCAACAACATCACGCCGGTTTGCATTCCCTCGACGTTCAAATTGATCGCGCGTCAGAAAACCGGCACCACCCAAAATTGCCGACCATCGGTGCCAGCAAAATGAACGACACGAATGCTCTAGCGGGCCGCTTTTGGTCTCCGATTTCGCACGCGATTTCTACAGAATTTGCAGCGGCACTTGACGCGACCGCCGGGCCGGAAATCGGATGTGTTGAGGCCAGCCAAGGACGAACGCAGGCTGCCGCCCACACAGTTCCAAAAATTCCCCGCGTCGCGCCTTACCTTTTCAAACGCGAACACGTGCTAGGTCACCCGCGCGCCCCTTTCTACCACCCTTCGCAAGCGTATGCCGGGAGGAAATCAATCCGCAGCATTCACGCGCTTGCTGCGGATAGCCCGACAACGATGTGGCTGTCAGTGATCGCCACGTAGGTCTTGGCGGTCCCGGATTGGTGGTTGCCAAGCGCGTGGCGGGACAAGAACTCGTCAAGTGTCAGAGAACCGCAATCGAATGCGGCAACCTGATGATGCGCTCCCAATGGCTCAGGTCGATTGAGTGTTTCGGGCGAAGACATCGGCAGCCACCAGAAGTTTGCGCAAACGAGTCACGTCACGCGCCGACGCGTCCAACCGTTTCTCAAATTCGTTCCATGCACCTTCCTTGAGCGCGAACGTCTGTTGGGGTGTTCAGCGCACGTAGGCGAGGTTGTCTCCTTGTTTTTTAGGGTCGTAGTCGAGAAGCTGCCCAGTGACGATTCTCGCCCAACAATCCGCGCGTTTTGGCATATAGCCCGCGCCTCGCTATGTTTGGCTCGTAGATTCATTTCCCTCGGCATGGTCCGCGCCATCCCCCTAAAGGGGGATGTTGCAGAGTCTAATGCTGTGTCACGCTAGCGCGAGTAAGCCTTATGCAACCTCGCCCCTTCCGGTTGGCCGTCATCTCCCTGCTCGCACTTTCGCCGGCGCATATCTTCGCCGCAGATCGTCCCCAGTCGCTGCGCCGGCCAAATGTCTTGTTTGTAGTCAGCGACGACCTCAGCGCGCGCATCTCGCCGGCTGGTTACGAAGGCGTGCAGACACCCGTGCTCGACCGCCTCGCGCGCGAGGCCACGACGTTTCGCCGCGCGTATTGTCAGTATCCCGTGTGTGGGCCAACGCGCGCCTCCTTCCTGACCGGGCTGTATCCCGAGAGCACCGGAGTTTTTGATAACCGCGTAACACTCGAGGAAATGCGCCCGGGCACGCCGACGCTGCCGCGCGTATTTCGCGACGCGGGCTACTGGACGGCAGCGGTCGGCAAGGTATTCCACAAACACGGCGACAATCCGGGCGGCAACACGTGGGACCTCGCGGAGTCCTCTGAAAATGACGAGACCGCCATCGAACGCGCCGCGCGGGAGAAGTTCGAACGCGAACACGGGCCGGTGACCACTCCGCAGAATCGGCAGCGCTGGCGCGAACACCTGCTCACCGTGGCGCCGCAGACGCGGAATCAGGGCGTCAAGGGGCTCGGGCCGGGGTTTGGGCCGACGGGGTTGCGCGACGAGCAACATAACGACGGCAAGAACGCTCGCCGCGTAGCCTCGTGGCTCACGAGTCAGGCACACGGTGAGAAGCCGTTCTTCATCGCGGTCGGCCTCCACAAACCGCACATCCCGTTTCTCGCGCCGGATCGGTATTTCGATCTGTATCCGCGCGAGTCGCTGAAGCTGGTGAACCCGCCCAAGAACGATTGGAGCGATATTCCCGCCATCGCCGCGACGAAGCAGTATCAGGACTATGGATTTCCGGAGCTCGGGAAGGAGGACGACGCGCGGCGGCGCGAGTTCGTGCAGGCTTACTACGCGTGCATTTCGTTCATTGATGCGCAACTCGGCCTTGTCCTCGATGCGGTGCGCGCCTCCGGCCAATGGGACAACACGATCATCGTCTTCGTCGGCGACCATGGCTACAACCTCGGAGAGCACTCCATGTGGGGGAAAGTCCTGCTCTTCGAGGAGTCGGCGCGCGTCCCCCTGATCGTGCGCGTGCCCGGCGTGACGCGCGGCACGCAGGCACGCGGGCTCGTCGAGATGCTCGATCTCTTTCCGACGCTCGCAGAGCTGTGCTCGGTTAATCCGCCGGCTCACCTCCAGGGTCGCTCGCTCGCACCGCAACTGCGCGACGCCTCGGCCCCTGGCAAGGAGTGGGCCTACACGGTCGTGCGCCGTGGCGAGACGCTCGGCACCGCGATCCGCTTCGACCGCTGGCGCTACACCGAGTGGGGCCAGCCTGATCTGAACGAACTTTACGACCTCGAGAGCGATCCGCGGGAGTGGACCAATCTCGCCAAGGCCCCAGAGTTTTCCGCCATCGCGCAGCGCGGCCGGAAGCTCCTCACCGAGGTGCGCACGCAAGCCGCCTCGCAGAAGCGGGCGGGCACACCCTGACAAATTTTCCCATCACCTTCTCCGCTCGTTCTGCCCCCGATTTCGCGCCGTCTTCCTCTGGGCCGGTGTGTCACCCGCTGTGGGATCAGAGCGGCAAGAGTTTAACCCTGCAAACCCTATGAAGAGAAATATCCACATCCTGATTTCCGTCCTCTGCACGCTGCCCATCGCGCACGCGATCGCGCAAACGGTTTCCCCGCCGTCGGCACCGTCCACGTCGGCCGGGCCGGCGTCAGATCAAGTCGTCGAGCTCAGCCCCTTCACCGTTAATTCCACGGCCGACAAAGGCTACCGCGCCGAAAACACGCTCGCGGGCAGCCGGCTCAACACGAGCCTGCGCGACACGCCGGCCTCGATCTCCGTGTTCACCCGGGAGTTTCTCGATGACATCGGGCTCAACGAAATCGAGAAAATCATCGATTACTCGGTCAACTCGCAGATCAACACTCAGGACGTAAACTCCGGCCCCAACGCCAACAATATGCTCGGCGGTGCCAACGTGATCCAGCGCATCAACGTGCGCGGCATCCTCTCCGCCCAGGGCATCGACTACTTCAAGAGCATCACCGTCAACGATGGCTATCGCATCGATCGCTACGACGACAGCCGCGGCCCCAATAGCATCCTTTTCGGCGTCGGCGATGCCGGCGGCATCATCAACCAGAGTTCCATTCTCGCGACGACGAACCGCACGAACGGACGCCTGAGCTACGAACTCGGCAACTACGGCACAAACCGCTCCACGGTCCGCCACAATCAAGTCGTCGTCCCGCGCAAACTCGCCGTCGCCGTCGCCGGCTTGCATCAGGAAAATGGCGGCTGGCGCAAGCCCGCGTTCTACGACAAGGACCGGCTTTTCGCCACCGCTACGTTCACGCCCACCGATAGAATCACGATTCGCGCCATGGGCGAAACCGGTCGCGAGTATCGCGCCGTGGTCGCGCCGTTTCCCGCCTTCGATGGCGCACTGGCCTGGATCGACAACCGCAACGCCAAGGGCGTCAGCGCCGTCACGTTCACGCCCAACAACACCAACCCCACGGCTGCCCAGATCGCACTGGGAGTCACCGCCCGCAACGTCGGCACGTCTGCCACTACCCGGCGCTTTATCTTCATCGAAAATGACCGCACCTTTTTCGACTCGAGCGGCACATTCATCACCGGCTCCTACAACAATCCCGCGGTGCGTGCGCCGGACGGCACGCCGGGCGTCAGCGGCGTCACGCTCTCGTTTCAAGACCCGTCCATTCTGCCCTATGAAATCAACTCCGGCGGGCCCGGCATGTATCGCGACACGCGCCTCGCAAACTATACGCTGACAGCCGACTGGCGGATCACCTCCCGCCTGACGTTGAACGTGTCGCACCACTTTCAGGAGGTGAATATCGAGAATCCGCTGATCAAGGGCTCCACGCCCCTGATCGCCGGCGAGGTCAACCGCACGCTCGGTGTCAACGGCCCCGCCAATCCCTACGTCGGCCAGCTCTACATCGACGCTCCGTGGTATAGCGAACTGCACGACGCCACCTACCGCGAGTCCCGGCTCTCACTGTCCTACGATCTCGATCCGCAATGGAAATGGGCGGGCACCCATCGCTTCGCCGGCATGTATTCGCGCTCCAAAGATACCGACTACTACAACGCGCGCCGCCTCGGCCTCGCGGGGGCGCCCTTCAACGCCGCCCCGCAGAACGCCAGCAACCTCGTGTTCCAGCGCGCCTATCTCGATGAAAGCAATCCGAGCACATTTATCGCCCCGGATTGGCGCCAGTTGCCCAAGACCGTCACGGCCGCTGGCCGGACCTACGACCTCGCCTGGATTGACGGCGACGCCGGCACGACCAACTCCAGTGCCGAGCAGGAACTCTCCTCCAAGTTGCTCGTGGCGCACAGCCATTTTTTCAAACGCCGGCTCGTCACCACGATCGGCTACCGCGTGGACGAGGGCGACGTCACGTCCTTCGGCTACTCCACCGATCCCGTCATGAAAACCGCCCGGATCGATCGCGATCCCGCCAAGGCCACAGTCAATCACCTCAAGGGCATCACGCGTTCGCAGGGCGTCGCACTTCACGTCACGGAGTGGCTATCCCTCCTCGGCAACCGCTCGACCAACATCGGCATTCCCACCTTCACCAACAAGGTGCTGCCCAACGGCACGATCCCCGATCCCACCCGCGGCCAGGGCCAGGACTACGGTTTCGCGCTGAACCTTTTCTCCAACCGGGTCTCGCTTAAGGCCGTCGCCTTCACCACGGACCAACAAGGCCAGACCAAGAGCGGCGGCATCCTCGCGCAGTATCAGACCCGCAACACCCGGATCGCCGATGCGCTGCAAACCGCCCTGGTCGGTGCGGGCCGACCGCTGACCGCGGCGGAGTGGGCTCCGCACTACAAGCTTTTCACGACGCCCGTAAATGCCGACACCTTTGACGAGACCTCGAATGGCTACGAGTTGAGCGTGGTCACCAACCTCACGCCGAACTGGCGCCTCACCGCGAACTACTCCTACACGGACCGCATCCGCACCAATATCTCCGGCGCCGACGCGATTCCGTGGTATGGCTACACCTTCGACGGCAAGCTCCTCAAGGAAGGCGTGACACAAAATGCCAACGGCACGTTCACCGTGAACCCGGCTGCCTTCGCGTCCGGCGGCACTGTTGCCAAGTGGATCGAACTCGGGAACCGCACTCCCGCCGCCAATCTCGCGACGCTAAACACGAGCGCCAACATCACGATCGCCGAGGAAATCCGAAACATGATTTCCGAGATCAATCTCGATAAACAGCAAAACGAGCAGCGCTGGGGCCTGCGCCCGCATCGCCTGAGTTTGTTCACAGCCTACGATTTCACAGAGGGGCGGCTGAAGGGCTTTTCCACCGGCGTCGGCTATCGCTGGCAGATGGCCAACGTCATCGGCCGCACCGCCAGCGCGGCCGAAATTCAAGGCCGCCCGATCTCCGCGGCCGATCTCATGCTGCGCTACCGGCATCCCGTGAGCCGCGGAAAGTTCCGCGGCACGCTCTCCTACCAGATCAACGTCTCGAATCTCTTCAGTCAGGACGGACGCCTGCCGCAGCGCTTCTCCGCCATCCCGCCTTACAATCTGCCCGGCGGCCGCGGCATCGCCTACAGCCGCTTCGACTTGATGGAGCCGCGCTCGATCCGTCTGACGACGACGTTGGCCTACTGATTCATGAATCCTTCCGCTTTGCCTGCGTTCCACCTCCCACGGCGCGAGTTCCTTCAGTTTATGAGCGTCGCTGCGACGGCCGCAGGTGTGGATGCGCTCTCCGCGCAAGGGACGGTCGCCGCCGCGCCGAAACTCGCACTCGGCCTCGATGCTCATTCCTTGCGCGGCATGGGCTGGAAAGCCCGTCAGCTCATCGACTACGCCGCCGAGCAGAATCTCGACGCCGTGCTCTTCAACACGCTGCGGCCACTCGAAAGCCTGGAGTCCGCCCATTTGCAGACGTTGCGTGAATTGGCGGCGGCGCGCGGCCTCCGCCTCTACGTTGGCGCCGGCAGCGTCGCGGAAGGATCGACGAGTTTCACCAAGGAACACGGCACCGCCGCACAATTACTCGCACTCGGGGTGCGGGTGGCCACGGACTTGGGTTCGCCGGTTGTCAACTGCCGCATCGGCGCGTTGCCGGATCGCTCCACGCCCGGCGGCATCGAGGCGCGCATCGTTGAGTTGCTGAAAACCCTCAAGGCGGTGCGCAGCCGCGCCCTCGATTCCGGCGTGAAATTCGCCGTCGAGAATCACGCCGGCGACCTCCGCTCCGAGGAGTTGCTCCAACTCGTCCAGGCCGCCGGCACCGATGTCACCGGCGTCATGCTCGATCCCGGCAATGCCGTGTGGGCGATGGAAGATCCCCTGCGCCAGCTCGAGCTGCTCGGGCCCCACGTGCTCTGCACGAGTGTGCGCGATTGGATGGTCTGGGAATCTCCCGAAGGCGCGACGTTTCAGTGGACTGCCATCGGCGAGGGTCTGATGGACGTGCCTGCCTTCGTCGGCCTGATGCAGCGCCACTGCCCGGCCGCACCGCTCCATCTGGAAATCATCTCCAATTCGGCGCGCCCGATTCCATTTCTCAAGCGCGACCATTGGAAGGTCTATCCGAAAACCCGCGCGGCCGACATTGCCGACTTCCTCGCGCTCTGCCGCCGCGGCCGGCCGCTGGAGATCGTGCAGCCGCCCGCCGGCACGGACCCGAAGTCCTTTGAGCGAAATCTCCAACGCGCCGAGTTTGAACGCAGCGTGGCCGCGATGCGCCGCCACGGTGTCGGACTCAAAACGAACTGAATCTGCACTCCGCGCGGCTCCTCACTTCTCCATGAAACTCCTGCCTCGTTCCGACTCAGCGCGGACGGCACTCATCGTAGCCGTCCTGCTTGCGGCGGTGGTGCCCCTTCGCGCCGCCGCAACCGCGAAACCAATACCGCCGAATGTCATCTTTTTCGCGACCGACGATCTCAACGACTGGGTTGGGCCGCTCAACTCCGGCATCCGCGCCAAGACGCCGAACCTCGACCGCCTCGCCGCCCGCGGCGTGACGTTTCAAAACGCCCAGGCCTGCGGCACGTTTTGCGCGCCAGCTCGCACGGCGCTCTTCACCGGACGCCACCCCTCCACCACCGGCGCCTACACGACGCAGGTCTATCACCACGACCGCCCGGAGTTGCGGCCCTTGCAGGTCGCGCTCCAGCAAGGCGGCTACACGACTTTTGGCACGGGCAAGCTGTTTCACCATCCCGCCGGCTACGTCGATCTGCGCGGCTGGACCGAATTCCATACCCGCACGGCGGCCCAGCGCGCGGCGGGCTGGCCGGTCGATAGCTGGCGGCAGGGCGCACCGCTCCCGACGCCGGAGCCTTACAGCAAGTTTACCCGCGAGATGCGTGCCGGCACGGATCGCACGTTCATGGAGTATGCGCCACTCCCCAATGAAGTTGAAAAAGACATGGCCGATACGCAGCAGACCGCGTGGGCGGTCAGCGTGCTCAAGCGCGCGCACACGCAGCCGTTCTTCCTCGCGCTCGGTCTCTACGCGCCGCACTTCCCGAACTACGCGCCGCAAAAATACTACGACCTCTATCCGCTCGACGAAATCAAACTGCCGCCGATCAAAGAGGGCGACACCGACGATCTCCCGCCGGCGATCAAGAAATTCAACGACCGCCGCAAGGCTACCATCCACGACAAGCTGAACGAACTCGGCGAAATGAAGCAGGTCCTCCGCGCCTATCTCGCATGCATCTCCTACGCCGACGCCATGCTCGGCCGCGTCCTCGACGCCCTCGATGCCAGCGCCGCACGTGACAACACCATGATCATTTTCTGGAGCGACCAAGGTTATCACCACGGCGAAAAAGGTCACTGGGGTAAACACTCGCTCTGGGAGCGCACGGCCAACATCCCGTTTATCTGGTCCGGCCCCGGCATCGCGCGTCAGGCCAGCGTCACGACGACCGTCAGCGCCATCGACCTCTACCCGACGCTCGTCGACCTCTGCGGCCTCGCCCCCGATGCCGGACTCGAAGGCCAGTCGCTCGCCTCGACGCTTCGGCAACCCGCGCTCGCCAAAGACCGCAATGTCGTGCTCTGCGACGTGCTCCCCGGCGGCTATGCCATCGTGAACAACCGCTGGCGGTATATTCATCATGCCGATGGAGCGGAGGAACTCTACGATGTCGTCAAGGACCCGAACGAATGGGACAACCTCGCGCCGCTCGAAAAATATCGGTCCGTCATGGCCGAGCTGCGCCAGAGTGCACCCAAGCAGTTCGCCGCGCCCGGCCCTGAGTCGAATGCCCTTCGCCTCGTCACCGCCGGTGAGCGTTTCCACTGGGAACCGCGGCCCGCGGACGCGCCCAAAAAAGCCAAGGCCGTCAAATAAGTTCCCGCTTTCTCCGCATCCAGGTCCATGAGAATTCCCACGCTCCGCGCCCTGTGCGTTACTCTGCTCATCGGTTCTGCCGCCGCTCGGGCCGCAGACTCAAGTGCACCCCGTCCGCCCAACGTCGTGCTCATCCTCGCTGACGATCTCGGCTACGGCGACCTCGGTTGTTACGGCCATCCGCAGCACCGCACTCCCGCGCTCGACCGGCTCGCGGCGGAGGGCGCGCGCTTCACCCATTTCTACGCGCCGACTCCATATTGCGCGCCGGCCCGCGCGTCGCTTCTCACGGGCCGCTATCCCTCGCGTCATGGACTGTTCGGCAATCCTACGCCCGATGGGCCACCCGCGGCCGACGTCCTCGCCCTCGCGGCTGACGAGGTGCTCCTGCCGCAGGTGCTCCAGTCGCTCGGCTACGCCACTGGCATGATCGGCAAGTGGCACCTCGGCCACAAAGCCGTCGAGCAGTGGCCCACCCGCCGCGGCTTCGAATCCTACTACGGCATTCTTTACAGCAACGACATGCGCCCGGTGCAGCTCATCGACGGGGAAAAGGTCGTCGAATATCCCCTCGTGCAGGCGACTCTCACGCAGCGCTACACGCAACGCGCTCTCGACTTTCTCACCGCAAACCGCACGCGACCGTTCTTCCTCTACCTCGCGCACGCGATGCCGCACAAACCGCTCGCCGTCTCTGAAAAATTCTTCGGCAAGAGCGGCGCCGGCCTCTACGGCGACGCCATCGCCGAACTCGACTGGAGTGTCGGCCAAATCATGGACCAGCTCCGCACTCTCGGCCTCGACGAAAACACCCTCGTCGTGTTCACGAGTGACAACGGCGCCTACTTCGGCGGCAGCAACGGCGGCCTGCGCGGCATGAAGGCGATGACCGCCGAGGGCGGGCTCCGCGTGCCGTGCGTCGTGCGCTGGCCCGGCCGGATTCCCGCAGGCCAGACTCTCGCCACGCCCGCAGGTCTCACCGATTGGTTTCCCACGCTGCTCGCCCGCGCCGGCACGCCGCCGCCGTCCGGCCGCGCGCTCGACGGCCGCGACCTCTGGCCCGCGTTGACCGAGCGGGCGACCGCCCTGCACGAGGCGCTCTTCGGTTTTCAAGGCACGACGCTCCGCACCGTGCGCAGCGGACGCTGGAAACTCCACGTCGAAGCCAGCCAGCCGCGCGCGACCCTGCCGCCGGACGGGAAATGGATCGATCCGCGCCCGCCCGATGGCGTGACGATCCTCGCGCCCGCCGCGCAGGCCCACCCCAGCCAGTATCCCGGTCTCCTCACTGGCGATCCCCTGCGCGCCGGCGCGCTGTTCGATCTCGAATCCGATCCGGGTGAACAACACGATGTGTCCACCGCCCAACCGGCTGTCGTCGCTCGCCTGCGACAGCTCAGCGACGAACATATCGCCGCCGCGCGTCGCCGCTGACGCGTGAGCGCGCGACGGTTCACGCTCGACCTTCGTCTCAGGCCGCCTGCACATCGGAGCATGACGCGTTTTCCCCGCCGCCGCATCGCCTCTCCTCGTCGGAGCGACGGCCGCGCTTGCACGCTCGGAACGGTTTTGCGGCGTATCGCCGCGACCAGTCTGCTGTGGATGGTTGTGGAGATCGAGGCGGCCGATGAGACAGGGGGGCCGACCAATGTCGCGGTGATCAAGATCATGGCCGGAGGGGTCTCTTATCCGGTGGTGCCGCTGCGCGGCGACCAGGCGAGTCCGTCGCAGACTGTCTCGACGGAGCTCGCGCTCGCTCCGGTTCGGGTGCCGTTGCGCGATCTGCCGCTGAGTCTTACTTTCGGTGCGGAGGCGAAGGCGGCGAAAAAACCCATCCGCATTCGCTACCGGCTCCAAGGCTGGGACGAGGGTTGGCGAGATATGGAGGGCATGATGTGGCTCGTGGTGCGTTTCCTTGACGAGAGCGGCCGCGCGATCAGCAGTGCATCGTTCCAGCGTTACGGGGAGAGTGCGGGCTGGCGCGGAGCGGTCGCGCGCTCGGAGTTTTATGCGACGACAGATTTCGCCGTGGTGCCGGAACGGGCGAGGAGTGCACAGCTTTTGCTCGTTTCTGGAGGCACGCCGCGCACGACCGGCGTGTGGGTGGTGCGACGGCTAAAATTGTCCGTGGTGGCGCAGGAAAATTCGACCGAGACGGGCAACACGCTGCTCGACATCGTGGCGTTGAGCGGCGCGCAACTGGACTCGCCGCGCGGTGTGCCCGACGACTGGATCCGCGATGGCACCGGCCTCGGCACGCCCCAACTCCTCAGCGCCGGTTCGCCGGCGGTTCCGATGCTCGCGCTAGTGGACACTGATCCAACCAACACCGGAGGCTGGCTGGCGCGCGGGCAAAATGTGGTGCAGGTCGATCCAGGCACCGCGTTGCGCGTCGACTGCGAGGAATTCTATAGCATCGGGCGCGGCGGCGAGTTCACCGAGAGCTATTTGAATCTGCGGGCGCAGAACTACACTTTTCTGGTGCAGGCAGTGGACGAATTTGGCCGGGAAACGGGTTCGGGCCTGCGGCTGCCCATCGCCATCGTCCCGCCGTTGACGCAGACGCTTTGGTTTCGCGGCCTCGGGGTGGGTGCCCTCCTCCTTGCACTGGTCGGCGCCGTGCGTTACGCGACTTGGCGGAAAGTGCAGGCACAGTTGGCCCGGCTCGAACGCCAACGCGCGGTGGAGGTCGAGCGAACCCGGATCGCCCGCGACTTGCACGACGAGATGGGCGCCAGGTTGACGCAGATCTCGCTGCTTTCGGCGCGCGCAATCGAGGCGAGCGCCACGCCCCATGCCGCGAACGAACCGCTCGCCAAGGTGCAACGGGCGGCGCACGCCCTCGCGTCGACCCTGGATGAGATCGTCTGGGCGACGAGCCCGCAGCACGATACGGTCGCGGCGTTTGCCGACCATCTCAGCAATTACGCGGTCGAGGCGCTCGCGTCGGGCGGCGTGCGCTGTCGCCTTGAAATCCCCACGCTGCTCCCGGCGGCGGGGCTTTCCAGCGGAAGCCGGTTTCGTCTGATGATGGTGGTGAAGGAGGCGTTGACGAACGTGCTCCGGCACGCCGCTGCGAAGGAAGTGAAAATCCGGCTGGCGCTCGCGGGCGAGACGCTGGCCGTGACGCTGCGCGACGACGGGGTTGGTTTTGGCGAGCCGGGCAAGGCGGGGCGCAACGGCATCGGCAACATGCAGGCCAGGATGCGCGAGATCGGCGGCACCTGTGAGATCGTATCCACTTTGGGCGGAGGAACGACGGTGGAATTACGCCTGCCGTTGATGGAGGCGAGCGCATGACTCCCGGTGTGGCGATCGTCGAGGATGATGCCGGCGTGCGCGAGAGCCTCACCGGGCTCATCCGGCGCAGCGCGAATTTCCGGCTCGTGGCGGAGTGCGCCTCCGCTGAGCAGGCGTTGGTGGACATTCCGGCGTTTGCAGCGCAAGTCGCGGTGATGGATATCCACCTCCCCGGCATGCAGGGGATAGAGTGCATTTCCCGGCTGAAAGCCCGACTGCCCCACTTGCAGGTGCTCGTGCTGACCTCTTACGAAGACGGCGATACGATCTTTCGCGCGTTGAAGGCGGGCGCCGGCGGCTACCTCGTGAAACGAGATGCGAGCGCGATGCTACTGGAGGCGTTGACGGAAATCATGGCGGGCGGCGCACCGATGTCCTGCCAGATCGCGCGCAAAGTCGTGCACTTTTTTCACCAGAGCGCACCGTCGGCAGAGACAGAAAAGTTGAGCAAGAGGGAAATCGAGATTCTCGATCTGCTGGTGGCCGGCTGTATCCTGAAGGAAGTGGCGGATCAGCTCGGCATCGGACGCGAGACCGTGCGCACGCACGTGAGCCACATCTACGAAAAACTGCACGCGCGTAGCGCGGCTGAAGCGGTTGCGAAATATCTCAGCCGATGAAGCCGGCGGGCTGACGCCCGACGGCCGAATAGGTCGCCCCGCCCCGAATCGGACTGGCGGCACGCCCGGTGAGTTCGAAGGTGAGCCTTGGCTGGCAGTTGTTGCCGCGACGGCAGCTCAGAACCGGCCATTGACGCCAGCGGTGATGGTCGTGCCGCCGTAAAGTTTGAACTGCATGCGGTCGGGAATGCCGCGGTAGGCGGACTGCGGGGCGTCGGTGAGGTTGTTGACGTCGAGCGAGAAGGAGACAGCGGGCCGCCATTGGTAGCCGAGGCTCGCGTTGATCACCGTGCGCGCCGCGCGGTAGCGGCTGCGCGCGGGCGAGCCCTCGGTAAAGTCGGTGATCGACTCGCCGGTGTAATTCACAATCACGCGCGAGGTGAAGCCGCGGTGACGCCAGAAAACGCTGGCGTTGCCTAGGCGCGGGACGAAGCCCTCGACATCGCGGCCTTCGCGGCGTCCGCGGCCACCGTAGTCGCCGTGGGCCTCGAGCGCGGTGAGATTGGCGGTGAGGCCGAAGCCCTTGAGCCAGCCGGGGAGAAAAGTGAACTGCTGCTGGTAATTGAGCTCCCAGCCCTGCACGACGGCTGTGCCGGCGTTGGCGCTCGAAAGGCGGGTGAAGCCGCCGTATTCGCCATCGTAGCCGTTGTCGGTGCCAGTGCCGATGGTGCCGCCGTTGATGCCGGTGACGATGAAGTCGCGGATGGTTTTGTGGAAGAATCCGACGGAGATATTGCCCACGGGCTCGAAGTAATACTCGAGCGTGGCGTCCCAGTTTTTCGCGGTCTGCGGAAGGAGAGAGGGGTTGTTCACCGTCAACGTCTGGGCGTTCTCGTTGATGGTTTCGTTCGGGAGGAGGCTGGTCATCGGCGGGCGGCCGAAGCTCGTGGACCAGCTGAGGCGCGCCTTCCAGTTGGGCGAGATATCCTGCGTGAGATGGATGCTCGGGAAGGACTTCGTGTAACTGCCGCGGAGCTCACGGCGGGTGTTGCCGTAGTCGCGCAGGGCGGAGCCGACGGGATCGGCGATCTGCTGCGCGGCGGTGCTCGGCACGCGGGCACGCACCCAGCCCCAACTGTTCGTATCGGTCTCCTCGAGCCGCACCCCGGTCAGGAAGCCGGTGTTGGCGACCCGACCCTGCGCCATCACGTAGCCGGCCTTGACGGTTTCGGTGACGCGGCGGGTGCCGGTGAAGAGGTTTTGTTGGGCGAAGTAGCGGTCCTCGTTCCAGAGGGAGGAGGTGATGGGGTTGCGGTCGGCGAAGAACTGCGACGCATACCAGAACGGGGCAACGAATCCCGTCTTCGTGCCGCTCATGTTGCGGATCGACGGGTCGGACGGGAGCGTGGTGCCTAGGTAGCTCCAGCGGCGGTTGTGATTTTGATCGTGGACGAACTGCTCCCGCCAGTGGACGCCGGTCTTGAAATACGTGCGGAGCGTGGGCACGTCGTATTTCAGATTGGCGCGCGCCTCGCGGACTTCGTGGTTGCCGTTGCCGTTATTGTTCAGGAAGAAGCCGTTCATCCGGTAGCTCTCAGCCTTGGTGAGGTCGGCACCAGCGGTCTGGGTGAAACGCGGGTAGAGGTCGGACTGCGTGCGATCGACAATCCAGCCGATATTATTCACGCGCATGGTGAACTGGCCGCCGTCGTTGCCGTAGCCGCTGTTGTTATGGGTGGAGCTGAACGCGCCGCCGTAGTCAAAACGCAGGCGGGCGAGTTCGTGTTCCACGCCAAAATCAAAGGTGCGCATGCGTAGATGGACATTATTCGGACCCTGCGTGAGGATGTCGAAGTTGGAGGCCGTGGATTGGCGGACCTGCGTGATGCGGTCGGTGTAGCCGGGCAAAATGCCGGCGGTGGCGTTGGCGCCGGTGACGGGCAGAGCGGGATTGAAGACGACCTGGTTGGTGAAGGCGCGCGTGGTGAAGCGCAGTTTGTTCATCTCGATCGAGTCGTTGGCGATGGCGTTGAGCGATACCTTCGTGGTCGGCGAGAGGCGGTATTCAGCTTTCACGTTCATGCTGCCCTGCTTGCGGTTGTTGTATTGGTCGAAGGTCTGGTAGTCCCAGAGAAAGGCGGGACCGGTGACGATGTTTTGGAAATCGCGCGTCGTGCTATGGGCGGAACCAACGGCTTCGCTGTAAAACGTGTTCACGACGACGCCGAGATTGCGCTGGCCGCCGGCGAAATCGAAGACCTCGGCGTAGCCCACATTGAACAACGGGTGGCTGCGGTGGGCTTCGCGCAGGGGAATGTGCTCGGTGAAGGGCGGGGCCCAGCGCACGGCGAAATTGTAGGTGATGCGGCGTTTCTCGCGCATGGAGAGCGGCGAGCGGCTCTTCAGGTTGATGGTGCCGCCGAGGGAATCGGCCCCCTTGTCGGGCGTGTGGCCCTTGGTCAATTCGAGGCCCTCGAACATTGCGCCGGTGAGGTTGTTGATGCGCCCCTGGCGCGCACCCGCGTTCTGCGAGGAGAGCATCGCGCCATCGAGGGTGATGTTGTTGAGCGAGGGGCCCATGCCACGAATGGTGAAGCCGTCGATGCCGTTTTCGAGGTTGAGCTCGGATGACACGCCGGGGAGCAAAATCGCGAGTTCGCTCGCGCTCATGTTGGGTAGGTTGCCGTAGGAATCCATGGCGACGACGTTCTTCACGTTCGCGGCGTTGCGCTGGGCAGTGATGGCGGCGGCACCGCCCTCGCGTTCTCCCGCCACCGTGAACGCCTGAAGTTGATACACGCCCGTGGTGAGATCGAAGTCGCGGGTCACTCGCTGACCTGCGATCACGGTGACGTCGTTCGTCATTGGATCGAGTCCGATATAGGTGGCGACGAGCTCGTGGGCGCCCGCTGGAACTCCGGTGAGCACGAAACGACCGGTGTTGTCGGTCAGCACCACTAGACCCAGCTTAGGCAGCGCGACGCGGGCACCTTCGAGCCGATCGCCCGTGGCCGCATTGCCAACTGATCCCGAAACAATTCCTCCGCCCGACTGGGCTCGAAGTGGTGAGTGGATAACGAGGGCGAGCACGAAAGCGGCGCTGGCAACCAAGAGGCGGGCTATTGAAGAACGAACGAAGACGAGGTCTGATTGCATGGGATTACTTGGGGAGTGAGGCGAGGGGCCGAGGGAAACGATTGGCGTGGCAAAGCAGCGTCTTCGCTCCGCTTCGTCGACGAAGCGATTGTCTTAGACATTGGGGAGCGAATCCACGCCCGAGTAGGGAAAGCCGCGGGGGGCAGGTGTAAGGGTTACTCAAGAGCATAGTTGAAGCCCCTTGGCTTGAGCATCCCCCAATAAGGGGATGGCGAGGAGGCGCACGTTTGTGCGATAGTTCCGGACCGCCCGGCTACAGTAACTGAGAGCCCGCTTTTTCCGATCGAGGCGGCCCCGCACCCCAACCCGCGCGAATCATGTCTCTCCGACTTTCTCTCCGCCTCGCTCGTGTGCTCGCACTTCTTTTCGCAGGAGCCGGCTGCGTCGCGGCGTCCAACGGTGCAGCCGACATCATCAGGACTTTGTCTCCGCTTGCCGCGATACGGGAGGAGCAGCGATCTCTCTATCGCTTTGGCAACTTGCCGACCACCCTCTTCTTTCCGCAGTTTGAAAGGGTCCCGGAATGCGCGAGGCTATTTTGTTTTCCTTGGGACATCGCCAAAATCAGGCCGAAAGCTGAATTTACTGATGGCGTAGTGAGCCGTTTACTACGCGAAGAGTTCGGCGTTCCGGCCCGAAACGCGCCTATGAGCATGACGCGCGGCCGACAAATCTGTTTAGTGAGATCCGTAAAAATTTTTTCGAAGCCCAAACACCTAGCAATTCACTCGACGGAAACGATGTGATCGGCGATGCACCATTGCACCTGAAGCGCGACCCGCGCGAGACCTCATGCCCCACCCCGATCAGGCCGTTTGGTTTACCGAGAGCGTGCGCCCGCACGAGCCGGCGCTGCGTGCGTTTCTCTCGCGGCGGTTTTCCAATCTGCCCGACCACGACGATCTCGTGCAGGAGACCTACGTGCGGCTACTGCGCGTATCCGATCCGCAGCGGCTGGTTCATGCACGGGCCTTTTTGTTCACCATCGCCCGCAACGTCGCCATTGACCACGTGCGCCACACGCGTCGCACGCCCGTCGACCCCATGGACGACACTGCCGAGATTGCCATGCTTGAGACGGCACCCCACGCGGCGGAGCTGCTCGACCACGCGCAGCGCCACGACGCGATGCTCGCCGCGCTCGCGACGCTCCCGACGCGTTGCCGCGAGGTGATGCTGCTCCGCTACGTCGATGGATTTACCGCCCAGGAAATAGCAGATCATCTAGGCCTCGCAGCCGCCACAGTGCGCGTCCATTTGATGAAAGGCGTGCGCGACTGCGCGCAGTTCTTCCGCGCACATGGCCTGCTTGATGTCGACCCGGCGAAAGGCGAAAAATGAAAACACCCGGTGAAAATGCCGCTCGCAGCGCCGCGGTGATCGAAGCGGAGGCCGTGGCTTGGCTCAGCGAGCGCGACGAGGGCTTCACGCCGGGCCGGGCCGCCACCTTTGAGGCGTGGCGCCGCCGCGATGCCCGGCACGCGGCGGCGATCGTCGAATTGGAGCAGGTGCTCGCCCAACTCGACGGCCTCGCGATGCGGCGGGAAGAGGTCAACGCGCACTTCGACCGCGTTTCACCGGCACCCGTGGCGACGCCGATCGCCCGCTGGTGGCGGCCGGTGGCGTGGAGTGGCGTGGCGGCGGCGCTGGCCGTGGGCAGCTTTTTCGGATTTCGCGCCGTGCAGCCGCACTCGGAGTCAGAAACACGTTATGCCACGAGCGCGGGCGCCTACGAACGTGCCCGCCTGGAGGATGGCTCCACTCTCGAACTGAATGCCGCGAGCGCGGCCCGCGTGCGCTTCACCGCCGCGGAGCGACGTGTAGAGCTCGAGTTCGGCGAGGCCCACTTCGAGGTCGCGCACGACGCCGCACGGCCCTTCGTGGTGAGCGCCGGTGGCGTGGCCGTGCGCGCGGTCGGCACTGCCTTCAATGTCCGCGTCGGCCCCGGCGCAATCGAGGTGACGGTTTCAGAGGGCAAGGTCACTGTGGCGCCGGCGCTCCCCTTCCGGACGAGCGATTCACAGGCAGATGCCGCCGGCCTTTTGCGTGACCCGGCCCCGGCCCGCCCCAGCGCTACGCTCCTGAGTGCGCACGAACGCGTGGCCATCCCCTTGGTCTCCATCCCGGGCGCCTCGGCTACGCCTTCGCCCGCAATCGAGCGCCTCGCCCCAGCCGAGGTGCGGGCCGCGCTCGCGTGGCAGCGCCACGTCACGGATTTTTCCGACACCCCGCTCGCCGAGGTCGCCACCCGTTTCAACCGGCACAACGCACTCCAAATCCTCGTCGCCGATCCAGTGCTGGGTGCGCGGCGCATCGGCGGAATGTTCGCGCTGGACGACGTCGAAGCGTTTGTGCGCCTACTGGAGCGTGACGGCATCGTTCGCGCTGAGCGCGACGGTGACACCCTGCGGTTACGTGCTCCTTAGGCGACGCAACGCCAGCGAAGATCAAGGTATGCTTTGAACCGGTGCACCGATTTGTTCCCGTGCGACTAAACAGAATCCTGGGCCTGAGCGTTACGGTGTTAGTGGCCCTGCTCCGTCTCACTTCGTCGTTCTCTGCCGCCCCCGTCGTGCTCGCCTCGTGCGGAGTGTTGGCGACGGTAGCGTCTCTCGGCGCGGCGACGACTGAGGCAAAGCGGAGCTTCAACCTCCCCAGCGGCGACGCCGCGACAACGCTGCGCCAGTTCGCGGCTGCCTCTGGTCGCTCGCTCGTTTTTGCGACTGACAAAGTGCGTGGCGAGACGACGGCTCCGGTGCGCGGCGAGTTCACGCCGCGCGAGGCGCTCGAGCGAATGCTCGCCGGCACGGCACTCGAGGCCGCGCAGGACGTCGCCACCGGCGCCCTCATCATCGGACGCAAACGCAGCGCTGCCGCCGCACCGCGCAAGGGAGAGGACGGAACTGTTTCCGCGCCGCAGACCAAACCCCAACCCAAACGAACTATGCCATCCAAACCCCGCACCCTGCTCGCCGCTGTCGCGGGCTGGCTCGCCCTAGGCACCGACGCCTCGGCCCAATCGGTCGCTCCAACCGCGACTCCCTCGCCCCAAGAGGAGGCGGTCGTTCTCTCGCCGTTCCAAGTGAACGCCACCTCCGATGTCGGCTACCAAGCCCGCGAGACCATTGCCGGTGGCCGCCTCCGCACGGACCTGAAGGACGTTTCCGCCCAAGTGGATGTGATGACGCAGGAATTTCTCTCCGATCTCGGCATCAACTCTCTGGAAGATGCCCTGCGGTTCTCGCTCAACATCGATAGCCAGACCGACTGGTATGACCCGTCCGGCAGCGAAAACACCCTCGGCGGAAATCCGTTCAACCCCTCCGCCGGCAACCGTGCCCGCGGCTTGGCGCGCGCCAGCACCTCAGTTGGTTTTTTCGAGACTTCTGCCCCCGTCGATGGCTACAACACGGAACGCTACTCGTTCATCGGCGGGCCCAACGCTATTCTTTTTGGCAACGGCTTGGCCGGCGGTTCCGTGGACACGTCTTTCAAACGCGCTGGCACAGGCCGGAACAAATACAGTGCCTCGCTCCAAGTGGACAGCGACGATGGCTACCGCGCGACGGTCGATCTGAATCAGGTCGTGCAGAAAAACGTCCTCGCCCTCCGCTTCAATTCGCTGAAGCAGGACCTCGCCACCAGTCGCAAGCCATCCTACGACCGATCTGAGCGGCATTTTGGCAGCATCTCCTTCGAGCCTTTAAAGCGGCTCAGCCTGCGCGGCTACTACGAGTCCGGACTCATCAAAAAGTCGCCGGTGCGTTCGACTCTGGTGCAGGACAAGGTCACGCCGTATTTTGATCGCTTCCTCACCCCTGACCAGAAGGCGCGCTACCTCGCCACCTATGATCCGTCCGTCCTGAAGGGTTTCGACAACTCGGCGATCAACTCCTTCAACATCGGAGCCAACACCACCGCCATCAACGCAGCTCTGACGGCTCAAGGTTTCGGCCCTCCCGTCGCGGGCGTTCCAAATACGGATATCCTCTCCCGTTTCACCAGCTCGAGCCCGGTCTTGGTCTTGGGCGGTGCTTCCACGAGCGCGCTTCCCATCATGTCATGGAACAATACGGGGTATCTCTTGAATGGCCCGGGGCCTTTCATCGGGGAGAATTCCGACTGGTCCTTCACCGACGGCTCCATCTACCCCACGCAAATCAACCTCGTCGGCAATGGGCTGCGAAACTCCACGCGCACCAAAATTTACGGCGCGGTCGTCGAGTTCAATCCGGTCAAAAATCTCTTCATCGAGTTGGCCAGCAATCGCGAGTTCGTCACCTACTCCTTCGTGGATGCGCTGGGTGCAGGTGGCACTGAGCTCATGATCGACCTGAATCGCTATCTGCCCGCTCAGTGGGCTCCCGGTCAGCCCGCGCCCGCCCGCGTGACCAATCCCAACTTTGGACGCTACTATGCCCAAAGCTCCGTCTCGGGTGGCGATAACCAGCAGGAGAAAGCCGACGACCGCGTGACGGCCACCTACACCCTCGACTTCACCCAGAATAAAAACTGGACCCGCTGGTTCGGCGTCCACCGCTTGCTGGGCGTCTGGACCTCGCAAATGAGCCAGCGCTTCGAGCAGGTCCGCAACGGTGCGTCCGCCGCCACCGTGATCAGCGACAACGATTTCACGGTCAGCATCGCCAACAATGTCGCGACTCCGCTCCCCGCGGCCCTCGTCAATATGACCCAGGCAAACCGCCAGCTCCAAGTGCGCCATTATCTGGGCAGCCCGACGGCGGGCGTGGGCGGAGCGCCCTATGTCGATATGCAAGTCGATCCATGGAACTGGGGTTCACTGGGTGTCGATGCCAGCGGCAAGCCCGTGGTCGTGGCCGGCGAGAACTTGCCCGGCGGGGGCAGCGCCTACGCGGTCAGCAACGGACGCAAGGAAACGGTCGGCAAAGTATTTTCCCTGCAGAGTGCGTTCTTCAGCAATCGCGTCATCACCAGTTTCGGCCACCGCCAGGACGACAACACCTACACGAGTTGGTTGAACAGCAACATGCAGCCCCGCTACAACGCCAGCACCGGCGGCTACTATTTTCCTCCTTCGGCGAATGACCCCGGCAATGCGGCATTCGCCAACGCACCCTACATGAGCTGGCAGGATTTCAAGAAACTGGGTTTGGGAAGAATCCAGAACCTAGCCAGCCGCCAAAAAGAGAATCCCAAGTCGGTATCCAAAGGCATTGTCCTCCATCCCCGGAATTGGCTCTCGCTGTTCTACAACGAGTCCACCTCCGCCTACGCGGCGGAGTTCAGCCGCTTCAATCACGACGGCAGCCCCATGACGATCGATGACGGCAAGGGCAAAGACTACGGGTTCTCGGTCTCGATGCCCAATGGGAAACTCTCGATGCGCGTGAACTGGTATGAAAGCACGCGGCAGGGCGGTAACTCGATCTTCCAGGGCCAAATCGCCAACGGCATGAGGTCGCTGCGCGACACCGTCTACTACATCGACAAGACCTTTTTGAACCTCAACCCGGCCTACAACATCGCGGGGAATCCCTACGCTTACTATCTCCAGAGCGTTCAGGACTCGAATCTGCCGGCCAACGTCAACGCCAACACCAACTTCGTCGGCAACAATTTCCCGGTCGCGCCCAATCGTGAAACGTCGGCTGTCCAGGCCGACCGGCGATCCGAAGGCGTCGAAGTCACCCTCACTGCCAATCCGCTCCCCGGTCTGTCGCTCTCCGTGCGAGGTGCGAAGAGCACGACGGCCGATTCGAACGCTGGCCTGCCTTGGTTTGAGTATGCCAATGCCCGCTGGACGGACTGGGAGTCTATCGCCAATCAGCCGATCGGAGCGATCCCAGGCATGACGCAAACCATCCGGCAATACATGCAGAGCATCATCCTCCCCACGATGAGCTACATGAAAATGTCCAGCGGCATGCCGAATCCTCAGGAGCGCAAATACCGGGTGAACGTCACGGGCCGCTACAGTGTCCAGCGCGGCCCGATCAAAGGGCTCTTCTTCGGCGGAAACTACAGCTGGCGCAGCCAGAGCATCTTGGCCTACGGCAGCCGGCCGGCCCAGGCGAAGGAAGTGTATCGGGAATTTTCCGGCATCGGCGCCGGCAGCTACGACGTGCCCGACTTCGACAGTCCGCTCAGCGGCCGCGCCCTGACCTCGCTGGATGGTTTCCTTGGATACCGCCGAAAGATTTTCCAGGGCAAATACGAGTGGTCGGTGCAACTGAACATCCGGAATCTGCTCGATGACGATGAACTCATCCAACAGCGCGGCTATGGACGCAAACAGGCCGACGGGACGACGAAGTTCTGGATCACCAACAACAACGTGCCCGATCCCCGCCGCTTCATTCTGACGAATACGGTTTCGTTCTGAGCAGTCATTTCTAGCCATGATGTGTCGTCACCCAGTGCACTCTCTTGCGGTCGTTGCGGTGCTGCTGACGTCGCACGAATCTGCCTTCGCCGCCTCGACCCGCGCCACGCGATCGTCGACCAACACCTTCGACGCTAGGGCGGCGAAGGTATTTCACCGGGAGTATTTCTTTCACCCGTGGAACGAGAGCGATCACACGGTGGATGGCGAGGATTGGTCGCTGCCACCCTCGGTCCGCGCTGCGCCTTATAGTGGTATCCAGGTGCCGAAGGCCGTATCGAAGGATTTCCCCGGACGAATCCAGCGCAGTCTGAAACCTACCTGGAGCAGCGTGGAGGCCGAGGAAGGCCGCTTCGATTTCGCGCCGCTGCGCGCGGCCATTCTCGCGGCGAGCGAGCAGGGTCGGTATTCGGTCAAGCTGGGTTTGGCCGCGACGGTTTGGGAAACGCGGTATTTCCGCCAGCTCGGCGATCCGGCCGTTGCGCGGGTGGAGGTGGGGTCCGCGCCGCGCTGGCTGACCCGCTACGGCATCCCCATCATCGAGGAGCGGCCGAATGGCTCCACCCCGTTTCAGGTCGTCAATCTGGACATCTATCACCCGGAATATCATCGGCGGTATTTGCGGCTTGTGGAGGAATTCGGCCGGAGCGGCATTCCGCAGATGAAGGAACTCGACCATTGCTACCTTCACTTGCGCTCGGCTTCGCGCGGCGAGGAGGGCAAAGGGCCGGCGTTGGACGACCCGAACCGCCGGCTCTATGAGGAACGGCTACGCGCTTGGGCCGCAGCGTTCAAGGGCGTGGCCTACAAGCTCTGCAACGTTTCCGGCGGCGAGGAAGACATCGCCTTGTGCAACCAACTCGGAATGGGGCAGCGCAACGGGTTCGTGGAGCATTACCTCCTGCATGCGCCCAATTCTTCACTGGGCCAGGAGCTCGACGCCGAAGGTTACCTCGTGGTGAACGAGCAAAGTCCGATCATCGCGGAGAACCGTGCGTCGGGCGACGAGAACGAAGAGTATTCCAACGAGGTGCGTTTTGGCCCGCTGGAGACTTTCCCGCACCGCTATCACGAATCCATGCTGCGGGCGCTGCAGATGCGGCGGAATTTCCTCTGGGCCGAGACCGGCAACTGGCTCGTGAATCCACCCCTGCTGCACTACGTCGCACTTGAACTCGGCCGGACCGTTCGCACCGCGCCGGATGCTTGGTGCTACCTCCGCGAGAGCCGCACCAAGCAGTCTACGGTCAAGAATTTCGAGCGCTGGCTGTTTCAGCGCGACGCCGAGGGCGCGCGAACCGTGCCGGTTGAAAAGGTCGACGTTCCGAAGCAGATGTTCGATTTCCATCCGTCCCACCTCTACGACTACACGGCGCGACGCACCGACCGCACCCACGGTCAGACCTCGATTCGATTCGGCGTCGACGATGAGTTTCTTTCCGGCGGACCGCACCGCGTGGCCGTCAAGATCACTTACCTCGATCGCGATCATGCCCAATGGGCTTTCACCTACCAGACTTCAGACCAGAAGACGGCCACCCGTTCGGTGAGTTGCGGGAACACGGGCAAGGTCAGAACCGCGACGTTCATTCTGCACGACGCCCAGTTTCCCGGCCGAGGCTACAACGGCAGCGACCTGCGAATCGAGGCCACCCAAGGCGACGCCGTCATACGCCTCGTGCGCGTGATCAAACAGTGGTGATTTCGCTCCTATCTAATCTTTCTGCCCCACGCCCCACACCCCATGTCCGCATCCCCTCTTCCGTCTTTCACCTCAACCCGTCGTCATTTCCTGCGGGCCGCAGGGATCAGTCTCGCCCTGCCGCTGCTGGAATCCCTCGGCGGGCGCGTCTTCGCCCAAGGCTCGGCCGTCAGCACTTTGCCGGGTAAAGTCGCGGGCGCGACGCGGCCGAAGCGGATGGTGTGCGTGGGCAATATGCTCGGGTTTCACCCGCCGGCGTTTTTTCCCACGAACACAGGCCCCGGCTACGACCTGCCGACGGACCTCGAATTCCTCCAGCCGCACCGGAAAAATCTCTCGATCTTCTCCGGCCTCGATCACGGCGTGAAGGGCGGGCACTTTGCCATCAGTTCGTTCCTGAGCGGCGTGCGCACGGCCGATGCGAAGAGTATGCCCGAGGGCAATCTCACCCTCGATCAGCGCGCGGCGGAGACGATGGGGGGAGCGACGCGATTTCCCTCGCTCGCCCTCGGTTCCGAGAGCGGGATTCATGGCGGCTGCCTCATGGCCTGGACGCGCAGCGGCACGCGCGTCCCGCCCATCAGCACGCCGCGCGAGCTGTTCCGGAAACTGTTCGTCTCGGACGGTGCGTCACAACTCGCGACTTCTCTGGACCGACTCGACCTCAAAGGCTCGATCCTTGACGCCGTGCAGGGCGACGCAAAATCCCTCGAACGTCATCTTGCCCAGCGCGACAAAGAAAAATTGGACGAGTATTTTACCTCGGTCCGCGACGTGGAAAAGCAGATCGAGCTGCGCCGCCAATGGGCGCACGTGCCGAAGCCTGATCCGAGAATGAAGGAGCCCGAGAACAAGGGGTTCGTCTCTGACCTTCCCGTGATGTATGACCTGATCGCGTTGGCCTTTCAGACCGACTCGACCCGCATCGCGACATTTGAGATCGGCGGGGATTTCGAGGCGTCTGCCTTCGGCTTGAACGGCGGCTACCACGCGTTCTCGCACCACGGCCAGCGTCCCGAGGCGATCGCCGCCCTGATTAAAATGGAGCGTTACCAGGTCGAGCAGTTTGCCCGCTTCCTGGCCAAGCTCGAATCCATCGAAGACGGCAGCGGCACGCTGCTGGATCACTCGATGGTTCTCTTCGGCAGCGGCATGGGCAACGCCAACGCGCACACGAACGGCAACCTCCCGGTCATCCTCGCCGGCGGCGGATTCAAACACGGCGAACACAAAGCCTATCCCGCCACAGGCCTCGGGCGTCAGCCCTTGTGCAACCTCTACGTGTCGATGCTGCAGCGCTTCGGCGTCGAGACAGGGAAATTTGGCACCAGCACCGGCGCACTCACCGGCCTCACGTGAGCTTGCCGCGACTCCACTCCTTCCGCCCCAAGCCGATGCTTCGCTTTTCTCATTTGCTCATCGCGGCGCTGCTCGCGACGGCTCTCACGCCGGCTCAAGCCGCCGCCGACGCTGTGCTGATCAAACGCTTCGTCACCACCTACTGCATCGAGTGCCACGGCCCCGAAAAACAGAAGGCCGAGCGGCGTTTCGACCAACTGCTGCTGCCGGCGGCCAAGGTGGACACGCTGATCGACCTGAAGGACATGATGGATCAGCTCCACCTCGGCGATATGCCGCCGGAAAAGGCCAAGCAGCCCTCCTCCGTGGAGCAGAAGGCCTTCCTGGAGCAACTGGCGTTGGCACTCACGCAGGGACGCGAGGACCTCGCCAGCACCGGAGGCAGCACGGTGCTGCGCCGCCTGAACCGTCGCGAGTATCTCAATACCATCGGCGATCTGTTTGGCATGAACATGGCGGCTTTCGACCCGACGACCAAGTTTCCCCGCGATCAATCCGAAGAGCACATGGACAACCTCGGTGACGTGCTCCAGACCTCCGGTTATCTGCTGGACCAGTATATCGAAGCGGCGGATACCGTGGTCGAGAAGGCCTTCGCGATTCAACAGCGGCCGGAGGAACGCGCGTGGCACTTCCGCGACAACTTCAAACCTCAGCAGGAGCTGAGTCGCCCGCATAGTCGGCTCAAAAACGCGTTCATCGGCCTTTACGAGTGCATGGACACTCCCAACCACGAGGGTGGCTTCGGCTTCATCAGCGATTTTCAGCAAGGCGTGCCGGTGGACGGAATCTACGAAATTCGCGTGCTCGCCCAGGCCATGAACCGGCTGCATCCGTATGACCCGAAAATCTTCGGCACCGACTCACGCGAGCCTTTCCGCCTCGGCCTGGTGCCCGGCGATGGGAAAGCCGGTCCGCTTTATCAGCCGCAGCCGCTCCAGCCCATGCTTGCGGAGCTGGCGTTGGGCGACGGCGAACCTGTGTGGCACACCCTGCGGGTCTGGCTCGATGCCGGGCAAACTCCGCGGTTTGTCTTCCCCAACGGCCCGAAAAGCGCCCGCAGTTCGTGGGCCCGGATTGTGGAATACCACAAAGACAAATGGCCGCCAACCGCCGCGCAGAGCGACCGCAGGAACGGCCTCGGCATCGTGGAGAATCGCATCCTGAGCATCGTGGAGGGAAAGGTGCCGCACATTCGCATCCACGAGGTCAAAATCCGCGGCCCGATCGTCGAGCAGTGGCCACCCGCGACCCAGCGGGCCGTGCTCGGCACAAAAACGTTCGCTCCGGAAAACATGCGCGCAGTCCTCCGCACCTTCGCCGACCGCGCCTATCGCCGCCCGGCCACGAAGGAGGACGTGGACCGTCTTGTGGCCGTCGCCACAAAACGGATGCACACCGGCCGTTCGCCGCAGGAAGCGCTGAAGGATGCGCTCAAGGCCGCGCTCAGCTCGCCGTCCTTCCTTTACCTCGCTCAGGACACCTTGGCCGCCAACGACCCGAAGGCACGCCCCCGGCTTAACGGCTATGCGCTCGCCTCGCGACTCTCCTATTTTCTCTGGTCGTCGATGCCGGATGCAGAGCTACGCCAGCTCGCGGAAAGCGGCGAACTCACCAAGCCGGAGGTCCTCATCGCGCAGACGCGCCGGATGCTGGCCAGCTCGCGCTCCGATGCCTTGGTGTCCGGCTTTCTCGACAGTTGGCTGAACCTCCGGAGCCTCGGCACCATGCCCCCGGACCGGAAGGATTTTGAGAAGTATTACTACAAGGGCCTGGAGCACGCCTTCAAGGTGGAGACCCGGCTCTTCATGCGCGATCTCATCGAACGCGATGCGAGCATCGTCAACTTCCTCGACGCCCCCTACAGCATTCTCAACCAGCCGCTCGCCACACACTACGGCCTCGGCGACCTCGGCGATCCGGCTCGCGCGCACGAGTTCCGCAAAGTCGCTCTTCCCGACTCCCGGCGCGGCGGCCTGCTTGGCATGGGATCGGTCCTGACCGTCTCGGCCAACGGCATCGAAACATCACCCGTCGTGCGCGGCGTGTTCGTGCTGGAAAACATTCTTGGCACTCCGCCCCCGCCGCCCCCCGATAATGTGCCCGCCATCGATCCCGATGTGCGCGGAGCCAAGACCATCCGCGAGCTCGTCAGCAAGCATCGCGAATCGCCGAACTGCTACGGCTGCCACCAAAAAATCGACCCGCTCGGCTTCGCGTTGGAGAACTTTGATCCCGTCGGCGCGTGGCGGACGAGCTATGGCAAAACCCCGATCGACACCGCCGGCGAACTGCCCGGGGGTGAGAAGTTTTCCGACGTGACCGGCCTCAAGCAGGTTCTCGTCAGGCGCCAGGCCCTTTTCGCACGCACGCTCACGGATCGCCTGCTCACCTATGCGTGCGGCCGGCGCATCGGAGCTCTCGAAGATCCCATCGTGGAGAAAATCGTCGCCGATCTCCCGCAACGCCAACACGGCCTGCGTTCGCTGATCGAAGCCGTGGTGACGAGCGAGCTGTTTCTCAGTCGTTGAGTTCTCGCCTGCGCATGAAATCGAACTCACTTCAACGGCTTGACGCGTGGCGCCTGTATTTCGCTGGGCGCACGGCGCCCCCGTGATGCCGTGTTCGCGACCCAATCGAACCGCCCCTCCTGAGCCCCACGTTTCTTTCACCCCAAAACCTCCCCATGCGACTCCGCCTCTCGATGATCTCGCTCTCCGTTTTCCTTACCCTAGCTACGGCACACGCCGCCGAGCCACGCCCCAACGTTCTCCTAATCGTCACCGACGATCTGGGCTACAACGATGTCGGCTTTCAGGGCGCCCGCGACATTCCCACGCCACACCTCGACCGCCTCGCCGCGTCCGGTATCCGTTGCACCGATGGCTACGTTTCCTATCCGGTCTGCAGTCCCTCGCGCGCCGGGTTTATCACGGGCCGCTACCAGCAGCGCTTCGGTTATGAATTTAATCCGAAATGGGATGCCACCGCCGTCACCCACGGCCTGCCGCTCTCCGAAACCACCCTCGCCGATTCGCTCCGCTCCGCAGGCTACACCACCGGGGTGATCGGTAAGTGGCACCTCGGGGCACATCCGCAGTTTCACCCCAATCGCCGCGGCTTCGACGAGTTCTACGGCTTCCTTGGCGGCGGACATCGTTTCCTCCCCGGCTCGCACGTCGATGTCGAGGTGGGAGCAGGCAAGAAGTCGGCCACGCACGCCGACGCCGAGCACGCCTCGCCCATGCTGCGCAACTCCACCGAGGAATCCGAGCCGCCCGAACTCACGACCAAACTCGGCGAGGAGGCCGCCGCCAGCGTCACGCGCCACGCTCGTGGCACCAAGCCCTGGTTTCTCTACCTCGCCTTCAACGCGCCGCACACGCCCCTGCAGGCGCGCGCTGACATGCTGAAAAAATTTGCGCACATTGCCGACGAACGCCGTCGCACCTACGCCGCGATGGTCGCCACCGTGGACGAAGCCGTGGGCCGCATTCTCAGTGCCCTCGACGCCACCGGCCAACGCGAGCGCACCCTGATCTTTTTTATTTCCGACAACGGCGGACCGATGACCAAGCGCAACGCCAACGCCTCCGTGAATTCCCCGCTGCGCGGCCAAAAAGGCGACGTCTTCGAAGGCGGCATTCGCGTTCCGTTCCTCGTCGCCTGGCCCGGGCGTATCCCCGCCGGCCGCACCTACACACAGCCGGTCATCTCGCTCGATATTCTGCCCACTGCTCTCGCCGCCGCGGGCACCACCCGAGACGCCAAGCTCCCCGTCCTCGACGGCGTCGATCTCCTGCCATTCCTCACCGGTAAGAACACTGCCGCGCCCCACGCACGCCTCTTCTGGCGTATGGACGGCGGCGAGGCCTTTGCCGTGCGCGAGGGTAACTGGAAATGGCTGTGCACGTATCAAAACGCACCGCAGCTCTACGATCTCGCCGCCGACCTCGGGGAAACCCGTGACCTCGCCTCGTCTCGCCCCGAAATCGCGGCGCGTCTCGCCACCGCCGCCGCGGAATGGAACCGCGGTCTCATCGCCCCCGCCTTCGGCAACAATCCTTTCGGCGGCCTCATCAACCGCACCGGCCTGGAAAAAAATGCAACGCCATGAAACCAATGACAAATATCCCACTCCGCAGGTCTTTGAGATCACTCGCGCTCTCCACTCTCTGCTTTGGGCTCGGCTCGCTCCAAGCCGCTGAAAAAGCGCGCGCTCCCTACAACGTGCTGTTCATCGCTGTCGATGACCTGAACGACTGGGTCGGAGCCTTCGGCGGTGCGCCGCAAAAACGGTCGGCCACGCCCAACTTGGATCGATTCGCCAAAAGCGGCTCCGTCGTTTTTCAACAGGCCAATTGCGCCGGTCCGGTCTGCGGTCCCTCGCGCTCGGCGTTGCTCTCGGGCTTCATGCCGCACCGGAGTGGAGTCTACGGTAACGCCCAGAACATGCGCGGTTCGGAACTGGTGAAGACCCACCTGACGCTGCCGGAATATTTCTCGAAGCACGGCTACCACACGCTCTCGAATGGGAAAATCTTCCACAAACATCCGGCCGACGAGGGACATTGGGCGTTTGACCAGTGGGATGATTCCGCGGGCGGAAGCGGTTCGCGGCCAGATCCGGAACGCATCACTTCTCGTCGACAAAATCTGCTGAACGGAAAACCCATCCCTCGGCCCGTGGTGAAGCGCGACGGAATGAAAGAGGGCGATTCGGATGGCACAGAATTCAGCTGGGGCCCCACCAGGGGCCCCAAAGAGGATTCCAAAGATTGGAAGGCGGCCGAGTGGGCGGCTGCCGCCTTCGCCAAGCCGGCGGCGAAGCCCTTCTTCATGGCGTTGGGCATCTCCAAGCCGCACCTGCCGTTTTACGTGCCTCAGGAGTATTTTGACCGGCACCCGTTGGAGACGATCACGCTCCCGGAATTTCGCCTCGACGACCTGAACGACATCGTCGACGCGAAGGGGCGCGTGACGGAAAAGCCGTCCTCCGATTTTCAATGGGTGCAGCAGGATCCGCGACTGCACAAAGGTGCCGTGCAGGCCTATCTGGCAGCGACGAGCTACGCCGACGATTGCATCGGCCACGTTCTCACGGCGCTCGAGAATAGTCCACACCGCGACAATACGATCGTGGTCATCTGGGGCGATCACGGCTGGCACCTGGGCGAGAAGCTGCGCTTCCGCAAAGCCACGCTCTGGGCGGAATCGACGCGGTTGCCGTTGATCATCCGGATGCCCGGAATGACGGCGCAGCAAGACTGCCCTCGCGTGGTGAATCTGATCGATCTTTTCCCCACGCTGATCGACGCCTGCGGCTTGCCCGCCAAACCGGAGATCGACGGGCACAGCCTCACCCCGTTGTTGCGCAATCCGCAGACGCCCTGGCCGCACGTTTCCTTAACGGTGATGGGCCGGGGCAACGCCTCCGTGCGCGATGAACGCTGGTATTTCATCCGCTACAAAGACGGCACCGAGGAATTCTACGACATGTCACGCGATCCGATGCAGTGGACCAACCTCGCGGCTTCGCCAGATCCGGAAATCCAAACTCAGAAGAAGCGACTCGCCGCGTCCTTTCCGTCCACCTTTGCACCCGAAGTGCCCCAGAACCAAGGCGGCAGAGCTGAAAAACAAGAACTCGCTGGCAAGCCGGACCCGACAATCCGCCCCGCCCGGGCCGCAGCCAAACTGAAGTAGTCGCCCCGCGCTCGACCATGCCTCACGCCCTCCTGAAAAATCCATGACGCGTCGCTGGCCCTTCCCGGATGCAGGCGGCCGCGCAAGCGTGCTGCCTCCCCGGGTTTTCGAGGAAAGAGCCCGCTTCGAAGCGGTCATCCGCCTCTTGCGCGTGATCAAACTGCGGTGATTGCGCTCCCATCTAGTCTTTCCGCCCCACGCCCCACACCCCACACCATGTCAGCCACCCCTCACACCCTCCTCGCCACGCTCGGCGTTTGCCTCGCACTCGGCACGGTCGCTTCCGCCCAGATAGCTCCCAATCCACCGACGGTCCCAGCCGTAAAACCACGGGGTGCAGAAGTCGTTCAGCTCACACCTTTTCAAGTGAACGCTGGCGACAACGAAGGTTGGGCGCCCACCGAAACCTTGGCGGGCACACGCTTCAAAACGAAACTCTCCGACCTCGCATCGCAGATTGATATTTTCACCTTGGATTTCATGGAAGATTTCGGCTTCACCAGCATTGATGCCGCGTCCGTCTACTCGCTCAACATCGAGAACAGCACCGAGTTTGTGAGCAATGTAGAGTCGAAGGGAGGCGGCGATGGCACCCTGCGTGTTCGCGGCATCGGTCAAGCGAGGAGGACCCGGGAGTTTTTTGCGACCGACACGCGCTCGGACAATTACAACTTGGATCGGGTGACCCTCGCTTCCGGTCCGAACCCCATGATGTTCGGTATTGGGGCTCCGACTGGCGCCATCGATTCGAGCCTCGCGCGACCGATCATGAATCGAAACACCCGCCAGTTGAAGACGCAGTTCGATAGCTTCGGCGGCATCCGCGGCGAGTTCCACCTCAACCAAAGTCTGGTCCAAAACAAATTGGCGTTCCGCGGCGCCCTCCTCGCGGACAACAAGAAGTTCTACCCGAACCCGTCCATCGATCGCGAACGCCGGGCTTACGCCGCGCTCCTCTACAAGCCATTCAAAAAGACCCAATTCAGCGCCCACTACGAAAACGTCAACGGGCACAGCCGCACCCCCTCGCGAGTCCCCCCGTTGGACAGAGTCCGGGTCTGGTATCAGGCCGGCGACTTGGGATCTGCCTTGGGCAATCAGCCCCTCTTCTCCAACAATCTCGCTTGGCAAACCGGACGGCCCGCGGGTGGCGGCTTGCCGGCGATCGGGGCGAAGGCGAATCCCGACGATCGCGTTTTCAGCACATCGGGCGATGGCGCGATCAGTGTGATCGGCGGCAATAATCCGGCCGGTCTTCGCGCGATGGGATCATTCTACTCGGTGGGCGTGCAAAACATCGCCGACAACGGGCGCTGGCCCGGGATTGTTGATCCGGTCAATGCGGGCACTACGCGAGGCGTGTCGCTGCTCAACGACGACTACTATCCCCGCGATGTCAGTTATCACTACTTCACCGATTTCGGCGACCGCGATGCGTCGATCGTGAATCTGTTTTTCAATCAGGAGATCGTTAAAAACCTCCATTTCGAGGCCGGCTACCAGCGCGAAGATAACAAGAATTTCGGCGCGAGCTACATGGCCGGCGGCAACGGTGGACTGAATCTCAACGTCGATCCCAACCGGTTTCTGCCCGACGGCGTCACGCCCAATCCCTACGCCGGAAAACTCTATTTCGACGGACTCGCGGGGTTCGACGAGGGCTGGTCCAAAAGCGACGAATGGCGCGCCGCCCTCTCCTATGAACTCGATTTCAAAAAGCAGTCCCGCAACCGCCTCGTGCAGCTCTTCGGCCGGCATCGGATCGCCGGCATCGTCTCCGCGATCGAGTCGAAGAATCTGAATCAAGAATACCGCTATAATATCCAGCCGGTGATCGAAAACGGGCGGATGCGCGATCCGGTGTTTAGCGGAGTGAACTACACCATCGAACCTGATGGACGCCGCGGCCTCGGGCCGTTGGGCAGTGGATACACCGCTACGGCCAGCAATCGCGTGGTGAACTTCCGCTCTTACGTCGGCCAGGATCTCGGTTGGGTGCCGCGGGTGGACGGCTATGAGATTGGGCAACCGTGGAAGATCACCGACAATCGGGGTGAGGTCTGGACCGTCGATCCGAAAAATGCCGGCACCGGCACCAACGGCGAGCGCCTCATCACCGGCCGAAACACAGGCGGGACGCACACCGAATTCGGCACCAAGCTATTTTCTTACCAAGGCTACCTGCTCGATGACCGCGTCGTGCTGACCTACGGACGGCGCGAGGACTCCAACAACACGGCGCGCTCCGCCGCCCCGGCCGTCTTGTGGCGGAATCCGGAAACCGGACAGGTCATCTCGGCGGCTGCCGCCGGCTATCAGGCCCATATCGATCACTACGGTTTCGATAAAATGGATCCGGCGACTGAGGCGGTCGGGACCACCACGCTAAAAGGCATTGTCGTGCATCCGTTCCGCGACTGGGGCTGGAAACTTCCTCTGGGGGCGGATCTTTCACTCATGTTCACCGAGTCGGACACCTTTGCGCCCAATACCACGGCTCGAAATCCCGACGGCAGCTTTATGGCGAGCGAACGGGGCGAGGGCACCGACCGGGGATTTCGCCTCGGTCTCTTCGACGGCCGCTTCAATCTCCGCTATAACGAGTATGACGTTTCCTCATCGCCGACGCGGCTTGGCGCGCTCTTCGCGGGCATCCGGGCGGCCATGCGAAATGTGATGAAAGACATCACACGTGCCATGGTGGCCAACGAAGCGGATTTCAGGGCGAAGTTCCCCGTTTGGCCGTTGCAGGACCAGGGCGACCCCAAATTCGTCTACCCGTTTGCCTCCGTGAACAACGGCGGATTCGAGACGATGAATTTCTTCAACTACCTGGATCCTTACGCCGTCACCGCCGATACCGCCGCCAAGGGGCGGGAGATCACGGTGCAATGGAAACCGACCCGCAACCTGGACCTCCGCCTCACTTGGAATCACCAAGAAGTTGTTCAGACAAAAATCGCCACGCAGTGGGTCAAGTTCGCCGACGAGTTCGAGAAGATCATGGATAAAACCCTGTTCACCGAAGGCTACGTGCCGGGAGACACGGAAGCTATTTACCGAAATCCAGCGGGCTTCGACATGGATGGAGACGGCGTCATCCGGCAATACACGTGGAACGCGATTCCGATCGGGGCTGGCGCCGGTCAAACCGTGCCGCAGAACATCGGCGCCGCCAATACCCCTTGGGGTCGGAACGACGACCTCTTTCCGGGCGGTTGGACGGGCCAAACGATGCGGGAGAATTGGATTTCAAATGTGCGCAATGGGAACTCCGGCATTCCGGTGCTGGAAGCCTACAACGGACGTCCCAACGAGTTCACCCGCGACAATCGCCTGAACTTGAATGCCATGTATCGCTTCAGCGAAGGAACGTTGAAGGGCGTGCGCGTGGGTGCCGGCTACCGCTGGCGCGCACCCGCGGCGATCGGCTTCGGCGTGAAACGGATCAACGGAGTGGCGGTGCCAGACGTCGACATCATCCAAAAAGGAAAGGCGGAAACTGCCGTCGATCTATCTTTCGGATATAGCGGAAAGTCGGCCTGGCTCGGGGACCGCCGGTATAGTTTGAGTGTAAATATGCGAAACGCCTTCCCGCAGGGTCGATACGACACCAGGAACCGCGACTTCCTTAACGGGAATTCACTGACCACCGTCAGGCTGATTCCACGACAGGTCATATTCTCTTACGAAATCGATCTGTAACCGACCGCGCGACGATATCGCCGCAGAACTGCATCACACCATGAATGAACCCATCACTCGCCGCACCGCACTAAAACTAATCGCTTCCGCCACCGTCGTCGGCGCGGCTGCCGGATCCAAAACGGCGGTTGCCGCGACCGCGCCGGACAAAAACGAAAACGACGCTTGGAGCAAGACCCACGACCGCGTGTTCCTCGGAGGAAGTTATTGGGCAAATCCCATGGAGGACTGGCAGGTCGCCAATGGAGGTGCTGAGTGCCGGAGCTTCGGCGGCAATCGCAGCATCCACTCGCTGACGCACCAAATCACGAGTCCGGCCAAGGGCTTCTCGATGTCCGTCCGACTGTCGCAGCTCGAACTGCGCGGCAAAGACGCTGGCGCGGGCTTCCGCCTCGGCGTGCGGAGTGATCTAAATGAATACCGCAGCAATTGCTTCGCCGGCGGCGGTCTCAATGCCGGCGTCGCCGACGGCCGGTTGCTGTTGGGCCCCAAGTCTGAGCCGCTGCCGGCGGGCGCAGATCTGAAGAACCTCGCGTTGATGCTCTCGGGTGTCGGGAGCGGTGCGGATGTCACTCTCACGCTCGAAGCTCGGGTGGGCGAGGGCGGCGCTAGTTTGGGGAAAATCAGCCACACGGTCCCGGCCGGCAGCCTGCGCGGCAACGTGGCTCTCGTGAGCAACTACGGCGCCGAGGGAGCGCCCACCGCGACCAAAAAAGCGGCCAAAGCAGCGAATCAAGGTGGCGGCTCGCGTTATCGGTTCACCGATTGGAAAATGGCGGGCGACGCCTTCACGGTCTCCTCCGCCCAGCGCTTTGGTCCACTACTGTGGGCTATGTATTCCCTGAGCGACTCGCGCGGCCCCGAAGGCTGGGTGATGAAGATCAGCGCGCTGACGGGGCCCATGGGTCGCGACGATAGCCAAGTGGTCGAATTGCACGTCCAGCGGGGCGGTGCGTGGCAATCCTTGGGTGAGGCCAAGCTCGATCCCGACGCCTGGGTCGCTACGTTTCGCATTCCGAAGTGGGACGAGAAAGCCGCTGTGCCCTACAAACTCGTCTATCGCGAAAAACATCTCGACGGAACGGCGACGCCCGACGAGTGGACTGGCACGATCCTGGCCAATCCCGTCGGCCGGCCGCTGCGCATGGCAGCGATGACCTGCCAAAACGATTACGCTTTCCCCTACGAGCCGGTCGCCCGGAACGTCGCAAAATTGAAACCCGATCTGGTCTTCTTCTCCGGCGACCAAATCTACGAAAGCCATGGCGGGTTCGGCATCATCCGCGAGCCGGCGGCGCCAGCGATTCTCAATTACCTGCGGAAATTCTATCAATTCGGCTGGGCGTTTCGCGATGTCATGCGCCATGCGCCCACGCTCTGCATCCCCGACGATCACGACGTTTTCCAAGGCAACATTTGGGGCGAGGGCGGTGCGAAGATGTCGGTGACGCCCGCCGATCCCGGCGCATCCTCGAAGGGCGGCTACATCGAGCCGGCCCGGATGGTGAATGCCGTCCACCGGACCAATGTCTCGCACCATCCCGACCCGTTCGATCCGAAACCGTCGCTGCAGGACATCAGCGTATACTACGGCGACATGGTTTATGGCGGCGTGAGTTTTGCCATCGTCGCCGACCGCCAGTGGAAGAGCGGACCCGAGCGGGTGAAGACCGACGGCCCGCGGGCCGACCACGTGGTCGATCCGAAATTCGACTGCCGCACCCTCGATAAACCTGGACTGGTCCTCCTCGGCGATCGCCAGGAGGAATTCCTGAAAAAATGGGCGCAGGATTGGCGCGGACATTCCCTGAAGGCACTGCTCAGCCAGACGGTGTTCGCCGCCGTCGCCACCCACCACGGCAGCTACGACGGCTACCTGAAGGGAGACCTCGATTCGGGCGCGTGGCCACAAACACCGCGCAACCGCGCCATCGACATCCTGCGCCCGGCGATGGCGCTCCACATCAACGGCGACCAGCACATCACGACCCTCGCCCAATATGGCGTCGGCCAGCAGCGCGACAGTATGTGGTCCTTCTGCACCCCCGCCATTGCCGCCGGTTACCCGCGCTGGTGGCGCCCGGACGAGGTGGGCATGTCGCACACGAAACGCCCCCGTCACGGTTTTGCCAATACCGGCGAGTTCCTCGATGGATTCGGTAACAAGGTCTATGTCTACGCGGTGGGCAATCCCGCGGTCGGCAAAGCTCCGAACCGTTACGACAAGGCCCACGAGAAGGGCAGTGGCTTCGGCTTCATAACCTTCGATCCGGTGAAGAAAACCTACGCCATCGACTCGTTCCGTTTCCTCATCGATCCCACCGACGGCAAGGCCTCCAACCAATTTCCCGGTTGGCCTGTGACCCTCCATCAATCCGAGAATCGCGGTGAAAACCGCCTCCAATAACTCACCCGCATCATGCAACGCCGCACCTTCCTCCGCTCCGGGTCCTCGCTCGTCCTCGCATCACTCTTGTCGCCGACCACGTCGCTGTTCGCCGCCGGCCCGCAGCCGAAGTTCTCCCTGAAATACGCGCCGCATCCCGGCACGTTTAAAAACAAAGGCGGAGAAGCATACCTGGATCAGGTGCGCTTCGCTGCCGACCAAGGCTTCACCGCTTGGGAGGACAATAGCGTTAAGAAACAAACCCCTGAAATGCAGGAGAAGATCGGTGCCGAACTGGCGCGTCTCGGCATGACGATGGGAGTGTTTGTCGCCTACGGTAGTTTTGACCGGCCCACGTTTGTCCGCAGGGACAAGGCCACATGGGATGAAGTCACCCAGACGGTCAGCGATTCGGTCGCCGTCGCAAAACGGGTCGGCGCAAAGTGGATGACGGTCGTGCCCGGGTCCGTTGACCAACAGCACAAGGACGATCCCAAGTGGAACCAATACGGCGGTCCGCGCCTCGGCGAAGGCTATCAATTTGCCAACACGGTCGAACTGTTGCGGCGGCTCAGCGCGGTCTTGGAACCGCATAAGCTGGTCATGGTGCTGGAACCGCTCAACTGGCAGACCAACCATGGCGGCGTGTTTTTGCGGAGCGCCGAACAAGGCTACGCGCTCTGCAAGGCGGTCGACAGTCCGTCCTGCAAGATTCTGTTCGATCTGTATCACGAGCAAATCACCGCAGGCAATTTGATCCCCAGCCTCGATGCCGCGTGGGACGAGATCGCCTACCTGCAATCCGGCGACAATCCCGGCCGCAAAGAACCCGGCACCGGCGAAATCAACTACCGCAACGTTTTCCAGCACATCTTTAAGAAGGGCTACAAGGGCGTCATCGGCATGGAACACGGCAACGCCAAGCCGGGTGCCGAGGGTGAGCAGGCCGTGATTGATGCCTACCGCGCGGCGGACGCTTTTGCTCGGTGAGCACACCCTTCATTTCCCAAACCCTCCACCCAAATTCCCCCATGATCTCTCGCCTCCTCCTCCTCTGCTCCCTGCCTCTCGTCGGTCTCGCCGCCACCCGGGTCGAACTGAACTTTGATCGCACCATCCCCGCCATCGCATTTGCTGCCGACGAGATTGAGCGTGCGGCAACCGCCGCGCCCTCGGGCGCGGCGCTCCGCGTTTCCATCGAGGCGGTTCCCCTCGCCGGCGGCGATCCCCAGGCTTATCGCCTCGAACGCTCCGCACCCAATCACGTGCGGGTCGTGGGCCAGGGACCGCAGGGCGCCATGTATGGCGGACTCGATGTCGCGGAAGCGCTTCGCACCGGCACGGTCGATTTGCTGAAAACTTCCGAGCACAAGCCGCACATTGCGCAGCGGGGCATCAAATTTAACATCCCGCTCGACCTGCGCACGCCGAGCTACACGGACCCTTCCGACGCGGCGCAGGCGAACATCCCGGAGGTGTGGACGCGCGAGTTTTGGGTCAGCTATCTCGATGCGATGGCGCGGCATCGCTACAACGTGCTTTCGCTTTGGTCGCTGCATCCTTTCCCTTCGCTGGTGAAGGTGCCGGAGTTCCCGGAGGTGGCGCTGGACGATGTCTGGCGCACGAAGACGAAGCTCGATGACACGTTCAGTTTTTCCGGCAAAGGCTTTGTCCGCGATGAAATGCTCGCGAACCACGAGGTCGTGAAGCGCATGACCATCGAGGAGAAAATCGAGTTCTGGCGCTGGGTCATGCAGCAGGCCGCCGACCGCGGTATCGGCATCTATGTGTTCACTTGGAACGTTTTCACGTTCGGCGCGGACGGTAAACACGGCATCACCGATGACCTCGGCAACGAGACAACGAAAAAATATTTCCGCGCCACCGTGCGCGAGATGGTGAAAACGTATCCGCTGCTCGCCGGCATGGGCATCACCGCGGGCGAGGGGATGCCGAACTCCATGGATTCCAAACTCAAGGAAGCGTGGCTGTGGGCCACCTACGGCGAAGGTGTGCGCGATGCGGTGAAGGATGACCCGAAGCGCGTGTTCCCGATGATTCATCGGTTTCACTGGACAGCGCAGAACGACATCCTCGATGCGTTCAAAGACTATCCGGGGCCGTTCGACTTCAGCTTCAAATACTCCGTGGCGCACATGTATTCGATCACGAAGCCGCCCTTCATCCAACCGCTGCTGGAGGGCCTCGCGCCCGACCGGAAGACCTGGCTCACGGTGCGCAACGACGACATCTACACGTTCCGCTTCGGCGATCCGACCTACACGCGCGAATACGTCTTAAACATTCCCCCGGCGGATAAGATCGCCGGTTTCTACATGGGGCCGGACGGCTACACGTGGGGCCGCGATTTCCTCGAACGCCATCCCGCTCCCGGCCCGCGCCCGCTAGTGATCGAGAAGCAATGGTATTCGTTCATGCTCTGGGGCCGGCTGGCCTATGATCCTTCACTGCCCGATGCCCACTTCGAACGGGCGTTGGCCGCACGTCACACCTCGGCTTCATCGTCGCATCTCTTCCGTGCTCTCCAAGGAGCGTCTCAGGTCATGCCGCTGACCACGCGTTTCTTCTGGGGCGACATCGATCTCAAATGGTTTCCCGAGGCCTGCCTCAGCCATCCGCGCAGCAAGGGTTTCTATACCGTGCGCCACTTTATGGAAGGCATCACCATGCCGGGCTCCAACGTGCTCCCGATCCGCGACTGGCGCAATCGTCTCCTCGGTCGCAAGCCGATGGGGCAAACTACGCCGCTCGAAATCGCCGCTGCGCTCGACGGCGCAGCCGCGGATACGTTCGCTGCACTCGACGGACTCCATGACGCCGCCAAACAGGATGCCGAACTTCAGAAAAACATAAACGACTGCGAAGCGCTCGCGTGGCTGGGCCGCTACTACGCGGCGAAGATTCGCGGGGCGTGCGCGTTGGCCCTGTTCGATGTGAATGGCGACAAGTTCGAACACGCCGCTTCGCTCAGCCATCTCGGCGACGCACTCGCCAATTGGAAGAAGTATGCTGCCGTCCGTGATGCGCACTACCTCCCGGCCCTCTACAATCGCCTGGGCATCGTCAACATCACCGCCTTGACGGAAAAGGTGGCCGCAGACGTCACCCTCGCGCGTAGTTGGAAACCCGGCACACTCAAGGACGATGGCAAACGCGGTGGCTCCGAAAAGGGCTTCCGCAAGTGAACCGAGCTGGCACGAAACAAACCTCGCCCCATCAGCCAGCCGATCAAACTCACGATGACCACCGCCCCTCGGCAACCTCGGCAAAGACGCGAAGTCGCCACGTCATTCCTCAAGGGCCTCGATTTACTCACCCTGCTCGCGCGCAGTCCCGCCGGCTTGGCCGTGCCCCAAATTTGCCGACGCCTCAAGCTCCCGCGCACCTCGGTGCTCCGCATGCTCGGAACCCTCGAGCAGTTCGGCTTGGTGGTGCACCACGAGAAAACCTGGCGCACGACGGATCGGTTTCATGACTGGTGCAATCGCGACATGTATCGGGAAATCAAGGAACACCACCACCGCGCCTTGCACGCCATCGCCAACGAAGTCGATGAACTCGTCGAACTCGGCATCGGAGAAGGCCGCGGCGTGCGCTATATCGACTGGGTGCAGGCCGACCATCCCATTACCATCGATCCGCTCAAGAGCGCGCTTTACCCGCTGCACTGCACTGCGACCGGCAAGCTCCTCCTCTCGCAGCGGCCCGATCTATGCGCGGACTTAACCGATCCCCGACTGCTCGGCGAAATCGCCGAGGCGCGCCACACCCGTATCGCGTGGAATCGCCGTGAATCCGACCCCAATATCATCGCCGTCGCTACCTGGGTGGAAAAACCGTCGGACGTGACTCCGGTGATTTGCGTGAAATGGCCGTTCTTCCGCTTCACCGAGACCAAAGCGCGGCACGCGCTCGCGGCGATCCGCCGGCATCTCGGCGCGTTGTAGTGTCTACCGGTCTTTCGCGGACCGTAAATATCTGTCCGCAATACGGACAGCGGCGCTTCACCGATTGCCCGCGCCACCGCGCGCTGCACGCTCTGGGCTCCACCCCCATGAATACCCCCGCGTTCATCTCGTCGTTTCTGCGCGCGACTATCGTAGTCGCGCTCGCGGCGTTCGCCGCCGTCTCCTCCTCCGCCCAGTCCGTCGTCACCGGCACCGTCGAAGGGCGCGTGCTCAATCTGCGCAACGGCGAATATCTCGAGCGCGCCCGCGTCACGGTTGAGGGCACTGGCCTCGAAACCTTCACTGACTCCAGCGGGCAATACCGCCTCACCAACGTCCCCGCCGGCCCCGCGCGCGTGCGGGTATTTTTCACGGGGCTCGATGTGCAGACTGCATCGGTGGTCGTCACCGGCGGCGCCACGGCGCAGCGCGATTTCAATCTTCAGGCCGGCGCGCGCCGACCCGACACCGGGCCGGCGGACGGAGTCGTGAAGCTCGGCGAGTTCGTTGTCGCCACCTCGAAGGAAATGGACGGTGCCGCGATCGCGATCAACGAGCAGCGCTTCGCCGCGAGCATCAAGAACGTCGTCTCCGCCGAAGAGTTCGGCGCGAATGGCGACGGCAATGTGGGCGAGTTCTTCAAATACCTTCCGGGTATGAACATTAACGTCGTCGGCGGCGAGGCGCGCCAGTTCTCGATGAACGGCGTCCCCTCCGGCAACGTGCCGATCTCCGTCGGTGGCTTCGATCTCGCCGGGGCCTCCGGCTCGAGCACCAATCGCGGCGTCCTGCTCGATCAAATCTCGCTCAATAACATCTCCCGTATCGAGGTGCTCCACACCCCTACGCCCGAGTCGCCGGGCATGGCGCTGGCGGGCTCGGTCAATATGGTTCCGCGCAGCGCGTTCGAGCGTTCGAAGCCCGTCTTCAACTATAGTGTGTATATGCTGATGCGAGACGACCATCGCACTCTAAGTAAGACACCTGGACCGCTGTCGGGGAACGCCTTCAAAACCTATCCCGGCTGGGAAATCTCTTATGTTGTGCCTGTGAACAAGCGGTTTGGCTTCACCGTGTCCGCCGGCAACAGCACGCAATTCACGCCGACCGATTTCGTGCAGAACGAGTGGCGCGGCGCGGGCGCCGCCACGAGCGCTCCCACGATTGTCAACGGCGTGGTCACCAATCCCGGGAACTATCCCGACACCACACCCGACAAACCCTACCTCACCACCTTCCAAGTCCGCGACTCCGGCAAAATCAGCCGGCGCTCCTCCGCCGGCACGACGATGGACTTCAAGCTCACCCGCAACGACACGCTGTCGTTTGCGTTTCAATACGCGTTTTCCGACAAGCGGCGGATGAACCGCGAGCTGCGCTACATCATCGATCAGGTGCGCCCCGGCGACTTCACCCCGACCTCCACCCACGGCGCGCCCGGCCGGGGCCAGATCGAAATGAGAAACGATGCCGACGGGAAGGTCGGCACCACCTGGATGCCTACGCTGGTCTGGCGGCACGACGGCCCGGTGTGGAAATCCGAGGCCGGCGCCGGCTACTCCCACTCGACCAATATTTTTAGCGACATCGACAAGGGCTACTTCGCCATTGCCACCGCCCGGCGCACGGGCGTCACCGTATCGTTCGACGATATCTTTTACCTGCGCCCGCGCCGCATCACCGTGACCGATGCCGCCGGGATGCCCGTCGACCCCAGTAAGCTCGACAACTACTCTCTCATCAGCGCCACCAGCAACCAGCGCCCGTCGTCAGACCTGAAGCGCAGCGCCTACGCCAACCTGCGCCGTGATTTCGTCGTGCGCGAGGTGCCCGTCGCCCTCAAGGCCGGCCTCGACGTCCGCCAACAAGTCCGTGATCTCCGGCGCAGTGCGCCCAATTTTAACTACGTCGGAGCTGACCGCCGCGCCACCACCACGCCGGCCGATCCGCTCGGCAGCGACGACCGCGCGGGCGTGGCCCTGGACGTCTTCAACTCGCAGAATCCCGCGCCCTACGGCTTCGGCCAGATTCAGTGGCTCGACAACACCCGCTACTACGGCATCTACCAGTCGAACCCGGAGTATTTCACCGTCGATCCGAACAACCGGTATCGAAACGAGGTAAGCGGATCGCAGCGCGCCGCCGAGGTGATCTCGTCCGGCTACTTTCGCGGCGACGCGGCGTTTTTTGACCGGCGCCTGAAGCTCGTCGGCGGCGTTCGCGCCGAGCAGACCAATGTCCAAGGCGAGGGCCCGCTCACCGATCCCACGCGCGCCTTTCAGCGTGACGCCAGCGGCCGCATCCTGCGCAACGCCGCCGGCGCTCCGCTCCTCATTGTGCCAACCAACGCCGGCCTCGCCTACTCCCAGCTTACCTTCATTGATCGTGGCCTGCGCGCCGAGAAGGAATACCTGCGGCTCTTCCCGAGCCTGAACGCGAGCTACAACCTCCGCGAAAATCTGATTCTGCGCTCCGCCTTTTACACCTCGGTGGGCCGGCCCAATTTCAACCAATACGCTGGCGCCCTCACGCTGCCCGACACCGAGAACGCCCCGAACGCCGGTAACGCCAACAGCCGGATCAGCGTAAACAACGCCGCCATCAAGGCGTGGAGTGCAAATACGACCAAGGTGCGGCTCGAGTATTACTTCGAGCGCGTCGGCAATTTTTCCATCGGGGCGTGGCGCCGCGATTTCGAGAATTTCTTCGGCGACGTCACCTTCCCCGCGACGCCGGAGTTCCTCGCGCTCTACGATCTCGATCCTGCCACCTACGGCGCCTACTCGGTGGCGACGCAGCATAATGTCCAGACCACCGTGCGGATGACCGGCCTCGAATTCGAATACAAGCAGGCGCTTACCTTCCTCCCGCACTGGGCGCGCGGTGTGCAGGTCTTCGCCAACGCAAACGCCCTCCGCACGCAGGGCGACGGCGCGGCGAACTTCAACGGTTTCACCCCGCGCACCTACAACTGGGGCGTGAGTCTCTCCCGTCCGAAATACACCCTCCGCGCCAATTGGAACTACCGGGGCGTCCAGCGCGGCAATGTAGTCACCGGTCGCAGCATCGAGCCTGGCACCTACAACTGGAATTCCAAGCAGCTCAACGTCGACCTCCAGGCCGACTACACCTTCACGCGGAAGCTGACCCTCTTCGCGGCCATCCGAAATTTCGGCGATTCCGCCCCGACCGACAACAAGATCTACGGCCCCAGCACGCCGTCCCACGCGACTTTCCGCAGCCGCGAGGAAGTCGGCGCGCTGGTCACCCTCGGTGTGAAAGGCAACTTCTGACCCGCGGCCTCGGTGCAAGTGATAACTTCTCCAGTGCCCAACCCCCTAACCCCACCATGAAATCCCAACCCCACATCCCCCTCGCCGCCTTCGCCGGCTGGCTCGCGGCTACAGCCGCCGCTTTAGCGCAAACCACACCTGCTCCCGCACCTTCGAAAGCCGAGACAGTCCAGCTGTCGCCCTTCGAAGTCGCGGCGGAAAAAGACGACGGCTACAGGGCGACCAGCACGCTCGCTGGCACCCGCCTGCGCACCGATCTCCGCGATGTCGCCGGTTCGATTTCGGTCATCACCAAAGATTTCATGAACGACATCGCGGCGAACAACCTCGGAGATCTGCTCACCTACACTGCCGGAACCGAGGTCGATGGACTGGGCGGTAATTACAGCGCCTCCGGCTTCAATTCCGGTGGCTTCCAGGAATTCACCAATGCGATGCGCGGCACCCAGAGCAACACGCGCGTCCGCGGTCTCGGCGCCGCCGACCAGACCCGCGACTACTTCATCACCGATGCGCCGATGGATGGTTACAACGTAGACCGCGTGGAGGTGAACCGCGGGCCCAACGCCATGCTGTTCGGACTGGGCCGACCGGGCGGCATCATCAACAGCGGCCTGATCCAGGCCCTGACCAACCGCACCAAAACGAAGGTGGAAACTCAGTTCGACCAGGAGTCTTCCCGGCGCTTTGTGCTCGACCATAACTATGTCCTGAAAAAGGACGTCCTCGCCTTGCGCTTCGCGACGCTCCTGGCGGATCAGCGCTATCAGATCGAGCCCGCCTACCTTCGCAACGAGCGCTATTTCCTCACCGGCACCGTGCGTCCGTGGAAAGGCGCCCAGTTCCGCGCCAGCACCGAAATGGCGAAACAGACCTCCAACAAACCCCACACCTCTCCGCCCATGGACTCGTTCTCGTGGTGGTTTGCCATGGGCAAGCCAGTCTACAACCCGACCACCGGGCTCGGCTCCTACCTCGGCATTCCCTCGACGAATCCCGCCCTGCAGCCGTTCAATCCCCTCACCGGTGCCAGCAGTGCCCAGATCAGCCTCACCAACCGCCCGGGAAACCTGCACAGCGGCATCAATAACAACACGTCCCTGACCATTGTCGCGGAAGACCCCAACTCGTCGCGCCTGGGCATTACCGGGCTGAATCCCGCCATCCTTGCCATGGAATTGGGCAACACCCGCGGGCGACTGACCGCTACGGGAGCCTATGCGAACGACGGCATGCGCAAATTGGGCAATCCGCAGGCCTACATGCAGCAAGCGAACGCGGACAAGCCCCTCCTGTATGACTTCTGGCAGGACCAGCGCATCCTCGATCCGCAGGTCTTCGATTTCTACCATCAGACGCTCGACGGTCCAAACAAACGGGAATGGGCCTTCTGGGATGCCCGCAATGTCAGCTTCACCCAGGATCTCGGCCGCAACGCCGGCATCGAACTCGCCTACGACTGGCAGAAAATGAAGAACGGTTACGTCCAGCCGCTCCAGTTCCGGCAAACTACCCTGACCATCGATATCAATACTCATCTGATGAACGGCATGCCCAATCCGAATTTGGGCCGTCCGATGGTGAATACCGCCCAGGGCTTCCAGAGCTCTGCCACGACCGAGCGCGAGGCCCTCCGTGCGACGGCCTATTACAAGCTCGATTTCTCCAAGGGCTCGACCCACTGGCTGGCCAAATTGCTCGGCCGTCACGTTTTCACCGGGTCCGGCACCCGCCAGGATCGGGACAACACCGGCTTCAGCTCTCGACTCGACACGGTGGGTAACGACTACCAAGCGGCGAAACTCATCAACTCCCCGAACGATCTTCCCACCGACAATCCCAACCGGGTTTTCAACGCCGGCAGCGGCGAGCGCACGGTCGTCCGTCTGTCATACCTCGGGCCCAGCCTGAGGAATGCCTCTTCGCTGGCCGGCTACTCCGCCCAAGGGGTGACGGCCCTCCAGAATATCGATGGGGCCACCAGCCTGACCGCGCTCTATTATGAACGGCCGCCCAATGTCACCACCCCCTTGCCGCGTCCGCTCGGCACGTGGAAGACCGGCACGTTCGGCCTCGTGCCCCAAGGCAAGTATGATTACTCCAACGTGACCACCAGCGGCCAACGGCAATTCGAGCAAGTCGACTCGCTGGCCTTTGTGGCCAACAGCTACTGGTGGGATCATACCCTCGTGAGCACCCTCGGCTGGCGCCGGGATGAGTATACGAGCCAGCGATACAACGGCCCGCCGATCGGCCCCGACGGCCTCAGACTGGTCAGCCAACCGGCGATCCTCGGTGCGCCCGTCCCCTTCGAAGCCACCAAATTCAACTACGGCCTCGTGCTCCATACCCCGCCGTTCTTGCGTCGCAAGCTGCCCTTCGGCGCCGATGTCTCCCTTGCCTACAACAAGTCGGACAACTCTTCGCCGACCGCCCAGCGTTACGACATTTACGATCGACCGATCGCTCCGGTCGGCGGCGAAACCGAGGAGTGGAGCACCTTCGTCAGCCTCTTCGAGGGCAAGCTGCAACTGCGGGCGACGAAATACTCGACGACTTCGGCCCGCTCCAACGCCCAGTTCACCGAGATCCAAAACACCATCGTGCGGCGCCTCGAAAACATGGCCGAGGTGGTCCGCAATACCTCCTACCGCGACGAGGTGACTGCGAAAGGTTTCGGGGCAGAGCTGGCGGCTTGGGACTCGTGGGAGAAATCGCCGCCTGCCCAAACCCTCTTCAAGACCTACCGATTCGTCGTCCCCACTACTCCCAACACCGCCAGCAACGCCAACATCACGACCCAGGAGCGCATCGGTGAAGTGGTCGCCGTCCAAGACACCATCGCGGAAGGCATCGAAGTGGACCTGACCTACAATCCGACCCCGCAATGGCGAATCTCCCTCAACGTGGGAGAGCAGAAAACGGTCAACGACAACACAGGCACGGCGACCCGTCAGATGATGGACGAGCTCAAACCGGTGTGGGGCGGCACGGCCGGGCGTCTCCCGCTCGGCATCGGCACGACCAACGACCTCGGCTCGGATTACAACGGGATCAATGTGAATGTCCTGAAACAGCAGCTGCTCGACGGCGGTCCCGCGCCCGAGCAACGTCGCTGGCGCTTCAACGGCGTCACGAACTACACGTTCAAGGGTGGCAGGCTCAACAACGTGCGCGTCGGCGGAGCCTATCGCTGGCAGGACAAGGCGGCCATCGGATTCCCGGTCATAGTGGGGCCAGGCGGCACCGGCATCATCGACGTGAAGCATCCCTACCTCGGCGACACCGAGAGCAACGTCGACCTCTGGGTCGGCTACCGGCGCAAGGTCTTCAGCGACCGGGTTACTTGGAACGTGCAGTTGAACGTGAAAAACGTCGGCCGAGGCAACGAGCTCATCCCGGTGAGCGCCCAGCCGGATGGCACGATTGCCAGCGCGCGCATCTCGACCCCGCAAACCTGGACGCTCACCAACACCTTCGAGTTTTAGTTGATCCTCCGTCGGATGGTTCCGAGCTGCACTGCCCTCACCGCGGTGCGGCGCGGGAATTTTTCTCTCACATGAACACATTGAAAACGCTGCGATGGTGCGGCCGGATTGGCCTCACCGCGCTCGTGTTGACGCTGGCCGGGCAGGCGCGCGGCGCCGTGGACTACGCGCGCGACAGCGGCCCCGTCGAATTCGGCGGCGCGGAACTTGACGCGGCCCTGCGCTCGCAAACCGCACCGGCCCGCGTCGCCCTCGTCGTCGCCGGCGGCGGCGCGCCGGAGAGTTTCCGCGTGCGGGTAAGTGGCGAGGGCGCGGCGCGCGCGATCCGGATCGAGGGCGCAGACGCGGCCGGCGCCATGTATGGCGCGATGGAGGTGGCGGAAACGATCCGGCTCGGCGGGGTGGAGGCCGTGAAGGACATGGACAAGTCGCCGCACTTGCGGGTGCGCGGCATGAAGTTCAATGCCCCACTCGATGCGCGGACGCCCAGTTACTCGGACCCCTCGGATGCAGCGCAGCAAAATATCGCGACGATGTGGGATGCGACGTTCTGGCGAGAGCTGATCGACCGCTTGGCACGCGACCGTTTCAACCTCGTCTCACTCTGGAGCCTGCATCCGTTTCCCTCGCTCGTGCGGGTGCCGGAATATCCCGACGTAGCGCTGGCCGACGTGCAGCGCTCGAAGGTCGCGTGGAAGGAGCACTATCCACTGCAAGCCATGGGACTCGACGCGCCGGAGATCCTCGGCAACACCGAGACGCTCCGCCGCATGACGATCGACGACAAGATCGCGTTCTGGCGCGAAGTCCTGCGCTACGGAAAGTCGCGCAACGTGCGCTTCGCGATCGTGACGTGGAACGTTTTCACCAACGGCATCGCTCCGGCGCGCGGGCTGCCCGCGGATTGGAAAAACGAGGCGACGGCCGACTACTTCCGGCGGAGCGTCTCCGCGCTGCTGCGGACGTATCCGGATCTCGCGGGCGTCGGCGTAACGGCAGGTGAGAACATGGTCGGCGCGACGGCGCCCGAAAAGGAAGCGTGGCTGGCCAAGACCTACGGGCAAGGCGTGCTCGACGTGCTCGCGGAGCAACCCGAGCGGCGCGTGCTCTTTGTGCACCGGCAGCACGAGGCGGGTGCGGCGGAAATCGCCCGGCACTTTGGCAAGTTACTGGACCACCCGCGGGTCGATTTCACCTACAGTTTCAAATACGCCGAGGCCCACGCGCTGGCGGTGACGCGTCCGAAATTCCACGAAAAATTTCTCACTGATCTGGGCGGGCGCGACACGATGTGGACGTTGCGCAACGACGACGTGTATCACTTCCGCTGGCACGCACCTAATTTCGTGCGCGACTTCGTGCGCGGATTGCCCGTCGGGCCGACCCGCGGGTTTTACTACGGCTCGGACGGACACGTCTGGGGCCGGGATTTCCTCGACGCCAACCGCCCCGACGATACGCCGCGCCCACTGGAGTTGGAGAAACACGCCTGGCACTGGCGCCTGTGGGGCCGCCTCGGCTACGAACCGGACCTGGACAACACGCGGCTCACGGCTCTGCTCCAAGAGCGCTTCCCGAAAGCTGATGCTCGCGTTCTTTTCACCGCGTGGCAGGACGCCTCGCTCGTGCCGACGACCGTGACGTCGTTTCACTGGGGGCCGCTCGACTTCCATTGGTATGCGGAAGCCTGCCAAGGCCGGCCCGAGCAAGGGCAGACGCCGACGGGCTTCCACGACGTGAATCGCTTCATCTCGCTGCGCACCCATCCGGCGTCGGGCATGGTGTCGATTCCGGACTATCTGAAAAATCCCCGGGCGACCGGCACGACGCCGCCGCAGGTGGCAGCGCGACTCGACGAGTTGGCCGCCGGGGCCCTGGCCGGCGCGGATAAGCTGCAAGCCGCCGCCACCACGGACGCGGAGATCCGCGCGACGCTGGAGGATATCCGCGCGCTGGCCTACCTGGGAAAATACTACGCGCACAAAATTCGTGCCGCGCTCGCGTTGGCCCAGCAGCGGGCCGCGCCTGATCCGTCGCGGCAGAAACTACTGGCGGAAGAACTGAACCGCGCAGCACAGGCGTGGCGGCTCTACGGTGCGACGGCCGTGACACAGTATCGGAATCCGCTCTGGACGAACCGCGTCGGCCACGTCGACTGGCGCAGCACGTTCTACAGCGTGCTCTACGACCTGACGATCGTCGGCGCGACGCCCGCTGTGCCGTCCATCGCGCCGACGCCCGGCGGCACGATCCTCGAGGCCGAGGACACCGTGGCGGGCGATCCGGCGCAGCCGCTGCGCACCGAGTCGGCCGGATTCACGGGCCGGGGCTACCTCGAGTTTTCGCACACGCTCGATCCGCGGCGGGTGGTGTGGAACTATGACGCGCCGGCCGACGGGCGGTATGCCTTGGAATTCCGCTACGCGATTCGGCGCGGGCTCGTCACGGAGTCGGACCTGATCGTCAACGGCACCGCCATGCCGCTGATGTTGTGGCCGACGGGCGGCGGCAACTCCTGGGCATGGGATCGTAAAATCGTGACGCTCCGCCGCGGTCCCAATCGCATCGAGCTAAGGCCTGGCGCGGTCGCAAATCTCGACCACCTCAACGTGCTCCCGTGGGGACCATGATTGGGCGTAAACCAATTTAATCCATGACGCATCGCACCTCCCGCGGCGGCCTTCAGGTCGCCACCGTTCTCAACGATCTGCTCACCCAACGCATCTGTCCCGGCACGGGCCTCGCGCCGGAAGCCGTCTGGGCCGCGCTGGAAAAAATCGTCGCCGACCTCACTCCGCGCGTCCGCGCGCTGCTCGCCAAACGCGACGACTTGCAGGCGGAAATCGATGCGTGGCACCAGCAGCGCGCCGGCACACCGCACGACGCGGCGGCCTACGAGCAGTTTCTCCGCTCGATCGGCTATCTCCTGCCGGAGGGCCCGGACTTCTCCGCCACCACCGCCAATGTGGACGCCGAGGTCGCTCAAATCGCCGGGCCGCAGCTCGTGGTGCCCGTCACCAACGCCCGCTACGCACTCAACGCCGCCAACGCCCGCTGGGGCAGCCTCTACGATGCGCTCTACGGCACGGACGTGATTCCCGAGGCGGAAGGCTGCGGTAAGCCCGGCAGCTACAACCCTCAGCGCGGCGCGAAGGTCATCGCGTTTGCCCGCCGCTTTCTAGATCAGTCCGCGCCGCTCGCCTCCGGCAGCCACGCCGACGCCACGGATTACGCGGTGCACGGTGGCCAGCTCTCCGTCCAACTCGCGAACGGCGCCACCACTACGCTCTCTGACGCTGCGAAGTTCGCCGGTTACACGGGCGAAGCCGCCGCGCCGAAATCAATCCTGCTCGTGAATCACGGTCTGCACTTCGAAATCCACTTCGACCGTGCCCATATCATCGGCCAGACCGACGAGGCAGGCATCAAGGACGTCGTGCTGGAATCCGCCCTCACCACGATCCAAGATTTCGAGGACTCCGTTTCAGTCGTGGACGCGGCAGACAAGGTCCAGGCCTACGCCAATTGGCTCGGACTCATCCAAGGTGATTTGTCCGAGACGTTCACCAAGAGCGGCCGGCCACACACTCGCACCCTCAATCCGGATCGCACCTATACTCAGCCTGGCGGCGGCCAGCTCACCTTACCCGGCCGCAGCCTGTTGTTCGCCCGCAATGTCGGCCACCACATGTTCACGGATGCCGTGCTGGATCGCGACGGTCAGGAAATCCCCGAGGGCTTTCTCGATGCGCTCTTCACCGCCCTCATCTCGCTACGTGACGTTCAGGGCAAGTCGACGCTGCGGAATTCCCGCGCGGGCAGCATCTACATCGTGAAGCCCAAGATGCACGGTCCGGAGGAAGTCGCGCTGACGTGCGAGCTTTTCAGCCGGGTCGAAGACGCCGTCGGCCTACCGCGCTTCGCGATCAAGGTCGGCATCATGGACGAGGAACGTCGCACCACGATCAATCTGAAGGAGTGCATCCGCGCGGCGAGAGAGCGCGTCGCCTTTATCAACACCGGGTTCCTCGACCGCACCGGTGACGAAATCCACACCAGCATGGCCGCCAGCGCCGTGGTGCGGAAAAACGTGATGAAGTCGCAGCCTTGGATTCTCGCCTACGAGGATTGGAACGTGGACAACGGGCTGGTTTGCGGTCTCCGCGGCCGCGCCCAAATCGGCAAGGGCATGTATGCGATGCCCGACCTGATGGCGCAGATGGTGGCAACCAAGAGCGCCCATCCGAAGGCCGGCGCGAACACCGCGTGGGTGCCGTCGCCGACCGCCGCCACGCTCCACGCTTTGCACTACCACGAAGTCAACGTGGCGCAGCGCCAGGCCGAGCTGGCCAAACGCACCCGCGCCAGCCTCGCCGCCATCCTCACGCTGCCGCTCCTCGGTGCGACCAAACTCACTGCGGCGGAAATCCAGCAGGAGCTCGACAACAACTCCCAGAGCATTCTCGGCTACGTCGTGCGGTGGATCGATCAAGGCGTGGGCTGCTCGAAAGTTCCCGACATCAGCGACGTCGGCCTCATGGAAGACCGCGCCACGCTCCGCATCTCCAGTCAGCACCTCGCCAACTGGCTGCGACATGGCATCTGCACGAAGGCACAGGTGACGGAGACGCTACAACGCATGGCCGCCATCGTGGATCGTCAAAACGCGAGTGATCCGGCCTATCGCCCCATGGCGCCGCACTTCGACCAAAGCATCGCCTTTCAAGCCGCGTGCGACCTCATCTTCAAAGGCGGCGAACAACCCAACGGCTACACCGAATTCATCCTCCACGCCCGTCGCCGGGAAGCGAAGGCGCGCGCCGCGAAATAAATTCGCCCGCTGCTGATGTCCACCGCCCTGCAACGCCTAGAGGCACTGCTCCCACCGGAGAAGTTGCTCGTGCGTCCCGAGCAGCTCGCCGCGTATGAGAGCGATGGGCTGACCGCGTTCCGCCAGCGTCCGATCGCAGTGGCCGTCCCGGAGACCGCCGACGAAGTCATCGCGCTCGTGCGGTTATGTCATGAACTGAAACTGCCGTTCGTTGCGCGCGGCAGCGGCACGAGTCTGTCCGGTGGCTCACTCCCAGTGGCGGGCGGCGTGGTTATCACTCTGAATCGGCTCAATCGGATTCTGCGGCTCGATCCTGCCCAACGCATCGCGGTGGTGCAGCCCGGCGTCACCAACACCGCCGTCACGGCGGCGGCCGCACCGCATGGACTGCACTACGCTCCCGACCCGTCGAGCCAGTCCATCTGCACCATCGGGGGCAACGTCGCCTTCAACTCGGGTGGTGCGCACTGCCTGAAATATGGCATGACCTCCAACCACGTCCTCGGCCTCAAAGCCGTGCTGGCCACCGGCGAAGTCGTCGAGTGGGGCGGGACGAGCCGCGAGAACATCGGGCCCGATTGGTGCGGGCTATTCACCGGTAACGAAGGCCTCTTTGGCATCGCCCTCGAGATCACGTTGCAACTGCTGCCCAAGGCGGAGTGTTTCCACACCGTTCTCGCGGGCTATCGCACGCTGGAACAGGCCGGCGACGCCGTTTCGGCAGTGATCGCGAGCGGCCTGCTGCCCGGGGCGATTGAGATCATGGATGCCCTCGCGCTCGAAGCCGCCGTCGCGGCGGTGCATGCCGAGTATCCGTCGGGGGCGGCCGCCGTGCTCATCGTGGAACTCGAAGGTCCGCGCGAAGTCGTCGCCGTGGACCGGGTGCGACTGGATGAGATCATCGCGGCCAGCCTCCCCATCGAGGCGCGGCCGGCGCGCGATGCGGACGAACGTCTCGCCATCTGGAAAGGCCGCAAGAGCGCGTTCAGCGCAGTCGGGCGCCTCTCGCCTGACTTCATCGTGCAAGACGGCGTGGTGCCGCGCCGTCGTTTGGGCGAGGCCCTGCGCCGCATCGGCGAAATGGCACAGGAAGCCGGCATTCGCGTGGCGAATGTTTTTCACGCCGGCGACGGCAATCTGCATCCGCTCATCCTGTTCAACGGCCGCGTGGCGGGCGACTTGGAGCGCGCCGAGCAACTGGCGGGCAGGATTCTCAAAATGTGTGTCGAGATGGGCGGCTCGCTGACCGGGGAGCACGGCATCGGCGTTGAGAAAAACCACTACCTGCCCGACATGTTCAGCCCGGAGGAAATCGCCTGTATGCAGCGGTTGCGCGCGGCGTTCGATCCGCTGGGCATTGCCAATCCGGGCAAAATGTTTCCCAGCGCGGAAGCCCCGGCGCTCACGCAGCACGGGCTGCATCCGCTCGAAAAGGCCGGCCTAATCTCCCGCGAATGAACCCGACGCTCACTCCCGCCAACGCGGTCGAACTGGCCGAAGCCGTGCGGACTACGCCGCGCCTCCTCGCCGTCGGCGCGGGCACGAAGCCGCGGCTCTCGGCCGTGGCTTGCCCGAAGCTCTCCACGCTGAAACTGAACGGCATCGTCGAATACGAACCGAGCGAGTTCACGTTCACCGCCTTGGCCGGCACGCCCGTGCGGCACATCTCCGCCGCGCTCGCGGAACGCGGTCAATACCTGCCCTTCGATCCGATGCTGGCGGGCGCCGGGGCGACACTAGGCGGCACGGTGGCGGCGGGCTTGAGCGGTCCGGGACGTTTTCGTTTCGGCGGCCTGCGTGACTTCATCCTCGGCGTGCAATTCGTGGATGGAGCCGGGCGAATTTTGCGGCTCGGCGGCAAGGTGGTGAAAAATGCGGCGGGCTTCGATGTCCCCAAGTTTTTCGTCGGCAGCTTGGGACGTTTCGGCGTGTTAACGGAAATCACCTTCAAGGTTTTTCCTGCTCCGATTTCGCGGCTCACCTTGTTGCTGGAGGCCAGCGAGACTGCATCCGTGGTGAAGATCCTGACCACCGCTGGCAGCGCCCGCTGGGAAATCGAAGCCCTCGACTGGCTGCCGGATGCTCATTCCGTAGCCTTGCGCCTCGGTGGGCCGGCTACGGCACTCGTGACGCTCGCGCAGGAAATCCTCAGCCGTTGGCCCGGCAAGAAATTGAATGAAACCGAGGCGGAGAAACTGTGGGCGGACTTGCGGGAGTTTACCTGGGCGGAGGCCGACCCTCGCGGGCGGGCGACGCCATCGCTGATCAAGGTCGCGCTCGCGCCAGGAAATCTGGTTGCGTTTCACGAGGGCCTGGCGGCCCTGCCTGGAGCGCGGGCGCGGGTGAGCGCGGGCGGCAATGTCGCCTTCGTTTCACTGCCCGAGGCGGCGCAGGCCGTGCCCCTCGACCGGAGTCTCCAAACGCAAAAACTCTCCGCCCTCACTTTACGCGGCGACACTCCGCTTTGGCTCGGCGCGCGGCCAAACTTCAAAATCACCGCCGCGGTCAAAGCGGCCCTGGACGCAGAAAACCGTTTCCCCGGACTCGACGACTGATGCTCCACGAAATTCCAGCCCAACAACACGGCCCGCTGGCGAAGCCGATGACGAATGCGATCGAAGCCTGCGTGCATTGCGGCTTTTGTCTGGCGGCGTGTCCGACCTACAAGGAACTGGGTCAGGAGATGGATTCACCGCGCGGTCGCATCATCCTGATGAAGGAAGTGCTCGAGGGGAAACTGGCGTGGGAGGCGGCCCAGCCGCATATCGACCGCTGCCTCGGCTGCCTGGCGTGCGAGCCCGCGTGCCCCAGCGGTGTGCCGTATCGCGATCTTATCAGTCCGTTTCGCGCGGTGGCCCAAAACAAATTCCAGCGGACGCCCGCCGAAAAATTGTCGCGTTGGCTGACGGCGCAAACGGTGCCGTATCCCGGTCGTTTCCGCCTGGCGGCGAATATGGGGAAACTTGGAAAGATAGTTGCCCCGCTGCTGCCGGCGTCCCTCAAGCCGATGCTGGAATTATTGCCCGAGCAATTGCCGCCCAAACAAGCGTGGCCGGAAGTGTCGCCAGCGCTCGGCGAACGGCGGGCGCGGGTGGCCTTGCTGGCGGGTTGCGCGCAACAGGTGCTCGATCCGGATATCAACACGGCCACCATCGACGTGCTGACGCGCAATGGCGTGGAAGTGGTCGTGCCGCGCGCGCAGGGCTGCTGCGGCGGGCTTGCATGGCACACAGGCGCACTCGGCGCGGCGCAGGAATTTGCGCGGAGCAATCTCGCGGCCTTCCCCGAGGATGTGGACGCGATTCTCACCAACGCCGCCGGCTGCGGCTCGGCGATGCACGAGTATCATCTCATCCTCGCCGGCACACCGGACGAGGCGCGCGCAGAGCAGTTTCGCCATCGCGTCATGGATGTGAGCGCGTTTCTGCACAAACTGGGTTTGCGCAAGCTACCACCGGCGTCGACTCCGTCGCTGAAGGTGGCGTATCACGACGCGTGCCACCTCGCGAACGCGCAGAATGTGCGGCGCGAACCGCGCGGGTTGTTGCGCGCAATTCCTGGCGTGGAGCTTTGTGATCTGACCGATGCCCACCTGTGCTGCGGCAGCGCCGGCAGCTACAATCTGGATCAACCGGCCATCGCCGCCTCGCTGGGCGAACAGAAGGCGCGCGCCGTAATCGCGACCGGAGCGAGTGTGGTGGCCTCCGGCAATATCGGGTGCCTGACCCAGCTGCGTCTCCATCTCGCGAAACTCGGGTCACCCATCACGATCCGCCACACCATGCAGATCCTGCGTGATGCTTACGGCGCTCCGCGAAATTCTTGAATGATTTTCTGCAATCCCAGCGCAAACCGCGAATCCACTCTCTGACCAATCAAACACCATGAGCACCAACCAACCTGCCATTCCCACCTACGGGCCTTCCATCACTCTGGAGCACGCGCGAAAAATTTCCGCCGCGGCCCAACAAGAGGCGCAGCGCAACGGCTGGCTCATGGTCGTCGCCATTATGGATGCCGGCGGCCATCTCGTGCTGCTCGAGCGCATGGACGGCGCCCAGTTCGGCAGCGTGCAGGTCGCTCAGGACAAGGCACGCTCCGCCGTGGCGTTTCGCCGGCCGACCAAGGCGTTTCACGACATGGTGGCCGCCGGGGGCGAGGGCCTGCGGATGCTGGTCATGAGCGGGGCGGTGCCGATCGACGGCGGTCTGCCGATCATCGCCGATGGAGCCGTCATCGGTGGCATCGGTCTCTCCGGCGGAACAAGCGCCCAAGATGGGCGGGTCGCGCAGGCCGGGTTGGCCGCCCTGGCGAACTGATTCCACGACGAAATCGATGAACCACGCGACCCGATCAGCCACGGTGCCCGACCTCACTCCTGAAAAACGGTTTCTTCGGGGACCGGTCTTTCTGTTTTTGGGCCTCGGTTTGTTGGCCATGTATCTGGGCGTGATGCCGACCGGCATCATTGGTGCCGCCTGCCTCCTCTTGCCGCTGGCATTCTGTCTTGAGCCATTGGGCGATCGGATTCCCATCCTGAAAGACTACCTCGGCGGCGCTCCGTTACTCCTTATATTCTTCGGTGCGTGCTTGGTGCATTTTGGTGTGCTGACGCCACCGGTGTTGGCCTCCATCGGCGGATTTATGAAGGAGTCGGGCAGCAACTTCCTCGATTTCTTCATCTGCAGCCTGATCACCGGCGCGATCTTCGGCATTCATTCCAAGCTCCTGCTCAAGGCCGGCCTGCGCTATGCGGCACCGGTGGTCGGCGGCGTGATTGTGAGTTGTGCGCTTTTGGCGCTAGTGGGTGCGCTGTCGGGGCGGGGCTGGGAGAAATTGGTGCTGAACATTGGGCTCCCCATTCTCGGTGGCGGCATCGGTGCCGGAGCGGTGCCGATGTCAAAAATCGTCCACGGGATCACCGGCCAGGACATCAAACAAATCATGTCGATCTTCGTGCCCGCCGTCGTGCTGGGGAATGTGTTCTCGATTATCGCGGCGGCGCTGCTGCATCGCCTCGGTCAGCGGTTCCCCAAGTTAAGCGGCAACGGCAACTTGATGGATGATCACACCTTGGTCCAAGAGGAGCCCAAGATCGACTTTTCCGCCGGTAGCTTGGTGATCGGGGCGTCCGTAGCCTGCGGTTTTTATGCTTTCGGGAAAATCGTGAATCAATTCGCGCCAAGTATTCATAACCTCGGGTGGATGGTTCTGGCGGTGGCGGTGTGCAATATCACGGGAATTGTCCCGGGCTATATCCTCAGTGCCTGCTACTCGTGGTTCAAATTTGTCGCGAAGGCCTTCGTGGGCGTCGTCCTTTTGGCCATCGGCGTCGTCTTCACGGACTTGGGCGAAATCGCCATGTCCATCACAGCGGAGTATGTATTCTTGTGCGCAACCGTGGTGTTCGGCGCGGTCATCGGTGCGGGCTTCGTGGGGCGGCTGGTGGGGTTTCACTTCATCGAGTCGGCCATCACAGCGGGTTTGTGTATGACGGATATGGGCGGCACCGGCGATGTCGCGGTGCTCTCCGCTTCCAAGCGGATGCAACTGATGCCCTTCGCCCGTCTCTCCACCAGCATCGGCGGCGCGCTGATCATTTTCCTGTGCGGCCTTTTGGCCTCCTACATGCACGGAGCGCGCTAACCCAAACGTCCCACGCACCCGTTCCCTTCCCATGCCAAAATTCGCCGCCAATCTCACCATGCTCTTTACCGAGGCACCATTCATGGAGCGCTTCGCTCTGGCCCACGCGGCTGGATTTACTCACGTCGAGTATCTGTTTCCCTACGCCTTCAAGGCTGAGGACCTCAAAGCAGAGCTGGTGAAACAAAACTTGCAGCAGGTCCTCTTCAATCTGCCCGCCGGCGATTGGGCGGCGGGAGAACGCGGCATCGCCGCACTCCCGGGCCGCAGTGATGAGTTCCGCGCCGGCGTGCCCAAGGCGATCGAATACGCCCAGATCCTCGGCGTGAATCGGCTCAACTGTCTCGCGGGAAAACGCGCGGCCGGCCACAGCGACGACGAGCACTGGCACACGCTGGTGCAAAACGTCCGCTTTGCCGGCACTGCCCTCGCCGCGCACGGGATCGAATTGGTCGTCGAGCCGATCAATCACTACGACGTTCCGACGTTCTTCCTGAATCGCACCGACGAGGCGATCCGCCTGATCGACGAGGTGGGGCTGCCCAATGTGCGCGTCCAATACGACATCTATCACGCCCAGCGCGAGGAAGGGGAGCTGACCGCAACGTTCCGCAAGCATCTCGCCCGCATCGGACACATCCAGATCGCGGACAATCCCGGCCGAAATCAGCCCGGCACCGGCGAAATCAATTTTTCGTTCCTCTTCCGTCAGCTCGACGAAAGCGGCTACGCTGGGTGGGTGGGCTTGGAATACGTTCCGAAGCCCAACACCACGGCCTCGCTGGGCTGGCTCCGCGAGCACGGGATTCACGCCTGAACGCGCCGCCTTTCACTCTCATCAACCAACGCACTCCCGAAAAAAATCACCCAAATGAAAATCGGATTCATCGGACTCGGCATCATGGGCAAGCCCATGTGCAAAAACCTGCTTGCCGCAGGGCACCAACTCGTCGTTTGCAGCCGAACCCAATCATCGGTTGATGAGTTGGTGGCAGCCGGAGCCACGTCCGCACCCACGCCGAAGGACCTCGCTGCCCAAGTTGAACTCGTCATCACGATGCTCCCCAATTCACCCGAGGTGAAAGCGGTCATCCTCGGCCCGAATGGCGTGATCGAGGGCGCTCAGCCCGGCTGCATCGTGGCTGACATGAGCTCCATCGCGCCCTTGGCGAGCCAACAGATCGCGGCGAGTCTGGCTGCGAAGGGTATCGAAATGCTCGATGCACCCGTCAGCGGCGGTCAGCCCAAGGCCATCAACGCCACGCTCTCCGTGATGGTCGGCGGCAAGCAGGAGGTCTTCGATCGCTGCGTGCCGGTTTTCAAAACCATGGCAGCTTCCGTCGTGCGGGTGGGGAATATCGGTGCCGGCAATGTCACCAAACTCGCGAACCAAGTCGTCGTCGCGCTGAATATCGCAGCGCTATCCGAGGCTATGGTGCTCGCGGCCAAGGCTGGCGTGGAACCGGATCTCGTCTTCCAGGCCATCCGCGGCGGTCTGGCCGGCAGCACGGTGATGGAGGCGAAGGCCCCGCTCATGCTCGACCGAAAGTTCAACCCTGGTTTCCGAATCAACCTCCACATCAAGGATCTCGCCAACGCGCTCGACACGTCGCACGAGGTCGGCGCGCCGCTGCCGCTCACGGCCTCCGTGATGGAGATCCTGCAAACGCTCAAGCACGACGGCTGCGGCGACTCCGACCACGGCGCGATTGTGCGCTACTTCGAAAAATTGGCGAGGATCGAGCTCAAGCGCCCCCTGGCCTGATCTCCGCCGACCTCCCTCGTTCCCTCAACCTTACGACTATGCGATCACGACCTCGTTTGAGTTCTGACGCTAAAGTGACCGCCTGAAAATGCTCAGTGTTTGAAAACCATGAATACCGGAAACCGCAGGAAGGCTATCGAGACGGGCGGAGCAACTGCGTTGCACTGGTCGCTGCGCGCAGCGCTGGCCGCAGGCCTGGGGCTGGCGACGGTGGGGTCGGCCATCGCGGCGGACCACGTGGCGGAGATTCCCTTTCTGCCCGGCGAAAAATGGTGGGGCGGTCAGGTCGTCTACAGTCCCGACATGCCCTACGACGCTTCCGCCAAAGTGCAGCGCACGCTGCACGCCACCGATCGCTGGGGCAGTTCGAATCAGGCGCAGCCACTCTTGGTGTCGAACCATGGCCGCTTTGTATGGAACGAAGGGGCCTTTGGCTACGAGTTTGCCAACGGCGTGCTGAAGCTCTCGCACGCCGCCCAAAAATTCGAAATCGGGACCGCCGGGAAAACGCTCCGCGAGGCGTTTCGCGAGACGTCGCGCCGGTTCTTTGCGCCAAGCGGCACAATGCCGGCGGAGGCGTTGTTCGCGGTGCCGCAATACAACACGTGGATCGAGCTCGGCTACGACCAGCGCGAGGAACGCATCCTGAAATACGCCCGCGACCTCATCGCTGCCGGCTACCCTCCGGGCGTGCTCATGATCGACGACAACTGGCAGGAGGACTACGGCGTCTGGGAGTTTTCCGGCCAGCGCTTCAAAAATCCCAAGGCCATGATGCGCGAGCTGCACGCGCTCGGCTTCAAGGTTATGGTCTGGGTGTGTCCCTTCGTCAGCGCCGACTCGGCCACTGGCCGCGCGTTGCTGCGCGACGGCTGTCTACTGCGCGATCCGGTGGACAACAAAGAGACCGTTTGGGCGGGCAAGGAAGTGGCCAACGACGCCGCGATGATCCGCTGGTGGAACGGCACCAGTGCCGTGCTCGACTTCAGCAACCCGAAGGCTCGCGAATGGTTTCGCGGTCGGCTACAGCACCTCGTGGACGACTACGGCGTGGACGGCTTCAAGTTCGACGCCGGGGACAGCCTGTTCTATCTGCCCACCGTGCCCGGCCGCCCGGTGGCCTCGTTCGCCCCGCGGACCCCGGAAGAGCACTGCATGGACTTCGCGCGCGTCGGGTTGGATTTTCCGCTCAACGAATACCGTGCCTCGTGGCGGATGGCCGGACAGCCGCTCGCGCAGCGGCTGCGCGACAAGGACCACACGTGGGAGGCGTTGCGCGAACTCATCCCGGGCATCCTCACGCAGGGAGTCCTGGGTTACGCGTTCAGTTGCCCCGATATGATTGGCGGCGGCGAAGCCCGCAGCTTCGGCGATGCGGCGAAGTTTGATCCCGAGATCGTCGTGCGCTCCGCGCAGGTGCACGCACTCATGCCGATGATGCAGTTTTCAGTGGCACCTTGGCGGGTCCTCGACGCCGAACTCGCGGCCCACTGCCTCGCGGCCGCCCGGCTCCACGCCAAGTTCGGTCCCGCGATTCTGACGCTCGCCCGCGAGTCCGCCAAGACCGGCGATCCCATTGTGCGCCCGCTGGAGTGGGCTTGGCCGCACCAAGGCTTCGCGACCGTCAAAGATCAGTTCATGCTTGGTGACGACGTGATGGTCGCGCCGGTCATGACGAAGGGCAGTCGCGCCCGCACCGTCGTGTTTCCGTCGGGCCGGTGGCAGGGCGATGACGGCTCCATCGTCGACGGACCGACGCGGCGCGAAATCGACGTGCCGCTCAGTCGCCTGCCGTATTTTCAACTGCTCACACGCGATCTCTCCGGCGCGAACCGGAATTCAAACCGCAAATCATGAAGACCACGCTCTCCCAAATCGTCTGCACGTTGCTTTGCGCCGTTACCGTTTCGGTCTTCGCCGGGCCGAAGCTCACGCTCACGCTCGACCCCGCCGCCGCCGCCGGGCCGGGGAAATTTGCCGCCGGGGAAATCCGCCGCGAAGCCGCTGCCCGCGGAGTGCCGGTGGGCGACGTCGGCGCAGCCGCACCGGCCGACGCCATCGGCATCACGCTCACCGTCGCCGCGCCCGCCGCCCAAGCCGCTCCACAGAGCTACAGCATCCGCGTGCAGACGACCCAAGGCCGGCGCACCATCACGGTGCGCGGTGCCGACGCCACCGGCGTCATGTATGGCGGGCTGGATCTCGCGGAGGCGATTCGCCTCGGCACGCTCGAGACGCTCCGCGATTCCAACCACTCTCCCCACATCGCCCAGCGCGGTATCAAGTTCAACATCCCCCTCGACAAGCGGCAGCCCAGCTTCGACGACAACGGCACCTCGGGTCAGGAGAACTTCCAGCACGTCTGGGACCTGGCGTTCTGGAAGGACTACCTCGATACCATCGCCAAGCAGCGCTACAATGTCCTGAGCCTGTGGAACCGGCATCCATTTCCCACGCTGGTCAAAGTGCCCGGTTATGAGGACGTGGCCCTCGACGACATCTACAACAAGAAGGGCCAGCTGATCAAAAAAATGCCGCACGCCGAGAAAGTGAAATTCTGGAACGATGTGATCGCCTACGCAAACGACCGCGGCATCGACGTGTGGTGGTATGTTTGGAACATCCATGTCTACGGCAGCGAGGAGACCCACTACGGCCTCACCGACAGCCCGGACAACGCGACCACCAAGGACTACATCCGCAAGTCAGTCGCCCAACTCTTCCACACCTATCCGCAGCTCAAAGGCCTCGGCATATGCCCGGGAGAGCACTTCGGCGACAAGAACAAAGATCACGACTTCAAGGAACAGTGGTGCTGGGACGTCTACGGCGAGGGCATCCTCGATTACAAGAAGACGAATCCCCGCCGCGAAATCGGATTTATCCACCGCTACTGGCTCACGGATTTCAAATACATCGGCCACCGCTTCGACAAACTTCCCGACGGCTACGACCTCGAATACAAATACTCCCGGGCCCGCCTCTATTCCGCGCCCAATCCGCCCTTCGTTAAGAAAGACATTCTCGACGCCACTCCGGCCAAAATGAAAACCTGGTGGAATCTCCGGAACGACGACATCTTCCTCGTGCGTTGGGGCGATCCGGACTACGTGAAACAAACGATCCTCAATTTTCCCGGCAACGGCCGCACCGCCGGGTATGTGCTGGGCTCGGACCGCTTCTGCTGGGGCCGCGAAAGCGCCAGCAAGACTCCCACCTCGCCCCGGCAACTGGAAAACGAGAAGCACTGGTATTCCTTCATGCTCTGGGGCCGGTTGGGCTACGATCCAGAGACCTCGCCTGCGCTGCTCAAAGCACTCATCGCGGACCGGTTCAAGATCACGCAGGGCGCGAGGCTCTACGACACATGGCAAGCCGCCTCCCGGATCATTCCGCTCGTGAACCGCACCCGCTACGTGCCGTGGGACTACATGTGGTGGGTCGAAGGCTGCCGCGGCAATTTGCTCGATCGGAGCATCCGCGGTTTCCACACCGTGGACATCTTCCTCGATAAACGCTGGGGCGGCATGGACGGCACGAAGCACATCGGGCTCCACGAGTATGTGGTCGAGGGCAAGACGGCCGGCCTCACCCCGCTCGCCTCCGCCGACCAACTCGATGCCCTCGCGCTTGAGGCGCTCAAGGGCTCTGCGGCGATCAACGACGGAGGAAACGCCGAGCTGCGCGAAACCCTCGGCGACATTCGCACCCAGGCCCGGCTCGGCCAATACTATGCCGCCAAGATCCGCGGCGCGGTGTCCGTGGGACTCTTCCGCAAAACCGGCGAAGCGAAGCACCAGACCGAAGCCGTCACCCACCTCGAAATGGCCCTCACCGCGTGGCACGACTACGCCAAGGAGCTCGATGCCAACTACACCAACCTGCTCTATATCTCCGGCCAGAGAACCTTCGATTGGTTCGATGATTCCGGACCCAAGGCCGACATCGAGATTGCCAAGAAGGGAGCCCTTTGATCCCAAGGCGCTCCCTGCACGCGTGCTCGCCGCTGCAGGTGTCACCTTCGCTCCGTCGATTCACCGATGAATGCTGTTTGCCCGCTGCTTAGCTCCCGCGCCAATTACCTGATCCTGGCGTTGCTGCTCATCGGCGCGCCCGCGAGGTCGGCCGACGATCCGCGCGCGTTGACCAACGCGCCGTTCAGCCCGGTTCCCGCCACTCCACAGTCGCTTTCGCACGACCTCACACCGCTGCACGACGCCACGCGCGTCCTCGTGAATCCGCACAAGGGCTGGTATCACCACTACCCGGACAATCATCTCAACAAGTATGAGATTGCGCGCGATACTGACCTCCTGGAATTCCCGGGCATGGACCATCTCTACATCCGACTCGCGTGGGCCTACCTGGAGCCCCTGGAAGGTCATTTCGATTGGGCGGTGATCGACCGAATCATCGAAAAGTGGACGGCGCACGGGTTGGGCATCGCGTTTCGCATTAGCTGCAAAGAAACCGGCACCGACCGCATCGAGCAGCAGTATGCGACTCCGCGTTGGGTGAAGGAAGCCGGTGCGCAAGGCGGTCACTATCGTGCGGGTGAGTCCGTCGGCCCGGAGGCTCCGTGGGAGCCGGTGTGGGACGATCCCATTTTCCTGGAAAAACTGGACCGGTTCCTCGCGGCGTTTGCGGCGCGGTATGATCGGCAGCCGTGGGTGCGCTACGTGGATATCGGTAGCATCGGCGATTGGGGCGAGGGCCACGCCTGGGCGGGCAGTCGCAAGACGCTGTCCCTCGCCGTGCGGAAATTGCACGTCGATCTCCACGTGAAGCATTTCAAACGCGCCCCGCTCGTCATCTCCGATGACTATGTCTACGCGTTGAAAGATCCCGGTGAGCGCGAGCGCCTGCACCGGCACATTTTGGCCAACGGCATCAGCTATCGCGACGACAGCATCATGGTAAACGGGTATTTCTCGGGCACGAGCGACCGCTTCACCGTGCGCAGCCCCGAATACTTTGCCGACGCCTATCGGGTGACCCCAACGGTGTTCGAACTGGAGCACTACGGCAAAGTGAAGCAGCTCGGCAACTGGGAGGTTCGTCCCGACTCCGCCGCCGCCAAATTCGGTCTCGGCAAGACCGGACCCGATTTCTTCCGCGGTGCGCTCCAACTTCTGCACGCCACCTATCTCGGTTACCACGGCGACGCGCGGGAGTGGCTGAACGACAATCCCGCGCTCACGCGCGAACTCTTGAACCGGTGCGGCTACTGGCTGTTTCCGGTGTCCCTCGAACTTCCGCCAACCTTGGCCGCAGGGACCACGTCCCCGCTCCGTTTGACGATCGATAATCGCGGGGTTGCGCCGCCCTATCGAACCTACGAGTTGCGCGTGAGGCTCTCAAATGAGGGCCACTCGTGGGTGGGAGGCCTCGCCCAGAGTGACCGGACTTGGCTGCCGGGCGCGCCGGTCGTTGTGCAAAACGAACTGACCCTACCGGCCGACCTGAAGCCCGGACGCTACGCCGTGAGCCTGGGGCTTTTCGACAGTTCCTCGGGCCAAGAACGGCCTGTGGAATGGGCGCTGCGGGCCTCCGTCCGCCAACCCGGGGGCTACTACCATGTGGCCGAGGTCGAGGTTTCGCCCGCCGCGAATCCCTCGCGATGAGACCATTCCCCGTTTCCACACTGTTTCGCTGGTGAGCCAACTTTCGCCACAAGTTTAGTTCCGTAGTCATCCGAACATGAAACACCTGCCCGCGTCTTTCACATCGCTCGCTGCCATATTGCTTTTATGCGGCGCCTCGCTCCACGCCGCCGAAGTGACCGTCTCCGCGCCCAGTTCGCCGATGCTTCGCTTCGCGCTGGGGAAAATGGAAGCCGCCCTTCAGCGGCAGGGTCACACCTCGAAGCAGATAACACTTCAAACACCGGCGCAAACCACGGAGATCGTGGTCACCGTCGAGCCGGACCTCGGCGCAGAGGGTTTCCGCCGCGTCAGCTCCGCGCAAGGCCTGCGCATCACCGGGGGGGACGAACGTGGCGCGATGTATGGCGTGTTGGACGCAGCGGAGCAAATCCGCCAAGGCACGCCTTGGAACAAGCTCGAGGCACGCACCGTGAAGGCGCAGTTCGCGTTTCGGGCGCTCAAATTCAATCTTCCCTATGCGGCCTATCGCACGAGCCCGGTCATCGAGCAGCACTACGACACCTGCAAGGATCTGAAGTTCTGGGAGGCGTTTCTGGATATGATGGTGGAGAACCGTTTCAACGTGCTGACGTTGTGGAGCCAGCATCCCTTCCACTTTATGGTTCGCCCGACGAACTTTCCGGAAGCGAGCCCGTTTTCGGAGGCCGAGCTGGCCGAGTGGCGCACGCTCTGGCGCGGCCTCTTCGCCATGGCCAAGGAGCGGGGCATCGAGACCTACCTGATCAATTGGAATATCTTCGTTTCTCCCGATTTCTCCCGAGCGCACAACGTCGCCCGTTGGAGTGATGGCGGTCGGCACATCGGAGGCGAGGCCGAGAGCAGCGAAATCGTGGTCCGCTATACGCGTGAAGTCGTCACGCAGGTCCTCAACGAATATCCCGATCTCACGGGGTTGGGTATCACGCTGGGCGAACAGATGGGCGGGATGTCGCCCGAGCAGCGGCGCGCTTGGCTCGACCGCACTTTTTTTGCCGGCATGGCCGACGCCAAGCGGACGACCAAATTTATTTATCGGGCACCGCTCTCCGCGAACCTCAATTCCGGCGGCACCACGAGCGAGGAAAACGACCGCCGCACCCGCAATCAGATCGAGAATCTCCCCGCCAACGTCACCGGACCGGTGTATGTAGAGTTCAAGCACAACTGGTCGCATGCCCACTCCTCGCCCGACCTTTTTATGGTTCACGGCGGCACGCTTTCGGACGCTTATTGGAGTCCGCCGCCCACGCGTCACAAGGTTGTGTGGACCATGCGCAACGAAGACATCTTCGTTCTGCGCTGGGGCCAACCCGACTTCGTCCGCTCCTTCGTGCAGAACCAGCAGAAGGACCACGTGGGCGGAGCGATCATCGGTTCCGAATGTTACGTGCCGGCGCTCGACTATATCTCTGCGCCTGGGCCGCATAAGAACTGGCGATTCGCGTTTGAGCGGCAGTGGCTCTTTTACGCGGTCTGGGGCCGATTGCTTTACGACAAGCACACTCCGGATCGGGTCTTCACCGCACTGCTGGAAGAGCGCTTCGGTGCGGGCTCGGGCGATGACTTGTTGCGGGCGTGGAAACTGGCGAGCCAAGTGCCGCTCCACTTCGCGTCCTTCTATCGGGGCACTTGGGACGGCTCGCTCCAGACGGAGACTTTTTCGTCTTGGGTGGACAAAGACGATGGCGCGCGAACCTTTTTCGATATCGACGCCTTCATCAAACGTCCCGTGCTCGATACGAAGCGCTACATCAACATCACCGATTTCGTGAAGGCCGGCGGCGCGGTCGCGCCCGGCATCCTTTCGCCGCTCGCGCTGGCGGCGCAGCTCGACCGGGATGCGGCGGAAGCTGCGCAACGAGTGGTTGCCATTCGCACCAAACTGAAACCGTCGCCCCCGCTGGAATGCGAGATCAACGATATCGAAGCTTGGGGGGCCTTCGGCCGCTACTTCGCCGAGAAGTTGCGCGCGGGCGTGGCCCTCGCGACGGCTCGGGCGAAAAACGACCCCCAACAGCAGCAGATCGCCGTCGCTGCTTTGGAGCGGGCCTTGGTTCACTGGGAGCGCTTGGCCGAACTGGGTGGGAAGTTCAACGCGCTGCCGGTTCTGGCGAGCTCACGAGAGCCGTTTTCCTGGAAAGCGCTGACGCCGGCGGTTAAACGCGATATCGAACTGAGCCGGAAAGCACTGGTTGAACGCACCAAAGAATCCGCGCCGAAGCGTTGAGTGCCGCCGCCACCGTTGAGCCCCGATTTTGACGATGAAAACCAGCCGCACCTCTCTGTTCGTCCTCGTGCTAAGCGCGATTTTTCCGAATGCACACCTCGCGAGCGCGGCGGAGCCGCATCCGAAATCAATCGGGACATCGGTGCAAAACGGCTGGGTTACGGTCAGCCCGCCCGAGTTCTCCGGCGCGATCAATAATCCCCTCAAAGGCTTCCGCGCCTATAAACCGGACGGCTTCGGCCTCTTGGAACGCAAATACATCAAGTGGCAGGACATCGAGACGAGCGCGGACGACACCGTGGAACGCATCATCGCGTATACGAACCGGATCACGGAAACCAAGGGCAAGCGCTTCGAAGATCTGAATATCAAACTCGTGCCCCGCGTTTACCTCGATTGGAACGGGACCGCCGGGCGTCAACATTGGCCCGCCGACCTGCACACGTTCGACTACGACAGCCCGGCATTTCAGGAGCGGTTGCGGCGACTCGTCGCGAAGCTCGGCGAGGCGTGGGACCATGACCCGCGCATCTTTGCCGTGCAGATGGGACTCATCGGACACTTCGGCGAACACCACCATCCGGCCCCAACGGCCGAGCAGCGCCGCTTGCTCGCGGAGGCGTTCCGGAAGGCCTTCAAAAACAAACCCGTGCTCGTTCGCCATAACGACCCCGAGTTCATGGAGGCGGGATTCGGTATCTACTACGACACGTTTGCCAACCTCTCCCGGGAGCCGCCCGATGGGCCGAGGGACCAGTTTCCGTGGCAGGCCACCAACGTCTATCCCTACATCTGGAGGCGGGCTCCCATCGAGGGCGAAGTCGAATACAACTGGCAGAAACAGCGCGAGAATGCGAAGCCGGCGGAGACCTTCGGACGCACGCCCGATGAAACGATGCAAGTGCCCGCCTACCGCCGCCACATGCTCGACAAAATCCGCCGCTATCACGCCAGCTATCTGGGTTGGATCAGCAGCTACACCGACTCTGACCGCGAGGTGCTGGCGGGCGCGGGCGAACTACAAAAGGCCTTCGGGTATCGCTTCGTGCTCGATTCCGCCAGCTATCCGCTCGCCCTGCAACCGGGCGCTAAAATCACGTTGAAACTCACCGTGCGCAACACCGGCAGCGCACCTTTCTACCTCGACTGGCCTGTGGCCGTCGCGCTGCTCGATCCCGCGACCAAGCAGCCGGTCTGGTCCGCTCCGCTGAGCGGCGTGGACATCCGCCAATGGCTGCCCGGCGAAGACTGGGACAGCGCCGCCTTCGTCTATCGCCGCCCTGCAAACACGTATCATGAAGAAGGCCACGCCGCGCTGCCGCAGGACCTCAAGCCGGGCCACTACATCGTCGCTCTCGCGATCCTCGACCGCCAAGGCGGGATGATGCCCAGCGCCCGCTTCGCAACCGAAAATTATTTCCGCGGCGGCTGGCATCCGCTGGGCTTTATGGGCGTCGGCCGTGCTCCGCAGGAGACTGCCTTGACGAACGTGAAGTTCGACCGCCCCGATTTCGACGATAGCCTTCGCTACGAGGTGCCGACGAAATTCCTGACAGTGCAGCCACCGGCGATTCCTCCCGTGAGAACCGTGACTCCGTGGAAAGCAGATTCCGGCGTCGAGCTGATCGATCCGTGGCGTTACTGGATATTGGATACCCGGGGGCACGGTCTGGAGAAACGGATTTTGGCTGACGTCCCCGGCGGCGGCCGTGTCATCCGCGTAACAGGTGACTTTGCCGAGGGCTCCGGCCTCAGTTACAATTTTGGCGTCGGCGCCAAGCTTGCCCGAGGCCGCTATCGCTTTGCCTTCCGCGTGCGCGGCACACCCGGTCAATCAGTCGATATCGAGCTGGCCGACGGGTCGCGCCGGGTATCCAAGTTGGACTCAATTTCACTCACCGACCAGTGGGCGGAGCACATCGTCGAGTTCGCCATCGAGTCCGATTTCAAAGATCAAACCGCCCTACGATTTCGACTGCCGCGCCATGGCCAAGGCACCTTCGATCTCACCGATACCAAGCTAAAGGCGGCGAAGTAACCCAGGCCGATGGCATTCCGATCTTGAGCGTCCTTGTGGATCGTTACCTTCGCAGAAGATGAATCGAAAAGGCACGGTCTCCACCGTTACCAAGCAATCATCCCGCAGTGTCGGCCAGCGGTCACAGTTAAACAGTGCGGACCGGGTGACTCGGAGGCGCCGCTCCGAGACGCTACCCCGCGGTTACCTTTCCACGATGCCGGGCGCGGAAATCTCGTGGGCTCACCCCGCACTCGCGCCGGAACATCGCGCTCAAATACTCCGTGTGCTCGAAGCCCGTCGCCGTCGCGATCTCTCCGACCGGCAGACTTGTGCTGACCAAAAGCTCCTTCACGCGCTCGATGCGCAGCTTTCTCAAATGCGCATGCGGGGTTGTCCCGAGCGAGGCTCTGAAGCGTCGCTCCAGAGCCGTCCGCGCCATCGGCACCGCGCGCAGCACGTCTCCGACATTGGCTCCGCCCGCCGCCTGTTGCCGCATGTAGCGCACCGCTTCCGCGATTTTTTCGTCGCCCACCGCGCCGACGTCCGTCGACAGCCGTGCCGCGACGCCGAGCGGCGCGATCTCGTGCAACTCCACTGGCAACTTTCGTCCACGTATCGCCCGCGCCAACAACGCCGCAGCTTGGTAGCCCGCCTGCGGGGCATTGGGGATCACACTGGACAGCGGCGGATCGCAGAGGTCGCACAACAGTTCGTCGTTGTGGACTCCGATGACCGCCACCTCGTCGGGCACCGCCAATCCCGCCGATCGGCACGCGGCCAATACCTGTTGCCCGCGAGAATCCAGACACGCCAATACCCCCACCGGGCGGCGCAGCGTCCGGAGCCACGCCGCAATCGCGTCGATCTCTTCGTCGACCGGACCGGGCGCCGGGGCAAAGGTCGGACAGCGTCCGCCGGTTTCCCGCGTTGCCGCGACAAACGCTGCCGCGCGCCGTCTCGACCAGTGCGCCCCGTGATAGCCGCAATACGCAAAACTCTTCAGCCCCCGCTCGATCAGGTGCGTCGCGGCCAATTTCGCCGCTTCCTCCGCATGGGTCGCCACACGCGGAAAAACTAAGGAGGGCAGGGCCGCACTCACGTCGATCACCGGCAGCCCCGTCGCTCGCAGTTCGCGCGCGATCTGAGCGCTCTCCACGCGCGCGATCACCCCGTCTCCATTCCAATGCCGCAGCCACTCCGGCACCGCTGCCCCGCGCCCCTGTTCGGTCAGCCGGATCGACCAAGGTCCGTTCTCTCGCACCCAGGACCGCACTCCATGGAGCAGCTCGCGCGCATAGCTGTTCGAGGTCTCCACCAACAGGGCAACTTTCGGGACCTTTTTCATGTTCGCGCGCAACGCCTCTTCGACGGTCGCGGATGTTTCAGGGGCGGTGGCGCTCCGGTTTCATCCTTCGACCATGCCGATGCTCCTGTTGCTAGACGACGCAATTTCTCAGATTTAATGTGGAATAACTCCTGCCCAAAACCGGAGCAACCTGCTATCATCCTGGTCGCATGATCACCCCCTTCAAGATTGCGATCCTCGGCGGCGACGGCATCGGACCCGAAGTTGTGGCCGAGGGCGTAAAAGTGCTGCGCGCCGTCGAAGCCGTGCTCTCCGGCGTCCGTTTCGATCTCGTCGAGCACTCGGTCGGAGCGGGTGAATATCTCCGCAGCGGCGATCCACTCCCTCCCGCCACCCTCAACCGCATCCGCGAAGCCGACGCGATTCTTCTCGGGGCCATGGGTCTGCCGTCGGTCCGTTGGCCCAACGGCGTCGAGATGACGCCCCAGATCGATCTCCGCGAACAACTCGACCTTTTCAACGGCGTGCGCCCCATCCAACTCTTTCACGAGTCGCATACCCCGCTCAAAGGCTACGGCGGCGCCACCGGCCGCCCCATCGATTTCGTCATCATCCGCGAAAACTGCGAAGGCCTCTTTTCCGAGCGCCTCACGCCCCGCCAGTCCGGCCGCGACTTCGAGACCGATACCATGAAGATCACGCGCCGAGGCGCCGAGCGTGTCTGCCGCGAAGCCTTCAAGCTCGCGCTCAAACGCCGCAAACACTGCACCCTCGTCGACAAGGCCAACGTGCTCCCGTCGATGGCATTTTTCCGCAAAATTTTCGATGAGATCGCCCGTGAATTTCCCGCTGTCACGACCGAACGCGTCTACGTCGATGCGATGGCCCTGTTCCTCGTGCAACGCCCGGAAACCTTCGATGTGATGGTGACCGAAAACATGTTCGGGGACATTCTTTCTGACCTCGGGGCCGGCATTGTCGGCGGTATGGGGATGGCCCCGTCGGCCGACGTCGGCGAAACCTACGGTGTATTCCAACCTTCACACGGCACCGCCCCCGCGATTGCCGGCCATGGTATTGCCAACCCCGTGGCCACCATTCTCTCCGTCGCGATGATGCTCGCATGGCTCGATCACCCGGAGACGATCCGTGGAGCGCGTATGGTCACCGCCGCCGTTGCCAACGTCCTCGCCGACCCCGATCACCGCACCGTCGATCTCGGCGGGAAAACTTCCACTACCCAAATGGGCAACCTCGTCTGCCAAGCACTCACATGAAGACCCCGCTGATCCTTGTTCTCGCTTCGCTCTGCTCACTCGTGGCCACCGCCGCCGAACCCGCTTGGCGCGACCTCTTCAACGGCCGCGACCTCACCGGCTGGAAAATCGTCGGCGCTACCCCCAAGGCCTCCGCCTACGTCACCAACGGCGAACTCGTCGGCCACATGATTCGCGGCACGCCCGAGCATACATTTTTCTGCACCGAAGAAGAATTCGGCGACTTCATCCTTGAGGTCGATTGCTACCAAACCGGCGGTTTCAACACCGGCGTGCTGTTTCGCTGCATCGAGACACCCGCCAATGCCAGTGTCCGCCTTCACGGCTACCAGATGAAAGTGGACCCGTCGCCCACTCGCCAATGGACCGGCGGCATCTTCGACGACTACGGCAAGAACTGGCTCTGGCTCCAAACCCTTAAGACCAACGACCGCGGTCGCACTGCTTACAAGTTCAACGAATGGGCTCGCTTCCGCATCGAGGCCATTGGCCGCGAAATCAAGATTTGGGTGAACGGCATTCCCACCGCGCATCTGCTCGACAACAAATACCCCCGCGGTCACATCGCCTTCAAAATTCACTCGTTCCCCGCCAAAGGCGATGTCGCGCAGGAAAAAAACCTGATCCGTTGGAAAAATGTCCGAATCCTGACGACCGATCTTGCCCGCCACACGCAGCCGATCGATCTCACGGCGCTTCCCGCCGACCCGACGCAGACGGTCCTCCCCAAACCCTGATCCGCAGATTGCCCGCCCCGGCCCGTCCTCCCATGTCCACGCCGCGCCTCGTCGATCTCACCTTGCCGCTCACTCCCGGCCAACGCGGCGTGTCCATGGAACCCCAATACATGTTCGAGCCCCACGGCTGGAACGCCGCCACGTGGCACCTCTACTCACACGCCGGCACCCATATGGACACCCAGATCCATTCCGAAGCCGGTCCCGAAACCATCGACACCAAACCCCTCTCGCTCTGCCTCGGTCCCGCCGTCGTCGTCAATCTCACTCCCGTCGCCCCCGGCACCCTACTCACCGTCGCGCACCTCGGTCCTGTCGCCGACAACTTCGTCGACGGCGAGAGCCTCTTACTTCGCACCGATTGGCACCTCCACGCCAACAACCCCGCCATCTACCGCGATGGACTTCCGCGCATTTCCGATGAACTCGCCGCTTGGTGCGTTGCCCGCCGCGTAAAAATCCTCGGCGTCGAACCTCCCTCCATCGCCAACGTTAACCACCTCCCCGAGGTCATCCGCATCCACCAACTCCTGCTTCGTGGCGGCGTAACCATTGTCGAAGGCCTCGCGCACCTCGATCAGCTCACCCAGCCCCGCGTTTTCTTTCACGCGCTACCGCTCAAACTCTCCGGCGGTGACGGCTGTCCCGTCCGCGCGTTCGCCTACGACTCTCCGCCCGAGACTTGGCCGCGCGCCTGATCTCCACCCCGCACCCTGCGCTGTTCGCCCCCTCCATGATTCCTAGTCGCGCCCTCGTCGTCACCGGCACCTTTCTCCTCTCCGTGCTCCTCTACGTGGACCGCGTCTGCATCTCGACTGCCAAGGGCCCGATCACCAAAGAACTCGGTCTTACCGACACCCAATTTGGCTGGGTCATGTCCGCCTTTGCCCTCGGCTACGCGCTCTTCCAAACGCCCTCGGGCATGTTGGCCGACAAGATCGGTGGCCGCAAAATCCTCGCGGCCATCGTCGCCGTTTGGTCGGTCTTTACTGGCCTCACCGCACTCGCTTGGAACTACTCATCGCTCCTCGTGATTCGATTCCTCTTTGGCGCAGGTGAGGCCGGCGCATTCCCCGGCATGGCCCGCGCCGTGTATTCTTGGATACCGACGCGCGAGCGCGGTCTCGTCAAAGGCATCAATTTCTCCGGATCGCGCCTCGGCGCCGCCTTCGCCCTCCCGGTCCTCGCGACGGCCATCGACTCTCTCGGCTGGAAGCAGACGTTCGTGATTTTGATGGTCATCGGCTGTGTCTGGTCGGTCGCCTGGTGGCTCTGGTTCCGCGACGACCCTGCCGACCATCCCAACATGTCGCCGGAGGAACTCGCCTACATCATCGCGAACCGCCAGTCCGGCGCCGACACCACTCCGCCCGGCAAGATGCCCATTCTGCACATGCTGCGTTCGTCGGGCCTCTGGCTGATGATGACCCAGTATCTCTTCGCCAATTTCACCACATTTTTCTGCCTCACGTGGCTCTACCCGCACGTGAAAAAAACCTATGATCTTAACTCCGCTGATGCCGGCCTCTACAGCATGGTGCCGCTCCTCTGCGGCGCGCTGGGCAACGTGATCTCCGGCTGGCTCGTCGATCGTATCTACGCCACCGGCCGTCACGCCCTCTCGCGTAAACTTCCCGCCATCGTCGGCTTCCTCCTCACCGCCATCGGCATGGTCATGAGCGTGCAACAGTCCGCGGTCGGCCCCGCCATCTTCTGGCTCTCCCTCGCCGTGTTCGGCGTCGACATGATCCTCAGCCCGTCGTGGTCCTTCTGCATCGACATCGGGCAAAAGCACGCCGGCCAGGTCTCCGGCACCATGAACATGGCCGGCAACATCGGCTCGGCCATTATTGGTCCCGCCTTCCCCTTCCTCCTCGCGTGGACCGGCAGCGCCAACGTCTTTTTCTATATCATCGCGGGTTGCAGCCTCCTCGCCGCTGCGTGCTGGGCGTTCGCCGACTCGACGAAAAAAATCTCCGAAGTCCCATGAAAAAACTCCGTGGTGTCTGTCTCGGCGCCGGCTACTTCAGCCGCTTCCAATACGAAGCGTGGGCCCGCCTCCCGGAGGTCGAGATCGTCGCCCTCGCCAACCGCTCCGTCGAAAAGGCCCGTGAAGCCGCCGCGCTCCACCGCATACCACGCGCCTACGCGTGGACCGATCTCACTACGATGTTCGACCGCGAAAAGCCGGACTTCGTCGACATCATCACGCCGCCCGAGACGCACCTTGAAGTCGTCAAACTCGCCGCTGCACGCGGCATCGCGATCATTTGCCAGAAGCCCATCGCGCCCACCTTCGCCGAATGCGTCGCCGTCGTCGACACCGCCCGCCGCGCCGGCGTGCGCCTGATGATCCACGAAAACTTTCGCTGGCAACCGTGGTATCGCGAGATGCGCCGCCTCCTCGATGCCGGCACGCTCGGCGAACTCTTCTCCATCAACATCCACACTCGCCTTGGTGACGGCTGGCAAGACGACGCCTACCTCGCCCGCCAGCCATTCTTCCGCACCTACCCGCGCCTCTTCTGCTACGAAACCGGCGTCCACTTTCTCGATACGTTTCGCTACCTCGGCGGCGAAATCTCCTCCGTCTACACGCGTTTCCAAAAACGCAATCCCGCGATCCTCGGCGAAGACGCCGCCCAGATCGTCTGTGGTTTCGCGAGCGGCGCGACTGCGATCCTCGACGCCTCGCGCTACAACGAATCCGACTCCACCAACCCGCGCTACACCTTCGGCCTCGTCCGCCTCGATGGCAGCAAGGGCCACGTCGAGCTCGACCTAGAGGGCAACCTCTCGCTCAAACCGCTCGGTCAGCCCACGCGCTTGCTCGACTACGCTCACACGCGCGAAGGCTTCGCCGGCGACTGTGTCTACGCCATCCAGCGTCACTTCGTCGATTGCATGACGAGCGGCGCGCCCTTCGAAAACACCGGCGAGGACTACCTAAAATCTACCGCGCTGATGGAAGCCTGCTACCACTCTCAGGCGAGCGGTCAGGTGGTCCACCTCTCCTCCTGACATGAAACACCAGGGTCTCGATCACCTCGCCATCGTCGTCCCCTCCACCGAGGAGGCACTCACCGTCTGGCGCGACAAACTCGGCTTCGCCGTCATCTGCTCCGAAATCGTCAACGGCGGCGCGGTTCGCCTCACCCACCTCGACCTCAGCAACACCCACCTCCAACTCGTCGAGCCCCTTACCCCCGATCATCCCCTGCAAGGCTGGCTCGCGAAAAACGGCCCCGGCCTCCATCATTTCTGTTTCAAGGTGGACAACGTCTCCGCCGCCCACGCGGAACTCACCGCCGCCGGCCTCGCCACTCAATCGCCGCCGCCGCATCAGGGCACACAGGGGAAACGCGCACTCTTCCTCGTGAAGTCCGCCACCCAGAATGTTCAGGTCGAAGTCACCGGTGCCTGATTCCCCTATCGTCTCCAAGAGCGCGACGTTTGCCGCGCTCCCTCCCGTCTGGCCGGCCGATCTGCTCCCGGCCAACGCCATCGCTGCATCCGCATCGGGCCGCACGCTCGTCGTCCTCGACGATGATCCCACCGGCACGCAGACCGTGCGCGACATCGCCGTCGTCACCACGTGGGACGCGGCGACGCTCACCGCCGAGCTCACCGCCGCGCCCGCCTGTTTCTACATCCTCACCAATTCTCGCAGCCTCACTGCGCCGGCCTCGCGCGCCCTCCACCTCGAGCTGGCGGCGAATCTCCGCGCAGCCTCCGCCGCCACGGGCCGCGCGTTCACCGTCGCCAGTCGCAGCGACTCCACGCTGCGCGGTTACTACCCGCTCGAAACCGATACGCTCGCTGAAATTCTCGGTCCCTTCGACGCCACCTTTATCTCACCCTACTTCGAAGCCGGTGGCCGCTACACGCTGCACGACACCCACTATGTCGCCGAGGGCGACCGCCTCGTCCCCGCAGCCGAGACGCCCTTCGCCCGCGATGCCGCCTTCGGCTACCGCCACTCTCACCTTCCGTCGTGGGTCGAAGAGAAAACCGCCGGGCGCACCCCCGCCGCCGACGTTGCCACGATCTCCCTCGAAACCCTCCGCCTCGGTGGTCCGGCCGCGGTCACCTCTCTCCTCCGAGCCCTCCCACGCGGCTCTGTCTGCGTCGTCAACGCCGCCGCGCCGCGCGACATCGAGGTCTTCGCCGCCGCCACGCTCGCAGCTGAAGCCGCCGGCGCACGATTTCTTTTCCGCACCGCCGCCGGCTTCGTCGCCGCGCGCATCGGCCGGTCGCCGCAGCACGCGCTGCTCGCGCCCGCCGCGTTCAGCCTGCCCAACGCCCACGGCGGCCTCACACTCGTCGGCTCCTACGTGCCCAAAACCAGCACCCAGCTCTCCGCCCTGCTCGCGACCTCCCCGGTCACGCCCATCGAAGTCGATGTCGGCGCCCTGCTCGATGAATCACGCCGCGAATCGACCCTCGCCGCCACGTTGATCGCACTCAACACCGCCCTCGCAACCGGCCACGACACCGTCGTCTACACCAGCCGCCAACTCGTCACAGGCTCCGACGCCGCCGCGAGCCTCTCCATCGGACGCCGTGTCTCCGACGCGCTGATCCATCTCGTGCGACATCTCGCCGTCGCCCCGCGCTACCTGATCGCAAAGGGCGGCATCACCTCCAGCGACACCGCTACGCTCGGTCTCGGCGTCCGCCGCGCCGTAGTCCTCGGCCAAGCCCTGCCCGGCGTTCCCGTTTGGCAGCTCGGCCCCGAGGCCAAATTCCCCGGCCTCGGCTACATCGTCTTCCCCGGAAACGTCGGCTCCGATTCCGCCCTCGCCGATCTCGTCCGTCTGCTTCGCCCCACCTGAAACCTCCGCCATGAAAACACTGTCTGCCCTGCTCCGCGTCGGCCCGCTTCTCGCGCCCGTCCTTGCCCTTGCCGCTGTCCCTCCGCCGCTTGCCTCCGCCGATCTTGTGTTCGCCGAACAGGGCGGGCTCGTCACCGTCGAGGCTGAGCATTTCTTCAAGCAGGAGCTCGCCGGCAAACGCGCGTGGCACCTCACCACACCCGCGGCGCACCCGAAGCTCACGCCCGACACCGACGGCACGCACGTCGCCGGCGCCAGCGGCGGCGCCTACCTCGAGGCCCTCCCCGACACCCGCTGGACCCACGACGAGAAACTGATCGCCGGCGAAAATTTCTCCGACGACCCCGGCAAGATCGCCGTGCTCTCCTACAAGGTCCGCTTCGCCACGCCGGGCCGCTACCACTTCTGGGCGCGCATCTACTCGACTGGCGGCGAGGACAACGGCCTGCACGTCGGCCTCAACGGCCAGTGGCCCGAGAGCGGCCGCCGCTGGCAGACGGTGAAGAAAAACGCGTGGCAATGGGACAGCCGCCAGCGCACCGAGCAGGTCCACGTCGGCGTGCCCGGCCAGCTCTTCCTCGATGTCCCGACGGCCGGCGAGCACGTCGTGCAGATTTCGATGCGCGAGGATGGCTTCGAAATCGACAAGTGGCTCATGACGACAGACGCGAACTACGTCCCCACGGACACCGGTCCCGCGCCGCGGGTCGCGAGTGGTCGGCTGCCTCCGGCGTTTGCCCAGCCCGCGAACTATCGGGAATCGCCGCCGCTCACGCCGCTGTCGCCGAAGCAGGCGGCTCCGAAAAAGCAAACCGCCCCGAAACAACCGGCTGCCGCCACGGCGGCCGATGCCTCTACCTCGGCCACCGTGCTCGCCTCCGCCATCAACCTCGCCGGCACCGGCTTCTACCTCGACCAAGGCAAGTGGGCCGCGATCAACCCCAACGAGCGCAAGGAAGCCTCGGTCAAGTTCCCAGTGCCCGCCCGCAACGGCGTCTACAGCGTGCAGCTCCACACCGTCGGCGAAAACGACGGCTCGTCGACCTACGAGGTCTATCTCGCCGACAAACTGCTCGGGCGCTACACCCCGCCTCTTTCCAACGCTCAATTCGAGGAAGGTGAGCGCTACAACGGCGGGTGGTTTGATGTCGATGTCAGCGAGGGCACGCTCGTCGAAGTGCGTGCGCGCATCGGCTCGAAGGATGGTCAGGAGTGGGCCCGCGCCCGCTGGTCCAAAGTCGTCTTTATCCCCCGCAACCCCGCCACCGTCGGCCACGGCCAGTCGCAGCTCACGCTCGCCGCCGCCCAACGCGAAAAACTATTCCGCCCCGTCCCCCGCCAAACCCCGGGCAACTCCAGCGTGCAGATCGCCGGCGAACTCCGCCAGTGGCACAAAGTGACCCTCGACCTCGCCGGCCCCTTCGCCGCCGAGACCGACACTGCGCCAAATCCGTTTACCGGATACCGTTTCAACGTGACGTTCACCCACGAGTCCGGCCAGCCCTCCTACGTGGTGCCCGGCTACTTCGCCGCCGACGGCAAAGCTGCCGAGACCTCCGCCACCGCCGGCACCGTCTGGCGCGCCCACCTCTCACCCGACAAGCCCGGCAAGTGGAACTATCGCGTGTCCTTCACCGCGGGCCCCAGCGCCGCCACCCACGGCAACGGCAAAGCACTCGCCCCCTACGACGGCCTGACGGGCTCCTTCACCGTCGGCACCACCAATAAGACCGGCGCCGATTTCCGCGCCGGCGGCCGCCTCACCTACAATGGCAGCCACTACCTCGTCGCCGCCGGCAGCGGCCAGCCCTTCCTGAAAGCCGGCGCCGACGCACCCGAGACGCTCCTCGCCTACGCCGACTTCGACGACACCCTCGCGCTCAAGAAAGAAGTCCCGCTTAAAACGTGGACACCGCACGTCGGCGACTGGCGCCAAGGCGATCCCACTTGGAAGGGCGGCAAAGGCAAAGGCCTCATCGGCGCCATGAACTACCTTGGCTCGAAGGGCGTGAATGCGGTCTCCTTCCTCACTTACAACGCCGCCGGCGACGGCGACAACATCTGGCCCTTCGTCGCTCGCAACGAGAAGCTCCACTACGACTGCTCTCGCCTCGACCAGTGGGGCATCGTCTTCGAGCACGCGCAGGCCCGCGGCGTGTTTCTCCATTTCAAGCTCCAGGAAAACGAAAGCGACGACGACCGCATCGGCGCCCAGAAGCGACCCGGCCGCGTGCCCGAATCTCTCGACGGCGGCGCCTGCGGCCCCGAACGCCGGCTCTACCTGCGCGAGCTCATCGCGCGCTTCGGCCACCTCCTCGCCCTCAACTGGAATCTCGGCGAAGAAAACACCCAGACCCCCGAGGAGCAGCGCGCCATGGCGAAGTTCATCCAGGACACTGACCCTTACGATCACCTGATCGTCATCCACAGCTTTCCCAACCAGCAGGACGAAGTCTACGGCGCCCTTCTCGGCAAGCAGTCCGTGATCACGGGCGCATCCACTCAGAACAGTTGGAAGGCCGCCCACCAGTGGACCCTCAAATGGGTCCGCGCCTCCGCCGCCGCCGGCCGCCCCTGGGTCGTTTGCAACGACGAGCAGAATCCCGCCAACCAAGGCGTGCCGCCCGATCCCGGCTATCAAGGTTTCGCCGGCCTCAACAAAGTCGGAAAACCCGTCGGCTACGATCTCCACGACATCCGCAAGAACACGCTCTGGGGCACCTTCATGGCCGGCGGCGCCGGCGTAGAATATTATTTTGGATACCAACTGCCCGAAAATGATCTCCTCCTTGAGGATTTCCGCAGCCGTGACAAATCCTGGGACTACTGCCGCATCGCCCTCGGCTTCTTCCGCGACCAAAAAATCCCGGTTGATCGGATGACCAACGCCGACGAACTCGTCGGCAACGCCGCGCACGACAACTCCGTCTACTGCCTCGCGCAGTCCGGCTCGCTCTACCTCGTCTACTTGCCGAAAGGTGGCACCTCCACGCTCGACCTCACTAAGACCGACGGCGAGTTCTCGCTTTCGTGGTTCAATCCCCGCGAAGGCGGCGCGTTGCAGCCCGCCGGAAAAGTCCGCGGCGGCGCCAGCGCCACCCTCAAGGCCCCAACTGCCGAGGACTGGCTGGCCATCATCGGGAGAAACGCGAAGTAGCCAGCGCGTTGCGACTGCATCAATCCGACGGGCCAGTCCCAACGAACTGCCCACAGTTTGGTCAATCTAGCTAATTCACGGGTTTGATACGGATTTCCGTCACCGTCGCGGTGGTCTTCGCGGGAGTTGTATACGGGTCGGTAGCTTGGCCCGGTAAGATCGCGGCGCAACTGGCTGCGCGCACGCTTTCATAGATCACGTCGAGTCGACTGCCGCGCACCAGGACTTCGTAGTGTGAGAAAACGAGTTTGAGGAGGGTGGAGTCGGCGGCGATTTCGATGTCGACGAGGAGCGCATACGGCAGGGCGCGGCGCTCCCGTGGAGTTTCTAACGAAAGAAAAACCTGCGGGGCTCGGTCCTCCCGGAAGCAGCCATGATTTTCCCGGCTCATATGCGAATACGTGCCGCCGGCGCCTCAAGCACGCCGACGCCGCGCCGGTCGGAATGATGGTCCGACGGCGAATATCCCCCTGCGCGACGTTGGCGCACCCAGCCGAGATAGCGCACCGTTTGTCGCAGCGGTTCGAGCCAGCGCGGCAACCCAGGTGGCACCACCGCATCGCGCAGGCGCGCAAACTCCAGTGCTGACATGCGCGCCTCGGAACGTAATCCGGCCGCATCAAGGAACGCCTCGCGGTCCGGCACGAAAATTCGGATGCCCTCGCGACCGCGCGTCGCCGAAACATACAACCCCTCCCGCGAATTTGCGCCGGCGAGGAAGACGTGATCGACGGTGAGTCCCTGCGCGGCGTGCGAGGTCAGGGCGTAGCCGTGGATGACCTGACGCGTCGCGAGGGTGGAGCCGTCGGCGAGCACGAGTCGTCCCGAGGCATCGACCGACTTGACGGACACCGTCGTGCCGTTCGCGAGCGCGCGGCGCTCACCCGAGCTGGCGATGGCGCGACCGATGGAGCGCAATCGCAGCCGGTCACCCGCGGCGACGGCAAGGGGGCGTTCGTCGCAGACTACCCACGTCTGCCCCGATTGTCGGGGCGACACCGAAAATTCCTCGCCTCTGCGCGAAACTACGAGCCGATCCGCTTCCCGACGCACCACGCGGAGTTCGTCGTGTTTCCGGAAATGCTTCGTCGATTTATGAACCACGAGCACGTCGCCCGGCTGATAGTTCCGCACCTGCTTTTGCTGGGCTTTGGTCCAGTTCTTAGCCACGAGCGACACAAAGGTCTGCTCGTCGCCGGAAATTTGCCGGTTCGCCCGCAGCTTGGCCCGGGCGCACGCATTCAACGCGTCAATCTCCTGCCACGTCGGAGCGACCATCAGCGCGGTTAGCGCCCGCTCTTGCACTCCTGTCATCGTGCGGACGCTCGTGGTGCGTTGCGTCGCAGCGTGCCATTCTTCGACCATGCGCCTACGCCGTTCCCCGGGATTTCCGATTTCAACGACGGCCCCCATGGCGTCGAGTTTACCCAAAGCGGAGCCGATGCGGCCAGCGGCGAGGTCTTGCGCTGCGGCCAAGTAGGCGGGGTTGGCCGATTGGCGCCGGATTTGCCGCAACTCCGCCACCGTGGCGCGGGTTTCCCGCTCCATGATTCTGGCCCCGTCGCCGGCCTCGACGCTTTTGTGTTGGGCGGAATCGCCGACCAGCAGCAGACGGGCTCCCTGTTTTTCTGCGATGCTCACGAGGTCGTTGAGCTGCCCGACGGACAGCAGGCCGTATTCATCGACGATCACGAGCTTGCCCTTGATCGAAACCTGTTGCGCCGAATCGACGAGCAGTCGCTGGACCGTGCCGGCGGCAGCGAGCGCTTCGCCCGCCGCCTTTCGCCCGGCGCGGAGCTGGTGGGCGCCGTCCTGTTGGAGCAGGCTCACGGCCTGAGTGCTCGGCGCGAAGCAGGCGACTTCGCGTGTGATCGCGGCCATGCCCTCGATCGCGTGCGCGAGGGTGGTCGTCTTACCCGTGCCGGCTCGCCCGCGAAAAATCGTCACCCGGTCGCACGAATTGAGCAATGTGGCCAAGGCACCGCGCTGTTCAGCCGAGACCGTGGACAGGGCGTCCCGTGACAAGAAGCCCAACTCACCGTATTGGGCGACGCCGGCGTTCACTTTGGCGACCAACGTGCGTTCGGCTGCGAGCGCGGCCTCGGAACTTACCTTATTGTCCGCGACCAGGAGGCCGGCCGGCGCGCGGTGGACTGCCGCCTTGATCTCGGCCAAGGAATGCTCGCCGTAGGTTTGGCGAATCACCTCGGCGGTAAACTCGCGCAAGGGCACGACTGTCTTGCGTTCAAAGAGGTGCTCGGCCGTTTGGCGGATCACGGCGTCGAGGGAATCGACCTGCGGCGCGGCTGCGGGTCTCGCCGTTCGGAGCCCGCACAGATGTTGCAGTTCATCCGCGCTCACCTGCGCTTCCTGCTGTTTCCGGACATCGTCCGGGGAAAGCTCGTAATGTTTTTTCGGTCGGTGTTCCCGAACCAGCAGGGCGATTTCGTCGCGGGAAAGTTCGCGGCCGAGTTCTGCTTCGCGAGCCGCGACGACCCGGTCGCGCTCCTTGGCGCGCTTGGAGAAACGTTCGAGCAGGGGGCGGGGGACGTCGGACAATTCAAACCCGTGCCCGCGCCGTTCGATGGCGTAGCCAAGGGCGCGAACTTCCCGGGCCATAACATTGCGGTAGACCTCGGTCAGGTAGGGCGCGTGCTCAAAGATGGCGGAGGATTCGAGGGCGGTCAGTCGCCCCGGCTGGGAACGATCCGCCGTCACGTTGAACAGGAAGACGTGGGAATGCAGATGGGGATCGAGGGCGCGACTTTCGCCGTGGCGGAAGATTGCCCCGGCCAGTTGCCCGGTCGGGACGTGGCGTTTGTTGATGCCTTGCCCGTCCTGCCGTCGCGCGAAGGTTTCCAATTCGACGAGGGCCTCGGCGACGGCGGTTTCGTGCGCGGCGATCAGGCGCTCGTCACCGCCGAGAAATGCTTGGATGGATACGGACTTCGGGGCGTTGAACGTCGCGTCGTAGCCGGCGCGGCGGTTCGTCTTCATGCGTTCCGTGAGTTGGTCGCCGGTGAGGGCGTGGTGATTGCTGGCTACGCGTGCGAACGCTTCGTCGGAAATCGCCGAGTTTACGGTCAACCCGACCGCGGCGCAGAGTTGGCCGAAGCAACGGCCTGCAACCTTCATGCCCTCGGAATAATAGTCAGCCTGACGAAGGTATTCTCCCAAGGCATGACTGAACTCCTTGGAGGGTTGAATCGTCAGCATCGTGAACCTCCCTCTTCACGACCGCCACTGTCACGACCGCTGAAAGACGAACGACGGGAACGCGCTACTCCACTACGCGACTCAGCCAAATCCAACCTGAGTGAGGAAGGAACGACCGCTTCTTTACGCGAACCAGCAATGAGCGTATCCAAATCTTCATGGCTACACGCCAAAATCAAAATAAAGCAGTGGTCAGGGACACCAACGTCTAAGCCTTTCGGCTTAGATTCGGACCAGGATGCGCCCATTGCGCGACCGGGCCGTGCCCGGTATTTTACCGGCATGCAAACGACCAACGGCCCGGCATCCGCCGGAGAACAACTTTCACTCGCCCCCGACTCGACCGGGACATCACCGGCCTTCCACGCGACGCTGCCCGATACTGCGCAAGAGGGTGGCAAAGGTTTGCCCGAGGTTTCACCGGTCGTCGGCGAACCGACCGTCGCGGGCTTCACCGGCGACGCACTGAAGTTGGCCCAACTGGTCGCGGCGGGGCGCCGTCCACGCTCCCAGCGGTTCACCGCCTTGGAGCCGTATCGCGACGTATTGATCGCCGAACGGCGGGCCGGGGCATCGCTCGCGCTGCTCGTGCAGTCGCTCGCGAAGTTGGGCGTGGAAATTTCCGAGGAGACGCTGCGGACGTGGTGCCTGCGGCAAAACCTGCCCAAGCGACGACGACCACGAAAGTCGCTCGCGACTGTAGTGACGCCGAAGGTCGGCACCGTGTTGGCAACGCGTCCGCTCATGACCCCGGGCACGACCGCCAGCGTTGGCGCGAGCGGCGCGACTGGCCTGCGACGCGGGCCACGGATTGCCCGAGACGACTATTGAGGCAGGACGAACGCATAACCCCACGCTGCCAGAGCATGGGGTGTTTGCGGAGCCTACGCAGCGCACATTCCGTCGCGCCAATGTTCGCTCAGGCGATCCCGCTCGGCGGCGAGGAGGCGTGCGTGCGGATCATGCTCGGCGAGAAATTGGTGTAAGCGTGCGTCGAGCGCCTGACGCACTGCCGGCGTGCCGAGGTAGCCCGGCGCGCGGCGCTCAAACCACGCGACCGTCTCCACGGCTTTTTTGTCCGCGTAGTCCGCGAGGCGGCGGTAGTGAGTCCCCCCGCGCCAGCCCCAGTCGGCGGCGGCGATTTCGCTCCAACGGGCGATTTGCGCCGCCAAAGTAGTTTTCCGCGCCTGCGCACGGAGCGTCGGGAGCACGTCAAGCAGGCGACCTTCGGCGGCGTGGTGACGTTGGCTCTTCGCTTGCAGCCGGGTGAAAAAAGACCGCCACCACCATACGGGGTCTACGCGGGCCATGCGGCTCGGAATCGATTCGTCGGCAGCATCGTTGAAAAAGCCGTCGGCGAGACCGTGACGCGGATGGGTTTTCCAATAGGCGTGCGCGGCGGCGCGCTGGGCGTTTTCGACTGCAGGGGCGTGTCGTTGGCGGCTCGCCCAAAACGCGGTTTGCAGCCGCACGACCTCATCGGGCAGGCGAAAATCGATGGTGGGCAAACGACCGCGATGCTCGGCACGGAGTCCGGCAAAATATCGCTCTTGGCCGGCCACCATGGCTTCGCGCAGTTCGCGGTAGGCGGGGCCGCCGGACCGTTCGTAAGTGGATTCCACTACCCGTTGCCGCTCCACCGACAAAGCCACCGGTGGGCGACCTAGTTGCCGCGCAGAAATCTCGCGGCTGATCGCCGAGACGAAGGGCACGGCAAGTTCCGGTTCGTTGGACCAGCCACAGGGCATCGGCGAAGCGTCGAATGCGCGGCTCACGCGCCAGTCGGTCAAGACTTGCGCCCACGAATCGAAACCGGTGGGAAGTGCGAGGTGCAACGGAGGGTATTGTATCACGGCACGCAATCGCACCCGGCAAGCGGGTGGCTGCCGGCACCGGGAACAAGGTCGCGCCGGACTCCGCGTTGCTCCGCCCGGCGCGACCCTGTTCCTTCGACGGCCGGATGGTCCGGACACGGCCACGGGAGATCGGGGCCGGAACGCTGCGCTCGCGACCGCTCCGCCTGCGGCTCCGTCGGTCGCGTCCGGCCCCGACCACCCGCGGCTCGTCCGGGGGCGGGAATGAAAAGTTCGCCATGTGCGATGACGTGTTCGTCACGACCGTGCGTGTTGCGGTTCAAACTGGCCGGGATCACAACGCCGCAATCGGACTTCGAGCGCGTAGTCGGTCGCGTTGCGGTTGGCTCGCGGCACTGGGCGAGTTTCCGAGTGCCTTTTTTCTGTAAGGGGCTGCGTTGGTGGAGTGGGCTCGGCTCGGGAGGAGTCGGCGGACCTCCGCGCGTCGATCCCTGCGACGCTTTGCTCCGCCCCGTCCCGCGCCGGACGCTGGCGGGGCTATCTGGGGCTCACTCCGCCCCAGCCCCGGGGATTCGGCTGCCAGCGAAATGCAAGGCCCGCGAACATTCGGTCGGGCCATTGTGCGCCGTAGGCTCTCGCGGTAAGGGCGCTCGTGATCGAGTCTTCACACTCAAACCACATGGTATTTCAACACGCAGCTTTCCCCTTCCGTATTTCGGCTGAGTCCCGTTCATCGGCCGCCACCCGTGAACTGTGTCGCGGTTTTTCGGAGCGGATTTCGTTCCGCTGCCGACCGATCTCCGGAATAACCTTGGCCGCCGCCGATCGGGCTAGTCCAACCGCCAAAAATCCGACCGCTTCGTCCCGATACGAACTCGGGATCGGATTGGATCTCGGTCCGCAGCGAAGTGTGCACATTGGGAGTTTGTCTCACGCGCTGGCCTCGGTGCCGATACCTCCCTCCCGGCGGATCAACGTGCAGTGGTGGAGTGCTGGATCAATCCCCCCATCGTCTTGAACGAAGATCGACATCGTTTTCTCAGCTTGATGGGCGGGCTCCCGGCGCGCCTGACGGCAGGGGAAGTGGCTTGGGTGCTCAATTGCCAGGCCCACGATGTGCCGATTCTGGTCACGGCGCGCTTGCTTCGGCCATTGGGCAATCCCGAACCAAATTCGGTCAAATATTTTTGCGCACTGGAAATCCTCGAACTCGCCAAAGACCGCGTTTGGTTGGGCAAAGTCACCAACACGGTCGGGCAGCACTGGCGCCGGCGTAACCTCCGAAAAAAATCGACGGTGCTGTTCGTGCCACCCGACGATCATCTTCCGGTCATGGACGGCCGCAACTAGGCCGCGTGGCGCGAACTTCATTTTGTCCGGGTGGCCACGCAGCCACCGGTGCCTGCCGGACTGCGTGGCTGCGGACCGTAGCTCAACCCGTCGGCGCCAATTCGATCGGGATCACCGGAGCTTTGGCCGCACTCGCTTCGTATTCTTCAAGCGGCGGCAAAGTGACCTGCGCCCGGCGCGAGTAGGCCCGATGCACCGCCTTGCTGCCGTGCCCGAGGGCCAGCTGCGCAAAGCGCTCCGGGTAACCCGCCACCTTGGCGCGTTCGGCCCACGCGTAGCGATAGCTGTGCAGCGTCACACCGGTGATCCCGAGTCCGAGACAACGTTGCCGAAACTCCGTGGCGCGATGGCCCGGCTCGACATTTTGCAGATAGGGGAAAAGCGATCCCGTCTTGGGGAGTTCTGCCAAAATCGCGGCGACGGCGTGACCAAATCGAATCTGGGGCGGTTGCACCCCGCGCCACCGCGTCTTCATCCGCACGAAGCAAATGATACCCGCTGTCCAGTCTACGTCCTCGGCCTGCAAATGGGCCAAGTCCGATTGCGAAGCGCCCAAGTGCCAGGACAGTTGATAGAATGCCTTCCGCTCGGGATTTCGTTCCCGCTCCACAATTTTAGCATGCTCGTCCGCGGTGATGGCGCGTTTTTCCTTAAAGCGGACGGCAGGCCACTGGCGTTTGGGGACGAGCGGCCAGGGCAGCCAATTCATATCGACGCAGAAGTTGTGCAGGCGCCGGAGATAGATGTTCGTGGAAACTGTGCCGGACTGAAGCACTTTTAGCACTAGCTCGGCCGGTGTTTCTGTGATGATCAAGGGCAGCAGCGGCACATAGGCTTTGTCCTTCGCTGCGCGCTCCCAGCGCGCCCGGTTCGCGGGCCGTTTCATCGCGGTCAGCGCAGCCAGGGCATCCGCCCACGTGCGCTTGGTGATGCCATTGTCCGTGCCCGCCAGATAGGCCTTGGCGAGTTGGAGATTCAGGGCGGGTTGCTGCTCGGCCTGATTCTTGGCGTTGACGATTTGCACGGCGGCCCGGCGGTCGGTCGTGTTGAGGCTGGTGCGTTGGCGCAGACGGGTGTCATAGCAGTAGAACTTTCCTCCCCGGCTGCCCCGGCAGACTAGACGATAGCGTGATTTCATGGCGGTGGGCGCAACCGCAACGATAAAGGAAACGGATTCCGCAGAGTTAGCGCTTTGTGGGCGGGTTACCGCCGGTAGGGCCAAGCTCTGGCAGAGTGGTTATTTTGGTGTCCGTTTTGGTGTCCGTTTCCGGACCTACGACCCCATTTCCCCTCTGAGCGAGACTTGGAGGCGCGGGCCGGAATTGAACCGGCGCATAGAGCTTTTGCAGAGCTCGGCCTTACCACTTGGCTACCGCGCCAAATCTCAAGAACTACAGTCACTTACGAGAGCGTTTTCCTTAATCGTTGAGCACTTCTACACCTTTCTTCTACACTTTAGGTCATGAACACCAAAAACACAGAGAAAGGCTGGCAAAGAACCAACGTCACGAACCTGCTACGCAACGGACAGAGCGGAACTTACTACGCCCGCGTGAAAGTCAACGGCAAGCAGAAATGGAAGTCTCTCAAGACTTCCGTGTTCTCAATCGCCAAACTCAAGTTGGCCGACTTCGAAAGCAAGGTGAAGTCCCGAGGCGCATCAGAAACCGCCGACGCGAGCGCACCAAAGGCAGACGAGGCCAGCATGGCCCGGTTCATCACGATTTGCCGCCAGCGCACAGAAAACGACTCCTCCCTCGCACCCGCGACGAAGAGCCGCCGCGAAATCGCCATGAAGGCAATCTTGAAGACGTGGCCCGACTTACCGTCCAGAGACGCCCGGCGCGTAACCTCCGCCGATTGCCAGCAATGGGCGGTCCGCGCGCTCAGGGAAGGAACGGGCTTCGTCGCTCCGAAAGCCAAGATCGTCCGCAAAGGAATGTCGCCCGGTGCGCTCAACAAGTGCGTCGAAGTGCTCACCGCCGTCTTCGAAATCGCCCGCGAGCACGGCGTTGTTTACGAGAATCTCGCGAAGACGGTCCCGAAAGCCTCCATCAAGAAGAAGAGGCTGGAACTGCCAACAAACGAGCAATTTCAAGAACTGGTGAGAGCTATCGCCACGGCCGGCTCGCGCGCGTCGCAGGACTGCGCCGACATGGTTCGATTCCTCGCCTACTCTGGCACCCGGCTGGCAGAGGCGACGGCGCTGCGATGGGCTCAGGTAGATTTCGTCAAAAAGCAGATCGTCGTCGCAGGCACGAAAACCGAATCGAGTTACCGCACCGTCCCTATCATTCCGCCGCTCGCCGCCCTGCTTGCCGAGATTCGCGAGCGCCGTGGCGAAGAACCGCCAGACGCAACCATCCTCGCGATTCGCGAGTGCAAGGGCGCTCTTCGCACTGCGTGCGCAGCTCTCAAAATCAAGAAGCTCGTGCACCACGATTTGCGGCATCTGTTCGCCACTCGCTGCATTGAGAGCGGCGTGGATATTCCGACGGTCTCGCGCTGGCTCGGTCATTCCGATGGCGGCGCGCTGGCCATGCGCACCTACGGGCACCTTCGCCAAGAGCACAGCATCGCGCAGGCAGCAAAGGTCAGTTTTTGATGTCCAAAGCGAAAAAAAGTGAAGGCCAATTTTAACCCGTTCATTCACTTGTTTTTGCGCTCCTAAATTCATGCGCTGACACTGCAAATTTTCGGGCTTTTTAGTGGTTTTCGGCCTTCTACGAGCTGACAAACGGCCCTCCGTGTATGCTACCGAAACACACGGAAACACAAACACAGCCGGGCGCTGAAAAGAGCACCCCGGCCCGTCGCGAAAAACTCGCGTTCACCATCCCTGAACTATGCGCCGAACTCAGCATCCAACGGACGACGCTCTATCGCCTTGAACAACGGGGGCTTCTCCGGTCCGTCCCGGGCATCGCCCGCAACAAAATCTATTCGGCGGCGGAGGTTCGTCGCTTTCTGTCCGGCGAAAATGCCGAGAAGTTAATGGGAGGGCCGAACTGATGAGCCGGCAGACCCACCTCCGCGCGAAAAAGGTATCGCGCTCGACGCTCCGCAAAGTTGATCGCCTCGTCATGGTCATCCGTCGCGAGCGCCACGCTCTGCGCTGGACCGCAGTGAAAGCGAGGGGTTATGCGCGCTGACGCTCCGACTGTTTACACGCACCCGAGCCAAGCCCACCAATTCGAGCTGGGACTCGCCGACCGCACCACGAACGGACTTCTGAGCGAACGCCTCGCGGCGATCATCGAAGAGCTGAACGCGCACACCGATTTGCCACCGGGCGAAGTCGTCGGCCTCAAAGCCGAGGCTGACCGGCTCCGCGCCATTCTCCACCCGCCGCGCCGCGCCACCGTTGCGAAGGGGGTTCGTCATGGCTGACGAACCGCCGAAAAGAACTGCACGTGGTGCACCACGCGAAGAAGGTTCGTGGTGTTGGCAGAGCAAAGAGGCTCGCCGGCAGATTCGTAAGCGTCTCGACGGCACCGAAGAAATTTGCTCGGCACTCTCGACTTACGACGCGCTGTGCGAAATCGCCAGCGACGAAGCTTCGCCCACGTTCGAGACGACCCACGCATGGATAGGAGTTCTGTCCGGGCTTTCGCCTGCCACCGTGAAGCGTCGCCTCCCGTGCTTGGTCGAATTCGGCCTTCTCTCCGTCAAGGAACAACCCGCGATGCGCGGCCCATGCACCTACACGCTCCTTTCGATAGCTCACAATGATACAACGATAGCTCACGGTGAGCCAACGATAGCTCACGGCGGCAACGGGGCTCCGCGAGCTACATCAGAAGAAGGTAAGAAGAAAGAAGGAAGAAAAAGAGAAGGAGAAGAAGAAGTAGAAGGAGGGGCGTCCGCCCCGGCCTCACATTCGATGTCCACGCCCGATCTTGGCCTCGCCTCGGAAGTAGCGCATTCGACCCCGTTTTGGTCAAAAGACGGCAGCTGGAAAGGCATCACGCCAGAGGACAAAGCGCGCTGGAAGATCGCCTACCCAGCCTGTGACGTAGAACGCCAACTTGCGCAGATGGAAGAATGGCTGAGGGCCAACCCGTCCGAATCCCGCAAATCAAACTGGAACCGATTCATCACGAATTGGCTCAAGCGTGAACAGGACAAGGGCGGCGATGTCCGCGCAGACCGCAGAACCGCAGCGCAGACCGCGACGCCCGCCAACGGCGCGAATCGCTACCAACAGAAGGCTCCGACCGCCGAAGACCACGGGAAAGGCTTCTTTCACGGTCTCGACGGCGACTGGCAGCAACCCGCGCACCTGAAAGAAAGCTTAAACCACGGTGCGCAGGTGTCCGCAGATGCGACATACGAGGCGATTTACGACGCCTATCCGCGCAAGCAGGCCCGACAGGAGGCGCTCAAAGCCATCGCCAAAGCCATCGAGTCGAAGTCTGCCGACTACCTGCTCGCCAGAACACGCGCCTACGCCGCCGCCGCTGCCCGTTGGAACGATAACGACCGCCAATTCATACCTCACCCGGCCACGTGGTTCAATCGCGGCTCCTACGACGACGACCCGAAGACATGGGAGCGCAACTACGCCAACCCACGCCAAGAAAAAGCCCCCTCCGCCGCAGATCACGGCAAGGGCTGGGACCATCCCGACAACCAGTAACGCCCCACGAACATCATCGCAGAAGGAAGCACCACATGAGCGCCCGCCAAGAAAACAGCCCCCCCTCCTTACGCGTCCGGCAGATCGCGAACCATCGGGCTATCCGCCAATACGCCCGCACAGTCCCCTCCTCCACGGACTTCACATACCCCGACGAGTCCGAGGACGACGGCCCGCAGGATGGCCCACCCCCTGCCCGCCAGCGACAACCGGACGAACCCTCCGCCCGCGACACGCACCTGCTGAAAGAGATTTTCGAGTGGGTCGGCTACGGCGATGGTCGGCAATTCAACTCGCAGGGAACTGCTGCGTTCGCCCGATTTTTAGTCGTGGCATTTTACCTCGAAATCCGAGGGTTCGAGAATGTTTCCGTGGCCGAGATCGCCCGCAACAATGGCGTGAAAACTCGCGCGGGGTTGAACAAGCATCTGCGCGCATTCAACGAACGATTCGGCGTCTTCGCGTCAGAGCAACGCCGCAAGACTCATCGTCGCGAACCGAGAGTCAGCAGCTTCGCCAAGGCGTTCGCGGCGGAGTCCGAACCGACGAAGAAGTTCGCCGGCCCGAACTGACCACCCGGCACCCCACCCCCAAGAAGGCATCTCCTTGGCTTTTGAAGGGCTCCGGTGGTTCGGTGACAGACCGGAGGCCGTCTATGCTGGGCGTGTAAACGGTTTCCCCACTTTGAAAGTCGATGACCGCGATTGAAGTTCGAAGACGCGGGAACTCGGCGTCGGGAATCCCAAACGTTTTTCGGTCAAGGATGAATTCCCGATGAACGCGAATAATAGTGCGAAATTAATACACTCTGGAACTTGACCGACCGGTGCGCGAGTTCAGACATGAACACAAGCGCAAGAAAAAGGGCCGAGGTGCTGAAACACCCCGACCCAAATTTGAGCGCCAAGTTTGACGCCCGCTCGGCTAAGCCGAACCTGCCCTAGACAGCGCAGAACGTCCGCGAGACGCCGGGGGGATGTCAAACCTACATTAACCCTAAGCCATGCCCATGAAAACTAAATGGTGGTGGCCTCCAGGAGAATGCTACCCGCGACCAAAATGCCGCGGAAAGCTACGGCTTTGGCCGCGACCAGTTTCACCGCCGAAACCGGTCGTTGTGCAGCCGAAACCGTCTCCATAGAGGCCAAAAATAACCGCCACGGCAAACACCGTGGCGGTTTCATTTTTATCGCGTCCATTCTTCAGCGCGAGATTTCCGATGTGCGGTGCGTGGTGCGTGGCGACCGAGTTGACACGCGGAGTCCAGTAGATGCGCCTCCACGATCTCCCAACACTCGCCCGTCTTGCCGTGGTGCCAGTCACCACCGTAAAGCGCCGCCTCGCAGCGGCCAAAGTTAAGCCCGACGCCACGCTCGTTTCAGTCGCGGGCCTAGAGGAATCCAGCAAGCCGCTGTTTCTCGACACCCGCGTTCCCGAACTCATCGGCATCGTCCGGCCCGAAAGAAGCGTCCTCGCCGCAGACACGGAGGCCGCGCAATGAGTCTCCCGCTCGCACAGATTTCCGAGTTGGAGCAGATCGAAGCGCAGTCCGTCGCGCAGCTCGCCGAGGTGGCGACGTTGCGCGCCTCGTTCATCGCCAACCTCGAAACCTCCCGGCAGAAAAAGGCCGAAGCCGAGGCCAGCGCAGAGGCGTGTAAACGCATCGCGCAGTCATTTGCGGATGCCGAAGACAACGCACTCACGCAACTCGCCGGGCTTGAGGAGATCGAGCGCGGCTACCGTAACGCGCTTTCCACTACGCGCACCGCTTTGAGAAACGAGAATCCCAACCATGAACAATAATCCTGCCTCCGCAGAACGCATCGCCGCGCTGGTCGCGGCTGAGTGCCCGAACTACTCCGCCACCGGAGCGGGCCAAGCAACGCTCCCCGAGAAAATCACCGCCCTCGAAAAGACGGTGCTCCACCTCGACGGAGAGAACGCCCGGCTGAAATCCGAGAACCGGACCGCCGAGCAGCGCGCGACGGAGATCGCCGCCGCGCAGGGCGTGCCGGTCCCCGCGAAGGCAGACGCCGACAAGAGCGTAACGCCCGAGGCGAAGAAAGTCCTCACGGGCGTCGATGCCGTTGAGGCGTATTACGCCGAGAAATACGGCACCCGCATGGAGAAGGTGAACTAACATCCGATGAAACCGCACCACGACAAAATTCCCGACGGTTCGTCCGAACAGGACGACACCGACCCGCGCGTGACGAAAATCCATGCGCTCAACCAGCGAGTCCGCAATTCGGACTTCGCACGTTCCGAACTCATCTTGTCCGAGGACGCCACCGACGAAGAGATCGAACGCACGGAGCGAGCGGTGACCGCTGCTGAAATTGGACGGCGCGTCCCCCTCGGCATTCCCGACCGGAACCGCGCAATCGAGCAGCAAATTATTGCCGTTTCCGCCACACACAGCCCGCTCAAAAAGCTGAAATTGCTATTCTCGACCGCTCAGGAGAAGCGCGCAGCGGCGGCGGCGGCAAACACGGAGGCAGACATTGCACTCAGCCAAGTCCACGCGCTCCACCGGCACTACGAGAACGTCAAGGGTCAGCTCGAAACCGCACGGGCCAATCTCGCCCGCGCTCGCGCCGATCACACCAACGTCTCGGAGGAATTTGCACTGCTGGACGATGACGAGGCGTTGGCGAACCGCTACGTCGATTTCTCGAAGCGTGTTCCCGACGCGATGTCATTCGCCCGCGAGGTCGAATGCAACCGGGCAATGCTCGGCTACGTCATCGCGGACTGGCCCCGCGTCGAAAAAGTCCTCACTTCCCGCATTCAGAAGCTCGAAGCGGAACTCGCGAAGATCGAGGACAACTTCACGAACTAAACTTTTGGGGAACTGCGGTAGCTCCGCAGGCCCGTCGCTCCGGTTTTCGCGACGGGCACACCCCGAAGACCCGGCGAGCGCGTCTTTGCATGTTTTCACCGCGCTCGCCGGGTCAACTTTTCAACCATCAGCCGCCATGAATCTCCCCGCCGCCCACAAAGAGACGATTCGCGCCCTCCGTGACGGAGCCGGCCCCCACGCTCTCGCGGCCTCGTCCCTGAGACTCATCGCGTCGATGTCGCACGCGGCGGAGAAGCTGGCACCGCTCCCAAGTGGAGCCGTGAACCTGCAACTCACGCCGACAATCAAAGTCGTGGTGGTGGAGCTGACGCCCGCAGTGGCGAGCGACCTCAAACGCGACGGGAATGCGTTTTTCGTCGCCGGTGAGCACCCGACGGAAAAAGACCTCGCCGAATTTCTCTGGCGTCTTTCGCCATCGTTTACACGCACTCCGCGCCCGTCGCTGTTTGGGCGCGTCGCCGCTGCGCGGGCGTCAACGCACGAGCTGGTAAATCGCGTCTGGCGGAACCCACGGAAGCGCGCAGCGGGACTCCGCGCCGTCGTGGCGTTCATCGAAGACAGCCGGGCAAACTGAATTTATGGGACTATCAGACCAAGCCGCACTGCTCTGGAAAATGGGCCTGAACGACACCGAGTTTCAACAGAAGCTCGGCGCGAGCGTCGGGCACGTGAAGAACTTCGCCGCGAAGGCGGAGAACGCTTTCAACCTCGTAGCCGGCGCGGCGGCAGTCGGATTTTTCAGCAAGCTTCTGGAACACGCGGGCGCGATTCAGGACACCGCCGAAGCCCTCGACGTGACGACGGACAGCTTGCAGGCGATGAACTTCACGGCGAAGCAGTCCGGCGTATCCGTGGAAAACTTGCACGCCGCCTACGGCATTTTGAAGGGCAAGGCGTCCGACGCGGCCAACGGCAACAAGGAGGTGGTGGCGGCACTGGAACGGCTCGGCATCAAAGCCGCCGACTTCATCCGGCTCCCGGTGGACCGGCAGCTAGAATTGATCGCGAAGGGCGCGGCCAACGCCGAGGACAAGACGAAGGCGTTCGGCGCGGTGGCGGACCTCATCGGCACGAAGAACGCGCCACGCATGAACGCGATGCTTCAACAGCTCGCCGCAGAGGGTCTCGACGGCGTGACCGATTCCGCGAGGAAGCTCGGACAGGTCATCGAGAGCGACACGATTCAGAAGATGGACGACCTCGGGGACCGTTGGGACGCCCTGAAAAACACGGTCTTTACCGCTGGCAGCAAGGTTTTCGAGGGTTGGGCGAAGATCGGCGATTGGGTCGGCGGTGCCGCCGCTGCGGTAGTGAATGCCGTGCAGGGGATCGACACAGCTTGGGAAGAGGCGCGTCTCGGTGCCGAGAAGGCCGAGGCCGCAATCGAAAAGGTCAACGTGGCGATGAAGGGCACGGCGGCGACGGCAGACGAACTCAAAAAGGCGGCAGAGGCGCAGGCCAAAGCCGAGGAGTCGATGGCGGTGGCGAAGCTCGACGCGGCGCAGAAGTTGGAGTTCTACGAGGAGAAATTGTTGAAGTCGTATCAGGAGCGTTGGAAGTGGGACAAGGACACGAAGGAGGCTCTGGCTGCGCAGGCGCAGATCAACGAGACGCTCGTGAAGCTGAACGACGTGCGGAAGAAGCAGGGCGAGGACATCGCCAAAGAGGCGACCGAGTTCGAGAAGAAGACGCGGCTGGAACGCGAGCTGCAAATCGAGTTGTTGAAACTCGAATACAAGGGCGTGGGCAACCTCTCGGCGTTGGAGCGGATTCGTTACGATCAACTGCAACTCATCACGAAGCAGAAGACCGAGCAGGCACTCATCGACCAGCTTCTTGAAAAGGGCGTGAAGAATTTGACGAAGGAGGAGGCGGAGACGCTGAAAGAACTCCTCAAGGCAACCGGGGAAACCGGAAAACAGATCGCCGCCAAGAAGACACTGATCGACACGATCAACGCGCAGACATCCGCCGAGAAGGGCGCGACGGCGGAGGTGACGAAGCAGGTGGATGAAGTCTATCGGCTCAACGATGCGTGGGACCGCTTCATGGTGACGGTCAGCCGCACGGGCACGAAGGACAACACGAAGCTGACTGACGCGCAGCTCGCCGAGAAGGTGGCAAAGCTCCAATCTCAGTTCGACAAGGACCGCATCTCTGACCCGTATGGGAAATGGGACTACATGAAGACGGAGCAGCTCGGAGACCTCGAAAACGCGAAGAGGGAGCAGGCGCTTCGCTCGACGTTCCGGCGCGAGGTGGGGCTCTACGGTGAAACCCGCGCGCTCTCCATGCACTCGGCTTTCGACGAGGACCGCCTCAAAAGCTACCTGCGGGCGGCAGACGAGACCAAGAAAGCCGCCGACGGCATCGCGGAACTCAACCAGCGGCTCTCCTTCCTCTTCCCGGTCAACGGCAGTCAGTAACCTTTCCCGCTATGCAAAACGTCAACGTCACCACAGAAGTCACGGAGGTCTTGCCCGCTGCCAATCGCAACGGAGCCCGGCTGATAATTCAGAACCAGAGCGACACCACGATGAAGCTGGCGTTTGGGGCAGCGAACGTCGCCCTGCTCACGGCATCGCTCGGGTTCAATCTCGCACCCAACGCGGAGAAGACCCTTGAGGGCAACGAGGTGTCTCGCCCGATCTCCGCAATCCACGCGGGCACGGGCTCGAAAGTCCTCCACTGGCAGCTCATTTGACGGCACAAAAAAGCCCCCGCCCTTGGTCGAAGGCGGGGGCACTGAGGTCGTTTCTTTCCTGTCTCCTGTCGTGTGTTGGTTGGACTCTATTCTTCGCCGGTCACGTTTCCGGCTGACTGACATTCTACCTCACGGCACCAGCGGACGAACGCGCCGTCGGTCATCGGCCCGCCCTCCATTCGCTCAATCGTAGGACGAGCCGCGAGCAACTCGGCGGGCACGGTCGCGAGCAACGGTGTCCGCGTCCCTTTGACGGGCACAACGTCCTCGTCGGCCCATCGCCCGCCCTTCATGGCGTGCCCGACGATGAACATGACGGCGGGGTGATCGGGCAGCGCGTGCGCGGCCTGCGTGAGCAGGCAACGGTCGGACGCCTGCTCGCCCCCGGTGACGGCTTCCCAGCAAACCGCGATTCCCTCGTCAGCGGTCACGATGGCGGGCGTGTAGCGTGTGCCGTCCGCCAATGTGAGGCGCAGACACCCCACCCCGACGAACGGCCAGCAATCGGCCCGCAATCGTGCCAGCAGAGCGGATTGCGGTTTGCTTAGATCGTGAAACGGTGACGGCGTGGTGACGGTAGCGCCGCAGATGCGAGAGGCAGCGTGCGCGAGCAGAGAAAACGAAGGCGAGGCCTCCGTTGGTGTATTTCCTGTTTTCATAGGGTCTGTGTAAACGAACTTAAACCACGTGGCGGACGTGGCACCGTTCAGGCGTTTCGAGCCTGAGCGCGTTGGTCGTTACTACCCTCACGAAAGGCGTCCCCGCGTGGTCAGTGCGACGGCCCCTCTCGACTGCCAAAAGCCTCTCAGAATGGCCCTAGAAGGCAAGCCTTGGCCTGTAGAACCGCAGGCCGTTTTTCTACACCTCTCTTCTACACCTTCCGCAGAAATAGCGTGTTCCTGTGCATCACAATGCACCACCCAGAGCACCGCCCCACCTCTGAGAGAACCGCAGTGCAACACACCGCAAAACAACGCAAAAACCGTGTTTCGATTTTGCAGAGCTCGGCCTTACCACTTGGCTACCGCGCCAAGTCTCAAGAAGCCGCGACGTTGTAGGAAAAAAATCGGCGCGCAAGCGCTGAAATAATTTCGTCGCGGCTCGCTTCCGCCGCTACCGCCATTTGTCCCGTGATTCTGCTCGCGCCTGCGGAAAAATCTTCCTCCGCTCCGCCCATGATTTTTTCGCGCCGTCTCCTGCTCGTGTGCCTCCTCGCCGCCGTCGCGCCGCTCGCCTTCGCCGCCGAACGCGCCAAGCCCACGCGGCCCGCCGCCGACACCGGCATTTACAAGGGCGCCATCGTCACCGACGCCACCACCGGCGCCGTCCTCTACGAAGACCGTTCCACCGTCGTCACGCCCCCCGCGAGCATGACGAAACTCATGACCTTCGCCGTCCTGCGCGAAAAAATTTCCCAAGGCGCCCTTCGCCTCGACACTCCCGTAAAAATAACCGCCGAAGACTCCAAGATCGGCGGCACCCAAGTTTTCCTCGATCCCCGCGAGACGTTCCCGGTCGAAGAGCTCATCTACGCGATGATGATCCAATCCGCCAACGACGCCTCCCACGCCCTCGCCCGCGCCGCCGCCGGTTCCGTCCCCGCGTTCGTCGACCTCATGAATGCCAAAGCCCGCGAGCTCGGCATGACGCAAACTACCTTCCGCACGCCCCACGGTCTCCCGCCCTCCTCGCGCCAACTCGAGGACGGCGATCTCACCACCCCGCGTGATTTCGCACTCCTCAGTCGTCATCTTCTCACCAAAACCGACGTGCTCAAATACACGTCCGTAAACCAGCGCCCCTTCGGCACCGGCGTCCGCGCCCAGCCCCAAGTGATGCGCAACCACAACAATCTCCTCGGCAAAGTCGCCGGCGTCGACGGCCTTAAGACCGGCTACACCGCCGGAGCCGGCTACTGCCTCAGCGTCACCGCCGAGCGCAACGGTCGCCGCGTCATCGCCGTGATCATGGGCGCCTTCGGCCCGGGCGGCCAAATCGACAAAGGCAAGGCCCGCGACCTCAAAGCCGTTGAACTCATCCAACGCGGTTTCGCCGCCCTCCCGCCCGGAGGCGCCCCGTTCGTCACCGTGAAATCCGCCGAAGCCACGCCCGTCATCGTCGCCACCAAACCCGAAGCCGCCAAGCCCGCGAAACCCGCCTCCGCCGCTCCCGAGTCCGCCGCTCCGATGATCAAGTTCTCGATCCCTCCGGCTAAAAAATAGCCCCGAGCCGCCCCTCCGGTGCCCGGAGGGAGGAGCCTGCTCGCAGGCGATTCAGGATTTTGAACGCCACTCGCCTCGGCGCTCATCGCTCGGCTCTCAACGGAATTTCTCCGCCTCAGTGCTCCAACACCATGATGAGCACGCCCACCGCCGCGAACAGCGCGCCCAGCAGCCCGGCCTCGTAACGCTCCAGCCGTTTCACCTGAATTTTCTCCAGCCCGATGAGCGCCAGCCAGGTGAACAACAGCATTCCCGCAAACGTCGCCGCCGCCAGAATCGCGCTGAGCACGAAAAATCCGTGCCACCCGAATTGCACGCCCGAGAGATAGATCGGTAGAAACGCTTCGCACGGCGAGAGCGTGAGCATCAGGAAAAGTCCGCTGATCGCCGCCCAGTCTCCCCGTTTCCGTGACACGAGCTCGCTGTCCTTCAGCTCACCGTCCCAATGGCTGTGCCCTTCTTCCTCGTGCCCGCAATGCGCATCCGGCCGATGGTGCCCGCCCGGCACCGGGTGGTGGCAGATGCCCGCCCCGCGCCATTGCCGCCAAAAATAATAAAGCCCCACCGCCAGCAGCACGATCCCGGCAATTTTCGGAAACGCCTCGCCGATGTGTTCGTCGAGTTGCAGTCCAAACCACGCGAGCCCCAGCCCGAGCACCGTCGTCAGCGCCACGTGCCCGAGCCCGGCAAACACCGTCACCGCCAACGTTTTCGCCCGACTCCACTCCCGCGCCCGCGCGACCAAAACGAACGGCAGCCAATGCGTCGGGATCGCGGCATGGAAAAACGCCACGGTAAACCCGGTAATGGCGAGGGTCGTAAGAACGGTCGATTGCATCGGTGGAGGGTCGAGGCAGCACGGGACATCCCGCGCTGTCGAACGTGAAACCTAGCAAAGTCGTCAAGTCCCCTGCCCCGCCTCCTCTCGGGCGCCACGTCGATTCCACCGCAATCCCATCCCCCCGCCTCGTAGCCGCGTCGGTTACGACGCGGTCCCTCGCCCGCCCAACCCGCCCCAAAATCGTTCTCGTTCCTCGTTCTCGTTCTCGCTCTCTTTCTCCGCGAACCATGTCCGACCGCCCCGACACTCCCGCCATCCCCGCCGTCCGCACCTACCTCCTCGACCTGCAAGACCGCATCTGCACCGCACTCGCCGCCGAAGACGGCACCGCCACCTTTCGCACCGACGAGTGGACGCGCCCCGAGGGCGGCGGCGGTCGCACACGCATCCTCGGCGACGGCCCCATCTTCGAAAAAGCCGGCGTCGCCTTCTCCCATGTCCGCGGCACCAAGCTCCCGCCCTCCGCCACCGCGCACCGCCCCGAACTCGTCGGCCAAAGCTGGGAAGCCCTCGGCGTCTCCCTCGTCATCCACCCGCGCAATCCCCACGTCCCCACGAGCCACGCCAACGTCCGCTTCTTCACGACCACCCCCTCTCCGTCGTCCTCTGTCCTCAGTCCTCCGACCTCCGCCACTGCCGACATGGGTCATTCGGCATTGGGCATTGATCATTCCGGCGCGGCTGCCGCGCCCGTCTGGTGGTTCGGCGGCGGCTTCGACCTCACGCCCTACTACGGCTACGAAGCCGACTGTGCGCACTGGCACCGCACCGCCCGCGCCGCCGTCGCTCCTTTCGGCGAGGCGCTCTATCCGCGCTTCAAAAAGACCTGCGACGATTATTTCTACCTGAAACACCGCGCCGAGCCCCGCGGCATCGGCGGACTCTTTTTCGACGACTTCAACGAGCTCGGCTTCGACCACTCCTTCGGCCTCATGCGCGCCGTCGGCGACGCGTTCATCCCCGCCTATCTCCCCATCGTCACGCGCCGCAAAACCACGACCACCACCGACCCCGAGCGCCAATGGCAACTCTACCGCCGCGGCCGCTACGTCGAGTTCAACCTCGTCTGGGACCGCGGCACGCACTTCGGCCTCCAAAGCGGCGGACGCACCGAATCGATTCTCATGTCCCTCCCTCCGCTCGTTCGCTGGGACTACGATCGCCAACCCGCCCCCGGCACCCCCGAAGCCCGCCTTCACGACGTCTTCCTGAAACCCCGCGATTGGGTCAATGAACCCTAACCCTCGCTCCGCCACGCCGTGAGTCTTGCCCCACCTCCCAATCAATCCCCTTCCTCGCTCTCACGACTGACCGCTCTTCTTGAAGTGCTGGGCGTGATGATCGGCGGAAATTTCGCTGCGAAGCAGCTCGAAACTTCCCTCGGCATCAAACCACTGGGAGCGCTCGTCAATTCCGCGTTTACCTCGCCACCTCCGGATTTCATCGCCCTCGGTGGCGCCGCGCTGCAGCCCATCGCCCTGCAGTATGTCTGCCTGCTCCTGCCCGCGTTTGCTCTCGGCTGGTGGCGGCGCCGGTTGCCGCTCGCGCACTACGGTGTCACCCGCGCAGGCCAATCCCTCGGGGCACTCCTCGCGCTCGGCGCCCTCTGCTTTGCCGCCGTCACGTTGCCCAATCAAGTGCTGTGGCTCGCGAAGCCCGTGCGCCAAGTGTTGGCCGGCACCACTTGGACTTTTTCCTTCTGGGTGTTCTTCGGCGTCGTGAGTTTCGGAATTTTGCCCTTGCTGGAGGAGTTGTTTTTCCGCGGCTATTGTCAGACGCGACTGGAGGAGTCCTTCGGTGGCATCGGCGCCATCGTGATCGTCGCGCTGTTCACGACGCTGGCGCACGATCAGTATCATCGCTTGAGCGCCCTGAGCATCGGCACCATCCTCGCTTTGCTTCCAATCGCGCTGGGCGCGGGCTACGTTTTCTGGCGCTCACGATCGTTGGTCCCTGCCATGATCATCCACATGGGGATGAACGTCCCCACGACGGGTATCTTCGATTTTCTCGTGCCGGGGCTGATGGCCTTGGCGGTGGTCCTCTTCCGTCGGCGCGTGATGGAAATGATGAAAACATTCTGTCAGGCTGCAACTGAACGGGACTGGAAAGTCCCCGCGTTGCTTGCCACGGCCTTCGCGGTCGCCCTGATCATCGGCTTCGAACACAATCTCAGGACAATCGTCCCGATTGCGCTGCTCGGGTTGGTCGCCGCAACCTCGATCGAGTTTCTGCAACGGCGCAAAGCGGCCCATTCGAGTATCCCTTGAATTGGAGGTTGGACGTCAGGCCTTCCCTGTTCGATGCTTGCGATACCTTCATGACCTCCCGCGAACGTTTCCTCGCCGCCCTCGCCTGCACTCCCCTCGAACGCCCCCCGCTCTGGGTCATGCGCCAAGCCGGCCGCTACCTGCCCGAATACCGCGCGCTCAAAGCCAAGTCCTCCTTCCTCGAAATGGTGCGCACGCCCGCCCTCGCCGCCGAGGTCACGCTCCAGCCCCTCCGTCGCTTCCCCGGCCTCGATGCCGCGATTCTTTTCTCCGACATTCTCGTGATTCCCGAGGCCCTCGGCCAGGGCTATGCGTTCCGCGACACCGGCGGCATCGCCATGGACTACCGCCTCGAAACCCGCGCGCAAATCGACGCCCTCGCGCCCGCCGAAGCCATCCCCGAGAAGCTCGCCTACGTCACCGACACCCTCTCGCTCCTCCGCCGCGAACTCGCCGGCCAGAAAATGCTCCTCGGTTTCGGCGGCTCCCCGTGGACGCTCGCCACCTACATGGTCGAAGGCGGCAGCTCCGATGAATTCGAACTCATCAAACTCCTCTTCCACACCGACCGCGCGACCTTCGACGCGCTCCTCGAGAAAATCACCGCCGCCCTCATCGCCTACTTCCGCGCGCAAATCGCCGCCGGCGCCGACGCTATCCAAATCTTCGACAGTTGGGGCGGCATCATCGCCGGCTCCGACTACGAGGCCGCGTCCTTAAAGTGGATACGTCAGATCATCGCCGCCCTCCCGCCCGATTTTCCGGTGATCCTCTACGCGAAAGGCACTGCGCCCCACCTCACCGATCAAGCCTTCAGCGGCGCCCGCGCCCTCAGCGTCGATTGGACCTGCGATCTCGCCATCGTCCGCCGCACGCTCCCCGCCAACCTCGCCGTCCAGGGCAACCTCGACCCCGTCCTCCTGAACACCACGCCCGCCATCGTCCGCCGCGAAACCACGCGCCTCCTCGAGTCCATGCGCGGCACCACGGGCCACATCTTCAACCTCGGCCACGGCATCACTCCGCGCGCCTCGATCGAAAATTTCCAGACCCTCGTCGACACCGTCACGACCTGGAAAAATTAGCGCGTCCGTCGCCCCGGCCAATCGCCGCCCATAGATCGGCAAAAACTGCGGCGCACGCCCCCGCCCCGGGCGTAGACTGGCGACAAGCGCCGCGATCAGCCCCGTGCGCTCATCGCTGCTCATCGCCATGCATCACCACTCTGCCCGCCGCCGCTGCCTCCTCCTCGCCGTCGCCCTGCTCGCTTCGGCCGCCACCGCCGTCGCCGCCGCGCCGTCCCTCCCGCCCGCGGACCAAGTGCTCGCCAAGCTCCGCACCGTCAACGACCGGTTCCTCCTCAACTGGCCCGACCCCGCTCCCGACATCGTCACCGACCGCGCCCGTCCCAGCAATATTTGGACGCGCGCCACCTACTTCGAGGGCCTGATGGCGCTGCACCGCATCGCACCCGAGCCGCGTTACTCCGCCTACGCCGTGCGTTGGGCCGAAAGTCACGACTGGAATCTCGCCTATGGCTCCACCTCAAACCGCAACGCCGACGACCAAGGCTGCGGCCAGACCTACCTCGATCTCTACGCCCTTGATCCGCGTCCCGAGCGTATCGCCAAAATCAAGACGGCCATCGACAACATGGTGAACAGCACCAAACGCGACGACTGGTGGTGGATCGACGCCCTCCAGATGGCCATGCCCCTCTTCGCCCGTCTCGGCGTGATCACCGGCGATCCGCGCTACTTCACCGCCATGCACGAGCTCTATTCACACACGCGCTCCGTCCAAGGCGGCACCGGCCTCTACAACCCCACCGAGCACCTCTGGTGGCGCGACGCCGATTTCGACCCGCCCTACACCGAGCCCAACGGCGCCCATTGCTACTGGGCGCGCGGCAACGGCTGGGTCCTCGCCGCCCTCGTGCGCGTCCTCGATGTCCTCCCCGCCAACCACCCGCTGCGCGCCGAATACCTCCGCACCTTTCAAGACATGGCCGCCGCCCTCGTCCCGCTCCAGCGCGCTGACGGTTTTTGGAACGTGAGTCTCCTCGACCCCGACAACTACGGCGGCCGCGAACTCACCGGCACCGCCTTCTTCGCCTACGGTTTGGCCTGGGGCATCCGTCACGGCCACCTGCCCCGCCACCTCTACCTTCCCGTCGTCACCAAATCTTGGCGCGCCCTTGCCAATCTCGCCGTGCGCCCCGACGGCACGCTCGGCTACGTCCAAGGCACCGGCAAACAACCCTCCGACAGCCAGCCCGTCACCTACGACAGCGCGCCCAACTTCGACGACTTCGGCACCGGCGCCTTCCTCCTCGCGGGCACCGAAGTCTATCAACTCACGAATATCCGGTCCGTCGATACCCTCAGCCTGCGCACCGTGATCGACTACCTCCAAACCGACGCCACCAACGTCACGCTGCCCCCCGCCAACGCCTTCCGCCTGGAAGCCCGCGTTCACGGCACGGCCCTCGCTGCCGCGACTCCTTCCGGTCCACCTCACCTCGTTTTCCCCGATGGCACCACGACACGTCCGCTGCTCTTCGACCCAAGCACCGCCGATCTTTTCTGGACCTACGCCGCCTCGTCGGCCGCCTCGCTCACCACGGCTTGCCCCGGTGGCTCCTACACCTTCCGTCTCGACGGCACTCCGTATCCACAACTCAACCTGCTCCCCATTGGAGCACCCGATCGCGCGCCGCTCCCGCCTCCGCCCCGCACGACATCCTCCACCGGCACATGGTCCGCCGGCCAACTCCTCCTCGACCCGGCCTCGACCTCCACGCTCGTCGCCAACGGTCCGCCCGCTGGCGGCCTCGCCACCTATACCATCGAGGGTGCCGATCTTTGTTTCTCCATCGAAGGGATTAGTTCCCCCGACCGCCGCCCAACTTCCCTGTCCTTGCCGCCGTGGACCCTCACGCCTGGAAAAACCTATCAGGTCCGTCTCGAGTTCGACGACGATTGGGTTCCCCTCGTCTGGCCCAATCCGTCCAATTCCGTGTTCTTGGAATCCGGCCTCCGCCGCACGACCACTTTCCAGATCATCGCCACCGCCCCCACCCACTCGCGCGAAAAACTCATCAACGTCTCCTCGCGCGGCCTCGCCTCCGCCGACGATCCCTTGATCGCCGGCTTCGTCGTCAGCCCCGGTGGCCCAAAGATGGTTCTCATCCGCGCCGTCGGCCCCGCCCTCCAAAATTTCGGCGTCACCGGCGCCCTCGCGAATCCCTCCCTCCGCGTCTTCAACGCCAACCGCACCCGCGCCTGGCAAAGCGACGATTGGCAGAGCACGCCCCAATATCTCGCACTCACCTCCGCCGGCGCCACCGCTCTCCTCGCGAACTACACCAACACCCGCGACGCCGCCCTGGCCGCGCGCGAGTCCGGCGCCTTTCCGCTCGCCGCCCGTAGTCGCGACTCCGCCCTCGTCCTGGTGCTCCCGCCCGGCAACTACACCGCGCAAGTCACGCCGTCCGGCACCACTGCCGCCGGCACCGCCCTCGTTGAGGTCTACGAACTCGCCACCACGCAGACCAATCCACGCCTCACCAATCTCTCCACGCGTGGCACCTTCACCGCCACCGAACCGCTCACCGCCGGCTTCGTCGTCACCGGCGGTCCCAAGCGCGTGCTCCTCCGCGCCATCGGCCCCACCCTCGCCGCCGCCGGCCTCGCCCCATCCACGCTACTCCGCGACCCGGCCCTCGCCGTCTTCGACTCCTCCGGCCGCCCGCTCGCCCAAAACGACAACTGGAACGACGCCCCCGACGCCTCCACCCAGTCCGCCTTCCGCGCCGCCCTCGGCGCCTTCCCTCTCCCGGCCGGGAGCAAAGACGCCGAACTGGCCCTCACCCTCGCCCCCGGCGCCTACACCCTCACCGTCTCCTCGGCCGACGGCACCACCGGCACCGCCCTCGTCGAAGTCTACACGCCCCCGCCCGGCTCGTAATTTCAATTCGCCCTCAACCGCATACCAACCTCGGTTGGTTCTCGGATTATCCGAGCTTCCCGCTCTCACGTCTGCGCGCCTATGGGCGCAACGCACACTTCCCATCGCTCCCAGGTTGTTTGCGTTTTTTGTGGCCCCTCCTCCGTCCCGTCCGACCCCTTCTCTAGAGTCTAAACTCCATCCGAGGGAAACTCGTCATTCGTCATTCGTTATTCGTCATTCGTCATTTGGCCTCTGCCACCTCACCGCGCCAACTCCCCCCGCGCCATCGCCTCCGCCTCGCGATACTGCCGGCGAAACGCTTCGCCCAACTCCGTCGCGAGCCGCACTTCGTCCACCTTGTTCTTCGCATTCAACGTCTGCCGAATGCGTCCGTTCACCTGCTCGTAGTCGACCGCCTTCACCTCCCGCAGCCTCGCCAAAGCCGCCTCCGCCCGCGCCGGCTCCCGCGTCGCCGCCTCGTTGATTGCCCGCATCGCCGCCTTCAGTTCCTCGTGGCTGTCGAGGCATATCACGCGCACGACAAACGCCAACTCCCGGACCAGATGCCCCGTCCACTCCGGCCGATATACGAGCGGATGCGGATCGTCGAACGGCGCCCCGTCCGGATCGCTGCGCAACGATGTCCACTCCGCCTGCGCATAAAAATCCCGCCGCACCGGCATCCGCCGCAGCGCAAACCGCTCCGGCCCGCCTTCCGTGCCCACTTTAAAATTCCAGAGCTTCTGCGCCTCGGAGGTAAGCGTGTATTCGATAAACCACTCCGCCGCCTCGCGGTGCGGCGCCCCCCGCAACAGCCCGATCGGATCGACCGAGTTCACCGTGCCGCCGCGCGGCGTCACAAACCCCAGCCGCGCCGCCCCCCGCGTCGCCACCGCCTCCGCCTGCGCGCGTCCGTAAAAGTCGATACAGATCCCCGCCGCACAATCCCCCTGCGCCACATCGATCGGCGGCTTTTGCGACGAATCCGTGAAGTAGCGCGCATTCGCCGAAATCCGCTGCAGCGTCTGCAACCCCCGCGACCACCCGTCCCCCACCGCCCGCCGCTCCGTCGCGCCGCCACCTCCCTCGCCCGACCCCGCTGGCAACCCGCGCCAGATTTCCTGCTGCACGATATTCTCGAACGCCTTCGCCATCGAACTGCTCTTCGTCGGATCGCACAGCGCCAGCGTCCCCCAATAACCCGCGCCGCCGAGTTCAGCCCAACTCGTCGGCGGCGCGAGGGCCAGCCGTCGCAGCGCATCGGCGTTGTAGAGAATCCCGTAGCTGCTGATCACGTTGCCTACCCAGCAACCCGCGTCGTCCCAATAGCGTTCGCCCGCCCACATCCGCGGAATCACTGCGTCGGTAAACCACTCCGGATGCGTCTGCCGCACGCGCGAAGGCACGAGTCTCCCCGCCTGCGCCTGCCGCTCGAAATCGTAGGTGCCGCCACCGAAAAACAGATCGATTCCGCAGCTCACGTCCGACGCCAGAAATTCCGTCCGCGCCGCCCGCACCGTCTCCGGCGCCTCCGCCGCGAGTTTCCCGTTCACATAACCCGCCTGAATGTCCGCGCTCCATTTCCGCCCCGCCTTCGCCGTCCACTGCCGCTCAAACGCCGCGTGGTAGGCCCCCTCCACGACGCGCGCGATCTCGCTCGTGCCGCCCACCACCCGCCAGTCCACCGTCACCGTCCGCCCCGTCCGCTCGCGATACCACGACTGAAACCCGCGCCCAAACTCGAACCGCGTCGCCTCGTTGTGCGGCGTGATGATCACCACCGTATCGTCTGCTTTCGCCAACGCCCGCTGCGCCGGCCGCAACGCAAACGGCAGCGCCACCGTCGCCACCAGCGCCAGAACGATGCACACCTGCTTCAGCATCGCGCACGCTCCGTTGAATTCTGGTTACCCCACCACCCCTCGGTTCCGTTCCCACCCCTCTCGGCTCTGAGATTAGCGCCCATTAGTGTTCATCAGTGGTTAATCCTGCCTTGGGTTTGGACCGTTTGCCCTGAAGTCCCTCACTCCGTCAACACGACCACATCCTCCACCGCCGCGCTCGCAAACACTTCGCCCCGCGCCGCCTGGTCCACGAAACGTGGATTCAGCTCGTAAATCTTCAGCGCCAGTCCGCCCGCGAGCAGTTCATACTGCGCCGTCTCCCCGAGGTAAATACACTCGCCGATCCGTCCCCGCACCGCATTCCGCGCCGGCGCCTCGCGGCTCAACGTCCAACACTCCGGCCGCACCGAGAGCGTCACCGCCGCGCCCGCCGCCACCTTCGCCTGCGGATTGCCGAGCACTCCCTCGAACCGCCCCACCGCCGTCTCCACTACCGCGCCGCCGCCCCCCGCGCTCACGACCGTGCCTTCGATGAAATCCGTCTCGCCGATAAAATTGGCCACGAGCTTGCACGTCGGCCGACGGTAGACTTCCCGCGGCGCACCCACTTGCCGGATACAGCCGCCATCAAGGATCGCCATCCGGTCCGAGATCGAGAGCGCCTCCTTCTGGTCGTGCGTCACATACACCGTCGTCAATTTGAACTCCTTGCACACGCGCCGGATCTCCGCGCGCATTTCCAGGCGCAACTTCGCATCGAGATTCGAAAGCGGCTCGTCCAGCAGCAAACACCGCGGCCGGATCACCAGCGCCCGCGCGAGCGCCACGCGTTGCTGTTGCCCGCCCGAAAGTTGGTTCGGCTTCCGCTCCGCATACGGACCCATATGGACCGATTCCAGTGCCTCGCCCACGCGCCGTTTGATCTCGTCACGCGCCACCTTCCGCTCCTCCAGCCCGAACGCCACATTCTCCGCCACCGTCATATGCGGCCACAGCGCGTAGCTCTGGAACATCATTCCCGTATTCCGTTTGTGCGGCTCCAGCCGCGTCACGTCCTCCTCGCCAAACAAAATCTTCCCCTCTTCCGGCACATAAAATCCCGCGAGACTTCGCAGCAACGTGGTCTTCCCGCAACCGCTCGGTCCCAGCAGGAAAAACAGCTCGCCCGGTTCGATCGTCAGGTCGAGTTCACGCAGTGCCGTCACCGTGCCGAAACGCTTCGTGAGTTGCTGAATGCGAATGGAAATCATGCCCGCGTGAACCGCGGCCGAAGCAAGGTTCGCCCTCCACCCCTGTCAAAAGAATTAACCCCCGCCACGCGCCTGCCACAACTTAGCCTCGCCCCGCCCGTTCTCATCTCTCAACTCTCCCTTCCCATCCCTCCTCTCTCAGCTCTCCACTCCTCCGCCCATGCCCGCGAAAAAAGCCCCCGCCATCCATCCCGACCTCGACAGCGTCCTCGTCACCAACGCCCAGATCCACGCCCGCGTGCGATCCCTCGGCCGCGAACTGAAAAAAGTCTACGGTGACGACGAAATCACCGTCGTCTCGATCATGAACGGCGCCCTCATCTTCACCGCCGATCTCCTCCGCGAAATCGACAACACCGTCCGCCTCGACTGTATCCGCACCACCAGCTACGGCAGCGCCACCGAGTCCCACGGCACACCCAAACTCGTCCACGGCCTCACCCTCGACGTCACCGATCGCCACGTCCTCATCGTCGACGATATTCTCGACACCGGCAAAACCCTCTCGCTCATCGCCAGCATGATCCGCGGCATGCGTCCCGCCAGCCTCCGCGTCTGCGTGCTCCTCGACAAAAAAGGCCGCCGCCAAGTCCCCTTCGAAGCCGATTTCGTCGGCTTCGGCATCCCCGACAAATTTGTCGTCGGCTACGGCCTCGATTTCGCCGAGCGCTACCGCAACCTCCACTGCATCGGCGTCCTCAAAGCCTCGAAGCAAAAAGCCCACTGATTCCAACGCGCTCCCAAGCTGAGCTGCATCAGCCTGGAGGTAGGAGCCTGCTTGCAGGCGATTCAGGACGTTGCCCTTTCGCGCGCCATGAAATCGCCTGCAAGCAGGCTCCTACGCAGTTCGTCCCATCACGAACGGGATTTAGAATAACAGTCTCTCCGACGCGTCCCTCTTCCCGAAAACTGCTCCGCGAAGCCCCGCTCGTTCGAGCAAGCACCCGTCCCCGCCGCCGCGGACGCGAAGCCCCCGACGGGTAGCTCCCCATTCTCCGCTCCGAGTGCAGCCCAGCCCGCCCGCACTCGCACCGCGCCGCACAACATCCGCGCCGCAGCGCCCCGCGCCCCCCGAGCCGCGCGCGCCAAAAAATCGCCTCGCCCCGCTAGCGGGTTCCCCGCGCCCGGTTGTCATCAAAGGCAACCGCACCCGCCGTGAACACTCCCGCTACCCCGCTCCTCGCCCCCTGCGCCGCCTCCACCCCCGCCGGCACCGCCGCCACGCTTTCCCCCTTCTCACTCGCGTCCGCCGCCGCTCCGCTCGCACCCGCCGGCCCCTTCGCGCCGACCGCACCCAGCCTCCCCGCGCCCACCGCGCCCGCGCGCCCGCCCCTGCGCACCGACGAAGCCCATCTGCGCGAGACCCTGAAACGCTGCTCGCCCGCCACGTTCGCCGCCGTCCGCGCCTTCCGCGCCACCGGCGACTACGCGCACCTCCCCGCGATCGTCACCGGCGTCATCGAGCGCTTCGTAGAGCGCGAGCTCCGCGAAAAACTTCTCTCCGCCGACCCCGCGCCCGCCGAACTCCGCCTCATCGAAGACCTCGGCCTCGATTCCCTCACGCTCATGGAAATCGTGATCCTCACCGAGGACGTGCTCCCCGTGACCATCAACAACGACGAACTCCGCCACCTCCGCACCCTCGGCGACGTGCAACGCTTCATCACCGCCAAACTCCGCGCCCTCCCCGCTTCGCCCGACATTAGTCATTAGGCATTGGTCATTAGTCATTGCCCCCCGCCCCGGCCCCTCGCCCCGCCTCCGTCATCCGTCATCCGTCATCCGTCATTCTCCCTCCCATGCGCTCCCCGCTCCGCCCCTCCGCCTGCCTCCGCCCGTTCCTCCCCGCGCTCCTCCTCGCCGCGACCCTTGCGCTCACCCTCGCCTTCGTGCCCACGCGCGCGCGCGCCCAATCCACCTTCACGCAGCGCAACCTCACGCCCAACTCTCACCAACTCCTCTGGAGCTTCGCCAGCGGCGGCGGCTCCATGGTCGCCGTCGGCCAGCCCGGCCGCATCCTCAGTTCCACCGACGGCATCACCTGGACGCCCCGATCCTCCGGCACCAACGAATGGATCGTCGCCGTCGCTTACGGCAACGGCCTCTTCGTCGCCGTCGGTGACAACGGCCGCATCCTCCGCTCCGCCGACGGCGGCGTCTCGTGGACCTACGCCAGCAACCTCGGCACCGTCTTCCGCCTCAACGGCATCATCTACGCCTTCGGCAAGTGGATCGCCGTCGGCGAGAGCGGCATCATCCTCACCTCCACCGACGCCAACACCTGGACCTCCACGCCCTCCGGCACCACGCGCTGGCTCCACGGTCTCGCCTCCAGCGGACAATACCTCTGCACCGTCGGCCAAGCCGGCACCATTCTCGTCTCCACCGACGGCCTCACGTGGACCCCGCGCACGTCAAACACCACCAAAAATCTCGAGGTCGTCACCTACGTGAACAACTACTTCGCCGTCGTCGGCGAAGCCGGCACCTACCTCTATTCCTATGCGGGCCTCGGCGTGACCTTCTGGTCCTCGTCTCACTTTAACACTCCGCCCACCACCGCCAATCTCCGCGCCATCGCCAGCGGCGGTGGCAGCATCGTCGCCGTCTCCGACACCGGTGAAATTTTCTCCACGCCCTCGGTTTTCTCCGCCTGGACGCGCCGCGCCAGCGGCACCACCACCATCCTGAACGCCGTCGGCTTCGCGCGCGATTCCTTCTTCATCCTCGGCCTCCACGACGTGATCCTCCAATCCGAAGGCGTCTTCGACGGCCGCCTCGCCAATCTCTCCACGCGCGGCCAAGTCGGCACCGGCGGTAACGTCCTCATCAGCGGCCTCGTCGTCCGCGGCACCGCACCGAAACGCATCCTCCTCCGCGCCGCCGGCCCCGCCCTCGGCGCCTTCGGCCTCACCGGCTGGATCGCCCGCCCCGTTCTCTCCCTCTTCGACGGCGCCGGCCGTCCCATCGTTTCGAATACCGGCTGGCTCACCGCCCCCAACGCCGCCGAGATCCGCACCGCCGCCCGCCAAGTCGGTGCCTTCGCCTTCGCGGAAACCAGCGACGACTCCGCCCTCCTCGTCTCGCTCCAACCCGGCAGCTACACCGCCCAAGTTTCCGGCGGCGGCGCCCTCGGCCTCGCGCTCCTCGAGAGCTACGACCTCGACGACTTCGCCACCATGCAGTCCCGCCTCGTCAACATCTCCAGCCGCGGCGTCGTCAGCACCGACGCCAACATCATGATCCCCGGCATCGCCACCGGCGGCAATTCCGCCCGCCTCCTCCTCGTGCGCGCCGTCGGCCCCGCCCTCGATGCCTTCGGTGTCACCGGCACCCTGATCGATCCGCAGATCACCGTCACCCGCACCAACAACCCCACCCCCGTCGCCACCAACGACAACTGGTCCGCCCAACTCGCCACCGGCAACAACACCTTCACCGCCGCCGACATTCGCGACTACACCGCCCGCGCCGGCGCCTTCGCCCTGCCTGCCAACAGCCGCGACGCCGCGCTCCTCTTCACGACGTATCCAGGCGCCAACTACACCGTCCAAGTCTCCGGCGTCGCCAACACCGCCGGCACCGCCCTCGTCGAAGTCTACGACGTCACCGGCCTCTGATCTCCCCGCTCGTCTCCCGCCCCGCTTCCCGTCACGTTCTGCTTCGCTATGAAAACCCTGCTGGCCTTGGTCACGCTCACCCTCGTCGCGCTCACGGCCACGGCCCGCGCCCAGTCCTACACCTTCACTCCAGCCGCGAGCACCTATGCGCCGGGCGGCGTCGCAGCCGACAGCGCCGGAAACATTTATTACACGAGTTACTACTACCACACCGTTTCCAAACTGTCGCCCACCGGCACCGTCACCACGCTCGCCGGCAGCAGCTACTCCTCCGGCGCCGCCAACGCCACCGGCACCTCAGCCCGCTTCAACTACCCTCGCGGCCTCGCCGTCGATTCCACCGGCAACCTTTACGTCGCCGACACCAACAACCACGCCATCCGCAAAATCAACACCGCTGGCGTCGTCACGACTTTCGCCGGCTCCGTCACCCCTGGTTATGCGGACGAAACCGGCTCCGCCGCTCGCTTCAACTATCCCTCCGGCGTCGCGCTCGACTCCACCGGCAACCTCTACGTCGCCGACACCAACAATCACTCCATCCGCAAGATCACCCCCGCCGGCGTCGTCACCACGTTCGCCGGCTCGACCATCCCCGGCACCGCCGATGGCACTGGCTCCGCCGCCCGCTTCAATCTCCCCCAAGGCATCACCGCCGACTCGTCCGGCAACCTCTACGTCGCCGATACCAACAACCACGCCATCCGCAAAATCTCTCCCACCGGCGTGGCGACCACGCTCGCCGGCTCTATCGGCAACGCAGGCTCGGCTGACGGCACCGGCACCGCCGCCCAGTTTTACTCCCCCACCGCTCTCACCGTCGACCGCACCGGCACTCTCTTCGTCACCGATTCGAACAACGCTACCGTCCGAAAAATCGCCGCCGCCGGCGTCGTCACGACCCTGGGGACCGCTGGACAAATCAATGCCCTGCGCGGCGTCGCTGTCGACCCGGCGGGCAACCTCTACGTTGGCGACTACTACTCCATCCGACTCGGCGTCCCTTCCGGTCAACTCGCCTTCACCGTCCAGCCACGCACCTCCTCCGTCGCCGCCGGGGCCGCCTTCGCGCTCACCGCGACCGCCACCGGCGCCGCTCCCATTTCCTACCAGTGGTCGAAAAACGGCGCGATCATCCCCGGTGCCACCACCTCCACGCTCTCGTTCACCGGTATCCAGTCTTCTGACGCCGGCACCTATCTCGTCGTCGCCACCAATTCCGTCGGCACCGTCGTAAGCACCAACGCCGTCCTCACCGTCCTGCCCGCTCTCGCCAACAACAACTTCGTCGACGCCGAAGTCCTCGCGTCCCCCGGCGGAGTCATACCCGGCCGCAACACCGGCGCCACCGCCGAGCCCGGCGAGCCCACCCACGCTGCTCCCGCTGCGACCGCTTCCTCCGTCTGGTATCGTTGGACAGCTCCCCAAACCGGCACCGCTGTCTTCACGGTTTCCCAACTCAACAACCCTGCCATCGCCGCCTATACCGGCACCACCCTCGCCAACCTCGTCCCCGTCGCCCGCCTCACCAACTCGCGCCTCACCTTCGACGCCGTCGCCGGCACCACCTACTCCCTCGCCGTCGGTTCTTACTCCGAAAGCAGCCGTGGTAATTTCACTCTCACCTGGTGGACGATTCCCAACGACCACTTCGCCCACGCCCAAACCATCACCGGCAATTCAGGATCTATCAGCGGGCGCGACGACGGCGCTACGGCAGAACCCGGCGAGCAGGAAGCCACCCGCTTGGGTTTCAATTCAGTCTGGTATCAATGGACGCCGACGGTCTCCGGCATCGCGATGATTGATGCGCCCCTCTCGCGTGTAGTCGGAATATTTACCGGAGAGTCGTTCGCGGCACTAACCTCCGTCCGCGGGTTGCAGACCATCGCCCCCGATCGCTCGAACCTGCGGCTGCACTTCAATGCGGTCGCTGGCACCAGCTATCGCATCACCGTTTCGACGAACAACTATTCAACGGGACCATTCAGCCTTGCGTGGCAATTCTCGGCTCTTCCCGTCATTGCCAGCACCTCTGGCGACGCGATTGTGCAACCCGGCGCTAAAGTTACAATTTCGGCCTCCACCTTCGTCGGCGAAAATGCGACGTATCAATGGCTCCGCGACGGCCTCGCGGTAGTCGGCGCCACCACGGCAACGCTCACGATCGCCTCGGCTCAAGTCTCCGACGCCGGCTCTTACATCCTACGCGTCTCGAATGAAAATGGCTCGGTCGACTCCCGCCCCAATATTCTCACCGTCCTGACGCCGCCCGCCAACGACAACTTCTCCGACGCCGCCTCCGTCTCCGGCCTCACCGGCACGATCAACGGCACCAACGTCAACGCCACCGGCGAGACCGGCGAGCCCATCCACTGGAACCTCTCCGGCACCGCCTCTTCCGTCTGGTATCGTTGGACCGCGCCCGCCACCGGCCTCGCCTCGCTCGACACCGTCGGCTCCTCGCTCGACACCATCCTCGCCGTCTACACCGGCTCCACGCTCGCGAACCTCTCGCGCCTCACGCAGGACGACGATCGCGGCGGAAACCGCACCAGCCTCGTCAGCTTCTCCGCCACCGCCGGCACCACCTACTACCTCGCTGTCGGCGGCGCCAGCTCCGGCGCGCGCGGCGCCTTCCGCCTGAATTGGCAACTCAGCGCCATCCTCGCCATCACCACGCAGCCCGTCGCGCAGACGATCGCCGCCGGCAGCTCCACCACCCTCACCGTCGCCGCCTCCGCCGCCAATGCCACCTACCAGTGGTCGCGCGACGCCACCGCCATCCCCGGCGCCACCACGTCCACGCTCACAATCGGCAGCGCCGCCATCGGCTCCGATGCCAGTTACACCGTCACCGTCACTGCCGCCGGCGTATCCGTGACGTCCGCACCCGCCACCGTCGCCGTTTCCTCCCCGCTCCTCACGACCTTCTCCGTGCGTCACTCGCGCAACGACTCCACCAACGCCAGTCTCCTCAACCTCCTCTGGGGCGTCGCCGCCGGCAACGGCACCATGGTCGCCGTCGGTGACCGCGGCCTCATCCTCACCTCCGCCGACGACGGCCGCACCTGGGTCAACCGCGACTCCGGCACCACCGGTTGGCTCGTCTCCGTCACCTACGGCAACGGCCAGTTCGTCATCGTCGGCGAAGGCGGCGTGATTCTCACCTCCACCAACGGCGTCTCGTGGACGCCCGTCACCGGCACCGCCACCAAAGAACGCCTCAACAACATCCTCTTCGCCGACGGCAAATACGTCGCCGTCGGGGAAAAAGGCACCGTCGTCACGTCCGTCGACGGCCGAGCGTGGACGCTCCGCACCACGCCCGTCACCACCTGGCTCCACGGCCTTACTTACAATGCCGACATCGGTCACTTCGCCGCCACGGGCGACGCCGGCGTCTTCCTCTACTCCGCCGACGCCGTCACGTGGAACCGCCTGCCCATCCCCGGCTACACGGGAGACCTCCACCACATCGTCGCCGTCGATAGCTACTCGCACTTCGTCACCGTCGGCCAATTCGGCAAAGTCATCTCCGCCCGCCAAAATCAGCTCTCTCTCAAAGACGGCACCACACTCACCACGTGGTCCGCCGAAGCCAATCCCACCAACACCACCGCCACCCTCGTCGGCCTCGTCCAAGGCGCCGGCGCACTCTTCGCCACCAGCGACGACGGCCAAGTGATCACCGCCGCCAACGACCGCGGCCCGTGGTTCTCGCTCAAATCCAACGTCACCGGCTACCTCCTCTCCGGTATCTACCATAAAAATACGCTCTACATCGTCGGCCAACAAGAGGCTGTCATCCAATCCGAGCCGATCTACTCCACCCGCCTCGTCAACATCTCGACGCGCGGCCAAGTCGGTGCCGAAGGCAACGTGATGATCAGCGGCTTCATCGTCCGCGGCACCACGTCGAAACGCGTCCTCGTCCGCGCCGCCGGCCCCGCCCTCACGGGCTTCGGCCTCAGCGGCGCCCTCGCCGCCCCCGTCCTCACCGTCTTCGACGTCGCCGGCAAACCCATCGCCACCAACACCGGCTGGAACACCCCCGCCAACGGCACCGCCATCGCCGCCGCTGCCGTTTCCGTCGGCGCCTTCCCGTTCGCCACCACGAGCGCCGACTCCGCCCTCCTCCTCACCCTCGACCCCGGCACCTACACCGCGCAAATCGCCGGGGCGAGCGGCACCACCGGCCTCGCCATCATCGAAGCCTACGACCTCGAGCCGCTCTCCGTCGAAACCTCCCGCACCATTAACGTCTCCACCCGTGGCGTCGTTGGCTCCGGTGCCGACAAAATGATCGCCGGCTTCGTCATCAACGGCTCGGCCGCCCGCCGCGTCCTCATCCGCGCCGTCGGCCCCACCCTCGGCGACTTCGGTGTCCCCGGCACGATCGCCGAACCTCAACTCGAACTCTACACCGGCCGCGGCCTCCTCCAATCCTCCGCCGGCGCCTGGGGCCTGCAGAGCAACGCCGACGAAATCCGCAGCGCCGCCGCCGTCGTCAACGCCTTCAAACTCGCCGACGGCAGCAAAGACTCCGCGATGGTCGTCACCCTCCTCCCCGGCGCCTGGACCGTCCAAGCCGGCGGCCCCGAAGGCACCACCGGCGTCGCCCTCATCGAAGTCTACGTCCTCCCGTAAAGTAGGGCGGACTTCAGTCCGCCCTTGTCGTCATCCCTCGCCACCCACCGTGAGAAACCGTCCCAGTCCCCTCGCCCTCCTCGTTCTCACGGCCGCCTTCCTCTTCGCCACCGCGCCGCTCCGCGCCCAAGAGCAATGGCTCCCGCGCACCTCCGGCACGACCGCGCACCTCTGGGGCGTCGCCTACGGTGGCGGCGCCAACGAACTCTGGGTGGCCGTCGGCGAGCAAGGCACGATCCTCACTTCGCCCAATGCCGCCACGTGGACGCCCCGCGTCTCCGGTTTTCCCGCACGCCGCTTCCTCGGCGTCGCATGGGGCCGCGGCCTCTGGGTCGCCGTCGGCGGCACCGAACCGCTCGCAGACTTGCTCGGCGTCATCGTCACCTCCCCCGACGGCGTCACGTGGACTCCCCGCGTCACCACCGGCGTCCGCTTCAACAACGTCGCCTTCGGCAACGGCCTCTTTCTCGCCGTCACCGACCTCGGCGACCTGTGGTCCTCCCTCGACGGCCTCACCTGGAAACCCGCTTCCGCCGGCCCCGGTCGCTACCTCCGCGGCCTCGCCTATGGCGCCCCGATCTTCGTCACCACCGGCCTCAGCGGCATCCGCTCCACTTACGATGGCACCGACTCTGTCGACCGCCTTACCGCCGCCGGACAACTCGAAGGCGTGGCCTGGGGCCGCAATCTATTCCTCGCCGTCGGCACCGCGGGTCTCACCTACACTTCACCCGACGGCCTCGCTTGGACCCAGCGGCCGACCACCACCACACTCACCGCCCACAGCGCCGCCTTCTTCAACAACCAGTTCATCGCCGTCGGCACCACCGGCATCGCCACGACCTTCGATGGCGCCGCCTGGACCACCCGCCCTGCCCCGCTCGGACCCGACGTAATTCTCCTCGGTATCGCCGCCAGCCCCACGTCCGCCGTCGCCGTCGGCCGCTCCGGCACCATTCTCCACTCCGCCGCCGCCCCGCTCGCCCCCACAATCGCCGTCCAACCTGTTTCTGTATCTGAAATGAAAGGTGGGAATGTAGCCTTCACCGTCACTACCCGAGGTTCTTTTCCTCTCAATTATCAATGGCGCAAAGATGGCACTCCCGTTGCCGGAGCCACGGCCGCCACCCTTTTTTTGGCCGAAGTTCAGCCCACCCATGCGGGAAACTATGCCTGCACGGTCAACAACGCGGCGGGTTCCGCGACAACCACCGGCGCTGAACTCATCGTAAACGTCGAACCCAAAACCAACGATCCGGTCGACCTTTCCTTCAATTTCCGCCCCGTGCTCAGCAACGCACCCGGCGCCGCGGCACTGCAATCGGACGGAAAGATCCTCCTCGGCGGACAGTTTCAACTCTCCGAAGGCGGCTCGTCGGTGATCGGTTTGATCCGCCTCAACTCCGACGGCTCGCTCGATCAGGCATTCAAGCCCGTCGCCCTTACTAATCTTGGTGCGGTCTCGGCCATCACGCTTCAGCCCGATGGAAAAATCCTCATCGGCGGGTCTTTCACGGCCATCAACGGCGCTGCTCGCAACCGCCTCGCCCGTCTCAATGCCGACGGAACGCTCGACACCAACTTTCCCGCCATGAGCAATCTCGCCGAGAGCGTGCAAAAAATTATCGTCACCCGCGAGGGCCGCGTGCTCATCGCGGCGGGAGGGACGTCGGTCACGGCTTTCACGTCCGGTGGAATCGTAGATTCCTCCTTCCGCACGACTCTTTTTCAAACCGGCCAGTCCAATAGCGCCCCGCTTTTTGGGTCAGTGCAAAACATCGACGTTCAGTCAGACGGCAGAATCGTCGTGGGCATGCTCGGCCAGATGGACGGTGACGGCCCGATCTGGGGATTCGTTCGTCGGCTCGATTCCGACGGCGCACTCGACTCGACGTTTATCCAAATCTACCTCGGCCTTGTGACTGCCATCCCCGCCCTGCGTGTTTTGCCAGACGACCGCATCATGTCCGTGGCCTCCGCATCGTTCGTCAGCGTTCAACGCTTTGCCGCCAACGGTGGCTACGATTCCACCCACTCCTCGTTCACGGCCCCAAGCATCTCTTTCATCACATGCGCCGCCGTCACAGCGGACGGCCGTGCTTGGTTTGGCGGCGTGTTCGCATCCATTGAAAGCGATATTCGCCGCCAACTCGCCCGCACCAACGCCGATGGCTACCTGGACAAAACCTTCGATCCGGGACTCGGCTTTTTGGACCGCAACGGTCTCATCGCGGCCCCTACGTTGGTCTTACCGCTTGAAGACGGGCGCGCCATCGTCGGCGGCCCGTTTGTCCGGATCAACAAAACCGCCGCGCCCTCGGTCGCCCGCCTCAACGGGCAAACGCTCACTGGAGTCAACCCACCCACCATCCTTTCCATCGAGCCCCTCTACCGTGAAGTGCGCGCCGGCGAACCGTTCTCCGTCAACATCAACGCCACCGGTTCACCTGATTTGAACTCCTCGGTCGTCACCCCCCAGACTTTCCACGGTGGTGGCCGTGAGTTCTTTCTGGCGTTGCCGAATCCGGACGCGGACCGGACGCCGCGAGTGTCTGTGCGCAATCGCTACGGCACCTCGTCGGAGCGAAGCCTTTTCGTCCGCATTCTCCCTTCCACCCCGACAATTACCAAGCAGGTGACCGCAGCCACGGCGATCTCCGGTCGCCGATTCGACCTCTCCGTCACCGCCTTCGGCTCAGTTCCGATGGTCTATCAATGGATGAAGGATGGCGTCGCCATCCCGGGCGCGAGTTCGATCAGGCTGACGATCCCACGACCGATCCCTACGGACACCGGCAACTATACGCTCGTGATGACCAATGCACTGGGCACCGCCACCAGTGACCCAATTCGTGTCACGTTCAGCGAACCTCTTGTCATCATCAATCAGTCCCGTTCGCAAACTGCGAACACCGGCACTGCCACCACCCTCTTCGTGATCACCGCCGGCGAGGCCCCGATCACCTACCAATGGCAAAAAAACGGCGTCGCCATCCCCGGCGCGACCGCCTCGAACTACCCGCTTCGCTCCGTCGCGTTGGCTGACGCTGGCATCTACACGGTCGTCGTTTCCGACCCTAATGGTTCGCTCACCAGTGAGCCCGCAATCCTGACGGTCCTGCCCGTCAGTCGCCTCACCAACCTCTCCGTTCGCACCGGTCTCGCCACCAATCAAATCCTCACCATCGGCTTCACGATGCAGGGCGGCCCCAAATCGATTCTCCTTCGCGCCGTTGGTCCCGGGCTCGCCGCTCTCGGTGTCTCCGGCGCCATGGTCGACCCACGCTTCTCTCTGTTTGACCGCGCCTCCACCAACATCGCCGGAAACGACAATTGGCTGGGCAACACCTCGGTGACTTCAGCGATGACCCAAGTCGGCGCCTTTCCTCTGCCGGGCGCGTTCAGCCTCGACGCCGCCCTCGTTCGCTCGGTCTCCGGTTCCTACACCGTGCAAACCTCTGGCCCCGCCGCCGGCACTGTCCTCGTTGAAGTCTACGACGCCGGCCCCACCACCTCTACGCAGCGCCTCACCAACCTCTCCGCACTCAACCACGTCGGCACCGGCTCGGATGTGCTCATCGCCGGCTTCACCCTCGCCGGCGTCGGCACGAAATCGCTCCTCATTCGCGCCATCGGTCCCAGCCTCGCCCCGCTCGGCGTCGCGACCGCCCTCGCCGACCCGAAACTCGAACTCTTCGACGCCCAGCAAATCAAGCTCGCCGAAAACGACACCTACGCCCCCACGCTCACCGCCAGCTTCACCGCTGTCGGCGCCTTCCCGCTTCTCGCCGGGAGCAAAGACGCCGCCCTCCTCGCCGCCCTCCCTCCCGGCTCCTACACCTGCGTCGTCTCCGGCGTGGACAACACCACCGGCACCGCCCTCGTCGAAGTCTACGAAGTCCCTTGAAGGCGGCATACGCGATTCTGCCTTTCTCCCGATCACCGCCGTCCCCGTGAGAAAACTCCCCCTCGCCCTCCTCGTTATCACGGCCGCCTTTCTCTTCGCCTTCGCGCACTCCCGCGCCCAAGAGCAATGGATCCCGCGCACTTCGGGCACCACCGCGCACCTCTGGGGAGTCGCCTACGGTGGCGGCGCCAACGCACTCTGGGTCGCCGTCGGCGAACAGGGCACGATCCTCACCTCGCCCAACGCCGCCACCTGGACGCCCCGCTACACCGGTTTCGCCGCACGCCGCTTCCTCGGCGTCGCCTACGGCCGCGGCCTCTGGGTCGCCGTCGGCGGCACCGAACCGCTCTCCGAGAACCTCGCCGTCATCGTCACCTCGCCCGACGGCATTACCTGGACGCCCCGCGTCACCACCGGCGTCCGTTTTAACAACGTCGCCTTCGGCAACGGCACTTTTGTCGCCGTCACTGACCTCGGCGACCTCTGGTCCTCCCTCGACGGCCTCACCTGGAAACCCGCCGCCTCCGGCCCCGGTCGCTACCTCCGCGGCCTCGCCTACGGTGCCCCGACCTTCGTCACCACCGGCCTCAGCGGCCTCCGCACCACCTACGACGGCTCGTCCCCCACCGACCGCTTCCCGTCCGCCGGCCAACTCGAAGGCGTCGCCTGGGGCCGCAACCAATTCGTCGCCGTCGGCACCGCCGGCCTCACCTACACCTCGCCCGACGGCCTCGCGTGGACCCAACAGCCCACCACCACGACGCTCACCGCCCACAGCGCCACGTTTTTCATCAACCAGTTCATCGCCGTCGGCACCACTGGCATCGCGACATCATTCGACGGCTCCGTCTGGACCAATCGCCCCGCTCCCCTCGGCCCCGACGTGATTCTCCTCGGCGTCGCCTCCGGCGCCTCGTCCGTCGTCGCCGTCGGCCGCTTCGGCACGATCCTCCACTCCCTCGCCGCCTCCGTTCCGCTCGCGATCGCGACGCAGCCCAAACCCGTGACCGAGATCATCGGTGGCAATGTCGCCTTCTCCGTCACCGTCAGCGGCACCTCGATGTTCTCCTATCAGTGGCAGAGGAACGGCACGCCCGTCCCCGGCGCCACCGCCGCCACGCTTTTCCTCCGCTCCGTCCAAACCACGCAGACCGGCAGCTACACCTGCACCATCACCAATGGCATCGACACCATGACCTCCGCCGCCGCCACGCTCACCGTCCTCACCAGGACTTTGCCCCTCACAGTCCCTTCCATCGTCAGTCCCAATCCCGCGTCCCTCTACCGCGAAGTGCGCGACGGCGAGTCTGTCTCCATTGAGTTCGATCTCATCGGTTCTTCTCCCTTCACCGAACAGCTTACCTCGCCGAGCGGCTTGCGCAGGGAGTTTCAGACAGGCCAAGTCTATTTCGTCCCGAAGGAAACCGGCCTCTATTCCCTTACGGCCACGAATCCCCTCGGCACCTCCGCGCCGCAGCAGATCTTTGTCCGCGTCGTGCCCACCGCTCCCTTCGATCCCAACGTAATCACGCCGGCCCGGACGAACACCTACACCATCTCGCGCACTGGCACTCAGACGGTCCGTTCGGTCGCGCTCGGGACGCGTCCATTCACTTTTCAGTGGTTCCACAACGGCATCGCGATTCCAGGCGCGACCAACGAGAGCTTCACCGTTGCCCCAGCAGCTGGGTATGGCGCCGGAAACTACCACGTCGTCGTCAGCAATCTATTGGGAAGCGCCGCCATGCCGCCTTACATATTCCACATCTACGACCCTGGCATATTTCAACCCCCAGTCTTCGTCACCCACCCGGTTTCGACCAGCGCTGTCCTCGGTGGCGGCGCGGCCTTCCAGGTAGTGGCCAAGAGTTCCAGCCCCCTCGCCTACCAGTGGTATAAAGACGCTATTCCCATTCCCGGCGCCACCGCCGCCACCTACACGATTACATCAGTCACCGCCGCCGACGCCGGCGCCTACACGGTCAGAATCAGCAGCACCGAACTCAGCCAGCCCGCCATCCTCACCGTCCTTCCGTCCGCCCGCCTCACCAACCTCGCCGTCCGCACCACCCTTGCGTCGAACCAACTCCTCACCGTCGGCTTCACCATGCAGGGAGGTGAACATGTCGTCCTTCTCCGTGCGGTCGGCCCCGGCCTCACCGCCCTCGGCGTCACCGGCGCGATGGCCGATCCTCGTCTCACCCTCTTCGACCGCACATCCACCGCCATCGCAGCCAACGACAACTGGTCAGGTTTCGCCAATACCCTCATCGCCATGACGCAAGTCGGCGCCTTCCCTTTCTCTGGCCCCCTGAGCTTCGACGCCGCGCTCGTCCGCGAAATCTCCGGCTCCCACACCGTGCAAACCTCCGGCCCCTCCCCCGGCACGGTCCTCGTCGAAGTCTACGACCTCGGATCCAAAAGCACCGCCCCGCGCCTCACCAACCTCTCCGCCCTCAACCATGTCGGCACCGGCGCCGACGTCCTCATCGCCGGCTTCACGCTCTCCGGCTCCGGCACGAGGACGCTGCTGATCCGCGCCGTCGGTCCCAGCCTCACGCCCCTCGGCGTTCCGACTGTCCTCGCCGATCCAAAACTCGAACTCTTCGATGCCCAGCAAACCAAGCTCGCCGAAAACGACACCTACGCCCCCTCGCTCACCACCACCTTCACGGCCGTCGGCGCTTTCGCCCTCCTCCCCAACGCCCGCGACGCCGCCCTCCTCGCCACGCTCCCACCCGGCGCCTACACCTGCGTCGTCTCCGGCGTAAACAACACCACCGGCACCGCCCTCGTCGAAGTCTACGAAGTCCCGTGAGCCTCCGTTCCCGTTTCCGCCACTACCCCCTCTCGTGCCTTCCATCTGCCCTGAGCTCCGCCACCCGCTCCTCGTCCTCACCGCCCTTGTGACCCTCGTCACGTCGTCGCTCCTGCGCGGGCAGTCGTATACCTTCTCCGACCTCATCACGACGAGATCGGCCAATGGCCTCACGAGTGCTCCCGACGGAAACCTCTACGTCGCCGACATCACCGCCGTCTGGAAACTGACTCCGCAAGGCACCCTGGCGCGTATCGCGGGCGATATTTTTGGCGGGGTCTATGGGAAAACCGGATTTGTCATCGGCACAGGTTACGTGGATGCGACCGGCTGGGACGCTCGATTCAAGGGCGCCTCTGGCATCGGACTCGAGGCCAGTGGCAACATCATCGTGGCCGACGTGGGAAACAACTGCGTCCGCCGCATCACTCCTGCGGGCGTCGTCACCACGATCATCGGTTACCCCATCCCCTCGACCCCGACTACTTACGTCAGCACGGTCTTCTCCCCTGAAGGCATCGCGCTTGATCGTGCCGGCAATATTTACGTCAGCGATACCGGACGTCATAGCATCCTTCGCATAACACCCGCGGGAACCGTCACGACTTGGGCCGGAGCCCACGGCATCACCGGGTCCACCGACGGAGCGGGACCGGCCGCCCGCTTCCGGCAGCCGCGCGCCCTCGCCATCGACGCCACGGACAATCTTTACGTCGCCGATACGGGCAACGCCGCGATCCGCAAAATCACCCCCGAGTGCGTCGTCACCACGCATGCCGGATTCCCGGAACGTCCTGGCCTCGCGGACGGCCTCGAGCGGGCGGCGCAATTCACCTTCCCGAAGCGCGTGACCACCGACGGCCGCGGCGGCCTGTTCGTTTGCGACCGGACCCTCCTGCGCCGGATTTCACCGGAGGGACGCGTCACGACGATCAAGGATTTTTCCCCCACCGAACTCTCCGCCGTCGCCGTCGATGCCGAGGGCTTGGTCTACGTGTCGGGCGGCGTTGAGTCGGGTAGCACTTCCAGATATTTCATCGCCCGCGGCGTTCCCTCGGACCGATTGACGATCACCTTTCAGCCCGACCCCGCCGTCACGGCCGGCGCGGGCTCGCCGTTTGCCATTTCGGCCACCGTCATCGGTGGTGAGCCCATCTCCTATCAATGGTCGAAGCACGGCACGCCCGTGCCCGGCGCCACCTCCGCCTCGTTGACGTTCGCGAGTCTGCAAACGTCCGATGCCGGCTCCTACATGCTTTCCGCGACCAACGCCACCGGCTCCGTCGCGAGCACCGCTTCCGTGCTCACCGTTAAACCCGCAGCGGCCAACAATAATTTCGCGGCAGCCCAGGTTCTCGTCGGCGCTTCTGGCCAGACCTCCCCCGTCCTGACCGGCGCGAGTCCCGAACCCGGCGAACCCAACCACGGTTTTTACAACGACTACGCCACCGGCAAACAAGAACGGCTCACCCAGTCCGTGTGGTATCGGTGGACCGCCGAGCAGAACGGGACTGTGGTTTTCGGGCCGGCACGCGAATCCGTCAAAGCCTACACCGGCGGTTCGCTGTCCACGCTCCGCGCGGTTCCGGTCATGCCGGAGGGCGCGGCCAACGGCGGTCCGGCGACGATCCACGCCGTGGCCGGCACGACCTATTCGATCGCCGTCAGCGCCTCGCCGTTGAGTAATGCGGGAGGCGACCTGAAGTGGCACACCGTGCGGAACGATGATTTCGCCCTGGCGCAGACCATCTCCGGCGGCTCCGGCGAGGTCGCGGGCAATAATTCCGGCGCCACCTTCGAGCGAGCGGAAACCCCTCCCGTCGACAACTACTACTACGTCGGCGCTTCCGTCTGGTATCGCTGGACCGCACCACGCGACGGCGTCGCCGTATTCAAATTAAAAAACGCTCCCTCGGAGTCTAGTTGGCAGGCCGCCGCTTTTTCCGGCTCCACCCTCGCCCAACTCGGCACTACGCTGGCACGGAATTTCGATGCCCGCGCACTCGGCGGCATGGCGTTTCCAGTGACGGCCGGCACCGGCTACAGCGTGAAGGTGGTCGGTGGAGGCGGTGAGTTCGTCCTCACCTGGGAAATTTCATCCGCCCCGGCCATCCTCCGCGCACCCTACTATGACGGAGGATACTACGTCGATTTCGGCACCGTTTATCCTCGGCCGCCGACCTATTCCAAGTCGATCCCAGTGGGAAGCGCGACCGTCTTGGAAAGCGACGTGATGAGTCTTCCGGCGGCGACAATCCAATGGAATCGCGACGGCGTTCCCCTCGCTGGCCGGACCGGCGTCAGTCTGCAAATCACCAACGCCCGCACCGCCGACTCCGGCCACTACACGATCACTGCCCGTAATGCCGATGGCAGCGTGACCAGTTCCGCCGGCGCTACGCTGCGCGTCTTTATACCACCCGCGAATGACCAGCTCGCCAGCGCCCTCCCGCTCGCCGGCCTCACCGGCAGCATCTCCGGCTCGAACGTCGATGCCTCGATTGAACCCAATGAATCCGCCTACGCCTCCGTGTGGTATCGCTGGACGGCTCCGTCCAGCGGTTTGGCCACGTTCGACACGCTTGGCACCTCCTTCGGCGCTCAACTACAAGTGCTCAGCGAAGCAGATTTCAGAAGAGTGGTCGCGCAGAACTACTCCGGCGGCGACTATCGCCAGACCGACGTGAAATTTCCTGCTGTTGCCGGCACATCTTACTACATCAGCGTCGCCAGCGGCAGCGTCGGCGATACCCGCGATCAAGATGCCTTCACCCTCAACTGGCGCCTCAGCAATACGCTCGCCGTCACCACCGAACCGCTCGCGCAAACCCTCGCCGCCGGCGACTCTGTCACCCTCAGCGCCGGCTCATCTCTCGCCGGCTCCACCTTCCAGTGGCTGCGCAATGGCACCGCCATCGCCGGCGCGACGACGGACAAACTCACGCTCACCAACGTCGCCATCGGTTCCGACGCCACCTACACCGCGCGCGTTACCTTTGCCGGAGTCACCGTTACCTCCGCGCCCGCCACCATTGCAGTCGCCACGCCTACACTCACCACCCTCACGGCCCTGCGCCGCGGCACGCAGGGCCAGTTCCTCTGGAGTCTCGCGGCCGCCCCCGACGGCCTGCTGGTCGCCGTCGGCACCAACGGTCTCATCCTCCGCTCGTTCGACCGCGGCATGACCTGGCAGCCCGTCGTCTCCGGCACCACGAATTGGCTGGTCGGAGTCACCTACGGCGCCGGTCAGTTCGTTGCCGTCGGCGACGCGGGCACCATTTTGCTCTCCGCCGACGGTCTCGCGTGGCGCGCCGCGACCTATCGCCCCACCGGCTATCGTCTCAACAACGTCCTCTACGCCGCTGGCAAATTTGTCGCCGTCGGCGAAGGCGGCCAAATCGTCACTTCCCCCGACGGGATGGTCTGGCAGGTGCAGCACTCCGGTGTCAGAACATGGCTCCGCGGTCTCGCCTATAACCCTAGCATCGGTCACTTCGCTACCAGCGGTCAGGACGGCGTGTTTCTCTACTCTGCCGACGGCATCGGGTGGACGAGTCTTAAAATCGCCGGCCTCACCGAGGACTTGGAGGCCACCGTCGCCGTGGACAACTACGCGCAGTTTGTCGCCATCGGCGAAAACGGAACCGTCGCCGCCATCTTCCGCAATCAAGTCGCCGTCCCCGGCAGCGCACCCCGGCTCACCTGGTCGTTCGCCCGGCAAAACACGGGCCGCCCCGCGCGCCTGCGCGGCCTGGTGCAGGGCGCCGGCGCGCTCTTCGCCACCGGCGAAGACGGCTCCGTGATAACCGCCAGCGACTATCGCGGACCATGGTCTGTGCTGTCCTCCGGCACGACCGCCAATCTCCTCGGTGGACTCTATTCCCACGACACCCTCTTCGTCGTGGGTGAAAACGAAACCGTTCTCCGGTCCGCTCCGCTTGTCGCCAGCCGCCTGGTCAACCTGTCCACCCGCGGACAGGTAAACGGTGGCGCCGGCCTCATGATCGCCGGCTTCGTCATCAACGGCGACCGGCCGAAGCAAGTCCTCGTCCGCGCCGTCGGCCTCGCCCTCGCCGGCTTTGGCCTCCCCGGCGCCTTGAGCAATCCCGTGCTCACTTTGCTCGACAACACCAATCGCCGCATCGCGACCAACGCCGGCTGGGGCACCGCGACGAACGCCGCGGCGATCTCCGCCAGCGTCACGCGAGTCGGCGCGTTTCCCCTCGCCGCCGGCAGCGCCGATTCGGCCGCTTTGGTCACGCTGCCACCCGGAGCCTACACCGCGCAAATTTCGGGAGCCGCCAACACCACCGGGCTCGCCCTCGTCGAAGCTTACGATGCCGATCCGCTGGCCAACGACACATCCCGCGCCCTCAACCTCTCCACGCGCGGCGTCGCCGGCAGCGACAGTTCCAAGATGATCGCCGGCTTCGTCATCGAGGGCGCCTCGTCGCGCCGCGTGCTCATTCGCGCCATCGGCCCGGCCCTCGCCGCCTTTGGCGTGCCCGGCACCCTCGCCGAACCCCAGCTCGAAATTTACAACAGCCGCGGCCTGCTGCACGCGGCCGCCGGCGAATGGGGCCGACAATCCAACGTTGCCGATATTCGCAGTGCCGCCGAAGCCACCGGCGCCTTCGCACTTGCCGACGGCAGCAAAGACTCCGCGATGGTCATCACGCTTCTTCCTGGCGCCTGGACGGTCCAGGTCGGAGGTCTTCCTGGCACGACCGGTGTCGCGCTCGTCGAAGTCTACGTCCTCCCGTAACCTCGCGGTCCTCTACGATGACTCTCGTCAATCAGTGCCCCCGCCCACACTCACCGACTTCCCATTGTCCTTCGCCCCGAGCTTCAGAATAAACGGCGCCGCTGTCTTTGCCCACTGCTCCGCCTTCGGATAGCTCGCCGCCCCGTCCGCCCAGCACGACCGCAGCATGTCGGTATCGATCACGCCGGGATTCAACGGCACCGCCGCCATCCCCTTCGGCAATTCTTCCGCGAGCGCCTTCGTCATCCCTTCGATCGCCCATTTCGACATGCAGTAGCTCGCCACCTCGGGCGCGACGCTGCGGCCCCAGCCCGAACTGAAATTCACTATCACGCCTTTCTTCTTCGCCACCATCGCGGGCACGAAATGCCGGATCACGTTTTGCACGCCGCGGATATTCGCATCGACGAGCTTGGTGAACTCGCGGTCGTCCTGCTCCCAGAGCGGCGCGAGCCGGTTCATCACCGCCGCATTGTTGATCAACAAATCCGGAGGACTGTCGTTCTCCAACACCTTCGCCGCCCAGATCGCGACCTTGCTGTCGAGCGCCACGTCCAGGACGGAGAAATCGTGCGGCGCGCCATAGGTCATGCGCAGATCGAAGATCGCATCACCCGACCGACCGCAGCCGATCACCGTGTGACCACCCTTGATAAATTCCTCCGCCATCGCGCGCCCGAGCCCACGCGTCACTCCCGTCAGCACAATTTTCATGCCCCGATTCTGGGAGCGCGGGCGGCCCGCCCGCAACTCCGCAAACTGCCGACACCCCACGTCCGTTCCCCGCGGCCTACCGCGATTGCAGCGAGAACTTGTTCAGCCCGGTCTTCCGGCACGCATCCATGACAAACGCCAGTTTCTTCAACTGCGTCGTCTCGTCGGCCTTGATCAGCACGGGAATATCGCGGTCCACCTGTTTCACTTTTTCCAACAGCACGAGCAGCTCCGCATCGCTCACATTCTGGCCGTTGAAGGACACCGATCCGTCCTTGTCGATGCCGATGGTGACGGTTCCCTTGAACTCGTTCTTACCGGCTGTTTCGACCTTCGGCAGTGTGATGTTCAGCGTCGCCGCCGATTTGAACTGCATCGTGACGAACGCGAAAAAAATCAGCATCACGAGCACGTCGATCAACGCCACGAGGTTCAGCTCGGGACGCCTCCGTCGTTTGCGGTAGAGACTGCTCATCAGCGCGTGCGTTGCAGAATCCGCTCGAGCAGCACGTCGAGTTGCGCCGCGTAGTTTTCAATTTTCCGCTGCAAGTAGCCGCTACCCACGAGCGAGGGAATCGCGATCGTGAGGCCGAGCACCGTCGCTGAGAGCGCCAGCGCCACGCCGCTCGTGAACTTCACCGGATCGGGCAATCCCGTGTCGGGCGAAATCTGCGAAAAAACTTCCAACAATCCCGTCACCGTGCCCGTGAGACCGATCAGGGGCGCCGCCGCGTAGATGACATCCAGATACGGCACGCCGCGCTCCATGCGGTTGATCTCCAACCGGGCAAACGCCTTCACCGCGCCTTCGTCGTTCTTGTGCTGCTCGGCAAACTCCACGATGCGCGCGAGCACGGTGTGTTTCCCGCCGACGAGCGGTTTGCCCGCCACCACGGCATCGACCAGATCTTCCGGCATCACCGCCGCCTTGCGCAGCGCATACGCGCGCTCGCAGATGATGAACACGGCACCGGCCGAACAGATACCCAGCGGGTAAATCAGGACACCGGCTCCCTTGAAGACTTCGATCATGGCAAGAAACATGGTTGGCGAATGTGCACAGGTCCGACGCCCGCGCCGAGCAAAAGTTCGAAAATAGTGCCGCAGACTTTTTCAACCGCGCCACCGTCCGACCGGAGGGGCGCTTTTCCCAGCGCCCAACCAGTCGCTCCATAAGTGCGACCACGGCCTAACACCCGCGGCCCTACCCGCCTCACGCCGCCATATACGGCAGCTTCGCCGCCGTGGTCTTCACCGCCGGCAGACCGTCGATCAGTTCACCGATGGCGTCCCACCGACCGTTCACGAGCGCATCGCGGGCCGACTGGCGCTGCGTGATCTTGATCGCGTCGGCGCCGAAGCGCACTTCGAGCGCCGCGACATCCACCGTGATTTCGAGCGCCGGGTTTTTCTCGATGGCCGCAGCGACCTTCGCGATGTCCTCGCGCGTGGCGTTCACACACGGGATGCCGAGCGTCGTCGAGTTGCCGAAGAAAATCTCGGCGAAGTTTTCGGCGATGACCGCGCGGAAGCCCGCCTTGTGGATTGCCTGCGGAGCGTGTTCACGGGACGAGCCGCAGCCGAAGTTCGCGCCGGAGAGCAGAATCTGGGCGCCCTTGTGTTCGGGCTTGTCGATCGGGTGACCGGTGGGCACGCCCTCGGGCGTGTGCCGCACGTCGAAGAAGAGAAACTCGCCGAGCCCGTCGAACACGACGCACTTCATGAAGCGCGCCGGGATGATGCGGTCGGTGTCGATATCGTTGCCGGGCACGTAAACGCCGCGACCGGAGACAGAGGTGATTTTTTCGAGAGCCATTTTAGGAGAGGATTATTTTTGAACCGCTAATCTCCGCTGATCTTCGCTAATGGATTTTTACGAATTAGCGAAAATTAGCGGTTAAGTCTGTTTCAGTTATTCACCGCGAAGACTTCGCGTGCATCCGCGACCGCGCCGGTGACCGCCGCCGCCGCGACCATCACGGGGCTCATCAACACGGTGCGACCCGTGATCGAGCCTTGGCGGCCCTTGAAGTTGCGGTTGGAGGACGACGCGCACAGTTCGTCGCCGATGAGTTTGTCGGGGTTCATCGCGAGGCACATCGAGCAGCCCGCGGCGCGCCACTCGAAGCCCGCCTCGGCGAGGATCTTGTCGAGCCCGAGCTTCTCGCACTGGAGCGCGACGATCTGCGAGCCGGGCACCGCGATGGCACGCACGCCCGGGGCGACCTTCCGGCCCTTGATGTATTTCGCGACTTCCTGGAAGTCCGAGAGACGTCCGTTGGTGCACGAGCCGAGAAACGCGACGTTTATCTTCGTGCCCTTGATCGGCGCGCCGGCCGGGAGCTTCATGTAAGCGAGCGCCTCGATGATGCCGGCCTTCTCGTCGTCCGACGTCGCGGTCGCGGGATCGGGAATATTTTCCGTGATCGAGACGCCCTGCGCAGGATTGATGCCCCACGTGACCGTCGGCGCGATGTCCGCCGCGTCGATCTTCACGACATCGTCGTAGCGGCAACCGGGATCGCTCGCGAAGCTCTTCCAGTTGGCCACTTCCGCGTCCCACTTCGCACCCGTCGGCGAGTAGGGCCGGCCCTTCAGGTAGGCGAACGTCGTCTCGTCGGGATTCACATAACCGACGCGCGCGCCGCCCTCGATGGACATGTTACACACCGTCATGCGCTCCTCCATGGAGAAACCGTCGAACACCGAGCCCGCGTATTCGTAGGCGTAGCCCGTGCCGCCGTTCACGCCGAGCGTGCGGATGATGTGGAGAATCACGTCCTTCGCGTAGACGCCGGGGAGGAGTTTTCCGTTCACCTCGATGCGGCGCACCTTCAACGCGCCGAGCGCCATCGTCTGTGTCGCGAGCACGTCGCGCACTTGGCTCGTGCCGATGCCAAACGCGATCGCGCCAAACGCCCCGTGCGTGCTCGTGTGCGAATCGCCGCACGCGATCGTCGTGCCCGGCTGCGTGATGCCCTGCTCGGGACCGACGATGTGCACGATGCCCTGCTTGCCCGTCGCGCGGTCGAAAAACGTCACGCCAAACTGCGCACAGTTCTTCCGCAATTCGTCCATCATCGCCTGCGCGAGCGGATCTTTGTAGGGCTCCACCAACTCGTTCGTCGGCACGATATGGTCCACCGTCGCAAACGTGCGGTGCGGCATCAGGACCTTCAGGCCGAGATCGCGGAGCATCCCGAACGCCTGCGGGCTCGTCACCTCGTGGATGAGGTGCGTGCCGATGAGAAGCTGCGTCTGGCCGTTGGCCAGCGTCCGGACCGCGTGCGCGTCCCAGACTTTTTCGAAGAGTGATTTGGGTGTCATGAAGAGTGGTTGGAAAAGAGGAAACGGGGTTTATCCCCGACCGCCGGGCTGAAATCTACCAGATTCTTGCCATAACCGGGAAATACTTATTTAGGCCTCTGTGATGCCGCGCGAGTATCAGTTCCCGTTCGAGCTGCGCCACCTCGTTTACTTCCGCGAGGTCGCCCGCCAGCTCCATTTCCGCAAGGCCGCCGAGACGCTCGCCATCGCCCAGCCCGCTCTCAGCCGCGCCATCGCCCAACTCGAGACCGCCCTCGATGCCGATCTCCTCAACCGCACGCGCCGCGGCGTCGAAGTCACGCCCGCCGGCAAACTCCTCCTCGAACGCTGCGAGCCGCTCCTCCGTTCGCTCGCCGCCATCCCCGCCGATCTACAGGCGCTCGCCGGCGGCCAGGTCGGCCACGTGCGCGTCGCCTTCACGGGGCTCGCGATGGCCACGGTGCTGCCGCCAATCATCCGCGAATTTCACCGGCGCCATCCCGCCATCCGCCTCGAACTCAGCGAGTCCCCCACCTCTGCCCAACTTACCGCGCTCCAGGCCGGTGACATCGCCTGCGGTTTCTTCCACCCCGATGCCCCCACGCCCGGCGTGCGCACGCGCGTTCTCCTCCGCGAGCCCAACGGCGTCCTCCTCCCCTCGACGCACCCGCTCGCCCAACCCACACCGGCGCGGCGTGCCTCACTCCGCGAGTCTTCATCCTCATCTTCAACTTCCCCTCTTAAACTGGCGCGCAGCGCCCCACGCGCCATTCGCCTGCGCGACCTCGCCGACACGCCGTTCGTCCTCTTCCCGCGCACGCACAATCCCGGTTTTTACGACCGCATCCTCGCGGCGTTTTCTAGCGCCGGCATCGCTCCGCGCATCGCCGAGGAGGTATGGCCCCGCGCCAACGGCATCGGCCTCGTGCGCGCCGGTTTGGGCGCCACGTTCATGACCGCCTCCGAAGCCCAACACCTCCCACCCGAGGTCGCCTTTCTCCCGCTCACCGGCCCCGCCCCCGAGAGCAAACTCGTCATCGGCTGGCGCGCCGATACCGCCCCCTCACCCGCGCTCGCCGCCTTTCTGGCCGTCGCTGCACCAGCCCCCGCGGGTTAACGCGAGCTCGCACCGACTCTGCCGGGCCATCGCGCAAGATCACCGTGCCCGCCGGCTTGACTAGGGTAAAAGCCCCATCCTGATTTTCTGCGTGGTCAGTCTGTGCATTCGCTCCCCGCTACACGTCTCTCTGCTCGCGGCCCTTGCAATTGCTTTGGCTGCCGCCGCGCAAGCCGCCGAAGCGCCCACACGCGCACTTACGCCCGCACGCTCGACCGCGCCCGCAACGCCCGCGTCGTCCATCGGCTCGACCACCGCTGAACTCGGCCTACCGCTGCAACGCCACATTTCCGCCGACGAATACGACGGCTACAGCAGCGTCACCGCCGTGGCGCACACGGCCGAGGGCTTCACGCTCTTTGGCACCTACCACGCCGCGATGCTCTACGACGGCGCGACCTATGAAAAAATCCCGGTGCCGGCCACCTACGTGACCGCCCTTTGTCGCGACCGCGACGGTGTCATGTGGGTCGGCGGCGACAACGAGGTCGGCGTGCTCACAACCGATCCCGCCGACGGTCGCCTCCGCTATGTTTCGCGCACCGATTTGTTGCCAACCGCTGTCCGCTCGTTCGGCCGGATGCGCGCGCTGGTCGCGAGTAGCGCCGGCATTTTTGCACTCACGAGCAGTGGCGTGCTGCGCTTCACCGCTCGCCAAGCCGAACTCTTGCCCATGCCCCCCGAAAGCCGCCTGCAGCTTTTCGCCGTCGGCGGGCGGGTCTATTTGCAAGACCCTCGCCGCGGACTGCAGGTCTTCGACGACCGCGGTTTCCGCGCGGTCGACACCGGCCACCCGCTGACCGGGCGCCGAATACAGCTTGTGGAACGCGACGCCGCGCACGCGTTCTGCCTCGTCGAGGGCGAAGGTCTTTTCCTGCTCGCGGTCGCCACGGGCCGTCTCGAAAAAATCACTACCCCGCTCACCACGCTGCTGGCGGAGCCGCTGGGCCGCGGGTTGCGGCTGCGCGACGGGCGTGTGGTTTTGGTTCGCGGTAACAACCTCGGCATCATCATCGCCGATCCCGCCTTGCAACGCGCCCAAGTCCTCGACGCCAAGACCGGTCTGGCCAACACCGCGATCACCGCCATCGCGCAGGACGCCGATCAGGGCCTCTGGCTGGGCACGGGCAACGGCCTCTTGCGCCTCGACCTCGCGCCGGGCCTCACCGTGTTCGATGAGCGCAACGCGTTTCCCATCGGCTCCGCCTCCTCGCTCGTGCGCCACGACGGCACGCTCTACGCCGCCACCGTGCAAGGCCTCATGCGCCTCGTGCCGGGCCAGCCCGCCACGGGCATACCGGCGCGCTTCGAACCCGACCCGCGCGTCCCCGAGAGCTGCGACAATCTCCGCGACACGCCGGACGGCCTCCTCTTCAGCACCCCGCGCGCCGTCGAATTGCTAACTCCCAACGGCCGTCGCCGCCTTTTCGTGCCGCCGGCGCGAATCGCCATGATCAAACCGAATCGGCGCGCGCCGGGCATCTGTTTTATCGCCACGCACGACGGTGGTTTTCACGTGCTGAATCTGACGACGAGCACCACGCAACGCGTGCTGACGCTCCCGCCGGCCGTAATCTTGTGGAACGGCGCCGACGAATCCGACCGCGTGTCGTGGTTCGGCACGGCCGCCAGCGGATTCTGGCGGATCACCGCACCCGACGCCGCATGGCACGCCGCCACCGCGGAGCCGCATCCGCTGGGCCAGGCCGGTTTGCCCGAGGGCAAAAGTTGGACCGGCGTCTTCCCCCTTTTCGACGACCTGCACTTCATCACCGAGACCGGCATGTATCGCTGGCAGCCCGACACGCGGAAATTCTCCCCCGACGCCCGCTTTCGAATCGAAGGCGTGAACCCGTTGCGCTTCATGCCCGTGGTCGCCGACGCCACCGACCGCGCGTGGACCTCGCCCTGGTCCGGCACGCTCGCGTGCGCACGTCCGCTCGGCTATTTCCAAGCGGCCAACCCGAACGCCTTTTCCTGGCACGATGCACCCGCGCGCTGGCAGGCCGGCGTCGGCCGCTTCGGTGCGGGCTTCATCATTGCGGAATCCGCCGGCGACCGCCCCGTCCTCTGGACCAAGAGCACCACCACCATCGCGCGCATCGAGTTGGACACCCTTACAAGCAACCGCCCCAGCGCGAACTGGCGCCCCGTCCTCCGCCGCTTCGTGACCGGCGATCAATCGTGGCCGGTCGCCGCCGGCACCGTGCTGCGCCTCCCGTTTTCCAACCTGCCCATCACGCTGCGTTACGCCGCGCCACGCTACCAACCAGGCGCTCCGATCCGCTACCAAACGCGTCTGCTCGGCTTCCGCGAAGAGTGGTCTGCACCCGCGCCGAGCAACGAAACCGTGTTCACCAATCTCACCGGCGGCCCCTTCGTCTTTGAAGTGCGCGCCCTCGACGCCGACGGTTTCACGAGCGAAACCGCGCGCCAGAGCTTCACCGTCGCGCCGCCGTGGCACCGCTCCAACGGCGCCTTTGTGTTCTACGTGATTGGCGGCGCCGGCCTGATGGTGTCGTTCATCCGCTGGCGCCTCCGCCACGCCGAGCGCGAACGCCTCCGCCTCGAAGCCCTCGTCGCCGCGCGCACCTCCGAACTCGCCGCCGCCAACCGCGCGAAGAGCCTCTTCCTCGCCAACATGAGCCACGAGCTGCGCACGCCGCTCAACGGCATCATCGGCTACTCGCAGGTCCTGATGAACGAGCGCGACCTCTCCGCGAAAAACCGCGAACGCCTCCGCATCGTCAACGGCAGCGGCGAACACCTCCTGCGCATGATCAACGAGGTGCTCGATTTCTCCAAAATCGAAGCCGGCAAACTCGAGCTGCGCCCCGCCCCGTTTCACCTCCCGCAACTTCTCGCCGACATCGCCGCCACGCTCGCGCCGCGCGCCGAAGCCAAGGGCCTCACGTTCACCCTCGCCACGCCGCCCGATCTTCCGGCCATGGTGATCGGCGACGCCCAGAAGCTCCGCCAAGTCCTCGACAACCTCCTCGGCAACGCCGTCAAGTTCACCGCCACCGGCGGCATCACCCTGAAGGTGACTTCACCGGTGGGCGGGCGCGTCCCCGCGCCCGCATGCGCCCCTGCAACCATCACCTTCACCGTGCTCGACACCGGCGTCGGCATCGCCGCCGACGACCTCGCCAAACTCTTTCAACCCTTCCAACAAGCCGCCGACGGCCGCCCGCCCGAGCCCGGCACCGGCCTCGGCCTCGCCATCTGTCAGCGCCTCGTCGCGCTCATGGGCGGCACGCTCGCCGTCGAGAGCACGCGGGGCAATGGCAGCGTCTTCTCATTTTCGTTGCCGCTCGACCCACTCGCCATCGAGGCCGCCGCGCCGTCGCCGCCCGGCGCCCGCATCATCGGTTACACCGGCGAACGCCGCCGCATCCTCCTCGTCGACGACGTATCCGTGAACCGCACACTGCTCGTCGAACTCCTCTCGCCGCTCGGCTTCGAACTTCGCGAGGCCGCCACGGGCGAGCGTGCCCTCGCCGCCACCGCTTCGTGGCAACCGCACGCCGTGCTCCTCGATCTCCGCATGCCCGGCATGGACGGCTTCGAACTTGCCCGTCGCCTCCGCGCGTTACCCGCCGGCGCCCAACCCAAACTCATCGCCATGTCCGCCAGCGTGCTCTCGTTCAACTTGGACGACGCTTTCGCCGCCGGTTGCGACGATTTTCTCCCCAAGCCGTTCCGCGAAGCCGACCTCATCGCCAAACTTGGCCTCCACCTCTCGCTCACGTGGCAGCACGACGCCGAAACGCCGCCCCCCGCGCCCTCCGCCTCACCGTCCGCCCCCGCCGACCTCGACCTCGCGCCGCTCCTCGCCGCCGCCCAACGCGGCGAGATCGCCACCGTCCGCCGCCTCCTCACCGAACTCTCCGCACAACACCCGCACGACGCCCGCCTCGCCGAACTCTCCGCTCTCGCCGCCGCCTACCAAATGGAGCGCCTCCGCGACCGCCTCAGCGCCCTCGCCGCTGCCCCGACCGCCCCTACGTAAACGTGCGTATGCCCCCGCCGCCGCGTTGACTCCCCCACGCCCGCGGCGGCTTATTCGCGCCATGATCGTGCGCGTCCTCGTCCGCTGGCTCGCCTCCCTCGTGCTGCTGGGTGCGCTCGCCTTTTCGCCACCCACCCGCGCCGCGGACGACGAGCGCGGCCTGCCGCTCCTCCGCAGTTTCGGTCGCCTCGAGCACAAAGCCCACGCGCTCTTCCACGCCCCGTTCATCAGCAGCGAGGGCCTCTACTACGCCGGCAATCAGCTCGCCTTGATGGAATACGACGGCCGCGCGTGGCGCATCCTGAAGATTCCGCTCACCTACACGCGCGCCCTCGCTCCCGGCCCCGGCGGCGATATTTACGTGGGCGACGAAGAAAAACTCGGCGTCGTTCCCCGCCCCGGCAGCGGCGACGCCGACTACCGCTCGCTCCTCGATCTCGTGCCCGCCGACGCGAAACCCTTCGGCCAAGTTCGCGACGTCGTCGCCTTTCGCGGCGACATTTTTTTCGCGACCGACAAAAATATTCTCCGCTACCGCCCCGCCGAAAAATCCTTCCGTGCGTGGCCGCTCGCCGGTGCCTTTCGCAACCGCCTCACCGCCGTTGCCGACCGCCTCATCCTCCACCGCCGCGGTGAAGGCCTCTACGAATTCGTCAACGGCAACGACTGGCAACCGCTCTCCCGCGACCCGCTCCTCACCGCCAACTCCACCAGCTCTCCCAGTGGCAGCTTCGTCCTACCTGCCCCCGCCTCCGCTTCGACGCCCCCGCCCACTTCAACTTCAACTGCCGATCTTCCACTGGCGCGCGGCGCCCTCCTCGTTGGACTTTCGTCTCGCGGACTTTTTCGCCTCGGCTCCGACGGCAAGCTCACGCCGTGGCGCACCGGCGCCGACGCCATTCTCGCCCGCACCCAACTCCTCGCCGCCCTCCGCCTCGCCGACGGTTCCATCGCCATCGGCACCGAGAGCGAAGGCCTCGTGATCCTCGCTGCCGACGGTCGCTTCGAGCGCCAGATCTCCCGCGAGAGCGGCCTCCCGCACGCCACCGTCTTCGCCCTCGCCGAAGACCGCGATGGCGGCCTCTGGGCCAGCACCAACAGCGGCCCCGCGCACGTCAATTGGCGCTCTGCCGCCACGTGGTTCGACCACCGCAACTCCGGCATCACCGATGCCGCCGCCGCCGATTTCGCGCGGCACCAGGGCGCGTTCTACTACCTCAGCGCCGACGGGCTCTATCACCTCAACCCGTCCGACGACCCGCGCCGCCCCGCGCGATTCGAACGCGATCCGCGCGTCGGCGTCCAAGTCCGCCTCACCTCGCTCCTCTCGCATCCCGGCGGCCTGCTCCTCGCGAGTGCCGCCGGCCTCCAGCGCCTCAGCCCCGCCGGCATCGAGCTCCTCAGCGCCGTGCCCGATGGCCTGAAATCCCTCGCCGCCTCCAAGTCCGATCCCGCCCGCGTTTTTTTCGCGACCGGTCAGGGCGTCTCGACAGGCACGTTTTCCCCCGACGGCACGTGGCGCCTCGACGGCGCGATTCCCGGCGTCACCGGCGAATGCGAAGACACCGTCGAGACACCCGACGGCACGCTTTGGGTCAGCACCGTGAGCCGCGGCGTCTACCGCGTCACGCGCGCGCCCGGCGCCGCGGACTGGAAACAGGCCAACGCTGAACTCCTCGCCACCGCCGCCGGTCTGCCCGAGGGCCACTCGTTGATTTTCCTCTGGGAAACCGGCTTCGGCCTCCACTTCGACACCGCGAAGGGACTTTTCCGATACGACGCCCAAGCTCAGCCGTCCGCCCGTTTTATCGCCGACACCGCGCTCACCGCCTGGGAGCCGCGCTCGATGGTGCTGAATCCCGTCGCCGGCGGCGCGCCCGGCGAGCTGTGGACCAACGGCCTCCTCACCGACTACAAAACCAAAGAGGTCCCCTACCCGCTCCTCCGCCTGCGCCGCGCCGCCGATGGCACGATCCAGCCGTCGCCCATGCCCGACGAAATCCACGAACTCTTCGCCGGCTCCGGCGCGCGCCGCATTCTGTGGGAGCCCGGTCCCGACGGCCGCGGCATCGTCTGGGGTAAAGGCGAACTCGGCCTCGTCCGCATCGAGCTCGCCCGCCTCTCCGATCGGCGCCGCGCCGCCGCACCGTTGATCCGCGACCTCTCCGCCGAGGGCCGCGCCGTCACGCTGCTCCCCGGCGGCCCCGTCGATCTCACGCTCAACTACTCGCCCGCGCCGATCACGATCACCTTCGCCTCGGGCCGTTTCCGCCAACCCGAATTCGAGCGCTTCCAAACGCGGCTCCTCGGCTTCAACGACGAGTGGAGCGCACCCACCCGCCGCAACGACATCAGCTTCACCAACCTTGAGCGCGGCCCTTTCACCTTCGAGGTCCGCGCCGTCGATCCGCAGGGCCGCCCCGGCCCCGTCGCAAGTTTCAAACTCCGCGTCACCCCGCCGTGGCAGCGCAGCAACCTCGCCTACTCGCTCTACGGACTCGCGCTCGCCGGCAGCGTCTTCGGTTTCGTGCGCTGGCGCCTGCACCGCTCGGAACGCGAACGCTCGCGCCTCGAAAAAATCGTCTCCGACCGCACCGCAGAGCTCGCCGTCGCCAAAGAACAGGCCGAGGCCGCCAGCCGCGCCAAGAGCGCCTTCCTCGCCAACATGAGCCACGAGCTGCGCACTCCGCTGAATGGCGTGATCGGCTACGCGCAGGTGCTCATGAAAGACCGCGATCTCACGGCGAAGAATCGCGAGCGCCTCCGCGTCGTCCAGACGAGCGGCGAGCACCTCCTGCGCATGATCAACGAGGTGCTCGATTTCTCGAAGATCGAGGCCGGCCGCATGGAGCTGCGCCCTGCGCCGTTTCATTTGCCACAACTGCTCCGCGACATCGCCGCCGCCCTCAGCCCGCGCGCCGAGCAAAAGGAACTCGAATTTATTTTCGACGCTGCCGCCGATCTCCCCGAGCTCGTCATCGGCGATTCCCTCAAACTCCGCCAGGTCCTCGATAATCTCCTCGGCAACGCGATCAAGTTCACTGCTCGCGGCAGCGTCACCCTCCGTGTTTCTCGCGACGACACTCACCCACGCTCGTCAACTTCCCAGCTTCAACTGCACGGCGAAGGTTTCACCTTCACCGTGCTAGACACCGGCGTCGGCATCGCCGCGCCCGACCTCGTGACGCTCTTCCAGCCGTTCCACCAAGTCGCCGACGGCCGCCCGCCCGAGCCCGGCACCGGCCTCGGCCTCGCGATCAGCCACCGTTTCGTCGCGCTCATGGGCGGCCAACTCGAAGTCGCCAGCCACCGCGGCGTCGGCAGCCAGTTCTCGTTTTCGCTCCGCCTGCCGATCCTCGCCGTCAACGCCGACGCCCCGGGCGAAGCGCCGCGCACCGTCACCGGCTACTCCGGCCCGCGCCGCCACGTGATGATCGTCGACGACGTCGCCATCAATCGTCACGTCCTCCGCGAACTCCTCGCGCCGCTCGGCTTCCAACTCACCGAAGCCCCCGACGGCCTCGCCGCCCTCGCTCTCGCCGCCGCCACCCCCCCTGACCTCGTCTTCCTCGATCTCCGCATGCCCGGCATGGACGGCCTCGAACTCGCCAAACGCCTCCGCGCGCTCCCCGACGGCCCGCGCACGAAACTCATCGCGATGTCCGCCTCGGTGCTTTCCTTCAACCGCGACGATGCCTTCGCCGCCGGCTGCGACGATTTTCTCCCGAAACCGTTTCGCGAGGAAGACTTGCTCTCCCGCCTCCGTCTCGCCCTCCGCCTCGACTGGGAATCCATCGCAGACCCCGGCGCTCCCGGCACCAACCCGCCCGCCGCCGTCGCCGATTCCGGCACGCGCCTCGCAGCCGAAATTCTCGGCGAGCTGCTCACCATCGCGCAGCGCGGCGAAATCGTCGCGCTCCGCCGTCGCCTCGCCGAACTCCGCTCGACCTCCGGCCCGGTCGACCCCTTGGTTGACGTGCTCGAATCGCTCGCAAAAAGTTACCGCATGGAGCGCATCCGCGAACTCCTCGAACGAGCCCACTCCGGTCTCTCCCCGTCCCCATGAGCCGTCCCCACTCTGGTCGCATCCTCGTCGTCGACGACACCCCCGCCAACCTTTCGCTCCTGCTCGATGCGCTCACCGAAGCCGGCCACGAAATCCTCGTCGCCGAGGGCGGCCGCAGCGCGCTCTCGCTCCTCGAACACACCACGCCCGACGTCGTGCTCCTCGATTTTGTGATGCCCGGCATGGACGGCATCACCACCTGCCAACGTCTCAAGACTCACCCGCATTCCCGCGACGTGCCGGTGCTCTTCATGACCGCGCTCGACGAGCCCGAGCAAAAACTCCGCGCCTTCCAAGCCGGCGCCGTCGACTACATCACGAAGCCCGTCCACGTCCCCGAGGTGCTCGCCCGCGTCGCGGCCCACCTGCAAATCCGCACGCTGCAAAAATCTCTCGCCGACGAACTCGCCCTCCGTGTCGAAGCCGAGAATCAGCTCAGCCAGTCCCTCGACCGCGCCGTCATCCTCGCCGACGCCGCCGGCCGCATCGCCTTCAGCACGCGCCTCGCCGAGGATTTGTTGCACAAACATTTTCCCGCCCGCCCGCCCGGCACCTTGCCTGTCGGCCTCGAGTCAGGCGCCGCGCTCGTCGCGCGCCGTTTCGCGGAGCAAGGCCGCAACGATCTCCAGATGTTTGTCCTTGAGGAAAAAGGCACGCCGCCCGGTCCCGCCGCGTTGATGCAGCTCGGCCTCACCGCCCGCGAAGCCGAGGTGCTGTATTGGATCGCGCAAGGGAAGAGCAACCCCGACACCGCCACGATCCTCGGCGCCAGCGTCCGCACTGTGCACAAACACGTGGAGCACATCTTCCAAAAACTCGGCCTCGAAACCCGCAACGCCGCCACCCTCGCCGCGCTCGAGCTGCTGCGCCCTACTTCACGGTCTTGAGCGTTTTCAGCAGCTTCGAGAGCTCCTGCTCCAGCTGACTGTTCGGTTCCACTTTGAGCGTGCGGCGCGCGCGCTCGACGCCGCGCACCGCCTCCGCCGGCTGCTGGAGCTGCAGCATCTGCTCGGCAAACACGACGACGACCTGGTCGAAAAAGCCGATACCCGCGCCGCGGCCCAGCGTGTCGACCACCGAGTTGTAGGTGCTGATCTGTTTCGGCAGCGGCTCGGTGCGGAACGCCCTCAGCAACGTGTCGCGCGCCTGTTGCACGCTTAGGTCGGCGCGCGCGCCTTTGTTTTTGTTCGCGATGCGCTTCACCTCCGCGTCGGCCAGACTCGTCTCCCCGCGCGCCCGCAAACTGTCCGCCGTGCGGGTCACATACTGGGCTTCGAGATCCGCATACTTCTGAAACGCCAGCGCCGCCTCGCGCAACACCGCCTCAATGGTCTTCGCGTCGCGCCCGAGTTTTTGTCCGGCCGCAATGAGCGTCTCCCACGCCGGCTGATTCCGCCGCTCGAACGACACTGCCTTCCGCGCCGCAGCCGCCGCCAAGTTCGCCTCGCCCGCCGCCAGCGCATCGGCCGCGAAATCGGCGTGCACCCGCGACTGCCGAAACGACGGCAGGTCGCGAAACCGCTCGGAGAGAAACTGCAGCTCGTGATCGGAGAGTTCCCGCCACGTCTGCGGATCGCGCGCAAACCCGATCACAAACCGCTGCTCCGCGTAGCGCCCCGCATCGAGCTGCCACTTCTGCCCGCCGTCGAGAAAACCGAACCACGCATGCCGCCCGTCGTTGCCCGCGCCGTGAAACAGCAGCGTGGGCACGCCGCGTGACTTCCCGACCTGCGTCGCGAAATACGCCTGATCGCAACAGATGCCGCCCGTCGCCAAAATATCCGGCAGCTTGTAACTGCGCCCCGGCCAATTCGGCACATTGTTCGCCACACGTTCCGAACGGTAGCGCACCATCGTGTAGGCCCGCGCGAGCTGACTGAGCGGATAGTCCGCGATCTTCGCCGCCCATTCGAGTTCCCCAAACGGCGCCGCCGCATCGACAACAAATTTCAATTCGTCCGCACCCAAACGCGTCAACCGGTGATAGCCGTGGCCGAGCTGATCTTGCTTCACCCACCACGCAAACGCCTCCGTCGCCGCCGGCAATTTCCGCGGCAACAGCGCGGTCGAAACCTGACCGTGCGGCCAATCGGGCGGCGGCGGCACGTCGAACACGACGGCGATGGCGAGCGCGAGCTTGGCGTAAGTTTTGAACTTCGCGGGATCGGCCCGGTAGAGCGCATCAAGGATGCGAAACACTTCCGGCACGTAGTCGACCGGAGTCAGCAGCGCAAAAAACTCGGCCGACACCTCCGCATTGCCGAGCAGCCACGCCTGCAAGTCGGGCGCGAGCGCCAGCCCCAACGCGCGCTCTTGCGGCGTGTAGCGGCCCGGCATGTTGGGATGCGCGACCTTGGCGTCTTGCACCGCGCGAATCCACCTCGGCACAAACGCCGCCTCCGACTCGCCGAACAAAGCCGCCCAACGGTATACGCGCAGCCACGCCTCGGCCGCCGCGAGTTTGTCTTTCTGATACGCCAGGAAGGCCGCCGCCCGCACCGGAGCCACCTGCGGCGACCAGCCATCGCGCTTCGCCGCCGCGTGAATCGCCGCCAGGCGCGTCTGCGAAGGCGGCTGTAGCGCCTCGGCCTCGGGTATCGCCGCGGCTCGCAGGACGAGATTCGAGGCGACCCAAATCCCCACCGCGAAAAGTTGGCGCACACACCGCATGAAGGAAAACTGGTGGAGCGACATTGGGAGTGGAAATGAAAAACCCCGGCCCGTTTTATTCGGGGCCGGGGTTTTCGTTGGCGGCGGTTGGCCGCTGTTTTTAGGGCGCCACGCCGGTATCGGCTGTGGGCGTCTTTTGTTTGAAAACCAATTTCTCACCGTCGCGGTCGACAAGGCACGGCTCGCCGTCCTTCACCTCGCCGCGCAGCAGCGCCTCGGCGAGTGGATCTTCGAGGTAGTGCTCGACGGCCCGGCGCAACGGACGCGCGCCATACTTCTCGTCGTAGCCCTTCTCGATCAGGAGATCCTTTGCGCCCTGCGTGAACTCGAGCGCGATCTTGCGCTCGCTGAGCCGCTTCGCGAAGTGCTTGGTCTCGAGTTCGACGATCTTGATGAGGTCGTTCTTGTCGAGCGGGCGGAAGAAAATGATGTCCGAAATACGGTTGAGGAACTCGGGTTTGAACACCCGTTTCGCCTCTTCGAGCACCTTCTCGCGCATCTTCTCCGCGTCGTTGAACGTCGAAGTCGCCGCCGCAAAACCCATCGATGTCTGGCGCTGCAAGAGCTGCGCGCCGACGTTCGAGGTCATGATGATGATCGTATTCCGGAAATCCACCACGCGACCGAGCGAATCGGTCAAGCGACCGTCTTCCATGATCTGAAGCAGCAACTGTAGGGCGTCCGGATGGGCCTTTTCGATTTCGTCGAAGAGGATCACGGAATACGGCTTCCGACGGACGGCCTCGGTGAGCTGGCCGCCTTCTTCGTAGCCGACGTAACCGGGAGGCGAGCCGACCAAGCGCGACACGGCGAACTTCTCCATGTATTCGCTCATGTCGATTTGGATGAGCGCGTCCTGATTGCCGAACATCTGCGCGGCGAGTTGCTTCGCGAGCATCGTCTTGCCGACACCTGTCGGACCTACGAAGAGGAACGAACCGATCGGGCGGCGCGGATCCTTGAGATCGGCGCGCGAACGGCGCAGAGCCCGGGCAACGGAGGTGGACGCGATGTCCTGACCGATGACGGACTTCTGAAGCTCGAGCTCCATCGTGAGGAGTTTCTCGTTCTCCTTCTTCTCCAAACGGGAGAGCGGGATACCGGTCCAATCGGCGACGACCTGCATCATCAGATCTTCGTCGATGGCCACGCGCTTTTCGTCGCGTGATTTTTTCCACGCATCGGTGACTTGCTCCTGCTTGGCACGGAGCTGCTTCTCCTGATCGCGGAATTTCGCGGCTTCCTCGAAATGCTGCTCGGCGATGGCCTTTTCTTTCGAAGCACAGATGGCCTCGATTTCCTTCGTGAGACTTTCGATATCGGGCGGACGGACGAGCGCTCCGATGCGCGCCCGCGAACCGGCTTCGTCCATGACGTCGATGGCCTTGTCGGGGAGGAAACGTCCCGTGATGTAGCGATCGGAAAGCTTCGCGGCGGCCTCGATGGATTTGTCGGAGAACGTGGCCTTGTGGTGATCCTCATACTTCGAGCGAATGCCCTTCAGGATGAGAATGGTGTCGTCGACGGACGGAGCCTCGACCTTCACCGACTGGAAACGACGATCAAGCGCGGAGTCCTTCTCGATGTATTTCCGGTATTCGTTGAGCGTCGTCGCGCCGACACACTGCAACTCGCCGCGGGAGAGCGCGGGCTTGAAGATGTTCGAGGCATCCATCGCACCCTCGGCCGCACCGGCGCCCACGATCGTGTGCAGCTCGTCGATGAAGAGGATGATGTTTTTCGCGCGCTTGATCTCATCCATCACAGCCTTGATGCGCTCTTCGAATTGGCCGCGGTATTTGGTGCCGGCGACCATGAGCGCGAGATCGAGGGTGATGACCTTTTTCTCGGCGAGAATTTCCGGCACGAGACCGGCGGCGATTTCCTGCGCGAGACCTTCGACAATCGCGGTCTTGCCCACGCCGGCTTCGCCGATGAGCACGGGATTGTTCTTGGTGCGGCGGCAGAGAATTTGGATGACGCGGCGAATCTCGTTCTTGCGACCGATGACCGGGTCCATCTCGCCCTTGCGCGCGAGTTCGGTGAGGTCGCGGCCGAAGGCCTTCAGCGCCGGCGTCTTCACTTCCTTCTTGTCCTCGGGCTGGGCGCCGGAGCGCGGCGAACCACCGGCGGACGCTTCTTCACCGGGCGTTTCACCCGGAGTCTGGCCACCGGAGAACTGCGGATCGAGCTCGCGGAGAATCTCGTTGCGGGTGCGCTCGATATCGATGTCGAGCGACTTGAGCACGCGGGCGGCGACGCCCTCGCCCTCGCGGAGCAGTCCAAGGAGAATGTGCTCGGTGCCGACGTAGGAGTGATTGAGCGTCTTCGCTTCCTTGCCGGCGAGCGCGAGGACCTTCTTCACGCGAGGCGTGTAGGGAATGCTACTCTGGGTCTTCGTTTCTTGACCGGTGCCGACTTGTTTTTCGACGGCGTTACGGACCGTCTCAAGATCGAGGCCCATCTTCTGGAGCACGCTCACGGCGACGCCCTGCCCCAGCTTGATCAGTCCGAGGAGAATGTGCTCGGTCCCGACATAGTTGTGGTGGAAGCGGTCGGCTTCCTTACGGGCGAGCGCGAGCACTTGCTGGGCTCGCGGCGTGAAATTGTTCATCGGTTCCTGGGACATAGTGCGTGGGTCTGAGGGCGATTTAGTTCTTACCGTTGGTGCTGAAAGAGAAATCCGGGCGGACGAAATTGGCAAACTCCGAACGGAGGCGAGCGGCGCGCAAAAGGTCGCGCTGGCCGGGATCGAACTCGCCCTTCTGGGCGTGTTGCAGATGGCCGGGTTGCGCCTCGATGAAAAGGCGGTCGATCACGCAGCGACTCGCATCCGGAAAGACGGCGAGATCAATGCCGAGGCGGATCAGCGAGAGCAGATTCATCGCTTCGCCGGAGCTGAGGATGTGCGAATTTTGAAGGATGCCGTAGGCCCGGCCGACCTTGTCGAAGAGTTTGCCGGCGTCGGCTTCGAGCAGCTTTTCGCGGGCGTTGAGCTCATGCTCGACGATCGACTGGAGCACGCTGTGCAGGCGCTTGATGATCTCCTCTTCGGACTCGCCGAGCGTAGTCTGGTTGGAAATTTGGAAAATGCTGCCGCTGGCGTCCGATCCTTCGCCGAACAATCCGCGGACGACCATGCCAAGCTGATTAACCGCGCGGACAATTTTCTCCATCTGGTTCGAAATCACGAGCGCCGGGAGGTGCATCATCGCCGAGGCCCGCATCGCGGTGCCGAGGTTAGTCGGGCAAGCCGTGAGGTAGCCGAGCGTCGGCGAAAACGCGTAGTCGAGGTGCTCTTCGAGCGCGGAATCGAGCTCGGTAATGGCATTCCACGCTTTCTTGAGCTGAAAGCCCGAACGCAGCACTTGGATACGCAGGTGATCCTCTTCGTTCACCATCACGGAGAACGCCTGATCTTTGCTGATGATGACGCCGGCGCCGTTTTTCGATCCGCTGAGCTCGCGGCTGATGAGGTGTCGCTCAACCAAGATCTGTTTTTCGAGTTCGCTGAGCTCGCCCACGGTGATGTTGAGCGAACGCTTCATCGGTGCGGTGGCGGCCACGGCGTCGCGGCAGGCGGAGAGAACCTCCTCGCGTTGTGCGGGCTTGGCCCAACCGGGAAACGAACGTCCGGCGAGATTTCGCGCGAGGCGCACCCGCGTCATCAACACGATCGCGGTTTTGTTGCTGGCCGTGTCCGTCAGCTCCGAAGGGGTGTCGATGAGCGAGGAGATGGTCATGGGCTCAGCGCGCGCGCTTCGGGTTGGGCGTGACGGATTGTTTGACTTGGCTGATTTCATCGCGGGCGCGGGCGGCGTCTTCGTAACGCTCGGTTTTGATCGCCTCGGTGAGGTCGATTTCGAGTTTGGTGAGGCGGTCGTAGAGAGATTTGCGCTCAAGGGCACGCTGCGGAACCTTGCCCGTGTGGGTGATGCCCTTGTGCATGTTGTCGAGCATCGGCTCGACGATCCCCTTGAACGTTTCGTAGCAGGCCGGGCAACCGAAACGCCCGTGCTTCTTAAAATCGGTCTGGGTAAACCCGCACTGCTCGCAACGCACTCCGGCCGCCGAGGGCTCGGTGTTGAGCGAGGCCTTCAGGAGCAGGTCCGCGAGCGAAAATCCGCTCGGATCAGTCACCCCTTTGGCTTGGGCGCAGGCCTCGCACAGGTCCACTTTGTGAACCTTGTTGTTCACAATCTGGGTGAGGTGGACGGTCGCGGGTTTCGCGCAGAGGTCGCATTTGAGCGGATTGGCCATGAAAGGGATTTTTTTGTTTCTGCACGCACCATGCCACAGGAGCCTTCGCTGGCAAGTGCGCGCGCACGTTGAAAACGAAAGCGCCGCACCGTCGCGGTTCCCTGCGCCAAACGTGCTATCGTGACACTCCGGCGAAACTTTAGCGGCGATCCGGGCACGTCCGAAAAACGTCCCGGAAACCATCGCGCCGCCCGTGCGCCGGGATCAGATGCGTTCGCCTTCGACGAGCACCCGACGGCGGAACGACGCCAACACCCGCTGGGTGATCGGACCGGGCTTGCCCACCCCGATCTCACGTCCGTCCAGCTTCACCACCGGAATGACCTCCGCACCGGTTCCCGTGAGGAAGCACTCGTCGGCACACCAGATGTCGTAGCGTGTCATGTTCACTTCCTGGATCGGCACGCCGATTTCCTTCGCGATGTCGAAGATCGTGCCGCGGGTGATACCCTTGAGTGCACCTTGCGAAGCCGAGGGCGTGTAAATTGTGCCCTTGTGAATCGTGAACACGTTGTCGGCCGTGCACTCCGCGACGTAGCCCTGATCGTTCAACATGATGGCCTCCAGCGCCCCGAACTGCTTCGCCTCGATCTTGCCGAGGATGTTATTCATGTAGTTCAACGACTTGATGGTCGGCGGCAACGCAGCGGGGTTGATCCGGCGGGTCGGCACCGTGACGATCGCGAGGCCGTTGTCGTAATATTCCTTCGGATAGAGCGAAATCTTGCTCGCGATGATGAAGACCGTGGCCTTCGGGCACGACCAAGGCGAGAGCCCCAAATCGCCCACGCCGCGCGTAACCACGAGGCGAATGTAGGCATCGGTCAGGCCGTTCTGGCGGCAAGTCTCGGCCGTCGCCCACGCTATCTCTTTGCGCGTCAGCGGCAACGTCAGCAGGATCGCCTTCGCAGAGTATTCGAGACGCTCCAAGTGCTCATCGAGGCGGAAGATATTGCCCCCGTAGAGACGGATGCCCTCAAAAACACCGTCGCCGTAAAGCAGACCGTGGTCGAACACCGACACCTTGGCATCGGCGTCGTCGACAAACTTGCCATCGAGATAAATCTTCATCGTTCGCGAGCCTAGGCGGGCAGAAAAAGTTTTGTCGAGCCCCGCGCGGGGAAAATCTGCTTGTGCTCGCGATTTTTCGACGAAACTGTCGCCGAGATTCTACGTCTCTCCCTCGGCCCCCTTCTCTTTTTTAAATCATGCTCAAATCACCCCGTTCGTCCACGTCAGCGTTCACGCTGATTGAACTGCTCACTGTTATCGCGATCATCGGAATCCTCGCGGCCATCATCATCCCGACGGTCGGCGCCGTCCGTGAGAAGGCCCAGCGTGCCGTCGACGGGAACAACCTTCGCGAGATCGTCAAAGCCGCGCAGATCTATGCCGGCGACAATCAGGACAGAATGCCCGATCCGCAGAGCATCCCGAACAACATCCTGACGACCCCGAACTTGGCTTGGAAATGGCCAGGCATTCTCGCCAAGAACAACATCCTCACCGACTCGACGTTCTATTTCGCCAAGAACGACCCCGTCTTCAGCGGCACCTACCCGACCTTCATCATCAACCCGAGCGCGGCTCGTAACACGCTCCACACCTCCTTCATCACCGGCCGCTCGCCCTCGTGGGAGTTTGTGGGTGGCGTGAAGATGGCCGACGCTGCCACGAGTCCGGTTGCCTACACCCGCGGCCTTCAGGCGAACGGCACGTGGAGCACCACCAGCGGTGTCTACAAAGACAGTGGCGGCTACGTCGCCTTCCTCGGTGGCAACGTCACGTTCTACCCGAACACCACCCAGATCTTCACCACCAACAACGCCTCAAGCACGAGCGGCACGAAGCCGACCGATGTGCGCCAAGCCATCCCCTTCAATGCTTCGGCCACCAACAACAGCGCCCGCATCTACGGCATCCCGCCGAACACCGGCGCCGGCGGCATGATCGGTTCCGCCAACGGCACCCTCGCCGCGCGCGGGCCCTGAGCTCGGTCGCTTCCCCGTCTGACTTAACCCGGTCGCCTGCGCGACCGGGTTTTTTATTTCCCGCTTCCCCCCTCTCGTCCCAGCCGCCAGCCTGCCCGAACTGCTCACCATGATCGCCCCCCCACCCGCGCCCGCCAATCACACCACCTACGTGGTCGGCCATAAGAACCCCGACGCCGACGCGATCTGCTCGGCGATCGCCTATGCGGCCCTCAAACAGGCGCGCGGTGAACGCGGTTTTATCGCCGCCCGCTGCGGCAATTCCAACGCCCGCATCGACACAATTCTCGCACGTTTTCATACGCCTCTCCCCCACTACCTGAGCGATGTTTCTCCCCGCGTGCGCGACCTGATGGCCACCGGCGTAATCTCGGTGGCCGAAACCGCCACGTGCGCCGAGGCCCTCGAACTTCTGGACCGGCATCACGTCCGCGTCCTCCCCGTCACCGCCAACCACAAAGGCGTCAACGGTGTGGTCGGCGTCGTTTCGCTCGCAGCACTCGGCGGCGTTTTCATCCCGCGCGTGACTGCCCCGCGCTCCATGCGGCAGGTCAACACCTCCCTCGCCAACATCACCCGTGCGCTCCATGGCCGCGCACTACATCTCGTTGGCGAGCGCAAGATGGAGGAGCTCTATGTCCGCCTCGGCACGATGGACATTTCCTCGTTTTGGAGCGTGTCCATCAAAGAAAACATTCCCGCCGACCAAGCAATCGTGATCGTCGGCGACCGCCACGATATTCAGCGCCGCTCTATCGAACTCGGCATCCGCGCCCTCGTCATCTCCAGCAATCTTGAGCCCGACGACGACACCATCGAACTCGCCAAAGCCCGCGGCGTAAGCGTCATCATCAGCCCCTACGACTCCGCCACGACCTCCTGGGTGGTGCGCACCGCTTCGACCATCGAGCGCGTCATCGAGCGTGAATTTACGACTGTCGGTGCCGATGTCCGCATCGCCGATGTTCGCAAGAAATTCTCCACCGGCACACTCTACGCCCTCCCTGTCCTCGCCGACGACGGCGGCTTGATCGGGATCATCACCAAGACCGACATCCTCAAACCCGTCTCCACCCGCCTCGTCCTCGTCGACCACAACGAAATCAGTCAAGCCGTCCCCGGCGCCAATGAAGTTCCGATCACGGAAATCATCGACCACCATCGTCTCGGAGCCCTCAATACGTCGCAGCCGATTCTCTTCATCAACGAGCCTGTCGGCTCCACCTGCACCATCGTCGCAGACTTGTTCCGCCGCGAAGGCTTCACGCCGACGCCGGACATCGCCGGTATCATGATGTCGGGCCTCATCTCCGATACGCTCCACCTCAACGGCCCCACCACGACGCGAAAAGACGCCATCATCCTCGCCTGGCTCTCGGAAATCGCCGGTGTTAACTCCAAACAGCTCGCCGACGAAATCTTCAATTCCGGCTCCGTCATTCTCGCCAACCCGCCCGAAAAAACCGTCCGCTCCGACTACAAGATTTACGAAGAAGAGACCCTGCGTTTCTCGGTTTCGCAGGTCGAGGAACTGGGCTTCGTGAATTTCTGGAATCAGTCCAAGGCGATCGCTGCCGCTCTCGGCGACCTCCGCAACGAAGAGCGCCTCGCCTTCGCCGCGCTCCTCGTCACAGACATCAACACCCAAAACTCGCTCCTCCTCGTGAAGGGCGACGCCGCCCTCATCCAGCGAATCAGCTACGCCCACGTCGAACAGGACGAGATTTTCGACCTCCCCGGCATCGTGAGCCGCAAGAAGCAGCTCATTCCTTACCTCTCGAGCCTCATCAAAGAAATGGCCGCCGACGGTGTCTTGCCCGCCGTGCGCACCGGCGCACCGTTCGCCAATTCGAAGTAACGAAGTATCTCGCCTCCCAGCGCGGTCGCGCTCGCGAACGCGCCCGCGGTGATACTCCGGTGGCGAAGTTTCCTCGCTCAGACCGCCGTTACGCGTCCCACGGAATCGCCGATCCGCTCGACGCCTTGCACGCCCATGCGGTCCGTCATCGAAACAAACAGATCGCTCATGGGACGACCACCGAGCTTCACATGGCGCCCTGGTCGGAACGTGCCGCCGCCCGCACCCGCGAGAATCACCGGCAAATTGTCGTGCGTGTGGCGGTTGCCGTCCGCGTTGCCCGATCCGTAAACGATCATCGAATTGTGCAAGATCGAGCGCCCGTCGGCATCCTTCTTCTCGTCGAGCCGCTTCAGGAAACGCGCGAAATGATCCATGTAATAACGGTCGATCTGCGCGATCTTCCCCATGAGTTCGCGATCGTTGCGGTGATGCGAACAGTAGTGGTGCCCCTCCGTGACGCCGATCTGCGGAAACGATTTGTTCGACCCGTCACCGGCGAGCAACAGCGTGGCCACCCGCGTCGAATCCGTCTCAAACGCCATCGCGAGCAGATCGAACATGATATCCATGTGGTCGCCAAAATTCGCCGGAATTCCCGCCGGCGGTGTCTCCGCTTTCGGGTCCGGCAAATCGCCGAAACCCTCTGCGCGTTGGATGCGTTTCTCAATCTCGCGGACGCCCGTCAGATATTCGTCCAGTTTCGCACGGTCCGTCTGGCCCAGCTCCCGCTGCAAGGTTTTCGTATCGTGCATCACGAAATCCAACAGCGATTTTTGCGTCGCCTGCCGCTGACGAAAATTCTCCTGCCGCGCCGCACCGGTGCCGCTGCCGAACAAACGCTCGAACACCAACCGGGGATTCGGTTCCGGCGCCATCGGCACCGAGGGCGACCGCCACGACAGGTTGTATTGGTAGGCGCACGAGTAACCCGAGTCGCAACGCCCCGACTTGCGCACATTGTCACAGGAAAGTTCGAGCGAGGAAAACCGCGTGAGGTGCCCGACGTGTTGGGCCGCGATTTGGTCGACTGAAACGCCCACCTGGATATCGGCGCTGTCCGTCTTGCGCGCCCGCGCTCCGGTAAGAAACGTCGCATTCGCCCGCGCGTGATCGCCCGCCCCATCGTTACCCGCCTTCGCATTCTGGTGATCGAGACCGCCCAACACCTGGAGCGACGATTTGAGCGGCGCGAGCGGCTGCATCGTTTTGCCCAATTCAAAGGCACTGCCCTCCCCCGTCGGCCACCAATTCTCCTGATGCACGCCGTTCGGAATATAAACAAAAGCCATACGCAACGGAGCCCCCGATGCCGTCGTCGCCAGCGGCGCCGCTCCCTTCGCCAATGGCGCCGACGCCGCGCGCGCCACGCCCGACAAGGCCGTTTCAAACAGCGGCAACGCCAGCGTCACCCCTACCCCGCGCAGGAACTGCCGACGGTTCAGAGCCTCGTGGCGTTGCGCGGTGAGATCAGACGAAGAGACGAGAGGCTTTTTCATGGGGAAACTTTGGCTGCGAGGTGGGACGACGGAGACTCGGGGGGCGCGAGGAACGAAAGCGCCGAATTCGTCCGGCGCAACTTTTGAAACGGCGTCGAAGCCACCACGCCGTCGATCAACACCGACATCTTGCCACCGGAGCGTTCGAGCGCGTCGACAATCGAGTCGACCGTTCCGATGTCGCGATACGTCAATCCCCGCCCGAGGGCGTAGGTGAGCATCTTCTCGGTCAGGCAGCGGTAGTAGTCGAAGCGCCGCTCGTGGCTGAGGAGGCGTTTCAGTTCGCGCACGTTGGCAAATTTTTCTCCCGTGACGAGCCGCCCCGCCACGTCGATGGGCTGCCGCGCTTCCTGGTCGCGCCACGTTCCCATCGCGGTGAAATTCTCAAACGCGAGCCCGAGCGGATCCATGCGCTCGTGGCACGAGTTGCACAGTTTGTTCGCCCGATGCACCGCGAGCATCTCGCTCAGCTTGGGCTCGCGTCCCTGAAACTCCTTCGCCGATTCCTCTAGCGCGGGCACCACCGGCGGCGCCGCCGGCGGCGGTGTGCCCAGAATATTTTCCAGCACAAAAAGTCCACGTTTCACCGGCGAAGTGCGGGTCGGGTTCGAGGTCACCGTGAGCACCGCACCCTGGGTCAGCACGCCACCGCGCGGGCTGTCGGGCGGCAACTTCACGAGCCGCATCTCATCTCCGGATACGTCGGGCAAACCGTAGTGCTTCGCCAACGTTTCGTTTAGAAACGTATAATCGCTGTCGACCAATTCGAGCACGCTCCGGTCCTGTTTCAGCACGTGGTCGAAACACATCTCGGTCTCGCTGCGCATCGCCCGCCGCATGGCGCTGTCGAACTCGACGCGTCCGTTGCGAGTGGGGCTCGCGTTGAAGCCCAGCACGGCGCGCGCGTTGATCGGCACCGACTCCACATCGCGCACCTGGAGCCACTGTCCGGTAAAATTTTTCACCAGCGCCTGCGCCTTCGGATCGGCCAACATGCGTTTGACCTGCCCCGCCAGGTCGCGCCGCAATTCGCCCTTCCCGGCCAGCCGCACCAACTCGGCATCCGGCATCGTCGACCACAGGAAATACGAGAGACGCGACGCGAGCGAATACTCGTCGACCGCCGCGATCGCCTCCGTGCCGGCCACCGGCGCCTCGACGCGGAAGAGAAAACGCGGCGAGGCCAACACCGCCATCATCGCCCGTCCCACGCCTTCCTCGAAGGTCTTCCCTGGTTGGGCATACGTGCTTCGCGCGACCTCCACGAGCCGCGCCACGTGCGCCGCTTCCACCGGACGCCGATACGCGCGCTCCGCGAAGCTCCCCAAAAGCTCCCGCGCGTAACTCTCGCGCTCAACCGCTTCCGCCGGCGCCGGCCCGCGAGGGAAAAACCGCGCGTAGTTCGCCGGCGTCGTCCAATGCTCCGGGTTCAGCGGCCCCTTCACCTGCACCGAGGCTACGCGCACCGACACGCTCGTCGCCCCCGCCACCGACTGGGGCCGCGCCGGCGCAGGGGCCTCGCCCGCCGCCGGTTCCCGAGGCACGATCTCAAATTGCACGACGTGCGCACCGGGCGCCCAGTTTACCTCGCGCTCCTTGCGCAGGACTTTGCGCTCCTGCCAAACGACGTCTTCGCGAAACCATTCGGTGCCATCGATGCGTCCGATCAGCGTCCCTTGGCCCGGGTCAAAATCGAAACTGCCGCGAATCTCCAACTCAGCCTCCAGCGCGTAAGCATCCGCCTGCGCGACCCGGAAGGTGCGCGCCACCGTGAGCGGTTTCGTGACCACCATACGCTCGCCAGTGCCATTGCCTTTTTCGGCCCGAAAGTCCCGGCTCGTCGCCGTCTGGATCGGCATCACGCGGGCCACCTTGGGCACCGCGCGATCTACAATCGTTTCCGCCGCCTGCAAATATTTCTCCAACAACAACGGCGACACCGTCAGCACTTCGCCGATGTTGTCGAAACCGTCGCCCGAGTCGTCCGGGGGAAACTCAACCTCGCTGTTAAACTCGACGCCCATCAGGTCGTTGATCGTGTTGCGATATTCGCTGCGGTTCAAACGGCGCACGGTGACTTTGCCCGGATCGGGCGCGGCCGGATCAAGCCCAAAGGCCTCGGCCTTGATCCACTGCGAGATGCGGGCGATCTCGACGGCCGACGGCCGTTCAACGCCCTCTTCGATCGGCGGCATAATCCCGGCGCGCACATTGCGCAGCGAGAGTTCCCAGACCTCGTGCGATCCCAGAATATCCGCACTCGTGGCCAATTCATCGAACGCCACCTGCCCCTTGTTCACGCCCGCCGCGTGGCAATCATAGCAATACTTCGTCAGCAGCGGCTGGATATTCTTCTTAAAATTCACGACCGCCGTCGGCTCCGCGGCCGGCGAACTTCCGGCCAGCAGAGCACCGCCGCTCAAAACCAGGAGACGGACCAGTGCGTGGGGAATCGGCAGGGAAAACCGGTGGGGCAGCATCGTGGGGGACAGACGTTTCACAACCCAGCGCGGTTGCGCCGTCTGTTCAACTCAGATCCCGGATGCTCCCAAACTGCGGGTCAAACAACCGCTGGTAGGTCCGCACGATCATCCCATCGGTGAGCCCCGCCAGCCAATCGCAGATCTGCCGCGCTTTGCCCGCCTGCGTCGTCTCGGCTTCCAGCAATCGCCCCACCCGCGGAGGCAGGATGTGAATGACCCGTTCGCCCTTTTCCACATAGTTGCGCCAGCACGATTCCCAGAGCTGGAACAACACGCGTCGCGCCTTGTGCTCCATCTGCTGAAGTTGCGGACTCTCGAAAATGATGTCGTTCGCCATCTTCTTGTAGAAGGCTGCCTCGCGCTCCGCACCGGGTGCGATCACCAGCTCAAACCGATACCGGTTCGTCTTGGCCGCCATAAAATTGGTCCGCTCACGGAGCTTACAGGCCGTGATAAATCCGCCGACCTTCTGCGCGAACACGCTCTCCAGCCGATCGCCGCGGATCGCCGTCGCCAGTTGGTCGAGCCAACGCTGCTTTTCCGCATCGACCGCTTCGCCGGCCGCCCAAGCCTCGATGCGCTCGATCGTGAGAAACCCCGCCTTCACACCGTCGACGATGTCGTTCAACGAGTAAGCCGCATCGTCCGCCCAATCCATGATCTGGCACTCGACGCTCTTAAATCCGTTGAGTTTTTCCCCGGAGTGGAGGTCGTCCGGGATGGACACGTCGCCGAAGACAAACGCCCGGTGCCGCTCCTGCGGATCGTAGAGAAAATGATTCTTCGGCGGCGTCGGAAACTCGCGAAACAGCTTTTTGTATTTCAGGACGCCATCGAGCAGCGCCCGCGTCGGCACCATGCCGCGCACCCCCGCCTCGTTTTGATACATCGTCTCGGTCAGCAGATGCAGCGTCTGCGCATTTCCTTCGAATCCGCCCCACGTCACCATCAGCTCCTGCAGCGTCCGTTCGCCCGAGTGACCGAACGGCGGATGCCCGAGATCATGCGCCAGGCAAACCGCCTCCACGAGATCGCTGTCGATGTGAAAATCGTCCCGCAGCGGCGCGCCCCGCGACCGCAAATACGCGCAAATCGAACGCCCGATTTGCGCCACTTCCATCGAGTGCGTCAGCCGCGTCCGATAAAAGTCATACTCACCCGAGAGAAACACTTGGGTCTTCGACTGCAGCTTCCGAAACGCATGCGCATGGATGATCCGGTCGCGGTCGGTCTGAAACGGCGTGCGGTAGTCGCTCTTGCGGTTGCCCCCCAGAGTCTCGCTGTCGAACGCGTTGTAGAAGCGGTTGGTCATGGCCTTTGGTTTCGACACGAACCGCTCACCGCTCACGATGCAACTCCGCATATGCCGCACGCGACCTTCCCTACTCCGCTCGGCCCCTGCGCCGTGCTGTGGGACGGTGACAAACTCACCGGTTTCAAGCTCCCCGGTGGAGCCACTCCCGCCATCGAGGACACACCGCCTCACGTTCGTCCCGAGTGGATCTTGGCCGTCATGGAGCGCGTGCGCCGCCACCTCGCCGGCGACCCGCAGGATTTCGCCGACCTGCCCTATGATTTCGACCGCGTGCCGCCTTTTCACCGCCAAGTCCTCAACGCCACGCTCGCCGTGAAATCCGGCCACACCACCACCTACGGCGCGATCGCCGCAGCGCTCGGCCAACCGCCCGGAGCCAGCCGCGCCGTCGGCACCGCTCTGGGAGCCAATCCTTGGCCGCTCCTCATTCCGTGCCACCGCGTCGTTGCCGCCAATGGCCGCATGACTGGCTTCTCCGGCCCGGGCGGCGTCGACACCAAAGTCAAACTCCTCGCGCTCGAAGGCGCCCAGTTGCTGTAACCTCGATCCCGCAACCTCGCTCGCCCGGCTTGCCGGCGCTTCATAACTCGCCCCAAATCCTCGCCGTGAAGAAAAACCGCCCCGCCGCCCCGCTCGCACCTGCCGCCCTTCGCCGCCTCGAAACACTCGCCCGCGCCGCCGCCCAATCGTCCTACTCGCCCTACTCGGAGTTTCCGGTCGGCGCCGCCATTGTGTGTGGCTCGGGAAAAATCTTCACCGGCTGCAACGTCGAAAACGCGTCCTACGGCCTCTGCAACTGCGCCGAGCGCACCGCCCTCTTCACCGCCGCGGCGACCGGTGAGCGCGTCGTCCGGGCGGTTGTGGTCTACACCCCCACGCCCACTCCCAGCAGTCCGTGCGGCGCGTGCCGCCAAGTCATTAACGAATTCGGACCCGACGCCCTCGTCATCAGTGTATGTGACGGCCCAGACCGAATCGAAACGACTCTCTCCGCCCTGTTGCCTGCCGCCTTCGGCCCCAAAAATCTCCTCTGAGGCCAAAGAGTCCGGCCCGTATTGCCGCGCCTCAGCGGTCGCGCGGAGTCGCCAAGTTCCCGGCAAACGCTCCGATCTCCCGCAGAATCTCTCCACCCGCGATCCGCCAGATGTCGTTATGTTTCGCACCGTCGAGCCAGACGCTGCGTTTCGGATCGGGCAGCGCCGCAAACAGATTTCGGCCGTGGGTAAACGCGATGACCTCGTCGGCAACGCCGTGAAACACCAGCGTCGGGCAACGCACCCGGCCGGCCTTCCCAAGATTGTCGAATTGATCGAAGGGCAGCACCTTCACGCGCGTCATCACCCGAAACGCACTGGCCATCGGGCTGACGAGCACCAGCCCAGCCAGCGGCGAATGCGTCGCCAACTCCATCGCCGGACCACTGCCCACCGAGCGGCCGACCGCGATCATCTGCCCGGGCGCCAGTCCCAGTTTCGTCCGCGCAAACGCCACCACCGCCTGCGTATCCGCATAGATGTTTTTCTCCGTCGGCCGCCCCTCGCTCCGGCCATAGCCACGGTAATCGAAAGCCAGCACGGCAAATCCGGCGGCCTGCCACTGCTGGAGGAGCGGCCAGGAGTCGCCGAGGTCTTCGGCATTGCCGTGAAAATAAAACAACGTGTGCCTGGCCGCCGCATTCGGGAGGTGCATCACTGCGAGCGGCGTGCCGTCGGCGGCGGCCACCGTGTGCAGTCCCGGCAATTGCGCGCCATACGACGCCGGCTGCGGTTGGAAAATCAACTTGTCAGCCGCCAACCACCCAAACAACGCCACCCCGCCATATACCAACGCCGCGATCCTGAAAACCTGCCCGGCGACCTTGGGCAGCGTTTTCATCAGCCGGCCGTAAAGAAATCTCGCACGGTCGCGACGACCTGCGCCCGCGGCACCTCTTGCTCGCTCCGGTCGGTGAGGTCGCGGATTTTCACCACACCCTTCGCCAGTTCGTCGCCCCCATAAATGAGCGCGAGCTTAGCCCCCGACTCGGCGGCCGTTTTGAACTGTTTCCCAAACGCCACCTCTTTCATCGGGTAGTCGACGCGGTAACCGGCGGCCCGCAGCGCGTGGATGTCGCCAAATGCCGCTAGCCGTTCCGCGGCGCCCCCGATCACGCAATACACATCGGGCGCCTGCACGAACGCCGGCATCAGTCCCCGTTGCTCCAGCAGCAACGCAAACGTCATATCCCCGATCGCAAATCCCACCGCCGGCAGCGCCGGCCCGCCCAGTTTCTGCACGAGATCGTCGTAGCGCCCGCCCCCGGCAAGCGCCCGCAATTCGCCTTTGCGATCGAAAGCCTCGAAGACAAACCCGGTGTAATACGCGAGTCCCCGCACGACCCCGAGATCGACTTCGATGAACCGGCTCAGCCCCATCGCCTCCAGATTCGCGAGGAGCTTTTTCCAGTCCGCGAGGCGCGCGGTGAGTTTTTCGCCGCCGATCCCGCCCAAAGTCTGCTCGAGCGCCGCCAACGATTTGACCTGCAAGAACGCGAGCACCTTCGATTTCAAGCCCTCGTCGAGCGCACCAAACTGCTCGGTGTAACCCTTAAAAGCCTCGTCGCCGTATTTCTCAAAACGGTCGACTGCCCCGAGCACACCGCGAATGCGCGGCTCATCGAGCCCGAGCGCCTCCAAATAGTAAAACCACAGATTTCGATCGCTCAGCCGCACATAAAAATCCTGCTCGGTCAGCCCGAACGACGCCAGACACTGCACCAACAGCGCGATCAGCTCCGTCTCCGCCTCCGGGCCGGGCTCGCCGAAAATATCCGCGTTGAACTGAAAGAAGCAGCGCCCGCGCCCTTTCTGCATGCGCTCGTAGCGGTAGAATTCCGCGATGCTAAACCATTTGATCGGACGTTTCAGCGCACTGGCTTTGGCTCCGACCAACCGGCACACCGTGGGCGTCATCTCCGGCCGCAGCGCCACTTCGCGCCCGCCTTTGTCGGTGAAGCTGAAGAGCTGCGCCTCGATTTCGTCGCCCGATTTCGCCTTGTAGAGCTCCAGCGGCTCCAACACTGGCGCATCGTATTCGGCAAAACCAAACGTGTTCGCCGTCTGCCGCCACAGGCGGAAAATATGGTTCCGACGCGAAAAATCCTCGGGATAGAACTCGCGGAATCCGGGCAGCGTTTGGAAAGTGGCCATGAGTCGCACAACTTGCGAAACGCTCCGCGGCAGGGCGAATAAAAAGTTGCGCTCGCCGCCACCGTGACCGCACCCGCCGCGCGGGATAAAACGCGTGTCACGTCCGACTCCTCTCCAGTTCCCCAATCACCCCTTTCGGGGCAAAGTGTTAAATGGTGCCCGGGACAGGACTCGAACCTGCACGCCTTACGGCACGGGCTTCTAAGACCCGCATGTCTGCCATTCCATCACCCGGGCGGGCTGCGGAAATTCGGCGCGCAGCTTGCCGAGCCCCGCGCGCCTGACGCAAGCGGGGAAATTGCCCGCGCCGCCCCCGCGTCACGGCACGCCCACGCTCGGCAAGAATTTCGGCGGCTGCCGCGCCGGCGCCTTCGCCTCGAAGTCCGCCGCCAGCGCCAACAGCTTCGCCTCGCTCCACGCTCGCCCGACAAACGACACGCCCACCGGCAGCCCCTGCACCTGCGCCTCCGGCACCGTCACACTCGGGTAGCCCGCCACCGCCGCCAAGCTCGCGCTGCCGCCACTCGAACTGTCGCCGTTCACAAAATCCGTCAGATGCGCCGGCCCGCGCGTCAGCATCACGAGCGCGTCGAATTTCCCCGCGTCCATCGTCGCATCGATTCCCTCCGCGCGCGTCATGCGCAACAAACCTTCGCGCGCGTCAACGTAGGCCCGCTCCGTCAGCGGCCCGCGCGTCTCCGCGCCGATCAGACTTTCCTGGCCGAAATACGGCATCTCCTGCGCGCGGTGCGCTTCGTTGAACGCGATCACGTCCGCGAGCGTCTTCATCGGCGACTTCGGACCCAGTTCCGCGAGATAACGGTTCACACCGTCCTTAAATTCATAGGACAACAAGTCGCCCTGCAGCGCGCCGAACTGCATGAGCGTCGACACCTTTGCCGGATCGACCACCTCCGCGCCCGCCTCGCGCAAGGCCGCCACCACGCCGTCAAGCACCGCCTCCATGCGCGGATGAAACCCAAACGGCCCGCGCAACACCCCGATGCGCGCACCCCGCAGCGCGTCGCTCCGAAACGGCGCCACCAAATCCGCCGCCGCGCCCAGCGGGCTGTGCGTGGTCGCGTCGTCGCGCTCATCTGGGCCCGAGATCGCCGCCAACACGAGCGCCGCATCGCGCACCGTGCGCGTCATCGGACCCGCCGTATCCTGCGTCACCGAAATGGGAATCACACCCGCGCGGCTGACGCGCCCGACCGTCGGCTTCAGCCCTACGATTCCGCACGCCGACGCCGGCGACATGATCGAGCCGTTCGTCTCCGTGCCGATCGCGACGACACACAGATTCGCCGCCACCGCGACCGCCGAGCCCGAGCTCGACCCCGAGGGATTGCGATCGAGCGCGTAGGGATTGCGCGTCTGCCCGCCGCGCGCACTCCAACCGCTCACTCCGCGGCTGCCGCGATAATACGCCCACTCGCTCATATTGGTCTTCCCGAGAATCACCGCGCCCGCCTCGCGCAACCGCATCACGAGATGCGCATCGCGCAACGGCTTTGCGCCCACGAGCGCCAGCGAGCCCGCCGTCGTCTCCATCCGGTCGGCCGTGGCGATGTTGTCCTTGAGCAGCACCGGAATGCCGTGGAGCGCCCCGCGCACGCGCCCCGCTTTGCGCTCGGCATCGAGTCGCTCCGCGATTTTCAGCGCGTCCGGATTCAGCTCGATCACCGCGTTCAGTTGCGGCCCCGCGCGATCCACCGCCGCGATGCGCGCGAGATACGCCGTCGTGAGCTCCCGCGCCGTCAGCGAACCCGCCGCCATCCGCGCCTGCAAATCGTCGATCGTCGCTTCCGCCCACGGAAACGGCGCCTCACCGGCCCGCGCGGCGGATCGCAGCGCGACGACGCAGCTCAAGAACGTTAACAAAAAGCGGAGAAGACGTGGCATCGCCCTACGCTGCCGGAACGCGCCCGCCGCCGGCAATCATTTCGCCGCGCGCGCCACCGTGCCCGTGTAGGTATTGAGTTGGAGGTGTTCCGCGCCGGGCCCGCGCCGCAGCCACGTGTAAGCCCCGCCCGACAGGTTCGATGGCGCCATCCCCCGGCGGTTGCTCGTCTCGATACGGTAGGTCGACTGCAGCACGGTGTCGCGCGCCACCACTTGTCCACGATAGGGTTGGATCGCCCCGTCGGGACAGAGGACCACCAGATCGTATTCCCCCGATTTCAACGACGCCGTCCCCCGCCGATACGGCACACTGTGCACCATGAACTGCTCCGGCCCGCGGTAAAACACGAGCAGGTGATGCGACGTGCTATTCTCGATACGAGCAAACGACAGCCCCGGAATCCCGCTGGCCAACCCGGCACCGCGGGCGGGCGGCGGCGCGCTTTTCGGAAAATCGGTGAACGCGAGCGTGTAAGCCTCCTCGCGCGCCTTCTGCCCGATCTCTTCGTCCGCAAAACCGTCGGCCAACAACGCGTCCATGAAGATCCGCTTCATCGGCACCTCCACCGGAAAACTGTCGCGCGCTTTCACCAACGCCGCCCGCAACTGCCCGCGAAACGGATCGTCCGCCGCCGGCATCCCGACCTCGCTGATATAAAGACCGGCCAGCGAATAGATCTGCCCGAATTTCTGCCGAGTCGCGCCGTCCACGATCTGCTGGCGCAACACGCCCACGAGCGCGGCGTGGAACTCCGCATCCTCGGTCCCGCGCAGCACCAGCCGCAGCGTATCGTGCCCTTCGGAGGTGTCCTGCGCCGTGCCGAGCAAGCCCGCTCGCGCCAGGTTTCCAAAATGCACCGCCCGCGCGGTCGCGAGCTGCGAGAGCGGCACCCGGTGCGGTTCTTGTGCATAGCGGAGTTGCAACTGGCGGCGGCGTTCCTCCTCGGGCGCCTTCGCCTCAATGCCCTCCGCCCAAGCCTTCGGCACCACCGGCCACGGATTGAAGGCCGGCCGCTGCAACACCCGCGCCCACAGCCGCAGCCCGGGATCGGAAAAAAGCTTTTCTGAGCGCGACCGGACCTCCCGCGCCTTTTCGAGAAGCCGGTTTTGCTCTTCCACCGGCAGCGAAAACATCGTGCCGAGGTCCCGACTCAAGAGCGGTTGCGCCAGCGTCTCCAACTCGGCCGTCTCGTATTCGATCAACTTCACGAGCGCCGCGACTTCCTCCGGTTGATCGCGGAGCAACTCGACCGCCATTTGATAGGCCGCCCGCGCATCAAGCAGCACGAACGGCGGCCGCTCGCCCGCCCGCAACCGGTCGCCGAGCTCAGTCAACCCCGTCGTCAATTTCTGCCCCACCGTCGCGATGGCCGCGCGCCGCTCGGCCTCGGACAGCTTCGGCGCTCCGGGGCCCACGCGCCCGGATTGCAGGCGCAACCACTGCGCCCACCACAACACCAATGCTCCGTGCCGCTGCGGGGTCGCGGCCCACCGCTCCGCCTCCGCCGCGAGCTCGGTCTCGTTCACCGTGGCCGAACCGTTGATCGCATAGGCGAGCTTCCGGAGTTGCTCGCTCGACACAATTATCCGTCCCGCTGCCGCGATCTGCCGCATCGCCTCCACCGGCTGCGTCGGTTGCAACTCCCGCCACTTCGTCTCGCGGATTTGCGCGCAGGTTTGAAACGCCGCGGCATTGCCGAAATTTCCCGGCTCTTGGAAAAGCTCGCCCAACGCCACCTCCGCGGCGGCATCGTCACCTTTCCGCAACGCCGTCTCCGCTGTGCGCCCGAGGTGCCGTCCCCACGCCAGACGCGCATTCGCGGCCTGCGGTGCCTTCGGAAAACGTTTGGTCAGTTTCTCGCGAAATCCCAACGCCTCCGGCACGCGCCCGTCGAGCAGCTCGCCCGACACCGCCAGTGCGAGCAGGTCGGGATACTCCGCCAACGCCGCCCGCCGCTCGTCGTCCGACTCCGGCTTTGCCATGATCTGCTCCGCCACGGCCACTGCCGCCGCGGGCTTCGTCGGGCGCAATCGCCGGATCTCTTCGAGGCGCGCGCTGCGGACCGCGCCCGGCGCCGCGCCGCGCTCGCGCAGACTGTTGAGTGTTTCGACGCGGCGGTTATTGAAGTAGGTGAAGTAGGCAAAGGTCGCCCCCGAGAGGACGACCACGAAAACGAGCAGACCGATTTTGATGTTCCGAATTTGGCCGGAGTGCATGACACGGATGGGGGTGAACTGGGGCGCATTTCCCCTAGCTCGTCCCGTGCCGCACCACCACCGGAAAATGACGCCTACGGCACCTCGCCCATCCGCTCGCCCATCTTCGCGTAAACCTCGATCTGCTGCTCGCTCGACGAAACCAGATCGGCATCAAACCGCAACCGCCCGCGCTGAAACAGCGTGATCACGCAGGAGCCACCAAACGCAAAGAAGCCCTTCTCGTCACCCTTCGCCACCGCCCGGCCGGGCACGTAACTCTGCTTGATCGTGCCCACGTTGGTCGCGCCCACTTCGAGCATCGCCACCGTCCCAAACTCCGCCGACTCCACCAGTGTGAGCTCACGTTTGTTTTCCACGAGGTAGCGCACATTTTTCCGCAGCGCGATCGGACTCACCGAGTAGAGCCAACCGTTGATCAGTCGCGACTCGTCGGGCACACCCGCTACCGGAAAATGAAACCGGTGGTAGTCCACCGGACACAGCCGCGAGATCAGCATCGCGCCGCCCGCAAATTTTTGGGCCAACGCCTCGTCACCCAGCAACTCCACCAACGAGAACTTCGCGCCCTTCACATAGAAACCGCTCGCCGTGTCGACGTTGGCCATCGCGAGATGCCGCCCGTCCGCGGGAAACGCAGCCACCCGCGCACCCTGCGCGATCGGCCGCGCCGAGGGTTTGAGGGCCCGGTAGAAAAATTCGTTGAACGTCCGGTAATCGAAGGGCGACTTCGCGAACTCATCCACATCGAGATTGTAGTTCGTGATAAACGGCAGCACGAAGCGCGAGCTGTCCCCTCCGCCGAAAATCATGCGCATGAGCTGCAAGGCCCGCATATCCGAATCGCGCAACGCGCCCTGACTCATACGCCAGCCATACCAGCGCGAGAAAAACGCGCGCCGCGCCGCGAACCACACGAAGAAACGTCCGGCGGGATTTTCGTAGGCAAAACGCAGCCATTTTTCCCCGTAAATCTGCTCCGTCTTCACGGAGCCGGTGGCGCGATCAAGGTAGCGGATAGGTTCGGCAGACATGCGCGCGGAGCCTCACCAAACCTCGCGTGGGCGCAAAGCACGAAATGCAATGGGGCCGCACTCGGCACGCTCGATTTCGGGTTGTTTCCAGCCCCCCTGACCGGCATTTCCGAATGGTTGGCCCACGTCTTCCTCCCACCGCGACACTCCCATGCGCAGCCTCCTCCGTTTGCACACTCGCCTCACTGGCATCGTCGCTCTTTTCGTATTCGTCGGCCTCGCCGACACCCGCGCCGAACCGTCACCTGCCGCGTTCGCCGCCATGTGCCGCGGCGAACCGATCCCCCTCGCCGACCGCCCAGGCGCCATCACCGCCGGCCGGCCCGCCAGCTCCAAATTTCCTTGGAAACCCGTCGCCGCCGGGTGGCAGCGACTCGACGACACCAATGTCACGGCGTGGCGACGCGGGGACGGCCCGGTCGAGCTCATAGCCATGGCCAGCACGCATGCCGACGGCGAAGACCTCACCATCACCGGCTTCGGCGGCGTCACCATCGGCGCCGAGGGCGAGCGCCACGGCATTTTGCTCACACGTTGGCCTGGGTTGCTCAACGTCAGGTTCGACGAACGTTTCTATCGCACCGCGCCGGGAACGACCTCGCTGGAAGTTCCACTGACTGACGGCAAGTCGCTCACCTTTGAGCTGCGCGACCAAATTCCTCTCATCGAAGTCGCCCTCACCGCCGGCGACGCGGCGCGTGCGCTCATCCTCTTCAAACCGTTTCGCAACTGGCCGCAACTGGCCGCTCTCCATAAGCGCGTGTGGGATGCGCAGACGGACCAACTCGCTACCGCCGGGTTCGCCGGCACCCACTACCGTGAACTTGTTCAGCGCGGCACCAAAACGTGGCGCGAACTCGACGCCCAAGGCTACGTCGGCGAACGCCGCGTCGAAAATGCGATCATGCTCGCCGTCCAACGCCGCCTGGTCGCCGGCGACCCCCTCGCTCAAGCGCATGCCCGCACCCTCCCCATCGGTCCGTTCATATCCAAATCCGACGCCGAGTTTGACCGCATCATTGCCGAGGGCGCCGCACTGCTCGCTCCCGGGCAAATCGGACCCGTCGAGACCGCCGTTCGGCGGGTTCTCGCTAAACAGCCGGCCGATTGGAAATCGGCCCCGTTCGCCAAGGAATCGCCCTCAAGCCGAGAAGTGACGTTTCTCACCGCCGCGCGCACCTTTGACCGTCCGGTGGGCGCCCGCCCGGGCGCGCTGCAATCCGCCACCGTAATTATGGGTGCTCTGGTCGAATCCGTGCCACGGACGGACCTCGAGTCCGTGCTGGCCCGGGAAGTTCCCCTCGCCTACGCCGCGGCTGCCCGAGCCGCCGAAGCCGCCGGCTGGCCCGCGACGGCAGCCGGCCTGCATCTGCATGCGTGTCAGGTTGTGATCAAGCGGATCGACGATCTGGCTGTGCTGGCACCCTCCCTCCGCAGCGAAAATGAATCCGATGCGGCCGCCGCCCGACGGCTCGTGGGCGGTCTGTTGGTATTAGTCTGGCCCAAACTTTCACCGCAACATCCGGAGACCGCACGGCTCGTCCAACTCCTCGCCCTCGGGGATAGCCTCTGCTCCGCCCCAGCGGTCTGCGTGCTCGGCCTGCAACCCGGTTCCCCCGAAGGCCTGCTCGCAGCCATCAACCGTGTGCGCCCCTCCGATCCCGTGCTCGCGTTCTCCGGCTACCAGCGTTTCTCCGCCGCGGAGAAGGCCGAACCGGTGATGTGGCCGCGAACGTTCTACGCCGGCATCAATCCGAATGATCCCGAAGCGGTCGCGTGGGGGCGCGTCAATCGAGCGGAGGCCGCACTGCGCGCCGCCACGAAATCGCACTTCAATATCGCCGAGCTCGAAGCCCGTCTCGCGCGCACCTACGCGCTCCGCGATCAATACGGCAGCGTGCACCGGGAGCAGATGACCGAAGTCGCGCGCGGCCAGGGATCGCTCAACCAAGTCCACCCGCTCGAGGAGGTTCTAATGAATGCGTCTCTCAAGCCCGCCTACGAATCCGCCAAAAAAGAACTGCAGAACCAACTCGCCGACGGCCGGGCCAACGCCGAGAGCATTCGCACCGAGTGGAACGCCGTCGACCGGGAGGCCAATTCACTCAGCCGCGAAATCGCCGAATACCGCCGCGACGCCCCCAATAGTGCCACCGTCGCGAAGCTCGAAGCCGAGGTCTCCGCCGCGCGCAGTCAACTCAGCGCAGCCGCAAAAACCGCCGCGCGCACCAAACGCTTCGCTCACGTCGGCCACGACCGACATCGCGAGCAGCCACTCTTGTCGCTCGTATTCCGACAAATTACCGACCTGGAAAAATCCGTGCTCACCAAACCCGACTCGCCCGAACGACTCGCCGAGCTGCAATGGCTTCATTGGTGGCTGGGCATCCAAGACAAAACCGTCCCGCCCCTGCCGAAGGTTTCACAACCGGCGGAGATCTTGAACCAGGCTTTCGTCGAGACCCGGTTTTTTCACGAAATCGAGAACGCGCTCGGCCAGAATGACGCCATCACACCGATGCTCGCGGCAATCAAGAACGCCCGCGCCCGTAGCTTGCCCGACAAGCGGGAAAAACTCGTCCAAAACGGCCTGCTCGCCTTCGGGCTCGCGGCCCCGCTTTCGGAGTCCGGCGAGCTACGGAAGCGCTTGGTCAAACAAAAGTAGCCGAAACCAGTCCGGCCTGCGTAATGCCTACTTGAGCACGAGTTCGTCGTCTTTAACGGCAAACTTCACCTCGCTGCCCTCGGCCACCTGGCCGCTGATGAGCGCGCGCGCCAACTTCGTCTCGATATTGCGCTGCAGGAAACGCTTGAGCGGACGAGCGCCAAAGACCGGGTCGTAGCCCTTCTCGGCAGCCCACTCCTTTGCCTTCTTGTCGAGCACCACGGTCACGCGACGGTCGGCGAGGCGTTTGTTGAGGTCGGCGAGCAGCAGGTCTACAATGGTCGTGATTTCCTCCAACGTGAGCGGTTTGAACAGGATCGTCTCGTCGATGCGGTTGAGAAACTCCGGACGGAACGCTTTGCGCAGCTCCATCATGACGCTCTCGCGCACGCTCTCGGGAATCGTGTCGCCGGTCACGCCTTCGAGCAGGAAGCGCGAGCCGAGGTTCGAGGTCATGATGATCACGGTGTTCTTGAAATCCACGGTGCGGCCCTGCGCATCCGTGATGCGGCCGTCGTCGAGCACTTGCAGCAGCACGTTGAACACATCCGGGTGCGCCTTCTCGATTTCGTCGAAGAGGATCACCGCATATGGCTTCCGCCGCACGGCTTCGGTGAGCTGCCCACCTTCGTCGTAGCCGACATAGCCCGGGGGCGCGCCGATGAGCCGCGCCACGCTGTGCTTCTCCATGTATTCATACATTAGTAAATATCTCACACCATTGACTCCGCCGTTTTTTGCCTCCAATTTCCCGACGATGAGCCCCGTTCCGAAAGCTTACAGCTACACTCGATTCTCCTCTGAAAAACAACGCCGCGGCGATTCCGTGCGTCGGCAGATCGAAGCTGCCGAGCAATGGTGCAAGACTGAGGGTGTAGACCTCGCGCTCGACACCTCGTTACGGGACGAAGGAGTTTCAGGCTTCAAAGGCCGCAACGTCGAAGTTGGTGCGTTGGGTGTATTCCTAAATGCCGTCCGTCAAGGTTCCGTCGCCCCCGGCTCCGTGCTCTTGGTCGAAAATCTGGACCGCATCTCCCGGCACGACCCGCTGAAAGCGATGCACGTTCTCGAAACAATTGTCGAAGCGGGCGTGGATGTGATTACGCTGCAAGACCGGCGACGCTACACACGCCAGAACATCGCGCAGGATGTCTCTCATCTGATCGTCGCGCTCATCACGTTCGCACGTGGTAACGAGGAGTCGCTGACCAAATCAAAACGTCTTTGCGCGGTGTGGGGCAACAAACGTCGTGAGGCGGCTGCCTCGCGCAAAGTCATTTCCACGTGGGTGCATCCTTGGATTCGCGTCGTCGGCGTAAAGAGGTATGGCACCCGATCCGATTTTTCGGGAGCCAGCTACACGCTCAATGAGGACCGCGCAAAAGTGGTGCGTCAGATCTTCAAATGGGCGGTGTCGGGCTGGGGATACGGTCGCATCGCACAGGAATTGCGCGCCCGGCGAGTTTCCCCGTGGGGTCGGGCCGGCTGGTCCACCACCCGCATCGCGAAAGTGATCAAGAATCGCGCGGTAGTCGGCGAATACCAACCGTGCCGGTATGAGGGTGGAGCCTACGGCAAGCGCGTGGCAGACGGAGATCCGATTGCCGACTATTTCCCGCGCGTCGTTTCCGATGATCTATTTGCCGACGCGCAACCGAGCGTCACGGGCAACCCCGGAGGGCGTCCGGATAAGTGGGTTCGGCTCTTGTCCGGGCTACTGACCGACGCGCATGGCCGCACGATGCATATCCACACGAATGCAGGCAGCACGTTCCCCACTTATCAGACCGCCGCCAATCTTTTGAAGTCAGGCGAGAGCCCAGTTCGTTGGTCGGCCGAGCATCTTGAGAGGTGCGTCATCTCCGCGTGCGGTCAGATCGATTGGAGCCGGCTTTTTCACGGTGACACGACAGAGCAGGATCGGCTCGCGACACTTCTCGAAAACCTCTCCCGCGAAGAAACGACCATCAACCGCAAGCTGGTAAACGCTGCGCAGGCGGTGCTCGAAGGTGGCGCTTTTGGAGAGGCGGTAAAGACGCAGGTCCAACAGCTCGAACTTAGGCTCGCCGAACTACGAAAGGAACGGGACGGGGCACAGCTTCACTTGGACGACCTACGGCGAGTGAGCGCTTCAACGCCAACCACGTTCGCTCGTGATGTTCCGTCGGACACGGCGTTGCGGGAAAAACTACGCTCTGAGCTTCGCGCTGTCCTCACGAAGATTCAGGTGTGGCCGGATGGACGGACGCCCGATCCCTTTTGGAAACTGCCGCTTGAATACGCGACGGAATCCGCGCCAAAGACGGCGAAGCTGTCCATCTCGCAAGGTCGCGTCATGGGCGCACTGCGTCTTTTCTTCAAGAATGGGCGGGCGATAACAGCCTACGTTACCTTTGTTCGCGTCGGAAAAAATCGAGCCGCCAACATCATCGCGTTCGCGAACCCACTAGGCATGACGACCGACGAATGGGACCAGATTTGCTCGTTCGCGGGAATGTATAGCAAGGATACGGAATCAGTGCCTCGTGCTCCCAGGAGGCGTCGCTTGGCCTTGACGAGGTAAATACCCGAACGCCATCCCTAGCTCGCAGCATCATCACGATCTCGTGACCGGCAGGGACGACAGCTTTGAGTTCAGCAAGCCGCGACGCGACCACCCGTTCATCGTCTTTTATTTCGAGTGGAGTCGACACGGCGGGTGCAATGACTCAGGCGGATAGCTTAATTTCGGTGCACCTGCGCCGTGCAACCTTGGTGGACACCGGACGCTTCACGGATTCGGGCGTTTCGGCTGGTGACTCGGTCGAATGTGGCTTCGTCGCAATAGACGCCTTTACACTGGGTGGAATGAAAAACTCGCCGTCCCTGCGGTAGCCACGCGGCAACGCGTGCTTCAGATTGTATTCGTCGACCGCAAGCGCCGACACAGGCTTGCGTTCGCGCAGTGCACTGAGAACTGCGACATCGTTTGCGGTCCCGAGCCCGGCTTCGCGGAATTCCTTCGGCGACATCAACTCCGCCGGTTTGCGCTCAACTGCGGGCGTCTCCGATTCGCCAGTCTCCGGTTTCGACTCCACTTCGCCAGTGGGCTCGGCTCCCTGCTGGCTCGACGCCTGATTCTTGGTGAGATCGAGTTTCGACACGAGTTCGGCCTGCCGGGCGATCAGTTCGCGATACCGCTCCTCGTGCTCGAAATCTTTGCCCGACAGCGCGGTCAATTCCGCCAAATTGCTTTTGGTGCGGGCCAAGTCTTCCCGGCAGCGACTGAGTTGCTCGTCGATTCCGCGCGCCGCGTGCTCCAGCGAGCTCACGATGCCGACGGGCGACGGCGAAACGTTCGCGGAATATTCCATCGTGCCGCGCAGATTTATTTTGTCGGCGTTGGTCGAGCGGAATTCGATTTTGAAACCGCCGACTTCGCCAAGCGTCGCAGTTTGCGGCCGGCCGAGAAGATGGTCGGTGCGGTGGTCTTCGACCGCGTAAATCAGCGCCGCCCCGGCCTTGGCCCGCTCCGTGAACTTCTGGCCATCGACCGTCATTTCGAATTTCTCGCCGCTGGGGTCGCGGCGGAGCGTCAAATCCTGCTCCATCCCGGCGACGTGGCGCTCGAGTCGCGCCACATCGCTTTCGTGCATTCGTATCCGGTTCCGACCCGAGTATTGCGCCTCCTGATGTTCCGCGCGCAGCCGCGACAACCTCATCACCTCGGAATCGACTTTCGCCTTTTCGATCACGAGCGGATTGCCCGACGCGATCGCTTTCACCTCGGCATACGTGAGGGCGGGTGAATCGAGGTCTTCGATCCTCCGCGCCGTCGAGTGACCGGTCATCACCTGCGCAATGAATTTCGCCTTGGTTTCGAGCAGCTGCCAGGAATACGCATCGAAGCTGCCTTCAGTCACGTAGCGCAGGATGCGCACCGTGGCGTTGCTGTTTCCCTGGCGCCGGATCCGGCCCTCGCGCTGTTCGATGTCCGCCGGTCGCCACGGGGCATCGAGGTGATGCAACGCCACGAGCTTCGCCTGCACGTTGGTGCCCGCACCCATCTTTTGGGTGGAGCCCATGAGGATGCGCACTTTGCCGGACCGCACATCCTTAAAGAGGGCGGATTTGGCCGCATCCGAATCGTGGTCCTGGATAAACTGAATTTCCGCCGCCGGCACACCTAGCGAGACAAGCTTCGCCTTGACGTCCTGGTAAACGGAGAGCCCCCGGGCCTGAGTTTTCGGAGTGGAGAGATCACAAAACACCATCTGCGTCAGACGGTGGGCTCGGGTTTCCTGCCAGACCGCGAGGATTTCACGAACGGCGAGGTTGGCTTTGCTCTCGGGATGATCGGGGCCGGCGGGCATTACCAACCGGATGTCGAGGGCGGCTTTGCGACCCTCGCCGGTAATCTTGAGCATGTTGTCGTCGCGGGGATCGACCTTCGTCGTTTTGAGTTTTTCCGCGCGCGCGGCGAGCGACGCGACGAACATTTTCAGCGCCGGCGTCGCGGGCGCGCGCACGATGCGCGGCTTGCCGCCTTCGAGTTCCGGCACCGGCAGCTTGAGCATATCGGCAGTCTGAATGTCCGCCATTTGGCGGAACGTCTGCATCAACTCCGGCACGTTCACGAAACGCGCAAAGCGCGTGTTGAGCCGGTAGCCCGCGCCGTCGGGGGCGAGTTCCATCGCCGTCACGGTTTCGCCATACGTGGCCGCCCACGAGTCGAAATGCTCCAATTTCTGGCGCCGCAGCGTCTCCATTTGCAGGTAGCGCTGTATCGTGAACATCTCCGCCATCGTGTTGGTGACGGGGGTGCCGGTGGCGAAAACCACGCCGCCGCCGCCATTGATCCGCTGCACGTGCTGCACCTTTAGGAACATGTCGAACGCCCGTTCGGAGGCGGCCTGCGGCAGGCCGGCGACGCGCGTCATTTTGGTGACGTAGAACAAATTCTTGAAGGCCTGCGCCTCATCGACAAACAGGCGGTCGATGCCGAGTTCCTCGAACGTGAGGGTGTCGTCCTTCCGATGTTCCGCGGCGAAGCCCTTGAGCTTGGTCTCCAGCCGTTTTTTCGCGCGCTCAAGTTCCTTCACGATCCGGCTGTTCGGTGCGTCGTCCTTTTGCTCACGGATACAGCGCTCCAGGTCTCCGAGCTGCGCGTCGAAAAAATCCCTCTGCGTTTTGGCCGAGAGCGGCAGTCGTTCGAAACCGGAATGCGTGACAATCACCGCATCCCAATTGCCGGTCGCAATGCGCCCCATGAGCTCGCGCCGCTTCCCGCTCTCGAAATCCGTCTTCCCGGCAGCGAGGATGTTCGCGCTGGGATACAGCATCAGCAATTCCGAGGAGAACTGACCCAACATGTGATTCGGCACGACAAAGAGCGGCTTCCGCGCGAGCCCGAGCCGCTTCAATTCCATCGCGGCGGCGACCATCGTGTAGGTCTTGCCGGCGCCGACCACGTGGCCGAGCAGCACATTCCACGACTGCACGATACGCCACACTGCCGCCTTCTGGTGGGCGCGGAGCGTGATCGTCGGACTCGCGCCGGGCAGCGTGAGGTGATCGCCGGTGAACGTGCGCAGCCGATGGTGATTAAATTCGCGGTTGTAGAACGCGACCAGCCGTTCCCGGCGTTCGTCGTCCTGCCAGATCCATTCGGAAAAACGGTCCTTGATCTTCTGCTGCTTCTCCCGGGCGCCTTCGGTCGCGCCCGGATTGATCCTCGGTTTGCCGTCATCGTCGGAATCATAGACGGTCGGCGTTCGGAGGTTCAGCGCATCCTCGATCAACTCATGGGCCGGCACGCGCTCGGTGCCCCATTCGGTGCGATTGGCGACGCTCGCCTTCGTCGCGTAGCCGACGTCCACCGACCATAACCCGAGTGAGGGGACATGGCGGACTTTCAACTCGTGCGCGTTTCTCCGGGAGAGACGAAGCAGGTCACGGGCGAACGCCGCGACATCGTCGGCCGGAATCCAGACGGCACCCAGCCTGGCGTCGATCTCCGTGGCCTTGAGGTCGGTGGGTTGGACGGCGCGCAACGCCTCCACGTGCAGGCGAAAACTCGGATCGGATTCCGCCAAACGCTCGGCAACGGCGAGTTTTTCGCGGACGTTGCCAGACAGGTATTCATCGTCGGTCTCCCATTGGCGCGACACGGGATTGAGGAAGATGGCCCCGGCCAGCTCCGGTAGAAACTCCTCCGCGGGCTTTCCGAGCAACCGGCCGATGTGCTCAAGATCGACGCGTCCCTTCTCGCTCAACGCGACGAGCAGGGCCTCTTTCGCCCCGGCCGCCTGGGCGACCGGGACGCGCGGCTGAATGGTGCGTTCGTGAAAGATCGCCGTTTTCGTCGCCGTGTTGGTGTCCTCTTGGTAGTTCTCCAGTGACAGCAGCAGCGGGAGGTCGGGATCGCCGGCAAAAGTCCGCACATTGGTCGCATCGGAGATGGGGCCGAATTGCCCCGTGAAATAGTCGTAGTCTTGATTGAGCCGGAAGCGCGCCGCCGCGATTTCAGCGTCGCTGCGATTCTCGACCTGCGTGCGGAGGCATTCGCGCGCGGCATCCCGCACGTGGATCAGGCGGCGAATCCGGCGCGCCGTCTGCGCCGACACATCGGTGAGCAGGACCAATTCGTCGCCTTCGCGCCGCGCGACGCCCCCGCCCCCCTCTTCGGTCAGCACGTAGGCATTGGGCTTCACCCCCGGCGGCGCGGGAATCGCCCGGCGGACCTTGGCGGATTGCTCGGCGGTGAGCGCTTGATAGAGGCCCGACGGCAGGGCGGCGACGGCGGCCGTCAGGGCTTCGCCGAGATCGCGGCCGTCGTCCGCCAGGCGCACCTCCTCGCGGCCATACATGCCATGGTCCGCGCGCTCCATGCGGCCGAGCAACATCGCCGGATTAGCGTGGTAGTATTCGTTGAGAAAGATCGGACTCCCTTCCGCCATCGGTCGGCTCTCGCGCCAGGCGGGCCCGGACTCGGGCTCGCCCGGCGCGCGCTTCTGGAGAATCACAATATCCGTCGTGACCTCCGTGTTGGCGTTTTTCTTGAATGCGGTGTTCGGCAGGCGGATCGCGGCGACGAGGTTCGCCGATTTAGCGACGGCATCCCGCAGGTGGGGATACTGCTTGTCCATCGTTCCGCGCGAGGTGATGAACGCGACCAGCCCTCCGGGCCGGACGCGCTCCAACGCCGCGACGAAGTAGTAGTCATGGATATGAAATTTCCGCGCGTTGAGTTTGGGATCGTGCGGGGCGTAGTCGCCGAACGGGACGTTCGAAATCGCGAGGTCGAACGAGTTGGTGGGCAGCGGGGTGTCCTCGAATGCCCGGGTGCGGATCTCCGCATCGGGATAGAGCATCCGGGCGAGCCGCGAGGTGAGCGGGTCGATCTCGACGCCGGTGAGCTGCGAGCGGGCGCGGGTATCTTCCGGCATCAACCCGAAGAAATGTCCGAGGCCGCACGCCGGTTCGAGGACGCGCCCGTGCGAGAAACCGAGGCGTCTGACCGCCGCATACATCGCTCGAACTACCGTCGGCGAAGTGTAGTGCGCGTTCAGGACCGTAGCACGCGCCGCCTGCAATTCCTCGGGCAGGAGCAGCTCTTTCAGGGTTTGCTGAGCCGATTTCCATTTCGGAGCCTCCTCCGGCGTGGCGAATACCTGCGGCAGGCCGCCCCAACCGGTGTATTTTACCAGCACCGCTTTCTGCTCCGGGGTCGCGACGCGAGTGTCCGACTCGATTTCGCGCAGCAGGCGGATCGCCGCTACGTTCTGCTCGAACTTGCGCCGCATTGACCCCTCGCCGAGTTCATCGGCGTCGGTGACCCGATAGCTGAACTGATTTCGCGGCGGCTCTACGGCGCCGGCATTTCCGGTGGAATCAGGATGTATCGCTCCCGCACCAGCTCCCACGCTTGGTCGTGCGCCTGTTGGGGATTCAGTCCCTGCCGGCGGAAGTCCCTCATCATGCTTTCCATTTCGTCCAGCGTCCGGGTCTGCGCTTCCAAAAGTGACGTGGCCATTTGGCCCGTCCGCTCCAGCTCCCGCACCAGTCGCGGGCAATGCTCCCGCCAGTGTGCTTCCGCCATTCGGCCGTAGGTCAGGAATTCGGTCATTTTGCGCAGGCCCGAAAAGATCGAGCTGGGAGGGATCGTGACGGTTTCTGGCCATCGTTCATTCGGAGGCAACCGCGAACGTGATGCCGGTGACGGTGGTTTCGTCCGGCGGAGCGGACGGCGCGCGCCCCGGCTTAACGCGGAGGACGAGGAGCGCGCCCGCGTCGAGCGCGTCGCGCACGGCGGCGAGACCGCGGCCCTGCACCGTGACGATTTCATCCTCCACCCGGATGACGAGGGTGTCCGTCGTCCCAGGATTGAATTCCCAGCGCTTAAAGGCGTGAAAGGGAAAGGAAACCGACCGGTCGGCGACGACGAAGCGCACGACCTGCGCCGTTTCATCGTCGTCGGTGAGCACACCCCACGCGCGCACGCGCGGCAGCGGCGCGGTCGGATCGGCTTCGGGGTGACCTTTGAGCGCCATGTCAGTGGTGGCCCGCTGCGACCTTTGCCGGGCCGCCCGGCAGTGAGTCGGGATACCCACGCAGCATCGCCTTCGCGCTGGGACGGACGCCCCCCCGATAGAGCCGGGAGAGGAAGAAGCGGCGGTAGGACGACGCCGGTTTGGCGCGCGGCACCAGCTCCGAAGCGAGCATCCGATCGCCCGGGCGCTGCATGGCTTCGCGCGCCGCCTTCATGTCCGTGGTGTAGATCATCTGACTCTCGCGAAAGCGTGAGTTGGAAACATAGGCCTGTTTCAAATTGCCGGCGGCTATCCCCTCGTCGGCCATGAGGAGGATGCCGCGATCCACCGTCTTGCCCTGCGCACTGTGCGAGGTGGACGCATAGCCGTGGGAGAATTGCTGGAACCAATGCGGGATGCTCCGGCCATCCTTGAGTTTGATCCCGCCGTCGTCCGCCCAACCGGCAACTTCGACCAAGTCGCCATTCTTCAACCCGCAGGGTTTGAGGTTGGCCCGCACGAGCAGTCGGTCACCAACTGCAATGTCCAGGTCCTTCGCCAAACCGACCTCGTAGCCCGTCGTTTTTCGCGGATTGAGGCGGCGTTCGGAACCGTCGGATCGGCGGACAACGAGCGATTCATTTTCCCTACGCACCACGGTGACGTATTCGTGGTTCTCGTAGCCGTGCCCGCTACGGTGAAACGTGAGCACATCTCCGACGTGGTAATTCGCGATGCGCCGGCGCTCCTCCGCCGTCCACTTCAAGGGAAAGACGGTCGGGACCACACGATCCTCCGGCGCGACCGCGCCGATTGCCTTGAGCCGCGTGCGAACCTCCTTGGTGAACGCGTGAATTTCCGTCCACACCGGGGAAATCGCCAGACAGCTCTGGCCGGATCGCGTCGTGCGGACGTAGTCGTCGGCGGCCTCACCCAACAGCCGGGAGACGTGACGCTCTTCGTAAACAGCGCCGAGGCGCACAAACCGGTTGAACGCACCGAAGGCGTCTCCGCGGGCCAACCGGGCCACCGCGGCCCGATAGCGCGGATCCTTCTGCCGTCGAATCTCCGTCAACCGGACGACCGGCACCCGCGCGTATTTTTGGAGGCAGCGCACGGCATCGCCCGCTTCGACCGAGTTGTGCTGCTTGATGTCACCGACGAGCACGAGCCGGTTGTTATTGGCCGCCGCGAGCCGGCAGAGGTCGCGCATTTCGCGCACCGACACGAGGCCCGCTTCGTCGACAATCAACACGCGACCGCGGGTCGCTTGTTGGAGAGCCGGGTTGACGAGCAGTTGCTTCAGGGTGTCGGCATCGGCGGTCAGTTCCTTCCGGAGGACGTCGGTTGCTCCGGCTGACGGGGCGCAGCCGAACACGCATCCGCCGGAGCGTTCGATTCCCTCGACGATGTGCTTGAGCGACGTGGTCTTCCCGGTGCCGGCGTCACCCTGAAAGATGACGAGACGGGACCGCGATCCCAGGACGCCGGCCACCGCCAACGCTTGATCTTCCGCCAAGCTTTCGGTGCCGGAGGCTTGGCCGAGGGGCGGTTGTCCCGAGCGGTTAGCCTCCGCCCAGGTCACGAATTCATCTTCGGATCTCAGGCTTTCGCAGGAAGCGACGTCCACGCCTTGGCGTAGCAGTTCGCCGGACGAAATCCGCTGCTCTTTCGCGGTCTTCAAGGCGTCAAGGGTGACATACCCCCGACCGGCAATCAGTGCCTCGCGCAGTAAAACACGCTCGTCCACGACCGAGCGACGCTCGAACACGTGAGCCTCGGCGGAAGCCACGGCCGCGGCCGGCTCGGTGCCCGGCCGTCCCCGCGCCGTGCTGCTGGCGGCGGCGATGGTCGCGCGCGCTTTGGCGAGCAGGTCGCCGGCCTCGTTGATCCACCCGGCGCGCAGGTCCGCCGACGTGGCCTTCGTTTTACCCGCCCGGCTCCGCGCCGTGATGGTTTGCATCTCGTCTTGCGAGGTCGCTCCCGTGGCCGCCGCCTGCCGGAGGATCTCCCGGCGGCGTTTGCTGAAACGCTCACGTAGTTCGGGCGGAAACCCGGCGATGTTAAAGCCGATTCCCCGCACCTGCTCCAATTCGTAGCCGGCTCCGACGAGACGCGCGGCGAGCTTGTTGTAGCAGACTTCCCGGAAATAGCCCTGATGCCGGTAAAAGGCCGAGGGCTGGACGCTCTTCCACCGCTCCTCCAACGCGTCGAAGGTGAGATTCATGATGCACACATGGGTGTGCAGCTGGGGGTCGAGCGCGCGGTTGGCGTCATGCGTCACGACCGCGGCAATCATGTTGCCGGTCGGCCGGTCCCCGTTGGCGCCGTCCCGCCGGACACGAGTGGCGCTCACCGCCTCGATCTCCCTCAGCGTTTCGCGCACTGCGTCATTCCACCACCCGGCAATCCGGGCGTCGCCACCGACCAGGTGGGCGATGGACACGTCCTTCGGTGCGGAAATCTGGGCAAAGAAACAAACCCGCCGGTGCGCGCCCTTGTCGCGCACCATCAGCTTGTCGCCGGTTGCGGGGTGGCGGCCGGCGCACAACGCTTCGAAGTCTTCCATCCGGCAAGGTCCGCTCAAACCCAGGCGCGCCGCGCCTTCTCCGTGCCAGACCATTTGAACCTGCCCGCCTTCGGTCAGGTAGTCGCCTACCATGTGCTCCCGGAAGTATTCCACAGCACCGGCAATCCGCAGGCATGGCTTGTCGAATCTCACCATGCCTAAACGCTAGCATACTTGCATACGTTTTCAACCGGTCTACCCGGAAAACCTTACCCCAGTTCTGCAAAATTCGTCCTCGTGTGAAAAAATCTGCATGCGACTCGCAGACATTTTTAGCGCAGAACCAATTCAACGACGCAGCCATTCGGCTGCACTCCTCTGATTTTTACCAGTCAGGACACGCCACCCCTAACGTGCGTTAGGCAGGAACCGCCGATCACCAACGAACCGCCACCGAAGTCGCCGACGAAATCGCCAACGAGGGCCGCCGTCGTGAATCCGCAGTGGCGGCTTTTTATTTGCATACGATGTGGCATATTGTCGGACATGAAGCCCGATTTACCCGAACGTTTGCTGGCCGAGGCCCGGCAGCACGCGCCCGCTCCGGCAGGACGCAGTAGTCTGATGCCGCTGCGCGAAGCGCTGCTGACCTTTCGCGCCAAGCGCCTGAGCTACGAGAAGATTGCCGCGGTCGTGAAGAGTCACGGCGTCGCCATCCAGGCGTCCGCCGTCGGCCACTTCTGCCGACGCTATTGTCCGGACACCGAAATCGAACGCGTGCGCCACCAACTCGTGGCGGCCGTCACGGGCACGCCGACGCCCGTTCATATTCCAACGCCGCCGCCCGCCGCAAGCCACCCGGCAGCCGGGGCCGGCAAGCGACGCGGCCCACGGATCGCCCGCGATGACCTCTGACGCCACCACTACTCCGACGAAGCGGCTGATCCTGTTCGCCCAGGACAAGGGCGGCATCGGCAAGAGCTTCGTCGCGACGCTGCTCCACGACTTCTTGGTCGAGCGCGCGGTGCGTCTCAAGGCGTTCGACCTCGACCATGCGAATTCGACTTTCCAACGCTATGTGCCGGAGGCCGAGTTCATCGACACGGATGTCGATGCCGACAAGCTCGCGGTGTTGGACCAACTGGTCCTCGCGCTCACCGAGCACGACGTCGTGCTCGCCGACAATCGCGCCGCCGGCGGAGCCAAGGTGCAGCAGTATCTCGAAGAGAACCGGCTGACCGCCCTCCAAGGCGAGATGGGCTTCATCCTCGTGTTCGTGGTCATCGCCGTGGACGACAAGGACGCGGTGTCGCAGATCGCCGACTTGCTCGACTTGTATGGCGAAACCGTTCGCTGGCTGGTCGTGCGCAATCTGCGCGACGGAGCCGAGCCCAGCGTGTTTATGGCGAGCAAGACGCGTCAGCGTCTGCTCGCCCTCGGCGCCGTCGAGATCGCGGTGCCGGGGCTCGCCGAAGTGACCCGCAACCGGCTGCAACTGGCGAACCTGACGGTCGGTCGTGGGCGCACGGCACCGGAGTTGCACTTGCTTGATCGTTCGCGGTGCGTGCGCTTTCACGAGCGCATGGCGGAGGAGTTCGCAAAAGCCGGGGCGCTGATCCTGCCATGAAAATCGAGGAACTGCTCGATCCCGAGACACTGCCCGACGATCTCCGGTGGCTCGTCGCCGAGTTCAAGCTCGCGCCCAAAGATCCTGTTTTCGTGCTCATTGCGTGGCACTGGCACCGGGTCAAAGCGGCGGAGGATTCATTGCGGGCAGCGACCGTGGAGTTTTCATCGGCCGTGGATTCCCGCGTCGACGTGCTCGCCGGGGCCGCGGAATCGACGGCGGCGTTGAGCGAGCTTCTCGTCCAGGTGCATGCGTCATTGGAGGAGAAGCCGGCCCTGCTCACGGCCCAGGTCGAACAAGAATTGAAAGCGCCGCTCGCCAAAATCGCCGCACTCGAAAAGTCACTCGATGCGACGCTGCGGAACGCGCGCGACGCTTCGGTGAAGGTTCGCCGACGCGAGATTCTCGCCGCACTTTTGACCGGCGTCGCACTTGGCGCCGTTTCTGCGATCATTGTAACGCACGCATGAACGCACCGAGGGCCGGTGTGATTGCGCTTTGTTTCGCGGCTGCCATCGCCACCCGCGCCGCAGTGCCCGCACCGTCAGGTTATTGGCTCACAGTCGCGGCGGAGGCGCTGGGGGTGTGGTTCGCCTACAGCGCACTGATCGCCGAGTCCGATCCCAGTCGCGCTCTAGTGCTTCGCCTGTGGGGACTCGACTGGACGCGCGACGAGGCGTGCTGCCATTTTTTTGTCACCGGTGCGACCGGCACCGGCAAAACCGCACGCGCGATTGTGCCGATCGTGCACGGGCTGCGCCGCGCCCTGCCTTCGACCGGCATCATGGCCATCGACTCAAAAGGCGCGCTCTGGAAGCCGCTCGCGGAAATAGCCCGCGCGCTCGGGCACGAAGACAGCCTTCGCCTCATTCGCGTGCGGCCGTCGCATGTCCCGCCGAAGGATTGGCAACCCCCGCTCCGCTTGAACCTGCTCGCCGACCGCAGCGTGCCGTGGACGACTTACGCCAAGATCATCGTCGATACCGCGTCGGCCGCCGGCCAGCAGGGCGGACAGAGCTTTTTCAAGGAAAGTGCCCGCGATGTCATCACCCACGCGATGCAAGCTTTGGACGTCGCGGGCTATCTCGTGAGCCTCGACAACGTCCACAACGTCGTCTGCAACTCCGCCGACATGGAGTCGCTCGTTGAGAAACTGGAGAAATCCGATCAGCCGGCCGCGGCGGTGGAGGTTCAGTTTTTCCGCGACTTTGCCGCTCAGGCGCCCGAACAGCGCAGCGGCACTGTCGGGACCGTTGCCAACTACCTCCGGCCTTACACTCCGCCCGACATCGCCGAGGTGTTCTGCTCCGCCAAGCCGAACTTCACTCTCGAGGAAATCGACCACGGTCGCCTCATCTGCCTTTCGGTGCCGCAGACCTACCAGGTCGAGCGCAAGTATCTGAATTTTCTCTGCAAGCAGCTCCTGTTTCTCCACGCGTTCCGGCGCTTCGATCTGGATACAGATGAACTGCGGCGGCGAAACATGATCGTTCTGATCCTCGACGAGGGCCAGAAAACCACGCTCGTTTCGGAGGACGGGTTTTCGGATCACGGCACAGTGGACGAACTGCGCGAGGCCGGCATGTGCGTCATCTCCGCGACGCAGACACCGCTTTCGTTCTACGCATCGTTCGGCAACGAGCAAAAAGCCGATGTCTTCATGGCGAATCTGCGCACCCAGATACATTTCCGGGCCGCCGACGAAAAAGGCGCGGTCATCCTCGCCGCCAAGCTGGGCGGTCGGGAGGTGCGCAAATACAGCGGCGGCGTCAGCGGCGGACGCACTTCACGCAACTGGCAGCACGTCGATGAGGCCTGGTTCAAGCCCCTGCGGATGCTCGCCCTCCCCGCGGGGATGGCGGTTCTGAAACACCCGCGCCACATCGGGCGCCCGCTGTTGCGCCGGCTGCCGTTCACGACCTTCACTCGGGCCAATGAACACGCCATGCCCGGCGCGAATCTGGACTGACCGATGCGAGTTCGGAATCTGGCGAGTTCTGCCGTCAGCGGCCTTCGTCTTGCCCGGGTTGATCGGGCGGCGCTGGACGAGATGGCGCGCGTCGCAGGCAACGAGCGGTCGCGCGCGGCGTGAGCGAATGCCGGCGCAGGATGCCCCGGGCCGGCTCTACGGCGCGGAGCGCGTCGCCGCGCTGGCCGACCGTGTTCTTCCGGCCCTGCGCCCGCTTGGTGCGCTTCGGTTCAAACCAGCCGATGAAATAGAGATATTCCTCAACCACGGCCTTCGGTTTGCGGCGGCTGAGTTCATGCAGCACCAACTCGACCGGCGTGGGCGCCTTGACGCCGAGAATGGGGATCAGAAGCCGTGCCGCCTCGATGAAGACCTGCGAGTCCGGGACGGGAAGAGTGACGACAAGGTTGGATACCTGTGGTTGCGACATGGTCAGGGAGGGTTGGGCCGTCAACCTGCGCCACGAATCGGGCGGGCCGGTCGGCGATTGAAGCGTGGAAAACGCGGCACGAAATCCCGACCGCGGAATGTTCTTAACAACCCTACTCTATCACACGCGACGTATGTGGTCTCGGCTGGATACGCGCAAATATCCGGCGAAAATCACCGCGGCCGCTGCGACCGGATTTCGCTGGGACGGCACTCCAGGATGCGCCGGAACCACCGCGCCATTAGCGTCTCGTCGGAGAATCCGCACAGGCTGGCGATTTCTACCTCTTTACGGTCCGAATCGTGGAGCATTTCCTCGGCTCTGGCGACGCGGCGCCGCATCACATATTCATGCGGTGCCATGCCCGTGCTCGCCTTGAAGAGCCGGCCAAAGTGACTGGAGCTGAATCCTGCCACTCCGCCCAAGGCGGCGAGACTGAGGCTCTCTCCGAGGTGCTCTTCTATATAACGTGTGACCCGGAGCAGCGCTTCGTCTGCCAACCCGCCATCCCGCTCGGATCGACCGGCTCTGTGCGCCAGCGCCTGCAGCAAATGGGTGCCGAGCATCGTGCCGATCGACTCGACGTAGTAGGCATTGGCGGACGCCTCGTCGCGACACATCCGCCTGAATTTCTTCGCCACCTGTCCAATCAGGGCATCTCGTCCGACCAGAAGCGGCAGCGGACTCACGGTGACCTCCGATAACGCACCTCCGTTGATTTCCGCGGTATATTCGCGCCCCATGAACAAAGTCACCATCGCCACTTGCTCGGGGCACGTCAGGGCGTGCGGTGTGCCCGCGGGTATTGCCCATGCCGTCGGCCCCTGAATTCTCAACTCCCGCCACTCTCCGCTTGTAAGTTTCCATCTCAACAAGGCGACGGCCTCGTCCAGGAATGCCGATACCTGCTCGTGTTCCTGGCAGTGTTCGCCCCATTCGTTGCGTGGATGGTGGTCGTAATAGACACTGACCGCCCGCCCTTCGTAGAGGCGGCGGCGGTAACCATTGGCTGACGGAAAAAGGGTAAGGGGTTTGGGCACGGAACAGTCCGCGTGTCCGATGGCCGGAAAGTCGGGCAAACGTTGGGGCGATGCCCGCGTCGCCCGGCGCGGGGATTCGTTTCAGTCTACCGACAAACTCGCCCCGCGTATCGGCTGCGTCCGCTATTCGTCCGGCTAAACGCGCGAACCCGGTGGACGAGTGCCAGCGTTCGAGCCTCTGCCGGCCACTCCTCGTTTCGTAGCGCCGGAATGCTGTAACACCGCAGCATTGGTTCACTCATCGGGTGAACCGTCGGTTGAGGCAGTTGATTTGGCCGGTTCAAACTGCTTTTCTTGGGCGGATCAGCTGTATTCAATGGACGTGCTTGGCGAAACAACTCAAATACCGATGGCCGACCTGAAAGTCGCTGGCGCGCGATTGCGGGAAGCTTCTGGGCTGCTCCGTCGGTCGAACCGTCACCGGTGCGACGATCCGCGAGGAGGCCTCGTGTGAGTGGGAAGCGGCGCATCTTCATCAGTTCGGTCCAGAAAGAATTGGAATTGGAGCGCGCGGCGGTCGCCGGCCTCATCTCCACCGATCCGTTTTTCATCCAGCACTGCGAAGCCGTGCTGTTCGAGAAGGAGCCGCCGCCGCCCCAGCCGGCCAAGCAACCATATCTCGACTGCCTGCGCGGCTGTTCGATCTACGTCCTGATTCTCGCCAACGAATACGGCCGGCCCGACGGCGACCTTTCGGCCACGCACCACGAATACCGGCTCGCCCAACAGCTCAAGCTGCCGACGGTGGTTTTCATCAAGGGCATGTCCGATGCCGACAAGGTGCGCTCGCCCGAGGTGCGCGACTTCATCGCCGAGATCAAAAAAGACGGCTACACCTACAAGCGCTTTCACGACCGGGAAGACCTTAAGCCAGAGATGCTCCGCGCGTTGATGCGCACGCTCAACGATACCTTCGGCATCAAGGCAACCACGGCGGAGATCGACGAGGGCAAGCACCTCATAGACGCGGCGTCGCCGTTTGAATCGGCCGTATTGGCCGATGTCACCGTGGAGGGTCTCGATCAAGATCTGCTCAACAGTTTCAATCACCGCACCGCGGCGAGCACCGTGGAGCAGGTTTGGCGCTCGGGGGGCGAGGCCCTGCAGGCCCGCGGACTGGCAGTGCGGGGCAAGGCCCACGACGTGTTTTACGCCACGGCTGCGGCCTATCTTCTGTTCGGGCAGCGTCCGGCCAATCGTTTTCCGCAATGCGAAATTCTTGCTGATGCCTACGACGACGTTCGCATCCACGGTCGTCCGAAGGGGCAGGCGAGCATCAACGCCCCGCTTCCGCACGCGCTGGATCAGGCCCTCAAGTTTGTTGACGACCATACGCTTCATCCCCGCCGCGTCGTCGGTCTGAACAATCTCCGTTTGGACGAATATCCGGTCGCGGCGCTGCGCGAAGCCGTGGTCAACGCGGTGGCGCATCGCAGCTACGACGACTCGTCGCGCAAGGTGTTCGTCCGGGTTTTTAGCGACCGGGTCGAGGTCTCCAGTCCCGGCTACCCGCCGCAGCCGTTGACGTTGGCCAAGCTCCGCCGCGGCGGCTACCGCCCCTGCTCGCGCAATCCGCTCATTGCCCAATCGCTGGCGACGCTCGGCGTTATGGAGCAACGCGGCAGCGGTTTCGCCCGGATGCGCGACGCGATGCTCAACCACGGATTGGATGAGGCCAAGATCAGCCAGGAGGACGGCTTTTTCGTCGTGACGCTGCCCGGTCCGGCCGGGAACTACGACCGCATCCGACCACCGGCCGTCGTCGCCGGTCCGGTCACCCCGGCCATCGAGGCTCAACTCAACGAGCGCCAGAAGCGCATGGTGACGCTTCTCGTGGCTGGCGAGCGACTCACTAGCCGCCGGTGCGAACAGGAGTTTGGTGTCACCCGCGACACGGCTTCCAGGGACTTTGCGCGGCTGGTGTCGCTGGGACTTGCCGAGAAGGCCGGCCGCGGCCGGTCGGTGAGCTACGGGCAAAAAGGCCCGCGGTAATCGTCAGATAATCGTCAGACGAAATCCCGTAATCGTCAGATTCTCGTTAGCGGGCTGCTGGCCGCCCGAAGAATCGTGTATCGGTTGCAATCCTATCCGTGACCCTCGTAGAAGAGGGCATCAACCATGGCCACGCGTCCGTCCCAAATTGTCTCCTCGTCCTTGTCGCCGCTAGGTCGTTCACTCTGCCACCATGGTGTGTCGAGCAGCGGTTCGACCACAGTCTCCCAATACGATTCCACGGTCACATCCCGTTCGGAAATGCCCAACATTTTATACAGGCCGAGGCGATTCTTGCTGTCCACGCACACAAAATAATCTGGCCGCCGCATGCAGAGTAGACGTGTGGCAACCGCGAGCCCGGCAAACTCCTTGATCTGGTCGAAGGCCCAGCTGAGCGCGCCGATGTATGCCTTGTAGTGCGATGCGCGAACTTCTCCACGAAGAGGTATCTCATCCAGCGACCTGAGCAGATACTTATTCTTGTCCCGGAGTGCGGCCTTGAATTTCAGGGCCCCCTTCATGCTGCCGAAAAGCCGCCAGCGGATCTCCTTCTCCGAAGCGGTGCCGCAGATTTTCTTCCGGTCCTCCACGATGAGCTTCGCGAACGATGGCTCACTTTCCCAAATGGCCTTCGCCGCGCGCAGCACCTGAAGGCGGTCCTCGAAATATTTTTCCTTCTTGTCGCGCAGCGCCCCGAGGTAGGCCGTCCACGAGAAACTGAGCAACTTCCGGTCGTAAATACTTTCGCGCCGCTTCTGGCCGCTGTCGTGACCCGCGACGCGATCTAACACTTTCTTGTTTTTCGCCCAACGCAGGCGGTAAGCGGCAAGTTCCTCGGGGGTGAAGTGCCGACCCTTTTGCCACAATCGGTCTATCTCATCGATCAGCTCCGCGTGGGTCACCCCGGCAATCTCGTCCCCGGACCCAATCACCACGGCATGCTCAACGTTTCGACCAAAAGCGCCGGCGGTAAAGTTAGCGCTACCCACCACGGCCTCCCAATCGGTCTCGCTGTTGGAGAACAGATAAAGTTTCGGGTGGAAAACGCCATTCAGTCCGTCCTGGTCGAGGCGGAAGCGCACCTCAGTTACGTCCGCGAAGGAGTCGATAAAGCCGGGCGATGTTTGGTGAAAATGCGTCCCTACGACGATTCGCCTGATTTTCGCCCGATATTTATCCAACGAATCAAACGCAGTGTGGCCGGCACTGGCCCAAGCGACCGCCCAATCGAAGTAGCGGTAGCTCCGAGCAAGGCGTCGAAACTCCGCCTGCAAATCGTTCGGCGTGAATAAAAATTTCATGGAGAGGATAGTTCAGCTGGCCGCGCGCAGCTGGCGTTTGTAGATGCACAGGCAGGGCGCGTGGGAAAGAGTGCACATATCGGCCGGTTACTTACTCGATTCGTCCGCCAGCGCCACGGCTTGCTTGAGCACGATGGCGACGGCGGCGTCCTGGCCTGCATGAGGCCGGGGCCCGGTATCGGCTTGTCGGCATACATTGTGTGCAGGCAGGGCGCGTCAAAGCCGGCGTAAACCAATTTCTAAATCTCGCCGCCCACGCCTTTGAACTTTTCCACGAATGCCGCAATTTTTAGGAAAACCCTTTGCTTCAGTGTGAGATACTTAGGGTTCAGCGGACTCATCTTGGGCAGGATGCTGTTGAGTTCGGTGCCATTCTCGCTGGCGTATTCGCGCTTGAGTGAGGTTAGGAGATAACGCTTGGCGGCTTCCTCGTTGAGGCTTTCGGACTGGATGAGCGTTTGCGCTTCTCGCTTCTGTTCGCTTTGGGCGTGGGCAAAGAAGGCTTCAATGATACTCGCTTTGTCGCGGAACTTATCGAGATCGGCCTGATTGATAAAATCGACTACCAAACTCTCTTTGGCGCGGTTCCCGATGCTGGCGCGGATCACGCGGCGCACGTCTTCGATCAGGGCCCCCTTGTCTTTGAACTTCTGGTTCTTCTCAAAAATCAGTTCGAGGATGTAATCTAGATTGATCTCCTGCGATTTTAGTAGGTCGATCTCAAAGACCACGTCGCCCCAATCCACCGTGCTGTCTTGCTTTTCTTTGCCTTCGTTCTCGCGGCGCAGCCAGTCTCGGATGTCGTTGTAGGTGGAGCGGTAATCCTGCACTTTGCGCTCCGGCAAAACCTCCGTTGCCGTGAACTTTGCCAGATCCTCGGCGCTCAGGTAGCGCTGTGCCTTGAAGGCTTCGACCGCCACCGTATCATGCGGGTCGATTTGTTGCCACGCTTTCAGACTGACGAACTCATCAAAGTTCTGGAGCGCATTTTCGATCTTCAAATATTCCCCGAAGAGTTTCGCAAAAGTCTTTTTGTCGGCTTCTTTCTGTATGTTGGCAGGGTCGGGGAAACGCTCTTTCAGCTCCGCAACTACTTCTACAAAACCACGCCTTGCCTCACCGGTGGCCACTTCGGTGAAGCCTTCCATGTATTCCTTGTAGCTCTTTTCTAGGACGACATTTTTGGTGTTCGCATCTCCGAACAAGGTGATTGCATCAATCGTCGCCTGCTCCAGATCGCGGAATGTGATGATATTGCCGAAGGTCTTGGTGGCGTCGTAGATGCGGTTGGTGCGGGAGTATGCCTGGATCAGGCCGTGGTAGCGGAGGTTCTTATCGACGAATAAAGTGTTTAGCGTCGGCGCATCGAAGCCGGTGAGAAACATGCCCACGACAATCAACAAATCCACTTCCTGCCGCTTCACCCGCTGGGCTAGGTCGCGGTAATAATTTTGGAAGCCGTTGCTATCGACGCCGAAGTTGGTTTTGAAAAACGCATTGTAGTCGGCAATGGCTGCGCACAGGAATTCCTTGGCGCTGCTGTTCAGGGCCGAGACCTCGAAACTTTCGTCAGGGATGGTGCCAATAGCCTCCTGCTCCTCGTTAGCGGCAAAAGAAAAAATCGTCGCCACCTTGAGTGGCCGCTCACTCTCGCTTTGCAGGGCCTTGAAGGTCTCGTAGTAAAGTTTGGCGGCATCCACGCTACTTACTGCGAACATGGCGTTGAAGCCCTTGCCGCCCGTTTGCAGACGGTGAGTCTTTTGGCGGTAATTATTCAGGATATAGTGGCTGATCTCCTTGATACGATCCGGGTGTAGCAGGGCCTCGCGGTTCTCGGCGGTCTTGAGTTTGTCGGGGTCTAGTTCGGTCTCGATGGACTTGAAGCGTGGGCGAACGTCGTTGTAGTCCACCTTGAACTTTAGCACCTTTTCATCGCGGATGGCATCGGTGATGACGTAGGAGTGCAGTTCGCGACCAAACACGCTAGCGGTGGTCTCCGCCCCGCTGGCGTTTTGGGGGAAGATGGGCGTGCCGGTGAAACCGAATTGGTAGAACCGCTTGAACTTCTTTTGCAGGTTGGCCTGCGCTTCGCCGAACTGGCTGCGGTGGCACTCGTCGAAGATGAAAACCACCTGCAGGCTGTAAACCGGGAGCGAAGCCTCGGTCTTCATCAAGTTGTTCAGCTTCTGGATGGTGGTGACGATGATCTTGTTGTCGTCTTTCTGAAGGTTGCGCTTCAGCGCGGCGGTGCTGTCGGAGCCGTTCACGCTGTCCGGCGAGAAGCGCTGGTATTCCTTCATCGTCTGGTAATCCAGATCCTTCCGGTCCACGACGAAAAACACTTTGTCGATGAATGCTAGTTCCGTGGCCAAGCGGGCCGCTTTGAAGCTGGTGAGAGTCTTACCCGACCCAGTGGTGTGCCAGATATAGCCACCGCTTTCCGGCTTGCTCCAACTTTTCGATTCATACGAGCTGACGATCTTTTGCAGGATGCGCTCGGTCGCGGCGATCTGGTAGGGGCGCATGACCAGCAGACTGTCACTCACATCAAAGACCGAATAGTGAAGCAGGACTTTGAGGAGCGTGCGCTTCTCCAAAAAGGTCGCGGTGAAGTCCTTCAAATCCTTGATCAAGGAATTGTCCTTCATCGCCCAGTGCATCGTGAAGTCGAAGCTGTTCTTGTTGCGCTGGGTCGTGTTGGCGAAGTAGCGGGTGTCCGTTCCGTTGGAGATGACGAACAGTTGCAGGAACTTGAACAACGAGTTTTCGCTGTTGAAGCTCTCCTTGCTGTAACGGTGGACTTGGTTGAAGGCCTCGCGGATGGCGACGCCGCGCCGTTTCAACTCCACCTGCACGAGGGGCAGGCCGTTGACAAGAATGGTGACATCGTAGCGATTGGCCTGACTGCCGCTTTGCTCGAACTGCCGGATGATCTGGCAGGTGTTGCGCAGCACGTTTTTCTTATCGAGCAGGTAGATGTTCTGGATGTGCCCGTCATCGAAAACGAAGTCGTGGATGTAGTCATCGTGGATCTTGCGGGTCTTTTCCACGATGTGGTCGCTCGGGCGATCTAGATAGGTCTCGACGAAGCGTGTCCACTCACCCTCGGTAAATTGGACGTTGTTGAGGCCTTGGAGCTGGGTGCGAGCGTTGGCGAGGAGTTTTGCCGGAGTATTCAGCTCGCGCTCGAAGGTGTAGCCGAGGTTTTGTAGGTCTTGAATCAGCTCCCGCTCCAAAGCGTCTTCGCTCTGGTAGGACTCCATGACCCTCCAGTCCTTGTCGTAGCGATCAAGGACGATGAAGCGGTTGGTCTCGGCGATGGTTTTGGTTTCGATCATGCTGCCTTACTCTGCTGGAGCCGGTTGAGCGGTCACTGTCTTGAAACGGTAGGTCTCGGTAATCTTCCCGACGAGAAAGCCTAACACTCGCTTATCTTCATCGTTCAGTTCTGCGACTTCTTCGGCCGAATGCTTGGAGTGACTGAATAGATTGATCATCCGCGTCTCATAGGGATTTGGTCCTCCATCGTCCGTTCTGGGCAGCAAGTCAGCCCATCTCTCATAACCCAGAAAAGTGGAGGTCTTTTCCAAGAGGTTTCGAAGGAAATTGAAGTGAAACTTGCGGATTTGCCCTGTTTGGATGGCTTTCTCCAGCTCCCCCTTCAGGTAAAGATGGTAGGAGAAGGGCGAATCACTGTTTTGATCTTCCAGTGAATGGGTCCCATCTTCGTGTTTTATGAGCAAATGCTTCTTGGCCTTCTTTAGATCATTGTGAAGCACGTTATAAAACAGTGGATTGTGCGTGGTGATGATGAACTTGAGATCGCTTTTGCTTTGTTTGATGAGGCTCGCAATGTTCACTGCCAGCTCAATGAGGTGATTCTCGTCCAGTGAGCTAACCGGGTCATCGATGAAGATATACTCTAGCAGATCATATTTGTTGGTTTCCCGTTCAGATGATTCAGCAACGTTTAAAACGTCCACCACCTGCTCAATGAGGCGGTAGAAAATGCTCCAGATGAAGCAACTCTCCTCACCTTTGGAGATTTTGACGTGCTCGCTGATCTCATCATTTCCTCGTTTGAAAGAGAAGGTGACCTCTGAGAAAGCGGGCACCCGAACGTCTTCGCCGTTCTTGCCTTTGATGGTGTATGCTTGGTTAAACTGGGGAGTCAGCTTGTCGTTTGTGTAACGCTGAAAGTGTGCGATGGCATGTTGATCCTGCCCTTGGTCCTGCAAGACCCATTCCGTATAGGCGTTAGGCTGGATCTTTAAAATCCGCTTCACGTCGCTTTCAAGATCGTTGTCCCAATAGAAAAGATCCTCAGTGAACGCGTTGTAATAAAGAACCTTTGGCTGGGCTTCTGTCGCATCGTCTTGATCCTGACTTTTCGGCGCAATCAATTCTTTGAACTCACGAGAAAGCCGCGTCTTCCCGGAGCCGTTGAAAGCATAAATCAACTGCACCTTCGGCACGGCAACTTCGGTCGTTGTTTCGGAGACAGTTTTTTTAACCGGCTTTGCCGTGCTCAACTGCTCCGCAATCACTCTGAGCGAATGACTCATGTTATTCCATAGATTCGGGTTTGGGGAAGCGCAGCAGCATGTCCCGGTAATACGTGTATTGCTTCTGCCTCAACTCGATCTCGCGTGGCAAACCCGCGCTGATTGAGTTGGTTAATGCATCGAATTCGTCAAGGATGGCCACAATGCGTGATTGTTCCTCAAGTGATCGTTCGGGTTCGCTCGGATATGGTATTGGTATGCGGACTTTTGATATCCCATCTATCAACAATCTCTTCATTTTACCTAGGCTCACGTGCGGGACTTTATCGGTATTGAATTTGGCGGTCTGCAGGTAGTATGAAATGTATTTCGCGTTGATGTCATGGCGCAATGCATAGCTATCATCGTGAATTGCTACTCTGCCATCGCCAAGCCATGCCACCGCTTTCCCGACCTCCTCTACGGTTTCTCCGACGCCTGCAATCACTACGTCTCCAGGCTGCGCGTAACGTAATGAATCTGCCAAATCTGGTCGAACTTGCGAGACGGCATGATTGGTTGAAACGCCATAATGAGTATAGATTTCACCGTAGTGAATGACGTGAATGCCGTCATCAACGTAGTCTGCTTTAGTGAAACGTCTTCCACGTATGAACTCTCCAATCTCTCCCAATGTCTTCCACTCTACCTCTACCTCTTCAAAGCTGAACAATTGGTCGCGGTAGTGGTTGTATTGTTTTTTCCGGTTGGTTAGCTCGTTGGCTAGCTCGTTGGTTAGCTCGTTGGTTAGCTCGGTAAATGCGTCCAAAATCCGAATAATTTCTTTTTGGACGCGCAGCGGAGGGATGGGGATCTGTATCTCAATGAGTTTCCCCTTCGTCAGCTTGGCTCTACCCCCACCTGATAAAAACGGCAAGAAATTGACGATCTTCAGATAATGAAACAAGAATCTTGTGGCAATGTCCTCTTTGCCGCGCACAACGTGGACGTGGTTATTCGCCCAAAATCCGCCCTTCACATATTGTATAGAGTAGTTCTCAAGGCTGGCTGAACCATCTTCAGCAATAAGAACAAATTCACCGTCGTGAGTATGCCCTTCAACATAGTCTTGGATATTGTTGGCACCATAATACGGAGTCCCTCCAGCGGATCGTAATGATGCTTTAATTGGCCGTCTGGCTGTGTTCGCGATTTCGAAGAAATCTTGATCGCCCAGCGACCTCCAATCCAGTTCCACGTCATCAAGCAAGCTTTGCATATAACTTTGCTCGCTCATGCTTCGGCCTCCTCTCCCTCAATTTCCGCGACGATGGCATCGATCTCTGCACGCAGACGATTGATTTTCGTCACGGTGGTCGCCAGCTCTGCATTCAACTCGGCAACGTCCACGACCTCGCGGGTATCCTTGGCTTCGACATAGGTGCTGGTGGAAAGGTTGTATTCTTTTTCGGCGACGATCGAATGATCCACGGAAGTGGCGAAGTGGGGCACGCTTTCTTTGCTGTCGAAGACCGCCATGATCCGCTCGATGTGCTCCTCGGTGAGCACGTTGTTGTTCGTCTCCTTTTTGAAAAGGGCACTGGCGTCGATGAACTGGGTCTTGGTGTCGGGCTTGTGCTTAGAGAGCACGAGGATGTTAACCGCGATGGTGGTGCCGAAGAATAGATTGGGTGCAAGGGAGATGACCGTCTCCACGTAATTGTTGTCCACCAGGTATTGTCGGATCTTTTGCTCGGCGCCGCCGCGGTAGAAGATGCCGGGGAAGCAGACGATGGCGGCTCGACCCTTGGCAGAGAGGTAACTCAGGGCATGGAGGACGAAGGCAAAGTCCGCCTTCGACTTAGGGGCGAGCACTCCGGCGGGGGCGAAGCGGTCGTCGTTGATGAGGGTGGGATCGTCGCTGCCTTTCCATTTCACGGAATAGGGTGGATTGGAGACGATGGCATCAAAGGGCTTGTCGGCGAGGAAGTGAGGTTCGGTGAGGGTATTGCCGAGCTGGATGTTGAACTTGTCGTAATTGATGTTGTGCAGGAACATGTTCATCCGCGCCAAATTGTAGGTGGTGTGGTTGATTTCCTGCCCGAAGAAACCCTCCTCGATGATGTGCGCGTCAAAGTGCTTCTTGGCCTGCAGCAGCAGGGAGCCGGAACCGGCGGCGGGGTCGTATATCTTGTTGACGCTTTTCTGCTTGTGCATCGCCAACTGCGCGATGAGTCGCGAGACGTGCTGGGGGGTGAAGAACTCGCCGCCGGATTTACCGGCATTGGCTGCATAGTTGGAGATGAGAAACTCGTAGGCATCTCCGAAAAGGTCGATCTGGCTGCCCTCGAAATCGCCGAAATCGAGGCCTCCCACGCCAGTAAGCACAGCGGCGAGGCGAAGGTTTTTATCTTTTACGGTATTTCCGAGGCGGTTGCTGGTGGTGTCGAAATCCGCGAACAAGCCCTTAATATCCTTCTCCGAAGGGTAGCCGGTGGCGGAACTCTCGATGGCCGAAAAGAGGGCGGCGAGGTCGGTGTTCAGGCTTTCGTTGGTGTTCGCCGTGGCGAGAACCTTGGCAAAGAGCTGGCTCGGATAGATGAAGTAGCCCTTGGTCTTGATGGCATCGTCCTTGATCTCTGGGGTAATGACGCTGTCAGCCAACTCCGCGTAGTGGATGTCCGGATCACCGGCCTCGATGTAGGCGGCGAAGTTTTCGCTGATGAAGCGGTAGAAAAGGGTGCCGAGAACATACTGCTTGAAGTCCCAGCCATCGACAGCGCCGCGCACGTCGTTGGCGATTTTCCAAATCTGGCTCTGCAGGGCGGCGCGCTGTTGGATGCTTGTCATGGTTTATTTCTTAGAAGTAGAGCGATCAAGGAAGTAGTCGCTCGTCGGGTCGGCGAACAGCGCCTGCAACTCCTCGCTTCGAAGGTCAAAAGAGTCGGAAACGTATTTGAGGAAGATCAGCCCAAGAACGGCGTGTTTGTAGACGGCGGCGTCGAGGTTGGCGCGAAGGCGGCCAGCCGAGTTCCAGAGCTTCTTGTCGAGTTCTTCAAGAAAGGTCTGCTCTTCGGAAGAGGTATGAGTGGTCACGGAAGAAAAGGGTTACGAGGCAGGAGCGGGCACTGGCTTTGGCGCGGGTGGCGGCTCAGCAGCAGATGGTGTCGCGACAGGCAGCGAGGCCGGGACATCGGCAGGGGCCGGGACGGCGGCCGCCACGGGAGCCGCTGCTGCCGGTCCAGACATTGGCCCCGCCAACGGCAACTCCGGTTGGTGGTGACTAAGGGCGCGGCGCAAAGAGGGCGGCATAGATTCCTTTTGCAGTTCGCCGTAGCGCTCATTGAGCCGCTGCTTGAGTCCGAAAAGACGGCGCGAGGCCGTATCGACGAGCGCACCATAAGTGGTGGCCCGGATGGTCGCATAGGCCGGCTCTCCAACGGTTTTTTTCGGTGCGGCCTTGGCATCAACTTCATGGCCGACGACAAACGCGCAAATGCGGACGTTGTCGGTGAATTGTCCCGAACCGAATATATCCTGAACATAGCCGTCCGCCTGGTTCATCTCCTCGCGGCCGATGGAAAACCCACCGCGCTTGAGTTCGATCAAGAGCACATCGCGGGTGCGGACGAGCTGGGAGTCCGGGTCCAAGACTTCGAGCCCCACCGCCGAAAGCGTGGAGTCACCCAAAACGAGGAGATCACTGCGCTTGCGGGCGTTTTCAAACGCCTCTGGCGGGCATTTCTTCCCGAAAACCTTTTGGACGGCGTTACGGATCGTCTGGTTCGACGAATACTCGGGAGTGTCAAACTCCGGGCCGAACACCCAGCGAGCCTCGGCGACAAGCGGATGCAGCGAATGAAGTTCGTCCGCTTTTTTGTCACCCGACAGCCGCCTGATCGCCTCGATGATGGCGAGCCGGTTATCGACCTCATCGAGGACCGTCAGCGCGTCTTTGATGTCCCATTCCGAAAGAAAGCGGTCGAGACCGGCGATGTCCGTTTCCGAGAGGGTGGTTAGTTTTTGCAACACCGACTGCATGCTCGACGATTGCTTCTCGATGACCATGGCAGAGACAAACGACTCCAAGACCTCGGAAGACATGCCGGGATTTTGCTCGGCAACACGTTCGACGACGCACGCGACCTCACGGCGGGCACCGCTGGAGAGAGCCTGAAGCCTGGGGGCGTTTTGCCGGTAGACAGTCTCTTTAGTGTCTTCGATGCGGGTGGCGGAGATCTCTCGGTAGACGTTTTCCACCTGTTCAGCGACGCCGACGTAGAGTTCGTCAACCTTCGGGCCACGCTTGAAGCCCGTCCAATCGGGCTCGACCTGATCCTGCATGTCATCGCATTCGACGATGAACGTGTAGCGCTTGCCGAAATGGGTGCGTCCGTCCACCGGGGCGTGCCGACCCATCGTCCAACTCGGCTCGCCCACCAACCGCCCACCGACCCAGAAAGCCACACCTTGGCGGAGGGTATTGGTCGCTGCCTTGTTGGTGTCGTAGCAAGTGACAGCGACTGTTATTCCGCACGGCAGGGTGATCGACGCTTCGCTAGTCTTGTTGCCGGCCAGCTCGGTGCGGGTCAGTGCGATGCCATTTACGAAGATCGCAAATTGTGGATCGTGGATAAACCGAGAAGCCAGAATCTGGCGAAGTTTCCCCGCGTCCGGAAGGTGGCGGGTCGTCGTGGTGACCAACTCGGTGCCATGTCCTTCGCCGGCCGTAACTTTTTGAGCCAAGATTACGAAAGGGTCGTCTTCGGTCGCCGTCGAAACGTGGAACCAACTCGTCTGACCGGCTTTGGTGGTGAATACCTGATAATCGTCGGCGAAGCACAGCAACCCGTGGCGACCGACACCATTTCGCCCGTAGGCCATACGTTTCCAACCAGCGCGCTCCGGCGGAAAGTCGGCCGATTTGCCCTGATGCTCCTGGCGGTCGTAGCCGAGCTTCATCCAACGTCTCGTGAATTCTTCGGTAAGCATCCCGACCCCATCGTCCCGAACGCGAAGGTCGCCGCCGATCGAATCCGGGACGGTGATATGGACCGCGGCGGCTCCAGCATCCCAGCAATTGGCCACCAATTCGGTCAGTGCGATGTCTGGCTCATGCGCAATCGCGCCCAGCGTCCGCAGAAGATAGCCTTTCTCGAAGAGGGAGCCTTGGACGTAAGTGGACATTCGCTCTTGGGGTGGGTGCGGTTCAAGAAAACTGAGGACTTAAGGGAGGGAGTGCGAACAAACAGTATGCGTTGGACGGCTGACACATCCACCCAATACGCGGTAGTCACCGAATTTTTCTGCATGGGGTGATTGTGCGACAACCCGAGTTTTAACATCAACCGATCATAAGTGAATTTTCCGGCTCTGTGCCCCCGAGCGCGGCAGGTCTGGCCGGAGCGAGCCTGCAACCTCTGGAAGTCGAGGTGCTGGTCGTTTCAACCGAAGAATTTGCTGATCACGACACAAGCCGCAGCGAATTTCCCTTAGCATCAAATACCACGCGCCCCGCACCCGATCCGCAGGTGAACAGTCCCCGCACCACAACATCCTGCAACTGTCGCTCTACCGTCTGCCGCAGGGGCCGGGCGCCGAGCTGCGGATGGAATCCTTCCCGCAGCAGGAACTCCATAGCCTCCGGGTCGACCGCCAGATCGAAGCCCCCCGCGCGCAGCCGGGCGGTCTCCCGGGCAATCTCCAGTTCGCAGATCTCTCGCTGCACGTCCGGGGTCAGGCGCGCGAACACGAGTTTCTCGCCGATGCGCCCGACCAACTCGGGCCGAAGTTCCTGCTCCACCCGGCGCAGCACCGCCTGCTCGATGCTGGGCAGTCGGGAACGTTCCATCCGCATGGCGTCCGCTGCGCCGATGTTCGAGGTGAACCCGATGAAGTAATCGCCGAAACGCAGCACCTGGCCCGTCGCCACGGTGACGCGCCCGTGCCAGAGGATCTGCAGGAACAGATCGAGCACGAGCGGGTGCGCTTTCTCGAGTTCGTCGAAGAGAACGCCACCGCTCGTGGTCGAGGCCAGCGCCCGTCCGAGCAGGCCCGGATCCTCGCGGGTTTCGCCCAGCAGCTTATTCACGGCGGCACGATCCTGATACTCCGACATATCGAACGAAACGAGATGCCCGGGGCCGAACACGTAGTCAGTGGCGCACGTGAAGGTTTCGGTTTTGCCGGTGCCGGTGGGTCCGACGAGAAGGAATGAAGCGCGCGGTCGGTCCGGTGAAGAGACGCCCAGTGCCCCGCGCGCGAAGGCCGCAGCGATCCGCGGCAGCACGTGATCTTGACCGCGGATATTGGTCCGCAGGTGCGTCTCCAAGCCGCGCACGCGCGCGATCCGCTCCGCCAAATCGTTCATTTTCTTTTCTCCCGGCCCGCACGGGAGCGACCGTCGGGAAATTTGTCCAGGTAGGCTCCGACCACGGGCACCAGCATATCGAGCGACGGCAATCGACGAAGCAGCGCGCGAAGAATGTAGCTCTCATTGGCGCGGACGCCCTTCGCCTTGAGTTGGCTCACGGCCTTTTCCACTTTGCTCAGGTCGGCCCCGGGCAGGACGATGGTGACCCGTTCCTCGACATACTCGGTTTCACGCGGACCGGCCTTCAACAAATCTTCCCGGTGCTGCACCGCGGCGTAGGCGAAAAGATCCAGTTCCGTAGCCGAATGCAGGAGGCACCGCACAAATTTGGTCCGGTCCGCGGACACCTTCCGCTCGGCGAGACGTGCGAGCGAATCGTTCAGAATTTTTAGATCGGCGGGGTAGAGCGAAAAGCTCGTGCGAACCTCGCTCTTCGGACGCGAGCCAGCGGAAGACTTCATGGGTGAATTTGTATTTGCATACGTTTTTGTTGACAAGGAATCTTTTCGTATGCAAATACAAGGACAGTGAAACCCGCGTTGCTCACATTTTCAACCTTCACAGCTTCTGCGGCGAGCGGCGTGGCCGTGAACTCAACTGTGTTTCGTATGCTTACCCGCCATGCCTCGACCTGATTCAGATCTGCTCCCGTGGGCGGCGCTGGCGCAGCTCCAACCCCTGCGTGACGGATTCGGCTCGGCCCTCGCCCTCGTCTTCATGGTGGGATTCTTCTGGGGCGTCCTGAAAATCTGGGCGGGCGCCAACGCCATCAGCAAGGGCGATGCCGAGGGCAAGAGCGGCATCGTCGCCGGGATCATCATCGCCGCCGCTGCGGCGATCATGGGCGCGCTATTCACCATTTTTGGACTTCAGGACGCCGTCCTGACTCCGCGCTTCTGAGTATGAACGACCTGAGATTCACCGATACCAACGCGGCGGACGACTCGGCCGGCCGTGTCTTCGGGCTCGACGGCAACCTCTATCTGGCGGTCGTCGTCGCGGGTCTGGCGGCGGTGGGCATATTCGCAGCGCTGAGCCTTTGGTTGCATACGAATTGGGCGCTGGCCGGTGCGATCGCGGCGTTGCCGCCCGCGGTCACCGTGATTTGGGCGGTCTGGTTAAAGCACGGCCGCCCTGCCGGGTATGATCGGGACAAGCTCGAAGATTTGCTGCGTGGCGGCGATTTCGGTCCGGGGGCGAGTGGCGGCCTCGCCGGGCGCAGCCACGACCGTGCGCCCGACGGCCGCCTGGTCGACGACATGATGGTTTTCGGTTCACCCGACCGCGGCGGAGTCGTCGCGAAAGGATTCTGGCTGGAGCCGCCCGATTTGCGCGGTGCGAGCATCGCCCGCCTCAACGCCTTTCAGGACCAAGTGCGCGGACTGCTGGCGCTCATCGCCCCAGGCCGTCGCCTGCAACTGCAATGGTCGTGCGACGCGGACTACCGGGCGGAGTTGCTGCGCTACCACGCCGCCACTCAGGGTGTCGACGATCCGTTGGTGCGCCGCACGCGCAACGAGCGTTTCATGCGCTACTGGCAGCGGATGCAGTCCCGCGAACTGCGGCGGGAACGCCTCACCCTCTTCCTGTCCATCGAGGTCAACGCCTACTCGGGCAACGCCCGCACCCATGATGGTCTGACCACGCATTACGCGGCGGTGCTGGCGGAACTATCGGCGCAATTCGGGGAGTTCGCCGGCACCCTGCGCACGGTGTTTGGCGCCGAAACCCTCGTCACCCCGATGGATGACGCGGACCACTGCGCTTGCATGCGCAGCTTTCTCAATCCGAGCTTTGCGCGGCGCACAGCCAATGACGCTGCCGGTGCCTTCGACCCGGCGCTGACGATTCAGGAGAACTGCTGGCACAGCGAAAGCGTGAGCCAGACCGACGGCGGATTCTGTCTCGACGGCCATTTTCATACTATGCTCGCGCTCTCACGCTGGCCGCAACGGACGCGACCGGGGATCATCACGCACCTGACGGGACTGCCGTTCCTCGATTATGCGATTACGGTCAACGTCACGCCAGCGGAAGCGCGGCAGGAAGTGCGTCGCGAAGAGCAGGCCACTGAGCGCCTCCGTGGCGAATACGCGGAAAAACCCCGCGCTTCGCTTCTCGTGGCGCTACGCAAGAAGGAGCGCAAGGTGGAGGCCCTCAGCGGCGGTTTTGCGCGGCCGTTTCATGTGACCTATCTGATCCGGGTCTGGGCGCCCACCCGTGAGGCCCTTCGCGAAAAAATTGCGGCGGTCCAGGCCGCGATTCACGCGATGGACGGCGCGCAGTATCTCGAATGCGCACTGCCGACCACGGCGAAGAAACTGTTCTTCGGCTCATGGCCGGGCTGGACCCACTCGTCCTACCGGCACCGTGAACTCTACGCGGAAGACGCCTACCTCGCGGACCTACTCCCCTTCTCCGCGACGTTTGTCGGCGCCCTTTCCACCGCGGAGGCGATCTATGACGGCAGCCACGGCAATCTCGTCGGCGTCATCACTCAGACCAGTGGCTCGCCGCAGCACGCCGTCGTTCTCGGCATGACCGGCGCAGGCAAGTCCGAGGCGATGCACGATTTGCTTCTGCAAACCGCCGCATCGTTCAACTACACCTTCATCGTCGAGGAAGGACTTTCCTATAAGCGGTTCACCGAACGGATGGGCGAGAGCCCTATCGTCGTCCACCCGGACGCTCCACTTACGTTCAACTATCTCGACACGCGCGGGCTTCCGCTCACCCAGCTTCATCTCGCGACGGCGGTCGCGTTGCTGGCGCGCATGATCGGCGAACCCGAATCGGGCGAGCGGCTGGCACTCCGGCAGGCGCAACTTGCCCAATACCTGCACCAGCTCTATCGCGATGCCCATCTCGACTGGTCACGACGCAACGCCGGCCGGGCCGAGGAGGTCCGCCGCCTGGCCGTCGCCGTGCACCGGTGGCGCGAGGGCATGCCCACCGGCGCGACTCCGCTGGAGGCCTTTGTCGAGTTTCGCGACCGGCGCGCAGCCAATGACGACGAGGCCCAAGCACTGCTGTCCGAAATCACGGACGAAGAGGTCACGCAGTTCGCCCAAGAGTCGGCCACCGAGCGGCTCGTCGCGCAGACGGCGTGCGCCTTCTTCAGCCCGGAGGATTTCCCGACTCACGGCGCGTTGGTCGAACTGCTCGCCTATGCGCGCTTTCCCGAGCACGCCAAGGAGGAGACCGACCGGCTCGCGACCCTGCTGCGGGCGTGGAGCGCCGATGGCCACTACGGCCGGCTCTTCGACGGTGTCACGAACGTGTCGCTGCACGGCAAGGTCGCCCACTTCGAGCTGGGATTCATCCCGGAGCAGGCGGTCGAATTGAAAGGCGCGGTCGGCCTGCTCGTGAGCGGGCTCGTGCGCCAGCACATCCTTGCGCTGCCGCGGGCGCAGCGGAAGCGCGTCGTCTTCGAGGAGCTGGCGCGGTTCCTCGATGTGCCCGGCGGCGAGCGCATCGTGGCCGAGAGCTACGCGCAGCTGCGCAAGTTCAACTGCTGGGCGGTGAGTGTGGTGCAGCAATACGCCCGCTTCCGCGCGTCGCGCATCCGCCCCGCCGTCATCGGCAACGCGAAACAGTTCTTCCTGATGCGGCAGTCGGATCGCGGCGACCTCGCCGATCTCGCGACCGATCTTGCGCTGCCGGAGACGGCGCTCGACGCCATCCAGCGTTATCCGCTGCCGGAGCAACTCGCGGACGGCGAGCGCTACTCGTCGCTCTGCTACTTCACACCGACCTCGCAACCGCCGCAGTGCGGCACGCTGCGGCACATTCAAGCAAAGGAGGACGCTCATGCGCACGGCGCTGTTTAGTGTGTTCATGTTCCTGCTCGCGGGCTGCGCCACCTCGAAACGCGACACCGCAGCCGAGGCTCGCGGCTACGAGCGCGGCTACCGGCAGGCCACCAAGGAACAGTATTGGATCATCCAAAACCAGCAGCGCTCCGCTCCTCCCGCCGTGACCAACCCTACACCCGCACCATGAAACGACTCATTACTTTCATTCTGCTCGCGACGCCGTTGTCGGCGCAATGGGCGGTCTTTGACCCGACGAACTTCGGGGTCAACACGCTCATCCAGTCCGGCCAGGCGGCCAACCACCTCGAAATCCTCCGGCAGTGGGCCACGCAGTTGGAGCAACTCAACCGGCAACTCCGGGAACTGGAGCAGCAGCTCGCCGTGCAGCGCCAGATTCGCGAGGTGATGGGCAACCCCAGCGCCTCCGGCGTGCAAGTCGCCCTGCGCGGGCTCGGCGCGGACGACCTCGCACGCAGCTACGGCGAAAGCTTGCAGGCGGTGCGCCGGGTCACGGAAGCTGCGGCCTCACTCCGGCGCACGGCCGAGGGCATTTATGGACAGCTCGATGACCGCACGGTGCTCGGGCGCGGCTTTGTGCGGCAGGAAGCCACCTATCGACGTTACGCCGCGATCGACCGGCAGGCGGACAACGCCGAGCAGGTCGCCGACGAAACCCAGGCGCAGACCGTGTCGCTCCAAGCCGACCTCGCTCAGTCACTCGTCGCCTTGCGCGACGCGCCGACCCAGGCGGACGTAGACAAGCTCAATGTCAGGGTCGCCGCGCTCAATGGGCAGCTCGCGCTGCTCGCTGCGCGGCGCCGCGACGAGGCCGACAAGCTGGCGGCCCAACAGATTCAGAACGAAAATCAGGCCGCGAAGGAGCGGCAGGATTTGTTGGAGAAACAGATCGCCGAAGAGCGGCAAACGCTCACGGCGGTGAACGTATGGCAACAGTCCATCCGGCTGACCCCGACCAGCTACACACGGCCATGAAGAAACTGAGCCTCCTCATTCTCGCCGTCGTCGGTCTTGCCGCGTGCGCGCTGTTGGTGCGGCGTGATTCCCGCAACACGCCGGCGCTTCGCGTGTCGCCGGCTGCGACCGAGTTCAAAGCTACGAACGATTGGCAGCAGTCGATTCGCCTCGATACCCGCACCGACTATACGGTGGACGACGCAACCCGGCGGCGGGCACGCGAAGCGTTACTCCGCGCGGAGCAAAAGCAGCAGCCCAAGGAGGAGAAAAACTGATGGAGAACTTCGCTCCAGGTCTGCGCCCGAGCATTCTCGCCCTGACCGATGCACTGCGCGTCGTGGTCTTCTTCATCGCCGTCGTCGGCCTGATGATGAATGTGAATCGCGCCCGCGGCGACGCCGAGAGTATCGTGCGACCCATCGTGCGCACCACGGTGGTCGTCGGGTTGGTCGCGACGCTGCCCTATTGGTTCGGCTGGACGGAGAATATTTTTCTCACGCTGGCCGACACAGTGCATGAGGGATACACGCAGCATCCGATGGAGGCGGCATCCCGGCTCCGCGATTCCGTCGCCGACAGCGCCACGGATTTCAGCCTGCGGCGGATCGGCGAGTCGCTCTACAAGGGATTTCTTTTCGGGGCGGCCAAACTCGTCGTCCTCGTGGCGAGCCTGCTGCAACTGCCGTTCCTCGTCCTGCAGTTCATCCTGAAACTGCTCTGCTATTTGTTTCTGCCCATCGCGCTCGCCATGGCGCTCATTCCGTCGCTCGCCTCGATGGGCGTGCGTTACATTCAGCAAACGCTCGCGGTGCTCGCCTGGCCGGTCGGCTTCGCGATTACCGAACTGGTCGCCTACCACCTGCTCACCGCCTACGGCGAGAACCTCGCCACCGCCTACGGACTCCGGCCCGGCGAAATCGACGGCGCCTCGTTCGCCAGCCTGCTCGGCGGACTGCTCGCCGCGCTCTGGCTCATCATCGGCACGCTCGGCACGCCGTTCCTGATGCAGGCGCTCATCTGCTCGGGCTCGCCGCTCAGCGGCGGTGGCGGATCGGCGATGCAACAATTCTACATGCTGCACCAACTCGCGTTCATCGCGAAGTCACTGAAGACCGGCGGAGCCGCCGCCCCTGCGCTCGCCGCACGGGGTGCGGCCGGGGCCGGGTCGTCGGGCGGCGGAAATCCGCCGCCGCCTGCACCGCCACCGTCTCCCCTTTCTCCAACGACACCACCACCGCCGTCCGCGCCATCGAGTTCCGCGGCCGACCCAAGTGGCGATGCTCGCGTCACTGCGGCTCTCGCCCAAACCCGCCTGCCCACGCCCCAGACCACCATCTGACATGAACGAATTGAGAGAGACTGAGGCGCCGCACCGGCGCCACGACGCCACTGCATTGCCCGGACGCAAGCGTCACCCGCTCCACCTGTTCGCCGACCACGCGATGGCGGCCCGACTGTGGTGCGTGGTTGCGGTGACGGCCGTCGGGTTTTGTGCGGTGCAGCCTTTCCTCGTCATCCGGGCGTATCGCACGCGGGAGCGCGTGGTCGTGCTTGATCCGAGCGGGACGTTTCACGTGAGCCCACTTTTGGGCTTCGAGGAGGCGACCAAGCTCCACGAGCAGCACGCGCTACTGGCGTGTCTCGCGCTGTTCCAGCGCAACCCCGCGGGCTTCGATTACCCCGAACTGCTCGACAAACTTTTTTTACCCGACGCCGCACGCAAAGCCCGCACCGAAGCCGGCACCCAAGCTGAGGAGTTCACCGCGAAGGCGCTCCACCAAAAGCCGGAGGTGCAGAAAATCACCGTGCTGGAAACGCGGGAGAACACCGTTCTCGCGCAGGCCGAGGGCCAGTTGATCCGCACGGGAGCGGTCAATGGGCAGGTCTTCACCGAAGCCCCGGCGTTCACCGTGCGCTTTACCTTCGCGCGCAATCCCAACCTGGCCGCCAACGGCCGCTATCCCCTCGCGGTATGGAACTACGACATTTCACGCTGATCGCGTTCTGGTTTCTCTCGGTCGCGGCGCACGCTGCCGTGCGCGCCTATCCGCTCGACGAGCGCACCGTCTATTCCATTCGCATCGGTCGCGACGCGCCGACCACCTGCGTTTTCCCGGATGCGCCGACGGCGCTCGAAGGCGCGGGCGTGTCAACCAAGACCGATGACGGAGCGGCCGTGCTGCTGTCGCACCAGCCCGGCACCGGCTTCTTTTCGGTGCGCGCGCTCCGCGACGATGCCGCCGGGGCGCTCAACGTCGTGTTCGGCGGCAAGGTCTACGTCCTTAGCTTCGTCACCGGCGGTGAGCCGGATCGCGTCGTTCGCTTTCTGGACGTGCCGATCGCGGGCGTGGCCAGCCCGGCGAAGCCGCAACCGACCGATCAACTCCGCATGCTCGTCGCTCGCGCCAAGCAGTGGACCCGCCTCGCGGCGCAATTCCCTTCCCTCGCTTCCACGGTCGAGCGCACCGAGCCGGGAACCGTCACGCGTTACCCGATGTTCAGCGTCACGCTCGCGGAGGTCTTTCGCTTCGAAGCAGAGGACACCTTGGTCTTCCGGCTCCGTTTACTCAACGAAGGCGACACGCCGGTGTTCTACGACTCCGCCCAACTCGCCGTCCGGGCGGGCACGGAGATCTATCCGGCCTCATGGGTGGATGCGTCCGGCGCAATTCCTCCGCACGGCAGCGCCGACGTGTATCTCGCTGTGACCGGCGCACCCGGTGGCGGACGGGCCAACCTCAGCGTGCGCGAGCGCTTCACGGTCATCGTGCCCCTCCCATGAAATTCAACCGGGAATTCTTCGGCACTACGACGGGACAACTCGTCCTGATCGGGGCGTTGATCGCGGTCGGCGTCGTCGCGATGCAGTGGCAGCACGGACGGCGGCAGACCACTCCGTTGCCGACCGCGCCCGCGGCCCAACCGCCGTCGCTGCCGAAAACCTTCGCGCGCGAAATCGCGAAATTTCCCAAGCCCGCAAGCCCCGCCGAATCCGCGGTGCCCGTCGGACTCCGGCCGCCGCCGCCAGCCGTGGAGAAACCGCGCATCGTTCCCCTCACGTTGCTGGCCGCCAAGTCACCGGCGGCGCCGTTGGAGACGCCGATCTTTGCGCCTTACGGCCGTCTCATCCCTTGCGAAACCGTCGTGACGCTCGAGTCCAACCGACTCGATACTCCGGTGATCGGCCTCGTCACCGAGGATGTCTGGCACGCCGGCCGGCTCGTCGTCCCTGCGGGCGCCGAAGTCCACGGCCAAGCCGCACTCGACCGCGCCCGCGAGCGGCTCGCCGTGCAGGGCGCCTGGAAAATCGTCTGGCGCACGACGGACGCGGACAACGGGACCGAACTCTCCGTGCAGGGACTCGCGCTCAACCGCGAATTCGACTCCGCGACCGGTCGCTGGGGTGAGCAAGATGGTTCCGCCGGTCTGCGTGGCGTGATCCTGAAGACCGACGACGAGCGCGAGCTGAAGCTCTTCGCTGCCACCTTCCTTGCGAGCGCCACCGCCGCTTTGCAGGACGTCAGGCCGACCGCCGGTTTGCTGGGCGATGCATCGGTTCCGGCGGCGACCGCCCGCAACGCGGTATTGGCGGGCAGCGGCGCGGTGCTCCGCGAGCACGCGGAGGCCATCCGCGAATCCATCGCCCGTGACGGCCTCTACCTCCGCGTTCCCTCGGGGAAGCCCTTCTACCTCTACCTCACCCAAACCCTCGACCTCAGCCAGGCGCGGCGCAGCCCGTCGCTCGCGCATCGCGCCGCTTCCTCCCGCCCATGAAACACCTCCTCCTTGTGCTCCTCGTTGGATTGGCTGGGTGCCAATCCTCGCCTGCGCCGTCCGTTCTTCCGACACCAGCGAATCCGCCTGCAGCCGTTGTGCCGCCTCCGGCCCAGCCTTCGGCTCCGGCCACGCCGTCTGCCAGCGGCCTCGAACTGAAAGTGCGCCAGCAGGCGCAATACATCGAAGCACTGATCAGCCAAAACGACGCCCTGACGGCGAAGCTGGCCGCGCCGAAGGCCGCGCCCCAGCCGGTGGTATCCGTTCCGGTCGCACGTGAGCCTGCACCGGTGCCGCAACCTCCGGCGACGAGGTTGCCGGTATCGGCGGAGCCGACGCTGACACCCAACGCCGACAACGTCATCGACCTCATCGCGGCAATCGTAACGGAGAAGTCCGGCGAGCCGGTGAACCCCTTCACGGTGCGCACGGTGCCACCCGAGGCCATGCGGGAAGTGAGCCTGCAGGTGGGCGGCATCGCGGCCGGACCGATGGCCTGTGCCGTCATCAACGACCGTCTCGTGCAGGTCGGCGAAACTATCGAATCGCTGGCCGTCGAGCGAATCGAACCGGACGCGGTGCTGCTCCGGCACAGCGGCAAACTGCTGCGCCTGCCTGTCGCTGAAAAACCCACGCGCGTGCGGCTGCCCCTCTGACATGCCTGCCTTCGCCATCAACGCCATCGACCGCGCGGGCACGCGCCGGTTCTTCCGCGAAGACGCCGCGAGCGAGGCGGAGCTGCGCCTTCAGCTCCGTGCGAAATCGCTCTGGCCGGTGCGAATCCGTGCGCTGGCCGAAGATCGGAAACTCGCGCGCCTCGTTTTGCCGGCGGCGGAATTCATCGGGCTGCTCCACCAGTTGGAGCTTCAGCTTCGCGCCGGGGTGAATGCCGACACCGCGCTGGGGCAACTCGCAGAGGATGCGCCGCCCGGAGCCATGCGGCTCATGCTGGAGAAAATCCACCGCGAGGTGGCGCAGGGCACGCCCATTCACGTCGCCTGCCGTTTCTTCGCGCGCCAGTTCCCGCCCCACCTCGCCGCGGTGGTGGCCGCAGGTGAGGCGTCAGCTCAACTGCCCGAGGCAATCCGGGCGTTGGCCGCGCATGTGAACGGCCACGCGGAGCTGCGCCGCACGGCACGCCGGGCGATGATCTATCCGGTTGTCGTGTTGGTTGCGACGTCGGGGCTCGTCGCGTTTTTGCTCGGCGGAGTGGTGCCGCAGTTCGCGGAGATCTTCGCCTCACTCCATCTCTCACTGCCTGCCGTTACTGTTGCACTGATCGCGATCAGCCAGTTTCTCCGGGATGGCTGGCCGATGGGATTGGCGGTCGTCGTCGCCGGTATTGTCCTGGCAAGTGCCGCCACCCGGTCCCCTCGGCTTCACCATCTCCGGGACCGGCTGTTGCTCGGTCTGCCCGTGCTCGGCGAGGTTATCCGTCACGTCGCCACGGCCCGGTTCGCCGCGCATTGCCGGCTGCTGCACGAAGCGGGCATTCCGCTGTTGGAGGCGCTGCGCACGGGAGCGGAACTCACGGGCAACTCCGTCATGGCGGGGCAGCTCCTCGCGGCGCGGGAACGCGTCGCCGTGGGCCAGCCGCTCTACGCGGCGCTCCCGAGGAAGCATGCGTTTCCTGCCTTCATTGTGCCGGCACTCAAGTCCGGTGAAACCACCGGACAACTTGGCGCGGCCTTGCGCCACATCGAGGAATATGCGGCGACGCGTGCCCGCGAACGCCTCGCCACCGCGCTGGCTCTGCTGGAGCCCGCCCTGCTTGCGACCCTCACCGGGATCGTCGGGCTGATCGCTCTCTCATTCTTCCTCCCGCTCTTTTCGCTGCTAGGCGGCGTGAACGCCCGTTGACGATGTTCACCGTTGACCAACGTCCGAGCGGCCGACCGAGCGTCGGCCAGAGCCGCCTCCATACCGGTGGATTCACGCTGCTTGAAATCGTGCTCGTGCTGTTCGTGCTGGCCGCGCTCGCCGCCGTGTTGGCGCCGTCGGTGCGCGACATCATCGAACGCAGTCGGCGCGAAGCGGAGGGCCGCGCTCTCGAAGAATTGGCGGGCACAATCACCGCGTCGTTCGAGAACACCGACCTCAGCAATCTCAACGTCGCCGCCTTGCCCGGAACGATTGCGGCGGCCGATTCGCCGACGCTGTTTTCCGCGTCGACCACCGGACTCTATACGACCACCGATAACTCGGCGTGGTTTGCGAAGGTCGCGCGCTTGCGTGGCGTGACTCCGCAGATCGGCATCGCGCCGGCCACCCAGCCGGAACTGGCGCGCATCGCATTCAATGCGCTGGGCAATTCCCGGCTGTTGTTCGCCGCGCCGGACGAGGCTGGTCGGCAACGTTTCCTCCTCGTCAGCCTCGTGGCCCGCAGCGAGCAGCTCGCGCTGCCGGCCTACGAAAATAGTGCCGCGTGGTTCGATGCCATCTGGAACCACGACTGGGAGAGTCGCACTGCGGCACTTCCGGCTTTCTGGCAGAGCCGCCTCAGCGCGGCCCAGAGCGCCGCGTGGCAGCAGGGCAGCGGCGGGCTGACCCAAGTGCATCGCTTCGCGGTGCGCCGCATCGTGCTCCCGAAATACCGGGTCACCGTGAACAGCAACCACCCGACCGAACAGGCGTTCGTGTCGTTCAACAACACGCCGAACGCGTTCACCGCGGCGGCCAATTCAGGAGCCACGAGCACGCCGGAGATCCTCGGCGGCCGGCTCATCACCATCAACCGCGGCACCGCGTGGCCCGGCGTGGAGGCATTGCGCTTCCACCTGCGGGAGAACGCGACCGTTACCGTCCAATGAAGCATCTCTCTACTTCTATCTCCTGTCTGCTTGCGCTCGTTGCCCTTTCTACGTCTGCCCGCGCGCAGGCGGTCAGCTCCGCCGCGTTCGGTTCGACCGTGGCGGTGTATTCCGGACACACGACCGTGCGCGAACGGGTCGATGCCGGGGTCAACGAGCGCATCGAACTCTGGAACCGCACGTGGATCGTCAGTCCATCGGGCCAAGTTTACAACAACACCGACCATTGGGGCTTCAACGCCCCGGATGGCTACGCCGCGACAACGATCACCTTCAACGAAACCGGCCGTTGGTCCTATTGGGCCTCCGACGGCGGTTCCATCGACAACTTTGTCTACGGGGATACCGCGTCCGACTGGTATATCTGGCCGCACAATCCGCCGAACGGTGTCGGTTACGGCGGCGTGGGCCGACGCCTCACCACCTACATCGACATCGGTGCCGCGAACAGCGCTCCGACGATTACCTGGACTGCGACGCCGGGAACCGTGGGGAGCGGACAAAACTATTCGGTCACGGCGCATGGCCACGATGCCGACGGCAATCTGACGCAGGTGAACATCTGGAAAAACGGCGCTGGCTTTGCCTTCGCCGGAGGCGGGAACGGGACCGACGGTGACTCGGGCAACACGACCTCCGACAGTGGCCCCGCGACGATCACGTTTACGGCCAACGCCGTTGACTCCAACGGCGCGACGTCCGCGACGATTTCTCAAACGGTAACAATCACCGCCGCGAACTCGGCGCCCACGATTGCATGGACCGCGACTCCGGGTTCCGTGGCGAGCGGGCAGAGCTACACGGTGAGTGCTCACGGCCACGACGCCGACGGCAACCTCACCCAAGTGAACATCTGGAAGAACGGCGTCGGCTTCGCCTTCGCTGGCGGCGGCAACGGCACCGATGGCGACTCCGGAAACTCCACGTCGGACAGCGGACCGGCCACCATCACTTTCACCGCCAACGCCGTCGATTCCAACGGTGTGAGCTCGGGCACGATTTCACAAACAGTCTCCATCGGTGCGCCGCCGTCGGTGTCCGCCTCGATCAGCGTCAGTCCCACGACTGCGACAGCTCCCGGTTCAGTTACAGTGTCATGGTCGAGTGCCAACGCGACCGCCGTGTCAGTGGCCGGCACGGGGGTCGCGAGTTCCTCTTCCAGTGGCAGCCAGGCCGTCGGCGGGCTGCCGGCCGGTTCCCACACGTATACGATCACCGCGCAAGGCCCCGGTGGTCCCGTCACGCAGTCCGCCACGGTAACGGTCAACCCACCGGCCAACACCGCGCCCACCATCGCGTGGACCTCGACGCCCGGCACGGTCGCGAGTGGTCAGAGCTATACGATTTCCGCCCACGGCTATGACGCCGACGGCAATCTGACCGAGGTCAATATCTGGAGGAATGGTTCCGCCTATGCCTTCGCGGGTGGCGGCAATGGCACCGATGGCGACTCCGGTAACTCCAGTATGGATACGGGGCCGTTGACCGTCGTTTTCACGGCGGAAGCCGTGGATGCGAACGGCGCGCGCTCCAGTCTCATTTCGCAGACCGTCACGATCAACGCACCTGCGACCGTGTCGGCCTCGATCACGGCGAGCCCGGCCGCCGGAACCGCGCCGGGTGCAACGACAATCACCTGGTCCAGCGTCAACGCCACGGCGGTCTCGGTTTCGGGCAACGGTCTCACCAGTTCAGCGCCGAGTGGCAGTCAGGCCGTGAGCGGCCTGCCGTCCGGCACGCATACCTACACCGTAACCGCGCAGGGTGCCGGCGGTCCGGCCACGCAAACGGCGACGTTCACCGTTGGTCCACCGGCCAACACGGCTCCGACCATTTCGTGGAATACCACGCCCGGCACGGTCGCGAGCGGCCAGAGTTATACCATTTCGGCCCACGGTCACGATGCGGACGGCAATCTCACGGAGGTGAACGTCTGGCGGAATGGCGTGCCCTATGCGTTGGCCGGTGGCGGCAATGGCACGGACGGCGACTCCGGCAACCCCAGCACGGACACCGGGCCGTTGACTGTCACCTACACGGCCGACGCCGTGGACTCCAACGGCGCACGCTCCGGCACGATTTCCCAGACGGTGACGATCAGTGCACCGGCGACGGTTGCGGCTTCGATCAGCGCAACCCCGACGGCTTCGACCGCGCCGGGGTCCGCCACCATCACGTGGTCCAGCGTCAATGCCACGACGGTTTCGGTCAATGGCAACGGCCTCGCCAGCTCCGCCGCGAACGGCAGCCAAGCGGTGTCCGGTCTTCCGGCCGGCGTTCATAGCTACACGATCACCGCCCAAGGTCCCGGCGGACCGGTGACGCAATCGGCGACGATCACGGTGACCGCTGCGGCCTCCGTCAGCGCTTCGATTAGCGCCAGTCCCAGCAGTGCCGCGGCACCCGCTGCGGCCACGATCACCTGGTCGAGTGCGAATGCCACGGCGGTCGCGGTGTCCGGGCCGGGACTCAGCAGTGCAGCCACGGCGGGAAGCCAGTCTGTCAGCGGACTCTCGGCGGGCGTTCACACTTTCACCATCACCGCCCAAGGACCGAATGGCCCCGCGAGCGACTCCGCCACGGTGACGGTCTCTGCCGCACCCAATTCCGCTCCGACGATCGCTTGGATTTCCACGCCGGGGACGGTGGCGAGCGGACAGAGCTACACCGTCTCGGCGCACGGCCACGATCAGGACGGCAACCTAACCAACGTGAATGTCTGGCGAAACGGCGTGCCGTATGCGTTCGGAGGTGGAGGAAACGGCACAGACAACGACTCCGGCAACTCCAGCACCGACTCGGGGCCTTTGACCGTCGTCTACACGGCCGAGGCGATGGATGCCGCAGGACTTCGGTCGGCGACGATTTCCCAGACGGTAACGGTGACGGCACCGCCGGCCGTTTCGGGTTCGATCAGCGCGAGTCCCACCACCACGACGGCGCCGGGATCGGCGACCCTCACGTGGAGCACGGCGAACGCGACCTCAGTAAGCGTGGCGGGGAGCGGCCTGAGCAGCACGGCCAACAGCGGAAGCCAGAGTGTGAGCGGTCTCGCGGCGGGTTCTCACACCTACACGCTCACCGCCCAGGGACCCGGCGGTCCCGTGACGCGGACCGCAACGGTCACGGTAACCGGCGGAGCGACTGTCTCGGGCTCCATCAGTGTGTCGCCGGGGAGCATGGCTTGGGGCGGCACGGCCGCGGTGACGTGGACCACGGCCAATGCGACGTCCGTCCGCGTCGCCGGCTACGGCATCACTGGCACGCCGTATGAAAATTCGGCGAGCTTAACCGTAAACGTGGGCGGGCTGAATCCCGGCCAGACCACTTGGACTCTCATTGCCGATGGTCCGGGCGGGCCGATCACTCGCCTTGCTACGATCAACGTGACGACGAGCGACGGTCTCTATGGCTCTCTCACGGCAAGCCCGACCGTCATCTACTCCAATCAATCGGCGACCCTGAGTTGGACCACGACGGGCGCGGGCTTTCGCTGGGTTCACGGCTATCAGCCGGGATTGAACGGTGTGAACGTGTATCCCGCGCCCGTGACTGGCTCGTCAACGGTGTCAGGTCTGCCGCCCGGCAACTACCGCTTTGTGATCGAATATGGTCCCGGCTCATCGACAACTCGTATGTCGTTCGCAGACCTGACTGTGCAGGGCGTGAATCGCACGGTGGTGACGTCGACGGCACCGGTCGGAGCCGGATCAGTCACGGGAGGCGGCGTCTACATGGAGGGGACATCCGCGACTTTGGTCGCTGTCCCGGACGCCACGCACGTTTTTGCCGGGTGGACTGGCGACCTTAACAGCGTCGCCAATCCGATTGTCTTCACCGTCGGAGCGCAGAACTACAACGTCGTCGCAAACTTTGCGCTCCGGACCTTTGCCGTAACCGCGGCGGCATCTCCGGTCGGGGCCGGGACCATCACCGGCAGCGGCAGCTATCCAATCGGGACAGTCGCCACCCTAACCGCGACACCCGACGCGACGCACACCTTCACGAGTTGGAGCGGAGACCTTTCGAGTGCAGCCAATCCGCTGTCGTTCGCGGTTTCGAGCGCCACCAACTTGATCGCGAATTTCGCGCCGACCAGTTTCGCGCTGACGACGTCCGCCGGCAGCGGCGGCAGCGTTACCCCTGGCGGCACCTACGCGGCCGGCACCGTCGTCACCGTGGCCGCCACGCCGGATGCCTTTCACCGCTTCAGCGGCTGGACGGGCGACGCGACCGGCATGGCGACTTCCATCGCCGTCACGCTGGACCGGGCGAAGCTGGTGCAGGCCAACTTTGCCGCGAAGGCCCCCCAGACGATCACCTTCGCTCCGCCGGGCGATCACGGACTGGCCGCTCCGCCGTTCACACTAGTGGCGAATGCAACGTCCGGTTTGCCGGTCAGTTTTTCCCTCCTCAGCGGTCCCGCCATTTTGGTCGGCAACTCCGTTCAGGTCACGGGTGCCGGTCCCGTCACGATTCAAGCGAACCAGCCGGGCGACGCCTTCTTCCTCCCCGCCACGCCCGTCAACCAGAGCTTCAACGTGATTGCCGCGGCCACGCTCAAGTATCGCGGCCAGTCACGCACGCTCCTGCGCGATGCCACCACGCGCGACGCTCCTCCTTTCGTCCTCGAGAAACCCTGACCGATCCCATCCATGAAAATTCTCATCTGCTTCGCTCTCTTGTTCGCATTCGCGGGGGCGGCCGAGCCGCAGTCCCTCGACCAGCCCGTCGGTCCGCTCCGGTTCGAGAAGACCCCGTTGCCCTCAGCGCTGAGAGCGCTGGCTCGCACCGGCAAGACCACGATCCATACCGAACCCGGCATTGCCGCTGAGGTCACCGTCGACTTTTCCGGCGGGACGGTGCGCGGCGCGCTGACCGCTCTCGTGGAGCCGGTCGGGCTCTATTTCGAAGAGACGCCGTCGGGCATCTTCGTGCGGCAGCGGAAGACGGTGCTCTACGCGATCGACTATCCACAGCTCACGCGCAGCGGTTCCGGCAGTGCGTCGATCACGCTCGGCGGCGCTCCGGGCGGCAGCAGTGGAGGCTTCAACGGCGCCACCGCTCTCGCACCGCACCAAACGCTCGCGAACGGCAACACCGCATCCGACGCGACCCAGGTTTCCATCTCGCAGGAGAATCAGAATACATTCTGGACGACTCTGGAAGCCGAGCTGCGCAGCATGGTGAAAGACGGCGACAGTCTCGTGCTGAATCGCTTCAGCGGCGTGGCGCAAATCACGGCACCGGTAAGGCGGCACGAATCTATTCGGGCTTTTATCGAGCTGGTGAATCGGCGCATCACGCAGCAAGTCGAGATCGAAGCACGCCTCGTCGAGGTGACCTTGCGCGACGAGCAGAAGCTCGGCGTCGACTGGGATCAGGCGGCAACCTCACTCGAAGGCGTGCGCGTGGTGGCGCGTGCTCCGCTCGATGTAGCCGGAGTCGGTGGCACCGTGCTGGGCAGCAATACCTTTGCCGCGACGTTGGGATTCGGACGCGCCTCCGCGGTCATCCAGGCGCTCAAGCAGCAAGGCGAGGTGAAGACCGTCGCACAGCCGCGTCTACGCGCACTCAACAATCAGACGGCCTTCATCAAGGTCGGCGAAGACCGCCCGTTTTTCAGACTGCAACAGACGACCACGCTCCAGCAGCCCGGAGCGACGACGGCTTTCAATCAGACGCAGGAGAATTTCTCGGTCTCGACGATCACCATCGGGACGATCCTCGCCGTCACGCCGCAGATCGACGGGGACAAAATGATCACGCTCGACGTGCTGCCGGCCATCACGCGCTTGCAGGCCATCGTCACGAGTCCGGACGGGCGACAGACCGCGCCGGTCACCGAGGTGAAACAGGCTTCGACCATCGTGCGGCTGCGTGACGGTGAAACCGCCATCATCGGCGGTCTCATCTCGGAGGAGACGGGTGAAAGCGAACGCCGTGTCCCGGTGCTCGGAAAAATTCCGGTCGTCGGCGCGGCTTTCCGCAGCCGCGCCAATCTGCGCGCCCGGACCGAACTCGTGATCTTCCTCACGCCCCGGCTCGTCCGCTGACCATGCTCGATTTTCTTCAGACTCTACGCGGCCGAAATCCTACGGCGACCGCCGTGGCCGAACCCGGCGGCGACCCGACGCGCACCTTTGACGCGATCCTGCGCGCGGCGGCGGGCGAAGGCGCGAGCGACATTCACTTCGAGCCCAAGGAGGACGCGCTGCTCGTGCGCTTCCGGCTCGACGGAGAAATGCGCGACCACACGCGGCTGCCGCTCGCGCAGCGCGATGCGTTTCTCGCGCGAGGGAAGATTTTCGGCGGAATGGACATCACCGAAAAGCGGTTGCCACAGGACGGTCGGGCCGTGCTCCGCGACGGAGGAAAGCAGTTTCATCTGCGCTTGAGCACGCTGCCCACCGTGCATGGCGAAAGCCTGGTGATCCGGCTGCTCGATCAATCGATGCCGGCGCAGCCGTTCGGCCAACTCGGCTTCCTGCCGGACCAGGCCGGCGCCCTCGACCGCGCACTGCACGGTCCCGCCGGATTGATCTATCTCACCGGACCGACCGGCTCGGGAAAAACGACCACGCTCCATTCGGCGCTCCACGCGCTCGATCATCACGGACGGGTGATTCACACCCTGGAAGACCCGGTGGAATACGAGTTCAGCGCCATCCGGCAGACCGAGATTCGCGAGAAGATCGGGCTCACCTTCGCCACCGCCCTCCGGGCGTTGTTGCGGCAAAATCCCGACGTGCTGCTCGTGGGCGAGACGCGGGACGCGGAGACCGCACAGCTCGCGATTCGCGCGGCGCTCACCGGCCACTTGGTCCTCTCGACGCTGCATACGAACGATGCGCTGGCGGCGATCCCGCGGTTGCGCGACCTCGGCGTGGAGCCGTTTCTGCTGGCGGCGGCCCTGCGCCTTGTCGCCGCGCAGCGGCTCGTGCGGCGGCTGTGCCCCGAGTGCAAGGCCCTGCATCCCGAATCAACCCGGATCGCCGCGCACTATCTTTTGCCCGAGACGAAATTGTTCCGCGCGGTGGGCTGCGCGGCGTGCCGCGGGCGCGGTTATCGCGGCCGGCTCGCCATTCACGAGGTGATCCCGGCGGAGAAATTCCTGCCGCTCATCGCCGCGAACGCCCCGCTCGCCGAGCTGATCGCGCTGCGCGATCGCGCGGCGCACACGACCCTCTGGCAGCGCGGACTCGCCGCCGCGGCTGCGGGCGAGACGACGGTCGAGGAGGTCGCCCGCGTGCTCTGATTTTTTGTTGGAGAAACCAAACCAGAAAAACATGAAGAAAAACCAAACATCATCCGTCAGCTCGCAGGGTTACTCCCTGCTCGAACTCGTCCTGGTGCTCGCGATTGTCAGCGTGCTCGTCGGCCTGCTTTTGCCAAAGGGCTTCGACGCGCTCCGCAATGCGCGCATCCAGCAGGTCGAGAAAACCGTCGATACCCTGAAGACCGCGCTGACCGACTATCTGTCGATGGCCGGTGGCAACGGGAGCCTCCCTCGCACCGAAGGCACCGGCATTCCCACTTCGGGCGCGGCCCTCACCGGCGCGACCGACGTGGCCAAGGGCAATGCCGCCCGGCTCGACAATGTTTTGCTCGCGACGGGCAAAATTGAAAAGCCGCTGGCGCTGCGGATGGGCACGCAGGCGTTCGCTTCGACCGGCACCGGCAATGAAGTGTCGTGGAATCAAGCGGCGCTCGGCTTCGTGATGACACCGGACGCGGCTCCGCAAAGAAACTGGTCCACTGTCACCCGCGTGGAGGCCCGCACGGCAAATCCGGCCCTCGCGCCTTCCGCCGCCCTTGGCGCCAACTTCCGGCTCGATGGGACTACGAACCTTAGCGCGAACTACGTGGTCGCTTATCTCGTCATCCCGGCGTGTCCCGCGAAGGACGCCTACGAACTGGCCGTCGCCATGAACGGAGCGCAGCTCGCGCCTGTGGAAGGTGCCGCATCCGACAGCGGTGTCGTCGCCTATGCCGCCCCCACCAACGGAGTCACCGATGTCTATATTTACCTCACCGCGATCTGAGGCCTTCACGGTTCTGCTGTGGGGCGACCGCTGGTGGCTCGCGGAGCGAACGGAATCGATCCCGTTCGCGCACCGTGACCGGGCGGCGGGCGAATTGGTCGCGGCGCTGGCCGGCGACGGCCCCCGCCGGCTGCGCCTGATTTACCAACCGGACGGTTTCACGAGTGTCGTGACTCCGTGTCCCAAAGCCGGACGCCGCATGCTAGCGCTTGCGCTGCAGGAGCAGTTTCCCGGCTTGGCCACCGGCGAAATCGCGTGGAGTCACGATCCCATCCTGCCCTTGGACGGGAGTTTCACGACGGTGCTCCACTATGAATCGGCGCCGTGGCTGTTCGCTTTGCTCGAACAACTCGCTTCCGCGGGAATCGACGTGGAGGAGGTATGGCCGCTGCCGACCTGGTTGCAGGCACTACCCGACGAGTGGAGCGACACGGGAGCATCGACGGTGCTGGCTATCGCCGGAGATCGGGCGTGCGCCTACCATCATCCGGCATCGGGTGCCCGGCAGGTGCTCGCGTGGCCGACCAACGGACCCACCACGCCCGGGCTTTGGCTGGGCAATCTCCTCGACCGAGACCCCACCGAACCCGTTCTGGTCGTGACGGACGCGGCGAGCTCGGACGCCGCACGGTCACAGGGTCCGGAGCGCCCGGGATTGCGGCACTTGACCCTGTCCGAGGCGCTCGCGCATTCCGGCACGATTCCGCCACGGCACACGGCGCGTTTGCTGCCGGAAGAACCGATGGTGACGGCGTCCCGCGCCGTGCTCGTCGCCAGTCTCGCCCTTCTGCTCGCGACGGGCGGATTGGCCGGACCGTGGGCGTTGGCGCACGTGAGCGCCCGCCAAGCGGCCCTCGTCCAGACCGAGCGCGAACGCGCCCTGTCCGCCGAAGTTGCGCACTTGCGCGCGAACGCGGCGGAAATTGCCGCGTTGCGCGAGGAGGCGGCGGGGCGCACCGCGCCCTTTGCCGGCGAGCTGCTGCGCCGGTTGGCCAAAACCGTTCCGCCTGAAGCCACGTTGGCAACGTTGCGGGCCGACGCCGGTTCGTTCTCGGCCAAAGGCTTCCTTGCGCCGCAGGCCTCCGGCGGGGTGCTCGACCGGTGGCAACAGGCGCTGGCACGGGACCGCGAGGGATCGCAAGTGCAGGTCCAAAGTCTGCCGCAACGCGACGGCGCGTTTTATCTGCGCGGCCAAGGAAAAATATGAGCCGTCACCGCCACGTTCCATGGCCCGGCTGGGCGTTGCTCGCGACCTGTGCTGTCGCGTGCCTCGCCTGCTGGGTGGCGGTTCGTCGGTTTCCGGCGCCGCAGGCGGACGCGGCCATGTTCGCGGCCCTTACGGCGGAACGCGACCGACTTCGTCCGAACACGGACGCGGTGCGAGATGAACTGCGCCAGCAGACGCAAATCGCCGCCAGTCCCGAGTGGACCGACAGCCGGATCGCCGGGTTGCAACGGCAGCTCGGGCCGATGTGGACGTGGACGGTCGAGCCGCGCACGGCCGGGACTGACCGCCGCGCCACGGTGCGCGCGGTGGCGTTGGAGTTGCCCCGCTGGCCCGCGTATCTGGCGGCCGTCGAACTGATCGAACGACAGCCGGGTGTCGTCGTCGAACGCATCGACCTCGCGGCCGAAGGCACGGGCGCGGCCCGGACCTTCGTGCGGGTCGTCTTCACGCTGCGCTTCCTCCGGCCGGGGGCGCGCACCCCAGGAAACAAAGAGCGGGCCGCTGCGCTGTCCGCCCGCTCCCTGTTTCGGGGGCCACGACGGCGACCCGGCGGCGAAAGGTCGCGCGTTTCCTTCTCCGCTCCGTCCGCCGTCCGCCTGCGGCTCCCGCGCGGGCTCCGCTCCGGCGAAAACGCGCGACCCTTCTTGCGCGGGCCGCTCACGGCCTGACTCAACGTCAGTCAACCCATCCAACCATGGTCACCATCAACGTCACCCTCCCAACGACAGTTTACGCGGCGTATTCCGATGCCGCCGTCGAGTTGAACAAACGGTTCGGCAATCTGAAGCCACCACTCGAGCCGCACACCCTCATCGCGTTCGCGCTGGCGCGCAACGACTGCGCCGACGTGTGCGCGCAGTTCGACTTCGCGCTCCGTCTCGCGAGCGCCGAGGCGAAGCTGCTGCCGAATCCGGTGTTGAAATAATTTTGGGCGGGCTTCTCCGCTCCGTGTTCATGCCCGGCCGCACGCGACCAGTGCCGGGCAACTTCATCCATCCGCCACCATGGCACTCAAAAACAAAGAAACCGAGGGCGCAGAACTGCCCAAACCACCCACCGAAACGCCGGGCACCAAACCGGAAACCAACGGCGCGCGGCCGCGTCGCAGCAACGAGGAGGTCGAACGACGCCTCAATCCCTACATCGACGCCAACCAGGAAGCGTTCGCGCGCTACACCAACCTCGTAAAAACTGATCCCGAGCACGCGGTGCGCACGCTCATGTTGAAAGACATGAATACCCACGAGGCTGAGATGCGCTTTGTCGCAAAACAAATGCCGGCGGCCAAGGAATGGTATGACAAGCAGACGGTGGAGGTGAAAAAGGCCATCGATAAGCGGATCGCCGAGGTTCACCCCTACAACCGCGATCAGGCGTTCGTGCAGGCGGTCGTCAAAGAGCGCAATTGGCAGAACCGGCTGCCCCTCGCGCAGACCCCGCGGCCGGCGATGGCCGGCGCGAGGCCGTGAGCGTCCATCCCTCCACGCGCCGTCAGCTCTACGATCATCTCGGGCAGGCGGAGTTCTCGCTGAAGGTCGCCAAGAACTTCGAGTGTCTGGCGGGAACGCCCGCGAGCGCCGCCGTAGAGGTGGCGCTCGCCGAGGTGACGCGGGCGCGGGAGTGGGTGCGCACCAGGCTCGCCGTCAGTCATGCCGCCGGGCCTTCGCCTAAACCGATGAGGGAGGGATTGCCGCTCACCCGCAGGGAGCGGCTCTCCTTCCGTCATCTCAACTTTCCCTAGAAAATTTCGATCATGACCACATCGCTCACCATCCAACTCGACGACCGCGTGCGCCAACGCTACGCGCGCGCCTCGCGCCGGCTGCGCCAGGCCCTCGGCGGAGAAGCTCCGACCACCGAGCAGTTGATCGCCCATGAACTCTCCGATCGCGCGAGCCAATTGATCGTGGAGGACTTTTTTGAGACGCGGAAAAAACAGCGTCGGCGCTAATGGCGGACGCAATCGCATCGTCGCCGGGAGCACGCGAATCGGGCCGCCTCCGGCTGGAGGCGGCGCCGATGTGGCGCTCGCTGCTCTACCGCGAACCTTCGGTCGAGCGGGTCGCCACGCTCGATCGCTGGTTGCGCGCGAATCCGGGCGCGTGGGTCCGGTTGTATCACGGCACCGACGCCGCGCTGCCGGTAGCCCGCGAGGGTTTGAAGCCGACCGGCGAAGCGCGGCGCAATTCGCTGCAATCGCGGACAGGCTACGTGTCGTTCTCGATTTACCCCGGACATGCGGAGGTGTTCGCGAGGATGGCGTTTCCGCGGCGGGCAGTGACGATTTACGGCGTCGATTTACGGGTGGGCGAGTTGGTCGCCGACCGCGACCTGTTGCGAAACCAACGGACCTGGGCGAGACGGGAAGTGAAGGACACGCTCGCTCATAGTCTGGCATTCGGGCACGGCGCGCAGGTGAAGGGCGGCGTCGCAGCCGAGCGGTTGTTCGTCGTGAAGCAGTGTCTATCCGCGGAGCAAATGTCGGCGGAGATGCTGCCACGTGTCGTGCCACGCGCGCCAGGGCCGGCGGCGGGGATGCGGTTGTAGGGACGCTGTGACATAGCGACGAATGATGTTCGAGTGGATTGATACCGCCGAGCTCGGGCGGCGTGATCCGCCACTGTGGAGATGTGGGCAACTTCTTGCGCGCGTTTTCCGAGCGTTTATGTGAAGCTTCACATAAAGCATGGAAAACAGGCGGGGCTGAATAATTGTTTCACCGGTGCGGACACACCCACCGTGCAGTCGTGCACGAAACAGCGTTCGCGGCAGCCGCCGAACCGCGGCCATTTGCCAGCGCCATTGTTGCCCTACGTTGAGCGGCGCAGGAGTGGCACTTCGCGCTCACAAACGCACTTTCCGCAGCCGAAGAGCGTTGGTGATAACTGAAACAGATGACAGCGACATCGCGGCCCCCGCGATCATCGGACTCAGCAGCACACCAAAAAACGGGTAAAGAACTCCCGCCGCTACCGGAACGCCAAGCGCGTTGTAGACAAAGGCGAAGAACAGATTCTGGCGGATGTTGCGCATCGTCGCGCGTGAGAGCCGGATCGCTTTCGCGATGCCGCGCAGGTCACCTTTGATCAGCGTGATTCCTGCGCTTTCCATTGCGACATCGGTGCCTGTGCCCATCGCGATGCCTACATCAGAAGCGGCGAGAGCCGGCGCGTCGTTGACGCCATCACCGGCCATGCCCACCACTTGCCCGCCTTTCTTGAGCGCGTTGACCTTCTTGATTTTGTCGGCCGGTTCGACCTCGGCTTCAAATTCATCGAGGCCGAGCTTGCGCGCCACGGCTTCAGCGGTGCGTCGATTGTCGCCCGTCGCCATGACCAGTTTCACACCAAGCTCGTGCAGCATCGCAATGGCCTCGGCGGTGGACTCTTTGATCGGGTCGGCCACTGCCAGCAATCCCGCAACCTTTCCATCCACCGCGGCGAACAGCACCGTCTTGCCGTCCGTTTGGAGGGTGGTTGCGTGTTCCTGAAGGGCGGCATCCACCACCACGCCCTCGGCTTCGAGAAACTTCAACTTGCCGACGAGAATGCTTTTCCCTTCCACCGCGCCGGCGACGCCGCCCGCGGTGACGGAGCGGAAATTAGTTACCTCCGGCAGGGCCAACTTCTTCTCCTCGGCCCCGCGCACAATGGCGGCAGCGAGCGGATGCTCCGATGAACGTTCGAGTGAGGCAGCCATCCGAAGCAACGCGTTTTCGTCAAATCCCGCTACGGGCAAAATATCCGTGAGGCGCGGTTTCCCTTCGGTGAGCGTGCCGGTCTTGTCCACCACGAGGTAGGTCACCTTGCCAAGATGTTCGAGCGACTCGGCGTTCTTCACCAATACGCCGACCTGCGCGCCACGGCCGACGCCGACCATGATGGCCATCGGCGTAGCCAAACCCAGCGCACACGGGCAGGCGATGATGAGCACCGCCACCGCGTTGACGATGGCATAGGCGAGGCGCGGTTCAGGACCGAAGAAGAACCAGACGAGAAACGTAATCACTGCGACTGCCGCGACGGTCGGCACAAAAATGCCGGATACTTTGTCCACCAGTCCCTGAATCGGCGCGCGACTGCGCTGCGCATCGGCGACCATCTGCACGATGCGGGAAAGCAGCGAATCGGCCCCCACCTTGTCGGCCTTAAGGATGAACCCGCCAGTGCCGTTGACCGTGCCGCCCGTCACGCGATCGCCGGACTTTTTCTCCACGGGCAACGATTCGCCGGTGAGCATGGATTCATCGACGGAAGAAGCGCCTTCCTCGATGACGCCATCAACCGGGATCTTCCCACCCGGACGCACGCGGAGGCGGTCGCCGGCTTGAACTTCTGACAACGCGACCTCGGCGTCGCCGGTGGCGGTGACGCGGATGGCGGTCGGCGGAGCGAGGTTCAATAGCGCCTTGATGGCGCTAGAGGTTCGAGCCCTTGCCCGGAGTTCCAGCACCTGCCCGAGTAACACGAGCACGACAATGACGGCGGCGGCTTCGAAATAAACGTCCACCATGCCGCCGTGCATCCGCATGGCCGGCGGGAACGCGTCGGGCAGGAAAAACGCGACTGCGCTGTAAATCCAAGCGGAGCCCACGCCGAGCGCGATCAACGTGAACATATTCCAATGCGCGTTACGAAATGACCGCGCTCCGCGCACGAAGAACGGCCAGCCGGCCCACCAGACCACGGGCGTGGAAAGAAGAAATTGAATCCACCGACTGACGGTCCCGTTGGCGACATGGGCAAACGCCGGCACCAGGTGCGCCATCGCGAGCACAAAGACCGGCAACGTGAGGGCACCGCCGATCCAGAAGCGTCGCGTCATGTCGCGCAGTTCGGAGTTTTCCTCTTCGGCATCGCTTGCGCTCGCCACTTTGGGTTCGAGCGCCATCCCGCAGATGGGACACGCACCGGGGTGATCCCGCTCAATCTGTGGATGCATCGGGCAGGTGTAGATCGTCTTGCCCGCTGCGGGGGCGACCCACGCGTGATTTCGCTCCAGCGCCATGCCGCATTTCGGGCAATCGCCCGGCTTGTCGCTCACCACGCCCTCACACATCGGGCAAAAGTATTTCGCGCCGGCCGGCGGCTTCACCGCCTCATGCGCGTGGTCGTGCTCTTCATGGCTGCCGGTTTCGGAGGACGGGTGATGATGGTGGTTCATAAGATTGCTGACGAAGCTACGTCGAAACCCTTACACTATCTCGCGGTGTCGCGACCGCGGACCACGAACGGCCTAGACGGCAGCCGTGTTGGTTGCTGAACTATTTTTTGAGCAGTTTAACGATAACGACGACGAGCAGGACCACCACCAAGGTGCCAATCACCGTCCAGACCCACATCCCTCCGCCGCCCCATCCACTCATCCATCCGTCGTTATGATTCATGTTGTTCATGTGATATTGCGTTAATTTCGTTTCGTTTGTTTTCGTTGCGGCGAACGGCCTGTTCGCAAATTCACGGATCGGGCGCGTGCGGTGCTGGTCCTCAGCGGTGGTTCGACCTCAATGGTGTTTGTAGAATCCGACACCTTTGATATCGTTCCACGAAGTGGTCTGGTGGCAGAGGAAGCACTGACTCACCTCGGCTTTTTCGACGCCCGCCGACTTCATCGAAATCATTTTGAAGTGCATCATGTAGTGGCTCGGCGGGGCTTGATGGCATTGAGCACAGGACTGCGAGGTGGCCGAAGGGTGCTTGAACTCCGCAATGGTCCACTTTGCCGTGCCATGGCATGAGGCACAGTCGTTGCCGAGCAGGCCGCGGTGCCGGTCCTTGGTCGAGTGGCAGGCAGCGCAACTAAGCGCGGCTTCGGACGGAGTGACATGTGGGAAATTCGGATTTCCTCCGGGCTTCTTCGGTTGGCGGAGAATCCACGCCAACACGTCTGCGCCATCCGTCGTTGCCGTGGTGCTCGCGGGTTCGCGCGCAATTTTTCGCTCTGCGATGCGGGCAAATGCGCCGTGATCCATCAAAGTCGAGCCGGGCACGCGTCCCTGATGTTCGAGATGGCAGCTTGCACACTCTCCAACGGTTGCGTGAAAAGCGGTCGGCTGGCGTTGGAGAAGCGACTTGTTGTCGGCGTGACAGACGATGCAGTTCTGCGCCTCGACTCCTTTCACCGCCGTGTGGCAGGCGGCACAATTGTTTTCGAGAAATGCGTGAGGCTGCGACAACTCTCCCGGACGGACTCCACGCTGGGCCACGACCTGTGCACGAGGGAAATGCAGAAACGATAGCGTGGTCGCTGCAGCCCCCGCAACGAGGAGCGCCATCGAGAGGACAAAGGTCTTCATGACAGCCACCTCAGTCCGAAATAGATGCCGGAAATAATGTGCGCGACGAGCAGCGCATAGAAAGCGATGGAAACGATGATATGGAGCGTGAGCATACCGGAGAACCAGCGCTTGAGCAGCTCGTGTGTCCGGATCGAATACTCCAGGTCGGCCACGCCCTCGGCCAAAACGGTGACTTGTCCGGCGGAATTGTCAGGAGCAGTCAAAAACCCGAGCGAAACCATGCCGGCGGTTAGTGATGCCTCTGGCGGAAGGCCTTTCTTCCCGGCGGCAGCCTTCTCCATAAGTCCCCAGGCGTGGTCGAGATCGCCCCGCGCGGTTTGCAGGAGCAGGAGCTTGTCCTTCATATCGACGTTCACAAAAGGCGTCAGGTAGCGGAGGACAATTCCGCTCACGACGACGAGCAGCATCGCCGCCGTGAGCGCGATGCCGAGCGGGCTCACAAATTTGTGCCCGGTGTGAATGAGTGCGAGCAACGCCCCCACAATGCCGGTGTAGATGTGGATCGACAGCCACGTCTGCAACGAGACGTGTTTCGCGATGCGTTCCTTGAGGAACGGGATGCGCTTCACGAAGACATAACCCAGCGGTATGAGCATCAGCACCGCCCCCGAGATTCCGAAAACTGCCCCCCAGCCACTCCCCGCAAACCGCGGGGAGGTATGCAGGAGGAAGCCCAGCCACGCAAATACCAGCACGGCGAAGACGCTGATGACGATGAAGCGTTCGTGGTTTTTCATGGCTATGCCTCCACGGTGACTTCGGTTTTTGGCTTCGCCTGACAAGCGAGGATGACGCCGTTCGCCTTGTCGTCCTCGTCGAGCGAGTCTTGAACTTCCATGTCCACTTCGCCGGCCGTCATCTTCACCTTGCACAAGCCGCAGGTGCCGACGCGGCAGGAGTTCTCGATTCCGATGCCGAGTTCTTCAGAGAGTTCGAGCACGGTCTGACCTTCGTGAATCTTCGCGGATTTGCTGTTGTTCGAAAATGTGACCAAGGGGCCGGTCGCGGCGGCGCCCGGCTTGGCGGTCGTGCCACCCGTGGACACGGCGGGTTTGGTGGCGCCGAAGAGTTCGGACTTCACTTGGTCCGGCGGAACGCCCAGTTCGGTCAGCAGGGCCTTGGTCGCTTCCATCATCGTCGCCGGCCCGCAGATGTGAATTCTTCGCGATGCAAGATCGGGAACCGTCTGCGTGAGCAGTTCCTTGGTGAGGCGTCCGCGCGGACCTTTCCAGTCTGTCCCTTCGGCCTTGGTGCTCGTGACTGCGACACGCAGCTTCGGATTGCGTTTTTGCAGCGCGGCGACTTCGCCACTGAAAATGAAATCCGCCGGAGTGCGGCACGTATAAATAAAGAAGATGTCTCCGGGCCAGGAGCGCTCCGTGAGATAGCGGGTAATGCTCACCATCGGAGTGATCCCCACGCCCGCTGAGATGAGGACGACGCTCTCGGCCTCGGTGCCATCAAACGTGAATTTTCCGACCGGGCCTCCAGCTTCGATCAGGTCGCCCACCGCGAGAAGATCGACCATGTGACGGGAGACCGCGCCGCGGGGCTCGCGCTTAATGGTCAAGTCGACATAGTCGCGCTGCGTTGGGGAGGACGAGATGGAATACGAGCGGTTCATCCTGGCGCCGCCGATCCCGAAGGCGACATTCAGGAACTGGCCGGGGACAAAAGTGAAAGGCAGGAAGCCCTCGCCCGACGAAGGCAGGAGTCGAAACGTTTTCACACCCGGCGCTTCCGTGACGATGCTCCCAAGGCGGAGCTGACCTCGCCAATTCGCGATCACCGGCGGCGCTACTTCCGGGGGAGTGAGCGTGCTCACCTGGATGGCACCTCAGTTAGGAGACTCATGATGCTTTCTGCGGCGCGTCAGCTGCGGGCGTTCCGGCAGAGGCGGCGGACTTGTCGGCAAGAGCAGCGGGATCGTCGTCCGGCGCGGCTGGCTTGCTAGTGGACGGAGGCTTGTTCCCGGCGGGTGGTTTGCTCCCGGAAGCAGGTTTCGCCTTGGATGTCGGTTTCCCTGCGGCCAGCTCCGGTGCCGATCCCGGCGGCGGCGAGCCCTTGTCGGGTTCGATCCGCCCGAAGAGGGCTGCGGCACGACGCATCTTGAAAAAATACATGGCGAGCATCGCGAACGCGAAGACCACGAGCAGCGCCATCGTGAAGAGGTGCAAGGGCGAGAGGCCGTGAGACGCTTCACCCCTGACGGGAGCGACGAGGCTCATCTCACGCTTGAACCAAGCCAGCGCGACATCGCTGGGGGCGCGTCCTTCGGCGAGGGCGCGCCGAGCGGCGATGCCGCTGTCGAGTTGCGCCGCGCCTTCGCGCAGACGGGTCATGGCTTCGTGCATCGCGGCGTAGTCGCCGGTCATGCTGCCGGCGTTGAGCGTGTCGAGCGCCTGCCCCATCAGCATCGTGCCCACGTGCATCCGCTCGCCGGCCTGTTGCTCGACTTGCTTGCGTTGCGCGGGTGTGAGCAACGGCAAAGCCATCAGCGTCGGATAAAGTTCCTTTGCCGGCGGAGCGCCCATCATCCCTTTCATCATTTCGCCCATCCCGGCCATCATGCCTCCGGCGCCGGCGGGCGTGGCACCGAGCGCTGGGCTGATTCCACCGGGCAGCATCGCTCCTGCCGCCGGCATCGCGCCGGTCGCCTGACCGGGATGATGGCTGGCGTGTTCTTCGGGTGATTGCGCGCTCAACCCAGAAGCGCACAACAGCCCGATCCACAGGCAGGCAATGCTCCGCATCGCGGCGCGTTCCTCAACCCTTGGACATCTGGCTTCGCCATAGCTCATACTCACGTCACTTCCAATACGCGGTTCATCGTGCCGAATTCGTTCGGCACGCATTTGGGGCAGTCTCGATATTTATCATCGCAGCCCGGCGCGCAGCACCACTGGCATTCCACGAGGAACTTGAACTCGTAGCGTCCGCGCGGGAGCGTCAGCGAGCCTCGCCAGTTGCCCGCCTTGTCTCTCGCGAGCGGCGTGGCGTCGTGTTTCCATCCGTTAAATGTTCCCGCGACGGAGACCTGCTGGGCGGTGGGAGCGTAGCATTTGAACTCCACCGACCGAGTCTTTGCCGCGGCAGGCTTCAGGTGCGTCGGCGCAGCCATAGTTTTGTCCTAGTAACGTGGAGGACTCACATGCCCTTCATGCCGCCGGCCGGCATTGCGGCTGCGGGAGCGGGCGGTGCGAAGCCCGTGAGACTTTTGCGCTGCTCATCGGTGAGAAGTTTGCTCGCGTCGCCCACGGCGCGGATGAAAGCGAGGCGCGCGTCGCCGGTCAGTTTTCCAATCGCCGCGATCTTCGCCTGAATCGCCATGGCGTCAGGCTGATCGGCCGCGGTGAGCGTCCACAGTTCCTGCTCGGCTTGTTCCACGGCGCGATCCGCCGTGCTTTTCGCCAGCGCCGCCTGTTCCTTCGCTTTGTTGAGCCCAGCTTGCTGCTGAGTCGTGAGCGCGATGTGTTGCGGGTGATCGAGGAAGAAACCAGTCGCACCGATGTGATAGAGGTGCGATGAACCGGGGAAGCCCGGCAGAGCCGATTGGGGCATGCCGCCCACAGCGGCGCTGCCCATCGGACCCATGCCCATCATCCCGGCCATTTCCATCTGGTCCATGCCCATGCCACCGCTCATTCCTCCTCCTGGGGCAGGCGGCATCGCGCCGCCGCCCATCTTCATCATGTCCATTCCCATGCCGCCGCCGCTCGGCATCGCGCCGCTGGCGGGCATCGGTGCAGCGGCGCCGCCCATGGGCATCATTTTATCCATCATGCCCATCATCTGACTCATCATCCCCATCATCCCACCCGCGGGTGCGGCGGCGCTCATTCCCGCCATCGGGGGAGCCGGTGCTGCACCCGCGCCCATACCCGCCATCGGAGCGCCGGATTTCATTTTATCCATTCCCATGTTCATCGCCGGAGTTGCGGGCATAGCTGCGCCAGGCATTCCGGGCATGGGAGCATTCGCCGATGCACCACCCATCGGCGGCGCACTCGCCGCAAGGGTCGCTTCGAGCTTGGCAACCTTGGTCTGAAGTTGGGCGATTTGCTGTGAGAGCGCGGGATCGGCTTTCACCGGATCGGGTGGCATCGCGCCAGACGCGACGTGGGCCGCGTGCGCGGGATCGACCGGCGGTGCGGCCGCGGGGGCGCTCGATTGGATGCTCACGAAAGTTGCGATGGCCAGCAGACTGGCACCAACGAGGCGGCCCGTGCCGAATGGGATTAGAGTTTTCATACTTACGGTGTCGGTTGATTATTTTAGTTTTCGTTTGCGCCTTGCTCCATAAGAGCAGCCCGGATCGAACGAGTGCTGTGGCTGTCGCTGTGGTTCGTTCCGGATGGGCGCGTTCAGGTTATTTCTTCATTTTGCCCATGCCCTTCATCGCGCCGCTGCCGGGTTTGGTCGCGGAACAGAACATGGCGTCGTCCCCGCACTTCGAGCAGACGTGCTTCACTTCGGCGTTCTTGCCTTCGCCTTTGCCGGTGGCGACGACTTCGACGGTGCCGTCGCAACCGTGACACATGGATTTTTCGCCGACGGTCATCATTTTGACGTGCGCTTGGTCGGTCCCCACTTTCTGGACCATGACGTCTTTGCACTTGGTGCAGGTCATGGACATGGAGTCGCCGGGTTTCAGCGCCTCTGCCTGAGCCTGTGTCGTGATGTGCTGCATATGCTGCATATCAGATGACGCCATCTGATGTTCCGCAGCGCGGGCCGCGCCGGGCAGCCACATCGCGAAAGCCAGGGCGACTGCGAGACTCGAACTAAGACTGATTTTACCGAGGAGATTGGATTCTGTTTTCATAGCTGTTTTCTAGTTTATTCGTGCTGAGTTTTTTGCTGCTGCGAACGGTGCGTCCGCAAATTCATTGGACTCCTCTGCTGAACGCGGGACCGAGAACTCCCTCAGCCGCGATACGGAGCGTCGTTCGTTCGATGGCGATGCCTTCCAAGCTTTCGTCAGTCTTGACGGGCGGCCTAAGCCGGAGCGTCGATCGAAGCGATGCGGACCAGTTTCTTGTTCACGAACTCTTGGATGCCCATGCTGGAGAGTTCGCGGCCGTAGCCCGAATCCTTGATGCCGCCGAACGGCAAGTCCGCCGTCGTCCATGTTGGGTGGTTGATGAACATCATGCCGGTATCGACCCGGCTCGCCACGCGTTTGCCACGCGCGACATCCTTGGTGAAGACCGAGCCCCCCAATCCAAAATCCGAATCATTGGCGAGCGCCACGGCCTCGTCCTCATTCTTGACGCGGAAAAACAGCGCGACCGGCCCGAAAAATTCTTCCCTGAACGCGGGATTGGAGGGTTTGATGTTCGACAAGATTGTCGGCTGCATGAACGAGCCCGGCCGATCAATGCGTTTGCCTCCCATTACCACGGTCGCGCCTTTCGCGACGGCACGTTTAACTTGATCCAGAAGTTGCACGAGAGCCGCTTCGGTGGACAGCGGCCCGAGCATCGTCGTCTCATCCAGCGGATCACCCGGCTTAAACGTCGCCAACGCGGCTGCGAATTTCTCCAGAAACTGATCCGCGAGTTCCTCGACGACGATGAACCGTTTACCGGCGACGCAGCACTGGCCCGTGTTGTTCATCTTGGCCCAGACCGCCCACTTGACCGTCTTGTCGAGATCGGCGTCCCCCAGCACAATGAAGGCGTCGTTGCCCCCCAGTTCCATGGTCGATTTCTTAAGATTGAGCCCCGCCCTCCCGGCCACGCTTTTTCCTGCCTCCACGCTGCCCGTCAACGCCACTCCTTTGATTCGGGGATCGTCGATCACACGATTCACCTGATCGTGCGAGATGAGCAAATTCGTGTAGGCACCCGCAGGCGCCCCGGCCTCCCGCCACAGTTTCGCAAAGGCGATGGCGCATTGGGGAACGCAGCCGGCGTGCTTAACCATGACGACATTGCCTGCCATCAGATTAGGCGCGGCGAAACGCGCGAGTTGGTAGTAGGGAAAATTCCAGGGTTGAACACCGAAGAGCACGCCAAACGGGGTGCTCACGACCTCGGCTTTGCCGGACTTTGGCCTAAGTTTTTGCGGGGCGAGAAAGCGTTCGGCATTTTTGGCGTAATATTCGATGATGTCGGCGCTGAGCGCGACTTCGCCGCGGGCCTCGTCGATCCGCTTGCCCATCTCCAACGTCACCGGACGGGCGAAATCGTCCATCCGCGCGCGCATGATCGCGGCGGCTTTCAAAGCCACGGCCGCCCGCTCGCCGAACGTCGTGGTTCGCCAACTCTCGAAACAAGTCGAAGCGGTTTTGAGTGCCTGCTCAAGCTGCCGGTCGCTGAGTTCCTTGAACGTCTTCAGAACTTTACCGTCGTAGGGGTTGACGCTTTGGTAGCTCATGGCGTCGTCCTCGCGTTAGGGCATTTCGAGCGGAGACGACGGGGAGCGGTGGGAAAAGATAATGGGCGGAGATTCATGGGGATGTTCGGAGCAAATTGTCCGGCGGTCAGAGGAGGACCGTCGCGCTGACGCGGCGCGACGGTGTAGGAGCTAGCGGAGGAGCACGCGGCGCGGTAGAATTACTTCTTTTCCGCCATGACGACGCTGCACGTCACGGAACCGTCGCCGCACTTCGTGCAGTTGTGTTGCATGGAGTCCGTGGTCTTGCCCCTGACCACAGTGATTTCACCTTTGCACTCATTGCAGGTGTGTTTGGAGCCAATGGTAAACCATTCCTCGCTGCCTTTGCTCGGCGGGCCGACGTGCTTGGAGCTTCGGATCAACGCAGTTTTGCAGCTCTTGCATTGCATCATCACCGTGTCGTCGGGGCCGACTTTCTTGGCCTCGGAGAAAGTGGTGACGGGTTTGGTGCGGTTCCAGTATTCGGGGCCGGGGCCAGCGTAGACGAGCGAAGCGAACGCGCCGAGAGCGGCGGTCGCGAGTAGGAAACGGACTGTGTGCGATTTGGTTTTCATGAGTTTTATTTGTGGCGGTTGAGAATTGGTTGGAGGGAAGCGGTGCGACAGCTTCCTGGTTCGGGAAACGCGTTGCGGGCGGCTACTGCTTGTCCGCCACCTTCGCGATGAAGGCGCACTCCTCGCCCTTCTCGTTCACGTAGATTACTTGGCTGGAGGAAGGGGGATCGTTGCGCTTTTCCTTCCTGACAACCTTCGTCGTCTTCTTGCATGACGGGCACGTGACGGTGGCGCCTTCCTTGCAGAGCCCCATGGCATGCGTGGGCGAATTGATCGGAATCTCCGAGACGGTTTTGCACTCGTTGCAGACGTAGGCGACTTTATCGCCGACTTTCAGTTGCTTGAACTGCGCTTCGTGGCGGAGAGTTTCCCAATATTGCGGGCCGGGGCCGGCGGAGGCGATTGAAGCGAACGCGCCCAGGATGGCGGCTGCGAAAATGAAGCGAATGTTGGTGGATATAGATTTCATGTTTTTGTCGGTTGGAAGAATGCGGCTTTGTCGCGGCTAGGAATCATGGTGGCCTCGACACTAACTTATACGCTCGGTGGAGCATCGCCCCCTGTGCAGATTTTGCGTTTAGCTGTGCAGTAATTGTCATTTAACCGTCGTGCCGCACACGTCACGTGTCCCGCAATCGGACGGAATCAATGGTGCGGTTTGCATCCGGTGATACCGGCCAGAAGGACCGCGACCGCGAGCGTCAGCACCGCGGGTTGCAGCCATTTCGATTGGGTAAGCGTGAGCGCGAGGCTCGTGAGTTTGGTTTTTGTATTCATGGAATTTAGCGGTGCGGTGGCGTTTGAGATTTCGGGATGGGTTTAGAACCAAGTCCGCAGTCCGAACACGAAGGACGTGGTTGAAATATCTTCGCCGGTGTGCCGCACCAAATCGCCGGTGTTGCCCAGCACGCGGCGCCACGTCACGCCGACGTAGGGCGAGAATTGTCGGCGGATGTCGTAGCGCAGGCGCAGGCCGACCTCGATGTCGTTGAACCCGCTGGCGAGGTTTCTCCGCGTGTCATTTTGGAACGCGGCGTTCAGATCGACCCGCGGCTGGACTACCCAACGCTGCGTGATGAGTTGGTCGTAGCTTGCCGTGAGGCGAGCCGAGACCTTGCCCTTTTCACTCACGAAGAGCGCTGGCTCGACCTCGAACCAATATGGCGCGAGCCCTTCTAGGCCGATGACGAAATAGCCTGTGGTATCGCGTTTCCGACCGCTATACTGCCGATCAACACGAATACCGGTTTGGAAATCCCAAAACGGGCTGAAGAGCCGGCTGTAGAGCGCCTGAAGTTCGATTTCGCCCGCTTTGGCACCCTTCGTTTCCTGCTCACTGTCGGCCTTCCACCAAAGCCTCTGGTAATCTCCGCCAATCCAACCCTCCGCATCCACTACGGCGGCATCGGGCGCGTCGCCCGTGCGAAACTCGGCTTTTTGGAAAGCCGTGAAGGTGTTGATTGCCCGATCATGCACCGCGGGCTCCCAGCCGGGCGGCAGCGGTTTGCCAAGGCCCGAAGGGTGACTCGAATGATCTGAAGCTGCGGCAAGCGCGGCTACGGATGAGGCGAAAAGGAACGCGAGTGCGGCAGCGAATGAAGCGAGAGTTTTCATGTTCATGCGGTTCTTTTCAGACGACGCTGAACACGCGGAACATCCCCGCATCCATGTGATAGGCCAGGTGGCAGTGAAACGCCCAGTCGCCGCGTGCGTCAGCCGTAAGGAGCACGGAAATCTTTTCGCCGGGCTTCACCGTCACGGTATGCTTGAGAGGAAGGAGGCCGTCCGCGCCGTTTTCCAATTCCATGAACATGCCGTGCAAGTGGAGCGGATGCTCCATCATGGTGTGGTTGATGAACGTTATCCGCACGCGCTCGCCGAAACGCAACGCGATGGGTTCAGCTTCGGAAAGTTTCTTGCCGTCAAAGCCCCAGATGAAGCGTTCCATGTTGCCGGTCACGTTCATGACGATTTCACGTTCGGGCGCAGGCATTAGCCGCGCATCAAGCGCCACGAGATCGCGGTAAACGAGCACGCGCCGTTGGTCGTCGCCGAGTCCGGTGCCCGGCTCGTGCGCGCGGCTCATCGGCGACATCGCCATCATGCTATTGCCCGGACCAAATTGGTTTTTCATTCCGGCCATGCTCCCGCCGGACATTCCTGCCATACCTGCGTGCTCATCGGTGCCTGACTTCGCCACGGACATTGAAGGTGCCATGGGCGGCGTGTTGGACGGCGGCGCGGAAGCCATACCGCTCGCGCCGTGATTCATTCCAGCCATGCCACCCGGCGGAGGAGACGCCGGTTTGTTGCCGGTCATGGCGGCGTGTTCGGCTGCGCTCATCCCGGGCATCTCCTTCTTGCCCGTCTCGCCGCTGCTCATGTTCATTTTCGCGGTGGCAGGTTCGCCCGCGGCCATATCGGCCATGCCCATGTCCGCCATCGTGCGCAGCGGACGTTTTCTGCGCGCAGGGATTGTCGCCGTGAGGCCTTCGCGCGGCGCAAGCGTGCCGAGAGCGTAGCCGCTACGGTCGGTCGTCTCGGCGAAAAGCGCGTAAGCGCGATCCTCCGTAGGCTCGACAATCACGTCGTAGGTTTCAGCCGCGCCCATCCGGAATTCCTCGACTTCGACCGGCTTCACGTGCTGCCCGTCGGCCTGAACCACCGTCATTTTTAGACCGGGAATGCGCACATCGAAATGCGTCGTCGCGGCGGAATTGATGATGCGCAACCGCACGCGCTCGCCCGGTTTGAAGATTCCGGTCCACGGCGTCTCAGCCGGCCGGCCGTTGAGCAAATAATTGAAATACGTCCCGGTGAGATCGGCGATGTCGCTGGGGTCCATCCGCATTTTGCCCCACTCCTTGCGGTCGGCCCATGTGCGTTTTAAGCCATTGGCCGAAATATCGTCGAAAAAGTCGCCGAGCGTGCGCTGCTGGAGGTTGCTGAAATTACTCTGCTTTTTCAGCTTTGCGAGGAGCCGCATCGGATCGGAGAACGTCCAATCTGAAAGCATCACCACATATTCGCGGGAGTAAGTGAACGGCTCGGGCTCGGCAGGATCGATGACGAAGGGACCGTAAAGACCGAGCTGTTCCTGCATCCCCGAGTGACTGTGATACCAATACGTGCCGTATTGCTTGAGCGGAAAACGATAGACGAACGTCTCGCCCGGATCGATGCCCTTGAACGTCACACCCGGCACTCCATCCATCTCGAACGGCAGAAGGATGCCGTGCCAGTGAATCGACGAGCGCTCCTTCAGTCGGTTGGTGACGCGCAACTCGATCTCCTGGCCTTGGCGAAAGCGAAGCAATGGCGCGGGCAACGAGCCGTTGACAGTGACGGCCTGACCAACGCGGTCGCCGATGCGGAAGTCCATTTTGTCGATCGTCAGATCGACCACGGATGCGCCCGTCGCTGTCGAACCAGCCGACGACGTGCCTGGCATCGCAGGCGCAGAGTGACCGGCGTGCGGCGTCTGAGCATAGGCCGGTGCAAACCTGGACAACCCCGCCCACACCCCCGCTGCCGCGGCAGCCCGTAAAAATTCACGGCGGGAGGCGTTTGGAGCATAGGCCAGAACGGAGGAGGAGTCGGAGCGGAGCATGAGATTCGGTTGTGAGCAGGTGGACACCCGGGCACAGAGTCCGTCGCGCGCTAACCATGCCGTATCAATGCCGACCGTGTGTGCGCACGCAGGTTCATTACACCTCGGATAAACATTCGACAGGTGAAGACCCCATAGCCGGGTCGCCCTCACTGGTCGCAAACGGGGTTCAGTATTAGGTAGTCGCGGAGGCGGAGAGAGGTTGATAGGCGCCGTCCACTAAAGATGACTAGGCGCTCCCCTTGACCTCGCCGGAAAAGCCGACGCCTACGCTTTTTCTCCGGCACAGAAGCATTCGAGGCATTTTTCGCGACTGCACGCACCGCAGAAAGATTCGAGACGCTGCCGTAAGGACCTTCGCGCACGGTGCAGCGCGACCTCCAGAGTCCCAAGTTTGATCTTTAGCTCGCGGCCCACCGCAGTCTTCGACTCACCGTTCAAGTCGATCCGTTGAATCAGTTCGGCATAGCGTGGATTCAAGCCCGGCAACAGACCGGTAAAGCACGCGCAGATCACCCGGTTCCAGTCTTTCGGCGGCGCGGCGAGATTTTCACCGGCAGCCTGCATTTCCGTCCAAAGACGATCGGTGCGGCGTTGCGCGGAGGATTTTTGGCGGTAGTGGTCACTGATCGCATTGCGTAAAATGCGGTAGAACCAGGGGACTGCCTTCTCGCCACGGCGCAATTGCGCGTCGTGCTGGAGGGCCTTGAGCAGGCTCTGCTGCAACAAATCTTCGGCCTCTGTCTCGCTACCCGTGCGCGCGATCAGGAATCGTTGAAAGCGTGCGCGCTCGGACAGAATGGCGTCGATTGCCTCACGGGCCGGAGGTAATTTCGGTTTGACGCGTGCAGAGGGCATATCCGTTGAACGCGGTGCCTGTGCGAATCCCTCAGAATACTGTGACCATTGGAGTAGCCCGATGTCGGGGGCACCTGATGCGACTGGATTTCCAAGCCGTGAGTGGGTTCGAGTTCAGCGCCGCACGCCACGATAGTGCGAAAGCGTGCCGCAGGGCGTTGCGATACGACCAGTCTCGGTCACGTCGGCCAGCCCCGATTCGGACATAAGTTTGGGCAGGAGGCCGTCGACATTGTCGGCGGTTGTGGCAAAACCGTCCAGCAATTGAACGGAAAGAAAGGCGATGCGCATGAGCGGATTTGCGGCGCGGCCCCAATCGGCGAGATGTAGCTCTCCGCCAGGAGTGAGAACGCGGCGGATTTCGCGAAGCGCGTTCAGTTTCGTTGCGCGGTCGAGATGGTGAAAGAGAAGGCTGCTTACGACGCGTTCGAAAGATGAGTCCGCAAAGGGCAATGCGTCGGCTCGCCCTTCGATCCACGTGACGGGTATTCCGCTCGCGCCTGCTTTGCGCTTTGCCTGCGAGAGAACTGCGGGGTCTCCATCCAATCCCGTGATCGTCGCACCCGGTTGCCCTTGGATTATCTTGATCGCGAGGGTGCCGGTGCCACACCCAACATCGAGCACGCGGTCGCCCGGTCGAACTCCCGATTGCGCGACCAATCTTGTGCGGAACATCTCTTCGCGCGTCGTCCATCGCACGATGGGGTCATACCAGGAAGTCAGCCGGGTAAAAGCTAGCGCAGGAATATAGCGCGACTTCGATTCGCGCCGGAGTTGGTCGTCGGCCATAGTGTATTAGAAACGTTCTACCACGATCCTGGGGGGTTCTCCATCGCGAAACACTGCTCATGCCCTAGCACAGCCCCGCGATTTCCGGGCAAATTGACCACGACGGCAAAACGCGCACCCGAGGTCCACTTGCCTTCCCCGGGCGAATTTTCGGTTTCAGGTTTTTTTGCGACGACTCCATTACCCTTAAAACGCCTCGCACACGTAAATCCCTCAACACGTTGGGGACTTTATGATATTCCAGAGCAGCAGAGGTAAGGATCTGACAGCATTAAGTTCCGTCGGCCGAGTGTCCCGGCGCCGCGCGCATGCGGGACATTTTCGGCCAGCAACGCCGCCGACCCAAAACCCGTTACATTTTATCCGCTCGGCACGCGTCGCAGATATTTCGTTTTTGTGCGGCCTAATTTGTCGCCGCGCCTGTCCGCGCGCAGACTCCCACGCACCAGCACACAATGATGCTGAAGCCGCCTCCGTCGGCTGGATCGACCGCGGCATCCGGCACCGAAGCACCGACTACCGGTCCGATAAATGCCACCGCAGCGTCGCGGGGCACGCAGAAGCCGTTGCCGAGCGGGGCTACTGCGAAGAGCATGTCGTTCGGGCCATCGCAGATACGCGAGAGCGTCGGGGACCGCGTGGCAGCCGGCGACGACTGCGGAAGGCGCGTATCAACCGACCGACCGAGATCAACACCAGGCATGGCACGACCGCCGCAACAGCACCGGCCGCCGGCAGCGCACAAATACCAACGCGTTCTCACTAGCCGCTGCGCCATTTCAGATCGCTGATCAATTCCTCAAGAACAGTCTGTCTGCGCTCTCCGCGAGCGAATCTCGCCGGCGCGCGCTGAAATAGATCGAGGCACATCGGACAACAAAGCGGGAACGGGCGCCCGTCGTGGTAAAGCCGTGAAAACCTGCGTCCTCCGGTGGCCTCATTGCCACAGACGGCGCAGGTCTCCTCGCGCTCTGTTGATTCATTCATCGCGGCGGGTCACCGGAGAACCTCGATAGGCTTCAATCAAGACGCGCTACCGTCGCGACAGGCGTGCAGCCGTTTTTCGTGCAGTCGTGCGTGCCGCTGATCGCCACCGGCGCCATCGCCCCCCGCGCATTGTGCCCGGACGGTTTCATTACGATCATTGGGATATCGCAGGCTGTGCAGACCAGTTTCTTGCCGACCTCGACGGTGCGCGTCGGACCACGACCGTTGGCCTGGATGAACTTTGTTTCCGTCACGGACTCCAAGCGGGCGTCGGTGCAAGCCGCCACGGTGCGAGGCATCGTCGCGGCCGGGGCGCTCGCGGCGGGGCTCGAAGCCTTGCCTTGATTGCGCCAGTAGTCGGGGCCGGGGCCTGCGATTACGTTGGGATTTGCAAAGCTGATTCCCAAGGCCAGCGCGGCACCGGCGAGAAGTTTCGAACGAAGGGTGTTTGTTTTCATGAAAGGACGTTTTGAGCGTTGATGGTTTCGAGAGACCAAGCGTGGTCATTTGCAGCAGAGCAGTGGACCGCAGCCGACGTCGTGCGTCATGCCGTCTTTGACCTTGCCGTTCTGCGTGGCGACGCTGCCCGTGCAGCGAGCGCACGAATGGGTCGAACCAACAACGCGAGCGCTGGGGGCACCTTTACCGCCCGGTTCGCGGTTGTTACTCCCCCAGATGGGGCTGGTCGTGCAACCGGCGCATTTGCCCGCAACGGGAGCTTCGATTTTCTGGGCGTCCGGTTTCTTTGCGGATGTGGTGGCGGGACGATTCCAGTATTGTGGGCCGGGCCCGGCGAGGGCGGCGGCGGCGAAAATGCCGCTCACGAAAATTCCAAGTGTGCTTCGAATGAGAGTCCGTTGAGTTTTCATATGTCACCTGTGACGATTGATTGTTAACTGTTCATTGAGCACTACACCCCGCCCCGTGGATTCCCTCGGCGGACACTGCGCGTCTGTTGTGAAGAACTGCGCAGATATTGACGTGCCCAAGGCGCAGCTCCGGTCGATTGAAAGCAAAAAGGCCAACCGCCGAGATGGGCAGTTGGCCTTCGGCCGGAAAGACGGTTCGAAACTAAAGTCGGTCCACGGCGACTGAGGTCGCGTCTTTCGCGCCTCGCTCATAGGCAAGCAGCACCCCTTTTCCTCCGGGAAGCGCGACGATCGACGGGAACCGCGCATCGCTCGCCTGCTTCACCGGCTCGGTGCCGTGCAGATTGTGCAGCGCGACCAAGTCTGCGCCTTGTTGCCAAAACACCATCGGCGGTGCGCTGCCGGTGTGAACCGCGACCGGATGCTTGCCTTTGCCGAGATTGATTTCGGGGCTGTCGCCCCGGCTGATGAACACTTCACCGTTGCGCATCCAAACGGCACCGAAGTGCCCGCCGCCGAGCGCGAGGATTTTGCCACCGTCCATCGGGCAGGCATTCAATTTCCACGTGCCTTCACCGATCTTGCGCGCGGTCGAAAACGCCGTCGCGCCTTTCGCTCGCGTCGTCATCCACATGTCGCGCGAGCCTTCGATGGAGTTGCGCCACATCACCGCGAGGTTACCCTCCTCGTCATAGAGCGCACTCGGGTGGCAGCACTCGCAGACGGATTTGTCAGGCGACTTGTAAACTTGTTGGTTCTTGCCCCAAGTGCGCCCACCATCCTTCGACGACGCGGCCCACAATTCCATCTTCCCATTTCGCAGGTCGAGCCAAGTGACGAACGCTTGCCCGTCGGGCGCGCCGGCCAAGTCGTGTAATCCTTCGCGAGCGCTCGTGGAGACTTCGTTGATCGTAACCGGCTGGCCCCAGGTCTTACCACCATCGTTGGAAGTAAACGCGATCAATTCATCAGCGATGACGGTAACCGTGAGACGATCGCCATGCGCTGCGATGCGCGGGCCGCGTCGCATACCGAGCATAATTTTCGGCAGATGCGCCACCTTCATGGCCGGCGCGAACGTCGCTCCGCCGTCCTTCGAGTAGGTAACAAAAACATCCCCGGAACGCCCCGGCGGTTGATGACCCTTTCCTTTCGGCTTCTCGCCATCGCCATGACCGGCAGCGTGCGCGCTGTGATCGACCGACGCCGGGCCAGCTTGGCCATAAACGAGCCAAACCCGACCGTCAGAACCGACGGTCAATTGAGGTTGCGCCGCGTTCTGAATCTCAGTCCGCGTAGCCGGAGCTTGCGCGAAAGCCGTGCTGCCAAGAGCGAACGCAGCAGCCAGAAAGAAACGAAGGGAATTCATAAGATCGAATAAGACGGGCTGAACTGTGAAAGGCAGCACACTCACTTCGTTGCCGTCGCCTTCTTTTTCGCCGCAGCATCCAACACCGCGAGATATTTGGCGGTGTCCTTCATGAAATCCTCTTCGCAACCGTCGCAGCAGAAGATCAGCAGCCGGTCCGGTTTTCCGTCCACACGATAGATGTATTCCGGCGACTTCCCCATGCTGCCGAGTTTGTCACCCGAGGTGACGCACACATCGACCGGATATTCCTTCCGCGCCTTGGCCGCCCATGCCGCATCCTTTTCCTTGATCGCGATCAGCTTGCCCTTTTTCTCCGAGGACGCCTGAACGCCGGCCGTTTCCTTGTCTTTTTTGTGTGCCTCGTGCGCGAGGCCATTGGTAACAATCGAAAGGGCCAACGCCGAAGCGAAAAGGCCGATAGAATAGCGAATCGTTTTCATGGGAGTGGGATGGGAGTGGGAACTATGGCTTTAATCGTTCGGAAGCGGCGCGATCCCTCAACAAATCTTCCGTCATCTCGAATTCCTTGAGCCATTCGCGCAGCTTCCTTTTCGCGTGGTATACTCGCAGTTCGACCGTTTTCGGAGTGGTGCCGAGAATGTCCGCTGCCTCTCGCTGCGACTTGCCTTCGAGGGAAAAGGCAATCAATGCCTCGCGCAGATGTTGAGGCAGTTGATCGATGCCCTGTTGCAACAGGGCAAATTCGTCGTGCTTCCCGGCCGCATCATTCACGGGCGGTGAGCCGTCAATGACTTCCACCTCTGCTGCCATCCCTGCATTTGCATCCAGCGAAAACGCTTCGCGGCGCCGCATCCGCCGCCGCATAAAATCGCGCGAAAGATTAAGCGCAATCGCGTAGAGCCACGTCTTGACCGTCGCCCGCGGTCTGAACTTCGCCGCGCCAAAATACGCCCGCACGAATGTCTCCTGCACCACATCGCGCGCCGCGCTTTCATCGCGCACGACGCGGAAAGCGAAATGAAACAACGGCGCGCGATGCCGGTTGATAAGTTCGTTCAACGCCGTGTCGTCTCCTGTCTGGAGCGCCTGAATAAGCGGTAGGTCCGGATCATCCACGCGCTCAGTGCGATTCGAGGATTTTCTGAGCGAGCGCGAGGAGCTTGTCGCCCTGTTCGGGTGAGAGCACGGTTCGCATTTCGAAGACATGCTCGATCGATGCCTTCTGCAAATCACCCATGCGCTGGTGAACGACCTCGACGGCGGCGGCGACCCGCGGCGTGAAGGTTTTCTCTTCGCCCATGACGCGCGCCAGGCTGCGATTTGCTTCGAGCAAGGCCGCAGCGAACTCGCGTTCCTTCACACCGAATTTCGCTTCGACGGGCTCAAGCGCGCGTTCTTGGTCCGCGGTCAGTTTCAACTCCTTGTGTAGCCAATCATGGGCGGCGACATGCTCACGCGGGCCATGCCTCGACAGTTTCAGGGTGGCGAAGCCTGCAAGGGCGGCAACCACGACGACGGCGACAAAAAACAACACGACTCTTTTCATGGGGTGTGAAGGAGCGAACTTTTCGGATGTGCCAGTAGACTCACGATCTGGCCGCGAGGACGCGGTGAAAACACCTCGAAATGCAATGAGTCGCGGGCAAGCTCATCGGCTTGCTGCATACGGCTGAATGCCACCGCCGGGATCGCGCCCACTGCCAGCGCGAAGGAGAGGCCCGCCAGCGCCCAAGATGGGCGTTTCAACAATTCATGCCAGCCAAGACGCGCTAACAGGGACTCGTGACGGCGACGCTCGATTTCGCGCCATACGTCGTCGGCGACATTCGCAGGGGCTGCCGGCAGCGGCTGTTTGGCATAGGCTTCGAGCCGGCGTTCAAGAGGGTCTGGATTCATCTCAAACGTTTAACGCTACGACTGCCGAAATCCCTCAGTTCGTTCAAGTCGCTGACTGTGGATCGGAGACGGCGACTCCAGTCTCGGCCTCTCGGGCCAGCTTCCGCTCCCAATACCAGGTGAAGAACACCGGGACGGAGAACAGGGATACGATGTCGAAAATCATTCCGCCGACCACCGGTAGCACCATCGGCGTCATCAACTCCGAACCGCGGCCGGTCGACCACAGCACCGGGATGAGGGACAGCATGGCCGTCATGTTCGTCATGATGGCCGGGCGGCGACGTCGTAGACCGGCGATGAAGACGCGACGATGCACTTCGGCCACCGTCCCGGGATGCGTCTTGAACTGCTCCTGAATGTAAGTGCCGAGCAGGATGCCGTCGTTGAACATCACGCCGAGCAGCACGAGGAAGCCAACGACCACGGCGGTCGTCATCTCGGCGCCCCACAGCCAGACGAAAAAGAATCCGCCGGCCGTCGTCACGGTGGCATTGCACAGGATGATGATACTTGTGATCAGCCAGGACCGGGTGCCGATGTAGATCAGTATAACCATGACGAGCATCGACGCACTGATGATCCACCGCAGCGTCTCGTCGGCCTTGATCTTTTGCTCGTAGCGACCGACCCAGCGATACGTCGCGCCGGCCGGCAACTCCAAGCGCCCGTCAGCGAGCGCGGCCCGCACCCGAGCGTCGGCATCGCGCACGACTTCAACTTCGCCGCGCCCCCGAGCGTTGAGCAGCACGTATTGCGTGCGCTTGCCGCCCTCGGAGCGAATCGCCATAGGGCCAATCGTATACGTAAGGCCGGCTTCGCTTGGTCGTTCGCGCGAGACACGGACCTGCTGGGCCGCGATGACGTCACGCACTTCACGCGGCAACGGATCGCCGGCGGGCACCGTCAGTTCGGCGCGGCGCGGCGCGAGAATCGTGAAATTGCGCTGCACCGCGAGCGGCAGTCGGCTGAGGAGCGCATCCGCGTCGGGGCCGTTCTCCGCAAACTCCAGCGTGTGCACGGTTGGAATCGCGAGAAGGTTCGTGATGGGGATGGCGCCGTGACCTACGGCGGCGGGAATTTGGAGCTGAAGCAGTTCGTCGGGATCGTCGCGCCGCTCGCGCAGGTAGCGAATGCGGATCGGATAGCGGAGCGCGCCTTCGACCGAATACGTGACAGCCATGCCGCCGAACGCGGTCTCGACCGATTTCATGACCTGCTCGTTGCTGAGCCCGAAGCGAGCGACTCTCGCGGGATCGAGACGGATCTCCGCATACGGTTTGCCGCCCTCGCGCTGCATCTGGACGTCGGCGGCGCCCGGAGTCGGTTGAATGACCTTTTCCGCCGCCTCCGCGAAACGTTCGAGCGCATCCGTGTCGTCACCGAGGATCTGCAATGCGATGAGGCTGCGAATACCGGTTGAGAGCATCACCACGCGCGTCTCGATCGGTTGCAGCCAGCTCGGCGCGACACCCGGAATGTCGCTGATGGCGGCGAGCGCGGCGCGCACCTCCGCAAGTGTGCGCGGCCGGTGCTCCACCTTTCCATCGGGTCGCGTGATTTCGTGCGTGGGCCATTCCGCGTAAGGCTTTAGCAAAACCACCGTCTCGATCATGCCGATGGGCGCCGGGTCGAGCGCAGTTTCCGCGCGACCCATTTTCCCCATGACGCTTGCTACCTCCGGCACCGATTCGATGAGCCGGTTTTGCGCCAGCATGATCCGCTGCGTTTCACCCAAGCCACCGGTCGCCGGAATGGACGGCATGAACAAGAGCGAGCCTTCGTCGAGCGGTGGTAGGAAGCTGGAGCCTACGCCGGGGAACCACTTCGTCATGGCCGCGTCGAGATGGGTCTGGGAAAAATCAGCACCCGCGACGGTGAACACTTTTCGCAACGGCCAGCTCAGCGTCTGCCAGCCGGCCCCGAGCAGGTAACCGCCCAGCGCCATCGACACGATGGCGATGGTGAACGTCACCTTGTGCCGTTGAATTCGTTCGTAAGCCCACTCGTAGGCGACGTGAATCCCGCGGCTCATTGGATTCTCCTCGTAGTTCACGAGCCGCTCGCGACCGATCCGCCAGATGGCAGAGCCGACCAGCACCGCGAACAGCGGCGCAAAAATCCAACCGGGGATCGTGATCGCCCAGCGTCCGTATTCCATCGGCAGCGACCAGCCGTCGCGCACGAACCAGCCGAAGGCGAGCCCGCCGGCCACTCCCGTCAAGGCGATAAGCAGCGGCTTGCGCACATGCCACGGGGGCAGCAGCAGCCGGCAGAGCACGGGAACCAAAAGCGTTCCGAAAAGAACCGCGCCACTGATCGCGAGCGACTTTGTGAGTGCGAGCGGTTGGAAAAGCCGGCCGGCCTGATCCGTCAGCGCAAAGATGGGGAGGAAGCCGATCACCGTGGTCGCTGCGGACGTGAGGAGCGGTCGCGCGACTTCCTGCGCCGCGCGCACCACTGTATCTGTGATCTCAGCATTGAAGGGCGATGTGGGCATCGGCCGGCCCTCGCGCTTGCACTTTTCCTGCAGGTCCACGAGGTGCTGCGTGATATTTTCGGTCATGATGATTCCGAAATCGACCATCACGCCGATCGCGATCGCGATGCCAGCCAAGCTCATGATGTTCGCGCTCAAACCGAAGAGATGCATCACCAGAAACGTGAAAAGCATTCCAAGCGGCAGGCTCACTGCGACGGCGAGGCTCGCGCGCACATGAAGCAGAAACGCCACGACTACGATGATGGTGGTGAGGATGGCCTCGAGGAGCGTGTTCGTGACGGTATCGGTCGTCTCGCGAATGAGCTGGGACCGGTCGTAGAACGAAACGACGCTGAGCTGTTCGCGTTTTAATGTCGGACCGAGATCGAGGAGCCGCTGCTTCACCTCGCCGATCACCGTCTTCGGATCCTCCTGCACGCGCATTCCAATGACCGCACCGACGTGTTCCTGATACCCGTCGGCCAGCAGGCCTTGGCGGAACTGGCCGCCGAGTTGCACGTCGGCGATGTCGCCGAGCCGCAGGCCCGCTCCCTTCAACCGATCTCCGCGAATGATGATGTTCTCGACGTCGGCGACGGAGCGGATGAACCCAACGCCGCGAATCATCGTCTCGACGCCGGTCTGCTCGACGCTCATCGCGCCCACGTCGCGGCCGGCGTTCTGGACCGCCATCATCAGCATTTCCAGCGTGACGCCCTGTTCCTCCAGCCGGGTGGGATCAACGTCGATTTGATACTCACGCACAACGCCACCCGCGGGCGCGACCTCTGCCACACCCCGCACTGCCCGCAACGCTGGCACGACGATCTGATCGAGGATGAACCGTTTCTTTTCGATGCTCTGCGGACCTTGGAGGGTGAAGGCATAGACCTGTCCCATCGCGGTCGCATCCGGTCCGAGGCGCGGATTCACGCCAGCCGGTAAAATACCTTGGAGCTGAGAAAGCCGCTCCAGGACGCGCGTGCGGCAGTCATACAAATCGCGACGCTCTTCGAAAATCACGTAGATATAGCTCGCGCCGTAGAGCGACATGCCGCGAACCGTCTGCACGCCGGGCAGGCCTTGGAGCTCGCGCGCGAGGCGCGACGTGACTTGCGCATCCATGTCCTGCGGGCTCTTCCCCGGCCACTCTGCCCACACGATGACCTGGTTGTCGCTGAGATCGGGAATCGCGTCGACGGGCACGTGACGCCACGCCCAGAACCCGGCGACCGCGAGCGCGAGCGACGCGGTGAGCGTGAGGAAAGTATTGCGGATGACAAACGAGAGCATTGAAGCGGGAGCGTGAGTGCGACGCGGAGTCCGGGTGCGCAGTTGAGATGTTTAGTGCTGGTGACTGCCAGCGGGTGCGACCGCGCCTTTGGGGAAGAGCAGGCTGGCCGTGCCCGCGAGCTGGGCCTGGCTGTCGATCAGGAAGACACCTTGTGTCGCGACCTCGTCGCCTGCCTTAAGGCCGGCTCGCACGACATAGACATCGTTCCCCGATTCGTCCTCGAGCCGCGGTCCGAGCGCGAGCGCCGCGAGTTCGAAGCGCAGCCGGCCGTCGCGCTGGCGCTCGGCGACACGCCACGCGACATGGCGCACACCTGTGGAGAGCACGGCCGTCTTCGGGATTAGCGGAAATTTGCCCCATGTTTCCGGCTTTGCCACATCGGCGACCTCCAAGTCACCGCCGAGCGCGGTTTCAAAGCGCGCACTGATGAGGCTGCCGGGCAAAAGCCGGCCTTTGGGGTCGCGCAAGTGAATGTGCACTTCGCGCGCACGAATTTCCAAATTCAGTTCCGGGGCGACCCAGGCGATGGTGGCCTCGATGTCGCGCAGGTCGCCTTTGTCGTCGGACGAGAGTCGCGTGGGCTGGCCTTCCGTCAGCCAATGCGCGCGGTTCTCCGGCACGTGAATCACGAGCATGTAAGCGCTCGGATCGACGAGCCGCAGCAACGGGGCATCGGCCATCACCTCCTGGCCGATCTGCGGCAGCGCCGCGCCTTTCATGCCGTCACCTTCGCCGTCGAGCGCGAGCACGACGCGGCCCGAGAATGGGCTAGCGATGGTGAGCGTGTCCGCCGGTGCGCCACCATCGAGAATGGCCTTCGCGACGGCGCCGAGATTCCATCGTTCGAAGCGGTCGGAGAGTGCTCGAATCGTCGGCTGGTCGCCCAGCGTTACCGCGGCGGCAAGTTCGCCCTGCGCTGCGAATGTCTCCGGGCTGTAGAGATCGACAATGGGATCGCCGACCTTCACGAGCGTGCCGACGTGCCGTGCGGCATTGTGGCGCTTCACGATCCGTCCACCGACGCGCGGAATCACCACCTGCAATGTGCGATCATCATAACGCACTGCGCCATAAGCGCGGATCAGGCTGCGGGCCGGACCCTCCGTTACCGTGGCTGTTTGCACGTCCATGCGCCGTTGCTGCTCGCGACTCAGCTCGCCTGCGGTGACTTTCGTCATCTTCATTCCGCACACCGGGCAATCGCCGGGTTTGTTGCCGATGAAGTCCATCATCGGGCAGGCCCAGCGCTCACCGGGCACGGCGGCTTCCGCGGCGTGGTCATGCTGGCCGGAGACAGAGAAGAGCGCGTCTCGCGGCAGGAATGCGATCAGGCCAGCGCCCAGCGCCAAGCCGGCCACGGCGAAAATGACAGTGGGAGAGCGCATGACAGTTTACTTCTTGATGACTTCGTTGCGCAGATAAAACGGGCCGTAGCGGTCAGGTTCGGCCTTGAACTTCGGAGGGCACATTTTGCAGCCGAACCCGATTCTCTTCCCCTGATATTCCAGTGTCGGAAGCTTCGGATCGACGTCCATGCCGCAGATTGCGCAAACGGTGTTTACCGGTTTGTCGGTCGCGGTCGTCGTCGCGGCGGCACCGTGGCCCGCATGCGGATCGCTGGCCGTCGCTTTTGCCGCCGCGACAGCGCCCGTGTTTTCCGCCTGTTTCGCGCCGGTGTTCGCGGGCGCGAGTGGATTAGAGACCATGGCAGCATAGTCGCCCCCGGGAGCGGGGTGGCCTTCATGGCCCTTGTGGGGGGCGAACATCGCGGCACGAGCGACGAGGGCAATCAGCGCACCGGCGACAAAAGTGCCGAGGAAAATGAAGATGTTTCGAGTCATGGTAAGGATCAGTTTTTCGCGTTCTGGAATTGGCTAGCCGGCATGTAGCGCCAGAGTTCGGCGCGAGCGGTGCGGACCGCGGTATCGGCCCGGATCACCTGGATTTCGGTATCCGTGGATTTTTCGAGAATTTCGACAGTTTGCAGGATCGTCGATTCGCCCATCGGGGTGCTCACACCGGCCGTGCGGATCATCGAGTCGAATTCAGCGTTCAGCCGAGCGAGCGTTTCACTGCTTAAACGCCGCGCGGTCGCGGCAAGACGCTCGGCGCGATCCACGCGTGTGACCGCCGCGGAAATGCGATAGCGGGCGGCTGTCGCGTCCGTCTGTGCGGCGCCGCGTTCCGCTTCTGCGGCGCGCACTTCCGCGCGGGCGTAGCGGCGGCTGCGCCAGGGAATTTCGGACATGAACGCAACCCCGAGCGTATTCTCGTCGCCCATCGCGCGCCGCTCATTTTCGAACCGCACGCCGACCGAAGTCATCGGATTCGCGGAAGCCCGCGCCATTTTCATCATCGCGTTGGCCTCGTCCGTGCGCGCGGCGGCGAGTCGAACGACGGCCGCCTCGTCAGCTTTGATGTCACGAGCGGTAGGAGCCGCAAACGCAGGCAATGGCGCTTCCGGACTAAGCCCGAGACGCCCGCGCGCCTCGGCCAACGCATCGGCCGCCATCAGTCGCTCTTCTTCAATCATTAACTGCATCGACGCCACGCGCGACTGCACTGTCAGCCGGTCAGCGAGACGACCCCCGCCCGACGCAATCCGAGCTTCAATGCTGCGAAGCACCGCATCAAGCCGGCCGACCTGCGTTTCCAGCAGGCGAATCCGCGCATTCGCGCCTTCCGCTTCCGCGAGCGCCATTGTGGTATCGGCAGCCATTTCTCCGGCCATCAGCGCGTAGTCCGCATCCGACATGGAAACCGCGGCACGAGCGCGTTCGCGATCCGCCGCCCGCTCGCCACGTTTCGGCAGAGGCTGACGCACGTTGACCTCCCACATGGTGGCGCGTTCGCCCATCGGTCCAACCATACGCGAACCCATGCCCTCGACCTCGACATCCGGCAGTCGGCCCGAGGCGTCCACGCGCTCGCGGGCCGCAGTGGTGCGACGCGACGCCGCGTTCAACGCAGGGGCGCTGGCGACTGCGCGCAGCAGATCGACCTGTTCGTTCGGCAAAGACGCTTGTTGCGCGTCGACTCCCGCGGGCAGAGCCACGAGAAGCGCGAGCCAGAGGTGGTATCGAGTGAGGCGCATTGGCAGTGAAGTCGGAGCTGACTTACGAGTCTTACACACCGGGCGAAGTGCGGTTAGTTATGCCCTTTGTGCGCGTCCTTGGCCGCGCCAGAGCCGCCAGCCTTGCCGGCCTTCGCCGCGTCGATCTTGGCGAGATGCTTCGCGGGATTTTTCAGGAAATCTTCATCGCAACCGCCGCAGCAAAACACGACAAGGCGATCCGGCTTCCCATCCAGGCGGTAGATGTATTCGGGCGACTTGCCCATGCTGCCCAACTTTTCGTCTGAGGTGACGCAGACATCCAAGGGATAGCTCGCGCGCTCCTTGGCCGCCCACGCGGCATCTTTTTCGCCAACCTTGATCAACTGGCCGGACTTGGCGTTTGGTTGGTCCTTGGCGGGCGCGGCGTGCTGACCGTGCTGCGCAGAGGCCGGCGCGGCAATCATCAGTCCAATTGTTACGGCGAGGGTGGAGAGGGAGGATTTGAGATGCATAGAGTAGTGTTCACGGGCTATAACCCTCGAAACGCAGAATCCCTCAAAAATTCTTCAGGGGATTTTGCGGTTTCAGGTTTATAGTCGGTAGAAGCCACCATGAACTCGTCTCCTCCGAACGACCCTTTCTCCCGGACACTCGCCGAATGGCGTGTGAATCCGAAGCCCGACCCGACCTTCCGCCCGGCGGTGTGGCAGCGCATCAAGCAACACTCGCGCGAGACCTGGGCCGCCTACGTGCGGGCTCACCTCGTCGTCTGGACCGTTACCGGTGCTGCTGCCCTCGTCGTGGCGGGCTGGACCGGCCACTCGTTCGCCCGAGCCAAGCTCGATTCTAGCCGAGAGCAGATGGTCGTATCCTACCTCGGAAATCTCGATCCGCGCGTGATGGCGAAGCTCCGCCCCTGAACGCCATGAAGCACCTAGTAGCCACGCTCGTCCTTCTTGCAGTCGCCGCCGGTGCCACCGGCTTCGTGGCATTTCGGGCCACTGGCAATGAAGAGGTCGCGCGCGCGCTCGCGAAGCAGGATGCGATGGAATGGCTGCGCGCGGATTTCAAACTTACCGAGGCGCAATTCGCCGCGATCAAAAAGCTTCACGGTGCCTATTCCCTCGTGTGCGAAGAGCACTGTCGTGAAATCATGCGCGCGGTCCGCGCGCGCAACGAACTGAAGACCGCGCCGCAAGCTGACGCCGCTGCGATCGCGACCGCCGACCGGCGAGTCGAGGAACTGCGCTTGGTCTGCGAATCCGCGATTGCGACGCACGTCCGCGAATGCGCCACGCACATGTCGAGGGAAGCGGGTCAGCGTTACCTCGCGCTGGTGCTGCCGAAGATCAAAGATTTCGACCACCAGGCTCCGCCTGATCTCCAGCTCAATAAACACGGCCATTAACTCATGTCACTCGACGCGGCCGCGACGACCACTCCGCGTGAAGACACGGAGCTCATGCGGCGCGTGCAGATGGGTGACGAAGCCGCACTCGGTGCGCTGATGCAGCGCTGGGAGCTTTCCCTGAAGGCAGTCATCGGGCGGATAGTGCTGAATGCGAGCGAAGCGGAGGAGCTGGCGCAGGAGACGTTCGTGCGCGTGTGGCAACAGCGCGGCAAATATAGACCGGACGCTGCATTTCGCCCGTGGGTTTTTGCCATCGCTGTGAATCTTGCGCGCAATCGGCTACGCTGGTGGAAGCGGCGCCCGGTTGTGGCACTCGATGATTGGACCGAAGTTCCGACTGACGACGGGGCCGTTGATGATAGCGGAACGCGAAGACTTGAACGTGCCGAGCGTGTGAAGGCGGTGCGCGATGCAATCGCCGATCTGCCGACAGAACTACGCGAGGCGCTCATCCTGTTCGAATATGAACAAATGTCCTACGCGGAGATCGCGGAAACGGTGGGAGCCTCGACCAAGGCCGTTGAGAACCGGATCGCGCGCGCGCGGGCAAAGCTAGGCGTCACGCTGAAATCTTGGGGCTGACGAGGTCGCGCACTTCCCGACTGTCATGGTAGCTTCAGAATGATCCCCGCCAGCATGACCTCAGGCGAGGTCTGATGCGCGGCCACACGGCGCACTTAAAATCGGGCGCGGATGGTGGTGAGACCTGCCACGCAGCGAGAACTTCCCGCAGTTTGAGACTGGAGATTCCTTTCATCGGATTGAGAGGGATCGTGCGGTAATATGCAGCGGCGGGACAATTACCTTAGATTTTACGTTACCGCGTTTAGCCGCTACAAAAGCGGGCGCAGCCGATACGGGCGAAGACATTGCCGCTACGCTAGAAGGGCCGTCTGCGCCGTGACCCACAGGCTTCACGCAACCTCTTGATCGACGTCCTGTTGCTCGGGCGCGGAAACTACCGTGCCCTGTTTCCTGCAACCAACGGCTATCGCCGCCGCCTCTACGACGGCAGGGCGGTGTCCGCGAAAGCGGAGCCTTCCTCTTGGCGCCGCGCTGTTCGATCCGCCTAGTCCGGTTGGCCTACTACGACGACTTAGCACCGGGATGTCTCGCCGGGGGCTATATCCGATTTCCGGGTGACGGCTACGTTGCTTTGACCCGCATTTGTCAGCAGTTTCAATTGCGTGTCGTCGGCGACGTGCATACCCATCCCGGACGTTGGACCGGGCAAAGTGGTGCCGACGTTGCCCATCCGATGATGGCTCGCGCCGGCCACTTGGCGCTGATTGTCCCGAGCTAGGCACTGGATGACTGTTTATTGGTTGCCGTAACTAGAAATTTTGCGCCTGCACTTCAGCGCAACAAATTGCGGTTCCGAGGTCAGTTGTAACGGCCTGTTCCTGAACCAAGACGGTTGGGAATCGCTTGTGTCCAGGCAGGTGACGATGCCGATCCTCTGACCGCACCACCCCCGCGCTTGAGCGGTAGAAACCGCCCGGAAACTAATTGCTCTCTCTTGCGCGCGTTTTCCCATGGTCGCATGGCCGTCAAGGCGGTGCGCGCTCCGCCGCACCACCTTCCCGCCGCGCTGCGCTGCGCTCCGCCGGCGTGACTGGCCATGCCCTCACGGGCCAACGCGCGGGCAGCGACCCGACAACCGGACAGGGTGTCCGGCCGGGAAGCGCACCTGCGCCTTGGCACTATGAAACAAGGCATGTTGGATCTGGGCGGTGAAACGGAAGCGACGTTTACGATGGCGTGCGGCGAACAGCCGCAGCGGCGGATGGAGGACTTCGGGGCCAATGCCCTGAGCGACACGGAACTCGTGGCGATGCTGCTGCAGGGCAGCGGCACGGCGGCGGAATGGGCGGTCGAGACGGCGTCACGGCTGCTCGCCGAGGCGGGATCGATCCGGGGGTTGGCCGCATGGGCGGCGACGGACTATCGGCGAATCAAGGGCATCGGGCGGATGAAGGGTGCGCAGTTGACGGCCATGGCCGAGATCGCGCGACGGATGATGACGGGTGGCGAGATGCGACCGTTGTTGAATCGAGCGGAGCAGATTGCGGCGTATTTCGCGCCGGTGGTGAGCGGGCTGGCGGTGGAGAAATTCTGGGTGCTGTGTCTCGACCGGAAGAACCGGCTCTTGAAGCGGGTGGAAATCACCTCGGGCACGGCAACGGCGACCTTGGCGCATCCGCGGGAGGTCTTCCGGGCGGCGATCAGGGAATCGGCTTCGGCGGTGGCGTGCGTGCACAACCATCCCAGCGGCGACCCGGCGCCGAGCGCGGCGGACAATCACGTAACCCGCCAGCTCCGGGAGGCCGCGAAGACAGTGGATATTGAACTCCTGGATCACGTCGTCATCGGACGGCCCGAGGCCGACCCCTTGGGCCGCGGATATTTTTCCTTTAGGGAAGCGGGACTCCTCTGAGCCTGAGTGCGAGGCCGCCTCTCATTTTGATTGTCAGCGTATAAAAACTAGGCAGTTTTTTTGACAAGGAACGATGCTTGGAATCACACAAAGTATTGATGGAAAGATTATCCGGTCGATTAAGGCCCGGAAGGGTGCTTTGGCGTTTTCGGCAAAGGACTTTGGGCATTTGGGCAGCCGACCGGCCATCGGTCAAGGACTGGCCCGGCTGGTCAAACAGGGGCGACTGCGACGGGTCAGGCAGGGAATCTATGATCTGCCGAGATCACACCCGTTGCTAGGGCAGACGGCCCCGGACCCGATGGCGGTAATCCGGGCATTGATGGACGGGAGCGGGGCGCAATGGCAGGCTTCCGGGGCTTATGCGGCCAACCTGCTGGGGCTGTCGGATCAGGTGCCGGCGAAGATTGTCATTTTGACGGACGGTGTGCCGCGGCGGGTGCTGTTAGGGAAACTCACGCTGGTGTTTCGCCGCGCCGCACCGCGGAATTTATTGGGTGCGGGTAAGCCCGCTGGCTTGGTCATTCAGGCGATCCGGTATTTGCGAAAAGACGGGCTGTCGCCCGGGATGATTGACCGCCTGCGAAAACAGCTCGATGCCGACACCAAGGCCGATTTGAGGACCCTGGGACCGGACGTGGCCGCTTGGATGCAACCGGTCGTCCGGCAGATCGCGGAGACCTGAGCCGATGGATAAAATCATTGCACTGACGAAGGCGCAACGCGCGGAGGTCTTTCAGGCTGCGGCCCAGCAGTCGGGCATGAGCGCGGTGATTCTCGAAAAGGATTTCTGGGTGTGCTGGACGCTGCAGCGCCTGTTCGCGCTGCCGGATGTGGGCGAACATCTGATTTTCAAGGGTGGCACGTCGCTGTCGAAAGTGTGGAAAGCCATCTCACGATTCTCCGAAGATATTGACGTGTCCTTGAGCCGGGAATGGCTCGGATTCACGGGCGAGCACGACCCGGAAAACGTCGGAAGCCGGAAGCAGCAGCGGAAACGGCTGGATGATTTGAGCGCGGCGTGCGTGGAGAAAATCCGCGCGGTGTTGCTGCCGGCGTTGCGTCAGGATGTGCGCGCTCATTTGGGCGAGACCGGGTGGCAGGTCGAACTGGATACGGAAGACCCGCAGACGGTGCTCTTCAGTTACCCGAGCGCGGTCGCACCGGCGGTCGCGAATGCCTATGTCCGCCGCGAGGTGCGGATCGAATGCGGCGCGCGGTCCGATGCGTGGCCGGCGGAGCACAAGATCGTCAGGCCGTATGTGGCCGAAGCATTGGCGGGTGTTGTCGCCGACGCCGAGGTGGCGGTGAAGGTCCTGGCGATCGAGCGCACGTATTGGGAGAAGGCTACGATTCTGCACGCGGAGGCGCATCGGGAGGAAACAAAGGCCACGCCGCAAAGATTTTCCCGGCACTACGCCGACTTGGCGGCGCTCGCCGATCATGCGGCGGCGAAGACCGCGGTGGATCGGAGCGATTTGCGGGAGCGGGTTGTCGCGCACAAGCAGGTGTTTTTCGCGTCGACGTGGGCGAGCTACGAAACGGCAGTGCCGGGCAGTTTCCGGCTCGTGCCGGGTGAAGCGCGGTTGCAAATGCTCGCGCAGGACTACCGCGACATGCGGGAAATGTTTTTCGGTGAACCGTTGCCGTGGGAGGAAATCGTGGCGCGGTTGCGGGCGTTGGAAGCGATGATCAATGCGCGATAAAAACGACGCCAGGAGGCCCTTTCGAGCATGGCACCGCATGCTCTCGGGCGCTCCGCCACTGCATAAACAAAGACTGGCGGGATAGAGCATTGTGTGAAGAATCCCTTCGGCATCCGATTTCTGACGGCTCAATTTTCCATTTTCCATTAACATGAGTGGCGGCGAACGAACGCAAATTGCCCAAATTGCAATCGAGCTGGCGGCAAAAATTTTCCCGGCGTTTGGATGGACTCGAACGGGGACAACCGATCACAACTTTCTCGGCGCAGCCATCCATCGGGGAGAGGATAACAAAAATGAAGTTACGGATCGCGAGGCATCTACGGAAGTTTCCGACAAGATAGACTCACCGCCTGCCGAAAGAGCCCAGACCGGTGTTGTCGCCACACTGCAAAATTACCCCGCTGATGCGGTTTACTACTATCCCGACCCCTACTATCCGCAAACCACCTTTATCCACTTCGATTTCAAGTCATACGCTGAAAGCACGATCAAACCCCGGACTCTTTCAAAAGACCTCCAACGTCTCGCTGATGTAGTGTCCGTCGCCGATACAAGCGAGGATTGGAGCAAGAAATTTTCTCCGGAAAAAGGAAACTACAACATTCACGGCGCTCTCTTTGTTCACAATCACGACGAGAAAGCACTGGAACGGTTCAATACCTATTTGGGCAAGCTCACGTTCGCTTCGATAAAACTCGCCCGCGGCAAGCGTGTCTTTGTTTTCACGCCGGCACGCATTGTCTATCTCAACTCCATTGTGTCCGACATGGATGTTCTGCGCGGCAAGTCGCTCCTGCCGAGAACCGACGAAGGTGAGACATCTTTCTTTTATCCCTACGGCGTCAGGTATAAACCGCAGAGCAACCTGCTTTCCTACGCGACGGCTGAGGCGCTTCTCGCCCCGCTGTTGACCATCAGGTATCGATTCACCGACGCCAAAAAGGGCCAAGGCTATGTTCTTTACTACGACGGTCCGGGCGGCGAGTCCGATGAGTTTATCTTTATTTTTGAATCTCTCCTGAAACGGAGGCTGCTCACCAGCGAAGACAAGATCACCATCAGGATGATGCACGCGGCTCCCAATGGGGCGCTCGTCTTCAAAAAGGCGAAGGACGACTTCGTCCAATACTACCACGATCTGCCGATGTTCCGGAAACTGCTGGACACGGTGAGTTATGAACGGATGGACGTGGTTCGCCCCAATTTTTCAACCATCGAACTGGGAGACAAATAATGGCTCACTTTCACCTCGACCGGTATTTTGTTCCGGATGACAAAAATCTTTACGACATGCTGGATAGCTGCGGAACGCCCGTGGACAAATTGTGGTCCTATGCGCGTGGCTTCGGCATCATCATTTCGCCCGATGTGGAGGACGTCCAGAACGTTCGGAGCTACGTTGCCCGCTTGCCGGTTGATCGCGCCAAGCTCCTGCAGCTTTTTGAGATGAACAGCTCGCAAGATCGGGAGGAAAAATACTCGAACAAGGTCGTGCCGGACGACATTGCGATGGATCAGATCAAAGTGGCGGCCAATACGGTGAAAGACGAACGCACGACGGGGCATCACGAAACCTATGTCGTCCGGCAAAACGGCGATAATTCAATGGAGATTTCGGTGAACTACATCGATCCGGACCTCTCGAAGGCCGAGGCCATGCAGATGAGGGAGAAGGAGGTCAAAATTGTAATCGAACGCGACAAAGAGCGGCTGGTTGTCCGCCATCACAGTAACGAAAAGGGCGCGGAAATTGCAGATTCGATACTGAAAAAGCTAATCCCGGACGAGATCAAGTTGAAGTTGGTCAAGGCGATGAGCTTTGTCGGTATTCGCGACCCCAAGAAGCGGACAAAATTCTTCCGCGACTTGGCCTACGACATGCCGGATTTTACGCTTCGTGATGTGCCCACGCTCCGGGTTTTCAGGTTGTCCCCCAAAGCCGGTGCGGTGGACGGCGAAGAAGATGGCGATGACGCCGACGAGCAGGCGTCCGCGAGCATCAAGAAAATATTTCTGTCAGGCACCGACATTATGCACTGCCCGGAATACGTGGAGCTCGAGAAGCGGGGGTTTTTCATCAGCGCGATGACGTGGGTGGCCGAAATGAAGGACGACAACAACGAGCACTATGAATTCACCGCGGCCTTTGACGATCCGGAGTCTCCGACCAATCTGAACTATGCGGCGACGGGGAAATACGCGCGCGACGACGAAGGAAAGCTCCGCAGGAACAAATCGCCGTTGAGCAAATTTGATCGGCTTGCCCTGATGAAAGCCCTCGAAAAAAAGGCGTTCTCACTTTACGCGGAACTGACCGCAACGGAGGAAAAAAATGCCGATGGAAACAAAAGTTAGATGGCTTCTGTGCGACGAGTTTAGCGGCTCGCTTCTGAAGAAATTATCGGCGGCGGTCACCGAGAGAGGCTTCACCCCCAACTCCGACCGGGGCTTTTTTGTCACTCGCGTCCGCGCGGGCGTGGTTGCCGGAAAATTTATCGAGAAGATTACTGGTAAACGAGAGATTCTCGATCCGTTTGGAAATAGCGTGGAGCTTCCGTTTGTGAATTACGAAGTCGTTCAGTTTCGATTCTCAGCGGACAGGCCGCAGATTGAATTGGTTAACCCGACTCGCTCGCCGAAACGACTTATCCTGTATCTCGGCGAGATCACCGGGGAGTCGTTCGCGGTCGCTCCCATTGAAATCGATCTTCGCCAGTGGATCGACGCGATCGCACGAGCCTGGGGCAAGGTGACCGTTACTGAGGTCGACTTTGGCGACATAAGCATTTCAGCAAATCTTGCCGCCGAGGTTAATTTCTACGGTGCAGGAAACGTGTTGGACGAAGCGGTAAATTTTCTTGGGCGGCGTGCCACGGCGGTTTCAAAAGCCAAACTCGGCGTAACCATAAACCGACGTCCTGTTGTTTTGGAGCTATCCAGATCGGGTTCGCTTAGGGCAAATGTTGAACTTGAGCCCGAGGCCGTTGGTGAACTGCGCGCCATGCTTGGCCAACAACGCCCTTAAACCAACGATGCGCGACGGTGCCTCTACCTGCCGCCGATTGTCTCGCGACCTTCGAACTGCTCTCGCTACCAGTTCGCCGGCGCTTCGGCGGCAGATACACGGGGATTCAACGGTCGCTTGTTGGTCAGTCGGGCACGCTTGGCGCACCCGCGCGAAAGCGTGGTGTGAACGGCAGTGAACGAATTGTCGTTGCTGGCATGGATGCAATCACCTGCCTGCCGCTCGATTTTGACTTCGGCCGTCAAGGTCGTGCTCCTGCGTCGCCTCCACCTTGACCGCCGAGTCTGAACGCGGCTGTTCTGGGCAGGTGGGCCTCTGGCGGTTGCCTAGGAAGATTCGATCCGCGGTCAGCGGGTAGTCACGACGGCCCGATGGCAGACGATTCGCGGGCAAAGTCCAGGTGCGAAGTCCGAACAGCCATCAGGGATGCGCTCCTTCATGAGCGGTCACGTTGATTCTCGCGACGCCGGTCGGCAGCGGATCGAGCACGACCGAATAGCTCGCCGAGTCGGGTCGGCGGTGGTGACGCGGGATTTGCCTCGGCTCGAAGTGCTCCACTGTGGTTCGAAGCACTCGCCCGTTGGCATCGAAGAGAGTCACATCAAGATGGGTCTGAGTGGTGTCGGTCGCCTCCAGTCGCTTCAGCACGTAGCCTCTTACGACCAACGGACCTTGCTTGCGCTCGAGCCAGATTTTCTCGACGACGACGACCGGGGAGTCCCCTCGTTCGAGGACGATATGCGACACATCCACTGGAGCCCGGAATGGCGTGGCACAACCCACCAGCAGCAGGCTGGATGCGACGGCGAAGATTGGGATGATTTTCATGTGATCGAATCAGGATTAAGCCTCCACTTCCCGCACATCGCCATCGCGATGCGCCATGCGGTAGATCGCCGGCAGGACAACCAGGGTGAGCAGGGTGGAACTGATGATGCCGCCGATGACGACGGTCGCCAGCGGCCGCTGCACTTCCGCGCCGGCACCGGTCGCCAGAGCCATCGGCACAAAACCGAGGCTGGCCACCAACGCGGTCATGAGCACGGGACGCAGACGGGTAAGACATCCTTCCTCGACCGCCTCATCGATGGGCTTTCCTTCCGCCCGCAGGCTGCGGATGAACGAGATCATCACGAGGCCATTTAGAACGGCCACACGCGACAGCGCAATGAACCCGACGCCGGCGGAAATCGACAGCGGGATTTCGCGCACCCAGAGCGCCGCGATACCTCCGGTGAGCGCGAGCGGCACGCCGGTGAAAACGAGCAGCGCATCCTTTACGTTACCGAAACTCATGAAGAGTAGGCCGAAGATCAGCAGCAAGGCAGCGGGCACGACGATTTGCAGGCGTTTGCTGGCCGAGAGGAGCTGCTCAAAGGTGCCGCCGTAGTCCAGCCAGTAGCCGGCCGGCACCTTCACTGACTGGTTAATTTTTTGCTGGGCCTCGGTGACGAAGCTGCCGAGATCCCGACCGCGCGCGTTCGCGGTTACTATGCCGAATCCATCTGAAATCACATCGCGTATTTTCGTCTGAATATTGTGCAGCCCGGCCTCCGCGCCGCGCTGTTGGGTGGTCGCGACCATCGAAGGATCAAAATCGAGGGCGATCACTTGGCCGGAAATGCGTTTGGCCAAAGGAACGGCAAATGTGCCGTAGCCGCAGCCGAGTTCGGCGACATCCCCCGTGGTCGAATCGAAACCAAACGCGTCGAGAATGGCGGGGACATCGAAGAGCGTTTTCCAGTAGTCTTGGGCGGGCATTCCGCTTTCGCGTAGTTTCATGGTTTGAATGTGAACAGGCGGCGGTAGCGTTCGCCAAATCCAAACGGCGAGTCGGTCACAATCTGCATGCCGGGGGGAAGTCGCAAGGGCTCTACTTGCCGATTGAGATCGGAAAAGAACCAGCGCGCCTGGGCATTCAGAATCGAGCGCAGGACACTCGGGCGCGAGTTGGCGTGGAGAAACTTGTCGAAAATCGCCGCCCGCCCGCCGGGCCGCAGCACACGGGCGGCTTCCCTCGCCACGATTTTAGGCTCTGAGGTCACGGCTAAGTTTGGGTGAAGGGTGAGCCAGCCGACCTAAATCAGCTTGGCTCCTTCGCGCTGACGCTTTTTCCGCCACCAAAATCGAATCGCCTCCCCGAGCGCGCCAAGCAGTGCCCCGGCTAACGCCAAAACTTGAGTGCGTGGGAGGCTCGGCTTTGTCATCAGGCCAAGAGCGACACCGGCCACGATGCCGAGCAGGAGGCCGGCGACTACGCCGCCTACCCCAAATTCGAGTTTTTGGGGCGCCTTCGATCCTTTGGGTTTATTTCGACGATTCATCGTTCAATAGAAAGGCACGCGGTGCCTATGCGATGGCTGGTTCGCGCCAGGCAAGCAGGCGCAGCGCGTTCATGGCGACAACTACTGTGCTGCCTTCGTGGAGGACGACGGCGGCGCTGAGGGCGACTTGGCCGGCGAGGGTTCCGATCAAGAGCAACGCGATCACGCCGAGTGCGATGGCGAGATTTTGTTGAATGATGCGGCGGCTCGCGCGGCTCAGGCCGACGGCGAAGGTGAGTTTACCGAGGTCGTCACCCATCAGCGCGACATCGGCGGTCTCCAGTGCGACGGCGGTGCCCGCGCCGCCCATCGCGATGCCGACGGTGGCGGCAGCGAGCGCGGGCGCGTCGTTCACGCCGTCGCCGACCATCGCGATGGTGCCATGTTGCTTTTCAAGGTCGCGGATAGCGGTGAGTTTCTTTTCAGGGAGCAACGCGGCGCGCACATCGGTGAGGCCGACTTTGGCGGCAACGCGCTTGGCGACGGCTTCATTGTCGCCGGTGAGCATGACGAGTTGATTTACGCCAAGGGCCTTTAGCCGCTCCATGATGCCGGCGGAGGATTCGCGCGGTTCATCGGCGAGCGCGATGACGCCGATAAACTTGCCGCCTTGCCGCACGATGACGGTCGTCTGGCCGTCGCCTTCGAGTTGGGAAACCGTTTGGGCGAGCGGGCTGTCTTTCGTCGCGGCAGGATCGTCGGCGAAGGCCCGCATGGCGCCGAGGAGGACTTCGTTGCCTTCGACCTGGGCACGGATGCCTTTGCCGGCGAGGTTCTCGATGGAGGCGGCGGCAGGGACTGTAAGTTTTCGGTCCCGCGCGGTCTGCACGATGGCGGCGGCGAGCGGGTGGCTAGATTGTTCTTCGACGGCGGCGGCGAAGCGCAGCACGGTCTCCTCGCTCGCGCCGTCGATGGGAACGATGCGGGTGACGGTAAATTTCCCGGTGGTGATCGTGCCGGTCTTATCGAAGGCGATGACCCGGAGACGACCGAGATTTTCGAGATGGACGCCGCCCTTGATGAGCACGCCGCGACGGGCGGCTTGGGCGATGCCGGCGAGCACGGCAGCGGGCGTGCCGATGGCGAGCGCACAGGGCGACGCCGCGACGAGCAGGACCATGCCCCGATAGAAACTCGCGCTCCACGTCCAGCCGAAGAAAAGCGGCGGGAGGACGATCATGAGTAAGGTGAGCAGGAGGACTGTGGGGACGAACCAGCGCGTGAACTTCTCGGTGAGCTGTTGCGTGGGGCTTTGCTGCTCCTGCGCCTCGGCGACGAGCTTCATGATGCGGGCGAGTGTGTTGTCCGCAGCGACCCGGGTGACCTTCACGTCGAGGCCGTTTTCCTGATTGATCGTGCCGGCAAAGACTTCGTCGGCGGGTTTGCGACTGACGGGCACGCTTTCGCCCGTGACGGCGCTTTGGTCGAGAGTGCTTTCGCCGGCGACGATGACACCATCGACGGGCACGCGGTCGCCGGGGCGGACGACGACGACATCGTCTACGGCGAGCGTTTCGACAGGAACTTCCTCGACGCGGTCGCCGCGCTTCACGTGGGCGGTGCGCGGCATGAGCTTGCCGAGTTCGCCGACGGCGTTGCGGGCGCGGTCGAGCGCGTAGTGCTCACCGGCGTGGCCGAGGGCGAAGAGGAAGAGCAGGAACGCGCCTTCGGGCCACTGGTTGATCGCCGCGGCACCGGCGGCGGCCATAAGCATAAGAATGTCCGTGTTGAATTTGCCGCGAAAGAGTCCGGGCAACGCTTCGCAGGCGACATCGTAGCCGCCGGCGATGTAGGCGAGAATGTAGAACACCAGCGCAACCGACGGCGGCAGACCGAGGAATTTTTCGCCGAAGAACCCGAGGGCGAGAAACACGCCAGCAGCGGCGACGGTCAGGAGCGTCCAACGCTCTTGAACCCAGTGCGGAAGAAATTCGGGAGCGCTGCCGTGGTCGTGCTCGTGTTCGCTTTCTGAGGCGGGATTTTTGTCTGACATAGGTGTTCGCGGTTAGAGTTCGTTGGGCGAATAGGCCGGCTCAATGCCGTCCGCCGTAGTGGGAGGAGCCAAAACTGCGGCCCCCGAAGCCGCGGGCGCCAAATCCGCTTCTGATGTGGTTGCCGTGGCCGCGCCAACCCATCGGCCCTCTATAGTATCCACGGGGCCGGACGGCCACTCGGTTCGGGGTCGCAAGTAGGTAGTCGATCACGCGGTCCGACACGCCGACTCCGCGCAGGCGGACCACTTGTCCGGTGGTGAGCTGATAGGTTGCTTCGGTATTGCGAAGGTAGGCCAAGGTGGCGTCGTCGGGCACCTTCAGGACGGCTAGTTCCTCGATGTTGGCGAGGGAGAGACGTTCGCCGCGTTGGAGGTCGGCAACGAGGGCGGCAGACGCGCCGCGTCCGTCGGCGAGGGTGGCGGCGGTGGTGCGCGTGCGAGTCGAAGCGGTGGTGGCGCAGCCGCTCGTCGCCACCAAGACGACGGCGACGAATAGAAGGGTTACGAGTGAGCGTTTCATGGGAGCGGATTCCTGACGTGGAACTTGGGGAAATCAGCGGTGGGGAAAGGCCGGCCCGTGGGTGCGAGTGGTCGGGAACTTACAGGGTGTTTGGGCATGGAAATACGGTTGGGTGCGCGGGCTATTTTTCGAAGAAGATGACGAAGAGGCCGAGCAGGCAGAGCAGGCCGCCCATGACTCCACTTTCGTAACGTTCGAGCCACCGCAGTTTCAGTTTTTCGAGGCCGACGAGCGTGAGCCACGTGAAGGTCACCATGCCCGCGATGGTGGCGACCGAGAGAATGAGCGTGAGCAAAGCGAAACCGCCCCAGCCGTAGCGCACGCCCGAGACATAGACAGGGATGAAGCCTTCGCAGGGCGAAAACGTGAGCATCGTGAACAGGGTAAGCATCGCGGCCCGATCAGACTGGGCCGGTGCCGGTGGTTTGGGTTCGGCAGAAGCCTCGTGGCTGTGCTCACCATGTCCGTGCGCGCCGTGATCGTGATCTTCGATGAACTCGATCGTGTGCTCGTGACTGTGGCCGCCGTGCCGCAGTTCGATCGTGACGGTGAACTCGTGGGGTTCGGGAATTTCCTCCAGCGACTCCAGATAGCTCGGCGAACTTTGGAAGGAAAACTCCTGTTGGGCACCATCCGGTCGCCGGGTGTTCAGGGCGATTTTCGTGGGTGTGGGTGGAGGTGTTGGGCGGCCTGACTCGTCCGTAAAATACAGCCGGAAGCGCGGCGGGACGCCGGTCTCGAAGACGCTGAGTTCGATGCGGCCGTGCCCGGTGTCCACGAACGGGCCGCCGTGCGGACCGTGTTGATCGTCGTCGGTGTCGGCATGGGCGTGCGCAGGGCCGTGGCCGCCGAACATGTGGCTGTGCCCGTGGCCCTGCCCGGTAAACTGACGATACACGTAGAATAGTCCGAACAGCAGCAGCGTCCCGCCCGCGACGCGGGGAAACCACGCGCCGACCTGATCACTGACGGCGATGCCCAGCCACGCCACGAAGACGCCCAATACGGCCGTGAAGAGCACATGGCCCGAGCCGCACACCGCCGTCACGAGCAGCGTTTTGGCCCGGCTCCATTTCTGCACCCGGCCAGCGAGAACAAAGGGCAGCCAATGCGTCGGTATCGCCGCGTGCAAAAACGCGATGGTGAAACCGGTGACGGCGATGGTGGTGAGGACCGGGGCATTCATCGTTCAGGAGTTTTTCACCGCCGAGCGCCACGAGACCTCGGTGGCGACAGGCTGCCCCATTTCGGTCCGGTAGTAGATGCGGACCGGACCCGTGCTCGGGAGCTGTGGGAGTGTCGCCGGCTGGCCGTCGGCGCGCAGGCGCGTGCGCGGCGGACGAACGACGACGGCGGTGGGCAGGCCCGGGCGGACGGACGCGAGCGTGAGCGTCTGCGTTTGCGGATCGAAGGACTGCACGACTCCGGTGAGGAGACGCTGCCGGGGCGGCATCGCGTGGAGGGACGCGCCGGCGAGGAGCACGCTGAGAGCGGCGAAGCGGACAAGTCCGCGAGAGAATCGGGAGGGGATGTTCATGATGTTTTAGGATTCGATTTCTTGCAGTTCAGCGTCGCGGTGGGCCATGCGGTAGAGCGCGGGCAAAACGACGAGGGTTAGCAGCGTGGAGCTGATGATTCCGCCGATGACGACCGTGGCCAACGGACGCTGGACTTCGGCACCGGCACCGGTGGCGATGGCCATCGGCACGAAGCCGAGGCTGGCGACGAGGGCGGTCATGAGCACGGGGCGCAGGCGCGTGAGGCAGCCTTCCTCGACGGCTTCGTCGATGGGTTTACCCTCGGAGCGCAGGGTGCGGATGAAGGAAATCATCACGAGGCCGTTGAGCACGGCCACGCCGGAGAGCGCGATGAAGCCGACGCCCGCCGAGATCGAGAGCGGGATGTCACGCAACCAGAGCGCGGCGATGCCGCCGGTGAGGGCGAGCGGCACCCCGGTGAACACGAGCAACGCATCCTTCGCGTTGCCGAAGCTCATGAAGAGCAGGCCGAGAATCAGGATGAGCGCCACCGGCACCACGATTTGGAGCCGCTTGCTGGCGGAGATGAGCTGCTCGAAGGTGCCGCCGTATTCCAACCAGTAGCCGGCAGGCACTTTCACGGAGGCGGTGAGGCGTTGCTGCGCTTCGGTGACGAAGCCGCCGAGGTCGCGACCGCGGACGTTGGCGGTGACGACGACGCGGCGCTTGCCGTTTTCGCGGCTGATTTGATTCGGGCCGGGGGCGATTTCGATTTTGGCGACTTCGCGCAGCGGAATGAAGGACATCGGTGCCTTCTGCGCGGCGAGGCTGGTGCGACCGACCCTGAGCACGGCGGGCAGGACGCGGGCCTCGTCTTGGTCGAGCGGGGGCAGCGGGATCGGCAGGTTGCCGAGCGCATCGAGGTCGGTGCGGAGATTCTCCGGGAGGCGCACGACAAGGTCGAAGCGGCGGTCGCCTTCAAACACCTGGCCGACTTCGGTGCCGCCGAGGGCGGTGGAGATAATCGCCTGGACTTCGTCCACGGCGAGGCCGTAGCGGGCGACGGCCTCGCGGTCGATTTGCACGGTGAGGATCGGGAGGCCGGTGGTCTGCTCGACCTTCACGTCGGCGGCACCGGGCACGGTCTTCAAGACGGCTTCGATCTCACTGGCGGTCTTGCTCATCACGTCGAGGTTGTCGCCGTAAACTTTCACGGCCACGTCGGAGCGGACGCCGGAGATGAGTTCGTTGAAACGCATCTGAATGGGCTGCGTGAATTCGTAGTTGTTTCCGGGGATTTTGGCGGTCGCGGCTTCCATCGCGGCGACGAGATCGGCTTTGCTCCGCGTGGGGTCGGGCCACTGGTCGCGCGGCTTCAGCATCACGAAAGTGTCGGCGACGCTCGGGGGCATGGGGTCGGTGGCGACTTCGGCGGTGCCGAGCTTGGCGAAGACCTTGTCCACTTCGGGGAAGGCTTTCACGGCGGCTTCGACGTCGGCCTGCATCTTGAGCGACTGCGTGAGGCTGGTGCCGGGGATGCGCAGCGCGTGGAGGGCGATGTCGCCCTCGTCGAGGCTCGGGATGAACTCGGTGCCCATCTTCGACGCGGCGAGGCCGGCGAGGCCGATCAGGACGACGGCGGCGAGCGCGGCGGCCGGACGCACCGACATCGCGAAGCGGAGGACGGGGCGGTAGAGGGACTTCGCGCCGCGGATGGCGATGTTGTCCTTTTCCGAGACTTTGCCGGTGACAAAAATGGCCACGGCCGCGGGCACGAAGGTGAGCGACAGGATCATCGCGCCGATGAGGGCGGTGACGACGGTGAACGCCATCGGGTGAAACATTTTTCCCTCCACGCCGGTGAGCGCGAAGATCGGGATGTAAACGACGGTGATGATGAACACGCCGAAGATCGACGGCTTGATGACTTCGGCGGTCGCCTCGGCGGCGAGGGCGAAGCGCTCGGGTTTGGTGAGCAATCGTTTCAAGGTGTGCTGCTCGTGGCCGAAGCGCCGGAGACAGTTTTCGATGATGATGACGGCACCATCCACGATGAGGCCAAAGTCGAGGGCACCGAGACTCATGAGGTTGCCGGAGACCTTATTGGTCACCATGCCCGTGATGGTGAAGAGCATCGCGAGTGGAATGACGGCGGCGGTGATAAGCGCGGCGCGGATATTCCCGAGCAGGAGGAAGAGAATCACGATCACGAGGAGGGCGCCCTCGACCAGGTTCTTCTGCACCGTGGCGATGGTGCGATCCACGAGCGAAGTGCGGTCATAGACGGTCTTGGCCACGACGCCTTCCGGCAGGCTGCGGTTGACCTCCACCAGCTTTTTCGCGACGCGGGTCGAGACATCGCGGGAGTTTTCGCCGATGAGCATGAAGACGGTGCCGAGGACGACCTCGCGACCGTTCTCGGTCGCGGCTCCGGTGCGGAGTTCCTGACCGAGGATCACGTCGGCCACATCGCGGATGCGGACGGGTTGGCCGGAGCGACGGGCGACGACGATCTGCTCGATCTCGGGGATGCCGCTGACCTGGCCGGGCACGCGGATGAGGTATTGCTCGCCGTGGCGCTCGATATAGCCGGCGCCGACGTTGGCGTTGTTGCGAGCGAGGGCATCCATCACCTCGCGCAGGGTGAGGCCGTAGGCGAGGAGCTGGTCGGGGCGCGGGGTGACGTGAAATTGTTTCACGAAGCCGCCGATGGTATTGACCTCGGTGACGCCTTGGAGATTGCGGAGCTGCGGGCGCACGACCCAGTCCTGAATCTCGCGGAGATCGGTGGGCGTGTAGGCAGTGCCGTTGGGTTTCTTCGCGCCGGTCTCGGGTTCGACGGTGAACATGAAGATCTCGCCGAGGCCGGTGGAGATCGGCCCCATCGTGGGTTCGAGCCGGGGGGGAAGCTGGGATTTCACTTCCTGGATGCGCTCATTCACGAGCTGCCGGGCGAAGTAGATATCGGTGCCGTCTTTGAAGACGACCGTCACCTGCGAGAGACCGTAGCGCGAGAGGGAGCGGCTGTAGTCGAGGTTGGGCAGGCCGGCCATCGCGGTCTCGACGGGATAGGTGACGCGCTGTTCGGCTTCGAGGGGCGAGTAGCCGGCGGCCTCGGTGTTGATCTGCACCTGGACGTTGGTGATGTCGGGGACGGCGTCGATGGGCAGTTGGCGGTAGTTGAACACACCGAGGACGCACATCCCGAGGGTGACGATCAGGACGAGCCAGCGCTGGCGGATGGCGAATTGAATAAGATTTTCGAGCATGACGGGCGGGGCTTAGAGGGCTTGACCGGCGGTTTCGCCGGTGCGGATGCGGATGACGCGAACGACATCCTTGATGGTGATGAGGCCGTCGCCCTTGTTGCCGGTGCGGGCAGCCTGCACGAGTGTGGTGGCGATGAGGTCGGCGTGGGCGGCTTCGCAGGTGATGAGAAGCACGGCCTTGGGGTGGAAGGTGAAGTTCTCTTCCGTGGGGCGATAGGCACCGCCGGCTCCGCGTCCACGGCCTTGGCCGTGGGCAGGGAGGAGGGTGACGCCGGGAAAATGCGGCAGCGCGTGGAGCGCGTGCATGACGCGCGACAGGGTGTGCGGCGGGATGATGGCGGTGATTTCTTTCATGGGTGCGGTCTCCGGTTCGGGATCAATGATCGTGGGACGCACCGGATTTCCCGATGTCGGCTTTGATGAGGAAACTGTTCTCCGTGACGTAGCGCTCGCCGGCTTTGAGGCCTTTGAGCACTTCGACGTAGCCGCCGCCGCGACGGCCCAACTCGAGCGGGCGCGCCTGGTAGAGGTCACCGTGCTGCGAGAAGACCACCGAGAAATCGAAGAGGGTCTGGAGCGCGGATTCCTTTACCGCCACGGGCACGGTGGCGGCCGAGAGATTGACGGCGGCTTTCACGAAGAGACCGGGACGCCAGCGTTGGTCGGTGTTGGTGAGAACGACGCGGGCGACGAGGGTCTGGGCTTCGGCGGAGCTGACCGGGGAAATCCAAGTGATCGTGCCCTTGGCTTCGGCGCCGCCGTCGTCGGCGTGGATCACGGCGGACTGGCCGACTTTCACGCGGGCCTGATCGCGTTTGGGGACGTTGAGATCGACCCACACGTCGGCGAGGTCGGCGACGGTGTAGAGGGTCGCGCCTTCGATGACGGTCTCACCGGCGTTCACATCGCGGTCCACAATGATGCCGGCGATGGGGGCTTTCACCTCGATGGTGGCGAGCGACTGGTTCGTTTCGAGGAGGGCGACGACTTCGCCGGCGGTGACGGTGTCGCCAAGAGACTTGCGAGCCTCGCGGACGATCCCGCCGAAACGCGGCACGGCGCGGGCGACCTTGTTGGCGTTGAGTTTGACCTGACCGTAAACGGAGAGCGTCTCGTCGAGGGTGGCGGGGCCGGCGACCTCGGCGACGACGCCCGCGCGGGTGGCGGCCTCGGCGGTGATGGTTGTCTGCATCTCGGGTGCGGCGAAGGCCCAGCGATGCGTGCGACCCGCGTGCTCGGCGATCACGGTGTAGTCGAAGGAGTGCGGCTCATAGACCTCGGCCTCGCCGCGCAGGTAGTCGCCCTCGGGCTTGAAGGTGTAGGTGTCGGTGACATCGCCCGGGCGCTTCAGCACGACGGAAAATTTCACGGAGGCGGCGGTCACGGGCTTTCCAGCCTGGGTGAACCATGCGCGAAATTCGGGGGGCAGGCCTTGCTCAAAGATGGCGAGTTCGACGGCGAAATCGCCGTCTTTCAGGAGGCGTCCGCCGTGCGGACCTTTGGCGTCTTCGTCGCCGGCGTGTTCGCCGTGACCTTCGGCGGCTTTTGCGGGGGCTGGGTTGCTTTTGACAAGATAGAAGGCGAGTCCGCCGCCGAGGGCGAGGATAGCGAGGAGGGTGAGAGGAAGTTTGAGTTTCATAAAGTCGGAATGAGCTGGAGAAATTTAGGAGCGGGAAAGCAGGGCGGTGAGGGAGGCGAAGGATGCGTCGGTGAGCGCCTCGGTGCGGGCGAGCGCGGCGACATAGGCGGCTTCGGCGTCGAGCAATTCGCGCCGCAGGGCGACGAGGGCGCGCTGGGCATCCAGCACGTCGATGAGCGGGAGTTGGCCCTGTTCATACGCGAAGCGCACGGCGGTGTAGGCTTCCTCCGTCGCCGGCAGGGCATCGCGGCGCAGGGCCTGGGCGGCGGTGTGCGCGGCGGCGAGATCCTGCCAGGCCGCGGTGAACGCGACCCGCAGCTCGACCTCGACCGCACGCGCGGATTGCTCGACACCGGCAAGGGTCTCGCGGGCGGCGCGGATGTTTCCCTGGTTTCGGTTCCGATACGGAAGGGGCACGGAAACACCGCCGACGAAGGCGGCATCGGTGCCGTCGCGGAGAAAGCGGAGGCCGCCGCTCGCCGTCACATCCTGTGTTGCCTGTGCCTGCTCCAACTGGAGCGCGGCCCGGCGGCCGGCGATGATCGCTTGTTGAAGATCGAGGCGCGGATGCTGGGCGAGTTTCGCCAGGAAGGTTTCCCGGGCCGGTAAGGTGGCGGGCACGTGCAGCGTGCCTGCGACGGTGGGGACGTCCGTCGGAGCGCCGCCCCACGTCGCGGCGAGCGCGGCGCGGGCGTGGGCGAGGCCGGCTTCGGCACGGGCGTAGTCGGCTTGGGCGAAGGCGAGCGCGGCCCGGGCGCGGGCGGACTCGGCGGCCGGGGCGAAGGCGGCTTTCACCCGGACATCGACGGCGGCGACGGTGTCGCGCGCGAGTTTCAGCGGGTCGGCGGCGAGGGCGAGGCGTTGCTGCGCGGCGAGCACGGCCACGTAGGCGGCAACGGCATCGGCGAGGATTTCGCCGCGACGCACCGCGAATTCTTTGGCGGCAGCCTCGCGTTCGCGACTGGCGAGGGCCACGCGTTTCTCGCGTTTGCCGCCGCGCTCGAAGGTCTGGCTGGCCTGCACGGTGGCTTCGAGGGAGCGGACGCCTTGCGTGCGGCCGGTGCCCATGACGTTCTCAAGCGAGGCTTCGAGCGTGGGATTCGGGCGGAGGCCGGCTTGCTCGATCAACGCCTCGGCGGCGCGTTCGGCGTAGCCTTGGGCGGCGAGGCGGGGATTCTGTTCGGCGGCGCGACGCAGGGCGTCGCCCAGCGACAGCGTGGGCGCGGGCGGTGCGGCGTCCTGGGCGGACATCGGCATAGCCGAGAGAAGGAAGGCCAATCCAAGGGACGAGATCGGCCGGGAAATGCGGAAATACGGGGACATAGGGAGTGGGAAAACGGACACCAACCGGGGGGAGGAAATGACCGACCACGACGCGCGCAGGCGTGATGGGGCCAGAATCAGGCGACGAATCCGTCCGCGCAGGGACGGATCAAGCCAAGCAATCGGGGGCGCGCGCGGGTAAGGCGGCGCGACGAACAAACTGCCACGTTCTACACAGCGCCTGAAGCTCAGGCGGCTCGGTGGCCAAACTCACGGGCTCTCGCTCTACCAAGACGGGGGCGACGAGCACACTCAACAGACAGTAAGCGAACGAAACGGTCGGAGGCAGGACTCTCAGATCGGACGAGACCTTGGGGTAGGAGATGCCTTCGATGGAGTGGCAGGCGTCGTCTTGGCAGACATCTTTGCACGACGATGAATGGTGATCGCTGTGGGTAAGGCCGGCGTCTTCCAGCGCGCAGTGCTCCGTGGCTGGCAACCAAAGTGTCAGCAGCAGAAAAGCGACGAATTTGAAGACGATTCTCACACGGGGTATTCTGTCAGGGATTTGGAGCGAAGGTTCGGGTCAAGTCGATGTATTCCTCGGAACGTCACCTGCGTGGGAGCGCGAGAAATCGAAGGAAACATGCGCGGACCGGCCCGAGTGACGCGCAGGGATGCGGTCGCTCAAGCCGGTTGCGCGCGACGACTCAGTGGCTGCAGATGCAGGCGTATTCGGCGAGCTTGCACTCGCCGCATTTGCCGAGGTCGACATTAAATTTGGCGGTGATGGTCTTGCCAGTGGGACCGGCCTTGATTTGCACGACCGTCGGCAGATCGTTGCCGGCGGGGAGCGCGGCGGTGGAGAGAAGTGTGTTACCGGCCTTGGCGAAGGTGAGTTTGGTCGGTGAGGAACGGTCGCCGGCAGTGACGGTCACGACTTGATCCGAGGGGGCGATTGCCTTGCCGGCTTTGTCGAGAAAGGTGATCTGCACCTTGCGGTCGGCGGTGACGAGGAATTCAGCGTGAGGCGTGACTTCGGTGAGCACGCGACCGCCGTTGGGGCCGGCAACTTTCTTTGCGTGCGAGTGGTCGTGGCCGTCGTGCTTCTTGTCGGCGGCGGTGGCCGGGAGACTGAGCGCGAGGGCGGCGATAATCGTGAGGACGAGGGATTTCGTTTTCATGGATTTGGATTTTTTGAACTGAACAGGTTTAGGTTAACTGACGGGAAGGGATCACTGGGCCGCGGCGGCCTCACGTTCGAGGGCTTGGGCGGCGGCTTTGCGGCCGAAGTGGAAAAACACGAGCGGGCGCACGAGAAATTCGAGGAGCGTCGATGAGACGAGGCCGCCGACGATGACGACGGCGACGGGATGGAGGATTTCCTTGCCGGGTTGGTCGCCGGCGAGGACGAGCGGGATGAGCGCGATGCCGGCGGCGAGCGCGGTCATGAGGACGGGGACCATGCGCTCAAGGGTGCCGCGCTCGACCATCGCGCGGGTGAAGCCTTCGCCCTCGTGCTGCATGAGATGCAGGTAGTGCGAGAGCATCATGATGCCATTGCGGGCGGCGACGCCGCCGACCGCGATGAAGCCGACGAGGGTGGCGATGCTGATGTTGTCCACCTTGAGCCACGTGTAAACGAGGCCGCCGACGAGCGAGAGCGGGATACTGAGCATCACCTGCAACGCGAGCGACAGGCTCTGAAAGTAGCCGTAGAGCAGAAATACGATGACGACGAACACGACGGCGCTGAAGATCACGATGCGCTGGGTGGCGTCTTGCTGCGCCTGAAACTCGCCCTCGTAGGTGATGAAGTAGCCCTCGGGGAGCTTCACCTTCTCGCGCACTTCGTTTTGCAGGCGCGCGACGAGCACGCCCACATCGCGGACCGTGGGCTTGATGGCGATCGTGAAGCGGCGCTGGCTATTTTCGCGGAAGATGACGTTGGGGCCTTTCGCTTCGCGGACGTCGGCGACGAGGGAGAGCGGGATGCGCCGGCCGCTTTCGGTCTCGACGGGGAGACGGGCGATTTTTTCGGGCGAGTCGCGCCATTCCTGCGGGAGGCGGATGACAAGATTGACGGCGCGCTGGCCTTCGCGAAGTTCGGCGATTTCCTTGCCGCCGATGAGCGCGCTGAGTTGGTCGTTGAGCGCGCCGGGCGTGACGCCGTAGGCGGCGGCGCGGTCGCGGTTCGCCTCGATGCGGAGCTGCGGGATGGAGGATTGCTGGTCGAGCTTGGCATCCTCGAAACCGGGGATGGTTTTTGCGACGGTCTGCACTTCCGTGCCGAGGCGGCGGAGGGTGTCGAGGTCGGGTCCGAAGACTTTGATCGCGACGGGGGCCGACACGCCGCTGAGCATGTGGCCGATGCGGTCGGCGAGCGGACCACCGACGACGGCGAAGACGCCGGGGATGGTTTTCAGGCGGCGCTTCACGTCGTCGAGGATTTCCTGCCGGCTGCGGCTGGGTCCGGTCGCAGCGGTGTCCTCGGTGCGGAAATCCACGTCGAATTCGGCGGTGGAAACCGGGACGACGTGATCGCCGCGTTCGGCGCGGCCGAGGCGGCGGCCGACTTTGCGGACCTCGGGGACCGCGAGAATCTGGGCCTCGATCACGTCGGAAATTTTGTTCATCTCCTCCAGCGAAGTGCCCGGCGCGGAAGTGGCGGCGATGAGCGCCGTCTCCTCTCGAAACGCGGGCAGGAAGTCTTTGCCCATTCTGGGATAGAGCATGAACGCCGCCGTCATGCCGGCCAGCACGAGGGCGAGCACGGGATACGGGAAATCGAGGCCGACGCGAATGAGCGTGCGGCGAAGGATCGTCTTGAGGAGACGGACGAAGCGGCCGTCGTCGTGCGCGTGGCCTTCCTTCGGATTGAGCAGGAAGGAGCAGAGAACGGGGATCAGCGTCAGCGAGACGGCGAAGGAGGCGACCATGCTGAGGATGGTCGCGATGGCGATGGGAGCGAAAAGCTTGCCCTCGACGCCGCTGAGGCCGAGGAGCGGGAGGAAGACGAGGATGATAAGGACAGTGGCGTAGAGGATGGAGTTTCGCACTTCGCCCGAGGCGCGGCCGATGACTTGGAGTTTCGGGCGCGGGTGCGGTGAGGCGGCGTTTTCGCGAAGGCGGCGGAAGACGTTTTCCACGTCCACGATGGCATCGTCCACGACCATGCCGATGGCGACGGCGAGGCCGCCGAGCGTCATCGAGTTTACCGAAATGCCGAGCCACTGGAACGTGAGCAGCGTGATCGCGAAACTCATGGGCATCGCCATGAGCGTGATGAACGTGGTGCGGAAATTCAGGAGGAAGAGAAAGAGGACGACGGTGACCATAATCGCGCCGTCGCGGATGGCTTCCTTCAGGTTGCCGATGGCGTGGTCGATGAAGTCCTTTTGCTGAAAGAGAAGCGTGGTCTCGACGCCGGCGGGGAAGGCGGGCTTTAGCTCGGCCAGCGCGGTCTTGATCTGCTCGGTGAGCGCGCGGGTATCGAAGCCGGGGGACTTGGTGATGGACATGATGACGCCGTAGGTGGGCGTCTTTTCCGGGGCGACGCTGACGGTGGCGTCGCCGCGCATGGGCTCGATGCCCCAGGCAACGGTGGCGACATCGGCGAGCGTGATCGGGCGGTCGTTGACGTGCTTGATGACGGTGCGCGCGATGTCGCCGAGATCGGTGGTCATCGCGAGGTTGCGGACCATGATTTCGGTGGGACCGGTGCTGAGAAAGCCGCCGGTGGTGGTGTTGGCCGCGGAGGCGACGGCGTGTTCGAGTTCGGCGAGGCTGACGCCGTGAGCCTGCAAGCGGTAGGGATCGGGGCGGACCTCGATTTGTTTCACACCGCCGCCCATGTTGAGGATTTCCGCGATGCCGGGGATGCTCTGGAGGCGGCGTTTGATCGTCCAATCTGCGAGGGCGCGGACGTCGCGCGGCGGCAGGTATCCGGGCTGGCCCTCCTTGATCGTGGAGCGGACGCCGACGAGGAGAATTTCGCCCATGAGCGAGGCCACCGGCGTCATGAACGGCTGCACGCCTTCGGGGAGTTGCTCGCGGGCGGACTGAAGGCGCTCCTGGACGAGGACGCGGGCTTTGTAGATGTCGGTGTCCCAGCCGAACTCGGCGTAAACCAGAGAGAGGGAAACGTCGGAGTTGGAGCGGAGGCGCGTGAGGCCGGCGACGCCCATGAGGGCGCCTTCGAGCGGCTGAGTGACGCGCGTCTCGACTTCCTCGGGGGCGAGGCCAGGGGCTTCAGTGAGGATGATGACGGTGGGTTTAGTGAGGTCAGGCAGCACCTCGACGGGGAGGCCGAGGCCGGAACGCAACCCGAGCGCGAGCACGAGGAGCGAGAGGCCAAGGACGACCGCGCGATTGGCGAGCGACCACTGAATGAGGCGGTTGAGCATGACGGCGCTTTCCTTAGTTTTGCGCGCTAGGGGCGGCGGCTTTTTTGCGGAAGCCGACGACGAGCAGGGCGACGAAGAGGACGGCGCTCAGGATCTGCCAAGGGCGTTGCGGGTGGTCGTCGCCGTGATCGTGACCGTGGTCGGAGCCGGCGGCGGACGGAGCAGCGGCTTTCTTCGCCTGACCGTCCTTGAGTTCGGAGCCGTCGGCGGCGTGGGCGTGGCCGTGGGCGGCATCGAGCGCGTCTTTGAGCGAGAGGCTGCCGCCGCCGGCGAAGGCGAGAGAGTAGGCTCCTTGGGTGACGACTTCGTCGGCGGGCAGGAGACCGCGGACAATCTCGACGAAGCGGTCGTTGCTCTGGCCGGTGACGACGGGCGTTTTCAAGAAGGCGTTGGGCAGATCGAAGTCCTTGACATAGACGAAGCGGCTCGCCGGTTCGCCTTGGAGGGCGGCGCGGGGCACACTCACCACGTCGGCGCGTTTCTCCAGCACGATGGAAAATTCGGCGCGCATCCCCGGGCGGATGAGACCTTCAGGATTCGGCAGCACAAAAATTGCGTCGAGCGTGCCACCGGTGGCGTCGGCTGCGGTGCCAAAGCGGAGGAGGCGTCCCGCCATTTTGCGGTCGGGCCAAGCGGCCAGGGTGATGTGGGCGGTCGCGCCCGGCTGGATGCGGCCGGCGGAATTTTCCGGGACGCGGGCAACGGCGATGACCTCGCTGAGATCGGTGATTTCGAGGAGGGCGCGGTCGGGCTCGACGGGGTCACCGAGACGGACATCGACGCGGGTGACGGTGCCGCCAAGGGGAGCTGTCAGCGCGATGGTGGGCGCGGGTTGGCCGGGCTGGCGGCTTTCCACTTTCAGCACCTCGGCGTTGGCCGCGATCTTATCGCCGGGCAGTGCCGAGAGCGCGACTACACGGCCGGAGATGCGGCTGGTGACAGCAGCGCTGGTGCCGGGTTTGGTCTCGATGCGACCGAGTGCGAAGATGGTTTCTTCAAAGTCGCTCGCTTCCACGACGGCGGTCTGGATGCGGAGGTTGGCCACGCCGGTGGCGTCGAGGATGGTGAGGTTGGCTTTGCGTGCGGCGTCGGCGGCGGAGAGCGGCGCGGTCAACAGCAACGAAAGGCAAAGAGATGAAAGGCGGGTTTTCATTCGGGCGAAAGGAGGGCGGTGGTAGCGGGAAACGTGGGTGCGGTGAGACTTTCGGCGCGCGCGAGCGCGGCGGCGTAGGCGGATTCGGCGTCGAGGATTTCGCGGCGGAGCGCGACGAGGGCGCGCTGGGCGTCGAGCACGTCGATCAGCGGGAGCTGGCCGGCTTCGTAGGCGCGACGCACGGCGGTGTGAGCTTCTTCGGTGGCGGGGAGGGCCTCGCGGCGGAGTTTCTGCGCGAGCGCGTGGGCGGCGGCGAGTTCCTGCCAGGCGGCGGTGAACGCGGCGTGGAGTTCGGCGGTGATGGCGCGGACCGTGTGCTCGGCACCGGCGAGCGTTTCGCGGGCGGCGCGGATGTTGCCTTGGTTTTTGTTCCGCGTGGGCAACGGCACGGAGACGCCCGCGACGAACGCGGCGTCGGTGCCGTCGCGGAGGAAGCGCACGCCGCCGCTCGCGGTCACGTCCTGCTTGGCCTGCGCTTGTTCGAGGTCGAGGTTGGCGCGGCGACTGGCGATCACCGCGGCCTGCTGCTCAAGGCGCGGATGGGTCGCGAGGCGGGCGCGAAATTCAGCTTCAGAGGGTATCGCGTCCGGCACGCGCAGGGTGCCGGTGAGTCCGGTGACTTCGGCGAGGCCACCGCCCCACGTGGCGGCGAGGGCCGCGCGGGCGGATACAAGGGCTGCTTCGGTGCGCGCAAACTCGCCTTCGGCTGAAATGACCGCGGCGCGGGCACGGGCGGAGTCGATGACGGAGGCGGCACCGGCGCGCACCCGGGAGTCGATCAGGGTGAGGGTTTCGCGGGCAAGGCGAAGCGGCTCGGCGGCGAGGGCGAGTCGCTGGCGGGCAGCGAGGGTGTTGACGTAGGCGGTGGCCGTGGCGGCGAGAATCTCCGCGCGGCGCACGGCGAACTCTTTGGTGGCGGTATCCCGTTCACGGGTGGCGAGCGCGACGCGTTTCTCGCGTTTGCCGCCACGCTCGAAGGTCTGGCTGGCCTGCACGGTGGCTTCGAGACTGCGGACGCCTTGGAGATGCCCGGTGCCGAGGACGTTTTCCAAGCCGACTTCGAGCGTGGGATTCGGGCGGACTCCGGCCTGTTCGATCAAGCCGGCGGCGGCGCGCTCCTGATAGGCTTGGGCAGCGAGCGCGGGATGGCGCTCGGCCGCCAGCGCGAGCGTCTGGGCGAGCGTGAGCGTCGAGGTGGGTGCCTCCTGAGCGAAGGCCCGGGCGGCGGTGAAAATGAGCGCCAGTGCGAGTGAGAGGCGCGACCGAGAAGACTGAGTGAAAATGGGCATGATAGGAACAGGCAGGGAACGACAGGGAACAACGGGCCGATGAACGGACGCGCGCAGGCGTCAGCTTCACAGCCGGAGAAAACCGATCAGTCCGCGCAGGGACCGATCAGGCTACTAGCGTCGTCGGGGCGCGCGAAGGCGGAGCCGCCCGGCGCACAAAATTCCAAGTCGTTATCCAATCCTGCGGGCGCTCTAGCGGCGGCGCGGATTGGAGGACAAGCTCACGGGTCATGTCCGACTGGATCTGCCACAGACAAATCTGGCACATGCAGGCGAACAGGTCAGGTGCAGGCGCTTTCAGCGTGGTATCAGCCAATCTATACTGGCCCTCTTCCAAAGTATCGCAGCCAACCTTCGCATCAGAATTGGCGGCACACCCTTCAGGGCATGTCTGCGCCAGCACACCGGCTGCTTCCAAGGCACAATGCTCGGTCGCTGGCAGCCATACGGCCAACAGGAGAAAGCAAAGTAGTGAAGACAGACGGCGCATACTGTGACCGGCACAGTTCTGATTTTTTTCCGTGCGTCAAGCTGCCGACGCGCCCGCGTGCAGGCCCTAAATGATGCTGCTGGCCGAAAGGCCAGAGGAGGAGCGCTCCTCCGCCGGTTCAAGCGGCACGGGTGTAGTCAATGGATGTCTTGGCGGGCAACTACCTGATTGCCGAAGTCGATTCCGGCGGAACCCTCGACGCCGATTTGGTAACTGCATCGGCCGAGTCCCTGCTCAAGGTCCATGAGCCGCGTATTCTAATTACGGCAGAGCGACTGCAAAAACGTCTGCGCAGCCACTAACCGTTAGCTGCAATGGAAAAGGAAGCCGCCGCACTCGCGAAATTTGACCGCGCCGTGGTCCAGATTGGCGCCGAAGTTCGCAAGATGATCGCGGTGCCCGAAGGTGCAGTGCCTACATCGTCACCGTGGCTTTGAGGCGATTTTGAGGCGCTCCGACGGGTGCTCGACTGGTCAGTATCTTCGTAGCAAACGCAACGCATTCGCCACGACCAAGAGCGTCGCTCCGGTATCCGCCATGATCGCCAACCACAGACTGGCGTGGCCCATGAGAGTGAGAACCAAAAACAGGGCCTTGAGTGCGAGGGCAAAGGTGATGTTGAAACGAATGACCGCCAATGTGCGTCGGCCCAAGCGCACCGTTTCGGCAATTTTGGCCAGATCATCCTGCATGAGCGCAATGTCCGCCGTTTCAATGGCGGCATCGGTGCCGGCCGCCCCCATCGCGATGCCGATGTTGGCCGTAGCCATCGCGGGCGCGTCATTCACGCCATCACCGACCATCGCGACTACCCCATGCTTTTCGCGCAGCGCTTTCACGGCGGCCACCTTGTCATCGGGTAACAAATCGCCCCGCGCCTCGTCGATGCCGACTTGGCGGGCGATGAAATCAGCGGCGCGCTGGTTGTCGCCACTGAGCATCACGATTTGGGTGATGCCTACCGCGTGAAGCTCGGCAATCGCCGTCTTGGCATGGGGGCGAAGCGTATCGCCAATCGCGATGATGCCAAGCACCTCACCTTTGCAGCCATCGTGCGGACGATGCCCGACCACGACGACCGACTGACCCTTTCCCTCGATGTCAGCGAGGCGGCGTTCGATGTCCTCGTTGCACACCCCGAGTTCGTGGGCGAACCGATGATTCCCGACAAAATGGGGATGACCCTCAACTACGCCTTCCGCACCGCGACCACTGCGGTTCTGGTAATTTTCCGCCCGCGCGAACGTGATGTTCCGCTCCTTGGCATAGGCGACCACCGCCTTCGCAAGCGGATGGGCCGAGTGATCGTCGATGGCGGCGGCGATCCGAAGCACATCCGCTTCCGACTGCGCGTTGACCAATTCGACCCCTTGCACCCTGGGTTTTCCTTCCGTGATGGTCCCGGTCTTGTCCACTGCCAGCGCTTTCAGACGACCAACGGTTTCAAGGTGTGCGCCACCCTTCACAAGGACTCCGCGCCGGGCGAGCGCCGTCAGGCCTGCGACAATGCTGACCGGCGTGGAGATGACCAATGCGCACGGGCAGGCAATGATAAGCAGCACGCAGGCGCGGTAGAGCCAGACGCTCCACTCGCCGCCCATGAAAAGCGGGGGCACGAGGAAAATCAGCAAGGCCACCGCCGTAACGGCAGGGGTGTAGTAGCGGGCGAACACATCCACGAAACGCTGCGTCGGCGCCTTCTGCTCCTGTGCTTCCGCGACGAGGCGGATGATGCGTGCCAGCGTGGTGTCACCAGCGGCCTTGGTGACACGAACTTCAAGGGAGCCTTCGCCATTGATCGTGCCGGCAAACACTGTGTCGCCGGGCTTTTTGTCCACGGGCACGGATTCTCCCGTGATCGGTGCCTGGTTCACCGCCGACTCGCCGACCGCGACAATCCCGTCGAGCGGAATGCTCATGCCGGATTTCGTGGCGATAGTTTCGCCGACCGCTACTTGATCGACCGGCACTTCGAGAAACGCGCCATCGCGCTTCACCAACGCGATTTTTGGGGCAAGTTCCAGCAAGGCTTCAGTCGCCCGGCGGGCACGGCGATCCGCCCAGCCTTCTAGCCACTCAGCTATTCCGAAGAGGAAAACAACCGTGGCGGCCTCGGCCCACTCGCCGATGACGGACGCACCGACCACAGCGATGACCATAAGCGAGCTGATATTGGGGCGCAGTTGGCGCACGGCTGCCCATGCTCCCGGCAACAGCATCCATCCGCCGACGATGATCGCGGTCACAAAGATTCCGAGTGACAGAGCTGCCGGACCAACCTGCAACCAGCGAAGCAGCAAGCCAGAGCCGACCAACACTCCTGAAATCGCGAGGCTCCACGTGACTAGCCGCGGATCAGTCTCCCCATGATTGCAATCGCAGTGGTCGCTCCCATTCCCGTTCTGTTCGGCGGGGTCTGGGGCACTGCCGTTGCAACCGTGTTCCGGTTTGCCGGGCGCTTCGCTGGAATGATCGGGTGAGGCCATAAGACGGGATCGACCGCCGCCAAAATGCGGCAAACGGTCGATCAGGTGACACGTGGTGGCGTGATTAAATCACTTCGCCTCGCAGACGCAGGCATACTCCTTTTTCTGGCACTCGCCGCACATTTCGAGATTCAGATCGACGCGAAAGTTCTTCGGCTTGGCATCGGCGCTGGCGCGGGTCTGCACCACCACGCGATACGGTTCTCCGGCAGGCAATGCCGTCTTGGAGACGAATCCGGTCGCGGTCTTTTCCAGATCTAGTTTAACTTTCCCGCTGCCCGGCTCGGCAGTGACGGTGACGACCTGCGCGCCCGCATCGACTGGCTTTAGAGCGGCATTGTAGAAGGTGATCTCCACCTTGCGGTCGGCGGTGACGAAGAATTCAGCCTTGTTCGGCTCCGACTCGAGGAGCCGGCCGCCTTTAGGTCCGGCGACGATCTTTTCGGCAGCTTGGAGGGCAACGGCGGCGCAGAGTGCAGCCGCTGCAAACGTGATGTATTTTAGTTTCATTGGATTTGGTTTTTATGGGTTAACAAACGGGAAATAGGCCCGGTCTGAATCAGATCGACGCTGGGTTTGGCTGCTCGACTTCGAGCGGAGACGCACCGTTTCGAGCAGTGCGGGACCGACGGGTTTCCATCCAGTCATAGAGCACGGGGAGAAGGATGAGCGTCAGGAATGTAGAAGTGATGACGCCACCGATGACGACGGTGGCGAGCGGCCGCTGCACTTCCGCACCGGCCCCGGTGGAAATTGCCATCGGCACGAAGCCGAGTGAGGCCACAAGTGCCGTCATCAACTTGGGCCGAAGGCGTGTCAGTGTTCCTTCGATCACGGCTTTGCGCACGTCGCTGCCTTCCGCACGGAGCTGATTGATGAAGCTTATCAGCATGATGCCGTTGAGCACGGCGATGCCGGAAAGCGCAATGAACCCCACGCCGGCGGAAATGGTAAACGGCATCCCGCGCAGCCATAGCGCAATGACGCCGCCGGTGGCGGCGAGCGGCACGCAGAGGAAAATCAACAACGCCTGACGCGCACTGCCGAAGCTCGCGTAGATCAACCCGAAGATGAGCGCGAGCGCGGCGGGCACTACGATCATCAGGCGCGCGCGCGCTGCCTGAAGGTTTTCAAATTGTCCGCCGAACTCGAAAAAGTAGCCGGCCGGAAATTTCACCTGCTCGCGAATTTTCGCCTGCGCTTCGAGGACGAAGCCCTCGGTATCGCGACCGCGCACATTGATGAGAATTCCGACGCGGCGCTGCGTATCCTCGCGATTGATCGTGCCGATGCGATCCGCCACGGCGATATCCGCTACACGTTCCAACGGAACCTGCACGCCACCTTCGCCGAGAACGGGCAATTTCTTTAAGCCGGCCAGATTCAAGCGTTCCGCTTCCGGCAGCCGCACCACGACCGGGTAGCGCTTGCTGCCGTCGATCATCGAACCCGCATCCTCGCCACCGAGGGCGGTGCTGACGACGGCGTTGATTTCATCCGCGTGCAGGTTGAGGCGTTGGAGAGCATCCCGCTTCGGCGTGATTTCTAGCATGGGCACGCGACCGAGCGCTTCAAATTCCACGTCACCGCCGCCCGCAACGCCGCGCAACACGTCGCGTGCAGCGGTGGCGAGGCGTTCCAGTTCGGTGTAGTTGTCACCGTAAATCTTCAACGACAGGTCGGCGCGGGCGCCGGCCATAATTTCATTGAACCGCATTTGAATCGGTTGGGTGAAGAGATACGTCTGACCGGGCGCAGCCGCGACGAGTTCCCTGCGCATGAGTTCAGCCAGCTCCGCCTTCTTGATCTTACGACCATCCACCTCGCGCCATTTTTCCAGCGGAGCGAAGAACACATAAGTATCCGACACATTTGGCCCCATCGGATCGGTCGCAATCTCCGCCGTGCCGATGCGTGAGAAAACGTGATTCACCTCGGGAAATTTCTCCATGAGCAGTTTTTCAGAAGCGCGTTGCAGCGCCACCGAATCGCCCAAGGCAACGCTGTTGCCACGAATCATCTGGATCGACATCGAGCCTTCATCGAGTTGCGGAATGAACTCCGCGCCCAGCTTGGTGAACAGCCACCCGGAGCCGGCAAAGAGGAGAAGGGCGACCGCCACCACCAGCCACCGCAGCCGCAAGGCTCCGGCCAGCAAGGGCGTGTAAAGTGCCTTCGCGCTTCTCACGACCCAGCCTTCTTTTTCACTGATGTTGCCGCGCAGGAACCACGAGCACAGCGCGGGCATCAGGGTGAGCGCCAGCACGAGCGCGCCCACGAGCGCGAACATCACGGCCACCGCCATCGGGCGGAACATTTTCCCTTCGATACCGGTGAGCGCGAGGATCGGCACATAGACGATCGTGATAATGAGCACGCCGAAAAACATGGGCCGGGCCACTTCGCGGGCGGAACGGCGCACTTCCGCCAACCGCTCCGCGGGCAGGAGCTTTCTCCCCAACTGATGCTGTTTCTCCGCGATGTGACGGAGGATATTTTCCACCATCACGATGGCCCCGTCCACAATCAGACCAAAGTCGATTGCTCCGAGGCTCATCAGATTGGCGCTGATCTTTGCCTCCACCATGCCGGTGAGCATGAAAAGAAACGAGAGCGGAATCGCCAAAGCAACGATGAGGGCAGCGCGCCAGTTGCCCAGGAAGGCAAACAGGATGACCGCCACAAGGACTGCGCCTTCAAACAGGTTCTTCTCCACGGTGTGAATGGTGGCGTTCACCAAATCCGAGCGGTCATAGACGACACGGATCACGATGCCTTGCGGGAGTTTTTCTTGAATTTGCTTCAGCTTCGCGACGACCGATTGCGCGACGAGCCGGGCGTTTTCACCCGCCAGCATGATGGCGGCCCCCGTAACTGTTTCCTCGCCGTCTTCGGTGGAAGCACCGGTGCGCACGGCAGAGCCGATGGACACTTCAGCCAAGTCGCGAATCAACAGCGGTCGCGATGCGCCGGCGAACTTCACGGGCAGGCCGCTCAAGTCTTCCGCTGTTTTGGCGCGGGTATCCGCGCGAACGACGACGGCTTCGCCGCCCATTTCCAAAACACCGCCGCCCGCGTTGTCCGTGCTGTTGCGCACCACTTCGGCGAGCTGCGAAAAGCTCACGCCCGCCGCCGATAGTTTGGCGGGATCGGGCGCGATGACGATTTGCTTTTCGTAGCCGCCAATGGCGTTTACTTCGGCCAGGCCCTGCGTGGAGCGGAGCAGCGGCTTGATGGTGTAGTCGTGAAGCAGACGGAGCTGACGCAGTTGTTCCGTGTGATCGGTGGGCGCTCCAGGTGCGCCCGGAGCGTAGCGTAGCGTGTAGTAAACGATCTCACCCAAGCCGGTGCTGATCGGTGCAAGCGCCGGGGTCACGTCTCTCGGCAGCCGGTCGCGAGCCCGGTTCAATCGCTCTGTCACGAGTTGTCGCAAACGGTAGATGTCCACGCCGTCTTTGAACGTCATCGTGATCTGCGAAAGCCCGAACTTGGAGAGCGACCGCAGTTCCACCATGTCGGGCAGGCCCGCCATTTCTATCTCCACCGGCACCGTTACCAGCGATTCGATTTCCTCGGGAGCCAGTGCCGCCACCTCCGTATTGATTTGAATCTGCGGGTTGGTGATGTCGGGCACGGCATCGACCGCCAGACGGGAGGCCGACCAGAGTCCGACGCCCGCAAGGATCAACGCGCAGCAAACAACGAGTCCCCGCTTGCGCAGGGAAAAATCGATCAGCCATTCAAGCATCAGTGTCCGTCGGCGCAGCCGACGCCCCCATTGAGAGCTTGGATTTCCGCGAGCGACAGGCCGCGCACGCCTTTGACGACGATGGTGTCCCCTTCGTAGAGGCCATCTTTGATTTCGATGTGGGACGCATCCGTCGCGCCGATGACCACTGGGGTCCGCAAAAACCATTCGCCGTTGGCCACATACACGAAGTCGCCTTTAACGGTGCGCAGGAGCGCGGCCGCCGGGATCGCGGTGACTGGGGCGGCACCGGCAAAGGCGCGCGAAGCGACTTCACCGGTTTCAAGGCCGACAAAAGCGCGGGCCGTTTTCGAGAGCTGCAAGCCGTGTCCCGCTTTGTAGGTGGCGGCATGCACGGGCTCAGGGGCGGTCACGCTGGCGTGAGACTCACCGCATCCGGTGAGAGCGAACGAGAGAGCGGAAAGGAGACAAAATACGAAGAGAGTTTTCATGGTTGGGAGATTTGAACGGCGTTGAAGTCGAGACCGGTGAGAAGTTGCACGCGCAGGCCGGCCTCCATCGCCTCGCGTTGGGTGTCGAGGAGAGCTTCGACGGCTTCGAGATAGGCGGACTGCATCTCGACGTAGGTGGCAATAGGCACCGCCCCGAGACGGTAGTGGCGGTCCGCGAGTTCGGCGGCTTCCCGGAATTTCTGCATCGACTCGGGCAACCATCGCCGGGTCTCGCCGAGCTTGGTGGAAAACGCCAGCGCGGCGGTGAGCACCTCGCGCTCAAGTTCGCGTTGCGCTATGAGCACGGCAGTTTCGGCCTGCCGACGGCGGGCATTGGCGACGTCCACGGTCGCTCCCGAGCGGCCGGTGACAGGCAAGGGAACGCTCAAGCCGATACCGACGATGGTCTCGCGATCACCGACGTTGTCCTTGGAGAGAAACGGGCTGACGCTGACGCCGGGGTAACGTTCGTTGCGGGCGAGGCTCACCGCGAAACCTTGCTGCTCCAACTCCACGCGACGCATTTTGTAGTCGAAATTATTCTCACGCGCAGCGGCGAGCAGCGCGGCCGTGGTCGGCACGGTGTTAAACGTGAGCGAGGGAGCGGCCACGCGGAGCGGTGCATCGACTGCCGCGCCACGGAGCTGGTTCAATTCGATAAGGGCACCCTGAAGGGTGAGTTCTGCTTCGGTGGCGCGGCGCTGGAGGGTAAGTTCGCTGGCCTCGATCACCCGTGTCTCCAAGAGCGGGGTGACGCCCGCTGGATCGCGGGCGAGGAAGGTTTCCTTGAGAGCGCTGAAGCGGTCGGACACTTCGCGGATCGCAGCAGCCTTGGCGTTCGCCGCATAGAGTCCGAACGCGAGAGTGCGGGCGCGGGTAGCCAGCGCGTTTTCAAAACGCGCGATGCCCAATTCCGCGAGTTCGACCTGCCGATTGGCGATGGCCTTGCGCAGGGTCAGGCGACCGGGCCACTCGAAAGTCTGCGTGACCGACACCGACCAGACCGCGCCGTCGTCGATCCGCGCACCGGTGGAGTCCTTGAGGCGCTTGTTTCCGATGTCGAAAGAGAGTTCGGGATCGTTCAGGCGGGATGAAAGACGTGCTCCGGCTTTGGCGGCAGTTATTTCCTCCTGGTAGAACTTACGCTCGGGATTCTTGGCGATGATTTCGCTGACGAGCGTGGAGAGCGAGACAGCGGGAACGGCCTCGGCGGGTGCAGGTTGGGCGCACAGGCCTGTGACCAACCCGAATAAGATCAGCGGACAAACCGGACTGACGAAAAGATGACGGTGAGAAAAAAGTGGTTTCATGAAAAGGTGGATGGACGGAAAAACTCCCCGGTCAGCGGACGCGCGAAGGCGTCCCGCGATGGGAATGGATTAGGACGGTCGATCAGTCCGCGCAGGGACCGATCAACCCAGCAGCGAGGGAGCACGCGCCAGCGGCGCGGCTCGACGCACAAACTGCCAACTGGACTCCCAATCGAGCGGATGCTCGGGAGCCGACACCCTCAAGGTGGACTCATCCACCGCACCCGGCTGGGCAAATTGCAAACAGATGAAACACAGACAGGCGGAAAGGTCAGGCGCGAGCACCTTGGATGCTTCGCTCACGGGTTTGGTTACACCGTTTTCAAAGAGATCACACGCGTCGCGGGAGCACCGGTCGTTCGTTTCGCAGCACTGCTCAGGCACAGAGGCCTGGGTATCATTGGCGAAAATGCCCGCCGCTACGAGGGTGCAATACTGCGTCGCCGGCAACCAGAGGGCCAGAAGGACAACTGCAATGATGCGACGGGAGAAAGACACGCGCCTCTAAGCACTTTGATTGGGCCTATTTTGTCAATTACGGAGTGCCCGCACCTGAAACGCGGGATGCCCGTGAAGACGTATTTGAGCCGGCTTGCCCACAGTTCACCCGCTCATTTCTTTATGGCCGGGGCATCTTGAACCGGCGCAAGTTCGCCGTTCCGAACGGTGAAGGTGATGTCCGAGCCCTCACCCACGTCACCTGCGATCAGCCCACGGGCCAACTTGGTCTCAACGTTTCGCTGGAGAAAACGCTTCAAAGGACGAGCGCCAAATACCGGGTCGTAACCCTTCTCGGCCACCCACTCCTTCGCTTTCCTATCGAGCTTCACCGTTACACGCCGGTCGGCCAGCCGTTTGTTCAAATCGGCCAGCAGGAGGTCCAAGATACTCGTGATTTCCTCCAACGTGAGCGGCTTGAAGAGAATCGTCTCGTCAACGCGGTTGAGGAATTCCGGGCGAAACGCTTTGCGTAACTCCGCCATCACGCTCTCCCGCACGCTGTCCGGGATCGAGTCGCCGGTCACGCCCTCCAACAGGTAGCGCGAGCCGATATTCGAGGTCATGATGATGACTGTGTTTTTGAAATCGACCGTGCGGCCCTGTGAGTCGGTCAACCGCCCGTCATCGAGGACTTGCAACAGGACATTGAACACGTCCGGATGCGCCTTCTCGATTTCATCGAACAGGAGCACGGCATACGGCTTCCGCCGGACAGCCTCGGTCAACTGCCCTCCTTCGTCGTAACCCACGTATCCTGGGGGAGCACCGATCAACCGTGCTGTGCTAAATTTTTCCATGTATTCCGACATGTCGATGCGCACCATCGCCGCCTCGGTGTCGAAGAGTGTCTCGGCGAGCGTCTTCGCGAGCTCGGTTTTGCCGACACCCGTCGGGCCGAGAAACAGGAAACTGCCCACGGGCCGCCGCGGATCTTTGATGCCGCTGCGCGCGCGCAAGATCGCCTCGGTCACGAGTGTCACCGCCTCGTGCTGGCCGATCACGCGCTGGTGCAGCACGTCTTCGAGGCGCAGGAGTTTGTCCTTCTCGCCCTCGACCAGCCGCGTGACGGGCACGCCGCTCCACTTCGAAACGACTTCGGCGATCTCCTCCTCGGACACTTCCTCTTTGAAGAGCGTGGTCTGCTCGCGCCCTTTCTTTTCGAGGCGCTTCAATTCCTCCTCCATCTGCGGAATCTTCCCGTGGCGCAGCTCCGCCACCTTGTTCAGGTCGTAGGCGCGCTCGGCTTTCTCCATCTCAAGTCGCGCGGCCTCGATTTCCTCGCGCAGCTTGCGCGTCTTCTGCACGGACGCTTTTTCTTTTTCCCAGTGGAGCTTGATGCCTTTCGCCTGCTCGCGGGCCTCGGCGAGTTCCTTCCGCAGCACGTCGAGCCGGCGCTTGCTCGCTTCGTCTTTTTCCTTCGCGAGCGCGGTCTCCTCGATTTCGAGCCGCAGCACCTTGCGGGTGAGTTCGTCGAGTTCCTGCGGCATCGAATCCATCTCGGTGCGAATCATCGCACAGGCTTCGTCCATGAGATCGATGGCCTTGTCGGGTAAAAAGCGGTCGGTGATGTAGCGGTTGGACAGCGTCACGGCGCTCACGAGCGCGTTGTCCTGAATGCGCACGCCGTGGTGCAGTTCGAAGCGCTCCTTGATGCCGCGGAGAATCGACAACGCGTCTTCCACACTCGGTTGGTCGACCACGACCGGCTGGAAGCGTCGCTCCAGCGCGGCATCCTTTTCGATGTGCTTGCGATACTCATCGAGCGTCGTCGCGCCGATGCAGTGTAACTCGCCGCGCGCGAGCATGGGCTTGAGCAAATTGCCCGCGTCCATCGCGCCCTCGGTCTTGCCGGCGCCCACGATCGTGTGGAGTTCGTCGATGAAGAGGATGATGCGCCCGTCGGCCTGTTTCACCTCGTTGAGCACGGCTTTGAGGCGTTCCTCGAATTCGCCGCGGTATTTCGCACCGGCGACGAGCGCGCCCATATCGAGTGAGAAAATGGTTTTGTCCTTCAACCCCTCGGGCACGTCGCCGCGCAGGATGCGCTGCGCGAGGCCCTCGACGATGGCGGTCTTGCCGACACCCGGTTCGCCGATGAGGACGGGGTTGTTCTTCGTTTTGCGCGAGAGGATGCGGATGGTGCGACGGATCTCTTCGTCGCGCCCGATCACGGGGTCCATTTTGCCCTTCCGCGCCTGGGCGACGAGGTCGATGCCGTATTTCTCCAGCGCGGCGTAAGTCGCCTCGGGGTTGTCGGTCGTCACGCGCTGCGCACCGCGCATGTCCTTCAACACGGTGAGCACTTTGGCGCGGTCGAGACCGAAGCTCTTGAAGAGTTTCTTGAGCGCCTCGGGCTTCGCGACATCCAGCAAGCCGAGCAGCAAATGCTCCACCGAGATAAAATCATCCTTGAGCGATTTCGCCTCCTCTTCGCCGCGCGTGAGCACGTCGTTCACCGCCTGCGTGACGTAGACTTTGGAGGTGTCGACCGAGCCCGTGACTTTGGGAATGCGCTCCAACTCCCGCTCGACCGCGAGTTGCACGGCGGCCGGCGTGATCGACATTTTTTCGAGCAGACCGGGCACGATGCCGTTTTCTTGGGCGGCGAGCGCGGAGAGCAGATGCCACGTGTCCACCTCGTTGTGATTGAGGCGGCGGGCGATCGCTTGCGCGTCGGTGACAGCCTGACGCGACATCTGGGTGAGTTTGGCGAGATCCATGATGATTTACCATCGCATGAGCCGGGCCAGCCCGCCAATGGGGTGTTTCCCTTCGTGGAAATTTCCGATGCAGGCGCGCACCGCGCCACACTGCGACAAAGCGCGGCACCACCCCGCGCCAATCTTGCGCAAACCGCTGTCGCGGCCGTCAGGAATATCCTGCGGGTGGGCGGCCACGTCCCGGTGCCCGCATTCGCAAATCTTCGTGATGCTGAGTGGACGGGATTCACCGCGATCTTCGCGGCGGGGCCGGTCAGGTTACTTTCCTGCAGCCGGCGGCGCGGCGCTGGCGTTGAACGCGTCGAGCTTCTGCTGCCAACCGGCGGCTTTCGCGGGCTGGCCCCAGGCCGTATAGAGCTGCACGAGACGTTCGGCGCCTTCTTGGACGCGCACATCGCCCTTCGCCGGGGTCCTCGCCTTGTGTTGCATCAGGCCCTCGTAAGCCGACACGAGCAGCGGTTCGGCCTCGACGAACTTCTTCTGCCCGGCCAGCGCACCGCCGAGCAGGCTGCGGGCATTAAAGGTCCGCGAGTCGCGGCCCAGCTTTTTTTCGAAAACGGCCAGTGCCTCGCGCAGCACGGGTTCCGCGTCGGTGAATTTATGCCGGGCGATCAGGTTTTTTCCGAGCGCCGCCCGAGCGTTGGCGGCGGAGGTAGCGTTAGCCCCGTATTTCCGCAGGCTCGCGGACAGTAATTCCCGGTAGGCCGGTTCCGCTTGGGTCCAGTCGCCCGCGAACTCACCTGTGAGGGCCAGTGTGTTCATCGACTTGGCGTGTCGGGATGCTCTGCGCCGCCCACACGCTTCCGAATCTCCAAGGTCTGGGCTTTGAGCGCCGCAGCCTCGACGTGCTTGCCTTGGGCAAAATACACGCCGGCCAGTTCGCCCATCAACGCGAGCGTGAAGGGATCTTCCGTGCCGAACACACGCTTCGAAAGCTCCCACGTCTCGGCAAGGAGCGCCGCGGCCTCGGTATGCTTGCGTTGAGCGCGATACACCGCCCCCAGACCACCCATCGAAAAGAGCGTCTTGGGATGTTCCGCGCCGAGCACGCGCTTTTGAATCTTCAGCGTCTCGGTGAAGAGCGCCGCCGCCTCAGCCTGCATGCCTTGGGCGAAATACGCGCCGGCCAGACCAGCCATCGAACTAAGCGTGTCGGGGTGTTCCGCGCCGAGGACACGCTTTCGAATCTCGAGGGTCTGGGCTTTGAGCGCTGCAGCCTCGGCAGTCTTACCTTGGGCGCCATACGCGCCGGCCAAATTATCCATCCACAGGACTGTGTCGGGATGCTCAGCGCTGAGCACACGCTTTCCCATCTCCCACGTCTGGGCATAAAGCGTCGCGGCCTCGGCATATTTGCCCTGCGCGAGATAGACGTTGGCCAGATTGCCCGTGGACGTGAGCGTGTCGTGATGCTCTGCGCCGAGCACCCGCTTCCGAATATCCAAGGTCTGGACGTGGAGCGCCGCAGCCTCGGCAGTCTTGCCTTGCCGATGATACGTGTTGGCCAGGCGGTTCATCGAAATGAGCGTGTCGGCATGCTCCGCGCCGAGCACACGCTTCCGAATCTCCAGCGTCTGAGCAGAGAGCGCGGCGGCGGCGACATATTTGCCTTGGCCGTGATAGGCGATGGCCAGATTTTGCATCGACGTGAGCGTGTCGGGATGCTCCGGCCCGAGCAGGGGTTGGCGCAGTTCCAGCGCGCGTTCGAGGTGCAGCACGGCTTTGGCCGCATCGCCGACGCCGCGATAGGTCGAGCCGATCACGTCGCGCACGGCCGCCTCGGTGAGCGGCTGATCCTTGAAGCGGGTGCCGACTTTCTCTGCGGCGCGGTCCAGCGCCTCCCGCACCTTGAGATCGGGGTTCGCCGTGGTCGTCGCCTCGCCCTGCATGCGGCTGTCGGCCTGGCGGAGCAGATCGTTCTGCAAAAAGTCACTCACCGCCTTGCTGATGCTCGCCTCGTCCCGGGCCACTTTCTCGGCGGTAAGCGCCTGCTCGCGCGCCAACTTCTCGGCGTTGCGAGAGGCCGTGGCGGCATCACGGTCGGCGATCGCCTGCCGCTCCGCCCGGCCGGCCCGTTCACTCGCCGCCTTGCTGATGGCCGCTTCGTCCCGGGCCTGTTTCTCGGCGACGAGCGCCTGCTCGCGCGCCACCTTCTCGGCGTTTCGCGAGGCCGTGGCGACATCACGGTCGGCGATCGCCTGCCGCTCCGCTTTGCCGGCCCGCACCGCCTGCCACGTGCTCACGGCGGCGCCCAGCACGAGCGTGAGCGACACGAGCGCGGCGGCGGCGAAGGCGAGCCGGTTGCGGCGGACCCATTTTTGCAACCGGTAGCCGGTGCTGGGCGGGCTCGCCGAGACCGGCTCGCTCGCGAGATGCCGGCGGATATCGTCCGCAAGGTTGTTGGCCGTATCGTAGCGGCGCGCACGATCCTTTTCGAGGCAGCGCATAACGATCCAGTCGAGGTCGCCCTTCAGACCGGAAACCAGTTTGGGCGGGCTGCTCTGGCGCTGGAGCGCCGCCGTATCGAGCGCCGCGCCCGGCAGCGTGCCCAGCCGCGTGGAGGGCTTCGGCGGGTCCACCTCGCGGATGTGCCGCCGGATTTCGTCGAGCCCCACCTTGTGCAGCTCCGCGGTATCGAACGGCGTCCGACCGGTGAGCAACTCGTAGAGCACCACGCCGAGCGAATAAATGTCGGAGCGCGTATCGATATCGACGGCGCTCAACTGCGCCTGCTCCGGGCTCATGTAGGCCGGCGTGCCGATGACTTGATCGACCACGGTAAAATATGTCTGGTCGGTGAGCCGGCCCCCGGTGGCTTTCGCGATGCCGAAGTCGATGACCTTGGGCACCGGCGCGTCGTCATGCAGGGCGACGAGGATGTTCGAGGGTTTGAGATCGCGGTGGATGATGCCCTTTTGGTGCGCGTGCTGCACCGCTGAGCAGACCTGCGCGAAGAGTTCCAACCGCGCCTCTGTGGACAGTTTCTTCTGGTCGCAAAAGGTCGTGATCGGCACGCCCTGCACCAGCTCCATCACGAAGTAGGGCCGGCCCATATCGGTGGTCCCGGCATCGAGGACCTTGGCGACGTTGGGATGGTCCATCAGCGCGAGGACCTGGCGCTCCGTCTCGAAGCGCGCGATGACCTCCTTCGTGTCCATCCCGAGCTTGATGATCTTCACCGCGACCCGGCGCCGCACCGGGTGCTGCTGCTCGGCCATCCACACGATGCCGCAGCCGCCCTCGCCGAGTTTCTGGACCAGCTTGTAGGGGCCGATCCGGTCGCCCGCCTTTTGTTCGGCCAATCCGGCTATGTTCGTCGGCTGGGTAACCGCTCCGCTCACGAGCCCCGACAGCAGCAGCGCTTGGATGCGCTGCACGAACGCCTCCGGCGTCGCTCCCTGCGGCAGGCGCGTCCACTGCACGCCCTTGAACTCGGTGGGCACATGGGCCTCAGCGTCACGAGTGGCGTCGATGACGACCGGAATCAGAAAAGGCCGCGCCGCGGCCATCGCATGCGTGCGCTCGGCCGCGAGCTTCCACTCGATCCGGAAATACCCCTCGAGGCGCACCTGCGTGTTCGCGGAAATGACGGAGATGAACAGCGCGCACTCGTTGATCTGGTTCCGGATCTTCCGGTCCCACGCATCGCCGCCCACGAGTTCGCTCTGATCGAACCACACTTCGACGCCCGCGCCTTGCAGCGCATCGCGGACGCGCTTCGCGGCTTCCACGTCTTGGGACGCGTAGCTAAGGAAGACGGCTTTGGCGGATTCGGACAACGAGGGGAGGAGTTGCGTGGCCGGAAGCACCGCCGCAGTGAAAAATTACCCGCCACCCATAGCGAGACCATACTGCCGCGCTGGCCGGAGAGTGATCCGGCGCGCTCGCGGGTTTCCCGAAAAACCTGCAATCCGCAGTGCTCGCTCATGCGGGCACAGGGACGTGCCCGCCCACCTTGAGAGCGCAGACACCCCTCACTCGGCGCTACGCCATCACGCCGGAAATCACCTCACCCGCGATGCCGGTGAGGCGCACGTCGAGGCCTTGGAATTTCGTCGAAAGCCGGTGGTGATCCACGCCGAGCAGGGCGAGGATCGTCGCGTGGAGGTCGTGCACGCTCACGACGTCCTGCACGGCGCGGTAGCCGAGTTCGTCGGTCGCGCCGTAGGTCGTGCCCGCTTTCACGCCGCCGCCGGCCATGAACACACTGAACGACAAAATGTGGTGATCGCGCCCGGTGCCCTGCCCCATCGGCGTGCGGCCAAATTCGCCGCCCCAGAGAATCAGCGTGTCGTCCAACATGCCGCGTTGTTTCAAATCTTTGATGAGCGCCGCCGTCGCCTTATCGACCGCCATCGCGCCGGACTTCATACCTTCCTCCAACTGCCCGTGGTGATCCCACGCGCGGTGGTAGAGTTGGATCATGCGCACGCCGCGCTCGGCGAGGCGCCGCGCGAGCAGACAATTGGAGGCGTAGCTGCCGTCGCCCGCCTCTTTCACGCCATAGAGGTCGAGCATCTCCTTCGGCTCGTTCTTGAAATCCACGAGGTCGGGCACGCTCGCCTGCATTTTGAACGCGAGTTCGTATTGGGCGATGCGCGTGGCGATCTCGGGATCGTGCTGCTCTTCGCCGAGGAAGCCGTTGAGGCGCGCAATCTCGTCGACGACTTGGCGCTGCGTGCTCTGGCACACGCCTTCGGGATTGCCGATGTAGTGCACCGCATCGCCGCGGGACTGAAACTGAATGCCCTGAAAACGGCTCGGCAACACGCCACTGCTCCACTGGCGCGCCGAGATCGGCTGCTGGCCGAATTTGCCCTCGGAGGTGAGCACGACGAAACCCGGGAGATTCTGCGTCTCCGCGCCGAGACCATAGGTGAGCCACGAGCCCATGCTGGGCCGGCCCTTGATGATCGAGCCGGTGTTCATGAACGCGTGCGCGGTGTCGTGGTTGATCTGCTCCGTCTGCATCGAGCGGATCACGCACAGTTCGTCGGCCACGCTCGCGATGTGCGGAAACAAATCGCTGATCTCGATACCGGCCTTCCCGTGTTTTTGAAACGACGTGAACGATCCGCGCGCCTTCAACACGGACCCCTGCAACTGCGCGAGCTGCTGCCCTTTGGTGAACGACTCGGGAAACGGTTTGTCGTGGAGATCCTTCAACAGCGGCTTCCAGTCGAAGGTCTCAAACTGCGAGGGTCCGCCCGCCATGCAGAGGAAGATCACGCGCTTCGCCTTCACGGGCAGATGCGCGGCCTGCAGCGCGCCGTTCCAATGGGCGGGACGCGCCGCGCCGGCCGGACCGGCGAGCGACGCCGCGAGGGATTTATTTTGCAGCATCGCGAGCGCGAGGCCGCCGAGGCCATAGGCGCTCTGGGTGAGAAACGAGCGGCGGTTGATGCTCAACGCGTGGGCTGTGGGATCGAAGGTTTTCATGGCAGCGGGCGGTCAGTAACGCGTGATGGTTTCGTGGGCGTTGAGCAAAACGCGGGCGAGATTCGTCCACGCTGCGAGCTCCACGGGATCGGGGGTATTCTTCGCGGGCGGCGTCGGCGCGAGGCCGATTTTCAGCAGCTTTTCCGCATCGGCGGGCGCGGCGCGGTAGGTGTCGCGTTGCGCGGCGAGGAATTTTAGCAGCGAAGCGGTCTCGGCGGGTTTCGGGTCGCGCGCCAGGGCGAGCTGGTAGGCGCGGCGGATACGCTGGTCGTCACCGGTCGCGCGCGCATCGCCGAGCAGGCGGGCCGCGAAGAGCCGCGCGGCTTCGACGAAGGTGGGATCGTTCAGGAGCGTGAGCGCCTGCTGCGGGGTGTTGCTCACCGTGCGGAGCGCCGCGCACTCGTCCCGCGACGGTGCGTCGAAGTTGGCGAGCATCGGGTGCAAGAACGTGCGCTGCCAATGCATGTAGACGCCGCGCCGCCATTGTTCGGCGCCGGTGCTGGCGACGTATTTGCGGTCGGGAAACTGGAGCGCGTCGTAGTAGCCGTCGGGCTGGTAGGGTTTCACGCTCGGCCCGCCGATGTCCGCGAGGTTGAGCGCACCGGCGACGAAGAGCGCGTTGTCGCGCACAAACTCGGCTTCGAGGCGGCGGGGATTTTGCGACGCGAGGAGGCGGTTCGCCGGATCGAGGTCTTTGAGTTCGGGCCGCAGATTGCTGCTCTGGCGATACGTGCGGCTCGTGACGATGAGGCGGACCATGTGCTTCACGTCCCAACCGCTGTCGCGAAACTCGCACGCGAGCCACTCGAGCAATTCCGGGTGCGAGGGCAATTCGCCCTGCGAGCCAAGGTCGTCCACGGCCGCGCTCAGGCCGACGCCGAAGAACTGTTGCCAGAGGCGGTTCATCACGGCGCGGGCCGTGATCGGATTTTCCTTCGAGACGATCCACTTCGCGAGGTCGAGGCGCGTGAGGCGATGCTCGGGCGTGCTCGCTAGCCGCGCCGGGAGAAACGACGGCGTCGCCGGCAACACGACGGGGCCGGTTTCATCCTGCCAATTGCCGCGCGGCAGCACGCGCACGGGGAGCGGCTCCGCGACGGCCTGCGTGATGAGCGACCACGCCCGGCCATCGCGCAACTCGCGCAGCGCGCCGGCGAGTTTCTGAAAACGATCAAACCCGGCGCGATCATCGGCCGTGCTCAGGAGCCACGTATCGACGAGTAAATCGTGTTGGGCCGCGCCGGGCTTCTTCACGGTCAGCGCGGCGGTGAGCGCGGCGGGCGCGACCTCCAGCGGACGCGTCGCTCCGAAGGGACTCGCCGAAAACCGCATCGGCACCGTGCTTTCGCCGGTCACGGTGATTTCGAGAGTTTCACCGGCCGCGAGCGTCACCGGGCCGTCGAAGAGCCAGACGCCGACGAGCGGCTCGGCCGGAAGGGGTGCGGGCAATTTCCAGCCGGCGACGATGCCATGGAGTTCCGCACCGTCGCGATAACGCGCGGCCTTCGCGTTGGCGTCGGCAAACGCGAAGGTCACTTTGCGTTCTTTCCCGGCGGCATTGCGCACAGCGACGGCCACCGTGATCGCGGCAGCGGCGCGGGCGCGACTGAGAGTCTCCGGATCGGGCGCCTCGGCCGGCGGAAACGCTTCAACACGCAGCGCGGCCAGCGGACCCGGCTCCGGCTTCAGCGTCACGCGCAAGGTCTCGCCGCGGGCGAGGGCTTTTTCGGTGCGCACGGTGCCCTCGGGCGTGACCACGGCACCGCGGCCGGCGACCGGTTTGTTGGCGCGGTGGAGCGTGGCGACCGGAGCCGGCTGCTCCCAACCGGCGGGCACGCGAGCGAGGTAGGCACGCGCGGATTCCTGCCACGCAGCGAAGCGCGTCGCGGCGGTGGGATCGGCGGCGTGTGCGCGGGCGGCTACCACATGGGCGCGGAGCTCGGCCTCCGCCCGATCACGCCGCACCGCGAGATACGGGCTGGGCACCTGAATCTCGGGCGGGAACGGGTATTCGTTGTTAAAGCCGGCGAGTTCGGGATTCCGCGTATACGTGTAGTCCGAATACACGCCCCACTGCTTCACATCGGCGAAGAACGACTGGAGCTCGTAGAAATCGCGGGTCTTGATCGGGTCGAATTTATGGTCGTGGCACTCGGCGCAGCCGAACGTGCTGCCGAACCACGCCGCGGAGACCGACCGCACGCGCTCGGCGCCATATTTGGCGAGATACTCCTTTGGCTGCGCACCGCCCTCGCGCGTCATCATGTTCAGCCGGTTGTAGCCGGTCGCAACGAGCTGCTCGGGGGTCGGATTCGGCAGCAGATCGCCGGCAAGTTGCTCGAGGGTGAACTGGTCGAAGCGCTTGTTCGTGTTGAACGCGTTGATCACGTAGTCGCGATACGGGAAGATACGCTGGTTCTGGTCGCCGTGAAAACCCACGGTGTCGGCAAACCGCGCCACATCCAGCCACCACACGGCCATGCGCTCGCCGTAGTGCGAGGAGGCGAGCAGGCGCTCGACTTGCTTGGCGTAGGCGTTGCCGAAAAAACTCCGCGAGCCCGCCGCCAACTCTTCCGGCGTCGGCGGCAATCCCGTGAGGTCGAGCGAGAGTCGGCGCAGCAGACGCGGTGTCGGCGCCTCGGGTGAGAACGTGAGTTTCTTCTCGGCGAGCTTCGCTTCGACGAAGGCATCGATCGGATTTCCCTTCTTCGCGACCGCCGGCAATGGCGGTCGGTTAAGCGGCGCGTAGGCCCAGTGCGGCTCGTAGACGGCGCCCTGCTCCACCCAGCGTTTCATGAGCGCTTTTTGGCGCGGCGTGAGCGGCTTGTGGGCTTTCTCCGGCGGCATCGGCTCGTCGGTGTCGAAAATGCGCGCGATGATCTCACTGGCCTTCGCGTCGCCGGGCACGATGGGGAAATTGTCGTGCTTCGTTTTCTTCAACGCCTCCTCGCGCAGATCGAGGCGCAGGCCGGCCTCGCGGCTCTTGGCATCGAACCCGTGGCAGTGAAAGCACGTGTCCGACATGATAGGGCGGATGTCGCGGTTGAACTCCACCTTGGCCGGCAGATCGAGCTCGGCCGCGGGGAGCAGCGCAGGCGCCGCCGCGGCCACGGTAGCAAGGAGAGCTCTCGCTGTTTTCAGCGAAGTGAAGCAGGTGGCGAGCACTGAACCGAGGTAGCTGCCAAGAGCCCCAACGGGGCGAAAATTCGAAAGCCCAGGGCAACGCCCTGGGAACGTCGCGCCAATCTTCAAGCCCTGCAGGGGCGGAACGATCTGCTGGTCTCGCCCCTTCAGGGCGAAGAAATTTCCCCGCCCTGATACCCAGGGCGTTGCCCTGGGCTTTCGACTGTCGCCCCGTTGGGGCTGCTGACCACGGAGCAAGCGATCGACCGAAAGCGGCGAGGAGCCAGAAGTCACAAACGGAAAGTGCATGGGGATGGAGCGAATGACGCGACGGGACGAAAAAGGAAAAGAGCGGAGGATCGAAGGATGGGTTACGCGAGGATCGCTTTGACGACATGCGCCTCTTCGACGCCGGTCAAACGCACGTTCAACCCGCGGAATTTGTGCGAGAAGCGGGTGTGGTCGATGCCGAGGCAGTGCAGAATCGTCGCGTGCAGGTCGCGCAGGTGGACCGGGTTTTCCGTGATGTTGTAGCAGAAATCGTCGGTCGCGCCGTATTCGATGCCGCCTTTAACACCGCCGCCGGCGAGCCACACGGTGAACGCACGGCCGTGGTGGTCGCGACCCATCGCGGGATCGCCGAGCTTGCCCTGACTGAAAACGGTGCGCCCAAACTCCGTGGCGAACACTACGAGTGTGTCTTCGAGGAGCCCGCGCGCCTTCAGGTCTTTGATCAGCGCCGCCGTGGGCTGGTCGATATCACCGCATTGGTTCGGGAGCTGGCGCGCGATGGCGATGTGTTGATCCCAGCCGCGGTGAAAGAGCTGCACGAAGCGCACATCGCGTTCGAGCAGCCGGCGCGCGAGCAGGCAGTTCGCGGCGTAGCTGCCGGGCTTGCGCACTTCGGGTCCGTAGGCATCGAGCGTCGCCGCGGACTCTTTGGAAATATCAGTCAACTCCGGGACCGACGTCTGCATGCGAAACGCCATCTCGTAGGCGTCGATGCGGGCGATCGTCTCGGGATCACCGAGTTCATCGGCGCGCTGATGGTTCAGCTTCGCGAGATCGTCGAGCTGCGCGCGCCGCTGCTCGCGGTCCACGCCCGGCGGATTGTTCAAATAGAGCACGGGGTTCGCGCCCGGCCGCAGACCCACGCCCTGGTGAGAAGCTGGCAAGAAACCGCTGCCCCACAGGCGCGAGAAAATGGGTTGGCCGGGATTCTTGCCCGTGCCTTGCGAGACCATCGCGATGAAGGCCGGGAGATTGGCGTTTTCCGTGCCGAGTCCGTAGCTGGCCCATGCGCCCATGCTCGCGTAACCGGGCTGCTGGTTGCCCGTGTTCATGTAGGTGATCGCGGGGTCGTGGTTGATCGCCTCGGTGTGCAGACTCTTGATGATGCAGATGTCGTCGGCGATCGTCTGGATATTGGGCAACAGATCACTGATCCACGTGCCGTGTTTGCCGCAAAGTTTGCCCGGCTTCAACGGCGGCACGACGGGATACGCGCTCTGGCCGCTCGTCATGCCCGTGAGACGCTGCGTGCCCTTCACTGAAGCGGGGATTTCGAGCCCCGCGTATTTCTGGAGCATCGGCTTCTGGTCGAAGAGATCGACGTGCGAGAGGCCGCCGCTCTGAAACAAACACAGCACGCGTTTCGCCTTGGGCGCGAAATGCGGCAGGCCCGGTTGTCCCTTGCCCTTGGCGCCGACGGCGTGGGCGAGGCTCGACGAAAGCAGCGAGCCGAGCGCGACACCGCCAATACCGCGGGCGGCTTGGCCGATGAACGTGCGGCGCGTGAGATGCCGGAGATAGTCGGCGAGAGGAGGTGTGGGGTGCATTGCGGCTGAAGAGGGAGAGAAGGAGGGAAAGAGAGAGGGGGAGAACAGGCTAAAGCGTCCAGTCGTCCGGGTGGGTGATCATGTGAACGATCATCGCAATGATTTCGTCGTATTCGGAATATAGCGGCCGACCAGCCTCGGCCTCAAGGTAGCCACAGCTCACGGCAAACTGGATCCACGTTTGCGTCTCGGCCGCTTCACCCTCGGCGTCCGTAAGCTTGGCTATGAACGCCGCGGGATAGCGGCGCTTGCGCCATGCCTCGGATACGTTGGCACTCACGGAACGAGAGGAACGCCGACATTGATCGGTGAGCGAATAGCGCTCCTCGGCCGGAAACTTCCGGCTGAACTCGAAAAGCTGCATCGCGGCCGCAAACGACCGCCGATAGACTTCCAAGTCAGTGTGCCGACGCACCATCCGCCGTCGGCGCTTCTTTTCCCCCTCTCCCCCGCTCTCTTTCTCTCCCTCTTTCATGGTCTCAGTTCCGCGTGATGGTTTCGCTGAGGTTGAGCAACGTGGCCGCGACGAGCGTCCACGCGGCGTGTTCGGCGGCGGGAAGCGCGGCGTTGCGCGGGGATTCACCGGTGGCGAGCAAGGCGCGGGCGCCCGCCTCGTTTTTCCCGTAGCGCGTCCGCTCGCGGTTGAGCGCGGCGCCGATCACCGAGAGTTCAATCTCCTTTGGCTGACGCGAAACACACTCGGAAAACGCCCAGCGCAAACGCGTCGCGTCGTCGCCTATTCTCGCCAGCACCCGCTCGGCAAAGGCCCGCGAGGCTTCCACGAATTGCGGGTCGTTGAGCGTGACGAGCGCTTGCAAGGGCGTCGTGGTATTACCGCGCGCGACGGTGCAGACCTCGCGATTGGGCGCGTCGAACGCAACCATGTTGGGCGGCGGGGCCGTGCGTTTCCAGTAGGTGTAGAGCGAGCGTCGGTAGAGTTTTTCGCCGTGATCCTGCACAAAGGTCTGCGCGGTCGCGGGCGAGCTGCCGTAGTGGCTGACTTCGCGCCAGAGGTCGCCGGGCGTGTAGGGATTTACACTCGGGCCGCCGATGCGCGGCACGAGCAGGCCGCTGACCGCGAGGGCGTGGTCGCGCACGAGTTCGGCGGGCAGACGGAACCGGGGGCCGCGCGCGAGCAGGCGGTTTTGCGGGTCGCGTTCCAAGAGGTCCGCCGTCGCCGACGACGACTGCCGGTAAGTCGCGCTCGTCACGATGAGGCGCACGAGGTGTTTCACGTCCCAGCCGCGTTCTACGAATTCCACCGCGAGCCAGTCGAGCAACTCGGGATGGCTCGGCCATTCGCCCTGCGAACCGAAGTCGGCCATCGTCGCGACGATGCCGGAGCCGAAGAAGTTTTTCCACAAGCGGTTCACCGCGACGCGGGCCGTCAGCGGGTTCTCTTTCATCACAATCCATTGCGCGAGGCCGAGGCGATTGGCCGGAGCGTCGGCCGGCGGCGGCGGCAGCGTCGTGGGCGTGCCCGCCGTTACCTTCTCGCCGGGCTGCGCGTAATCGCCGCGGTTGAGGATGAACGTGTCGCGCGGTTTGTCGGCCACCGCCATGACCATCGTCGTGAATTGCTCGGTCAGCACAGCGAGGCGCTCGCGCAGATTGGCGAGGGCCACGCGCTCCATTTGCAGCTCCGGCGCGTGTGCCGCGCAGTGCGCCCACAGGTGCGCGGTCTGCTCGGGCGTGCGCTGCGGCGCGGGCGTTTTCAGCAGCGCCACGATATCGGCCGGCAAGTCCGTGCCGTCGTCGGTGCCCGTGATCGCGCATACTTCGATAAGGCCGGCGATGTAGGCTTTGCCGCCGCCGAAGTTCAACTGCACCGTGAGATGCGGCGTGGCGACAGGATCGAGCGGACGCGCCAGCGCGGCGGTGAGGTGCACCGGGCCCTGGGTCGCGAGATCGGGCGACCAGCCGGAGTCGTTGCGCGGGTCGAGCACGCCCACGGCGGGATTCTCGGGCTCCCACGAGTTGGCCGTCACGCGGGAGATTTTTTCCAGCTTGTGCAGATTGACCTGATCGCCCGGCACCGCATCGACCGAAACGGCGACAGCGGTGAGTTTGAACGAGCCCTTCTGGGTGGGCTCGGGCGGAGGCGCCATTTTCTTGGCGTTCTTGGTCGCGGGAGCACGCGCGGGCGTGCCGCGTGAAGGGCCAAAGCCCCAACCGCCGAGCGCCGCGTCTTCGACGGGATGCATCACAAAACGCAATCCCGTGATCGGCCCTGCGTCTTTCGGCAGCGTCGCGAGAATATCGAAGGCGCCGAGGTCGCCGGGATTCCGTAGGCGCACGCGGCCTTCGGGCGTGACATCGAAGCCGGCGCCGCGGTTCGGCGTCGAAATTTTCGCGGCCTTCAGCGGGATCACGCGCAGGTCGCGTCCGCGCGCGGCGAGGCGCGCCTGTTCGCGCTGCTCCCAGGCGGCGAGCTTGGCATCGTCACGTTGCGCGAGCTTCGCCTCCAGCGCGGCAATCTCGCCGCGGAGGGCCGGCTCCTCACCGGTTTTCAAAATGGTGCGCGCTTTCACACTGGGGCCGGGATTCACGCCGGCGTTGCCGTCGAGTCCTTTGTCGCCGAGCGAATTGAAATACGCGTAGGTGCGGAAGTAGTCCTTCTGCGTGATCGGGTCGAACTTGTGGTCATGGCACTGCGCGCAGCCGAGCGTGAGGCCAAGCATCGCCTCGCCGAGCGTCTTAACGCGGTCGGCGTTGTAGTTGGTGAGATTCTCGTCGGGGATCGTGCCGCCCTCGTGGGTCACCATGTTGTTGCGCTGGAAACCGGACGCGATCAGGTCGGCGTCGGTGCGGCCGGGCAACAGATCGCCGGCGAGTTGCTCCACGAGGAAGCGGTCATAGGGCTTGTTGTCGTTGAAGGCTTGGATCACCCAGTCGCGCCAGAGCCACATGTGCCGACCGCCGTCGATGGAGAACCCGTTCGTGTCCGCATAACGCGCGGCGTCGAGCCAATCGAGCGCCATGCGCTCGCCAAAGTGCGGACTCGCGAGCAGGCGCGTGACGAGTCGGTCGTAAGCTTGCGGTTCGCGGTCATTCGCAAAGGCCTCCACCTCGGCGCCCGACGGCGGCAGGCCCGTGAGATCGAACGCGAGCCGGCGGATGAGTGTGCGGCGGTCCGCCTCGGGCGCGGGGCGAATTTTTTCCTGGGCCAGCCGCGCACGGACGAAAGCGTCGACGGGATGCGTCCCCTTCGGCGGCAACGACGCTTTCTTCGGCGGCACAAACGACCAGTGCTCCGAATACTTCGCGCCCTCGGTAATCCACGTCTTGATTTTCTCTTTCTGCTCGGCGGTGAGGCGCGCGTGCTCTTTGGGCGGCGGCATCATCTCCTCTTCGTCGGTGCTGATGATGCGCGTCCAGACATCGCTGTTGGCCGGATCGCCGGGCTTGATGCGGACGAAACCGTTGCGCTCGGCGTAGGCGGACTCCGCGACATCGAGACGGAGCTTTCCCTTGCGCCCCTTTTCATCGAAACCGTGGCACGAGAAACAGTGTTCGGAGAGGATCGGTTTGATGTCGCGGCTGTAGTCGACGGCGAAGACCAAGGGCGCGGCGCACACCGCAGCGATGCTCGCAGCAAACTGCACGGAACCAGCAAGAATTCTCGGTAGATTCATGAGAGGGGCGAAAACAGGGGCAGATAGGAAGGGGACAACGGTGGATAACAAAGGGCGGTCTGCGGCAAAGTCACTTCTTCCGTGCACTTCTTCCGTGCGCGTTTCGCCTCGCGGCGCCGAGCGTGGGAACGGGCATTTCCACGCGGCGAGACCGGCTGAAACGCAGCCGAGGCGTCAAGCCGGCCGGAGGGCGCCCGCTTACTTCGCGCGCTTCGCTTTTTTCGCCGCGGCCGACGGCACATCGTGCGGGGGCGCGGACAGGGCGAGCTTCACCGTGAGGTCGAAGTGGTCGGTCCACAGCTTGGCGAGTTCGCGCACTTTCTCGGGATTTTTCTCCGCGAGGTTCTGCGCTTCGCCGCGGTCGCGGGCGAGGTCGTAGAGTTCCCACTCGCCCTTCGCCAGCGCGACGAGTTTCCAATCGCCAACACGGATCGCGCGATTTCCTTCGTGCTCCCACCAGAGGTAATCGTGCGCGACGGGCACGTCTTTTTTGAGCGATGCTGCGAAACTCACGCCGGGCGCGGTCGGCACGGGGAAGCCGCGGATCTCCGCGGGGATCTTCGCTCCCGTGAGTTCCAGCACGGTCGGCACGACATCAATCAAGTGCATCGGGCTGCGGCGGAGTTCGCCGCGCGCCGCGATGCCGGCGGGCCAGTGCGCGATCAACGGCGTCGCGATGCCGCCTTCGTGCACCCACGTCTTGTGGCGGCGGAACGGCGTGTTGGCCGCACTCGACCAGCCGGGGCCGATACACAGGAAGGATTTCGCCGAGCCCATCGGCGCCGTCACGTCGTGACCATCGCCGCGCACCATCATCTCGGCGCTCGCGCCGTTATCGGAGGCGAAGAGGATCAGCGTGTTTTCGTAGGCGCCCATGGCTTTGAGCTGCGCGATCACGCGGCCGATCTCCTGGTCCATGCGGTCCACCATCGCGGCGTGGATGGCCATCTTCGCCGCCTGAAACATCTGCTGCGAACCGGTGAGTTCGCTCCACGGCACGGGGCGGTTCACCTCGTCGGGGCCGAGCTTCACGATGTCGTCGGGAAACGCATACGGCGGGCCGACTTCTCGCTCCATCGCCGGGAGCGCGTGCGTGACCATGCCCATTTTTTTCAGTCGGGCGTAACGGGCCTCGGCGATGGCGTTCCAGCCTTTGCCGTAGGTGTCGCGATACTTCGAGATGTCAGCTTCCGGCGCATGCAACGGGAAATGGGGCGCCGTGAAACACAGGTAGTGGAAAAACGGTTGCCCGCTGAATTTTGCCGCGTGGTCCTGCAGGTATTTGATCGAGTGATCGGCAGTCGCGGTGGTGACGTAATAGTCGGGCGTCTGCACGTTCGGAACGCCGTCGTCGGTGTTGCCGGGGGCTTTGAAAAAATTGCTCTGGCCGCCGCCGATTTCGAAACTGTGGTCAAAGGCGTTGGCGAGCGGGCGCCCGTCGATGTGCCATTTGCCGGAGTGGTAGTTGCGATAGCCGGCCGCGCGCAAAAACTCCGTCATCAGCGGCGCCCACGCGGGCCGGATGCCGCGATTGCCGCCGCCGCTCGCGATGCCCTGCACGATATCGCGGCGCACCTGTTGCGCATAGTAACCGGTCATCACGGCGGCCCGCGACGGCCAGCAACGCGCCGTGTTGTAGGCCTGCGTGAAACGGAGCCCGCCCTGCGCGAGCGCATCGAGATTCGGCGTCGCGATCTCGCCGCCGTAGCAACCGAGGTCGGAGTAGCCGAGATCGTCGGCGAGGATCACGATGACGTTGGGCGGGGTGGCGGTCGCAGCGGAGGCGGCGGTTCCGGCCAGGAGCACAGCGAGCAGAGCGGCGAAAAATTTCATGGGCGAAAAAGGGGCTCGCCGATGAACGCCGCCGCGCCGCGCGAACGCAAGTGCGCGGCGCACTCCGCTCACGCCTCGCGGTGCAACTTCGTGGGATACACGCGGTCCGCGCGCCACTGGCAGACGTAGAGATCGCCGCGGTCGTCGACGCACACGTCGTGGCAGTGCTTGAAGACCGGTTGGGCCTGCAACATGAGGGCGAGTTTGCCGTCGGCACCGTAGGCGGGAGCGTGGCCGCCGGGATTGGAGATCACGCGATTCTCACGATCGAGGATCGTGACGAAACCGCGGTTCAACTTCATGCGATAGTCGCCCGGCTCCATGCCGAAACATACTCCGGAAATCAGCAGATCGCCCGCGATCACGGGCCGGCTCACGAAGGCGCCGGGCAGATACACCGAGCGGACAAATTCGCCGCCGAGCGTGAACCACTGAAACTCGTTGCGCATCCGTTCCGTGCACACGAGCAGCGGCTCGGGCGTGCGCGTATCGACGGCGATGCCGTGCGCCTGCACGAACTTCCCGGGCGTGAGCGAGCTCTCGCCGCCGAATTTGCCGAGGTATTTTCCCGCCGCATCGAAGCGCAGGATAAACTGCGACCCGTAGCCGTCCGCCACGTAGACCTGCCCGTCGGGGCCGACCGCCACCTCCGTCGGCGCATACTTCGCGCCGGCCGCGTAGGCGCCGCAAGCGCTGGCGTGCGGCAGCTCCAACAACAGCTCGCCGTCGAGCGACGCTTTCACGACGCGGCCTTTCGTATCGGTGATCCACAGCACCTCGCGCCCACCTTCGCGCGCGAGGGTGAGCCCGTGCGCGCCGGCGAGATTGAGTGTCCACGAGCCGAGGAGTGCGCCGTCGCGCGCGTAGATGAGGACGTTGTTGCGGGCGTTGTCGGTCAGGAGAAACAGGCGCTTGTCCGCGGTCATCACCATCTCGTGGCAGTTGTTGACCGGCGTCTTCGCCGCGTCGGCGCGACTCCAGCGCAGGTCCACGCGATAGCGGTGCGCGCCGTGGCCGATGATCGTGCCGTGAAAATCCGGCGCCGTTTTGCTCTGCGCCCGGATCTGCGGCGCGAGCAACAGTCCGCCGGCAGCGGCGAGCGACCCGCCCAGAAAATTGCGCCGCGAGGTGGCGCGGAGTGAGGTGGGAGATGTGGGTTCGGACGGGGAAACAGCGACGCGGGGGTTCATGGAGGCAAACGGTGCGGAGGCGCGGCCGGTTTAAAAGCCGTAAGTCGCGCGCATCGTCGATGAGTGCAGGGTCTTTCGTTTCGGCTTGGCCTGCTGGGGACGCGACGCCCCGTCGCGTTGTCCGCCACGCTCCGCAGGCGAACCGCGGGGCATCGGCGCCGAAGCGGTCGCTCGTGAAAACGCCATCGGCTTTTCGACACCTTTTTTTCTCCCCCGTTTGACCTTTTTCGACGCGCCGCCACCCGTTTTCGCCATGCCTTTGTTGACGATTGTCCCGCCGATGCCGGGCGCTGAGCGCCGCTTCAAACCGTTCGTCGACTTCGTGCACACTTGCGGCTGGGAAACGGAATTCGTCCGTCTCGAATGGCCCGGCCATCGCCCACCCTTCGGTTCGACCGAGATCTTTCCGCAGGTCGACGCCCAGACGGCGGGCAAGGTCGTGCTGGGATTTTCGCTCGGCGCGCTCTACGCCCATCTCGGAGCCTTGCGCGCCCGGCACCTGATTCTCGGCTCAATTTCGCCGTTCTTTCTCGAGGACGAAGATGAGCCCGAACGCTGGATGATTTCCTACCGCAACGGGAACGCCGCGACGCCGGCCGACGTGCTGGTGGGCGCCCTCGAAGACGAGCAGATGCACCGCCGCGCGACGGCCGTCCGCGACTTCTACCGCCAACGCAGCTACACCGCCGTCCCCGCCGCCGAGCACGAGCTCTGGCACCCCAACTATCTCGAAGCGATCAAGTCGGCCCTCGACCGCCTCGGCGCCGAGCGATCACAGGCAGAGAGCAGCAGCCCAAACCCAAAGACCTGACCGTGTTTTTCAGCGCTCACCGCTCCTCCGCCTCCGCGATGTCCCGCTCGGCACATGAGCGAACGATCAGCCGGTGTGATTTCACGACCCAGCGAGCCGGCGCTTGGCGTCTTCCCACGAGCTGCCTTCCGCGGGATTCGCGAGGTAGTCCGCGTAGCGGCGGTCGAGTTCGGTTTTGACGGACGCAGAAAGCGGGATGCCGTTGGGCTGGCTCGCGAGGTCATCCCAAAGGTCTTCGACGAGGATGAGTTTCTCGGAGAACGAAAGATCGCGCAACGCGGGTGCGACAGTGGAATTCATGCGAAAAAGCTAGGTGCGATAGTCTGCGCAGCAAGGCGCGGATTTTTTCGTCGCCGTCGTGGCTATAGCTGGAAAGCCCGTGACACGCTCACGGCTTCGGCGCAGGCGCGGGGGCGGGCGCGGGGTCGGACAGCGTGTCGGCGAGTTTTTTCGCGTCGGCGGGCGTGATCGTGAAGCCGGGGGCGATCGAGCGCGCGGGGTCGGTCGAGAGGAACCATTTGGCCCACGTGGCGTAGGGGGCGTCGTCGGGGAGCGCGGCGATTTCGCGGCGGACCTCGTCGAAGCGGTCGAACTCGTCCCGCGCGCTTTCGAGCTTCGCTGACTCGTTCAGCCGCCGGCCGGCGCAAGCCGTGACGAGACGCACCAGCCAGGTCGGCGCCCGTTCGCCGGGCCCAGTCGGTGGCGCGGCCCGCAGGTGCGTGGTCCAGCGTTTGTCGGCAAAAGACGAAGTCATGACGAACCGGCCGTCGCTGCTGAAGTCTCCCTCCCCTGGGATTCTGCCGTCAGTGGTGTGTTTGATCGGATCCTGCAGCGGCAGGCCGGTGCGCAGATCCCACACGCGGACCACGCCGGCTGCAGTCGACGTCACGACCCGGGTGTTATCGGCGCTGAACTTAACTTCTATCACACTCCCGGTGTGCACGAGCGCCGCGCCCACGGGTTCGTGCGTCGCGGCATCGCGCACTTGGGCGGTGCCGTCTTCCGAGCCAGTCGCGTAATAGCGCCTGTCGCGCGAGAAAGCGATGTGCTGCAGCCCGTAGCGGTGCGCCTGGATCGACTGCACGAGCTTGCCCGAAGCGCCGTCCCAAAGCTGTAGAGTGCCCCATGTGTCGCCGGTCAACAGCCGGGTGCCGTCGCCGTTGAAGCGGGCCGCGCGAAAGGTTGCGCTTCCCCCCGCCGCGAGCTGGAACCGCAGCTTGCCATCGCGCACCCCGAATACGCCCAGCTTGCTAAAATCGTCGGATGTGGGGAGCACGAACCGCTGATCGTCAGGACTGAACTCACCCCAGGGCATAGGCATACGGAGCGTCATTCCATTGGACTCGAGCTGGCTGATTTTATTGCCGGTCCGTAGATCCCAGAGCTCAACCGCCCAGGAACCGTCACTCGTCTTTCCGACAGAGCCGGCGGCATTCCAGCCGATCGCCACTATGGTGCGGGAGGCGTTCATCGGTGATGGGAAAGCTGTCTTCTCAGCCAAAATCGTTTCGGCAAAGGCGGTTTCCCGCGGCGGGCCATTCTCACCCCAAGTCCAGATCGCCCGGGCGGCGCCGACGCCGGGCCAGGTGACCCAAACGTCGCCGGATCGCAGCGTCCCATCGTAGCGGGACCGGCTTAGCACTCGGGGCTCCGGCCCGGGCAGGGCGAAGGGCGCGCCCACCGGACGACCCGAAGCGATATCGAACATCGTGCCCGACATCTTGCCGCCGGCGTTCGTGAGATAGAGGACGTGTGCGGGCGACTTTTCTGGGAGCGCCGTCCAATATCTGGCAGCGGGCGCGCTCTGCAGCACCAGCGGCTCGGCCGGACTGCGGGTGAATGCGAGCTGGTAGGCGAGCCCGCCCGGAGAAAAGACGAGCAGCGTCCGGCCGTCGTGCGAGAGGGCGGTGGTGCTGCCGCGGTCGAGCTTGAACGTGAGCTCGGCGAAGAGTGCGCCCGTCCGCAAATCCCACAGGCGAATCTGTCCGTCGATCGTATGCGTGGCATAGACCACACTGTCTTCGCTGATCCCGATCCCGGTGAAAGGGGCGCCCTGGGGCAGTTCTGGAAACGCGATCTGCCCCGTCTTAACGTCATAAACGCGGGCGACGCGATCACTTGCCGAAGTCATCACGACGCGGCTGCCATCCGGCGTCAGCACGACGTCGATCCAACTACTTATTCTGGGAAATGGGATCGCCGGCCCGACAGGTAGGAGCGTGCTGGTATCGCAAACGACGGCGGCAAATGTTCGTTTGCTATCTTCCTTGGTCGCACCCGCTCCAATAGAACTGAGCATAAGCACGCGGGTGCCGTCGGCGCTAAATTGTTTCCCCCCGTCGGCGGTCCACGGGTTTTCGAATGATCGGGAGACCAGCACCTTTCCATCGGGCACCGACAGGAGCACGGACGTGGATTTGACCGGCTTGAGACTTGGCCCAAAAGTGCCGGTGAATTCCAAACTGGGAATCGCGAGCCGACTGCTGTCGGAACTGAAGGGATTGTAAGTGAGCTCGCTGCCCACCCTCCCAATAAAGTTGTAGTTCAAGTGTTCGCCGTGGAAGCGCTCTTCACCCGTGGCGGTGTCGAATACAGCGACGGTCGCGCGCATCGTCAGTAACCAGCGCCCGTCCGGACTGAGGACGAAAGTCGTCGGCGATTTGCCCAACTGAAGCTCGGGAACTTGAAACGATTTTACGTGGTTCGGCGGCGTGATGGTCTTGCCCCGCTGCCGGCCGGTGGCGGTGTCGCAGACCTGCACAGTGCCGTCGGCCAACGCGACCGCAAACACCTCGGAATTCTTCGCCGCGACGCGAAGGCCCTCCGGCTGAATTTTCTGGGCGAACGAAAACTCGCGGGTGACCTTCCACTCCGCGAGGTCGAGGACGCGCACGCGGCTGTCGGCGCAAAGGACCAACGCCGAGCGCCCGTCGGCGAGGATGAACGCCTGCGTGCCGGGCGAGGGCAGCGCGAGCGACGCACCGACCGGCAGGAGGAAATTCCGCGCAGTCAGAGTGGAGAGGATGCGGGAGGCAGCGATGCTGTGGCCCAGATCGCGGCGGGCGGCGGCGGCGAGGTAGGCGAGGCCATCGCCGGTGTTGCCTTCGTCGAGCAGACGCGAACCGGTGGCGAGGTCCCCTTCACCGGCGAGCGCCGCCGCGCGGCGCTGGGCGCGCAGGCCGAAGAGGGCGCCGATGCTGAGGGCGATGACGACCAAGGTGAGACCGCCGATGAGGAAACGCTGCCGGCGCGTCTGACGGGCAGCGGCGGCGAGGGCCAGTTGCTCGCGTTGCCGCGCCTCCTCCAGAGCGAGGCGTTGCTGGCGCGCGTCGCGCGAGGCGCGGATCACCTCGGCCAGCACATCGTGGGTCAACTCCACGCGCTGCACGCCCCCGCGATCCTCGATGCGCAGGAGGCGGCGCGCCACGAGCGTGTCGATGAGGGGTTGCGTGACGCCCGGCTCCTCGAGCGCGGTCTCGAGCGCGAGGTTGTCGCGGTAGCCGGATTTCGTGAGGAGTTTGTCCTCGACGAAGCCGCGCATCGGCGCGGGCAAATCGGCGACGCTGCGCTCGTAGAAATCGGTGAGAATCTCGCGGCGATTGCCGGAGACGAGATCGGCCGTGATCTGCGCCTGCCCGAGGGAACGGCGGCGCTCGTTGAGCTCGCGGCAAATCACACTGAGCAGCGCCGGCTCGACATCCAGTTCGGCCAGCCGTTCAGCCGACCCGCCGCGCGCGCCGGCGACAAACTCCACGATGGCGCGCGCCACCTCGGGGGTCACGAGCGCGCCGCCGGGCTTGAGCACGGCTTCCAGCGCCTGCTGACCCGTCATGCGGGCGAGGCGCATGCGTTTCTGCATGAGCGCCGGCATGATCGTCTTCAGTGTTTCCAGGTCCGGCAGAAAATCCTCCCGCAGCGAAATGATCACGCGGTAGTCGGTGCGGCCGAAGTCGAACGACTCCATTTCCTCCGACGACTCGTCGAGACGGGCGACGAGTTGCGCGGAAGGCCGGTTCTCGACGAGCTCCGCCAACTCGCGAATGAACGCCAACGCGCGCTCGCGCCGCTCGCCGCGGGCCGCGCCGAGGGTGAAGAGTTCCTCGAACTGGTCGAACACCAGCACCGGCACGACGCCGAGCCCGTCGCGGTCGATCAGCCGGTCGTCGCGGTGGTGAAAATATTCCCAGAGCGTTTCGCCGGGCTTGGCGGCACCGGGTTTGGTCCACGTGCCCCATTTCGCGGTTTCGGTCCGGACGAGAGACTTGATCTGCTCGGTGGGCGCCGGCGCGCCTTCGGCGTGATCGAGCCGCACGTAGATCGGGCAGAAGCCATCCGTGCGCAGCCGCGGAAACACGCCGGCTTGGAGAATGGAGGATTTGCCGAGGCCGGACTGACCGAAAAGCACCACCAGCGGCCGACGCTCGGCGAGTTGCGTGAGGTCGATGATTTCCTCATCGCGGCCATGGAAATAAGCGCGCTGATCCTCGGTGAACGTGGCGAGCCCCGGCCAGGGATTGTCGCGGTCGATGGAGGGGGCCGATGAATTTTGGGGCAAAGGGGACATTTTCTTACAAGCCAGTTAACCGCTAATTTTCGCTAATCATTTTGATCGAGGGCGGGTTTGAGGACGTGCGTGCTTCGCCTAATCGGCGAAGCGCGACGGCGGCAGGTGGTTTCTCGGATTTTATTAGCGGAGATTAGCGATGATTAGCGGTTCAAACCTCTTTTGGTTACAGCGGCTTTGCACCAAGCAGCTCTTGCAGCTTCGCCGCTACTTCTGGCGTGACCGCTCCGCCCGGCAGGCGCGTCCAATGCGTTTTTAAAAACTGCTCCGGCACGTGCGCGCCTTTTTCCGGCGTGTCGTCGATGCACACGGGTAAAATGAAGCGCGCGCCGGCCAGCATGCCTTCGGTGCGATCCACCGCCCAGTTCCACTCACGGCGGAACCAGCCTTCGACGCGACGCTGGGTCGTCGCCGAAATAACCGGGATGAAATAGCCGCAACGCGCGACATTGCCGCGGATCTTGCGGGCAAAGTCGTCGCCGCTCTCAAGGCGCTCCAGATCGAACCACGCCCGGATGCCCGCGGCGTCGAGTCCGGCCTTGAGCTGTTGCACGGCGGCGAGGTCCTCACGCGCGTAACTGATGAACACCGCGTGATCCGCCATCTCGCGGCTCGGCGGGAGAAAACGATTCGGCGCGCCCTCGCCCGATGCGCCGAAGCCGGCCGCGACCACCGGCCCGCGCCGCAACAACCAACGGCGGTGCAGTTCGTCGACAAACGCCGCGGCGCCGCCGCTGAACAATCGCGTGCGACTGCTCACCTGTTGCAGGAAAAAGACGAGGCCGGGTTCCTCGAATGCGTGGGAGTCGGCGAGGGTTTCGCCGGAGTCGCGGGGATCGGAGAGCCGCCGGCGTTTGGCGAGACGGAGGAAGAGGCGCGTCAGCCAGTCGGAAAAACCGCCGCCGAGCATCAGCAGATGGTTGCGCTCGAGTTCGGCGAAGAGCCGCTCCGGCATGTAGTGCGCGGTCTGGAGTGCGCAGACGAACTCCAGCACATCCTCGTCGGAGATCACATAGGTCGGCGACGCGGAGAGCCGGCCCATCAGGTGATAGACGAGCGGGCGTTGCAGGGCGGAGCGCACGGAAGGCAGATCGACGAGCTCGCTCGGTGTGTAGGCGGCGACATCGGTGTTTTTCGTGCCGCTGAAACGCACGCGGTTGATCGCATCCTCCAGCAGCGAGTCGAAGGTCGTGCTGACGTAGAGGTCGAAGTCCGTGATCTCGGCGAGCTTCAGCAGCGCGGGAGAAGGCTCGAACTTCGCCTCGCGCATGATCGTGCGGATGCGCGTGTAGAGATCCTCGCGCCGGCCACGGTTCGCGAGGTGGCGCACGATCACGTCGTTGAGCGTGAGGGTGCCGTTGCGGCCGGTCGCGGGCATGCCCAGGCGAGTCGCGAGCGCGCGGGCCAGCCACGTGTAGAGATTTTCCGGACCGGCGTCGGTCTGCACCATCGTGAGTTCCGGGCCGACGATCGGGATGACGCGCTTTTCCTCGATGTAGTTGAGCAGGTCTTCCCACGCATCGTCGTCGAACGCCGCGACAGCGGACACGGAAGATTCGGCGGTGAGGGACGACATCGGGGCGAGGAGAGGCGGGACGGAGGCTGGGGCGCAGGCTGGGGTGGAACGCTCAACGCTCAACATTTAACGCTCAACGTTTAAGTTTTGTGCCGGCGCGGCAGGGGTTGACCTCGGTTTTGGGAACGCCTCGGCATCGTCGGTAGGGGCGTCTCTCCGTGACGACCGCGGACGCCTCGGAGATGCGTCTCTACCGCTGACACGCGCCCTCGTAAATGAGGATTTGATTTCGCCGACGCCGTGGACTTCCTTGACCGCATGAGCACCGCAACGCTTTCGCGACCCAAGGCCAAGCGCACGTGGACTTACGACGAGTTCGCCGCGGCATCGACAGAAACGAACCTGCCCACGGAGTTGTGGGATGGAGAAATCATCATGTCTGCTGCACCCCGGCCCACTCACCAACGCCTCACCGCCCGCACTTGGCGATACCTCGAAGATTTTGTGCTCGCCCGAAAGCTCGGCGAGACACTGATCAGCCCAATCGACGTGGTGTTTGGTGCCAGCAAGGTCGTGCAGCCTGACGTGGTGTTTGTTTCGAACAGCCAGAAATCAATTATCGAATCCACGTGCATCCGCGGCGTGCCGGAATTGCTCGTCGAGGTGATTTCCGAGGGCACCTGGCGGCGCGACCGGGTCGACAAGAAGGCGCTCTATGAACAATTCGGCGTAGCCGAGTATTGGATCATCGACCCCGACTCCCGGCTCATCGAGGTGTTCACGCTCGCGAAGGGAACCTACCAGTTGCACGCCCGCGGTGTAGACGCGGAAAAGGTGAGTTCGAAGCTGTTGGCCGGGCTAAAGGTGTCGTTCGCGCAGCTCGAAGCGTAGCCGAGAGCCCGCTCGGCCGTGGCGGACGCCGAATATCGCGCTCCCGATTCGCACGCAGGCCGGCTCAGAACCCGTAAGTCGCCCGCATCGTCCATGAGTGGCGGACGCGCGGGAGCAGGTAGCGCACGATCACGCCGGGGGCGGTCGCGGAATACGGGAGGCGGGCTTCCTGGCCGAAGATGTTTTCGACGTTGAGCTGGAGATCGAGCGATTGGCCGCGGCGCAGGGCGAAGCGTTTGCCGAGCATGCCGCTCCACGTGATGGCGCTGCGGCCGAGGATCACGGCGTCGTTGTTCGCGTTGTCGTAGCCGATCACGGCGGGGCCGCGGTAGTTGGCGCCGAGACCGGCGCGCACGCCGCGGGCGAAACGCGGGGCATCGGCGGCGAAGCGGTAACTCGTGAACGTGTTGAAGGTCTGCTCGACGTGGGCGAAGGGCGACTTGCCCGTGCCGCGGAGGAAGGGCTCGGCGACCGCGAGGCTGTAGGCATACACGTCGGCAAACGTGGCGGGGTTCGTCACGAAGTCGCGCTGCGGCGTGGCGTCGCGCGTGCGCACGAAGGTCGCGACCACGGCGGGCGTGTCGTCGAGGCGCGTGGTGCTTTTTTCCCAATCGGCTTTCACGCTGCCGAGGAAGGCCATCGAGTCGGAGAGGATGTTGGCCTGCTTGAGCTGGTTGCGGGCGAGGTTGAGCGTGACGCTCCAGCCGGGAGCGAGGCGGCCGGTGATTTCGATCTCGGTGCCGCGGCCGGCGAGGTCGGAGGCGTCGCGCGCCTGCGACTCGGTGTTGAGGAGCGTGATGCCGGCGGCGGTGACGGACGCGGGGAGCGGCTGGCCACGGGCGCGGAGGGTGGTGAGCGCGGCGTTCGAAGCGGTGGAGATGTTGTTTTTCGGAGCGTTGAGCGAAGGCTGAAACTGGTTCACGCCGTCGGCGCGGTAGACGTTCAGGTTCGCGGAGAGGCGGCCGCCGAGGAGCATGAGGCGCACGCCGTAGTCCTGCCCGTCGCCCTCGATGGGCGGCAACACTTGGGCGAAGATATCCTTGAAGGCGCCCTGCGGAAACACGCTCTGCGACCGGTTGTAGGAAAGGCCCAGCCACGGCAACGCGGTGACGACAGTGCCGATCGTCTTGGTCGCGCCGGTGGAGACGGTGCGGAGCGCGCCGTCGAAGCGGTAGGGGCGCACGAGCCACGCGTTGGTGGAGTTGGGCAGGCGCACGCCGCCGGCGTTGGCATCCATCACTTCGGCGCGGTCGCGGCGGTAGCCACCGGTGAACACGATGCGGTCGCCGGCCCAGCGGCTTTGCAACGCGAGCATGCCGCTGGTGTTTTTCTGCGCGACCCACGGGTAGAGGTTGTTGAAGACGAAGCCGGCCTTCATGCCCGGCGACTCCGGGATCGGGTTGGCCCACGCATCGAGGCCGCCGCGCGCGCCGCCGGGTTTATTGAATTCGAGATAGGTGCGGCGGAGGATGGTGTTCGTCGCAGAGTCGATGGGCTGCGAGGTGCCGGGTGCGAGGTTGAATTCGGCGATGTTACCGTTGCCGAAGTAGCTGCGTTCCTTCTGCCACGCGGCGGCGAGACTGTGGCGCCCGAGCCACGCGCGGTGACGCGAGAGATTGAGTTCGTAGCCGACGGTGGCGCGCCACGTCTCGCTGCGTTGGTCGAAAAGTTGCCGCACGGCCTGCGACTGCACGTAGGGCAGACCGACGAAGGGGTTGGCGCGCGCGATGTCGGGCAGCAGCGTGCCGGGCAGACGACCGGCCGCGACCACGGAGTCGCCGTCGGCAAAATAGGCGCCGGGCAAAACGGGATTGGGATCGCCGATGGCATTGGCGTTGGGCTGCGTGAAACCGCGGAAATACGTGGTGCGCGCGTAGCCGAGCTCGATGGCCACCGGGCCGACCCGCTGGTCGATAAAGGCGGAGGCGAGCGTGTAGTCGTTGTCGGTGCTGCGGCCGGGGCCGGCGAGGTAGGCGGTCGCGGGGATCACCTGTCCGTAAAACGGATCGTCGACCGTGCCGCCCGAGGGCGCGGCGCCCGCGCTGATCGTTTCCCAAAATCCCGGCGCCTGCGTGCCCGCGAGATCGGGGCGCATGTCGGCACCGGTCGTCGAAAGGCGATACGGCTGCGCGCGCACCTGTGGCGCGTAGACGGTCTGCAGCGTGTTGATCGTGCGCATGAGGGTCGGTGCGGGGTTCGTGCCGGGGAGCGGATTGCCGCCGACCGGCGAACCGGCTTTCACCCAACGCGAATAGCCGAAGTCCGCGTGCGGAAAACTCCCGCCCGTCACTTGCTCGCGGATCATGCGCTCGACCCCGGCGCGCACCTGCGTGTGTTTGAACGGTTGATACGTGGCGGCGACGGCGAGGCCCTTGGCCTTGAGCATCTCCGACTCCCACCAGCCTTTGCGGTCCTCCCACATGGCGTTGGTGCGGAGGGCGAGCTTGTCCTTGATGAGCGGAAACGCGAAGTCGGCCTCGCTGCGTTTCTTCGCGAAACGGCCGACGGTGAACTGGGCGGATTTCTGGCGGCCGTTGAGCACGGCGCGCTTGGAGTTGAGGTTGAACGCGCCGCCGGGCCGGCTCGCGCCGTAGAGGATGGAATTGGGGCCGCGGCTCACGTCGGCGCGGTCGACGTTGAAGCGGTCGTTGGCGAGGATGCCGCGGTTCTGGACCATGTTGGGCAGGTAGTCGCGCGTGATGACGGACTCAGTGAAACCGCGAATGGTGGCCCGCACGTCCCACGCCTGCCCGAGGCCGCCGCCAGAGTCGGTGCGCTCGCTATCGGAGCTCATCGCGAACTTGAGCATGTCGCCGACATTCTCCGCGCCGATGTCGTCGAGAAATTCCTTGGTGAGGACAGAGATCGCGGCGGGCGTGTGAAAAAGCGACGCGTTCATGCGCGTGCCGGAGAGGGTGTTGGCGGCGCGGTAGCCGTCGTCGCCCTCGGTGGAGACGAGAAACGGCGTGAGCTGCACCGCGCCGGCCGACGTCGGAGTTGGAGTCGTCGTATCGGCGGCCTCAACGGAAGTTAAACCAGCCAACGCAACGCCGAGCAAAACAGCGGCGCGCGAGCGAAACACGGAACGCAGAGAGAGAGACATGGCGAATTCGGGGACAGCGGGGGAACTGCGGGGGATGCGGCGAGGGGAACGCCGCGGGGAAGCAGGTTTCTGAAAGTGCGCGGCGCCGGATGCAAGCACGGTGCCGAGCAGGCGCTGGAGGGGCGGTGACTGAGTCCCGAGCAAACCCGCGCAATCAGACTAACCGGCAAGGCTGGCAGTAGCGCGAGGTTCAACAGGCAATTCGCGGGCAACACGACGGCCGGGGCCTCGCGTTACCGGCGCCACCGCGGTGTGAGCCTAAACCGGGAGCGCCAATCAGCCGGTTAAAACCGCAGCGTCGATGTGAGCTGGTAGAAGCGTGGTGGCTGGGAGAAGTTGATGAGGGCGAGCGAACCGTTGTCGTTGCGCGTGCGCTCGAGGGGTTGGACCGAGAAGACGTTCTGCACGGTGAACTGGAGCTGGAGCGTGGCCCCGCGCAGTTTTACCGGGTAGCCGAAGCGGGCGTCGAGGCGGGCGAATTCAGGTTGGAAATACAGGCGCCGCTCGCCGCCGAGGGTCACGTAACCTTGGCGGATCTCGCGTTGCCAGATCACCGTGCCGCCGACGGAGGCGTTTTTAAGCGGGCCGCTCTGGAGGGTATAGTTGGAATTGGCGCTGAATGTGAAACCGGAGTTCGGCGTGGTTTTGTCGCCCGGCGCGAAGATCGTGTAGTCACCGTTGTTCGGCGCGACGAAGCCGAGTTGGTGACGCGTGATCGGCAGGCCGGTGGCGCCGGTGCCGACGCCCGCCGTCGTGAGAAAGAGCGCGGCGGCATTCGTGATGCGGCCACTCACGGGATCGAGGTTCGCACGATAGCCGCCGGTATTGTCGGTGAGCCACTGGACTTGCAGCGGGACGCGCGGACTCGTGGGGATCGTGCGCGTCGAGGGCACGAGCAGGTCGGTGAACGTGCCGTCGGGCTGCTTCACCTGCACGCGGCCGTTGGCGACGTTGAACTGGTCGTTGTAGAAGACCTGATGCGAGAGGCCCGAGGTGATCGTGGCGTCGTTCGTGCCGGCGCTGAGATAGATGCGCCAGCCTTTGGCGGGCTGCGCGCTGAGCACGAGTTCGGCGCCGCGCGAGCGGACGTTGGCGGTGGCGCCGGTGCCGCCGTTGCGTCCGTTGATGCCGGCGCCGTCGACGATGTTGCGGGCGGCGGCGGGCAGCGCGAGGGCTTCGTTTTCCGCACGGTTGTCGTAGAAGGCGAGTGAGCCCGAGATGCGGCGGCCCCAGAGATCGAACTTCAGGCCAACTTCGGAAGAGAGGCCCTCGCCGGGTTGGGGAAACACGTTGTCGACGGTGGGCTGAAACGTGCCGGCGGCGGCGAACGATTTCGAGGTGTTCCCGTAGACGCCGAAGTCGGGTGTAAAATTGAACACGATGCCAGCGAGGCCGGACTTGGCGGTGGTGTCGGTGATGCGCTGGTCGATGTGGTCGTTGTCGAGGGTCACGCGGTCGAGGCGGACGCCGAGCATCGTCTCGGCGCGTTCGTTGAACCAGTTGCCGAGCCAATTGACGTAGCCGGCGAGCTGACGCTCGACGCGCAGGGTGAAATTGCCCGTGCCGGAGAGGCCGTGGGGATTGTCCGGCGTGGCGGGCACAGAGTTAAATGCGGCATTGTCGCCCCAGCGGTAGCCCGCGGGCGGCGAGAGGCGGTTCGGATAACTCGACTGGATCGGGACCGAATAAGCCACGAGCTGGCGTCGCCCGAGGACATCGGAGCCGGGAACCCAGTTGCCCGCGGCGTCGACCTGAAAGAGCCGCTGCGCGATGAACGTCTGCTGCTTCAGGCGGTTTTCACCGCCGACGACAAACTGGTTTTTCAGGATCTGGCCGAAGTCGCGTTGGTAGACGGCCGCGCCCTGCACGGACCAGATGTGCCAGTAGTTGCGATTGCGCAGCGGATTGATGCGCCAGCTCCACTGGCCGCCGACCGCATTCACATCCGTGGGCGCCGAAAGATCGGCGATGTTGTTGTTCGTGGAGTTGAAAATGTGCACCGACTGGTAATTCCACGCGAGGCGGGTGGAGAGCTGCGGCAGCGGCGAGCCTTCCACGGAGACCGTCGTGTTATTCGCGATCTGGCGACGCCCGCCCTCGATACTCTGCGGCGAACGGTAGGTTTCCCGGCCCACGGACTTGCCGCCGATAGTGATACCGGAGAGATCGCCGCCGGTGTAGATCAGTTCATCGAGCGTTCGGCCGACGCGCGAATCGCGCAGCGACGTGTCGCGGATCGTGACGGGATTGTTGATACGGGTGCGGCTGTCTTCGGTGATGTATTCGTGATTGGCGCGCACCGTGAAGGCACGGCCGACCCGGTGCATCGCTTCGAGGTAAAAGCCGCGCGGTTCGTCACCGAGATTGTCCTGCCAATGCCCGGTGTGGCCGGTGAGCGCGGCGAGGCGCAGGCTGGTGGCGCCAAGGGTGTCGTTGTAATCGAGCGTGAACCGGCGCGTGCCCACGCTGTCGAGCTGGGCGCGCACCTCGCCGAAGCGGCCTTTGGTCGCGCGTTTCGTCACGGTGTTGACCGCGCCGGAGGAGACGCCCTGGCCGTAGAGCAACGCCTGCGCGCCGCGCAGCACTTCGAGCCGCTCGGTGGAAAACGTGTCGGCCCGCGAGAGGGAAACGAAGCCGTTGCGCCGGCGCTCTTCTTTGCTCGTGAGGCCGCGAAGTCGGAATTGCTCGGGCGATTGGTTGCCGCCGCCGGTGCTGTCGAAGGAGTAGGAGACGTTGGGCGTGAACTTGAGGAGATCGGAAATATCGGTCGCGCCGAGTTCGTCGATGAACGTGCGCGTGAAGACGTTCATCGTGATCGGGAGCGAACGGATCGAACGATTCGTGCCGGTGACGCCGCTGGTGTTGAGCGCTTCGTAGGAATCGGACGCGTCGGCTTTCACTTCGAAGGCCCGGAGTTCGACCACGGCTTCCTTTTCCGCGGCGCGCACGCCTCCCACGAGCATAAGCAGGGCGGTCGTCGCGCCGGTCAACGCGAGCGAACGGCTACGCGTGAAAATGAGAGGAATCGAGACAGGTAGGCAGGTAAGAGGAGTCATCGAAGGGGGTGCACTCGGGGATAGACGAGCTAGGAAAGTTTCACCGCACGAAGCAATGTCGGCCAACGTTCGCGCGCGAAAAAACAGTCGCGCGCGCCCGGGCATCGCCGTTTTCATCGCGCATGCGCCGGTTACTCCTTGCCACCCTACCCCTCGTCGCGGCCGCCCTCGCGACTGCCCAGACCATGTCGATCGAAGACTTCGATCCCAAGTCCACGCTCCGCGTGCCCGAGCACAAACCCACTCGGGCGAAGTTCCCGTTCATCGACGTCCATACGCATCACCGCGACGTCACGCCTGCGCGCCTCGATCAACTGGTCAAGGACATGGACAGTCTCAATATGGGCCTGATGATCAACTCGCCGGTCCGCGGCGGACACGGCAAGTGGGTCGCCGACGCCGCCGCAGCGTCCAAGGCCCACTCGCCCGCGCGCTTCCGCGTGATGACCAACATGGACGATTCCAAACTCGAGGACCCCGACTACGGTGCGCGCGCCGCCGCGCAGCTCGAGACCGACATCAAGGCCGGCGCCATCGGCCTCAAGGTCTGGAAACAATTCGGCATGACGACCAGCGACAGCAAGGGCCGCATCCACGTGGACGACCCGCGCTTCGATCCCGTCTGGGCGATGGCCGGCAAACACAAGATTCCCGTTCTGATCCACACCGCCGATCCGTGGGGCCTCTTCCAGACGATGGACAAAAACAACGAGCGCTGGCTCGAGCTGAAGATCCAGGCGCGCCGAAACCAATCCGCGCAGACTGATTACACGTGGGAGCAGCTCATTGAGGAACAACACCGGCTCTTCGCGCGCCACCCGCAGACCACCTTTATCGCCGCCCACCTTGGCTGGCTCGGCCACGATCTCGGCCGACTCGGCGAGCTGCTCGACCGCCTGCCCAACGTCTACGCCGAGATCGGTGCCATCACGAGCGAGCTCGGCCGCCAGCCGCGCGCGGCGCACCGCTTCTTCGTGAAATACCAGGACCGGATCCTCTTCGGCAAAGACGCCTACAACGTCTCCGAATACCATGTCTATTTCCGCCTCCTCGAAACCGACGACGAGCACTTCGATCCGATCCGGAAATATCACGGCATCTGGAAACTTTACGGCCTCGCACTGCCGGACGACGTGTTGAAAAAACTCTACTACAAAAACGCGCTGAAGATTTTCCCCGGACTGCCGTCCGACGGTTTTCCGCAGTAATACCCAGTTGCTTTCAAGGTGAGCCCAAACACGGCTTGCTGTAGGAGCCTGCTTGCAGGCGATTTCTTGGGCCCGGAATCGCCTGCAAGCAGGCTCCTACCTCCAAGCCAGTAAAACTTGGGTTGAATGCGAATTGGAAGAAGCGGGGCCGCGAGGGAAGCCGCGGCGCGCAGGCGAGCGTCCCCGCGGGCTATTTCTTTTTCTTCTTCGCTGCGGCCGCAGCAGCCTTGGCCGCGGCTTCGGCGGCGGCGGCGCGTTTGTCGTCGAGGTTTTGGTCGAGGCTCGCGAGATCGAAGGAAGCTTTCGCTCCGCCCGCGGGCACCGACAACCGGGCGGCCCACAAAATGCCGTTCAGCACGAGCGTGCGCTGGCTCTCGTAGGCCCAGCTCTTGTGCAAATCGGCGCCGGTGAAACTGAATCCCCGGCCGCCGTCGGCGCGCGTGTAGGCCCACGCGATCACCTCGTCGCGGCCGACGTATTTTTTCGAGTCCGCCGTGGAGCGCGACTTGTCCGGGACGGCGCCGACGAGCAGTGGCACGGAGCCTTTTTCGGCAAAGTGCATGTTGTAGAGCCAACCATCACCGGGCGCGGCGAACGGCTTCACGCCGCGCGTCACTTCGTGGACGGGGATGGTCTTGAACTCCATGTCCCAGTGTCCGCGGCTGCCGATGTCGCTGTGAAACACGCCGCCGAGCCAGGCCTTGATCTTGTCGCCGTCGGGGCCCTTTGGAAAATCCATCGCTTGATGCAGCAGGACCAAGCCCGCACCGGACTCCATGAGTTGCGTGAACTTCGCCCAACGCGCCGGGGTGGAGAAAGGCTGCTTGCCGCCGCCGTCGCCGAAGTAGACCACGCACTTGGCGCCCTCGAGCACGCGCTCGTTGGCGGGCCAATCGCGCACCATCACAGGCCAGACGCCGGGTTGCTGTTTCAACCACTCCATGAGCAGCGCGCAGCCGGCGAAATACTCATGCGCCATCGCCTTGCTGCTCGGGCCGCCGGCGAGGAGGACGATCTTGGTCAGGCCCGGTTTCGGCGCATCGACTTCCAGCGGCACGCGCGATTGATCGTAGGACGGCTCAGCGGTGAGCGGAAGGCCGGCCAGTATTGTAAGTGAAAAGATAAGACGACGGAGCATGGGAGCGGGGCGATGGGTTTGGGGAGAAAGACGAGTGCCGGAGATATTAAGCGGGCAAAATGCCCTGCCAGCCGGCGCGAAACGCGGGGCGCCGGATGAGCGGCGCGGCCTCGGGGGCGTTGGTCGCGCGGAGCGACGCGTAGTCCCACTCCAGTTTCTTGCCAGCGCGATACGCGACATTGCCGAGGTGATTGCACTCGGTGGTCCAGCCGGAGTATTTGAAATTTGAACCGGGCACCGGGCCGTTGCCTTTAGCGTAGTTGACCCACTCGACCCAGTGGCCGGGCGAGCGCGGGATTTTCTGCTCCGGCGGCGTGAAGCCCACGAATTTGTCTTCAGGCAACAGCTTGCCGTTGCCGAGGAGCATCCCTTTGTCCCCGATAAAAATGCTGGAGCGCCGGCCCCACGCTTCCACCCAACCCGGCGGCTTCGAGTCGCCCTGATGCCAGACGAGTTTGAGCGCGGGCTGTTTTTCGGTGGCCGCAAAACGAAAGGTCGCCATCAGCGTCGCGGGCGCGAGTTCCGGGTGGGCGGTCGGGACGTTCGGCGACGAGGCCTCGACGGAAATCGGTGCGAGCACGCGACCGCCCTTGCCGTCGGGGCGCCAGAGATCGAGCACGGTGAAGGGCACGTCGTTGTCGTGGCTGCCGAGGTCGCTCATCGTGCCGTTGGCGAACTCCCACCAGCGATACCAGCGCGGCCCCGGAAAATATGTCGCATGGAACGGCCGCATCGGCGCCGGCCCGATCCAAAGATCCCAATTCATGTGCGCGGGCACGGGCATCTCCTCTTTAAAGCGACCGACGATCTGCGTGCCGTTGTAGAAGCCGTGGGCCTTGTCGAATTTCTCGGCGGACGCGGCATCCTGCAGACCCCACGCGCGATCGGCCCACACATGGACTTCGCGCACGGGGCCGATCACGCCGGTGTCGAGAATCTCGCGGATGGAGCGGCGCGCGGCCGAGGCGTGGCCCTGGTTGCCCATCTGTGTGGAGAGCTGCGGAAATTTCGCGGCGGTTTCGCGGAGGAGGCGCGTCTCCCAGATATTGTAGGCGAGCGGTTTCTCACAGTAGACGTGCTTGCCGTGCGTGAGCGCGAGCCACGCGGCGAACACGTGCGTGTGCTCGGCGGTGGAAACGACCACGGCGTCGAACTCCTTCGCGTGATCGAACACGCGGCGGAGATCGACGACCTTGCGCGCCTTCGGGAAACGCGCGCCGGCGGCGTCGAGCGTCTGCTGGTTGATGTCGCAAAAGAGCACGGCGTTTTCGTCGGGGGCCGCACCGGGCTCGCGACCCAGTTCGGCCAGCGCGCGCTCGGCATTTTTCTTCGCGGAGGCCGGGGCGGTGGCGGCGGAGAGCGTGAGCGCGTTGAGATTTGAATTAGCGCGACCGCCGGCGCCGATGAACGCGATGTTGAGTTTGCTGTTGAGGTTTTGGCCGCGGAGAAACGCGGGCGCGCCGGCGATGACACCGGCGGTGGCGAGGGAACGGTGCAGGAATTTCCGACGCGAAATCGCCGGTGACGAAACGTGTTTCATGGGGAGGGGTGCGGGGAGTGTCGGCGCGCCAAGTGCGGGCGCAAACCACAAAGTGGCACGATTACCGGCTCGCGCCCGACCCCGCCCCGGCCACGCTCGCGCCATGAACCGCCGGACGTTCCTCTCCGTCGCCGCGGGCGCTACCGCCGCCGCGTTGACCTCCCCCGCCCTCGCCGCGCCGAAGCGCACGCTCCGCAGCGCGATCATGTATTCCACGATCGGCGTGAAGGGCTCCGTGCTCGAAAAATTCCGCGCGATGAAGGCCGCGGGCTTCGTGGGCGTCGAGCCGATGGGCGCGATGAACCGCGATGACGTGCTCGCTGCCCTCAAGGAAACCGGACTGCAGGCCGCGAGCGTGTGCGACCATATCCACTGGGTGAAGCCGCTCTCCGCGCCCGACGAGGCGACGCGCAAGTTGGGCCTCGATGGTCTCGTGCACAGCCTGCACGACGCTCGCGCTTACGGCGCGACGAGCGTGTTGCTGGTGCCGGGCATCGTGCGCGGCGCGAGCGTCCGCCCGGGCGACTCGACCTACGAGGAATGCTGGGAGCGCTCCATCGCCGAGATTCGCAAGGCGATTCCGGTCGCCCGCGATCTCGGCGTGAAGATCGCCATCGAAAACGTGGGCAACAATTTTATCACCACGCCCCGGCAGGCGGTCGACTACCTCGACGCAATTAAAAGCGAGTGGGTCGGCTGGCATTTCGACATCGGCAACGTGGGCCGCACCGGAGTTCCGGCCGAGCAATGGATCGACGCGCTCGGCCAACGCATCGTGCGAATTCACATCAAGGATTTCCGCGCCGCGGCCGCCACCGCGGCCCCCGCCACTGGAACGACGAAGGCGGGTGATCGCCCCAAGCTCCTTGACGGCGACACGAACTGGCCGGCGGTGATGGCGGCGCTCGATCGCGCGGGTTACGCGGGCTGGGCCATCTCGGAGCAGCCGGGCAATCAGGCGGCGGATGTGGAAACCGCGCGCGATCTGGTAACGCGCATGGAGAAGATCTTCGCGATGTAGCAGCGCGAACTGCCCGCCGCTACGAAATCGCCCGCACGCGGGTTCCTACCTGCCGATCCGTGGAGCGCGTCAGGTCAGGATATCGTTGATCACGTGCCCGTGCACATCCGTGAGGCGGTAGTCGCGGCCGTCGTGGCGGAAGGTGAGCTTTTCGTGATCGAGACCGAGCTGGTGCATGATCGTCGCATGCAGGTCGTGCATGTGGACCTTGTTCTCGATCGCGAAGTGGCCGAAGTCGTCGGTCTCGCCATACGCAAAACCCGGTTTGAAACCGCCACCGGCGAGCAGCACCGAGAATCCTGTCGGGTTGTGATCGCGGCCGGTGCCGTTGCGCTCGGCGTAGGGCGTGCGACCGAATTCGCTGCCCCACCACACGATCGTGTCTTCGAGGAGGCCGCGCGCCTTGAGATCGGCCAGCAGACCGGCGCAAGGCTTGTCCACGCGCGCGGCGTGGTCCTTGTGCTTCGGCATGTTGGAGTGCTGGTCCCACGCCGGGTTGTTGGTGTTGTCGGAGTAATTGACCTGGATGAAACGCACGCCGGACTCCGCGAGGCGGCGCGCCATCAAACACTGGCGGCCGTAGTCGTCGGTCAGCTCCTCACCGATGCCGTAGAGAGCGCGCGTCGCGTCGGACTCTTTCGTCACGTCGAGCACGTCGGGAGCGTGCTGCTGGAGGCGCCAGGCGAGTTCGTAGGAGCTGGCGACGGCCTCGAGTTCGTGTTCGCCGGGTTTAGCGCTGAGTTGTTCGGCGTTGAGCGCGCGCACGAGTTCGAATTGGCGCTGCTGCGCGGCGGTCGCGCCCGCGGGTGGGCGCACGTTGCGGATGCCGGCCTCGGCCGCCTTCTGGCCGGCCCGGCCGATCGCGGTGCCCTGATAAACCGTCGGGAGAAAACCGCTGCCGTAATTGCGCGGGCCCCCGTTGGCCATCGTGGGGCTGAGCGTGACGAAGCCGGGCAGATTTTCGTTTTCCGTGCCGAGACCGTAGGTGACCCACGAGCCCATCGAGGGGCGCGGCTGGTTGGTCGAGCCGGTGTGGAGAAACAGCGTCGCGGGGCCGTGTGCCACGCCCTCGGTATGCATCGAGCGCACGACGCAGTAGTCGTCGGCGTGTTGCGCCATGTGCGGAAACAGCTCCGACACCCAGCGCCCGCACTGGCCGCGCTGTTTGAAATCCCACAGCGGTTTCATCACGCGACCGGTCGCGCCCGCGCCCGTCTTGGCGATGGCGCGCTGGTCGAGGAAATCCATCATCTTGCCGTCGTGCGTGTAGAGCGCGGGCTTGTAGTCGAAGCTGTCGAGGTGGCTCACGCCGCCGCCCATGAAGAGAAAAATTACGCGTTTGGCGCGCGGCGCGCGATGACCGGCGCGGGCGGCGAGTGGATTCGCGGTCGAGCGCGCGGCGGCCTGCGCCGCGATGCCGGCGAAGGCGAGGTAGCCGAATCCACACGCGAGTTGCTGGAGCGCCTGCCGACGGGAGAGGAGATGATGCGGATTCATGGGCGAAGAGACAAAAGTGACGCGGTGCCGGGCTCAGTTGAGATAACGAAAATCCATGCTCGCGAAGAGCGCTTGGTGGAGTTGCGCCCACGCTTCGAGGCGCGCTGCGCCCTCGGCCGTCGCCCCACCCTCGCCATCGCTCACGAACTGACGCGCCAGCAAGCGCTCGCGCTCCGTGGGCGGACGGCCGAGCGCGCGGCGATAGGCGCGGTCGATACGCGTCGCATCGTCGGGCGCGGCTTCCGCGAGCACGCGCTCCGCAGCGAGCTTCGCCTGCTCGTGCACGAAGGGATGGTTCATCAAGAACAACGCCTGCGGCGCGACGGTGGTCACGGCGCGCTGGCTGATGGGGGCGTTGATGTCCGCGAAGTCGAAGGCCTCGAACAGCTCGAGGCGGCGATTGCGAAACGCCGGCGTGTAAACGCTCCGCCGCGTGTCGGCATAGACGAAGGCGTATTCGCTCGCGGGCGGCGGCGTGTTGGGCGACGGACCGAAGTTGGGTCCGCCGAGGTCGAGATTGAGTTTCCCGCTCGTCCACAGCATCGCGTCGCGAATCTCCTCGGCCTCGAGGCGACGGCGGGGCGCATGCGCGAAAAAGCGATTGTCGGGATCGAGCCGCGCGGCGTCGGGCGTGGCGGTCGCGGCGAGTTGGTAGGTGCGCGAAAGCACGAGGGAGCGCACAAGTTGTTTGAGCGACCAGCCGTCGGCCACGAACTGCAACGCGAGGTGATCGAGCAACTCGGGGTGCGTCGGCCGCTCGCCGGTGGTGCCGAAATTATCCGTCGAGCGCACGAGGCCCGCGCCCATGAGCCAGGCCCAGACGCGGTTCACGGTGACGCGCGCCGTAAGCGGGTTGCTGCCGCTCGCGATCCAGTCCGCGAGCTCGCGGCGTCCGCTCTCTTGTGGGGAAAACGCGGGCAGCGCATTCGTCGAGGCGACCGAGAGGAAGCCGCGCGGGACCTTGGGGCCGAGGCTGCGCGCGATGCCGCGAATGCGAATCTCGGTGTCGCCGATTTCGCCGGTCGCCTCGCGAACGCTCATGGCGAGCGCGCGCTTCGGACCGGAGGCGGTGAGTTTTTTCAGGTCGGCTTCGAGGCGGCGGAGTTCGGCGAGGGCACGGCGCGCCTCGGGATCGGCGGGTTCGGCCAGGGCCTTTTTCGCGGCGCGTTTCGGGCCGGCGGCGGAGCCCGCCAACGCCACCGGCGCGGCTTCGACGCGCGGCTCGGCCGGAATCAACTGCAGCGCGTCGACGATCACGAAGCCGTCGGTGCCCTCGGTCCCGACGAGCACGTAGCCCTGGCCTTCTTTTTCGAAGCGGAACGTCCCGAGGCTGATGAAATGACCGTCAAGCGGCGGGCGCTCGCGTTGATTGACCGTCACGACCACTTCGCCGTCGGCGTGGAGAATCGTGACCGGCACGTTGCTCGCGCGGTTCGGCTGCGGGGTGTAGGCGAAACGCACTTCGTAGCGGCCGCTCTGCGTGATCGCCGGCGTGAACGTGACGGTTTTCTGACCTTTGCCCTCGTTGTTATCCGTGAGGTAGCCGGCGCCGAGAAACGGTTTTACCGTCGTAGAGTTGCCCCACGCACCGACGATTTTACCCTGATGATCGTCGCTGACGAGGCCGGGAAGCGAGGCGAGCGCGATGGGTTTGCCGGCGCCGGGGGCGCTGGTGGTTTTGCGCAGGGCAGCGATTTTCTTTTCGAGCGCGGTGACCATCGCTTCGTGCGCGCTCATCGCTTCATCGGCCGCGGGATCGAGCGGGAGCGGCGCATCCACCCAGCGCGCGACGTTGTCGGTGTAGTTGTGCAGCGTGTGCGTGCTGCGGAGAATGCCGGCGAGCGCGTAGTAGTCGCGCGTGGGCAACGGATCGAATTTGTGGTCGTGGCAGCGCGCGCAGCCGATCGTCATGCCGAGAAACGCCTTCCCGATCGTGTCGAGCTGCTCGTCGATGATGTCCATCCGCAGCGCGTCTTTATTCTGCTCTTCGTAGTTCGTCGGACCGAGCGCGAGAAACGCCGTCGCGGTGAGCTGGCGCCGCTTCTGGGCTGGGGTCGTCGCGGGCAGGAGATCGCCCGCGAGCTGTTCGCGGATGAATACATCGAACGGCGTGTCCCGGTTCACCGCGTCGATCACGTAGTCGCGGTAGCGCCACGCATCTTTAAAGAGCAGCGTGCGCCCGCCACCGCTCGACTCCGCGAAGCGCGCCACATCCAGCCAGCGGCGGCCCCAGCGCTCGCCGAAGTGCGGCGACGCGAGCAATCCGTCGACCACGGCGGCAAACGCGTCCGGCGTCGGCCGCGAATCGCGCACAAACGCGGCCAGCGCTTCGGGAGTCGGCGGGAGCCCGGTGAGATCGAAGGACACGCGCCGAAACAGCGCCGCGCGGTCCGCATCGGGCGAGGGCGCGAGACCCTTTGGCGTCCAGGCCGCCGCGACGAAGCGGTCGATGTCCGTGCGCGGCCACGCCTGCAGCGCCGCGGGAACGATGGGCGCAGCCGGTTTCGTCGGCGCAACAAACGACCAGAATTTCTTTCCGTCCTCGACACTCATCCCCGTTTGCCGACCGCCCGACGCCGCGACGTCTGCGCCGCCCGCCATCTTCGTCGCCGCATCGGCCGGCGCCGGCGCGCCGCGTTTCACCCATTCTTCGAGTAGCGCGATCTCCGTTTTCGAAAGGGAACTCTTCGGCGGCATCGCCTCGAAATCGAGGCCCGTGTAGCGGATCGCTTTGATGAGCGGGCTCTCGTCGACCTTGCCCGGCAACACGGCCGCGCCGGAATCGCCGCCTTGCAGCCAGCCGGCCGCGTGATCGAGACGGAGGCCCGCTTTGATTTTGTGGCCCGGCTCGGCCGAGTGGCACTCGTAGCAGCGCTCGATCAGCAGCGGGCGAATCTTCTTCTCGAAAAATTCGAGGTCGGTGGCGGACGGAGCCGCGCGCAACACCGCCCCGGTCAGCAGCAGCCAACCGGCGAGCACGGCGCTCGTGGAAAAACGGGACATGGGGTGGAGAAAAACGCGGACCGGAGCGGCCACGCAGATTGGGGAGGCCGCAGCGAAACCGACCTACCCGCGGAAATCAAGGGGCCATCGCGCGGGCCGTCGGTGGCTGCCACGGCGTCGCACCGCCGCGCTGCACGTGCAGGCGGAGGGCGGCCTGCAGCTCGCGAGCAACCTTTTGGTTCTTCGCGAACAGATTGTTTTTCTCCTGCGGGTCGTCCTTCAGGTTGTAGAGCTCGAGCGGTTCATAGGGGCTGTTTTGCATGAGCTTCCAGTCGCCCTTGATGATGGCTTCGTAGCTCTTGCCGCCGTAAGCCGGTCCGCCTTCGCGGCGAACAAAATACAACTCGCGCGGCGCGTCCGGCATCGGCGCCCCGCGCAACACGGGCAGGAGGCTCACTGCGTCGATTGCTGCGGGCCGCGCGACGGCGGCGACGTCGAGGGCGGTCGCGAAAATATCAAAGGTAAGGCCGGCATAGTCGCTCGTCGTGCCGGGCGCGATCTGACCGGGCCAGCGCGCGACGAAGGGCACGCGCAGCCCGCCATCGTAATGGCTCTGCTTGCCGTCGCGCCACGGGTCGTTGTTCTGCGCGTGCTGGAGCGAACCGCCGTTGTCGGAGGTGAGGAAGACCAGCGTGCTTTGGTCGAGACCGTTGGCTTTCAGCGCCGCCAGCACACGACCCACAGCATCGTCGAAATGCTCGATGAGGCCGACACTCAGCGCGCGTTTCTCGTCGATGCCGGGCACGCGCTGCTTCACACGGGCGAGCCATTCGGCGGGCGGCTGCATCGGGAAGTGAGGGGCGTTGTAGGCGAGGTAGAGGAAGAAAGGCCTCTTCGCGGCGGCGCGTTCGCGCAGGTAGTCGTTGGCCCACGTCGTAAAAATATCTGTGGCGTGGCCGACCGGCGTGATGACCTCGCGGTTGCGCCGCATGTAATTATGACCCTGGCGAAGGTGGGTCGTGTAGCTGTCCATCATGTCATCGAGAAACCCGTGGAAAAAATCGAAACCGCGGTCGTTCGGCGTGCCGGGCGCGGTGAGGCCGAGGTTCCACTTGCCCAAGATCGCGGTGTGATACCCGGCGTCGCGCAGGTAGTTCGCGAGCGTGGGCACTTTCGGATCGAAGTAGCCCCAGGTGTTGGCCGGCTCGGTGCGGATGAGGCCGGGCACGCCGACGCGGTCCGCGTAGCGCCCGCTCATGAGCGCGGCGCGGGTGGGCGAGCACACCGTGGCGTTGGCGCGCATCCGCGTGAAACGCATGCCTTCGGCGGCGAGGCGGTCGAGGTGCGGCGTCTGCACATCGGCCGCGGGCCGGTAGGCCGACACGTCACCGATCCCGAGATCGTCGGCGAGGATGACGAGGACGTTGGGTTTCGCCGGCACGGCCGCCGCAGCGACACCGGCAAGGAGGAAAAAACAGGCCAGACGGATACGCGAATACATGGAGGGGATAAGGTGCCACCCACGATGGGCGCACCCCGACCTGCGTCGATAGCCGAGTGCGCGGAGACCTACGGCAGCTCGTAGATTTCCACGAGCGCCTCGCCGGTCACACCGCCGACGCCGGACACTTGCGCCGTGAACATTCCGGCCGGCACCGTGACGACGAGCGCCGCGTCTTTGCTCGCAGCATCGTTGAGGTCGAAGGCGCCCACGGCGCTGAACGCGGCGCGGTTCGCCGTCGTGCCGGACTCGGACCAATTGTCGTTGGTCGCGAAGAGCGTGCTCTTGCCTCCTTCGTTGAGAAACAACTCCACCTTCGGATCGGCCAACACGCCCGCGACGCCGAGCGCCCCGAGACGCGGGCCGACGCCGCGCACCAGCAGGCGCTTGGGGACGTTGCCGCCGACCACGAAGCCCGCGATCAGCGCCGCGTCTCCCGTGCCGGCGAAATTGCGCGCGGAGAAATTCGTGAGGCGCGCCGTGCCGGCGACGTCTGCGTCGTAGACTTCGATCAGCGTCACCCCGACGCGCCCGGCGGTATCGGCCACGTGAAACGTCCGCGGTCCGTCGATCGACGTGAGGATCGCCGCATCGCGGCTCGCCGCGTCGGCAAAATCAAAGGCGCCCACCGCCGCAAACGCCGCACGCAGCGTCGCGACGCCGCCCGTGGCCCAATCGTTGTTCGAGGCCGTGATCGTATCGCGACCGGCGACGTCCGCGTGGACGTCGAGCCGCGGATCGATCATCGCATCGGTCACGCCAAACGCCCCGAGCGCCGGGCCGACGCCGCGGACGAGCAGCGGCTTGCTGCCGCCGACGGTGCTCGCGCCCACAATAAGCGGGGCGCCGGCTCCGCGCGACGAAGCGCGCACCGAGAGATTGATGAGGCGACCCGGGCGCGGAGCCTCGACTACGAGCCGCGCCAGGCGGCTGGTGACGGGGCCGTTGGTGTCGGTCACCGTGACGGTGTAGTCGCCGGCCTGCGCCGCTGCGGCCGCCGGGATCGCGAGCGTCGCGCCACTCGCGCCGGCGACGATCGCGCCATTGCGGCGCCATTGGTAACTGAGCGCGCCCACACCGGTCGCCTGCACGCTCAACGTCGCCGCCGCGCCGGGTGCGACCGTCTGGCTGGCAGGATGATCGGCGATGGCGACTGTATCCGGAATCTCGAGCGCGAAGCCCCCGGCGGGCGTGGCCATCATCGTGGTCATGCGATCAGCCAGCGTGCTCGTGAAAAACTGCCCGTCCGCGATCGTGCCCTCGCCGCGACCGTAGTGGTAGGGAATCGCGATGCGCGCCTTCAGGTCGAGCGCGGCGTCGACCGCGTCCTGCACACGAAGCATCGTGAAACCCTGGCCGAGCGGCAGCAGCGCGACGTCGACGGAAAACGTCTTCATCTCCGGAATGCGCTCCGTATCGCCCGACGCGTAGACCCGGACACCACCGACGTTGATTACGTAGCCGACAAAATTCATCGCACGGGGGTGCCCAGGGTTGGGCCGGGCCACGTTATACATCGGCACCGTCTCAACCTCGACGCCACCAATGGTGAAGCGCTGGCCGGGCGTGACGGCGTTGATGGGCACACCCGCGGCGGCGAGATTTGTCATGAGCGCGGGCACGCCCGGAGGCGACGAGTAGATCACCGTGCCGGGCTTGCGCACGCGGTTGATGGAGGCGAGTTCCTGGTGGTCGCCGTGGCTGTGCGTGATGAGGATAAAGTCCGCATCGGCCGGCGTGCCTGCCGGTAGCACCGCGGGATCGACATAGATGGTCGGGCCGCCGGTGACCTCGATCTTGACGGTGGCGTTGGTGACCGGGCCATTGACGTAGAGGCGACCGACGACGCGGGCGGAGGCGAGTGAGGCAAACACCGGCAGCGCAAGCGCAGCCAGGAGGGAACGGACGGCGAGACGGGGAAGTTTCATGGGGCGGGGAGGTCGCACCAGACGACGAATTCTCCGCAATGCAAACGGGCGACGACAGCCGCTACTCGGAGCGGTTGATCAGCTCCGCATGTTTCAGCCCGAGCAGGACCAACTCCGGCACCACATCGTCGAACAATTTTTCCGCTTCGAACATCCGCGCAAAGCCGCCGGTGCCGACGACGTGCGGCCGCTGGCCCACGAACGCCTCGCGGGAGAGTTCGGCGAGCAGTTGGCGAATCGCGCCGACGTGACCGTGAAAAACCCCCGCCTGAATACTTTCGACCGTCGACCGGCCGAGCGCCGTGGCGGGTCGCGTGATTTCCACGGTGGGCAGCTTCGCCGTCTTGCCCGCGAGCGACTCGACCGAAATGCCGACACCCGGGAGGATCGCTCCGCCGAGGTAATCCCCCGCCGCCGTGACCACGTCGAACGTCGTCGCCGTGCCGCAATCGACCACGATCAACGGCGTGGCCGGCCGGCGTTGGGAGGCGGCGATGGCGCCCGCGATCCGGTCCGCGCCAACTTCGTGTGGATTGCGGTAGCGGACTTTCAAACCCGTCTTCACCCCGGCCTGCAGCACGAACGGCTCGCAATGGAAATATTTCACGCATGCCGCGCGCACCGAGTAGTGCGCCTGGGGCACGACGGAGCAGATGGCCGCGCGTTGCACGGCGCGGGGATCGACACCGTTCTCGCGCAGCACCGCGGAAAAAAACACGCCACATTCGTCGGACGAACCGAGCGGGTGTGTGGTCTTGCGAAACTGGCAGCGCAATGTGTCGTCGGCGAAAACGCCGGCGTGAATCTGGGAATTTCCGATGTCGAGACAGAGGAGCATAGAGTTTTCCGGGTGGAGCGCGTTGACCTCAACGTGCCGGTTCGAGAGGCGTAGCGTCTTTTGGGAAAAGCGCGTTGGCGTCAACGCGCTCGACCAGCAGTTTCTCCAGCGTCGCGGCCAATGGCACGCGGTCCGCGCAATGGGTCACCGCTGTGCCACCGGAGTGCCAGATATCGGCCGGAAACACTCCGCCCACCGCGTCGCGCGCGGCGAGGTCGTTGTGCACCACGAAATCCACCGAACTGCGGGCGAAGAGTGTCGCGACCGCCGCGTGCGCCTGCGCTGCCGAGGCGCCGCGCGTGAGCTTGAACGCTACGACCCGCAATGCGCCGCGGCGGCTGCGCGCACGCAGCGTATCCAATAACTTGGGGTTGTGACGCAGCCGCAGAGTCGGCGCCGCATCGGAGCCGAGTTTCGCGACGCCAGGCGGCTGCGCGACTCCGCCGACCAAAATTACCTCGACCGCAAAGTCGCTCACCGCCGCCGCGTGGATCACCGCGTCGAAATCCTCGCCGCCCAGCAGGCGCGTCAGCGCGGCGTCGAGCTCCGCAAATGTGTGAAACGTCTCCTCTCGGACGTCCGCCCCGGCAGAGACCGCCGCGCTCGCACGCAAGAGTGTCACGTCGTGACCGCAGCGCCGAAAATGCTCCGCGACCAACGCCGCCGTCGCGCCCGTGCTCGTGTTCGCCAACACGCGCACGCCGTCGATCGGTTCCACGGTGCCGCCACCCGTCACGAGCACGCGCAGACGACGGGCCGGCCTCGCGAGGGCCGCTTCGATGGCGGCGACGATCTCCGCAGGCTCGGCGAGCCGCCCCTCGCCCACTTCGCCGCACGCGGTGCGCCCAGCGCCGACGGCGACGAAGCGTGCGCCCCAACCACTCAGGCGCTCGACCGAAGCAACCGTCGCGGGATGCGACCACATGGCCGGATTCATCGCGGGCGCGAAGAGCAGCGGTTTCTTCCAGTCGTGCGCGAGGAGCAGCGCGCTGGCGAGATCGTCACCGAAGCCGGCCGCGGCGCGATTGAGCGTATTCGCCGTGGCCGGACAGACGATCGTGAGATCGGCCCAGCGCGCGAGGTTGATGTGGTCGAGGGCCGCGCCCGCCGCGAAGAGATCGGTCGCGACCGGCGCGCCCGTGAGGCCTTCGAGCGTCGCGGTGCCTACGAAGCGCAGCGCCGCTTCCGTGGCGACGGCGCGCACTCGGTGGCCACGTTGCACGAGGCGCGAGATCGCATCGCAGGCTTTGTAGCACGCGATGGAGCCGGTGAGGACGAAGAGGAGGTTAGAGCCGGACATTGTCGATGAGCCGCACGCCTTCCACGCGCACCGCGCCGAGGCGGACACCGTCGCGATCCTCGATGTAGTCCACTTCAAATCCCTTCCACCGCAGCGCCGTGACCGCCTCCGCGGCGCTGGCAGCGGAGCGCAGCACGGCGGGAAACGCGGCAGCCCGCTCCCGCGCCATCGGCGAGAGGCGGCGGTTGCGCGAGCTCAGGGCGAGGCCGTCGGGCTCGCGCACGGTGGCGCAGGCGACGATGTCCACCGGTAACAACAGCGCGGCGACCATACCGCGGACGAGTTGGAGTTGCTGCCAGTCTTTCTCCCCGAAATAGGCGCGGTGCGGTTGCACGATGTTGAGGAGCTTGAGCACGACGGTGAGCACGCCGTCGAAATGCCCCGGCCGATGCGCGCCTTCGAGCTGCAGGCTGAGCGCGTTTTCCGTCACGCGATAGCGGTAGGCGTCCGGGTAAAACGCGGCGGGCTCGGGCGCCAAGACAGCATCGACATACGGCGCCGCCAAGGCGAGGTCGGCCTCCGGTGTGCGCGGGTAACGCAGGAGGTCGGCCGGGTCGTTGAACTGCGTCGGGTTCACAAAAATACTGAGCACCACGCGTTCGTTTTCCGCGCGCGCCCGGGCGAGCAGCGCGGCGTGCCCGGCGTGGAGCGCGCCCATCGTGGGCACAAAGCCCACGGAGCGGCCGGCCCAGTCGGGCGAGTGGCGGAGGCGACGCCAGTCCGCGAGATCGGTGAGTGCGGTCGTCATGCCAGCACCTCCTCGCGGGCGGGAAACTGCGCCGCCCGCACATCGCGCGCGAAGTGATCCAACGCCGCGCCCACGAGCGCATGCCCCTCGGCGTAGCGGCGGGCGAAGCGCGGTTGAAACCGGGCGTCGAGACCGAGCAGATCCGCGAGCACGAGCACTTGGCCGGCCGTGCCGCCGCCCGCGCCGATACCGATGGAGGGAATCGTGCGCTCCGCCGTGATCGTCGCGGCCAACGCCGCCGGCACACACTCGAGCACGAAGGCAAACGCGCCCGCCTCCTCCAGCTGCCGCGCCTCTTGCCGCAGGCGTTCGCCCTCGGCGGGCGCCCGCCCTTGCACGCGGTATCCGCCCAGCACGTTCACCGATTGCGGCGTGAGGCCGAGGTGGCCCATGACCGGAATGCCGCTGCCCACGAGGTGCGCGATCACGTCTTCGTGACCGGCGACGCCCTCGAGTTTCACCGCCGTGGCGCCGGCTTGCATGAGCGCTCCGGCCGCGTCGGTCGCGGCGGCGAGGCCCCGTCGGACGCTGAGAAACGGCAGATCAGCGACGAGCAAAAGCTCGGGCGCGCCGCGGCGCACGGCCGCGACGTGCGTGCACATCATCTCGACGGTCGCGTGCACCGTGGACGGAAAGCCGTGCGCCACCATGGCGACGCTGTCGCCGACGAGAATCGCATCCACCGACGAAGCGGCGACGAGGCGGGCCATGAGCGCATCATAGGCGGCGACCATGACGATGGGGTGGAGCTCGCGCCGCGCGCGGGCGAAATCGGTGACTGTTTTCACGCGGCCTCCGCAGTTTCCAGCCGGCGGAAAACATGACGTGAGACGGGGGAGGACATGGGTGCTTTTCGCATGGCGATGAAGCCTCGGGGTCCGAGGGAGACGACTGAGGATGTTGTTTTTGCTGACGTGTCCGGTCGCGATCGAGTTCGCGCTAGACGCCCCGACGTTCGCGCGCAGCCCGCGCGGCGCAAACCCAAACTGCGTCACCCTCGCCGGCCGGGAAGCGTTCGCGATTCGCGGCGGTCGGTCGCGACTACGGCACTTCGTAGGCCTCGATCAACACGCTGCCCGTCGTCCCGGCCGCTCCGGTGACTTTTAAGGTGTAGGGCCCGGGCGCGAGCGTCGCGAGCACCGCGGAGTCGGGCGAGTCGGCGCCGACGAGACGAAACGCCCCGACGCGGTCAAACGCCTTCGTGAGCAGCGCGGTGTCGGTCGTGTTCCAGTTCTCGTTGCTCGCGATGACCGTGTCGCCGCGATACAGCGTCAGCACGGGCCGCAGCAGGGCATCGCCGACATCGAACGCCGCGAGCGAAGGGCCAATAGCGCGGGCGAGCACGTTGCGCGACGTCGTGCCGCCGATCACGAAACCGACGATGAGCGCTTCGTTGGGGTTGGCGATCCGACCGCGGGTCGAGACATTCACGAAAGCGCGGTCGGTGCCGCCGACCGGACCGGAGACGCCGGTGGGCACGATCCCGGTCGTGGACGCGGCGAATTGAAACACGAGCTTCGCGCCCTCGCCGACGCGTTTGCCGACGTAGCGGCATTGAATCGTGGGACCGCCGGTATCGGTGATTTCGAGCAGCGCGTATTGGGCGGTGCCCAAGACCGGCCCTGCGGCGTAAGGTCCGCCCTTAATCTCCGGCGGACGCGTCAACGGCGAGGACTGCAACACCACGAGCGGCGCGCCGCCGCCGACCGCGTAGTCGGAATTCGAGCCGTCGTCGTAGGCGAGCGCGTGCATATCGCCGGAGAGCACCACGAGGTTCTTGATCAGATTGTCGCGGAAGAATCCTGCGAGCTCGCTGCGCTCCGTCGCGTAGCCGGCCCACGAATCGGAGCCGAGCTGCGGGGCGCCGATCCACGGCGTCGTGCTCACCCAGAGGATCAGTGGAAAGCCCGCATCGCGCGCTGCAATCAGCTCTTGTTTGAACCACGCCTTCTGCGCCGCGCCCATCCGGGTCTTGCCGGTCGATTCTGCCACGCTCGACGCGGAGGCCGCGCTGTGGAGATCCGTCATGATCACACGCACACGCCCGACGGTAAACGACTGCGCGATCGTGCCGCCGGTGACGCTGATCGGATAATGAGGAACGGTGTCGCGATACGCGATGCGCGCCGCAGCGCCGCCCAAGGAAGTGCCGTCACTGTCGTTGCCGCTGAAATCGTGATCGTCCCACATGTAGGCGAGCGCGACTCCGCGGTAGAGCGCGCCCTGATTGCGGTGGTTCAAGACGCCGTCGTAGTCCCGCCGGTGATCTTCGGCCACGGTGCTGTTCGTATCACTGTAGTGGAGATCGCCCATGTGAAGCAGCAGCAAGGGCTGCTCGGCGAGAATGGCGTCGTAAGCGCGCTGGTCGGGATCGCGAAAATCGCCGCACGAAGCGAACGCCAGCCGGAACGACGAGGCGCCCTGCGGAAACGTGCGAAATTTCCCCCGCGAATTCGGCTCAGTGCGCACCACGCCGGCAACCTCGATACCGTAGTCGTAGTCCGTGCCCGGCTGGAGCCCCTGGATGTCCAGCACGACGCTATTGCCCGACGTGGCGGCGCTCGTGATCGGGGCAGAAAACACCGCGGGCGTGAGCCGGTCGTTGGTGCTGACGACGAGTCGCGCGCGGAGATTGGCGGCGTTGAGCCGCACGGAAACCGACGCGCTGGTCGGCGTGACGTTGCCGCACCAGACCCCACTGAGAAACGGCGACGCGGTCTGCGCACACAGCGAAGTCGCGCCGGCCAAAACGATGGCGAGCCAAACCCAGACCGCGCGAAGGGTGAGCGGGGAAATCACTTTCAAAAACGTGTTCCCCGTCCCCCGTGACGCAAGCCCCAAGCCCCCTCCCCTGCCCGCGCGCCGCCGATGTCGTCGAGCCCCCGCGCCGCGACGCGAACGCGGCATTGCTTCCGCCTCCGCACGCTGCTCCGCTCCGCCACCCGATGCGCACCACTACCCGATTTCAGCGGGCGGCGTTCCCGTCCGCCCTCGCCCTCTGCCTGGCTCTCGGCGCCGGCCTGCGCGCCGATCCCGTCATCACCGAATTTCTCGCCGCCAACTCCAAGATCCTCGCCGACGAGGAGGGCAAATTTTCCGACTGGATCGAGGTGCACAACCCCGACGCCACGCCGGTCAATCTCGCGGGTTGGTTTCTCACGGATACCGCCGCCGAGAAAAACAAGTGGGCCTTTCCCGCCGTCACGCTGCCCGCCGGTGGCTATCTGATCGTGCGCGCCTCCGGCGAAAACCGCCGTGATCCCGCCAGGCCGCTGCACACCAATTTCGAGCTCAACTCCGACGGCGAATACCTCGCACTCATCAAGCCGGACGGGCGCACCGCCGCCACCGAGTTTGCGCCCGCCTTCCCCGCGCAATCAGGCAATATTTCCTACGGCGTCACCCAACCGACCGCCGCCGGCGAGCTGCCCGTGCGCGGTTTCTTCCGCACGCCCACGCCCGGCGCCCGCAACGGCGGCGCCGCGACGCTGTTTCTCCCGGAGCGCGTCGTGTTCTCCCGCGCTTCAGGCCCCTTCACCGGCACGATCGCCGTCACTCTCTCCGGCGCCGGTGCGGGCCAGCGTATCCGTTATACGGTCACCGCGCCCACCGCCGCGGGCGCCGGCGGCACCGAGCCCGGACCGACCTCCGCCGAATACACCGGACCGATCACGATCGCCGCTTCCTCCATCGTGCGCGCCACCGTTTTCGCCGCCGACAATATCGCGCGCGGCAATCCCACCACCGCCCACTATGTGCGGCTCGCCACCACCGGGGCGGCGCGGCTCGACACGTTTACCAGCCAGCTGCCGCTCTTGGTGCTCGATACCCACGGCACCGGCCCGTTGTTCAAGGACAACATTGAGCGTCCGGCGTGGACCTACACGTGGTCGCGCCCCGCCGCGGGCGATACCGCGCTCACCGGCTCCCCGACCACGGTGAGTGCTGCGACCACGAATGTCCGCGGCGCCTCCTCCGCCGATTTCGACAAACCGAGCTACCGCCTGCGCCTCACCGATCCGCTCGGCGCCGACCACCCGCAGCCGCTCTTCGGCCTGCCCGCGTTCGACAACTGGGTGCTCATCGGCCCGTGGAAATACGACCGCACCTCGATCTACAACGCGTTCATCTACGCACTCAGCAACCGCCTCGGCCGCTGGGCGGCGCGCACCCAGTTCGTCGAAGTTTTTTTCAACGCCAACGGCGGCGACCTCGACATGAGCGACTACGCCGGAATCTACGTGCTCACGGACGCACTGCAGGTCGACCCGCAGCGCGTCGCGATCGCCGGCCTCGATAAAGACGACGTTGGCGCCAAAAAAATCACCGGCGGCTACCTCGCCAAAATCGATCTGCCCGACACCGACGAATACAGTTTCCAGCTCCGCCGGAATTTCCCGGGCCTGCCGTTCGCACTCGTCGTTTCCTCGCCCAAGGCCGATGGCCTCGCCCCTGCCCAGCGCGACTACATCAAGAACCACCTCCAAGCCTTCGACGACACGCTGTTCGCAAACTTCTCCGACGGATGGCGCAATCGCACCCACCTCGACTTCATCGACCGCCCCTCGTGGATCGACCACCACCTGTTGAACGTGCTCGCGATGAACATCGATGGCCTGAATCGCAGCGCCTACTTCACCAAAGATCGCGAGAGCCGGCTCGCCGCCGGACCGGTGTGGGATTTCGACCGCGCGCTCGGGGGCGGCGATGTGCGCGCAGCGAACCCCGAGGTCTGGAGCGGGCGCTTCGAAGACGGCGCCACCGACTACTGGGCCGACGGCTGGTGGGGACTCCTCTCGCTCGACCCCGATTTCGTGCAGGCGTGGATCGATCGCTGGCAAAGCCTCCGCCGCACCGGGCTGGCCACGGCCGATCTCCACGCGTTGATCGACTCCCTCGCCGCGCAAATTGGCCCCGCTGCCGCCGCCCGCGACGCCGCCCGCTGGCCCGATAACGCCTCCCGTTTTCCCGGCGGTTGGCAGGGTGAAATCGACAACCTGAAGGCATGGCTCGCGCGCCGCGTCACGTGGATCGACACGCAGTTTCTCGCTCCGCCCACCGTCGTCGCCGCCGGCGGCACGCTCACCCTCACGCCCGCGCCCGGCGCCCAACTCGCCTACACCACCGGCGGCACCGACCCGCGCGCGTGGGGCGGCGCGCTCGCCCACGGCGTGCGCCTGTCCTCCACGCCAATCAGCGTGCCCGACACCACCCCGATCCAGGCGCGCAACTACCGCGCTAACGTGCCCGCCAATGCGTCCCCCGGCAGCCCCTGGAGTTCACCTGTCGGCGGCAATCGCTCCGCCGCGCTCACACCGCGCCCGCGCCTCGCGAATCTTTCCAGCCGCGGCTTCATCGGCACCGGCGAAAATATTCTCATCGCCGGCATCGTCGTGAACGACACCGCCGGGAAAAATTACCTCGCCCGCGCCGTCGGTCCCGCGCTCACCGGCTTCGGCGTCACGGGCGCGCTCGCGCAACCCGTCCTCCGCATCCTCGACGCCCAAGGCCGCGAACTCGCCCGCAACAGCGGCTGGGAAACAAGTCCCGACGCCGACGATATTCCCGACTTCACGAAGGCCGTCGGCGCGTTTCCCTTCGCCAAGGGCAGCAAAGACGCGGCGCTGCTCGCGCACCTGCCGGCGGGTCAGTTCACATTGCAAATTTCCAGCGCGGACACCGGCACGGGCGTCGGTCTCGCGGAACTCTACGAACTCGATTCCGGCGTCGGCCGCACGCTCAACCTCTCCACCCGCGGCCTCGTGCGCGCCGGCGAGGAGCTGATGATCGGCGGTGTCGTCGTGCGCGGCCCCGGCCCGAAGCGCCTGCTCATCCGCGCGGTGGGCCCGACCCTCACCAGCTTCGGCGTCGCCGGCGCGCTCGCGGATACCGTGCTCACGTTGTTCAACAGCGCCGGCGCTCAGATCGCCACCAACGACGATTGGAACACCCGCGTGAACGCCCCTACCACCGGCACCGCCGCCGAGGTTTCCGCCGCATCGTCCGCCGTGGGCGCCTTCGCCCTCGCGAACAGCACGCGCGATTCCGCGCTGCTCCTCACTCTCGCTGAAGGCGCCTACACCGCGCAGATCACGGGCAAGGGCGCGGCGAGCGGCGTGATTCTGCTGGAGATCTACGAAATACCGTGAGCGGGCGGTGAGACCGTTAGCGCCCGCACCCGGGCTACTCATTGCGTTGCGCTTACGAGATGGGATTGGCCCCGCCCGGAGGTAGGAGCCTGCTTGCAGGCGATTTTATCGCACGACAACGGACATTATCCTGAATCGCCTGCGAGCAGGCTCCTACCTCCAGGCCATTGGGTATCAGCTTGAAAGCACCTCAGCCTGAGGCCCCCTCACCCGTCGCTCGCCGTGCGCGGCCCCACGGCGCCGCTCACTTCACCAACACGTCCACATGCTCCCCGGGTAGCAGGTAGAGCCCGGCCGGCATCGCGAATTCGACACGCAACGCCGTCTCCGGCGCGGGCGTGGGCGGGAGGCGCATCGCAGCGATCACGGTGGGCGAAATCAATTCGAGCGCCGTGCCGACCTGCGTCACGGTCGTCGTCGCCACCTTCGCTGGCAGGCCGCGTGTGCGGATTTCCGCGGTCATCCCGGCGGTCGGCGTGAAGGGCAGCGGCTGTCGCAGGTAACCGACGAGGCGGGCCGGGCCGGGCGCGATCACGCGCAGCAAAATTTCTCCGGCGACCACATTCTCACCAGCGCGCCGCAGCATCAGGCTCACGACGCCGTCCATGGGCGCGACGAGCGTCACCGGCCGCAGTTGTTCCTCGGCGAGTTGGAGGCGCGCTTCCTGCACCTTGATCGCGGCGGCGAGTGCGGATTCACCGGATAGCGCTGCGCGTTGTGGATCGGCGGAACCAGAGTTGCGCGCCGTCGGATCGAGGCGGTCGATGATCTTGTTCCGCTCGGCCGCCTGCGCCTTCAACGTGGACAGTTTCAACTTCAGTTGCGTGTAGGCATCGTCCGTCATCAGGCCCGAGCGGTGCAGCGGTTCGGCGCGCACCAGTTCCATTTCGACCTGCTGAAGCTCGCCCAACATCGCCGCCCGGTTCACCCGTTCGGAAATCCAATCGAGCTGCAGCCGCTCGAACTCGACCGCGATCCGTTTGCTGTCCGCCGCCATCAACATGGCGACCTCCGCCTTGATCACCGCAAGCGTCGCATCGAGCAGCCGGGGATTGGCCGGAGCGACCGTGGCGAGCACTTCGCCCGCGCGCACCTTTTGGTTCATCGCGACTTTGAGTTCGGTGAGCACACCCGGTTGCCCGGCGCGCAAATCGGCCCCGGCGACTTCGGCTTCGGCCACCATCGTAGCGGGCGCCACCGCCCCGCCCCACATCCACGCCACCAGCGCGATGCCCAGGACGAACATCACACGGGGCAAGTAAACCAGACGCACCTCGCGCCAGCGCTGCGCGGGCGGAGTGGGGATGGGGGGCAACGGACGATTTTCCATGGGGCTAGATTTCCGATTCGTCGGCGGCCTGCACGCTCGCGACCCGGTCCACGCCCGGCAATTCGGCGAGTTCGGTCAACAGCTCGGCGGCCCGCGAGGGATCGCGCAACAGCACCCGGTAGGAAAGATTCGCGCCGTCGGAGCCCTTGCCGAAATGTTGGTTGGCGATGTGCACGCGCAAACTGTGGCGCGTGAGGAGCTGCGTCACTGCCGTCAGCTCGGTGGCGGGGCGCGACCAGCGCAGATTCAGAATCAGGTCGAACCGGCTGCGCGTGCCGGAGGCAGTCATCCACAGGAAAATAAACAGGGCCGACAAGGCGACCGCGCCGACGATCGCCGACGAGAATTTTTGCGTGCCGCACGCCGTGCCCAAAATAATCACCGCGAGCAGAAAGCAGGTGTCGAGCGTGTCGCGCAGCGCGTTGCGGAATCGCACCACGGCAAACACCGCGATAAGCCCGAACGCCGTGATGAGATTGTTCGCCATCACGATCAGGACGAGCGCCACCAACACCGGTAACACGATCAAGGACACGACGAACGAGCGCGAATACGACACGCCCGAGTGGGTGTAGACATAGACCCACGCGATCATTTGGCCGACGAGGTAAGACAGGACCATCGCGAGGATGAGCGCCTGAAAACTGGTCGGAGCGGAGGCGTGATCGCCTTGGAGGATGGGCATCATTGGCGGTTGGGGCCGAGCGCGCCACGGACGGCGGCCGCGGAATCGAGCCAGGGTGCGCTCGTGGCGGTGGAGGTCACGGCATTGCCCCACTCGAAACCGGTCAGGCGGCGCGCCACTTTTTGCGGGCCGAGCAACTCGACGCCCTGCACATACTTTGCCGCGCCCGTGCTCTCCAATTGGAAACCGCGCACCATCTCGATCAACCACGTCGGCATGCGGTCGGTGAATTTCAGTTCCAAAATCACCACTCCGGCAAACACCTCGACGCCGTCCGTCATGTCGGTGCCCAAATTCCAGGTAAACTCCGGGCAGATGCGCACCGCGCGGTCGATGGTTACGCGCACATTGGCGTCCGGCTGATTCAGATACGCCTCGCGCATGTAGGCGTTGTGGGCGCGCGGCGCGGCCTGCAACCGCTCCACTAACTGCCAGAAATCCTGCAGATCGTTCCACTCCTTCGGATTGTTCCGGTGGAGAAAAGACGGTTGCGGGCTGCCTCCGGCCAGCAACACCTGCACGGCCTCCCGGTTCACGCGCGCCCGCTGTTTCACGATGCCCTCGTTGATTCGACGCTTGATCTCAAACGCCACCGGCGACCACGGAATGTCGTCGTAGTAACGGATGCGGAGCTTGAACCGGTTGCGCTCGCCGTTGTTCGCCGCGTGGTAGGTCACGAGCTGATTGGAATCCAGATAAAGGGTGTGGACGGCGTAGGAGTGGTCGGGCTTGCCGACGGCGAATTCGTCCGGCTCCAAATAGCTGCTCAAATAACTGCGCACCTTGAGCGCCATGTCCTCGCTGATGATGTATTTAATCTCGCGACGCTGACGTTGGGCCTTGTCGGTTGACATCGTTGGGATGTTTCGCGGGCCCGGCGCTCTCACGCAACCGCAAATTTCGGACCGCGCCGCCCGCGGGGGAAATCCCATCGACTGCGCGCCGCTAAAGGACGACGCTCCGCCATGCACTTTCGCCTTGTCCGTTACGCCGCACTCCTCTCTCTCGGTCTCATCCTCAATGTGGGGCCCGGCGCCCTCGCCCAAACGGCGTCCATCGGCGGCACCACGTTTACCAACCGGGGTCTCGTGGGCGTCGGTCGCATCGCCGGCTCCCAGCGCGACAAATTCGGCGAGACCTTCGGCTCCCTCTCCGGCCTCGCCCTCGACCTCCGCACCTGGCGCCGCAACACCGACGGTTCCTACGAAGGCACTTTCTACGCGCAACCCGACCGCGGCCTCACGCGCAGCGGCGCCGCCTCCAACTACGCGCCCCGCACGCATCGCCTCGCGGCCACGTTTACGCCCGCCCCGAATGGCGCGAGCAACCAGCTCCAACTCCGCCTCACGCTCGACGAGTCCACGCGCCTGACCGAGGCCAACGGCACGCTCCTCACCTCGCTCGATCCCGTCGCCAATTCCACGGGCGGCACGCGCGCGGGCTTCGCCTTTGCGCTCCCGCAAGCGTTCAACGGCCGCCTCTCGCTCGATGCCGAGGGCCTCGTCTTGTTGCCCGACGGCTCGTTTTTCATCTGCGACGAATACGGCCCGTATATCTACCGTTTCTCCGCCGCCGGCGTGCTGCTCGGCGCGATCCGCCCGCCCGAAGCGCTCATTCCGAAACGCAGCGGTCGCGACTCGTTTTCTTCCGACAACCCCGCCGCCGGCCAACCCTCGCCCAACCCCGGCGAACCCACGACCGGCCGCGAAAACAGCCAGGGCTTCGAGGGCCTCGCCGCCTCGCCCGATGGCCGCATGCTCTACGCCGTGTTGCAGTCCGCCACGCGCCAGGACGGCGGTTCCGGTGGCAGCAGTCTCCGCCGCCATACCCGCCTGCTCGCCTACGACATCGCCAACCCCGCCGCGCCCACGCTGAAGGGCGAATGGATCTTGCCGCTGCCGCTCTACACCCAAGGCGGCGCGCAACAAGTCGCCTCCGTCGGTGCACTCACCGTGCTCAACAGCCGCCAGTTTCTCGTCCTCACGCGCGACGGCAACGGCCGCGGCAACAGCACCTCCGCCTCACTCTCCCGCGCCGTGCTCGTCTACGACATCAGCGCCGCCACCAACATCGCCGGCACCGCCTACGACACGGTCGCCACGCCCGTCGCGCCGAACGGCGTGCTCGCCGCGTCCGTCCGGCCCGCGACGTCCACCGTGCTCGTCGACCTCAACGACTCCTCGCAGCTCGTCAAATTCGGCCTCAACAACAGCAACTCCGACAACAGCAACACCCTCGCCGAAAAATGGGAGAGCCTCGCCCTCGCGCCCGCGCTCGATCCCGCCGCGCCCGACGATTTTTTCCTCTTCGTCGGCAACGATAACGACTTCTCCTCCGTCGATGGTTTCCAGGACGGCAGCGCCTACCGCTCCTCGCTCAACATCGACTCGATGGTGCTCGTCTACCGCCTCACGCTCGGCACGCGCCTCATCAACATATCCAGCCGCGCCCTCACCGGCGCCGACGGCGACGCACACTTCGTCGGCTTCGTCGTGCAAGGCGCGCGCGCAAAAACCTTCGTCGTCCGTGGCATCGGCCCGGGCCTCGCCGCCTTTGGTGTCGCCGGCACCCTGCCCGACCCCGTGTTGAAGATCTTCGACGCCACCGGCGCCGTCGTGCTCAGCAACGACAACTGGAACGACAGCGCGCTCGTCGCCGACCTGCGCACCGCGACCGCGACCGTCGGAGGTTTCGCCTTGCCCGAAGGCAGCGGCGACGCGGCCGTCCTCATCTCTCTCGACCCCGGCGCCTACAGCGTGCAAATCGCCGACACCGCCGGCCGCAGCGGCGTGAGCCTCGCCGAAGTCTACGAAGTCCCGTAGTCGCCAGCGCAGCCGAAAAAGTAGGGCGAGATCTCTCCCTGCCGTTTTTGCGCTTCGGACCCACCACTAACCTACGCGCCGAACCCGCACTTGCCCGTCCGCGTTCATCCGCTACGTTCCACCGCCATGAGCACCGCCCAAGAAATCGAGCAAGCCGCCATGAAACTGCCGCGGAAAGATCGGGTTCAACTGGCCGCGCGACTCATGGCGAGCGCGGAGACCAAACGCGAAAAGGGGATTGCCGAGGCTTGGGCCAACGAATCGGCCGCGCGTGCAGAGGCGCACCGCAAAGGCACGCTCAAAGCCGTCCCACTCCGCCAAGCGTTCGGTTTCGAAGTATGAAAATCGAGGTCCTCGAACTTGCCCGGCGCGAGTTCGACGACGCTTTTGTTCACTACGAATCGCAGCGAATCGGTTTAGGCGAAGAGTTTCGCGCCGCGGTGCGGACGCAGGTAAAGAAGATCCAAGAACACCCGGAGGCTTGGATGCTAATTCGCCCGGGAATCAGAAAATGTCTCGGTCACCGATTCCCCTACGATGTAATCTACCAGCGAATCGGCGACGATCTGCTGATCCTCGCGCTGGCGCACAAGAAACGAGCGCCGTCCTATTGGGCTGAACGTGCTCGCAAATAAAAGAATCCGGCCCCCACGGCGGAAGTAGAAACGCGGGCCCGCCCCCCCCCCTCACCCCTCGCCCAGCAAGCTGCGGAAACGCTCCCGGAGTTCGCCTACCTCCCGCACGCGCAGCGTCGCGCCTTTGATTTCGAGCAGGCCGCCGTCGCGCAATTTCGCGAGTGTGCGCGAAAGCGTTTCACTGCTCGTGCCGAGTTCGGCCGCGAGCACGCGTTTCGTGGAACCGAGTTCGACCACCGTCGCACCCACGGCGGCGGCACCGCAGCGCTTCAAGAGCCAGTTCAGGAAACGCGTCTCCACATCCTTCAACGTCAGATCGTCGAGCATGCCCACGAGCACGCGCAGATGCACGCTCATCGAGCCGAGCATCCGCATCGCGAGGTCCGGCCGGCGCCCGATGAGCTCCAGAATCGGCGTCTTGGGAATCAACAGCACCGTGCTCGGCTCGATCGCGCGCCCGTTGGCCGGATAACCGGTCGGCGACGCGAGCGACGCTTCCGCCAACGATTCGCCCGAGCGGAAAACATGGATCACCTGCTCCTTCCCCGCGGGACTCACGCGGTGAACATTGATCGCGCCGCTTTGCACGAGGTAGCACCCACGCGACGCCTCGCCTTCGTGAAACAAATATTCGTCGCGCGCCACCTTCAGGACGACCGTGAAGCTCGCGATCACCGCGAGATCGTCCGGCGACAACCCGGAGAACAACTGGCAGCAACGCATTGTGCCGATGAGTCCGGAAAGTTTGAGGTCGGCAGCGCGGGGTGTCGTCGGCATCGAGGCCACAGGTAGACGACGGCGAGCGACCAAGTCGCGTCGAAAATGCGTCATGGTCCGTCCTCACTGCGCCGCCGCGAGACGATCGACCGCGAGCGCCGCCAGCACGACCGGCAAATAAATGATCGACGCCACAAAGAGCCGCCGCGCCGCCATCTCGCGCTCTCCCGTCGCCGTGAAAAATCGCCACGCGCACACCACGAACGCCCCGCCGGCCAGCGCCGCCGGCACACCGTAGAGCGCTCCGAATTCGCCTCGCACCCACGGCGCGAGCGACACTGGCAGCAGCAGCGCCGCATAAAAGAGCGACCACGCCGCCGTCTTGCGCCCCGTGAGGTCCACCGCCGGCAGCACGCGAAATCCCGCCGCGCGGTAGTCGACGCGATGACGCCACCCGATCGCAAAAAAATGCGGCATCTGCCAGCACAGCAGCACCGCGAAAATCGCCACACCCGGCGCCGCCCACAGCTCGCCCGCCGCTGCGTTACCGAGGAGCGGCGGCAGCGCGCCCGACACCGCGCCGACCTCCGTCGCCCAGCGCGTGTGCCGCTTCAGCGGCGTATACACCACACCGTAAATCAAGATCGTCAGCGCCGCGACGATCGACGCGGCGACATTCACCCACACCGCCAACACCACGACTCCGGCGCACGACAGCGCCACGCTCCACAGCACCGCGACCAGCGGGCTCAACCGCGCCTGCGGCAACGGCCGCCCGCGCGTCCGCCTCATTTGCGCATCGGCCCGCCGCTCCCACCACTGGTTGAGCGAGAGCGCGCCCGCCGCCGCGAGCAGCGTGCCGGCGAAGGTGGCGAACGCCGCCTCGCTCGCGGGCCGCACCGTGGCAAAGGCCACCATCGCGGTGAGCACGGACATGATGGCGAGCTGCGGTTTCGTCAGCGCGAGCAACGCGCGGAGTGTGTCGGGCCACGCGGCCCGCACGGACAACGCAGACGCGAGGGGGTAATTCGTCACGGCCATGGCGCGACCGTAGTGGAAATCGCGCGACGCCACCTTGATCGGGATCAAGCAAACGCGATGTTCGCGCCGAACGCGGAAAAAATTGACGCGCATCAAGGCCCCGCGCGTGCGCTTCGGTTACAACCACGTCATGCCCCCGCCCACGGTTTCGTTGACGTCTCCCTCCGCGCTCGCGCCCGTCTTTCCCTCGACGGACCGCCGCGCGCCCGCCGCGCGCCGCGCCGATTTTGCGCCCGCGCAAGGCTGGTTTCTCCTCGCGATCGGCAGCCTCGTCCTCGCCGGTCTGCTCTCGCTTCTGCTCGTCGTCGGCCGCCTCCCCTTCCTCGGCTGGCTGTTCACCGATCCGCTCTTTTTCAAACGCGCCCTCGTCGTCCACGTCGACCTCGCGATCGTCGTCTGGTTTCAGGCCGGCACCCTCGCCTTCCTCGGCCTCGCGCTCGGCTCGCGTCTCCATCGCGGCATTACCGCCGCCTCGCTCGCCCTCGCGACGACCGGCGTGCTCGGGATGCTCGTCGGCGCACTCATGCCCGGTGCGCAGCCGGTGCTCGCCAACTACGTGCCGGTGATCGATCACCCGATTTTCTTCGGTGGCCTCGCCTGCTGGTTCGCCGGCGCCGGACTTTTCTTCGCCCACGCGCTCGCCACGCCGGCCCGCACCGATGCGCGCGCCCTCGCGCCCGCCGCCGTCATCGCGCTCCGCGCCTCCGCCGCCGCCAACCTCCTCGCCGTCGCCACGTTTCTCGGCGCATGGCAAACCACCCCCGACGCCGTGCCGTCCGTCTACTACGAACTCGTCTTCTGGGGCGGCGGCCACGTGCTCCAAATCGCCAACGTCGCCGCGATGCTCGCGCTCTGGCTGCACCTGCTCCACCGCTGGACCGGCCACACGCTGCTCACTCCGCGGACCGCCACCGCGCTGCTCGCCGCCCTCGTGCTGCCCCAGCTCGTCATGCCGCCGCTCGCCTTCGGCGGCACGACCCAGACGGCGTATTTCTCCATGGCCACGCACCTCATGCGTTGGACGATTTTTCCCGTCGTCCTCGTCGTGCTCGGCCTCGCCGTCGCGCAGGTCTGGCGCCGGCGCTCCGCGCTCGACTGGCGCGACTACCGCTTCGTCGGCCTCGCGGGCAGTGCGACGCTCACCGTCCTCGGCTTCATTCTCGGTTCGTTGATCCGCGGCTCCAGCACGCTGGTGCCCGGCCACTATCACTGCGCGATCGGCGCAGTGACGATCGCGCTCATGGCCGCAGCCTACGATTTCTGCGCCGATGTCGCGCCCGCCGGTCCGGCCACGACCCCGCCCGCGCGCGCCCGTCTCCAACTCGTCCTCTTCGGCGCCGGCCAAGCCGTGTTCGGCCTCGGGTTCGCCCTCGCCGGCGCCTACGGCCTCGGACGCAAACAATACGGCTCCGAGCAACACGTGCGCTCCCTCGGCGAGTATTTCGGCCTGAGCGTGATGGGCCTCGGCGGCCTCGTCGCGGTGGCCGGCGGCATCTTTTTCCTCGCCGTCATGCTGAGCCGCATCGGCGCATGGCGCCGCCCTGCTCTCACCGCCCCCTAACCCTCCATGAACAACGAACCCAACAAACATCCGTGGCAGAAAGTCCTCGATAATCCCTGGCTGCTACTCGTCCTCGGAGTCCTGATACCGATCCTCTCCTACACCGTGTGGGGCTGGGTCGAACTCCTCCTCACCAAACCCGCGCTGCTCCCCTGACCCCGCCTTCCTCCCATGAGCCTCAGTCCTCTTACCAAACCCTGGTTCCACGGCCCGGCCGGCCACGAAAAAATCTGGCTCGGTTGCGCCATCCTCTGGTGCTTCGTCATGTCGCTGATGATGCCTTACTGGCATTTTCGCGGTAAACAAAACAGCACCGGCGAAGCCTACACCGTCAAACCCGCCGACTTCCTCGCCCGCACCGAAAAATTCGTCGCGGCCAATAAAGTCGGCACGTTCAAAAACACCACTGGCAACGCCCTCATGGGCGAGCTTCCCCTCGTCGAGCCGCCCGCCGGCGGCGACGCGTATCTGATCGGCCGCATGTGGCAGTGGTATCCCGCGCTGCGCCTGCGCATGGGCGAGACCTACCGCCTGCATCTCTCGGCGCTCGACCTCCAACACGGTTTCTCGCTGCAGCCCTTGAACATGAATTTTCAGGTGCTCCCCGGTTACGATCACGTGCTCACGCTCACGCCCACGTCCAAGGGCGAGTTCACCATCGTCTGCAATGAATTTTGCGGCGCCGGCCACCACGCCATGTCCGGAAAAATCATCGTCGAATAATCGCCCCCTGCCATGTCCACTCCTTCCCATTCCCTCTCCGCTCCCGGCACGCCCGGTCGCGTGTGCGGCACCACCGGCCTAGGCGTCTGCCTCGACGCCCAGCGCTTCATCAAACTCAACGCCGTTTGCGGCATCGTGTTTCTCCTCCTCGGCGGCATCGCCGCACTCCTGCTCGCCCTCACGCGTTGGCAGACGGTGCACTTGCTCCCCGTCGATTGGTTCTACCGCATTCTCACCTTCCACGGCATCAACATGCTGATCCTGTGGATTCTGTTTTTCGAGGTCGCGATCCTCTACTTCGCCTGCACGACGCCGCTCAACGCCCGCCTCTACTCCCGCAAGGTCGCCTACGCCTCCTTCGGCATGATGATCGTGGGCGCCGTGATGGTGGATTACATCATCATCGCCGGCCAGGCCGACGTCATGATGACGTCCTACCTCCCGCTGCTCGCACATCCGCTGTTCTACCTCGGCATCATCCTCGTCGCCGTCGGCACGCTGACGGGTGTGTTTAATTTCTTCGCCACGCTCTACGTCGCCAAACGCGACAAGGCCTACACGGGCTCGATCCCGATCGTGACCTTCGGCGCACTCGCCGCCGCGATCATCGCCGTCGTCACGCTCCTCCACGGCGCCGTGGTGATGATCCCGACCTTCACCTACTCGATGGGTTGGACGCCGCAGCCCGACCCCGCGTGGTATCGCCTCATCTGGTGGGGCCTCGGCCACCAATCCCAACAGGTCAACGTCTGCGCCATGGTCGCCGTCTGGTATTTGATTTCCCACATCGTCGTCGGCTCGCGCCCCATTAACGAAGCCGTCTGCCGCACCGCGTTCGTGCTCTACATTCTCTTCATCAACCTCGCCTCCGCGCACCATCTCCTCGTCGACCCCGGCGTCGGCGCGACCTGGAAGATTTGGAACACGTCCTACGCCATGTATCTCGCAGTGCTCGCCTCCATGGTGCACGGCTTCACGGTCCCCGCCGGCGTGGAAATCGCGATGCGCGAGAAGGGCTACACCAGCGGCATCTTCGGCTGGGTCACCGCGCTCCCGTGGCGCAACCCCGCGTTCTCCGGCACCGCCCTCTCCGTCGTGATCTTCGGCTTCCTCGGCGGCATCACCGGCGTCACCCTCGGCACGCAGCAGATCAATATCATCGCGCACAATACCCTGCGCATCCCCGGTCACTTCCACGTCACCGTCGTCGGCGGCACGACCCTCGCGTTCATGGCGCTGGCCTACTACGTGATTCCGCTGATCTTCCAGCGCGACTTCATCTTCCGCGGTGTCGCCCGCCTGCAACCGTGGCTCTTTGGTCTCGGCATCGTGCTCCTCTCGTTCGGCATGTCGTTCGCCGGCTCGATGGGCGTCTCCCGCCGTAGTTGGGATATTGATGCGCAGGGCGTCTACGGCCCCGCCGCCCACCTCTGGCTCGGCGTCCTCGGCATCGGCGGCGTCCTCGCTTTCCTCGGCCTGCTCATCTTCGCGCTCCTGTGCGTCGGCACGTTGTTCTTTGGGCCGAAAATTGAAAAACGCGCGATGGCCGATTGGGGCACGCCGCCCGCCCTCGCCGGCAGCCAACCCGGCTCGCTCGCCGATGACCACTACGCCACCAAGGGCACGATCGTCCTCGTCCTCGTCTTCCTCGCCTGCTTCGCCGTCTACTACTTCGCGAATTGGAAGGCCCTCGCCGACGTCTGGCCCGTGCGTTGATCGCCCGCTCCCTCCCGCCCATGTCCGCCCCCGGCACCATCGCTTTGCCACCGCCCGCCCCGGGCGGCTGGGGCGGCACGGGCGCGGCCTGCTTCCTCAACGGACCGGGCCTGCTCGTCTTCTTGCTCACCGCTCTCGCGGGCTACGAAGCGTTTCTCCTGCTCACCATCTTCGGCCCCACCGAGGGTGGCTGGCTCGGCGACTTCGTGCGCGACTTCCAACTCTGGTGTTACCGCGGCGATCCTCGCACCGGCGGCATCTCGTGGCTCGCCGTCTCCGTCATGATGGGCGAACCGCTCTTCGTCGTCGGCGTCGCCGCCCTGCTCTGGCGCCAAGTCTTCGCGCGCCTCCGCCACCCCGCCCTCTGGCTCGAGCACGCCCGCTCCGTCCTCGCCGCCGTCCTCGTGATCGGCGCCTGCGCTGGCGGCCTCCTGTATTACGCCCGGACAGACGCCCTCCGCGCGCAAATCCTCCCGCCCTTCCCCGGCGAACGCATCCGCGTCCACCTCGCCCTGCCCGACGTTCCGCTCGTCGACCAGAAAGGCGCCGCCTTCCGCTTCGCCGATCTCCGCGGCCGCGTTACCCTCGTCACCGGTCTCTACGCCACCTGCACCACCGCGTGTCCCGAGATTTTCCTCGAGGTCAAAAAACTCCTCGACGAACTCCCCGCCGCCGAACGCGCCGACGTGAGCGTCGTCGCCCTCTCCCTCAACCCCGAATACGAAACCGCGCAACTCATGGACCTCGTCGCCGAGGGCCGCGGTTTCCGTCACCCCGAATTCCGCTACGTCAACGGCCAGCAGCCCGCCGCGATGCACGATCTCCTGACGAGCCTGCAATTCTCCGCCACGCGCAATCCGCAGACCGGCATCATCGACCACGCCAACCTCTTCCTCCTCGTCGATCGCGCGAATCAGATTGCCTACCGCTTCACGCTCGATCCGCGCCACCGCGCCTGGCTCCGCACCGCCCTGCGCTCCCTCCTCACCGAAACTCATGTCACACCCGCACGAGCACCCTGACGTCGATTGCGAGACGCTCGCCGACGTCATGGGGCCATCGTCCGTCGCCCCGGGCTCGCAACCGCCGCCCCCGCCGACGCGCGCCGCCTGGCTCCTCGCCGCCGGCGACCGCCTCTTCACGCGGCTCGACACCCTGCTCGAGCGCGGCCTCCCGCGGGAGATGAATCCCCTGGCGCACCTCGGCGCCGCGGCCAACGCCATGCTGATCCTCGCCACTTTTTCCGGCGTGATGATGCTCGTCTGGTATTCCCCGAGCGTGCAGTTCGCGTGGACCTCCCTCGCCGGCCTCGGTCCCCGCTCGCTCGGCGGCCTCCTGCGCAGCGTGCACCGCTACTCCTCGGATTTGCTGATGCTCCTCGTGCTCGCGCACGCCGCGCGCACTTTGCTCGCCCGCAAATTCGCCGATGCCCGCTGGCTCGCGTGGGTGAGCGGCCTCGCGCTCCTCGGCCTCCTCTGGTTCATCGGCTGGAGCGGCTACTGGCTCGTCTGGGATCAACGCGCGCAACTCCTCGCCCTCGACACCATCCGCGCCATCGACGTGCTCCCCGTCTTCGGCGAGCCGATGCTCCGCCTCTTCACCTCGGACCGCACCGTCCCGTCGCTCCTGTTTTTCGTCGTCTTCTTTCTGCATCTAGCCCTGCCGCTCGGCATCGCCGGCGGACTCGCCCTCCACCTCGCCCGGATGAGTCGCACGCAACTTCTCCCCAACTGGCGCCTCTCCGTCTGGCTCACCGCCACCGTCCTCCTCGCCGCCCTCGTCTATCCCGCCACCAACGCCCCCGTCGCGCAGATGGCCGTAAAACCCGCCGCACTCACCATGGATTGGTGGTTCCTCTGGCCGCTCGCCCTCAGCGCCCGTCTCTCCGGTGGCGGCATCTGGCTCACCACGTTGCTCGCCACCGCCGGCCTGATGACCGTGCCCTGGTGGCTCGCCCGCCGCCGCCCGCGCCCCGTCTTCCAAGCCACCGTCAACGTCTCCCGCTGCTTCTCCTGCACGCTCTGCTCGCTCGATTGCCCCTTCGGCGCGATCACGATGGTCCCGCGCACCGACGGAAAACCCTTTCCCTCCCAAGCGCAGATCGACCCCGCGCGTTGCATCGGCTGCGGCGTCTGCGCCGGCGCTTGCGACACCCAGGGCGTCGGCCTCGCGTGGTTCGATGCCCAGCAAGTCACGCGCGAACTCGAGGCCTTCGTCGTCGCCGAGGTCGCCCGCGGCGCCCCTCCCGCCCTCGCCTTCGTCTGCGCCCAATCCGACGGCGGCTGGGAGCAATTCGACACGGTCGCCTGGGCCCGCCGCCTCCTCGGCTACACCGTGCGTCCCATCCCCTGCGCCGGCTGGATCGAACCCAAACTCCTCGAACGCCTCATCGCCAAAGGCGCCCGCGCCACGCTCATCGTCGGCTGCGCCTCCAGCGAACCATTTTGCAAAGAAGGCAACCGCTGGCTGCCCGCCCGCCTCAGCGGCCTCCGCGAACCCTTCTTCCGCCCGAATCGCGCCGATCCCCGCAAAGTCGCCCACGTCAATTTCGACCCGCTCCGCCCCCGCCTTCTCACCGACGACGCCGCCCGCCTGCTCGCGCCCCTCGCAACGGTCTCCGCGCCAGCCCCACGCCGCCTGCCCATCGCCCTGCTGGCCGGCGCGCTCACCACCGCCGTCCTCCTCGCCGTCGTGCTCGGCCTCAGTGACGCGCCCTTCCGCAATCCCGCGCCCGCCGACGCCGAGTTCGTCTTCACCTTCCGCGCCAACGGCGACTGGCTCTCCGGTGCCGCCACCGCGCTGCCCGATCCCGCCACCGACACGCGCCCCGTCCACATGCGCACCGCGCAACCCACCCAACGCACCCGCGCTCCCGTCACGATCCGCCTCACCGTCGACGGCCGCACCCAGGAACACGTCTTCCGCCCCAAAGGCTTCAAGTCTGACGGCTCCTCCGTCGGCGAAATCCGGATACCGCTCTCACCCGGCCCCCACAGCGTCACCGTCAGTCTCGCCACCAGCTCCGCCGCCGCCGCCCCACCCCAGACGTGGACCGCCGAAATCCAAACCCGCGCACGCCACCTCAAAGTGCTCAACTACGAACCCGGCCGCGGCTTCGAACTGGAGCCGTAACCAAAAGACTATGACAGCGCCCGCAGCCGCCCGCCGAGGTGGAGCGCGTTGATCCCAATGCGCTTCCGCCCGCCAACCAGCGCCGCTCCCTCCGCAGTGAGGCACTGCCCAAACCGGATTCTATCAGAGAAAGGTTTAAACTATAAAAAACGAAAGGCCAAAGGCGGGCTGCGGGGACTGCCGCCAGATTTTCGCGGACGGCCGCACCGGTAATACCCCTCGTCCCGCGCGGCCAAGAGCTGGACTGAAGTCCGCCGCACCTTCCACGACCTGCGGACCCCGCCGCCGTGCAGGTCGCACGTGCCACCCTCAGCCCGCCGCCTCGGTGATCTGCGTCAGCAACATCGAGAAATTCTCCGGCGCCGTCACCGCGTGCGGCGCGCCCGGCGGGAGGTGCAGCAGGTCGCCCGGCTTCAGCGCGTGCACGACGCCGTTCACGGAGAAATCGCAACGACCGCCCAGAATCTGCACGAGCGCGCGGGCCTTGCTCGTGTGCTCGGAAAGCTCTTGCCCGGCGGCGAAATGAAACAGCGTGATGCGCAGCCCCGGCGTCGTGAGCACGGCGCGGCTGATGATGCCTTGATCGACGGCTGCGACCGGCGCGAGGAGGGAACAGACGCCGGCTTCGGCGGGTGAGAGGAGCGTGCTTTTTTTCATTTCGAAACGGGTGCGCGTAAAAAACTCACGGCCCATGCGCCGTCGGCGCGATGTTCCATGGTCGCCTGAAAGCCTTCGCTCTGGAGCAGCTCGATCAACGGCGCGGGCATGAAGGGCGCGACGATCGTCACACCCTGCCCCGGTGCGAGGGCGTCCACGCGGGAGCGGATCAACGGAAACGGTTCTTCTCCACGCGCGAGGTGGGGACGAACATCGAAGGTTTTGAAAACGACAGGATTCATAGTGAACAAGCCCGCCTGATTCGGCGGTGGGCCATCCTCGCTCGGGCCTGATGCTCATACCGTCCGACCGGGAACGATCCTTGGCAAACCGGAAGGTCCGCCGCACCCGCCGAAAGGCGTGCGGCAGGCCGGGTGCAAAACGCCGCCGGTGGAGAATTCGCGAGCATGGGACCACTCTACCGGCAGGGCTCCGTGCGTGCATTGATACCCGTCAAGGTTTCCGTTTCACCCGCCGAAAAACTGCGCGGCCCATCTTGCTCCGTGCCCTCGACGTGCGGGCTCAGATTCACCGGTGACTCCGGCCTTGGCTGGATTCCGGCGGGAGTTTCGGGCCGGCCGGAACGATGTAATTGACCGGGGTGCGCCGGGCAATCGCTCCACCGCGCGCGGAGCGCACGGTCCCTCTTGCAGATCTCGAACTTTCACCGGGCATTCCGCCTTCGACTGCCTGGCTACGGCTGGTCCGTCGCCCCGTTCATCAGTTCCGCTGCGGGCGCCGCCTTTTTCGGAATCGACCGGCACAGATCGTCGAACACATCGATTTCACGGCGCGCGATCCGGCGCAGCGTGGCGCAGACTTCGTTCAACGCAGCCGTGCGCTCGGCGGGTGTCAAGGGCTCCACCAGAGAGGTGGCGGCGAGGCGCCCCGCCTGCACGTGGATCAACGCCTCGAGCAACGCCTGCTCCAGCGCGGCAAAATAGTCGCGCAAGGGGTTGTTGGCAAAAGCGCTGGTCGGCCGGGGTCCAACCTGCCGCGCCGGTTTCGCCGCAAGCGCCCGCAGCACCTCGTCGAGCGTGTGGTCAAACATGAACACCAGCGTGCTCGGGTTCGCCAGCGGCGTGTGCACGCGCTCGATCCGTAACAGCGCTTCCCACCGGGCGCGAATTTCCGGACGCCGCGATTCGAGTGCGAAAAGAGTGGCTTGGTCCATAGGGTGAAAAAGGGTCGCCCAGTTTAGTCTCCCGCACGCCGCGACGCCTTGACGCACGTCATGGTTTGGCGCGGCGACTGCGCCGTCTGAATTACCCAATCCGTAGTTCCTATACTGCGACAAAGAATACCACGATTCAACTTCCCGAAGTTGACCGCGGATTTCGCGGATGGCGCGGAAGATCGGAAGTATTCACGCCTCTATCCGCCACATCCGCGTAATCCGCGGTCAAAATGTTTTTGTTCGCGGCATAGGTTGCGGCTCTGCCCCGCAGTGACTCCCGCCCGGGCCTCGTTCAGGTGTGAGGTTTCAGTCCAACCACGTGCCGGAACTCGTGACCGGTGACTGCATGTCGGCGGATTACAGCTTCGCGTCGCGGGCGACCGCGAGTTCGCCTTGGCGGGCGTAGTCGATCGCTTCGGCGAGGATGCGCGCGGCTTCCTGCGGGGCGTGGAAACCCATCGAATTTTCGGCGGCGACGAAGTCGAGGCGCCACTGCGCCTGGCGTTGAAAATCGCGGGCGGCTTTGAGCTGCACATCGGTCGCGCCGGCTTTCTGCGCGGCGACGACGGCGTCGATCAGGCCAACCACTGCTTTCTCGCCGCGGGTGAGAAGCGCGGCGTTGCGGTCCTGCACGAGCAGGGCGCGGGCGGTGATCTCTTTTTCCGACACGCGGTGACACGTCTGGCAGGCTTGGGCGACATTGAGCAGCGGGGAGCGCACGTGATGGTTGCTCACCTTGATCGCGCCTTCGCGCACGTAGGGCATGTGGCAATCGGAGCACGAGACACCGCTGCGGGCGTGGATGCCCTGGCTCCACATTTCAAACTCGGGGTGCTGCGCCTTCAGCACGCCGGCGCCGGTTTCCTTGTGCTTCCAATCGTTGTGCCCGACCTCGTTGTAGTAGGCCTCGATGTTTTCCATTTTGAGCCCCTTGTCCCACGGGTAGGTCACGAGCTTGCCCTCGCCCTTGAAGTAATACTCCACGTGACACTGCGCGCAGACGAGCGAGCGCATCTCTTGGCGGGTGGCGTCGATGTTCGGCTCATACTGGCCCTTGCGGCCGTCTTTGCGCCAACGCTCGATGCTCGGCAGGTGCGGCGTGGCGTAGTCGGATTTCGCGAGCGCGCGGATGCCGTTGAGGAAACCGGGGCGGTTCACGCGCAGGTTCATGTTCTCCGCATCATGACAGTCGATACACGAGACCGGATGCTCGACCTTTTTCGCCGCCTCGCTGTAGGGCATGGCGCAGACGATCTCGAAGCCCTTCTGCATTTGCGCTTCCCAGTTGGCTTTGCCCGGAGGCACGCCGGCCTTGAGGCCCTCGTTGACGTAGAGGTTCACCGTCGAGGCGTGGCACTGGAGACAGGCGCCGGGCTGTTTAAAATTCGTGACGCGCTCCGTCTCCTTCTGGTCTTTCAACATGTAGGCGTGGCCGCGCTCTTCGCGGTAATCGACGCCAAACGCGTAGCCGGCGAAGATGCGGCGCCAGGCCGGGTCTTTGTCGAGATGTTGGAACGCCTCGCTGCCGCCATGGCTCGTGCGCTCGGTGTCGACCGTGCGTTTGTAGCTGTCGTATTGGCGCGGGTAATTTTTCCCCCAGATGGCCGGGTCGATCGTCTGATCGCTCACGTCGACGACGCGAAACACGTCCTTCTTCGCCTCGGCCTTTCGCTCCATGATGTTCTGGTAAAACACGAGCGCGACATAAGCGGCGATTGCGAGGACGACGAGGACGACGATATAAATCCAAGTCGCGAAACCGCGCTGACGGGTGGATGTGAGGGTGGAGGGTGAGTTCATGGCGGAAAGGGGTGAGTAAAACCGAGCCGACGGAGCACGCGTTAGCGCAGCGGGCCGTGCCCGACCTCGCGGTGGCAGTGGAGACAATCGAGCATCTTCTGCGGATTGCCGGGATGGGTGTTGATGCCGTCGACGATCTGCTCGTGGCAGGCGACGCAGTTTTGCTGGAGCACGGCGACGTTCTTCGGCCGGATCATGATCGGTTCGTGGAAATCTTGCAGCGTGAAACCTTTCGAGTGCCAAAAGCCATTCTCCGCCTTACTGAGATATTTTGGCACGAAGCCCTTCGGCGTGTGGCAATCGTTGCACGAGGCGACGGCGTGGTGCGGCGCTTTCTGCCAGCCGTCGAACTGCTCGCGCATGATGTGGCAGTTCATGCACGCGCGTGGATCGTTGGAGAAATACGAGAAACCTTGCGCGTAGGTGAACGTGTAGGTGCCGAAACCCGCGCAGATCCCCAGCACCGCCACGATGGCCAACAAGAGATAGACCTTGGTGCGAGCGGCGCGGGTTTTCATCGGGGCTATTTCCAAGGGGGGGTGGGTCGGAGGCTTTAGCAAACTCAGTAAGCAAACTCCACTTGGGCCCACACTTTCTGCACGTTGGGAAACGCGAGACTGTCGCGGCGGAAATTCGCGATCTTCACCAGGCCCGTCACGTATTTTCCGAATTTGCGCGTGACCTGCGCATCGTATTCATCGCCGAACTTGGTGCCGTTGGCGTCGGCCTTGAATTGGTGATACGACGCGATGAGTGTGAAGCCCTCCGGCAAGTTCGCCGTCGCGCGCAGATAGGTTTCTTGCAGACCGGCGGCGGGCGTCGCGAGGAAGAGATCGGCCCAGCCGTTGACGGCGTGCAGCGTGGCCAGCGGCGTCTTGAAACCGACGTTGTTGTCGGAGCCGAGTTGTTCGTAGCCGAGCGTGAGCGCGCCGGGTTTCCCCACGAGGCCGGCGGAAACCGTGGCGTAGAGCGCGTCGTAGTTGAGCGTGCTGGTGCCGTAGTCGGACTGCGTGGCGAGCTCCGCGCGGTAGGCGACCTTCACGTCGGCGTTGAGCGGCTGCGTGCCCGCGAAACTCGCGCCGTAGGTCGCGCAGGAATTGGGCGCGCCGAGCTTCGCGAAATCCAGCAGGTAGGCGTAGCCCGTGAGCGCGCCAGCCGGCAGTCCCGTGTAGCTCGCATTGAGCACATGCGAATCGGACGCCCACTTGCCCTGCGCATGGCGGGCGCTGAACACGCGGTTGATCTGGTCCAGGTAGGCGTAGGTGAGCGTGGTCTTGGCGAACGTTTTGTCCTGCACGAGGAACGCGTCAAAGGTCTGCATGTTCTGCCGCCAGCCCACATCGCCCACAAAGCGTGCGCCATCGAGCACGAGACGTTGGCGACCGAGCGTCGCCGTGGTCTTGCCCGACGTGTAGGCGAGGAAAACTTGGTTGATCTCCTCCGTCTCGGGATCGCCGACGACGGCGCGGCCGGTGGCGGCAGGATTGAGTCCGGCCTGGCTGTATTTGTCGCCGTTGGCCGCGATGATGTGCTCGCCCTCGACCATCGCTTTCAGCCCCTGCCACGGCGCCGTCGTGTAGCCGACGCGGGTGCGCAACGTGACCGCCTCGGCGTCCCGCAGCGCGGTCTGGTGCACGCCTTCGTAGCGCGCACGCACATTGGCGGAAACTGTGCCTTGCCCGATCGCCTCCCCAAGTGTGTTGGCGGCCAACAGCGAGCCGCCGGTGGCGAGGAGCAGGGTGAGGTGTGACAGGCGGAGCGCTTTCATAGTTGCCGGATGGATTCGAGGGTTGCGGAGCATAACAGAAAGCGGGGCCACGGGACCTTGACACAGGTCAAGGTCGCACGATTTCCGTCGCGCCAACCCTGCGGTCAGAGGTCGCTCGCCCGGAGGCCGCGCGATCGCTGCGCCGTTTGCCACCGGCGCGCGGCTCGCCCGGGCGGCCGAGCGGATCGCTGGCGCGCTGGCCGCCGATGAGCACGAGGAGGCGGCCGATCACCGCCGTGAGTTCCGCCGCTTGAGCGTTGAGCTCCTGCGCCTGTGAAGCGGTTTCCTCGGCACCCGCGGCGTTGGCCTGCGTGACGTTGTCCATCTGCGAAACGGCGTCGTTCACCTGCCCGATCCCCTGCGTCTGCTCGGTCGACGCGGTCGCAATCTCGGCCACGAGTGTATCGACCTGCCGGGCCTTCACGACGATTTCGGCGAAGTGGCTGACCACGCGTGCGGAAATCTCCACGCCGCGGTCGCTGTCGCGCACCGAGTCGGCGATCTTCTCGGCCGTTTCCTTCGCGGCGGTCGCGGAGCGTTGGGCGAGCGCGCGGACTTCCTCGGCGACGACCGCGAAACCGGCCCCGGCCTCGCCCGCACGTGCGGCTTCGACGGCGGCGTTCAACGCGAGGATGTTCGTCTGAAACGCGATTTCGTCGATGGACTTGAGTATCTTCGCGATATTGCCGGCGGAGGCTTTGATCGCGTCCATCGCCTGCTTCATCTCGTTCATCTCGCGCGAGCCGGCATCGGCGGCGACGTGGGTCTGGCTGGAGAGTGTCTTGGCTTCGCCGGCCGCCTCGGCGTTGCGCTTGGTCATACTCGCGACCTCTTCGAGCGAAGCCGATGTTTCCTCGAGGGAGGCCGCCTGTTCGCTCGCACCGGCGGCGGAGGCCTGGCTCGCGGAGGAGACTTGCGTGGCCGCCGCGGTGACTTCTTGCGAGCCTTCGGCCAAACTCGCCGCGATGGCGAGCAGCCCGCGCGTGATCGAGCGCACGATCCACCACGTCATGCCCATCGTGAAAGCGAGCACGAGCACCGTCGTGAGCGCGAAAGCCACGAAGGCCCGGCGGGCGCCAAACTTGATCTCGTCGGCCCGCCGCGCGTAGTCCGTGGCGAGGCGGTCTTCGACCTGTTTCATCAAATTGATCCGCACGGTGCTCGCTTCAAACCACGCCGTAGCCACCACGCCGAAATTGCCGGCCGCCGATTGGTCGAACGCCGTCTGCCGCATCTTCGCCACCGCTTCCACCGCCGGACCGCTGATTTTTTCCGCGACGAAACGGCGCTGCTCCTCCGAGGCGAAACTCTCGAACACCCGCAGAAACGTGAACTGCGCCGCCTGCACCTGCGCAAATCGCCGGAACGCTTCGCTCGTGAACGCGTTCGCCACAAACACCCCCGTGAGCGTGGCGCGTTCGATCCCGGCCTGCTCCTTCGCCTGCACGAAATTCACGTAGCAGGAGATGCCGTTGCCGATGTCCGCATCTTTGCTGAGGTGCGACATCGCCACGACCACGTCGAGCAGGCGGCTGATCGTCTGGGAATAGTAGGCCGTCGACTCGGCGGCGGGCAGCGTCCCCGCGTCGATCGCGGCGCGCTGTCCCGCCAGGCGCCCGACTTCCGCCAAGCCCGCCGGCAACTTTTGGACGAATTCCGCGCCGAAACGCGTGGCGTCAAACATCGCCAGCCGACGCTGCAGCTCGGCGACCATTCCGTCGCTCGCCTTACGCTGTTCGCGCAGCTCGGCGGCAAATTGCGCGCCCTTGCTGGTGATAAATCCGGCCGAGAGGCCGCGCTCTTTTTGGAGCTCGTGCACGGTGTTGCCGATCTGCTGAAGCACGGCGGAGTTCTGGTCCAGCGTGACGTAGTCGCGGTAGATCGCCCACTTTTCAAATGAACTGCGGACACCGAAGAACGCCACCGCCGCCAGTGGCAGCAGCAGCATGAGGAACAGTTTGGCTGCGAGGGTCATCTTTTTCATGGGAGTGCGGGTCGGTTGAGCGGTCTGCCGCGATTGATCGGCCCGAAAGGTGACATCGGCCCCGCCGAAAAAAACTTCACCGGCAACGGCCCTGCACCTTGAGCTGCATCAAGACCGTGCGCCCCCGCCAGACGGCCCCGGCCCGGTGCGCGTAGCTCTCACCGCCCGCTGCCCCGGCCCCGCCCGCCCGGCCAGTTTGGCAAGCGATGCGTGGTCCTTCGCCAAAACCGCGCAGCCAGCCGACGGCTTCCGGCGCACACTCGCGGACCACACCCATCATTTCCCTGAAAACTACCCTGCCGCGCTCAAGTCGGCGCCGCAACGAGGCGTAGACTAAGCGTGGCCCGCCTTACCGGCATTACCGTCCACGACCCAGTCGACCTTCCCAGCCACGCCACTATGGACCTCCTCCGATTCTCCGGTTCATCCGGCCGCACCTCGCGGCCGGCACTCGGTGTTGTCCGCTGGCTGGTGGCCATGGCTTGCCTGCTGGCCGCCGGGGCGGCCTTCGCCGCCGGCCCCAAAATCCGCATCGGCGTGGAGCGAAATTCGCCGCCGCTCTCATTCACCAACGCCCAGGAGCAGCCCGATGGTTTCACCGCCGAACTCCTGCGCGAGATGTCGCTCGTGGGCGGTCTCGAATTCGAAGTCGTGCCGAATTTCTGGGCCAACATCAGCGCCGATTTTGCCGCCGGCCGTCTCGATGCCCTCGCCAACGTCTCGATCACCGCCGAGCGCCGCGCGACCATGGATTTCTCGATCAGCCACGCCTACGTCCACGCCCTCACCTACACCCGCCCGGGCACACCGACGATTAACTCCACGTCGCAATTCCCCGGCAAATCCATCGCGACGCTCTCGGGCAGCTTTGTGCACCCCTACGCCGTCGAGCGCGGCTGGGGCACTCACGTGGTGAACTACGCCTCGTGGCGCGAAATGCTGGAAGCCGTAAAACGCGGCGACCGTGACTTCGCCCTCGTCATGCGGCGCCTCAAGACCGAGCAGCCCGACGAGCTCGGCCTGAGCCGCGCATTCGTCGATGATATTATCTTTCCGTTTCATTTCGCGGTGCACCGCGGCGATGCGCGGACGCTGGAACGGCTCAACGCGGCCCTCGCGACCGTGCGGCAGAACGGCACCTTCGACCGCATCTATGCCAAGTGGATCGGACCCATCGAGCCGCATCCGATCCGGCTCAACGACCTGCGCCCCTACGCGCTGCCGGCCGCCCTCGTGGTCGCGGTGATCGCCGCGCTCTTTGCCTGGCAACAACGCGTGCAGCGCCGCATCGCGCGGCAAGCGGCGGCCCTGCGCGCGAGCGAGGAAAAATACCGCGCACTCGTCGACCACGCCCAAGAGGCCATCTACGTCGTGCAGGACGGCCTGTTTTGCTTCGTCAATAAGACAACTCTGCGCCTCACCGGCCTGCCCGAATCCGCGCTCATCGGCCAGTCGCCCAACCTGCTGATCCGTCCGCAAGACCAGGCCGACGCGCGGGGTCACCACAAACGGGTCCTGGCCGGAGAAACCCATGCCCTGCGCCGCGAATATCCGCTCGTGTTGCCCTCAGGGCGGGAGATTTGGATTTCCGTTTCCGGGGTGAGCATCGAGTGGCTGGGCCGCCCCGCTTCGCTCAATTTTGCCACGGACGTCACCGAATCGCGCGCCGCCGAGCTCGCCCGCCGTGCCGCCGCCGAGCGTCTCGAAAAAATCGCCAACCACCTCCCCGGTTTCGTCTACCAATTTCGCCTCCGGCCCGATGGCACCATGTGTTTCCCCTACGCGAGCGCTGGCATCGAAGACATTTATGGCGTGCGCGCGGCCGACGTGCGCGCCGATGCGCGGCCCGCCTTCGCCCACGATCATCCCGACGATGCCGCGGATCTCTTGGCCACCATGCAGCAGTCCGGCCGCGACTTGACGCCGTGGCGGCACGAATTCCGCCTGCGCTACCCCGACGGCGAAGTGCGCTGGCTCGAGGGCAAAGCCGCGCCGCAACGCGAACCCGACGGCAGCGTGCTCTGGCACGGCTTCATCAGCGACATCTCCGAACGCAAACGCACCGATCAGCTCATCCGCGATTCGCTGCACGAAAAAGAGGCGCTGCTCAAAGAGGTGCACCATCGCGTGAAGAACAACCTCCAGGTCATCACCAGTCTCCTGCGGCTGGAGGCGGGCCGCATCGACGAACCCGCCACGCGCGCCGTTTTGAAAAATATGCAGGCTCGCATCCGCGCGATGGCCCTGTTGCACGAGACGCTCTACCGCAGCGAAAACTTCGCCCGCGTGGATCTCGCGGGCTACTTGCGGCAGGTCGCCACGCAGTTGTTTCGCGGCCAGAATTCCGATCTCGGCGCCGTGCGGCTTACGCTCGACCTCGCCCCGGCGAGCATCGGCATCGATCAGGCGATTCCCTGCGGCCTCGCCGTCAACGAGCTCATGACCAATTCCCTCAAGCACGCCTTTCCCGGCGGCCGCGCCGGCGAGCTCCACGTGCGTCTCCACACCACCGCCGAGGGTCACATCGAGTTGCGCGTGTGCGACGACGGCATCGGCCTGCCCGCAGACTTTGTGCAAAGGCAGGGTCACTCGCTCGGTCTCCAACTCGTCTCCGATCTGGTCAAACAACTGCAAGCCACCTTCGCCGTCGGCCCCGGCGCCTGCTTCACGCTCCGCTTCGTGCCCCGCGCGCCCGCCGATCCTCCTGCAACCCTCCGTCCACCGAACGTCCCATGAGTTCGCTCCCGGTCACGCCCACCCGCACCCGCATCCTCGTCGTCGAAGACGAAGCCGTCGTCGCGCGCGACATCTGCCAACAACTGCGCGAGCAAGGCTACGATCCCGTCGCCCACACCGCCACCGGCGAAGACGCGATCGACCTCGCCGGGCAACACCGACCCGACCTCGTGTTGATGGACATCCATCTCGCCGGCGAGATGGACGGCATCACCGCCGCGCGCACCATCCGCGACCGCTTCGCGTTGCCCGTGGTGTTTCTCACCGCGTTTTCCGGCCGCGAGACGCTGGAGCGCGCGCGCGAAGTCGAGCCGTTCGGCTACATCATCAAACCGTTCGACGAACAGGATCTGCGCACCGTCGTCGAGATGGCCGTCTTCAAACACCGCGCCGAAGCCCGTCACCGCGCGAGCGAGGCCCGCTACCGCGCGCTCACCGAATCCGCGCACGACGCGATCATCACGGCGGATGGCGCCGGCCAGATCGTCGGATGGAATCACGGCGCGCTCCGGATTTTCGGCTACACCGCCGCCGAGATTCACGGCCACTCCTTCGCCTCGCTCAACCCGGAGCGTTTCCGGGCATCCTACCGCGAGCGATTCGCGCGCGTCCACGCGAGCGACCGCCCCCAGGGCATCGATCACCCGCTCGAACTGGTCGGTCTGCGCAAGGACGGGACTGAATTTCCCCTCGAGCTGTCGCTCGCCCGCTGGGAAACGACCGAAGGCCGGTTCGTCACCGCCATCGTGCGCGACATCACCGAACGCAAACGCACCGAGGAGCAGATGCGCCGCCTCACGGTCTTCCCGGAACTCAACCCCAACCCCGTCCTCGCCTTCGAGGCCGACGGCACGCTGACCTACGCCAATCCCGCCGCTCTCGTCATGGCGCAGAAGCTCGGCCTGGACGATGTGCCCACCCTGCTGCCCCCGGAGACCCCGCGCATCGTGGCCGCCTGCTTGCAGTCCGGCGAGCCGCTCCTCCGCCTCGAAACCTCGGTCGGCCCCCACACGGTTTCCTGGTCGTTCTACCCGCAAGTCGCCCTGCAAACCGTGCACTGCTACGCCGGCGATATCACCGAGCGCAAACGCACCGCAGAGCAGATGCGCCTGCAGAGCGCCGCCCTCGAGGCCGCGATCAACTCCGTCGTCATCACCGACACCGCCGGCACCATCCAGTGGGTCAACCCGGCCTTCTGCCGCGTCACTGGTTACACCAAAGAGGAAGCCATCGGGCAAAATCCCCGCGTGCTCAAATCGGGCCAGCTCTCGCCCGACTACTACACCGAACTCTGGCGCACCATCGCGTCCGGGCGCGGCTGGCGCGGCGAATTCGTGAACCGGCGCAAAGACGGCACGCTCTACACCGAGGATGTCACCATCACGCCGGTCCGCGACGCCGCCGGCGAGATCCGCCACTACATCGCGATCAAGCAGGACATCTCCGCGCTCAAGCAAAGCATCGCCGAGCTCAACGCCGCCCACGCCGAGCTGGCGGAGAAAAACATCGTGCTGCAAAACGCCCTCGTCGAAGCGCGCGCCGCGGTGGAGGCCAAGGCCTCGTTTCTCGCCACGATGAGCCATGAGATCCGCACGCCCATGAACGGTGTGCTCGGCATCGCCAGCCTCCTCCGCGAGACCGCTCCGCTCACCCGCGAGCAATCCGACTACATCGAGACCATCCGCGTCAGCGGCGACACCCTCCTCGCCCTCATCAACGACGTGCTCGACTACTCCAAGATCGACTCCTCTCACCTGGATCTCGAGCGCGTGCCGTTCGACTTGCGGCTCTGCCTCGAAGAGACGCTCGAAACCCTCGCCCCACGCGCCCGGCAGAAGCAGCTCGATCTCGCCGCCCAGATCGACGACGCCGTCCCGGCCACCATCCTCGCCGATGCCATGCGCCTCCGCCAGGTGCTCACCAATCTCGTGGGCAACGCCCTGAAATTCACGGAGCGCGGCGAAGTCGTCGTCGAAGTCGACGCCGCACCCGCCGCCGAGGGCCGGACTCAACTCGGCTTCCGCGTGCGCGACACCGGCATCGGCATTTCGCCCGACCAGATCGGGAGCCTGTTCAAAGCGTTTTCCCAAGTCGATACCTCCACCACGCGCGTCCACGGTGGCACCGGTCTCGGCCTCGTGATCAGCCAACGTCTGGTGCAGCTCATGGGCGGCACCATCACGATCGAATCCTCGCCCGGCGTCGGCACTACGTTCGCGTTTACGATCACCGTCGCGACCGGCCCCGCGCTCGCGCAGGCCGCTCCCGCCCCGCCCCCCGCCGAACTGGCCGACCGCCGCGTCCTCATCATCGACGACAACGCCACCAACCGCCACATCTTCGCCGCGCAACTCCGGAAAGCCGGCCTGAAGCCGACCGAAGCCGCCTCCGCCGCCGAGGGGCTGGACTGGCTGCGCAGCCACCCGTGGCCCGACCTGATCATCACCGATATGCTCATGCCGCAGATGGACGGCCTCGATTTCGCCCTCGCCGTGCGCGCCTTGGAAAAATTGCGCGCCGTGCCGCGCCCGCTCCCGATCTTGCTGATCTCCTCGGGTGGTTATCAGCCGAACGATCCCCGCAACGCCGCGGCGCGCCTCGCCGCCGCCATGTCGAAACCGGTCCGCCACCAACCATTGATCGACGCCGTCGCCCGCGCCTGCGCGATCGCCCCCTCGGCCCGTCCGGCACCGGCGGCCCAATTGGCCACGGTCGCGGATTTGCAACGGCTCGCCGCCGCGCACCCCTGCCGCATCTTGATCGCCGAAGACAATCCCGTGAACCGCAAGGTCGCCCTCGGCATGCTCGCCCGCCTCGGCTACACCGGCACCGTCGCGGTCAACGGCCTGGCCGCCGTCGAAGCCTGCCGCACCGCCGCCTACGATCTCGTTTTTATGGACGTGCAGATGCCCGAGCTCGACGGACTCGAGGCCACCCGCCGCATCCGCCAATTGCCGGGCCCCCGTCCGCTGATCGTCGCCATGACGGCCAACGCCATGGAGGGCGATCGCGCGATGTGCCTCGCCGCCGGCATGGATGACTACCTCGCCAAACCCATCCGCCTCGAAGATCTCCACCGCGCCGTCACGGCCGCCAGCGACCGCGCTCCCGCCCCATGATCCCCACACCCCTCGTAAACTACCATGGCACGAGCCGCCGGGGCGTCGTCTCCGCCCTGACGATCTTCGCGGCGGGCCTGCTCGCCACCGGCTATTTCGCATCCCACGAACGCACCGATTCCCAGCGGGAAGCCAGCCGTGAATTCGACGACAATTGCCGCGAGATTCAGGTAAAAATCGGTCTGCGCGTCGCCGCCCACGAACAGATCCTGCGCAGCGCCGCCGCCTTCTTTGCCGACTCCGACGGCATCTCGCGTAGCGAGTGGCGCGAATTTGCGGAACGCCAGAAAATCGACCAACGCCTCCCGGGCATCCAAGGCCTGGGCTTCGCCAAGATCGTGCCCCGCGCCGAGCTCGGCGCCCACATCCTCTCCGTCCGCGCCGAAGGTTTCCCGGCCTACCGCGTTTGGCCCGAGGGCGAGCGCGAGATCTACACTTCGATCATTTTCCTCGAACCGTTCACCGGGCGAAACCTTCGCGCCTTCGGTTACGATATGTTCAGCGAACCGGTGCGCCGGGCCGCGATGGAGCGGGCGCGCGATGAAGACGCCGTCTCGCTCACCGGCAAAGTCCAGCTGGTTCAGGAGGACGGGCGGGATGTCCAAAGCGGCACTCTGATGTATGCGCCCGTCTATCGAATGGGAGTCCCCCACTCCACCGCGGCCGAGCGGCGCGCCGCCCTGTTCGGCTGGGTCTACAGCCCCTACCGTATGGGCGACTTGATCACAGCCGGCATCTTTGGCCCCGGTGACTCGGCCGCTCGGCAAAAAATCCGCCTGCAAATCTTCGACGGTCACGACGCGGTTCCGGCCACGCTCCTCTACGACAGCCACCCACGCGCGGCCGATGCCTCTGCATCCCCCACCACCAACGACAAAGTGGTCGAGCACGGCGGGCGTGCGTGGCGGCTGCGTTTCTCCTCGGCCGATCCCCGGGGCGTGCCCATTAACTACAGCGGCTTTTGGCTGCTGCTCGGCAGCGGCACCATCGTCAGCGCGCTCCTCGCCGGGCTGGTCTTTTCTTGGGCCAACACCCGCTACGCCGCCCGCTTGATGGCTGCGCGTCTCACGCAGGATTTGCGCGAGAGCGAAGAGCGCGCCCGCACCCTGATCGAGAGTTCCCCCGAAGCCATCATCGTGCACCGCGCCGGTTTCATCATCTACGTCAACCCCGCCGCTGTCGCCTTCGCCGGCGCCGCCTCCGCTGCAGATTTGCTCGGCACGCCACTACTTGACCGCGTTCACCCGGAGTTTCGGCCTTTGGTGCTGGGCCGGGTCAGCCAGATGACCACCGCACACACCTCCGTGCCACCCGCGGAAATGAAGCTACTCAAACTCGACGGCACGCCGTTTGACGTGGAAGCGCAGGCCACCGAAATCACCTATGACGGCGCACCCGCCATCCGCGTCGTCGCCCGCGACGTCACCGACTTCAAACGGGCGACCGCCGCCCTGCGCGCCAGCGAGGAAAACTACCGCTTGCTCTTCGACGGCATGTTGGACGGTTTCGCGCTGCACGAAATCATCTGCGACGCCGCCGGCCGCGCCGTCGACTACCGCTTCCTCTCGGTCAATCCCGCCTTCGAACGCCTCACCGGCCTCCGCGCCGGCGACATCGTGGGCCGCACCGTGCTCGAGGTCATGCCGACCACTGAGCCCGTCTGGATCGAGCGCTACGGCCGCGTCGTGCTCACCGGCGAAGGCGTCGAGTTTGAGGACTTCAGCGCGGTCCTGAACAAGCATTTCGAAATCGCCGCCTTCCGCCCCCGCCCCGGCCAGTTTGCAACTGTCTTTATCGACATCACCGCGAGCAAGCGCGCCGAGGCCGCGTTGCGCGACAGCGAAGAGCGCTTCCGCGTGCTCTTCGAGGGCGCCCCGGATGCCATGCTCCTCGCCGATTCGACCACCGGCCGGATCATCGACGGGAACGAAGCCGCCAGCCGCCTCCTCGGCCGCCCGCGCACCGCCATCATCGGCCTGCAGCAGTCGGAACTGCATCCGACGCATTCGCACGAATCTCCCGAAGCCCAGTTCGCCCGCCACGTCCGGGAAGCCGAAGCCCTCCGGGCGTCCGTGCCAGTCGAGACCAGCGTGCTCCGACCCGACGGCACCGAAATTCCCGTCGAAATTCTCGCCCAAACGATCCGCCTCCAGCACCAACCGGTGTTTGTCGGCACCTTCCGCGACATCACCGTGCGCAAAAAGGCAGAAGCCGCACTCCAGGCCTCGCAGGAAATCATCGGCGGTATCCTCAACACCATTCCCGCGCGCGTGTTCTGGAAGGACAAAAATCTCGTCTACCTCGGTTGCAACGTAGCCTTCGCCCAGGATGCCGGGTTTGCAGATCCGCAGGAGATCATCGGGAAAGACGATTTCCAGATGGGGTGGCGCAACGAGGCGGAACTGTATCGCGCCGATGACCGCGCGGTCATCGAGAGCGGAACTCCCAAATTATTCATCGAAGAGACGCAGACGACTCCCGATGGAAAAACCATCGTGCTCCTGACCAGCAAAGTCCCGCTGCGGAACGCCACCGGCGAGATCACCGGCGTGCTGGGCACCTATACCGACATCACCAAGTGGAAGGAGTCCGAGCTGGCGCTTGCGCGCAGCGAGGAGCGCTACCGCTCCATCCTACGCGCCTCTCCCGACAATATCACGATCACCGATCTCAGCGGCCGGCTGGTGTTGGTTTCACCGGCGTCCTATAAAATGTTCGGTTACAGTCCCGACGCGGAAGTCGGTTCGTTTTCGATCGGTGATTTTATCGTCCCCGGGGACCGGGAGCGCGCCACGGCCCAACTGGCGCTGCGGTCCCGCGGAGTCGCCGTGACCCCGACAGAATACCGCGGGTTGCGCCGCGACGGGAGCACCTTCGACATCGAGGTAAACGGGGACTTGGTAAGAGAGGAGACGGGCCGGCCAATAGGCTTCGTTTTTGTCATTCGCGACGTCACGGTGCGCAAGCAGACGGAAGCCGCGCTCCGAGAAAGCGAAAATCGATTCCGCACCCTCCTCCGGGATATTCCTGGCGTAGCGGTGCAAGGTTACGCGCTCGATGGCACCACCACGTATTGGAATGTCGCCTCCGAACAACTCTACGGCTACACTGCCGAGGAAGCCATCGGCCGCAATCTGCTCGATCTCATCATCCCGGCGGAAATGAGCGAAGGCGTCCGCCAAGCCATGGCCCTCATGGCGGCCACCGGGGAGCCCATCCCCGCCTCCGAAATACTCCTTCGGCGAAAAGACGGTTCGCGGGTGCCGGTCTTCTCCAGCCACTCCATTGTGCAGAATACCCGGGGAGCTCCGGAGATGTTTTGCGTCGATATCGACCTCACCGCCCGCAAGCAGGCCGAGGCCGCCCTCCGCGCGAGCGAGGAGCAGTTCCGCAGCTACATCGAGCACTCCCCCATGGGCGTCTTCCTCGCCGACGAGGCCGGCTACTACGTGGGCGTCAATCAGGCGGCCGCCCGCACCACCGGTTACGCGGAGGCGGAGCTGCTCACCATGCGCGTCCCCGATCTCGCGCCGCCCGAGGCGAGCCCCGCGTTCGACGAACACTTCCAACGGCTCGTGCAGTTCGGGAACTCCCGCGGCGAAGTTCCCTTCCGCCGCAAAGACGGCAGCGTCGGCTACTGGATCGTCGACGCCGTCAGACTCGCCCCCAACCGCGTCCTCGCCTTCACGGTCGAGACCACGGAACGGAAGGCAGCCGAGCAGCAACTCGCCGAAAGCCGCGATCTCCTCGCCAACCTCGCCCGCCTCGTGCCCGGCGTCGTGTATCAATACCGCCTCTACCCGGACGGCCGCTCCGCCTTTCCGTTCGCCAGCCCCGGCATGCACGAAATCTACGAACTGAGCCCGGCGGAGGTGCAGGCAGATGCCACTCCCGTCTTCGGCCGCCTGCATCCGGAGGACGTCGTCCGCGTCGGCGCGGAAATCATGGAGTCGGCCCGCACGCTGGAAGAGTTCTACTGCGAATTCCGCGTGCTCCTGCCGCACCAAGGGTTGCGCTGGCGCTGGTGCCAGGCGCACCCGGAGCGCACACCCGACGGCGGCACGCTCTGGCACGGCATCATCTCGGATGTCACCGACCGGAAAGAAGCCGAACTGGCGATCCAAACCTCCCTGCACGAAAAGGAAGCGCTGCTGAAAGAGGTGCACCACCGAGTGAAGAACAACCTCCAGGTCATCATGAGTCTCCTGCGCATGGAGGGCCGCCGTAGCGCCCAGCCCGACACCAAACTTGTCCTCACCGAAATGCAGGGCCGCATCCGCTCCATGGCGCTCCTGCACGAATCCCTCTACCGCTCCGGCACCTTCGCCGCCGTCGATCTCGCGGGCTACCTCCGCCAGCTCGCCTCGCAGGCCTTCCGCTCCTTCCTCGCAACCCCCGGCGCGATTCAACTCCAGCTCGAACTGGCTCCCGTGCTCGTCGAGATGGACCAGGCCCTGCCCTGCGGGCTCCTCGTCAACGAGCTCGTCTCCAATGCCCTCAAGCACGCCTTCCCCGGCGGGCGCGCCGGGCTTGTGCGCGTCGTATTACAACCCGTCGCCGGCGAACCCACCCGCTGGTGCCTCGCGGTCTCCGACGATGGCGTCGGCCTCCCCGCCGATCTCGAAGCCCGCCGCGCCCAATCCCTCGGCCTCCAACTCGTCGCCGACCTCGCCGGCCAGTTGCACGGCGCGCTCGCCCTCTCCGCGGCCCCCGGTTCGGGCGCGCGCTTTGCCGTCACCTTCACGATTGCGACTCCGCCACCGGCCGCACCCGCCGGCCCACCCCTCGACGCGCCGTCATGATATCCCCCGTGCCGCCTCTCCGCTCGCTGCGCACGAAAGTCACCGTGTTCACGTTGGCTATTTTTGTCCTCAGCCTCTGGGCCCTGCTCGGTTTCGCGCACCATCTCTTGGAGAAAAATATCGCCCGCTTGATGGGCCGGCAGCAGGCCGCCACGGTCGCCTTCATGGCCGCCGAGATCGACAGCCAGCTCCGCGACCGCCTGGAGGTTTTGGAAACGATCGCCGCCCATCTCACGCCCGCCCACTTCCGCGATCCCGGCGCCGCCCAGCGCTTCCTCGCGGCCCGGCTCACCATGCTCGGCCTGTTCAACGGCGGCGCCTTCATCGTCGATCAGTCCGGTATCGTGATCGCGGATATGCCGCTCTCGACCGGCCGCACCGGCCTCAACTATTTGGACAGTGTCGCTATCGCCGTCGCCCTGCGCGAGGGCCGGACGAATATCGGTCCCCCCATCATCGGACGGCGGCTGAAAACCCCGGTCTTCACGATGGCCGCCCCCGTGCGCTCCCCCGACGGGCGTGTGCTCGGCGTCCTCGCCAGCATCATCGATCTCAGCCACCCCAACTTCCTCGATCACCTCGTCGGCAGCCGCTACGGCGAATCAGGCTACTACCTCCTCAACGATCCGGGGAGCCGCATGATCGTCACCGGCACAGACAAACGCCGGATGCTCCAAACGCTGCCGCCTCCCGGCCAAAACGCCCTCAACGACCGCCATGTGCAGGGCTCCGACGAAACCGGCGTCACCGTGAATCCGCTCGGCGTGGAAGTCATGGCCTCAGCGGCCCGGGTCCGCTCCGCGAATTGGTTTCTCCTCGCCGCCCTCCCGACGGCCGAGGCCTTCGCCCCCATTCGCGAATTGCGCGGTGGCCTCACCGTGGCCGCCGCCGGTCTCACCCTGTTGGCCGGCGGCCTCACGTGGTGGCTGTTGCAACGCCAACTCTCGCCGCTCCTCACCGCCGCCCAGACCCTCGGCACCCTCGCCGCGGAACCCCGCGCCCTCATGTCGCCGCTGCCGATCACCCGGCGCGACGAAATCGGCGTGCTCATCGGCGCCTTCAACCGCTTGCTGGAAAAACTGCGTCTCCGCGAAGACGCGTTGCAGGCCAGCGAACGCCGCTTCCGCGCCCTGGTCGAATGGTCCCCCGGAGCCGTCGGCGTGCACCGCGACGGCCTCTTGCTCTACGTCAACCCCGCCGCCGTCCGCCTCTTCGGCGCGCGCTCGGCCCGCGATTTGGTCGGCACCTCCGCAGTCGAACGCGTGCATCCCGACTACCGCTCAAACGCTCTCGCCCGACTCAAACTACTGACCAACGGCGAAACCACCGTCCCCCTCATCACGCAAAAATTCCTCCGGCTCGACGGCACCGTTTTCGAAGCCGAAGTGCAGAGCATCACGATCAACTACGACGGCGCCCCGGCCGTCTACGTCGCGATTTCCGATATCTCCGCGCGCCAACAGGCCGAGCTCGCCCTCCGCACCACCGAAGCCCGCCAGCGCAAGATGCTCGCCAGCATCGGCGACGTCATCGTCGTCATCGATGCCGCCGGCTTCAACCGCTACCAAAGCCCCAACGTGGAGAAACTCTTCGGTTGGCACCCCGACGAACTCGTCGGCCGCGACGCTCTCGACAACATCCACGCCGACGATCTCGCCACCGTCCGCCGCTTCCTCGCCGCCCTGCTCACCGTGCACGAAGCCACCGATATTTTGGCCTGCCGCTATCGGCATAAAAACGGCCAGTATCGCTGGATCGAATTCACCGCCATCAACCTCGTCGCCGATCCCGATATCCGCGGCATTTTGGGCAACTATCAGGACATCACCGCGCGACAGGACATGCTCGCCGAGTTGCAGCAGAGCGAGGCCCTCCTTCGCGAATCCCAGATCACCGCCGGTCTCGGCAGCTACCAGATGGATATCGCCGCCGGCCGTTGGCACCCATCCGCGATGTTGCGGGAAGTGTTCGGGATCGACGAGACCTACGACTGCTCCGTCGAGGGTTGGACCGCGCTGCTCCACCCCGCTGACCGCGCCGCCATGGCGGACTATTTTCTCAACGAGGTGATCGGCCGCGGCCAGACGTTCAACCGCGAATACCGGATCATCCGGGCGCGTGACCACGCCGAGCGCTGGGTCCACGGCCTCGGCCAGCTTCATTTCGACGCACTGGGCCGCCCGCTAAAAATGCACGGCACGATCCAGGACATCACTGAACGCAAACGCGCCGACGATGCCCTGCGCGCCTCGCTGCGCGAAAAGGAAGCGCTGCTGAAAGAGGTGCACCACCGGGTGAAGAACAATCTCCAAGTCATCATGAGCCTCCTGCGTATGGAGGGCCGCCGTAGCACCCAACCCGATACTAAGTCCGTCCTCGGCGAGATGCAGGGCCGCATCCGCTCCATGGCCCTCCTCCACGAGTCGCTCTACCGCTCCGGCACCTTCGCCGCCGTCGATCTCTCCGGCTACCTCACGCAACTCGCCACTCAGGCCGTCCGCTCCTTCCAGACTTCGCCCAACGCCGTGCAGCTCGATCTCGCGCTGGCCCCGGTGCTCGTCGAGATGGATCAGGCCCTGCCCTGCGGCCTCCTCGTCAACGAGCTCGTCTCCAATGCCCTTAAGCACGGTTTCCCCGGCGGTCGTGCCGGCCACCTGCGCGTGGCCTTGCAACCCGTCGCCGACGAGCCCGCCCGCTGGTGCCTCGCCGTCACCGACGATGGCGTCGGCCTCCCGCCCGATTTCGATTTCCGCCGCAGTCAATCCCTCGGCCTCCAACTCGTCGTCGACCTCGCCGGCCAGTTGCGGGGCACCTCCGCAATCGGCCCCGCCCCCGGCGCAGGAACCCGCATCGCCGTCACTTTCACAATTGGAGATCAGCCACCGTCCGACCCCCCGCGCGTATGAACACCACCCTCCCGCCGCCCGCCACCGACACCCGCACGCGCATCCTCGTCGTCGAGGATGAGTCCGTCGTCGCCCGCGATATCCAACAACAGCTCGTCGAGCTCGGCTACGCTCCCGTGGGTCACTCGACCACCGCGGAGCAGGCCATCGTCCTCGCCGGCGAACTGCGCCCCGACCTCGTGTTGATGGATATCAAACTCGCCGGCCCGATGGACGGCATCGCCGCCGCCCACGCCATCCGCGAGCAATTCGCCCTCCCCATCGTCTTCCTCACCGCCTTCGCCGAAAACGAAACGCTCGCTCAGGCCAAACGCAGCGAACCCTTCGGCTACGTCCTCAAACCCTTTTCGGAACGCGAACTCCACACCGTCATCCAGATGGCACTCTACCGCCACAGCGTGGAGACCCGCCTCCGCGACAGCGAAGCCCAGTTCCGCGCCCTCTTTGATACCAGCCTCGATGGCATGATGCTCACCGCCCCGGACGGACGCATCCTCTCCGCCAACCGGGCCGCCTGCACCATCCTCGGCCGCTCCGCCGAGGAGCTCTGCGGGCTTGGCCGCGCCGACATCATCGCCCCCGAAGATGCCCGCTTGGCCGACCACGTGGAAGCCCGCCGGCGCACCGGCTCCACGAGCGGTGAGCTCACCATGGTGCGCGGCGACGGCACCCGTTTCGACGCGGAGTTTTCCTCATCAGTCTTCCCCGCCGGCCGCGAGGTGCGGAACGGCATCGCCTTCCGCGACGTCACCCAACGCAAACGCCACGAGCGCGAAATCGAGCGCCTCAACCGCATCTACCTCGTCCTCTCCGAGGTCAACCGCGCGATCGTCCAGACCAAGTCCCAAGTGGAATTGTTCGAGCGCATCTGCCGCGTGCTCGTCGAATCCGGCCCCTTCAAGATCGCGTGGATCGGCCTGCACGACGCCGCCACGCAGGAGCTCGTGCCGATCGCCGTCGCCGACGATGAGTTTGGCTACGCCCGGACCATCCGCATCTCCACCGATCCCGCCACTCCCGAGGGCTGCGGGCCCGGCGGCCACGCCTTCCGCGAAAACCGCCCCTACGTGTGCAACGATTTTCACGCCGATCCCGCCACCGTCCCCTGGCGCGAGCGCGCCGCCCGCAGCGGCATCCGCTCCTCGATCGCCCTCCCGCTGCGCCGCTCCGACCGCGTCGTCGCCATGTTGACCGTCTACTCCGGCGAAAAGGATTTTTTCCTGGACCGCGAAGTCGCCCTCCTCGTCGAGACGGCCGACGATGTGTCGTTCGCCCTCGATGTGCTCGCCGGCGCCGCGCAACGCCAGGCCGCCGAAGCCACCCTGCGCCTCCACTCGGCCGCCCTCAACGCCGCCGCCAACGCCATCGTCATCACCGATCGCGCGGGTCTCATCGAATGGGCCAATCCCGCTTTCACCGCCCTCAGCCAATGGTCCTTGGAAGAAGCTCTCGGGAAAAATCCGCGCGACCTCGTCAAATCCGGCGAACACGACGCCGCGTTCTACCACCAGATGTGGGCCACCGTGCTCGCCGGCGAAGTCTGGCGCGGCGAGGTCGTCAACCGCCGCCGCGACGGCGCGCTCCGCACCGAAAACATGACGATCACGCCCCTGCGCGACGCACACGGCGAGATCACCCACTTCATCGCCATCAAGCAGGACATCACCGACCAGAAGGCGATGGAGACGCACTTCCTGAAAGCCCAGCGCATGGAGGCCATCGGCTCCCTCGCCGGCGGCGTCGCCCACGATCTCAACAATATCCTCGCCCCCATCATGATGGTCACCGGCGTCCTCCGCGAAAAACTCACCGATCCCGACGATCGCGAGCTCCTCGCCATGGCGCAGTCCAGCAGCCAGCGTGGCGCCGAGATCGTGAAACAATTGCTCACCTTCAGCCGCGGCCAGGAAGGTGAGCGCACGCTCGTGCAACCCCGCCACCTCCTCGGCGAGATGATCACGATGATGCGCGAGACCTTCCCGCGCAGCCTCGATCTCAAACAACTTCTCCCCGGCACCCTCTGGACGGTCCTCGCCGATCCCACGCAGTTGCACCAGGTCCTCCTCAATCTCTGCGTCAACGCCCGCGATGCCATGCCCGATGGCGGCCGCCTCACCGTGAGCGCCGCCAATGTCACCTTGGCCGAGGGCGATCCGAAACTTCCCCTGCGCGCCAAACCCGGCCCCCACGTCGTGATCTCCATCGCCGACTCCGGCCACGGCATTCCCGCGGAAATCCAACACCGGATTTTCGACCCGTTCTTCACCACCAAACCCGTCGGCAAAGGCACCGGCCTCGGCCTCTCCACCGCCCTCGGCATCGTCCAAGCCCACGGCGGCTTCCTCGACCTCGAATCCTCCGTCGGCTCCGGCACCACCTTCCACGTTTACCTCCCGGCCATTCCTGACGGCGTCGAGGTGGCCGCCGCCCCGCCCGCGCCGCGCGCCACCCCGGCGCACCACGGCCAAACCATTCTCGTGGTCGACGACGAACGCGATGTCCGCGACTCGATCCGCATCATCCTCGAAAGCCAGCAGTTCACGGTCATCACCGCCACCGACGGCGAAGCCGGCCTCGCCCAATACCTCAAACACCGCGCGCGGCTCAGCCTCGTCATCACCGATCTCATGATGCCGAAAATGAACGGCCTCACGTTCATCCGCACCCTCCGCGCCATCGATCCCCGCATCAAAATCGTCGTTACCAGCGGCCTGACCGAGGTCACCGAACGCCGCGAACTGGCCGAGCTCGGCGTCCCCGAAATCTTGATGAAACCCTACGACGGCCCCGCCCTGCTCGAGCTCGTCCGCGCCCGCCTCGCCGCCCCGTAGCCAGCTCCCCCCGTAGCGGCGGTCCATTAAGGCTCGCGCCATAGCCGGGCAACGGTGGGCGGGCGCGTCCCTGCGCCCGCATGGTCGGAAGGTGCGAGTTTTCCCATGCCGGCACAGGGACGTGCCGGCCCACCCATTGATCCTCAGGTCATTGCGCGACCATGAAAAAGACCGCCGACCGCCCATTCCGACAAGGGTAGGGCTCGACCTCCGGGCGGACCGTTGGGACGTCCCCACGCCCTCGGCCCATCCACCGCTTCCGCGGCAAATTCAAAACCCACCTAAGGTCGGCGCAGCCCCACCGCGCGCCCCCGTGTCAGGAAAATCCTTACACCGGCGCGTCCGAGTATTTTTCACCTAACTTCATGGGTATAAGTGCCGAATACCTCGCCATGCTTCCGCCTATGGGCTCGCCGACATCGCTGCCGACGGTTCCAGCGACGGACTAAACAACCCGTCAGCGCCACCACAACCAGCCGCCTTCCACTCATTCCAGCGGCGCCAACTCCAGCCCAGCCCCTAACATGAAAGACCTGAAATTAGCTCTCAAACTCGCCATCGGTTTCGGTGGTGTTCTCGCGATCGCCCTGCTCCTCGGTGGTTTCGCCATGTGGCGCATGTCCAATGCCACCACCGAAGCCACCAACTTGGTGGACCAGGAAATCCCCGAAGTCACCGTGGCCACCGCCGTCGAACGCGCCTCGCTGATGACCATGCTGGAAATCCGCGGCTATGGGCTGACCGGCGAAGAATCCTATCACGTCGCCGGCCTCAAAAATCTGGAAGACGTCAAATCCCACCTGAAAGCCGCCAAAGCACTCGCCGCCAAATACTCCACGTTGGAAAAGCTGAAAGTCGCCGCCGAGAAAGCCGAAGTCAAAGCTCTCGAATACGAGCAGCTCGTCAAAGATACGGCCACTAACGACAAGGCCATCGAAACCATTCGCGGCCAAATGGACGTCGCCGCCGCCGCCTTCATGAAGGCCTGCAACGATTTTGTAGTCGGCCAGGAGAAAACCCTCGCCGAGGAATTCAAGAGCAACACGGCAATGGACAAATTGCAGGAGCGCACCCTCAAAGTTAAATTGGCCAACGACGTCATCGATGCCGGCAATGCCATCCGCCTCGCCGCGTGGCGCGCCCAAGCCGAACGCGATCCCAAGATCGTCGCCGCCGCGCAGAACAACTTCGGTATCATCAAATCGAAATTGGACGAGATGCGCCCCATCACGCGCCAAGCGGCCAATCTCCAGCAGATGGCCGACTGCCAAAAAGCCGCTGATGGCTATCAAACCGCGCTCGCCAGCCTCGTCACCAACTGGATCGCCCGCGACGAACTCGCCAAGAAGCGCAACACCACCGCCAACGCCGTCCTCGCCGAAGCTCAAAACACCGCCGCCATGGGCCTGAAAGAGACGGAAGCCAGCTCGGTGCACAACGCCGCCGCCCTCTCCAGCGCCTCCACCATGCTTATGGTCGGCTTGGCCGTCGCCGTCATTTTGGGCGTCGCCGTCGCCTTCTACATCACCCGCTCGATCTCCGTGCCGATCAAAACAGTCGCCAACCAGCTCTCCGCCGGCGCCGACCAAACCTCCGCCGCCGCCGGCCAAGTTTCCACCGCCAGCCAATCCCTCGCCGAAGGCGCCAGCGAGCAGGCCGCTTCCCTCGAAGAGACGAGTGCCTCCCTCGAAGAAATCTCCGGCATGACCAAGCGTAATTCCGAAAACGCCAACCAAGCCAAGTCCCTCGCCGGCCAGACCCGCGCCGCCGCCGACTCCGGCGCCGCCGACATGGAAGAAATGAAGAAGGCGATGGACGCCATCAAGGGCTCCTCCGACGACATTTCGAAGATCATCAAGACCATCGACGAGATCGCCTTCCAGACCAACATCCTCGCCCTCAACGCCGCCGTCGAAGCCGCCCGCGCCGGTGAGGCCGGCATGGGCTTCGCCGTCGTCGCCGAAGAAGTCCGCAACCTCGCCCAACGCTCCGCGCAATCCGCCAAGGAGACCGCCGGCAAGATCGAAGACTCCGTCGCCAAGAGCGCCAACGGCGTCGAAATCTGCGCCAAAGTCGCCGCCTCCCTCGCCGAGATCGTCGCCAAAGCCCGCCAGGTCGACACCCTCGTCGCCGAGATCGCGACCGCCTCGAAAGAGCAGACCCAGGGCATCGAACAAGTGAATACGGCCGTCTCGCAGATGGACAAAGTCACCCAGTCCAACGCCGCCAACGCCGAAGAATCCGCCTCGTCCGCCGAGGAGCTCTCCGCCCAGGCCGTCGTCATGCAGGAGTCGGTCGCCGATCTGCTCGCCATCGTCGACGGCGCGAGTGCCGGCACCGGCCGCCCCGCCGCCCACGCCATCGTCAGCCCGAGCGCCAGAAAGAACAAAGCCCCGGCCGCCAAGTCCTCCGGTAACGGGATCAAACATCACGATCACAAGCTGAGTTTCTCCGACTCCCACGCCCCGGCCAACGCCGGCGCCGACGCCAAGGACGATCACTTCCACAGCTGAGCGCACGTCGCCCCAGGGTCGTTTGTCATTCTGAGCGCAGCGAAGAATCCAGCAGGACCTGCGCACCGCAGAAAACGCCGCGCAGGTTCCCCTGAACGCCCCGCTCCGCGTCTCAGATTGACAGAGACCCGACCCTTTGGCCACCCGCCCCGCCTCCCGGCTCATCCTTAACCTAAATCTTCTTCCGCCATGTCCACCGCCGCCCCCGCCGCCGCCCCCGTCACCACGTTGGCCGGCAAATACCTTACCGTGGTCCTCGATCACGAGGCCTACGGTATCGCCGTCCTCACCGTCCGCGAAATCATCCGCTGCCAAAAAATCACGCCCGTCCCGCAGATGCCCGACTACGTCAAAGGCGTCATCAACCTCCGCGGCCGCGTCATCCCCATCGTCGATCTCCGCGTCAAGTTCGGCCTCAACGCCGAGTTCACCGAGCGCACCTGCATCGTCGTCGTCCAAGTCAAACTCGCCTCCGGCGACGCCCTGCAAATGGGCCTCATCGTCGATTCCGTCGAAGAAGTCGTGATCCTCTCCGCTGATACCATCGAGCCCACCCCCGACTTCGGCATCCGTGTCTGCACCGATTACCTCCTCGGCATGGCCAAGGTCAAAGGCCAGGTCACCACCCTCCTCGACATCGGCCGCGTCGTCGCCCCGGAGACCATGCAGGGCCTCGCCCACTCCGCCTGCTGACCTGCGCCTCGCCTTCAAATCGCCTGGAAGTAGGAGACTGCTTGCAGGCGATTTCGTGGCACGGGTCTCCCGACCCGTGAGTTTGCAGAAAACGGATTCCTCGCTGTTTCCAGTGGGTAACGCTCGGTGAAGGGAGCCCCCAAGGGGCGAAAATATGAAAGCCCCGGGCAACGCCCTGGGAAAACATTCAACAAAAAATCTGAGCCCTGAAAGGGCGGCACCCTGACCCTCTGAAAACAGCGAAGAACCAGCAAACTGAGATGCGTGCTCCGGCGCGCCGCACTTTTTCCACCATTGCACGAGCACGTGTTCCGATCATGTATCTCGTCCCGGCATTCGCCGTCCCTCCCCTCGAAACCGCCATGATTAAGAGCGTCCTGCTCGTCGACGACCACCGCATGTTCCACCAGGCCCTGCGCCTGCTGTTGGAACACCAACTCGGCCTCACCGTCACCGCCTCCGCCGAATCCGGCGCCGAGGCCCTCGCCCACGTCGAGCGCACCGCCTTCGACCTCATTTTGATGGATGTCCACTTGCCGGATACGAACGGCATCGACGTCTCGCGCCGCATCCTCGAACTCCGCCCGGAGGCCCGCATCATCGTGCTCTCGTCCGATGCCGATCCGCTCCGCGTCGACGAAGCCCTCATCGCCGGCGTCATGGGCTATGTGCTCAAAATCAATGCGACCGAAGAACTCCGTCGCGCCATCGAGTCCGTCGCCACCGGCCAACGTTACCTCTCGCCGGAGGCCAACGCTGCGCTCCTCGCCGGCTACCGCCGCCTGCGCGAAACGCCCGCCACCACGCCGCCCCTCTCGCCCCGCGAACGCGAGGTCGTGCGCCTCATCGCCAGCGGCCAGCGCACAAAAGAAATCGCCGCCACCCTCGGCATCGGCGTGAAATCCGCCGAGACCTACCGGCGCCGCGTCATGCAGAAGCTCGGCCTCTTTTCCGTGGCCGAGCTCACCCGCTACGCGCTGCGCGAAGGCTTGGCCTCGCCGTGACCGCCCGTGCGGCCGTCGCGCCGCGCCCACTGGCTGAAATCATTTTTTCGCCAAGCCCGCCACCGCCCTGGCAGAATCGCTCATCTCGCCCTGCAAGCCCGGCTGCCGGTGCGCGATCTCGCCCTCCGCGTTCAGCACCGTGAAGAGATTCGAATGCGCAAACTGCCCGCGCGCATCCTGCTTGTAGCTCACGCCGAGTAGCATCGCGAGATCCTGCACCGCGCCGGCATCGCCCCGCAGGAGCGTCCAACCGGGGTCGAGTTCACGTTTCTGCCGGTAGTCCGCGAGCACTGCCGGCGTGTCGCGCGCGACATCGAAGCTCACCAGCACAAAACGCGTTTGCGCGCGCACCGCCTCGGGCAGCGCGGCGCGGAGCCGTTGCAAATCGTGCACCAGCACGGGGCAGGCGTATTCGCAGCTCGCGAAAAACATCGCCACCACCACCGGCGAACCGCGGAGCGCGGCGAGTTTTACCGGCTTGCCCGCATCGTCGGTCCACGGCGCATCGAGTTGGTAAAGCGAGCGGGCCGTGAGCGGCGCGCCGCCCGCCAGTTCGTCGCAGCACGCGGATTTCTTTTCGACCACCGGGCAGCACGCCGGGCTTTCTTTCGCCGCGGACACAGGTGTCTTGGGTAGGAGCCTGCTTGCAGGCGATGGTTCGTCGGAATCGCCTGCAAGCAGGCTCCTACCCGAAGCGACCGCAATGAGGACGAGGAGGGCTAACGTGAATTTCGTTTTCATGGTTGGATGGATTGTGCGCAGCGGAAGCCGAGGTTCGGCACGACGTAGCTCGCGCGCAGGGAGCTGCGGAGTCCGGCGCGCATAAAGGCGGGATAGTTGGTGAGGTCGCGGGCGCCCGCCGCACCCGCGCCGCAAAAGAGCGTGCGCTCGAGACCGGTGTCACCGCGCGATTCGCCGGAGACCATCGCCGTGTTAAAATCGTCGACCCACTCCCAGACGAGACTCAGCAGATCGCGGGCACCGAAGAAATTGGGCCGACCCAGCCCGACGACGGGCAACGTGTCCGGCGTCGGTTTGGAAAACCAGACCAGGGCGTAGGCCGGAAAGCCCGGCTCGGTCGCGCCGTTCGGTGTCGTAAATCCCGCGACGGCGGCCCGCTCCCACTCGGCGGTCGTCGGCAGCCGTTTGCCCGCCCAGGCCGCAAACGCGCGTGCCGCAAACCAGGATACGCGCACCACCGGCGCCGCCGCCGGCACCCGCGCACCGAGCTCGGTGTCGCCTGACCAGTCGGCCAGATAGCCCGTATCCGCAAATAACGGACTCACCCGCGAACGCCGCCACTTCGGATTCGCCCGGACGAACGCAAGGAACTCGGCGTTGGTCACCGGACGCTCATCGAGCCAAAACGCCGCCACCGCCACGCGCTCCGGCTCGTCCTTGGTGCGGATGAGCGGCGCATAGTCGCCCGCCGGAATCGCCACCATGCCCGCCGGCGCCGCCGCCACCGTATCCTCCGCACGGCCCGCCGTCGCGCCCACCACGAGGGTGAGCGCGAAGACGGCGATGAGGCGGTGGAGGCAAGGTGTCATGGGGATGAAGGGTGAACCGCGAATCTCCGCTAGTTTCTCTGCGACGGGGGATGAGGCGGACGTCTGCGTGCTCCGCGTAATCGCCGGGACACGGACGGTGGTGATTGGATTCGATGGTTCTGATTAGCGGGGACTAGTGCCGATTAGCGGTTCACTTGGTTTAGTGTTTGTCCCGTTTACTGCCCGGCGCGCCGCACGCGTTTCACTTCGTCGGACGAGACCGTGCCGAAGCTGTTGCCCCAGCTGTTCATCACGTAGGTGAGCACATCGGCGACTTGGTCGTCGGTGAATTCCTGCGGCGGCATCACATTGTTATAGGGCTTGCCGTTCACCGTGATCGGCCCGCTGAGGCCCTTCAGCACGACGCGGATCGACCGCTCTTTGTCGGCCTTGAGATAGTCGGAGCCGGCCAGCGGCGGAAACACGCCCGGGAGGCCCTGCCCTTCCTGGAGGTGGCAGGCGAAGCACGCCGAGAGGAAAACTTTTTTCCCGCGCTCGAGCTGGATGTCTTTGGTGATGTTCGCGATCTCGGGATTCTTCGCGATGGCCTCGGCTTTTTGTGCGACGAGTTGCGCCTCGCGCGAACTTGCGGCGGAGCCGGCGGCCGACTGTTGGCCGAGGTAAACTTCGTCGATCTCCTTGCCCGAATAGAGGCGGCGATTGTCCGGGCCGGTGACTTTCAACATCCCGAGCGCGCCCTTGTTGAACGCCCGCGACAGCGAGTGATCCACGAGGATGAACGTGCCGGGCACGTCGACCTTGAAGTCGACGATCGCCGCGCCCCCCGCCGGCACCATCGTCGTCTGCACGTTTTCCTGCACGTGCTTCATGCCGCCCTCGGTCCACACGCGGTCGAAGATTTCGCCGATCACGTGGAACGAGGAGGTCAGGTTCGGGCCGCCGACACCGAAGTAGAGGCGCACCACTTCGCCGACTTTGGCTTGGAGGGCTTTGTCGCCGACGAGCGAACCGACCGAGCCGTTAAACACGACATACGTCGGGCGCTCGTCCATGGCCTTGACGTTGTCGAAAGCCTGGAGGCCGGACTCGTTGGTCGCGCCCTGCGTGTAAATATCGCCCTGCATCACGTAAAACTCCCGATCCGCCGGCGGCAGGCCCTCCTTCGGCTCGACGAGGATGAGGCCATACATGCCGTTCGAGATGTGCATCGGCACCGGCGCCGTCGCGCAGTGGTAGACATACAGTCCCGAGTTCAGCGCCGTGAACGTAAACTGCGACGAATGTCCCGGCGCCGTAAACGACGAGGCCGCCCCGCCACCCGCACCGGTCACGGCGTGGAGATCGATGTTGTGCGGCATTTTCGAACTCGGGTGGTTGTTCAGGTGAAACTCGACGACATCGCCCTCGCGCACGCGGATGAAGAGTCCGGGAACCTCGCCGCCGAATGTCCAAAACGTGTATTCCACGCCGTCGGCCAGCCGTTGCGTGACCTCTTTCACTTCGAGATTCACCACCACTTTTGCGGCGTGCTTCCGGCCGATCGGCGGCGGCACATTCGGTGCGCGGGTGAGCACCGCGACCTCGAGCGGCAGCTCCGGCGCGATGGGCGCGCCGCCCGGCTTGGCGAGCACGCTGCCTTCGGATGCCGTCGCCGTGGGCGCCCACGCACCCAGCCCGGTGAGGAGTGAAACCAGAACCGCGCATCGCCGCGCGAAAAGGAGGGAAGTTTTCATTGGTTGGAATGGGTTGGTTGGAACGTGCCCATTTTCGCACAACTTCCGGCGCCCCGCCTTGACGCCCATCAAGCAAAGCACGTCTCCGTTTTTCGGAGACGGGTCACCTCATCGCCACGCCAGTCCCGCCCCCAATACAAACCCGATCCCCAGCACCGTCTCGATCATCCCCAAGGTGCGCGCCCGGCACGCGGGCCGCGGCCACACGAGCAGCGCACCCGTGCGCACCGCCAACAACGCCAGCAGCACCGCCGCCGCCGTCGGCGCGAGTCCGCCACGCACGAGCGCGAGACCGGCGACGAGCGCGACTCCCGTCGTCACGAGCGCCGCACCGGGTTGGCGCCGCCCGGTCTTCGCCGCCCGCAAACACGCGCGCACCGTCAGCACCGCCGGCACCGCGCGCCCGAGCATCGCCACCGCGAGCGCGCCCGCGGCGGCGAATTCCCAGCCCGCCGCCGCTGCCATCGCCGCCGGCACGCACGCGAACGCCGCGGCCCCGGCCACCTCCGCCACGCCTTCACGTCCTGCCGCCTGCAGATCGAAATACAAAAACACCGCGCCCGCCGCCGCCGCCGGCAGCAGCCAGCCCAGCCAATCCAGCCCGCCCCACCACATCGCTCCGCCGAAGGCCACCGTCGCCACCACCCCCAGCGCCACCAACGGCCCGACCGCCGTCGCCCGCTCTTCGGCTTCCGTCGCGCGGCAAACCAAACGCAGCGGCCGCCGCGCAAAAAACGCCGCCACCACCGCCACCGCCAAACTCGCCCCGGCCACCGACGGTGCCGCGATCAACCCGAAGACCAGCGGCTCAAACGCCAGCGACCAACTCCCATGCTCGCGCGGCATGATCGCACTCCACCACCGCGCACCCACTCCGCCGCGGGCAGGCGGCGCGACGGCGGGCGAAGCAGATGTGGGCGTGGGTTTCATGCCGGTATTCTGCGGAAGCGCCGCGTCGCACGCCTTGATCCAAATCAAGGCCGCGCTACGGCGCGCCGATTTCGTAAACCTCCACGATCGCGATACCCGGCGCCGCCGGCGAGTCGGGCAACAGCTCGAACGGCGTCACCACCACCGAGTAGCTGCCCGCCGGCAGATCCATCAACAGGCACGGTTCCCGGCGGTTGCCCGGCGCAAACCCCGTCGCCGCAATCTGCTTCTCGTTGTAGAAACGCACCACCGGTTTGAAATCGTTTACCGGACTCGCGCCACCTTCCGCGCCCGAGCTCCAGTCGTCGTTGCGGAGCACCAACGCGCCCGCGGAATCGCGAATCTCCATAAACGGATCGTCCATCGCCTCCGTCAGCGCAAACGGCGCCCGCGCCAACGACGGTCCCAGCACGCGCACCAAAATCCGTTTCGTCGCGCCCGCTCCCCCGCGCACCACAAAACCCGCCACAATCGGGTGGCCGCTCTTGTCCGCAAACGCCCGCGTCGAAAGATTCACGATCCGACTCGCCTCACTCGTCGTCTCATACGCCTCGATCAACACCGCGCCCATCGCCGCCGGCCCGCGCACGATCGTCGTGTAGGCGCCCGGCGCGAGCGTGACCAAGAGCGCCGCATCCGCACTGCCGGGCGCAAACGCAAACGCTCCCGCCGACACCGCCGCCGCCGTGATCGCCTCCGCATTCGCCTGCGCCGACCACCGCGCATTTTCCGCAATCCGCGTCGCACCGGAGTAGAGTTCGAGCACCGGCGCCGCCAGCGCGTCGTTCACTCCAAACGCCGTCAACGCCGGCCCCGCCGCGCGCAGCAACATCGCCTTCGGCTGCGTTCCCGTGACGGTAAACCCCGCGATCACCGCGCGCGCCTCGGGTCCCGCCGTGGCGCGCGTCGCGACGTTGATCAACGTGCCCGCCCCCGCCGGCGCCTGTGTTTGCAACCGGTAACCCGCCACCTCAAACGCCGCCTGCTCGATGGTGCGCGCCGTATCCGATTCCCCGGCACGCCCCGCCGGAATACCCATGGGCGCACTTACCGGCGTCGGCGCGATCACGTTCGGATTGGAAAAATAGCCGAGCTCGGTGCCCGGCGGATACGCCATGATGTCGCGGTAACGCTGCCCGTCCGCGCCGAAAAACCGGTAGCCATAGCTGTAAGGATACGCCCCCGGCGAGAGCGCGCTCTCGCGGTCGTGCGCGCAGCCAAACGAGTGACCGAACTCGTGCGAGAGGTAGCGCGTGCCGAAGAGCACGCCGTATTGGAGCACCGAAAACGCAAACTCCGCATTCGTCGTGTCGCCCGGCTGGTCGATCACAAACGCCAGCCCGCTGCTCGCGAAATCCGCGCGGTTGACCAGGAGGCACACAAGGTCGGCCCCGCTCTGGTCGCGCAACGCGTGGAGCTCATCCATCTTGCCGTCCGTGGAACTCTGCAACGCGGTGAGCGCATCATCCTGCACGCGGCTGCCGGCACTTTTCGTCTCGTCGTAAGTCGTCTCGGCGATCTTCACGAGCTTCACGCGCACCGCCACCTGACTCGCCGCCAAATCCGCATTCACCCGCACGAATGCCGCATCAAACGCACTCTGCAACGCCGCCAACCGCGCCACGCCCGACATCGTCGCCAGCACGTCCTGCGTCACCGCCATCATCGCGTGAACCTCCACACCCGCCGCGCCGTCCGTCGCCGGCACCGGCTCCGCACTTTGCCCAATCTCCGCTCCACGCGCCGCCCGTCGCGCCGCCGCCGCGAGCACCGCCCCGTCGACGACCGCTTTTTTTTCCCCGCCGCACGGCGCCACGAGTTCCGGATCGACCCGGTAGACCTGCGCAAACTCCGCGTTAGCCACGCGCAACACGTGGTTGCCCCGCTCGCCGTCGTCGACCGAGGCGTGGAGGTAGCCTGCATTCCAAGCGAACACCGCACGACTGTCCGGGCGTCCCTCCACGCGCCCCGTGCTCGTGAAACGATCCGCCCCCAGCATCGTGCTGCCCTCGATCACCACCGCGAGTTCGCCCCCGTCCGGCAGCGGCCACGTCACGCGACCGATTCCCGCCTTGCGCCAAAACGGCGACGCCTTGCCCGCGAGCCAATCCGTATTCACACGGACGTAGTGCCGTTCCCATGACGGCGCTTCCAGCGCCCGGTCCAGTCGCGCGATTTCCTCCGTCGCTGGCGGCCGATCATAAGAAAACAAAGCCCCAGCCGCGAAGCGCGGAAATATTGGCGGAGAGATTTCCACGCCTTCACCGCCAACCGTTCCCTCCGTCCGCACCATCACCTCAATTTCCCCGCGCGCGTTGCTCTTACCCGCCACGAAGTGCCCCACTTGGCGCACATTCGTATACCACGCCGCACCGCCCAGCGCCCCTGCGAGCAGCAGGAGCGTGCGAATGCGGCGTGAGATCGGGGCCATGGAAGACGTAGTGAGCGCAATGCCGCGCACGCCGCAACGACCGATCCGCCAGCGTGCCCCGCCTGCTCCGCGCCGCGCCGCTTACAACGCCGCGATCAGCGCGCGCAATTGCGCCGCATGGTCCGCCGTGTCGACCTTCTCCGCCACGGCGAGCACCGTGCCATCTTTGTCCAAGACAAACGCGGCCCGCGCCGGCCCGAAGTAAGTTTTCCCATACATCGATTTCTCGACGACGGAGTCCGCCGCCTTCGCGAACAGATCGCCCGGATCGCTCGCGAGCGTGTAGCCGATTTTTTTCTTCGCCGCGTATTTGAGATGCGAACCGCAGGTGTCGCGGCTGATCGCGATGAGGTTGTAGCCCGCCTTGGCAAATTCCGCGGCATGGGCGGCGAGGCTGTCGTTCTGTTTGTCGCAACTGCCCGTGTTGTTCTTCATATAAACCGACACGATCGTGCGACGCGTCAGCAGGTCGCCGAACAGCGCTTCGCTCTCGGTGCCGTTTTGGACGATCTTCAGCTTAAAGTTGGTTTTCAGTTTTTTGCCGGCGGAAATCATGGAGCGCCGAATGAGGCGCCGCGGCCACCGGCGTCAAATGGCACGGAAGGATTTACGTCAAAAAGTCCTCCGGTTGAGGCTTTGACGCGCCGATAAAAAGGCTCCAACGTCCCGCACTATGAAATCGGTCAAGGTCCCCGCCCTGGAGCTTTTCCTCCACGAAATGATCCCCCTCGCGAAAGCGATGGGCGTCGGCGTGGAAGTGAGCGACGCCCGCGCGCTGACCCTGACCGCCCCGAAGGAGCAGAACAAAAACTCCCTCAACACCGCGTTCGGCGGCAGCCTCGTTTCCCTCGCCACCCTCGCCGGCTACGGCGTCGTCTGGGAGCTGATGAAAAACGAAAAAGGCGCCGACAAGACCGAGTGGAGCATCGTCGTGAAAGAGAGCCGCGCCGCCTACCGCCGTCCCGTGATCGGCGACCTCCGCGCCATCTGCGAGCGCCCCGCACAAGCCGCCATCGCCGAATTTAAAGACGCCCTCGACCGCTACGGCAAAGCGAAGCTCAAGCTCCGCGCCCGCGTGATCGAAGCCGGCGAAACCGCCGTCGACGTGACCGCGGCCTTTGTAGTCTCACGCTGAAGAGTGGCACGGGCGTCTCGCCCGTGATGATTTGAAGGCAGGGGACGTGCCCCCCGTCCCTCGCGCTCAGATGTGCTTCGAATCCGCCTCGTCCTTCTTGACATACCCGCTGTCCTGCCGCGCGTGATTCACCTGATTCTTCTTCAAGTAGGCTTGGTAAACATCGTCGGCCGTCATCCCGAGCGTCTGCGCGAGCGACACGAGGAAGTGAAACAGGTCCACGACCTCAACCTTGGCGTTCTGCTCGTCGAATTTCTGGTATTTCGCCCACCACTTCCACGGCACTGAGTCGATCAGCTCGGCCGTTTCCTGCTGCATGGCGCGCGTGTAGTTAAGGATCCACTTCGCTTTTTCCTCGTCGGTCGGGGGCGGCAGGCTAACGCCGATCCGCTGGTTCAACGCGTCCTGCATCCGGAAAATTTCTTCGAGTTTGTCCATGGCCGCGACGCTGTAAAACCGCTCCGGCACTGGCAAGCCCGCCTTCGGCCGCGGCCGAATTTGCAGTTGCTCCGCCCGCCGGCGACAGCGACGCTGCCACCTTCATGCACGCGTCGAGCGCGTTTCCCGCGCTCCGTGTGTGCCCACCAAAACCGGCTGCTCCCCGCCTTCGCGGGCCGAGCGCCTCAGCACAAAAACACAGCACATGTCAGATCAAGATCAGTCCGGCGCACCGGCCCCGGCCCCGACTCCCGCTCCGGCGGCGAGCGGCGCCACGCCCGCCGCGACTCAGCCGTTCGGCACGTTCGGCACCACCCGAGGCTCCGGCCTCAACCGTGGCAAACGTGTCACGCCGCCCGCGGCCTCGGCCGCCGGCCAAGCCGCATCGAGCGGTTATAAGCCCAGCTCCCTCGAGGTCATCACCTCGAAGAGCGAGTATGTAAACCCGTTCACTGGTGAGACCACCGTGAGCGCCCCCGTCGTCAACGAGCCTGCTCCCACCGCCGCGCCCGCGCCGGTGCCCGCCCCGCAGGCCGCTCCTGTCACGCCGCCCCCCGCTGCCGTAGCCGCCCCCGCGGCGCCGGCACCCGTGGCCACACCCGCCGCCCCAGCGACCGACCTGTTCCCGCTCGATGGTCCCGCCGCCTCACCCGCGCCCAAAACCGAACTGAATATTCTGCCTCCGCAAGGTGGCGAAAAGCGCGCCGCCGTGAATTGGGAAGCTCCATCCGCCGCTCCCGGCGCCAACGCTGCTCCCGCTCCGCGCCGCGAAGACCGTCCGACCTTCCGCACGGAAAAAGGTCGCCGCGACGATCGTGAAAACCGCGCCGCCGACGCGCCCGCCGACGCTGCCCGTCCTACCGAGCCCCGCGAACCCAAGCCCTACGCCCCGCGCGAACCGCGCCGCGAAGATCGCAAATACGAGCCGCGCTCGAATCAACCCTATCAACCGCGCGACGACCGTTCTGATCGCCCCGCCCGCACTGAGGCCCCCGTTCCCGAGAAAAAATCCGGCGGTTTCTTCGGTTGGCTCAAAGGCCTCTTCGGCGGCAAGAAACCCGAAGCCGCGCCCGCTCCGTCCGGTGATCGCGATCCGCGCCGCGACGGCGAGCGTGGCGGCGAACGTCGTGACCACGGTGGTCGTGGCGGTCGTGGCCGCGATCGTGGCGGCTACCGCGGCGAAGGCCGGGGCCCGCGTGATCCCAACTTCCAGCACCCCGATCCCCGCGACGAAGGCCCCGAGGGCTCCGGCGGCGGCGGTGACTTCCGCGGCGATGGTCGTGGCGACGGTCGCGATGGCGGCGGACGCCGTCGTCGTCGTGGCGGCCGCGGACGCTTCCGTGGCGAAGGCGGCGATCGCGATGACCGCGGTCCGCGCCCCGAAGGCCAACAGGGCGGCGGCGCGATCTGAGTAAGTTCACGCGTTAAATCTTGCCCGACCCGCGCCCCCCCGCGCATCTCAAAGGCGTCCGCCCCCGCGGACGCCTTTTTCATTTCCGCTCTTCGGCGGTTTGATCTCTCAACTCTCAGCTCTCAACTCAAGTGGCCGATCTCATCGTCAACGGCGGCAAGCCCCTCAGTGGCGTCATCACGCCCTCCGGCAACAAAAATTCCGTGCTGCCCATCTTCTGCGCCACGCTGCTCACCGACGAGCCCGTCACGCTGAAGAACGTCCCCGACATCACCGACCTCGATAAACTCGTCACCTTTTTCCGCAGCCAGGGTTCGAAGATCGATTGGAACCGCGACACCGGCGTCATGCGCGTCGACCACGCGACGTTCCGCAGCAACCTCGTCAACGACGAGCTTCCGCAGGACATGCGCTCCACGGTGCTCCTCTATCCCGCCCTGTTGAATCGCCTCCGCAAGATCACGATTCACGCCAACTCCAAAGGCTGCTCGCTCGGTGTCCGCGAAATCGACCCGCACCTCGACATCCTCCGCGCCCTCGGCGCCGTCATCCACCACGGCGACCCGCTCGTCATCGCGCTCCCCGACGGCTTTCAAGGCGCCCGCCATTGGCTCGACTACATGTCGGTCACCGTCACGGAAAACTTCGCCATGGCCGCCGCCCTCGCGAAGGGAAAGTCCACCCTCGTCAACGCCGCCAGCGAACCCCACGTCCAAGACCTCTGTGCCGCCCTCGTCGCGATGGGCGCCAAGATCAAAGGCCTCGGCACTTCGATGATCGAGATTACCGGGGTTAAGAAACTCCACGGCGCCACCATCACGATCAACAGCGACTACCACGAGATTGTGACCTTCCTCGCCCTCGGCGCGATCACCGGCGGCGAAGTCACCGTCACCAAATCCCTCCCGCACCACTTCGACCTCATCACGCGCGCCTTCGCCAAACTCGGCGTCATCGTCGAACACGACGGCGACACCGCCATCGTCCGCCGCAATCAGAAGCTCGTCATCGAAACGCCCTTCACCGCCAACCTCCTGCCGAAGATTGAGGCCGCCCCGTGGCCGTATTTCTCCGTCGACCTACTCCCACTCCTCATCGCGCTCAGCACCCGCGCCGACGGCACGATTCATTTCTGGAACAAGGTTTACGAAAACGGCTTCGCCTGGATGCCCGAGCTCGCGAAGTTCGGCGCGCACGTCCTTACGAGCGACCCGCACCGCATCGTCGTCTTCGGCAACCGCCCGCTGCGCCCCGCCGTCGTCGACTCCCCCTACATCATCCGCGCCGCCGTCGCCCTCGCGATGGTCGCCGCCGCGATCCCCGGAAAATCCGTCGTCCGCAACGCCGAAATCATCAAGCGCGCCCACCCGCGCTTCGTGGAAAACCTCCGCAGCCTCGGCGCCGACCTCGAGTGGAAATAACTGCCATGCTAACTGGCGGCTGCCTCTGCGGAAAAGTGCGTTACGTGGTGCGCCGACGGCCGCGTTCGCTGCTCGACTGCCACTGCATCGATTGCCGGAGGAGCAGTGGCGCGCCCTATGTAAGTTGGGGCACCGTGGACCGCGAACACTTCGAGGTGACCGACGGTAAATTGAAAATTGTCGAGTTCGCCCACCGCCTGCGCGGCTTCGCACCGTGTTGCGGCACGCAAGTTTTGTTTCAATCCAGCGTCAAAGCCGCCTCGATCGATTTCTCCATCGCTTCGCTGGACCAGCCTGAAGCCTTGGCGCCGAAGAAAGCCCTGTGGTGCGAAGACCACCTGCCCTCGACGCCCCTGAATCCAAAACTGCCGGCCTTCACGCGGCGCACCGGCAGTCCGCGCGTTCCCCTCGCAAAGTGAATTGCTTTCAGGGCCACGCCTTCGCCTACTTTCGCTATGGCCAAAGAGCCCGCTAAAGGCACCGATTTTCTCTCCCAAGCTCTCGCGGCACCCGTCTCGCCGGCCGAGGCCGCGCTGCGTCCGCTCTCGTTTTCCGATTTCACCGGCCAAGCGAAAACCGTCGAACGCCTCCAAGTCATGGTCGGCGCCGCGAAGAAACGCAGCGAGGCGCTCAACCACATTCTTCTATCCGGCCCGCCCGGCCTCGGCAAAACCACGCTCGCCTTCATCCTCGGCAACGAACTCGGCAAAGCCGTCCGCGTCACCTCCGGCCCCGTCATTGAAAAAGCGGGCGACCTCGCGGGCCTCCTCACCAACCTCGAGGAGGGCGACATTCTCTTCATCGACGAAATCCACCGCATCCCGAAAACCGTCGAGGAATATCTCTACAGCGCGATGGAGGATTTTCGCCTCGATATCATGATCGACCAGGGCCCCAACGCCCGCAGCGTCCGCCTCTCGATTCCCCGCTTCACGCTCGTCGGCGCCACCACGCGCAGCGGCTTGCTCACGGCTCCGCTCCGCTCTCGCTTCACCCTCCAGACGCGCCTCGACTACTACGATCACGCCACGCTCGAAGGCATCGTCCAACGCAGCTGCGGCCTCCTCAAAGTCACGATCGACGCTGGCGGTGCCGCCGAGATCGCCACCCGCGCCCGCGGGACCCCACGCGTTGCCAACAATCTCATCAACTTCTGCCGCGACTATGCGCAGGAACGCGCCAAGGGAAAAATCACGCAACCCGTCGCCGCCGCCGCCCTCGAACTCCTCGAAATCGACGCCGCCGGCCTCGACGAAATGGACAAACGCATGCTCCGTGTGATGGCCGAAAACTACGGCGGTCGCCCCGTCGGTATGACCACCATCGCGGTCGCCGTCGGCGAAGAAGCGGAGACCCTCGAAGAAGTGCACGAGCCCTTCCTCATCCAAGAAGGCTACCTCCAGCGCACCCCGCAGGGCCGCATCCTCACCGCCAAAGGCTACGCCGCCGTCGGCCTCAAGGCTGCCGCCGGAGGGGACCAAGGCACGCTGCTCTGATACTGGTCCGAGTTGCTACAACGCGGTCTACTGCGACGGCACCGCCCCGCAACTTAGTCTGGCCCCGCGCCGCTTCCCGGGCATCGTCGCCCGCCATGTCCCACCGCACGCGTTCCTTCCGCCTGCTCGTTTCGCTCGCCGCCATCGTCGCGAGCGCGTTCTCGCTCACCTCCTCCGCCCTCGCCGGCGCGCCTGTCGCTAAATTCCAACAGCTCGACCAACTCCTCCCCACGCCCACCGCTCAACGCAACGCCGCCGGCGCCCCGGGCGCCGCCTATTGGCAAAACCGCGCCGATTACGACATCGCCGTCGAACTCGACGATGTGCAGCGCCGTATCAGCGGCGCCGCCACGATCACCTACCAGAACCATTCGCCCGACGCTCTCGCCTACCTCTGGCTCCAGCTTGATCAGAATTACCAAGCCCACAACGCCGACTCCCGCGCCGTGCCCAACACCCGTCGCGGCGTCGATGCCAACAAAGTCAGCTACGGTGCCCTCGACCGTATGCTCGCGCAGGAATCCTACGATGGCGCGATGACGATCTCCGGCGTCACCGACGCCACCGGCCAACCGCTCGCCCACACCGTCGTGAAGACGATGCTGCGCATCGACCTGCCCACCCCGCTCGCCCCCGGCGCCAAGTTCACCTTCAAGATCAACTGGGCGTTTCCCATCAACGACGCCAAGCACCTCAACGAGCGCACCGGCTACGAGTTCTTCGCCAAAGACGGTAACTGCATCTACACGATCGCCCAGTGGTTCCCTCGCCTCGCCGCCTACACCGACTACGCCGGCTGGATGCACAAACAGTTCCTCGGCACCGGTGAGTTCACGCTCGAATTTGGCAACTACACCGTCCGCCTCACCACGCCCGCCGATCACGTCGTCGGCGCCACCGGCGTCCTGCAAAATCCCGACGACGTCCTCACACCCGCCCAACGCGAGCGCCTGAAACAGGCGCAGGGCGAAACCAAGAAACCCGTCTTCATCGTCACGCCCGAAGAAGCCCGCGCTGCCGAAAAGGCGAAATCCACCGCGAAGAAAACGTGGATCTTCAAAGCCGAAAACGTCCGCGACTTCGCCTTCGCCTCCTCGCGTAAATTCATCTGGGACGCCATGGCAGTCACCGGCGCCACCTATCCGCCCACGCCCGTGCGCGCCGGCGGAATCGCCGATCGCATGTATCGCCCGCCGGTGATGGCGATGTCGCTCTATCCGAAAGAAGGCATGCCGCTCTGGGACAAATATTCCACGCATGCCATCGCCCATACCATCGAGGTCTACTCGCGCTACACGTTCCAATATCCCTACCCCGTCGCGTGGTCCGTGCATGGCCCCATCGGCGGCATGGAGTATCCGATGATCTGTTTCAACGGCCCGCGCCCCGAAGACGACGGCACCTACCCCGAGCGCACCAAGTTCGCCCTCATCGGCGTCGTGATCCACGAGGTCGGCCACAACTACTTCCCGATGATCGTCAATTCCGACGAACGCCAATGGACGTGGATGGACGAGGGCCTCAACTCCTTCGTGCAAATGCTCGCGCAGGAAGAGTGGCAAAAAGATTACCCGCAGCGCCGCAACGAGCGCGAGATGCCCGACTACATGCGCCGCACCGATCGCGTGCCGCTCATGACCAACTCCGAGTCCATCGCCGAACTCGGCTTCAACGCCTACGCCCAGCCCACCGTCGCCCTCAATCTCCTCCGCGAACACATCCTCGGCCGCGAACTCTTCGACCACGCGTTCAAGACCTACGCCCAACGCTGGATGTTCAAGCGCCCCACGCCCGCCGACTTCTTCCGCACGATGGAAGACGCGAGCGGCGTCGATCTCGATTGGTTCTGGCGCGGCTGGTTCTACAGCACCGACCGCGTCGACGTTTCCATCGATCAGGTCAAATGGCTCCAACTCGACTCCCGCGATCCGGCCGTGGAAATTCCGAAGACCAAAGCGGAAAAAGACGCCCTCCCCACCACGCTCACCCGCGAGCGCAACGCCGCCCTCCCCAAGCGCATCGACCGTTTCCCCGAGTTGAAGGATTTCTACGACGACTTCGACAAAGCCTCCGTCCTCCCCAGCGACAAAAAGAAATACGACGCCCTCATCGGCGAACTCAAGAAGGCCAAAATCGATCCCGCTCTCCTCAAAACCGAGCGCAACTTCTACCTGATCGAATTTTCCAACCTCGGCGGTCTTCTCACGCCCCTCATTCTGAAATTGGACTACGCCGACGGCTCGACCGAGGAACTCAAACTCCCCGCCGAAATCTGGCGCTTCAACACCGAGAAAGCCGCCAAGCTGATCATGACCAAAAAGGAGCTGAAAGCCGTGACCTTCGACCCACGCCAAGAACTCGTCGACTGCGACATCGAGAACAACTTCTGGCCGCGCCGTCCGGTGAAAACAAAGTTCCAGCTCTTCAAGGAAGACGCCGCCCGCAACCAGATGCGCGAAGTCACGAAGCCCGAAAAGCCGGAGAAAAACGACAAGACCGAGAAAGCCGCGCAACCCTGATTCGTGCACCTCCGCCCGCTCCTCACGTCACTCGCGCTCCTCGTTTTCATCGCACCCGCCCTCGCGCACCCGATCCACACCTCCACCGCAGAAGCCGACTACAACCGCGCAACCAAACAGCTCGAAGTCTCGCTGCGCGTCTTCGCCGACGACTTCGAGGCCGCCCTCAGCGACCTCGCCGGACAGAAAATCTCCCTCGAAAAAACGCCCCGCGCCGAACTCGACGCCCTCGCGCGCGTCTACCTCATCGAGCATTTCACGGTCAAAACCCGCGACGGCGTCCTCGCCTCGCAACGCCTCATCGGCCGCGAACTCAAAGACGCCGCCAACGAGCTTTGGCTCTACTTCGAAATCGCGCTTCCATCCGGCGTCGACGGCGCCCGCATCGATTATACCGTCCTCCGCGCCCGCTTCGCCGATCAGCTCAACTCCCTCCACCTCCGCGACGGCGATCGCCAGCAGACGCTCGTTTTCCTGCCCAAGCAGCCCGAACAAACCGTGCGCCTCTCCCCCAAGCCCACTCCCGCAAATCCCCACCCGTAGCCGCACGTGTTAACGTGCGGTCCGTCGTCCGTCAGCTATCGCGCACGGGTTTCCCGCCCGGCCCCGCCCGCTCACAAATCGCCCAACTGCGGCCGCAGCACGATCTCTTCTACGACCGTATTCCGCGTCAGCCGATAAACATCCAGAAACGCCCGCGCCACATCCGTGGCCGGCATGATCCGCTCGGGCTTCACGCCGCTCGCGCTCCACGACGGCGACCACGTCGCCCCCGGATGCACGCAGCACACGCGCACGCCTTTATCTTTCGTTTCTGCGCGCAGCACCTTGGCTAGTCCCGTCACGCCAAACTTCGCCGCACAATACGCCGCACCGTTCGGGTAAGCGTCGAGCCCCGCGATGGAGCTCATGAAAAACACATCGCCGCTCTTCCGCTCCACCATCGCCGGCAAAAACGCCCGCGTAACCAAAAACGCGCTCCGCAGGTTCGCCGCCACGATCCGGTCAAACTCCGCCACCGCGGTCTCGGCAAACGGCGCGCCTGCGAACACACCCGCATTGTTCACGACCACGTCCACGCGGCCGAATCGCTTCGTCACCGCCGCCGCCATCGCCGCAACCGCGGCCTCCTCCGCGACATCGCACCCGAAAACGTCCACCGCCTTCGCCCCATCCCCACCCGCGAGCTTCCCACACGCGCGTGCCACCGCCGCGAGATTTTTCTCATTCCGCGCCACGAGCGCCAGCCGCACGCCGCGCACCTCCTTCGCAAATACCTTGGCGATCGCTTCGCCGATTCCTTGCGACGCCCCGGTGATCAAAACAACAGGCTTACTCATAAATTTCTTCGGCGCATTCCGTGTTTTCCGTATGTTCCGTGGGCACCCTAATCCTCAGCACACCAGCGACCCGAAATCCCGGAAGTCCGCCGTAAATCCGCCGGGCACACCTTTCGCGATCACGCTTACCGCGTCGTGCGAGTGCAGCGACTCCAAGTGCGAGCACGCCACCTCGAAGTCCGCGATGCGCTTGTCGCTCGCGAGCTCTTGATAGAGCAACCGCGCCGCATCCTCGACGAACTTGATGTTGGCTCCGTTGAGCTCGGCAAACGCCTGCTCGTCTTCGCGCTTCACCATTACCTGCGTCTCCGTCTTGAGCGCATTGGCACAGTGCCGCTGGAGATCTTCGATGCTGAGCGACTTTCCCGCCGCGAGCTCCACGCGCACGCGCGCCTTCGAGCGCTGCGCATGCGGCGTCGCATACACCCCGCGCGTTTGCCGCGCGTGCTCCGCGAGTTCCGCGCTGCACGGACACGTCGACGAATACACAAAATCAAACTCGATCACGCGCCGGAATTTTCCCTCCCGGTCCATCGTCGCCTCATAGGCGACCCGGTAATACTGCCAGCCCGCCAACCCGCTGCGCAGACTCGGCTGCATCATCGGATACGAAAACGCCAACCGGATGCGCGCGTTGAAGGTGTCGATCTTCCGCTGATATTTCAGCAGCAGTTTGCGCAACACCTCGAACGTAAACACCTCATCCGCGTGCTCGTAAAACGAGCGCATGATGCGCCCCATGTTGATGCCTTTGAGCCCGGCCTGCAGGGAAACCGTGCCCGTCACGCTCGTTTCGAGCGTGTGCAGTTTTCCGTTCGCCGCACGAAACGTCAGCGGCAGCCGAAAATTCGCGCAGCCCACCTGCTGGATCGGCACGCGCGCGCCATCGGCGGCGTTCACCGCCTCCATCATATCCGGCAGGGTCTCGCGGTAGGCCGCGCCGCCTTTGAAGTCGGCGTCAAATTTTCGATTGACGAGCGGCGGCACCCCGCCGGCCGTCTCGTGCAAATACATCGGTTTCTTCTTCATGTCGTTTTTTCGTTGGGCAAACGGCCGGACGGTTGGGGACGATAACAACCGCACTGGGCCAAGTTCGGCAGATAGATTGAAAGTTAGATCGGTGACCCCGCGTCCTGGCCGAAATACTCGGCGAAGTTGCGCGGCGTCTCGTAGAGCCGCACGCAGTGCAGTTTGCCCGCCGGAATCAGCGGTTCGATTTGTTGCCAAAACGCGATCACGAGATTCTCCGTCGAGGGAATGATTCCGCGCAGAAAATCGACCTCGTCGTTGAGATTGCGATGGTCGCACTTGTCGACGACCGCCTTGTGCAAAATCCGCTTCAGCTCGCCGAGATCAACGATGTAGCCCGTCTCCGGGTCGGGCTGTCCCCGCAGTGTCACCTCGAGCACGTAGTTGTGACCGTGCCAGTGGGGGTTCGTGCACAATCCGTATTGCCGCGTGTTCCACGCCTGGCTCTTCGTCGGGTTGTAGAGCCGGTGCGCCGAGTTAAAATGCACCTGCCGCGTGATGAAGACCGTGCCCGTCAACACGCGCGGCGCCTTCGCCCGCAGGGAGCGTGCGGAGCGTTTTTTGGCGACCGTTTTCGAAGGCATGGAGGGTCAGAAGTAGCACAAAAGCCCCCACCGTCAATCGCCGCGGTCACTACGAATCGTCCCATTTCCGGTTGAACCGCCCGCCGCGAACGACTGTCGTCACGGCTCCACTTCCGCCTCGCCCCATGCCTATCCGCAAAGCCCTCGTCACCGCCGCCAATCCGCGCCAACGCACGCTCCCGCTGCAAACCCTCATCGACCAGCGCGGCGAAACGAAATCCGCCCTCCAGATCGTGCTCGAGGAGGCCGCCGGCGCCGGCATCGAGGAATTCTGCGTGATCGTCTGCCCCGGCGACGAGACCGCCTACGCCGAGGCCTGCGGCGCACTGCGCTCGCGCGTGCGCTTCATCGCCCAGCCCGCCGCGCGCGGCTACGGCCACGCCATCCTCTGCGGCCGCGATTTCGTCGGCGATCAACCGTTTCTCCACCTCGTCGGCGATCACCTCCACGTCGCCTCCGGCACCACGAGTTGCGCCCGCCAACTCCTCGCCATCGCCGAATCCGAAAACGCCTCAATCTCCGCCGTGCAGCCCACGCGCGAGAGCCAGCTCACCTCCTACGGCGCTATCGGCGGGAAACTCATCGGCGGCGACCGCGCGCTCTACCAGATCGACACCGTCCTCGAAAAACCCACGCCCACCATCGCTGAGCAACAACTCATCGTCCCCGGTCTGCGCGCCGGTTTTTATCTCTGTTTCTTCGGCCTCCACGTCCTCGGGCCCGATCTCTTCGCGATCCTCGACGAGCAACACGCCGCCGCCCCCGACAAATCTCTCGGCCTCTCCCCCGCGCTCCACACGCTCGCCGCCCGCCGCCGCTACCTCGCATTTTCCATCGCCGGCCGCCGCTACGACATCGGCGCGCCCTACGGCCTCCTCCTCGCGCAACTCGCCCTCTCCCTCTCCGGCCGCGACCGCGACCGCGTCCTCACCCAATTAGTCGAACTCCTCGCCGTCCGTCCGAACGAGTCGTGAGCCATCCTCCAGTGGATCGTCCCTCGGATCGATTGTCAGTCATCCGTGCCATCCGTGAAATCCGTGGTTAAAAATTCTGCGTCCTCGTTTCCGCCCATGTCCTCGCAGCCCCTCCGCGTCACCGACCTCATCTCATCCGCCGATCCCGCGACGCGCGACCAAGCCATCGACACCTGGTGCGCCGGCCGCTCCGTCGCCGAGCTCCTCGCCGACTGTGCCGAACTCGACGTCTACCGTCGCCGTGAGACCAACCTCTACCAACGCGTCCGCGCGCTCTTCTTCCTCACTGCGATCCATCGTTACCACCTGCCCGCGCGCCCGGATCTTCCGCGCCTCGGTCGCGTGCCCTACGATGGGTTTCGACATCTCCTCGAGCGACGATTCGAGGAAGCCATCACCGTTTTCCTCGCCGCCCAAGCGTCCGCTGGCCCCAGCGAAACTCTCTCCAGCGCCCTCGCCTCCGCGCACCACGCCCTCGCTTTCCAAACCCTCGCCGACCAAGTCCGCCGCACCGTCCGCTCCACCCGCGGCAACGCGTGGATGTTCCGCCTCGGCCACCCGCTCGACCAACCCCTCCGCGTCCGCCCCGAGCTCCTCGCCCGCGACGCCTCCTCCGCTTCCTCGCCCTACCCGCTCCTGCGCGAGCTCACGCCCGTGCGCATGGATCTCACCCACTGCGGCTGGTCCGACATTTTTTTCCTTGGGATGGATTTCCCCGAGGGCGCGCGCGTCCTCAATATTTCCGTCGACCTCGGCGTCCACGGTCGCGACGCCTCGCCCCGCCCACCCGTCGAAGCCTACTTCCGCGTCATCGACGAACCCGTTATCCGCCTCGCCAGTGTTGATCTCGAAGCCACCGCCACGCTCACCACGCTCGACGATGTCTTCGATTTCGGCCGCGACTACCTTGGCCTCCTGAAAGCTGCCATCATTGCCGCCGGCCTCGTTCCGCCCGGCATCGAACGCTCCGGCGCCAGCCTCGCCGAACTCCTCGCGACCATCTTCGGCCCCGGCCGCGGCTTCGAACTCGTCTCCAGCGTCAACCGCATCCCCAAAGGCTCGCGCCTCGCCGTCTCCACCAACCTACTCGGCGCCCTCATCGGCGTCTGCATGCGCGCCACCGGTCAGATCCGCGCGCTCTCCGGCCCGAGCGACGAAACGGAGCGCCGCATCGTCGCCGCCCGCGCCATCCTCGGTGAATGGATCGGCGGCTCCGGCGGCGGTTGGCAGGACTCCGGCGGCCTTTGGCCCGGCATCAAACTCATCGAGGGTGCCCTCGCGCAACCCGGCGACCCCGAGCACGGCATCAGCCGCGGTCGTCTTCTCCCGCGCCACACGCTCCTCGGCCGCGACCGCATCTCCGCCGAGGCCCGCCAAAAACTTCAGGATTCTCTCGTCCTCGTCCACGGCGGCATGGCCCAAAACGTCGGCCCCATCCTCGAGATGGCCACGGAGAAATACCTCCTCCGCAGTGAGCCCGAGCTCACCGCCCGCCGTCGCGCCGTCGCCACGCTCGACGAGATTCTCGCGCTTCTCTCCGCGGGCGACATCCGCGGTCTCGGTCGCGCGCTCACCGAAAATTTCTTCGGCCCGCTGCAGACGATGATCCCCTGGGTCAGCAACCGCTACACCGAGCAACTCATCTCCCGCACGCGCGACGCCTTCGGCGAAGATTTCTGGGGCTTCTGGATGCTCGGCGGCATGTCCGGCGGCGGCATGGGTTTTATCTTCGCCCCGCATCGCCGCGCCGAAGCACAAGCCCGCCTGCTCGAAATCATGCTCGCCACCAAACGCGAGCTGCAGGCCTCGCTCCCCTTCGCGATGGACCCGGTCGTCTACGACTTCGCCATCAACGAACACGGCTCCGTCGCTGCGCTCCTCACTGGCGCCGACGCACTGCTCCCGGTCGAGTTCTACCAACTCACCGTTCCCGCCCTCCTCCGCCGCGACGCCCGCGACCTCACACCGCGCGAGCGCGCCGACGTCGCCCAGTTCACCAAAACCGCGCGCACCGTTCCCGCCTTCACCGCCGCGCTCCCGTCGCTTCTCGATCGTCTCCTCCCCACGTCATCCGAGACGTCCCGCACGAGTCAAAATCTCGACACCCTCCTCGCCCAGAACGGCTTCGACCGCGCGCAACACGAGCAGATCCGCACTGATCTCCGCGCCGGCCGCATCGGTCTCGCGATGAACCGCCTCGCGCCGTCCACACGCATCGAAGACGTCCCCGCGTCCGACCTCTTCGATCTTTCTTCGTCACCCGCCGCACTCCGCGCCGCCGGCGAATCCGCCCTTCGCCGCGGCGAATGCGCCGTAATCACCTACGCCGCCGGCGTCGGCTCCCGCTGGACCCAAGGCGCCGGAGTCGTCAAAGCCCTCCATCCTTTCGCGAAATTCGCCGGCCACCACCGGAGTTTTGCCGACGTCCACCTCGCGAAATCCCGCCACACGGCCGCGCTCTACGGCGCCGAGGTCCCGCATATCTTCACGACGAGCAACCTCACTCACGCTCCCATCGAAGCCTACCTGCGCGCTCATTTTTCCCCCGCGCTCGACAAAACCGTCTTCCTATCCCCCGGCCGCTCCATCGGCCTCCGCCTCGTTCCCGCCGTGCGCGACCTCGTCTTCGCGTGGGAAGAAACCGCGCAGCAAAAGCTCGACGAACAAAAAGAAAAAATGCGAGAGAGCGTCCGTGCCGCGCTCACGAATTGGGCCCGCACTGTCGGCGAAGGTGCCGACTACACCGATAACCTCCCCGGCCAGTGCCTCCACCCCGTCGGCCACTGGTTCGAAATTCCGAACCTCCTGAAAAACGGCACGCTCGCTCGCCTCCTCGCCTCGCGCCCGCAACTCCGCACGCTCCTCGTCCACAACATCGATACGCTCGGCGCCACCCTCGATCCCGCCCTCGTCGGCTGGTTCCAGTCCTCGAACGCCACGCTCGGCTGGGAAGTCATCCCGCGCCGCATCGAGGATCACGGCGGTGGCCTCGCCCGTGTCGACGGCCGTGTGCGTCTCGTCGAAGGCCTCGCCCTCCCGCGCGAGTCCGACGAGTTCAACCTCACTTACTACAACACCAATTCCTGTTGGATCGACATCGACCGCCTGCTCGCGCTCTTCGGCCTCACGCGCGCCGAACTCGCCGACGCCGACCGCACCGCCGCCGCCGTCCGCGCGATGGCCGCACGCGTCCCCACCTACGTCACGCTGAAGGATGTGAAAAAACGCTGGGGCCACGGCCAGGAAGACGTGTATCCGGTTGCCCAATTCGAAAAACTCTGGGGCGACATGACCGGCCTCGCCGAGTGCGCCAACGTCTTCGCCGCCGTCCCCCGCGGCCGCGGCCAGCAACTCAAAGACCAGGCCCAACTAGACAGCTGGGCCCGCGACGGCTCCGCCGGCAGCATCGACGCCCTCAGCAAATGGTAGGGACGGGCTCTCCGAGCCGTCCGACGCACGTTTTAGTTTGGCGCGCCCGCCGCGCCGCGCTTCATCACGTCCCTCGATATGCCCATGCGTTTCCGCATCCTCGGTTCCGGCAGCTCGGGCAACGCTGCGTTGCTCGTGACCGAAGGTGCGCGCGTCCTCGTCGATGCCGGCTTCTCTGCCCGCAAACTCTCCGCCCTCCTCGCCGAGGCCGGCGAATCCCTTGAGCGCATCGACGCGATTTTTCTTACGCATGAGCACGGCGATCACGCCGCCGGCATCGACGGCCTGAAGAAGCACCCGCACATCCAGGTCTTCGCCAATCCCCCGACGTGCCGCGCCGTCCAATCGAAACTCGATCCCGCCCACCGGCCGGCCTGGCAACTTTTCGAAACCGGCTCACGCTTCCGTTTCCGCGATCTCGAAATCGACACCTTCGCTGTCCCGCACGATGCCCAGGAGCCCGTCGGCTTTCGCTTTTCCAACGGCCACGCCGACGACCTTTTTTCCCCGCGCCGTTCCCTCGCCTACCTCACCGACCTCGGCCACGTCCCGCAAAACGTCCGCGAGCAACTCCGCGAATGCGACGTCGTCGTCGTCGAGTCCAACCACTGCTCCGACCTCCTCGCCGCCGACACCAAACGCCCGTGGTCGCTCAAGCAGCGCATCTCCGGTCGCCACGGCCATCTCTCCAACACCGCCGCCCGCGAACTCCTCACCGAGATGGCGAGTCCGCGCTGGCGCCGCGTCTACCTCACGCACCTCTCGCGCGACTGCAATTCCCCCGCGACCGTGCACACCGCCCTCGCGCCCGTGCGTGCCCTCGCCTCGCTCTCTGCGTGCGAATTCGCCATCGTCGCCCCCGGCGAAGGCACGCCGTTCTACGACTTGTAGGGCCTCGCTTTCCCGCGCCCGAGGCTTTCGGACGTGCGACCGGCGTTAGCCGACTTCGGCCGGCGACGCCCTTCTGCTCATACTGCGTGAGGCCGCGGCAACTTCCGCAGATTCCGCTGCTTCGCCATGCTGAACATCAGCACCGCACCCACCGCCGCCCACGGAATCATAAACACAAAGAAATACTGGTAGCCTGTCTTATCCAACAACCGCCCCAATATCTGCATCGCGACGCCCGCGCCGATGTATTGAAAAGAATTGATACACCCCGATGCAAACGCCGCCGCCTTGCGTCCGCCAATGTCCATCGCCGCCGCCGGCCCGAGCAGCGAATGCGTCGAGTTGGCCGTGAACGCCACCATCACAAACGCCACCGCGATCGCGACAGCGCCCGACACCTGAGAGGCCACGATGATCGTCACGATCTCGATGCAGTAAATCCCCGCCGCCACCGGCGCGCGGCGTCCGTTGAAAAGATGGTCCGAGACAATCCCCGAGATGAACGAGCCCGCCGACGCCACAAACGGAATCAGAAATCCCACGACGAGAAACAACGGCGAGTCCAAATTGATCTTGTGCACGTCCTGCATGTAGCGAGGAAACCACTGGTCCACCGTCTGCCGCACCGCGCCCGTGCACGCGTAGGCGCTCGCCATGATCCACACGTATTTGTTCGTGACGATGTTCACGAACACCTCGCGCATGTCGGCCTTCACCTTGTCGTCGTGGTCCGCCTCGCCCTTGTAGACCTCATGGAAACCCGCCTCCTCCGGCGTGTCTTTCGCCCAGATCGCCAGCGCCACCGCCACGATCGCCGCGATGCCCGCCGGCACGAAGAACAGCATCCGCCAGTGCTGCGGCGGAATCTGCCACATCCCGAGAAATACAAAGCCCGCCAGTAGCGCCGGCCCGAGCTGGTTGATCGCCACCCGCCCGAGATTGATCATGAAGCCGAACACCCCCGCAAACGTCCCTCGCTCCGTCGTGCTGAACCACGACGCGTTGATCTTGATGAATCCCGGCGCGCCAAACGACTGCGAGTAGCCGTCGATGCCGCGCAACACCACGAAGAGCCACAGCAGCCCCCAAAACGACGCCGCGCCGAACGCGATATTGCAGATGATCGTGCCCGCCGCGCCGATCAGCAGAGCCTTTTTTCCGCCCAACCGATCCGTGATCAATCCGTTGACGACCTGCCCGATCGCATACGCGTAGAAAAATGCCGCGAGGATATCGCCCATGTTCTCCTTCGAGAAATGAAACTCATCCGACATCGCCTTGTTCGCGATGGAGATGTTGTAGCGGCACATGTAGAAGCTCGTGTAGAGCAGCCCCACGACGCTCCAGTTGAGCCCGCGCCGCGCGCCGTAGCCGGGCGGCAATATCAAACGCGCTTTTTCTGTTTTTCCACCTGCGACGGGCGAACTCATGAGGTGCGGGTTGTAACTCAAATGTCTTCGCCTGCACGGAAAATCCTCTCCGGCAACGAAACTCCTCCGCCCCGCCCCGTTTTCCCGACCGCCCCACGCCACGGCCCCAACCGCCGGCGCACTTGCACGCGCGGCCCGTTTCCTGCACGACCAAGTCCGACATGATTCCCGCCAACTCCGTCCGCCGCACCAAAATCATTTTCACCCTCGGCCCAGCCACCGAGAGCGAAGCGATGCTCGAGCAGATGATTCTCGGCGGCGCCGACATCATCCGCCTCAACATGGCGCACGCCAAACACGACTGGACCCGCGTCGTCATCCGCCGCATCCGCGCCGTCTCCGCCCGCATCGGCCGCGACGTCGCTGTCATGATGGACATCAAGGGCCCCGAGATCCGCACCGGCGATCTCACCGTCCCGATCGAGCTCAAGGCCGGCGAAATTTTCGACTTCACCGTCAAACCCGGCTCGATGAATTCCACCGACGAAGGCGGCGTCGAAGTCCGCTCCGTCGACGTGAACTACAAGGACCTCGTCAATGACATCAAAGTCGGCGACACCGTCCTCGTCGACAACGGCCTACTCCGCCTCGAAGTCCTCACCAAAGACGAAGCCCGCATCCGCTGCCGCGTGCTGATCCCCGGCGAACTCAAATCCCGCCGCCACATCAATCTCCCCGGCGTCAAAGTGAACCTGCCGTCGTTCACCGAAAAAGACCGTGCCGACACCACCGTCGGCCTCGAAGAGGGCATCGACTTCGTCGCCCTTTCTTTCGTCCGCGAAGCCAAGGACATCGAGCTCCTCCGCCGCTTCCTCAGCGAGAAAAAATCCCGCTGTCGCATCATCGCGAAAATCGAAGACCAGTCCGCCATCGACAACCTCGACAGCATCGTCTCCGCCTGCGACGGCCTCATGGTCGCCCGCGGCGACCTCGGCATCGAGTGCCCGTTCGAAGAGCTCCCCGTCATCCAGCGCCGCGCCGTCCGCGCCTGCCTCTCGCAAGGCCGCCCCGTCATCGTCGCCACGCACATGCTTGAGAGCATGATCTCGCAACCCGTCCCCACCCGCGCCGAGATCACCGACGTCGCCAACGCCGTCTACGAACTCGCCGACTGCGTGATGCTCTCCGGCGAGACCACCATCGGCAAATACCCGCTCGAATGCGTGCAGATGCTCGACAAAATTTCCCGCCGCATCGAAGCCGAGGAGACCGTCGACTCCCGCCCGCCCGCCGTCTTCACCGGCGAGCGCATGAAGGTCCTCCACTCCGCCGTCGTCCTCGCCAACGAGCTCCCGCGCTCGAAACTCCTCACGTTCACCCGTCACGGTTTTATGGCCCAAGGCCTCGCGATGCTGCGCCCCGTGCACTCGCCCATCCTCGCCTTCACGCCGTCGCCCGAGGTCTGCCGCCAACTCCGCCTCCTCCGGGCCGTCGAGCCCTTCCTCATGCCGCTCGGCTCCGAGCCCGACGTCACCATTGAAAACGCGATCACCCTCCTGCGCCGCGCCGGCCGCATTGCCCCCGGCGACAAGTTGATCGTCGCCACCGACATCGTCTCCCAAGACCGGCTCGTCGACAGCGTGCAACTCCGCACCGTCCGGTGAGCCGCACGCCCATCGTTCTCGTTCTTCGTTATCGTTCTCTTTCGTCAGATTCCTCGGGTCCCCGTTCGCGCCCAACGCGCCCATCGCCCGTAGCCCTGCTCGTGAGAGCAGGGACCCGCCGCACTCCGTTCGCCCGCAGTCCCTTCCCGCGCCCCGGCCACGCTGCATCACCCGCCCGCGCCGGACCCCATCCGCGGCAAATTGCGAATTTTCTGTTAGCCTTCCCTCGGCACGCCCGCCATCGTCACCGGCATCACGTCGTTGGCGTCTCAGCGCTGACTCGATTCAGCCCGCGCCACCCCGCCCCTCCTCCTCTGTTCATCCCTGCGTCGTATGAAATTCCCCCGCCTCTCCGTCGCCACCCTTGCCTCCGCACTCGCCGTCTTCGCCACGGCCCTTAGCCCCGCCGCCCGCGCTCAAGAGCCCCGCCTCTCCAATATCTCGACGCGCGCGCAAACTGGCACCGGCGCCTCCGTCCTAACCGCCGGTTTCGTCATCGGCCCCGGCGCCAACAAACAGGTCCTCATCCGCGCCGTCGGCCCCACCCTCGGCGCCTCGCCCTTCAATCTCCCCGGCGTCCTCGCCGACCCCGTCCTCACCGTCTTCAACGCCGCCGGCACCGCCGTTGCCTCCAACGATAACTGGGGCACGCCCGTCGGCACCGGTGCCGCCACCGCCGCCCAACTCTCCGCCGCCTATTCCTCGGTCGGCGCCTTCGCCTTCGGCAACAACACCACGAGCCGCGACTCCGCCGTCCTCGTCACGCTCGCACCCGGTAACTACACCGCACAAATCGCGAGCGCCACCACCGCCACCGGCATCGCCCTCGTTGAAGTCTACGAAATCGGCGGCGCCAACGCCGGCGCCAAACTCGTCAACACCTCCACCCGCCTCTCCGTCTCCGCGACCTCCGCTCCCATCATCGGCTTCGTCGTCGCCCCCGGCACCGGTTCCCGCAAGCTCCTCGTCCGCACCGCCGGCCCCGCCCTCGCCGCCTTCGGCCTCAGCGGCACGCTCGCCGATCCCACGATCAAAATCACGAGTTCCACCGGCACCGTCCTCGCCACCAACGACAACTGGAACACCCCTTCCGATACCCGCGCCGCCGATACGCTCGGCCTCACCAACGCGTTCGCCATCGCCGGCTCGTTCGCCTTCCCCGCCGGCAGCAAAGACGCCGCCGTCCTCATCGATCTCACGCCCGGTAACTATGGCATCCAAGTCGGCTCCGGTGACGCCACCAGCGGCCTCGCGATCATCGAAGTTTACGACCTCACCCCCGCCAATCCGCCCACGGTCACGCTCGCGGCCACCGACGCCACGGCCGACGAATCCGGCAACAACCGCGGCGAGTTCACGCTTACGCGCACCGGCGACACCGCCCTACCCCTCGTCGTCAACTACGGCGTCGGCGGCTCCGCGGTCAACGGCTTCGACTACCCGCCGCTCCTCGGCAGCACCACGATTCCCGCCGGCGCCGCGAGCGTGAAGATTCCGCTTTCCCCGAATCCCGACGTCCAGAGCGAGGGCACCGATTCCGTCGTCCTCACGATCGCCACCGGCCCCGGCTACCTGATCGGCGCGCAGGCCAGCGCCACTGTCACCATCGCCGACAGTCCCGCCACCCTCTACGTCGCCAGCGTGCGCCCCACCGGCTCCTCCACCAGCGGCACCACCGCTTCCGGCACCGCGTCGATCCTCCTCAGCTCCAGCGGCACCCTCGCCGCCATCAACGTCTCCTTCTCCAACCTCAGCTCCACACTCACCAGCGCGCATCTCGTAATCGGCTCCAACGAGGACTACGTCTTCGACCTCGGCAACGCCGGCCAGGTCAACGGCGCCCAGTGGACCTTTTCGCCCACCGGCCCCTACACCAGCGCAGCCCTCCTCGACGCGTTGAAGAGCGGTAACATCGCCGTCCGCCTCGACACCGCCAAGTTCCCCAGCGGCGAAGTCAAAGGCGCCTTCATCCAAGGCTCCGGCTCCCGCACTTTCACCGCCCCCGCCGCCCCTCCCGCCGTCACTCTCGCCAACGTCACCGCCACCGACGCCGCGCGCTTCCTCACCCAAGCCACCTTCGGCCCCACCAAAGCCGAAATCGACGCCCTCACCGGCGGCAGCATCGACACGTGGCTCAACACGCAAATCGCCCTCCCCTTCACCTCGCATCGCACCGCGACGCAGATCGACCGCAACACTTTTGGCGGCAGCAATAGTTTCACCAACTGGAACGCCACCCACATGCCCAATCGGCAATCCGCGTGGTTCAAAAACGTCCTCACTGCCCCCGACCAGCTCCGCCAACGCGTTGCCTTCGCCCTCAGCCAAATCCTCGTCATCTCCGACATCTCCCTCGGCGACGACAACCGCTCCGAGCCCATCGCCAACTACTACGACATCCTCGGCAACGGCGCCTTCGGCAACTACCGCACCCTCCTCGAGCAGGTCAGCCTCAGCCCCCTCATGGGCGAGTATTTGAGTTCCCTCCGCAACTCCAAGGCCACCTTCGACGGCACCGGCGCCACGCTTACCACGCCCGACGAAAATTACGCCCGCGAGGTCATGCAGCTCTTCACCATCGGCCTCACCCAACTCAATCCCGACGGCACGCTCGCCCTCGGTGCCGACGGCCTCCCCGTTCCCACCTACGACCAAACCACCATCACCGAGATGGCCAAGGTCTTTACCGGTTGGGCCTATCCCTCGACGAACCTCACCCAATTCCGCAACGCCGGCGCCAACTACTACACGCCGATGCAGCTCTTCCCCGCGTTCCACGACGACACCGCGAAGAATCTGACTCCCGTCACCGCCTCGCCGATCCCCGCCGCCCAAGGCGGCACCAGGGATCTCCAGCTCGCCCTCGACGCGCTCTTCACTCACCAAAACACCGGGCCCTTCGTCTCCAAGTTCCTGATTCAGCGCCTCGTCACCAGCAACCCCAGCCCCGCCTACGTCTACCGCGTCGCCGAAAAATTCCGCGATAACGGTTCCGGCGTCCGCGGCGATCTCGCCGCCGTCGTCCGCGCCATCCTCACCGACTACGAAGCCCGCTCGCCCGCCGTCGCCGGCAACGCCTCCTACGGCAAGCTCAAGGAGCCCCTCCTCCGTTTCACCGGCCTTCTCCGCAGCTTCGGCGCCACCTCCACCAGCGGCCGCTTCATCGGCTTCCGCCACCACGTCAACGGCACGGTGATCACCAGCGCCACCCCGCGACCCGCCACCCAGGGCGAGATTGGCACCTACAACTCCGCCACCCTCCCCTACAGCGCCATCGGCAGCATCGCTCAAGCCGCTCTCCGCTCGCCCACCGTCTTTAATTTCTATCACTCCGACTACGTCCTCCCCGGCCCCCTCGCCGCCGCCGGCCTCGTCGCCCCCGAGTTCGAAATCACCGACGACAACTTCGCCATCAGCGTGCCGAACTACCTGCGCAACTTCGTCAACGCCACCACCACCGGCGTCGCCGCCACCACCCAGCCCTACGTGCTCACGCTCGACCTCACCTACGAGCAGACCCTCCTGAGCAACCCCGCCGCGCTCCTCGACCACCTGAGCCGTGTGCTCTGCGCCGATACGCTCCCCGCCGCCGCCCGCACCCGGATCACCACCGCCCTCGCCGCCCTCCCCACCGCGACCGCCCCCATCGACCGCGCCAAAACCGCCGTCCTCCTCGTCCTCACCAGCCCCGCCGCCGCCATCCAAAAGTAAACTCTCCGCCCGGACCGGCGGTTTCCCACCGCCGCCCCAGCCACCCAGTCGCCCCCCTCTCCCCCTCTCTCCGTCTCCCCCTCTTCCGTCCCCCATGAGCAAAAAATCCGCCCCCGAAGTTTCCCGCCGCGAATTCCTCGGTTCCGCCTGCTGCGCCGCCGTCGGCGCCACCGGTCTCCTCTCCACCCTCGGCAGTCTCCGCCTCATGGGCGCCGCCGCCAGTCCCGCCAACGGCCCGCAAACCCCTGCCACCGCCGGCGCCCCCATCGCCGCCGACTACAAGGCCCTCGTCTGCCTCTTCCTCAACGGCGGCAACGATGCCAACAATCTCATCATCCCGATGGGCTCCGGCTACTCCGCCTACGCCTCCGCCCGTTCCAATCTCGCGATCCCCCAGTCCGCCCTCCTCGGCCTCACGCCCAAGTCCGCCGGCGACGGCCGCACGTGGGGACTCCACCCGTCCGTCACCGATCTCCACCGCATGTTCGGCTCCGGCCAGGCCGCCCTCCTCGCCAACGTCGGCACCCTCGTCTACCCGACCACCAAGACCCAATACACCGCCCGCAGCGTTCCGCTTCCGCCGCAGCTCTTCTCGCACAGCGACCAACAGGTCCAATGGCAGCACAGCGTCCCCGATAAACCCACCTCCACCGGTTGGGGCGGCCGCGTCGCCGATCTCGTCAACGCGTTCAACACGAGTGACCAGATCTCCATGTCGATCAGCATCGCCGGCAAAAACACCTTCCAGGTCGGCAACAAAGTGACCCAATACGCCATCGGCACCGGCGGCGCCACCGTCCTCGCCGGCAACACCACCTCGCTCACCCCCACCAACCTCGACGGCGTCCGCTTCCGCGCGCAAAAAGACCTCTTCGGCCAGGCCCAGCCCGGCCTCTTCGAGACCGCCTTCGCCACCGCCTCCGGCGACGCCATCGTCAGCTCCGATCTCCTCAACACCGTCCTCACCGCCTCCGGCGCGATCACGACCACCTTCCCGTCCACCACCGCCGGCAACCAGCTCCGCATGGCCGCGCGCCTCATCGCCGCCTCGCCGAGCCTCGGCCTCAAACGCCAGATTTTCTTCGTCCAGCTCGGCGGCTGGGATCTCCACGCCGGCCAGCTCGTCAACACCGACCCCACCACCGGCACACACGCCGGCCTCCTCGCCCAAATCAGCCAGGCGATGGACGCCTTCTACAAAGCCACCGTCGAGCTCGGTGTCGCCAACCAGGTCACTACCTTCACCGCCTCCGATTTCGGCCGCACCTTCCGCTCCAACGGCGACGGTTCCGACCACGGTTGGGGCAGCCACGCCATCGTCATGGGCGGCGCCGTCAAAGGCGGCGACCTCTACGGCAAGATGCCCACCCTCACCATCAACGGCCCCGACGACACCGGCCTCGGCCGCTGGATTCCCACCACGAGCGTCGACGAATACGCCGCCACCCTCGCCACCTGGTTCGGCGTCAGCACCACCGACCTCCCCACCGTCCTCCCGAATATCGGCCGCTTCAAAACGCCCAACCTCGGCTTCATCTGAGCAACGGAGCGGTGGTATCCAACCGCCGCCCAGCCCCTTGGCCTAAAGCGCGTTGTCCCCAACGCGCTTTTTTATGCCCGTCCGCTCTTCTCTCCCATGCGCCGCCACGCCCTCACCCTCGCCCTCAGCGTCCTCATCCTCGCCCTCCTCGCCTGGTATTTCTGGCCCATCCCCACTCCATCCCCGTCATCCGTCTCACCAGCCTCCCCCGCGCCGGCTCTCGCCCCTCAATCGAAAATCGAAAATCCCAATTCGAAAATCAGCGCGAGCCCCGCCGAACGCAGCCCCCTCGCTGACAACCTGAACGCCCCCGCCTCCACCCTCCGCGCCGACCTCTCAGTCGTCCACGAAGTCATCACCGCGTTCCGCACCAATTACCCCCGCGACGGCAACCCCGTCGGCACCAACGCCGAGATCACCGCCGTCCTCACCGGGCAAAACAAACTCCGCCTCGCCCTCATCCCGCCCGATCACCCCGCGATCAATCGCGCGACCGGCGAACTCCTCGACCGCTACGGCACCCCGTTTTTCTTCCACGCCGAAAGCGGCACGCGCATGAGCATCACCAGCGCCGGCCCCGACAAAAAACTCCACACCCCCGACGACGAAACCTTCACTCCGTAACCCCGGGAGCGCGGCCGCCCCCGGCCGCACCTTCCCCCGCTCCCCCCGTCCGCCCCGCCCCGCTTCCCCTGCGCCCCAGCAGTCCCCCTAATTCCCGCTCCCGCATCTACGCCCCCGCCCGGCAAAAACCAAATGGCGGGGTTTTCATTACCCCCTGTCATGTTCGATGTCCGCGTAGACATCTATGAACCTCACCACCCGCCGCCGCGAAATCCGCACCGACCCAAAGCGCCCCGTCACGCTCCCCCGGTGCTCCCACGGGCGCCTCCCGTTTTTCTCCACCGCGCTCCTACTGCTGCTCGCGTTCCACGCGCCGCTCGCTGCGCAGATTTACGAAGTCACCACGCTCGCCGGCGACGCCACCTACCGCAACCGTGACGGCACCGGAGCCGACGCCCGCTTTCAAAGCCCCACCGGTGTCGCCGTCGATCGCCACGGCAACGTCTTCGTCGCCGACAGCTCCAACAACACCATCCGCAAAATCACCCCCGCGGGTGTCGTCACGACCTTCGCCGGCCAAGCCGGCTACTTCTCCGCCGACGGCACGGGCAGCAACGGCAGCATCGATGGCCCCGGCCCCGCAGCCCGCTTCAACGGCCCGCGCGGCCTGGCCATCGATGCCAACGGCATCCTCTTCGTCGCCGATACCGAAAACCACACCATCCGCAAAATCACGCCCGACGGCATCGTCACGACCTACGCCGGCACGGCCCTGAGCAGCGGCAACATCGATGGTGTCGGTAGCGCCGCGCGCCTGAACCGACCGGGGGCCATCACCGTCGACGACCAGTCCAACGTCTTCGTGGCCGAAATCTTCACCGCCACCATTCGCAAAATCGCACCCGATGGCCGCGTCAACACCTTCGCGGGGTTGCTCTACACCCCAGGAAGCGCCGACGGGCTCGGCAGCGCGGCTCGTTTCGCAGTTCCCTTCGGCCTCGCCGTTGATCGCAGCGGCCACCTCTACGTCGCCGACCGCAGTTCCAGCAGTATTCTTCCTGGCCCACCCATCAATCACACCATCCGCAAAATCTCCCCGGAAGGTCTCGTCACCACCCTCGCCGGCCTCGCCGGCAGTCCCGGTAGTGCGGACGGCACGGGCAGCCTCGCCCGCTTCAACAACCCCTTTGGCCTCGCCGTCGACGACGCCGGCACGCTCGTGGTAGCCGACTCCGATAATCGCACCCTACGCCGCATCACTCCCACCGGTGTCGTCACCACACTCGCCGGCACCGTCGGTCTCAATGGCAGCACCGACGGCCCGGGCCCCCAGGCGCTGTTTTCCATCCCCATCGGCGTCGCCTCCGGTCCGGACGGCACCGTCTTCGTCGCCGACGGCGGCTCCAACAACACCATCCGCAAAATCACGTCCGCTGGCCTCGTCACGACTCTCGCTGGCCAGGCGAACACCAGCGCGCCCCAGTCGATCGACGGCACCGGCCGCTCCGCGCAATTCACGACGCCGGGTCGCGTCGCCGTCGATCCGGCCGGCAACATCTACGTGGCCGACCGTCGACTCATCCGCAAGGTCAGCCCTGCCGGCGTCGTCACGACCCTCGTCACCACCGAGCCATTTACTACGATCACCGCGCTCGCGTTGGATCGCGACGGCAACCTGTTCGTCTGCGGAGATGGGCGAATTCTCAAAATCACACCGCAGGGCATCGTCTCGCTTGTCGCCGGTTCGGACTCCCTCGGTTACGTCAGTGGACTCTCCCTCGATCCACTCGGCAATATTTTCGTCGCCGATTCCCGTGGTCGCGTGATCAACCGGCTCGCTCCGACTGGCGTCGTGACCACCCTCGCCGGCCGAACGAACAGCTCTGGTAGCAACGACGGCGTCGGCAGCGCCGCGCTCTTCCGTCTTCCCACCGATGTCGCGGTCGACCGAGACGGCAACGTGTTCGTCGCCGATCAGGCCGACTGCACCATCCGTAAAGTCACGCCCGCCGGCGTCGTCACCACCTTCGCCGGATTGGCCGGCGCCTCCGGCACGGTCGACGGCACGGGTGCCGCCGCCCGCTTCGAGAGCCCCGGTGGCCTGGCCTTCGACTCCGTCGGAAATCTCTTCGTCGCTGATGGCACTACCCTCCGCCGCATCACTCAAGCTGGTGAAGTCGTGACCGTCCTCGGCTCGCCCGGCAAACCCGGCTGGACCGATGGCACCGGCAGCACCGTGCGCCTCGCCGCCTATGCCATCGCAGTGGACTCAGGAAGCACGCTTTACTTTTCCGAGTATAACAACGCCACGCTCCGCCGAGCCATTCCCCTCGCGAATCCCGCCCGCCTCATCAATTTCTCCATCCTCGCCACCCTCTCAGATTCCACCGACACCATGACCGTCGGCACCATCGTGGGCGGCACTGGCACGAGCGGCGCGAAACCCGTCCTCGTGCGCGCCGCCGGACCGTCCCTCGCCGTCTTCGGCGTCGTCCGGCCGCTGGCCGATCCGAAACTCGAATTCTACAGCGGCTCCACCCAGATCGCCGAAAACGACAACTGGGCCGGCACCGCCAACCTCAGCGCCACCGCCGCACAAGTCGGCGCCTTCGCCTACACCGGCCCCGCTTCCGCCGACGCCGCGCTCTATCTCTCCGCGCTCGCCCCTGGAAATAATTCCATGCGCATCTCCGGCGCCGGCAACGCCGGCGGCACCGTGCTCGCCGAACTCTACGACGCCACACCCGTGCCTGCACGCACCCCGGTCACCCCGCGCGTCGTCAACGTCTCCGTCCTCAAAAACATCGGCTCCGGCCTCACCGCCGGCTTCGTCGTCGGCGGCGTCGGCACGACCACGCTGCTCATCCGCGCCGTCGGCCCCTCCCTCGCCGCCTTCGGCCTTGGCAATCTCCTCGCCGATCCGATCTTCGATCTGTTCGACGCCCAGTCGCGCCGCATCGCGACCAACGACAACTGGTCCGGCACCCCCGAACTCTCGCGCACGTCCGCCCAAGTCGGCGCCTTCCACCTCACGAGTGCGGCCTCCAAAGACGCCGCCCTGCTTATGCCCCTTTCCCCGGGCAACTACACCGTGCAAATCCGCAGCGCCGACTCCAGCAGCACTGGCACCGCCCTCATTGAAATTTACGAGGTTCCGTGACTCCCGAACAAATCCCCGCGCGCCTCCTCCGCTTTTCGAGCCTCTTTGCAGCCAAAAATTCCGTCGCTTCGTCGCCCCCGCCCCGTCGGCGATCAGCCGACACCTCCGATCTCCCCGCGCCGGCGATCAGCCGCCGCCACACCTCAAAGAATTCGCCCATTGGCGAATTCCATTAGCGTTCAAAAAACATAACTCACACCCACCGCTTCAGCGCCACCCGCAACTTCTCCCGCGCCCGTGCAATCCGCGCCTCCACCGCCTTCACCGTTGCGCCCACGGCCACAGCAATCTCCGCCTGCGACATCTCCTCGTATTCAAACAGCACAATCACCTCGCGCAGCTCCGCCGGCAGTGCCGCGATTGCATCCCGCACCGCCCCCGCCCGCTCCTTCCGCTCCAAATCCCCTCCATCCGCGCCTCTCCCCGTCGCCCCCTCTCCCCCTCTCTCCTTCTCTCCTTCTTCCGACGCGCTCCACGCTTCCAGCGCCACCTCCGGCCGCCGCCGCCACCACCGCAGCCGGTTCCGCGCGAGATTCACCGCAATCGCAAAAACCCACGGCTTCACCTCCGCGCCCTCGCGAAATTTTTCCCGCTGCTGCCACACGCGCACGAAAGTCTCCTGCGCCAACTCCTCCGCTTCGGTCACATTAAAAACCAGCCGCGCAATCACGCTTTTCACCGGCCGTTCCCAGCGTTCCATCAACGCCCCCAACGCCGCCTCGTCGCCCGCCCGCACGCGCATCATCAGCGCCCGGTCCTCCGCCCGCGCCCGCCCCGCCTCGTCACTTTCTCCCCGCCCGTCCGGTGCTTCGCGTTCGATTCCGCTCATCACGGTTTTGCTCCCACCGTGGGTGCTCCGGTGTGCGCATAGTCCGCTACCCGCGGCAACACCGTCGCGAGATAACGCTCCCCCTGCCCCGCCGGCATCAGCGCCGCCACGCGCCGGAAATGCGTGTTCATCGCGTCGACACACACTTTCTCCAGCGCCGCGATCTCGCCCGCCGCCGCCTTCCGCTCGCGCGCGTCCATAATCGCCGCACAGTGCTCCCCGCACGCCTCGCCAAATTCGTCATGCAGTTTTTTGATCGCCGCAAACTGCGCCTCATCCAGCCGAAACTCCGCCCGCAGCCACGCCATCGCGTCGCCCTCGCGCGCCGCCCGCCGCAACGCCGCATCGTCGTTCAGCGCAAAAAAAACGCCAAACGCCAGCGCACACGCCGCGACCGCCGCCCCCACCGTAATCAAAATATTTTTCATTTAATAAAGCGCCCAAGCCCCGACTCCGCCCCTCCGTCATCCGTCATCCGTCATTCGTCATTCGTCATTTCAGCGCCCCACCATCGCCCGCGCGTCCAGCCCTTGCACATACGCCGCCGCGAGCCGCGCACTGGCCGCGTCCGCCTGCGCCCGCGCCTGCTCTTTCCCGATCACTCCGCCCACCGTCGCCGCCAACGCCAGCGCTCCCGCCACGATCCCCGCGTTCCTTCGCGCGTAAACTGCCCACGAGAGCGTCGCCTTGTCCTCGCCGATGCGCGCCCACACCGCCGCGCGGAACTCCGGCATGCGCCCCGGCGCCACGCGCCAATCTGCCAACGTGCGGGACAGTGAATCAGTCGGTTCTTTTGAAAGCGGTGCCTTCATAAAATAGGAGTGCGCCCAACGTCCGTTGAGTTCGGGAATTCTCCGGAACGTGGCACGGGCGTCTCGCCCGTGGTTTGAGTCTGGTTTTCAGGGGACATTGAGATGGGTTCACACGCTATAACCCGCCCCGCCCAAAATCCCGCCAAAAACTTTTCCGAAAGTTTTCCGCGGGATTTTTCGTCCTCCGGGTTAATGCCCGTGACACCATCCTTATGAAACTCACCTCACTCCTCTCCTCCGCCACGCTCGCCCTCGCCCTTGCGACCGGCCTCTGCGTGTCCGCGTTCGCCGCCGACAAAAAAGCCCCCGCTCCCACCGAGACCGAAATCATCGCCAGAGCCCGCGCCACCTACCCACTCAAGACCTGCCTCGTTTCCGACGAGCCCCTCGGCAGCATGGGCGACGCCGTCGGCTACATTCACCGCGTCACCGGCCAGCCTGACCGCGTCATCTTCATTTGCTGCGAAGGCTGCCTCGACGACTTCAAGGCCACCCCCGCCAAGTTCCTCGCCAAAGTCGACGCCGCCGCGAAGGCCAAAAAGTAAGCCAGTAGGGCGGACTTCAGTCCGCCCTTTTTTGTCACCGCCATGTCCTCGCGCGTCCTCCGCTTCGTCGCCTTCCGCCCGGCCGCGCTCGCGCTCACCTTCACGCTGGCCGCGCTCCCCCTCGCCACCCGCGCCCAAGCGCCCTTCCCACCCTCCGCTCCGGCCCCTGAGCTCCTCGCCGCCGTCACCCGCGCCCCCCAACTCGCCGCCGCCGCCAAACGCATCGACGCCGCCCGCGCCCGCACCGAGTCCTCCGGCCGCCTCGCCGATCCCGAGGTCGAGGCCATGCGCTCCCGCGTCAACGACCCCATGGGCGACAACCGCACCATGTGGGAATTCAACGTCCGCCAACCGCTCCCCAAACGCGGCGAACGCGCCGCCGACCGCGCCCGCTCCTCCGCCGTCGTCTCCATGGCCGAGGCCGACTACGCCATGACCGTCGGCGATGTCGCCGCCGATCTCGCCATGGCCCTCGCCGAAGCCGACGGCGCCGATGCCCGCGCCGCCCTCCTCACCACGCAACTCGCCCGCCTCGACGCCGCTCTCGCCACCGTCCAATCCCGCCTCGCCTCCGACGTCACCACTCGCCTCGCCGACCGCCTCACGATCCAATCCCGCGTCGCCAGTCTTCAACTACAGCTCGAGCAAACCCAGCGCACCGCCGCCGACTCCCGCGCCATCGCCCGTGGCCGCCTCGGCCTCGCCCCCGACGCCCCGCTCCCCGTTTTCTCCGCCCCCGCCGCCACCGAAATCAATCCCGCCGACGCCACCACTGTCGCCGTCGCCACCGCCCGCATCGCCGAGGCCAACGCCATGGGTCAGATGGCCCGCGCCTCCGCCAACCCCATGACCTCCGTCGGCCTCCGCCTCGGACGCGAGCGCACCACCATGGGCAACGAAGATACCATCGGCTTTGCCGTCTCCTCCGAGATTCCCTGGCGCAACCGTCGCTATGCCCGCGCCGAGGTCCGCGCCGCCGAGGCCGATCGCGCCGCCGCCACCGCCGAGGCCACCGCCGCGCGTCACCGTATTTCCAGCACGCTCGCCCGCGTCGAACGCGCCGAACGCCTCGCCGCCACCGCCCGCCGCCTCGCCGCCGACACCCAGTCCCGCCTCGACGCCGAACACGAGGCCCTCACCCGGAGCCTCAGCGTCACCGGCATGGGCGCCGGCGAATCCGCCGTCCTCCACGCTATCGACATCCTCGAAAAATCCACCGAGACGCAGCTCCAGATCATCGAAGCCGAAACCTCCGCCCGCGCCGCCCGCGCCGAACTCTGGCGCTACCTCCCCCCCGCCAAACTCCTGTCTCCGTCTCTCAGCTCCCAGCTCTGAGCACTCAGCTTTTTTCTCCGATGAAATCGATCTACCTATTCCTCGCGACCTTCGTCCTCGGCGCGCTCCTTGCCCTCGCCGCCCGCACATCCCTCCACGATCCGCACGCCGGTCACGACACCGCCGGCGCCACCACCACCCGCGGCGACTACGCCCCGATGGTGAACAACTCCCCGCCCGCGCCCGCCACGTCCGCTGCCGCCGCTTCTTCCCACTCCTCCCATCCCAAGCCCGCGCCCGCTGCCACCGCCGCGCGCCCCGGCACACCCGTCAACACCGTCTGCGCCATCTGCGGCATGAAGGTCGATCCATCGCTCCCCACCATGGAATACCAAGGCCAGACCATCGGCTTCGGCTGCAAAATGTGCCCGCCCAAATTCCAAGCCGAGCCCGACAAATACGGCCCCTCCTACCTCCGCAACGAAATCATCAAACGTTAACCCGGATATTTCATACATTCTCTCGAACGGAGGCCGCACGAAGATCGTCAGGCCGGCAAAGGATTTTTCCGCAGATTCAGGGTCCCGCTGAAACGAATCTGCGGAGTCCTGAATCTGAGGGAATCATCTCCGTGAAATTTGCGGGCAAACCTCTCCCACTCTCTCCCTCTCCCCCTCGCTCCGTCTTCCGAACCACCATGCGCTGGCCCTCCGCCCTCACCGCCATCCTCGGCCTCGCCGCCGGCGCCACGCTCATCGCGCTCCTGCCCGAGCACACGCTCTTCACCGCGCACGACACCCACGCGACCGCCGCCCCCTCCGCCTCCGCCGAGCGCTGGGCCTGCCCAATGATGGATTTCATCGGCTCCAAATCCGGCCCTTGCCCGGTCTGCGGCATGGCCATGACCAAGGTCACCGCCGGCGAACTCTCCGTCGAGCAACAGCGCCGCATGGGCATCACGCTCAGCACCGTTACCACCGGCCCCGCCACCGCCACCATCCACGCGTATGGCGCCGTCCGCTACGACGACCGCACGCTGCAAGTCGTCATCCCCCGCCTCGCCGGCCGCGTCGTCAAACGCCACCCCGCCGCCCTCCACCCCGGCAATCTCGTCCCCGCCGGCGCCCCCGTCGTCGATCTCTACAGCCCGGAAGTCTTCGCCGCCCAGGGCGAACTCGCCGCCGCCGTCAAACTCGCCGACACCCACGCGATCCACGCCCTCACCGAGCGCTTCACCCGCTGGAACCTCACCGCCGTCGCCACCGCCATCCTCAACGGCGCCGCGCCCACCGATACCGTTACAATCACCACTCCGTTCGCCGGCCTCGTCGTCCTCGGTCTCCCCGGCGAGGACATGGCCGCCGCCAAACTCCCCAACGTCGGCCAGGAAGTCATGGCCGACACTCCGCTGCTCCGCCTCGTCGAGCCCCGCGCCTTCATGGTCGTCGTCCACGTCCCCGAAGCCCGCGCCCACTGGCTCCGCGTCGGCCAACCCGTCCAACTCTCCTCCGACGACCGCGGCCCGCTGCCCGACGTCGCCGCCTCCATCTCGTGGATCTCTCCCGAGCTCAACGCCGAGATCCGCGCCCGCGAAGTCCACCTCCATCTCTCCGACCCCCAAAACCGCCTCCTCGTCGGCAGCCTCGTCCACGCCCGCATCGAAGCCGCCTTCTCTGAAAGTGGCACGGGCGTCCCGCCCGTGATGGCTGGCAGTAGCATGGGCGTCCCGCCCATGTCCGACGCCCCCGGCATATTCACCCTCGTCCCGAAAACCGCCGTCCTCTCCACCGGTGTCCGCCACGTCGCCTGGCGCGTATCCAAAAAACAAGACGACGGCCGCCTCTCCTTCGAACTCGCCCCGCTCGCCCTCGGCCCCCGCCTCGAATCCCCCGATGGCAACGACCTCTACATCGTCCGCGCCGGCCTGAAACCCGGCGACGAAGTCGCGACGCAAGGCGCCTTCCTCATCGACAGCCAAGCCCAGCTCGCCGGCACCGCCAGCCTCCTCTTCCCCCAAGGAGCCACCGCCCCCACTCCGTCCCACCAGCACTAACTCCCATCGTTCTCGTCCCTCGTAATCGTTCTCGTTCTCTCAGTCCCCCGCCATCTCAGCTCCACCCTCACCCCCTCTTTCCGTGATCCGATTCTCTTCCTCTGTGCCCTCTGTGTCCGAGCTCCGTGCCCTCTGTGACTCATGCCTTGGCTGAATTCAGGGTTAAATTCCAACCCGAGCCCCTCTCCCAGCCTCCCCCTCTCTCCTTCTCTCCTTCTCTCCCTCTCTCGATCTCTCCCTCTTCCGTCCCGTCCGTGATCCCCTTCTGCATCCGCAACCCTTTCCTGACGCTCACCGCCGCGCTCGCCATCGCGCTCGCCGGTTTCTGGTCGTGGCGTCACGTGCCGGTGGATGCGCTCCCCGACCTCAGCGACAACCAGGTCATCGTCTGGGCCGAGTGGCCCGGCAAGAGCCCGCAGGACATGGACCAGCAGGTCACGTCGCGTCTCGCCCGCGAACTCCAGGGCCTCCCCGGCGTGCAAACCGTCCGCGGCATGTCCCTCTACGGCGCGAGTTACCTCTACGTTATCTTCGAGGAGCGCCGTGATCTCTACGAGTGCCGCACGCGCGTCCTCGAACGTCTCTCGCAACTCACCGGCCTCCTCCCGCCCGGCGTCAACGCCCGCCTCGGCCCCGACGCCACCGCCATGGGCCAGGTCTTCGCCTTCACGCTCCAAGGTCCGCGCGACCTCGAATCGAAACGCTACCTCCTCGACCAAATCGTCGTCCCCGCCCTCCGCGCCGTCCCCGGCGTCGCCGAGGTTGCGCCCGCCGGCGGCGTCGTCCGCGAATACCAGATCGACGTCGAGCCCACGCGCCTCGAGGAGCAAGGCCTCACCCTCGACATGCTCATGATGGCCGTGCAATCCGCCGGCCGCGACGTCGGTGCCATGAGCGTCGAGCAATCCGGCGTCGAAACCATGATCCGCGGCGCCGGCTTCATCCGCTCCGTCGCCGACGTGGAAAACATCATTCTCCGTGGCAACCGCACGCTCGGCGCCGGCCTCCGCCTCGGCGACATCGCCAACGTCACACTCGGCGGCCAGTTCCGGCAGGGCCTCCTCGCCGATGGCTTCCAAGAACACGTCGGCGCCATCATCGGCATGCGCGTCCGCGAAGATCCGAAAAGCGTGATCGACGCCGTCAAACGCCAGCTCGCCACCCTCGCCCCCACCTTCGCCCGCGAGCAGGTCACCGTCGTCCCCTTCTACGATCGCTCCCAACTCATCCGCGAAACCACCGCCACGCTCTCCGCCACCCTAGTCGAGGCCGTCGTCACCACCGCCGTCGTCGTCATTGCTTTTCTGTTACACGTCCGCGCCAGCCTCGCCGTCGCGATCAGCCTGCCGCTCGGCATGCTCTTTACTTTTCTCGTCATGCGCCTCGCCGGCGTCGGCGCCAACATCATGAGCCTCGCCGGCATCGCCATCGCCATCGGCGTGATGGTCGATTTCGGCATCATCATGACGGAAAACATCACGCAGCATCTCGTCGATCTGCAGGAGAAATGCCGCCGCGAGGGCCGCGCCATGCCTACCTCGCCGTTCGATTCCGAGATCACGCAATCCGTCATCAACGCCGCCCAAGAAGTCGCGCGCCCGCTCCTCACCTCCGCCGCCACCACCGTCATCGGCTTCCTCCCGATCTTCGCCCTCCAAGACCAGGCCGGCCGCCTCTTCACGCCCCTCGCCCTCACCAAATCCCTCGCGATCAGCGGCGCCGTCCTCTTCGGCGTCCTCCTCGTCCCCGTCCTCTGCCGCCTGCTCCTCCCGCCGTGGCATATCCGCAAACCCGTCCTTTTCGCCGTCGCCGGTCTCGCCGGCGGCCTCGCCTTCGGCTGGTTCATCCGCGACGGCTGGAGCTTCCCCCTCGATTACGATCGCTGGGCGCTCACGATTCCCGGCTGGCTCTTCGCCCCGTTCTTCGCCGCTGCCGTCGCCCTCATCGTCTGGCGCATCGGCCGCGAGAAACTCGTCAACTACGAGGAGAATCCCGCGAGCCACGCCATCCACGTCGCCTACGAGTGGGCCTACACCCGCATCCAGCGCCACAAGGTCACTTTCACCGTCGCCATCGCGACGCTCGCGTTCGGCGGCTACCTCCTCGGCCTCGGTTGGCAATCCCTCAGCTGGCCCCTCCGCCAAACGTTCGCCCTCGTCGGCGCCGATCTCTCGCGCACCACGCTCGACCAGGCCCTCATGCGCGCCTTCCCCGGCGTCGGCTCCAGCTTTCTCCCGCCCCTCGACGAGGGCAGCCTCCTCTTCATGCCGTCCATCCCCGCCACCGGCGGTCTCGGCGAAGCCCAGCGCATCATGCTCGCGCAAAATCGTCTCATCGAATCCGTCCCCGAGGTCGCCAGTGTCATGGGCAAAATGGGACGCGCCGAAACCGCCCTCGATCCCGCCCCCATCGGCATGATCGAGACCGTCGTCCTCCTCAAACTCTACGCCGAGTGGCCCGTCCACTCCATCGCCGACCCCGACGGCACCGAGCGCAAACGCCCCCGCACCCTCGCCGAGGTCCGCGCCGCCCTCGCCGCCATCACCGATATCCCCGGCGTCGCCCCGAGCTGGCTCCAGCCGATCGAGACGCGCGTCGTTATGCTCTCCACCGGCATCCGCAGCCTCATCGCCCTCCAAGTCCTAGGCGACGACTCCGACGCCCTCGAACGCTTCGCCGAAAAAGCCGAAAAAATTATCCAGACCACCCCCGGCGCCACCGACGTGCAGATGCAGCGCGAAGGCGGCAAACCTTACGCCGAAGTCCGCCTCGATCCCGCCAAACTCGCCCGCTTCGGCCTCACCACCGAACAGGTCATGCGCACCGTCGAGACTGCCCTCGGCGGCATGGCCCTCACCTACAGCGTCGAAGGCGCGCTCCGTTATCCCGTCCGCATCCGCTACCTCCGCGAACGCCGCGACGACCCCGACGAGCTCACCCAAATCCAGATCCCCGTAACCGCCGGCCACGGCGCCATCCCCCTCTCCAGCCTCCTCGCCGCGCCCACGATCTACACTCTGGAGGTAGGGCGCGTTATCCCTAACGCGCCGCCTCAAGACGCCCGCCTCGCCTCCTCTGCTCCATCCCTCCCCCCCACCTCTCAGCTCCTATCCACCCTTTCCCTCACCCACCAACGCAACCTCACGATCCTCTCCCCCACCCGCGCCGAACTCACCCTTCCCGCCGGCGAATCCATCGACGCGCTGCGCCCGCTCCTCATTCGTCATTCGTCATTCGTCACTGCGTCGCGCAGCGACGCCGCCGGCCTCACCTACACCATCGGCCCGATGGCCATCCGCTCCGAAGCCGGCAAGCGCACCCAATACGTCCTCCTCAACGCCCAAGGCCGCGGCGAAGTCGAAGTCGTCCGCGACGCCGACGCCCGCCTCCGCGCCGCCCTCTCCGCCGGCCAACTCGAACTCCCCCGCGGCGCCACCTTCCGCTGGGTCGGCCGCTACGAACAAAAACTCAAAGCCGACGCCTCCCTCCGTTGGATCATCGCCGCCTCGCTCGGCGTCATGGTCATTTTGATCTACATCGGCACGCGCTCCTGGCTCATCACGAGCATCATCATCCTCGCCAACGCCAGCGTCACCACCGCCGGCGGCTTCTTCTTCGTCTGGTGGTGGGGCGCCGAACTCACCACCGCCGTCATCGTCGGCTTCATCGTCCTTCTCGGCGTCATGTTCAACGACGGCATTCTCCTCGGCACCTACATCCAAGAGCAGTTCAAGACTCCGCCGCGCGACGTCGCCGAAGTCCACGCCCGCGTCTTCCACGCCGGCCTCCGTCGCCGCCGCCCCGCAATCATGACCAACGCCACGACGATGCTCTCGCTCATCCCCGTCCTCTGGGCCACCGGCCGCGGCTCCGAGCTCATGCAACCCATGGTCCTCCCCGTCGTCGGCGGCATGATCTTCGACATCGTCTCCCTCTTCTCCGTCCCCGTCTTCTTCACCTGGTTCTGGGAACGCAAACTCGCCCGCCAAGCCGCCCGCACCCCCGCCCCGCTCGCCATTCCGTCCGCTCAACCTTCCCCCTGAGCCCAACGTCCGCGCACTATTTTTTGCGCTTTCTGCGCCTCTTTGCGGCCAACTAATCCCCTTCGCACCGCTTCCTAAAATCCACGCCTTCGACCCGGCGATTTTATTTCCCCCCTTCCCGTCCGCGCGGCCTACTGATCAGCCGCCATGCCCGCCCACGTCCACCACTCCGCCACGCGCTCTCCCGCGCCGCTCGCCCGTCTGCGTCATCCACGCGTTTTCTTTTTCTCGCGCGCCCTCATCGTCCTCCTCGCCCTCCCCGCCGCCCTCTTCTCAGCCACCGCGCCGTCCCGTCCCTCCTCGCCGGCCACCGCGCCCTCCGACCCCGTTCTCTTCCCCACCGTCATCGTCGCCGCCACCGGCTATGGCACCGCTCCGTTCGACATGCCGTTTGCCACGTCCGTCCTCTCCGCCGACACGCTCGACACCCGCCAGCCCCGCACTCTCCCGATCGCCCTCGAAGAACTCCCCGGCCTCATGGTCCAAAAGACCAGCTCCGCCCAAGGCGCGCCCTACATCCGCGGCTTCACCGGCTTCCGCACGCTCCTCCTCATCGACGGCATCCGCCTCAACAACTCCGCCTTCCGCGAGGGCCCCAACCAATACTGGGGCACCGTCGACCCGCTCTCCCTCGCCCGCCTCGAACTCGTTAAAGGCCCCGCCTCCGTCCTCTACGGCAGCGACGCCGTCGGCGGCACCGTCAACGCTGTCAGCCTCACCCCCACCTTCTCCGAGTCTCCCTCCGCCACGTCCTCCTCCACCCCGTCCTCGTCCTCCTCCACCTCCTCCACGACCTCCGCCCGCCTCTCCCACCGCTACGCCTCCGCCGACGATTCCCACGTCACCCGTCTCGCCGCGTCCGGCCGCCTTCACGACCGTCTCGCCGCCCAAATCGGCCTCTCGCAGAAAAACTACCACGACCTCCGCGCCGGCCGCGGCACCGGCTCCCAACCCCGCACCGGCTACTCCGAGTCCGGCCTCGACGCCTCCCTCGCGTATCGGATCGGCCCGCACGCCCGCCTCACCGCGCTCGCGCAAGACTTCACCCAAGACGACGCGTGGCGCACGCACAGCACCGTTTTCGGCAGCACCTGGCTCGGCACCCGCCCCGGCAACGACCTCCAGCGCTCCCTCGATCAATCGCGCCGCCTCTTCGCCGTCCAATTCCACGCCGACCACCTCGCCGCCCCCGTCGACGAGCTCCACTTCAGCGTCTCCCACCAACGCCAGCAGGAAGACCAATTCCGCCTCCGCAACGACCGCCGCCGCGAAGACACCGGCTTCGACGTCGCCACCCTCGGCACCTTCTTCCAAGCCCAGAGTCCCTCGCCGCTCGGTCGCTGGATTTACGGCGGCGAGTTCTACCGCGACCGCGTCGACTCCACGAGCATCCGCTACCGCGCCGATGGCTCGCTCAACGCCATCGACATCCAAGGCCCCGTCGCCGACGACGCCACTTACGATCTCGCTGGCGCCTATCTCGAAAACCGCCTCCCGCGCCTCGGCCCCTTGGATCTGATTCTCGGCGGTCGCTTCAACTACGCCGCCGCCGATGCCCGCCGCGTGCGCGATCCCCGCTCCGGTGCCACCACCCGCGTCACCGCCGACTGGCACTCCCTCCTCGCCAGTCTCCGCGGCGTAGTCCGCCTTGATCCCACCGGCCGCCACAATCTCTTCGCCGGCCTCTCCGAATCCTTCCGCGCCCCGAACCTCTCCGACCTCACCCGCTTCGACATCGCGGAGGGCGGCCAGATCGAGACACCCGCCCCTGGCCTCGAACCCGAATTCTTCGTCACCGCCGAAGCCGGCTGGCGCACGCGCCACGACCGCTGGTCCGCCACCGTCGCCGCCTTCCACACCGTCATCCGTAACCAAATTATCCGCACGCCCACCGGTGACCTCGTCGACGGCCTCGCCGAGGTCACCAAACGCAACTCCGGCGCCGGCTACGTCCAAGGCCTCGAACTCGCCGGCAGCACCCGCCTCGACTCCGCTTGGACCCTCTCCGGCACCCTCACGTGGATGCGCGGTGAGCTCGACTACTTCCCCTCCTCCAATTCCGCGCTCCTCCTCCGCGCCCCGCTCTCGCGCGCCATGCCGCTCACCGGCCATCTCACGCTCCGCCGCGATGCCCTCACCACCCGCACCTGGATCGAACTCGCCGCCTCCGCCGCCGGCCGCCAAGCCCGCCTCGCCCCCGGCGACCGCGTCGACACCGAGCGTATCCCCGCCGCTGGCACGCCCGGCTACTTCGTCGGCCATCTCCGCACCGGCTGGCGCGCCACCCAGGCCCTCACGCTCACCGTCGCCCTCGAAAACCTCACCGACACCGACTACCGCATCCACGGCTCCGGCCTCAACGAACCCGGCCGCAACTTCACCCTCTCCGCCACCTACCGTTTCTAAAGTAGGGCAGTGTCTCCGACCCGCCCTCTCCGCCCCCGCTCCATGTCCACCTCTCCCGAGTCCCCACCAACCGACTCCACCCCGCCCGACGCCCCCGTCTACATGGGCCTCCCGCACGAGCGTATTCTCCGCCCGCGCCTCTACGTCGCCGCCGCGCTCTCGCTCCCCGTGCTGATTCTCGCCATGGGCTCGATGCTCGCGCCTCACACCTTCCACGCACTTCCGTCCCACGCCTCCGCCTGGGCCCAACTCCTCCTAACCACGCCCGTCTTCTTCTGGTGCGGCGCCTACTTCATCCGCCGCTGGTGGACCTCCCTCCGCGACCGCGACACCAACATGTTCACGCTCACGGTCACCGGCACCGGCGCCGCGTATTTCTACAGCGTCTTCGGCGTCCTCTTCGGCGAAAAATTCCCGCCCTCCTTCCTCACCACCCACGGCGTCCCGCTCTATTTCGAAGCCACCGCGTTCATCACGACGATCGTTCTCCTCGGCCAAATCCTCGAGCAACGCGCCCACGCCCGCACCGATGCCGCTATCCGCGCGCTCATCGACCTCGCCCCGCCGACCGCGCACCGTCTCACCGCCGACGGCCGCGAAGAAGACATCCCCGTATCCGCCGTCCAACTTCACGACTCCCTCCGCGTCCGCCCCGGCGAACACGTCCCCGTCGACGGCACCATCACCACCGGCACGAGCGACCTCGATGAATCCATGCTCACCGGCGAACCGCTCCCCGTCACCAAACGCCCCACCGACCGCGTCTCCGCCGGCACCCTCAACACCACCGGCTCCTTCGTCTTCCGCGCCGAACGCGTTGGCGCCGACACCCTCCTCGCCCAGATCATCCGCCTCGTCGAGGAAGCCCAGAACAGCGAGGCCCCCATCGCGCGCCTCGCCGACCGCGTCTCCGCCTTTTTCGTCCCCGCCGTCGCCGCCCTCGCCGCCCTCACCTTCGCCGCCTGGTTTTTCTTCGGCCCCGAGCCGCGCTTCCTCTACGCCCTCCTCAACTCCGTCGCCGTCCTCATCATCGCCTGCCCCTGCGCCCTCGGCCTCGCCACGCCCGTCTCGCTCGTCACCGCCATCGGCCGCGGCGCCCAAGCCGGCGTCCTCGTCAAAAACGCCGCCGCCCTCGAACGCCTCGCCACCGCCGACACGCTCCTCATCGACAAAACCGGCACCCTCACCGAGGGCCGCCCCCGCGTCGTCGCCCTGGCTCCCTCCGAGCATCTTTCTCTTTCCTCCTTCTCCTCCTCTTTCGCGTCGCCCGAAGACGCCCTCCTCGCCCTCGCCGCCGCCGCCGAATCCCCCAGCGAACACCCGCTCGCCCGCGCCATCGTCGCCGCTGCCCGCGCCCGCAGTCTCCCGCTTCCGCCCGTCTCCGATTTCGTCGCCGCACCCGGCATGGGCGTCCGCGCCCGCGTCGGTCGCCTCGATGTCGTCATCGGCCGCGCCCCCGACACCGCCCGTTCCGACGCCGTCCCCGGCGCCACCGTCGTCTGCGTCCTCGCCGACGGTCAACTCGTCGGCACCATCGCCCTCGAAGACACCATCAAGACAACCACGCCCGCCGCCCTCGCCGAACTCCGCCGCCTCGGCTTCAAAATCACTATGGTCACCGGCGACCGCACCGCCGCCGCCCGCGTCATCGCCGACGAACTTAAGCTCGACGGCTTCCACGCCGACACCACGCCCGCCACGAAACAAGAGCTCGTCCACGTCCACCAACTCCGCGGTGAACGCGTCGTCTTCGCCGGCGACGGCCTCAACGATGCCCCCGCCCTCGCCGCCGCCGATGTCGGCATCGCGATGGGCACCGGCACCGATGTCGCCATGCACAGCGCCGGCCTCGTCCTCGTCCAAGGCGACCTCGCCGCCCTCGTCCGCGCCGTGCACCTCGCCCGCGCCACCCTCCGCAACATCAAACAAAACCTCTTCTGGGCCTTCGCCTACAACCTCCTCGGCCTCCCCCTCGCCGCCGGCGCCCTGTATCCGTTTACTGGATGGCTCCTCCACCCCATGTTCGCCGGCGCCGCCATGAGCCTCAGCTCGATCACCGTCGTCACCAACGCCCTCCGCCTCCGCCGCGTCCGCCTCTGACCCAACTTCCCAACCTGTCCTGCTCCGTGCCCTGTGACTCATGCCTTGGCTGAACTCCGTCGCTATTTTTCTCGTCCCAAATCACCCGCCCCGTCACCCGCCCACCCCCACCCGCGTCACCTCCATCTTCCATCGCGCCTTCCCAGTCTCCCCCTCTCCCCCTCTCCCCCTCTCCCCCTCTCTCATTCTCTCCATCCCTCCCTCCCATGAAACTCCCCCGCCTCCTCGCACTCCTCGCCGCCACCGCCGCGCTCGCCACCCTCACCTCCCTCCACGCCGCCGACGAGCACGGCAAACTCATCTTCCAAGACGACTTCGCCCGCACCGAATCCCAGGAAAAAACCGACGAACCCGGCAACGGCTGGGCCACCAACAGCAAGAGCCGCGCAAAAGGTAACAAGCAGGTCGATCTCCGCGACGGCGCGATGCACATCTTCCTCAGCCCCGAAGCCGACCACGCTGTCTCCGTCACGCACACCGCCGAGTTCACCGACGGCGCCGTCGCCCTCCGCTTCAAACTCGAAGACGCCCGCGACAGCCTCGGCCTCGATTTCGCCGACCTCTCCCGCAAAGACATCCACGCCGGCCACCTCTTCGCCGCCCGCGTCAGTCCGAAACAAGTTCTCCTCCAAGACCTCGCCACCGGCGGCATGCGCCTCGACATCCACACCGCGCGCAAAGCGAAACAAAAACTCTCCACCGACCAACAGCAGGCCCTCGTCAACAAAGAGAAAAAGATCCCCGCCACCCTCGCCGTCGGCCAGTGGCACACCCTCCTCGTAAAAATCTCCGGCGACGAACTCGCGGTCACCATCGACGACCGCCCCGTCGGCTCGCTCAAGTCCCCCGGCATGGCCCACCCCACGAAGAAAATCCTCCGCCTCGCCGTCCCCCGCAACGCCGTCGTCGACGACGTCAAAATCTGGCGGAAAAACTAACACCCCGTCCGCGTCCATCCCGTAGCCGCACGCCTTAGCGTGCGGTCTCCTACTCCACCCGCCTACCGATCCAGTAACCGCGAGCGCACCACCCATCGCCACCAACGATCACAACCAAGCCTGCCGTAGCCGCTCGTGTTAACGAGCGGTTGCTGCGTCCGCTCGCTCCTCTCTGCCGCTACCCAAAAGTCCAAATTCCAAGCGACGTTGCCTCGCGCAGCCCCCATCCGCACCCACATCTCCGTCCCACTCTCCGTTCCCCTTTTCCGTGTATTCCGTGTGTTCCGTGGGCACCTCCGACTTTCGTGTCTTTGGTGTGTTTCGTGGGCACCGCACTCCGCACACCCCCCACGCACATCCCGCGCACACCCCCGCGCCACCCGCATTGACAACCCGCCCGTCCCCGCGCTCCTTCCCTATCGTGTCTCGCCTGCGTCGCATTTTCGCCCTCGCCCTCGCCGCCCTCTGGCTGCCCGCGACGCTGCACTGCGACCTCGAAGCTGCCGGACTCGACGAACTCTTTCACTGCCTCGTCGACCATCACTCGACCACCGATCTCGACGGCTCGCACGCCCATGCCCGCGATGCCTGCGATGTCGTCGAAGGCACCGCCTTCCGTCTCGTTAGCGACACCGCACTCGTCGCTCCCCCCGCGCTCAACGCCATCTGCGCCTGCCTCCTTTCTTTCGTTGCTCCTGCCCCCGCGCTCATTCTGACCCCGCCACCGCGCGGCCTGTCCGATCGCATCGAGCCCCCGCCCGAAGTCGCCCGCACGTGGCACTTCACCGCCCGCGCCGCCCTGCCGTCGCGCGCCCCCTCGCTCGTCTAAAGTAGGGCGGACTTCAGTCCGCCTTTTGGCCTGCGCGTAGTGCGGAGCTTCAGCCCGCACTTGGTCCGTCCACTCGCACGCCCCGCGCCACCGCGTCCGTCTGCCTGCGCACACCACGCGCCCGCACCACGTCGCACCGCGCCTCCCGGCGCCCGCGCGCCCCCTCCAAATGTCAGTGTTCCCTTCCCATGCGCCCCCTCTCTCCGTCTCTCCCTCTCTCCGTCTCTCTGTCCCTCCTTCTCCTCGCCACCGCCTTCGTTGCCCCGGCCCAAGCCGCCGACCCGGCTCCACTCGCGCCCACAGCGCCGGCCGCCCTCGCCACGGAAGTAGCCGCCGGCCATCCCGAGCTCGCGTTCTACACCGCCGAACTCGCCGCCGCCCGCGCCACCGCACGTGGCGCCGGCACCCGCGCCGATCCCGAACTCTCCGTATCCGCCGGACACAAACGCGTGCGCTCCGCCGGCGCCCTCGCCGGTGAGGGCACCGCCTGGTCCGTTTCGCTCGCGCAGACTTTCGAGTGGCCAGGCCGTCTCGCCCTCCGCAAAGCCGTCGCCAATCGCGACGTCGCCCTCGCCGAACTCGGCGTCGCCCGCTTCGAGTCCGCCCTGCGCCACCGCACGCGCGTCCTCGCCGCCGCCCTCTTCGCCGCCCAGGAAAAATCCGTCGCCGCCGCCGAGGTCGCCGAACGCTTCCGTGTCCTCAAGGAGACCTTCCTCGCCCGCGACCCCGCCGGCCTCACGCCCCTGCTCGAAACCCGCGTGATCGAGGCGCAGGAGCTCGTCCTCCAACGCCGCGCCACGGAGGCCGCCCTCGCCGCCTCCGCCGCGCGCGTCGAACTCAACCAACTCCGCGGCCACGCCCCCGACACCCCACTGCTCATCGCCGCCGCTCCGTCCACCTTCCGCGCCGCCCCGCCCGTCGCCGATCTCCTCACCGCCGCCCGCGAAAACCACTTCGAATTCCGCGCCCGCAAACTCGAGGTCGAGCAACAAGGCTACGCCGTCCAACTCGCCCGCCACGAGCGCCGCCCCAGCTTCACCGTCAGTCCGTTTCTCAACCGCGAATCCGCTGGCGACCGCGAGACCACCGTCGGCCTCGGACTCTCTGTCCCCCTGCCGCTCTCCTCGCGCACGAACTCCGCCGTCGACACCGCCGAAGCCCGCCGCCGCCAAGCCGAGGCCGCGGTGCTTATGGCTCAACGCGAACTCGAACGCGACGTGATCGCCACCTCCCAAACCTTCGCCGCCAAACAATCCGAGTCCGCCCGCTGGACGCCCACCGCCGCCGAAAAATTCCGCGAAGCCGCCGCCCTCGCCGACCGCCACTACCGCCTCGGCGCCGTCCCGCTTTCCACTTACGTCGAACTCCAGTCCGCCTACCTCGACGCCGTCGAAGCCCTGCTCGACACCCAGCGCGAAGCCCTCGAATCCGCCCTCCGCCTCCACCTCCTCACCGGCCTCGACCTCACGAACCCATGAAAACCTCTCCCCTTCTCCCCCTCTCCCTCTCTCTCCTTCTCTCTCTCTTCATCATCCTCGCCACGACCGCCTGCACCCGCACTTCCGCCACGCCGCCTCCCACCGCGCCGCCCCCCGCCAACGCCACCGCCGCCCACTACAAAGCCGGCCACGGTATCCAACTCAGCCCTGCGGCCCGTGCCTTCGTCTGCATCGCCACCGCCGACTTCGCCACACGCCTCCCGACCGACGCGGTGCTCCGCACTGTGAAAGGCGACTTCGTCTACGTCGCCAACGGCCCGTGGTTCCTCCGCACGCCCGTCACCCTCGGCGCCGCCGACGCCACGTCCTTCGCCCTCAAAGAAGGCCTCTACGAGGGTGACACCTTCGTCACGCACGGCGTGCGCGCCCTCTGGCTCGCTGAACTTCAGGCCACCAATGGAGGAGTCGGCTGCGCCGACGGACACTGATGCTCAACCGTCTCATCGATTTTTCCCTGCGCCGCCGCGCGCTCGTCGTCTGCCTCTCCCTGCTCCTCGTCGCCGTCGGTCTCTGGTCCGCCACGCGCGTCGCCATCGACGCCGTGCCCGACATCACGAGCCCGCAGGTGCAGGTCAACACCCCCGTCTCCGCCCTCGCCCCCGAGGAAATCGAGACGCTCGTCACCGTCCCCATCGAGGTCGAGATGTCCGGCCTCCCCGGCATGACCGAGCTGCGCTCCCTCTCCAAATTCGGCCTCTCGCAGATCACGATGACGTTTCGCGACGACACCGATATCTACCGCGCGCGCCAACTCGTCACCGAGCGCCTCGCCCACGCGAAAGAGCGCCTCCCCACCGGCATCGCGCCTTCCCTCGCGCCCATCAGCACCGGCCTCGGTGAAATCGTTTACTACACCGTGCGCTACCGCCCCGACGCCCCGAATCGTCCCGCCGATCGCGCCGACCAACTCCGCGCTCTGCGCCAGCTCCACGACTATACCATCAAACCGCTGCTCCGCGCCACCCCCGGTCTCGCCGAGGTCAACGCCATCGGTGGCTACGAAAAACAAATCGTCGTCGAACCCGCCCCGCGCAAACTCACCGACGCCGGCGTCAGCTTCGACCAACTCGCCGAGGTCATCGCCCGCAGCACTGAAAACGCGGGCGGCGGCCTCCTCGAACTCGGCGGCGAAGCCATCGTCGTCCGCGCCGATACCCGCGTCCGCACGCTCGAAGAGATCGCCAATCTCCCCGTCAAATTCGCCGGCTCCGCGACTCCGCTCCTCGTGCGCGATCTCGCTACCGTCGCCATCGGCTCCGCCGTGCGCACCGGCGCCTCCACCGAAAACGGGGAGGAAACCGTCACCGGTTCCGCCGTCATGCTCGCCGGCGAAAACAGCCGCCTCGTCGCCCGCGCCGCCGTCGCCCGCCTCTCCACGATCCAGGAAAAACTTCCGCCCGGCATCGAGATCCGCGTCGTCTACGATCGCTCCGATCTCGTCCACACCACGATCCGCACCGTCCGCACGAATCTCCTTGAGGGCGCCGCGCTCGTCGCCGCAATTCTCTTCGCCCTCCTCGGCCAATGGCGCGCCGCCGCCATCGTCGTCCTCGCGATCCCGCTCTCGTTTCTCTTCATGCTCACCGGCATGGCGCAGGGCCGCCTCAGCGCGAACCTCATGAGCCTCGGCGCGATCGATTTCGGCCTCATCGTCGACGGCTCGATTGTCATGGTGGAGCACATCCTCCGCCGCCTCGCCGGCCGCCAGCACACCCTCGGCCGCAATCTCTCCGTCGCCGAGCGCCTCGCCGAGGTCCGCACCGCCGCCCACGAGGTCGCCCGCCCGATGTTCTTCGGCGTGCTCATCATCTTGCTCGTCTACGTGCCCGTCCTCGCGCTCACCGGCGTCGAGGGGAAAATGTTCCGCCCGATGGCCCTCGCCGTGATGCTCGCCCTCGGCGGCGCCCTCGCCCTCGCGCTCACGTTGATGCCCGTGCTCTGCGCGCAATTTCTCTCCGGCCGCCTCAGCGAGCGCGAGAGTTGGTTCATCCGCGCCGCCAAATCGTTCTACGCGCCCCTCCTCCACGGCGCCCTCCGCGCCCGTTGGTTCGTCGTCGCCGCGTCGCTCGCCCTCGTCGCCGCCGCGGGCTGGCAATTCACCCGCCTCGGCGCCGAATTCATCCCGCAACTCGACGAAGGCGCCATCGCCCTCCAGTTCATCCGCGGCAACAGCGTCGGCCTCGAAGCCTCCGTCGATCTCCAGAAACGCTCTGAAAAACTCCTCCGCGAAAAATTTCCCGAGATCCGCCATCTCTTCGCCCGCCTCGGCACCGCCGAGATCGCCATGGACCCGATGGGCCCCAACACTTCCGACACCTACGTCTTCTTCCACCCGCCCGAGACGTGGCGCCAGGTCGACGGCCGCCCCGTCACCAAGCCCCAACTCGTCGAACTCATCCGCGGCGAACTCACCGCGACGATTCCCGGCCAGACCTATCTCTTCACCCAACCCGTCCAACTTCGCTTCAACGAAATCATGGCCGGCGCCCGCGCCGATCTCTCGCTGAAAATCTACGGCGACGACTTCGCCGAACTCGAACGTCTCGCCGCCGCCGCCCGCGATGTCCTCCGGCGCGTGCCCGGCGGTGGCGACGTCGAGTTCGACGCCCTGGGCCGCGTGCCTGTGCTCGAGATCACCGCCAAGCGCACGCCCCTCCAGCGCCTCAATCTCCATACCGACGAGATCAACCGCGTCGTCGCCACCGCCCTCGCCGGTCGCGAAGCCGGCGCCCTCGTCGAGGGCAGCCGCCGCATCCCCATCGTCGTCCGCCTCCCCGAATCGCACCGCCTCGACCTCGCCGCCCTCCGCGACCTGCCCGTCCGCACCGATGAAAATGACGGCATTCAGGTCCCGCTCTCGCGTCTCGCCGACCTCACCGTCGCCGACCGCGTCGGCACCATCACGCGCGAAGACACCCAGCGCCGCGTCTCCATTCTCATCAACGTCCGCGGTCGCGACACCGAGAGCTTCGTCCAGGAAGCCGCCGCCTCGCTCCGCCGCGACCTCAAGCTGCCGCCCGGCTACACCTTCGAATTCGGCGGCCAGTTCGAGAATCTCCAGGCCGCCCGCGCCCGCCTCGCCCTCATCGTGCCCGCCGCCCTCGCGCTCATCTTCGCCCTCATTTATGCGACCTTCGGCAGCGCCCGCCAGGCCGCCATGATCTTCGTCTGCGTCCCGCTCGCCGCCGTCGGTGGCGTCGCCGCTCTCTGGTTACGCGGACTCCCCTTCACCATCCCCGCCGCCGTCGGTTTCGTCGCCCTCTCCGGCATCGCCGTCCTCAACGGCATCATGCTCCTCAGTTTCATGAACCTCCTCCGCGCCCAGGGCCACGCCCTCCGCGACGCCGTCGTCGAGGGCACGCTCACCCGCCTCCGCCCGCTCCTCATGACCGCCCTCGTCGCCTCGCTCGGTTTCGTGCCGATGGCGCTCTCCACCGGCCCCGGCGCCGAGGTCCAGCGCCCCCTCGCGACCGTCGTCATCGGCGGCATCGTCACGTCCACCCTCCTCACCCTCCTCGTCCTCCCCGTGCTCTACGACTGGATCGAAGCCCGCCGCCGCCCCGTCCTTTCCACCTGAATCCAAAAATACAATCCATGAAAACCATCCGCCTCCTCCCCCTGCTCCTCCTCGCCACGTTCGCCACCGCCGCGAACTCTGACAAAGTCGTCCCCGGCCCCAAAGGCGGTCGCCTCCTCGAAGCGACCCCGCAACGCGCCGAGTTCTTCGTCACCAAAGACCGCCTCGTTGAAGTCACCTTCTACGACGCCGCGCTCAAACCCACCGCCCCCGGCGCACAAACCGTCGCCATCACCGCCGAGCCCAAATCCGGCCGCGCTCCCGTCGCCCTCGAAAAAACCGCCACCGGCTACGTCTCAAAATCCGCCCTCCCCACCTCGACCGAACCTTACCGCGTCGTCGTGCAACTCCGCGCCACCCCCGACGCCAAACCCCAAAACTTCCGCATCGACCTCAACCTCGACCACTGTGGCGAGTGTAAGCGCTCTGAATACGCCTGCACCTGCACTCACTAACCCCTCGCCACCACCGCCCCCCGCCAGTTTGTAACGTAATACGTTACAAACTCCCGCGGCACCCTCGCGCCCCTACCTCACGCACCGCGCGCTTCCCCGCGTCCGTTTCTTCGCCTCTGTTCTTCCGTGTAGTCCGTGTCGCCCGCGGGCACCCTCCGCCTTTCGTGTCTTTAGTGTATTTCGTGGGCAACCTCATCTTCCTTCTCATTCCCATCTCCCCGCCTTCCCCATGCTGATCCGTGAAAGTGGCATGCCTGCCCAAGCCTACTGGGAAACCCTCTTCAACGTCCCGCTCATCCTCGACGCCTTCGGCTTCACGTCCGCCACCACCGGCGACATCGCCGAACTCGGCTGCGGTTACGGCACGTTCACGCTCCCGCTCGCCCAACGCACCCGCGGCACCGTCCACACTTTCGACATCGACCCCGCGATGGTTGCCACCACCACCACCCGCGCCTCCGCCGCCGGCCTCACCAACCTCCGCGCCTTGGTCCGCGATGTCTTCACCACCGGCTACGGCCTCCCGCCCGCCGGGTGCTCCGCCGCGCTCCTCTTCAACATCCTCCACGCCGAGGACCCCGTCTCCCTCCTCCGCACCGCGCGCGACCTCGTGCGCCCCGGCGGTGTGATCGCCGTGATCCACTGGCGCAGCGATCTCCCCACGCCCCGCGGCCCGTCTCTCTCGATCCGCCCCACGCCCGCGCAAATCCTCGACTGGGCCAACACCGCTGGCGACCTCACCACTTCCACGCCGCCATTCGATCTTCCACCTTGGCACTACGGCCTGAAACTTCTCCGCACCTCCTGACCGCCCACCGTCGCAGCGCACCGATTGCCCCACTCGCCCCGCGCTAATACCCGCCGAGCCCGGCCCTCCTCCCCGACTCCCGTCTGGTCCCCCGCCCGCAATTTTTCCAACCTCCGCGTTATGCTCCCGCGCCCGCTCTCTACCTCTGCCCTCGCTTCGCTCCACCTCGCGCTCCCCATCCCCCGTTCTCTTCACCTCGCGCTGCTCCTCACTTCGCTCGCGGCCCCGCTCCTTTCCTTCGCCGCGACTGCCGCCGCCCCCGCTCTCCCCGTCCCCACCGTCCTCAAAACCAACGGCGGCTGGTGCTGGTTCCAAGACGAACGCGCCATCGTCGTCCGCGATACCCTCGTCTTCGGCTCCGTCGCCGGCACCACGCGCGCCGGCGGCGAAGCCGGCGATGTCGACGTAACCAGTGTAGACCTACGCTCTGGCCGCGCCCGCTCCACCACGCTCCACCCCAAGTTCCAGAGCGACGATCACGACACCCCCGCCTTCCTCGCCCTCCCCGACGGCCGCGTCCTCGCCACCTACCAATCCCACGGCAGCGGAAAAGGGGTGAACGGCCTCGACCTCATGCGCTGGCGTCGCACCGCCCGCCCCTACGACTTCACCGAGTGGACTCCCGAGCAAACCCTCCCCGTCGGCGCCGGCGTGAGTTACAGTAACCTCTTCCGCCTCGGGGCCGAAGGAGGCCGCATCTACAACTTCCACCGCGGCGTCGGCTTCAACCCCAACTATCTCGTCTCCACCGACGACGGTGCCACCTTCACCTACGGCGGACGCCTGCTCCGCTGGCCCCGCCCCGTCGGCGAACCCCTCGCCACCGGCATCGACGGCGGCCGCCCCTACCTGAAATACGCTCAGGCCGGCGACGACACCGTTCACATCGTCGCCACCGACGATCACCCCCGCGCCTACGACAACAGCATCTACCACGCCTTCCTCCGCGGCGGAAAACTCCACCACAGCGACGGCCGCGTCATCGCCCCCCTCAGCACCACCCAGGAAACCACTCTCGCCCCGCGCAATCTCACCACCGTTTTCCAAGCTGATGCCGACCACGTCGCCTGGATGTGCGATGTCCACATCGATCCCGCCGGCCACCCGCGCATCGTCTTCTCCGTCCAGCGCGACGGCGCGAAAGGCCGCGGCGTGCGCGACATCAAAATCGACGGCCAAGACCACCGCTATTACCACGCCCGCTGGGACGGCGCGAAATGGCGCGTCAACGAAATCGCCCACGCCGGCACCCGCCTCTACGCCGGCGAAGACGACTACACTGGCCTCGCCGCCATCGACCCGCAGCACCCGTCCACCGTCTACATCTCCACCAACGCCGACCCGAAAACCGGCGCCCCCCTCATCAGCACCGCCGACCAAAAACGCCACTGGGAAATCTACCGCGGCACCACCACCGACGACGGCGCCACCTTCGCGTGGACCCCCGTCACGCAAAACTCCACCGCCGACAACCTCCGCCCCATCGTCCCCATTTGGACCGCCGCCCGCGACCGCACGATCCTCCTCTGGCTCCGCGGCACCTACCGCCGCTACCAAGACTACGACCTCGACGTCGTCGCCCTCCTCCCCGCCCAGTAGTCGGCGCCCCACGCACCGTGTAATACCAAACGCTGCTGAAGATTGGACTTTAGCAGGCTCGGGGTAGCCGCACCTGTTAACGAGCGGTGGCTGCGTCCACCTGCACACGCCTGCGCCCACCCAATCGTCCAAATCTCACGAGCCGGTGGTGTAACCTATTGGGTTACACCTCAGTTTTTTCGTCCACGGGTTTTCAGCGGCACCGGAGCACCTTTGCCGGCATCGTCACTTCCCGCGCCGCCTCCGACCCCGTGTAACCTATTGGGTTACACGCCAGCGTTCTCCTCCTCCTATTCTTGCGCCTCCTGCGCCTCTTTGCGGCCATCCCCGGCTCCGCGCTTTCTCTCCTTCGCCCTTGCGCTCGGTTTCCCTCGCTCCCGGTCCCATCGTCCCGCCTCTCCCCTTTTTTCCACTACCGCCGCAACCCGCCCACCACTCCGCCCCCCGTCACCTCTAGGCTTGGCCTGCGGCGCAAACCCTGACTTTTTCCGACCCTGCCCTCGCCGCCTTTCCCGCTCCCTCCTCCCGCTTACACCTCGTGCCTTACCCCCTTCGTTTCCTCGCCGTCGCTGCCACCCTCACGTCCGCCCTGCTCTCCACCGGCTGCATCAACCTCGGCCCCTCCAGCATCAAGGCCACGCGTCCCGCCTACAACATGGCGGTGCAGCAATCCAACGATCAGGAACTCCTGCTCAATCTAGTCCGCAGCCGTTACCGCGACACCCTCTATTTCACCAGTGTCGAGCGCATCGCCGCCACCCAGGAGTTTAACCAATCCCTCGGCGCTTCCGCCGGCGTTACTGCCACACAAAGCGGCTTCTCCACCCCGCCCGTCGCCGCGACGATCGTTCGCGCCTTCACCAAACCGTTTTCGCTCTCCCCGTCCGTCGCCATCAATGAAAAGCCCACCGTGTTCTACGCCCCGCTCGAGGGCGAAAAATTCGTTCGCCAGATGATGACGCCGATGAATCCCGATCTCCTCCTCCTGCTCGTCAAATCCGGCTGGTCCCTCGACCGCGTGTTCACCCTCGGCGTGCAGGAAATGAACGGCCTCAAGAACGCTCCCACCGCCTCCGGCCCCACCCCGTCGCGCGAACCCGAATTCCGCGATTTCCGCGAGGCCGTGAAACTCCTCCGCGCCCTCCAACGCGAACAACTCCTCGATCTCAACAAAGCCACCGGCGCCGACGGCCTCGAACTCCGTTTCACCCGCTCCGCCATCGAACGCGACGAGACCGTCCGCCTCAAAGCCCTCCTCGGCCTCGCCCCTGAAAAAGACCGCTTCCGCATCGTGGCCGGCGGCGAAGCGCCCAACCGCGAGACCATCGCGCTCTCTACCCGCCCCGTGCTCTCCGCGTTCACCTTCCTCTCCCAAGGCGTCGAGCCGCCCGCCGGCGACTACACCAACGGCAAAATCCGCAAGACCGAGCGCGCCGACGGCGCCTCCTTCGACTGGCAGGAACTCCTCGGCGACGTCTTCCGCGTCCGCTCCTCCGCCAAAGCCCCCGCCGATGCCAGCGTCGCGATCAACTACCGCGGCTCCTGGTTTTACATCGCCGACAACGACCTCGACACCAAGTCCACCTTCGTCCTCCTCACCCAACTCATCGCCCTCCACTCCGCCCCCGCCAGCGCCAGCCCCGCGATGAGCTTCTCCTTCGGCAAGTAGCCTTTGCTTCTGGCCGTAGGGCCGGCGCTCGCCGCCGTGCCGTCACGCGCAGAATTCTAAATCCCAGCGGCGATCCGCAAAATCGAGTCACCCCGATCGAGGTCGCGCGGCTTGACCCCAAGCCGCTTTCCGACGCGCACTGCCCCCGCCACCCCGTAGCCCGGTCAGCCTGACCGGGCTCCTGCCAGCTCGATAGCCCACCACCCGCTCCGCAAAGCGACCCGCTCCCGCTCACGAAAACGGCGATTGCGACGCGTTTTCGTCCAGCTCCTTCGCCGTCATCGTCTTTTTCTTCACGCCGAAAAACGCGATCATCTTCCCCACGAGCTGCGCCGTCATGGATTTTTCCTCGGCCGCGCGCGCCACCGTGCCGGTCTTCGCTGCCGCCTCGGAATTGCGCAGCTTCCGCCCGGTGACTGCCTTGCCGATCACCTCGGCCACTTCCGGCCGGCTCTGAATGAGATCGCCGATCGCATCCTTGGTGATCTCGAAAGCAAACGAGTCCGTCGCCGCCACGATCGTCGCGCTGCGGACTTCGCCCGTGAGCGCGCTCATCTCGCCGAAAAACATGCCGGCCTGCAGCCGCGCCACCCGCGTCTCCGGCTGATCCGGCTTCAGCGCGATCATCACGTTGAGCAGACCCTCGCAGAGGATGAACATCGAGGAGCCTTCCTCGCCGCGTTTGATCACGGTCGCGCCTTCCTTGAACAACCTCTCCTTCATGTTCGCCGACAACGTCGCCCGCTCCTCCTCCGTGAGTCCCGCGAACAATTCCACGCGCGACAACAGCGCCACGCGGTCGTCGAGCGCCCGCGCGTCGAGCTGACGCTGCGGCCGCGGCGCGTGAAACACATCCTGCTTCGGCGTCGCCGGCTGCAGTCCCGCGCGGTGGAGCTGATCGAGCACCGCCTGCCACACCGCATGCCGCGCCTTGCCCGGCCCGGCCTGCCGCGGATCGATAAAATATTTGATTTTGTATTCCACGCCCTGCGGCGCGATACCGCGGATGCGCGCCTTGGGCGACGGGTCGTCGAGCACCCCGTTGCCCCCCGCCACCGTCTTTACCGCCGCATTGAGCACCCGCAGCGCGCGCTCGCTCGGAATGTCGAAATCCAGAAACACCGAGATCTCAAATTCGCTGATCGGCTCCGGCTTCGAAAAATTCGTCACGATCATGTCGCCCAACTTGCCGTTGGGGATCACCACCATGTTGCCCTCGCCCGTCACCAGCCGCGTCGTCCGCCAGTTCAGCTCGACCACCCGACCCGAGGGGCCGCCCATCGGGCCCGTGATCACCTGGATGAAATCGCCGATCTCGAACGGCCGGTCGAAGTTCATCGCGAGGCCGATGAAGATGTCCAAAATCACATTGCGCAGCGCCAGACCGATCACGATCGCGCCCGCTCCCGACGCCGCCCAAAACGGCCCGATCGCCTGCCCAAACACCGCGCTCACGATGCCCGTGATCGCCAGTCCGTAGATCAACACCGCCGTCACATCCCGCAGTAGGCGCGGGATCGGCACCCGTCGGTTCAACGGGTCCCACATCACCACGCCCAAAATGCGGTTGAACAAGTAGGCCATCGACAGCCACACGCCCGTCCCCACCACCTTGGGAAAAATCGCCTTGAGCTGCGCGATCGTCGCGATGCCAAACTGCCTTAAAATCTCCTCTTCATAAAGCAGTCCCAAGATAAAGACCGCCACCACGAGAAACGGCCCGATCAACGGACGCAGGATCGTCTTGATGTTTTTCACGGAGCTCCCCTCACGAGGGATCGGGTGCCAATGCTGTAAAATAAATTATCCAAGTGATTGAGGAATGTTGCTCAGACACTCGCCAGCCACTCGTCGCGGGATCAACTGAAAAAGCCGATCTTTTCGCCGCCGCCTTCTGTCGGGGGTAAACCCCTCAGCGCGCACGACTCAACCCCGCCGTCCACGCCGCATACTCCGCTCGCGTCAGAAACCGCAGCGACGCGCTGTTGATGCAGTAGCGCAACCCGCCCTGCGCTCGCGGTCCGTCGGGAAACACGTGCCCGAGGTGCGCGCCGTCGACCGCACAATGCACCTCCACCCGCACCATTCCGTAGCTCGTATCGCGATGCTCGCCCACAAACGCCGGCTCGATCGGCTTCGTGAAACTCGGCCAGCCCGTCCCACTCTCAAACTTGTCCCGCGAATCGAAGAGCGGCGTGTCGCTGCACACCGAGAAATACACGCCGTCCTCGTGGTGATCGAAAAACGCATTTTGAAACGGCGGCTCCGTCCCCTGCTGCCGCGCCACGCGAAACTGCATCGGCGTCAACCGCGCCCGCCACTCCGCATCACTGCGCTGCACCGCGCTCTTGCTCATATCGATCACCACGTGCGAAGGCAGCCCGCAGGCGGATTTTTCGGAGGATGCGGTGGAATCGGCGCCAGTTCGTTTGGTCGTCATAGGTGCGCCCACCGTAGCCGCCTCCGCCGAAAATTCCAGCGCCCGCACGCACTGCTCAAATCGCGCAGGGTCTCCGCCCAATGTGGGAGGGGCTTTACGCCCCGACTCCCCACGCGCTCGACTCCCTCACTCCGCCCGCACCTTCGCCACCCCATCCGCAAATTCCGCCGTCAGCGCCTGCCCCGCCACCACGCCCTCGCGCCGCGCAACCGGCTGCCCCGCCTCATCGCGCACGATCACAAATCCGCGGTTCAACACCGACGCCGGGCTCGCCGCCTGTAGCCGTTTCCAGAGCGCCAAGAGCCGCTGCGATTCCTGCTCCACGCGCGTCTGCGGCGTCGCGCGCTCAAAGCGGTTGCGCACCTCCGCGAGTCGCTGCGCCTGCGTCTGCACCGAGGCCCGCAGCGCCGCGTTCAACCGGTTCGTCAAATCGTCCAGCCGCAAAAACCCCTGCTCGATCTGCGCCGCCGGCGCCAGCAACCGCAGCCGCGACCGCGCGTGGTCCAGCCGCTCGCCCGCCCGCGCCACCGCGCTCTCCAGCAACGTCGTCATCGCCTCGTCCGCCCGCTCCGCGCGCTCCGCACACGCGACAAACTCGCTCGAAATCAGCTCCGCCGCCGCGCTCGGCGTCTCCGCGCGCACGTCCGCCGCGAAATCGCACAGCGTAAAATCGATCTCGTGCCCCACCGCCGAAATCACCGGCACCGCACACGCCGCCACCGCGCGCACGAGCACCTCTTCGTTAAACGCCCACAGATCCTCCAAACTCCCGCCGCCGCGCCCGATCACGAGCACATCGAAAATCCCCAGCTCCTGCGCCAGCGCCAGCATCGCCGCCATCTCTGCCGCCGCCCCTTCGCCCTGCACTTTCGCCGGCAACACCACCACGCGCCCGCGCCACCCGCGTCGCCTGAGAATCCGCAAAAAATCCTGCACCGCCGCGCCCGTGGGCGACGTCACAAAGCCCACACACGCCGGCATCGCCGGAATCGCCCGCTTTTTCTCCGCCGCAAACAAGCCCTCCGCCGCGAGCCGCGCCTTCAGCGCCTCGAATTCCCGCTGCAATTTCCCAACGCCGTCTTCGATTACCACGCGCACGATCATCTGATACTGCCCGCGCGCTTCGTAGACGCTCACTTCGCCATACACCACGACCTGCGTGCCTTCGCGCAGCTTCACCGTCTGCCGCGCCGCATCCCCGCGAAACATCACCGCGCTCAACTGCGCACCCGCGTCCTTTAATCCGAAATACACGTGCCCGCTCGCCTGCGCCCGCAGGTTCGTCACTTCGCCGCGCACCCACCCCGGCCGAATGCCGCTCTCGAGCAGCGTCTTCACGCGCCTCGTAAACGCGCTCACCGACTCCACGTCGGCGCCCGCGTCCCCGGCAAACAACGACTCTTCCCGAGTCCTCATCGTCAGAGCGCCGCCGCCGCTGCCGCCGCTTTCTTTTTCCCAAAGTGTTTCCGCAGCAAATGTGTGCCCACCGTCAGCGCCGCGAGCGCCATGATGGCGAGGAGCACCATTTTGCCGCGCCCCTGGTTCAGCGCGTCGCCGAAAAACATAAACGCGATATTGAACGTCCACTGCACCGCGCACGAGATCGCGAGGTAGCGCCCAAATGGCACTTCAGCCAACCCCAGCAGGTAGTTCTGCACCAGAAACGGCAGGCCCGGCGTCACGCGCAGCAGCACGATCAAGTCCGTCACATCGCCGCTTTCCACCACGGGCAGCGCGTAGCCGTTGCGCGTCAGAAAGCGTGTCAACCACGGCCTAAGCCACCGCCGCGCCAGCCAATAGGTCACCGTCAGATTAAACGTGATCGCCGCGATGCCGCACAGCGCGACCGCCACAAATCCCATCCGCTCCGCAAACAACGGCCCCGCCGCCAACGCAAACGGCGACATCGGAAAACCCACCGCCGGCAGCACCGCCATCGCCCCGAAAAACACTCCGGGCCCCGCGCCCGACACCCACGCCATCAGCTCCGTTTTGAGCCGCAGCGCTTCGCTCAACACCGTCTGCCACCCGAGGAAATAGACCAACCCCGCGAGCACCACCGCGCCCACGCCGCCCACCACTGCCAATTGCAACAAGGGCAGCTTCTTCTTCGGAACGGTGACTTCAGGCGACGACATGCTGCGCAGCCTGCCCGCCCGCGCTCGCCACCGTCAAGACCTCGCCAAGCCGGCAGCAATCTCAATTACACGGAGAAATATCGTGCGTCACCAACCGCCCCAACTCGGCCACAGTTCTCGGAGGCAACCAACTCGTCCTCTCTATGGGCTCTGTGTCGGAGCTCCGTGCCCTCCGTGACTCATGCCTTGTTCATCGGCGGTGTGATGGATTTATGCAGATCGAGCGCGCGTCTCTTGAGTTCCTCCCCATCGCGTCATTCCTCTACGTCCACCACCTCCACACTGGCCAACCGAAATTTCCCCGCCACGCTCGCCCCGTTTCTCCCCCGCCTTTTCCCTGCGCATCCCCATCCCCTTCCCCCACCCCATGCCCACCCGCCGCCACTTTCTCTCCGGTCTCGCCACCGCCGCCGCCGCCACGTGGATTCAACCGCTCCGCTCCGCCGATCCGAAAAAAGACACCGTCATCGGCCACGGCTCCTTCCGCTACCGCGTCGTCAAAGACTGGGTCGCCCCCGGCCAGGGCCGCCACCACCCGATTCTCAACTGCCACGAAATGGTCCAGGTCGCCGACGGCCGCCTCTTCATGATCGGCGACCACGCCACCCACCAGATGCTCGTCTTCAAGCCCGACGGCACGATCCTAACCTCGTGGGGCGATGTCTGGCCCGGCGGCCACGGCCTCACCCTCGCCCGCGAAAACGGCGCCGAATTCCTCTTCGTCTGCGATTCCGGCCTCTGGAAATCCGGCAACGGCGGCTACCGCCAAACCGGTCGCGTCACCAAAGTCGACCTCGCCGGCCGCGAGCTCTTCAGTATCAGCCATCCGATGACGGTCGGCGCCTACGAGCCGACGATGCTGTTTAACCCCACCGAGACCGCCATCGCCCCCAACGGCGACATCTACGTCGTCGATGGCTACGGCTCCAACTACGTCCTCCGCTACGATCGCAACGGGAAATTCATTTCTCGCTTCGGTGGCAAAACCGGCGTCCCCGCCACCGAGCGCCTCGACAACGCCCATGGCATCGCCGTCGACCTCCGCGCCGGCGCCGACCGTGCCACCCTCCTCGTCACCTCGCGCGTCGACCAATGCTTCCGCCGCTTCACCCTCGACGGAAAATATCTCGAGACCCTCCCCGTCCCTGGCTGCATGGTCTGCCGCCCCGTGATTTCCGGCCAGGAACTCTACGCCGGCGTCTGTTGGTCAAAAGATCCCGTCGCCAGCAAACTCCCCGGCAACCCCTCCGGCTTCACCGTCATCCTCGACGCCTCCGGGAAAGTCGTCAGCGCCCCCGGTGGCACTGCCCCCACCTACGTCGATGGCCAACTCACCCCGCTCACCCGCGGCGAGCCCGTCTTCGACCACGGCCACGACGTCTGCATCCTCGCCAACGGCGACGTGATTGTCTGCCAATGGAACGCCTTTCAAACCTACCCCATCAAACTCGAGCGCGTCACCTAACCCGCATCCATCACACGTTCGTGAAGAAACTTCATTTCTCAGAGCTCCCAGAATTCCGCCACAGAGGCCACGGAGCCCCCTGTCTTACTCTGTGAAGCTCCGTGACTCCTCCGTGCCCTCGGTGACGAAAAATTCCTCCGAGCGCGTCACCTGATTCCACCTACAAGCCCTCACCGCCCTGCCCGCGCCCCCTCTTCGCCGATCAGGCGAAGCCCGCACACTCCCGCCCGCCCTCACCCCATCCGAAAAATCAGCGCAAATTAGCGGTTACCCTCCCTGCCCCTTTCCCCGTCCCTTCCCGTTCCTCCTGCCCTGTTCCGCCCCCATGCGCCCCGCCTTCACCGTCCTCGCCGCCCTCGCCATCGCCGCACTCACCGCGCTCGTCCCCGTGGCCCGCGCCCAGTTCCCCACCCCCGCGAATTCCGGCGCGCCCCAACACCTCGCGCGCCCGACCATGACGGCCGCCGAATCGGTCGCGTCGCTCCAGCTTCCGCCCGGTTTCAAAGCCACGCTCTTCGCCGGCGAGCCCGACGTGCAAAATCCCGTCGCCATGGCCTGGGATGCCCGCGGTCGCCTCTGGGTCGCGGAAAACTACACCTACGCCGAGCGCACGCTGAAATTCGATCTGCGCTACCGCGACCGCCTCGTCGTCTTCGAAGACCGCAACGGCGACGGCCGCTACAGCTCGCGCAAAATTTTCACCGACGAACTGCAACGCCTCACCAGCGTCGAGATCGGCCACGGCGGCGTCTGGGCGATGTGTCCGCCGCAGCTCCTCTTCATCCCTGATCGCAACGGAGACACCGTGCCCGACGGCCCCGCCGAGGTCGTGCTCGATGGCTTCACGATTCCGACGGAAAACTACCACAACTTCGCCAACGGGCTCCGCTTCGGTCCCGACGGTTGGCTCTACGGCCGGTGCGGCGCCTCCGCCCCCGGCGAACTCGGCGCGCCCGGCACGCCCGCCGCCGCCCGCGTTCCTCTGCGCGGCACGTTCTGGCGTTACCATCCGCAGCGTAAAATCGTCGAGGTCCTCAGCGCCGGCACCACCAATCCCTGGGGCCACGACTGGGACGAACACGGCGAACTCTTCTTCATCAACACCGTCAACGGCCACCTCTGGCACGGCATCGCCGGCGCCCACTACGCGCGCCCGCACACCATCGATCCCAATCCCCACACCTACCGTCTCATCGACCTCCACGCCGACCACTGGCACTTCGACACCGCCGACAGTTGGACCAAATCCCGCGACGGCGCCGCCAACGCCCTCGGCGGCGGCCACGCCCACGTCGGCATGATGATCTACCTCGGCGACAACTGGCCTGCCGCCCACCGCGGCCATCTCTTCACGCTCAATTTCCACGGCCGCCGCGCCAACGAAGAGCTCCTCGTCCGCTCCGGCTCCGGCTACGTCGCCCGCCACCGTCCCGATTTTTTCCTCTCCGGCGATCCGTGGTTCCGCGGCCAGGAGATCGGCTACGGTCCCGACGGCGGCGTCTTCGTCCTCGACTGGAGCGACACCGGCGAGTGCCACAACAGCACCGGCGTCAACCGCCTCAGCGGCCGTATCCAGAAAATCACTTACGGCACCCCGCCGCCCTCCAAAGCCCACGATCTCGCCCGCGCCTCCCTCGAAGATCTCGTCTCGCTCCACACTCACGCCAACGAGTGGTGGGTCCGCCAAGCCCGCCTCGAACTTGCCGGCCGCGCCTCCCGCGGTCTCAACGCCGATCTTCGCGCCGCCGCCGCGCAGCTCCGCACGCACTTCGCCGGCACGCGCGAACCCAACCCCGTCCATCGCCTCCGCGCCCTCTGGACGCTCTACGCCATGGGCGCGACCGACGAAGCGTTTCTCCTCACCCGTCTCCGCGATCCCAATGAGCACTTGCGCACGTGGGCCGTTCGTCTCCTCAGCGATCTCTGGCCGCTTGATACGATGATGAGCCAGCGCCCCGTGCGCGCCGGCGCCCCCGCTCCGTCCGCCCCCGTCCTCGCCGAATTCGCCCGTCTCGCCGCCACCGATTCTTCCGGTCTCGTGCGCCTCGCCCTCGCCTCCACCTTGCAACGTCTCCCGGTCGACGCCCGCCCCGCCCTCGCCACCGCCCTCGTGCGCCGCACCGAAGACGCCGACGATCACAATCTCCCGCTGCTCATCTGGTATGGTCTGATCCCGCTCGCCGAGCGCCACGCCGCCGCCCTCGCCGATCTCGGCATCGCCTGCGAACTCCCCGCGACGCGCCAACTCATCGCGCGCCGCCTCGCCGAGGACCTCGAGAAATCCCCCGCCCCGCTCAACACCCTCGTCGCCGCCGCCGTCGCCAAATCCGCCGCGTTCCAGTCCGATCTTCTCACCGGTCTCACCGACGGCCTCCGCGGTTGGCGCCGCGCGCCGAAGCCCGCCGCGTGGGACGCTCTTGCCGCCGCGCTCGCGTCCTCCGCCGATGCCACCGTCGCCGCCCGCGTCCGCGATCTCCACGTTCTCTTCGGCGACGGCCGCGCGCTCGACGAAGTGAAAGCCCTCGCCCTCGACGCCAAAGCCGAGCTCGCCCCGCGTATGGCCGCCCTGCGCACGCTCATCGAAAATCGCCCGCCCGATCTCCGCGCCATCTGCGAGCAACTCCTCCGCGTGCGCTTCCTCAACGCCGTCGCCATCCGCGGCCTCGCGCAATTCGACGATCCCGCCCTCGGCGAAAAAATCGCCCGTAGCTATTTCAGTTTCCATCCTTCCGAGCGTCCCGCCGTCCTCGAAACCCTCGTCTCCCGCCCCTCCTTCGCCCGCGCCCTCCTCGTCGAACTCGCCGCCGGCCGCATCGCCCGCGACGTGCTCACGCCGTTTCACGCGCGCCAGATCCGCAGCTTCAACGACGCCTCCCTCAACACCGCGCTCGCCGCCGCGTGGGGCGAGCTGCGCGAGCCCGCCGCCGACAAAACCGCGCTCATCGCCCGCCTCAAAACCGAACTCACCCCCGCCGCCCTCGCCGCCGCCGACAAAGCCCGCGGCCGCACCGTCTTCAACACGCTCTGCTCCGCCTGCCACGTCCTCTATGGCCAGGGCGGCGCCCTCGGCCCCGACCTCACCGGCGCCGGCCGCGACAACCTCGACTACCTCCTCGAAAACATCGCCGACCCCAGCGCCGTCGTGACCGCAGATTTCCGCATGACCGTCGTGAAACTTAAAGACGGCCGCGTCCTCAACGGCTTCATCGCCACGCGCACCACCCGCACCCTCGGCATCCGCACGCTCACCGAGACCATCACCGTCGAGCGCTCCGAAATCGCCTCCCTCGAAGAATCGCCCCAATCCGTCATGCCCGCCGGCCTCCTCGAAGCCATCAAGCCCGACGAAGTCCGCGACCTCATCGCCTACCTTCAGCACCCCGCGCAGGTCCCGTTGCCCTAACCCGGCTTTTTCACGCCACGATCAGTCCAAACCAAAACTTACCGAGCTCTGACACCGAGGTCGCCGAACCAAACAACTTGTCCGCTCTGTGTCCTCTGTGGGCTGGGCTCCGTGCGCTCTGTGACAAAACTCTGGTCAAGTTGCGTGCGAAATATCCTCGCGAGCCCACTCCGCACCGCCGCTTTTCCCGACTCGCCCTCGGCCACCCGTTTCGCCTCTGTCTCTCATCATGCTGTTGCCCCGCCTTCTGACCTGCTTGGTGCTTTCTCTCGTTGCCTCGACGTCTGCCTCGGCCGCCGACCCCGCCCCGCGCCGCCCCCACATCCTCTGGCTCGCCGGCGAAAATCTCGCGCATGACCTCGGCTGCTACGGCGCAAAGAATGTCCGCACGCCCCACCTCGACCGTCTCGCGGCCGAGGGCGTGCGCTACACGAACGTCATCGCCACCAATCCGACCTGCGCGCCCAGCCGCTCCGCGTTTTTTGTCGGTATGTATCAGACGACCACGGACACGCACCCGATGCGCTCGCATCGCACCGACGCCTACCGCCTGCCCGAGGGCGTGCGGCCCGTCACCCACCGCCTCCGCGACGCCGGCTATTTCACCGCCAATCTCAAGACCCTCGACGGAAAAGAAATCGGCACCGGCAAACTCGACCTGAACTTCGTCAACGAAGGCCCCATCTACCACGAAAACTCCAGCGACTGGTCCGCACTGCCGAAAGACCGCCCCTTCTTCGCCGTCGTCAACGCGATGGAGTCCGAATACGACATCTACGACCGCCAGACATGGAAACACGCGCGCGCAGAGTGGGTCGGCGAGCGCGAGCACGCGAAAATCGCCACGCCCGCCAACGTCACGCCGCCGCCCTATTACCCCGACCATCCCGTCGTGCGCGAAGAATGGGCGCGTTACCTGAATTCCGTTTCCGGCATGGATAAACGCTTCGGCGTCGTCCTCGAAAAACTCCGCGCCGAAGGCCGCGAGGACGACACCGTGATCATTTTCTTCGGCGACAACGGCCGCCTCGAGCCGCGCGGCATCCACTGGTGTTACGACAGCGGACTGCGCGTGCCGCTGATCATCCGCTGGCCGAAAAATTTTCCCGCCCCCGCCCGCTACGCACCCGGCACGGTGAACGACGAGTTGGTCAGCCTCCTCGACCTCACCGCCACGACGCTCGCCGCCGCGAACATCCCGCGCCCGCTGTTGATGCAAAGCCACAGCCTCATCGGCGAGCGCACCACCCCGCCCCGCAGCTATGCGTTCGCCGCACGCGATCGCATCGACGAAACCGAGCAGCGCATCCGTTCCGTGCACGACGCGCGTTACCACTACATCCGCACCCTGAGCACCGGCCCCACCTTCGCCTCGCTCAATCGCTACAAGGAAAAATGTTTCCCGATCTATCCGCTCATGCGCCAGCTCCTCGCCGAGGGGAAACTCACCGGTGCGCCCCTAGAGCTCATGCAGCGCACGGGCCCCGGTGAAGAACTCTACGATCTCCGCTCCGACCCGCACGAAATCAAAAATCTCGTCGCGTCCACCCAGCCCGAACACCGCGAAGCGCTCCTCCGCCTGCGCGCCGCCCTCGACACGTGGATGGTCGAAACCGGCGATCGCGGGCACATCCCCGAACCCCGCGAAGTCGTCGCCCCCTTCACCAAAGAAATGCAAGACTGGTTCGGCACCCCCACGTGGGCGCTGTCGGCCCCAGCTTCAGCTGCCCCCGCCGCGCCCCCGCGTCGATGAGCGAGCACTAAACCCGACCTCCGCTTCCGTGGATACCCCGCCCACCGATCAAACCCACTGGTTCACCACCGAGCTCGCCCCGCACGAGCCCGCCCTCCGCGCCTATCTCCACGGCCTCGTCAACCCGTCCGACGTCGACGATCTCGTGCAGGAAACTTACGCCCGTCTCCTGCGCGCCCACGCCCGCGGCCCCGTCTCCCACGCGCGCGGACTCCTCTTCGCCACCGCGCGAAACGCCGCGCGCGATCTCCATCGCCGCCGCGCCACCTCCCAAACTTCTCCGATAACGGATTTCGTGGCCTCGCGCGTCTTCGACGATACGCCCCACGCCGCCGAGACCGCCAGCCGCCAGCAGGAGACCGCTCTCCTCGCCGCCGCGATTGCCGAGCTCCCGCCGCGCTGCCGCGAAATCCTCGTCCTTCGCAAATTTGAAAATCGCTCCCACCGTGAAATCGCCGAAAAACTCGGCATCTCCGTGCACACCGTCGAAGCGCAGCTCACCAAGGCGCTCCACCGCTGTGAGGAGTTTTTCGCGCGCCACGGCCTGCCCTGAGCCATGACTCCCCCCCTCCCTCCCGACGACTCCGCCCTCCGCGCCACCGCCGCGCAGTGGACGATCCGTCGCGACCGCGGCCTCTCCGCGTCCGAGTCGATCGAATACGAGCTCTGGCTCGCCGCCGATCCGCGTCACGCTCCCGCGATGCAGCGCTCCGCCGCCGCGTGGTCCCTCCTCGACCGTCTGCCCGAATCCGCCGCCACGCCCGTCCTCGCCGCCGCCACCCGCCGCCGCTCCTTCTGGCGCCGCAGCCTCGTCCTCACCTCACTCGCCGCCGCCGCGGCCCTCGCCCTCGTCGCGTTCCACCTCACTCGCCCACCCGCCACCGAGCGCTCCACCGCCGTTGCCACGTCGCCCGCCGCTCCCCGCCAGCTCACCCTCTCCGACGGCACCGTCGTCCAACTCAACACCGGCGGCGAGGTCATTGAGCAATTCACCGTCGCCGAGCGCCGCGTCCTCCTCGCCCGCGGCGAAGCTCATTTCGCCGTCACGAAAAATCCCGCCCGGCCTTTCGTCGTCCACGCCGGCAACGTAGACGTCCGCGCCGTCGGCACCGCCTTCAACGTCCACCTCCAGTCCGCCGCCATCGACGTCCTCGTCACCGAAGGCATCGTGCAGCTCAAATCCTCCGCCGAAGCCACCCCCGCCTACGCGCCCGTGGCTCGCGAGCCCATCCCGTTGCTGAGCCCCGGCCAACGCGCCGTCGTCTCCCTCGCGCCGGTCTCGCCCACCACGTCCGTCGTGGTCACCACCGCGACCGCCGACGAAATTTCCCGCACGCTCGCCTGGCAAGCCCCGCTCCTGCGCCTCGGCGGCCAAACGCTCGCCGAGCTCGCCCGCGAGTTTGAACGCACCTCCGGCCGCCGCGTCGTCCTCGTCGATCCCGACCTCGCCTCCCTGCGCGTCGGCGGCCGTTTCCGCGCCGATGACCTCAACGGATTCACCCACCTGCTAGCCACCACCCTCGACCTCGAAGTTGACCACGCCGCCGACGGCACCCTCGTGCTGCGGAAAAAAAAGCCAGAAACCCGATAGCGGAAATCCGCGGTCGCCGCGTCTTCCCCGCGCCGTCGGTCTCCGGGCCGATGGAAAAACCTCATCCATGTTACCCCTCAACCGTCAGGTCGGTCGGCTTTCCCGCCTTCCCCTGACGCTCACGCTGATCCTCTTTTTCGTGCTGCCTGCCCTCCACCTCCGTGGTGCGGACGGTGCACGGCGCCCGTTTGCCCTTCCTGTAGCGGACGCAGAAGTGACGCTGGAGCTGTTTTCCGAGCAAGCCGGCGTGCAACTCGTCTACTTGATCGAAAACGTGCGCGGAGTGGCGACCAATCCCGTGCAAGGCACGTTCGCTCCTCGCGACGCGCTCGAACGGCTGGTCGCCGACACCGCGCTGAGGGTGGAAGTGGATGGGAAAACCGGCGCCTTCGTCGTCAAACACGAGCGCGCCGGGCCCGTCTCCCCGTCATCCCATTCCGGCACTCCTGCCGATCCCTCCGTCCCTGTTGTGAAAAACAAAACCTCCCTGTCCCGCTTGGGCGCCTGGCTCGCGCTCACTTTCGCTCCGTTGTCCGTCGGTGCCGGCGAGCCCGCCAAATCCGATGCTGCTGCCGATGAGGCCGTGAAACTCGAGACGTTCACCGTCACCGGCACCAACGTGAAGCGCCTCGATCAGGAAAAAGTCCTGCCCGTCCTCGTGCTCACGGCGGCCGATCTCGAAATCCGCGACGCCTCGCAGCCCGCCGATCTCCTCCTCGGCCTCTCGCAGGTCAACAGCCTGCCGAACAACGAGACTTCGACGCTCAACAACACCGCGCGCGGCGACAACGCCAACATCTCCCTCCGCGGCATTCCCTCCGGCAACACCCTCGTCCTACTCAACGGCCGTCGCCTCGTCCCGCATGCGATCAGCCAGGCCGAGGGCGGCACCCCGTCGCTCTCCGTCAACGTCAACCAACTCCCGAACCGCGGCCTCCAGCAGGTCGACGTGCTCAAAGACGGCGCGTCCTCCATCTACGGCACCGATGCCGTCGCGGGCGTCGTCAACTACGTCACGCGCCGCGATTTCATCGGCACCGAACTCGCGCTCCGTTTCGCGCAGACCAACTACCACGACGGCGAAGAGTATCGCGCGACGCTCACGCACGGCCTCACTTTTGCCGGCGGCAAAGGCCGCGCGCTCGTCACCGCCGACTACTACATCCGTCAGCCCATTCTCGTGCGTGACCGTCCGTTCGCCGCGGAGGCCGACATCAGCCCGCGCGCCCCCGCGCCATGGAATACCCCCACGAACACCACGTTCAATTTCCGCTCCGCCAGCACCGAATACGGCAATTTCACCCTCGGCTCTACCAACGCAGCCGGCACCTTTGTCGGCGCCCGCCCCACCGGTATTCCCTCGACGCTCGCCGCGGCTTCCGGCGTCTGGTTCCTCGCCCCGAACGGCAACGGCACGCAATTCCTCACCGCCACGCCCAGCCGCGTCGGCGCCACGCACGACTACTATTGGAACAGCAATGTCTACCGCTCCATCCAGCCGAAATCAAAACGCGCGAACCTCTTCGCGAGCGGCGACTACCAGCTCAGCGACCGCCTTTCGCTCTTTGGCGACATCGGTTTCTACAACGCCCGCTCGACCACCTTCCGCGAGCCCGACTTCGTCAACGTCGCCGTCGACGGTAACATCGTCATCCCCGCCACGAATCCGTGGAATCCCTTCGGCACGCGCTTCTGGTCGCCCACCGGCGCGCCTAACGCCGACGGCTCCGCGCGTCTCACCGGCACGCCCTCCGACGTGCTCATCAGCAACAAGCGCTTCGTCGATCTCCGCACCCGCACGGCCGACATCAACTCCTCCGTTTACCGCGGCCTCCTCGGCGCACGCGGAAAAATCTTCGACACGTGGCGTTGGGAAAGCGCCGCGCTCTACTCCGCCGGCCGTGTCGTCGATCGCGAAAACAATTCCTCCCGCAAATCGAAGCTGATCGCCGCGATCAACCAGACCGATCCGGCGAAGGCCTTCAATCCCTTCACCCGCACCTTCGCCGTGCAGAACGGCGCGCTCGTCGTCACCGGCGACCACGTGAATCCCGCCAGCGTGCAGGACACGTTCCTCGACACCAAGGAGCGCAGCGGCCGCACGCAGCTCGCGAGCCTCGATGCGAATGCCTTCGGCGACGTCGCGCGCCTCTGGGGTGGCAACAGCATCAGCGCCGCCATCGGCGTTGAGGGCCGCTACGAAGCCTACGATGACCGTCGGCCTCCGTTCTCCGGCCTCAATCCCGCCGGCTCCGGCCTCGATCCCAACTCCGCCGATTTTCTCAGCTATCTCGGCATCCCGAATACGAGCGGCCACCGCTACGTCTCCGCCGCCTACGCCGAGACCGCGATCCCGCTCGTCGGCGGCCAGTTCAAGCTCCCGCTCGTCCACTCGCTCGCCGTCAACGCCTCCGGCCGTTTCGAAAACTACTCCGACTTCGGCCGCACCACGAAACCCAAGTTCGGCGTCAACTGGCACCCGCTCTCGTGGGCGATGGTGCGCGGCTCCTACAACCAGGGCTTCCTCGCGCCCAATCTCGCGCAGCTCTTCACCGGCGATCTCCGCACCACGCTCGTGAGCGTGACCGACAACTACCGCAGCGCCGTCACCGGCCTCCCGCTCGATGGTGCGACCAACCGCATCAACGTCGCCTCCGGTAACCAAAAACTGAATCCGGAGTCCTCGAAGGGAAAAACCGTCGGCCTCGTCGTGCAGGTCCCGCAAGTCCGCGGCCTCTCGTTCTCCGTCGACTACTGGGAAATCGCGCGTGCCAACATCATCTCGTCCGGCGGCGGCATCGGCGACGACACCGCGGTCCTCAACGCCTACACGCAGGCCCAGCTTGCCGCCGGTCAGGCCATCGCCTCCATCGACACCGGCAGCGGCACGGCCAACTACAAAGGCGACCCCTCCGTCGTGCGCCTCCCGCTCACGTCGGCCGACCGCGATTTCTTCACCGCCTACAATGCGCGCGTTGTCCCCGGCAACCAGCGTGCCGCAGTCGGCGCGATCGACTACGTGCGCTCGACGTATTTCAACAAGTCGCGCGAGTTCGTGAACGGTTTCGACTTCGATGTGAACTACCGTCTCCCGCGTCTCGCCCTCGGCCGCGTCACGTTCAACACCAACTGGAGCTACCTCGTTACGCAGTATTCCTACACGTCCGCTGCCTCGCGCCGCACCGATCTCCGCGCGTGGAACCCGCTTTGGAAAGGCAGCGCGACCGTGAGCTGGACCAAGGGCTCCTGGGGCGCCGGCTTCGGCCTGTATTACACCGCACGCTTCACGAGCGGCGCCACGACCTCGCTCGCCACGTGGAATTCCCTTGGCAACCCGACCTACATCCAACCGGTGTTCACCGACGGCTCCACCCAATATCGCTTGGTCGTCCACGATACGAAGACCTACAACACCTACGTGACTTACCGCTTCGCCGAGAAAGCCGCGCTTCTCCGCGGCACGAGCCTCCGTCTCGGTGCCGTCAACCTCCTCGACACCAAGCCGCCACTCTCGAACGACTCCCGCGGTTACGACGTCGGCCGCTACAACTCCCTCGCCCGCGGCGTGACGTGGAGTCTGCAACTTACGAAAACACTCTGAACCTGTAGGGCGCGGTCTCCGCCTGCCATTTCTGTTCCAGCAGCTGCGAGCGTGAGCGAGTGGCGTGTGGTCCGCAAAGAGTCCTTTGGCTCGGAGTTCCGGCTCCAGCCGGTCCGAAATTTCATTCGCCCGGCCTCACGATTCCTTCGCCCGTTCCGATCGTTCGCCCACTCCGCGCTTGAACCGCCCGCCGCTTTCCCGCTGCCTGCGTCATCGTCGCGATGCCGCCCCCCACCGACCAAGCCCGCTGGTTCACCGAAGAAGTGCACCCTCACGATGCCCAGCTCAAAGCGTATTTGCGCGGGTCGTTTCCCGCCGTGCGCGATGTCGACGATGTCGTGCAGGAGTCGTATCTGCGCGTGTGGCGCGTGCGCGCGGAGGGGCCGATTCGCTCGGCGCGGGCGTTTCTCTTCACCGTCGCGCGGCGCCTCGCGATCGACGGCACGCGCCGGCGCCTCGCGTCCCCCGTCGATGCGATCACGGACCTGGCGCGGCTCCGCGTAGCCGATGAGACGGTCGATATCGCGGGCGAGGTCGAGCAACGCGAGCGGGTCGCCCTCCTCGGCGAAGCCATCGCTCGGCTCCCCGATCGCTGCCGCGCCGTCTTTTTACTGCACAAAATCGAGGGCCTTTCTCGCCGGGAGACGGCGGCGCGCCTCGCGCTTGCCGAAAAAACCGTCGAGGTGCAGACGGCGCGGGCGATGGAGCGTTGCGGCGAATTCCTGCGTCGGCGCGGGGTAACCGGACTTTTTTCCGATGAGCGCTCCTGATTCACGTCGCGAAAATTCCCGCGCTACGGAGGCGGCCCTGCAGTGGATGCGTGGCGCGCACGCGGAGACCGCACTCACCGCCGAGGTCGGCCGCCGCGTGCGCGTGCACCGCCGACGGCGCTCCGCGCTGTTCGCCGGCGCGGGCGTGGCCGCGATGGCCGTCGGACTCTGGCTTTTCTCGGACGTGCGCCCGCCCGCCTCATCGCCTCCCACCGCCATCGTCACCGAACCGCGTCGGCAAACCTTGCCCGACGGCTCCGTCGTCATCTTGCGCGAGGCCGCGGAAATCGCCGCCGATTTCTCCGCGGCGGTGCGACGCGTGAGCTTACGGCGCGGAGAGGCGCATTTCGCCGTCGAGAAAGATGCCGCGCGCCCCTTCGTCGTCAGCGCGAACGGCGTGGAGGTCCGCGCGGTCGGCACCGCGTTTTCCGTCGGTCTCGGCGGCGCCGCCGTCGAGGTGCTCGTGACGCACGGCCGGGTTGCCGTGGAGCCCGCGGCCCGGGCCACCGCCCTCGTCGATGCCGGCCAACGCGCCCGCGTGCCCGCCACCGGCGGTGCCGCCGAGGTGCACGCCCTCTCGGCGAACGAGCTCGCTCAGGCACTCGCGTGGCGCGCCCCGCAAATCGAATTTTCCCGCACGCCGCTCGCGGAGGCCGTCGCCCTGATCAACGCCCGCCTCGTTTCGGCCGGCTCGCGCCGCCTCACGGTCGATCCCGCGGATGCGGCCCTGCGCGAACTTCGCCTGAGCGGCTTTCTCGCCGCCGGCAACACCGAGGGGTTTCTGCTGCTCCTCGAAAGCAATTTCGGCGTTCGCGCCGACCGCTCCGGCAACGGCGCCATCGTGCTGCGTTCGCAGCGCTGAGATTTTTTCGCTGCTCCGCGCGCGATTCACATAAGGCGCGCGGAGGGGTCCGTGCGTCTACCCTCTATGCCCCTGTCGATCCGCCCCGCCGTCCTTTGGCGACTGGCCCTCACTTTGCTGTGGGGCGGACTGTGCCCGCGCGTCCTGCCTGCCGCAGAGGTTGAGCGTCGGACTTTCGATCTGCCGGCGGGCCAGGCCGAACCCGTGCTCAAACGTTTTTCCCTACAAGCCGGGGTGCAGCTCGTGTTCGACAGCCGCCTCGTCGAGCACATCAGCGTCAACGCCGTGCGCGGCGATTTCACGCCGTTGGAGGCCGTCCAGCGGCTGCTCGCCGGCACCGTGCTCCGCGCCCGACGCGACGAGCGCAGTGGTATTCTGAGCATCGAGCGCGAACCCGCGTCCACCCCGCCACGCGAAAAAAAAGCCCCGGCGCGCGCTGACTCTCCGCCGGCCACGCGCGCCGCGACCGAGGCTGCCCCCCTTTCCTCAGACCCTGACCCTGCACCTACCACCCAACCCATGACAAAATCCCCCCGCCCCCTGCTCGCCGCCCTCGCCGGCTGGATCGCCCTCGGCTCCGCCGAAGCCCAGACGTCTGCTCCCGCGTCGTCCGCTACGGACGAAGCCGTGATGCTCTCCCCGTTCCAAGTCTCCACCTCGAAGGACGTGGGCTACGAGGCCAGCGAGACCCTCTCGGGCACCCGCCTCTCGACGCCCAATAAGTTCGTCGGCGCCGCCATCACCGATGTGACGCCCGCCCTCATGCAGGACCTCGCGCTGACCAACATGCAGGACCTCATCAATTTCGTGCCCAACTCCGCCTCGTATTTCGGCGGCGGCCTCGCCGGCGATTCCACGGGCAACAATGTCCTCTTCGGCATCTCCTACTACGTCCGCGGCAATCTCGTCAGCTCCGCCAGCCGCGACTTCATCAAATACCGCGTTTACGAAGACGCCTACAACGTCGAGCGCTTCTCCTTCTCCCGCGGACCCAACTCCATCCTCTTCGGCATCGGCGATCCCGCCGGCATCGCCAACAGCGTCTCCAAACGCGCCCAATACAAAAACAGCTACGGCGCCACTTTTCGCTTCGACTCGAACGACAGCGCCCGCGGCACCTTCGACCTGAACCGCCAAGTCATCCCGCAGCGTCTCGCTTTCCGCGTCGCCGGCCTCCACGAAAACCGCGAGACCGACCGCAAGCCCTCCGACCGTAAATCCGATCGCATCTACGGTGCGCTGACGGCCAATCCGTTTCGCTCCACCACGCTGCGTCTCTCGACGGAAAAGGGTCACTACGACGCCCTCAACGTCCGCCCGTGGCCGGCCGCCGACGGCCTCACGCCGTGGATTCAAGCGGGCCGCCAGGAGATCCCGACCCAATTTCTCAACGGCGCCGTCAACAACGCCGCCGGCACGCCCGCAGTCGCTCTCGGTAACGCTCCCCAGCCTCCCGGCATCCTCCCCACGCCGGCCCCCGCGTCCGGCCCGCGCGGCATTCTCGCCGCCGCCGGCTTCGATCTGCCGCGAAATTTTGTTTACGCCGGCCTCACCTTTTCCGGCAGCGGTGCCGCTCTGCCGCTGGCCCCGATCAACATGAACGGCCTGATTTACCCGATCAAACCGTTCCAGTTCGGCACCACGGGCGAGCGCAACCCCACGCTCCTCAACGCGCCGATTCCCTACAAGGCCAACGTGCTCGGTTACGGCAACCGCCTCGTGCAGGATTTCGACAACCGCATGTTCACCCTCGAACAGGCGATCGGTCGCGATTTCTTCGTCGAGCTCCTCTACAGCCGCCAGCACATCGACGCGATCAACGACTACTCCTCCCAGAACGTAGACAACATCTTCATCGACAAAAACCCCACGCTGCTCGCTCTGCGCGGCGGGACCGTGACGAATCCCAACTACAACCGGTATTTCGTCATCAACGACCAGCCGACCTCCTACGAACAGCGCTTCATCGACGAGACCTATCGCGCCACGGCGTCTTACAAGTTCGAGGCGAAACGCCACGTCCGGGGCCGGCTGGGCGAGTGGCTCGGCTATCACAACTTCGCCGGCCTCTTGGAGCGGACCACCTCCGACTTCGTCCAGCACTTCGCGTTTCTGCGCAATACGAACAACGCCACCATGGGCACCGTCCCGCAGTTCCCCGTGGCTGGCACCACCGACATCCAGTCGGCAAGCAACATGATCGCCGCGATCAACTACCTCGATCCGCAGCGGTCCGAGACGTGGGCCTTCCCCGATCTCTACCCGCGCTACCCGCACCTGCTCTTCGACGGTTCCGCGAAACCCGCCCCCGACGCCAACGGCCTCGCGCCCGCCTGGGTCGTCAATTCCAGCACCCGTTCGCTGCAGGAGATCCGCTCCAAAATGTTCGTGATGCAGGACGTGTTTCTCGGCGAGCGCCTCATCACCACCTTCGGTTGGCGCAAAGATAATTCCCGCATTTGGAATCCGCCCGCCGGTGCGAAAAACACCGCCGGCGGCGGCTACATCAAAAATATCCTCGAGACTTCACCCAAGTCCGTCGCTCCGGTCGAGAAGGCGGGCTCCACGCGCACGCAGGGCGCCGTGTTCTATCCGCTGCGCTGGATCGGCCTGAGCTACAACCAGTCGATGAGCTTCCAGCCCGCGTCCGGATCCGCCCGCGATATCTGGGGCAACACCCTCCCGAACTCCGAGGGCCGCGGCAAAGACTACGGTATCAAATTCAGCCTGTGGGACGGCCTGATCAACGGCAGTATTTCCAACTTCACTACATCCACGCTCAACCTCGCCACCACGCAACTCCGCTCCGGTCCGGCCGGCAGCATCGACTCCGGCCGCGCCGCGATCCGCAGCACCATGGAGCGGCTCCTGCCCGAAGATCCCTACTGGCGCTCGACGAATTATCCGTGGAACAACGACTATCGGAACCTCAACGACAACGACTCCAAGGGCTACGAATTCAGCCTTACCGCCAATCCTCGCCGCAACTGGCGCATCACCGGAAATTTCAGCCGGCAGACGACGAAAGCCTCCAACGTCGGCGGCTTCGAACGCGAATTTCTCGCCATGACCCAGAGCCTCTTCGCCCCCGGCGGCAAATACGCCGCCTACTCGGCCGGCACCGATGGCGTGACCATCCAGAATCAGCTCAGCGCCATTCAGGATGTGCTGACGCGCGCGAAGAGCCTCGAAGGCCGCGCCGACGCCCGCCAAGCCCGCTACACCGCGCGCATGTCCACCGCGTATGATTTCACCTCGGGCCCGCTCAAAAACTGGGGCACCGGCGGCACGTTCCAATTCAGCAAGGCCCTCATCGTCGGCTATCCTTACCTCGCGGGGAATCCCGGGCTCTTCGACGCCAACAAGCCCTACTTCGGCGACGACACGAAAGTCGTCGGCGTGTTCGCCAGCTACCGCTTCAAGGTCTTCAAAAACTACAACTGCCGCCTGCAGCTCAACGTCGACAACCTCCTCGACGACGCCGACCTACACCCGATCGTGAAAGTCGACCGCGGCGACGGCCAACCCGTCGTGAGCCGCTACAGTCTCGCCGGCGGCCGCAACTGGGTGCTGAGCGGCTCCGTCGATTTCTGATTCGAGTTTTGTCCTCCTGCCGTCGCGGCCGTTTCCCCCGCGGTAGGAGTTTCGTAGCCGCGCCGGTTACGGCGCGGTCAGCCCGCCGCCCACTCCGCGCTTGAACCGCCCGCCGGGGCGCCCACCAACCTCCCGCGTAAATCCGGGACTTGAACCGGCAGACAATGTCGCCAGCTTGTTTCACGTGAGCACCGTCACTGAAATCGAGCATGCTATCGAGCGCCTCCCAGACTCGGACGTGGCGCGACTTGCCGCGTGGCTCGCTGCCTACCGGAACCGTCGGACGCCCGAGGGAAACGGCACTCATCACGATCTCGATGCCCTGATTGGTTCGTGGAGGGAGGATCCTGCCTTCGATGCCGCGATCCGGACCTTCGACCGAGTCGACGAGAGCGTCTGGAAGTAAATGAACGTCGCACTCGATACCAACGCCTACAGCGACTTTCTGCGGGGCGCACCGGTTCGAGTCGAAATCATCCGCCGAGCTACCCGTATTTTCTTACCGTTGGTCGTGCTCGGAGAACTGCGAGCAGGCTTTGCCGCAGGAAGCCGTGAGGCGGCGAATTTGGCGACCTTGCGACAATTTTTGGCGAGCCCTCGTGTCACGGTCCTTTTTCCGGACGAAGCAACCACCGAGCACTACGCCCGAGTGTTTCTTCAGCTCCGTCAGTCCGGCGATGCCATTCCGACCAACGACCTCTGGATCGCCGCTCTCGCACTCCAGCACGGTGTAGCGTTGTGCACTTCCGACGCCCATTTTCGACGCGTGGCCGGACTTACCCTTTGTTAAACGGGCACTGGCGTTGAATGCGAGTTGCCCTTCGGTAGAGGGGGAATCCGCCCTTCCGATTTTTAAAACAGGCCTATTTTTGCGGGCTCGTAAATACCTCCGCTCCCCATTCAGCGCTTGATCCGCCCGGCGCTTTCGCGCTGCCTGCGGGCACTGTCTCGATGCCGCCCCACACCGACCAAGCCCGCTGGTTCACCGAGGAAGTCGATCCTCACCGCGGCGCCTTGCGCGCCTACGTGCAGCGGGCGTTCCCCGGCGTGCGCGATGTCGACGATGTCGTGCAGGATTCGCTCCTCCGCATCTGGACCGCCCGCGCGGGCCGCCAAATCGGTTGTGCCCGCGCCTTTCTTTTCAAGATCGCCCGCCACCGCGCCCTCGACCTCCTGCGCCACGACCAAGCTTCGCCGTTCGTGGCCGTAAGGGATTTGGCCGCGTTGTCCGTGGCAGAGGATGCTCCCTCTCCCTCCGATGCTCTCTCCACCGCGGAAAAAATCGAACTCGTCGCCGAAGCCATCGCCGACCTGCCCGACCGTTGCCGCGAGATCGTCGTCCTCCGCAAACTCTCCGGCCTCTCGCAACGCGAGGTCGCCACACGTCTCGGCCTCTCCGAGCGCACCGTCGAGGTGCAGGTCGCCCGCGGCACGCGCCGCTGCGCGGACTTTCTCCGTCGTCGCGGCCTGACCGCGCCCGACGCCGGTTTCTGACCATGCCCGACGGCCCGCCCACTCCGCCGCTTTCCCCGGACCACGCGCTCGATTGGCCCGGCCGCACCGCGACCACCGACTCCGTCCTCGCCGCCGTCGAGCGCCGCGTGCAACGCCGCCGCCAGCTCCGTCGCCGCGCCTTGGCCGCCACCGCCTCGCTCGCCCTCGTCGCGCTCGTCGGCTTCACGTGGTTGCGCCCCGATTCCGCCGCGCCCTCCTCCGCGCTCGTCGCGAGCGCCACGCTCACTCAACCCACCCGCCAGCTCCTTGCCGACGGTTCGCAGATCGAGCTCAACGGCGATGCCCAAGTGCGCGTCGACTTTTCACCCGCCGTCCGTCGCGTCACCATCCTGCGCGGCGAGGCCCACTTCGAAGTCGCCCACGATACCGCCCGCCCGTTCGTGGTCGTCGCCGGGGAGGTTTCCGTGCGCGCCGTCGGCACCGCCTTCGCCGTGCGGCTGGCCCCGGGTGACGTCAACGTCCTCGTCACCGACGGCCGCGTCGCTGTCGACCGCGCTACCGTCGATCCCATCGCCGCGCCCGTGCAGCCGCTCGCCTTCGTCTCGAAAGGCGCACGTGTCGCCGTCGCCCCCTCCGATCTCGCGCCCCACGCTCCCGCCCCCGCCGTCGTCGAAGTTTCTGCACCGGAGCTCGCCGAACGACTCGCGTGGCGCGTGCCCCGTCTTGAGTTTAACGATACGCCGCTGCGCGACGCCGTCGCCCTCTTCAATCGTCACGGCCCCGTGCGCCTTACACTCGGCGCGCCTTCGCTCGGCGAGCTGCGCGTCAGCGGCATCGTGCGCGCCGACAACACCGCCGCGCTCCTCCAACTTCTCCGCGCCGACTACGGCGTCGAAGCCCAGCGCCGCACCGATCGCGAGTTTGTGCTGAGCCGCCCGCGTTAGCCCGCACTAAACACACCGCCTGCGAGCTGTCTTGCTCTGTGCGCTCCGTGTCAGAGCTCTGTGTGCTCTGTGACTCATGCCTTGGCCGGATTCCGGTGTAATTTTCCCGTGCCCTCCGGCCCCTCTCCATCGCGCTCGTTCGCCCAAAATTCCCGTAAGGGATTTTCGCGCGTGATCCGTGGACGATTACGACGACGCTCTGCGTCCGCCCCACGCCCCATGCCCCGCCTGACACCACCCTTTCGCCTGCTTTGTTTTTTTCTGCTGCTCTGCGTGCCGACTCTCCACGCCTCCGCGGCCGACACCGCTCACCGTCATTTCAATCTCCCCGCCGACAACGCCGATCACACCCTCCGCCTTTTCGCCACCCAGTCCGGCCTCGAAGTGCTCTTCTCGCGCCCCTCTACCGCCGGCGTGCGCACCCCGGCTCTCCAAGGCGACTTCCCTCCCTTCGAAGCCATCACGCGCCTGCTCGCCGGCACCCGCCTCGTCGCCACCCAAGACCCCGCGACCGGCGCTATCATCGTTGCCCGCGCTCCCTCTGCGGCCTCGCCGCTCACCGACGATTCTACCTCGACCACGACCACCATGAAAAAAACTACCCCCTCCCGGCTCGCCGCCGCGTTCGCCGCTCTGACCGGCGTCGCCCTCTCCGCCCAGACCGCCCCGCCGAATTCCGCCGCCACCGCCGCCGAGCCGCCGCCCGTGCAGCTTTCCCCGTTCGAAGTAAAATCCGAAAACGACGGCTACTACGCCGCCAACACCACCGCCGGCACGCGCCTCAACTCCAGCCTCGATGACCTCGCCTCCTCCACGACGATCGTCACGAAGCAACAGATGACGGATTTCGCGCTCCTCGATATCAACGACATCTTCGCCTACGAGGTCGGCACCGAGGGCAGCGCCACCTACACCGATGCCGAGCCCGATCGCAACGGCAGCGTCGTCGACACCACGTCGAACAACCCCTCCCAGGCCAACCGCGTGCGCGGCGTCGGCAACGCCAACATCTCCTTCGGCAATTTCGCCAGCAACGGCCTCGTGCCCATCGACCCGAGCAACATCGACAGCGTCGAAATCAGCCGCGGCCCCAACTCCAGCATCTTCGGCCTCGGCAACGTTTCCGGCACCGTCAATTTGCAGCCCGCCTCAGCGAATCTCTACCGCCACCGCTCCACCGTTTCCTTCCGCGTCGATAGCTACGATGGCTACCGCACCAGCCTCGATCTCAACCGCGTGATCGTCCCGCGCAAATTGGCGCTCCGCGGCAGCATGGTCCTCCAGCACGACGGTTTTGTGCGCAAGCCCTCGGGCGTCGACAGCGTCCGCCTCAACGCCATGTTGCGCTTCCAACCGTTCCCAAAGACGACCCTCACCGGTTCGCTCTCGTCCTACCGTTCCTGGGGCACGCTCGTGAATCAGACGATGCCCCGCGAGACGATCACCGCGTGGAAAGCCGCTGGTTCCCCCACGTGGGACCCCGTCACCGCCACCGCCAAACTCAACGGCGCCGCCGTGCCCGGCACCTGGTCGCCCACGAATCTTCCCTCGTTTTTCTCTGCTTCCCAATTCGCCTCGCTGCCGACGATCTTTGTCCAACCCGATGGCAACGCCTCTTGGTGGGGCCCGAGCCGCACGACCTCGATCGCGACCTCGCCCGCCACGCCCAACCAAAACGTTTTCCTCGTCAACACCGTGCCCGGCGTGCCCTCGCCCGCCCAGCCGTTGTTCCCCGTCGATCCCGCCACGAGCGACCGCAGCCTCTACGACTACACGTCGCTGAACCTCGCCGCCCTCAACTACACGCAGGTCCGCCAAAACACCTCGATGCTCCAGCTCGAGCAGATTTTCTTCAGCACCGGCCGCCAGCTCCTCGCTTTCCAAGGCGGTCTCTACAAAGAGGCCGGCGTGCGTGCCACCGACGATATGTGGGGCACCGGCGGCAGCGGCGGCCGCACCGGCTACATCTATGTCGACGTCAACGAGCGCGTGGTCGACGGCACCGTAAACCCGAATCTCGGCCGCCCCTTCCTCGGCCTCTACAACATCCGCGCCCGCGTCGACAACTACTCCCAGCGCGAGACGCTCCGCGAGCAACTCGCCTACCGCCTCGATCTGCGCAAAGAGCCCAATCTCCTCCGCTGGCTCGGCATGCACACGCTCTCCGCCTACGACGAGCGCCGCACCACGCGCACCCGCATCGCCCGCTGGCAGGATGAGATCATCGACAACAGCCAGTCGTGGTATCCGTTCCCCACCACCACGCGCACCGCCACGTCTTTCACCAGTCCGGTCATGGCCGCGCAACCGTTCTACCGTTTCTACATCGGCGACAATCAGGGCCAAAACGCCGACTACGCGCCCCACAAACTCAATCCCGGCACCTACCCCTACACTTGGGGCAACGGCGTAACCGGCGCCTTCAACCGCACGCCCGCCAAAATCGGCGGCAATTATTTTTTCTCCAATAACAACGGCTGGACTTACAACCTCCTGAAAACTCAGGGCGCCGCGCTCCAGAGTTTCACCCTGAAGGATCGCGTCGTCACGACGTTCGGCTTCCGCAAAGATCGCACCTGGGATCGCAACCCTGCCCCGCGTATTTTCACCTTCGGCCCCGATGGCTACGGTCAGGACCAGGCCTCGCTCGACATTCTTTCCACCGCGCCCGCGACCACGCGCGAGGGCACCACCAAGACCGCTGGCGTCGTCGTGAAAGCCACCTCGTGGCTGCGTCTGCACGCCAACGCCTCCGACAGTTTCCTCCCCGCCTCGCTCGCCCAGGTCGGCCTCTTCCGCAATCTCCTCCCGAATCCCACCGGCGAGGGCAAAGATTACGGCGCCTCCGTCACGCTCTTCGGCGGCAAACTCGTCGCCCGCCTCAATCAGTTTTCCACGATCCAGGTTCAGGCCCGCAACAACAACGGCGGCACGCTCGCGCAACGCGTGCAGGGCATCGACCTCACTACGACCTACGTGCCCCCGGGCCTCGTCAACCTCGCCCGCGGTTGGGTCACCCGCGCCGCCACCGCCCAGGGCGTCACGCTCACCACCGATCAGATCAACCAACGCATTTCCGAAATCACCAAACTGGATGATGACTACTGGACCAGCCCGCAGTCGAACAGCCTCGTCTACGCACCCAGCGATCTCGAATCCAAGGGCTACGAGTTCGAACTCAACTACGTGCCCACCCGCCACTGGACCATCAAGTTCAACGCCACGCAGACCGAGGCCACCGACAAAAATCTCTCCGGCGACATCACCCGTTGGATCGACGAGCGCATGCCCGTCTGGACGAGCATCATCGACCCCGAGCTCAACCGCCCCTTCTTCACCGAGCGCTACGGCGCCGCGCAATCCGCCAAGGAATTTCTGCAGTCCAGCGTGCTCGCCCCGCTCGCCATCGCCCAGGCCACCGAGGGCAAGAGCCGCCCGCAAATCCGCAAATACCGCGCGAACCTCCTCTCCAGTTACCAGCTCGCCGGCCTTACGGACAATCGTTGGCTGAAACGCATGAGCGTCGGTGGCGCGCTGCGCTGGGAAGACAAAGGCGCGATCGGCTACTACGGCATCGCCGATGCCGCCGGCGTTTACCAGAGCCTCGATCCGCTCCACCCGGTCTACGATAAATCCCGCGCCTACTTCGACGTGTTCACCTCGTATCGCACGCGGTTCTTCCGCGAAAAAATCAACGCCACCGTGCAGCTCAATATCCGCAACATCCAGGAAGGCGGCCGTCTCCAGGCGATCAGCGCCTTCCCGAATGGCGCCGCGAGTTCCTACCGCATCGTCGATCCCCGCCAATTCATCCTCTCAGTGACCCTCGATCTCTGAGCGGCGATTGTCCGCGTGTGCCGTGCCCCGCACGTTCTTCCGTCATCCGTGTTGCTGGGTGGACTTGACCCGCGCCCACCCGCCCGCCTCGACCGCGCCGCAACCTCGCCGGTTTGCCTGCGTCCATCAGCACCCAAATCCCCTTCAGACCCCACAGAGCCGTGCACCCTGTCTTGCTCTGTGAAGCTCCGTGACTCCTCCGCGCCCTCTGTGACAAAAATGTTTCTTCGCACGAATGTGATGAATGCGGGTTGGCGATATGCCCGCACTGGCGTCCAGCCCAACAAAGCAGTCAGATCTTCCCTATGCAGTTCCTCCCCCTGCTTCGGCTCACGTTCTTCACCCACGTAGCCTGCCTCTTCGCCGTTTCCCTCGCCGCCGCCGAGCGCCCGCGCCTCGCCGTCCTCACCGACATCGGCGGCGATCCCGACGATCAGCAATCCCTCGTCCGGCTCATGCACTATGCGAACGAGTTCGAACTCGAGTTGCTCGTCGCCACCGCCGTGCGCACGCGTCACCTCAATACTGGCGCGCCCACCCGCCCGCACCTCATCGCCGAGATCGTCGATGCCTACGGCCAAGTGCTGCCCAACTTCCGCCGCCACGCCACCGGCTGGCCCACCGTCGAGCACCTGCGCGCCCGCATCGTCGCCGGCAATCCCCGCTACGGCCGCGAGCACATCGGCGCCGCCCACGACACCGCCGCCTCGCGCGCCTTGATCGCCCAAATCGACGCCGGCACACCCGCGCGTCCGCTCCACCTCACGTTCTGGGGCGGACAAACCGATTTCGCCCAAGCCCTCTGGCGCGTGAAACACGACCGCGGCCCCGCCGGCCTCGCGACCTTCGTCGGCAGGTTCCGCGTTTACGATGTTTCCGACCAAGACGGCATCGCCGACTGGATGCGCGCCGAGTTTCCCGGCATGGCCTACATCCTCGCCAAAGCCGCCCCAGGTCAGGTCAAAGAGTCCGCCACCTTCCGCGGCATGTATCTCACCGGCGACGAATCCCTCACCAGCCGCGCCTGGATCGACGAACACGTGCGCAGCCGCGGCCCGCTCGGTGCACTGTATCCGACAAAAACCTTCACCGCGCCCAATCCCCACGCCTGCCTCAAGGAAGGCGACGCGCCTTCGTGGCTTTTCTTCCTCCCCCTCGGCGGCAACAACCCGCGCGACCCGACCAAACCCGGTTGGGGCGGCCAATATCGACGCGAACCCGACGGCTGGTATCGCGACCTCCCGGCGAAGCCCGGCTTCGACCCGCGCGAAACCGTCAGCAAGTGGCGCCCCGCTTTTCAGCGCGACTTCGCGCAGCGCGCCGCCTGGGCTCTTCCGGAGAAGTCGCCTTAAGCCGCCCGATCCCCATTCTCCCTCTCATGACCCTCCGCCCCTCCTCAGTCGCGGTCCTCGCCGCGCTTACGTTCACGCTAGCGCCCGCCCTCGCCTTCGCCGCTACCGGAATCACCGCCTCCCCCGATCCGCTCAACCCGGATTTCTCCGCCCACCAAAAAACCTACCCGTGGACGCTCACACCGGAGTTTCTCGCGAAGACCGCGAAGTCCCAAGCGAAGAGCAATGTCTACGAGGAAAAGGTCGCGCCGGTCGTGCTTCCCGAACTCCTCCGTCTCGCCGACGGCACGCCCGTCACCACCAAGGCCCGCTGGGAAACGCGCCGGCGCCCCGAGTTGCTCGCGCTGTTTGAGAGCGAAGTTTACGGCGTCGCCCCGCCCAAACCCGCCGGCCTCACTTTCCACGTCACCGCCACCGACCCGCAAGCGCTCGGCGGCGCGGCCACCCTCAAACGCATCACGATCAGTTTCCCCGTCGGCACCGAAACGTTCTCCTTTCCGCTCACGCTCTTCGTGCCCAACCGCCGCGCCGGCAAAGCCCCGGTGTTTCTCCTCCTCAATCACCGAGGCGCCGATAACACCGATCCCACCCGTAAAATCCGCTCCGATTTCTGGCCCGCCGAGTATGCCATCTCCCGCGGCTATGCGATGGCCGCCATCAACGTCGCCGCTGACGTGGACCCCGACGTGAAGGCGGCCACCACCGGCATCCGGCAGTTTTACCGCACGCACCACTCGAAACCCGAGACGCTAACCTGGGCCACGCTCTCCGCCTGGGCCTGGGCCGGCTCGCGCGCCGTCGATTATTTCGAGACCGACTCCGACCTCGACCTCGCGCGCATCTCCGTCATCGGCCACTCGCGCACCGGGAAGACCGCCCTCTGGGCCGGCGCGCAGGACACGCGTTTCGCGCTCACCTGCCTCAGCGGCGCCGGGGAAGGTGGCCCCTCGCTCGCCCGCCGCAACTTCGGCGAAACCCTCCACGCCGTCGCGACGAACTTCCCCTACTGGTTCACCCCGAAATACACCACGTATGCCAATAAAGTGGATACGCTCCCCGTCGACACCCACCAGCTCATCGCCCTCGTCGCGCCGCGCGGCTACCACGCCGGCGAAGCCACCCTCGATCTCCACGCCGACCCGCGCGGCTCCTGGCTCGCGCTCGTCGCGGCCCAACCCGCCTGGGCGCTCTACGGCCTCACCCGCCCCGCCCCGCGCGAGATGCCCCTCGTCCACGCGCCCTACACTGACGGCCCGCTCGCTAACCACATGCGCGAAGGCGTCCACAACCTGACCGCCTACAATTGGAAATGCTTCCTCGATCACGCCGACACGCTATTCGCCCGGAAGTAATCTCACCTCTCCGTCCCCATCGTCCGCGAGCCCTCGCCATGCGCCTCCGTCTCCCTCTCCTGTTCACAGCCTCCGTCCTCGCGCTCGCATTTTTCGCCGCGTCCGCCGGCGCCGCCGGCGCCGCCAGCGCTCCCGCGCCCGCGCGCCCGAACATCCTCTGGATCACCTGCGAGGACACCAGCCCGCTCCTCGGTGCCTATGGCGACACGTTCGCCGTCACGCCGAACCTCGATGCCTTCGCCCGCGAGAGCGTGCGCTACACGCAGGCGTTTGCCTACACCGGCGTCTGCGCGCCCAGCCGATCCTGCCTCATCACCGGTGTGTATCCACTTCGCTTGGGCTCGCACCACATGCGCTCCACGGCGCGGTTGCCCGCCGAGGTGAAACCGTTCCCCACCTACCTCCGCGCCGCCGGCTACTATGCCTCGAACAACGTGAAGGAGGACTACAACTTCGCCACCCCCCGCGGCTCGTGGGACGAATCCTCCAATCAGGCCCACTGGCGCAAACGCGCGCCCGGCCAGCCGTTTTTCTCGGTCTTCAATTTCACCGTCACGCACCAGAGCCAGATTTTCTGCAACGACGCGACCTACGCGCGAAACACCCGCCGCCTCACGCCCGCCCAGCGCCGCGATCCCGCACGCGTCACCATCCCGCCCTTCCATCCCGACACGCCCGAGTTCCGCGCCGAGTGGGCGCGCCACTACGAGAACGTCACCGCGATGGACTATCAGGTCGGCGACGTGCTCGCCGAGCTCGAGCGCGACGGCCTCGCCGAGGACACGATCGTGTTCTTCTTTTCCGACCACGGCACCGGCATGCCCGGCGTGAAGATGTGGGCTTGGGGCCCGAGCCTCCACGTGCCGCTCATGGTGCGCTTCCCGAAAAAATGGGCGCACCTCGCGCCCGCCGCCGCCGGCACCACGACCGACCGCCTCGTCAGCTTCGTCGATTTCGCGCCCACCGTGTTGAGCCTCACTGGCGTCGCCGCGCCCGCGCACTTCCAGGGTCGCGCGTTTCTTGGCACTGCCACCGGCGCGCCGCGCGAATTCGTTTTCGGCGGCAAAGACCGCCAGGGCGAGGCCGTCGATCTCGTCCGCTACGTGCGCGACGACCGCTTCCAGTATCTGCGCAACTTTCACCCGCACGTGCCGCACGCCCAGTTCATGAGCTATAACTGGCAGCACGCCAGCATGCGCACCTGGGAGCAGCTCCACCGCGACGGAAAACTGACTGGCCCGCCCGCGCGCTTCTTCGCCCCGCGCAAACCCGTCGAGGAACTCTACGACGTGCGCACCGACCCGTGGCAGGTGCGCAATCTCGCCGCCGATCCTGCCTACGCCAGCGAGCTCACCCGCCTCCGCGTCGAGCTCGCCGCGCAGATGCAGGCCGCCGGCGACCTCGGCCTGCTGCCAGAACGCGAGCTCCACACCCGTTCCGCCGCCAGTTCGCCTTACGCGATCGCCACCGACGCGCGCCTCAATCCGTTCGCCGCGCTCCAGCGCGCCGCCGATCTCGCCGGCCGCATGGATCCTCGCGCCGTGCCGGAACTCACCACGCTCCTCCGCGCCGAAGACTCCGCCGTGCGCTGGTGGGGCGCGCTCGGTTTGCTCGCGCTCGGCGCCGACGCCGCGCCCGCGAAGTCCGCCCTGCTCGCCGCCCTCGACGATCCCTCGCCCGACGTCCGCCTCACCGCCGCTGAAACCGTCGCCGCACTCGGCGCCCTCGACCGCACCCTCGCCCTGCTCGAAGCCGCGCTGCGCTCCGACGACATCTTCGCCCGTTTCACCGCCCTCAACGCCGCCCATCGCCTCGGCGCCCGCGCCCGCCCGCTCATCCCCGCGATTCGCGCCGCCCGCCTCGTCGATCCGCAGAACAAAGACTACACCGACTACGTCGGCCGCATGGTCGAATACCTCCCCGCCCGCCTCGCGAACTAGCCCGTCTCCGTCATCCCCTCCTCCCAAAAAGGCCCGAGATCACTTGTAACGTATTACGTTACATTCCCTCTGAAGATTGCCGGATTTCCCCCGTCCTTCGCCCGTGCCCAACGATCTTTCTCCCCCTATCTTTCTGCCAAAAAATTTCCGCTCCTAGCCCCACCACCCCATGCGCCACCCCACGCACCTCCCCACCCTCCGTCCGCTCCTCACCTGCCTCGTCCTCACCTTCACCACACTCGCCTCCCTCTCGCCACTCTCATCCCACGCCCAATCCGCACCTCCCGCCACCGCCCCCACCGCCACAGGCACGATCCAAGGTCGCATCTTCAATCCCGCCACGCAGGAATACGTCCGCAACGCCGAGATTCAGGTCGAGGGCACGAACCTCGTGACCTACTCCGCCGACGACGGCTCGTATTCATTTTCCAACGTCCCCGCCGGCGACGTCACCCTGCGCGTCACCTACACCGGCTACGAGCCCGCGTCCGCCGTGTTCCGCGTCGGCGCCAGCCAAACCGCCGTCCGCGATTTCGATTTGAAAGGCGCCGTCTTCGGCTCCGCCACCCCACCCGCCGCCGGCTCCAGCCCCACCGCAGGACCCCTCAAACTCGCCGAATTCAGCGTCTCCGCCGAACGCGAGGGCAACGCCAAGGCCATCATGGAGCAGCGCGCCGCGCTCAACATGAAGAGCGTCGTCGCGTCGGATAATTTCGGCGACGTCACGGGCGGCAACATCGGCGAGTTCATCAAATATCTTCCCGGCGTCGTCATGGACTACGTCGATTCCGACGCCCGCACCGCGCGCATCGGCGGCCTCAGCCCCACCTACACCGGCGTGAGTGTGGACGGCATGTCGATGGCCAGCGCGCCCTCCGCGAGCTTCGGCGATGCTTCGCGCCAGTTCGAGTTCGAGCAGGCCTCGATCAACGGCGTCGAGTCCATCGAGATCAACAAGACCACCACCGCCAGCATGGATGCCGACGCTCCCGCCGGCCGCATCAATCTCCGCAGCCGCAGCGCCTTCGACCGCAAAAACCGCGAGGTCACCGCCCAGGTCACCCTCACCGGCAACGCCTACTCGTGGGATGTTCGCAAGACCCCCGGGCCCTACAACGACAGCTATTACAAGATCCGCCCCGGCTTCGTGTTCTCCTATGCCGACGCCTTCAAGGGCCGCTTCGGCGTCCAGCTCAGCCTCGCCGGCAATACCGTCGGCACCGAGCAAGCCGGCGTCACGCACGCCTACACGCACAACCTCGCCGGCCGCGGCCCCGTGCTCACGCAGATCTCCTTCCGCGACGCACCGAAGCTCTCCAACCGCAGCTCCCTCGCCCTCACGACCGATTACAAATTCTCGCCCAACCTCTCTGTCTCCCTGCGCACCTCGGCTTCGAATTTCGACGATGGCACCAACCTCCGCCAAACCGCGTTCTTCGTGAGCGCCCCGCAGGTGACCGCGGATTCCACCGTCACATCGCTCACCGCTCTGCCCACCGCCAACGCCAACACCCGCGTCCAATACACCACCAGCCGACGCAACAAAGTGAATACGACGGTCACCTACATCCCGAAGCTCGAATACAAGCGCGGCGATCTGAACCTCACCCTCGGCGGCGGCTACTCCCGCAGCCGCACCGCTTACGAGCAGATGACCGAGGGCTACTTCCAGGCCGTCACCCATCGCCTCTCGCGCATCGGCTTCACCGCGCGCCGCAGCAGCCCCACCTCCAGTGATTGGAACCTCACCCAGACCTCCGGCCTCCCGTGGAACGACGCCGCGAACTACAACCGCACCGACGCCTTCACCAACAACGTCGCCGCCACGCCCCAATCCTCCCGCCACCAAGTGTGGGTCGGCTACCTCGATGCGAAGAAATCCGTCACGATCGCCGGCCTGCCCGTGCAGTTCCTCACCGGCGTTAAAACCAAACTCTCCGTCTACGACCTCGAGAAAAACGGCGCGCTCCAATACACCTACGTCGGCGCCGCCGGCTCGATGGTTGCGCCCACCACGATCCTCCCGACCACGAATCTGCTGCCCTACGATGCCAAGACCGGCGGCAACATCGTGCGTCTCGGAATTCCCATGACGGACCCCTACGCGACCTTCGATCTCTTCAAAGCCAACCCGTCCCACTTCACGCCCAACCTGATCCCGAATCACATCAACGAAAACTACAGCTCGCGCTCCGTGAAGGAGCAGATCGACGCCGGCTACGTCGAGGGCAACACCCGCTGGCGCGCGATCCGCCTCAATCTCGGCGTGCGCCATGAGCGCACCACCACCATCGGCAAAACCGCCGACCTCATCCCGCCCGCCCAAGTGCGCGCCGCCGGCTTCACCGCCAACACGATTCCCTTCACCGACTACCAATACCGCTACGGCAAACGCGAGGAGCGCGAGGGCGGCTACTCGAACACATTCTTCAGCGGCGGCGCGAAATACGCCTTCACTCGCAACCTCCACCTCCAGGTTGCCGCCAGCCAGTCGATCAGCCGCCCCGGCTACGGCAACGTCGCCGGCGTCATCACCATCGACGAACCCAACCAAACCATCCGCGTGCCCAACCCCGATCTGAAACCGGAGACCTCCGACAAGGTCTTCGCCAGCGTGCAGTATTACCTCGAGCCCGCCGGCACGCTCAGCCTCTCCGCCTTCCGTCTCTCCGTGAAAAACATGGGCGCGGGCACCGCCCCCGTCAGCGCCGCCGAAGCCGGCTACGGCGACGATCCCGAGTATTCCGCCTTCACCTTCCTCCGCCCCGTCAACGCCCCCGGCACCATCGACCTCGACGGCGTCGAGTTGGAATACAGCCAGCAACTCGTGTTTCTCCCCAAGGCCCTGCGCGGCTTCAGTATTTTCGGCTCCGTCACGCGCACCGCCGCCAGCGAACGTATCGAGACCCACGTGCCAAAATCCGCCAACGGCGGCATCCGCTACGGCAACCACCAGTTCAACGCCCAGCTCCGCAGCACCTGGTCCGCCCCGCGCTACAACACCACCAATGCCCAGGGCGAAGAGATCTGGCAGTATGAGCGCATCATGTTCGATTTCAGCGGCGGCTACCGTTTCAACCGCACCTACGAACTCACCGTCAGCGGCCGCAACATCCTGAACTCGCCCATCGAAACCTACTCCAACACCCCCGACCTCATGCGCGTCGTCAACCGCTACGGCGCCGCTTGGACCGTCGGCATCCGCGGCCGCTTCTGAGCCCCGCCCACCCGTGGTAGCCCGCCTCGTGAGAGGCGGGACCGCCCGCTCTACACCGATCCCATGCCCATTCTCTTTCCACTCCGCACTCTCGCCGCCCTCCTGCTCACCGCCCTCGCGTGGCTGTCCGTCGCCACTCCAGCCAACGCCGCCGCCACCGCCACCAAACCCAACATCCTCTACATCCTCGCCGACGACCTCGGCACCGGCGACGTGTCGGCCCTCAACCCGTCGCGCGGAAAAATTCCCACGCCGCACCTCGACCGCCTCGCCGCGCAGGGCATGACGTTTACCGATGCGCATAGCGGCGCGAGCGTCTGCACGCCCACGCGCTATGGCCTGCTCACCGGCCGCTACGCCTGGCGCACGCGCCTGCAAAAAGGCGTCTTCGACGGCGGCAGTGACGAGCCGCTCATCTCCTCCGACCGCCTGACCTTGCCCGCGCTTCTCCGCCAGCAGGGCTACGCCACCGCGTGCCTCGGAAAGTGGCACCTCGGCTTCCTCGCCGACCCCGCGCCGCCTGTGTCTGCCGGCACCAAGCGCACGATGGGCGACGCCGGCCCGCCCCTCGGCTCGCGTATCGTCGGCGGCCCTACCACGCGCGGCTTCGACTATTTCTGGGGCTGCTCCAACGCCCGCACCATGGCCTCCCTCATCGAGGGCGACCGTGTGATCGAAATGCTTCCCCCGGTCGAAATGCTCCCGCGCCTCACCCAACGCGCCGTCAACTATCTTGGCGCTCACGCCGCCGCCGCGAAATCCGGCCGCCCCTTTTTCCTCTACGTCGCCCTCACGTCGCCGCACACGCCGATTCTGCCCGCCCCCGCATGGCAGGGCAAAAGCCCCCTCGGCGCTTACGGGGATTTTGTGATGCAGACCGACGCCACCGTCGGCCAGATCCTCGCCGCTCTCGACCGCCACGGCCTCGCCGATGACACGCTCGTTGTTTTCACCAGCGACAACGGCTGCGCCGTCCAAGCCGGCGTGGAAAAACTCGAGGCCGCCGGCCACTTTGCCAGCGCCCAGTATCGCGGCTACAAAGCCGACGGCTGGGAAGGCGGCCACCGCGTGCCGTTTTTCGTGCGCTGGCCCGGCCACGTCGCTCCAGGCACGCGCCACGCCGCGCTGATCGGCCACGGCGATTTTTTCGCCACGACCGCCGACCTCCTCGGCGTGCGGCTCCCCGCCACCGCCGCGCCCGACAGCGTGAGTTTTCTCCCCGCGCTCCGCGGCAACGCGCCGTCCCTCGCGCGCCCCGCCCTCGTGCATCACAGCATTCGAGGCCAGTTCTCGATCCGTGAGGGTCACTACAAACTCATCTTTGGCGGCGGCTCCGGCGGCTACGGCAAACCCGGCGACGCCGACGCCCGCAGCCAAGGCCTGCCCGACGCCCAGCTCTACGATCTCCGCGCCGATCCCGCGGAGACGACCAACCTCATCGCTACCCACCGCGCCGAAGCCACGCGCCTCGCCGCACTTCTCCATCGCATTGTCGCCGAAGGCCGCAGCACCCCCGGCCCCGCCCAGCCCAACGACGTCGCCGTCGTCCTCCCCTCGCTCAAGTCGGTCACGGTCTCCACGAAACCATGACGCCGTCTCGCCTCGTCTCGTCTCCTCTCTCGCTCCGCCTCGTCGCGCTCCTGCTCGCCTGCGGATTCGTCGCCGCGGGTTGCCAAACCGCCTCGCCGCCCGCCGATCGCACCGCCACCGCCGGCCTGTGGCAGCGCTGGGAAGGCTCGCTCACTCCGCAAAAGTCGTCACCGACACCCTCCTCCGCGCTCGAGGTCGATGTGCTCTTCACCGGCCCGACCGGCGCCACGTTTCAAGTGCCCGCCTTCTGGGATGGCGACCGCGGCTTCCGTTTTCGCGCCGCGTTTCCCGCCGCCGGTGTCTGGCGCTGGCGGACCACCTGCAGCGATCCCTCCGATGCCGGCCTGCACGGCCAAACCGGCGAGGTTCGCGTAGCCGCTTACACCGGCGACAACGCCTTCTACCGCCACGGCGATCTCCGGGTGAGCGCGAACCACCGCTACCTCGTCCACGCCGATGGCACGCCGTTTCTTTGGCTGGGCGACACCGCGTGGAACGTCGCCTGGAAATCCACCGCCGCCGAGTGGCAGGAATATGTGGATACGCGCGCGCGCCAGCGTTTCTCCGTCCTCCATATCGTGACCACCGGCACCGTCGCGCCCAACAGCACGAAAAACCCGCCCGGCGGCCACGCGCCTTTCCTCGCCGACGGCACGCCCAACGCCCCTTTCTGGCGCGCCCTCGACGAGAAGCTCGCCTACGCCAACGACCGCGGCCTCCTCGTCCTCCTCGTCGGTCTCGGCAGCTCGCCCTCCGGTTTCGGCGCCCAGCAGCGCCCGCCCGCTTTCGCCCGCTACGTGGCCGGCCGTTACGCCAGTCACATGGTCGCGTTCTCGCCCAGCATGGATCAGCGCTACGACGCTCAAAACGACGAGGCCGGCACCCGCCTCCGCGCGCTCACCACCCACCTCGTCACCCAGCATCCGGGAACCCACTACGAGACCATCAAGCGCTACCACGACGCCCCCTACGCCGATTTCACCGGTCTCCAGTCCGGCCATCGCAGCGGCAACGTGGCCCTCGCCTATCAGGGCGCCCGCGAGTGGACCCTCGAGTTGTGGCAACGCCCGCCCGTGAAGCCCGTCATCAATCTCGAAGCTATGTATGACGGCCGGGGCCACGACGACGGCCCCGCGTGGCGCGGCATGGACGTGCGCAAGCTCGGCTGGATCACCTGGCTCTCCGGCGCGCGCGGCTACACTTACGGCGCCGGCGACATTCCGCCCAAAGTCCCCGGCGGTGCCGGCGGCATCTGGGGTTTTCAAAACAACCCCGCCGCCTACGACCACTGGCGCAAAGCCGTTCTCTGGCCCAGCGCCACGCACATGACGCATCTCCGCGATTTCTTCGCCGGCTCCTCGTGGTGGCAACTCGAGCCCGCGCCCGATCTCGTGAAAAACCAGGCCGCCGAACACCCGCGCAAGATGGTCGCCTCACGCAGCGCCGCCGGCGATCTGCTCGTCGCTTATCTCCCCGACAACCCGGAAATCGTCCTCGACCTCAGCGCGCTTCCGCCCGTCGTCTCGGGCGAGTGGTTTAATCCCATGACCGGCGAGCGTCTCGCCGTCGCCCCGCTTCCACCCGCCCGCTCCGCCGCCACGCTACGCCGCCCCGCCGGTTGGGCCGACGCCGCCCTCCTCTTAAAAACCACACCCCGCTAGTCGCACCGCCACGCCCCACTTTTCTCATGTCCCGCCTTCTCCGCACTTCACTGTTCGCCAGCCTCCTCACCGCTCTCGCCGCCACCGTCACGCTCGCCGCGCCGCCTCCAGTGCCCGCGTGGGCCACGCCTCCCGGCTGGACCGAGACCCGCGGCGGCACCGGCGGCAAAGTCCTCCGCGTCACCACGCTCGCCGCGACCGGCCCCGGCTCCCTCGCCGAAGCGCTCGCCGCCGAGGGCCCGCGCGTCATCGAGTTCTCCGTCGCCGGCATTATCGACCTCCGCGAAAAATCCCTCCGCGTCACGAAGCCCTTCGTCACCCTCGCCGGCGAGACCGCCCCGAGTCCCGGCATCACGCTCACGAATGGCGGCCTGAGCATCACCACGCACGACGTGATCGTGCGCCACCTCCGCATCCGTCCCGGCGCCGGCACCCGCGCCGCGAAGAGCGGCTGGGAAGTCGACGGCCTCGCCACCGGCGGCGGCGCGCACGACGTGATCGTCGACCGCTGCTCGCTCACGTGGGCCACCGACGAAAATCTCAGCGCCTCGGGCCCGCGTTTCGACGGCACCACCCCCGCCGAGTGGCGCAAGAACACGTCCCACCGCATCACATTCAGCCACTGCCTCATTGGCGAGGGCCTGAACAATTCCACCCACGCCAAGGGCTCGCACTCGAAGGGCTCCCTCATCCACGATAACGCGAGCGACATTCTCATTTACGCCAATCTCTACATCAGCAACGACGACCGAAACCCCTTCTTCAAGGGCGGCGCTCGCGGGGCCGTCGTGAACAACCTCATCCACAATCCCGGCCGCCGCGTGATGCAGTTCGCGCTCAACCCCGGCGAATGGACGGGCCACGCGTTCGAGCGCGGCGCCATGGTCATCGTCGGCAACGTCGCGCGCCAAGGCCCGAGCACCGCCGCCTCGATCGCGTTCCTCGAATCCATGGGCCCCGCCGATGTGCATTTGAACGACAACCTGTTTTTCGACGCGCGCGGCTCCGCATTGCCCGTCTCCGTCATGCGCCGCGATCGGGAGAAGGGCCTCGTCGCCCACGAGGTCGGCGCCGCTCTGCGTTTGCTGGCCACGCCCCCGCTCTGGCCGCCGCGCCTGACCGCGCGCCCCGCCGCCGAAATTCAATCGTGGGTTCTCGCCCAAGTCGGCGCCCGTCCCTGGGACCGCGACGCCACCGACCTCCGCCTCCTCGAAGAAGCCCGCACCGGCCGCGGCAAAATCATCGACTACGAATCCGAAGTCGGCGGCCTGCCGCGCTGACCGTTCCGCCCCCACGCGCGGATTGTCACCCGCCTTCCGGCTCGCTGTCCGCGCATCCGGTCCGGAAGATCGCCCGATCGTCACCCCGTTCCCTCCCATGTCGCGATTCCTGCGCACGTTCTGCCTTCTCCTTTTCGCCTCGTCGCTCGCCGCCGCCGAACGCCCCCGCCTCGCCGTCCTCACCGACATCGGCGGCGATCCCGATGACCAGCAGTCGCTCGTGCGCCTCATGGTCTACGCCAACGAATTCGACCTCGAACTCCTCCTCGCCAGCGCCGCCGGCACCCCCGGCGAACTCAAACAACCGCTCACCCGCCCCGACCTTATCCGCCAGATCGTCGACGCCTACGGCCAAGTCCTGCCGAACCTCGCGCGCCACGCCGCCGGCTGGCCCACCGCCGACGAACTCCGCGCCCGCATCGTCTCCGGAAATCCGTTACGCGGCCGCCCTGCCATCGGCGCCACTCACGACACCGCCGGCTCCCGTGCGCTCATCGCCCGCATCGACGCCGGCACTCCCGCGCGCCCGCTGAACATCACCATCTGGGGCGGCCAGACCGATCTTGCCCAAGCCCTCTGGCGCGTGAAACAGGACCGCGGCCCCGCCGGCCTCGCCGCCTTCACCACTCTCTTCCGCGTCTACGACATCAACGATCAGGACGGCATTGCCGATTGGATACGCACCGAGTTTCCCAGCCTCCGCTACCTCCTCGCCACCCGACCCGCCGGCCGCGACAAACGCGAGGGCACCTACCGCGGCATGTATCTCACCGGCGACGAATCCCTCACGAGCCGGGCGTGGATCGACCGCCACATCCGCAGCACCGGCCCACTCGGCGCGCTCTATCCCACGAAGACCTGGACCGCGCCCAATCCCCACGCCTGCCTCAAAGAGGGCGACACGCCCTCGTGGTTTTTCTTCCTCCCGCTCGGCGGCAACGATCCCGCCGACCCGACCAAACCCGGTTGGGGCGGCCAATACGCCCTCGCGCCCGACGGTTGGTATCGCGATCTCCCCGCCCGCCCCGACTTCGATCCACGCACTACCGTGAGCCGTTGGCGCCCCGATTTCCAACGCGACTTCGCCCGCCGCATGGCGTGGTGTCTGCCGCCCTGAGCCCCGCGTCACAACCATTCAACTACGCCCCATGTTTCCCCTGCGCCTCGTCGCCCTCGCCTTGTTTGCCTGCGCGCCCCTCGCCTTCGCCGCCCAACCGCCTCCGCCCAACATCCTCTTCATCCTCACCGACGACCAGGGCTGGCCCACCCTCGGCAGCTACGGCAACAAACTCGTCCCCACGCCGCACCTCGACCGTCTCGCTGCCGACGGCGCCCGCTTTACCGACGCCTATGTGATGCCGCAGTGCACACCCACGCGCGCCGCCCTGCTGACCGGACAACACACCGCCCGCAACCGTCTCTGGCACGTCATCCCGTGGTATGGCACGCCGTGGGCTCCCGTGCGCGAGCCCGCCTGCGCCGAGCAACTCCCCCGCGAAACTTTCACGTTTCCAAAGGCCCTCCGCGCCGCCGGTTACTTCACCGGCATGGCCGGCAAATGGCACCTCACCACGAATGCCGACGGCAACTACATCGCTCTGAAGCCCGCCGCCGCCGTCCACTACGGTTTCGATTTCGTCGCGCCGCCGGGCCCCGGTTCCCAAAACGAAGGTGACAAACACGTCGACTACCTCACCGACCACGCGATCACCTTCATGCGCGCGCACCGCGACCGCCCGTGGTTCTTCTACCTCTCGCACCACACCGTTCACGGCAAAGTCTCCGCCCCGCCCGCCCTCGTCGCCCAACACCTCGCCCGCGGCGCGCCCGCCACCGGCCTCCACAACGCCACCTACCTCGCCGCGATCGAGCATCTCGATAACTCCATCGGCCGCCTCCTCGCCGCCGTCGACGATCTGCGCCTCCGCGAACGCACCGTTGTCGTCTTCCTCACCGACAACGGCGGCGTCCACCAAATCTACGACATCAAACCCTTCACCGAAGGCCCCGGCACCGCGACCCAGCTCACCGTCGCCACCGAAGAATTTCGCAACGCCCCGCTCCGCGCCGGCAAGGGCTCCCCCTACGAGGGCGGCATTCGTGTCCCCTGTCTCGTGCGCTGGCCCGGCGTGATCGCCCCCGCCACGGTATCCGCGACTCCGATTCACGTCGTCGATTGGGCGCCTACCTTGCTCGCCCTCGCCGCCGCGCGTCCCCCGGCCGATCACCCGCTCGACGGCACCAACCTGCTCTCGCTCCTCCGCGGCGGCTCCGTCCCCGCGCATCCACTTTTCTGGCACCTACCGTTCTACGAACTTCGCTGGGGCGCCACGCCGTGCGCCGTCATTCGCGATGGCGACTGGAAACTCATCGACTACTTCGGCGACTCCGTCGATGCCACCGGCCGCTACCGCCCCGGCGCTCGCGTCGAGCTGTTCAACCTCCGCACGGATCTTTCCGAAGCCCACGACCTCGCCGCCACCGAGCCTGCCCGCGCCCGCCAACTCCAAACCACTCTGCGCACGTGGCTCCGCTCCGTGGGCGCCGAAATCCCCGGCCCCAATCCCCACCACGATCAAGCCCGTCCCCTGAAAGAAGCCCGCACCAAACCCGCCCACCTCACCTCCGTGCCCTGACTCACCGTTCTCGCCGTCCGTCCGCTACGCCTCCAACTTTCCTCCGCCACCATGTCTCCCAAAACTCTTCCCGCTCTCTTCGTCCTCCTCGCCGCCCCGCTCTTCGCCGCCCCCACACCGCTCGTGCTCGATGTCTGGCCCGGCCCCGCTCCCGGCGAAACGAAAACCCTCCCGCCCGAGGCCGATCAGACCAAAGACACCGACAAACTCATCGGCGGCCGCCGTATCATCAAACTGGGTAACGTCACCACGCCCCAACTCGCCGTCTATCGCCCCGCGAAAGAAAAAGACACCGGCGCCGCCGTCGTCATCTGCCCCGGCGGCGGTTTCAGCATTCTCGCCTACGACCTCGAAGGCACCGAAGTCGCCGCGTGGCTCAACACCCTCGGCGTCACCGGCATCGTGCTCAAATACCGCGTCCCCGCCCGCGACCGCACCCAACCGTGGCTCGCCCCCGTGCAAGACGCGCAGCGCGCCATGAGTCTCGTCCGCAGCCGCGCCCGCGAGTGGGGCCTCGATCCGCAGCGCATCGGCATTCTCGGCTTCAGCGCCGGCGGCGCCACCGCCGGCTATACCGCTCTGCTCCTCGACGACCGCCGCTACGCCGCCCTCGACGCCGCTGACCAGACCTCCTGCCGTCCCGATTTCGCGCTGCTCATTTACACCGCCTATTTTGTCCAGCGCGGCCAGACCGCCCTCACGCTGCCGCCCGGTCTCGCGATCACGAAAGACGCCCCGCCCATGTTTTTCGTCCACGCATTCGACGACGGCGTGCCCGTCCAAAACGCCCTGCTCCTCGCCGCCGAATTGAAAAAAGTCGGCGGCTCCGCCGAAGTCCACGTCTACGACATCGGCGGCCACGGCTACGGCCTCCGCCCCGTCGCCGAGCAGCCCGTCACCTCGTGGCCCCAACGAGCCGCCGAGTGGCTCACCCGCCGCGGCCTGCTGGCCCCTGCACGCTAATCTTCCCGCTCCCATCGCCCCCTCCCGTAGCCTCAGATAACGCATACTCACGTTAACCAAAATTTGGCCACAAAGCCCACCCCAAGCCCCTGCCCCGACAAGGGGTTTGACTCCGTGACCTCTGAGTCCGCGCTCAGTGTGCTCTGTGACTCCTGCCTTGGACGGATCAGGCCAAGAGCTATCCGGACCAAGCTTTCTCATCCGCCCCTCTCCTTCGTCTACCTCCGCCTCCTCCGATATTTTTCTGCCCCCATTTTTCTGACTACCTCCGCCGCCCACCCCATGCCCACGCTCCCCCGCCTCCTCCGATTCCCCGTCTACCTCTTCGCCCTCGTCGCGCTCGCCGCCCCGGCCTACGCCGCCGCCGCCGCACGCCTCAACGTCCTCATCATCACGACCGACGACATGAGCTGCGATTCCGTCGGCGTCTACGGTGCGAAGCCCCGCGATCTCACGCCGCACATGGACCGCCTCGCGTCGCAGAGTCTGCGCTTCGCCCACGCCTTCGTGCAGGTCGGCAACTGCATGCCATCCCGCAACGTGATGTTTTCCGGCCGCTATCCGCACAACAACCGCGTCGAGGGCTTTTACGAGATTCGCGACCCCGGCTATCCCGTCATGGCCGATCTCATGAAAGCCGCCGGCTACTTCACCGGCATCCGTGGCAAAGTTTCCCACTCCACGCCCTACACGCCCTACCCCGGTTGGGATCTCATTCTCGACACGCTTCCCGACGGCACTGCCGCCCATCCGAAAAATCCCGAGTCCTACTACCTCTCGACCAAGCACGGCATCGCCCGCGCCAAACAAGCCGGCAAACCGTTCTGTTTTAACCTCAACATCTCGGATCCCCACAAACCGTTCTACAACGAGGACGGCAAACCCGAGGTGAACAAACCGAGCCGCGTCTACACCGCCGCCGAAATCACCGTCCCCGCTTTTCTCCCCGACGACCCCAAAATCCGCGAAGAGCTCGCGCTCTATTACTCCACCGTCCGCCGCGGCGACGATTCCCTCGGCGCCATTTTCCGCGCGCTCGCCGAGTCCGGCGAAGACGCCCGCACGCTCATCATTTTCCTCTCCGATCACGGCATGCCCCTGCCCTTCGCCAAGACGCAGCTCTATTTCCACAGCACACGCACGCCGCTCATGGTCCGCTGGCCCGGCGTCACGAAACCCGCCACGGTCGACGACCACCATCTCGTCTCCGCCGTCGATCTCCTGCCTACGCTCCTCGAGATCACCGGCATCCCTGCCCCCGCCGGCTTCGACGGCCGCAGCTTCGCGCCCGTCCTCCGCGGCGAGACGCAGACCGGCCGCGATTTCGTGGTCGCCGAATACAACGAGAACTCCGGCGGCCATCGCCACCCCATGCGCACCCTCATCACCAAGGACTACGCCTACCTATTCAACCCGTGGTCCAACGGCACCCGCGTCATGGCCACCGCCACCAAAGGCACCGTCACCTACCGCCGCATGGTCGCCCTCGCGAAAACCGATCCCGCCGTCGCCGCGCGCCTCGACCTCTTCGAGCACCGCGTCCCCGAAGAACTCTACAACTACGCCGCCGACCCCGCCGCTCTTCACAACCTCATCGCGCTCCCCGCGCACCGCGCCCAACGCGACGCGCTCACCGCCCGGCTCGAAGCCTGGATGGTCGCCACGCGCGACCCGATGCTCGCCGTCTTCCGCGACCGCCACGATCCGGCCGCCCGCGAAGCCTACATGAAATCCGTCACCGCCGAAGCCGCCGAGCGCAACGCCACCACCAAACGCGGCGCCGGCAAAAAATCCGGCAAGAAAAAAGCCCGCGTCGAAGACCTCTGATACCAGCGTCGGTTGATCTCTGGACTTTTCCGGAACGTAGCACGGGCGTCTCGCCCGTGGGTTTGAGTCTGTCTTTCAAGGCACGTTCCCATAAACTCTCCCCTTCTCACACTTTCATGAAAACCCTGCCCAAGCTGCTCACTCTCCTCTGCGCCTTCGCCGCACCCGCCGCACTCCTCGGCGCCGCCGCCCCCGCGGCCCTCGCCCCCACCACGCCGAACCCCGGCCTGCGCCACTACTATCCGCTTCCCGCCAACCCCTCGCCCCAAACCCTCCGCGTCGACATCTGCGTCTACGGCGGCACGCCCGGTGGCGTCGGCGCCGCCGTGCAAGCCCGCCGCCTCGGCAAAACCTCCGCGCTCGCCGTCTTCCGTCGTCACGTCGGCGGTCTCACGGCCGCGGGCCTCACCGCCGTCGACCTCGGCAAAAAAGAATCCATCGGCGGCATGGCCGAGGAATTCCTCAACCGCATGGGCAAGTGGAGCGGCTTCCGCGCCGCCGATGCCGAGACCACCATGCGCGCCATGCTCGCCGAAGCCGGCGTCCCCGTGTGGTTCGAACGCCGCCTCGCCCGCGTCGAAAAAGACGCCAACCGCATCCGCGCCCTCGTCTTCGAAAACGGCGACCGCATCGAAGCCCAAGTCTTCATCGATGCCACCTACGAGGGCGATCTCCTCGCCCGCGCCGGCGTATCCTATCATGTGGGACGCGAGGGCAACGCCGCCTATGGCGAAGCCTTCAACGGCTACTTTATCGCCGACAAACATCAGTTCCGTTTCCCCGTAGATCCCTACCGCACTCCCGGCAACCCCGCGAGCGGCCTTCTCCCCGGTATCTCCGCCGAACCTCCGCGCCCCGAAGGCTCCGGCGACAAACTGGTCCAAGCCTACAATTTCCGCATGTGGCTCACCACCGCCGCCGCCGGCCGCCCATTCCCGCAACCCGCCGGTTACCGCCGCGACGACTACGCGCTCCTCGAACGCTACCTCACCTCCGCCCCCGCCGATTTCGTCTGGGATTGGACCTACCGCCATGGCCCGCTGAAACTCAACCTCGGCGACTGCAACAACGCCGGCCCCGTCTCCACCGACTTCATCGGCGGCAGCGCCCGCTGGCCTGAAGCCGACTACGCCGAGCGCGAAAAAATCTTCCAGGCCCACGTTACCTACCAACAAGGCTACATGTGGTTCCTCGCCCACGACTCCGCCGTCCCGGAAAAACTCCGCAACCACGTGAAAACCTTCGGTCTCCCGCGCGACCAATTCGAAGAGACCGCCGGCTGGCCCCACGAGCTCTACGTGCGCGAAGGCCGCCGCATGGTCTCCGACTACGTGATGACCGAGCACAACTGCAAAGGTAAGATCGTCGCCGAGGACAGCGTCGGCCTCGGCAGCTACACCATGGATTCCCACCACACCTCGCGCGTCGTCGTCAAAGGCGTCGTCATGGCCGAAGGCAACGTCGAGAAACCCACGCCCCAGCCGTATCCAGTTTCCTACCGCGCGCTCGTCCCCCGCGAACGCGAATGCGCCAACCTCCTCGTCCCCGTCGCCATCTCGTCGTCGCACATCGCCTTCGGCAGCATCCGCATGGAGCCCGTGTTTATGCTCCTCGGCCAAAGCGCCGCCGCCGCCGCCACGCTCGCGATCGACAAGAAAACCTCCGTTCAAAAAGTCGATTACGCCGCGCTCCGCCCCTTGCTCCTCCAAGCGAAACAACGCCTCACCTGGACGCCGCCGGCCCCAGAGCCGCAGAAGAAATAGCCGCCGCGCCACACTGCCCGTAGCCCTGCTCGTGATAGCAGGGACTCCGCTCCCTACGGCACCTCATAAATCTCCACCAGCGCCGCGCCGGTCGTCTGGTTCACTCCGCTCACCTGCGCCGTGTAGCCGCCCGGCAACAGGGTCACGAGCAACGCCGCGTCGCGGCTCCCGCTCGCCAACGCAAATGCCCCGACCGCCGTCGCCGTAGGTGCCAGCGTCGCGTCCCAATTGTCATTCTCCGCCACGCGCACGCCGTCGCGAAACAGCTCCAGCTTTGGGTCGCCCAATACTCCCGGCACACCAAACGCGCCCAGTCCCGGCCCCACCGCGCGCACCAACATCCGCCGCGGTAAATTCCCCGCGATCGTGAATCCCGCGATCAGCACGTTTTCGCCCGCGCCGACTTCCGCCCGCGCCGAGAGATTCACCAGCCGCAGTGTTGGCGACGCGCTTAAGACCGGTTCGTCGTAAAGTTCCAACAGCCCCACGCCTCCGCCCGCCGCGGTTACGTGCGCCGTCCAGGCCCCGCTCGGTAACGTCGCCACGAGCGCCGCATCCTTCGCGGTCGACCCCAATGGAAACGCCCCGCGCACCGCCGTCGCGCCCGCTACCGCCGCCGCGTTGCCGCCTCCCGCCGGCACCGCCCAATCGTCGTTCGCTGCCACACTCCCCCCGTCTGCCCCGAAAATCTCGATACGCGGATCCGTCGCTGCCCCGACAATTCCAAATCCCGCGAGCGCCGGCCCGACTCCGCGCACCAAGAGCTGCTTCGTGCCCGCGCCGCGCAGCGCAAATCCCGCAATCAAGGCGCGTTCGGCCGTCCCCACCGTCGTCCGCACCGCGAGATTCGTGAGCTGCGCACCGCCCAGCACCAACTCCGCCGACCCCACGCTGCCGAGCGCATTGCTCACGTTCACCCGATAAACTCCCGCCCACGTCGCGACCGCCGACACCGGCAGCGATAACGTCACTGTCGTCGCCCCCGCAATCGCCGCCCCGTTTTTTTGCCACTGGTAAATAAGCCCGCCGCCCGTCGCCTCGACCGTCAGTTGCACCCCGCCGTCCGCCGTCACACCCGCGATCACCGGCGCACGCGTCACGACCGGCACCGCCGTCGCACCCGCCGCCGGATTCACGCCCGTCGGAAACTCGATCCGCACGTCAATATAGTCGTTCGGCGCCACACCGCCCACCGCCAACGGCCGCACCGTGACACCCGCCGCCGCATCGGTGAACGTCGCGCCCACCCCCAGTTGCGCATCGAGCGCGTCGTCCGGCGTCGCCGGCGTCGTATCCAGTAAATACGTGCCCGTGCCGCCCGCATAAGCCGGCGCCCGCCCCCAGTGCAGCAACACTCCCGGATTTGTCCGCAGCTCCGACCACGCCACGTCCGCCCGATATTCCACCCAGTAGTCACGGTCCGCGAGCGACGGAATCACTACCGCCCGCACGCCCGCCGCATCGCGATGGTCGTGCCGGAAAATCCGATACGTCGCCGTGCGGTCCGCCTGCGCCACCGCACCGGCTTCCAGATAACCGATGAAAAATTTCTGCTGCGCATTGAAGTGCCCGTTCGGAAACGACGACGAGTTCCCCATCACGTCGAACACGTCGCCGTATTCCACGTGCCGCCCCGGAGTCAGCGGCGAAGTCCCCGTCGGTTGCCAGCGATTGGAGTGGTTCAGCCCCTGATTGTGGCCCAGCTCATGCGCCAGATCGAGCCGCAGCGTCGCGCTGTCCGGGGAAAGTGTGTTCAACCAAATTCCCTTCGTGCCCACATTCGCCAACCCCGAAAAAAATCCCGGCACGCCGTTCGCGATCACCACCCAGCGGTCCGCGCGCTCCGGATCGTAGAGCCCCGTGCCGCCGTTCGCCCGATCGTAAGCCCGCGCGAGCGCCAGCGCCTCGTTCCCCAGCTCCGTCGTGCCGACCACACCCGCCGCGCCATACGCCGCGCGCGATTTCGCCGCCCGCAACACCCCCGGCAAAATCGTCGCCGTGAAGGTCGTGCGCCCCGCCGACATCGCCGCGTAAAAATCGCCCACCGCCGCCGTCGCGGCCGTGATCGTCGTGTCGTGACTCACCGGACCCGCCGCATCCGCAAAATCGATTCTCAAGAAAAGCGTCCGCTTCACCCCAAACACCCAACTCGGCTCCACGTCCGCCGCCACCGCATCCGCCCGCACCTCCGCCACGGCCATCTCCCCGTCGAGCGCCACTCCGCGCACCAGCGCGCCCAACTGAGAAACCCCCGCCCGCGCCGCGCCCGCCGCCTCCGCCGCCGGATAAGCCCGCCACTCCCGCCCCTCCACCGTCACGCCATACCCGCGCCAGTGCCCACCCGCCGTGCCCGCCCCACACGCCACCTTCACTAGAAAATCCCCGCGCACCTCCACGCGTTCCTCCACGCGCGACCGCACGTCCCGCGGCAACGTCGCGCGCAGGTCCGCCGCCATCGCCTCGCGCAACGCCCGCGCCGGCTCGTTCACGATCAGCGCCCTCATCCAAACCCGCCGCCGCTCCGCCAGCGCGACACCTTCGGCCAGCATCTCCGCGCGCCGCCCCGCGTCCACCGCCCGCCAATCCTCCATCCATTTCGCAAACGCCTCCGCCACCCCGTCCACCTCGCCTTTCGCTTCGTTCGTCCGCTCCGCCACCCTCCGCGCCACCTTCACCGCCTCCCCTGTGACGACGTCCGCCTCGGCACGCGTCCGCCCGTCGACACCGCTCCGCGTGCCGACCAGCACCGCCGCAGCCGCAACCAGGAATCCCAGGCCGATAAAAACCGCTCTCAAAGTCCGCGCACGCTGCCCCCGCCCATTTCCTCCCGCAACTCTTTCCCCGCGCTTGCCTCCCTCTGTCCCGCGCCCTGCACTTTCCCCGGCGCGATGACCTTTCCCGTCTACCTCGATTTTTTCGGTCTGCGTCTCCACCCGCACCTCGTTTTCGAAGGCGTCGGTTACTTCGTCGGTGCACGACTCTACTTCCGCTCCCGCCGCGCCTCCCGCGAGCTCGCCCTTCCGCTTGAGCAAAATCTTTGGCTCCTCGTCGGCTGCATTTTCGGCGCGTGGGCCGGCTCCAAACTCCTCGCGTGGGCCGAGTCGCCCCACCACTACGCCGCGCTCCTCCACACCGATCCTTGGGCGCTCTTCGGCGGCAAAACCATCGTGGGCGGACTCCTCGGCGGCTGGGCCGGTATCGAACTTGCCAAGGCGCGCCTCGGCCTCACACGTTCCACCGGCGATGCCTTCGTCTGGCCGCTCGCCGTTGGCACCGCCCTCGGTCGCGTCGGCTGTTTTCTCACGGGCCTCGCTGACCGCACCTATGGCACCGTCACGTCGCTTCCGTGGGCCGTCGATTTCGGCGACGGCTTCGGACGCCATCCCACACAGCTCTACGAAAGCGCCTTCGTGCTCACGCTCGCCGTCGCACTCCATGCTGCCCTCGCCGCGCGCCCCACCGGGTATCCGCTACCCTCGGGCACCCGCTTCCGTCTCTACTTCGCCGGCTACTTCGCCTTCCGCTTCGGCATCGAATTCATCAAGCCCCGCGAAACACCCTTCCTCGCCCTCAGCGCCATCCAACTCGCGAGTCTCCTCGGCCTCACCGTCTCACTCCTTTCTCTCCTTCGCCTCTCACGAATAGAAACCGAAGGCGAAAATCGAAATTTGAAAATCTAAAATCGAAAATCCATCCATGGATCGCCCCTACCTCTACGCCGAGCTGACCAACTCCCTTTGCTCGCACTGCCTCCGCAAGGTCGAGGCCAAGGTCATCATCGCGGACGGACGCGTCTACCTCGACAAACGTTGCCCCGAGCACGGTCGCGAACGCGTGCTCATCTCGACCGATGTCGACTATTGGCACCAGACGCGGCGCTTCCTGAAACCGAGTCAGCTGCCGCGCCGTTTCAACACCCCGATTCTCCACGGCTGCCCCTACGACTGCGGTCTCTGCGCCGATCACGAGCAGCATTCCTGCCTCACCATTTTGGAGATCACCGACGCCTGCAATCTCGCCTGCCCCGTCTGCTATGCCGCGTCCTCGCCCCAGCGCACCACGCACCGCTCGCTCGCGCAGATCGAGTTCATGCTCGACGCCATCGTCGCCAACGAGGGCGAGCCCGACATCGTCCAGATTTCCGGAGGCGAGCCCACGATCCACCCCGAGTTCTTCGCCATCCTCGACGCCGCGAAACGCCGCCCGATCAAGCACCTCATGCTAAACACCAACGGCGTCCGCATCGCGCAAGACGCCGCGTTCGCCGAACGCCTCGCCACCTACGCGCCCGGCTTCGAGATTTACCTTCAGTTCGATTCGCTCCGCCCCGACCCGATCCGCGCTCTCCGCGGCGCCGACCTCCTCCCCATCCGCCACCGCGCCCTCGAACGCCTCAACGCGCTCAACCTCTCCACCACCCTCGTCTGCACGTTGAAGAAAGGCCTCAACGACGACGAACTCGGCGCCATCGTCGACTTCGCCCTCACGCAGCGCTGCGTCCGCGGTGTCACGCTCCAGCCCATTCAGCACGCCGGCCGCGCCGAAAATTTCGACCCCGCCCGCGACCGCCTCACCCTCTCCGAAGTCCGCACCAATCTCCTCGCCCAATCCGCCGTCTTCCGCCCCGCCGACCTCATCCCCGTCCCCTGCCACCCCGACTGCCTCGCGATGGGTTACGCCCTCAAGCTCGGCGGCCGCGTCACTCCGCTCACCGGCCTCATTCCGCCCGACACCCTCCTCCGCGCCGAAGGCAGCACCCTCGTCTACGAGCGCGACCCCGAACTCCGCGCCGCCGTCTTCGACCTCTTCTCGACGCACCACTCGCCCGCGAGCAGCGCCGCCGCCCTCCGCCAACTCCTCTGCTGCCTCCCGCTCGTGCAAGCCCCCGCCACCCTCGGCTACGAAAACATTTTCCGCGTCCTCATCATCCAATTCCTCGACGCTCACAACTTCGACGTCCGCAGCGTCAAAAAAAGCTGCATCCACATCGCCCACCCCGACGGCCGCATCATCCCTTTCGACACCTACAACCTCTTCTACCGCGACGGCCTCGAAGCCACGCGGCAGCAATCCCGCACCCCCGCCAAAAACCTCTCCCATGGACACCACGTCTCCGCCCCCAGTTGAGCCGCCTCCGCCGCCCGCCGCCCGCAGCCACCGCTCGCTCATCACCGGTTTCGTCGTCGCCGCACTCTTATGGAGCCCGGCGATCATCACGAAACCCGAGATTCAAGTCCCCTTTCTCTTGTTCAACTGTATCGTCCTCCCGGTGATCGCCGCTGTAGTATCAATTATTCCGCAAACTCGCCGTTTCGGTCTCGGGCTTTTGCTCGCCTGCGGCCTCGGTTGGCTGGTCCTCGGCGCGATCTGCGGCGGCGTATTCAAATAACCCCGGCGGACGCAGCACACACACGAGGCGTTTGGCTCCGTGGCCCTGTGTTCCTCCGGTTTGCCTCGGTGTCGAAATTTCCGGCCGCCTTTCCCTCCGCTAACATTTTCCCTCCCCGTTTCCCAGCATTGCACCGCCACCACACCCCGCCTTCCTTTTCCTCCCGCCCACCCCATGACGCCCAACCTCCCCCGCCTCGCCCTCGCCCTTTTCGCCCTCGCCCTCCTCACCCTGTCCGCACCCGCCACCCGCGCCGCCGAATCTCCCGTCGGCACCGCCCACGTCTACAAACGCGTCGGCTCGCACGAACTGAAACTCTTCGTCGTCGCCCCGCCCGAGGCCCGCCCCACCGATCGCCGCCCCGCACTCGTGCTCTTCCACGGCGGCGGCTGGACCAGCGGCGCCCCCACGCAATTCAACACCCAATCCACCTACCTCGCCTCCCGCGGCCTCGTGTGTGTGCAAGTTGAATACCGCCTCCTCGACAAAGCCGACAAAGCTCCGCCGCTCGTCTGCATCCAGGATGCGAAGTCCGCCATGCGCTGGGTCCGCGCCAACGCCGCCGAGCTCGGCATCGACCCCGCCCGCATCGGTGCCGGTGGCGGCTCCGCCGGCGGACACCTCGCCGCCTTCGTCGGCATGGTCGAGGGACAAGACGATCCCGCCGACGACCTGAAGATCTCCCCGCGCGCCGGCGCGCTCGTGCTGTTCAATCCCGTCTTCGACAACGGCCCCGTCGGCGGCTGGGGCCAGGCCCGCGTCGGCGAGCGCGTGAAAGAATTTTCTCCCGCACACAACGTCACCGCCGACGATCCGCCCGCCATTGTCTTCCTCGGTCGCAACGACGCCCTCATTCCCGTCGCCACCCTCGAGCGTTTCCAAGCCGCGATGAAATCCGTCGGCGTGCGCTGCGACACCCACTACTACGCCGGCCAAGCCCACAGCTTTTTCAACAAAGACCCCTACAAAACCCGCACCCTGATCGAGGCCGACAAGTTCCTCGCGTCCCTCGGTTGGCTCAAAGGTCCTCCCACTATTACCGAGCCGGCCCCCGCCGCCACCGCCCCATGATCCGATTTTTCCACCGACTGCTGCCCGCCGCGCTACTCGCGCTGGTCGCCGCCACCGTTCCCGGCACCCTCGCCGCTGCCACCACCGCACGTCCGCCCAACATCATCTTCATCCTCGCCGACGATCTCGGCTACGGCGACCTCGGCAGCTACGGCCAAAAACGCTTCGCGACGCCCCATCTCGACCGCCTCGCCGCCGAGGGCATGCGCTTCACCCAACACTACGGCGGCACCACCGTGTGCGCCCCGTCGCGCTCCGCGTTGCTCACCGGCCTGCACACCGGCCACACGCCCATTCGCGGCAACAAAGAGGTCCAGCCCGAAGGCCAGCATCCGCTGCCCGCCGACACCCGCACCGTTGCAAAACTCCTCCAACGCGCCGGCTACGCCACCGGCGTTTTCGGCAAATGGGGTCTCGGCTTCCCCGGCTCCGAGGGCACGCCGCAGCGCCAGGGTTTCGATCGATTCTACGGGTTTAACTGTCAGCGCCTCGGCCACCACTACTACCCGGATCACCTCTGGGACAACGACACCAAGGTCCCGCTCGCCGGCAACGCCCACCGCCGCAACGGCGACTACGCTCCGGCACTCATCCACCAAAAGACGCTCGGCTTCATCGAGGCCAACCGCGACCGCCCGTTCTTCTGCTTCGTCGCCTCCATCATCCCGCACGCCGAACTCGTCGCTCCGGAGAGCTACCTCGCCCGCCACCGCGGCAAATACGGCCCCGAAACCCCGTATCAGGGTATCGATGACGGCCCGACCTTCCGCCAGGGACCCTATGCGTCCCAGCCCCACCCGCACGCCGCCTACGCCGCCATGGTCAACCTCCTCGACGACCAAGTGGGCGAGATCGTCGCCACCGTCCGCCGGCTCGGTCTCGCCGAAAACACACTCATCGTCTTCACCTCCGACAACGGTCCCTCCGTCGAGGGCGGTTCCGATCCCGCGTATTTTCACAGCAGCGGCGGCCTGCGTGGCGTAAAACGCGATCTCTACGAAGGCGGTATCCGCGTTCCCATGATCGCCCACTGGCCGGGCACCGTCGCCCGCGGCGCCGTCTCGGCGCACATCTCCGCCTTCTGGGATTGGCTGCCCACCTTTACCGAACTCGCCGGATTGCCCACTCCCGCCGCCGTCGACGGCCTTTCACTCGCGCCGACTCTCACTGGCCGTGGCCGCCAGGCCCAGCACGACTACCTCTACTGGGAATTTCACGAGGGCGGCGGCCGCGTCGCCCTGCGCCAAGGCGACTGGAAAGTCGTGCGCTACGAGGTGCTCAAAGCCCCCGATGGCCAGCTCGCGTTGTTCAATCTCGCCACCGACCCCGCCGAGACAACCGACCTCGCCGCCCGCCACCCCGACCGCGTGCAAACCCTCGGCGCCCTCCTCCGCACCGCCCGCACCGATTCTCCGCTCTTCCGCTTCGGCCAAACCGGCTACCTGCAAGCCCGCTGACCCCGCCGCGCGACCGTCCCCGGCCCCACCCGAACGCCACCGTTCTGGTGCGCAGCCGATTTCCTGCGCCACTTTCGCCCTTCCCAACCGTCCTTCCCGCCTCCTCCCCACTCCCCGTCCTCCGCATGTCCCACCACGCCCTTCCTTCCCCGCACCGTCGCCTCCGTCGCCGCCTCACCAGCCTCGGCCTGCTGCTCGCCGCCGCCGCCGCACCTTTCGCGGCCCGCGCCGCCGACACCGTTCCCGCCGACCTCGATCTCATCCGCTTCTCCGGCCCCGACATCACGCCGTGCGTCGCGACCCTCTGCGTCTCCGCCCAAGGTGAGGTCTACGCCGGCGTCGATCTCAACGGCTCCCTCGGCAAAGGCCCCGGCAAAGGCCGCATCGTGAAACTCATCGACCGCGATCACGACGGCGTTGCTGATTCCCACACGATCTTCGCCACCATCGACAACGCCCGCGGCCTCCTCGCCGTCGGCACGCGCGTTTACGTGCTCCACACCCATCACGGCGCCGACGGCAAAGCCACCGGCATGAACCTCGCCGTCCTCGAAGATGCCAACCGCGACGGCGTCGCCGACGGTCCCGCGAAAATCCTCGTCGAGGGCATTTGCGTCGCCAAGGCCATCAACGACCGCGGCACCGACCATTCCACCAACGGCATCCGCATGGGCATCGACGGCTGGATCTATATCGCGGTTGGCGATTTTGGCTTTCACAACGCCACCGGCACCGACGGCGCCAAGGTCACGCTCCAAGGCGGCGGCATCGCCCGCGTCCGCCCCGACGGCACCGAACTCGAGCTCTTCGCCACCGGCACTCGCAACGACTACGATGTCGCGATCGATCCGTTCCTGAATCTCTTCTCCCGCGGCAACACCAACGACGGCGGCGGCTGGAACATCCGCTTCCTCCACCTCATCCAGTCCGCAGATTACGGATACCCGCGCCTCTTCAAGAATTTCTCCACGGAAATTCTCCCCGCCCTCGAAGACCTCGGCGGCGGCTCCGGCGTCGGCGCGTTTTTCCTCTCCGAGCCCACGTGGCCCGCGAAATACAACGACCAACCCCTGATGGCCGATTGGGGCCGCAAAGCGATCTACCTCCACCGCCTCACGCCCGACGGCGCGACGTTCACGCAAAAGGTCGAGGAGTTCGCGCAGATTTCTCAAATCACCGACCTCGACGTCGATCCCTCCGGCCAGATGTTCGTCAGCGCCTGGGATGGCGCCGGTTTCAAAGGCGACCCCGGCAAAGGCTACGTCTCGCGCCTTACGCCGAAAGGTTGGACGCACCGCGCCTTCCCCGATCTCGCCACCGCGAAACTCGCCGATCTCGTCACGCTCCTCGCCTCCGCCAGCGCCACCACGCGCTTCTACGCGCAACAGGAAATTCTCGCCCGCCCCGCCGAGTCCGCCGCCGCCAAAACCGCCGTGCTCGCCCTCGCGAAATCCACCGCGCCGTCCCTCGCCGCGCGCGTCGCCGCGCTCATGACCTACGCGCAACTCGAGTCGTCGCCGTCCGCCATTCTCGCCCTCGCCGTCGACGAATCGCTCCGCGAGTTCGCCCTTCGCGCCGCCACCGACCGCCTGCCGCGCCTGAAAAATTCCGCGCTCCCGCTCGCACCGTTCACCAACACACTGCGCACCGGCACGCCGCGCCAACGCGCCGCCGCCGCCATCGCGCTCGGTCGCCTCGGCAACCCCGCCGCCGCCGCCGCGCTCATCGCCGAACCGTTCACCAAACCCGACGATGGCGGCGACGGCGACTTCACCCAGAAAGACACGCTCAAGGGCACCCGCACGAGCAACGCCACCCTCTCCACCAAACCCGGCAACGAGCTCCGCCTCCATCTGACTTCGACCACCGACGCCGCCAAGCCCGCGCGCCTCGCGATCTCCGATGCCTATTTCACGCTCGCCGATCGCACCCGCGTCGCGCTTTCCACGCTCAAGCCCATCGCCGGTCGCGCCACCGTCGAAGCCGCCGCGGCCGCCGCACCCGCCCCGGAAGCCGCCGACGCCGCGAAAGCCGGTAAGAAAAATAAACGCGCCCCTTCCGGCCCCGCCGTGATCATCGAGGGCACACCCTACGTCACTTACCTCGTGCCGCCCGGCGCCGTGCAGTTTGACGCCCGTGCCCGCACTCCGGCCAGCAGCGGCGCCGAGGTCTCCGTGGAGTTCTTCGTCTCGAGCGGCCCGCCGTTGAAAAACCCCACCGCCTCCTTCGCTCCGCGCCACGCGACACCAAATTCCGCCATCGTCGTGCCCCACCTCGCCGCCCACGCCCTCACGCGTCTGCGCGCCATCGACGCTTCCCTCGCCGCCATCGGCACGAAGAACGAGGACCTCGCCCTCTGGACCTTGTCCTACCTCCACGAGCCCGCCGCCGTCGACGGCCTCCTCGCCAAACTCACGCCCGACATGGCACCCGCGTTGCGCACGAAACTTCTCACGACGCTCGCCCGCCTCTACCAGCAAGAGAAGCCCTTTGATGGCACCACATGGTGGAGCACCCGCCCCGATACCCGCGGGCCCTACTATACCCCCATCACGTGGTCCGCCTCGCCGCGCATCGCCGCCACCCTCGAAGCCGAAGCCGCCCGCGCCACTCCCGCGCAGCTCGATTTCCTCGCGCGCCTCAACGACTCCCATCGTCTCGGCCTCGCCAAACTCGGCACCCGCCTCGTCGCCGCTCCCACCGAAAAAGCCCCGACCGTCGACCTCGCGAAAATCGCCTCACAGAAAGGCGCCATCGCGACCACCGCCCTCGAAGACATCATCCTCGCCGTCGAAAAACTGAAACCCAACCCCGCCCGCGGCGAAGCGCTCTTCACCCAACAAGGCTGCGTCGCCTGCCACGCCCTCCAAGCCGGCGGCGCCGTGCTCGGACCGTTCATGGGCCAGATCGGCTCCATCATGAATCCGAGCCAGATCGCCACCGCGATTCTGCGCCCGAGCGACACCATCTCCCAAGGTTTCCAAACCGTCATGCTCACCATGAAAGACGGCTCGGTGCGCACCGGTTTCGCCACCGAAACCACCTCCGAAAAAATCGTCCTCCGCGACATGACCGGCGCCGTCTCCACCGTCCTCACTGCGAACATAAAGGAAGACAAACACCTCCCCACGTCGATGATGCCCGAAGGTCTCGCCAACGCCCTCTCCCTCGAAGAATTCGCGTCCCTCGTCCACTTCCTAGCCGCGAAAAAATAGTTCGTTCGCCCCTCGGTCGCGAATCCGTCGCCCGCCCGGGCGCGCATCGCGACCGGTGTTTCGGCCGCGCACCCGCTATCCGAACCGCTTCGTCAGCCGCGGATACAGTTTCCGCAAATCCGCCTCATCCCAATCCTTGCCGCTTGGGCGCGCCGTGCGCATGACGGCCGTCTCCGGCATCGGCTCACCGATCTTGCGTTCGTAGACCACGCGCGCCGCGTGGGCGATCGACTCGCATTCGCAGATCTCTCCCGGCTCCACCCCGTCCGCCGCCCGCTCCGGCTCGCGCAATGCCGCCTCGAAGCACTTCCGTCCGCGTGCAATCAACCACCCTCGGAAATATTCGAACCCGTCGTCGGAACTACCGCCGTTGATGATATAGGCAACCGCCCACAGTTCCCACGTGTAGCTCGCCGCCATGCAGCGGTCCAATTTCCACTGAAAGCCGATCAGCTTCGCCGCGCCCAAACGCTCGAGCGAGTCCTCCAACATGACACCCACCAGGTGCATCTCGCCGTCTGCCGCCTCGGCCGCCCGTTCAATTAGATTCCAGAATTGCGTTTCGCTCACCACCGCATCCGCCGCCGCCCCTTCGGCCTCAGTCGCGCTCGCGGTCGCCGGCGCCGCAGCACGTTTTCTTTTCATCTCCCACATCGGCCCGCCTTCGATCACCACGCTCACCTTCCCCGTCCTGGGTTCCAGCGTCAGATCGACCAATTCCAAGTGGGAGATCAGCGCCCTTTGCACGTAATCGGGATGGCAGCCGCCACTCGCCGATATCGCCCGCCCCGCCCACTCCCGCGCTACCCTCACTTCGCGCTCCGTTTCATCTGCAAATAGCTGCGCGATTTCGAGCACGGTCGTCGCGGTCACCTTCACCATCTCCTGCCCGCCACTGGCCGCGTCTGCGCCACCGACCCACTCGCGCGGCAAGGCGCACCGCGGCACCCGCGGCAGCACCACGATCACGTCGGGCCCAACCTCCCCCGGATCGGCCGCCTTCAGCGCCTTCGCCGTCAGCCGACTCAGACCGAATTCCTGCCGCAAACTTTCCCGTAGCTCGCCTTGGTCTTCCCTGAGCACGACCTCCTTAAACTCTTTTTCCAACTCTCCATCGAGCCGCGACAACTCGCGCTCCTTCACCGTCGCCGGATTGATCGCGTCGAACACCGGCGGCCAGTGCGCGCTCAAGCGCTCTTCAAACTCCAGCGTCCAGGAGTGCTCGATCATCAGATCAAGTTTCCGCCGGAGAAACCGTAGCATTTCGCCAGTGTGCATCGCCACGCCTCCGAGTCCGCCCGCAACCGGCACCACCGCAAGCCTCAAACCTCCCTCCGCGCGGCCCAAACAGCCCGCACCCCGGCAGCCCCGAATCAATCATACCCGTTCCCGCGCACACCCGCACCAAGCTTGCCCACCCCCCGCCGCGCCGCTCTCATCGCCGCTCCCATGCCGAGCCCCGCCGCCTCCGCTTCCGAGCCCGCCCCGGGTATCGCACGCGGCCACGCTCTCATTCTGTCCGCCCTCGGCCTCGTTGGCCTCGCCTGTCTCGCCGTCATCACGCTCACCTACCCCGGCGCCACGCGCATGTATGCGTGGCCGTGGTCGCTCGCCCACGCCGGTGCACTCCTCGCCCCCGTCCTCGCGCTCCTCGTCCGCGCCTTCGATTCCGCACACCCGCTCCTCCTCCCACCGCCGCTCTGGCGCATCACTGCCCTCGGCTCCGTCGCGACGATTCTCCTCTCCGCCCTCGCGAGCCCCTATCGCGGTCCGAGCCTGCTCTGGTCCGCCCCGCTGCTCGCCGCCGTCGCACTCTTCTTCGTCGCCCACGACGCGCTCGCCGCCCGCGCCGACCGTCCCGCGCGCGCCGCCACCCTCCTCGGCCTCATCTTCGCCGCAATCATTCTCACGAGTCTCGCCCACTGGCTCCCCGGCGTCCCCGGCCGATCGCTCGACGCCCTCGCCCAGTCGCGCAACGGCGCCCCGCTCGGCCACTCCAACTACACCGCCGGCCTCGCCCTCCTCGCGCTCCCGTGGTCCGTCGCCCTCGCACTCCGTGCCCGCGGCGCCGCCCGTATCCTCTGGTCTGCGACGGCCGCCGCCGCCTTCGTCATCTTCCTCTCCAGCGGCAGCCGCGCCGGCATGATCGGCCTCGCCGCCCTCGCCTTCGCCGCCCTCTTCCTTTCCCCGCTCACTCTCCTCCGCAAACTCGCCCTGAGCGCCACCCTCCTCGTCGCCGGCTTCGCTCTCATTCTCTCCCACCCGCGCACACGCTCGCTCCTCGCCCGCCCCGACCCCGCCGCCGCGCCGAACATCAGCAACATCCAGCGCACCGCCATGCTCACCGCCGCCGTCCGCATGGGCTCCGATCGCCCGTTGCTCGGTTGGGGCCCCGGCACGACACCGCTCGTCTACCCCCGTTACCGCGCCGGCCTCGACGGCGGCGCCGAAAACGTCCTCCAACTCCACAGCACCCCCGCCCAACTCTGGGCCGACTTCGGCGCCCCCGGCCTCGCCTGCGCCCTCCTCTTCCTCCTCGCCACCCTCCGCAGCACCCGCGCCCACCTCCACACGCCCCCACTCTCGTGTAACCTATTGGGTTACACGCCCCCCCCTTCTCAGCGCTCATCTCGCCCTGTTTCACCCTCCGCCTCGTGTAACCCAATAGGTTACACGCCCTCCGCGCCGGCCTGGCTTTCCCCGCCATGCATCGCGGCCATCACTCTCGTCGGCGACGCCGTTTTTGCCCTCGGCGATTGGCAACTCGACGTCCCCGTTTTCGCCTTCGCCGTCGCGATCTGCGCCGCCCTGCTCTCGGCCTCTCCCGCCTCGCCCCTCGCTACCGCCACCTCGCCCCGCCCGCCAGTGCTCGCCGCGCGTATCCTTGGCGGCCTCACGCTCCTCTCCCTCGCCCTCGTCGCCTTGCTCGGCCGTCCTGACCCTACGCCCGAACTCAACGTCCGCGCGCTCGCCCTCGCCCGCACCGGCCCCCCCGCCGACACCGCCCAAGCCGTCGCCCTCCTGCGCGAATCCCTCGCGCTCAACCCCGACCAGGAAATCGCCCACTTCAACCTCGGCTGGCTCCTCGTCGTCGCCGACCCCGCCGCCGCCGAACGCCACTTCATCGAAGCCATCCACCTCGTCCCGGACAAAGGCGGCGTCTACTTCGGCCTCGGCCTCGCCCGCCTCAACCAAAACCGCCCCGCCGAAGCCGCCCGCGCCTTCGCCCTCGAGTGCCTCAACGACCCTGCCTTTCTCTTCTCCCCCTGGTGGCGCGCCCCCGCCCTCGCCGCCCTCCGCCCCCGCGCTACCGCCGAATTCACCCACCTCTGCGCCCTCGCCAATCGCTCCCTGAAAAATTTCCCCACCGCCATCTACACCGCATCGCTCCTCCCGCGCGTCGCCGCTCTCGCGCCACAACTCGGCGAAGTCCCCTCGGGCCCCGAGCAAGCCTCCCGTCGCGAGCGCCGCGGCTACCCCGTCCTCATGCGCAACCTCGACCTCCCCACCCCCATCGACCTCTACCCCGTCCGCGAAATTTCCCCCTCTCCCACTCTCCCTATCTCTCCATCTTCCGCCTCCCTCCCTCCCAAAAGCTGGTTGCCCTCCCCGCTCCTCCTCGAACTCCTCGACGCCCCCCTCGCGCCCCCCCATTAGTCATTAGACATTAGTCATTCACCGCCCTCCGCCCTTGGTCCTTGAACCTTGGTCCTTGGTCCTTCTCCCAGCCTTCCTTGTCCCGCACCGCCTCCAACTCCCTCCGCGAAACCATCGTCCCGCTCACTCTCCTCGCGGGCGACACCCTCGTCACCTTCGCCGGCCTCGCCCTGGGATACTGGATACGCTACGCCTCGCCCCTCGCCCCCTCCTCCGGTGAAGGCCTCTTCATCCCCGTCCCCGACGCCACGTTCGACCGCTACCTCCCGCTCCTTTTCGTCGGCGTCGCCCTCCTCGTCGGTGCCTTCGCCCAATTCGGCCTCTACGACACCCGGCTCCTCCTGCGCCGCTACCAGTCGCTCAACGCCATCCTCAAAGGCGCCGCCTTCTGGCTCGTCGCCTATCTCGGCGTTTCTCTCGTCCTCAAATTCGACCCGCCCATCTCGCGCCTCTTCGTCGTGATCGCCTTCCTCTGCGTCGTCGCCCTCGTCTGGGCTTGGCGCGCCACCGTCTACGCGATCATCACCCACGGCCCGCTTCTCCCGCGCCTCCGCCGACGCGTCGTCCTCCTCGGTTGGAATCGCGAAGCCCAGTCCCTCGCCGCCGAAATCACCGCCGACCCCACCCACCCCTTCACCCTCGCCGGTATCATTTCTCTCCCTACCGACACCACCCCGCCCTTTTCTCCCGCGCCCGCGTCTCCTCCGTTCTCCCCTTCTCCCCCTCTCCCCCTCTCCCCCTCTCCCGCCCCCTTCCCCTCCTTCCCCCTCCCACACCTCTCCGCCCTCCCCGCCCTCCTCCCGCAAACCTCCGCCGACGTTCTCATCATCACGCGCCTCGATCTCCCCCGCGCCGATCTCCAACACGTCGTCGAGACCTGCGAACGCACCTACGTCGAGTGGAAGATCGTCCCCGGCGCCTTCGACATTTTCCTCAGCGGCCTCCGCCTCCAGACGATCGGCCACGTCCCCGTCCTCGGCGTCGACGAACTCCCCATCAACCGCCTCTTCAACCGCGCCCTCAAACGCACCGTCGACCTCCTCGGCGCCACCGTCGGCCTCCTCGCCTCCGCCCCGTTCGTCCTCGTCCTCGCCGCCCTCATCAAACGCGAGTCGCCCCGCGGCCCCGTCTTTTTTCGCCAGACCCGCATCGGCGCCGACCACCGCTCCTTCACCCTCTACAAACTCCGCAGCATGGACCCCGACGCCGCGGCGACCGACTCCGCGCAACAAAGCACCGCGCGCGATGACCCCCGCCTCCTCCGCAGCGGCGCCTTCATGCGCCGCTGGAACCTCGACGAACTCCCTCAATATTGGAACGTCCTCCGCGGCGACATGAGCCTCGTCGGCCCGCGCCCCGAACGCCCGCACCACGTCGACCAACTCGCCCACGCCATCCCGCATTACCTCCCGCGCCACGTCGTCAAACCCGGAATGACCGGCTGGGCCCAGGTGAACGGCCTCCGCGGCGACAGCGACCTCACCGCCCGCGCGCAACACGACATTTACTACATCGAAAACTGGTCCCTCTGGCTCGACGTCCAGATCCTCCTCCTCACCTTCGCCCGCTGGCGCCACACCAACGCCTACTGACTTGCCGCCGGCCACCCCGAGGTAGGGACACCTCTCCGGCGTCCGAGCCCCAATCGCCGCAATTCACTCTCGCAACTCGCCCGTGGTGGGCGGGCGCGTCCCTGCGCCCGCATTTCTCACCTCCATCAACTTCGCCCCGAAATCCGCGCCACCGAACTCCCGTAGCCGCGTCGTTTACGACGACAACGCCACCCCACAATCCCGGCGCCTCGACGAGTTCGCCCTTGAGCCCTTCCCGCGTCGTGTTGTCCTTGATCGAAAGTCGAAATCGCGCAGGAGCCCTCGGCATGCCTTGTAATAGAAATATACCTCTCAAATTTAGTCATCCCCTTTCCCGCCGAGGCGGGCAAAAAACTGCGATAAAACGCAGTTCCGGCTAATATCTTTTCGGCTAAAGATGCCCCGTTCCCGCAAGAAATGCCAACCCAGTGCCCGGCAATCGACTGACGTCAGGTCGACTCGCCTAGTGCGCACCGCTGCTTCTTTCGGCGTGGGATTTGTTTTCGGCGCGCTGTCCTCATTCGTTGACCTGACCACGGGTATCCACCCGTTTCATTTAGCGAGTGCCGTGGTTTCAGGAGTTATTCTTGGGGCCCTGTTTGCCGCCAGCACGGTTGTCGCAGACCTGCTGAAGATCGATGACGAGAGAGTTCTGACGATCGCGGTCTTCGCCTCGTCGATTCTGTTTATCGCGGTCATGCTCATCCGCAACTATTTGGCCCTCTCAAGATAAAATCGTTCCACGACCAAATCTCGTCAGGTCTTGAGGGCCTGTTGCCCAATCGAGGATTTTGATCGAGCGCCGGGTGGTGATCAAAACGGTTACGCTGCGCGGTTATCGCACCGAATAGTCCGCTACGACCGCGATCCCTCCGAACTGAGCGGCGATATCACGTCAGGCCCTTGACGCCCGACCAGTCAGGGAAATTCACCGCGCCGATCCCTATTCATTCGCCCGGGCCCCCCCTCACTTCGTCGCCGCCTTCTTCGCCAAATACCGCACTCCGGGCAGGTCCTTGAAATGCTCGTCCTGCGTCCAAAGCGTGGCCCCGTGCCGCAGCGCCGTCGCGTAGATCAAACTGTCGGCCAACGGCAGCGGATAGCGCGCCGCATCCAAAGCCAGTGCGGAGTCTACTTCGATCACCTGCCCGCTCTGCATCATACTGGCCACTTGGAGTGCTTCGTTTTCCCCACGCTCGCGCAGCACTTTTTTGAAAACCTCATAGATCGTGATGACCGGCACCACCAGGTTCTCGGTATCCTCGATCGCCGGTGCGAAGAACGCCGCGCTCTTGCTGTCCGCAAGATATTCCAGCCAACCCGATGAATCGACGACGTTATAATCGCTCACAGGCGGTCGGGCTCCCGCACGATGGTGGTATCGATTCCCCGCAAAAAACCGCGCATCTGCTTCATCGGCTTCACCGGGATAAACTCCACCCGGTCAGCATAGGAAATCACGCGCAGTTTTTCCCCGCCCGTCAGCCCCAGCGCTTCGCGCACCGCTTGCGGGATCACGACCTGAAATTTGGGCGAAAGTGTGACGGTTTCCATATCGATGAACCACAAGTAGGCCACTTACCCGATCGATGCAAGTGCGCTCGCGGTGAAACTCCGCCCGCTCCCGCCCCGTAGAATCAGCGAAGATCGGCGTTCCCACCTCCTTCGTCTGCGTTAGCCCAACGGCTTCCCGCACCTCCCCGACTCCTCTACCCGCGGTCCCGTTTTTTCCCTCCGCCCCGCGCGCGCATCGACCAGTGATACTCGTGTCGGCATTCGGCAGCCCGCGGAAATGCAACGCCCCGATTTCGACTCCGAGATCGGATCCAATTTCGGCCGCGATGGCAGTTGTTGACGGGAGTGGGTGACTGCCCATCCCACCGCCCGCTCCGCGCCCTTCGGGATCACCGGCTATCCGTAGCGCGACCAGCGCCGCACGCGGCGTCCCGACGCGTCGACCGCCCGTCGTTTGGCGCCTTGTGCTTTTTCGACGAACCGCCACGTTCGCCCGCCATGAGCTCCACCCCCGGCTCGTTTTGGCACTTCGCGTGCCTGCCCTTGCTTGTCGCCTTGATCGGCCCCGTCCGCGTGGCCGCGCAAACTGCTCCGGCCCCCACGTCGTCCGGCGCCGCCGACGCACCCGCCCCGGCCCGTCTCTCTGTCTTCGAGGTCACGTCCGACAAGGACGTCGGCTACCAGGCCGGCAACACCGCCTCCGGCAGCCGCTTCAACTCCGCGCTCAAGGACACCGCCGCCGCCGTCATGGTAATGACACCCGAATTTCTCTCGGATTTCGCTGTGTCGTCCCTCGCCGACCTGGTCGCCTACGCGCCCAACATGCAGGTCGACATGCTCGACACCTCCGCCGACGCCAACCCGCAGTTCCTCGGCGGGTCCGACCTGCGCGACACGCGCATCCGCGTGCGCGGCCTCAGCGCCAGCACCGCGCTCGATTTCTTCGAGACGGGCGTGCCGATCGACACCTACAACACCGAGCGGCTGGAAATCTCCAGCGGCCCCAATTCCATCCTCTTCGGCTTCGGCTCACCGGGCGGCCTGATCAACGTCATGACCAAGCGCGCCCAACTCGCGCGCAACCGCAGCGCCGTGCGCGTGCAGACCGGCCAGTGGCACCACGCGCGCGCCGAGCTCGACCACAACCAGGTCGTCGTGCCCGGCAAGTTCGCCCTCCGCCTCAACGGCCTCTACCAAAACAGCGGCGGCTGGCGCACCTACGACTTCACCGACGCCACCCGCGGCGCCGTCGCGCTCCGCGTCCAGCCGGTGCCGTCGACCGGCCTCGTCGTGAATTTCGAAAACGGCCAGGTGCGCGCGCAGGCCTCCCGCCCGATCAATGCCTACGACAACGTCGCACTCTGGGCCGCCCGCGGCGCCCCGACCAAGAGCGACGCCACCTGGGTGACCGCCGACCGCGCCGCCGGCCTCAACCGCAACACCGTCACCCGCACGCTCTATGTGACCGACGCCGACGGCTCCGCGCCGTTCGCGCTCACGCTCAGCAACGCCGCCAATTTCCGCCTGCTCGAAAGCACCTACGAGGACCTCAACATTCCCGTCGCCGACCGCGCCGGCCTCACGCTGCTGCCCGCCGACCAGCTCCCGTATCGTATCAGCACCTACGGGCCGGGCTCCACCCGCGACCACAATTTCAACCGGGTCGTCGCGACGCTTGAGCACCGCGTCGGCCGCGATCTCACCTTCGAATTCGCCTATAACCGCGACCGCTCCACGCAGCTCGTGCGCACGGTCCAGGGCAACCAGCTCACCTTCGCCGGCGATCCCAACACCGTCATCCCCAACCCCAACGGCACCGCCCTACCGATCGCCAACCCCAACGTCGGCGCCCGCTACCTCGAGGCCCGCTGGGTTTCCGATTTCGGCGAGACCGCCGGCGACGTCGTGCGCGCCTCCGTGGCGTGGGACGCCGATTTCGGCCGCTTCGGCCGCCACAAAATCGCCGGCCTCGCCGAGCACGGCACGCTCCGCGCCTACCGTTACCCGATCGCGCAGATCCTCGTCGGCGACAACGGCGTGCCGCTCAACAACGCCGCCAATCCCGAGAACGCCGCCAACTTCGTCTGGCGCCGCCACTACGTCGCGCCCGGCCGCTTCGACACCTACTACGCCGGCAACGGGCAGGACGACTTCACGGTGGTCCGCAACGGCCGCACCTACCGGCCCGCGTGGGTCAACGTGAACACCGCCGGCGGCGACATCGAGCGCACCATGCGCACACTGCTCGCGGCGACGCAGAGCAGTTTCTGGGACAACCGCGTCGTCGTGACCGCCGGCGTGCGCTGGGACCGCATCGTCTTCGACCAATACGGCGACACGCGCCTCGCCGCCACGCACCCCGATGTCGTCGCCGGCCGCGCCATCGCCAATTCCGTGCGCTTCAGCTCCGTGATCGACGACACCACGCGCTACACGCCCGTGACGAGCACGCAGGGCGCGGTGTTCCACGCGACCAAGACCTTCTCGGTCTTCTACAACCACTCCAGCAACAACGCCCAGCCCCCGCTCAACGCCCGGGTGCTGCCCGACGAGCGCCTGCCCGAGCCCTTCGAGGGCGTGAGCGACGATGCCGGCTTCATGCTCTCGCTGCTCGACGGCAAGGTCTTCCTCCGCGCCACCGCCTTTCGCACCGCGCAAAACAAGGCCAGCGGCGGCACGTTCGCCATCGGCCTCAACTCCGGCGAGAACAACCTCGTCGCCCCGAGCACCCGGATTCTGGATACGCTGCTCGCCGCCGGCCGCATCACCGCCGCGGAGCACACCGCCCACCTGATCGGCGACGAAGCCAACCTCACCGGCACCTCCGACGTGCGCAACGAGGGCGGCGAGCTGTCCGCCTGGTTCAACCTCGGCCGGAACCTCACCGCCGTGCTCAACGCCTCCTACACCGCGACCGACCGCTCCTCCATCGTCCCCGAATTCGAGGGCTGGTTCGAGCGGGAGAACGCCTTCTGGCACCGCACGCCCGGCGCCGGCGCGCTCGTCACCACCGGCGCCGCCACGGTCGACCAGGAAGCGGCGAGCCTCGTGCGGGTGATGGCGGGCATCCGCGAGTTCTACGGCTTCGGCTACGGCGAGCGCCCACTGAAGCTCAATCTCAGCGGTCGCTACTCGTTTTCCGCCGGCCGGCTCAAGGGCGCGTTCGTCGGCGGCGGCGCACGCTGGTCGGGCGAGCCCAAGCTCGGGCGCCGACAGATCGGTCGCACGGCCGAGGGCCTGCGCATCCTCGGCGACACGTTTTACGGCCCGGTGGACTTCAAGCTCGATGCCTTCGTCGGCTACCGCCGCAAGCTCGGCTTCCTGCCCCGCGCCCCCGAACTGAGTCTCCAGCTCAACGTCACCAACCTGACCGACGAGGACGAGGTGATGCCGCTGCGCTACAACCCGACACTCAGCGGCTACGCCCGCGTGCTGCTCTTCGAACCGCGCAAGCTCCGCGTCACCGCGAGCTTGGCCTTCTGAGCGGACCCACGCCGCGCGCGGCGTGGGTGCCTCCGCTCAGGCCTTCTTCGCCGCAAGGCCGAGATCCTCGTAAATCGCCGCGGTGATTTCCCGCACGCGCGCCGCGTGGTCGGCCTGCTTGGGGCGGCCGTTGCACACGAACGCGGCGACCACGCGCTTCCCCGGGTCGCAGAACGCCAGCGACGACAGCGAGCCGCCGTGACCAAACGTGCCCTCCGAGCAATGCACGCCGCCCACCGCGCGCTGCCGGCTGATGCCGAGGCCCCACGCCGCCGCGTTGCCCTTGCCCTTGAAGTTCGGCGCGTCCGGCCGATGCACCTTTGTGAATTCCGCCACGGTCTTTTCGGCGAGCACGCGTTTGCCCGCGAGCTCCCCGCCGCCGAGCATCATCGCGTAGAAGCGCGCCAACTCGCGCATCGGGCCGTGGCCGTTGCCGCCGGGCACGCACTGCGTAGCCCAGCCTTGCACGCCGATGTGATTGTAGTGTTCCGCCGGTTCGGGCTTCGCACCGTCCGTATTCATCATCGTGCCCATGCGGTCGCCGTAGCCCTTGAACACGTCCGCCGGCATGCCGACCCAGCTGTCCTTCATCCCGAGCGGTTCAAAGAGTTCTTTCCGGATGTAACGGTCGAACGGCATCCCACTCACCCGCGCCACGACTTCGCCGAGGATCTGCATGCCCGCCGTCGGATGATACTGCGCGTGGCGGCCAATCTCCCAACCGTCCTCAGGTTTGGCGGCGCAGATCGCCGCAATCACCTCGGCCCACGGGCGCCGGAAACGCACCGCGAGATCGGCGTTGGGAAACCCGCTCGTGTGCGTGAGCACGTGCCGGAGCGTAATCTTGTCTTTGCCGTTCGCCGCAAACTCCGGGATGTAGGTGGCGACGGGCGCGTCGAGCTCCACGCGGCCGCGTTCCCAGCACTGGCCGACGCACATCGAGGTGAGCGGCTTGGTCGACGAATACCACGTCATCAGCGTATCCGCGGTCATCGGCACGCCGGGCTTCGCCTCGCCCACGCCGAAATCCGCGACGGTGCGACCGTCATGCGCGACGTAGAGTTGCGCGCCGAGGTGCAGCCCGCGCTCCATGCCGCGCAGCAGCACCGCGCGCGTCTTCGGCAAAGGGTCCGCCGCCGCAGCGCACAGGCGACGCGGGGCGATAGCCAAAGCGGCCGCGCCAGCCGCTGAAAACGTGAGGAAACGACGCCGAGAAACCGGGGTAGGAGTCATAGCGCCGCGAGTCGACCCGACGCACCGTTCGGTCGCAACTCACTTCGCCATCGCACGTCTTCGGCCCGAGGGTGTTCGTTTTTCAGACGGCCCACCGCCGACCGCGGCGACGTCTCGCCAACCGAAACTCGTGTTCACCCATTACCGTGCCCGCGGGGTCAGCGGCGGTCCTTCGGCAGGGCCGCTTTCCAACCGCTGTGCAGAAGAGCAGCCATTTCGGTGCGGGTGACGCCCAGCGCCGGATCGTCGGCGAGGTTCACAGTTTCCCATGGATCATTTTCCAGATCGTAGAGCGCGGCGGGCACCGGACCGTTCTTGAATTCCAAGTAGCGGTAGCGCCGGTTGCGCACGCCTTGCTCGTCGGGCGACTGAACCATGAACACCGCGCTTTTCCACGGCCGGTCGGGTTCCGCGAGCAACGGCGCGAAACTTGTGCCCTCGAGATTGGGCGCCACCGGAATACCAACGAGGTCTCCCAGCGTGGGGATGAAATCCACAAACTCCACGAACTCGCGGCACACCCGTCCGTTGGCCGGTGAGCCCGGCACGCGCACCCACAGCGGCGCGCGTTGCACCGGCTCGAGGAGCGAATACTTCGACCACATGCCGTGGTCGCCGAGGTGGAATCCGTGATCCCCGAGCACGAAGACGATGGTGTTTTCCGCGAGACCCTGCCGTTCCAGCGCGGCCAAGATGCGCCCGATATTGTCGTCCACGAAACTCACACACGCGTAGTAGGCGGCGATCGCCTCGCGCACCTGTTGCTCGGTGGGTTGTTGCTGCGTGAAGATATCCGGATTGGAGCCGGTCGAGCGCTTGGCATACGGGAAATTTTTCAAGCCCGCCGGCGGCGCGGGAGGCACGGGAATCTTCGCCGGATCATACATATCGAGGTATTTCTTCGGCGCTATCAGCGGCGTGTGCGGGCGCGACTGATGGACCGAGAGGAAAAACTGTCGCTTCGAACGGGCGAACTCTTCGAGCAGCGTAACCGCCGTTTGCGCCATCTGATAGTCGCCCTCCTCTTCGGGTCGGCGGCCGGAATCGCCGTAACGGTCCGAATTCATGCGACGCTGTTGCTTCCCTTCCTTGCTGTTCCGGTCCGGCGTCGTCGCCTTTTTTTCGCCCGCTTTTCCGACCAACCGGGCCCGTGCCACCGGTGGCTCTCCCTTCCATCCGGGAGGCGGCTGGTAGTGTTCAATGCGATCAAAAGCCATCAGCTGCTTCTCCGCGTAGTCGGTGGTGTGAAAAAATTTTCCGATCACCGCGGTGTGAAATCCTTTTTCCTTGAGCAGTTCGGGCAACGTGCGAGTTCCGGCGGGCAGCCGTTGCCCCATCACCTGAGAGTTGTTCCACACGCCCGTCGTGAGCGGCCGGAGCCCGCTGAGAAAAGACGAGCGCGAAGGATTGCACGCGATCGCCTGCACGTAGGCCCGGTCGAACCGCACGGCCGTCTGTGCAAACCGGTCCATATTCGGCGTCCGACAGATCGTGTTGCCATAGCAACCGAACACGCCGGCGTTGGTGTCTTCGGTGATGATGAACAGCACGTTCATCTTCGACGTGTCGGGCAAATTCGCGCGGGGTGCGGCGGCCTCGGCACGGATTCCCAGCATGAGCCCGAGGAGGAAAATACGGCAGATGGTTTTCACGCCCACCGTTCTGAGTGAAAGCCGCGACCCGTCCAAGCCCGGACCGCGTTACCGCCCCAACACCCACCGCACCGCACGCGACAGCGGCCCCATTGGCCGCTCCGGTTGCAACGACGGCGGCAGCGCACCGCGCATCCGCTCATCCGCGAGCACCGCGCGCACCGACTGCGGGTTCGGATGCGGCACCAGCAAACGTGGCTGCCCCGCCAATACCGCCGCGTCTCCGCTTCTTTGAAACGCCACCGCCAACCGCACCGGCGCGTCGCGATCCCGCATCCGCGGCAAAACAATTCCCTTCGTCACCTCAACGGAAAGCCCTCCCCACCCCATCATCAAAAATAGCCCCCACGCCACTCCGACGACACGCACGACTCGCGCCCTCGTCTCGCGCACCAGCACCACCGCACACCACACATTTGCCAGCGGAAGCAGCACGAGAAAATCCGCGTAGCGCGACGGCACTGCTCCGGCAAATTCCCCGCTCGCGCCGCGCGACCACGCCATCGCCCCGGCCATTGCCACCGCCCAGCCGCCTATCAACACGACAAAATTTTCACCCGCCACCGCGCGCCGTTTGCCGAGCGCACGCGCGACCACCACCCACACCAACGGCGCATTCAAGCCCAGCGCCGCCAACGATTGCCACGCCTGCGGCCAAGCCAGCGCGCGCAAAAACGTCTCCGCCCACTGCTCCGCCGACTGCGCCTGCAGCGCCGCATGTTCCGGCACCTCGGTGCGCAGCGCCACCGCCGCGCCCAGTAGCACCAGCGCCGGCCACAGCTCGCGCCACCGCTCCACCGCCCACGCCCGCCGCTCGACTGCGCGCAGCGTCACAAGTCCGATCAACGCCACCGGCACAAGCGCCGCGCCACCCATCGCGAACAGCCCCGCGCCGCCCGCCGCCAAACCGGCCCAACGTCGCCAGCCCGCCACGCCTTCCGCGCCGAGCCAACCGAGCGCCAAAATTGAAAATCCGAGCGAGAAATAGACCTGCGATTGAAAGCCCCACAGCGCGTTGTGCCACGCCAAGTGCGGCAGAAACGCGAACGCCACTCCCGCCGCCACGGCCCCCGCACCCCAGCCTCGCACGCCCGCCGACCGCACCAGCATCCCCGCGAGCCCCGCCGCCGCCAGCGCCCGCAACGCTGCACCCGCCACCAATTGCACCAACGGGTCCCACTGCCCGTTCGCGCTGAGCAACGCCACATCCAGCGCCTTCGTCCAAAAAATCCGGTGCTCGTTGTGCGCACGAAAAAAATCCGCCGCCTGCCACGTCCCGTCACGCCACTCCGGATAGAGCAACCGCCCTTCCACATCCCACGCATCGCCCCACGGCACATCGGTCCCGCACACCGCCACCAGCCACAGCTGCGCCGCCACCACCGCGCCGAACACCACGCCTGCGACCCACCGCGCAGTTCGTGCGCTTCTCCGCACCTCTGTGTCTCCGGGGTTCATTTAAAAATTTCGGGCTTCCGGCTCGCAGCTCTCAACTTCGCCTCACACCGGCCGCACTTTCCGGTGCCCGCGCACCTTCGCCCGCGCCAGTGCCACCGCTTTCCACACGCCAAACGCCACCCGGTATTTTAATTTCACGATTCCCGCCCACCACGCCCCATGCGGCACAAAGTGTTTCAGGTAAACCTCGCGGTTCGCGTCGAAGATCGCCCGCGCCATCGCGTCAAAGTCCTTCGCCACACTCACGCCCTTCAGATGCGTGATCGCCACGCGCCCGTCATACACGATCCGGAATCCCGCCATGCCCACGCGGATACACAGATCGAGATCGTCGCCATACATAAAAAACTGCTCGTCAAATACCGCGCCATCCTCCGCCACCTCTTCCGTAAACAACCACCGCGGCCCCAGCATAAAGGCCCCGTTGATCGCCCCCACATCGTAGCTCTCGTTCTCCGGCAGAAACGTCAGGTTGTAGCCCGCGAACCACCGCACGCGCGGCCACTTGCCCGCCAGCCCCGCCGCGCGGCAAAACCCGTCCCACAACGTCGGTATCCCACGCCGACACGCCAGGTCCATCGTCCCGTCCGCCAGCACGAGTTTCGGCGAGATCAACCCGATCTCCACATCCGCGTCCAGCCGCGCCACGCAATGCTCAAGAGCCGCCGCATTCACCACCGTATCCGGATTTAAAAACAACACGAATTCCCCGCTCGTCCGCGCGTAGCCCGCATTGTTCGCACGTCCAAACCCCAGATTCCGCTCCGCCGCCACATAGTCCACCCACGGAAACTCCCCGCCCACCAGTCCGCCCACCCCGTCGCCACCGACGGCCGAATTGTCCACCACACACACCTCCACCGTCCCGCGCCCACCGCCCGGTCGCGTCAGTTCCCGCGGGATCGACCGCAGACACGCCCCGATCTCGTCGCGCGATTTATACGCGACGATGATGATGGAGAGCAGCGGGCGACTCATCCCGCCATCCTTGCGACCTCTCGCCCGCCACTGCAACGCCCACCCCGAAAATATTCCTCGTCCCGCTTCCGCTCCCTCAACCCCGTCATACCACCACGAGTCCGACATTCAGCGTTGAGCGTTGCACGTTGAGCGTTGAGCGTTCTCCGCCTTCCTCCCGCTCCACCTCCGCCCCATGCCCGCCCCCGCCGCGCCGCCCCTCAGCGTCATTCTCGTCTGCAAAAACCCCGGCCCCCGCCTCCACGCCGCCCTCGGCAGCGTCTGGGAACAACTCCACGTCCAAGCCGAGCTCATCGTCATCGACGGCGGCTCCACCGATGGCACGCGCGAGTGGCTCGAAGCCCGGCGTTCCCGCCTCGCCGTCCTCGTCTCGGAACCCGACGCGGGTATTTACGATGCCATGAACAAGGGCGTCGCCCGCGCCACCGGCGAATGGATCTACTTCCTCGGGGCCGACGACCGCCTTGTGGGCGACATGGTGCTCAGCGAATCCGTTAACTGGATGCGCAAGACCGAAGCCGGAGTCGCCGCCGGCGAAGCCGCCTTCAACGACGGCCGCATCTACAAGCTCCGCTCGCACGTGAATCCCGTCGCGCGCAACTTCGCCCACCACCAAGCCACCTTTTACCGCCGCACGCTCTTCGCCGAAAACGAGGGCTTCGATACCTCGCTGGCGATCCAGGCCGACTACGATTTTAACATCCGCCTCTGGAAAGGCCGCGTGCGCTTCAAACCCATCCCCCTCCGCATCGCCGCCTGTGGCACCGGCGGCGCGAGCGACGCTGGCACGTGGCGCGGTTACCGCGAAGAAATCGCCGTCCGCCACCGCTACTTCTCCTTCGGCCGCTGCCTCCTCTGGGATATCCTTTCGGTCGTCCGCTTCATGCGGAAAAAATTCGTCCGCCTCGGGAGGTAAAGCAGGACGGACTTCAGTCCGTTTTTTTTCACCCGCGCATCACCCGCAGCGCCGTCAGCGCCCGCCCCGACCAGCGCCCGAGACCGCCGCGCAGGTTCCAAAACCCGTCGCCCACCCGCAGCCACGTCCCCCCGAAGATCACCCGCAGCGGCCACATCCGCCACCACGTCCTGCCGCCTCGCCCACCCGCTCCGCTCACGGGAAAATCGAACCCCGCCCGCCGCGCCGCCACCTCATTGCGCGCCGCCACCAACGCCCGCGCATACGGGCCGTATACCGCCTCCCGCAGCCACCGCGGCATCACCCCGTAGTCGAGTTGTCCCGACTGCCACCACCTCGTGCCGCGCACCGGCCGAAAACGCGCAAAGTGAAACACCACGAGCGGCTCGCCCCCGGCGCGCACCACGTGCCCCGCCCGATTCGCCCCGCTCGGCTCGCACCCGATCACCTCTCCGACCCAATTCCACGGCGCCAGATTCACGCCGCGGTGCTCCAGCACCAATAGCCCCGCGCCCATCCGCTCCGGCCAGGCTTCGAGATATTTTTGATCCGCATACTTCCCGTCCTCCAACCGGTCGTGGCACCACTCCAGACATTCCCGCCGCCACGTCTCCAAACATGCCCGGCCCGCCGCATCGTTCCGCCACACGAGCACGCCGACGTTGAATTTTCCGTGCCGCTCGTAGTGCCGCAACCACGCCGGAAACCGATGCTCCGTCACGAGCACACTCGCCCGCGCCGTTTCCATCGCGGCAAAAATCGGCTCGGGGCTCCCAAAGAAAAACAGATCGGCATCGAGATACGTCAATCGCTCGATTCCCGCGTCCGCTCGCGCCCCTCCGTCGGCCTCGCCCCGCGTTCCATATTTCGCCAACAACCACCGCGGCCAGCACGGCGACAGCGTGAAAAAATATTCTACCCGCGTCCGGTTCGCCTTCGCCGCCGTCAACTCCGAGTCGCCCGCCTCCAGCTCCGCGAGCGGCACCACCCGCAGCCAGGTGCCGCCCACCTCGCGCAACACGTCTGCCGTGAACTCGTCCAGCGCCAGCACCCACAGCACTGCGTCGACATCCCATGCCGCCAGCGACCGCCACATCGCCAGCCCTTGCGGCAGAAATCCCCGGTCGAAATACGTGCAGTAGTGGTTCATCGCGCGACCCGCGCCATCAGCGCTTCACGGGCGGCTCGGCTCGCTTGCGCGCGAGCACCACGTTGTCGAGATAGAGATCCGGATTCCCCGGCAAACACCAAGCGAGCGCACCTCCGACGATATTGACCGGCGCGACGACGAATATCTGGCCGCAACGATTCAGCCAGCGATGGCGGCTGTGCAGCACCTTATAGAGATAGGCCGAGGCGAGCTGCACCAGCACGCGTCCATCCGCACACGTCTTCCGCTGCGCGACGATTTCGAAGCCGGCACGCACCAAAACATACCGCAGGCCAAACGAGGAGTAGCGGGCGAAATCGTGCGGCTGGGAATGCTCGTCCCACGCAAACGGCGTCGTCAGCAACAGCAGTCCGCCCGGGCGAAGCACCCGACTAATTTCGCCCAGAAAATCTTCCGCCGAAAAAATATGCTCGAGCACCTGCGAACACAGGACCGCATCGAAACTCCCCTCCTCCACCGGCATGTTCTCCCCCCCGTAAAAGAGGTCGGCCTCCCCCAGGTCGCGCAACTCCGCTGTATCCAGATCCAGCCCCACGTAGTTCCGCGCCGGCACGAGGTGGCGGTAGGGTTTTCGGCCACAACCCACATCGAGCACGGCTCCGTCTAGCTGCGGGAAAAATTCCTGCATCGCCTCCGCCAGACCGCGCCGCGCGAAATAAAACGGATTGATCAGCAGGCCGGGCCATCCCGGCGTAAACTGCTGACGCCACCACCAGCGATGCACTTGGCCCGGTTGCGCGCGTTTCATGATTCTTTCGGCTCGAACAAAAAGCCCATGAAACGAAACCCGCTCGATCCCGGATCGCCGTTGGCAAATTCCGCTACGCACCGGTAGCGCTGCGCGAAATGCGCCATCAGGCGTTCCTGCTGAAAGAACCACGCCGGATAACTCGCCCGGTAGATCGAGCTCGGCACCTTCTGAACCGTCAGCCGGTCGCGTGTGCCCGCGTGCAAAGCCACCCGATCAAGCACGATCAACCGCCAGGGAGCGCGCAGGAACTCGGTCAGCAACGCGTGCGGCTCTTCGAGACACTGGATGACTCCCGAAAGGATGAGCACATCCGGCTTCACCGCCGCACTGGCCGCCTGCACCGTCGGGAAAAAACGCAGTTCTTCGCTTTCAAATTCCGCGGCACCTGCGTTTACGAACATCGGTTGCTCCACGACCGCCCAAGTGACGTGGTTCGCCCCGGGGATCTCCCGGCGATATTGAAAATAGGTGCTGCCGAGTGCTCCGCCAAAATCGAGCACACTCAACCGACCGCCTCCCACCGCTGCCTGCAAATATGGCAGCGCCGGCCAGGGCGGCGGCTCATCCTGAAACACCACGCCGTCCCGCTCGTAGCGCGCCTGCCCGTCACGCACCGCCCGCGTCGCCCGCACGACTTTTTGCAAAATCTCGTCCGTGTCGTAGCCAGTGGAATGCCTCTGTGCCGCCGGCCAATCCGGATAGTCGCCCTCCCATCTGACCCGAAAAAATCGCTCGACCACCGCGTCCACCCATCTCCGCGGCAGAAATGCCCGTGCGAGCTGCTTGATGGTGGGATGAGGCATGGCGGGGGCTGAGGTGAGGGCAGGATTGCTGGCCGCTGTTTTGCGTGTCGTTTCCAACGGTCTGCAAAGCAAATCGGATTTCTCTAGGCGCGCCGTCAGCGTCCGCGCAGCCCATAAAAAACCATCCACACCGCGCGCTGTCGCCACGGCAATCGTCGCCACACCGCACCAAACCACCGCGCCGCCCGCTCCGGAGCCATCACCACTTCTGGCCAGCGCGACGTCACGCTAGCCTCCCCCAACTCCGGATTTCTCCAGGCGGAGTCCGCCGATACGTTGGTGCCGTGACCGTCGTCGCCGAGGTGCTCGACCAAGCTCACCGGCGGTCGCAGACATCGCCCGCCGTGCTGAAAATGATGCAACACCCAACGCACCGCCCACAGGTTTCTCCGCGCTTCGTTTCGCAACATCAGCGCAATGTCCGCCCCATACTGAAACGGTCGTGCTCCGCGCTCACGGCCGGCCCGGAGCTTGTCGCGGGAAGGCTCGTCCATCCCTTTCCAAGCGCGGGCATAGGTGCCCCAGACCCAACCCTCCGCTCGCGCGTCGAAGTAGGGTTCCGCCGCCCCTCCCGAAAGCTCCGGGTGCGTCCAGCCCGTCACACTCATCACGCGCGTGTCGTCCGCGTAATGCCGCAGTGCCGCGCACATCCACGCATACGTGCCCGGCACGCAGATCAGGTCGTCCTCCCACACAATCAACGCCCCGTGCCGCGCCGCCACCTCGCTCACTCCCGCGAGGATGTTTTTCCCCAAGCCAAAGTTTTCCCTCCGCTCTGTCAGCCGCACCTCGCACCAGTCTACCGCGCGCAGCAGTGCCCGCACGTCCGCGACCGCCCCCGCGTCCGCCGTCCCTTTCGCCCCATCGGCAAACGCATACACGAGCGGCACCTCATTCTCGCGCAAGCACGCCAACACACGGCGCAGGTGGGCCGGGCGCGCGTAGGCGAACAAGACCACTGGGACGATCTCACTCATGCGTTGCCCCCCATGCGAAAGACGTCTTCACCGCGCCGAGTATTCGCCCGCGCTCCGTTCACGCGATTCCTTTTCGTCGCAACAAAAGCCCGGTCGAGGGATACAGACCTGTCTCCACCGGCCACTCCGCCTCGGAGGCAAATTCCCGGCATATCTCGTAGTCCGGCTCCAGCCGCGCGAGAAATCCCGCGCGGTTGAAAAATCTCACGGGGTAGCTACCGGGATAGATGGACGGCGGCACATGTTGGACCCGTAGCCGATCCGGCCCGCTGACATGCAGCGGCAGGTTGTTGAACAACAGAAACGGGACGCGCAGCTCGCGCCACTCCGCCAGCACCTGCCAGGGATCCTCCAGATATTGGATGACGCACGAGCACAGGACCACATCGTGCGGCCCGGCCGCCTCGGCCTCGCGCACGTCGTGAAAAAACCGCAGCGGCTCCCCACGGAGGCACCGCCGCCCCGCCTCGACGAACGCCGGCTGCTCGACAATGTCCCACGTCAATCCGGCTCTTGCGGGGATTTGTCCGCGCAGGCGCCAATAGGTCGAGCCCAGCGAGCCGCCAAAATCCAGCACCCGCAATCCTCCGCCCACCGCGCGCCGCACCTCGTCCAACGCCTGCATCAGCGGCACATCTGGCTCGGGCTCGGCAAACAAAACCCCGTCTCGCTCGAACGCGGCCGAGCCCTGCCGCACCGCCTGCGTTGCCTGCAAAACCCGTTCGAGAATGGCCCCGTCATCATACCCGCCCGAAGCCCCCCGCGCCGCCGCCCACGTCGGATAGTCGCCGCGAAACACCTTCCACGCCAGTCGTCGGCGCAGTCGGCTCCGCAGCGGTTCGGGCACGAGACTGAGCAGACCAGCTTCCTCTAGGCCCAACGCGCGCCGCGCGAAGCCCGCCGCCTTTCCCAGCATTCCCGGGTGATTGTCAGTGCGATTCGCCATGGATCACGGGCCGATACGCACAGCGTCCCACCGTGCGCAGAAAATTCAGCCAGATTTTAAGCCACAGCCACGGACGGCGTCCCGGCGGCACTGCCAAGCTCACAAACGCCGTCCACGTTAGCGGATTGTCTTTGTAACGGGGCGAAAACAACAGCCGCCACCGGTCCGCCCGCCGCTCCTGAAACAGATTCGCTAGCGAACGCCCCGTGCGCTGCCTCTGCACACCCACCGTCGTTGCACGCGCCACCCGCAGCTTCAAACCGCACCGCCCGGCCCGCAGCGTGAATTCATAATCCGACATATAGTGCGGCAATCGCTCCGGGCGAAACCCGCCCGTCCTCCGCAAATCCCGCCACCGCAAAAAAAGTCCCCGCGTCGGGAAACAATTGATCTCCCCGTCGTCCCGTGCCGCCGCGAAACGCAGGTTGGCCAAGTCCGCCGTCACGCCCCCGCCCCGATCGATTTCCGCTCCCGTCGCCGCATCACGTTGCCGCGCCAGCAACAGCGTGTCCCTCGTCTCCACAAACTCCGCCAGCCCCCGTTCCAAAAAATCCACCGCGATCGTCACATCGTCGTTGATCAACAAGAGCACATCGTCATCGGCCACGCCGGTGGCGGCGAGCCGCCGGCAGCCTTGTTCCAACGACCCCGCCCACCACCAGTTGCCCTCACCGGTGACCACGTCGACCTCCGGCCACACGGCCCGCACCGCCGCCGCCGTTCCGTCGGTCGACCCATCGTCGATCAACACCAGCCTGAACTCGCGCCGGGTCTGCGCCCGCAATGCCTCGACGAAGGCGACCGTCGTCGCGCGCCGATTGTGCACCGGCAGCAAAATGTGGAGCCGTTCATTCATGCGCCATCGACGCCCCCTTTTCTCCCGGCTCCGGACAATACAGCAAGCGCCCGCGCAATCGGCGATACGCCGCCATCACCCCTCCCGCCCGAAAACGCTCCCACGCCCCGCTCCACCCGCCGCCCTGTTCCGGCACCCGCAGGTAGCCGCGCACCGGCTCGATCCCGTGCTCCCGCCGCACCTTCCCCTGCATCACCGTCAGCGCCCGCAAATACGGTCGGTAGACCGCCTCCGTCAGCGCCGCCGACAGGTCCTGCCGATACGTGCGCAACCCCGGGTCAAACCACCCCGCCGCCACTTCACGAATTCCTTGGAAGTGATAAAACACCAGCCGCGCCCCTTCCACCTGCAGCGCCCCGTCCCGCGTCGTCACTTGCTCCGGCACTACATTCCACGGGGCCGAATTTAACCCGGGATTGTCCAGCACCCGCACACCGCCGAACTTCCGCGGAAACTCGTCTAGGTAGCCCTGATCCGCGAATCGCCCGCTTTCCACGCGGTCGTGACACCACTCGAGGCATCGCTCGCGCCACCACTCGAGACACGCGAGGCCGTTCGCATCGCGCCGAAACGAAACCCACCCGACATTATACGTCCCGTGAATCGCGCGATCCATCAGGTGCGGCCGAAACCGATGCGGCACGATGCCCACCGACGCATCGCCCTGCTCCGCCAACACCGCCGACGCCGGCCCGAAAAAATACAGATCCGCATCGAGATAGGTCATGCGCTCCGCCCCCGGCTCGCGCGCGAGACAGTGCCGCACCAGCACCGGCGTCGCCGTGAAGAAAAACTCCACCTTGCTTCGCTGGGTTCGGACCGCCGCGTAAGCCGGATCGGCTGCGAGCACTTCCGCCAGCGGCACCGCCACGAGAGATGCCGCCCGCGCCGCCGCGACCACCGCCTCCGTCTCCGCATCGAAGCACAGCACCAAAAGTCGGAACGGTTCACCCTGCTCCACGAGCGACTGATGCAGACACAGCATCCGGGCCGCATAGCCACGGTCGCAGTAGGTGCAGAAAAAGTTCATCCCGAAAAACCGAGACGGCGCCCCAGCCACGCCGGCAACCGCCGCACCATCGCCCACTGCAGCCGCCGCCGACTCGCCTCGCGCATCTCGTCGAACAATTCGCCGCCAAACCGCTCCGCGCCTTCCCGCGCCACGAGCAGCGCGTGGGTGTGCTGCCCCAGCAGATCGGCGAACACCCATCCCAGTAACAGCGCGCGCCGATCCAAACGCTCCGTTGCCCGCTCTGCCGCACCGCCTCCCGATGCGCCCGCGCCACCCAGCGTGCGCAAATACCGCAGGTTGGCATACACCGGCGCGCCCGTCGCGATGCGCGGCAGCCATTTCACCATGCGCTCGCCCAAAATCTCCGCCAGCGCTACCGGATCGCCCCGCGGGTAGCATCCCGCCTGCAAATCGCAGAGCCAAAACGGCTCCGCCTCCATCGCCTGCAGCGTCCGCCACAACTTGTCCTCGCCCTCGTAAGCGTCGATGAACCCCGGCTCGAACTCCACCGCCAGCGTCCGCCGCCGCCAGTCCTCCGGCAGACTCAGGAAAATGCTCAGATCGAGGCCCTGCGTGTCGCATTTCAGCCAGTCCACCCCGCACAGACCGTTCGCCGCCAGGCCCGCCTGCAACGTCACCGCCGGCACCACTCCCGTCCGCTCCTCGATAAAATAATCCGCAAAGGTCCAGTCTTGCAGCAGATCGTGGCGCGGCTTGAGCAAACTCGAGCAATGGGGCGACCGCGTAAGAAAGAATTTTTTCTGCGCCCCGTCCGCCACACTCGGTGCCACCAACCCCTCGCAGAATACCCACCGTTTGAACGGACTGTTCGCCGCGCGCAGTTTCGCCGCATCCCGCGCATCGGGCTCGAAGCCCACGCCGATTGCATACTTCGCGATTGTCCGCCAGATCGGCGCCACGCCCCCGGCCGCGCCCACATCGACGAGCACCGGCGGCGCCTCTGCCAGTTCCGGCGCCAGAAAAATCCGGTCGAGCAGGTTCACGCGACGTCCTTTCTTTTCTGCGGCGATTCCGAGGCTGGAAGCATGGACCACCCAACCGGCACCACGGCCCCGCTCGCAAACTCTTTTTCCGGCCGCCCTGCGCCCCCGCTTCCGCGCGCCTCCAATTCGCTCGCCAACTTCGGGCATTGTTCCGACATTCCGCCCCCGTGTTTGCCGCCGATTTCCAGTTCCTTTTTCCCCGCGTGTCGCCCCCCGCACACCCGGGATTTCTGCGCCGCCCGCTCACTTTCGCCCCCCGGCAATGAGTCGCCTCATCATCGAAGCGGGCCGCGCCGAGCAAAACTACTGGCGCGATCTTTGGCGTTACCGCGAACTGTTTCTCACCCTCGCGTGGCGCGATCTTGCCGTGCGCTACCGCCAGACCGCGATCGGCGTCGCCTGGGCCGTCATTCGTCCGGTCGCACCGCTCGTGATTTTTAGCGTGCTCTTCGGTCGGCTCGGCAAATTTCCCTCGGATGGCGTGCCGTATCCGTTGTTCGTATTTGCCGCGATGCTTCCCTGGCAGTTTTTCGCCGGCGCCCTCGGCGAGGCCGCCGGCAGCCTCGTCGAGAACGAGCGCCTGATCTCCAAAATTTATTTCCCCCGCCTCGTCGTCCCGGCCAGTGCGGTGATCGTGAGCTTGGTCGATTTCCTGATTTGCGCCGTGCTCCTCGTCGTCCTGCTGCTCTGGTATCGGTTCATCCCGCCGTGGCAGCTCGTCGCCCTCCCGATCTTTGTCGTCCTCGCATTTTTCGCAGCCCTCGGCCCCGGGCTCATTCTCACCACCCTGAATGTTTCCTACCGCGATTTCCGCTACGTGATCCCGTTCATCGTCCAGGTCGGCCTCTACGTTTCTCCCGTCGGCTTCGGCAGCGGCCTCGTCCCGGACCCCTGGCGCCTGCTTTACTCGCTCAACCCGATGGTCGGCGTCATCGATGGCTTTCGCTGGGCGATCTGCGGAACCGCGCCCTACTGGCCCGGCCTAGTTCTCTCAGTCGCGGTTACCGGCGTTCTGCTCGCCGTCGGCGTGTCGGCCTTTCGCAAAATGGAACGCGGCTTCGCCGACGTCATCTGACCCGACCTGCTATGAGCGAACCCGTCATCCGCATCGAAAATCTGGGCAAGCGATACCGCCTCGGGTCGGGCACCGGCGGCGGCGCACGCACCTACCGCCGCGTCGGCGATGCCTTGCGCGGAGCCGTCACCGCACCCGCGCGTTGGCTCCGTGGGCGCACTCGACCCGCCGCTCCCGCGGCAGCGGATTTTTGGGCGCTCCAGGACGTCTCCCTCGACATCCATCGGGGCGACGTCGTCGGCATCATCGGCCGCAACGGCGCCGGCAAGTCCACTCTGCTGAAGATTCTCAGCCGCATCACCGAACCCACCACCGGCCGCATCGAGATCGAGGGCCGCCTCGCGTCCTTGCTCGAAGTCGGCACCGGCTTTCACCCCGAACTCACGGGCCGCGAAAACGTTTTTCTCAACGGCGCCATCCTCGGCATGTCCCGCGCCGAGGTGCGGAGCAAATTCGACGCCATCGTCGCCTTTGCCGAAGTCGAGCAGTTCATCGACACCCCTGTGAAGCGCTACTCCAGCGGCATGTATGTGCGCCTCGCGTTCGCAGTCGCCGCCCACCTTGAGCCCGACATCCTCGTCGTCGACGAGGTCCTCGCCGTCGGCGACGTGCAGTTCCAGAAAAAGTGCCTCGGCAAAATGAGCGAGATCTCCTCCACGCAGGGCCGCACTGTCCTCTTCGTCAGTCACAATCTCGGCACCGTCGGCGCCCTCTGTAACAAGTCCGTCCTGCTCCGCGCCGGCCGCGTCGCCAGCGTCGGGCCCACCCACCGCGTCGTCGAAAACTATCTCTCCGGCTTCCGCGACGATGCCACCCACGCGGTCACTTTCGACGCCGACCGCGCCAAACCCGCCTTCCTCCGCTCGGCGGTTGTCGCCACCTTCGATCTCGCCGGCCAACCCGGCTCATTTTCGGTCTCCGACGAGATTCGGATCACCGTCAACTACTCGGTCGCCCGCGAAGCCCGCGGTCTCAACCTCGCGCTTTGCCTCAAGCGCAACGGCACCGCGCTCCTGCTCACCTTCGACACCGACTCCAACCCCGAGCTCAGCACCTCGCGCGCTCCCGGCGACTATTCCGCCACGATCACGCTGCCCCGTATCCTGAAAGCGGGCACCTACGCCGTGACTCTCGACATCGGCTACACCGGCATCGGCTTGGTCGACCAACGCGCCGATGCGCTCTCCTTCGATCTCGCCGAGCTCAATGTCGACTACTCGCAAAAAGCCTATGAATCGTCGCGCATCGGCGAAATTGCCTGTCAGCTCCCGTGGCACACCCGCCTCACTTAGCGCGCACCACCGCACCGTCTTCATTCTTCGCGCCCCATGAACTTCCTCGCCATCATTCCCGCCCGCGGCGGCTCCAAAGGCATCCCCGGGAAAAATCTGAAACCCGTCGGCGGCGTCCCCCTGATCGTCCACACGATTCGTGCCGCGAAAGGTGCCCGGCACGTCCACCGCGTGCTCGTTTCGACGGACTCTCCGGAAATCGCAGCTGTGGCCGCAGCCCACGGCGCCGAATCCGTCGCCCGCCCGCCCGAGATTAGCGGTGATCGCGCCTCCTCCGAAGCCGCCCTGCTCCACGCCCTCGCCCACCTGCAACACACGGAGGGCTGCCAGCCCGACTACCTCGTGTTTCTGCAATGCACGTCGCCCCTCACCACCGCGGGCGATATCGACGGCACCATCGACGAACTTCTTCGCCGCGGCGCCGACACCGCCCTCGCCGTCGCTCCCGCGCACCATTTTCTCTGGCGCCACGACGAAGCCGGCAACGCCGTCGGGGTGAACCACGATAAGAGCGTGCGCCTCCTCCGCCAACAGCGCACCCCCGAGTTCATCGAGACCGGCGCCGTCTATGTCTTGAATACCGCCGGGTTTCTCGCCGCGCGCCACCGCTTCTTCGGCCAGACGGCCTTCCACGTCACCCCCCGCAACCGCTGCATGGAGATCGACGAACCCGACGATCTCTTCATGGCCGAGGCCCTCCTCCTGCAAGCCCGCAAAGAAACCGCCTCCACCGCACTCCCCGCCGCCCCCGCGGCCATCGTTTTCGATTTCGACGGTGTCATGACTGACAATCGCGTGATCGTCTTCGAAGATGGACGCGAAGCCGTTCATTGCGACCGCGGCGATGGATGGGGCCTCGAGTGCGCCCGCCAGCTCGGCCTCCCGCTCGCCGTTTTCTCGACGGAAAAGAATCCCGTTGTCGCTGCCCGTTGCCGCAAGCTCGGCCTCGAGTGCCATCAAGGTCTCGAGCGCAAGTGGACCGCGCTGCAGGGCTGGCTCACCGCGCGTCAGCTCGATCCCGCCCGCGTCATCTACGTCGGCAACGACACCAACGACCTCGAGTGCATGGCCGGCGTCGGTTGCCCCGTCGCCGTGGCCGACGCCTATCCCGCCGTGAAAGCCGCCGCGAAGATCGTCCTCGCCGCTCCCGGCGGACGCGGCGCCGTCCGTGAGCTGCTCGAACTCGTCTCGCACCACGTTTCCGGGAAAAATCCCCGCTGATCGTCGCCCCCTTGGCCATGCAACCCTGGCTCGCTTCCGCCAAAGAATGGCTCGTGCCTCCCGCGTTGTCCCGCGCCGCGGGCAACTGGCTGGCCATGCGCCGGCTCCCGACCGCCGACCGCGCGTTGCTCGCCGCCAACCGCGCGCTCCACGGCCGCCACGCCGGCCGCCGCGCGTTTATTCTCTGCTCCGGTCCGTCGATCAAGACCCAGGACCTCAACGTCCTTAAAAACGAGCTCTGCATCGGCGTCTCCAATTTCTTCGTTCACCCGGACTACGCCACCATCGGCCCACGCTACCATTGCATCGCACCGCTGCACCCGCCGTTCACCGACGAAGACGGCCTGCGTTGGTTTCGCACGATGGAGGCTCCGCTCGCCGGCCGGGAGCTCTTTCTCGGCCTCACCGACCGCCATCTGGTCGAGACGGGCCGCCTTTTTTCCGCCACGCAGATTCACTACCTCGCCTTCGGCCGCCCTTGGGGGAAATCCAAGCCACCGCCACTCGCTCTCGATGATCGCCTGCCCTCCGGCCAATCCGTCTCGATCTTCGCGCTGATGGTCGCGCTCCAGCTCGGGTTCTCGGAAATTTACCTGCTGGGCACCGACCACACCTCGCTCAATTTTCAAAACGGTCAATACGCCTACCAGCATTTCTACACGGGCGCCCGCACCAACGCCCTCGGCGAAATGCCCCCGCCGCCCGATCTTGAGCCCGAGTTCGCCAGCTACGTCGCCCTCTGGCGCCAATACAAAACCGTCCGCGCGATCGCCGCCGCGCGCGGCGTCCGCATCTTCAACGCCACCCGCGGCGGCCTCCTCGACGTCTTCCCGCGCGTCACCCTCGAGTCCCTTTTTCCCGCCGCCGGCATGCCGCAGAAAAATCCTTCCCCTTGAAACCCGGCACCCTACCGTAAAGTCCGCGCCCGCATGAAACTCTCCATTGTCATCCCCTGCTATAACGAGACGAAGACCATCCGCACCATCGTCGACCGCGTGCGCGCCGCTCCCGTCGCCGACAAGGAGATCATCATCGTCGATGACTGCTCCCAAGACGGCACCCGCGACATCCTCCGCAACGAGATCGCCCCGCTCGTATCCAAAATCATTTACCACGAGGTCAACCAAGGCAAAGGCGCCGCCCTCCGCACCGGCATCGCCGCCGCCACGGGCGACGCCGTCATCATCCAGGACGCCGACCTCGAATATGACCCCAACGAATATCCGCGCCTCCTCAAGCCAATCATCGACGGCAAAGCCGACGTCGTCTTCGGCTCCCGTTTCGCCGGCGGCGACGCCCACCGCGTCGTCTATTTCTGGCACATGATGGGCAACAAATTTCTCACGTTGCTCTCCAACATGGCGACCAACCTGAACCTCACCGACATGGAGACCTGCTACAAAGTCTTCCGCCGCGAGGTCATCCAGAAAATCACCATCGAGGAAAACCGCTTCGGCTTCGAACCCGAGATCACCGCCAAAGTCGCCCGCTCCGGCTGCGTCATCTACGAGGTCGGTATCAGTTACTACGGACGCACCTACGCCGAGGGCAAAAAAATCGGCTGGCGCGACGGCTTCCGCGCCCTCTGGGCGATCTTCCGCTACAACTTCCTCCGCTGAGCGACCGCACCGCCGGCCATGCTCCTCGTCGCCCGCGATTGGCTCCTCTTCGCCGTCGTCGTGCTGGTCGGTGGCGCTGCCCTCGCCCCTTCCCGCCGTTGGTTCCCGCCGCTTGAGGCGTGGTGTGTCGGGATCGCCGCCACCCTCGCCGTCCTCGCCCTCGGCGTCTCGATCGCCTTCGTCGCCGGCCTCCCCAACGCGTGGTTCGCCACCGGTTTCCTCGTCGTCGCTATAGTCGCAATTGTGCGCCGTCGCGCCGTCGTCGACCTCGCCCGCGATCCCGACATCCGCGAAGCCGCGCTCACGTGGGCGCTCCTCAGCCTCGCCTGCGTCGCCCTCCTCGCCTGCGTCGCGAGTTACAACGGCGGTATGTGGATGGGCGATTGGGAGGAGCAATATCAACGCCCGCTGCTCTTCCTCCGCGAGCGCCAGGACGACGCCGCGTTCCGCAGCCTCGTCGTTTTCACCGGCCGCCCCCCACTCGCCAACCTCGCCGATGCCGCCTTTCTCTGGATCACCGGCTCCGGTTTCGCGCATCACCAGGTGTTCATGCTGCTCCTCGGCACGCTCGCCTTTTTTCCGACCGTGCTTTTCGCGCGCACCTGCGGAGGCGGTCACGCCACCGCTGCACTCGTCGCCTGCCTGCTGCTGCTCAACCCGATGTTCCTCCAAAACTCCACCTACGCGTGGACGAAACTCGTCACCGTCTTCTTCACCCTCGCCGGGCTCCACTTGCTCCTCACCGACGGCCACGCGCGCCATCGCGTCGTCATTGGCTTCGCGATTCTCGGCCTCGCCGTCCTCACGCACTACTCCGCCTGCGTCTGGTTCCTCGCCTTCGGTTTCGCGTGGCTGCTCACCGCCCGCCCGCTCTGGCGCGAACCCGCCTTTCGCCGCACCGTCGCCCTCTCCGCCGCGGTCTTCGCCGCCGTGCTCGCTCCTTGGATCGCCTACGCCGTCGCGCGCTACGGCCTCACCGCCACCCTCGCCAGCAACACCTCCGCCACCACCGCCGCCCAATTCACCTGGTGGGAGAATCTCGCGAGCACCGTCCCCAAGCTCTGGGCCACGCTCGTGCCGCATCCGCTCCGCGATTTCGACCGCTCCATCCTCGCGCAGACCAACTCGTGGACGCTCTTCCGCGACCAAGTGTTCTACGTCTACCAATCCAATCTCTTTTTCGCCGCCGGCACCCCCACGCTCCTCGCGCTCGCGTGGCTCCTCGCCCGCCGCACCGCGCCGCCGCTCCCGCGACTCTGGCTCATCGCCCTGCCCATCGTGATCGTGCTCGGCACCGCCGTCCACGGTCACATCGACTACTGGGGCGTCGCTCACATTTGCCTGCAACCGCTCGTCCTCCTCGGCCTCGCCGCCGCCGCCGCGCGCCTGCCCGATCTCCTGCGCGGTCCTTACTCTCGCGTCCTCGCCGCCTTGCTCGCCCTCGCCGCCGTCGCTGATTTTGTCCTCGGCAACGTCCTGCACTACGCCGGCACCGCCCTGCAACTCAACCGCGCCCCCGGCGAAAACATTCTCGCCTACGCGAAATCGCTCAACGTCGGCGCGCAGCACAATCTCTGGCAAAAAGTCCGCCTCGGGCAGGACTGGGTCGCCGACGCTTTTCCGCTCCCGTGGTGGCACGCCCTCGCCGTCTTCGCCGCGTTCACCATTTTTCTCGCCCTCCGCGCCAACCGCCTCGCCCGCCTTTCACCGCCTGCCTGATCCCCGCCCGCCGTGCCGCGCTATTTCCCCGTCGCGATCCTCCTAGTTTCTCTGCTCCTACGCGTGGCCCTCGCCGCGCAGGGTGGACAATACTTTTTCGGCGACGAAGGCCGCTACGACCGCGGGCTCCAACTCTACCGCGCCCTCGCCGCCGCCGATTTTCCCGGCGTATCCACCATTCTGGCTCAGCCCGAGCACGCCCTCTTCACGTGGCTCGGCGCCGTCCTCTCCGCCGCCCACCACGCCCTCGCGCACCTCACGCCCTTCGGCGACTGGAGTCATGCCGAGTTTGCCGGCTTCACCGTCTGGATCGCCGCCGCCCTCCTCTCGCTTTTCTCCACGCTGAATCTCGCGCTGCTCCATCGCCTCGCCCTTCGCGCCGGCGCCTCCGCCGAGGAAGCCGCGTGGTCACTCCTGCTCATGGCTGCGGCCAACACCGCGTTCTACCACGCGCGCCACCTCCTGCCCTACGACTGCGCGCTCGCCGCCGCCCTCGCCGCCCTCGTCGTCGGCCTCGGCCCGCCCACGCTCCTCCGCGCCGCTGCCGCCGGCCTCCTCACCGGCGCCACCTATCATCTTTACAACGGCTACTGGTTCCTCGTCCCCAGTGTCGCCACGGTTCTCCTCATCGCGTGGCGCCCCACTCCATTGCTCTCCCGCCGCACCGTCGCCGCCGCCCTCGGCCTCGCCTTCTCCCTCCTCGCACCCGTCGCCCTCGGCGCGTCCCTCGGCGGCGCTGCCTACTGGGCCACTCTCCGCAGCTTCAGCCACTCCGTTACGCAAGGCCTCTTCGCCGAAGGCTGGTCGTTGCCGTGGGAATACCTCTGGCACTCCGAGGGCTTCGTCGGCGTCGCCATCGCCGCCACCGTTCTCGCCACACTCTTCGTCGCCCTCCGCTCGCGCGACCCGCTCCCCGCCCACATTCGCGGCACGCTCCTCGGCCTCGCCGTCGCCTACGGCCTCCTCGTGCTTTTCTCCTGCGGCTTTGCGCGTTTCGTCGTCTACGCGCGCACCGTGAAACCGCTCCTTCCCGCCCTCTGCCTCCTCGGCGGTTGGGCCCTCGCCCGCCAACTCGCCCCGCGTCCGCTCTTCAAACCCTTCGCCGCCCTCGCGATTCTCTGCGCCGCCGCCGCACATTTTTGGCCGCACTTCACGCACGTGTTTCCGCGCGAAACCGAGATCGCCGTCCTCCGCACGTGGGGCAACCCCAAGCGCGCCCTCACCGTCGCCGGCTCGATCTACATTCCGCTCGCCCTCCCCGTGGCCCGCCCCGACCTCGCCCTCGTCAACGCCCAGTTTCTCTATCCGGTCCGCGCCGCACTCCCGCCGCCCGCCGGCACCACGTTGCTGCGCTTCGACCATCCGCTCGCCTATCCGCCTTTCCAATACGAGGGGCACACCCCTCGCGAGCGCGCCCTCCTCCGCTCCACCGATCTCTCGCAACGGCTCGTCCGCCTCGCCGCGCCCGGCACCGTGCCCGACCACCCGCCGCCCGCCCTCCTCTATCAAACCGCCGACCGCCCCACGGGCCGTTGAGCGCCTCGCCGCTTGCGCCGCGCGTCTCCCCCTGTCATCCCCTCAACGCCCAGCATGAACGTCCCCGCCGCGCAGCCGCCTCCGACCGTCGCCCTCGTCATCCCGGTCTTCAACGAACAGGCCGTGCTGCCCGAACTCTTCGCGCGACTCACCGCGCTCTTCGACGCCCAACGCGACTGCGTGTGGCGCGCCATTCTCGTCGACGATGGTTCGCGCGATCCGTCCGCCGCTCTCATCCGCACGCGCGCCACGGCCGATCCGCGTTTCGAACTCCTCGAACTCTCCCGCAACTTCGGCTTCCAAGCCGCCCTCGCCGCCGGACTCGCCCATGCCCGCGACGCCGACGCCGTTGTCACCATGGACGCCGATCTCCAGGACCCGCCCGAGGTCATCCCCGCCCTCGTCGCCGCGTGGCGCGACGGCGCCGAGATCGTCCGCGCCACCCGTCGCACGCGCGCCGAAACCGGTCTCCGCCGCGCCGGCTTCGATCTTTTCCACCGCGTCTTCGGCCGTCTCTCCGATTTCCCGATCGAGCCCAACACCGGCACCTTCGGCCTGCTCGGCCACCACGCGCTCGAAGCCTTTCACCAACTCCCCGAACGCCACCGGTTTTTCCCCGGTCTCCGCGCATGGATCGGTTTCCCCACCGCCGATGTCCTCTACGATCGCCAGGAACGCGCCGCCGGCGTCCCCCAACAAACCTTCCGCCGCCTCGTCCGCTACGCCCTCGACGGCCTCTTCAGTTTTTCGCACCTCCCGCTCCGCCTCCTAACTTACAGCGGCATCTTCGTCGCCTTCCTCGGTTTCGCCGCGGGCCTGTTCTTCATTCTCTGGCGACTCTTCGGCATGGAGAACTCGCAACAGGGTTTCACGACCCTCGTTGTGCTCGTCCTCTTCCTCGGCGGCATCCAGCTGATCGGCATCGGCGTCCTCGGCGAATACCTCGGCCGCGTCTACGACGAAGTGAAACGCCGCCCCCACTACATCGTAAAACCCGCCCGCCTCCATGACCGGAAGTAAGTCCGGCGCTCGTCGCCGGACCGTCACGCTCCGCCCATGATTCTCGCGTCGTCCTCCGACCACCGCCCCTGCGTCTCCCCCGCATGAAGCGTCACGCCTTCCCCGTCGCCTTCGCCCTGCTCGCCGGCGCGCTTGGACTCGCCGGCGCCCTGCTCCTCTTCACGACGTTCCGCACTTACGACGACGAGGGCTACGTCCTCTTCTCGCTCGCCAACTTCTCGCGCGACGGCGGTCTCTACACGTCAGTCTACAGCCAATACGGCCCGTTCTTCTTCCTCTTCGCCGACGTCACCCACCGCCTCCTCGGCTTCGAGTTCACCAACACCGCCGGCCGCCTCATCACACTTTTCCACTGGCTCGGCGCCGCCGCCCTCTGCGGACACCTCGTCTGGCAACACACCCGCTCCGCCGCGTGGTCGCTCTTCGCACTTGCCGCCACCTTCGGCCACCTCTGGCAAATGACCTCCGAGCCGATTCACCCCGGAGGCTTCATCGCGTTCACCGTCGCGCTCGCCGCCTGGACTGGCACGCACTTCATCTCCCGCGCCCAACCCCGCGCCCTCGCCATCACCTGCGGTCTCCTCGGCGCCGCCCTCGTCCTCACAAAGATCAACGTCGGAGCCCTCCTCATCGCCGGCGCCGGTGCGTGGCTACTCCTCCACACCGCCGGCCCACGCCTTACCCGACCCGCCACGCTTCTCGCCGCCGTCGCCCTCGCGCTCCTCCCGTGGGCGCTCATGCGTTCGCTCCTGCCGGAAGGCTGGGTCGTCACGTTCGCCCTCATCGTCAGCCTCTCGGCCCTCGGCATCGTTCTCGCGACGCTCTCGTCCCGTGAAGAATTTTTCCCGGCCACCGCCTGGGCCTGGTGTATCGGCACCGGCCTGACGTCCCTCGCGGTCGTCGTCGTCGCCACCGCCACCCGCGGCACCCCGCCCACCGAACTCCTCGAAGGCGTGCTCCTCGCCCCGCTCCGCCATCCCGGCGTCTACTCCTTCGGCGTGCGCTGGCGCCTCGGCGCCGCCGCCTTCGCCGTCGTCTCGCTCGCCGTCTGCCTCTGGCTCGCCACCGGCTCCCGCGCGAAACACCCGGGGTTCGCCTCCGCCCTCGCCACCGCGCGCCTCGTCCTCGTCGCCCTCGTCGCCACCTCGTGGCTCGGCTGGCTCCCGCTCAACGCCCTCGCGTTCGCCATGAGCTACGGCCTCGCCACCGCGTGGCTCCTCGTCATCCCGCTCGCCGACACGCCAACCGCCCACCGCGCCGCCCGCCTACGTGCGTGGATCGCGCTCCTGCTCATCACGCAATCTCTCCACGCCTACCCCGTCGGCGGCAGCCAAATCGGCTGGGGCACCTTTCTCTGGGCGCCGCTCCTCACCCTCGCCGCCGCCGACACCGTCCTCGCCGTCCGCCCGCGCGTCAGCCTCATCGCCTCGCGCCTCGCTATCCTCGCCGCCATCGGTCTCGCCGCCTCGCTCCTCCGTATCGGTTGGACGCAGTGGCGCGACAGCGAGCCGCTCGCCCTCCCTGGCGCCGAATCCCTCCGCCTCGATCCGCCCCTCGCCGCCGAACTCCGCTCGCTCAGCGTCAACGCCGTCGCCCACTGCGACCTGCTCTTCAGCCTCCCCGGCATGTTCAGCTTCAATCTCTGGACCGGCCTCCCCTCGCCCACCGCCGCCAACGTCACCCACTGGTTCAACCTCCTCTCGCCCGCGCAACAAGCCGCTGTCGTCGCCAAACTCGACGCCCACCCGCGCGCCGGTGTGATCGTCGAGCGCGACGTCCTCGCCCTCATCCAAGGCGCCGACATCCCCGTGCGCGGCCCGCTCCGCGACTACCTCTACGAAAAATTCGCCCCTGCCTACGCCGCCGGTTCCCACGAATTCTGGGTCCGCCGCGCGCGCCCCGTCGCCCCGCTCGGCACCGCCCAATACCTCCAACGCGCCGCCGGCAACGCCACCGGCGAACGCGCCCGCCTCGAACTCGTCCTCACCGCCGCGACCGCCACCCGCGTCGCCGCCGTCGAATGGCTCGAGTCCGGCCGTATCCGTATTGCCCTGACCGCGCAAAACGCCCGCGCCACCCTCGAACCGCTCCGCCTCGACGGCGCCCCCACCGCCGCACCCGCCCCCGGCTGGACCACCCCGCTCGCGCCCATCTCGCGCCTCGTCCTCTACACCGACGCCCCCGCCGCCCAAACCGCCCCTGCCCGCGGCACCCTCTTCCGCCTCCGCGCCGCCGACGGCACGTTAATCACCGACACGATCCTCCGCGACTGACCTCGGAGGCCGTCGACCACAAACATCCTGCCGATTGCTGGGTGGGCCGGCACGTCCCTGTGCCGGCATGGGAAAACCTCGCACCCTCCGACCATGCGGGCGCAGAGACGCGCCCGCCCGCCGCATCGCCCCAGCTTCAGTGAACGGGTCAATCTCCACGCCGCCCCACACAGTGTCTTACTCTGTGCCCTCCGTGAGCCTCCTCCGTCCTCTGTGACAAACTTCCGTCTGCTATACCTCACTCCCTCTCCTCCGCCCACGTCCGCCCTCACCGCCGCCGCGCCACCAGCAACAAACTCACCCCAAACGGCAGCGGCACGCGCCACCGCGCCATGCCCACAAAAAGCCCCTTCAGCGCCGCATTGAGCCACCGCGGCGGAATCTGATCCTCGGAGCGTTTCGCCGGCGGCGGCAACCCCACCGCTTCCTTGAGCGCACGCCATTTCCGGATCACCCACACCGCCGGATACACCAGCACGTTCGTGTGATTCACGTGCACAATCTCCCACGCCGGATCGCGAAACAACGCGCACAACTGCCGCCGTTCATACCGACGATAGTGTTGCAGCACCCGGTCCCAATCGCTCCACAACTCCATTCCGACCGGCACTGTCACCACCGCCACGCCGCCCGGTTTGAGCAACCGCCGGAAGCCATCGACCACCGCCGCGTCGTCCGGCACGTGTTCGAGCACATCCAGCGCCGTCACAAAATCCAGCGACCCGTCCGCCAGCGGCACCCGATCCCCCGCGAGCGCCAGCACCTGCTCGTCGCGAAATTTCAGCCGCAGCCGCCGCAGCGATTCCTCGTGGTTGTCCAGCACCAGCACGCGGCAACTCCGCTCCATCTCCTGCGCGAAAAATCCCGTGCCCGCCCCGCAGTCCAAGAGCACATCCGCTTTCTCCGGCAGCCGCACCCGCTCCAGCCACTCGCGCACCATCTGCCGCTTCCCCGCATAATACCAATGATCGCGCTCCAAGCGTTCGATATTGGCGTATTCTTCGGTGTTCATGCGGTCGTTGGTCGGCTGAAAGGCGGAAGACGTTGTTTCGCCCCGCCGACTTGTCCAACTTCAATCCCATGCCACCGCCCGGCCCGCGCCGCATTTTTCAACTCCCCGTCCCCGCCCCGCGCGCCTTCGTCACCGCCCTCGCCGTCGCCGCCATCCTCTCACTCTTCAGTTGGCTCGCCTACTCCGCGTCGCGCACCTCCAGCCAAACCTCCGACGAACTCCCCCACCTCGCCGCCGGTTTCGTGTTTGATCGCTTCGGCGATTTCCGGATGCACCCGGAAAACGGCAATCTCCCGCAGCGGCTCTTCGGCCTCCCCGGCCTCCTCGCCGACGCCCGCTTCCCGATGGACGCCGAGCGCTGGGCCATCTCGAAATACTGGCAACTCGGCTGGGACTACCTCTACGGCCTCGGCAACCCCACCGACCGTCTCATCCAGCAAGCCCGCGCCCTCAACATCGCCGTCGGCGCCGCCCTCGGCCTGCTTGTCTTCGCGCTCGCCCGTCTCCACTTCGGCCCTACCGGCGGACTCCTCGCCCTCGCCTTCTACGTCCTCGCACCCAACTTCCTCGCCCACTCCGCCCTCGCCACGTCCGACATCTGCGCCGCGTTTTTCCTCACCCTCGCCCCGTGGCTCTTTTGGCGACACCTCGAGCAACGCGACCTCGCCTCCGGCGCCCTCGCCGCCCTCGCCTCCGGCCTCACCCTCGTCGCCAAATTCAACGGCCTCCTCCTCGCCCCCATCTACGCCCTCCTCCTCGTCGCCGACGCCTTCTTCCGAGAATCAAAATTCGAAAATCAAAAATCAAAAATCTTCGTCCGCCTTGCCCAAAACCTCGCCCTCGCCACCCTCCAAGGCCTCGCCGCCGTCGCGCTTATCTGGGTCTTCTTCAACTTCCGCTTCAGCGCCCGCGCCCCCGGGACGCCCGAGCTGATCCAGTTTTCTTGGACGTGGGAACAACTCCTCCCCGCCCTCGGCCTGAAACGCCTCTTCGTCGAAACCGCCCTCCGCTGGCACCTGCTCCCCGAGGCCTGGCTCTACGGTCTCACCAACGTCCTCGCCGGCGAATCCGCCCGCCCCTCCTTCTTCGCCGGCGAACACGGTGACCACGGCTGGTGGCAGTTTTTCCCCACGCTCTTCCTCACCAAGACGCCCCTCGCCACCCTCGGCGCCCTCCTCCTTGCGCTCCTCGTCGGTGTGTTCGCCTTGCGCCGCTCCGCGCCGCCTACCCGCCGCGCCGCCCTCCTCGCCGCCTGCCCGCTCGTCGTCACCGCCGCCGTCGTCGGCTTCACCGCCCTCCGCAGCCACCTCAACATCGGTGACCGCCACATCCTCGCGCTCTACCCCGCGCTCTTCATCGCCCTCGGCCTCCTCGCCACGCGCCGCACCCTCCTCGCCGCCGCCCTCGTGCTCCTCGTCGGCCAAGCCGCCGCCTCGTTCTCCGCGCGCCCGCACTACCTCGCCTCCTTCAACTCTCTGATCGGCGGCCCCGCCCACGCCCACCGCCTCGTCGTCGATAGCTCGCTCGACTGGGGCCAGGACCTCCCGACCCTCCGCACGTGGCTCGACGCTCACCGCCGCCCCGACGAAAAATTCTTCCTCGGTTATTTCGGCAGCGCCTGGCCGCCCCACTACGGTGTGCGCCCCTCGCATTTTCTCCCCGCCGTCAGCTACATCGTCCGCCCCCCGCACACGCCCTACGAACTCACCCCCGGCCTTTACGCCGTGAGCGCCACGCTCCTCTCCGAAGTCTACTCCCCGGACCGCGGCCCCTGGACCCCCGCGATGGAAGCCCGCTGGCAACGCTTCCGCACCACCCCGCCCACCGCTGAAAATTTCCCCGCCTACGACCAACTCCGCTTCACGCGCCTCTGCAAATATCTCCAACTCCGCGAGCCCGACGCCGACGCCGGTTACTCGATTTTGATCTACCGCCTCACCCCCGCCGACCTCCGCGCCGCCCTCGAATCCCCCATCACCGGCGCCTACCGCCTGCGTCCCGACTAGCGGCCCGTCGTCCATGACGTGTGGAAGCCCCGGAGTTGTCTACGGCGTGCTTGTTAGGCTTTTCTTTTATCTTCGTGTTGGAGGAGTCGCGCGAAACGCAACGTGCGCTTGGTAAGCTTCCAAATGCCCTTTTCATCGGGAACGGCTCCCAAAGCGATCCGCATCAGATAGTCTCCTCGATCAATGCCAAGATCATCACGCTCGATCAGGTAGCTGATGACGAAATCGAGGTAGAATACATGCCACCGCAATGGCTCGTGGAAACGCTTCTTCATCTCGGCAAGAAACTCATCGAGCTGAGACTCGGTGAGCATGCCGCCTTTCGCTATCAGCTCTTTTCGAATGATGTCGCGAACATCAAAGGCTTGGAACGAACCATAGAGCTTCAAAGCGACGTGTGCGCCTTCGGCAGGCGCAATCTTGAGCTCTTCCGCAATAATGCGCCCGGCAATCATCGTCGCGTTCGCAATTTCTTTGTCGCTCTCGATGACCAACGAAAAGGCGAGCTGCTCATACCGATCACTTATCCGATGATGCATTCGAAGCCACTTTGGAGCGAACAGACTCATGCTTTTGCATAACGCCAGCGGTCAGACGCGATCATAGGGCAAATGGTGAGCATCACCAAAACGGCCAAGTCCGATCGTTGTCTGAATCGCTCTGGTTGGACTCCGTTCTTAATTCGCATCGGGCTTCGATGTGGGTGCTGTGTGCGAGCGGGCAACATAGCCGCCGGCTGCGGAGAACATGCGCTGAAATTCGGCCTGTGCTTCGCTCTGCGTGAACTCACTCTTAGGCAAGCACTGAACAATGAAACCATCATCTTCTTTCCTCTTAGAACCATGATAAAGCACGGCACAAATCCAATGACTGCCAAACTTCTGATGAAACATAGCAGCGGAACCGGTGGGAGAAAAAGCGCGGCTCTCGGCACTCTGCTTCTTCAACTTCTCAAGAATACCAAGCTCAAACAAAAGCATAGCAGCATCCTCGTCGTCGGAAATCCGCGCCGTGTAATTCGGGTGACTCTTGAGGAAAGCGGTGGTCATTTTCTTTTGCCCAACAGTATTATTCGGATGCACTGAGTGCAGCTTTTTGCGGTGCGTGCCGATGCCGCGTAAAGCCGAACTCGCGCGATGACGCCCGCGGGCGCAGCGAAGGCATTTCCGATTTCGAAACTTACAGGGGCGAGCACGGTTTGACAGGTGGCTCGGACCACGGCGTAGCGACGGCCAACCCTCACGTTTCCGCATCTCTGCAATATCAGGAGGGCACCAGCGGCGATCATGCGAGTGAGGAAGTCGCGGCGGTGACCGCGAGACAAGGGCCAAACGAGGCGCGATGTATCCGTGGCGCCGAGGGCGGACGGATTTTCTGTCAGAAAGATGGGGTCAGAAAGATCCGGAAAGCCCCGGGCGATGAAGGCGCGAAATAGACATCGGCGTAGAAAGAGGCGTGAGCCGGAAAAAATTCCGATCCCACGCGCGGGAGCAATGTGACGGACCGCGCCGGAAGCGGCGCGGCTACGGGGCGGGGCGCTCGGTTGGTAGCCGCACGGGTGACCGTGCGGGGCGCAGAGCGTGGATGGGATCACGCGGCGAGGGCGTCGCGTCCCCAGCGCGGGGCGCGCGGGCGGAGCAGATTTTTCTGACCCCATTTTTCTGACGGGAAATCCGGTTTGGGCCGGGCGACGGACCGCGCCGGAAGCGGCGCGGCTACGGGCGGGCGCTCGGTTGGTAGCCGCACGGGTGACCGTGCGGGGACGCACGGCGATCTCAGGTGCCCGCGGGATACAGGCACTCGACTTCGACGCGTTCGCCGCAGGCGCAGGTCACGATGAGACGGACGACTTTGTCGCCTTCTTTCACGACCTCGACGTTGGCGCCGCCGGCGGCGGGTGTCGCGGCGCGCGGCTGGCCGTTGGCCGCCGTGCGCGAGGTTTCGCAGGAGACGGAGTGCGGCGCGGCTTGGCCGAGAGGGGCGCGGAGCGAGGGCATGGCCGACGCTTTTTTGCCTTGGAGAAAGGGTTTCATCGGGTGGGTTTGGCGGGTTTCAGCTCGCGGACGCGCTCGGCGGCTTTCGCATCCTGTGCCGCCTTCGCGTCGACGGCGTCTTTCGCGGCCTGCTGCTCGGGCGTGATCGTAAGGGGGATGGGCGGCTCGACGCTCTTGCTGTCCTTGAAACGGGGTTTCGCGGTGAGCGTGAGGCTGAGTGTGATACGGTGGTTGGCCTCGGAATCGCGGGTCTCGCCTTCCATCGGCTTGGTGTCGGCGTAGCCGGTCACACGCTCAATCTGCGTGGGCTCGACGGCGTAGTGCACGAGGAGGCGGCGCGAGGCATTGGCGCGGTCGGCGGAAAGCTCCCACGCGGTGTAGTCGGCGCGCTTGAGGTCGAGATTGCCCTTGGTGTGGCCGTCGATCGTCACGTGGAATTTGTGGCGCTCAATGGTCCACGCGAGGCTCTGTAAAATGAAATTCCCCCACTCGGTGAACTCGGCGGTGTCGCCGACGAAGAGCGGGCGTTTGTTGCGGTCGAAGAGCGTGACGCGCAGGCCGTCGGTCGTGACCTGGATGTCGACCGGTTTGCCGGCGAGGCTCTCGTCGAGGTGGAGGAGGCGGTAGAAATCGGCGGCAACGGAACTGAGAAACGTGAGCTGGATCTGCTTGTTGCGGTCCTGCTCCTTTTCGCTGCCGGCCTGGTCGCCGGAGCTCTTCGAGGTCTTGTTGCTGTTGAACGGCAACACGCCCGACGTCGCATCCATCGGCGACCGGAACGGGTTTTGGAAATACTGCGACGTCGCGATGAGGATTTCTTTATCCTGCGCGGAAATCCACAGCACCATGAAGAGCGCCATCATGGCGGTGACGAAGTCGGCGTAGGCGACTTTCCACGCGCCGCCGTGGTGTGCTGCGGCTTTTTTGCGGGCCATGGTTTTAAAAGTTTAAGTGGGAAGTTTAAGTTTAAGGCGGCAGCGGAGGCGCGGGGACAAGGGCGGTGCTTAAACTTAAACTTGAAACTTAAACGATGAGCACGGAGCGCTCATTTCACCGGCGCGAGGGCTTTCAGGGCGGCCTCGAGTTCGGCGCTGCCGGGTTGGACGTGGCTGTCGAGGGAGCGGCGGGCGACTTCGACGGCGGTGAGCGGAGCGAGGCCTTTGGCGAAACCGGCGACGGCTTCCATGATGCACTTCAGGAACTGTTCGTCGGCGGCGTTGATGCTCTTCAGGCGGGCACCGAGCGGGCTGACGAATCCGTAGGCGATGAAGATGCCGAGGAGTGTGCCGGTGAGCGCGGCGGCGACTTTCATGCCGACCGCCTCGGGGCCGTCGGCGATGGCGGACATCGTGTTGATGATGCCGAGCACGGCGGCGACGATGCCGATGGCGGGGAGCGAATCCGCCATGAGCTGCAACACGTGGAGAGGGTGCTCCGATTCGAGCGCCTTGGCGTCGAGCTCAGCTTCCATGAGGTCGGCGAGTTGGTCGGGTTTAATTTTTCCGTCGATCACGGGCTTGAGGCCGTTGACGAGAAACTCGAGTCGGTCCGGGTGATTCAAGACGACGGGATAGCGCTGGAAGATGCTGCTCTTCTGCGGATCCATCACGTGTTCTTCGAGGGCGATGAGGCCGTTGCGGCGACCGACCATAAAAATCTCGTAGAGGAGTTTCAGGAGGTCGTTGAACTCGGTCTTGCTGATGCTCTTTCCCTTCAGCCCGTCCATGGTCTTGTGGAGCAGCTCCTTTAGCACGTGGGCCGGCGTCGCGATCACCACTACACCGCCGGAGATGCCGAGGATGACGACAAACTCCGAGGCGTGGAGCAGCAAAATCGGTTTGCCGCCCGCGAGCATGAACCCGCCCAGGGTGGACGCTAAGACGATGAGACCTCCGACGATGATGAGCATGATGAGACGGGCGAAACGGGTGAGCGTGAGGGCTCAGCGCTCGCGCACGCGTTGGAGATAGGCGCGGAGGCCGAGGATGGTCTGGGCGTGGATTTGGCAGATGCGCGACTCCGTGAGGCCGAAGACTTCGGCAATTTCGGCGAGGCGCAGGTTTTCGTAATAATACATGGCGAGGATCTTCTTCGGTATATCGGGCAGATCCGCGATGCGTTGAGTGAGAAGTTGCACGAGCTCGGCCTTTTCGAGGTTATCGCGGCCGGTAACGTCGTTTTCGTCGGCCAGGAGGTCGTGGAGCGAGGGGCCTTCGCCCTCGAGGCTTTCGGAGCCTTGGTCGATGGCGATGAAGGTGACGGGTTTGGCTTCGTCGACCCACTTGGCGTATTCCTTGGCATCGAGGCCGAGGGCGGCGGAGACTTCGGCGTCGGTGGCGGCGCGACCGACCTTCTGCTCCACGTCGTTGATGGCAGACTTGAGTTTGCGGGAGCGGGCGCGGGCGCGGCGCGGGCACCAGTCCATGCGACGGAGCTCGTCGAGGATCGCACCGCGGATGCGCATGGCGGCGTAGCCGGCGAAGGTCGTGCCCTGCTCGGGGTCGAACTTGCGGACGGCGGCGATGAGGCCGGTGATGCCAACGCTGTAGAGATCGTCGGCGTCGACGTGCGCGGGCACGTTGAGTTTAATGCGGTCGACCACATTGCGGACGAGGGGCAGATACCGTTCGATCAAATCCTTTTCATCGACGGCGGCGGGGGTGACTCCCTGATACGCGCGCCAGGCGGCGGCGGGCGTAGCATCCATGACAGGGAGGGGTGCGGTGGCGGTATTCATGGGCGTGGATTGTGGTTACTGACTACTTGCTCTTGGCCGGGGCGTTCGCCGCAGCGGCGGCTGCGGCGGTGGCGGCGGCGTGGCGTTGCAAAATGATTTCCCGGATACCGCGCACGAGCACGGTCCAGAACCAGCGGAAGAGGAGCGCCCCAACCAAGCAGCCGACGGCGGCATCGAAGAGGATGCGGTCGGCCTGGTGGTGGGCGGCGTAACTGGCGCCGCCGGTGATGAGGAGTCCGGCGAATCCGCCGAGGAGAAAAACGAATTTCATGTTTCAGGAAAGAGGGCCGGGTTCAGTTGGCGTCGTCGGGCAAGGTGCGGCGCACGATCGCACCGGGGACGTCTTCTTCGCAGTCGCCGGTGAGCGAAGGGCCGGTGCCGAGGAAAAGCGGCTCGAGGGCCTCGTCGAAGAGGTAGTCCCAGAGCTTGCCCCACTGCGGGACTTCATCGAGGTGGGTGAACACGAGGTGCGTGGCCCCGAGGTCGCGGCCGGCGGTGTAGGCGTCGCGGAGCGAGGCGCGGTCGTAGGCGGCGTTGAGCACGAGGACGCGTTCGTTGATGCGTTCGCGGTCGAGAAAGCCGGCGAGCGCGGCGTTGTCCTGCGGGCGGCGCGGCGAGAGACCGGGGAGATCGAAATACACAAAACCGTTCGGCACGGCGGCCTCAGTTTCACAGGGGAAATGCGCGAGCGGAACGCCCATTGCTTCGGCAAACACCGGGAGCGGCCCGAGGGAATTTGGACGGTCGAACTCGACGCTGACGACGTGGCCGAGGCGGGCGCGGCGGATGACTTCCTGCGCGAGCCATTTGCAGAGAGCGGTGGTGCGGCCGACGCCGGGCGCTCCGAGAAACGCGGCGCGGGAGAGCGGGGCGCGCGTGGGGCGGGACTCGACCTGCGTGCGGAGGAGACGGGATGTCTCGGCGAGCGCGCGGTGGAGCGGGAGCGTGTTGAGCTCGTTCCAATTCGCACCGGCCTGGAGGCGATTGAGCGCGGTCTCGGTAATGCCGGAGCGACGGAGGAGTCCGCTGAGGCCGAGGTTGGGCGGCAGTTGGGAAAGGCGGTTGCGCGGGGCGGCGACGGGAGCGGGCGCGGGATCTTCGGGCAACGCGGGCTCGGAGGAGACCGCGGTGAGCGGCGTGCGGTGCGCGGCGAGCGACTCGGCGGCGGGGGCGTCGATCTGCGCGATGACTTCGAGCTTCGGCGAAGAGAAGAGTTTCGTGAGACCGCTCGGCTCGATGGAACGCACGGAGAGCACACGGGCGGACGGACCGAGTTTTTCGCGGATGAGCGAGACGGCCTGCTCGATGGATTTCACCGTGAACTTGTAGGTGCCCGGCGCGAGGCGTGGTGAGGGAGTCGACATGGCGGGTTAGGCGGCGGCCTTGAGCGGGACATCGGTGCGGGCGATGTGCGCGGGCGGCGTGATGATGCCGGCGTTTTCGACTTCGGTGGCGGCGGGCAACTCCTGGAAGGCAAGGACCGTGACGCGCGGGAAAGAGGATTCGAAGAAGCGTTTGAGCGGCAGACGAATCTCGGTGGACACTACCATGACGGCGGGCTGACCGGCGGAGATGAGATCGTTGGTGCGGACCGTGATCTGTTCGATGAGGTGGCGGGCGGTGGCGGGATCGAGGGCGAGACCGACCTCGGTCGGCGAGCGGTGGACCTTAGTCGAGAGCCACTGCTCGAAACGCGGATCGAGCGTGACGGCGCGGACGACACCGGGGCGGCACTCGTATTCTGGAACAAAATACAGACCGAGGCGGCGACGGACGAGTTCGCTGAGATCGTCGGGATTCTTCGAGAGCGAGGCGAAGTCGGCGATGCCTTCGAGGATGAGCGGCTGGTTGAGGATCGCGACGTTCTCGCGGAGGAGATTCTGGAGGACGCGTTGGATGATGCCGAGGGTGACGAGGTCGGGGAGCAGTTCGGCGATGAGCGCGGGCTGGCTGGTCTTGAGGTGGTCGACGAGGAGCTGGACTTCCTGGCGGCCGAGGAGGTGGTGGGCGTTGGCCTTGAGCGTCTCGGAAAGGTGCGTGATGAGGACGGAGGCGGGATCGACGACGGTGAAGCCGTTGAGCTCGGCGGTCTTCTTCTCGGATTCGTCGATCCAGGTGGCCTCAAGATTGAAAACGGGCTCGCGCGTCGGGACGCCTTTGAGGCGGACCTTGGAGCCGGAGACGTTCATCGCGAGCCAGCGGCCGGGCATCAGCGAGCCGCGGGCGACGGGTTTGCCGCGCAGGAGGAAACGGTAATCGTTGGGTTCGAGTTCGAGATTGTCGCGGACAGAGACCGGCGGGACGACGATGCCTTTTTCTCGGGCGAGGCCTTTGCGGACGCCGGTGACGCGGGCGAGGAGTTCGCCGCCACTCTTGGCATCGGCGAGACCGAGGAGCCCGTAGCCGATCTCGATCGCGAAGATATCCATCTCGATGAGCTTGCGCACATCCTCGGCGCCGCCGGGGGCGCTGGCGGCGGGAGAGGAGGAAGCTTTTCCATCGCCGCCGGCAGCGGTCGCCGCAGCGGCGGATTTGGACGCGGGCAGCGGCGCGGCGCCGAAGGCCTGGCCGGTGGCGTCTTCCTGCTCCTGGAGAATCTTCGCGAGGAACGCAGCGATACCCGCGAGCAGCAGGAACGGGAACATCGGCATGCCGGGCATGATCGCGAAGGCGACCATCATGCCGGAGGCGATCTTCATCGCGCGTGGGTAACGGAAAAGTTGCGACGCGAGCTGGGTGCCAAGGTTGTTGTGGTCGGAGGCGCGGGTGACGAGGAGACCGGCGCCGACGGAGAGAATCAGCGCGGGGATCTGCGAGACGAGACCGTCACCGATGGAGAGGAGGGTGAATTTGGAGAGCGACTCGGTGAGCGAGAGGCCCATCTGCATGACGCCGATGGCGAAACCGCCGACGACGTTGACGAGGGTGATGATGATGCCGGCGATCGCATCGCCGCGGACGAACTTCGAGGCGCCGTCCATCGCACCGTAGAAGTCGGCTTCCTTCTGGACCTTCACGCGGCGGGCGGTGGCGGTGACTTCGTCGATGATGCCGGCGTTGAGTTCGGCATCGATGGCCATCTGTTTGCCGGGGAGCGCATCGAGCGTAAAACGCGCGCTCACTTCGGCGATGCGGCCCGCGCCCTTGGTGATAACGACGAAGTTGATGACCACGAGGATCACGAACACGACGGCGCCGACGACGTAGTTGCCCTGAATCACGAAGTGACCGAAGGCCTCGATGACCTCGCCGGCGTAGCCGTGGACGAGCACTTGGCGCGTGGTCGAAATGTTGAGCGCGAGGCGGAAGAGCGTGAGCGCGAGCAGGAGCGTCGGGAAACCGGAGAACTCGGGCGGGTCTTTGACGTAGACGATCGCGAGGAGCACGAGCAGCGAGAGGCCGATGTTGAGCGCGAGAAACGCGTCCAACAGCACCGGCGGAATCGGCATGATCAGCAGCAGGACCGTGATGAAGAGGCCACCGGTGAAGATGAGGTCGGCGCGCTTGAGCAGTTGCGCGACCGGACTGGAACTGGAGACGACGGCGGCCATGGCTTAGGCGTTGCCCTCCGTGAGGCGGCGCGACTTCAGGTTGTAGAAATAATAACGGTGCGTGCGGTAGACGACCGCGAGGATACCGGCGACGGCGGCGTAGAGTTCGGCGGGGATGGTCTCGCCGACTTTGCCCATGGCGAAGAGGAGGCGGGCGACGGGTTTGTTTTCGACGGTCGGCACGCCGTGTTCGGCGCCGAGGGCCTTGATGCGCTGCGCAAAACGGTTTTCGCCCTTCGCGAGAATGACGGGGGCCTGATCCTTGCCGCGCTCGTATTTTAGCGCGACGGCGAAGTGGGTCGGGTTGGTCACGATCACATCGGCGGTCTTCACCGCGGCGAGCATCTGCTTTTGGATGAGGCGGCGGCCCATGCGGCGCATCGCGGCCTTGGTCTGCGCATCACCTTCGGACTGCTTGTGCTCATCCTTCACCTCCTGCTTGGTCATCATGAGCTCGCGGGAAGTTTTTAATTTTTCGTAGCCGTAGCTGATCGCGGCGACGATCCCGAGGGCGAAGAGCAGGCGCGTGAGGAAGAGCAGCGTGGCCTGGTTGAGAAACTGGCCGAGGTAGGCGGCTTCGACGGGTGCGCTGAAGAGCGGGTCGTAGATCAGCCCGCGGGCACCGAGCCACAGAGAGAAGGCGATCGCGCAAAACTTGAGGAGATCGATGCCGCTGCGGATCAGCACATTCTTGGAGAAGATGCGCCCGAAGCCCGCGACGATATCGAGGCTGTCGAGTTTGAAGGTGACGGCTTCGGGCGTGAGGCGAAAGCCGCTCTGGATGCCGCCCGCGAGGAGCGTGGCGCCGACCACCGCGAAGAGAAACGGCGCGAGCGGCCGCGCGAGGGTGAACAGCACTTCGCCGAATTGGGCAGGCACCGTGGCGATCTCGACCGGCGTGGAGCCGAAACGCGTGAAAATCGCGACGGCGTATTCCGCGATGTCGCGCGAGGCCGACTGCGCGGTGAGCGTCAGAACACCGATGGTGGCGGCGATGGGAAACAGGACTGTGACCTCGTGAGACTTGGCAAACTGGCCGCGCTCGTGCGCTTCGGAGAGCTTCTTGTCGCTCGCCTGCTCGGTTTTTTGGTCTTGGTCGTTATCTGACATGTGCGTTGGTGCGACCCCTATTGCAACGCCGATGCCAAGGAGCCACAGAGGCGCGCTAGACATTGTTTTCCAACGCTTTAAACTTTTCAGATACGAATCAAACGACGGAAAAACGTGGGGGCGAAAACGCCCGTGAAAATTTCGGCAAAATTTGCCGAGCGTTTAAAAACTGCGCGTGACCAACGACACGCGGCGAGCCGCCTGGCGGCCGAGCTCAGCGCGTCGGCAAGAGCTGCAACATGCGCAGCGGCATATCGCCAAACTCGATGTAGAGGTAGCGCGCGACCAACGAGGCCGACGTGCTGAGCAGGCCGAAGCCGATGAGGGCACGGGCGGACATGCTGACGATAAACACATTCATCTTCGGGACCGCGCGCCCGAGGACCGAAAACGCCAGGGTGACGAGAAAGTTCATCGCGATAAACGGAGCCGCGATGCGCAGCCCGAGCTCGATGACGTGGGCCGTGGCGCGGATAAACGAGACGCCCGCGCCGGGATCGAGCGCCGGGCCGCCGGCAGCGGCGAGGTGAAAACTCCGCACGAGCGCGGTGAGCACATACTGGTGCGCGCCGAAGAGAAAAAACATCACGATGGCGAAAGCCGACAACATCGCGGCAAGCGGCTCCGTGGAAGGCTCGGGCACGCCCATGCCGGGCGCCGCCGAGAGGCCGATCTCCGTGGAGATGAGGCGGCCGGCCATTTCCACAGCGGCAAACGCGAGCCGGGAAACAAAGCCGAGGGCGAGGCCGAGCACGATCTCGCCGGCGGCGGCGACCACGAGGGTCCACGTGCCCAGCGCCACCGGGGCGGCGGGAACGACGCCGGTAAGGAGCGTGGCCAGGCAAACGCAGATGCCCACGCGCACCGGGACCGGAATGGGGCGGCCGGCGAGCACGGGGAGTTGCAGAATCACGCCGAGCGAGCGGAGGAAGACCATCATCCACGCTACGAGGAAGCCGATCGACATGGCGGAGGTGGGTTAGAGTGGGCCGCGCGAAGTCCCCTGCCCGCTCAATGCCCGAGCGTGCCCATCCGGGTGATGAGCATGATGGTGAATTCGGAGAGCGAGCGCAGCAGCCAGGGCGTCAACACGAGCGCGAGGCCGGCGAGCGCGAGGAGTTTCGGGACAAACGTGAGCGTCTGCTCCTGCATGCTGGTGACCGACTGCAACAAGCTGGCGAGCAACCCGACGACGAGCGTGACGCCGAGAAACGGCGCCACCACGTAGAGCGCGAAGACGACCGTGGATTTGAAGAGGTCGATGGCGAGGTCGGGATTCATGAATCAGTTGAAGTCAGAAGTTGAAGTGGAAGGGAGGAACGTTGGCTGCGTGGGCCGGCCTTAAACTTAAACTCTATGCTTACACTGCTTCGGGCCTACGCCGCGAAGCTTTGGACGAGGGAGCGGACGACGAGGTGCCAGCCATCCACGAGGACGAAGAGGAGGAGTTTCAACGGGAGCGCGATCGTGACGGGGGGCATCATCATCATGCCGAGGGCCATGAGCACGGAGGAGACCAGGAAGTCGATGACGAGGAACGGCAGAAAGAGGAGGAAGCCCATCTGAAAGGCGGTCTGGAGTTCGCTGATCACGAAGGCGGGAATCACGACGCGCATTGGGAGATCTTTGACGGCCGTCGGGCCGTAGCCGCCGATTTCGAGGAAATACTCGATGTCACGGGTCCGGGTTTGCTTCAGCATGAATTGCCGCAGCGGCACGGAGGCTTTGTCGATCGCTTCGACGGAGGTCATCTTACCGTCGAGGTAGGGACGGAGGGCTTCGTTGTTCACGCGGTCGACGACGGGACCCATCAGGAAAAACGTGAGGAAGAGCGAGAGACCGACGATGATCTGATTCGACGGGGCGCTGGGTGTGCCGAGGGCGGTGCGCACGAAGCCGAGCACGATCACGATGCGGGTGAAGCTCGTCATGAGCAGCACGATCGAGGGCGCGACCGAGAGAAGCGTCATCACGATGACGATCTGGATCGCGACGCTGACATCGGCGTTCTGGCCGTTGCCTTCGAGTCCGATGTTCAGGCGAAACGGCGCGGCCGGGGACGACGAAGCGGTGGGTGAAGGTGCGGGAGTCGTGATACCGGGCGGGCGGGCCGACGTGGCGGCGGGCGTGGCAATGGTGGAGCCCGGCGACGAGCCTGCGGGATTGAGGACGCTGCCGGGGGCAGGAGTCTGCGCGAATGCGGGCAGCGCGAAGAGGCCAGCGGCGAGGACGGTCAGGAAAACTGTGCGCCAGCGGCTCATGTGCGCGGCTTCTCTGTGGGGGCGGGCGCGTCGTGAAGCGGCGCGAGGAGATCGATGCGGCCGGGACAGACGCCGAGGAGAAATTTTTTATCTTCGTAGGTGGCGACAACGAGATACTGGCGATTGCCGAGGGAGCGGGTTTCGCTGAGCGCGAGTTGGCGGGTGTCGCGGCCGAGGGGCGAGGAGAGGCGACCGCGCCAGACGAACCAACCGCCGACGGCGGCAAGGACGAGACCGACGACGAGAGTGACGTTGCCAAGGCCGCCGCCGGCGGGGGACGACGAGGCGGCGGTAGCGGTGGCGTTGCCGGCGGGGAAGATGACCTTGTTATCGTCGGCGGCGAACGCGGCGGGCGCGGTGAACGCGACGAACAATGCGCAGAGCGCGGTCAGGCTGACCGCGCGACGAGCAAGGCGAACGAAGGAGCGGCCACGGCTCATGTTTTCACGCTGCCGACGAGTTCGGTGACCTTGATGCCGAAGTTGTCTTCGACGACGACGACTTCGCCGTAGGCGACGAGCTTGTCGTTGACGAAGAGGCCGACGGGATCGCTGGCGTGTTGCATGAGTTGCACGATGGAGCCGGTGGCGAGCTCGAGCACGTCGCGCATCGGGAGGTTAACCGAGCCGAGTTGCACGGTGACCTTCACCTTCACGTCGAGCACGATATCAAGTGAGTTTTCGTCCGTCAGATTTGCCATGGGAATTGCCCTCGGAAGGGATTTTGCGGGTGAGTTGCACGGCGACGCGGTCGGTATCGAGACCGACCGTGCCGATAAATTTGGGAGTGCCGTTGAGCAGAATTCGCGTCTCGGCACAGATGGAGGACTGCATCTCGATCACATCGCCGACGCGAAGGCTGGCGATCTCACGCACGGTGAGCTGAAACGCATCCCACTCGGCGCGCACGGGGAGGGAGATGCGGTCGTAAGACGGCTGCCACTCGGCGCGTTTCGAGGGCGCGGCCACGGTGGCGTCTTTCTGGCGCCGGGCGTGCATCTTTTTCACGACGGGCTCGATGGTATAGTAGGGCACGCCGATCTGGATCTGCTCGGAGCAATCGCCGAAATTCACCTCCAGGGTGAGGGCGAGGACGATCGCGTCTTTGGGCGAAGTCTGGAGGAAACGGCCGTTGTTCTCATGGCCGATGATGGCGGGGCGGAGCTCCATCTCGTTCTTCCACTGGGCACACCACTCTTCGAGGAAGATGATGATCACATCCTCGATGAGGGCGATTTCGATCTCGGTGAGGTAGCGCTCGGCTTTCACCGAATGGCCGCGGCCACCGAGGAGGCGGTCGGCGATGGTGAGGGCGAGGCGCGGGTTGACGTCGAGGATGCCGACGCCGGTGAGTGGCTCGACTTTGAAGAGCGAAAGGTGGGTGGGGTTCGGGAGCGACTCGCAGAATTTCGAGTAAGTGACGGTCGTGAGCTTCGCCATCTTGATGCCGATCTCCATGCGCAGGTAGAGCGAGAGGCGGGCGCCGAGATAGCGGATAAAATCCTCGTGCAGGAGGCGGAGGCGGCGGAGTTCGGATTCGGAGAGGAAGGCCGGATTACGAAAATCGTAGGGCTCGATCTTGGGCGTCTCGCCCGCGGCGAGGTGACCGCCACCGAGCACCAGCTTTTTCGGAGCGGCCTCGGCCGTCTGCGCGAGCAGTTTGTCGATCTCGCTTTGGTCGAGAAAATCGCTGACGGAATTTTGCGGATCTTCGGCCATGGACGGAGCGCGTTATTGGATCACGAAGTCCGAGAAGTAGACTTGATCGGCGACTTTTTTCCCGAGGGCCTGGTTGTAAGCCATGACGAGTTTTTCGCGGATGACGTTCTTCGCGCCGGGCTCTTCGAGATCGGCGAGGGTGAGCGAGGAGAGGACGTTCAGCGTGACATCGGTGAGGCGTGCCTTGGAGCCGTCGAAGAGGCCTTTGATGTCGGTCTTGGGTGCGGCGGTGACGATGAAACTGGTTTTAAGATAACGGGTGCCCATGGTGCCGGCGAGATTCACGACGACGTTTTGGAACTCGTAGGTGCCGGGGTTGCCGCCGCCTTTTTCGGCTTTGCCGTCTTTGCCGGGTTTGCTGCCGTGCGCAGGCGCTTCGGCCGCGTGGCCCGCGGCTTCCTCGCCGTGATCGTCGGCCGAGGCGGCGGCGACTTTTTTCTGCAAGCGGGGCAGGAGCACAAACTCGACGGTCGCCCACGTGGCGACGGGAGCGAGGAGGATGGCAGCGATGACGGGAATCCACGCGCCGATGCCGCCCTTTTTCGCGGGAGCGGCGGCGTTGGCAGACGGTGCGGCGGGAGGTGCTTCGGGTTTGGCGGCGGCCATGGGAGGAAAAAGTTGGGAGGTAACCGGAGGCGGTGCGCCGACGGACGGCCGGCGCAACCGCGGGAACTTAGCTGCGCTTCAGGTTGACGACGTCTTCGAGAACGCTGTCGGAGACCGTGATGAGACGGGAACCGGCCTGGAAGCTGCGCTGGGTGGTGATGAGGTTGGCGAACTGATCGGTGAGATCGACGTTCGAGAGTTCGAGGGTGCCGACTTGGATGACGCCGAGACCGTTGAGGCCGGGGGTGTTGGTATCGTCGGTCTGGAACGCGGTGCTGCCGGCGGCGGAGCCGATGGGGCCGGCGGAGAGGAGGTCGGAATAAAGATTATTGCCGACGGAGCTGAGCGAGGAGGCGTCGTTGAAATTTTGCAGGAGCACCTTGTTGCTCACGACGGAGGTGCCGTCGGAGTAGAACTCGACGACGTTGCCGCTGCGATCGATGGTGACGGACTGCATCTGCGTGCCGGTGGGCGGCGTGCCGAGCTGAATATCGCCGACCGCACTGAGCCCGGTGCCGGCGAGGCCTTGCACACGGTAGCCCTGATTGGTCACGAGGAAGCCTTTGTCATCCCAGCGGAAATCGCCGGCGCGGGTGACGAACTCGGTGTCGTCGGCGGGGTTCTTCACCTTGAAGAAACCGTTGCCGGAGATACCGAGGTCGGTGTCCTTGCCGGTGGTGGCGAGGGCGCCTTGGGCGAAATTGGTGGAGACGCCGGCGAGTTTGACGCCGGTGCCGACGCCGATGGTCGGGGTGTTGGTGACGCCGGTGACGGAGGGCGCGGAGCGTTGGAGAATGTTGCTGAAGCTATCGGAGTATTTCGCCTCGGAGGATTTGAAGCTCGTCGTGTTTACGTTGGCGATGTTGTTGCCGATGACTTCGAGACCTTTCATGAAGGTCCGCAGCGCGCTGACGCCGCTGCCAAGTGTGCCGATGAGTGCCATGGTGATGTGATCTGGGTTGGAGGATTAAGCCCCGGTGGTGGGAACCGGTGTCGGAGCGGGAGCAGTGACAGCGCCGGGCTCCACGAGGAGCACAGCGGAAAGGGGGTAGAGGACGCCGTTGATGACGATTTGCGGATCGGTGCCGCGGGTATCGACCGCGCTGACATCGCCGGTGGCGGTCGCGCCTTTGCCGGCATCGACGGTGACGCGGTGGCCGAGGTAGGAATTGGCGACGACCTGCTGTTGATCGGCGCGGAGGGCGGCCATGTCGGTGGTCATCGATTTGGCCTGTTCGAGAGAGGAGAACTGGGCCATCTGCGCGATGAACGCGGTGTCCTCCATGGGTTTCATGGGGTCCTGCGTTTGAAACTGTTTCGCGAGGAGTTTGAGAAAATCGTTTTGCCCGAGGGTCTTTTGCGGAATGCGCGAGGCGACCGAGCTGGTGTCGGTGGCGTCGGTGAGGGCGTTGGCCTTCGTGGCGGAAAGGGCGGAAATGGCGGACATGGGATCAGGCGTGCGTGTGCAGGCGGTGCGAGGTGGGTGACGCAGAACGGGTGGCCGCAGGCGCGGCGGAGGTATCGGCCACGGTGCCGACCGACGAAGTGCGCGAGCCGCGGGAGCGCAGACCGGCAAGGGAAAGGGAATCGTCGCCCGCGTGGCGGGAGGCCGAGTCGCGTTGGCGGGAGGAACCGTCGCCGCCGGCGAACGAAGAAAAATTCGCCGCGGCGGACGGAGCCGCGGACGGACCGGTGAACACGGGAGCTGCAAGGCGCAGGGTGCGCTCGCCGGAATCGCTCGCGCCGGTGGCAGCCTGCCATTGTTGCGCGAGGGCTTGGCGAAGTTCGGGCGACTCGGTGCGGAAAGTGGCGTGGACGGTGTCGTCGCGCAGCTCGACGCGCACATCGAGCGCGGTATCGCCCATCGCGAAGCTGAGATTCACCGAGTGGCGTTCGCCTGTGGAGAAACGCTCGACGGCCGTGAGCACGGCTTCGACGGCGCGTTGCGCGGCGACCACCGGCTCGGCTGCGAGCAGGGAGGAGGACGTGATTTCGGCAAAGCGCTCCTGAGGAACAACCGAAGCAGCATCGACCGGCGCGTGCTCAAGCACGGCGGCGGACGGAGAGCGGTTGAAAAACGAGGAGGACATGGTGGCCTCCGAAATAGCAACGCCGGTGCCAACGTCCGTGCCATGCTGCGCAACTCGTTCCGAGGAAACGCTTACAAATGTTTTGTCGGACGCGACGACGGGCGATTTTCTGCCGGAAGAATTATTTTCGGCGCTCGCGGCAATTTTTGCCCCGCGCGGCGAGACGGATTTTTCCGCGCGAATCGCCGCGGTGATTTCGCGCGGAGCGACGGCGGAGGGATTGACTGCGAGCGCGGCGGGCGCGGAAGCAGAAGCTGAAGCGGCAGGCGATGAGGACGCGGGCGTCGAGAGGGGCGTGGGCGAAGGGAGCGCCGCGGGAGACGCGGGAGACGGAATAGGAGCAGGTGCGGACTCGGGTGCCAGTGCGAAGGTGGTGGCAGGCGCGGAGCTGGGAGGCGCGGGGACGGGCGTTGATGAGCCGGGCGTGAAAGCGAGTGCCGCGGGCAACGAAAAGGAGAACGAGGGAGCCACCGTCGAGGACACGATTGGGAGGACGATGCTCGCAAGGGGAGTTTCCGGGCTGAGCGGAGAAGGCAAAAGTGTGGTGGCGGGAGCCGGCGAAGACGGCGTGGGTGCAGCGAGTGCCGGTTCGACGGATGAGGTGAAGGCAATCGCGTGCGGGGCGTGGAATGCCGAGGCCAAGTCGGGAGCGGGCGCAGTGCTCGGCGCGGGCGCAAAGTGGCGCGTAAGAATCTCGGCGGGTGCAAAGCTGCGCAGGGCGGTGTCGGGCGCGACGGAGTCGAGCGCGATTTCGGTGGGCGTCGTCTCCAACGGGAGCGGGAGCGACGCCGAATCCAACGAGGGGATTCCGGCGTCCGCGCGCGGTGAACGAGCGGACGGAGCGTGCGGCGACTTTGCTGCGGCGTGGGCGGCGGACGGCGCAACTTTGGGACCCGATCCAATGGTGCGGGCCGGAGCGATGGATGCGGCAGGATTTTCCAACGCGCCGGCGAACGGCAACGCGGGGGCGGTCGGCAGAGCGGCCGGGGTCGACCGAGCGGCGGGAGCGGCGGACGCGAAGGGCGAGGCGGCGACGGGCGTTTCGGAGCGCGGAGCAACCGGCACGGGAGACGCGGCGGTGGGAAGGTCGAGAGGTGTTTCAGACGAGGTGCCGGTCGGCGTCGGCGCCGTTTCAGTCAGTGCAATGGCGATCGGCGCGGCGGGTGGCGGCGTGACCGTGGCGGCGAGCGCGAGGGCCATTTCGGCGGAGAGCGGGCCGGGCTCGGTCGGTTGCTCGGGGGCGAGGGAGCGGGACGAAGGCCGAGCGAGGGCTGGTGCGGCCGGTTTCGAGCCGACGGATTTCGCTGCGGCTGTTGTCTTCTCTCCACGCGGCGAAACGGGACGAGTTACTTCAACTTCAACAACGGTCGCAGCAGTCGTGGGCACGAGGGAATCGGGAACGACGACCGGCGTGCGCGGCGCGGAGGCGAGGGCGGGTTGCGCGGTGAGTTGAGGCTGCGTCGAACCGATCCACGTGGGCGGGACTTCGGACGAGGCGAGTGGCGACGGGGACGCGGGGACGGGGACGGATGCCAGAGCGGGCGCGAGGCCCGGGAAAAGTGCACCGAAAGGCGTGAGCGGAGCGCCGGGCTCGGACGCGGAAACGGAATCGCCGCCGGGCATAAGGGCGGCGAGCAGGGGATCGGAGGGAGACGTGGAGACGGAGAGTTGCATGGGCAAATTTCCGTCCGTGGAGCACAACGCGCCGATCCGTGGCGCGGATGAAATGTGAAGAAAAAGCGTCGGGTCAGGTCGGCGGCGGAGTCTGCTTGGTCGCCTTCATGAGGCGGATTTTTTCGGAGAGCAGAGCGGCGCGGCGGGCGAGCGGCGTGCCGTCGGGCGCGAGCGTCTTGCCCATTTCCTCGAAGATGGGGCCGACGATGTCGGTCTTCATGAGGGAGAGAATTTTTACGGCGGTGGCGTCGTCCATTTCGCGCAGAATCGCGACGGCGCCCTTCGGCGTGAGCGTCGTGTAAGTCTGCGACAGCGTGCGGAGGTTTTTCGCCTCGTCGGTTTTGATCTCGACGATTTTTTCGCCGATGTCTTTGCGGAGCGCTTCGACGTCGGCGCGGAGTTTGGCGAGTTCCTTTTCCTCGGCGGAGACGCGGGCGGCGCGTTGGTCGACCTGCTCGGCCTGTTTTTTCAGACGGGCGCGCTCTTCCTTCAGCTCGTTGGAAAGATTGTCGATTTCGATGGTCCAGAAGTCCCAGCCCTTCTCCTTGAGCTCGGGCGGGAGCACTTTCTCTTTTTTGACGACCGCTTTTTCCATGAGCGGCGTGAGCACGCGAACAGCCATGCTCGCGCCGAGACCGACACTGAGGGTGATGCCGAGCGCGGCGGCGACGGCGGGGTTTTGGAGTTTGTCGATCATGGGCTAAAGAGCGGCGAACGGCGCATGGCGCGCCGCGTCGCAAAGTCGTCGAACTCGGCCTGTTCCTCGCGATTGGCGGCGAGGCGGTGGTCGAGCCGGGATTTGGCTTCGAGGCGGTTCACGACCTCGAGTTTACGGTGGGCGTCGAGGTAGTCGGCGCGGGCGCGGTCCATCGCGGCGCGGGCGGCGAAGGTGGCGCGTTCGGCCTGGCCCTCGGCGTCGCACTCGCGGCGATACGCGTTGAGCTGCTGGGCTTCCTCGGCGGGATTGAACGTGCCGCGGCGGCCGGCAAAGAGCGCGGCCTCGAAGTGAGCGACGCGGGCGCGCGTGGCCGCCAAAAATTCTTCGGATTGCACGTAAGCGTGGACGGCGGCGGCGAACGACTCACGAGCGCGGATCTCACGATGAGCGCGGAGAACGGCGACCGGGCGAAGGGGGAAGCGGAAGCGTTTCATGCGACGATTTTTTTGAGGTTGGCGAACGTTTGTGCGCGGGCGGTGTGCTCGTGCACGGATTGGCGGAGGAAATTTTTGAGCGGTTCGTGCAGCGCGATTGCGTGGTCGAGCGCGGGGTTTGCGCCTTTGGTGTAGGCACCGATGGAGACGAGGTCCTCGTTCTTGCGGTAGAGCGCGAGTTGTTCGCGGGCTTTGCCGGCGATGATGACCTCTTCAGGCGTGCAGACATCGCGAGTGAGACGGGAAACGCTCTCGAGGACGTCGATCGCGGGGTAGTGGTTGAAGTGCGCGAGCGCGCGGGAGAGGACGATGTGTCCGTCGAGGATACCGCGGACGGCGTCGGCTACGGGCTCGTTCATATCGTCGCCCTCGACGAGGACGGTGTAGAGCGCGGTAATCGCGCCGGTCTCGCCGGCGCCGGCGCGTTCAAGGAGGCGCGGGAGCATAGCGAAGACGGACGGGGTGTAACCGCGCGTGGCGGGCGGCTCGCCGACGGCGAGGCCGATTTCGCGTTGGGCCATCGCGTAGCGCGTGACCGAATCCATCATGAAGAGGACGTTTTTGCCCGCATCGCGCCAAGCTTCGGCGATCGAGGTGGCCGTAGTGGCCGCGCGGAGACGGAGCGGTGCGGAGGTATCGGAGGTGGCGACGACGACGACGGCGCGTTTCATGCCCTCCGGGCCGAGGTCCTTCTCGATGAACTCGCGCACCTCGCGACCGCGCTCGCCGACGAGAGCGATGACCACGATGTCGGCTTCGGAGGCCCGGGCGATCATGCCCATGAGCGTGGACTTACCGACGCCGGAGCCGGCGAAGAGGCCGAGACGTTGGCCGCGGCCGAAAGGAATAAACGAGTCGATGGCGCGCACGCCGGTGACGAAGGGCGTCTTGATGCGCTGGCGGCGCAGCGGATGCGGCGGCTGCGTAGTGCGCGACGCCATGCGGTCGACCGGCAGCAAGCCGAGGCCGTCGAAGGGACGGCCGAGCGCATCGAGGACGCGGCCGAGCATCTCGGGGCCGACGCGCGGGAGCGGCGGGCGATCGGTGGCGGCGACTTCGCAGCCCACGTGGAGGCCGACGGTCTCGCCGAGGGGCATGAGGAGCACGCGGTGTTCGCGGAAGCCGACGACTTCGGCGCGCACGCTGAAATCGTCGCGCCCGGAGCGGATGAGGCAAAGTTCGCCGAGACCGACGTTCGGGCCGTCGGACTCGATGATGAGGCCCGCGACGCCGGTGACCGTGCCGACGCGCTGCACTGAAGGCAGGTGGCGAACCTGCGAGCGGAGGACTTCAACGAGTGGGGCGACGGTGCTCATGCGGGGGCGAGATTGCGCTCGAGGGCGGTGAGTTTCGTCTGCAGGCGGGCATCGGTGAGGCCGAAGCGGCTGCGGACCTGGCAATCGCCGGGGCGCAGCGTAGATTCTACACGGATACGCAGGCCGGGGTAACGCGAGAGCCAGTCGGGTTGAATTTTTTCGAGCAAGGCGGCGTCGCGGGCACTGACGGCGAGTTCAAGATTTTCGCGCTCGGGGAAAAGCTCGGCGAGCGCTTCTTCGCAGAGCCGCGAGACGACTTCGGGCGCGGGCTCGTAGCCGGCGAGCAGGCGGCGGGAAATATCCAAGGCGAGGGCCGGCAGGGCGTCGCGGAGCTGCGCGACGAGCGTGGGCTCGATGGCGGCGAGTTTTTTGAAGATCCCGTCGCCGACGTGCTCCATATCGTGGCGAAACTCGACCATCTGCTGGTCGGCCAGAGCACGGGCGGCGTCGATCCCGCGGTGATAAGCGGCATTATCGCGGGCGGTAAGTTCGGCCTCCGAGCAGAAATGGCCGGCGGTGCCGGGAATAGCGGCGCCGGAGAGCGGGCGATCGAAGGCGATGAGTTTCGCGTAGGCCATGGAGCGGAAGCGGGGCGGTGCAGGTGGGCGGTGGCGCGGTTCAGGCGACGACGCTGCTGGCGCCGTCGGCGTCGAGGGTGATCTGCCCTTCTTCTTCGAGGCGGCGGACGACCTGGATGATCGCATCCTGCGCGACCTCGACATCTTTGAGGCGGACCGGCCCGAGCATCTCGAGCTCTTCCTTGAGAGACTCGGCGGCGCGTTTGGAGATGGCGGCGTAGATCTTGTCGCGCAGGCCTTCGCTGGCGGACTTCATGGAAACCGCGAGGTTCGCCGAATCCACTTCGCGTAGCACGCGCTGGAGATCGGCCGGTTGCAGGCGGTTGAGATCCTCGAAGCTGAAGAGCTTCTTGCGGATCGCGGCGCCGAGGGTGGCGTTCCGTTCTTCGAGGCGGGCGAGCAGGTTCTTGCTGGTCTCCTTGTCGAGTTGGTTGAGGAGGTCGGCGACCGAACGGACGCCGCCGCTGCGGTGGAAAGCGGGGCGGGTCTTGGTGTCGTAGTGTTTGCCGAGCGACTTGACGATTTTGCCGACGAGTTCGAGGGACGTGCTCTCGATGGTGCCGAGACGTTCGACGACTTCCTCGCGGAGATCCGGAGAGAGGAGTTGAAAAACCTCGGCGGATTTCGCGCTATCGAGATACGACAGGAGAAACGAAATGGTTTGCGGCTGCTCGTGTTTGACGAGGTTGAAGATTTGGCGGCCCTCCATTTCGGCGATGTCTTTGATGATCTCCACGGAAGTGCCGACGGGGCCCACGCGTCCGATGATGGCGGAGGCTTTGTAGTCGCCCTTGGCGATTTCGAGGGTGCGCTGGGCGTAGCCGATGCCGCCGAGGGCGGAGCCGGCGCTCGCGGCGACGAGCGTGGCAAATTCTTCGATGGCCTGCTTCTGCACGGCGGCCGGGATGATCGTGAGATTCGACATCTCGCGGCAGAGCCCCTCGATCTCGAGGTCGTCGAACTGGCGCAGCACTTCGGCGGCGGCGTCGGGGCCGATGACGATCAGGAAAACCGCGAGCTTCTGCTGGCGGTTGAGTTTGGAGTAGTCGATGTCGGCGGCCATGACGGGGAGTTAGTTCTTGCTGGCCGTGGCGGGTGCGCCGTTGGAGACCCAGTCGCGGAGGGCGACGCCGACGTTGTTGGGCTTTTGGCGGATGAGCTCGTTGAGGAGTTCGGGCGTGATGGCGTTGGAATTCGGGAGCGAGCGGGCGGCGGCCTCGGGGGTGAGCGAGAGGACTTCGACCGGCACGGGCTCCGGTTTCTGGCGGGATAGCGTGCGGAGGAAAACGAGGAGGACGAGCGCGGCACCGCCGATCGCGGCCCAGTTGCTGGCGGCGGAAAGCCAACCCTGAATGCGAGTCTCGCCCTGCGCGGCTTCAAATTGTTCGGGGAGCTGGAGCGCGCCCTGGAACGGCTGCTCCTGCAAGGACACGAGGGACTCGGGGGTCTGGCCGGGCGCGACTTTGAGGCCGAGGGCGTTGATCACGATCTGCCGGAGCGCATCGAGCTCCTGCTGCGTGCGCTTCTGCGCCTGCGGCGGAGGAACGGGCGTGCCCTTCGGCGCATCGGCGGGGAGCGGCGTGGCCACCATGCGCGGGGCCACGAAGACGGCAGCGGTAACGTTGCGAAGCGTGCCGGGATTGCGCGTGGTGCTGGTGACGACCTTGTTGATTTCGTAGGTGGTCGTGCGGTTCTTGCGATTTTGTTCGGAGGTAGAAGTCGGGCGGGCGGCCTCGGCGGCCCCCGCGGCCTTTTCCGGGACATTGGCACTGACACCGGCGGCGCCACCGCCGGCGCGGGCCTCGGTGGTGTTGGTAACATCGTCGGTCTGCGTCTGGTTACGCACGACCTGACCCTCGGGGTCGTATTTCTCGGATTGGAGGGTGGTCGATTCGGTTTCGATTTCGGCGGAGACGCGGACGACGGCGTTGCCGGGGCCGATCACGGCGGCGAGCATGGACTCGACCTTCTTCGAGAGGTAATCCTCGACCTGCTGGCGATAGCGTATCTGGGAGGACGCGGTGCCGAGCGTGGGATCTTGTTTCAACTCTTCGGAGAGCGTGCGGCCGCGGTTGTCGACGACGGCGACTTGGTCGGGCGCGAGGCCCTGCACGGCATTTGCGACGAGGTGGCGGATGGCGTTGACCTGATCGATCTCCAGGCGACCGCCGCCGACGTCGACGAAGACGGAGGCGGTGGATTTGACGCCCTGCTCGGTGAGGAGGAGGCGGTTCTCCGGTTGCACAATCATGATGCGCGCGGAGCGGACGCCGGCGAGCTGGCCGATGGTGCGGGCGAGTTCGCCCTGCACGGCGCGGAGGTAATTGGTGCGCTGCACAAAATCGGAGAGGCCGAACTGACCCTTGTCGAAAATCTCGAAGCCCACGCCGTCGCCGCTGGGGAGGCCCTTGCTCGCGAGATCCATGCGGAGTTTGTAGACCTTGTCGGACGGGACCATGACGGACGTGCCGCCGGCGGAAACTTGGTGCGGAATATTTTGCGACTGAAGGTAGCTGATGACGGCGGCGGCGTCCTTCTCCCCCATGCGGGCGTAAAGGAGCTGCATGTCGGGGCGTTGCGACCAAAGCACGACGCCGACGAGCCCGCCGACGACGGCGATGGCGGCGACGATGAGCGAAACGCGCTGGTTGAGACCGAGCTGTTTCCAGAGATCGAGGAGGGACTGGGCGAAATTTTTCATCGGGCGAGCTGAGGCGGGAGCCGGAGCGAGAGGCGGAGGTCGGAAGAGGGAGAGACGGAGTTAGGAGAAAGTTTAAGAGAAAGAGGCGGTGGCGGTGTGAGGCTGTGCCTTATACCTGCATGCGCATCAGCTCCTGGTAGGATTCGACGAGCTTGTTGCGGACCTCGACCATCATGGAGAACGCGACGCCGGCTTCCTGCATCGCGATCACGCTCTGGTGGAGCTGGTCGGTATCGCCCATGAGGACCTTGCGAGTCATGGATTGGGCGGCGCTCTGCTTGGCATCGACCGTGGCGACGAGGCCGTCGAGCATCTGGCTGAAGCCGTCGGTCGGAGCCGCGGTCTGCGGACCGCCGAGGAGGCTGGTGCCGATCTTCGGAAGCGGGGCTTCGACACGGCCGAGGGAAGTGGCGGAGAACGGGTTGATGGCGCCGATGGGTGTCATGGGGCAGAAGGTTTACTTACCGATTTCGAGAGTCTTCATCGCCATCTGGCGGGCGTTTTTGACGATCGCCAAATTGGCTTCGTAGGCGCGGGACGCCGTGATGAGGTCGACCATTTCGTAGGAGAGATCGACGTTCGGCATCGTCACGAGACCATCGGCCGAGGCGTCGGGGTGCTGCGGATTGTAGACCTGCTGGCCGGGCGTGCGATCGGCCGTGATGGTGCCGACTTTGACGCTCTGCAGCGAGGGGCCGCCGGCGAGGCCGTGGCGCATGAGCTGGGTCTCGAACGAAACAATCTGGCGTTGATAGGGACCGCCGTTGGGGGTGCGGGTCGTCTGCGCGTTGGCAATGTTCTGGGCGACGATGTCGAGGCGGGTCTTCTGGGCGTTGAGCGCCCCCGCGGTGATGTCGATGCCGGAGATGAGGTTCATGGCTAGTGGCGGTGCAGAGCGGAAAGGCGTGGTTCAGGGATGAAGCCGGGCGTCAGACCACGCGGCCGCTGATGGCCATCTTCAGTTGCTTCAGGTTGCTGGAGACGAGGTCGGAGAGGTAGTTGTGCTCGATGACGTTTCGGTCCATGGCGAGGAGCTCGCGTTCGATCTCTACCGTGTTGCCGTCGGGGCGGATGCTGCGGGCGGTCTGATCTTCGGCGAGCTGCGGCCGGATGAAGGAGGCGGTCTGCGCGAAATCGCCCGCGGCCATGCGGGAACGCAACTGCACGGCGAAATCCGGCGCGATATCGAGGCGACGGAAGCCGGGCGTTTCAGCGTTCGCGACGTTCGTGGCGATGGCGTCCTGGCGGAGCACCGAAGCGTCGAGAAGCTTCCGCGCCAACTGATAGTTGTCGGTTTGGAAGATGGGATCGATCATGCCACGCGTTTAAGCAACGCCGGTGCCATGGCCCGGCCGGCGCGCGCAACCGCATCGTCCGCAGCGGAATAGAATTTATCCAAATTGCGTCCGTTCACTGCAAACGCGCCGCAGACGAATCGGGCGAAAGCGACGGAAAATTTTGCCGAGTGCCGACAAGCGCCTGTAACCAGCCGGCGGAGACGCGCGTGGGGAAAACCCACTGAGTAGTTTTCCCCTCAATCGTGCCTCAATATCCGGGGCGTTGCGTCGATTTACCCCGGACAAACCTCATGAGGGACAGCGAATTCGAATTCATTCGCAGCATCGTTTACGAACGTAGCCGCATCAATCTTGGACCTGACAAGCGAGAGCTCGTTTCGGCCCGGCTCGGCAAGCGCTTGCGCGCCACCAATGCCAAGGATCTCGGCTCGTATTGCCAACTGCTCCAGTCGCCCGGAGCGGAGGAAGAGCTGGGCAACCTGATCGATGCGATCTCCACGAACCACACGTTTTTCTTTCGGGAGATCGCGCACTTCGATTTTCTCCGCGACAAAGCGGTGCCCGAGATGTCAGCCCGCGCGCGCGCCGAACATTGGTCGCGCCTGAACATCTGGAGCGCCGCGAGTTCGTCCGGCGAGGAGGCCTACTCGATCGCGATCACGCTCGCCGAATGCGCGGGCTCTTGGCCGTGGCAGATCGAGGCAACGGATATCTCGCACCGCATTTTGGCCAAGGCGCAGGCCGGCATCTACAAGGAGGACACCGTCAAACGCCTCCCGGCCGATGTCGTGAAGACCCATTTTCAACGCGGCTTCGGCCCCCAAGAGGGCAACTATCGCGTCAAGGCGGCCTTGCGGGAACGCGTTACTTTCCGTCACCTTAATCTCCTCGAGGGTGAACCGCCCTTCCGCGACCCGTTTCAGGTGATTTTCTGCCGCAATGTCATGATCTACTTCGACCGCCCCACGCAGGAGCAACTCGTCGAGCGCCTCACACGTCGGCTGGTTCCGGGCGGCTATCTCTTTGTCGGTCACTCCGAGAGCCTGACGCATATCACGCATCGACTGCGCATGATTCGTCCGGCAATTTATCAGAAACCGCCCGGCACCTGACGCCATGACTGCCCGCCCTATCCGCGTCCTGATCGTGGACGACTCCGCCGTCGTCCGCAAACTCGTGAGCGATGCGCTCAAATCCGATCCTGACATCGAAGTCGTCGGCACCGCGATCGACCCTTACGCCGCCCGCGACAAGATCAAAGAACTCAACCCCGATGTGCTCACGCTCGACCTCGAGATGCCGCGCATGGACGGCCTCACGTTTCTGAAGATCGTGATGGAGCAACGACCGTTGCCCGTGATCATCATGAGCTCGCTCTCGCAACGCGGCTCGGATTTCGCGCTGGAGGCGCTGCGCCTCGGAGCTTTCGACGTGCTCGCAAAACCCGGCGGCCCCTACTCTTTCGGCGACCTCGGCCCGCAGCTCATCGCGCGGATCAAAGCCTCCGTCGGCGCCCGCCTCGGACGCAGCCGCCCCGCCGTCGCTGCGCCCGCCTCCTCCCCGACCGCGCCCGCCGCGGTGCGCGCAATGCCCGTCATCCGCCAAGGCTCGGCCCGCAACCTCATCCTCCTCGGCGCATCCACCGGCGGAACCGAAGCGCTGCGCGAAGTGCTCACCCACTTGCCCGCAGGTCTGCCCGGCATCGCCGTCGTGCAACACATCCCGCCGATCTTCTCAAAGAGTTTTGCCGACCGACTGAACCAGCTCTGCGCTTTTCCCGTGCGCGAGGCGGTCGACGGCGAGCGGCTGACGCCGAATTTGGCCCTCATCGCGCCCGGCAACTTCCATCTCATGCTCCAATGGCAGGGCGACCACTACCGCGCCCGGGTGGTCAACGGCCCGCAAGTCTGGCACCAACGCCCCGCCGTGGACCTCCTCTTCAAATCCGCCGTCGATTGCGGAGCCGCGCCGACGGCCGTCGCCGGCGTGCTCACCGGCATGGGCAAAGACGGCGCCGAAGGTCTGCTGCGACTCCGCCAAAAAGGCGCGACCACTTTTGCCCAGGACGAAAACACCAGCGTCGTCTACGGGATGCCGCGCGCCGCCTGGGAAAACGGCGCCGCGCAGCGCCAGCTCCCCCTCGAGCGCATCGCCGACTACATCGCCCATCATCCCCGCGCCGAAGCCGCCGCGCCCGCGCGGCTTTCCTCCGTCCCCGTATGAGTAACGCCGACAGCAGTTCCCTCGCCCCGCCCACCGCGACGCCCGCTCCGGTAGCGCCCTCGCCGGCGACCATCCTCATCGTGGACGATGAGCCCGTGGTGCTCACCGCGCTCAAGTTCACGCTCGAACGCGAAGGGTTTCACATTGTCGCGTGCAACAGCCCGCTGAAAGCCCTCACGATCCTCGCCGAGCGCGATTTCGCCGTCATCATCTCCGACCAACGTATGCCCGAGATGCTCGGCCTCGATTTTCTCGTCGAGAGCCGCCGGCTGCGCCCCCACGCCTCGCGCATTCTCATCACGGCGGTGCTCGCGCTGCCGACCATCGTCGACGCGATCAACAAGGGTGAAATTTTCCGCTTCGTGGCAAAGCCGTGGCTGCGCGAAGAGCTCGTGGCCACCGTGCGCAACGCCGTGCAGCGCCACGATCTCGTGACGCACAACGTCGTCCTTCAGGCCGAGACCCAGAGCCTCAACACCCGGCTGCGCGAAGCCAACGCCGCGCTCGAAAACAAGGTCCATGACCTCGAGCAACAGCGCCAACGCCTCGATGCCGCCAACCGCGGTCTCGCCGAGAACTACGAGAACTCCCTCGAACTCTGCCGCCGCATCCTCACCACCTACGACCCGATCCTCGGCGGCCAGGCCAAAGCCCTCGTCGAATTCGCCAACCAGATGTCGGCCACGGATTCGTTTACCGAGGCCGAACGCCACGCCCTGCGCGCGGCGGCGTGGTTGTGCGATCTCGGACTGATCGGCGTGCCGCGCGAGATGCTCCGCGCCTTCCGCTCGAAGACGGAACAGCTCACCGACCGCGAGCGCATGATGATGCACAGTCACCCGATCTACGGGCAGACCCTCGCGGCCCTCGTGGACACCCGGGCCGAAGTCGGCGAAGTCGTCCGCGCCCACCACGAGCGCTACGATGGTCGCGGCTATCCCGACGGCCTCGCGGGGAACTCGATTCCGTGGCCGGCACGCTGCCTCGCCGTCGCCGTCGGCTTCGTCGAATCCGGCCTCACGAAGGCTGCCGCCATCGACAACCTCCTCGCGAAATCCGGCAGCCACTACGACCCCGAAGCCGTCCGCCTCTTCCTCAAAGTCAGCAACCTCGTGCAACTCCCGAAACAGGTGCGCGAAATCATGCTGCACGAACTGGAACCCGGCATGGTGTTGGCCAACGGCATCTACAGCCCGCACGGCCTCCTCCTCATCGGCGAAGGCCAATCCCTCAGCCCCGGCACGATCTCGAAAATCCGGAGCCACAATCAGGTCACCCCGATCAGCCAGCGGCTGCTCGTGTATTCGTAAGCATTGTCTGCCGCGCCGCCGGAAGGCCTTAAGTTCGGTCGCCGCCAACCGAACTTACTATGGGCCGACCGACGCAAACCAGCGCCCGCGAGCCGTATGAATTTTTTCACCCACACTTTTCCAGACCGCACCCGCCGAGGGGCCGTCGCCTGAGCCATGGCCGGAGCCCCCTCCATTGCTTCCATTTTTGCGCAACGGGTCGTCGTCGGTGTCGGCGATCTGGGTGTGTCCAACAACATCGCGATCACGCTCAGCACTTACGCGCTCGGTTCGTGCATCGCCGTGGCGGCCTACGATCCGGTCGTCAAAGCCGGCGGACTGCTGCACCTGATGCTCCCGGAATCCTCGATCTCGCCGGACAAGGCGATCTCGCAACCCGCGATGTTTGCCGACACCGGCCTGCCGCTGCTGTTTCGCGCGTTGATCGGCATCCGCGCCGAACGCAGCCGCCTGCGGCTCTTCGTCGCCGGCGGTGCCTCGGTGCTTACGGGCAACGACAATTTTAAGATCGGCGAGCGCAACATCCGCGCCACGCAAGTGTGGCTCCAGCAACAAGGCTACAGCGTGCGCGGGAGCGCCGTCGGCGGCACGATCAGCCGCACGGTGCATCTGGATATCAGCACGGGCTCGATCTCGTTGAAAACGCCGATGGCGAACGAGAAATTCTCGCTCGCAGCGTAGGCGAGGAGGAGACGGACCGACGGCAACAAAGTGTAGCCGCCGGCGAACCCCATTGAAGCGAGCTCAATCCGGGCCGGGGGAGTGAATCAGACCGATTGCTGAGCGCCTCCGCCGCCTTCACGTCAGATGGCGTTTCCAATACCTTCAATTTGGGTGCAGGCGTAATTCAGGTTCGGGTCGCCAACCTCAACCCCCAAAGTTGACCCGTTTGGCTGCCCCTCGCCGATGCGGAGATTCTGCGCGATTTCCCTGTTGCTTCGACTCTCGATAATGAGGCGCAGCACAGCGAGTTCGCGCCTCGACCGGTCCCTTCAGAGCACCCGCTCGCGAAAGCGTGCGGCGACGTCGGGTGGCATCACCGGCCTCGAGGGTGAAGGGTAGAGCCTGACATGTTTCGCAGGGGTTCGCAACGGAGCGTGGGGCTCGGAGGCATTTTTCCATCAGCCCGTTGCGGCAAGGCATCCCGGCCCGGGCTACTGCCGGTTGAAGCGGTGCACGCGGCCATAAAGGCTGTATTCGGATACCAACAGATCGCCGCTCGCGGTGAAGGCCACGCCGTGCGGCGCCGTGACGACACCCGGACGCCACGTGGCAGGCGACGGAGTGTTTTTGCCCGCCTCGTCGGCGTTGGTGTTCGTCCCGAATTTGGCGACCACCTTGCCCGCTTTGTCCAGGATCGTGACTTGGCCTTTGAGTTCGCCGATCGCCACGTAGTCGCCCTGGATGGCGAGTGCGGCGGGCAGCAGCATGTCATGGGCGACCACCTTGAGAAATTCTCCTTCAAGGGACATTTGCACGACGCGGCCATTCGCTTGGTCGACCCCGAGGATGCGCGCCGGCGTGAAACGTGTGTCGATCGCGATCTTGTGGAGCGTCTTGAAACCGTAGGGTTCCTTCTTGCCGCCAAATGATGCGATATACTTGAAGTTGCGGTCGAAACGGTGGACGTAGTCGCTCCCATATCCGTCCGCCACGTAGAAGTCGCCGTTGGGCGCAACGTCGATCGAGGTCAGGCGAACGAACGGTTTGCCGTCGTCGGGATTCTTGGAGATTTCGCCGTTGGCGTTCTTTTTGATTTTCGGCTGCATCACCAATTTGAACTCATCGGGAATGGCCGACGCGGGAAGTGCCGCGACGACTTGGCCGTAGAGAGATATTTTCACGATAGCTTGGCCGTCCAGGCACGCGCCATAGATGAACTCGCGTTCCCGGTCCTGATGAATGACGAACCCGTGAAGATCGTAAGGCACGTCGTGGAGGTTGCGGAGGAACTTGCCGTCAGCGGTGAAGACCTGCACCCCGGCTTTCGGGTTCATCGTGCTGACGTAGATCTCGCCCGCGGAACTTACCGCTACGTCGCCGTGCTGGTTTACAGCGGCCCCGGTGATGTCGGGCAGCCGGATGAAGTCTCGAACCTCCGTGTATTCGACGGCTAGCGCCGGGCAAAGCAGGGCGGCAAGTGAGAAAGTGGCGGCGAGGATCGGTCTGTTCATGGTTCATGGGGGCCAACGCAACGAGTGAACGGCGGCGGCGGACGGGATGGATAGAGGGGAGGGCGGAGGCAAAGCTGAGACAGGCTCCTTAGCCCCGAATCGAAAAAGGCCCTCCGCGGCGGGTGGCGGCAGCACGCGCGGAGCGACGAGGTGCTCTCGGCGGAAAGGGGCCGGGACACTGAGCGCGACGGGCGCCAGGAGCGGTTTGCTCGCGAACTCCACGATGAACGCAGCCAGGGCTCCGCCTCGCTCGCGGTCAACGCGCAAGTCTTCAAACTGATTCCTCCGCGTCTGCTTGCCGAAGTCGCCGGCTTGGCCTGCCTGCTCGCCGGCGGCCGAATCGGGCTGGGAGCAATCATCGTCGACAGCAGTCTGCGCCTTTTCGGCGAGTTCCCAAAGGCACCGATTCCGAAACGACCCCAAGCGAACAGGTTTCGAATCCTTAGGTGTCGATGCCAAATCGGGGGCGGTTTTGAAACGCTGGACGGGGCGGCGTCCCCGCAAGATGGGGCTGCTGCGGACAAGACGCACTTGCTGGTCCCCTCGCCTCACCCGTCGCTCAGAGCGACACCGTGCCGTGTGTCAGTTTCTCCTGCAAACGCGCGCGGGCGCGTTCGTGGACGATCGACATCGTCTCCTGGAGCAACTCGGGCGTGAAGCCCCACTCCAGCAGGAACGGGGTGTTCAGTTCGAAAAGGAAACCGTCTTCCGCCACACCGGGGCCGAACGACGTCGCGACGTATTTCGCCGCGTGCAAATGGGCGAGCAGCGCGTGCGCGCTCTCGGGCGCTTCCGTCGGCCGCTCGCAAAATTCGGCGGCCGCCACCAACACCTCGGGAAAATTCCACGCGTGCAACAGCCGCGCCCCCACCTCGGCATGAGAGTAGCCGAGCACCGCGCGCTCCGCAGCGGACCACGCTCCACCCTGCGCCGCACAATGCGCACGAATCGCCGGGAAAAACGGACCGCAGGCGTGCGCGATCGCGAGTTTACCGAGATCGCACACCAGCCCCGCCGTATACGCCGACTGCGGATCGATCCGCTCGCTCGTTTCGGCCAAGACTTCCGCGGCGAGCGCGGTGCAGAGCGCGTGGCGGCAAAAGTCGCCCGGTTCGCCGCGACCGCCGACACCGGTTTCCCATCGCCCGACAAGCGCGAGGGCCGCGAGGCGATACAGCTCGCGTTGCCCGAGGCGGATGACGGCTTCGGTGACGTTTTCCGCCTTCCCGCTCGTGGCGAAGTAGGCGGAGTTCGCGAGGCGCAAGGTCGAGGCGGCGAGGGCCGAATCGACTTTGATCAAATCGGCCACTTCATCGGCGCTGCTGTCGGGAGCCACGAGGACGCTGATCAAGCGCGGCAGCAGGGCCGGCGAACACGGGAGGCGCAAGGCGCGCTCGCAAACATGTTCGAGGGAGGGGACGGGCGGTAAAGGCGTCGACACGTGGGAAGTCGTTGAGAAAATCAGGCGGCGTTGAGCAGAGAACCGGGATCGAGAATGAGCGCAATGCTGCCATCACCCAAGATGGCGGCGCCGGCGACACCGGGCAGATTCTGCATGTAAGCGCCGAGATTCTTGATCACCACCTCCTGCTTGCTGACCATCTCGTCGACGAGGAGCGCGGACACTTTGCCAGCATTTTCGACGATGACGACGATGCCGTCCCACGGATTCACCGCTTCGCCCGGGAGGCCAAAGCGGCGGTGCAGCCGGTGGACCGGGACGAATTTTCCGCGGAGGTCGAGGACTTCGCCCTGCCCATGGATCGTGGAAATGCTCTCGCGCGTCGGCCGTAGCGCCCGTTGCACCGACGTGCTCGGGAGGATAAAGCGATCCGTGCCCACCCGCACCACCAGGCCGTCGATGATGGCCATCGTCAGCGGCAGCTTGATCTTGAACGTCGAGCCGCGGCCGACCTCGGAGGTGATCTCGATCTTGCCGCGCAGCTTATCGATATTGCGCTTCACGACATCCATGCCGACGCCGCGACCGGAGACGGCCGTAACTTTCTCGGCGGTGGAGAAACCGGGTGCAAAAATCAGCGCATAGATTTCCTCGCGCGACAGCACCGCACCCGCGGCGATGACGCCGTTCTCGATCGCCTTCTTGTAGATGCGGTCGGGGTCGATCCCGCGCCCATCGTCCTGCAACTCGATCACGATGTTGCTGCCCTGATGGTAGGCACAGAGGTGGAGCAGGCCGTTTTCCGATTTTCCCTTGGCGGCGCGGTCCGCCGAAGACTCGAGGCCGTGGTCGAGGGCATTGCGCACCATGTGCACGAGCGGATCGCCGATTTCCTCGACGACGGTGCGGTCGAGTTCCGTATCCTCACCGCTGGTGGCGAACGTGACTTTTTTGCCAAAGTCGCGGGCGAGATCACGCGCCAGTCGCTCCATTTTTTGGAACGTCGGTTTGATTGGAATCATGCGCAACGACATTGCCGTGTGCTGCAGCTCCTTGGTGATCCGGGAGAGCTGGGCGACGTTGCGTTGGAGATTGGAACCGACGCCGCCATTCTGCCGCGACGTCTCGATCAGCTGGCTCTGCACGATCACGAGCTCGCCGACGACATCCATGAGCGAGTCGAGCTTCTCGGTGTTGACGCGCACGGTTTGGTTGCCGGCGGTATTCTTGCCGAGCGCCGCGGCCTCCACGGCATTCGACGCGGCCTTCGCGGCATCGCGGGAGGGCGCCAGCGGGACGATCGACGGCACGGTCTCGGCCGGCGCAGCCGGGGTCGATACCGGCGCCTCGGACGCGGCAAAAGAGATCATTTCAGACTCCGGCTTCGCACTTGGCGCCGCGACCGGAGCGGACGAGGCAACCGCGGAAGAAGCGGCCCCATCGGGAACGGCGAGCTTCTTCACCGCGCGAATGAGGTGGCTGACGGGCACGATTTCCTCAGGGAGCTGCCCTTTTTCGAGCGCCACGGCGACCTGCTGGGTGAGCACGGAGAGCGCATCGCGGCTGCTCAGAATTTCGGTGATGATCGCGGCATGGAGGCGCAGCTTGCGGTTGCGGGCGAGGTCGAGCAGCGACTCCACCTCGTGGGCGAGCGCCTGCATCGGCACGAGACCGAGAAAACCGGCGTTGCCCTTGATGGTGTGGAACGAACGGAAAATCGAATTGAGGGCCTCGGGGTCCTCGGGTTGCTGATCGAGCGCCAGCAACGCGGCCTCGATCTGCTGGAGGTGATCGACGGCCTCCGCGTGGAATTCGCCGAGCAGTTCCTTGTTTTCCTCGAGATGGAGATCGAGCAGCACGTCGGCCGCAGCGTGCTCGGTGGTCGCGCCGGCGCTTTCGGCGGTCGGCGCGTGCCCCGGAGCCGCGGGATTCGCCCCGTAGGGTGGAATCGGTTGGCCCGACTTCATACATTCGAGCGCCACCGGCAGCCACTCCGAGAGCCAGCGGAGTTCATTGAGCGACGTCTCGTCGAAGGGCTTGGCGGCATCGAGGAGCTTCTCGAGGGCGACATGAGTGGCGACGACCGGCGTCAACAGAGCCGGCTCGCCCGCGCAACGGTCCCGCAAATCCCCCAAGAGACTATAAGACGGCACCAAGCCGTCGTCGCGGCCGACCTGGGCGAGGATGGATTCGGTGGCGAGACGGTTGATCGTCTCTTCGATTTGGATGATTTGCTCGTTCGTGAGAGGCATGGTCGGAAAAAATTAAACGCCAATTCCTGAATCGGAGCACCGGCGCGGAAGTTAACGAAAATCTCCCGGATTCTCACGGCGTCCTCCCGAAGGGATGCGGAGGGACCGATTCTTCACGCGCGGCATGATTTTTCGCTAAACTCACGCGATTCGCTGTCGAAATATCCATGGCTGCCCCATCCGTCGGCGCCGCACGTCGCAATTCTCAACTCTTCCAACATGTCCACTGCCACCGCTGCTCCCGTCACCGCCGCCCCCACGAGCTCGCTCGCGGGCAAATACCTGACCGTCGTCCTCGAAAACGAAGCCTACGGCATCGCCGTCCTCAAGGTCCGCGAGATCATCCGCATGCAGAAAATCACGCCGGTGCCGCAAATGCCGGCCTTCGTGAAGGGCGTGATCAACCTCCGCGGTCGCGTGATCCCCGTGATCGACCTCCGCGTGAAATTCGGCGTGCAAGCCGAGTTTGCCGAGCGCACGTGCATCGTCGTCGTGCAGGTGAAACTCTCCGCCCAGCAGACCGTGCAAATGGGCCTGATCGTCGACAGCGTGGAAGAAGTCGTGACGCTCGCGGCCAACGAAATCGAGCCCACGCCCGATTTCGGCACCACGATCGGCACCGAATACCTCCTTGGCATGGCCAAGGTAAAGGGCGCCGTGAAAACGCTCCTCGACATCGACCGCGTCGTCGCGCCGGACCAGATGCAATCGATCGTGCAAACGATCTGAGCGCGCCGGCCTCCCACAGAATTTCTTCGCGAACACCACAGCCCGACGCCGGACCCACGTCCGCGCCGGGCTTTTCGTTTTTGGGGTCTACTCCGGATCCACCGCCACGCCTTCGGCGCGGAGGCGTTGGAGTTTGTAGGTCAGGGCGCGGCGGCTGATGGCGAGCTCTTTGGCGGTCTCGGTGCGGTTGTAATCGTGTTTCCGCAGAGTTTTTAGAATCGCTTCGCGTTCGATTTGTTCGAGGCGCTGTGCATCGGCGGGCTCCAGCGGTGGAGCGGCGGCGTGGGCGACGATGCGGGCCGGCAAATGCTCGGGCAGGACGATTTCGCCGCGCGAGAGCAGGGCGGCGCGCTCCATGGCGTTGCGCAGCTCGCGGACGTTGCCCGGCCAGCGATAGCTCGTGAGACAGGCTGCGACTGTCGCGGAGAAACGCGATTTCTGCCGGGAGAACTGGCCGATAAAATGCGTGGCGAGCGGCAGAATGTCCTCGGGGCGTTCGCGTAGCGGCGGGAGGTGAATCTCCATCACGTTGAGCCGGTAAAACAGATCCTCGCGAAACTGGCCTGCAGCGATCTGCGCCTCGAGGTCGCGATTCGTCGCCGCGAGCACGCGGGCGTCGGTGTGCGAATCGCGGCTGGCGCCGATGCGGCGGAACGAGCCGTCGTGGATCACGCGCAGCAATTTCGCCTGCAACGGGAGCGGCAGCTCCGCGATCTCGTCCAAAAAAATCGTGCCGCGGTGAGCTTCTTCGAATCGCCCGATCCGCGACTGCGTGGCGCCGGTAAACGAGCCCTTCTCGTGGCCGAAGAGTTCGCTCTCGAGGAGATTTTCGGGAATCGCCGCGCAGTTGACCTTCACCAGCGGGCCGGCGGCGCGCGGGCTCCACGCGTGAATCACGTCGGCGACGACCTCCTTCCCTACTCCGCTTTCGCCGGTGATGAGCACGCGCGTCTCGGTCGGCGCGACGACGGCGGCATCGCGAAACACCGCCTGCATCAGCGGGCTCGCGGTGACGACGCCGCTGGGCAGGGCGTCGGTTGTTTTGGCCACGGGCAACGCGATGCCGCGGCGTTCTGTCGCGAGGCGCACGGTGGCGATGAGCTCGTCGAGGTCGATGGGCTTGGCGAGGTAGTTGACAGCGCCGTCGCGCATGGCCGCCACGGCGCTGCGAATATCCGCGAAGGCGGTGACGAGCAGCACGGGCAGCGTCGGGTGCTTTTGCCGCACGCGGCGGAGCGTCTCGATGCCGGACATGCCGGGCATGCGGACATCACTGATCATCATCGCGAACGTTTCTTTGAGGAGCATTTCCAACGCGGCCTCGCCCGATGCGGCCGACTGCGTGCGGTAGCCCTGCGCGCGAAGAAACGCTTCGAGCAGACTGCGCTGACCGTGGTCGTCGTCGACTATGAGAATAGAAACCGGCGGAGGAGCGTTTTCCTTCATAAGACCGGAGAGGCGATCTTGAGGCGGCTGAAGCGGAAGATCGCGCCGCGCGGCTGGTTGGCATCGCAGGCGACTTCCCAATGATGCGCGGAGGCGATCTGTTGCACGATGGCGAGACCGAGTCCGACACCTTTCGGGCGCATCGTGACGTAAGGTTTGAAAATCGCGGCGCGCTCGGCGGCCGGCACGCCCGGACCATCGTCGCGGATTTCGAGCACGGCGTCGCGCGGGCCGGTGGTGAGGAGCGCGATCTCGATCTGCCCGCCGGGGGCGACGGCCTGCGTGGCGTTGAGCAGGACGTTGAACAGCGCCTGCCGCAGCAACTGCTCGTCGGCCTCGATGAGCAATGGCGCCTCGGGCTGGCGCAGCGTGATGTGTTTCTCCTCGATATCCGGCACAAGGGTGCGCGCGACATCGGCAATGAGCCGCTGCACTTCCACCGGAGCGAAGTGCGCCTCGCGGGGCTTCGAGTAGTTGATAAATTCGTTGAGCTGCACCGTCACGCGATCGGCTTCCTCGATGATGGTGGACGCGTGTTCCTTCAACTTCGGCGAGCTCTGGGCCTGCATCGCGATCATCTGCGCGAGACCGCGGATCAGATTCAGCGGATTGCGCGTCTCGTGGGCGAGGCCGGCGGCAGCGAAATTCATCTCCTTGAGGTGCGTGTTCATCTCGCCGGCTTTCACGAGACGAATCTGGAGTTCGGAATTCTTCGCGAGATTGCGCCACGCGAGCACGGAGAGCACGGAACCACCAAGCGCGAGAAGGCTGACGAGGGAGCGGAGCAACCAGTCACTTTGCACGGCTCGGCGCATCTCGCGCGTCGACATCGAGAGGACGAGGCTGTGCACGCCCTGTTTCTGAATCACGGAATCGTATTCCTCGCGCGTCATCCACGAAGGGCGACTGAAGAGCGGACGCGGCGCGGCGGGAGTCGCGCCCGGAGTCTCGGGGGTGGCGCCGTCGGCCGGGCGGCGGGGTGTCGGCGGGGGACGAAAGGCGCGCGAGATTCGCTCATTCGTGGCGACGATCACGGCGGGAGAAACGACACCGTCTTCGGTCACGGTCGTGCCGAGATCCATCAGATTCATGACGGTAAGCGTTTGGTCCTGCCAAAACACGCCGCGCGAACGGAGCATCTCGGGCGTCACTTCTGGCATTTGCCCAGCGCTGGCAATCGTCTCGCCAGTTGCGCCGAGAATCGCGATCGCGTGCAGTTCGTCGGGGCGGATGAGATCCTGCAACGCCACCTGCAAACGCTCTTTCGGGACGACAATGCCGTTGCGACGCTGGGAGCGGACGACGACGCCGAGGGTGGAGGTAATGTCGCGGCCGCGGTTGACGAGCGCCTGCGCGGCATCGCGCTTGAAGCGCAAGTGCTCCTCGATCTGCCAGCCGCAAATGCCGAGTCCGCAACCGATGAGGGTTACGGAGACGACGAGGTTTCGTTTTGCAGTCGGCCAACTCATGGTGATGGGGAATCAATCGGCCCCGGACCACGGGTCTTGCCAAGACCGCAATCAGGGAGCGCCGAGGTATTTTTTCATATCCTCTTTCTCGAACGTTTTCGGCGCCAGTTCCAATTTCGCGCGCTCGGCGTTCGCCATGCCCGACAAATCGTTCGGATCGGGGACGACGTGGGGCGTGAGGAAAATGAGCAGCTCGGTCTTCTGGTTCTTTTTGATGTTACGCTTGAACGCGTAGCCGAGGACCGGGATGTCGCCGAGGAGCGGGACCTTGTTTTCCTGCTCGATGACCTGCGTCGAAATCAAACCGCCGATGACGACGGTCTGGTCGCTCGGGGTGACGACGACGGTGTCGGCGGAGCGTTTGTCGATGACGGGCGAGTTCACCGTGTTCGAGATCGCGACCGTCGTGGCGCTCAGCGAGGAAATTTCCGGCGAGACGATCATCTCGACCAGGCCGGCCTGCGTGATGAACGGCGTCACGCGCAAGATGATACCGACGTCCTGATAGGTGACGGTGTTGATCGTGGTGTTGTTCTGGTCGCTGACGCGTGAGTTGGTGATGATCGGCACGGATTGGCCGACGAGGATGGTGGCCTGCTGGCTGCTCCGCGTGAGAATCGAGGGACGCGAGAGGATTTCAGTTTTGTTGACCGAAGCGAGGGCGTGGAGCGTGGCATCCACATTGCCGCCAAGAATTTTGTAGAAGGCGCCGTAGGACGTGGGATCCGTCAACGCGCCGGCGACGCCGAATTTCGTGAGCGCATTGCCCTGCGGGTTGTTTTTGACGGCGAGACGCCCGGTGAAGGAGGCCTCGGCGCCGAGATCGAGGTCGTTGTCGTGCGTGACCTGGAGGAAGACGACGTTGATCAGCACCTGGGGCTTCGGTTTATCGAGGCTGGCGATGACGGTCTTGATATTTTCGTTGGTCTCATCGTCGGTGACGATGATCAGGCGGCGTGACTCCACGTCGCTCGTGATCATGGCGTCGCCGACCATGGTCGAGTTGTTATACTGACGGTTCGAGGCGTTGGCGCCACCACCACCGCCACCGCCGGCGGAAGTCGGGCGAGCTTGTGTCTGCGTCGCACGATTGGGAGTGGCAGTGGAGCGCGTCGGAGTCTGCGCTGCGCGGGTCTGCGCGAGCACGTCGACCGCGAGGAGCAGGGCAAATCCGAACGTGAGCCACGCGCGGGGAGAAAAACGGGATGGTTTCATGGGAATACCGAGGGGAAAAATGACGCGAGAGGAGTTAGCGGCCGCCCGTCGAGAGCGTGCGGTTGGTGGGTGTGGTCTGGCTGTTATTGGCGGCGCGGGTCGCGAGCGGATCGGCCTGCGTGGAAGTCGCGGCGCGGGAATTGGTCGACTGGAAGAGATTCCGCAGGACGGTTTCGACCTGCTTCACGTTCGCGTTCTCGAGCGTGTAAACGAAGACCTTCTGTTTGCGGGCGGTGCTGGAATCCAGTTGCGCGATGATGTCCGAGATTTCGGGCATCGCGTCTTTGCCGGCGGTGACAATCACCGAGTAGGTGCGCGCATCGGCGATGGCTGTGACCGGAGTCGCGCGCGAGGACGATGACGAGCCGCTGGTGCCGGTGCCGCCGGTGCGACTCGTGCGACCGCCCGCGGTGCCGCCGCGACCGGCCATGCCCGGGAAGCCCGGAAAGCCGGGGAAACCCGCGGGGCCAGTGCGGCCGGCCGTCGCGCCCTGCGTGGGCGTTGAAAAAATATTCGTGATGAGCTGCGCCATCTCGACGGGATCGGCGTTCTTGAGGTGAAACATCTTCATCGTCGAAACGGTGTCGGCCGAGGTATCGAGCGCGGAGACGATTTCGACAATGTGACGGACGTTGATGTTGGTGTCGGTGACGACGAGGGAGTTGCTGTCCTGATTCGCGGTGAGCGTGGCCGAACCGGGGAGCAGCGTCGCGAGGTCGCGCGAGGCCTGCGTGGCGTCGATGCGACGCAGGGGGATGATCTGCATGACGAGCTCCGCGTTCATCGGAATTTCCTGCGGGTCGTTGCCGGTGCGGATCGGGATGTTTTTCTTTTTCGCATCGTCCTTGGAACTGACGATGAGGCTGCGTCCCTGCACGCTGGCGCTGTAACCGTTTTTGTTCAGTGCTTGGTTCAGCAACTGCACGGCCTCTTCGCGGGTGACGGGCTGCGAGCTCCACATGTCGACGGTGCCGCGGATGGGCGTCTCGAGGACGATGATGAAGCCGGCGGCGTCGCTCATGTAATTGAGCACGGTTTCGAGCGGGGCGCCGCGGAAGTTGAAGCGGAGCTCGCCGGGTTTGGCGGCGGGGCGCGCCGCCGGGGGCACGGCGGTGTCGGGGGCTTTGGCCGGCACGGCGGGTCTTTCCGGCGCGGGAGTTTGAGCGGTGGCGCCCGTGACGAGAGCGGCGAAACCGAGCCAGAGGGACGGGGTGAACAGGGTAGTTTTCATTGTTTCAATTGTTGTTGGCGTTTCTCCATCAGGCGCCGGAGTGCGTCGGAGGCATCGGCAGGAATCACAGGCGGGGCACCGGGACCGGGATTGGCGGCAGCTTCGGCCGCACGGGCTTCGCTGCGCACTTTCTCGGCGCCGATCAGGGTCCAGTCGCCGCCTTCGGGGCGACGAAGTTGCTGGCCCATCTTGAGGGTGACCGGTTTGTCGTCGCGTTCGAGTTCAACGCTGTCGGCGGAGATCGCCTTGACGGTGAACTTGCCGACGGTGCCGCCGGTTTTGAGCGTCTTGCGGTAGTTGCTGTCGGGGCTGTCGAAAAAGGCGAAGAGGCCTTTCTCATACTGCATGGTGCCGACGAACGAAATCACATCGGTGCGCGGCGCCGGGGCGTCCGAGGAGCGCGAGCTGCGACCGACGCGGTTCGGGTTGAAGATATTGCGGTCTCCGATGAGCCGATACGTTTCAAAGCTCGGCCCGGCGGGGGCGGCGGCTTTCACGACGGGCGCGGCGCCTTTGCCGGAAGACGGCTTGGCGGGTTTGGCCGCGGGCTTCTGGGCATCGGCGGCGATGACCCAAGTGGCGCCGACCGCAGCCGCGAACGCGAGGAACGGGAGGAAGTGGCGGGGGCTCATAGTTTGCCCTCCAGCGGCGACATGCGCAGACCGCTCACGATGAGGCCGAGCGTAAGTTTGTTGCCGCCCTCGTCGCGCGAGGTGAGCTCGACGGAATCGACGCGCAGGGCCATCGGGGATTTTTCCAATTCGTAGAGGAAGCGGCTGAGGGTCGGCAGCGAGCCGGTGGCGTCGACCCGGCACTCGAGCGTGGAGTAGCGCGTGGTGCCGCGTTTCCACTGCGGCTTGATGGAGCCGAGCTCGATGCGGTTTTCGCGACCCCAGCGGTCAAACGCGGTGATCAACTCCTGCTCGGCCTGCGCGGCATCTTTCGGGAGGGCGCCGGCCTGCATTTCGTTCCACGCGCGCTGCGTGTGCGAGGCGCGCTCGATGAGACTGCGGCCGCGGGCGACGTCTTTGGAGAGCTTCACGATTTCCGCGGAGCGCACGTTCCAGACGCCGGAGAAATACATCACTACGCGGTCGAGGACGAGGAGGAGGACTCCGGCCGCGACGGCGATCAAGAGCACCTTTTGGCGGTTTTGAGGGGTAATTTTCATGATCCGGTTTTGCCCGTCCAACGGAAGGTAAAGGTGAACTGCGCGGGGGTCTTGCCGCGGATCTGCTCCACTTTCACGGCTTGGATTTCCTTGGTCTTTCGCAACTGGTCGAGGGTGCGGAGCAGCGAGGCGTTGTCGCGCGCCGTGCCGCTGATGCTCACCGTGGGCGTGGCCGCACCGTGAATCTCGACGGAACGCGCGGTGACGCTGCCGTTGTCAGGGAAGCACTCGGTGATGCGGCTCATGATGGTGAGATTTCGGAACGAGGTGTCATACCACGGGCGGAATTCGCGGATGCGGTCTTGCACGGTATCGAGCGCCTTCACCTCCACCGCCATGGCCTCCCACTCGGACCGGAGCGACCAGCGGCGAAATTCCTGCCACGCAAAAATGCCGAGCACGATCACCACGAGGCCGCCCGCGGCGAAGCCGACGGTCGCGAGGCGCTTCGAATTGTAGCGCGCCATGAGGAGCGCCCAGCGGCCGGGACGCGGCGGGAGAAATTCGAGATCGGGGCCGTCCGCCGCGAGCCACCGCGAGGCGACGTTCTCGGCGATCTGGTCGGCGATGGGCTTCTGCGTGTCGGCGCTGCGCACGACCGCGAGACCTTCGGCGCCCGCCCAGTCGGCGAGTTTTTCCGCCAACTGCCGGCCCATGGTCTCGTCGCCGCAGAGGGAGAGCTGTTTCAGCTCGGAGCGCAAATCGGCGGGGACCTGCTCGAACGTGATGCGCAACTCGCGCGCGACGGCGTTGCCGTTCACGACGTTTTCACCGGCTTCGGAGTCGATGGCGGCTTCACAGGTGCGCAGGGCGGCGATGCCACCGCCGGCGGAAATCAGCAGCGTGGCGCCTTTCGGTTCGACTGCGACGGTGACGCGGCCACGGCCGGCGGCGCCGACCACATCGGGCAACGCGGCAAGGCCGAGCGTGAAGCTGACGGGCTTCAAGTCCGCAGCTTTGAGCACCGCGGTGAGCTGCTCGAGTTGCTCTTTGCGCGCGGCGAGCTGCGTGACGTAGGCGGTGCCGGCCGAGCGGTGGAACGAACGCGCGATCTGCAACTGGGCGGGATCACACGGGAAACCTTTTTCGGCTTCGATCTGGAGGAGGCTGTTCGCGTCTTCTGGCGAGAGCTCGGGCACGGTCGTGTGCTGGCTCATGATCCACGCGGTCGGAAGTGCGACGACGCAGTGGCGCTCGCGAATGCCGGCGGCATCGAGGTGGTTTTTGATCTCGCGCCCCACGAGCTCGGGCTCGGGATGCAGGAGGTCGAGCGTCAGCGGCGCCGTGGCCGCCTTGACGACTTCGGTGACGCCCTTGGTGCTGGTTACATGGCAGGCCCGCAATTGGCCGTCGGCGAAAGTCAGTCCGAGGACCGACGCCAACCGTTTTTTGGTTTTCCGTTTCGTAATCACGATGAATTCATTCCTTTGAGGGCTAAGCGGACCTGCGAACCGAGCGCCCAGCCGAAGGCGCTGAGATCCTGGTGGTAGATGATCCGCGGGGTAGTGCTCCGGGTATCGAAGATGACTTTCTCGCGGCAGTAGCCGCGGCCGAATCGCCCGACCGCCGCGACATCCGCGGTGAATTGGTAGGACTGATCCGTGATGTAGCGACCGGCCTGGCGAATCTGCGCGGGCGTCAAAACCTGCGTGAGCCACGCGAACGATGTGAGCACATCCGGGTTGGCCAACCGGTAGGCGACGACTGTCGCAGCGTTGTCGAGGCCGATGCCGGGAATGCAGGCGAGGACGGCTTCGCTGGCGGTGTTGACGTTGATGAGGCCCTGCTGCGTCGAGCCGGTGGCTTGGATCGTGATATCGGCGTGGATGAGCACGAACTCGTCGGCCGTCATCTGGCTGCGCACCATAAATTCGGCGACGCTCGTGAGATCGGCCTGACCGGGCTGGCCACCGGGACCTCCGCCCGGACCGCCAGGGAAACCCGGACCGCCGGGACCGGTGGCGACACCGAACGCGTTGTTCAAAATCGTCGCGACACGTTGGGCCTCGATGCCTTTGGAGAGCATGAGCTGGAGCAGGCGCTGCCGGCTTTGGCCGTTGGTTACGTTGATGCGCCGCGTGCCATCGGTGCGGGTGTTGGGCTGGCGGCTGTAAACGGTGACGTATTCCAGAATGCCGGCGAGGAGCTGACCGTCCTGATTGTCGCGCGGGGCGGAGGATTCGCTGTCGTCTTCGTTGGCGTCGAGCGCGCCGTTGCGATTGGTGTCTTCGCCGAAAAGCAGATCGAGCGTGGCGCCGTCGACGAGGCGAAGTTCGTCGACCGTCTCAAACTGACCGCCCTTGTTGAGGCGAGGCGGGGTGAGGCTCGTGTAGATATTGTCAGTGCTGCCGCCGGTCTCGACGTTGTCGGCCCCGTCAGCGCTGGCGGCGGTCGCGCGGCGCCAGCCGATGATCGCTTCGACGAGCTCGGGCGTCATGTTGGGCAGCTCGCTCAACATCGCGCGCGAGGCGGTGCGGAGGTTGAGCTTCGACGCTTCGTCGACGAGGCCGAACACGGGCTCGGTCGTGGGGAGCTGGTTGTTGTCGCGGCCGATAAACCAAAACTGCGCTTCGCCCACGGGGAGCGCTTCAGCCTTGTAGTCGGTGAGAAACGGCACGGCGCCGCTGGTCGCAAAGTTTTGCAGCACGTAGCCGGCGTAACGAATGCCGGCGGCGACGGCCTGGCGGGCCTCGATCTCGGTGACGCGATTGTCGGCGGCGCGCAGCTCGGAGCTCATCGAGTTCGCAAAATAGAGGGTGAGCGCGACGAGACCGAGGCACGTCCACATCACGATAATGAGCACCGAGCCGCGCAGCGAGCGCCGGGCGGGGGCCGAGATATTGGCGCGCGCGCTCATAGCACGTCACCTCCGCTGGCGGCGAGGGCCGCTTCGGTTTGCGAGGTCGTAGTCGTGACGAAAATCGGCACGACGAGCTCGATCGGGCCGCCCGTTTCGACGGCGCTGCCGGGGAGCATCATTGCGAGGCGGAACTTGATCGCCGAGGGCATCGTGGAGGTGACGAGCGAATCCCACTCGGGCACCCACGCATAGCCGTCGTAAAATTCGACTTCGACCGAGGCGACGCCGGACAACAAAACCTGTTGTTCATCGGGACCGGTTTCCTGCACGGGGAGGAGATTGCGCGTGATGGCGCGGACCAAAGTTTTGCCATTCGAACCCGCGTTGGTCGTAAGGTAATAGGCGACTTTCTGCACTTCGGCGAACGGCGTCCAACCGTCGATCCGGCCAGAGGTCGTGTAGAAATCCGGCGTGACCCGCTCGCCTTCGGGATCGTTGGGCGACGAGGAAAATTCGGCGGTCTGTAGGCCACCGGCGAGGACGATGCCCTCCCCTCCCGTGGGCAACATCACCCCGGCGAGATCGCGCCGCACAATGCCGAGGGTGCGCTGGAGGACGAGGTCGGTATCGATTTTCTCGTGCGTCGTGTTGTGCAGACGCAGCGCGCCAAAAAACACGGTGTTGATCGCGAGCAGGACGACCGCGGCGACGGCGGTGGCGAGCAACAGCTCCAGTAAGGTGAAGCCGCGGGCCGAGCGGAGAGAGGGACGACGACGGGAGTTCACGGCGTGGTCGGTTCGGCGGCGGCGATGGCCGCACCGGTCGCGTCATACAAGGTGCTGGCGCTGACCTCAAATTCGCTCCCTTGCAGGGAAAATGTCACGCGCACGGTCACCTGCGTCATGGTGTCTTCGCTCCACGGCTCGGATTCCATCGCCCACGGGTAGCTCGTGTCGCCCTCGATCACGGTGCCGCTGGAAGACGACTGGTCCATCTCACCGGTGACGAGGAGTTCGTTGAGCATGCGCTCGGCGACGCGCATCGCGGCAGCCTTGCGCTGGCCGAGGAGACCAGCGCGGCTGGCGGTGCTCATGCCCTGCATCGCGACGGGAATGACGATCGCCATCAACAGCAGCGCAGCCAACACCTCGATGAGGGTGAAGGCGCGACGGTGGCGGCGAGGGCGCTCAATTCGCAGTGGCGGGGCGAATTTCATAACCGAGCCGGTTGGCGGTTTGCCCGACTTCGAGGGCGTTTTCATTTCCTTCGCCTTGGCGGAGGATAATTTTGCGGACGCTCGACTCGTCGTAAAAGCCGTCGGGATTAAAACGGATCACTGGCAAACCGTCGGTGATCCCCAGCGTCTCGTCGTCCAGTTCGGACGTCGCGGGCGTATCGGTCGACGGCGTATCGAGTTTGATCGTGGGATCGGTGGTAAACGTAGTGGTGCCGCGGCGCTCTTCGCCGTCGAGCTCGGGGCCGATCACGCTGAGGCCGTAGGTGGATTCCGCGGCATTGATCCAAAGCACGAAGGGCACGCCCTCGGCGATGGCGCGGCTTTGGCCGTAGTTGGCCAACGTGAGCAGTCGACGCGCCTCGGAGTTCAACAGACGGCCGCGGTAAAACGACGCCATCGCCGGCGCGACCATGGCGGCGCCAATCGCGAGCAACACCATCACGAAGATCAGTTCGATCAGCGTGAAACCCACCCCGCCACCCGAGTGACGGAGCCGGACGCGAGTGGCGCGGGGCCGAAGATTACTTTGCCGAAATCGAAGCATTCACCACGTCGTCCTGGGTGTTGGCCTGACCGTCGGGGCCCATGGAGCGGATGTCGTAGCCGGTGCCGTTCACCTTGCCGGGAAATTCGTAAATGTAGGCGTGGCCCCACGGATCGAGCGGGATGTCGCTCTTCAGATACGGCCCGCGCCAACCGGTGACGTCGGCCGGCTGCGCGATGAGCTGCATGAGGCCGTCCTGACCGCGCGGGTAGCTGCCGGTGTCGACCTCGTAGGCGTCGAGCGCGGTGCCAAACGTGGCGATCTGCGTCTGGGCGGCAGTGATACGCGCCTGCTCGGTGCGGCCCGTGAACTTGGGCAGCACGAGCGCGGCGAGAATGCCGAGGATGACGAGCACGAGGAGGAGCTCGACCAGGGTGAAGCCGCCGCGGGCGGAAACACGGGAGCGTTTGTTCGGGTATGTCAGTTTCATGGAAGAATTATTTGATGTGATCCTGCAGGGAGAAGATGGGGTAAACCATGCCGATGAAGATGGTGCCGATGAGGGCCGCGATGAGGAACAGCATGAGCGGCTCGGCGAGGGCGACGGCGCTCTTCAACTGACGGTCGAGATCGCCTTCGGTGACATTGGCGATGCGCAGCAGCTCGGCATCGAGTTTGCCGCTTTCTTCGGCCACCGAAATCATCTCGACGATGGCACCTGGAAACAGCGCGCGGTTTTTCGCGAGACTGGTGCCGAGGGGTTTGCCCTCTTTCACGCGGTCGATCGATTCCGACACAGCGTCGACGAGCACTTGGTTGCCGATCGAGCGGCGGGCGACGTTGAGAGAGCTGATGAGCGGGACGCCGGCGCCGAGCAGCGTGCCCAACATGCGGGTGAAACGCGCCATCGCGAATTGCGCGAGCAGCGGACCGACGACGGGGGCCTGCAAAATGAAACCCTCCCAGGCCCGGCGACCCTTGGGAGACTTGAACCAGTTTTTCGCCGAGAAGATCGCCACCGCCGCAGCGATCCCGACAAACAGGCCGTAGCTGCGGATCACGTAGCTCGTATTGATGATCATCTGTGTGAGCAGCGGCAGCTCGGCGTTGAAGCCCGAGAACACCAACTGAAACCGCGGGATGAAGAACACCATGAGGAACACGAGCACGCCCATCGCGAGGAACAGCAAAATCGCGGGATACATCAGCGCCGCGGAGACCTTCGACTGGATGTCTTTTTCGCGCGCTTGAAAATCCGCGATCTGCGCGAGCACGACGTCGAGGAAGCCGCCGGCCTCGCCGGCCTCGACCATCGCCACGTAGACGCGGGGAAACGTCTCCGGCGAGCGCTCCATCGCCTTCGAGAGCGACATGCCGTCGATCACCAAGTCGTGAATCTCTTTCCACTTTTCCTTCGCGACGGGCTCCGCGGCCTCGCGGTGCAGAATCACCAGCGCGCGGCTAAACGGCACGCCGGCCGCCAGCAAGCTGGAGAGCAGGCGCGTGAAGTTTTCCAACATCCGCGGTGTGATCTTCGGCTTGGACCCAAACGAGAAGTTGAAGCCCGCGGAAGGCGCACCGCCGGCCGCCGCCTTATCGGCCGAGCCCGCCGCCGCACCGGGCTTGGCGGGAGCCGCAGCCGACTCGGCGAGCTTGATGGGTTTCAACCCGCGGCTCTCGACTTGGCGCATCGCCTCGTGGCGGTTGCTCGCGTCGAGAAATCCTTCGGTGAGCACGCCATCGGCCTGCAGGGCCTTGTAAGCAAATTGAGGCATCGCGGTGGGCGGGTCAGATCAGCGAACGCGGCAACGTGACTTGCGCGGTGGCGGCAGGAGCGACTCGGGCTTCGGGTGCGGCGTGATCGGATTCCATTTCGTGGACCGTGGTGACGCTTAGAACTTCCTCGATGGTCGTGATCCCCTCCTCCACCAGACGGCGACCGTCTTCGGAAAGCGTTTTCATTCCGGCACGGCGCGCGGAATCGCGGATGGCATCGGTCGAACTGTTTTTCAGAATTAGCGAACGGATTTCGCTGCTGGAATCCATCCATTCGAAGATCGCGCGACGGCCGTGGTAGCCGGTGTTGCGGCACTCGCGGCAACCCACAGCGCGATAAACCGTGGCGGTCGGTTTGATGCCGAGTTTGGTGCGATAGACGCGCGACTCGGGCGTAGCGTCGACCTGTTTGCAGTGCGGGCAGAGCAAACGCACGAGGCGTTGCGCGAGCACGGCTTCAAGCGAAGAGGCGACGAGGTAGGGCTCGACGCCCATGTCGACGAGACGCGTGAGCGCGCCGGCGGCGTCGTTGGTGTGCAACGTGGAGAACACCAAGTGACCCGTTAGCGAAGCTTGCACGGCGATCTGCGCGGTTTCCTGGTCGCGGATTTCGCCGATGAGCACGACATCGGGATCGTGACGAAGAATGGAGCGGAGGCCGCGGGCGAACGTGAGGCCGGATTTCTCGGAAACCTGAATCTGATTCACGCCCTTCAACTGGTATTCGACCGGGTCCTCGATGGTGATGATCTTGCGCTCGGAGTCGTTGATTTCGTTGAGCGCGGTGTAGAGCGTCGAGGTCTTGCCGGAGCCGGTCGGGCCCGTGACGAGCACGATGCCGTGGGGCAATTCGAGCACGCGCTCCAAACAGGTGAGTTCGCGTTCGCCCATGCCGAGATCGCGCGCGCCGCGGAGCTTCGAGTTTTGGCGCAGGAGACGCATGACGACGGCCTCGCCGTGCAGCATGGGGATGATCGAGACACGGATATCGACCTCGGCGTCCTCGATGCGGACCTTGATGCGGCCGTCCTGCGGGAGACGTTTTTCGGCGATGTTGAGATGGCTGAGGATTTTCACGCGCGCCACGATCGCGGGCTGGAAGCGCTTGATCTGCGCGGGCACCGGGACCTCCTGCAAAATGCCGTCGATGCGGTAACGGATGCGCAGTTCGTCTTCGAAGGGCTCGAGGTGGACGTCGGACGCACGCAGCTCGATCGCGTCCTTCAGGACTTGGTTAACAAAACGGATGATCGACGCATCCTCGGCGGCTTCGTCGAGGTTGTTGTCCGTGCCGTTCTCGTCGTCGACGACCAGCAGGCCGGCCTCGTCGTCGAGCGTGTCGATCGTGTCGGCACCGACGCCAAGGCGCTTCTTCATTTCCCGCTGGATCACCTCGGTCGTGGCCAACACCGGACGGAGGCGCAGCCCCGTGAGCGTCTTCAGACCGTCGAGCCCCTGGGTCGCGAAAAGCCGGCTCGTCGCGATCTCGATCTGGTTGTCGACTCGGCGCAGCGGCAGGAGCTCGTCGCGCAAAAGGAGGCGCGCGGGAAACAGCGAGAGCACCTGCTTGTCGGGCTCAAGCTCGTCGAGCGAGGCGTAGCCCACGCCGTATTCTTGCGCGAGCCACCGCAGGACGCGCTCTTCCGTGAGCGCGTCGGCGGCGGGATGTTGCGCCAGATACGCGCGCGCATCGGTGGTCGTGAGCTGTCTCGCCGCGATCATGCGGGCGAGCAGTTCGGGCACAGCGCTACTGGCGCTGCCGGTGGGCGAAGATTCGGTCAGCACGGAGATTTTTGGGTCAAGGAAGCAGGCCAAACATCACCGCGATCGCCTCTTGGCGCAGCGAGAGCACGGCGCGCAGATCTTCCTGCGCTTTGGTGAGCTTGGCTTCGTTCTGCTTGCGCACTTCGCGCAGGCGATCGAGGCGCGATTTGATTTCGGCGTCCGGCATTTTGTCGGTGATCGCGGCACGCAGAGAATCTTGCTCGGGGTTGCCGGAGCCGCCGCGAGTAGGACGGGGACCGCCACCGCCAGGCCCACCACCGGGAGGACCTCCGCGGCCCATCGCTCCACCGGGCGCGGCGCTGCGGCGAATTTCCGAAACCTTCATCACGCGCTCGGCAATCAACGTCCATTCGGCATCGTCGGTGACGGCGAACTGCTCGCGAAGCGCCCCGAGCATGCGCTCTTGCATGGCAGCGGGATCAAAGTTGCCGCGACCGGCGTTGTTGCCGCCGGCGGCATCGCCACCGGGACGACGGCGACGCTCGCCGTTGGGGTCGGACGGCGCGGTGTTTTGCGCCCACATGCCGACGGTAAAAGCGCCGACCGAAATCATGAGAACACCAGCGCGAAACAGGCGGTGGCCGGGTGAGCACACAGCCGAGCAAACAGGAGCGGCGAACGGGGTCTTGTTCATAAGGGACCGTGAGTCTGCACCCGCCGTGCCACCCTTGTAAACAGCTATCCTCTAACGATTTCTCTCATTTTATATGAGCAGACTTTGCGCAATTTCACATCGGCGTGCGCAGTATTTGCGCACTCCCCTGCCCGGCCCATGGACCAAAAAAGAGCGGGCGGTGCACCCACAATGCGCACCGCCCGCCGATTCTAGCCTTCACACCCCTGACAATTGTTTTCGCTCAGGCGACTCCCGCGAGTTGCGGGACCGCAGCGCTCGACCGTCCGACACCGGCCTTCGCTTCTTCGAGAGACTCGTAGAAGGTCCAACTGCGCGTGTCTTCGAAGCCTTTGCACTCGGAAATAATGTGCGCGTTGCCGACGAGACCGAACTTCATGCCCAGATCGCGGCAGGTTTCCATGCCCTGGAAGAGCACCTTGATCACTCCCATGTGGAGCGAGCGAAGTTGATGAATATCGATCACGACTTTGTTGAATCCAGAGTCCACGGCTTCGGCGAATTTCGGTTTCAAATAGCCGGCTAATTCCGCGAGCACCGCAGGCGAGCAGTTTTCCGGCAGGCGGATTACGAGGCAGTCTTGCTCCATCGCGAAGTAACGTTTCGACGTATCGAGGTTCATCGCCTTCGCGATCTTCGTCTCGAGTTCGCCCAAATCGATGGGTTTGGTGATGATCGCGGTGAACCCGAGCGTCTGCGCCTGTTGCTGGGGCGCGGTCTCGGTTTTCACCACCAGCGCGAAAACCGGGGTATACTTCGTCTTGATGTTGGTGCGGATGACCCGGAACAACGTGAACGCCGCATCGTCGGGGAGCGACAGGCTCACAATCACCACGTCGGGAATCCCGCGCGTGCATTGGTCGATGGCCTCGCCTTGGGTGCTGACGCCGCGGACTTTCCACGGAGTGTGTTTCAGGCCGTCCTGAATTTGAGCGACGATGGCGGGCTTGTCTTCGACGACGAGAATATCGGCGGGGTCGAAAATGGACTTGGCCTTGGTGGGCGCGTCGTTGATCGGCTTGAGGTCGATCACGCGACCGCATTTCTCGAGGAGAACCTCCTCTTTGAAGGGCTTCACGAGGTAATCGCGCACGCCGATCTTGGCGATTTTGAGGACGTTGTCGCGGCCACCTTCGGCCGTCAGCATGATCACGGGGATGCCCTTGAGGGCGACGTCGGACTTCAGCTTGGTGAGCATCTCGACGCCATCCATGACGGGCATGGTCACATCGAGGAGAATCAAGTCGGGGGACTCCTTCGCGGCGACCGCAAGGCCTTCGACGCCGTTGCCCGCCTCGAGGATCTCGCAGTCAAAGGACTTAAACGCCTTCTTAACGATGATGCGGACGGTTTTGGAATCGTCCACGGTGAGAACTTTGTAGCGCATGGTATTGGAAAGTGAACTGGCGGCTTACTCGTCCGACTTCATCAGGATGTCGGCGACGACACGGTGTTCCGCGCAGTCGAAATAGTAGATGTGGCGGACGGCCGAACTGATCGGCTCGATGGAAAAATTGCTGCCGCGCAAGATGGACGGAATGGTGAGTTTGCAGGGGTAGCCCGCATCGCAGAGCCCATTCTTGAAACCACCGACGGTCATGTTGGTGAGCTCGCCGATGGCGTCGTTGATCACTTCGTCGCCCGCTTCGTCGAGTTCGGCTTCCGTCATGCCGAGCAGATGGCACGTGCAGATGCGCGCAAACCCGAGGTCGAGGTGGAGGTAGATTAGGCCGTTGATATCGCCAATGAAACCCACGGTGCCGACGACCTGGGGCCGGTGGCCTTCCGGAGAAGGCAGCGGCTCGTCGCCGCGGAGCGGCTCTTGCGCGCTGAACGTCGGCACGCGGCCGAGCATGGTTTTGAAGACATCGGAGACCGCACGGTTAATGTAATCGCGGATCAGCGTTTCGGTAATTTCAGCGGTGACGGGCATGGTAGGGAGGGAGCTTGCCGAGATGAGTGCTGTAATCGGCCCGTTTCGCGGGCGGTTTAACGCAGATATGCTCCGAACGAGAAAATATTTCCCACGGGCACCCGAATACGACACAGACAGACACACGAATGCCTCACCGTCGCATCGCTGCGGTGGCGCACGTGGCGCAGTCCCGCCGCGTCCTCCGCGGGGCAAGCGACCCCGCAATGCGCTACGCGTCGGCCGACTCCATGCCGGCGTCGATGGGATCGCCGGCTTCGCGATACTCCTGCAGCTTGTTGCGCAGCGTGCGAATGCTGATGCCCAGCGCGGTCGCGGCCTGGGTGCGATTGCCGCCGGTTTGTTTGAGCGCCGCACGGATGGCGTTTTTCTCCAGCGCTTCCAAACGCAGCACTTGCCCGGCCCCATCGATCAGCCCTGCCGAAGAAAACGTTTCGGACGCGGCCGGTTCTTCGACCGCCAGCGGCTCATCGCTGATGCCGCTGTGGGCCCACGGGTGGGTCGAACTCGTCTCGGTGGGCTGAAGATCGCCGGGCAGCCCCAGCACTGCGGAGGTGACCGGGCGTCCGGGCTCAGAGAGGATGACGGCGCGCTCGATCGTGTTCTGCAATTCGCGCACGTTGCCGGGCCACCGGTAGGCGAGCATCGCGGCGCAGGCCGAGTCGGAAAACCCGGTGACTTTCACTCCGTGTTTGCGCGTGAAGCGCCGCAGAAAGTGATCGGCCAACAGAGGAATATCGTCCACGCGCTCGCGCAGCGCCGGCACATGGACCGGGAAAACGTTGAGGCGATAGTAGAGGTCCTGGCGAAATTCGCCCTTTTCGACGTGCGCCAACAAATCGCGGTTCGACGTGGCGATGATGCGCACGTTGACCTTGATCGTGCGACTACCGCCGACGCGCTCGAACTCGCGCTCTTGCAGCACACGCAGGAGCTTCGCCTGCAAAGCGAGCGGGATCTCGCTCACCTCGTCGAGGAGCAGCGTGCCATTGTTGGCCAATTCGAACCGGCCCTCGCGGCGCTCCGTCGCACCGGTGAACGCCCCGCGCTCGTGGCCGAAAAACTCGCTCTCGATCAGATTCTCGGAAATCGCCGCACAATTCATCTTGATGAACGGCTGCCCGCGCCGCGGGCTACGCCGGTAGAACTCGCGCGAAATCATCTCCTTGCCGGTGCCGCTCTCGCCGGTGACGAGCACGGTGGCATCGGTCGGCGCCACCCGCTCGATCAACTGGCGAAGGCGCGTCATCGCCGAACTGCGCCCCACCAGCAGCGCATCGTCATCCTCCGGGTCGTCGCTCAACAAGCGGCTGACGCGCAGCAACTGGCGATAAGTTTGGGCCTTGCGTAAAATCACATCGATCTGGCTCGGCGAAAACGGTTTCAGCACATAGTCGAACGCCCCGGCCCGCATACAGGCCACGGCCGACTCGATCGAGCCGAAGCCCGTGACCATCACCACCAGCGGGCGCTCCGGCAGCACCGCGACTTGTTCGAGAAACTTGAGTCCGTCACCGTCCGGTAAACGCAAATCGAGCATCATCAGGTCGAACGGTTCCCGCGCCAAATGGGCCGACGCTTCCGCCAACGTGCCCGCACAGCTCACCGGCAGTTTATGCCGCATGAAAATCGTCGTAAGGAGGTTCCGAATGACCATGTCGTCTTCAACGATGAGGATTTTCTCAAATGACATGGGGGGCTTGAAGGGTGGAAAGCGGAACCGTGGAGGAAGCCGAACTAAGAAAGAACGCCCGCAGGCGTGCAAACAAATGTTCAACCCAACCCCCGGGCAGGCACCGTTTTCTCACGAGAAATCCGAAAAAATCCCTCCGAAAATTTTTTCGCGAAATCGCTCAAGTGCCGCGCCGTCGCGCCGATCTACTCTCTGCGATGCGCCTCCTTTCATTTCTCTCCGACATCGAGCGAGCCGTGCTCGCCGAGTCGCCGGTTGTTGACGGTGGTGCGTGGGAATCGACCCGCATGGTCAATTTTCACCACAACCTCGCCCGTCTGACCCTGAAGCCGCGTAACACGGAGGAAGTCCCCTTCCCTGCCGGCGCGATCTTCCTCCAGGCCTACGCCTTGGCCGACGGCTCCCTCTGCCTCAAAGCCAGTCTCAACTGGGCTGGCAGCGACTCGTTTCCGGTGATGTCGGTCTATTCCACGCCCCAGACCAACTGGAAACTGGAAGCCTCCCGCATCGCCTCTGCGTGGCTCGAAGGCCCGCCCGCCGTCATGGTGACGAGTGCGGCTGCCGAAGAAAATGCCTCGCTGCAGGCCGTCGCCGGCTGAATTCGGCTTCCGCGGCGACTTCACGTCACTCCTCTCGTAAGAAACAAAAAGGCGCGCTCACGCGCCTTTTTTTTGCGTCCTTTTTCTCGTTTCCTACTGTTTGGCGCTGACCCAAACCACCCTACGCGCCATCGGGGTCAACCCACCGCCGACAGGCGCGAGACCGGCAACACCGGCGCGCTGTATGCCGGCCGAATCCGGGCGGCGCGGACCTCGCTGGTCCGGATCTGCTGCAATTCGTTCCGCGTTTGCGCGATTTGCACGGCGAGCCAGTCGCTCGACTCTTTGCGCCGCCGCAGAAAGGCGCGAATTCGCGCCAGAAAAGCTCCGTCGGCTACGGCCGGACCATGCTCGCCGAGGTAGTCGACCAGCGGGGCCGCGCGCGCCTGGAGTTCCGCGACCATCGTAAAATCTCCTTCGCGCACCATCACGGCTTCGCGTTCGCCGAGGTCTTCGAGCGCCGTCAACAGCCGGGCGCACGTTTGTGCGGTCGTCTGCATGGTCAGGCCACGCCGCGCACGCGCTCGATCGTCGACGTGTTGTCTTGCCCGCTGAGCATCTGGGCCCAGGCATCGCGGAGCTCGCGCACGAGCCGCTCCACCTCGGCGACCGGCGCCTCCTGCTTGCGCAGATTGGCCTCCGTCAAGCGGCGGATGTGGTAGTCGTAAAGGCGATGCATGGTGCTGGCGAACTCGCCCCCAGCTTCGAAATTCAGCCCGCTCTGCAACTCCGCCAAGATCGCCTGGGCTTTGAGCAGGTGGGTATTGATCAGTTGGATGCGGCGGAAATCCTCCGCCGGTTGGGCAAACGCCTCACGCGCGAGCGCGAGCGATTTCAGCGCCCCGTCGTAAAGCATCAGCACGAGTTGTCCGGGGCTGGCCGTGAGAACCGAGTTGGCGCGGTAAGTCCGCGCATAGCCGTTGGTGACCATGGGGGTCAGGTTCAGGCTTCAATTTCACTGAGGTCCGGTGCAGCGACGATCTGGGCCGCCACACTCTTGATCACTTCCAGCGAAGGATAGCCCGGATCGGCCATGAGCGCGCGGGCGCGTTCCACGACTTCGGGGCGGATGGCGGGTTGACGTTCGAGAGCGCCACGCAAAAACGTGGCGCTCTCGGTCGAAATGCGGTCAAGGCGGGCCGCAGCCGGACGCGACGCAGCAGGTCCAGCCGCCGACACGAGGTCGGGGCGAGCAGCACGATCTGGGGAGGATGCAGATGAGATCATTGGCTAGGTTGGCTATTTCGAGTTACGAAACGGTCTGCCGCTGATGTTCGGTTACAGGGAACGCCGTTGATGATGGGAGAGTATCGGTGCAAAGGAGGAGAACTTTAGGGTTTACTGGCAGAAGTCGCGGATTTCGCACCGGGGATCGCCGCCGGCAGGATCACCGGAGGCAGGGTGGTGAACATCGCCGTCGCCGCGTAGTCGGCAAAACGTGCGGGCGATTGGAGCACCGCCGGGCTGAGATCCGCCGGCACATCGCCGCGATCGCCGGTCAGCGAATGGCGCCGCGCGGCATTGGCGACCGCGGGATTGTCGGCCGAAAACACGTCGTCAAACGTCCACACAAGTCGCGTGCCGTCGAGTGTGGCCAGTTTGGCCCGCAGACCGATCGCGAGCGGCCGGTAAGCCCGAAAGGCCGTGAGATCGACAAACAGCACCGCATCCGCCGCGAAATCCCGCTTGAGCGTCGTCAGAAAATCCCGCGGCAGGGCGGCCACCGAAGAAAACTCGGGCGCCCGGAACTTCCGCAAACAATCCTCCCGGGCCAACACCACGATCTCGAAACGATTTTGACGCTGGAGCGCCGCCGCAAACACCGGGTCGAACGCCGCGACGGTCTCCTGCGGAGCCAAAGTGCCGCCGCACACCGGCAGCAACACCACGCGGCGCAAGCCGCCCAAGGAGGGCTCGCCGATGTAGTTGACCGGCCCGTGAAACGGCCCGACGCGCGCGGGGTCGTTGAGCGCCGGCGTCGCGCACCCGGCCAGCAACGCCAACAGCGCGGCGGCAAATGTGGAAACGGGCCAAAGGAAGCGGGGCGACATGGCGGTTAGGACGAGTTCTTGAAAAACGTATTCGTCAAATAGGTATTCTGGCTTTGCGCGGACGATTGCGCATCGAGCATGCGAATGAAGGAGGTGGTCAACTGCTCGCGGGTGGCGGCCAAACGGGTCTGCAAGGTCTCGATCTGGTCATCGAGCTCGGTGTTGGCATCGCTCAGGTTGCTCTGCTGCTTGCGGTCGGCCGAGATAATGGTCGCCAGATAGTCATACATCTTGGGCACAAAGCCCGTCGTGGTGCGGAGGAAGAAATCTTCGACATCCTCCGGGAAATCTCCGAGGGCGGTGGCCAATTTACCGCTGTCCTTCACCGCCAATTTGCCGCTCGCACTGTCGAAATCGATGCCCAGCCGCTCCAGGCGCGTGATGGTGCCCGTTACCCCGCTCACTTGGTCAAACGCCTTGCGCTGCAGTTGCGAGGCCCAGCTCTGAATCTCGCGGTTGTCGGCCAACAAGGCCGCCTCCACCGTCGTGCCCGTGACGGTCACTTTGGAGTTCGTCTCGATGAAATCCTGCACGGCATTAAATTTTTCGATGAAGCCCTCAATCGCGGTATTCATCGTGGCGGCGTCGCTTTCGACCTGTAGCGTTTGGGTCGTTTCCGAGTTCACCGTCACACTCAGGCCGGTGATACCGTGCACGGAAGATTCGAGCGTATTCGTCCGGCTGAGGAGCAACGCACCGCCATTGATCCGAAACTCCGCATTTGTGCCGTGCACCAGCGCACCGCCGGAACCGCTGGAAAGCCCCAAGGCATCCAACAACCCGCCGGCCGCCTCGGTCGTCGTGATTCCCGTATCACCCGTCGTCTTGTTCGCCAGAACGACGCGGTCATTGGCCGAATCGTAAGACGCCGTCACGCCGGCCCCGGCGCCGTTGATGCGATTGATCAACCCGCCGATCGAGTCGGTGTTGATGTTGTAGCTGATCGCGACGCCATTGAGCGAAAACGAGCCGTTACCCGACCCATCGACCGCGGTGATGGCTGTCGAAAGCCCCGCACTCACGAGCGGCGAGGCGACCTTCAGCGTGCCCAACGATGCCGAACTCGTCACGGCGCTCCCGCCGTTGTTCACGAGCTTCATCACCGAGAGAAAATTACTGGTATCGTTGGCCGCTCCGAGAATCAGTTCCCCGCTGGAGCGGGTCAGCGTGATGGCATCGGTCGTGGCATTGTAGCCGGCGGTGATCGCCGGGACCGCCGTCGTGATCTTGTCGAACACGTCCTGCAACGAATCGGTCAAGGCGACCGTGATCTGCTGCCCGTCGACCGTAAACGTGCCGGCCGTCACCGCCGTGGCCGTGCGCATCGTCGAGATCGTCACCCCCGTGACATCGCTGGTAGCGGCCAAGCCACTGGAGATATTCGCCGCCCCTTGATACCGGGCGGCGGTCGCCAGTTTCTCGACGGCGACCGTGTAGCTGCCAACGGCCGCACCGGTCACGGAACTGGATTTCCACGTCGTGTTGGCCGTATTCGAAGATACGGTCCGGGCGGAAAAGACATCGTCGGCCCGCATCGCCTGGAGCGAATCCTTCAGATCCTGCATCGCCGTCTGCAAGGTCCCGAGCGCCTCGATTTTTTCAGTGTTCTTGGCCTGTTGCTTCTCAAGATTGGTGATCGGAATCGTCTCGATCGCCACGAGCTGATCGACGACCGCCTTCCAATCGAAGGCCGAGTTGGAGAGGAGTCCGGAAATTTGGATGCCTGCCATGACGTGAAGGTGCGGGCAGAATTGCCCACCTCCGTTATCGGCACCTCCCCGCCCGGACTTTAGCAGAATTGCGTTTAGTATAATGCGCGTGCGGTCCGGCCCGATTCTCGGCCGTCGCCAACCGCGTCGTCCGCACAGATCACGTCCATTCCGCGGCGAAAAACTTGTCCGAACGTCCGCACCGGAAATCCGATTTCTCGGTTTTATCCGAAATTCAATGCAGTCGCTCCATTTCGTCGGAAGCGATTTTTCATAGGTAAAACCGGCGCGGACTCGACGCGGCAGCGAGGCACTTTAGCGAAAGCTGCGGGCGCCGTGAAAATTAATTGAACGCGTTTTCGTAAAGTTTTTCTCCAGCCGAGACGATAGCCTTTACGTCAAGACAAACGTCAAGACCGGCGCGAATCGGAGCCGCTCCCCCGATTACGACCGTGGCACGGAAGCCACACTTAGCATCAAGGAAGATACTACCATGTCTGTTGTCATTAACACGAACGTCGCAGCCAACGTCGCTGCTAACAACCTCGCCGCCTCCAACGAAAATTTGCAGAAGAGCCTCAATCGGCTCTCCAGCGGCTCGAAGATCGTTACCCCCTCGGATGATGCCGGCGGTCTCGCCGTGTCCATGAAGTTGTCGGCCGCGGCCCGCCGTCAGGGCGCCGCTGCGATCAACATCGCGAACACCGTCTCGTTCCTGCAGACGCAGGACGGCGTGCTCAAAGTCACGAGCAAGATTCTCGAGCGCATGGGCGAACTCGCCACGCTCCACGCCGATCCGACCAAGACCACGGCCGACCAGGGTAACTACGCGGCGGAGTTTACCGCCTTGAAAGCCGAGGTCGCCAGCTTGGCCGCCGAGACTTTCAACACGAAGTCCATCGTCGGTGCCCTCACGGTCAGCACCAATGAAAACGGCACCAGCGGTATGGTCACCACCACGGCCATCACGATCCCGTCCACGATGGTCATCGGCACAGTTTCCACCATCACCTCCGCGCTTGAAACCCTCGCCGACGCCCGCGCCAACAACGGCGCCAAACAGAGCGTCCTCGGCTTCGCCTCGGAAGTGTTGACGGTCAACAAGGCCAACCTCGAAGCCGCCAGCAGCCGCATCACCGATGTGGACGTCGCGGCGGAGTCGACCCAGCTCGCCCGCTGGAATGTCCTTGTCCAATCCGGCACTGCGATGCTCTCGCAGGCCAACCAGAGCGCGCAAAGCGCCCTGAAGCTGTTGGGTTAATACCCGTGGCCTGAACCACCCGCGCGACCGGCCTGATTCCCCGGTGCGCGCGGTCCCGAACTTACGCGGTTGTCTGTCTCGGAGTGGTTAGGCGCACGTTGAGTCGGTTCTTTGACACTTCATTCCCCATTAGCCCCACACCGTCTCGAGATCGGGTGGGCTACACTTTGAGGCTTTTGCCTCAAACGGCACGGTCCGGCGCCGACTATCCGGACACGTGGCGACAGACGGACTGTCGCACTTATCAAGGAGAGATAATACCATGTCAGTCGTGATTAATACCAATACCGCGGCCACGGTTGCTTCAGGCAACCTGTCCGCATCCAATGCAAACCTGCAGAAGAGCCTCAACCGGCTCTCGAGCGGTTCGAAGATCGTCAACCCCTCGGACGACGCCGGTGGACTCGCAGTTTCCATGAAACTGTCGGCCGCGGCCAAACGCCAAGGGGCTGCCAGCAACAACATCGCGAATACCGTTTCGTTCTTACAGACGCAGGACGGCGTGTTGAAAGTTGTCGGCAAGATGCTGGAGCGCATGAGTGAGCTTTCGACACTCAACGCGGATCCGACCAAAACCACGAGCGACCAAGCCAACTACGCGGCGGAGTTCACCGCCTTGAAGACGGAAGTCGCAGCTTTGGCCACGGAGACGTTCAACTCCAAGAGCATCGTCGGTGCACTGACGGTCAGCACCAATGAAAACGGCACCAGCGGGATGATCACCACGGACGCCATTACCATGCCGTCCGCAATGGTCATCGGCACGCAAACCACCATTACCGCCGCAATCGATACTGTCGCCACTGCCCGCGCCAACAACGGCGCGAAACAGAGCGTCCTCGGCTTCGCCGGTGAAGTGCTCAGCGTCAACAAAGCCAACCTCGAAGCCGCCAGCAGCCGCATCACCGATGTGGATGTTGCGTCGGAATCGACTCAGCTCGCCCGGTGGAACGTGATGGTTCAGTCCGGCACAGCGATGCTTGCGCAAGCCAATCAGAGCGCTCAGAGCGCCCTGCGTCTGCTCTCGTAAGCCACCTCGCACAGGGATTGTCCTGATTCGCCCAAGTCCCGGCCGCTCTTCGTGTGGCGGCCGGGATCGAGCGAAACAAAAACAACGACCCTGCGGAGGCCCCGGCACGAACCTGGTTCGTGGTCGCTACAGGTGTGCAACAAGGCCCCGGCTCTCCGCCGGGGCCTTCGCCGTTTTGGGAGGTCCGCTCGCGCCAAGAAACTCGGCACCCGTCCTCAAGTCGCCCGCTCCGTGCCGATCACTCCTCCACCGCCATGCGCCCACCGAGAACCTCGCGCCCCCGCCGCCCTCCCCTGCCGCCGCCGTCTTCGCGCGCGGCGCCGAGCTGCCACAAACGGGCCGTTTCGCCGAGGCCTTGCAGTGCTTCGAACAGATTCTCGCGCGGGCGCCCGGCGTTCCGCGCCCCGCCTCCCGCACAGATTGCGTCCGTTCTGGAGCAAAAAACTCGCCCGAACCACGGGCTCGGAAAATCTATTTTAGATTTTGTATCCGAAATTCAATGCAGTCGCTTCATTTCGTCGGAAGCGATTTTTAAGAGGTAAAACCGGCGCGGAATCGACGCGGCAGCGAGGCACTTTAGCGAAAGCTGCGGGCGCGGTGAAAATTAATTGAACGCGTTTTCGTAAAGTTTTCCTCCAGCCGAGACGATAGCCTTTACGTCAAGACAAACGTCAAGACCGGCGCGAATCGGAGCCGCTCCCCCGATTACGACCGTGGCACGGAAGCCACACTTAGCATCAAGGAAGATACTACCATGTCTGTTGTCATTAACACGAACGTCGCAGCCAACGTCGCTGCTAACAACCTCGCCGCCTCCAACGAAAATTTGCAGAAGAGCCTCAATCGGCTCTCCAGCGGCTCGAAGATCGTTACCCCCTCGGATGATGCCGGCGGTCTCGCCGTGTCCATGAAGTTGTCGGCCGCGGCCCGCCGTCAGGGCGCCGCTGCGATCAACATCGCGAACACCGTCTCGTTCCTGCAGACGCAGGACGGCGTGCTCAAAGTCACGAGCAAGATTCTCGAGCGCATGGGCGAACTCGCCACGCTCCACGCCGATCCGACCAAGACCACGGCCGACCAGGGTAACTACGCGGCGGAGTTCACCGCCTTGAAAGCCGAGGTCGCCAGCTTGGCCGCCGAGACTTTCAACACGAAGTCCATCGTCGGTGCCCTCACGGTCAGCACCAATGAAAACGGCACCAGCGGTATGGTCACCACCACGGCCATCACGATCCCGTCCACGATGGTCATCGGCACAGTTTCCACCATCACCTCCGCGCTTGAAACCCTCGCCGACGCCCGCGCCAACAACGGCGCCAAACAGAGCGTCCTCGGCTTCGCCTCGGAAGTGTTGACGGTCAACAAGGCCAACCTCGAAGCCGCCAGCAGCCGCATCACCGATGTGGACGTCGCGGCGGAGTCGACCCAGCTCGCCCGCTGGAATGTCCTTGTCCAATCCGGCACTGCGATGCTCTCGCAGGCCAACCAGAGCGCGCAAAGCGCCCTGAAGCTGTTGGGTTAATACCCGTGGCCTGAACCACCCGCGCGACCGGCCTGATTCCCCGGTGCGCGCGGTCCCGAACTTACGCGGTTGTCTGTCTCGGAGTGGTTAGGCGCACGTTGAGTCGGTTCTTTGACACTTCATTCCCCATTAGCCCCACACCGTCTCGAGATCGGGTGGGCTACACTTTGAGGCTCTTGCCTCAAACGGCACGGTCCGGCGCCGACTATCCGGACACGTGGCGACAGACGGACTGTCGCACTTATCAAGGAGAGATAATACCATGTCAGTCGTGATTAATACCAATACCGCGGCCACGGTTGCTTCAGGCAACCTGTCCGCATCCAATGCAAACCTGCAGAAGAGCCTCAACCGGCTCTCGAGCGGTTCGAAGATCGTCAACCCCTCGGACGACGCCGGTGGTCTCGCAGTTTCCATGAAACTGTCGGCCGCGGCCAAACGCCAAGGGGCTGCCAGCAACAACATCGCGAATACCGTTTCGTTCTTACAGACGCAGGACGGCGTGTTGAAAGTTGTCGGCAAGATGCTGGAGCGCATGAGTGAGCTTTCGACACTCAACGCGGATCCGACCAAAACCACGAGCGACCAAGCCAACTACGCGGCGGAGTTCACCGCCTTGAAGACGGAAGTCGCAGCTTTGGCCACGGAGACGTTCAACTCCAAGAGCATCGTCGGTGCACTGACGGTCAGCACCAATGAAAACGGCACCAGCGGGATGATCACCACGGACGCCATTACCATGCCGTCCACAATGGCGATCGCCACGCAGACCACCATCACCTCCGCAATCGATACTGTCGCCACTGCCCGCGCCAACAACGGCGCGAAACAGAGCGTCCTCGGCTTCGCCGGTGAAGTGCTCAGCGTCAACAAAGCCAACCTCGAAGCCGCCAGCAGCCGCATCACCGATGTGGATGTTGCGTCGGAATCGACTCAGCTCGCCCGGTGGAACGTGATGGTTCAGTCCGGCACAGCGATGCTTGCGCAAGCCAATCAGAGCGCTCAGAGCGCCCTGCGTCTGCTCTCGTAAGCCACCTCGCACAGGGATTGTCCTGATTCGCCCAAGTCCCGGCCGCTCTTCGTGTGGCGGCCGGGATCGAGCGAAACAAAAACAACGACCCTGCGGAGGCCCCGGCACGAACCTGGTTCGTGGTCGCTACAGGTGTGCAACAAGGCCCCGGCTCTCCGCCGGGGCCTTCGCCGTTTTGGGAGGTCCGCTCGCGCCAAGAAACTCGGCACTCGTCCTCAAGTCGGCCCGCTACGTGCCGATCACTTCCCCGCCGCCATGCGCCCACCGAGACCTTCGCGCCCCCCGCCGCCCTCCCCCGCCGCCACCGCCTTCGCGCGCGGCGCCGAGCTGCAACAAACGGGCCGCTTCGCCGAGGCCTTGCAGTGCTTCGAACAGATTCTCGCGCGGGCGCCCGCCGATCCGCTCGCCCTCTGGCAAAGCGGACGGACGCTGTTCATGTTGAAACAAATCGACCGCGCCATCGGCCGTCTCGAACAAGCCGCCGCCGTCCGCTCCGGCGATGCCCAACTCCGCTTCGATCTGGGCACCGCCTATGAAAACGCCGGCCGCCACGCCAACGCCGAGGCCAGTTTCCGCGCCGCCACCGTTTTGAAACCGGATTGGGCCAAAGCATGGAGTCATCTGGGCCGCTCCCAGACCATGCTCCGCCAACTCGCCGAAGCCGAAAGCACCCTGCGGCATGCACTCACGTTTTCCGACTACCGCATCGAGACGCTCCACCATCTCGGCCTGCTTTGCACGGCGCTCCGTCGTCACGACGAGGCCATCGAATTCTTCCTGGAGGCGATTCGCGGCCAGCCGCGCTTTTTCGAAGCGTGGAACCATCTCGGCAACGCGCTCGCCGCGCAGAACAAATTGGACGAAGCCCTCTTCGCCTACAGCCAATCGCTCGGTATCGAACCCAAGAATGCGTCCGCCAAATTCAACTGGGCACTCACCTGTCTTCGCCACGGCACGCTCAACCGCGAAGTCTGGCTGAAATACGAATACCGCTGGGTCGCGCTGCAACAAAATCCCCAGCGCAATTTTCAACAGCCGCTCTGGCGCGGCGATACGCCCATCGCCGGCCAGGCGATCTTGCTCCACGCCGACCAAGGCCTCGGTGATACGATTCAATTTGCGCGCTACGCCACCGCCCTCGCCGCCCACGGTGCCACCGTGCACATCGAGGTGCAGAAAGAATTGAAGACCTTGCTGCAGGGCGTCGCCGGCGCCACGAGCGTGCTCGCACAGGGCGAACCGCTGCCGCACTTCGACCAACATTGCCCGCTGCTGAGTGCACCGTTTGCCGAGGATACCCGCCTCGAAACCATCCCGGCCGCCGTGCCTTACCTCGCCGCCCCGGCGGAGCGCGTCGCTCGCTGGCGCCCACATTTTCCTCCGCAGTCCCGCTTGCGCGTCGGCGTGGTCTGGCGCGGCAATCCCAAGCACCACAACGACGCCAACCGCTCCGTCGCGTTCGATACCTTCCGCGCGATTTTCGACACGGAGTCCTGCGAATTCGTCTGCCTCCAGGTCGGCCTCAATCCCACCGAGTCGGCCGTGATTTCCGCGCATCCACAGTGCGTAAATCACACCGACGAAATTCGCGATTTCTGCGATACCGCCGCGATTGTGGCCCAGCTCGATATCGTCATCGCCGTCGACACATCTGTCGCCCATCTCGTCGGCGCCCTCGGCAAACCCGTCTGGCTCCTCCTCCCATTTTCTCCCGACTGGCGCTGGATGCTCGATCGCGACGACAGCCCGTGGTATCCGACCATGCGCCTCTTCCGACAGCCCGCGATTGGCGACTGGAGTTCCGTCGTCGAAAAAATCCGCGACGAATTGCTCCCTGTGGCTCAGGACCACGCCGCCCGCCCGACGCTGCAGCTCCAACCCGCGTGACCGCGAGCGAGCGCGCACCTTGGCCGTTCGCTGCCGCCCCCGCAGCCGATGCGGACCACTCAACCCGTGTGCGCCAAAATCGTCTTGGCCGCTCGCTCCCACGTCCACCCCTGCATATCCGCTGCCGCCTGCTGGCCCAGCGCTGCGGCCTTCTCGCGATGGTGGTAAGCAAACTCGACCTGCGCGATGATCTCATCGAGCGACGGCTCAACCCAGGACGCGACCAACTCCTGATTCGAGCCGACGATGTTCAACGGCCGCAGTTGCCGCAGCAGCAGCGCGTTCGCGTCGTTCACCACATCACGATGGCCCGTCCCATTCGCCACAATCACCGGCCGGCCCGACGCCATATATTCCATCAAAACCAGATTGGTGCCGCCTTCGCAGCGATTGGGAAACACGCCGACATCGCTTTCCCGATACACCTCGGCCATCTGCGCCTGCGACGCCATCGGCACGGTGACGACGCGCCGCGGGTCGATCCCGTTGATCCGGTAAACGTGCTCCATCTGCTCCGTCCACGATCCCTTCACCTGCTCGAAGCGCATCCCCGGCGCCTGGGCCATCTGCGCCATCAACTGCGGCCAGTGATTGAACCAAGCCGTGACCAAATCGATGTCCGCATATTTCTGATGCAGCACCTTGAACGCCCGCAGCACCAGGTCCTGCCCTTTGCGCAGCTCGAGCTTTCCGCCCGAGAAAATCTGAAACCGATCGTTCGTCCGCGCGCGCGGCTTCGGCGCGAACACCCGTCCATCCACGCCCTGCACCAACACGACTCCGTTCGTGATTCCCTTAGCCTGCATCCGCTCGACGCACCACGTCGACCCGGCGAAAACCACTTCGTAACGCGCCGCGTTTTCCACCGACCGCTGGTTCAGCTCGAATTCGAAAAACGTGTAGGCGAAATTCCGCGCCCCCCGCGCCGTCGCCACGGGCGCAAACTCCTGATTCGCCAACGGGGTAAACAGATCGCCCGACAGAGTCTGCGAATTCCACTGCGGATGAGCCGGAGTCAACGGCTCGAGCGCCGTGAGTTTCCCCAGCTCTTCGATGAGGTGCCGGTTGCAAATCCCCCACCCGTGGGTGCCACCCGGTTGCCCGGCGTAAAACATTTTTTTCTGCATCGCTGCCGTCACTATGCAAATCGGCCGGATTTCGCCGCAAGCACATTGCCGCACGAAATTCCGCCGCACCCGTGCGCAGTCGTTCACCACCGCCCGCGCAGCATGAATTGACTCACCTTTTCTCGCCGTTCCTATCGTCGCCATGCCGCCGCCCGCCAAACTTCTCACGCAAGCTCTGGCGCACCATCGCGCCGGCCGGCTTACGGAAGCGGCCCTGCTCTACGAACAGATTTTGCAGGCCGAGCCCGCGCACCCCGACGCCCTCCATTGCCTCGGCCAGTTGCACCTCCAACAAGGCTCAGTCGCGCGCGCCGAAACATTCTTCGCCCGCGCCGTCGCCGCGCGCCCCGCCACGGCGACCTACCAACTCAACCACGGCCTCGCGCTCCGCCGTCTCGGTCGAGCAACCGAGGCCCTCGCCGCGTTCACGCGCGCCCAGTCCCTCGATCGCTCGCTCGCCGAGCCGCATCACCAGGCGGGCAACGTCCTGAAAAGTCTCGGCCGCTACGCCGAGGCCGTCGCCGCATTGCGCCAGGCCGTGCGCCTCTCTCCTAAACACGACGCTGCGTGGCTCAATCTCGGCGTCGCCTGCCTCGAGGGCGGTGCCCGCGACGACGCCATCGCCGCCTTCCAACGCGCCCTCGTCCTCGAGCCCAAGCGTCCCGAGGCGCACAACATCCTCGGCCACGCGTTGCTTGCCGCCGGCCGCACCACCGAAGCCGAAGCCGCGTTCAACGAAGCGCTCCACCAGCGCCCGCGCTTCGCCCCGGCACACGACAATCTCGGGCGCCTCTGCCGGGCCGCCGGTCGTCTGCCCGAAGCCGTCGCGCACTACCGCGCCGCCCTCGCCGAGCAGCCCAATCCGAACACCCACAGCAATCTCCTCTTCGCACTCAATTTTCTTCCCGACATCCCGCCCGAAGAAATCTTCGCTGAACACCGCCGCTGGCACACGCTCCACGCCGCGCCACTGACCGCCGCCGCGCTGATCGCAGCACCGCGCACGGTCGAGGGCCGTCGTCTCCGCATCGGCTATCTCTCGCCCGACTTCTGCCACCACGCCGTCGCCTATTTCATCGAGCCCGTGCTCGCCGCGCACGACCGCACGCGCTTCGAAATTTTTTGCTACGCCAACGTCCCCTCGCCCGACCGTTTCACCACCCGCCTTCGCGATCTTGCCGAGCACTGGCGTGACATTGCACGCCTCGACGACGATGCCGCCGCCGCGCTCATCCGCGCCGACGAACTTGATCTCTTGATCGACCTCGCCGGCCATTCCGCCGGGCACCGACTGCTCGTCCTCGCGCGTCGCCCCGCACCCGTTCAGGCCACCTGGATCGGCTACCCCAACACCACCGGTCTCGACGCCATCGACTACCGCATCACCGACCACGTGAGCGATCCGCCGGGCCAAACCGAGGCATTTCATTCCGAAAAACTCGTGCGACTCCCGGGCCCATTTTCCTGTTACCAACCCGATCCCGACGCCCCGCCCATCAACGCCCTCCCCGCCGCGACCTCCGGCACGGTCACGTTCGGTTGCTTTAACCAATTCGCAAAGATCACCCCCGCCGCGATCGAGCTCTGGGGTCGCATCCTCAACGCCGTTCCAACCTCGCGCCTGTTCCTCAAATCCCGCGGCCTCGGCGATCCCGCGTTGGCCGCACGCATTCGCAGCCTCTTCGCCGCGGTTGGCATCGATCCCGAGCGCCTCACGCTCAACGGCAACGAGCTTTCCGTGCACGACCACCTGAGTCTCTACCACGGCGTGGACATCGCGCTTGATCCCTTCCCCTACAACGGCACGACCACCACCTGCGAAGCCCTCTGGATGGGCGTGCCCGTGGTCACGCTCGCGGGCCGCACCCACGTCGCGCGCGTCGGCACCAGCCTGCTCACGCACACCGGACTCGGCGACTGGATCGGCACCACCCCCGACCACTACGCGGAAATCGCCATCGCCGCCGCTAAAGATCTCCCGCACCTCGCGGAGCTCCGCGGCACGCTGCGCGCCAGTTCACTGTGCGACGCCATGATGTTTACGCATGGGTTCGAGGACGCCTGCGAAGCTATGGCGACGCGGGTAGTTTGACGCATAGGCCATCGCGGCCGGTGAGGCACCGGGCTGGAAGGCCCCCATCCTCCACGTTCGTTCTACGCTCCCGCCACTTTGCGCCGGAATGATTCCACGTTGAAATGGACATGCCCCTTGGCAAAGCGTTCGGCCGTGCTGAGGAGGGCGGCGGACTGGCGCGCATCCACCGTCGCCATCTCCTCGCTGATCTCCACAAGGCTTTCGAAGGCAACCAGAGGATTCTGCAGCTCGATATCAGCGTTGACAGCCTTCATCAGGAGCTCGCCGGCCTCAAGCTTGCGTCCTTGGCACGTGAGCTGGCGGGCTTGTTTCCGCCTACCTTCACGCCGCAGGTGGGCCTCGATGTAAGGAAGCTGGGGAGCCTCGCTGAGAGTCCAGCTGCGATAAATGTCGGCAAATGTTGCGGCCGGCCGGAGAGGAGCGGGATGGGCGAGGTGTCGCCGCAATTCCGCCCATAGGGCCGGTGCGATCGCCTCGACCGTGAAGTGTTGACGCACGGCTTCGGCTCCGCGCCGGCCGATTGAGGTGCGCCGGACCGAGTCTAGAAGCCAAGCCGTCGCCGTCGCGGCCATCGCCCCGACATCGAGATAAGGCACCCCCTGGCCACCGCCGTGGGCGCAAAATTCCGGAGCCCCACCCGAGCCGTCGAAACAGAGGACCGGCTTCCCTAGCGCCGCCGCCTCCAACATTACCAAGGGAAACGGATCCTCGCGGGAGGTCAGGCAAAAGATGTCGCTCTGGGCAAACAGCGCGTGTGGAGCCGGCAGTTCTCCGACGAGGCGGAATTCATTCTCCAGTCCGAGCTTGCGCACGTCCAGCCGAAGATGATTCGCGAGATCGGATGAGTTTAGCGCCCCGATCCAAAGGCATCGGAGTGAGTGCTCCGGACCCAGCTGGCGTTTGATCTGGGCAGACACCAGCAAGAAAAGATCCGTCCCCTTGCGAAGATCCAAGCTCCCGCAACCGGTGATTACAAAAGCGCCGGCGGGGATGTCGTAGTCCTGCCGCAACGAATTGCCCGCGGCCGCAGCGTTCGCCGCCACGGCGGCGCTATCGATCATCTCGTGGTGCACACTGATACGGTCGGACGGGATCGAGAAGACCTTCCGCAGGCGGTCGGCTACCGCTTCGGCGCACGCGATGAAATGTCGCGTGTGCCCAATGATCTCTGCCATGGCCCGCGCTCCCACCCAGTCGTAGCCCAAATCGAGTTCGTGCACATGGGTGACAACGGGGATCTCGCCGCGGGGTAGGCCCGCGAGCATTGGCGCGTTACAAATGGTGTTCGAATAAATCAGGTCGAACGATTGGAGCGCACCGGGGGTCGCCGTCAGCTGCTCCTGTCTTCGGATTTTGGCCACGGCCGCAAACTCGGCCTCCAGTGCTCCACCCTTGCCGAGGACGATTTCAAACTCGAGGTCAGTCTCGCGCCGAAGCCAGCGAAGGAAATGTAAAAGGAACATCGGCGCGCCCGTCCGAGTGGCTTCGTGTGCAATGAATAGGATTTTCGCGGGCGAACTCGATCCGGCGTTGCGTTCTTCCGACGGTTTGCCCGCGGTAGACAGGGGCGGCGAAGAGACGGAGGGAGATGCCATGGGGTCTGGAAGTTTGACGGGCTATGAAACCATCTTGGAATCGAGCGGTGAGAGCGCTTCAAGTATCTGGGTGGCTCGCTGGATCGCGTCGGACCGGCCCAGTCGGCGAGCAAGGTTCAGGGCCATTGCGAGCAAGCGACGCGTCAGGCCCGCATCATGGCGGGCCAAATGGGTGCTCACTTCGAGCACCGCTTCCAGGACGACCTCCGGTTGGTTGCACGACTCCACGGCATTCAAGCTTTGCATCATGAGATCGACCGCCGCCTCCGACTGCCCGAGACCGGAAAGGATCGTGGCCGCCTCCAGCTTGGAGCGCCATTGCACCGTCAGCAGGGCGTATGATTTCCAGATGCTCTCGGAGTGGATCTTTCGCCAGTGATTCAGCTCAGCCTGCAACTCCGCAATCGAGTCGATCCGGAATACCGGGTGATCCGCATACAGCTTGGCCAGGCTGAACCGGTTTTCCGGGAGAATTTGCACGGGAGTCCCCGGCGAGAGCATTTGCGGGCGGAAGGACGGCATTTCGCCGCACCGCCGGGCTCGGCAACCCTCTTCGATCATGACCGTCACCAACTGGATCAGCCGGGCCGTGGCGGGAGAGGCGCATTCCAAGTTGTCGTGCAACACGGTTTCCTGCTCAAGCATCTTGGTGAGCGGCGGATTGACGAGTTCGCCCACGACCAGCGGGATCTGCCTGGCCGCCGTTATCTGCCAGGCGGGCTGGAGATAATGCGGACAGTTCGAATAATCCAAAAGCGCGGTCGGCAGGCCGAGCAGCATTGCTTCGAGCAAGGCCGTCGAGGATGAACCGATCACCGCGTCGACGGCGACCAACACGTCCGCCAATTCCCGCGCCGCGGTCGCAGCGGGCGTGAGGCCCAGTTCGGCATCAAGTCCTTTCGTCAGGCGCCAGACCGGTTCGATGGGAATGCCCTCCTGCGCCGCGAGCGCGAAGAACTCCTTCAGGTCTTTCAGGCCCTCGAGAATGTCGGCGTGCTGTTGCTCGTTGAAATAGGGCGTATTGGCCGTGATAATCAAGATGAGTGCCGGCATCTCCGCCGTCCGTTTCCGGCGCTTTAACGCATAGTAGCGGTCGAAACGGGGCGCGCCGACAATCTCGCATTTGGCCGCGTTGCCCCACGTTCCCAGGACCCGTGCCTGGGCCTGGCCCAGACAGGCAATTTTGTCGCTCAGCACCGGCTGGAACAGCGGCAGGCCGGCCGCGGCGCTTAAGGAACGGGGATTCTCCCAGGTATTCTTCCAATCCACCACCCCATCCACCACATGGAGCGTCGGCACGCCCAGCCGCTTGAGCCGCTGCACCTGGACGCTGCTCGGCCCCCACCATTCGTCGCTCACGATGGCGAGGTCCAGGTTTTCTGGCTGAAGGGAACTGCCAATCAGCCATTCGGCCTCGAACGACTCCTGCAATTGCACATAAAAACGGCCGCGATTCTCGCCGTCGATCAGCCAGATCCTCGGTTTCGTCCCGGTCGCGGAAAGCGAGGCCGGGATTTTTCGGGCCGCGATGATCCACCATTCCGCCTCCTCCAGCTGGTCCGTCACCGGCAGTTGCACCGCCCGCAGATCAGGACGGGACGACGTGTTGCGCAGATGACCGCCGGCATTCTCCCGGTAGACATGGGACACATGCAAAAAACCGGCCATGAGCTGGTAGAACTTGGGCAGATCGAAGACATGGAAATGCCACGGATTTGGATCCTTTCCGGTCTCATCGAGCCACAGGTTCGGGATCGAGCCGATGAACGTGGCGCCGGCCTTCATCCGCTGCACGGCACCCCGCAGAAAAAGACCCGGATCGGGCACGTGCTCTATCGTCTCGAACGAAATCACCAGATCGACCGTGCCCTCGGGAATCATGGAGAGGTTGCAGGCGTCGGCGAGGTGGAACTCCAGATTCGGCAGCACGCCGGCAAAATTGGCGCGGGCGTAATTGATCGCATACTCACTGATGTCGACGCCGATGACCCGGGCGTGGGGAAACTGCCGCGCCAGCATGGCGCTGCCGTAACCCAGGCCACAGGCGGCATCGAGGATGACCCCGCCGTCCCGCGCATGCCGGGCCGCCAGTTGATAGCGGGCGAGGTGCGCCTCTGAGCGAACTCCCGCCTCCCGCAGCATATCCATGTGCAGGTCGCGCTCGGCCTTCAGGGCGCTCAATGGATACTGGGCGAGGGCCGCCGCCGGAATTTTTTCCAGGACAAGCATGACGCGGGACTCATCCCGCTCGGACGCCGGGTAAGGCACGACCAGCGACATGAGGGGATGCTTCCGGAATCCAACCTCGAAAAATTTTCTCTCCCACCAGACCTGACTGCGCCCCGGGAGCGCATCGAGGGCGATCCAGACATTGCGTCCAGTCAGACGATGGAGTTCAATCAACCAGCCGGCTAGTGCCGCCTCAGGCACGAGATTCAGCGAACCAAGATTGAAAACCGTGTCGCAACCGCCGTCCGCCAGCGGCAGCCGCGGAAAGTCGTCATCGACCTGGCATACCTGGGCGTCCGCCACAGTCCCGTCCGGACCGCGTTGCATGACCGCGACGCTGTGGGCGGTCGGCCAGTCGATCTGGAGCAGGCTCTCACTCAGAAAGAAGTGGGCCATCTGCGCGACAAGTGCGGATAGCTCATTCGTCGTCTGTCCGGTTGGCGGCGGGAGGCAGGGAGAGTTCATGCAGGAGTTGGCGATAACCTCGGTAAGGTTGGATTGGAGGAGAAAATTCCTGGCCACATCGCGCTCGGAGAACGGATCCCCCCAGCGCTGTTTTAGTTCGGAGAGGTGACGAAGGGAGGCGAGGCGGATTTCCAGGCTTTGCCGGCGGTAAAATTCCGCGGTCGACCGGCCCCGTCGCCGCTCTGGCGGACAATAGAACTCGTCATGAATCGCGACGGGTTCCTCCAGAAACCGGGAATGAATCTGGTGCAAGGCGCAGACGCGGAACAGGGCCCCTTGAAAGTGCAGGAAGGCCAGCGGCCGGCCGTTGAAAAGATAGCGGCCGTTGAGATATTCGAATCCGGCGGCCGGCGCCGGGCTGGCGCACTCCGTCGGTAGACCCGCACCCATGGGATGAACCCAGGCGAGTTGCGGCAGCAGGAGGGGTTGTGGGCACAGGAGATATTCGCATCGCGCCCTGGCCTGATGATGTGGCAGCACGCCCTCGCGCACGAGAAAGTCCACGAACATCTCCTCGGGGGTGGAAGCGAAAAGCTTGTGCCAGGCTTCGCGTGATTCAAGCGCAGCCAGGGTCAGGCCGCCGAAGAAGCAATGGTCGAACTGTCGTGGATCACTCCGCTTGCGTTCCGCGAGCTTGGTGTAAGCCGCCGCGAGATAGGCATCCGGACCGCGTTCAAACGCGTTGAGTTGCTGTTCGTAGGCCGCGAGCCAGCCCGGATCATGCAGCGCGGCAAAGCACGTTGAGGAGCAGGTCATGGTGGAACCAGCGAATTCCGCGTGGATGCGGCTGAGCTTCTCGTTGAAGAAGATGTCGGCGTCCCAGGCGAGAATCGGGGCGCCCGCGTAGAATTCCTTGAGCACTATCCAGCGCAGAAAGCACTCGTAAAAGTGGTTCGGATAAAGCCCCCGCAGGTTCCGGTAACGCCGGGCGATCGCGTGGTAAAGGGACGAAGCATCCCGCAGCAGGAAATTCCGCTCCCGCAAGCGGGCGACATCCGCGGGCGGAAAGAACTCGTAGCCATGCAAGCACAGGACATCCACCTCCTCGTCGTTGAACCCATGGCGGGCCGCATGTTCGGCGATCTCGTTGATCGGAGTATTTTTCTGATATTGCTCCGCACTGTAGAGCCAGAGAACCATCGCTGATTTCATAGGAAGAATAGTCAGGCGGTGCGACGACGGTCGCTATGCCAATCGAGGGTGATCTGATTCGCGAGTTCGAGCGCGGCGCCGACCACCTGGTCCATGTTGAGGTAGCGATAGCTCGCGAGGCGGCCCGCGAAATATACGCCTGGGTCGCCCGCGGCGATCTCCGCGTAAGTGTGGTATTGCCGCTGCGCTTCGGCAGTGGGCACCGGATAGTAGGCCTCGCCGCCGCGTTGATAATCGAGCGGATATTCACGGACGATCGTCGTGTTGTCGCAGGTCTGCCCGGTGATGTGCTTGACCTCGACGATGCGGGTGAAATCGAACTCGTTCGGATAGTTTACCTGCAGCGCCGGCTGCCATAAACCCTTGCGGCCGGCAATCGACTCGCGATCGACCAGTTGCTCCGGGGTGAAGTGCTCGGGTTCAAAACGCAGGGAGCGGTAGGGCAACACCCCGGCGCGATAGTCATAGAATTCGTCGATCGCGCCGCTGTAGATGAGTTTCCGGAACGTCACGTGCCGGCGCACCTCGCGGTAGTCGGCGTTGAAGAGCACCATCGTGTTCGAGCAGGCGGCGAGCATCTGCTCGAACATCCGCGTGTAGCCGGCCGCCGGCAGAGCCTGGAATTGCTCGCGCAGGTAGCGGTCGTCACGATTCGTGCGGATCGGGATGCGCGCGCAGACGGACGGATCGAGCTCGGCGGGCGGCTTGCGCCATTGTTTCTGCGTGTAGCCTTTGAAGAAGAGTTCGTAGAGTTCCCAGCCGATCTGCGCGACGATCACATCCTCGGAGTTGCCCGGCTGCGCCATCGGCACCCGGACCTTTTCGAGGTAGGCCTTGAACTCCTCCTCGGTGGCGCGACGGCCGATCAGCTGCTCGTAGGTGTTAAGGTTGACCGGAAACCGCCAGTAGCGGCTCTTGGTCCACGACAGGATCTGGTAGTTGACCGGCCGCCATTCGGTAAACCGGCCCAGGTAAGCCACGATGGCGGGATTATCGGTGCGGAAATAATGCGGGCCGTATTTATGCACGAGCACGCCGTGATCGTCATATTCATCGTAGGCGTTGCCGCCGAGATGCCCGCGGCGCTCGACGACCAAGCAGGACGCGCCGAGCAGATTCGAGAGGCGCTCCGCCAAAACCAGGCCGGTGAATCCGGCGCCGACAATGAGGAAATCGAATTGCATGGGGCCGGTGGGTTCAGCCGGTGGCGGCGCAGGCCGGCGCGGCCGCCGGGAGGTGACGGCGGATGAGGGCCACGGTGTGCCCGATCATGGTGGCTTCGCGGAACATCCGGTCGGCGCGCTCGCGTCCGCGGCGGCCGACGGTGTCACGGACCGCGGGATTCGCAGCCCAGTTCGAAATCGTTCCGGTGAGGCCGCGCACCACGCCGCGCGGATCGGCGGCCGGATCGGGCAGCAGTTTGCCGGTGTCGCCGAGTTCCTCTGGAATGCCGCTCACGGCGCTCGCCACGACGGGCAGGCCCTTCGCCATCGCCTCCATGATTGCCAGCGGCATGCCCTCAAGCTGCGATGGCAGCACGAACATATCCGCGGCATCATACCAGTCGCCCACGTCCGCGCGCTGGCCGAGCAGGTGCACTGAGCGGCTGAGACCCCGTTGCTGGATCGCCTTCTCCAGCACCGCGCGCTGGTCGCCGTCGCCGGCCCAGACAAAGTGCAGGTCGGATCCTGTCCGCCCGGCCATCAGCTGCGTGATGGCCTCCAACTGAAGGTCGTGGCGCTTGACCCCCGAGAGCCGCGCGGCGGTGAAACAAACGACAGCCTCCGCCGGCACGCCGAGGCTGGCGCGCAGCCGCGCGCGCACCGTTTCGTCGCGCGGTTTGAAAAACTCCTCCGGGCGGCCGTAATGGATCACCTGGCCGCGGTTGGCCGCCAGGCCGAAACGCGTGCGCAGCAGGTCGAGGTTCTCCTGCGAGACGGCCACGACCGCCCGCGCCGCCGCATACTGGGCGGCCAGCAGTGGCAATTGGCCGGCGAAGGTCTCCGCCAGGTAGGCGCCGACAAATCCGATCACCACGACGTAGGGAATGCCCAGCTGGCGGGCGGCTTCGCGGGCCGCGAGATTCGAGAGCGGGCAGCAGTCGCTGAAAATCACGAGGTCGGGCCGGTCCGCCGCGAAAATTTTCAGCGCCGCCTTCCCGTCGGTGACCGTGCGGGCGAACTCGCGGCTCGTGTCGTAGTCGATCCAATGGTTGCGCACGCCGGCGGCACGTTGCGCGGCGACGAGTGCGCCCTCGCTCTGCGTCTGCATGCAGGTGACGCGGTAGCCGGCCCGCGCAAGCGCGAGTAGCAGGGAGTGATTGTAGTGCGCGACCCCGCCGTGCGCGGGATCGTCGGTGTAGAGTAGAAGGTGCGGGCGGCTCGCGTCCGCTGTCGGAGCCGGCCCGGCGGCGGTGCGGCCGAAAAGGGCCAGCTGTTCGCTCAGCCGCGAAAATCCATGCGCGGCAAAGGACTGTTCTAGGCGCAGCCCGTCCGTGGCGTCGGCATTCCAGCACCACAGGCAGCGGGCCGAGGGCACTTGTTCGGTCGTGCGGTCAAAGATACCAACGTCGGCTTCGGCGGCGTCCGCCTCGTGCGCCACCTGGATGCGGGGGAGGGTGGCCCACATTGAGGAAAAATCGTCCGGCACGCCGGCAGCATGCGTCACATGCACCGTCTCAGTCTCGCGGTGTAATTCCTGGAGGCCTTCGTAGACCACGAGCCCTTCAATTAGCCGGTCGGTGTCGCCGCCAAATAGGACTCGGGTCGGGTTTGCAGCCGGCAGGGCGAATTCCGGCACGGCCGTGCCGTCAACCACCAGCCCCTGGAATGCGTTTAGCCGGCGCTGGGCACTGAAGTGCATGTCAAACCAGGCGGCGCCCGCGGCTCCGATGGCTGCCGTTTCGCGCGGGTTGGCGAGTGCATGGGCGGCCCGCTCGGCGAGTTCTTCCTCCGACCCGTAAGTGAGCATTTCGCGGCCGTCCGCCCAGAGATCGGTGAGCCCCGAGGCAGGGGCCAGGCGGTCCGTCAGCAGGGTCGCGCCTGCGGCGAGGATTTCAAACAACCGCAGATTCAGGTCGCCGTTGAGGCTCGCATTGAAGCCCAGCAGCGACGCCCCATACAGGCCGAGGCCGGCGCTTTGCGACACGGCTTTCCGCCCGACCGGCAGCCCGCGGGCCGCGAGAGCATCAAGCATACGACTACGGCGACGATGGAACCGGCCGGCCTGGCCCACGAACATGATCTCCTTACGTCGGCGGGCCTGCCTCACTGTTCGCACCGCGGCGTCCCCGTGGGGGAAAGTTAGTCCCGGAAACCAGTAGAGATTGTGTAGTCCTGCCGCTGCGAAGAATCCGGCATGATGGCGGTCATAGAGAAACACTATGCGGTCGAACGGCTCCGCAGTGGCATACCGCAGCATGTTGATGAGTGGTGAATTCAGGTGATGCGTGTCGGCGACGAGGAGGACGCGGGGGCACTTGAAGGCCGCCAGGTTGCGCGGCAGGTTCCGCCAGCTGGCATCGACTAGGCAGACGACGGCGTCAGGCTGCTGCCCGAATGGAAGTCGCGAGGCCAACGCGAACAAATCATATTCCCCGACCGGCGTGGCCAGCGACCGCACCCGACCGTCGGGAGCGATCACATCCGCCCAATCCGGTCCGCAATTGACCTGCTGGTCACCCAAAACGGGGGGAGCCATGTAGGTCGCGGCACTGCCGGTGGCAAAAAGCACATTCATCAAAAAATGAACGCAATTCCCGGACCTCACATTTAATCACTATCTCAAAGCGCTAATTATTATAATTTTAAAAACTAAAATGAGACTTAAGATCGATCAATCCACGGAAGCTCTTCGGATTTTTCTGTCAGAGGCAAAAACTGCCGGGCACCGAAACTCGCCCGCGACCTGACTGAAATCGAGAAACCCCGTGTGAGCGACACCCCCGCTCCGCTTCTCACATGCCCGAAGCGCGCACATGCGAGTCAAGTTGATCAAAGCCACAGTTAAGCCCTCCTCAGGCAATGAGTGTGCGCGGCACCACCAACGCTCTCCACGAGGGCTGCAACAATAGGTAAGCGTCGCCGCGAGTGCCACGTAGCGAGGGGAACGGCGCGGTGATAGAGTGGAGAGATGGGAACTACTGGGCTTACCTCGAAAAAATGGACATCAATTCAGGCGGCTTTGATGTCGTTTTTAGTTGGTTGGTTTTCGAAGGCCACAGGTGAGAGGTAACCGAGCGAGCTGTGACGCCTCGTCGGGTTGTAGAACGTCTCGATATAGTCGAAGACGAGGAGTTCGACGGCACGTCGACTGATGGGCACGGCCGCGTCAAGGCCGGTCTCGGTTTTCAACGTGCTCCAAAATGATTCCATCATGGCGTTGTCGTAGCAATTGCCTCGTCGGCTCATGCTGCCAACCAAGCCGGCCGCGGCCAGTGCGGCCGCGTAGTCCTGGCAGGCGTATTGGACGCCGCGATCCGAATGATGTAGCAGCCCTTGGGCGGGCCGGCGTTGGCGCAAGGCGGCCTGTAGGGCGGCAAGCACTAGCCCGAATATTTCACGAATAGGTATCGCGCACATTGGAACTATCTGGTAATCAAATAGGTGCAAAACAAAATAACCAAGGCTGAGCGATGGAAAAATCTGAATCGGAGCAATTGACGTTCACAAGTATAAAGGGCCGCCAAGTGCGGGGGGACTTCGGGGGAGGGGAGGTCAGCAGCGATGGTGGTTTGCTGCTGATGAGGGAAGTGGACCGGAAATTGGGTCTGGTCGCCGATATTGCGGCCCGGTTGAGCGAGCCGCGGGAAAGTGGGAAGGTGCAGCACGAGAACGAGACGATGCTGCGGCAGCGCGTGATGGCGCTGATCGCGGGCTGGGAAGATCTGAACGATGCGGCGACCTTGCGCGCCGATCCCGTGCATCAGGTCGCGGCCGGCAGCGATGAAGCGCTGGCGAGCGCACCCACGTTATGCCGCTTTGAGAACCGGCAGGACCGGGCGGCGGCGTGGGCGGTGAATCAGATTTTGGTGGAGCAGTTCATTGCCGCGCACGCGAAGGCACCCGCGGTCCTGATCCTCGACTTCGATGCGACGGACACGCCGGTGCATGGGAAACAGGAGGGGCGGTTCTTCCACGGCTACTATGACTGTCACTGCTTCCTACCTTTGTATGTATTTTGTGGCGACAGGCTACTGACGGCGTATCTGCGGCCCAGCAACATCGACGCCGCGAAGCACGCCGCGGCGATCTTGAAGCTGCTGGTCACGCGGCTGCGCCGGGCGTGGCCGCGCACGAAGATCGTGTTCCGCGGCGACAGCGGCTTTTGCCGCGATCTGCTCTTGAGCTGGTGCGATCGCCATGACGTGAAATACGTCGTCGGCATCGCCCGCAACGACCGGCTGCAGGCGGAGGCGGCAAAGGTGATGCGCCGGGCGGACGAGCGCTACGAGCAGACCAAGGAGAAACAGCGCTTGTTCGCCGCCTTCGATTACGCCGCCGGCAGTTGGCGCTACGTGCGCTGGGTGATCGCCAAGGCCGAACACACCGACAAGGGCAGCAATCCCCGCTTCATCGTGACGAACATCGTGGGTGAGCTCTATGACCGGCGTTATTGCCAGCGCGGCGAGATGGAGAACCGGGTGAAGGAGCAGATGATGCTCTTCGCCGACCGGGTGAGCGCGCACCGCTGGTGGCCCAATCAATGGCGGCTGTGCCTCTCGGCGATCGCCTACACCTTGCTGGAGGCGCTACGGCGCCTCGCTCTGCGCGGCACCGTCCTCGCCGAGGCCACCTGCGCCACGCTGCGTTCGAAGCTGATCAAGATCGGCGCCGTCATCGTGCGGAAACTGACCGTCGTGCGGCTCCACCTCAGCTCGCACCACCCGCTGCGAGATCTGTTCCACCACGCACATGCGGTGCTCGTGCCGACGTAACCCGACCGGCGCTGCTCCCGGCGCCATAATCTCAATGGGGGTTGGGGGCAGTGTTTCCGCATATATACCTTTGCGGCCGTTTTCGCCTCCCTGCCTGCTTACCACCGGTCAAGACCGACCCCACCGCCCACGCCCCGACAAAACCTCGGACTCATGAAATATCCGGGTTAAGCCCTTCTAACATCTATAAAATATATGCCTCACCCCACCGCCGCCCGCACCGGTCCGAATTTCTCCAGCGCACGGTGCGTCGCTTCGTCGACTTGACCCTCGTCGAGTCCGACGACGGCCAGCACTTCCGGCGACGGTCCCCAGTAGGAGAACTCGCCGGGCAAGCCGTGGCCGCAGCGCTCCGCGGCGCCAGCCGCGATATTGAGGAGCGCGGCCAACGGTGCCTCGGGCGGCGGCGCGTAGTGTTCGCTGATCGCCGCAATCGTTTCAGTGGGAAACCGCCACTCCGTTAAAATCTGCGCAGCCGCCTCGCCGTTCGTCAGGCCGACCGCTTCTGCTTCCCACGCCGCGACCGGACCGCGTCCTTCCAACTCGTAAGTCATCGTCTTGCCTGTGCGCGCCGCCAGACGATTGAGCGCGACCTTGCCGATCGAGCGCAACAATCCCGCCGTGTAGGCCGCCTGCGAATCCAGTTGGGCCGCCTCGGCCAATTGCTCCATGAGCAGCGCCGTGAGCAGCGAGTTCTCCCGGAATTGCGCCCCGGTGATCCCGTAAAACGGCAAGTCTGCTTCGCCGACTTGCGCGACGGCGATGAATCCCGTCAGCCGGTAAACTTCGACAAATCCCACCCGCGCGAGCGCTTCTTCCAGCGATGCGATGGGCTCTTCGCCGCCGTAGGCGACGCTGTTCGCGATACGCACGATGCGGGCCGTGAGCGCGGGGTCGCAGCGGATCAGATCGGCGATGATCGACAGATCGGTATTGAGATCGAACAGGCGGCGCCCCAGCAGCGCCAAGATCCGCGGCCCCGCGGGCAGCTCGGTCGCGATGATGAGCAGTTTGGCATTCGGCGTCGGTGCAGCGATCATACAAAAAAGTGAGGGCGTTACTCAACCGAGCGCCGCGCGCACCGGTCCGAAATGCTCGAGCGCCACGCGCGTCGCCTCGTCCACGTCGTCCTGCGATAGGCCGGCCGCAGCGAGATGCTCGGGCGTCGTCGTCCAGTAGCTGGCCTCACCGGGAAACCCGTGACCGCTGCGCTCTGCGGCACCCGCCGCCAAATTCAACAGGCGCGCAATCGTCTCACCCTCCTCCGGCCTGTAGTGATCGCGAATCGCGCTGATCGTCGCTTCCGGAAAACGCCATTCCTCCAGAATGATCGCGGCTGCTTCGCAGTTGCTCAGCCCGACAAAGCCGACTTCCCACTCGGCGAGCGGACCACGGATGCCGCAGCCCCCGTCGTAGACCGGATCGCTCGTGAGCCGATCCAGCGCGATCTTGCCGACCGAGCGCAACAACCCCGCCGTGTAGGCGGCCCGCGGATCGACGCCCGCCGGCCGCGCGAGCTGTTCCATCACCAGTGCGCTCAGCAATGAATTTTCCCGCAAGAGCGCTCCGCTGACTGCGTAGCGCACGAGATGCGTATCCGCCACCTGCGCGATCGCCGCGAAACCCGCGAGGCGGTAGACCTCCATCAGCCCCACTCGCGCGAGCGCTTCTTCAATCGAGGCAAACGGCGTGCCCGTGTTGTAGGCCGCACTGTTGGAGATGCGGATGATCCGGGCTGTCAGCGCGGGATCGCGTTTGAGGAGACCCGTGACGTCCTCGAGTTCCGAATCCATGGCCAGCAACAGGTGGCCGATCCGCGCCAAAATTTGCGGTGCGGACGGCAGCGATTTTACGACGTGCAGCAAAGTCGCGCGGGGAACCGAGGAAGCAATCATAGCGGGGAATTTATCGGCACGGAAAAGGAGAGGGTGAGGAAAATCGGTCGGTGCGCCGCCCGCACCGTCGGATCGCCGACGCGGCGCCGCCGGCCACACGCACGCTCCATATTTTTCGGCCAAATCCCTGCGCCCTTGAGGGAATTCTCACTCAAGCCTCGCCGACTTGTGCCGATCATTTGCACACCCATGCCCACTGCCACCCTCCCACCACCGAACATCGTCGCCGCGCCTTTTCGAGAAGAGGAAATCGTGCGACGGATCAACGCCTGTCCCAAACTCGCCTCTCTTCAGAGCATCAACCGCGCGCTCGGCGAACTCGTGCGCTCCGAAGGCAGCCTCAATTCCCAGATCGCCGAAGTCATCCGCCGTGACCCGTCGCTCTCGGCCCGGCTGCTGCGCATGGTCAACTCCGTCTACTTCGGCCTCTCCACGCGCGTGAACAACATCGAAGAAGCCGTCTTCTTCCTCGGCCTCCGGCAAATCCGCGAGTTGTCCATGGCCACACCGGTCATCGAAGAACTCGAGCAATTGCAGCAAACCACCGCGCGCTCCCTCCCGTGGAAGGACCTGTGGACGCACAGCATCAGCACCGCGATCCTCACCCGCGAGATCCTCGCCTCCACCACGCTGCACATCGACGACGACACCGACTACCTCGTCGGCCTGCTGCACAACGTCGGCAAAGTCGTCATGGCTTATTCTTTTCCCGACGAGCTCCGCGCCATCATGGCCACCCCCGTCGCGAATCCCGCCGCCGTCTGCATACTCGAACGCGAACGCATCGGTTGGGATCACGCCCGCATCGGCGCGCACTACCTCGTCCGCCACCAGCTTTCCGAAGAGATCGTGACCGCGGTGAACTACCACAACGATCCCGACCGCGCCCCGCGCCACCGGCTCTTCGCCGCCGCCGTGCAAGTCGCCGATCATCTTGTGCGCCACGCCGGCGTCTCGGGCGGTTTCGAGCTCATCGACCCCGTCGAAACCGATTCTTGGCTGGCGCTCGACGGCTGGAAAATTCTCTACGGTGCCGATGGCGACGAATCGCGGCTCGCCCGCGCCTCCATCGCCAATTCGCTCCATCGCCTCCCCGCCATGCTCCAGGGGCTGCTTTGAGATAAAGGGCGCGGTCCCGCTAAAGCGCGCCCCCCGCCGAGCCGATAGTCGGGGAGAACGACCGCGCGACAACTCCGCCGCACAGCCGGAAACCCCATGCACCTTCATTCCTTGGTTAGAGGCTCGTTCGGCGCACTCCTCCTCTGCGGTCCGCTGCTCGCCTTGCGGGCCCAGCCCGCTTCCGCGAGCGTCGAGGCACGCCTCGCCCGTCTTGAGCAGCAACTCGCACGCATCGAAGCCCGCCTCGGCGAATCGGCCGCCAACTCCGATTTCGCACCCGTCACCAAAGAATTCGGCGAGCTGAAGCGCCAGCTCGGCTGGGACGGCAAGTCCCCGCTCACGGTCGTGAAAGCGGCCGGCAAGGAGCAGAAACTTTCCATCGGCGGCTACCTGCAAGCCCAGGGCGAATTCGGCGAAGCGCCCGATTCGCGTTACACCGGAATTGCCAACCGCGTTCAGCTCCGCCGCATGCGCCTCACCGTGAAAGGCGCCTTCCAGGAAAACTTCGAGTTCGCGCTGCAACCCGAGTTCGGCAACAACTCCACCGGAGCCGTCACCGCCTACCGCACCCAGTTGGCCGACGCCTTCTTGGCGTGGAATCGCTACCCGGCCCTCAACCTCCAGATCGGTCAGTTCAAGACCGCGTTTGGCTACGAACAACTCGTCGCCGATACCAAGACTCCCGCCATCGAGCGCTCGCTGCCGAACGATCTCCTCACTGTGGGCCGCCAAATCGGCGTGGGCGCTTCCGGCGTATTCCTCGACAAAACCCTCTCGTATTCGGTCGGCGCCTACAACGGCAACGGCGTGAACAACGGCGGCAACGACAACGACCAGTTCATGTATGCCGGCCGCCTCGCCGCCTCGGCGTGGACGCGCGGCCCCGACAAGCTCACCGTCGCGGCTAACGGCTATTGGTCCAACGACACCGGCACCTTCACCGGCCATCGCACCGGCATCGGCCTCGACGCGCAGCTCACGCTGGGCCGCGCCGATTTTGCCGCCGAGTATCTGCACGGAATCTCCAACCGCCTCGTCGGCACCGATGTCACGGCCGAAGGTTGGTATCTCCTCGCCGGCTACTACCTCGTTCCGAAAACGCTGCAGGCCTTGATCCGGTATGAATCCTACGACGCCAACCTCCGCGCCGCCGCCACCACGAGTGAAAATTGGGTGTTCGGGGCCAACTATTACATCAAGGGCGACGATCTCCGCCTCGTCTTCAACTACACGCTGGGCGATCCCGCCGGCCTGATCGCCCACCAAGGCCGGTTCGGTGCGCGCCTCCAAATCATTTTCTGAAAACTGCTCCGCCATGAAAACCACCCGCTCCGCCCTTTTCCTCGGCATGCTCCTCCTCGGATCGGCCCTGACCGCGTTCGGCCAATCTCTCTCGCCCGCCCAACAATCCAAGATCGACGCACAAATCAAAGAAATCACCGCGTGGGCGGCCTCGCCGGCGATCGTCACCGCCGTTCGCGGTCACAATACCAGCCTTCCCGCCGAGCACGCCGCGCTCACGCAGGAGAAATGGCGCGCCCTCACCGTGCTCGATCCCCTCGTCCGCAGCTTCTCCAAGAACGAAGTCGGCACCTTTCTGAAGTCCAAGAAGAGCGACCTCGTCACCGAAGCATTTGTATCGGATGCGCAAGGACTCAAAGTCGGCTTCATCGCCAAGACCACCGGGTGGAGTCACGCCGGAAAACCGAAACACGACGTCCCCCTCACCGGCAAGGTCTGGCAAGGTGCCGTGGAGGTCGACGAATCGACTGGCCAACAACAGGTCCAAGTTGCCGTGCCCATCCTCGATGGCGGCAAACCCATCGGCTCGTTGGTGGTGGGGATCAGTCTCACCAAACTTACTCCGTAACACTGCTCCGCGCGGTTCTTTGTCATGCGCTCACTCGGTCCCATCCGCGCTCGGCTGCTCATTTTTTCGACGGCGTCCATCGTCATCACCGCCGTCGTGGCCATCGTCGCCACGCTGCTCTTCCACTGGAATCACTCCGAGGAGGCCGCGCTCCACCACCGCGCCGTCACCGCCTATCAACGCAGCCACACCGCGCTCGCCAACGCCCTCTCCACCCAAAACGCGCTCCAGGCACTTCTCCGCCTCAGGGACCCGGACGAGATCGAACCTGCCCTCAAGCGTTACGAGACCGCGCGTGCCCTTTTTGCCCAAACGCTTGGTGGAGCTTCCGAGCTCACCCCGCTCGTCCCCCCGCTCGCCGCGGCCGGCAAGCTCGTCGTCGACGAGGTGCTCCTCGCCAACAACGCCGGCGCGCTCGAACATTTTATCACGAAATTCAATCCGCAGCTCGAGGCGACCGTGGCCGCCTTGGAAAAATCCGCCGCCGCCATCGAGAAGACCGCCGCGAGCACGGTGGCCGCGCGTGAAATACTCGTGCGCCGCATGCTCATCGGCGCCATGTCGCTCCTCGCGGTCGTGCTCGCTTTCCTGGCGTTTGTGGCGTGGCGCTTTCTGCATAGCATCACCGACCCGCTCACCATCCTTACAAACCGGCTGGGCTCGGCCGCCGAGGCGCTGCACGATCTTTCGAATACCGTCACCCGCACCAGCCAAACCGTCTCCGAGGGCGCCAGCAACCAGGCCTCCTCGCTGGAAGAAACGAGCGCCTCGCTCGAAGAATTTTCCAGCACCACCGCCCGCAACGCGGAAAACGCGGCGCGTGCTACCTCCCTTTCAAAGCACACGCGCACGGCGGCGGAGGCCGGCGCCGCCGATATGCAAACCATGACGTCGGCGATGGCCGCGATCCGCGAATCCAGCGCCAGCATCGGAAAAATCATCAAGACGATCGACGAGATCGCGTTTCAGACGAACATCCTCGCCCTCAACGCCGCGGTCGAAGCCGCCCGCGCCGGCGAGGCCGGCATGGGCTTCGCCGTCGTTGCCGAAGAAGTCCGCGCCCTCGCCCATCGCTCCGCCGCCGCCGCGCGCGAGACCGCCGACAAAATCGAAGACGCCATCCGGAAGAGCGAAAACGGGGCCGCCATCAGCACCAAAGTCGCCGCCGGCCTCCAGGAAATCGTCGGCAAAGCCCGCGAAGTCGACGAGCTCGTCGCCGATATCGCCGGCGCCTCCCGCGAGCAAACTCAGGGCATCAATCAGGTGCTGTCCGCCGTCAGCCAGATCGATCACGTCACCCAATCCAACGCTGCCGGAGCCGAAGAGACCGCCGCTGCGACCGTCGAAATGAACGGCGAGGTTGCCGTGCTCCACACCGGTGTCGCCGAGCTCCGTGCACTGCTCGGTGTCGCCCCACCGCCGCCCGCGCCGATCCCCTCCGCACCGGCCGCGCGGCCCACTCCGGCTGGCTTGCCTCGCCGGATCGCTGGCACCGCCTAAAGATTCTCCGCCCGGAGCCGATTGACTCCACCACATGCCCGCCACCGTCCTGTCGCGCGATCGTTTCTTCGCCTCCGCCGCTGCCACCGATTCCTGGCTGGGGGCGTGGGAATCCAGTGCCGACTCCGCGTATTGCCGCGATCCGGACGGCCGCATTCTCGCCGCCAATCTTTCCTTCGCGCGCAAGTTCGGCCGCGCCCCTGCGGCCCTCGCTTCCGCCCACGTCTTCGATCTCCTGCACCCGGACGATGTGCCGGTGTTTCGTGGCTCCGCCACCGAGCTCACGTCGCCCCCCCATCGCACCACGAGCGAACATCGCTGGCGCACCCCGCAGGGCATCCGCTGGTTCGCCTGGGAGGAAGCCGCCCTCCACGACGAACAGGGCAACCTCATCGCCATCCGCTCGGTCGGCCGCGATGTCACCCGCCAACATCTCGCCGAAGAGCAATACTACCGCCTCTCCCGCGCCGTTGAACAATCTCCAGTTTCCATCGTCATCACCGACCTCGAAGGCCACGCGCAATACGTAAACTCCAAGTTCACCGCCGTCAGCGGCCACACCCTCGAAGACCTCCTCGACAGCAACATCGAGGTCCTCCGCGACGGCCATCCCAACGAAGCCTCGTTCCAAAAATTCTGGGAAACCGTCCGCGCCGGCGGGGAGTGGCGCGGCGAGCTCGCGACCACGCGCGGCGATGGCGGCACCGTCTGGGAATCCGTCAAAGTTTCCTGCCTCCGCAGTCCCGGCGGCGAGATCACCAATTTCCTCTGCCTCCGTGAAGACGTCAGCGAGCGCAAGCGCCTCGAAAACGAACTTCGCCAGGCCCAAAAAATGGAAAGCCTCGGCACGCTCGCCGGCGGCATCGCGCACGATTTCAACAACCTCCTCGCGATCATCAACGGCTACGCCGAGTTCTGCCAACAGGGCACGCAGGAGCCCGCGACCCTTCAAAAGTGCCTGCGCGAAATCCACCGCGCCGCCCAACGCGCCAGCGGCCTCGTGCGCCAGATTCTCACGTTCAGCCGCAAGACCGAGGTCCGCTTCTCCCCCGTCGATCTCAACCAGCTCTGCCGCGATCTCGTCGCCCTGCTCGCGGAGACGTTTCCGCGCACCGTTTCTTTCCAGATCGGCCTGCAAGATCGGCTCCCGCCGCTCCTCGCCGATCAGAACCAGCTTCAGCAGATCGTGCTCAACCTTTGCGTAAACGCCCGCGACGCCATGCCGTCCGGCGGCATCATCTCGCTCGCCACCGGCACGCAGTCCGGCAGCAGCCTCCAGCGCCTCGGCGCCGATCCCCTGCGCACCTACGCGTGTCTCCGCGTGAGCGATACCGGCACCGGCATGACGCCCGAAGTCCGCGCGCGCATCTTCGAGCCATTTTTCACCACCAAACAGGGCAACCAAGGCACCGGCCTCGGCCTCGCCGTCGTCTACGGAATCGTCGTCGCCCATCACGGCTACATCGATGTCGAGAGCACGCCGGGCACCGGCAGCACGCTCAGCATTTACCTGCCGCTCGCCGAGACCGCCACCACGATGCCGGCCATCGTCGCGCCCAACGAATCCTTCCCCGGCGGCTCCGAAACTCTGCTCATCGTCGACGACGAAGAATCGCTCCGCACCCTCCTCTCCACCGCGCTCACGCGCAAAGGCTACACGACCCTCACCGCCTCGTCCGGTCTCGAAGCCATCGAATACGTCAGCGACACCACCCGCCACTTCGACATCGTCCTGCTCGATCTCAACATGCCCGGCGCCAACGGCGTCGAGGTTTTGAAGATCCTCCGCCTCTGTCGCCCCAAGTCCCGCGTGCTCGTCGTCAGCGGCCACATCACGCCTTCCGCCCGCGCCGAATTCGAGCGCCTCGGCCAACGCGATTTTATTCAGAAGCCCTACCGGCTCGACGAACTCGGGCGCACCTTGCGCACGCTCCTCGACGCCCCGCTCGTCTGATTCCGCCGGCTCCCCACCGGCCCCCCCCTCCGCGCGCTCCCCTCGCGCCCCGCCGGCCACCCCGCCGGCCCCTTCGCCGCTCGCTCCACTTTTGCGCGCGAAAACCCTTCAGACCGCGCCGCGCGCGCCGATTAACTCTGTGGGCAATATCGGACAATCCACACACATGGACTGTATAACTATCAATGAATCACCGCGAACCACCGTCTCTGCCGACGGGTGCGAGTCGGGCGTTGCGCTGCTTGTCAGTGCTGCTGCTCCCGCTGCTCGCTCCCGAGGCAGCACCGGCCTTGGCTCGTCCCCGCCATGCCTTCGGGCATTCGGGAGACGAACCAGGAGGCGAGCCCTTGCCCTATCTGGCATTTGTCGGCGCTCCGGCGCTGCGTTTCCAGAAGGCGGTCCCGCCGCCCGATGTTGTCCCCCGCACACCCGCCGGCGCTCCGCCCGTCCCCCAGCTCACTCCGACCGAATCCGCTGTCGCTCTGGCCAATGCCGCCGCCGCGCAGTCGACCAATGCCGGATTGCGCCCTCCCGACGAGACCCGTGCCATCGACACCAAGCCCGAGGCCAAGCCGGCACCCTTGCCCGGCGCCAAGCCCCCGGCCGCGATTTTGCCCGATGACACCCGTCCCGCCGTGCGACCGGAAGATTTTCTTCCGTATTTCCAAGTGCCCGGTGCCGCCAAATCCAACGGCGAGGTTAACGTGATCATGCCCGCCAACGCATTCACTACGCCTCCCGCCGCGCCGATTCCGCCCAGCTCCGCCACCTATACCCAGTCACCGAAATGATCCGTCGTTCTCCCGCCTCGCCCAGCCTCGCCGCCGTTCTCGCGCTCCTCGCGTTGGTCGGCGGTGTCAGGCTTCGCGCGGCCGAGAGCCACGCCGCGGCCCCCGCCGCTCCGCCACCGCCACCGGCTGCCGCACCCACTTCCCTCCCTCCCGCCGCGCCGGCCACCGACCACGCCGCGCACCCCGTCGAACCTGCTCGCGCTGCTGCGCCTGCGCCCACTTCAAAGGCCGGTAAGGCCGCTCCGGCCGCCAAGAAAACCGCCCCGCCCACGAAGAAAGCCGCCCCCGCGACTGCGTCCCACGGCGCCGCTCCACCCGCCCACGCCGACACCGCGTCGCCGCACGCCGCCGCCACGGGCACCGTTGCCCCGACCGAAGAAATCCAGAGTCTCCTCAAACTCGGCACGACCCTCACTGATCGCGGCAACTACGAGTCCGGCGAGATCGCCTACTATCAGGTCCTCAACCACGCCTACGCCGCACCCGCCGACATCAAAAACGCTCTCTTCGGCCTCGCCCGCATGCAGCGCAAACAGGGCTCGCTCACCAAAGCCGCCGCCATCTACGAGCGCTTCCTCAAAGATTTTCCCGGCGACGAACGCACCCCCGACGCCCTCCTCGATCTCGGCCGCACGTTGCGCGCCCTCGGCGTTTACAAAGGCGCCATCACCCGCTTCTACGCCGTCATCAATTCCACGCTCAAGCTCCCCGGCGAAGGCTTCGAGCACTACCAGGTGCTCACCAAAACCGCGCAGTTCGAAATCGCCGAGACTCACTTCCAAGCCGGCGATTTCACCGAGGCCGCGAAATTCTACACCCGCCTCCGCCTCCTCGACCTCGCTCCGAGCGACCGCGCCCGCGCCCACTTCAAAGCCGCCTACTCGCTCCGCCTCAAAGGCGATCTTGAGAATTCCATTTCCACCCTCCGCGCCTACATCGACCAATCCCCCGACGATGAAAACGTCCCCGAGGCCCGCTACCTCCTCGCCGTTTCTCTCCGCGAACTGAAGCGCCCCGAGGAAGCGTTCGCCGCCACGCTCGAGCTGCTCCGCACCGAGCAAACCCGCGTCGCCCGTGACCCCAAGCGCTGGGCCTACTGGCAACGCCGCACCGGCAACCAGCTCGCCAACGATTTCTTCGAAAGCGGCAACACGCTCAACGCCCAGTCCATCTACCAGGGCCTCGTCGACCTCTCGCCCGAACCCACCTGGCGCATTCCGCTCACCTACCAGATCGGCCTCTGCTACGAACGCCTCGGCAACACCGACCGCGCCCGTGCCTCGTATCAAGTGATCGTCGACACCCTCGGCGCCACGCCCCCCGCCGAACTCGCCGAGCTTGCGCGCATGGCCGCCTGGCGCATCAATCACCTCTCGTGGCGCGACGGCATGTCCCAACAAGTCTCCCGCCTCTTCGAAACCACCACCGGCCAGGCGCCCCCCGTTCCCGCCGATACCAAATCTCCCGATCCCAAGTCCCCCGCCGCCAAATCCGCCGCCGCTCCCGCCGCGAAACCCGCCGCCACCGCGACGCTCCCGCTCCCTTCCTCGGCGCCCAAACCCACCCCCGCCGCTCCCTCCGCCACCGCTGCGGTCGCCGCCGGCCAAAAGACCGCCTCCACGCCATGACCCAGTCCGAGACCATTCAAGTCCACCAGACCCTCTGCGACGAAATCCACCGTCACGCCCTCGAAGAAAACCGTTTCCTCCGCCAACACCAGCGCGCCCCCGGCGCCGATTTTCTCGAGCGCAAACGCCAGATGCTCGAAAAACTGGATACCTCGCTCGCCGCCCTCCGCGCCTTCCCCGCCGGCTCCGCCCGCGATCCCGAGGTCCGCACCCAGCTCGAAAACACCCGCGCCCGCATTCTCCAGATTCTCCAGCTCGACAAAGAAAACGAGCAGCTCCTCCTGCGCTGCAGCCTCTCCGGCGCACGCGTCACGACCCCCGGCGCCGCCCCGACCCCGTCGGTGTCGATGCTCCAAAAAATCTACGCCCGCTGCTCGTAAAGCAGCGTAACGCCGCGCGTTCAGTCAGTCCCCGTCCCGAGGTAGCGCGAGGCTTCAGCCCGCGTCCCCCCCATCCTCGCCACTCCGCTCATGCCGCGTCGCACTCACGCCGCGCCCGCGCCGTGCTCCCAATTACTCGTCCCAGCTCTGCCCGGGAAAACACGAGCGATCGATCCGCCCATCTTCGCCGGTATCGAGCAGCGAGTTCACTTGGGCGAGCCGCCTTCCGATCTCGACGGCCATCTTTTGCAAAGCCGGTCCAGCGATGCCCAAGAAATTCAGGTGCACCGCGTCCGGCGCGGGCGGCGGCACCGCTCCGGCCCGCACGCACACCGTGCTCCGCAGCCATTTCGCCACAAAAAGCAACGTCGCCATCCGCGCCTGGCTCGCCGACGCACGCGGCGTGTATTGCCACCGCACCGGCTCGGAAATCGAATGCGGAAACCCCCAGTGTTTCAGCAGCGCGCAACCCGTCTCCGCCTGCGTAAAACCCAACTCGCCTCGCTCGCTCTCGACCGCCTCGCGGGGAAACCCGACATTTTTCAACACGAGCGGCCGTTTGGTGCGCAGCGACCATTCGTCGATCGCCACCATGCCCACACAATGCAGGAGCCCGATCGTATAGGCCACATTGCGGTCCTGCGCGGTGCGCTCCGCGAGCGCTTCCGCCGCGAGGGCACCCGCCACCGACATCCGCCACAACTCGTCCGCCTCGAGCCCGTAAGTCTCCAGCGGACGCACCAACACTTGCGAAGCCACGGCGTAAGAGACCAACGCGTAAACTTGCTCGAAGCCCACGCGGTTCACCGCCTCCTCCACCGTGAAGCACCGCACGCCTTTGCTGAAATAGGCGCTGTTGCCCATTTGCAGCACGCGCGCCGCGATTCCCGGATCGAGCCGGATCAACGCCACGATCTCTTGCATCGACGAATTGCCGTCCGACAACAACTGCTTCAACCGCGGCAGCACCTTCGGCGCCGACGGTAAATTCCGGACTTCCCGCACAATGTCCTCGGGCGAAAGCGCGCAGCCGGAAATGATGGAGATGTCCGCGACCATGGGATCAAGTGCTCATCGGCGCGGCCTCGCGAAACTTTCGCCAAAAATTCACCAGACCCGTGAATTCCGCTCGCGCCCGCCCCGTCGGCCCTCCTCGCCACTACCTTTCAGACATGAGTCCTCTACCTTTTAAAAGGTAGCCGCCTACCTAAACTTATGGGTAGCACCCGCCGCAAAACCCTCTGGCCCGCCCACCCTCATCGCCCGATGCTGGCTGCCACGAAAGGCCCCGGCTTTTCAGTCGTCCACGCCTCCTCCGAGATGGTTTCCTTCCCTCCTATTTTTCGCCGGTTCTCTCCACCCCGCCGCCTCCCTCGCCCGGTGGCGTCCGGCGCCGCGTAGCCGCTCCGTTTTCCTCATGGCCCGCCTCCTCATCATCGAAGACGACCAACCGCTCCGCGCGGTGCTGGCCAGTGCGCTCGAGCAGTCCGGCCACGTTGTCCTTCAGGCCGAAGAGGGCCGCGAAGGCTGTGCGCTGCTCACCACCTGTCCCTGCGATCTGGTGATCACCGATCTCATTATGCCCGGCCAAGAGGGCATCGAGACCATCATGCAGCTTCGCCAACGCCACCCCGGCCTCCCCGTCATCGCGATGTCCGGCGGCTCGCACTACGCCAACTCCTACCTCGCCATCGCCGCCAAGCTCGGCGTCCGCAGCACCCTCGCGAAACCGTTCACCACCGCGGAACTCTTCCGCGCCATCGACACCGCGCTCGCCGCCGCGCCTCCCGCCGCCGCTCCCTCCGCGTGAACGTCCTGCACCTCGAGTCCAACCCCGACGACGTCGACCTTGTCCGCGCCCTGCTCCGCGCCGAATGGCCCGGTTGCCACCTCACGGCCGTCACCCATCGCCCCGAATTCCTCCTCGAGCTCGGCCGGGCCGGTTTCGATCTCATCATCTCGGATTTCTCCCTCGAAGGCCTCGCCGGTCTCGACGCCCTCGCGCTCGCTTGCGCCCAACGCCCCGAGCTCCCCTTCATCTTTTTCACGGATTCTCCCGGTGAAGATCGCGCGCTCGACGCCGTGCACCACGGCGCCGCCGACTACGTCCTCAAGGACCACGTCCAACGCCTCCCCACCGCCGTCAAGCGCGCCCTCCGCGAGGGCAACGATCGCCGCCAACGCCGCCAAATCGAAGCCGCCAACCAGCGCCTCCTCGATATTTTCGCCAACACGCCCGACCTCGTCGCCCTCACCTCGCCCGCCGGCCAAGTCCTCCACCTCAACCGCGCCGGCTACCGCCTCCTCGGCCTCGCCGACGGCACCGATCTCGCCGGCCTCACCTTCCGCGATTTTCACCCGCCCGACATCGCCGATTTCATCCTCTGCCAGGCCCTCCCCGAGGCGATCCGCGACAACACCTGGACCGGCGAGACCGTCCTCCTTTCCCGCGACGGCACCCGCGTTCCCGTTTCCCAAGTCCTCATCGCCCATCGCAACGCCGACGGCTTCGTCGGCCACCTTTCGATGATCATGCGCGACCTCACCGGGCAACGCCGTCACGAATTCGCCGTCCGCGAAAGCAACGAACGCTTCCAACTCGTCGCCCGCGCCACCGAAGATTCCATCTGGGACCTCAACCTCCTCACCGGCGATCTCTGGTGGAGCGAAGCCTACGAGACCCGCTACGGTTACCCGCGCACCACCACCGAATCCACGTTCTCCGCCTGGCTCGGCCACCTCCACCCCGACGACGCTCCTCGCGTCGAGGCCTCCCTGCGCCACGCCATCGCCCACGGCCCCCAAATCTGGAGCGAGGAATACCGCTTCCGCCGCGCAGATGGCACTTACGCCGAGGTCCTCGACCGCGGCCAAATTCTCCATGATGCCGAGGGCCGCCCCGCCCGCATGATCGGTTCCATGCTCGACATCACCGAGCGCAAACAGGCCGAGCACCGCGTCCGCGATCTGATCGGCCTCCTCGACAAAGCCCCCGACGCCATCTTCCTCACCGACCTCGATGGCCGCGTCACCTTCTGGAACCACGGCGCCGAACGCCTCACCGGCCGCCCCGGCGCCACGGCCCTCGGCCAACGCGTCGAAGCCCTCTTCGGCCCCGAGGTCACCGCAAAGCTCGCCCAGGTCCACGCCGATCTCGCCACCAAAGGCGAATGGCGCGGCGAGCTCCACCTCCGCACCCCGCACCCGCTCATCGTCGATTACAACTCCACCGTCGTCCGCGATGACCGCGGCCAGCCCAAAGCCCGCCTCACCATCGCCACCGACATCTCCGAGCGAAAGCAGCTCGAAGAACGTTTCCTCCGCACCCAACGCCTCGAGAGCGTCGGCATGCTCGCCGCCGGCATCGCGCACGATCTCAACAACGTGCTCTCGCCCATTCTCATGGGCGCCCCGATGCTCCGCGCCCACCTCGATAATCCCGCCGACCTTCAACTCGTCGCCATGTTCGAGAAGAGTGCCGAGCGCGGCGCCGGCCTCGTCCGCCAAATCCTGAACTTCGCCCAAGGCGTCGGCGGCGAGCTCCGCCCCATTCAGGTCCGCCACGTCCTGCGCGACCTCGCCGCCGTCGTCCGCGAGACCTTTCCGAAAAACATCCGCTACGAAGAACGCATCCCGCGCGACCTCTGGCTCGTCGCCGCCAACCCCACCCAGATCCACCAGGTGCTGCTCAACCTCTGCGTCAACGCCCGCGACGCCCTCCCCGACGGTGGCAAGCTCTCCCTTCGTGCCGAAAATCTCGTCCTCGACGCCACCACTGCCCGCGCCATCCCCGGCGCCCGCCCCGGCTCCTGGCTCGTCCTCCACGTCGAAGATACCGGCACCGGCATCGCGCCCGAAATTCTCGCCCGCGTCTGGGAGCCGTTCTACACCACCAAAGAATCCGGCAAAGGCACTGGCCTCGGTCTCTCCACCGTGCGCGGAATCGTCGAGACGCACCACGGCTTCATCACCGTTCAAAGCGAGCTGGGCGCCGGCACCGCCTTTCACATTTTCCTCCCCGCCGTCGAAGGTGCCACCGGCGAGACCGCCGCTCCCGCCGGCCGCGCCACCCCGCGCGGCGCCGGCGAACTCATCCTCGTCGTCGACGACGAGCCCAACATCCGCGACGTCACCGCCTCCACGCTCACCCGCCACGGCTACCTCGTCATCGCCGCCCGCGATGGCAGCGAAGCCCTCACGCTGTTCTCCCGTAGCAGCCGCGATGTCCGCCTCGTCATCACCGATCTTCACATGCCGCGCCTCGACGGCGCCGGCATCGCCCGCGTCATCCGTTGCCTGAACCCCACCGTGCGCATCCTCGCCGCCAGCGGCCTCGATTCCGGCTCCCGCCCCGGTGATCCCGTCCCCGCCTTCGCCGACGCCTTCCTCGCGAAACCCTTCCATCCCGACACCCTCCTCCACACGGTTCACCGCCTCCTCCACACGCCGGTCAACCCGGCGCCTCTGCCTGAACCCGCCCTCGTTTCGTCCTCGGTCGATTTCGTTCAAAAATAATTATTTTCGTCCCCCTCGACACTCACACCGGTTTTTCCCCACGGTGGCCTTGCTCTCGCCTGTATGCCCCGATGAAAAAACTGCCCCTCTGCACCCTCTGCGCCGGTGCACTCTTTGTTGTCATAGGCACGATCGCGCTCCTTCGCCTCACCCCGCGGCCCGATCCCTTTGGTCTGCTTTTTCCGTTGGTGTGGGATATGGCGATGGTCGGCATCGGCCTCGGTATCGTTTTCCGCTGCGAATGCGCCCGCAAAGCCGGCATCGCCTGGAGCATCTTTTGCATCATCGCCACCCTCTGCGTCGGCGGCGCCACGCTCTTCTGGACCATCGGCCAAAGCGATAACTCCCTCGGTCGCGACCGCCTCGCGTTTCTCGCCGTGACGATCGCTTTCGGCGTCCTCTTCGGCCTCTGGCAATTTTTTGTCCTCCGCAGCCCCGCCGCGAAAGAGTGGACCGCCCCCACGGCCGAGCCCGCCCGCGAAGTGCGCCCCAGCTAACCCCTCTGCGTAGCGGAGGCCCGTGAGGCTTTCGCCCTCCCTCTGAAATGTGGGAGGGGCTTCACGCCCCGATTCATCCGCCCACGGCACGCCGCCGCTCCCGCCTTACGCCCCCACCGCCGCCGCCCCCGCCGGCGCGATCATCCGCAGCCCCTTTTTCTCCAGCGCGCGATAAACATCCGGCAGATCGAACCGCTTCAACACATCCGGCACCATCGCCGAGAGCGGCCACGTATAGTCCTCTGTCGTCGCCAACTCGCCGTAGCTCGTCAACGCGCCCTTCAGCGTCACCTGCGTGACCGCGTCCGCGAGCACCGCCGCCAACGCCCCCGGGATCGCCCCGCGCCCGCGCGCCACAAGATGGATCTTCCCAAAACCGTGCGCCCCCAGCCACGCGATCACGCGCAACACATCGTGCGTCCGTTGCCCCGCCACCGGGTAGTCCAACATCACCGCGTGCGCCGCGTAGAAATAGTCCGCCCCATACGGCGCATCCCACGCCCCGCCGCACGTGTTCGGCTGCGATTCGCCCACGCCGCGCACGTCGCACGCGAACACCGCCCCACCCGGCGCCGCCTTCATCGTCTCTGCGATCAGCTTCTCCTCGCGCAACTCCGCGTCCGCCGAGCGATCCGCGATATAGAGCACTGCCTCGCCCGTCGCCGTGCGCAGCGGCCGCGCATCGTGCTGACTCTCTCCGAGCAGATACACGAGCGCATGCACGCCCGGCTCCGTCTCCACCGCATACGTCGTCGCGCTCTTCTTCGGGTAACCACGCCCGCGGTCCGCCCGCAGTATCCGAAAGTCCGGCACGCCCGCCGCCGGCGGCAGTTTCAGCGCCTCTGAAATTTCCTTCGCCAGCTCCGCTCCGCCCACCGGCTTTCTGGCCGCCGCCAGCGCCTTCGCCCGCTCCGCCGTAAACGAAAAAATCGTGCGCGCCCCGAGCTTCGCCACCTGTCCATCGGGCGTGCAGCGCAGATCCGCCTCGTTCTCCAACGTCAACGCCGGCTCCGCGCGCGTGCCGCTCCCTCGCGTCACGCCGTCGAACCACCGATACATCGCCTCGCGCACCGGCTGCGAAAACCCATGCGGGTCCGGCCCGGCAAAACGCGCGATATTTTTCTCCGCCCCGAGCAGCGCATACAATTTCTGCAGCCGCCCGTGCGCCTCTTCCAAACCGCGCACATCAAAAAAATCCCGCTCCTGCCCGAGCAGAATCACCGGCTTCGGCGCCATCGCCGCGATGAAATCCGCGTGGTCCAGACCCGCCGCCAACACCCGCGGCACCATCTGCTCCGTGTCCGCCGGCAATTCGTTTTCCGCATTCCGCCGAAACGTCGTGATGAAACACGACGGCGCCGCCATCGCCCAACGCGACTCCACGCCGCACAGCCACGCCGTCTCCGTGCCGCCGCCCGAATTTCCCGTCACGCCGATTTTCTGCGGGTCCACCTCCGGCCGCGTCAGCAAATAATCCAGCGCGCGAATTCCGTCCCACGCCCGCCACGCCGCCAACGATTCGCCGACGAGAAACTGCTGGTTGCCCGCGAGCAAATGCTCCCGCGTCCCCGCGCCGTGACGCGAACGTCCCGCCGCGTCGCCGTATTGCAACCGCTCGCCCTGACCCGGCGGATCGAAAATCAACGCCACATAACCGAGTCGTGCCAGCCCCTGCGCGAATCCCTGGTAAGCCGCCCCGGCCTTTCCTTCCGTCGTGTGCCCGCAGCACCCCACCACCGCCGGCATCCGTGCGCCGCCCGCCCCGCGCGGCACGTAGAGATTCGCCGTAACCGGAAATTGGGGACGGCTCTCGAAAATCACTTTCTCCACCGTGTAGGCATCGCGCTGCAACACCCCCGTCGTGCGCGCATTGAGCGGTGTCTTCTCCGGCCACGGCCCGAAACACTCCGCGATCTTCTTCCGCACCGAGCGCACATACGCCTCCGCATCATGCCGCGTCTTCAGCGTCGCGCGCCGCAGTTCGCCAAAGCGTTCCACGTCGCGCACGCGCCGCACGAGATCGTCCTGCATCATCCGCGGCCAACGGTTGAACGCCACCAGCGCCGGCTTCGCCGCCACCGCCGCCTTCGCGCTATTCGCGGCGGGCGCTGCCTCCGCGCCACTCACCGCCGTCGTCGCCGTCCCGCCCGCCAGCGCCGTTCCGAGCAGCCCGAGGCCGCTGTTCCTGAGCAAGGCACGCCGCGTGAGGGCGTTGGGCTTCGGTGAATTCATCGGGGAAAAGAAATCAGCCCCCGATCAAATAGTCCGCCCTCCCCCACGCAACGTCGCAGAATCGCCGCTCGCCTAAGTTCCCGCACGTCCGCCCACACGACTTTCCCCGCAACGCCCCCGCGCCGCCCGCGTCTCGCGCCAAAACCCCTCCCGCGCATGCTCCCCTTCCTCCGCCCGCTCCTTCTCATCGCCGCCCCCGCGCTCCTCCCCGCCGCCGTCGTCGGCACCAACGTCCCCGCGCTCCCCCTCACCGCCGCGCGCATCAATGCCCTCCCCGCCGCCGAACAACCCGCGTGGCACCGCTACCTCGCCCAGTCGCGCGCCAAGGCCGCCATCGACGCCGCCACTCTCGCCACCGAACTCAAAGCCGCCGGCCTCGCCGCCCCGCTCGTCCCCGCCAAAGGCCGCGGCCTCCCGCTCTTTCAACCCGCCGCGTTCTGGTCCACTCCCGAGGCCGCCCGCCGCGCCGACAACCTCATCTCATTTCAAACCCCCGCCGGCGGTTGGAACAAAAACACCGATTTCACGACCGCCCCGCGCCGCCCCGGCGAACGCTCCGGCATCGAAGCCGGCTACGTCGGCACCATCGACAACGACGCCACCATCGCCCCGCTCCGCTTCCTCGCCAAAACCCTTGCCGCCACCGACGCAGCCCACCCGCACTACGCCGTCTGGAAAGCCTCCTTCGTCCGCGGCATCGATTACCTCCTCGCCGCCCAATTTCCCAACGGCGGCTGGCCCCAAGTCTACCCACTCGAGGGCAGCTACCACGATGCGATCACGTTCAACGACGGCGCCATTATCAACGTCCTCTCGCTCCTCCGCGCCGTCGCCGCCGGCCGCGACGAGTTCGCCTTCGTCCCCGCCGCCCTCGGCGCCCGCGCTCTGGCCGCCTACGCCCGCGGCCTCGACTGCATCCTCGCGAGCCAGATCACCGTCGCCGGCCGCCGCACCGTTTGGTGCCAACAGGTCGACATCCTCACCCTCGCTCCCGTCGGCGCCCGCAACTACGAGATGCCGTCCCAATCCTCCGGCGAGAGCGCCGGCATCGTTCTCTTCCTAATGATGCTCCCCGAGCCGAGTCCCGCCGTCGTCGCCGCCGTGCACGCCGCCGCCGCGTGGTTTCAAAAAACTCCCCTCCGCGACGTCGTCTTCAAACCCGCCCCCGACGGCACCGGCCGCAAACTCCTCCCGTCCCCCGGCGCCGGCCCGCTCTGGCCGCGCTACTCCGAGATCGGCTCCGACCGCCCCCTCTTCGGCGACCGCGACCTTACGATCCACGACGACGTCTCCGAAATCTCCGCCGAACGCCGCAACGGCTACGCCTGGTTCACCGACGCCCCGAAACGCGTCCTCGATCACTACGCCAAGTGGTCGAAACTCCACCCGCAAAAGTAGCCCGCTCCTCCGCCCCGCGTCCCCGTAGCCCGGTCAGCCTGACCGGGCTTTTTCGCGCCCACGCCCGACTCTCCGTAATCTTCCTCCGAAAAAAATCTTCCTACCCTCTCCTTCCCGCGCCGTTCGCCCTCACTGCCTTGCTCCGTGGCCTCCGTGTCGGAGCTCCGTGTGCTCTGTGACTCATGCCTTGTCTGGATTCCGGGGTCGATTTCCGTCGCTAACCCGCGCCCGGCTCTCTCTCGCTCCACCGTTCTATCCCCGCCGTCACAGTTCTGTCATATTTCGCTTTGCCCCCAACCGCGCCCTCCCCACGCTCCCGCCCCAACATGAGTTCTTCGCCCGTCCCCCCGGTCTCGATCGAAACCGAAAACGCGACCCCGCTCGCCTTTCACGAAACCGGCGGCATCGGTGGCCACCCCCGCGGCCTCACCACCCTCTTCTTCGCCGAGATGTGGGAGCGCTTCTCTTACTACGGCATGCGCGCCCTGCTCATGCTCTTCATGGTGAAGACCGCCGCCGAGGGCGGCCTCGGCTTCGATACCAAAAGCGCCGCCGCCGTCTACGGCACCTACACGATGAGCGTGTATCTGCTCTCCATTCTCGGGGGCTTCATTGCCGACAACTTCATCGGCGCCCGCCGCGCCGTTCTCGTCGGCGGCATCATCATCGCCACCGGCCACTTCACAATGGCCCTCGGCAACATCGTCTCGTTCTATACCGGCCTCGTCCTCATCGCCATGGGCACAGGCCTCCTGAAGCCCAACATATCCACGATGGTCGGCAGCCTCTACCGCCCCACCGACGAACGCCGCGACGCCGGCTTCTCGATTTTCTACATGGGCATCAACATCGGCGCCTTCCTCTCCCCCCTCGTCACCGGCTACCTCGCCCAGAGCGAAGGCTGGAAAACCCAACTCACCGCCTGGGGCCTCAATCCCCTCAACAGTTGGCACTGGGGCTTCGGCGCCGCCGGCGTCGGCATGACCCTCGGCCTCATCGTCTACGTCGTCCAACGCGAACGCCTCGCCCACGTCGGCGCCGCGCCCGCTCCCGAACCCGACGGCAGCCGCCCCTGGGGCAAACTCGCCCTCGTCGCCCTCGGCTCTCTCGCCCTCATCGCCGCGATGAAAGCCTCCGACACGTATCCGGTCCTCGTCTACGTGCTCTTCGCGATCCAGATCGCCGCTATCCTCTTCTTCGCCTTCCGCCCCGACCAGGACAGCAAACGTATGGCCGCTATCTTGGTCTTCTTCTTCGCCGCCGAAATCTTCTGGGCCATCTTCGAGCAAACCGGCTCCTCCATCACCCTCTTCGCCGATAAACTCACCAACAACGTCGCCTTCGGTTCCGCCTTCCCCTCCTCGTGGTGGCAGTCCGTCAACTCCGTCTGGGTCATCCTCCTCGCCCCCGTCTTCGCCTACCTCTGGATCGCCCTCGGCCACAAGCAACCCTCGAGCCCGACGAAATTTGCGCTCGGCCTCCTCTTCGTGAGCCTCTCCTTCGTGCTGATGGTCCCCGCTGCCAAACTCACCGCCGACGGCAAAGTCGGCCCCATGTGGCTCGTCGCCCTCTTCTTCCTCCAGACCGTTGGCGAAATGCTCCTCAGCCCGGTCGGCCTCTCGACGATGACGAAGCTCGCCCCCCAACGCCTCGTCGGTCTCGTGATGGGCATCTGGTTCCTCGCCGCCGCCCTAGGCAACAAACTCGCCGGTGTGCTCGCCGGCGAATTCAAGAGCGAAAACGCCAACGAACTCGCCAACTTCTTCCTCCACCAAGCCCTCATCGTCGGCGGCTGCACCGTGGTCCTCCTCGCCCTCGTCCCCTGGGTCAAAAAACTCATGGGCGGCGTGCGGTGAGCGCAAACGGCACCGCGCCCTAACCAGATCTCGAAAACCAATAGCTCAAAAATGAAAAAACTACTTCACAATGAGCTGAGGGCTGGCGCCATAGATTTGTGCGAAGGACGAATCGGTCCCGATGATTTCTTTCCAAAAATGATCACGCTACTACGGGATCATTTTCAAAATTTGGGACTTTCCGAAGAAGCAATTCGTTACTGGATGTATGACGGTCGCCAGAGCAATTGGAGCTCGGTTAGCAAGGAACTCAATAGTCCACAAGTTTCTGTCGGTCTCATGAAGGCAGATCAATGGTTGCGTGAACTGTCCTGCACATCGCACGCATTCAAAGTTCGCCACACCGACAAAATACCCGGCTGTAACGTCAAAGAACTTCCTCTATTTTCGTCGATCCTGTGGAAATACCACTATCGACACCTTGAACCACCAAAGGCTGCGAAGGCGGAGCAGCCAATATTTTATGAGCATGGTTCACCGTGGGAGCCAAAATTGCCGAGACCTTGGGTATGACATCAAATACCTGCCAACTAGTCCTCGATTCTGTCCGTGCAAGGAACTGCCGCCAAAAAGACCATAGGGATTTGACCGGATTTGCCTGACGATTGCGCGCGTTGACCCGCCCGCCCGCCGCCCCACGCTCGCGTCCATGCATTGGACGCTCCTGCTCATCGCCGCCGCCCTCGAAATCGTCTGGGCCGCCGGCCTGAAATCTACCGAAGGCTTCACGCGCCTCTGGCCGAGCCTCGGCGTCGGCGCCGCGATGGCCGCGAGCATGGCGCTCCTCGCCCTCGCCGCCCGCGGACTCCCCATCGGCACCGCCTACGCCGTCTGGACCGGCATCGGCGCCGTCGGCACCGCCATCGCCGGAATTTTACTCTTCAACGAAAGCGCCGCCCCCGCCCGCCTCGCCTGCATCGCCCTCATCGTCGCCGGCGTCATCGGCCTAAAATTCCTCGGCAAATGACGCACCGCGCCTCCAATCCGCGTAACCCAATAGGTTACACGCCCTCCTCAAACGCCCCTGTTTCCGTGTAACCTATTGGGTTACACGTCGCCCCACCGCCTCGCTTCCTCCCCCTCGCCTTTCCATCCACTCGCTCCCGCTACTCACCCCTACTTCCCTCCCATGCCCATCCGCTCCCATTTCCCCACGCTCCTCTACTGCGAGCCCCTCCACCAATCCGCCGCAACGCGCGACCGCTTCAACACCGCCCTCGCCGCCGAATGCCGCGACCTCCGCGACTTCGATGCCGCCGGCCGCAAGTGGTCCGCGAAAAATTATCCCGGCGGCTACACCAGCTACGCCTCGATGAACGAGCTCCACCGCTTCTCCAGCACCTTCGCCGGCCTCGAGAAAAAAATTACTACCCACGTCCGCGCCTTCGCCCGCGCCCTCGACATGGACCTCCACGGCCGCTCGATCCGGATGACCGATTTTTGGGTCAACATCATGCCGCCCACCGCCGCGCACTCGCTCCACCTGCACCCGCTCTCGTTCATCAGCGGCACCTACTACGTCGCCACGCCCCCCGGCTGCTCCGGCCTGAAATTCGAAGACCCCCGCCTCAGCAAATTTATGGCCGCCCCGCCGAAGCTCCCCAACGCCCGCCCCGAGCACCGCCCCCACGTCACCTACGCCGCCGAAGCCGGCAACGTGATCCTCTTCGAAAGCTGGCTCCGCCACGAAGTCGCCGCCAACCGCGTCGCCGAAGAACGCATCAGCGTCAGCTTTAACTACCACTGGTCCTGACCTCGTCCGCGCCGACGTCCCCGGCGGTTCATTTTTGTGAGGCAGGCTCTACGCCTGCCCTCTCGAGCCTCCGCTCCACAAATTCCCGAAACAACCGCGCGCCCCGCGGCGTCGAACCGCCCGATGCCCACGTCGTTCCTCCGCACCGTTTCCTCGCGCCGCTCCGCCCGCACCGCGTTCACACTCCTCGCGTCACTCGCCTTGCTCGCCCTCACCGGCTGCGAAACCGACCAGCGCACCCCGCGCCCCGACGGCCCGCCCCCACCCTCCGCCGCGAAATCCCCCGCGCCCACCCCCGAACTCGAAGCCCGCGCGAAATTTTTCGACGGCCAACTTGAAACCGAAGTCCTCCTCAGCCGCAGCGGCTTCTCCCCGCGCCCCGGCAAAGGTGGCGGCCCCGGCGCCGAAAACCGCGGCCGCAGCGGTTTCAGCGGCGGCTTCGGCGGCGCCGCCGGCGGCAAACGCGGCGGCGGTGGTGGTGGTGGCGACCGTAGCGGTGGCGGTCCCCGGGGTGACTCCCCCGCGGGCCGCGGCAGCTCCGCACGCGACGACGACTCGCGCCCGCGCATCGTCGCCGAAAACCAACCACCCGTGCAGTTCCATCTCCGCCTCACCAACCACAGCCCCGCCGCGCTCGAGGTCGAAGTCCTCGATTTCAACTCCGCCCTCGGCAACTTTGTCGTCCAGCCGCGCAAGCTCACGGTCGCCCCCGACGCCTCCGTCGAAGCTGAGCCCATGACGTCCCGTCTCGGCCTCACCTCGACCGAGTTCCCCCTCACGCTCCGCCTCCGCGCCGCCGGCCGCACCGAGCAACAAATCCTCACACTACGCCCCATCGCCACCCCCACCGCCCCGCCCTCCCCGCCTCCTCCGAGTTCCACCCCAGTCCCGTAATCACGTCCCGACCTCGCCATCGCAGTTTGTAACGTAATACGTTACAAACTGCCGCATCCCGCCGCGTTCTCCACCACCACCGCTTGTAACGTATTACGTTACAAACCGCCGCGGCCACACCCCATCCTCCTCCGTCAACCGCGCTACCGATCGCCCCACCGGCCGCCCATATCCGTGCGTAACCATGTTGATCCGTGGTTAACCCCACTCCGAAACTTTTCCCCCTCGCCCCCTCGCAAATTCGCCCCACCCCGCTTTCCTGCGCGCATGATCGTCATCCGCCGCATGGTCGACCGCCAACGCGCTTACACCGCGATTTTCCTGAAAGGAGAACCGCCGAAAATTTTTCCGACCTCCGACGCCGAGCACGCCCGCATCCTCCAAGTCTACAAACAGGACCGCCCCCACGAAGGCATCCTCAACGATTTTTCCGAAATTGATTTCCCCACGCCCACCGCATCCACCGCCACGCCGTCCGCCCCGGCCCCGTGGCCGCTCGCCCCCTTGCCCCGCACCCGCTCCGCAAAGAAAAAATCCCTCGCCCCGCCCACACCCCAAAAAATCGTCGCCACACCCGCGAAAAAATCCCCTCGCCGCGTCCCGCTTGCCCCCGCCCCCCTCTGGCTCGCCCTCACGTCTCCCTCCGCCACCCCCGCGCGCCTCTAGGCGCCTTTCAAGCCCCGCCCGCCGGACGGTCTCTTGCGCTTTTTTGCGGCTAAACTCATCTGGGGCTCTTTCGACGCCACGGTCACGCCCTCCGCCCCAAGCCCCCCGCCGCGCCCCACCCCCCGTCCGTCGCAATTTTCCGCCGCTTCATCGCCCCCGCGTAGCCCCAACCGCCCCAACCGGTTTGTCTGCGCCCATGAAAAAAATCGAGATCAGCGACGCCGTTTACGCCGCCCTCCAGCGTCTCGCGTCGGGCTTTCACCGCACCCCCGACGAAGTCCTCGCCCACCTCCTCAACCTCCCGACCTCCTCTCCCGAAGCGGCCGAACCCCTCGCCGCCTTCGTGCTCGGCCCCGACTTCCGGGGCAAATTTACCGATGCCGACAAATACCTCGCCCTCCTCGGCTGGATCGCCGTGCGCCACACCGATGACTTCGGCGAATTTATCCGCACCCAATCCGGCCGCCGCCGTTTCCTCAGCCTGAGCCGCGACGAAATCATCGCCGCCTGTCGCCACAACCAGGCCCGCCCCATCGCCGGCACGCCCTACTGGGCGATCATGAACATCGACACCGCCACGAAGCGCCGCTTCCTCTCGCGCCTCCTCGAATTCATCGGCTACCGCGACGACATCATCGAATTCGCCTGCGGCGCCATCGGCATGAAACGCGCCTCGCGCCACCGCCGCTTCGCCGCCCTCGTCGCCTGACGCATCCGTCGCGCCGCGTATCCGCCTCAGCCCTTCGCCGGCGCGATCCGCAGATCCACCATCAGGTCCGCCGCGATCTTTTCCAAATCGCCGCGCACCGCCGCGAGGCTCGTCGTCGCCGGCACCAGCACCGTCGCCCGCGCCTGAAACAGCGTCCCACCACCCATCGGCGCACTCACGCGCTCCGACGACAGCTCCTCCACATTCACCCCGTGCGCCGCAAACACACCCGACACGCTGCGCAAAATCCCCGGCCGGTCCTGCCCGACCAATTCGAGCACCGCTTCCGCGCCCGATTTGCTCGCGCCAACGCCGGCGCCTTCCGCGTGCACAATCACGCGCAACCCGTCCTTCTCCAGCCGATGCAGCGCCCCCACGAGTTCGTCGACGCGCTCCGCCGCGACCTCCACGCGCAAAATCCCCGCAAACTGCCCGCCAAGGTGACACATCCGGCTCTCCAGCCAATTGCCGCCATGGTCCGCCACGCGTGCGGCCACGAGTTGCACCAAACCGGGACGGTCCGCCCCGATGACAGTCATAACGAGAGTCGAAAGCATGGCAAAAAACGTGAGCCGCCACCTCCGCGCCCGCAATCCCGCATTCTCGCGCGCACCAAAAACCTGCCGCCTCACCCGCCCACCGTGCGTCCAACCCGAACACACGCCCGCGCGGACGCCCACGCTTCGCCTTACTCCTCCAGCTCCACGTTCCAATACGCGACATCCAGAAAATCCTTCCACACTTCGTGGTGATGCTGGTTGCCGAGCACGAGCGAGATCACGGGGCGCCATTTCGGTTTCACCGGCTTCCGAATCAGCCGCATGTGTGCCTCGTGCGGCAGCCGGTTCGCCTTCCGCGAATTGCACTTGATGCACGAGCAAACGATATTTTCCCACGTCGTTTTCCCGCCGTAGGCCCGCGGAATCACGTGGTCGAGATTGAGCTGCTCACGCGGCAATACCCGCGAGCAATACTGGCACGTCGCCTTGTCGCGATCGAAGACGTTGTTGCGCGTCAGCTTCAGCTCCTTGCACGGCAAGCGGTCGAAAAACGTCAGCAAAATCACCCGCGGCAACCGGATCACCCGGCTCGGCGTGTGCACCGTTTCCAACGCTTCCACCGGCGGATTGTGCTTCGAGAAATCCACCCAATCCATCAACGCAAACGTCCGAAAATCATCCTCGTGATGATGCACCACCTGCGCGTGCCCCCGCGCCAAAAGTCCGAAAGCGCGCCGAGCGCCGATGACGTTTACCGCCTGCCAGAGGCGATTTAAGACCAGGACCGATTGATCAAGCGCAGCGTCCACGGGGTCACGGCAATAGCGGCGCGCGCGCGGCGCTGTCAAGGACGCCGCCGGTTTCCGATGTTACAGCGTGGAAAAATTCGCCTACCACCCGTCGCCACCCACGCGTCCGCGCTTCGCCTTATGCCCGGCCCGGTGTTTCTTTTCCTGAATCATCCGCACTTTTTGCCCGCGCGTTTTCGGCCGCGTGCGCCGCCGCTCCGCCTCGCGCGCATCGACCACGGCCTCCTTCGCTGCGCGCACGCGCGCCTCCAGTTTCGCGCACAACTCCGCCCACGCCACCTCGCGGTTCACCGCTTGCGATCGCTCGCGCTGGCACCGCACCTCCACGCCCGTCGGCCCGTGCCGCAGCCACACGGTTGAACTTGTCTTGTTGATCTTTTGCCCGCCAGGCCCCGCTCCGCGGACGAATTTTTCCTCCACGTCCGCCATGCGCACGCCGAGCACCTTGAGCCTTTCTTCGATTTGGATTGGTAAAGCCATCGGCGCCTCTTTTCCTCACAGGGAAACTATTCTTCGTTCCCCGAGTCAAACGCCCTCCCTCTTCACCTTCCCACTATGCTCAACGGTCCCGCCTGGTCCCAAAAACTCCGCGCTGAAATCGGCAAAGCCGTCATCGGCCAAGATGCCGCCGTCGAACGTCTCCTCGTCGCCCTCCTCGCCAACGGCCACGTGCTCCTCGAAGGTATGCCCGGTCTTGCGAAGACCCTGCTCATCCGCTCGCTGGGCACCGCCCTCGGCGTCCACTTCGAACGCGTCCAGTTCACCCCCGACCTCCTCCCGAGCGACGTGACCGGCACGATGATTTTCCAGCCGAAGACGGGTGAGTTCACCCCGCACCGCGGCCCCATCTTCGCCAACCTCGTCCTCGCCGACGAAATCAACCGCGCCCCCGCCAAGGTCCAGTCCGCCCTCCTCGAAGCCATGCAGGAGCGCCAGGTCACCATCGGCGGCCAGACCATCGCCCTCCCGAAACCTTTCTTCGTGATGGCCACCCAAAACCCCGTCGAGCAGGAGGGCACCTACCCGCTCCCCGAGGCGCAGACCGACCGTTTCCTTTTCAAACTCATCGTCGACTACCCCACAGCCGAGGAGGAATCCACGATGATGCAGCGCTGGGGCCAGGTCACGAAGCAACCCGCCCTCGTCCCCGTCTCCAGCGGCGAAGAGCTCCTCTCGCTCCGCGCCGAGGTCGACCGTATCCATCTTTCCCCTGCCGTGCAGGGCTACATTCTTTCCATCGTCCGCGGCACACGCGCCCTCGCGGAAAAAGGCGGCACCGCGAAACGCTACCTCAACTTCGGCGCGTCGCCCCGCGCCTCGCTCGCCCTCTACCAAGCCGGCCGCGCCCTCGCGTGGCTGCGCGGACTCGACTACCTCTCACCCGCGCTCGTCCAGGAGCTCGCCGCCGACGTCCTCCGCCACCGCATCGGGCTCACCTACGAGGCCGAAGCCGAGGAGATCTCCGCCGACAAAATCATCTCCCAAGTCATCGAGCGCACCCCCGTCCCGACCACAGCCTAATCTTTCTCTTTCCTCTTTCTCTTAATCTTTCTCCAGCTCCTCGCCCCCGTCCGCCTTGGCTCTCCACCCTCAACCCTCCGTCTCCACCTCCGGCGGCTCGTCGCCCCTCGCCCTCCTCCGCCAACTCGAATGGCGCGTGCGTCACGCGGTGGAAAACGTCCTCAGTGGCGAATACCGCTCCGCCTTCCGCGGCCGCGGCATGGAGTTTGACCAAGTCGTCAAATACGAGTTCGGCGACGACGTGCGCGACATCGATTGGAACGTCACCGCGCGCCTCGGCGAAGCCTACCGCAAAAAATTCGTCGAAGAGCGCGAGGTTACCCTGCTCCTCGTCTTCGAAGATTCCCCATCGCTCTCCTTCGGCTCCGGCGCCCAATCCAAACGCGAGGCCCTCCTCGAACTCGCCGGTCTCGTCATGCTGCTTGGCGCCGTCAACCGCGACCGCGTCGGCTTCGTCTACGCCGGCCCCGAGGGCAAAGTCGTCCGCGAACCCGTCCGCGGCCGCGGCCAGATCATGCACGCCGCCGCGTCGCTCCTCGCCCGCCCCGCGCCCGCGCCCACCGATCCTGCGCCGGAGATTCCGTGGCGATTCCTCGCCCGCGCCGCGCCCAAACACAGCGTGCTGCTCTGGCTCGGCGATTTCCCCCCGCGCACTCTACCCGACGGATGGCCCGTCCTCCAACGCCGCTACCAAACCATGGGCTTCCGTGTCGACGACCCGTGGGAGCGCGCCCTGCCCGCCGGCGAGAGTTTCGCCGCCTACGATCCCACCACCGGCCGCCTCGTCACCCTCGATGGCAACTCCGCCGAACGTGCCGCGCACGCCACGTGGTGCCGCCAGCGCGAAGACGCCTGGACCTCCCTCTTCCCCGACGCCCTCAGCCGCCTCGTCGTCGGCACCGAGCAAAACCGCCTCGATGCCCTCGTCCGCTTCTTCCACGCCCGCATGAACGCCGGCGCCCACCGATGAACGCCCCGTTCTCAACGGAAATTTCTCCGAGGTGGAGCGCGTTGACCCCAACGCGCTTTCCCGCCGCGCCCCGCTCTCCGCGCTCCGCCCGCCGCTCTCAACGCTCAACTCTCAGCTCTCAACTCCCTGCTCCTCGAGCATGAGCCACTTCGTCTTCAAAGACCCTCTCTGGCTCCTCGCCCTCCTCACTCTGCCGCTCATCCTCTGGCTCCGCGGTCGCCGCAGCGTGCCCGTGCTGCTCGTCCCGTTCGCCGCGGCCTGGCATCGCCCATCTCTCGCGGCCCCGTCACGTTGGCCCGTCGGCCTCGCCCTCCTCGGACTCACGCTGCTCGTCGTCGCCCTCGCCCGTCCCCAGCGCGTCGAAGACAAACGCGAAGTCCGCTCCCAAGGCTACGACATCATCCTCTCCGTCGACCTCTCCGGCTCCATGCTTGCCGAGGACTACGAGAAAAACGGCGAGCCCATCAACCGCCTCCAGGCGATCAAGCCCGTCATCCAGGCCTTCATTGACCAACGTGTCGCCGACCGCATCGGCGTAGTGCTTTTCTCCGGACGCGCCTACACGATGGCCCCGCTCACCTTCGACCACGACTGGCTCTCCCGCCAACTCGAGCGCCTCCGCATCGGTATGTTGGAAAACGGCACCGCCATCGGCGACGGTCTCGGCGTCGCCCTCACCCGACTCGAACAGGCCAAACGCGCAGCCGGCGGCCAACGCCAGGGCGCCTTCGTCGTTCTCCTCACCGACGGCGTAAACAACAGCGGCGCGATGACGCCCGACCAAGCCACCGCCCTCGCCAAAGCCCGCGGCATCCCCGTTTACACCATCGGCGCCGGCAAAGACGGCTACGTCCCCATGCCCGTCTTCGACGCCAACAACCGCCGCATCGGCCGCCGCATGGTCCTCTCCGATCTCGACGAAGCCGCCCTCCGCGTGATCGCCGAACAAACCGGCGGAAAATTCTTCCGCGCCGCCGACACCGACACCGTCGAAGCCGCCTTCAAAGCCATCGACCGCGCGCAAAAGATCGAATTCCAAGCCAAGAGCTACCTCATCACCACGGAGCTCTTCTGGTATCTCGCCGCCCCGGGCCTCGTCGCCCTCACCCTCGCCGCCCTCGCCGCCCGCCCCCCCACCCGCAAAGAGGTCCTCGCATGAACGCCGCCGTCTCCCCTCTCCCGCTTCCTGCGCCGCCGAACGATCCCCGCCACGCACCTTCTCCGCGCATTCTTCCGTCATTCGTCATCCGACATTCGCCATTCGTCATCCGACATTCGTCATTCGTCATCGGTCATTCCCGCCACCCATGACCTTCGCCACCCCCGAACTCCTCTGGCTCCTCCTCGCCCCCGTCGCGCTCCTCGTCTGGGAACTCACCCATCGCCGTCGCAGCGCCAGCCATACGCGCCCCAAAATCCTCCGCGCCGAAGCCGGCGCCCACTCCCTTAAACTTCAACCTCCCACTTCAACTAGTCCAAAACGCGCGGCGAAGCCGCGCTTTTGGCTCTTCGCGGGCACGTCGCTCGCGGTTCTGGCCCTCGCCCGCCCCCAATACGGCCGCATCGAAGAACCCGTCTTCGACCAATCCCGCGAAATCCTCCTCGCGATCGACCTCTCCCGCTCGATGCTCGCGCCCGACGTCAAACCGTCGCGCCTCGACCGCGCCAAACTCCTCATTCAGTCCCTGCTCGAAAAACTCGAAGGCGAACGCGTCGGCCTCGTCGTATTTGCCGGCACGGCGTTTCTCCAGAGCCCGCTCAGCGCCGACTACGAAATCCTCCGCGAATTTCTCCCCGCCCTCGGTCCTGAGTTTCTCCCCCAAGGAGGCTCGAACTACGGCGCCTTGCTCGATGCCTCCATCCAAGCCTTCAGCGCCACTAACTCCGCCGACCGCTTCCTCGTCATCCTCAGCGACGGCGAGGCCACTGACGACGACTGGAAAAAGCGTCTCGAAGATCTCAAAGCGAAAAACATCCGCGTCCTCGGCCTCGGTATCGGCACGCCCGGCGGCGCCATGATCCCCGACGGCAGCGGCGGTTTCGCCAAAGACGAACGCGGCGCCGTCGTCCTCTCCAAATTGGAATCCGCCACGCTTCAGGAACTCGCCACCACCACCAACGGCGCCTACCGCGACGCCAGCGGCTGGATCGACCTCGCCGCCCTCGTCAAGGAAACCGTCGAAGCCGGTCAGAAAGGCCAGTTCCTCGAGAAAAACACCGTGCGCCTCGCCGAGCGTTTTCAGTGGCCCCTCGCGCTCGCTCTCTGGTGTCTGCTCGTCAGTTTCTACGCCGAATTCCCCGTGCGCCCCCGCCCGCGCGACATCAAGCTCACACCCCACACCCGCACCGCTCCTCCCGTGCTCTCCGCCCCCCGCCCCCTCAGCAATATCGTCGCCTCCCTCGCACTTTGTTCCTTGGTCCTTGGCCATTGGGCCATGGCCATTATTCCGCCCGGCGCTTCCGGTCCCACCGCCAAATCCGGCGCGCCCTCGCCCGGCGCTCCCGCCGATGCATCCGCCCCCGCCCCGTCTGCCGCGCTGTCCAAGATCATCGGCCGCCTCGCAACCTCCGATAACCGCACCGCCCGCGACTGGGCCGAACTCGGCCGCGAAACCGTCACGTGGGGCAGCCAACTCCAATCGTCCCAACAACCAATCCCCGAAGGCCCCGTGCGCGACGCCCTCTCCGCCGTCGACGCCGGTTCCAAACTCGATCCCAAAACCGCCGACTGGCCGAAACTCCGCGAAGAACTCGAAGCCCTTCTCAAAAAATCCGAAGAGCAAAAACAGGAGCAGCAGAAGCAAGATAACAAAGACAAACAGGACCAGCAGGACCAACAGGACAAAAACCAGCAGGACAAAGATCAGAAAAACCAGGATCAGAAAAAACAGGACCAGCAGCAGCAGTCCAAAGATCAAAAAGATTCCCAGCAGGAAAAATCCGACGAACAGAAAAAGCAGGACCAACAATCGCAGGACCAGAAGGACGACCAGCAGAAGCAGGGCGAGTCCGCGTTCGGCGACATGAAGAAAAACGAACAGCCCCCGCCGCCCCCGCCCGACCCCGGCACCCAGAAAGTCGGCGGCCAGCCCGAGAAAAAAGAATCCGAGCAACAGCCCGCCGACCCCTCTCTCGCGCTCCCGCTCCAAAAGCTCGAACAACTCCGCAACCAAGATTCTCCCGCCCACCTCTTCCAACTCATGGAAGGCGAAAAAAAGCCCGGTGTGAAAACCAAGGGCAAAGATTGGTAACACCCATGCGCCTCGTTCGTCTCGCACTCCTCCTCGCTATCGCCGCGGTGTTCAGCTCCCTCGGCACGTCCCGCGCGCACGCCCAAGCCGTCCGCTGGGAACCTTCCGACGCCGATCCGTCCGACCTGATTCTCGTCTACGAGAACTGCCAACCCGACGGCGCTCCCCGCTTCCCCACCATCGAGGGCGTCCAGGCCGACCTCATCGGCCAGGGCTCGCGCACCGAGATCAACAACTTCCGCCGCACCGACTACGTGCAGCTCACCTACCGCCTCCGCACCCGCGCCAACGCCTCCGTCACCATCCCCGCCTTCGACGTCAAAACCGACAAAGGCACGATCCGTGTCCCCGCGTTCAAGACCGCCGGCTCCCGCAATCCGTCTCTCGAAAACGCCGCCGCCGCCCAGCTCAATCCCGGCAGTCCCTCCCCGTGGGCCGGCGAAGTCTTCCCTCTCGACTACGTGCTCGATGTAAATCGCCGCAACTTTAGCCAACTCGAAACCAACCCCGAATGGAGCGCCGCCCCGCTCATCGCTGAAGATTGGTCCAAACCCGAGCCCGCCGAGCGGATCGTCAATGGCGAGGCCAAGCTCAACATCGTGTATCGCACCCGCGCCTACGCGAAAAACCCCGGCCCGCTCACGCTCAATCCCGTCAATCAAATCGTCCGCCTCCAAACCGGCAGCATCGGCTTCGGCCTCTTCCAAGCCCCGCGCCTCGAACGCCTCTCGGTCGAATCCGCGCGCCCCGCCCTCACCATCCGCGCGCTCCCCACACCCGCGCCCGCCGCCTTCACCGGCGCCGTAGGCCAGTTCAAACTCGTTTCCAAAGTCGTCCCCGAAAAAGCCGCCGTCGGCGAACCCATCACCTGGACCCTCGAACTCAGCGGCACCGGCAATTGGCCCGACGTCTCCGGCCTCCCCCAACGCGACGTCTCCAACGATTTCCAAGTCGTCCAACCCAAAGCCAAACGCACGCCCACCGAGGGCAAACTCTTCGACGTCACCCTCGCCGAGGATGTCGTCCTCGTCCCGACCAAGCCCGGCACCTACACCCTCGGACCCGTCAACTTCGCCTACTTTGATCCCAAGAGCGGCACCTACAAAACCATCTCCGCCCCGCGCACCACCGTCACCATCGCCGCCCCCGCCGCCCCGCAGTTCACTCCCCCCCAGACCCCCAACCCCAAATCCGAAACCCCGCCCCTCTCTGCCACGGCCGAACAATCAAAAATCGAAATTCCCAAATCGAAAATCCTCCCGCCCGCCGCCCCCGCCGGCATCCCCCGCGATCCGCTCCCCGGCTCTGCCTCCGCGAGCACCCCGCTGGACACGCGCACGCTCCTCACCCTCGCCGCCGCCCCCTTCGCCCTGCTCCTCACCTTCTGGATCTGGCTCGCCATCCGTCGCGCCCAACACACCGACCCCGTCCGCCCCCGCCGCGAAGCCCGCGCCCGCCTCGCCGCCACCCTCGCCCAACTCCGCACCTCCGCCCCTCTTCAGTCTTCAACGATCAACTTCAACTCGCAGCAGCAGTCGCTGCTGCGTTGGCAACACGACACCGCGATCCTCTGGCAACTCCGCCACGCCGCCCCGTCCTCCGACGCCTTTACCCGTGGCACGGGCGTCCCGCCCGTGGGTATTTCCCAACGTGGCATGGGCGTCCCGCCCATGATCCCCGGCGACGCCGCCGCGTGGTCCCAGCTCTGGCTCGAATCCGACCGCGCCCTCTACGGCGCGAAACCCGAGCTCCCCACCGACTGGATCGCGCGCGCCGAGGCCGCCCTCGCCGCCAAACGCCTCCCCGGCTTCAACCCCCTTCGCCTCTTCCTCCCGCGCAACCTCTTCCCCTTCGCCGCCCTCCTGCTCCTCACCCTTTTCCTCCCTTCGACCCTGCCCGCCGCCGACACCTCCGCAACCGTCTCAAATCCTAAATCTCCAATTTCAAATCCCACCGCCGCCTACGCCGCCGGCCAATTCCCCGCGGCCGAAAAATCCTGGCGCGACGCTCTCGCAAAAAATCCCACCGACTCGATCGCTCGCCACAACCTCTCGCTCGCTCTCGCCCAGCAGGACAAACCCGGCGAAGCCGCCGCGCACGCCGCCGCCGCCTTCGTGCAAAATCCCGCGCTCCCCGCGATCCGTTGGCACCTCGCGCACGCCGCCGAAAAGGCCGGCTTCGCCCCCACCCCGCTCGCGCCCTTCCTCCAGCCCGACCCCGTCCGCGAACTCGCCCGCACCTATTCGCCCGCGCAGTGGCAGCGACTCCTCATCGCCTCATCCTTGATCGCCGCCCTCGCCCTCGCCGGTCTCCTCGCCCACACCTACGGCCTCCGCGTCCGCGCGCTCTTCCCAACCTCCGTTACCCTCCTGCTCCTCGGCATCCTCGCCGCCGCCGCCTCCTTCGCCGGCTGGCAAGCTTACGGCACCGCCGCCGACACCCGCGCCGTCGTCGTCTGGCGCGCCGGCACGCTCCGCTCGATCCCGACCGAAGCCGACACCACGCAAAAAACCACCGCCCTCGCCGCCGGCAGCGTCGCCGTGGTCACAAAAAGTTTCCTCGGCTGGCAACAACTCGCCTTCGAAAATGGCCAAACCGGCTGGGTCCGCAAAGACGACCTCGTCCCCCTCTGGCAGTAGGGCGCAGGCTCTTCCCTCGCCGCCTCCGCCAAGCGCACCCGACCTCCGTCATTCGTCATCAGACATTCGTCATTCGCGCGCAGCGCGCTCCGTCTTCCGCACCATCCGCGCCATCGACTCTTCGGGATTCAGCGCCGTCACTCCCGCCACCTCAACCCACGCCAGATCCTTCGATTCGCTCGAAATCACCAGCGGCTCATGCGGGTCCGCTTCGATCATAAAGCGCAGATCGTAGTGATGGTGCCCGGGCTCCGTTTTCCGCGCCGGAATCCAGTGCCGGTCCACGTCAAAAATCTCCGCGCTCACCGCGCGCACGTTTGCCAGCCCGCTCTCTTCGCGCGCCTCGCGCAGAGCCACTCCCAACAAATCCTCCTCGCCATCCGCGTGCCCGCCGAGCTGCAGCCACTTGTCCAACTTGTGGTGATGCGTGAGCAAAGTCCGCGTCCGATCCAGACTCACAATCCACGCCGACCCCGTCAAATGCCCCGGCACGCACTCGCGCCGCAGGCAATCCGTCTCCTCCTCTACAAACGTAATCGTCGCCGCGACCATCTCCGCCTCGTGCGCATCGACCACGCGCGCCTGATGCTCCCGCAACAATTTCAAAACCGCATTTCGATGCATAAATTCTCCGCGTTTCTCTCTCCGCTTTCCGTGTAGTCCGTGTGTTCCGTGGGCAATCCCTTCGCCCTCTTCCGTTTCTTTTTTTCGTGTAGTTGGTGTGTTTCGTGGGCCGCTTCGTGCTCTTCCGCGCCCGCCGTCACCGCGTCTCAAACCACTTCGGCTCCGCCTTCACCCCCGCCGACGCCTCAATCTGTGCGAACACTTCCGGCACCGTCGCCGCCGTCCGATACAACTCCAGGTTCGACGGTTTGAAAAATTTCTCCGCGAGCATCCGCTCAAACAACCGCACCAGATCGTCGTAGAAACCGTCCTGATTCAAAAACACGCACGGCTTTTTCACGATATCGAGCTGCCGCAACGTCAGAATTTCCATGATCTCCTCCAACGTGCCCCAGCCGCCCGGCAACGTCACAAACGCATCCGCCCGTGCCTCCATCAGCAGCTTCCGCTCACGCATCGTCACGACCGTCACAAGTTCGTCCGCCTCGTCGTAAGCCAGCTCGCGCGCCTTCATGAATTCCGGAATCACACCGACCACTTTGCCGCCCTTTTCCTTCACCGCCCGCGCCACCGCGCCCATGAGACCCGTCTTGCCACCTCCGTAGACGAGCCCCCACCCGCGCGCCACGAGCTCATACCCTAGCTCGGTCGCCACCGCATAATACTTCGGATCGAGCCGATCGCTGGAGGAGCAGTAAACACAGAGCAACTTTGTCATTGGAAAGAGTTGAGCGCTGAAAGTTGAAAGTTGAAAGAAGCGAAAACTAAGCGTGGAAAGGGACCGCGTTTGGCCTTCAACTTTCAACTTCCAACTTCCCACTCGGCGCCTCCGGCGCCGTATCTCGGCCGTCTCGCCCCGTCGCCCACGGGCCATCTCCACCTCGGCCACGCCCGCACCTTTTGGCTCGCTGCCGAACGCGCCCGCGCCGCCGGCGGCGAACTGCTCCTCCGCAACGACGATCTCGACGCCATCCGCTTCCGCCTCGATTTCGTCGCCGCCATGATCGAAGACCTCCGCTGGCTTGGCTTCACGTGGCGCGAGCCGATCGTCACACAAAGTTCCCGCCTGCCCGCCTACCGCGCCGCCCTCGCCCAACTCCACGCCGCCGGTCTCATCTTCCCCTGCACGCGTTCGCGCCGCGATGTCCTCGAAGCGATCTCCGCCCCGCACGAACACGCCGCTGCACCCGCCCCCGACGACGAGCCCGTTTACCCGCCGCAATTCCGCCCGCCACCCGACGCCCCGCTCCCTCCCCTCGCCAACCCGCTCACCGTCAACTGGCGCTTCCGCGTCCCCGACGGCGAGACCATCACCTTCCACGACGCCCGCTTCGGCCCGCAACACGCCGTCGCCGGCCGCGATTTCGGCGACTTCCTCGTCTGGCGCAAAGATGACGTGCCCAGCTACCAACTCTCCTGCGCCGTCGACGATGCCGAGCTCGGCATCACCGAAGTCGTCCGCGGCGCCGATCTGATCAAGAGCACCTTTCGCCAACTGCTCCTCATCCGCGCCCTCGGCTACGCCGTCCCCGCCTACTACCACGCCCCGCTCATGCTCGACGACCGCGGCCAGCGTCTCGCCAAACGCCACGACGCCCTCTCCCTCCGCACCCTCCGCGAACAAGGAGTGACTCCAGAGCAGATCATCGCCGAATTCCGCGCCTCGAATTCGTCTTCTTAAACGCTCATTTCGGCCGTTTCCCACTCTCTGTGCTTCGACGTCTCCGTGGTGAAAATATTCGGCCTCCGGCGGTTATATCCGTGTTCATCCGTGCAATCCGTGGTTAAAAATCCGACATGAGCCTCCCCAAAATCGGCGTCCTCAACATCTCCGACCGCGCCGCCGCCGGTATTTACTCCGACGAGCCCGGCCAGGCCTGCCTCGCCCTCTTGCGCGAGTGGCTCACGACGCCCTTCGAAATCGATTACAAGATCATCCCCGACGAGCGCGACCTCATCGCCGCCGAACTCCGCCGCATGGCCGACGAGGTCGGTTGCTGCCTCGTCGTCACCACCGGCGGCACCGGCCCCGCACCCCGCGACGTCACGCCCGAGGCCACGCGCGACGTCATCAAAAAAGAACTCCCCGGCTTCGGCGAACTCATGCGCGCCACCTCGCTGCGCTACGTCCCCACCGCGATCCTCTCACGCCAGACCGCCGGCACCCGCGGCCGCACGTTGATCGTCAATCTCCCCGGCCGCCCCAAAGCCATCCGCGAAAATCTCGAAGCCGTTTTCCCCGCAATTCCCTACTGCATCGACCTCCTCGGCGGCCCGCGCCTCGAATCCAACGAAGCCGTCATGAAAGTCTTTCGGCCGAAATCCTAGCCCGTTATCGCCCGACGGTCCCACCGCCGTCTTCCCGTAGCCGCACCGGTTACGGTGCGGTCCGCTGTTCGTATCTACGGTGGGCGGGCGCGTCCCAGCGCCCGCATTTGACCCCGTGCCCGTAGCCGCACCGGTTACGGTGCGGCCCCCTCATCGCCCGCGCGCATTGTGCCACTCCGCCGGCAACACCGATTCCGGCCCGATGATATACACCCGATAGTAGAGCCAGAAAATCACCGCGCCGAGGATCAGCAGGAAAAGCATCTCCCCCAGGCCACCCCAACTCTGCCGACTGCTCCGGTGCATCCAAGCGACCAACGTCACGATCGCCGGCGCCACCACGAATCCCACGAGCGAAGCGCCAAATAACACCATGCCCATGATCACCAGCGTGCGCAGCAACGCATCGTCCACGACCTTCGCCTTGTAGCTCACGAGCTCGATGCAGAGATTCAGCAACAGCAGGCAGCACGGCAGGACGTAGTAGTTGCGGACGACATTTTGGTTTTTCACGGCGCGCGGTTTGACTTGGCGCTAACTCTCGCCACTTCAACCCCGCACTCAACCCCTTCTGATGACCACTTACATCTACGAGACCATCCCGGCCAAAGCCAGCGCGGCACCCCGCCGTTTCGAAGTGAGCCAAAGCATGAAGGACGCCCCGCTCACCCGCCACCCCGAGACCGGCGAACCCGTGCGCCGCGTCATCGCCGGAGGCTACGGCCTCATCACGCAAAAAACTCCCGCCCCCGTCGGTCCCTGCGGCCACCAGTGCGGCTGCGTCGGCCAAAACTGATTTTTCCCCTATGATTAACTACAGCGCTCCCGACCTCACCCAACATCCGCCCCGCAGCGTGCGCGTCCGCCTCGGCGGCTACGCCCACCTCGCCCGTCTCCTCGACAAAGCGCGCGCCGTGATCGCCGGCAAAGGCGCCGACTACCATTACAACTGCCCGCTCGACCAGCAGCTCTTCGCCTTCACCGGCATCAGCGCCGAAGCCATGCTCGCCGAGATCAAGACCGGCAAAACTGACACGCAAATCCTCGCCTGGGTCAACGAAACCTCCAAACGCCAACGCTACGAGGTCATCGCTTGGTCCGCTTGGCTCGAACAACACGGTCCCGGCGGCGCCCCCGGTCACGAATGGGCCGCGAGCGTCATCAAGGGCAACCAGTCCGAGCGCGACGACATCCGCTCCTTCGCCGATATCCTCGATTTCGACGACTACCACAGCTACGGCGGCAAAGCGTAACTGGATTTCCGATTTTCGATTTTCGATTCTTAGATCTCAAATTTCAGATTTTCGATTCGGCGGATCGCTACGGCGATCCGCCTTTCTTTTGGCCTGCTTCTCCGGACGCCTTCCCGCGCCATCCACCGCTCGCAGTCGCCCAATCGAAATTCAAAATTCCCCAAATCGAAAATCCTACAGCTCGTTATACTTCTCCGACCGCCCCTTCGCTTTCTCCACGGGATATTTTTTCCCGTTCGCGATCATCTTTGCCTCAATCGAGGCCGCGACATCCAGCCCCGTCGCGTTCGCAAACTCCAGCGCGTAGACGACGACGTCCGCCAGCTCGTCCGCAATTTTTTGCCGCTTCGCCGCATCCGCCGCGATCGCCTTCGACTGCTCCGGCGTCGACCACAGGAAGTGCTCCATCAGTTCCCCCGCCTCGGCCGCGAGCGCCATGCTGAGGTTTTTCGGCGAGTGAAACTGTTCCCAATCCCGCTCGCGCACAAACGCGAGCACCCGCGTTTTCAGTTCCGCCACCGTCGTGTTCACATCGTTGCTTTCAGCCATGCGCCGACCATGCGAACCGGTGCAGCGTCACGCAATCTTCACCATCACAAAATAATTTCCGCTTGGCACACCGGCTGCATTACACATCGTGACTACCGTTCCAATGACCGCGTCCTCTAAACATCACCGCAGCAATGCTGGCACTTCGCTCACGAAGGCCCAGCAACAGTGCTGCGTCGCGATGCGACCGGTTGTCACTTCCACTTGGAACCAACAATCCGGCCCCGGCCTCAACCACTAAACCATCCGTCCTGCGGAACGCGTTTAGTCCCTTGAGACCCGGAGCCCACAAAGCCCGAGGAAACGCTTCCGTTTTCATTTTTCCTCCCATGCACACGATCATCCACTCCCTGAATCCCAGCCTTCGTAGCCTCGCCCCGGACAGCGCCTCCCTTGAGACCTTCCGTCAGCCGAACTACGACTGCCAGGAGCACCCCGACACGATGCAACTCGTCGTCTACGTGCCGGGTGTCGATGCCGCCGGCGTCGAAATCGAAGCCCACGGCTCCGACCTCACCGTCACCGCCAAGAAATCCCATTTCGTCCGCGTAAACTGGCAGTCCCTCCACCTCGAAACCGCGCAGCGCGACTATCAGCTCCGGCTGCGCCTCGGTTCGGGGTTCGATTACTCTGCCATGCAGGCCGAGATCCACCACGGCGTCCTCAGTGTGACCCTCCCGAAGCGCCACACGGTCGCCGCCCCGCGGTCCGCCTCGCGCCAACGTCGCGTCGCGGCCTGAGCCTTTCGCTCTGGCTGCGGCGGCACGCGTGAGCGGCGAGGCAGGCAACTGCCCGCGCCTCAAGGCCACCACCGCAGCCGGGCAAAACCTTCCGCAGTAATTCGCGGCAACAAAAAGGCCGCACCCTCAAAGGGTGCGGCCTGAATTTTTGGTAGTGGCGCCGCCGTCGGCACCACTCAGCAGCGTCAGCTGCCCGATTTTTCGGCCTCGGGTAGGACGAGGGCCTTTGGAGCCACCGGAAACCCGAGGTGTTCGAACGAGCGAGGTTTCACTACGCCTTGGTATCCTGCTCCTCGATGCGCACGGCGCGATAGCCGCCGATCGATTTGAAGTAGAGGAGAACTCCGAGGTAGATCACCGCCATGCCCATGGGGAGGAACGAATCGGCCTTCAGCGTCTTGCGATCGCCCTCTTGGTCAGCCGCCACCATCGCCGCCTGAGCCGGCGTCTTGGTCGGGGCGGCCTTAGCCGCGGCGAGCTTAGCACCATCGACCGGACTAACCTCGGAAAGGAAGAGGAATTTGGACGGCGTCGCCGCCTTCGCTTCCGCATAGGCAGCGGGATTCGACGCCTGTAGCGCCTCAGCTGTATAGCGGTCCTTGCCGTAGCCCAAACCGGCGCTGCCAACCAAACCGCCGGAGAGCATGCCGATGCCGCCCATGATCGAGATCGCGATCGCGCCGGTGCGCGGGAAGCGATCGGAAGCGACCGCGAGCATTGTCGGCCAGAAGAAGGTCTTGCCGACGGCGTAGATGCCCATGGCGATGAGCGCCATCGTGAACGTCTGCATGACACTCGCCATTTGGAGGCCGACCACACCGAGGATCGCGCAGATAAGCAACAGCGCCACCGGAGAAATCTTCAGAGTCTTCTCGATGAAGTGAGCGCTGAAACGGAGGCAGAACATGATCGTCGACGTCCAGATGAAGAGGAACTTGCCCTTCTCAGACGTGAACAAGTTGCCCGTGATGTTCTGCACCCAACCATCGGTGCCCAGCTCCACCGCGCCTACCAGAGCGTGCGCGATAAACAGCACGAACAGGAGGAACGAGCCAAACGCGAACTTCGTAATCACACCGACCACAAGCAGCAGTGCGATGCCGATGGCATAGGACACATTTTGAGAAAGGCCCATCGGGCCGGCGAAGAGCACGGTAAGTAGATAGCAAACCACCGCGGCGCCAAGGAGGCCGACATCCTTGAACATTTCGCCGAACTTCGCGCCCTTCTGGGCGGCCTCCGACTTCGGCATCTTTTGGCCCATAAACATCACGCCGTAGGCGATCGTCGGAAGGAGGTAGAGGGAGAGCTGAATTTTCCAACCCACCTGCATCTTGTCGTCGAGCACCCAACCGATGACCGATCCGGCGACGAGGCCAGCAGGCCACGAGGCGTGGAGAATGTTGAGATAGTGCGTGCGGTTGTGGGGATAAAGCGTCGCGACCAGCGGATTAGCCACGGCCTCGAGAGTGCCGTTCGCAAACGCAAAAATGAACATACCCCACGTCAGCATTTGGTAGGCGTTTTGCGGCGTAGTCGCCCCAAAGGTCACGAAAGCCGAGAGCACGTGGCACGCGAATGCCGCGATCACCAGTTTGCCGTAGCCGATCTTGTCGCAAACGAGACCGCCGATGATGATCCCGAAACAGAATCCAATCAGACCCATTGCGCCGATGTTGCCGAGTTGGCCACCGGTAAAGCCAAATTCACCGGCCCAATTGTCGAAGATTCCGCCGCGCACGGCGAAACCGACGCCGGCGGCAAATATTGCGGCAGAGCCGGCCCAAAGCAGGCGTTTCGCGTTGGGCACAATGCCCTCGTTGCTCAGTTGTTCGTTACTCATAGGTGTGGATAGACGTTGTTGATGGCAGGGAGAGAAAAGTGCGTTCACACACCCGCGACATAGACGCCAGCGGCTCTCACGAGCGCCTGATCCGCGCGGGGTTGCGGGGTAAATAGCATGGGGGTGAAAAGCAAACTGGCGCGAAGTTGAGCGGCGCGCCCGTGCTCGGCAAGGGCGCAGTTTGACAGTTGTTGGCACCGCGCGCCGACCTTTCCACTTCAGCGACTGCGCCGCCGTGCCGATGTTGGGGTTGTCCTCCGATCCAAACACCCACTCCCCAACTCCGATGAACTTTTCTTTTCACTTTTTCCGCCCCCGCACCGCTGCTGGGGAAATCCCTGCCGATACCCTCCCGATCACGCCCACCGCCGATGTGAATTGGAACCGCCCCGTCTTCCGCGCCCCCACGCTGCCGACACCCCAACAATTTCATCGCGAACTCCCTTTTTCTGTTAACTTCCGCTGCAAAGACCGCTGGGAAAGCCGCGCGAAATAATCCCCGAAATATCTTAAGCCCGTCCGGCACTTTTGCGTCTGCCGTAGGTCAGTCCGTTTACCATGCACCTCCCGGTTCCCTTCGTCCGTCCGCAGATCGCTCCCGAGCCTCCGGCTCTGGTGCGCCATGTCGCGCGCGAGGAAGTCCGTTGGAACTGCCCCGAGCGCCACGTCTTCAAAGCGCCCCCGCTCGACGTGCACCCGCCGGTGGCGGAAGTGGCTGCACTGGCGTCCGAACGCCGCCGCGACCTCTTCGCGGCCTGAGAGAGCCGCGCCTCGCGAGGCCGGTCCGATCGACCGGCCTTTTTCGTGACCACCGCCGCAACATCGCGGTTGCCGCTTCCTGTGTGCTCGGCCCATGCTGACTTCGCCAATCCCGTCCACGCAGCCTCCCTTTCACCTCTCAGTGCCAGACCGCCCCGGCCCTTCCGACCCTCCCGCCGCCGCCGAACCTTCGATCACGCTCAAGGTCCGCGCGGAACTCGTGCGCACCGCCTTTGGCGATTCACTCTACGGCGCCCCGTTCGCCATCGTGGTCGCGATTCTCTTTGGCTTCGTGATGTTGGAAGCGGCGCCGGCCCGCACCGTCTGGACGTGGATGCTCGTCACCGTCACCTGCAACGCACTCCGCTTGCTCACGCGCTGGCTGTTTTTGCGGCGCCCCGTGCCCCTCTCCGCCATCCCGCACTGGTCGTTCGCCTTCGTCATCATCAGCGGCCTCACGGGACTCAGCTGGGGCATCGGCGGCTGGATCTTTTTTAATCTCGGCGAGCCCTCCTATCGGCTGCTCACCGTCCTGGTCCTCTCCGCCCTCACCACCGGCGCGGCGCGCCTGCTGGTGCCGATCCTCGCCGCCAACCTCGCTTACTTCTATTTGTCCATCGTGCCCCTCATGGCCGCCTTCATGGCCGACGATGATCTGCGCCGCCCCGAAGTGGCCGTGCTCTGTGTGTTCTACCTCGGCTTCATGACCATCGCCGCTCGCCAGCAACTGCGCAGCCTGCGCCGCTCGCTCCGCCTCAGTCATGAAAACCTCCGGCTCGCAGAATCCCTCGGCCACGCCAAAGACAACGCCGAGCAGCTCAACCGCGGCCTCTCCGCGGAGATCGCCCGCCGCGAAGTCGTCGAGACCGAACTCCGCGACGCCAGCACCCGCGCGGTCGCGGCCAGCCAGGCCAAGAGCGATTTTCTGGCCACCATGAGCCACGAAATCCGCACCCCGATGAACGGCATCCTCGGCATGCTCCGCGTCGTGCGCGATACCCCGCTCTCCCCCGTCCAACGCGAACACCTCGAAACCGCCGCCACCTCCGCCGATACCCTGCTCGACCTGCTCAACGACGTCCTCGATTTTTCGAAAATCGAAGCCGGCCGCCTCGACCTCGAATCGACGCCCTTCGCTCCCGCCACCCTCGCCAAATCCGTCGCCGACCTCCTTCACGCCCGCGTTCGCGACAAAGGCCTCTCCTTCGATCTCTACCTCGCCGACGATCTGCCCGGCGCCGTGCTCAACGATGCCACGCGCCTTCGCCAAATCCTCCTGAACCTCCTCGGCAACGCCATCAAGTTCACCGAACGCGGCCGCGTCGCCCTCGCGCTCTCCTGCTCCGAACGCACCGCCCGCCGCGCCGTCCTCTGTTTTACCATTTCCGATACCGGCATCGGCATCGACTCCGCGGCGCAAGCCCGCCTCTTCACTCCCTTCACCCAAGGCGACAGCTCCATGAGCCGTCGCTACGGCGGCACCGGCCTCGGCCTCGTCATCTCGATCCGCCTCGCCCAGGCCATGGGCGGCACCATCCAACTGCAAAGCACCGTCAACGTCGGCTCCACCTTCCGGCTCGTCCTGCCGTGCGAGATTCCCGATCTCCCACCCGACGCCCGCCCCGCTCTCGCCACCCCCTTTGTCGCCCCGCAACTCGGCGGGCGTGTGCTCGTCGTCGAAGACGATTCCGTCAACCGTCAGGTGATCGACCTGCTCCTCAAGAAACTCGGCCTCACCGCCACCTTCGCCCCCGACGGTGAAAGTGCGCTCACCCTCGCCTCCGCGCGCGCCTTCGACCTCGTGCTCATGGATTGCCAGCTCCCCGGTATCGACGGTCTGGAGACGACCCGGCGCCTCCGCGCCGCACCGGCCGGCCGCTCCCTCAAGATTGTCGCGCTGACCGCCAACGCCAGCACCCACGTCCGCACCGCCTGTTTCGCTGCCGGCATGGATGACTTCCTCAGCAAACCCATCCGCTTCGAGCTCCTCGCCACCACCTTGTCGAAATGGCTCGCCCCCTCCGCCGCCTCCGCGCCGCCCGTCTGATCTTTTCGTCGCCTCCACACTCGCCAACCACCCGCCGCCCGCGCATCGTCCGCCCTTAGTCGCCTTGCCTCTGCCCACCATGCCCGCCGCCCAGCCAGCCAAACCCGCCGCGCCTCCCGCGCCCCCGCCGCCACCTGTGCCCCGGCCCAATCCGTCCAATTCCCCGACCGACCCCGTGCAGATCAAAGCCCGCGTCGAGCTCGTGCGTATGGCGTTCAGCGAGCTCACCGCCGGCACACTCGCCTCCACGGTCCTCGCACTGATGTTCGCGGTCATTGCGAGCAACCAAACCTCCTCGTCCCTCGTGTGGGTGTGGCTCGCCTTTGTCCTCATCGTCGCCGCCTACCGCTTTTGGCTCTCGCGCACGTTCGTCCAAGTCAACCCCGGCCCCGATGATTCGCCCACCTGGGCCTTGCGTTTCGTCGTCGCGACCACCCTCACCGGTGCCGCGTGGGGCGCCACCGCCCTGATGTTTCCGTTTCTCAAGGAATCCGGCCCACTGACGATTCCCCACGCCCTGCTCATCATCGGCCTGAGCACCAGTTCCTCGCGCCTGCTCTTACCGATGCGCAAGGGCACCGTCGCCTACCTGATCGCGATCATGGCGCCCATGGCCGTCATCTTCTTCGCTCAGGGCGATCTCGTCGGCCTCATCCTCGGCTCCAGCGTCCTCCTCTACATCTGGTTCATGGCGTCGGCCACGCTCCATTTCCACCGCACACTCTCGGATGCCCTCGTCATGCGCTTCGAACGCGAAGCCCTCGCCGAAGCCCTCACCATCGAAAACAGCCGCCGCGAAGCCCGCGAAGCCGAGCTCGACGAAGCCCGCACCAAAGCCGAGACCGCCAGCACCGCCAAGGGCGAATTCCTCGCCGTCATCTCCCACGAAATCCGCACCCCGATGAACGGCGTGCTCGGCATGCTGCGCGTCGTCCGCGACACCCCGCTCTCTCCCGAGCAACGCGACTACCTCAAGACCGCCTCCGACTCTGCTGAATCGCTCCTGCTCCTCCTCAACGACGTGCTCGATTTCTCCAAGATCGAGTCCGGCCGCCTCGAGCTCGAACACGCCCCGTTCCAGCCCGGCGTCACCGCCAAATCCATTGCCGACCTCATGCTCGCCCGCGCCCGCGACAAGGGCCTGCAGTTCGATCTCCAGCTCGGCGAAAATCTCCCCGGCGTCATCCTCGGCGACTCCACGCGTCTCCGCCAAATCATCGTCAACCTCCTCGGCAACGCCATCAAGTTCACCGAGCGCGGCCGCGTCGAACTCGCCGTCACCTGCGCCGAACGCACCCCGCAAAAAGCGGTGATGTATTTCACGGTCACCGACACCGGCATCGGCATCGACTCCGCCGCGCAGGCCCGCCTCTTCAAACCGTTCACGCAGGCCGACAATTCCATGAGCCGTCGCTACGGTGGCACCGGCCTCGGCCTCGTCATCTCCATGCGCCTCGCGCAGGCGATGGGCGGCGCGATCCAAGTGCAGAGCACGCTCAATCAAGGCTCCACCTTCCGCCTGCTCCTCCCTTGCAAACTCCCCGAGGTCACCCCCGGGATTCGCGCCGAAGATGCCCCCCGTTTCGTCACGCCAAACCTCCGCGGCCGCGTGCTCGTCGTGGAAGACGATTCCGTCAACCGCCAGGTCATCGACCTCTTCCTGAAAAAGATGGGCCTCACCGCCACGTTCGCCCCCGACGGCGAGGAAGCGATCACCGCCGCCACGACCAAGGAATTCGATCTCGTGCTCATGGATTGCCAGCTCCCCGGCATCGACGGCATGGAAGCCACCCGCCAGATCCGCAAGAAGCTCGCCGACAAACCGCTCCTCATCGTCGCCCTCACTGCCAACGCCAGCACGCACGTCCGCGAAGCTTGCCTCGCCGCCGGCATGAACGATTTCCTGAGCAAACCCGTCCGCTTCGAACTCCTCGCCGGCGTCCTGCAAAAACACCTCCCGTCCGCGTAGCCGGTAGCACGGTCAGCCTGACCGTGCTCCTTCGTCGCGGCGCCGCCCTCACTCCGGCACGATCCACTCGATCCGCCCGCCCCCGCCCGGCGCCTGCGCCAGCGCCTCGCCGAAAAACTCCATCATCGGTCCCGCCGTCTGCTCGAATTGCCACGGCGGATTGATCACCACGAGTCCGCAGCCCTTCAGCTTCATCGACGACGCATACCCCGCGATCATCAGCTCGGCCGCCAACGTGGGCGGCGGCCGCAGCAGCCGTAGCTCCGCAAAAAAATCGTCCACCCGCGCACGCTCCGTCAGCGGATACCACACTGCCAACACGCCGCTCGGAAACCGCCGCAGCCCTTCGCGCAAAGCCGCCGCCACCTGCGCAAACTCATCCTGCGCCTCGAACGGCGGATCGATCAGCACGAGCGCGCGCCGCTCCGGCGGCGGCAACATCGCGCGCACCGCCCCGTAGCCGTCCGTCTCCTGCACCGTCGTGCGCGCCGAAAACAAAAACTCCTCCTTCAACACCGCACACTCGCCGGGCTGCTTTTCGCACAATGCCAACCGGTCCTGCGCCCGCGCCAACTCGCGCACAAACCACGGCGACCCCGGATAAAACTTTATTCCGCCGCTTCCGCCCGCGCCGCCCAGTCCCACGTCCCCGCCCGCCCGCCGGCTCGCGTCAAATTTCTCCACGAGCGCGACATACTCCGCGACCGCCGCCGGCAAATCCCCGCGCCCCGACAACCGCCCCACCCCGTCCGGCCACTCCGGCTTCCGCGCGAGCGTGTCGCCCGTTGCCGCGACTGAAAGATCATACGCTCCGCGTCCCGCATGCGTGTCGAGATAGAGAAAGCCTTTCTCCTTCTTCTGGAGCCCGCGCACGAGCTGGATGAGCAGCGCGTGCTTCATCACATCGGCGAAATTCCCCGCGTGAAAATGGTGTCGGTAGTTCATCCGCGCCGCAGTTTTCCGCCTCCGTCGTCCTGCACTCGCTCCCGCATCTTCACGCGACCGGCACCTTCACCACGCACTTGCGCATCGCCACCGCCTCCGCACCGAGTCGCAACGACGGCATGTGCACATCTTCCGGGAAAAACACCGCCGCCTGCCCGGGATACATCCGTAGCAACGACGCCGCGGGGTGATCTTCATAGAGGAGCAGATCCTTCTCCGGATTGTAGTCTCCGCGTGCCGCGATCGTCGTGATATCCGCGAGTTCCATCGTCTCCTGCCCTTCGAGCACAATCTGCACGTCGATATATTTCCGGTGCGATTCGAAAAATCCCTCCGCCCGCACCTTCGACTCATAGGCCTGCTCCACCACAAACACCCCGCCCGCGAGCTCCGTCTTTTTCGCGTCGCCCAGCGCGAGCGCCTTCACGCGCAGTTGCGTCGGCGAGCCCGCCCGCAGCAATTCGTCCGCATAGGCCAAAGCCGTCGCGAATCCTTCCGTTGGCGCGAGCTGTCCGCGCAATGTTGCCATCGTCCCGATGAGAGCCATGCCCCGACTCCACGCTCACGCCGCCCCACTGGCAAGCCGCGTATCAGTGCGGCCCACCCGCCGCTATTTTTTCAGCGGCACCGCAATCTTCGGTCGCGCAAACGTCTCCGCCGTCAACGCGGGATTGGCCTCCACTTTTTCAATCAGCGTATGCTGCATGAGCTTGCCGTCGTTCAGCACCGCCACGCGGTGCGGCAGCATCACTCCGGCCACCGGCCGATAGTCTTCGTAGCGCGTCATGATTTCCACGCGCCGCCCACCCGGACTCTGCCGCGTCTCGACTTTGGCGACGATGAAATAGGTCTCGGCATCCAACAGCACCGAAAACGTGTCCGTCATTTTTTTCGTCACCAACAGCCGCAGCAGCTTCTTCCCGCCCGACGCCACCTCGCCGGCATAGTCGAACGCAAATCCGCGCGCCGCCCCGGCCACCAGTGGATCGTCAAACTCCGCGTCCGCGACAAACACCCGCGCCTCTCCGTCCGCCATCGCCTGATACTTCGGCGGCCACACCCCCGTGTCGTATTTCCACGGCGCCTCCACCCCGTCGCTCGCCTGCAACAGCGTCCGCCCTTCGGCTCCCGTCTCCAGACGCACGCGGTTCGGCCGCGCCGCGACCATCGAAAAACGCACTTTCTTCCCTCCCGCGATCACCTGGCCCGATGCCCGCAACGCCGTCAGCGCGTCGATTTTTTCTTTTCCGCCGATCACCTCGATGTGGATACGCGCCACATCCATCGCCTGATCGGCCGCCGCCGTTCCGATCACCAAGAGCCACCCGAGAAATATTCGCCACACACGCATCCCGCACGCTCGCACAGCCCCGCCCCGCGCGACAAGCTTTGCCATCGCCCCACCCCGCGCTGATCTTTTCAACCTCCACCGTGCCCGGCCCGCTCATCCGCATCTTTTCCGACCTTCACTACGGCGACCGCGCGAGCCGCGTCCTCCGCCTCGCGCAACTCGATCCGCTGCTCGCCGGCGTTTCGCACCTCGTCCTCAACGGCGACACCCTCGACACCCGCCCCGGCCCGCGCCCCGACCACACCGCCCAACTCCGCGCCGATCTCGCCGCGTGGCTCACTGCCGCCGGCCTTCCCACCACGCTCCTCACCGGCAACCACGACCCTGACCTTTCGACCGACCACACGTTCGATCTCGCCGCTGGCCACGTCTTCGTCACCCACGGCGATATTCTCTTCGACAACATCGTCCCGTGGGGTCGCGACGTTCCGGAGATCACCCGCCTCCTCGCCGCCGAACTCGCCGCGCTCGCTCCCTCCGACCGCGACGCCTTGGCACCGCGGCTCGCCGCCTTTCGCCGCGTCTGCGCCCTCATCCCGCAGCGCCACCAGTCCGAACCCGATCCGTTCAAATACGCCGTCCGCTTCGCCGCCGACACCGTGTGGCCGCCCCTTCGCGTCTTCCGCGTCCTCGCCGCGTGGCACCGCGCCCCCGCCCTCGCCGCCGCACTGACTCGCCGCCACCGCCCCCGCGCCTCGTTTATCCTCACCGGCCACACGCATCGACCCGGCGTCTGGCGCACACCCGCCGGCGTCGTCGTGATCAACACCGGCTCCTTTTGCCCGCCCACCGGCGGTTACACCGTCGATCTCACATCCGGAAAACTCGTCGTGCGCCGTATCGAATCCCGCCGCGGCGCCTTCCACCCCGGAGCGACCCTCGCAGAGTTTTCACTCGCGGACGCCCCCGCTTCCCCGACACTCCTGCCATGAGTATCACGTTCGGTTGGTGGCACAAAGATCCCGTCGAGGGAAAATATCAGATCAACGCCGAAGTCCACGGCGGCAACATCGAGTGGTCGCGTCATCAGGGCCACCACACCTCGTGGATTCCGCACACGCCCAGCGACGAAGACCGCGAGCGCCTCGTCTACGAAGCCGAGAAACGCGTCCCCCGCCGCCTCATCACGCAAAAGCAATTCGAGGAAATCAAACGCCTCAGCGAAAACTCGGGTTCCGGCCGCATCTCCGGCAAACGCATCACCGGCATCGGTCCCTCGTTCACGTAAGCCGCTCCGCGGCGATCCGTTTCCAGATCAGCGTAAACGACGGGCAGTAGTCATCCGGTCGCGCCGCCATCCGCCGCGACACGTCCTCCGGCGCGAGCCACTCGCCCGCGTCGATTTCCTCCGGGTGCAGCACAAACGGACCTTCGTGCCGCAGGCGGTAGATCCAGCAAAATTCCCACCCCGTCTCCACGCACGCGTCCACGCGAAACCAGCGCCGCACCTCACCTTCCGCCGATCCGACCTTCGCGCCGTGCACGCCGATCTCCTCGCCGAGTTCCCGCACCGCCGCCGTATCGTAGTCCTCGCCCGCGTCGAGATGCCCCGAGCACGACGAGTCCCACAGCCCCGGCGACAGATCTTTCTTCATCGAACGCTTCTGCAAAAACACGCGCCCCGCCCGGTCAAACACCAGCACGTGCACCGCCCGGTGCCAGAGCCCCGTCGCGTGCACCACCCGCCGCGTCTCCCGCCCCACGACTTCATCGCGCGCGTTCACCACATCAAACCATTCGTCCATTGTTGAGCTCATGCGCCGCCGAAGGAGCCGCGGAAACCTCGCCGGTTCAAGCTCGCTCCCCGCGCCTCCGCCCGCGCGCCGGTTTCCCGCCGGAAGATTCCCTTTGTCATCCCCGCGCCATCGTGTCCTCTCCTTCCCTTCCCGAATCCCAACACACCATGGCCAAAATCGACGTCAGCAAGGTTGCTGAAATTCTGAAGAAAAACGAAATCGATCCCGCGATCCTCCGCCGCGTCATCGAAGAAATGAATCTGGCCGTCGAACCCGAGGGCGCCGAAGGCGAAAAGCCGCCAGCCGTGAAGAAACAGTTCGTGATCATCGTCAGCGACCCCGAAGGCCGTCTCCCGAAAAACGATTTCGTCGGCTGGGTCGTGCAGATTCCCGAGAGCGAAAGCCCATCCACCACCCTGGACCGCGTGTTCCGCAGCTCTTACGATTACAACACGACGAAAAAAGGCCGCCTCCTCCCCGTCAAAACCGTCGGCGAAGCCATCGAAGCCGTGCCCGCCAAATTCCTCAAAGAAGCCGACGTCTGGGTGAAAACCAAAACTCCCGTCCTCGTCGTCAAAACCAACAACGAGATTCCGAAGGAGTAAGCTCCGCGTGAAAGCCTCCGCGCGTCCGTCGTGCGCCCGGCCGGCCCCGGCCCGCGCCACCCGTCCGCAGCCGTCGCTCCGCGGTCTCCTGCTCGCCTGCGCCCTGGCGACGCTCGCCGGCTGCGACGCCCGCTCGTCCGCCGGCAGCACCTCGTCCGCCGCGGCCGCCACTCCTGCCAAGGCCTACACCTACGAGGTCGTCCGCACGTTTCCCCACGACCCCGGCGCATTCACGCAAGGCCTCGTCTTCCTCGACGGCCAGCTCCTCGAGAGCACCGGCCTGAACGGCCAATCCACCCTGCGCCGTGTCGACCTCACCACCGGCCGCGTCCTCCAACAAGTCCGCGTGCCGTCGCAGTATTTTGCCGAAGGCATGACGGTCCTCGGCGGAAAAATCTACCAACTCACTTGGAAAAACCAGCGTGGCTTCGTCTACGACCTCGCGACCTTCTCCCTCGAGAAAGAGTTCACCTACACCGGCGAAGGCTGGGGCCTCACCACCGACGGCCGCTCGCTCATCCTCAGCGACGGCACCGATCGCCTGCGCTTCCTCGACCCGGCGACCTTCCAAGTCACCCGCACCGTGTCCGTGACCCGCGACGGCCAACCGCTCCGCCTCCTCAACGAACTGGAATACATCCGCGGCGAGATCTACGCCAACATCTGGCAAAGCCACTCCGTCGCGCGCATCGACCCTGCCACCGGCCGCGTCACCGGCGTCATCGATTTTTTCAATCTCTTGCCGGCCGCCGACCACATGCCCGCCACCGACGTCCTCAACGGCATCGCCCACGACCCCGCCACCGACCGCCTCTTCGTCACCGGCAAAAACTGGCCCAAACTCTTCGAAGTCCGCCTCAAACCTACCCCATAAAGCAGCCCAAAGCTGCGCCTTACTTACAGAGGGGAAAACTGGCGGAGAGGGAGGGATTCGAACCCTCGGTTGCCTTGCGACAACACATGATTTCCAATCATGCGCATTCGACCACTCTGCCACCTCTCCGGGTGTCTGATGGGCCCGTCAAAAACGTGCCTGTCATCGGTCGAAGGGCCGAAGAAAGGCCGCCACCCAACCCGGGTCAACGAGGAATTCGCGGAAGTTCACCGGCCGCGCATGTCCTGTGCCCCGCGCGTCTCCCCCACTCGACGACACCCCACCGTGACGCGCGAAATCAAAACGCGGCTTTGCGCTTCCCGAACTTTCCCCCACAGTCCTCCGCTCCATGTCCGCCGATCTCACCGAGCTCTACCAGCAGGTCATCCTCGATCACAACCGCCGTCCGCGGAATCGCGGCAAACTGCCCACGGCCAACCGCGTCGCCCACGGCGACAACCCGACCTGCGGCGATCAATGCAGCGTCTATCTCCGCCTCGTCCCGGCCACCGGCACCGAACCCGAGCGCATCGCCGAAATTTCGTTCGACGGTTCCGGCTGCGCCATCTCGCAAGCCAGCGCTTCGCTCATGACAACCCAGGTTAAGGGTAAGACCGCCGACGAGGTCGCCTCCCTCTACAAAAACTTCCACCACATCGTCACCACCGGCGAATCCCCCGAAGAGATCAGCGATCTCGCCGCCTTCGCCGGTGTCCACGCGTTTCCCGCCCGCATCAAATGCGCCACGCTCGGCTGGCACGCCACCATGGAGGCGCTGAAGAGCGACCCGTTGACGACTCCGACCACGACCGAAACTCACGTCGACTGACGCGCTGCCCATGCTCGACCTCCAAAAAATCCGCGCCGACTTCCCGATCCTGCACCAGCAGGTGCACGGCAAACCCCTCGTCTATCTCGACAACGGTGCCACCTCGCAGAAACCGCGCGCCGTCATCGATTCGCTCGTCCACTACTACGAGCGCGACAACAGCAATGTCCACCGCGGCCTCCACACGCTCTCCATGCGCGCCACCGATGCCTACGAAGGCGCCCGCGCCCGCATCGCCAAATTCATCAACGCCGCCGATCCCGCCGAAATCATTTTTACCCGCGGCACCACCGAAAGCATCAACCTCGTCGCCCGCAGTTGGGGCCACGCCCACCTGAAGCCCGGCGACATCGTCCTCACCACCGAGATCGAGCACCACTCGAACCTCGTCCCGTGGCAACAAGCCGCCCGCGCCAGCGGTGCCACGCTCAAATACGTCCCGCTCCTCGGCGCCGATGGCGAAGGTGGTCTCGATCTCGCCGCCCTCGATCAGCTCCTCACGCCGCAGGTGAAGCTCTTCGCCTTCACCCACATCTCGAATACCCTCGGCACGATCAACCCGGTCGCCGAATTCTGCCGCCGCGCCCGCGCCGTCGGCGCCATCACCGTGATCGACGCCGCCCAATCCATCGGCCACGGGCCCTTCGACGTGCAGGCCCTCGGCGCCGATTTCGTCGCCTTCTCCGGCCACAAAATGTGCGGCCCCACCGGCATCGGCGTCCTCTACGGCCGCCGCGCCCTCCTCGACAAACTCGCCCCAGACGAGACCGGCGGCGGCATGGTCGTCAACGTCACCTACGAAGGCGCCACGTGGAAGCCCGCCCCCGAGCGCTTCGAAGCCGGCACGCCCAACGTCGCCGACGCCATCGCGCTCGGTGTCGCCTGCGACTACCTCGACGCCCTCGGCCGCGATCAAATCGCCGCCCACGACGCCGCCCTCGCCCGCCTCGCGATGGAAAAACTCTACCAACTCCCCGGCATCCGCATCATCGGCCCGCGCGTCGGCGCCGAGCGCAGCGGCCTCGTGAGCTTCGCCTTCGCCGACCTGCACGCACACGACGTCGTAACCTTTGCCGACGAAGACGGCGTCGCCCTCCGCGGCGGCCACCACTGCAACCAGCCGCTGATGCGCAAACTCGGTCTTACGAGCACGACCCGCGCGAGTTTCTACCTCTACAACACCGAGGAAGAAATCGACCGCCTCGTCGCCGCCCTCCGCCGCACGCTAAAGTTTTTCGTCGGACCTTGAGCGCTGCTTCGCGCGGATCGCCGCAATCGCCCGCAACTCCTTCACCGCCAGAAGATCCTTTTCGTGCCCAACTGCTTCTCTCGCAGAAATCAGATCCTCCATCGCTATCACCGCAAACGTGCGGCTGAACATCGTCAGACTGATCGCTCGCTCCCGCACTCGCTGGTAGTCACCGACCCCTGTTACTGAGGACATGACATAGAGGAAACCATGCTCGGTCCCGATTTGAATCTGCGCCGCGGTCTGCCGTCCCAAAGGGTGCCGAATCTCTGGTCGAAAATCCGCCAATGCTCGCCGCATGGCAGCCTCATTTTCAGTCGTTATCGACGCGCAGATCTCCACATCCCAGGTGACCAACGCCGATCCGTGAATGACTCCTGCAAAACCACCGCGACTACAAAATCGACACCCGCATCAGCGAGCCGGTTCAGCAGCAAATGTAGATTGTGCATAGTGTGTTCGGCCCGCTTTCCTCAGCTCCAAAGCAAGCGCCAATGCCCCCGCGTGCTGCAGCACCCTCTGCTCGTAGCTCAGCCGAAGACTCACGTCCACCAAGCTCAGATCGAATCCCGCCCGCTCGGCTTCTTCGATAGCGAGGTCTTCGGCGCTCATGAACAAAATCTTTTCACGTCCGCCGCACGCGCAAAGCCTATTTTCAGCAAATCCGTCGAATGTCGCCCCGCTCACGGCTTCATCAAATACGCGAACAGGTCCCGCAGTGCCGCGTCGTCGAGTCCGCTGAGCAATCCCTCGGGCATAAGCGAGGCCGGCAGCGCCGTGAGCTGCGCGATCTTGTCCGCTCGCGCCGTGTGCACTTGCCCGGCGAGGTCGCGTAACGTGACACCGTTCGCATCCTGTTTCACGAGCATGCCCATCAGCGTTTCACCGCCGGTCAGGGCCAGCGAGTAGGCCCCAAACCCTTCGCGAATCTCCAGACTCGGATCGAGAATTCCAGTCAGCCAAAAATCTGGATTGCTGCGCTCGTAGCCGGTGAGTTCGGGTCCGATCGCGCCGCCTTCTCCCCAGAGCTTGTGACACGCCGCGCAACGCTGCGCGAAATGCGTCTGGCCGCGCGCCGCGTCGCCCGATGCGCCGCGCCCCGCGATCACTTTCTTCAGCCGCGTCGCCTCCGCGACCTTCTCGGCACTGCTCAACCGCGGACGCAAATTGGCCCAGTGTTTCCGCACCGCCGCCGCGACGGCCGGATCCGGGTAAGCTTCCAACTGTTGCACGACATCGTCCGAAAACTCCCGCGGCCGGATGCGCCCTGCCACGATTTCCGCCAACAACAGGTCTACCCACTCTCGCCGGCTCGCGAGCATCCGCAGCGCGGCCTCACGCAGACTTGGTTCACCCGCAAACCGCGCCTCGTATCCGGAAATCACCGTCGTAGCGAGTCGCCCGTCGGCAAACTTCCCCGCCACGCCCAGCACTGCCTTCCGCAAACCCGCCTGACCCGCGCGTCCAAGAATCTTCACCATCGCGGGCACCACCTGCGCGTTGCCCGCTTCCGCGAGCGCCTGCACGAGCGCTGCGCGCAACTCCGGCGCCGCCTTGTCGTCGCCCACCATCTTCAACGCCCGCGCCACCGCCTCGGCGCTACCGGTCTTCACCGCGAGCGCGAGATCCGTGTCGAGCTTGCTCTTCAGATACGCGTCCAACGCGCCCGCGAGCGCCGCCGGCAACTTCGGGATGCCCCCGCCCTCAAATGCCGCCGCCATTCCCTCGACCACCACCGCGCGATCGTTTTCCCGCGGTGCACTCGCCAGCAGGCGCGCACACGCGTCGTAATTTTCCGCGCCACCCGCCTGTGCCCAACGCCGCGCCAGCAACCGCGCGCCGTGCGTGCGTGCCAGCGGCGCATCCCACAACGCCCGGTCGGCAAACCACTCCAGCAGCGCCGCGCGCTCCGTCTCCGCGCGATCCTCGATCGCCCACCACAGGAGCAACGGCATCCGTTTGTCGCGCGCATCGGCATCCCGCGTGAGCATCTTGCGCACGATCGGCAGCGCCGCCGCCGCCGGCCAGCGGCGCACACTGCACGCGAGTTGCGTGCGCACTTCCGGATGCGTCTCGCTCGTCGCCAATTCCCGGATCGCTCCGGCCACGGCCACACTCACCTTGCCCGCATCACCGGCACACCGCACGACCCAGCGTCGCACGTAGGGATCGTCTTGCTTCAACATCGCCATCGCCACCTCGTCCGTGAGTCCTCCGAGCAGGTGCAGCGCGCACAGCGCATCAAACGCATACGCTCCGGTGCCGCCGCCCGCGCCCTCTCGCAGACGCCGCACCAATTCCGGCACGACGCTTTTCTCACCGCGCCACGCCAGCTCCAGCACCGCCTGCCGGCGAAACCATTTATTCGGATGCTCGAGCCAGCCCAGCAGCTCCGCCGTCGGCGCCGTGTGCAGATCAAACGCCTTCTCCCGCCGCATCGTCGCCGCCGTCGGCCGCACGCGGTAGATGCGTCCGTCGCCCTTGCTCCAGTCGTCCACCGGTCGCACATGGCTCAGCCGCGAGTCATACCAGTCCGCCATCCACACCGCGCCGTCGGGCCCGACCTTCACGTCCACCGGCCGAAACCAGCGGTCGCTGCCCTTCAATAGCGGCGCCTCGTCCACCGACTTAAAAGTCGAGGTATCGGGCACGCGCGCGCTCACGTAGACCATGTTTTGCAGCGAGTTTGGCGCGATGATTTTCCCGGCAAACTGCGCCGCCATCAAATCGCCGTCGTAAACACACAGCGCCTGCGCAAATCGCTTCCGGTCGCCGACGGTCTCCATGTGCTCGAAATATCCATACGCGTAGGGATTCCGCGCAAAGCCGTGCTTCCCGAAATTCTTCACGCCGCTCATGCCTTGGTCGTAGTGCATGCCGCGCTCTCCGCCGTTCGAACCGCTGAACACCCGCCCTTGCGCGTCGATTTCGCAGCTAAACGTGTTCCCGCCGCCTTCCGCAAAGATCTCGAATATTTTCGTCTGCGGATGATAGCGCCAGATGTGCTGCCCTTCGAACTTCACGTTTTTCGTCACCGCGCTGCTCACGTTCCCCGTCGTCGTGCTGCCCACCGCGCCGTAGAGCCAACCGTCGGGTCCGAACTGCAACGAGTTCGCCACCGCGTGCGTGTCCTCAATTCCGAATCCGCTCAGGCACACCACCGGATCGCCGTCCGGCACGTCGTCGTCGTTCGCATCGGGGTAAAACATCAGATACGGCGGATTCATCACCCAGATGCCACCCGCACCCTTGATCGCCGCCGTCGCGAGATTGAGCCCCGTGATCACGTCCTTGGAGGTCTCATACACGCCGTCGCCGTCACGGTCTTCGAGCACCGAAATCTTGTCCGCCCCTTTCACGCCGCGCGGCGGCGGCTCGGGCACTTTGTCGAACTGCGCGCGCAGGTGCTGGTCGTAGCTCGTCACCTTCAGTCCCGCGGGAAACGGATACTGGATATACTGCGTCACCCACACCCGCCCGCGCGAATCGAAGCTCAGATACAGCGGCTGCACGACCGTCGGCTCGGTCGCCACCACGTCGATCGTCAGCCCGTCCCGCAGCGTCAACGCCTTCACCGCCTCCGCCGCGCTGCGCGGCGCCGAGCCGTCCCGCATCGCGCCGCGGCCCACAAAGGTCTCGACCACCTTCTGGACGTCCGCGCTGCCCGTAGGCGCACCGACTTCGGCCGCGCACAGCGAGCCTCCTGCACACAGGGTAATCACCAAAACCAGGGGCAAAAAAATACGGGGCATCTCCGACGTTTGCCCGCATCTCCGCCAAATGTGGAGCCGCGAATGCGCCCGTCCGCCTCGCCGCCGGCCCTCGCCGATTCCGGCTCGCCTCGCGGCCGGGTTATGACACGTTCCGCCCCCTATGAAATTACGTTCCCTCCTCTCCCCGACGCTCGCCGCGCTGCTCGCGCTGGCCGCCGGTTCCGTCGCCCGCGCCGACGAAGGCATGTGGCTCTACTCCGCGCCTCCGCGCGATCAGATCAAAAAGAAATACGGCTTCGACCTCACCGACGCGTGGCTCGATCACCTCCGGCTTTCTTCCGTGCGTTTCAACAGCGGTGGCTCCGGTTCCTTCGTCAGCGGCGACGGCCTCGTCATCACCAATCACCACGTCGGCGCCGACGACCTCCAAAAACTCTCCGACGAAAAACACAACTACCTCCGCGACGGTTTCTCCGCCGCCACCCAGGCCGACGAAAAGAAGTGCGTCGATCTCGAGCTCAACGTCCTCCAGTCCATCGAGGACGTCACACTGCGCGTCAACGCCGCCATCCCTGTCGGCGCCACCGGTGAAGCCGCCGTGCTCGCCCGCCGCAAAATCACCGCCGAGATCGAGAAAGAATCCCTCGCGAAGACCGGCCTCCGCAGCGACGTCGTCACCCTCTACCAAGGCGGCGCGTATCACCTTTACCGTTTCAAGAAATACACCGACATCCGCCTCGTCTTCGCCCCCGAGCAGGGCGTGGCGTTCTTCGGCGGCGATCCCGACAATTTCGAGTATCCCCGCTACAACCTCGATGTCTGCTTCTTCCGCGTCTACGAAAACGGCCAGCCCGTAAAGCCGAAGAACTACCTCAAGTGGTCCACGAAAGGCGCGCAGGAGGGCGAGCTCTCCTTCGTCTCCGGCCACCCCGGCACCACGCGCCGCCTGCTCACTGTTCCGGAACTTGAATACATCCGCGACAACCAGTTCCCGTTTCAGCTCGCGCTCCTGAAACGCCGCGAGGTCCTCCTCGCCAACTGGGGCAACCGCGACGCCGAAAACGCCCGCCGCGCCAAGGATGAACTCTTCGGCATCCAGAACACCCGCAAGGCCCGCGACGGCGCCATCGCCGCCCTCCAAGACCCCGAGTTTTTCGGCGCGAAGATCGCCGCCGAGGCCGCTTTCAAGAAACATCTCGCCGACCGCGCCGACGGCAAAGACGCCCTCGCCGCCTTCGATCGCATCGCCGACGCACAGAAAAAAATCTCCGCCGTCGTGGTTCGCCAGCGTCTCCTCGAAGGCAGCACCGGCTTCAACGCCGATTCCTACGGTCTCGCCCGCCACCTCCTCCGCGCCGGCGACGAGCGCCCGAAGCCCAACGGCGAACGCCTCCGCGAATACTCCGACGCCCGCCGCGATTCCTTCGAGCAGCAGCTCTTCTCCGACAAACCCATCTACGCCGACCTCGAGATCGTCACCCTCGCAGATTCCCTCGCCTACCTCGTCGAGCAGCTCGGTGTAAACGATCCCGTCGTGAAAGCTGTCCTCGCCGGCAAGTCCCCCCGCGCCCGCGCCGCCGAGCTCATCAACACCACCCAGGTCCGCGATGTCGCGTTCCGCAAGAAACTCTACGAAGGCGGCGCCGCCGCCGTCGCCGCCGCGAAAGACCCGCTCATCGAAGTCGCCCGCGCCGTCGACACCGAAGCCCGCGCCCTGCGCAAAATCGTCGAGGCCGCCGACGAGACCAAGCAACAGGCCCAAGCCGTGATCGGCAAAGCCCGCTTCGCCCTCGAGGGCGCCGGCAACTACCCTGACGCTACTTTCACGCTCCGCCTCAGCTACGGCCCCGTGCAGGGCTACGTCGAAAACGGCAAAAAGATCCCGTCGCACACTACCCTCGCCGGCCTCTACGAGCGTGCCGAGAAACAGGGCAACAAGGGCGACTTCGAGCTCCCGCCCCTCTGGCTGAAGAAAAAATCCGCCCTCAACCTCGCCACGCCGTTCAACTTCGTCAGCACGTGCGACATCATCGGCGGCAACTCCGGCAGCCCCAGCGTCAACCGCGCCGGCGAGTTCATCGGCATCATCTTCGACGGCAATCTCGCCTCCTTGTCCGGAGATTTCGGTTACGAGGATAAACAGGCCCGCGCCCTCAGCGTCGATAGCGCCGGCATCCTCGAATCGCTCCGCAAAGTCTACGAGGTCCACGCCCTCGCCAAAGAGCTCATCAACGGCAAACGCTGATCGCGCTCCCACCTCCGCCGCGCGCCTCGCTCCACGTAACCGCGCCGCCATTTCGGGCCGACCTCAGGGTCGGCCCTTTTTTTGTGCCCGCGCACTCCGCCCCGACCTCCGTGGCTCGCGCCTGCACACGACTCCCGCGCCCCCACCGGCGTCCCCGACGCTTGCCACGCCGACTACTCAGGCCGGCGAGTAGTTTTCCTCACCGTTTTTCTTCTAATCGCGGCCCACTCGCGACCGATAATTTCCAACAATATCATTCGCTCTCCATTTTTGGTTCCGCCCTCTCAATGAAACTCAGTCAGAAAATCATCCTCGTCGCTGCCCTCGCAGTTGTCGCCACCGCGCTCGGCGCCGGTGCGACCGTCTACCTCCTCTCGCGGAAAAATCGCATCCAGGCTCTCCACGCCGAGATGAGTGTCGTCCTCCGCCAAGCCGAGACCATGGCCGAGCGCATGGATGCCATGCACCGCGCCAAATCCTTCGATCTGCCTTCGCTGGTCTCTGCCGCGAAAGCCCAAAGCGCCGGCCGGCCGTTGATCGAGAGCTACCGTGAGACCGCTTTCTACAACACGATTCCGGTCGTCGCTTCGTGGCAGGCAGCGGACAAAGCCGCCAAGGAGCAGGGCTACGATTTCTTCACGCCTTCCTCGCCCGATGTGAAGGCCCGCAATCCGAAAAATAGCCATGGCACCGACTTCGCCGCCGCGTTCAAAGCCTTCGAAGCCGGCCAGAAAGAATTTTTCCAACACGACACCGCGCGCAACGAGCTCATCCTCGCCCGCCCCGTGCGCCTCGCCGAAAGTTGCCTCTCCTGCCACGGCGACCCCGGCCTCAGTCCCACCAAAGACGGCAAAGACATCCTCGGCTTTCCCATGGAAGGCATGAAAGTGGGCGACCTCAAAGGCGCCTTTGTCCTCCGCGCCCCGCTCCGCGCCGATACCGTCGTGGCCGCGACTATGACCACCATGAGCCTCGTGAGCCTCGGCCTCCTCGGCGTCACCGTCGGCGGCCTCGTCTTTTTCACCCGCCGCTACATCGAGCGCCCCCTTGCCGGTGCCATCGCCGAGATCGACGCCGCCAGCATCCAGACCGATGCCGCCGCCAAAGAAATTTCCTCCGCCAGCCAATCCGTCGCCGAGGGCGCCTCCTCTCAGGCCGCCTCGCTTGAGGAAACGAGCGCCTCCCTTGAAGAGCTCAACAGCATGACCCGCCGCAATGCCGAGCTCGCCGACCAAGCCAAGCAAACTGCCGCCGCCGCGCGCACCACCGCCGATGCCGGCGCCACCCAGATGGAGGCCATGCAAACGGCGATGGCCTCGATCAAGGCCGCCAGCACCGACATTACGAAAATCCTGAAGACCATCGACGAGATCGCGTTTCAGACAAACATCCTCGCGCTCAACGCCGCCGTCGAAGCCGCTCGCGCCGGCGAGGCCGGCATGGGTTTCGCCGTCGTCGCCGAAGAGGTTCGCGCCCTCGCTCAACGCTCTGCCGCCGCCGCCAAGGAAACCGCCACCAAGATCGAAGACTCCGTCGCCAAGAGCCAACACGGCATCACCGTCAGCAATACCGCTGCCGAGAACTTCGCCAGCATCCAGCGCGAGGTCGCCGAGCTCGATCAACTCGTTGGCCAGATTGCCTCCGCCTCGCACGAGCAGAGCCAAGGTATCAGCCAACTCACGACGGCCGTTTCTCAAATCGACCGCATCACCCAGGCCAACGCCGGCAACGCCGAACAAACCGCCTCCGCCTCCCAGGAACTCAACGCCCAGGCCGGCGCCCTCAAGCAGACCGTCACCACCCTTCACCAATTCGTCGGTCTTGCCGATACCCCCGTTGCGGCCGGCGCCCATGCGCCCGCGGCCCCGGCGCCTCGCCCCTCCGCTCCCGCTCGGCGCACTCCCGCACCGCACGCACCAGCGATCCGCTCCGGCTCTAAGTTCGCTTCCCGCTGAGGCCCTCCCGCCCTCGAATATTCTTCCGGCCGGTGTCGCCGCCTACGACCCCGCTTATTTTTTCCGCCGCCGTTCAAATCCACCTCCGACAATTTGTGTCAGGTTTTTCCCGACACGTGCCGATACCATCATGTCGGCGCTCCGCGCTCCGTCCGCGCCGCACTCCGCCCGTCCTCTCCCATCTCCCATTTTCCCCCACTATGAATACGTCCCGCGTCTCCGCTCCCGCTCCTTCCCCCTCGCGCCCGTCCCGCTCCTCCCTCGGCCTCACCGGCAAACTCGTCATTGCGTTCCTCGCCCTCGGCACGCTCCCGCTGATTGCCATCGCGGTGTTCTCGTTCCGCGCCCTCGATCGCATGAACGACTCCGTCGCCGATTCTTTCCGCGGCACCAGTCAGGCGATGATCGACACCGTCGACCGCAATCTCTTCGAGCGCTACGGCGATGTGCAGGCCTTTGGGCTCAACCAAGCCCTCGCCGCCACCGGCGACTGGTATAAAGTCGGCTCGAAGGAAAATCCCGTCGCCCTCGCGATGAACGGCTACGTGAAACTCTACGGTCTCTACCCGCTCACGATCGCCGTTGACCTCTCCGGCCGCGTCATCGCCGTCAACGATGTCGATGCCGCCGGCAAACCCCTCGACACCGCCTGGCTCTACAAGGAAAACTATAAAGACGCCCCTTGGTTCAAAGCCACCGTCGCCGGCGATTTCCTCAAGAGCCCCACCCTCGACGGCACCCACGTGCAGGATCTCTACTTTGATGCCGATGTCGCCAAGGTCACCGGGGGCGACGGTCTCGTGCTCTCGTTTTCCGCGCCGATTCGCGATGCCTCCGGCAAAGTTGTCGGTGTCTGGACCAACCGCGCCACGTTCTCCTTCGTCGAAGAAATTGTGCAGTCTGCCTACGCCGACTTCAAACGCCGCGGCATGCCCTCCGCCGAATTCACCCTTCTCGACGCCACCGGCCGCGTCCTCATCGACTACGATCCCACCACCAGCGGCAGCACGCAGGTCGTCCACGACCGCAGCGTGATCCTCAAACTGAACCTCGTCGAAAAAGGCGTCGAGGCCGCCCAACGCGCCGTCAAAGGCGAGTCCGGCAACAATCACTCCGTCCATGCCCACAAAGGCGTCATGCAGGTCGCCGGCTTCGCCCACTCGCAGGGCGCCCTCGGCTTCCCCGGTTTGAAATGGTCGGCCCTCACCCGCGTCGGCGTTGTCGAGGGCGAAGCCACCGTCCGCTCCGCCAAGACCCAGGCGTATCTTGTGATCGGCTTCAGCCTCCTCGGCCTCGCCGCCGCCGCCGTCTGGCTCGGTCGCTCGCTCTCGCGCCCCATCTTTGTCGCTCTGGAACAGATCCGCGAAGGAGGCGAACAGGTCGCCGCGACCACCGCCCAAGTGTCCTCCGCCGGCAATTCCCTCGCCGACGGCGCCACCCAACAGGCCGCTTCGCTCGAAGAGACCGCCGCTTCCATCGAGGAGATGTCGAGCATGACGAAACGCAACGCCGACCACGCCCAGCACGCCAAAGAAGCCGCCGTCGCCGCCCGCGAATCCGCCGACGCCGGCGCCGCCCGCATGGCCGCGATGCAGACCGCGATGAACGATATTTCCGCCGCCAGCACCGACATCACGAAGATTCTGAAGACGATCGACGAGATCGCGTTTCAGACGAACATCCTCGCGCTCAACGCCGCCGTCGAAGCCGCCCGCGCGGGCGAAGCCGGGATGGGGTTCGCCGTCGTCGCCGAAGAAGTCCGCGCCCTCGCCCAACGCTCCGCCGCCGCCGCCAAGGAAACCGCCACCAAGATCGAAGACTCCGTCGCCAAGAGCCAGGTCGGCGCCGCCATCAGCGCCGATGTCACCAAGAGTTTCGCTTCCATTCAGCAGCAGATCCGCACCCTCGACGGACTCGTCAACGATATCGCCGGCGCTTCCCGCGAGCAGAGCGAAGGCATTTCTCAGGTGAACACCGCCGTCGCCGAGATGGACAAGATCACTCAGTCCAACGCCGCCACCGCCGAAGAGAGCGCCTCCAGCGCCGTCGAACTCAACAGCGAGGCCGAAAAACTCACCCGCGTCGTCGGCGGCCTGCTCACCCTGATCGGCGGTCGCCGGGAAAACGACCCCGTCGGCCTCGCCGGTGCCCCGCGCTCCGGCGGTCGCCGCAAGATTGATACGCACGCCGCGCCGTCTTCGGTCGCGCCCGCTCCAGCCCGTGCTACCGGACCCGCCGCTCCTCGCAGCTCCGGCCAACCCGCCGCACGCCCGTCCGGCCGCGTCGCGTCACCGTCGCCCACCCGCGAACCCATCTCCTCGATATCCTCCAACGGCGAGTTTTTCAAATAGTTCTAGCCGCCTGCTCCACAGACCGGCGGTTTGCCCACCGCCGTCCCGCTCGCCCGGTCGTTCGCCATTCAGCGTGCGTAGTCTACGCGAACCTTCGGGCTTTTCACCTGCTGCGTAATCGCTACCACTCGGGGCCATGGAACGCGCCCCCTACCTGGCTTCCGCGCCGCGATGACTCCTCCCGGATCATCCGCGCCTGCGCCTTCCGGCGCCGAGCCCACCCGGCCGCGCGACCGCGACCTTGAGCTCCTCGCCGAAAATTTCACCGAGGGCACGCTCTACCAATTTGTCGTCACCGCCGAGAGCCACCAAGTCATCACCTATCTCGGTCGCGGCGCCGCGTTTCTTTTCGGCGCCCTCCCCTCGACTCTCCCCATCGGCATCGCGTGGCTGAATTCTCGCCTCCATCCCGATGACGTCGCGTCGATGACTGCCGCGCGCCACGTCTCGCAGCGCGATCTCACCCCCTTCCGCCACGATGCTCGCGTCCGGAATTCCGATGGCACCCTGCGCTGGGTCAGCTTCCGCACCCAACCCCGCCGCACCGACGACAGCCGCATCATCTGGGACGGCGTCATCACCGATGTCACCGCCCGCCACGAAGCCGAAGACGCCGTGCGCCGCCAGGTCGAGTTTCTCGCAGCCCTCAACCAGACCACCCTCGAACTCGTCGGCCGTCGCAACGTCGCCGAACTCCTCCAAGCTCTCGCCGCCCGCGCCTCGGCCCTCCTGCGTTCGCCCCACGTCGAGATTTCCCTCCTCGAAAACGACGACCTCGTCGTCCGCGCCTTTTCCTCCGGCCGCGACTACCTCCTCGGCGACCGCGTGCGCCGCACCGATCGCGCCGTCTCCTGGCGCGCCGTCGATTCCCTCGCGCCCGTTGTCGTCGACGACTACGCCACCGATCCCGACGCCCGCAGCGTCTACCGCGCCCGCGGCATCCACGCCCTCGCCGTCTTTCCCATCGTGCGCGGCGACCGGTGTATCGGCGTTCTGGGCACGGCCCGCGAAAAACCCGACACTCCCTTTTCCACCGAAGACGTGCAGGAAGGCCTCCTCCTCGCCCGCATGGCCGCGCTCGTCCTTCATCACACCGGCCTCCTCGAAGAGGCTCTGCGTGACGCCGAACTCCGCACCGCCGCCCTTCGCGAAAGCGAGGAGCGTTTCCGCGCACTTTTCGACCGCAGTCCGATTGGGATTGGTCTCTTTGCCCTCCCGGCCGGCACCATCACCGAACTGAATGCCACCGCCCTCGGTTTCTTCGGCTTCACCCGCGAAGAAATCATCGGCCGCACCACCCGCGAGCTCAACGTCTGGGTCAACCCCGCCGACCGCGACGCCTACGTCGCCCAACTCCAGACTCACGGCTACGCCCACGAATTCGAAGCCGAGATGCGCCGCAAAAACGGCGAGACCTTCCTCGTCCTCTGGAGCGGCAGCCTCGTCACGCTCGCCGGCCAGCCCTACAGCCTCGCCTCCATCTTCGATATCACGGCGCGCAAACTCTCCGAAGCCGCCCGCGACCGCTCCCTCGCGCTCATGCGCGCCACCCTCGAGTCCACCGCCGACGGCATCCTCGTCGTCAACGCCCGCGGCCGCATCGACACCTTCAACCGCAATTTCGCCGAGATGTGGCGCCTCGACGCCCGCGTCCCGTTTTCCCCCGACGACGAGGCCCCGCTGATCCGCCAGATCCTCGATCAACTCGTCTCGCCCGAACGCTTCCTCTCCGCCCTCCGCGACCTCTACTCCGGCTCCGACGAAGAAGTCTTCGATGTGCTCCACTGCCGCGATGGCCGCGTCTTCGAACGCTACTCCCACCCCCAGGTCGTCGCCAACCGTCCCGCCGGCCGTGTCTGGAGTTTTCGCGACATCACCGAACGCCTCGCCGCCGATGCTGCCCTCCGCCAGAGCGAAGAGCGCTTCCGCGTCCTCGCCGAAGTGTCTCCCGTCGGCATTTTCAGCTCCGATCCCACCGGCCGCACCACCTTCGTCAACCGCCGCTGGTGCGAGATCGCCGGCCTCACGCCCGAGCAAGCCCTCGGCGACGGTTGGAAACTGGCCCTCCATCCCGACGACCGCCCCCGCGTGGCCGCTGCGTGGGGCGAAGCCGTGCGCGACGGCGAATCCTCCGCCGCCGAATTCCGCTTCATCCGCCCCGATGGCACGGTCACCTGGCTCGTCGGCCAATCCCGCGCCCAACGCCACCCCGACGGCACCCTCGCCGGCTACGTCGGCACCATCACCGACGTCAGCAACCTGAAGCGCGCCGAAGAAGAGCAGAAAAAAATCGAAGACCAACTGCGCCAAAGCCGGAAGATGGAGTCCCTCGGCACCCTCGCCGGCGGCATCGCCCACGATTTTAACAACATCCTCAACGGCACCTTCGGCTTCATCGACCTCGCCCGCCTCGAATTGCCCGCCGACCACCCCGTGCACACGTGGCTCGACCGCATCGCCGCCTCCTCCCAACGCGCCCGCGAGCTCGTCCGCCAAATCCTTACCTTCAGTCGGAAAACCGAGGGCGCCCGCACCCCGCAGCGCCTCGATCTCGTCGTCGCCGAAGCGCTGCGCCTGCTCCGCTCCACGCTCCCCGCGATGGTCGAACTCGAATCCCGCCTCGCCGCCGATGCGCCCACGGTCCGCGCCGATGCCACGCAGATTCACCAGGTCATCCTCAATCTCTGCACGAACGCCGCCCAAGCCCTCCCCGTCCGCGGTGGCCGTATCACCGTCGAACTTACGGCCGTCACGGTCACCTCGGAGCAAGCCGCCACCCTCGCCGATTTCCGTGCCGGCCCCGCCGTGCGCCTCACCGTCACCGACAACGGCTCCGGCATGGATGCCGCCACGCTCGACCACATTTTCGAGCCGTTCTTCACCACCAAGGAAACCGGTGCCGGCACCGGCCTCGGCCTCGCCGTCGTCCACGGCATCGTCAAATCCCACGAAGCCGCCATCACCGTCCAGACCGCCGTCGGCGCCGGCTCCACCTTCGCGATTTTTTTCCCCGCCGTCGCCCCCGAGCCCGCCCCGCCCCCTCCTCCGCCCACCGAGATTCCCCGCGGCCACGGCGAACGCGTGCTCGTCGTCGACGACGACGCCGTCAGCGGCTTCGTCATCGAAAAACTCGTCGAGAGCCTCGGCTACGCCGTCACGCGTTGCACGCGCCCCGAGGAAGCCCTCGCCCGTTTCGCCGCCGCCCCGTCGAGCTACGATCTCGTCGTCTCCGATTTGGCGATGCCCGGCATGAACGGCGAAGAACTCATCGGCCACCTCGCCGAAATCCGCCCCGGCCTCCCCATCGTCGTCGCCAGCGGCTTCCTCGAAAACGCCCGGCAGCGCATCGTCGACCGTGGCATCGCCCACGCCGTCCTGAACAAACCCGTCTCCCGCGACCAGCTCGCCCGCGCCCTCGCCTCCGCCCTCGCGCGCTGAGCCCCGCACGGCCCGTCCCCTCGTCGCGGGGAAAACGGCGGCGGCGCCCCCGTCCTTCTGCTTCGCCCCTTAAGTTTTCGCGCGCCCGGCCGAATGTTTGTTGAGAACGCCCATCGTCGCAGGTTCCGCCGACTCCGCCTCGGCGCAGCCCGCAGCAGAATTTCACGCGTCCTCCTACCATGTCATCTCCCGCCGCCGCCTCCGGTCAAACGACCTCTCGTTTCGCCCTCAATCGCCGCCTCATGCTGCTCACCGGCATCCCGCTTGCGGGCCTCGTGATTGCAATTGTGGCTTCCTATCTCGGCTCGGAACCCGTCCTCCACTCGATCCGGCAGGCCACCACCGAGACCGCGCCGCTCGCCGATCTCGCGCGCACCCTGCAAAACGAAGTCGCCGGCATTCAGGACGATTTCACCGATCTTTCCGCCACCCGAAAACAGGAGGAGATGAAGGAGAAATTTGCCGATGCCGACGCTCGTCGCGACACCATCTTCAAAGGCCTCGACCGTTTCCGCATCGTCGCCGAACGCGATCACGACACCGCGATGACTCAGCGTCTCGATGCCATCCGCAGCGCCGTTGAAGCCTTCTGCGTCAGCGGTCGCACGATGGCCACCGCCTTCATCACGAAGGGCACCGCGGAGGGCAACGCGCTGATGGAGCCATTCGACGACGCCGCGGACCGCCTGCACAAAGCGCTCGATCCATTCGCCGAAGACCAAATTGCCCACTTCAACGCCTCTCTCCAGTCCGCCGCCGATCTGCAAGTCCTGATCCGCCGCTACCTCATCGCCGGCGGCCTCCTCCTCGTCGCCGTTAGCGCCATCATCGGCACCCTCGTCGGCCGCGGCATCATGAGCCAACTCTTTCACGCCTCCGAAACCTTGATCGAGGCCAGCGCGCAAAACACCAATTTCGCCGCCCAGATCACCCGCTCCTCCTCCACGCTCGCCGACGGCGCCAGCACGCAGGCCGCCTCGCTTGAGGAAACGGCCGCTTCCCTCGAAGAGGTCGCCTCCATGACCAAGCGCAACGCCGAGTCCGCCGGCCAGGCCAAGAACCTTTCCGCCGAAGCCCGCCAAACCGCCGATGCCGGCGCCGCCCGCATGGCCGCCATGCAAACCGCGATGGAAGGCATCAAGGCCGCCAGCACCGACATCACGAAGATCCTCAAGACCATCGACGAGATCGCGTTTCAGACGAACATCCTCGCCCTCAACGCCGCCGTCGAAGCCGCCCGCGCCGGCGAGGCCGGCATGGGTTTCGCCGTCGTCGCCGAAGAAGTTCGCGCCCTCGCCCAACGCTCCGCCGCCGCCGCCAAGGAGACTGCCACCAAGATCGAGGACTCCGTCGCCAAGAGCACCGATGGCGTCACGATCAGCACCGACGTCGCCCGCCACTTCGAAAACATCCAGCGCCAAGTCCGCCAGCTCGACGCCCTCGTCGCCGAAGTCGCCACCGCGTCCGCCGAGCAGAGCTCCGGCCTCGCCCAGCTCAACACCGCCGTCTCGGAGATGGACAAGATCACCCAGCAAAACGCCGCCGCCGCCGAGGAATCCGCCTCCGCAGCCGCCGAACTCCACTCTCACGCCAACGACATCAGCGACGTCGTCGGCCAACTGTTGCGCAACGTCGGCGGCAAACGCCAAACCGATCCTCGCGGCCTCCGTGGCGAAGCCAGGCCCGGCGGTCGCCGTAAATTCGACCCCGCCCGCGACCACGCGGTCGCCCCCCCGTCCGCCTCCGATCGCCGCACCCGCGTGGCCGTCAGCTGACCTCGCCTACACCGCCACCCGCGCCCGTTCACTCCGCCGCCGCGCCCGCCGCTCCAGCAACGCGTCAAACCGCCTCCGGTGCACGGCGCCGTCGAGCACATCGTAGTGTTGCGGCACCACAAATCGCGCGCCGAGCGCCCGCGCTTTTTCCAAACTCGCCGGAATCAATTCCGGCGCGCTGTTTAAAATCGGCGGTGGCAAGTGCACCTTGAAAAAGTAGCTCGCGAACAAATCCCCGCTGAACAGCACGTCGTGTCGCGCGCTGTAGAATCCGCAGTGCCCGAGCGTGTGCCCCGGCAGATGCACCACGCGCAGCCCGCCCCACCACGGCAGCTCATCGCCATCCGCGATGGTCACATCGATCTTGGCCGGCGCGCCGACGCCGAGCAGCGCCCGCCCCGCCCGCTCCAGCCGCCCGCACCAGCGGTTCACGCCGCGATACGGAAACGTCCCGTCGATGTGCGCCTGCTCCGCCGCATGCGCGTAAATTTTCGCGCCGCTCCATGCCTGCGCCCACGCGAGATTCCCCGCGTGATCGAGATGCCCATGTGTGAGCAAAATCGCCCGCACGTCCTGCGGCTCCAGTCCCAGCCGCCGCACCGCGCGCCGGATCTGCCCTTGCTCGCCGACGAGTCCCGTATCGAGCAACACCGCACCGCGCCCGTCCGGTTCCACGAGCAGATGGCACACCCCCATCACCCCGCGGATCGTCCGCACCTGCCGCCGCCAGTTGTCCGCATTCGCCATCCGTCCACGCCAATGCCCCGCCCCATGCCCGTCAACTCCGCCCTCCCCTCCGTTGCCCCCCGCGCCACCCGCAACGCGCATTTCTTGCGATTCACCGCTCACCCTAGGCGCAAAACTACTACCGTCCTCGACAATCCAGATCGCCGTCTCCCCCGTCGAAAACGCACCGATATCAACGAGGTTTTCCCGCCGTGGCCGCTCCACCTGCCGATCAACTTTCCCACGACTCACCTGCGCGCTCCATCCGGCGCGTCATCCTCACGCGCTTCGGACTCGTCGCCACTGTCCCCCTGCTCACGGTGGCCTTGGTTTACGGCGCCATGCTCACTCACCGCACCCGTGCTGCGGCCGAAAACGCTTTGGCCCAAGTCGCGCAATCGGTCGGCCAACGCGTCGGCGCCCACGTCCTCCAACACCGACAGGCGATCGCCGCCCTCGCCGGCCTGATCGAGACCGACCGCGATTTCACCTCCCCTCACGTCGCCCTGGGGCTGGCGGTCACCCATACCGCTTATCCTGGCTTCATCACCATGGTCGCCGCCGACCGCGAGGGCCGGCTGCTCGCCGTGTCCCCGGTGCGCCCCGCCGCCGGTAGCCTCTACGCTCCCGCCGATCTGAGCATCGCCGACCGCGACTATTTCCAACAACCCCTCACCACCGGCCGCCCCTACCTCTCGCAGGCCTTTCGCGGGCACGGTTTCGGCCGCGACCCCGTCGTCGCCCTCAGCGCTCCGATCCGCGATGCGGGCGGCACCGTCACCGCCGTGGTCGAAGGCTCCCTCGATCTCACCCGCCTCCGCCAACTCTGCGCCGCCGATGAGTCGGCCGATTCGCTGGACATCGTCGTGCTCGACGCCGGCCGGCACGTCGTTTTCTCCAGCAATCCCGCACGCTACCCCTCGCTGTCCGTCCCCACCGAACCGCATTTCCTTCGCGCTCCCGGCCCCATCGGCGCCGCCCCCAGCCTCGGCGAGACCACGGCCACCGCCGAAAATCCCGCCGCGCAACTGCTCGCTCACCTAGACGTCAAGGTCTCCGCCGACACCGCTACGTGGTCTGTCGTCGTCCTGCAGGACAAGTCCGTCGCCTTTGCCGACACGCGCTCCTACTGGCGCAACGCCGCCTTCGCCGCCGTCATCGCCTCCCTCGTCGCCTACGGCCTCAGCCGCCGCGTCGCCACCCACCTCACCGCCCCTCTCGAAGCCCTCGCGGCCTCCATCAACCAATTCTCCCTCGGCGCCGCGGTTTCGCCGCGCCCCCCGCCCGTGATCGGCCGCATCGATGAAACCAACCGCCTGTGGGCCGGCTTCTTCGACATGGCGACGCGCCTCGATCGCACCTACGCCAAGCTCGCCCAATCCCAGTCCGAACTCCGTTACGCCAACACCGGTCTCGAAGCCGAAGTCGCGCTGCGCACCTCCGAACTCGCCGAAGAATTGGAACTCCGCAGCGCTGCCGAAGCCGATATCCGCCGCCTCGCCCTCATCGCCGAACACACCTCCAACATCGCGGTGATCACCGATGCCTCCGGCAGCATCGAATGGGCCAACCCCGCCTTCACCCGCATCACCGGCTACACCCTCGCCGAAGCGAAAGGCCGCAAACCCGGCAGTTTTCTACAAGGCCCCGACAGCGATCCGGCCACCATCGCCCACATGCGCACGTGCCTCCTGGCCGGCCAGGGCTTTCGCGTCCAGCTCCTCAACTATGCCAAGGACGGCCACACCTACTGGCTCGAAATCGCCACGCAACCGGTCACCGGCCCCGACGGCACGATCACCAACTACATCGCGATCGAGACCGACATCACTGATCGCAAGAAAACCGAGGCCGAGCTCTTCTCCTACCGCAGCCGCCTCGAACTCACCCTTGAAGCCGCCCGCACCTGCACTTGGGACCACGACCTCGCCGGCAACGCCCTTCACCTCGACGCCCGCTGGTCGCACATATTCGGCGGCCCCGCCCGCCCCACCGTGCTGCCCGGCAACCAATTCCTCCGCAACATCCACCCCGCTGACCTCTCCCGCGCCTATCGCCAAGTCCGCCGCTGCCTCGATGGAAAAAGCCCCGACTTCCGCTCCGAACAACGCATCCGCCACGCCACAGGCGAATGGGTCTGGGTTCTCAGCTCCGGCCGCGTCGTTAGCCGCGATGCCGCCGGCCGTGCCACCCGCCTGATCGGGACCGTCACCGACATCACCGCCCGCAAACACGCCGAGGCCCAGCTCCTCCGCCAGAAAGACTTCCTCGCCACCCTCCAGCAGACCACGCTCAATCTGCTCGCCCGCCGCGAACTCAAAGACGTTTTCCAAAGCCTCATTGGCCACGCCACCGCCCTCCTGCGCGCTCCCTTCGGCGAACTTCTCCTCCGCGAAGGCGAACACCTCGTCATCTGCGCCCACACCCACGGCGACATCTTCGCCGGGCCCTCGCACCTCGGTCGCACTGATGCTCCGCTCTCGTGGCGCGCCCACGATTCCCACCAGCCCGTCGTCCTCGCAGACTACGCCGACTCCCCTGATCACCGCTCTTACTACGAGAACCTCACCACCCACGCCGTCGCCATCATTCCCATTCTGCTCGGCGAAGCCTGCGTCGGCGTCCTCTCCCTCGGTCGCACCGCGCCCGGCGACAACTTCACCGAGGATGACCGCGCCCACTGCACGCTGCTCGCCCAAATGGCCGCGCTCGTGCTCCACAACGCCGGCATCCGCGAGTCCGCCCTCCGCGAAGCCGCCGACCGCACCGTCGCTCTCCGCGAAAGCGAAGCCCGCGCTCGCGCCGCCTTCGACCAAAGTCCCGTCATCAACATCCTCGCTTCCCTCCCCGAGGGCATCCTGGTCGAGTTCAACGCCGTCGGCCTGTCCACGTTCGGCTACACCCGCGACCAGGTGATCGGCAAAACCTCGCCCGAACTCGGCCTCTGGGTCGATGCGGACGAACGTCTCCGCTACCTCGACGTCGTCCGCACCCAGGGCTCCGTCCGCAATTTCGAGACACGCATGCGCCGCAGCGACGGCACCATATTTCCCGTCATTTGCCATGGCTGCACCGTCACGATCGCGGGCCAACCCTACAGCCTGAATACCCTGGAGGACATCACCGACCGCAAACGCGCCGAAGTGGCCCTCCGCGAATCGGAAGAACGCTTCCGCCAGGTCTTCGACCGCAGTCCCGTCCCCATCGCCCTCGCCGAATATCCTTCCGGCCGCGTCATCTCCGCCAACGATGCCGTCGTCGCGATCTGGCAGCGCCCCCGCACCGAAATCCTCGGCCGCACCGCGATCGAGCTCGGCCTCTGGGCCGATCTCGCGGACCGCGCGCAGTTCTACGAACGGATGCGCCGCGACGGTGCCGTGCATAATTTCGAAACCCGTTTCCGGCACCACGACGGGAGCACCGCCACAGTGCTCTTCAGCGCCGCCCTGATCACGATCGCCGGCCGCCCCTACAGCCTCAACACGCTCCTCGATATTACCGAACGCAAAGCCTCGGAACTCGCCCGCGACGCCTCCCTCGCGCTGCTGCGTGCCACCCTCGAGTCGACCGCCGACGGCATCCTCGTCGTGAATGCCGACGGTCGTTTCGCCACCTACAACGGCATCTTCGCCGGCATGTGGCGCCTGCCCGCCAACTTGGCCGCCGCCGACCACGACTCCATTCCCGACCTCATCCGCCGCCAGCTCGTCGAGCCCGACAACCTGCCCGTCAACCTCGGCGAACTCGCTCCGGATTCCGACGGCGAGGTCCTCGCCAACCTCACCTGCGAGGACGGCCGCATCTACGAATGCTACTCCCGCCCCCAACTCATCGGCGACGAGCCCTCGGGCCGGGTGTGGAGCTTCCGCGATATCACCGCCCGCCGCCGCGCCGAGGCGGACCGCGCCAAATTCGAAGATCAACTGCGCCACGCCCAGAAAATGGAATCCCTCGGCACCCTCGCCGGCGGCATCGCCCACGATTTCAACAATATCCTCACCGGCATCCTCGGCTTCACCGATCTCACCCGCCTCGCGCTCCCGCCCGGTCACAGCGCCCACGACTATCTCGACTACATCCTTCGCTCCGGCCAGCGCGCTCGCGAACTCGTCCGCCAAATCCTCACGTTCAGCCGCTCCTCGTCCACAGATCGCGTTCCTCACCGACTCCACCACGAAATCTCCGAGGCCCTGCAACTCCTCCGCTCCACGTTGCCCGCCATGGTCGAACTCGGGCGTCACCTCGACCCCACGACCTCCCCCGTTCTCGCCGATGCCACGCAGGTTCACCAACTCGTGATGAACCTCTGCACCAACGCCTGGCACGCGCTCCCTCCCAAAGGCGGCCGCATTCTCGTCACCCTCGAATCCCACACGGTGACCCCGGCCGAAGCCGCCGGCCACCCCGATCTCTTGCCCGGCCCCTACGTCCGCCTTTCCGTCTCCGACACGGGCAGCGGCATGGGCGCCGCCACGCTCCAGCATATCTTCGAACCGTTTTTCACGACCAAAGAAGTCGGCAAAGGCACCGGCCTCGGCCTCGCCGTCGTCCACGGCATCATGCTCGCCCACCAAGGAGCGATCACCGTGCAAAGCACGCTCGGCGTCGGCACCACCTTCCAACTCTACTTTCCCGCCATCGTCGGTCCCGAACTCCCGTCAACCGCGCCGGCTCTCGACACGATTCCCCGCGGCCAGGGCCAACGCCTCCTGTTTGTCGACGACGATGAGCTGAGCGGTTTCGCGATCGAGCGCCTCGTCGCCAACCTCGGCTACAAAGTCCTGCGCATCACGTCGCCGACCCGCGCGCTCCAGCTTTTCACCGCCCAGCCTGCCGAATTCGCCCTCGCCCTCGTCGATCTCGCCATGCCCGAAATCGCCGGCGATGCGCTCGCCGAACAACTCCTCGCCGTCCGCCCCGATCTCCCCGTCGTGATGCTCACCGGCTACGTCGAACCTGATCGCCAGGCCGCCATCCTCGCGTCCGGCGTGCGCGACGTGCTGCGTAAACCGCCCACCCTCGCCGAGCTCGGTCAGTGCCTCGCCCGTCACGTCGCCGCCGATCCAGTCGCGTGGCGAACGCCACCGGGCACCGTGTCGCCCGCGTAACATTTTGGGTGTCGCAACGAATGCGCAGCTTTTCCTTTTGCACCGCCCGGAAAAGCCGCCTGACTCGCCCGCGTTCCTGCGGTTCTGCCGCGCCGTTCTTTCGTCTTTGCTTTCGGTTCCGTTTTTTCCACCCCCACCCGTCCCCTCCCCCTCATGAGCCATCCCGCCAACGGTGAATCCAACCCCGTGTCGCAATCGTCTGCCGCTGCTCGCGCCAAGCCGAAATACCCCGGCTTCCGCGTCACCTGTAACGGCAATTACCTCGTCACCCAATACGTCGAGACGCGCATCACCGAGGGCGGTGTGTTTTACCCGATAACTCCATCTACCGAGGGCGGCGAAATTTACCAGCAGTCCTACGCCCAAGGTGAGTTGAACGTCTGGGGCCACCAGAAAGTCGCCGTCGAGACCGAGGGCGAGCACGCCGCGCAGGGCGGCGCCACCGCCTACGCCGTCACCGGCCGCCGCACCGTCAACTTCACCTCCGGCCAGGGCATCGTCTACGCGATGGAGCAGTATTACCACGCGCCCGGCAAACTCTCGACCATGGTCCTCGAGATCGGCGCCCGCGCCCTCACCAAACACGCGCTCAACGTCCACTGCGGCCACGACGATTTCTACGCCGCCCTTGATACCGGTTGGACCATGCTCATGTCGCGCGACGCCCAGCAGGCCGCCGACCAAGCCATCATTCTCCGCCGCGTCACCGAGCTCTCGCTCAACCCCGGCATGAACATCCAGGACGGCATGCTCACGACCCACAGCGAGCGCATGTATCTCGCCCCCGAGGCCGAGTTCCTCCGCGAATTCCTCGGCGCCGTCGACGATCAGATCCCGTGCCCCACCCCTGCCCAGCGCGAGCTCTTCGGCCCCACCCGCCGCCGCGTTCCGCAGATGATGGATCTCAAGAACCCCGTCCTCCTCGGGCCCGTCCAAAACCAGGAGCACCACATGAACGGCGTCGTCGCGCGCCGGAATAATTTCAACGAGCACATCCTCGGCATGCTCGCCGAGTCCTACGCCGATTTCGGCAAACTCACCGGCCGCACCTACGGTTTCCTCTCGGAATACAAAACCGCCGACGCCGACACCGTCTTCATTTCCCTCGGCTGCGCCGCCGACAACATCGAGGCCGCCTGCGACTACCTCCGCGAACAGCGCAACGCCAAGGTCGGCTCCATCCACATCAACGTCATTCGCCCCTTCCCCGAGGCCGCCGTCATCGAGGCCCTCCGCGGCAAGAAAAACGTCATCATCCTCGAGCGCACCGACGAAGGCATGGCCGGCGACAATCCCCTCGCCCGCGAAATCCGCGCCACTCTCGGCAAAGCCGCCGAAGCCGCGAAATTCTCCCGTGGCACGGGCGTCCCGCCCGTGAGTTCTAGTCCGAGTGGCACGGGCGTCCCGCCCGTGATTTCCTCCCTTCCCGCTCTCACTCCCGACGAAACACCCCGCCTCTTCCGCGGCGCCTACGGCCTCGGCTCCCGCGATTTCCGCCCCGAGCATTCCCTCGGCGCCTACGAATTCGCCACCGGCGCCACCGCCCGCAAAGACGGCCGCACCGCAGCCGACGGCGAGACGTTCTTCGTCCTCGGCCCCGATCACCCCTACGCCGTCGTCAGCAAAGACACGCCGTCGCTCCTCCCCGACAAAGCCATCGCCGTCCGTTTCCACTCCATCGGCGGCTGGGGCATGATCACCACCGGCAAGAACCTCGGCTCCATCATCGGCGACTTCGGCAAATTTATTTCCGAAACGAATCCCACCTACGACGCCGACGGCGAACTCGTTGAAAAGATCAACGTGATGGCCAACCCGAAATACGGCTCCGAGAAAAAAGGCGCGCCCACCAACTACTACCTCACCGTCGCCCCCGAGCGCATCAAGGTTAACTGCGAGCTCAACCACGTCGACGTCGTCCTCTGCTGCGACCCGAAGGCCTTCACGCACACCAATCCCCTCGACGGCCTGAAAAAAGGCGGCGCCCTCGTCTGGGAATCGAGCGACACTCCCGAGGTCGCCTGGCAGCGCATCCCCGCGAAATACCGCCGCTTCGTGGAGGAAAACAAAATCCGCGTCTTCATTCTCCCCGGCTTCGACATCGCCCGCAAAGCCACGAACCAGACCGAGCTTCAGCTCCGCATGCAGGGCAATTCCTTCCTCGGCGCCTTCTTCCGCGTCTCGCCGTTTCTCCAGACCTTCGGCATCTCCGAGGAGCAGTTCCAGAGCGTCGTCCACAAGCAATACGTGAAAAAATTCGGCCGCTTCGGCGACGCCGTCGTCACGTCGAACATGACCGTCATGAACGAGGGCTGGGCCCGCGTAGTGGAAATCAAATACGGCGCCGCCTCCGATCCCGATCGTTCCTCGATGCGCAACCCGATGCTCGCCCCCATCGGTGAGCACAACTTCCCGCCAACCGCCGGTTGCGGCTCTTCCGGTTGCGGCAGCATCGCCATGCCCGCCGCCCAGGTCGCCCGCGCGCCGTTGCAAACGCTCGCGAAATTCGACTCCGAGTTCCGCGCCGGCCTCGGCTACCACCAGCCCGCCGGCGCCCTCGCGTCCGTCGGCATCATGGGCGCCGGCTCCGGCGCCACCCAGTCCAAATACGTCGCCCGCCGCGAGACGCCCGTCTACATCGCCGAAAACTGCACGCAGTGCATGGAGTGCATTACGGCGTGTCCCGACACCGCGCTGCCCAACACCGCGCAGGACGTCGTCACGGTCCTCAAGACCGCGATCAACAACTACGTCACCGATCCGAACGAGCGTCAGAAATTCGGCGCCGAGCTCACCGGCCTCGAAGCCCGCGCCCGCGCCAAAATGAACGAGTCCGTGAAGGCCAAGACGAACGTCCCCTTCAAAGACATCATCCGCGCCGAGGTCTCGGCCCTCACCACCGTTTCCGATCGCGCGAAATCCGAGCTCACCACCATCGTCGATAAGCTCCCCCTCGCCTACTCAAACGTCCCCGCGATCTACCGCTCCCTCGAGGCCAAGACCCCCGGCGGCGGCGGCCTGTTCTCCATCTTCGTCTCCGACCTCTGCAAGGGCTGCGGCGAATGCGTGCAGGTCTGCGGCGATCACGACGCCCTCCGCATGACGCGCGAGACCGAGGAGCTCAACGCCGAGCTCACCACCGCCCAGGTATTCTCGCGCCTCCTCCCCGACACTCCGCAAAAATTCCTCGGCCTCTACAACGACGCCGATGCCGCCGGCTCCCGCGAAGCCGCCCTCCGCAATCACCTCATGGTCCGTCGCAACTACGAGGCCCTCGTCTCCGGCGACGGCGCCTGCGCCGGTTGCGGCGAGAAGAGCGTGCTCCGCTCCGTCGCCAGCGTCACCGAGGCTTACATGCGCCCGCTCTATCACCGCAAAGCCGACCGCCTCCGCGCGAAGGCCACGCGCCTCGAAAAAGAGGGCCTAGAGAAACTCGCCGCGCTGCAGGCCCGGAGCACCACCGAATACGCGCTCTTCCGCAAAACCTACGCCCACGTCATCGTCGGCCTCGGCGGCGAGAGCGACGAAGATTCCGATCAGCGCATTGCCGCCTACGAAGCGCAGCACGGCCCCATCACCGACGCCCAGCTCGTCAGCGGCCTCGTCGCCGTGCTCCAGCAGGACGCGTTTAACCACAAGGAGCTCCAAGCCGTCGACGGCCGCCGCGCCAACGGCATGTCCGTGATGATGATGGGCGCCAGCACCGGTTGTAACACCGTCTACGGCTCCACGCCGCCGGCCAACCCGCATCCATATCCGTGGATGAATTCGCTCTTTCAGGACGGCTCCACGATCTCGTGGCTCATGGCCGAGTCCGTCATGGTGAACCACGCCCGCCGCTCCGTCGTCCCCGAGCGCCTCACCGACGCCCTGCTCGGAAGTGGCACGGGCGTCTCGCCCGTGGGTTCGAATGGTGCGGAACACGGGCAAGATGCCCGTGCCACTCCAGTCATCACCGAAGCCGAGTATTTCACCCTCACTCACCTCGAAGATTCGCTGATGACCGAGCAGGAAATTCGCGAGCTCCCGAAAGTCTGGGTCATCGGTGGCGACGGCGCCCTCGGCGACATCGGCTTCCAAAACGTCTCCAAAGTCGTTCTCCAAAACCGCCCCAACGTGAAGATGCTCATGCTCGACACGCAGGTTTACTCCAACACCGGCGGCCAGAACTCCGACTCCTCCACGATGCTCGGCGGCTACGACATGAACCAGTTCGGCGTCGCCTCGCAGGGTAAGCTCACGGAAAAGAAAAACGTCTCCGAGATTCTCACCGGCGGCCACGGCTCGCCCTACGTCGCCCAGGTCTCGATGGCCAACTCCGCGAAACTCTACAAAGCCCTCCTCGACGGCCTCGAGTATCGCGGCACCGCCTTCTTCCAGGCCTACACGACCTGCCAACCCGAGCACGGCGTCGGCGACAACATGAGCGCTGATCAGGCGAAGCTCGTGCGCGACGCCCGCGGCATGCCCGAGTTCACCTTCAATCCGCGCCGCGGCGAAACCGCGCAGGAAGCCTTCGACCTCAAGGGCAACCCGACGCTCGATCGCGACTGGTGGCGCACGAAATACACCGACGGCACCGAGTATAATTTCACCGTCGCCCACTGGGCGATTTCCGAAGTCCGCTTCCGGAAGCACGTGAAATCCATCAAGGCCGAAGACGCCGCCAAGCTCACGCTCCTCGACGACCAACTCGCGTTCATCACGCAAGACGACGTCGTGCAGCGCCGCTTCTTCGACCCCAAGCACCGCTCGTTCGTCCCGAACTTCGCGTGCTACATCAAAGCCGAGGAACACGGCAAAACGAACTACTACTCGGTCTCGCGCCAGATGGTCCTCTTCGCCGTAGAACGCCGCAAAGCCTGGCGCATGCTCCAGAGCAAAGCCGGCGTCGCCAACAAGGACTACCTCGCGCAGAAGGCCTTCCTCGCGAAACTCGACAAGGGCGAGATCCCCCTCGCCGACGCAAAGTCCCGCACCCGCGAACTCATCGCCGCCGAGTTGGCCGCCCTGAAGTAACCCCCGGGAGCGCGGGCGCCCCCGCCCGCATCCCAAGCCGGGCCAGTCTCACAACCGGCCCTTTTCATTTCCCTCGTTCACGCCGCGGCAAAGCACCGCAGCCACTCTCAACCCCGGGCCAGTTCGCGCGCCAAATCCGCCGCCCGTAAATCGGCATTCGAAAACGCACCCGTCTGCGCGAGGTGCATGGCCGCGACCACCGGTTCGCCGAGGGCGTGGGCGGCCAGCGCCAACAACAGGTGATTCTCCGCGTCGCGCCGCGCTTGCAGATCTTCTTCGAACACAAGCAGGTCGGGCAGCGATGTGGCGAAATAGTCGATACGCGCTACCCGTTGCAACCGGGCCGTCGCAAAATCTCGCAGGTCAGCAAAGAGCGCCACCGCCTCGCCGCCTCGCCCGAGTTCCTGCATCGCGCGCCCGCGATAGTAGCTCAACGGGCTGTGCGCCGTCACCGTCATGTCGGCTAGATCACCCGTCTCGGCGGCAGCCGCCTCGAAGTGCTTCACCGCGTCGGCCTCGCGCCCGAGTGCACGATAGGCCCGGCCAAGCCAGTAATTCACGTCCGCCTTCGCCTGCAGGAGATGATACGCCTCGCCGAGGTTCGGCGGCGTATCCATCGCGGCGGCGAAGTGCCGAAGCGCTCCCTCGGCGTCGCCATCCGCAAGCGCCCGCTGGCCGAGCTGCAGCTGCGCGGCCGTATAGTGGCGGAGCACAGCGCCCTCGCCGCCTTCCCATGGATGAAACCGCCGGTCCGTCAGCAACACGAGGGCCTCGGCCGGACGCCCAAGCAAATTGTAAAGCGACGCGAGTTCGATGGCCGCGTCGTCACGCCCAAGCACGAGCACCCGATTCGCTTCGAGAAACGCCCGGCGCGCCGCCGGCGGCTCATTGAGTTTCTTGCGCAGTTGGTCGAACTCGTAAACGAGGCGCGCGTCGGCGGGATCGAGGGCGAGCGCGCGTTCGTAGGCCGCGCGAGCCCGCGCACCGTCGCGGCGCACGTTCCAATACGCGATCCCGAGGTTGCGGTGCACCGTCGCAAACGCGCCCCCCGCGGCGACAGATTTTTCCCACGCGGTGATCGCCTCCTCGTGGCGTTGGCGGTCGTAGAGAAAGTTGCCGAACCCAAAGGCCGCCACCGCATCCTCGCCGGGTTGCGCGAGCGCCCACTCCAGCACGCTCTGCTCGTGCAGTCGCGACGGGAAAAAATAGTCGGGACCTTGCGCCCGCGCGGCAGACAAAGCGGCGGCGACCACCGGAGCCGGCGCGTCGGCGCGCGCCTGAAGCCACGCGAGCACGTAGCGGGTGCTCTGCGAGCGACTGAGCGGATTCGGCACCGCCGCCGGCGTCACCGCGTTCACGTGGTGTCGCTCGAGCAACGCAATCGCTTCCGCCCAGAGCCCGGCATCTGCGTAGTCAAAAGCCACATCGAGCACCGTCTGGGCATCGTTGCGCGAGAGTCGGATAAACTCGGCGAACTCGCCGCTCAACAACGCCTGTTCATGGCGCCCCCCATGGTCGAGTGGGTCGGTCGCCATCAAAGCGGCGAGCGTCGTCGCGGCCTCGCCGGTTCGTCCCAGTCGCCGCAAAATCGCCGCCGACAAAACCCGCGCTTTGTTGTTCTGGCGATTTGTGTCGAGCGCCGCTTCGAGGTGCGCGAGTGCACTCAGCCAATCGGCGCGCAGGCCGTCGAGCGTCGCCAATTCGTAGTAGGCCGCGGCGCGCCACTCGAAGTTCCACGTCGCCTTGTAGAGCAGTCCGTAAGCCTCCGCCTCCCGCCCCTGCCGGCGGCGCACGAGCCCGAGGTGGTAGTGCGCCTCGCCCGTGACCGGATTCGGATGCCGCGACGTCAATCGCATGATCGCGGCGGCGAAATGTTCGCCCGCCTCCTCAAGCAAACCGCGCCGCAGCGCGCGTTTCCCGAGCCCGAGGTGGCACCGCGCGTCGCCCGGATCGCGCCGGAGCGCCTCGCCCCAGTAGTCCGCAGGGCTGCGCGTCGGATGCCGGTAAAGCTCCAGATGCTCGCCGATCAGAAACAGTTCGTCGGCCGAAGTGACGTCCGTCGGTGCAGCCGGTTCGGTCGCCACCGTGCGCGACCGCTCCGTGCTGACCTCCGCTGCGGGCTGATAGCGAACCACGACACGCCCCTCGGCATCGTGCAGGCACAGGACCAGCGCATCGGCGCGGTCGCCCACCATGCTCAAATCATCCCGTCGGAAAGGCGCGCCGGGCCGCAAATCGCGCCGCTCGTCGAGGACGATGCGCCCGTCTTCCGTGAGCACGATCCGCGAGCCTACCAGCGGTGCCGACACGAGCACCCCGAGATCGATGCGACGTTCCTCGCCAACGACGAGCCGCAGCGCCGCGCGCTCGTTGGCTTCCTGCACCGGCCCGGTCTGCTGGATCGGCCACCAAAATTGAGAAAACGTTTTCGTTTCGTAGGGCAGCAGATTGGAAAAATCGGGTTGGTTGTCCGTGTAGACTCCGGCCATCAGCTCGACGTAGGGACCGCCGGTGTCGGTGAGTTCGCGGTCCCACGCCCAGCCGAACGCGTGATTGCCCCAAGTCCATTGCTTCTTGCCGGGCGCGATATGGCGGTTGGCCACGTGGAGGAATCCACCCTGCGCCGCGTGATCGTAACCGCCAAAAAAACTCCCGGCCGTCTCGCAGACCATGTAACTCGTCGGCACTGGAATATTCTTATACCAACTCAGGTCGTTCGCGTCCGGCCGGTCCTGATACCGCACTCCGTAGTAGCTTTCGCGCGCCGCCGGGAAACTCGCCTGCGCCCGCACCGCGTGATCGGCCACGTAATGCACATCGGGCGGGAAGAACGATTGGTAGCGGTCGTGCACGCGCGCGGCGACGTTCGCCCACCAGAGGAAGGACTGCGTGAGCGGCGTGCGGTTGAAGAGCCGCGCGCGTAGCTCGATCAGGGAGCTGCCCGGCCGCAACCGCAGCCCGTGCATACCTTTGAGGCGGTTGAGCGGATCGTGTTCGCTCATCCACACGGTGCGCGCCCCGTCGGCTTCTTCTTCGATGGAAACATCCGCCGGCAGAAACGTTCCCGGCCGGTGGTGCTGCGGCCAATTGAACTCGACGCCGCCGGAGATCCACGGCCCCGCGAGGCCGACGAGCGCCGGCTTGATCACATCCTGCCGGTAGAAAAAATCGTAGTCCGCGTTCGTCTTGTCCTGCCCGATCAGAATGCGTCCGCCGATCTCCGGCAACATCACGAGGCGCACAAACTCGTTCTCCAGCCGCACCGACTGATAAGTCACAGACTCCGGTTCATCGCTGACCTTGTCGATGAACGGCACGGGATAAACCTTCCCGCTCGAGCCTTGATAAACGCGTTTCTCGAAAAACACGGGATTCTTTTCAGCGACGCCGACCCGATACGTCGGAAGCGTCAGCGGCTCGATTTGGGCGATCAGGCTCATGGAAGACCCGAAGCCCTACCCGATCTCGCCGCGGAATGCCATTCCGCCGTCAAGCCGAGCACCCGGACCTTTTCTTTTCCGCCATTTCCTGCACGCTCCGCCCCCAATCATGCGCCGCCTCTTCACCGCCCTGCTCCTCACCGCGTGCGTCGTCGCCCGCGCCGAAGATTTCGATCTCATCATCCGCCGCGCCTCCCTCATCGACGGCACCGGTAAACCCGCCTACTCCGGCGACCTCGCCATTCGCGCCGACCGCATCGTCGCCGTCGGCCAACTCCCCGCCGGCTCCACTGCCCAGACCGAGATCGACGCCGCCGGCCGCGCCGTCGCCCCCGGTTTCATCGATGTCCACACGCACTCCGAAGACATCACCGAGATTCCCATCGCCGAAAACTTTCTCCGCATGGGCGTGACCACCATCATCACCGGCAACTGCGGCGGATCGAAACTCAACGTCGGCGATTTCTTCGCCCAAATCGTCAAAACCAAAGTCGCCGTCAACGTCGCCACTCTCATCGGCCACAACACCGTCCGCGGCCAAGTCATGGGCGGCAGTTTCGCCCGCCCACCCACCGCCGACGAACTCGCGAAAATGTGCGCCCACGTCGACCAAGCCATGAAGGACGGCGCCGTTGGCCTCAGCACTGGCCTCCTCTACCTGCCCGGCACCTTCGCCAAAACCGACGAGATCGTCGCCCTCGCCAAAGCCGCCGCCGCCCACGACGGCATCTACGTGAGCCACATGCGCCACGAAAATTCGCAGATCCGCGAGGCCCTCGACGAAGTCGTGACCATCGCCCGCGAGGCGAAAATTCGCGCCGACGTTTCCCACATCAAACTCTCCGGGCCCACTGCCTGGGGTCGCGCCAACGAAATCCTCGCCTACCTCGACAGCCTCCGCGACCAGGGCCTCGCCCTCACTCAGGACCAATACGTCTACACCGCCTCCAGCACCGGCATCGGCTCCAATCTCATCGACGCCCGTTTCCGCGAAGGCGGCGCCAAACGTTACCGCGAACGCCTCGCCGATGCCGCCACCAAAGCCGCCATGGTCGCCGACATGAAGGACTTTATCGTGAAGGGAAAACGCGGCGACTACTCCTACGCCGTCATCGCAAACTTCCGCGCCGACAAACGCCTCAACGGAAAAAACATCGCGCAAGCCGCCAAGATTCTCCGCGGCGCCGACACCCTCGACGACCAGATCGAGACCATCCTCGACATCGAAGCCCGCGGCGGTGCCCAAGGCGTCTTTCACGGCATGAGCGAGGCCGATCTCAAGATCTTCCTCGCCCATCCACTCACCATGATCGCCTCCGACGCCGGCCCGCGGAAGTTCAACGACTCCGTCCCCCATCCGCGCGGCTATGGCAACAACGCCCGCGTCCTCGGTCGCTACGTGCGCGAACAAAAAGTCATCACGCTCGAAGACGCCGTGCGCAAAATGACCTCGCTCCCCGCGAAAACCTTCCGCCTCCGCGACCGCGGCGAACTTCGTCCCGGCGCCATCGCCGACATCGTCATCTTCGATCCCGCCACCGTCAGCGATCCCTCAACCTACGAAGACCCGCACCACCACGCCGTCGGTTTCTCCGACGTGATCGTCAACGGTGTCCCCGTCATCCGCGCCACCCAACTCACCCCCGCCCGCCCCGGCACCCCCGTCAAGTTGTAGGAGCCTGCTCGCAGGCGATACGTTTCCCGCCCTCGCCCTCGCCCGTCCGCCCCCATGGCCCGCATCGTCCTCGCCACTTTCGGCTCCTTGGGCGACCTCCATCCTGCCCTCGCCCTCGCGCTCGAACTCCGCCGCCGCGGCCATGAGGCGGTCATCGCTACCAGCGAGCCCTACCGCTCCAAAGTCAACGCGCTCGGCCTGCCCTTCGCCCCCGTCCGTCCCGATCTTTCCCTGGAAAACCCCGAACTCGTCGCCCGCGTGATGGACGGCCAGCGCGGCTCGGAATACCTCATGCGCGAGCTGGTGTATCCCAGTATCCGTGACATGTATGCCGACCTCTTGGCCGCCTGCGCCGGCGCCGATTTCCTCCTCGCCAGCGAACTCGCCTGCGCCGCCCCGCTCGTCGCCGCCCGCCTCCGTTTGCCGTGGGCGTTTTTCGCGCTCTCGCCGATTTCCTTTTTCTCCGTCTTCGATCCCGTAGTCCTGCCCGGCCCCGCGTTCATCCACCGGCTGCAACAACTCGGCCCGTTCGCCAACCGGCTGATCCTCCGCCTCGCCCGCGCCGCGTCCTACTCTTGGTGGGCTCCGCTCCGCAAACTCCGCCGCGAGCTCAGCCTCCCGCCCACGCCTTCGCCGCTCTTCGCCGGCAAATACTCCCCGCACCTCAACTTCGCTCTTTTCTCCCCGCTCCTCCAAGCCCCGCAGCCCGACTGGCCCGCCCACACTCGCCAACCCGGCTTCTGCTTCTTCGACGAAACGCCTCCCGCCTCCGCCCCGGCTACACCACCGCCGCTCCCCCCGACCGTCGCCACCTTTCTCGCCGGCGGCACACCGCCCCTCGTCTTCACGCTCGGCTCCGCCGCCGTGCAACTCGCCGAAAATTTCTACGACCACAGCGCGCAGGCCGCCCAAAACCTCGGCCGTCGCGCCATTTTGCTACTCGGGAAAAACTCGCCCCCGCCCAACCTCCCGCCGTCGATCCTCGCGTGGGACTATCTTCCCTACGCCGCTATTTTTCCCCACGCCGCCGCCATCATTCACCAAGGCGGTGTCGGCACCACCGCCCAAGCCCTGCGCGCCGGCCGCCCGATGCTCATCGTGCCGTTCGCCCACGACCAATTCGACAACGCCGCCCGCATCGTGCGCCTCGGTGTCGGCCGCACCCTCGCGCGCCGCCGCTTCTCACCCGCCACCTGCGCCGCGACCCTTTCGACCCTGCTGGCCGATTCCGCGACAGCGTCCGCCTCCGCCGACATCGTCACCCGCCTGCGAGCCGAGTCAGGGACGCACGGCGCCTGCGACGAAATCGAACGCGCACTCCGCCTCTAGCTTCGCCCTCCTTGCCTCGCCCTGCTCGCGCCGTCAGCAACCCTCACCACATCAGATCATAGATCGCCAGCGCCAGCAGCGCGACGCCCAGCAGCGTCACGAGCGGCGCCCACAACCGCAGAAACTCGATCTGCCTCCGAGCCTCCTCCTCCGTCATGCGACTGTCTTTCACGCGCTCTTCCACCGACATGCGGTGCCCATGACGATAGAGATGCAGAGCGATCCCCGCGATCGTCAGCAGCACCGCGCCCACCAACCCCAACTCGTCCAACAACGGCATGGACGCCTGCGCCAGAGAGTTTGTGAGCGTGAAAAAATTCATCGCGCTCAGTTTTTCCGGGCGATCCACGCCATCGTAGCCGTCGCGAGCCGGTCCAGCGCGCGCACGCTCAACTCCAGATGGTCCTCCCGCGTATCCTCGATCTTGTTATGGCTGATCCCGTGGAGACTCTGCACAAACACCATCACCGTCGGCACACCCGCGCCGCACATCTCCGCCGCATCGTGCAACGGTCCCGACGGCAATCGGTGCGACGTCCCGCACGTTTCCTGGATCGCCTCGTCGCACAGCGCAATCAGCTCGGGATGAAACGGCCGCGGCGCGATGTGCCACAACCGCTCCCACGTCACCCACACGTCACCGTCCCGCGCAAACCGTTCGCTCGCCGCCTTCGCCTCCGCATACATCCGCGCGAGCGCCGCCGGATCGAGGTGCCGCTGGTCGAGCGTGATGCGGCACTCCTCCACGACACTCGTCACGATGCCCGGCTTCGTCGTGCACGAACCGATCGTGCACACCCCGCCGCCGCTGCGCTCCGCAATCGCGTAAATTTCCAAACTCATCTTTGCCGCCGCCAGCAACGCATCCTTGCGTCGGTTCATCGGCGTGCTCCCCGAGTGCGCCGCCTGTCCGCGAAACGTGATCGCATGCCGCTCCACGCCGAACGTCCCCAACACCGCCCCGAGCGCCAGTCCCAAATCCAGCAGCACCGGTCCCTGCTCGATGTGCAGCTCCAGATACGCCGCCGCCTTCGCGAGCTCCCGCCCGCTCTCCTTCACCCGCTCAATATCCACGCTCACTTCGCGCAACGCCTCCGGTAGTCCCACCCCCGCGCGATCCTTCAGCCCGCGCGCCTCCGCCATATCCAGCGTTCCCGCACACGCCGACGACCCGAACAAGCTCTTCCCAAACCGCGCGCCCTCCTCGTCCGCCCAGTCGACCACCCGCACCGTCACCGGCGGCCGCCCCGCAAACTCGGTCTGCATCCGTCGCAAAATTTCCACGCCCGCCAACACATTGAGGCATCCGTCCAGCCAACCACCGTTCGGCACCGAGTCCATGTGCCCCCCGATCAGCAGCTCGCGGTCGCTCTCGCCGCGCAGCGTCGCCCAAAAATTCCCAGCGGCGTCCGTGTGCGTCTCCACTCCGGGGATCGCTACGATTTTGGCTTTCAGCCACGCCCGCGTTTGCACCCACCGCGGCGTAAACGCCACTCGCTGCGCACCGTTTTCATCGGCCGTGAATTCCCGCAATTCCTTGAGTTCGGCGACCACGCGCCCCGGTCGCAATATCGTGTTCAACGTCGCCCGCTTTCTTCGGCCGTTGTGGCCGACGCTCCCGCCCTGCGGACCTTGCGCTCCGCCATCTCTCGCACTGATTGAAGTAGGCTCTGCATCCGGGGTAGTTTGCTTTGCGGCTTGGAAAGTAGGCGGCCCCGTCGCACGTTCAATGGAGCATTCGTAACCGCTTAGTCGTAATTCTACGCAGCACGTTACGCGAACTGCTGGCAACTTCCCGCTCACCCCGCGCACGCCATCTGCTCTGTAGCCCCATCCTATGCCGCTCCAACCGTTGCTCCCCGCCCCGGCCCTCGCAGCCAACTTCGCCGAGCTCAAGCCACCCCTCCGCCCCCAGGAAGCCCGCGTCGAGGCCAGCCGTTGCCTCTACTGCTTCGATGCGCCGTGCATCATGGCTTGCCCCTCCGGCATCGATATCCCCGCCTTCATCAAGAAACTCGCCCATGGTAATGAGGTTGGCGCCGCCCGCACCATTCTTACGGCCAATATCCTCGGCGCCTCCTGCGCCCGCGTCTGCCCCACCGCCGTCCTCTGCGAAGGCGCCTGCGTCCTCGACGACCGCGACGAACAACCCATCCAGATCGGCCGCCTCCAACGCTACGCCACCGACTTCGTAGAGCAACGCGGCCTCAAAGTCCTCCCGCCGCCCGCCACCGCCACAGGGAAAAAAGTCGCCGTCCTCGGTGCCGGCCCCGCCGGCCTCGCCTGCGCCGCCGAACTCGCCCAGCTCGGCCACCGCGTCACCGTCTTCGAACGCCAACCCCAAGCCGGCGGCCTCAACACCTACGGCATCGCCTACTACAAGATGAAGCCCGAGGTCAGCCTCGCCGAAGTGGAGCTCGTGAAATCCCTCGGAGTCGAGATCCGCTGCGGCGTCACCGTCGGCCGCGATCTCGCCATCGCCGAACTCGAGCGCGACCACGCCGCCCTTTTCATCGGTCTGGGCCTCGGTGCCGCCGCCCGCCTGCGTATCCCCGGCGAAGATCTCCCCGAGGTGATGGACGCCCTCGAGTTTATTTCCGTGCTCCACACGCATCCCCACGACCAGATTTCCACCGGTCTCAACGTCGCCGTGATCGGCGCCGGCAACACCGCCATCGACGCCGCCACCCAGGCCAAACGCCTCGGCGCCGAGCGTGCCGTGATCATCTACCGCCGCAGCGAGGCCGACATGTCCGCCTACGCCTTCGAGTATCAGCACGCCAAAGACGACAACACCGAGTTCATCTTCCACGCCGCCCCCGTCGAAGTGCTCTCCACCGGTGGTCACGTCACCGGCCTCAAGCTCGTTCAAACCCGCGCCACCTCCACCGGCCGCATGGAGTTCGTCCCCGACACCGAGTGGATCGAACCCTGCGACCTCGTCCTCAAGGCCGTCGGCCAGGAAAAACAATCTTCCCTCCTGCACACGCTCTTCCCCTCCCTCGCGCTCGACGAACGTGGCGCCATCCTCCGCGACCCGCTCACCGGCGCCACGAACCTCCCGCACGTCTTCACCGGCGGCGACTGCGCCAACGGCGGCCGCGAAGTCGTCAACGCCGTCGGCGAAGGCAAAAAAGCCGCCCACGGTATCCACGCCTTCCTCACCGGCACCACCGCCACGCCCCCCGTCCAACCCTCCCGCCTCGGCGCCAAAACAGGCCCCACCGGCTCCGGCCTCCTCGCCCCCATCCGCGCCCACGAACTCGAAGCCGCCCTGAAGTAGCGCGGCGCTTCAGCCCGCTCTCCACCTCCCCCTTCACCATCCGCAATCCGTCATCCGTCATCCGCAATTCGTCATTCCTCCCATGGCCGACCTCTCCACCAACCTCGCCGGCATCAAGTCCCCCAACCCCTTCTGGGTCGCCTCCGGCCCGCCCGCCAACACCGGCTACCAAGCCCACCGCGCCTTCGAAGCCGGCTGGGGTGGCGTCGTGTGGAAGACCATCGGCGACCCCATCGTCAACGTCTCCTCCCGCTACTCTGCGCTCAACTACGGGCCCAACCGCATGATCGGGTTCAACAACATCGAGCTCATCAGCGACCGCTCGCCCGAGACCAATTTCCGCGAAATCGCCGAGGTCAAAAAACGCTGGCCCCACCACGCCGTCATCGCGTCCCTCATGGTCGATACCCGCGAGCGCTGGCACGAATTCGTCAAACGCTCCGCCGACGCCGGCGCCGACGGCATCGAGCTCAACTTCGGCTGCCCCCACGGCATGTGCGAACGCGGCATGGGCTCCGCCGTCGGCCAGCAGCCCGCCGTCGCCGAAAAAATCACCGGCTGGGTCATGGAAGTCGCGACCATCCCCGTCATCGTCAAACTCACGCCCAACGTCACCGACATCACCGCCGTCGCCCGCGCCGCGAAACGCGCCGGCGCCAACGCCATCTCGCTGATCAACACGATCAATTCCATCACGAACGTAAATCTGGATACGTTCGTCCCCGAGCCCACCGTCGGCCACCAAAGCTCCCACGGCGGCTATTGCGGCCCCGCCGTGAAGCCCATCGCGCTCAACATGGTCCAATCCTGCGCCGCCGACCCCGCCGTCGGCCTGCCCATTTCCGGCATCGGTGGCATCGGCAACTGGCGCGACGCCGCCGAGTTCATCGCCCTCGGCTCAACGAGCCTCCAAGTCTGCACCGCGATCATGCACTACGGCTTCCGCATCGTGGAAGACATGAACGAAGGCCTCAGCGCCTACCTCGACAGCAAAGGAATGAAGTCGATCAACGACCTCATCGGCCGCGCCGTCCCCAGTCTCAACAAGTGGGAAAACTTAAATCTCAACTACCAGCGCGTCGCCCGCATCGACTACGCGAAATGCATCGGCTGCAACCTCTGCTACATCGCCTGCGAAGACGGCGCCCACCAATGCATAGATCTCAAGAACCCCGACGAACTCACCACCACCCTCGGCCCCGGCCGAGTCCCCCATAAACCAATCCCCCAAGTTCGCGAAGCCGACTGCGTCGGCTGCAACCTCTGCTCCCTCGTCTGCCCCGTCGACGACTGCATCAAGATGACGGTGATCGAAAACGGTCAGCCCCCGATGACTTGGAGCAACTACCAGGAAAAACTCGCCGCCGGCACGATGGCCCCCATTCCGCCCCACCCCTAAATCATGAGTCAACTCACTTCCTGCCCCCACTACATCGCCGGCGAATGGCAGCCGCCTTCCGGTGCGACCACTCCCGTTTTCAATCCTTCCACCGGAGACGTCATCGCCGAGTGCCCCGCCGGCGGCATCACCGAGGTCAACGCCGCCGTCGAGGCCGCGCACGCCGCCTTTCCCGCGTGGCGCGACACGCCGCCGATCGAGCGCGCCCGCGTTTTCTTCCGCTACCGCCAGCTCATCGAGCAGAACTTCGAGCAACTCTGCCAGACCGTCTCCCGCGAGCACGGCAAGACCCACGCCGAGGCCCGCGGCTCCATCTTCCGCGGCCTTGAAAATGTCGAATACGCCTGCGGCATCCCCACGCTGCTCTTCGGCGATTCGCTCAAGAACATCGCGCGCGGCGTGGACTGCGAGACGATCAACCTGCCACTCGGCGTCTGCGTCGGCATCACGCCGTTCAACTTCCCTGCGATGGTCCCGCTCTGGATGTTCCCGACCGCCATCGCCTGCGGCAACACCTTCGTCCTCAAGCCGAGCGAAAAAGTCCCGCTCAGCGCCATTCTCCTCGGTCAACTCCTCGAGCAGGCCGGCCTGCCCAAGGGCGTCTTCAACATCGTCCACGGCGGCCGCGCGGTCGTCGACGGCCTCCTCATGCACCCGAAGGTGAAGGCGGTCTCCTTCGTCGGCTCCACGCCGATCGCGAAATACATCTACGAAATCGGCATCAAGCACGGCAAACGTGTCCAAGCCAACGGCGGCGCGAAAAACTACATCGTCGTCATGCCCGACGCCGACATCGCCAAGACCGTCGAAAACCTCACCACCGCCGCCTTCGGTTGCGCCGGCGAGCGCTGCATGGCCGGCTCCACCGCCATCACCGTCGGTGCCGCCGCCGACCGCGTCCTCCCGGATCTCGTGAAGGCCGCCAACGCGATCAAGGTCGGTCCCACCGACCGCGCCGCGCAGCCCGACATGGGTCCCGTCATCACCGCCGCCCATCGCGACCGCGTGCTCAGCCTACTCGCCACCGGCGAACAGGAAGGTGCCAAACTCATTGCCGACGGCCGCGGCGTGAAAACCCCCGACGCCCCGCGCGGCTTTTACCTTGGTGCCACCATCGTCGACGGCGTGCAAAACAACATGACCCTCGCCCGCGAAGAAATCTTCGGCCCCGTCCTCAACGTCATGCGCATGGACGATCTCGACGCCGCCATCGAGCAGGCCAACCGTTCCGCCTTCGGTAACGGCGCCGCCATCTTCACGAACAACGGCCGTGCCGCCCGCGAGTTCACGATGCGGGTCAAAGCCGGCATGGTCGGCGTAAACGTCGGCGTTCCCGCCACGATGGCCATGTTCCCCTTCACCGGCTGGGACGACTCCTTCTACGGCGACCTCCACATCCAGGGAAAGGAAAGCATCCAGTTCTACACCCAGCAAAAAGTCGTCAGTTCCCGCTGGTTCGGCGGCGACGTCGGCGACGTTTGGAAAAAGTGAATTCTGAATGACGAATGACGAATTTACCTTCCAACAATGGGGCGCAGCACGCCGACGACGAGGTCTTCTGGGGTTTCGCTCCTGAGGTGCCCCGCGAATTTATTGCAAAGGAAGACGCATCTCCCGTCGTCTACGACTTGGAGCAGCGAACAACGCGGTTTGGTGAGCAAATCATCCTCTTCTCAAAAAGAATCCCTTGGAGCCCCGTGAACAATCGTCTGATTGATCAACTCGTGGGCGCAGGCACGAGTGTTGGGGCGAACTACGGTGAAGCAGACGACGGCGTTTCTCGTGCAGATTTCAAACACCGTATCAGCATCTGTCGGAAGGAAGCCCGTGAAACGAAGTTTTTTCTTCGCATGGTCTCGACCGCGGAACCTTCCCTGAAACCCGAAGCCCGCGAACTCTGGAAAGAGGCCAACTCTCTGCACCTGATCTTCAGCCGCATCTGGCGCAGCACGAAACTCTGACCCAATCCGCATCCGTCATTCGTCATCCGTCATTCGTCATCCGTCATTCGAAATTCGTCATTCCCCCATGAGCCTCCTCATCAAAAACGGCGAAATCGTCACCGCCGACTCCCGCTATCACGCCGACATCTACTGCGAAGGCGAAACGATCACCCAAATCCTCCCGCCCGCGTCCGCCGCCACCTTCACCCCGCCCTCCGGCACCGAGGTCATCGACGCCACCGGCAAGTTCATCTTCCCCGGTTTCATCGACCCCCACGTCCATATCTACCTCCCGTTCATGGGAGCCTTCGCAAAAGACACCTACGTCACCGGCTCGCAGGCCGCACTCGTCGGCGGCACGACCACGCTCATCGAGATGTGCTGCCCCGCCCGCAAAGACGACGCTCTCGCCTCCTTCGAATTCTGGCACGCCCAGGCCGCCGGCAAATCCGCCTGCGATTTCACGTTCCACATGGGCGTCACGAAATTCGACACCACCACCGAAGCCGACCTCCGCGAGATCGTCGCCCGCGGCATCTCCTCCTTCAAAATCTTCCTCGCCTACAAAGGCGCCTTCGGCATCGACGACACCGAACTCTACCGGACCCTCAAACTCGCCAAAGAACTCGGCGTCGTCGTCACCGCCCACTGCGAAAACGAAACCCTCGTTTCCGAGCGCTGCAAAGAACTCCTCGCCGCCGGTAAAACCGACCCCGGCCAGCACCACGAGAGCCGACCGCCCCTCGTCGAAGCCGAGGGCGTGCATCACCTCCTCACGTTCGCCGAGCTCACCGGTGCCGCCACCTACATCGTCCACCTCTCCTGCAAGGAAGCCCTCGATCAGGCCATCGCCGCCCGCCAGCGCGGCGTTCGCGTCGGCATCGAGACGCTCATCCAATACCTCGTCCTCGACAAATCCTACGCCGAACTCCCGAACTTCGAGGGTGCGAAATACGTAATGTCGCCCCCGCTCCGCGACGCCCGCAACCAATCCGTCCTCTGGAACGGCCTCCGCGACGGCCTCATCAACACCGTCGCCACCGACCACGCGCCGTTCGACTTCGCCTCGCAAAAACCGATGGGCAAAGACGACTTCACAAAAATCCCCAACGGCATCCCGTCCCTCGAAGAGCGCATCAACCTCCTCTACACCTACGGCGTCGCGCGCGGCCGCCTCGATCTCCACACGTTCGTGAATGTCGCGAGCACCGCCGTCGCGAAACAGTTCGACCTCTTCCCCCGCAAGGGCGCGATCCAGCCCGGCGCCGACGCCGACCTCGTCGTCTTCGATCCGAACTACCGCGGAAAAATCTCCGCGAAAACCCAGCACATGGCCGTCGACTACAGCGCCTTCGAAGGCTGGCCCATCGAAGGCCGCCCAAGCGTCGTCACCGTCCGCGGCCAAGTCGCCGCCCGCGATGGAAAATTCACCGGCACCCTCGGCCGCGGCCAATTCCTCCAACGCAAACCGAGTCATTTTTGAATGACGAATTCCCGAATGCCACATGACGGCCCGGCCCCTCACCCCAACTCATTTCGCAATCCGTCATCCATCATCCGTCATTCGTCATTCGTCATCTGACATCCGTCATTCGTCATTCCGCCATGCCCCTCGATCCCGGCCTCCGCGACAACGCCCCTGACGTCGAGCTCGACCTCACCGTCATCCAGCACTCGGCCCTCTACAACGCCGACCTCGCCCCCGTCCCCGCCAGCGGACGCAAGTGGGGCACCGCCTCCATCGCCGCACTCTGGATCTCGATGTCTGCGTGCATCCCCACCTACATGCTCGCCTCCGGCCTCATCGGCAGCGGCATGAATTGGTCGCAGGCCGTCTTCACCATCTTCCTCGGCAACGTGATCGTCGTTATTCCGATGATCCTCAACGCCCACGCCGGCACGCGCTACGGCATCCCGTTTCCCGTCCTCTGCCGCGCCTCCTTCGGCACCGTCGGCGCCAACGTCCCCGCGCTCCTCCGCGCCCTCGTCGCCTGCGGTTGGTTCGGCATTCAGACGTGGATCGGCGGCGACGCTATCTACAAAATCCTCGGCGTCTTCGCCCCTGCGATCACCAGCGGCACGCCGCTCCCGGTCCTCGGCATCACCGCCACGCACTTCGCGTGTTTCCTCTTTTTCTGGGGCATCAACATGTGGGTCATCTGGCGCGGCATCGATACGATCCGCGTCCTCCTGAACCTCAAGGCTCCCCTCCTCATCGCCCTCGGCCTCCTCCTCCTCGCATGGGCCTACCAAGCCGCCGGCGGCTTCGGCCCGATCCTCTCGCAACCCTCCGCCTTCGATGTCGGGCAGCCCAAGGCCGGCCAGTTCTGGTCCGTCTTCGTGCCCTCACTCACCGGCATGATCGGCTTCTGGGCCACGCTCTCACTCAACATCCCTGATTTCTCCCGTTACGCGAAATCCCAGCGCGCCCAAGCCGTCGGCCAAGCCCTCGGCCTCCCCGCCACGATGGCGCTCTACTCCTTCATCGGCGTCGCCGTCACCTCCGCCACCACGATCATCTACGGCAAAACCCTCTGGGACCCCATCGACGTCATCACGCGTTTCAAAAATCCCCTCGTCCTCGTCGGCTCGCTCATTGCGCTCTGCATCGCGACCCTCGCCACCAACATCGCGGCCAACGTCGTCTCGCCCGCCAACGACTTCGCGCACGTCGCACCCAAGAAAATCACCTTCCGTATCGGCGGCCTCATCACCGGCCTCATCGGCATTCTGATGATGCCGTGGAAGCTCCTCGCCGACCCCAGCGGCTACATCTTCACGTGGCTCGTCGGCTACAGCGCCCTGCTCGGCCCCATCGGCGGCATCATGATCGCCGACTACTTTGTGATCCGCGGCCGCTGGCTCAACGTCCTCGGCCTCTACAATCCCGACGGCGACTACGCCTACCGCAACGGCATCAGCTACGTCGCCCTCGCCGCCCTCCTCGCCGGCATCCTCCCGAGCCTCCCCGGCTTCCTCGCCACGATCCACGTGATCGATGTCGCCCACGTCGCACCCTTTTTCCTCACGCTCTACAGCTACGCGTGGTTCGTCGGCTTCGGAATCTCGTTCGCCCTCTACATCGCCCTCCGCAAACTCGCACCCAACTCATAAAACAATTTAACCGCGGATTACGCAGATTTCGCGGATAACTCCAAACCACACTGCCTTTATCCGCGCCCACCGCGTAATCCGCGGTCAAAAAACTCCGTATCTTCTCTCCCATGAAATCCATCCCTCTCCCGCCCACCCCGCACACGCCCGCGCCCTACACCGGCCCGTCCGCCGCCGCGGTCCTCGCGCAGCGCAAGCAGTTCCTCAACCCCGGCCTCTTCCTCTATTACAAACAGCCCATCATGATCGTAGAGGGGAAAATGCAGTATGTCTGGGACGACACCGGCAAACGCTACCTCGACGGCCTCGGCGGCATCGTGACCGTCAGCGTCGGCCACTGCCACCCGCACGTCCTCGCCGCCGCCAACGCCCAGAACGCCACGCTCCAGCACTCCACCACGATTTACCTCAACCCCAACATCGGCGCCTTCGCCGAGAAACTCGCCTCGAAATTCCCCGGCGAGCTCAAGGTCTGCTACTTCGTCAACTCCGGCTCCGAAGCCAACGACCTCGCACTACTGATGGCCCGACTCTACACGGGCAACTACGACGTCGTCGCTCTCCGCAACGCCTACCACGGCGGTAACGCCTCTGGCATGGCAGTCACCGCGCACAGTAACTGGAAATTCAACGTTCCCCACTCCTTCGGCGTCCACCACGCCATCGCGCCGTATCCGTATCGCGGACACTTCGGCTACGACGACCCCGACGCCGGCCGCAAATACGCCGATGACGTCAAAGACCTCATCGGCTACGCCACCTCCGGCAAAGTCGCCGCCTTCATCGCCGAGTCCATCCAGGGCGTTGGCGGCTTCGTCGAGTTCCCGTCCGGTTACCTCATGCACGCCTACGAACACGTGCGCGCCGCCGGCGGCGTCTGCATCGCCGACGAAGTCCAGACCGGCTTCGGTCGCACCGGCACGCACTACTGGGGCTTCGAGACCCAAGGCGTCATCCCCGACATCGTCACCCTCGCCAAAGGCATCGGCAACGGAGCCCCGCTCGCCGCCGTCGTCACCACGCCGAAGATCGCCGCCGTCATGGCGCAGAAAGTCCACTTCAACACCTTCGGCGGCAACCCCGTCGTCAGTGCCATCGGCAAAGCTGTCCTCGAAGTCATCGACCAAGAAAAGACCCAGCAAAACTGCCTTGAACTCGGCGCCTACATCCTCGCCGGCCTCGAAAAGCTGAAGGCCAAACACAAAGTCATCGGCGACGTCCGCGGCAAAGGCCTCATGCTCGGCATCGAGTTCGTCAAAGACCACGCGACGAAAACTCCCGGCCGCGAAGAGTGCGCCCAAGCCGTGGAAAACGCCCGCGAACTCGGCCTCCTCCTCGGCAAAGGCGGCCTCTGGGGCCAGACCATTCGCTTCGCCCCGCCGATGAACATCACGAAAGCCGACGCCGACTTCCTCCTCGCCGTCCTCGACGAAGCCATCGGCGCGCTCTGATCGCCACCCGCCCCGTCTGCACCCGCGCCCGTCACAGCCACGTGACGGGCGCAGCTTTTTCTTGCCGGCCCGCCCGGCAACCGTTCTCTCTCCCGCCCCTCCCGCTCCTCTCTCACTTATGTCCTCTCATTCGCACTCACCCGATCCCGGCCCCAAATCCGACGATGAAAAAGGCCAAGCCTCTTTCTTCGAGCGCGCGCTCGAAGGCTCGATCTTCGCCAGCCGTTGGCTCCAAGCCCCCCTCTATGCCGGCCTGATTATCGCCCAAATCATCTACGTGTGTCAGTTCATGCGTGAACTCTGGCATCTGGTGCACACCTTCGTCGGTCCCGGCACCGTGGAAGAGGTCAGCACCAAAATCATGATCGGCGTCCTCGGCCTCATCGACGTCGTCATGGTCGCCAACCTCGTGATCATGGTCGTCATCGGCGGCTACGAGACCTTCGTCTCCCGCCTCGATCTCGACGGCAAGGCCGACAAACCCGAGTGGCTCAGCCACGTGAATGCCGGCGTGCTGAAAATCAAGCTCGGCACCGCCCTCATCAGCATTTCCTCGATCCACCTGCTCAAGACTTTCATCGAGGTCCGCGAGCTCACCGACAAAATTCCCAGCCAGGCGATCATGTGGCAGGTCATCATCCACTCGATCTTCCTCATCTCCGCGATCATGCTCGCCTGGACCGACCGCATTATGATGAACGGCGTGCGCGCCGACGCGAAGCACTGAGCCTCGGTAACTTCTCTCTGTTCGGCAGACTTTACGTCTGCCCCCGGAAGCCGCTCGTGGAAACGAGCGGCTTTTTTCATCTACCCCACCGTCACTTCACCTCAGTTCGACCGGTAGCAATTTCTGCTTCGTCAAAAACGCGGCGATCATCGCCCGCGTCTTCTCTTTCCACTCCGGCAGATCCCCGCCGAAATTGTGCGAGCCGCCCGGCACGCTCACGAACTCCACGACATTGCCCGTCGCCAGCAGTTTGTCGCGCAACGCCAACGACTGCCCCTGCGGCACCGTCGTGTCCGCGTCGCCGTGAAACACGAGCATCGGCGGCATCTTCGCGTCGAGTTGATGCAGCGGTGACAACGCCTCCGCGTGTTCGCCGAACCGCGTTGGCGTGTAGCCCCTCAACTTCGACGTGTCCGACACAGCACTCGTCAACACGAGCGCCACGGGTTTCACCAACGGAGCCTCTGCCTTCGCCGCACCCGGCGGCGTTGCCGTAATCGCCGTCCACAGCGCCACGTGGCCGCCCGCCGAGTTTCCGCCCACCACCACGCGGTTCGCATCCACGCCCAATTCCCCCGCGTGGTCCTGCACCCACCGCAGCGCCGCCCGCGCATCCGCCACCGACTCCAGCGGCGAGGTGCCGAACCGCTCCTTCACCCGATAGTCCGGCGCCACACCCACGCAGCCCTGCTCCGCCGCCCACTTCGCCCACGTCGCCGCATTCGCCGGCGTGCCGCGCGTCCAGCCGCCGCCAAAAAACCACATGAACACCGGCCGCTTGTCGCCCGCCTTCCAGTCCTTCGGCTTGAACACATGCAGCCGCAACGCATCCGGCTTCGCCTCACGAAACACCTGCGTCTCCGCCCCCGGCAGCGTCAGCGGCGTCACCTCCGGCGGGCGCGGGGCCTTGGGAGCTGCGGGCGTTTGCGCAGCGATCATCGCCGTCGCCAACACCGCCATGCTGGAAAACAAAAATCCCCAGCGAAACACCCGGCAGCAGTCGGTCGGCATATTCATGGCGCGAGCATTCCTGATAACTATTACCCCGCAAGTCCCCAGTGCCCGCCACTCCTCGAAAACCCTCGCTCCCCACCAACCCTCGCCACTCCTCGCCCCTTCCGGCCGCAACCACGCCCGCCGCCCACGCCGCCGGAGCGCTTGCCCGCCCGGCAGTCCCCTCTCAACGTCGCGCCCGTGAATTCGCCCTCCCCCGACTCTGCAATTTTCGCCATCGAGCGCCCGCACGCGAATCTCCGGACCTACTATCTCCTGACTGCTCTCGTGATCCCACCGCTATTTCCGTTCCTCGTTTTGCCCCTGTGGTTTCGTTACCACACCATGCGCTACAAATTCACGCCCGAGGGCATCTCGATGAGCTGGGGCATCCTCTTCCGCCGCGAGGTCATCGTGAACTACGCGCGTATCCAAGATATCCATCTCCGCTCGAATTTCGTCGAACGCTGGCTCGGCCTCGCCCGCGTGCTCGTGCAGACCGCCAGCGGCAACGCCACCGCCGAACTCACCATCGAGGGCCTTCGCGAGTTCGAAGCCCTGCGCGATTTCCTCTACTCCCGCATGCGCGGTGTAAAGGACCACCCCACACCGTCCCACCACCACGCCACCACCCACGTCGCCGCCGCTCCCACGATACCGCCGGCCGTGCCGCCACCCGACGAACTCGCCGCCGCCCTCCGCGAAACCGCCGCCGAACTCCGCGCCCTACGGGAAGAAATTGCCCGCCGCCCCTCCGCCTGAGCCCACCAGACGTCCCATGTATTTAGCCTGCCGCGCCTTCCTTCTCCACTGGCTCAAAGTCCCGCCCGAGCCGCATCCGCCCGCCGGCGCCCCGGCGTCGCTCCGCGTATTTCGCGCCGGAAAAAACTACTTCAATCTCCGCCTCCTCGGCTGGGCCGGGCCCCAACTCATCGCTTTCGGCGGTATTGTTTTTTGGACCGTCGTCCTGCTCGACGTCGAAAACACCGTCCGCGAGCAGCGCAGCGCCCGCGCCCACTCCTCCGTCACTCCGCCGCCCGCGAACGTCAGCCCAAAGCTCGAACCCGCCACCCCACCGCCCGCCGCCTCGCCGGACGCCACCAAGCGCAAGGCCGGGAAAAATCGCGCGCGCATTAACGATTGGGCGACCTTTAAGAACCTGCTCGTCAACGTTGCCCTCCGGTTGCCCGCGTGGAGTTTCCCTCTGATTTGGCTCCTCAAGGTGGGCGGCATTCTCCTCTACCTCGCGCAGATCCCGCTCACCTACGCGATCCGCCGTCTCGACTTCGAGATGCGCTGGTATGTCGTCACCGATCGCAGCCTCCGCATCCGCACCGGCGTCTGGCAGGTGCAGGAGCTCACCATGAGCTTCGCCAACCTCCAGCAGGTCGTCGTATCGCAAGGCCCCTTACAGCGCCTCCTCGGCCTCGCCGATGTCCGCGTGCAGTCTGCGGGCGGCGGCGGCGGTGCCTCCGCCGGCCACGCCCACGACGCCGGCGATTCCCTCCACACCGCCGTGTTTCACAGCGTCGAAAACGCGACCGAGATTCGCGACCTCATCCTCGAACGCCTCCGCATCTTCCGCGCGACCGGCCTCGGCGATCCCGACGAACACCCCGCCGCCCCCGCTCCTCTCCCCTCCTCGTCGCCCTCTCCGGCCGCCATTTCCCCCGTGTCGTCCGCCGCTACGCTCGCCGCCGCCCGCGAGCTCCTGACGGAAGCGCGCGCGCTTCGTCGCACGCTCGGCCAATAGCGCCGCACCGTTTCCCCGCGCGCCCGCCAACGCGCACGCCGCGTCGCCGTCCTCGGCGCGCCGTGCGCCTTCCCGCGCTCAATTCCCCGCGCGCACCGCCTTCGCGCGACGCGGCGCCGCGCGTGCCCGCGACTTCCGCAAATCCTGCGCGGCCTATGCCAACGTATGCACAGTCAGGATGCGCGTTTCTTGCCATTATGGGCCCCATTAGGCCTTTCGGCCGCCCAATTTTTCATCTCATGAGTTCTCCCAAGCCCGCTCCCACCTTCGCCACGCTCGACGCCAACGAAGCCGTCGCCTCCGTCGCCTACCGGCTCAACGAGGTCATCGCGATCTATCCGATCACCCCGTCCTCGGCCATGGCCGAGTCGTGCGACGAATGGTCCGCCGCCGGCAAACCCAACCTCTGGGGCGAGGTTCCGCGCGTCATGGAAATGCAGTCCGAGGGCGGCGCCGCCGGTGCCGTGCACGGTTCGCTCCTCACGGGCGCGCTCACGACCACGTTCACCGCTTCGCAGGGCCTCCTGCTGATGATTCCCAACCTCTACAAGATCGCCGGCGAGCTCATGCCGTTGACCTTGCACGTGAGCGCCCGCGCTCTCGCCGCCCAGGGCCTTTCGATCTTCGGCGACCACGCCGACGTCATGGCCTGCCGCGCCACCGGCTGCGTCCTCCTCGCCTCCAAATCCGTCCAGGAGGCCCACGACTTCGCCCTGATTTCCCACATCGCTTCCCTCCGCGCCCGGCTGCCATTCATCCACTTTTTCGACGGCTTCCGCACCTCGCACGAAATCCAGAAAATCACTACACTCAGCGACGCGGTCCTCCGCGACATGGTCGACGAAAGCGACATCGCCAACTTCCGTTCCCGCGCCCTCACCCCCGACCGCCCCACCATCCGCGGCACCGCGCAAAACCCCGACGTCTACTTCCAGGGTCGCGAGTCCGTGAACCGCAACTACGAGGAACTCCCCGGCATCGTCCAGGCCACGATGGACCGCTTCGCTTCCCTCACCGGTCGCCAGTATCATCTCTTCGACTACCACGGTCATCCCGAGGCCGAGCGCGTCGTCGTCGTCATGGGCAGCGGCATCGAGACGGTCAGCGAGACCGTCGATTGGCTCGTCAGCCAAGGTGAAAAAGTCGGCGTCATCTCCGTCCGCCTCTTTCATCCGTTCGATACCCAGGCCTTTGCCGCCGCACTCCCGAAGACCACGAAAGCCATCTCCGTCCTCGATCGCACCAAAGAGCCCGGTTCCCTCGGCGAGCCGCTCTTCCTCAACGTCGTCGCCGCCCTCTGCGAGTCCCGCTCGCCCCTCGCCGGCTCCGCCCGCGTCGTCGGCGGCCGTTACGGTCTCGGCTCGAAAGAATTCACGCCCGGCATGGTTCGCGCGATCTTCGACAACCTGACTTCTGCGGAGCCCCGCCACCGCTTCACGATCGGCATCAACGACGACGTCACCCGCTCCTCGCTCTCCTACGACGCCGACTTCGATCTCGAAGCGTCCGACGTCCGCCGCTGCGTCTTCATCGGTCTCGGCGCCGACGGCACCGTCGGTGCGAACAAAAATTCCATCAAGATCATCGGCGAGCAAACACCTCTCTACGCGCAGGGCTACTTCGTCTACGATTCGAAGAAGTCGGGCTCGATGACGACCTCGCACCTCCGTTTCGGCCCGCGTCCGATCAACGCTCCCTACCTCATCCGCCAAGCCGACTTCGTGGCATGCAGCCAGTTCGCCTTCGTCGGCCAGACCGATGTCCTCGGCTTCACCCGCCCCGGCGCCACCGTGCTCCTCAACTCGCCCTACTCGCCCGAGGAGACTTGGCAAAAACTCCCGCGTGATTGGCAGCGCACCATCCTCGCTAAAAAACTCCGCGTCTACGCCATCAACGCCACGCAGGTCTCGCAAACCGCCGGCATGGGCCGTCGCACCAACACCGTTCTCCAGACCTGTTTCTTCGCCCTCTCCGGTGTCCTCCCACGCGAGGAAGCGATCTACCAGATCAAGGCCACCATCAAGAAAACCTACGGCAAGAAGGGCGAATCCATCGTCGCGATGAACTACGCCGCCGTCGACGCCGCGCTCGCCGGTCTCCAAGAGCTCACGCCCGTCGCGAGCCCCGATCTCGCCGAGATCGCTCCGCCCGTCGGACTTCCGCCGCGTTACGCCGGTGCGCCCGACTTCGTCCAACGCATCACCGCCCGCCTCCTCGCCGGCGAAGGCGATCTGCTCCCCGTCAGCGCCCTGCCCGCCGATGGCTGCTGGCCCACCGCCACGAGCCGTTTCGAGAAGCGCAACATCGCCCTCGAAATCCCGCAGTGGGATCCGTCCATCTGTATCCAATGTAACAAGTGCGTGCTCGTCTGCCCGCACGCCGCCATCCGCGCGAAATTCTGCGAACCCGCCGCCCTCGCCGGCGCTCCCGCCGAACTCAAATCCACGCCGTTCCGCTCAAACGATTTCCCGAACCAGCGTTACCTCCTCCAGGTCGCGCCCGAAGATTGCACCGGTTGTTCGCTCTGCGTCCAAGTCTGCCCCGCGAAGGACAAGACCAATCCCCGCCACAAGGCCATCGACATGGCACCGCAGGCTCCCCTGCTCGCCGCCGAACGCGCCAACTGGGACTTCTTCCTCGCCCTGCCCGATCCGGATCGCACCAAGCTCAAGACCGGCGAACTCAAGACGTCACAGTTCCTGCGCCCGCTCATCGAATTCTCCGGCGCCTGCGCCGGCTGCGGTGAGACGCCGTATCTGAAACTCCTTACCCAGCTCGTCGGCGACCGTCTCCTCGTCGCCAACGCCACCGGCTGTTCCTCCATCTACGGCGGCAATCTCCCGACCACGCCCTACTGTCAAAACAGCGCCGGCCGCGGTCCCGCTTGGGCCAATTCGCTCTTCGAGGACAACGCCGAGTTCGGTCTCGGTATGCGCCTCGCCACCGACCGCCACGCCTCCGCCGCCCGCGACCTTCTCCAACGCCTCGCCCCGCAGCTCGGCGAGACCTTCGTCAGCGAGATGCTTGCCACCGATCAGACCAACGAGGCCGGCGTCGCCATGCAGCGCACCCTCGTCGATGTGCTCCGTGCGAAGCTCGCGCTCCTCACCGATAATCCCGTCGCCGCCCGCCTCGCCCCGCTCGTCGATCACCTCGTGAACAAGTCCGTTTGGATCATCGGCGGAGACGGCTGGGCCTACGACATCGGCTTCGGCGGCCTCGACCACGTGCTCTCCACCGGTGCCAACGTAAAGATCCTCGTGCTCGATACCGAGGTCTACTCCAACACCGGCGGTCAGTCCTCGAAATCCACGCCGATGGGCGCCGTCGCCAAGTTCGCCTCTGGCGGCAAACCGATCGCGAAAAAGGATCTCGCGCTCATGGCCATGCAATACGGCCACGTCTACGTCGCCCGCATCGCGATGGGCGCGAAAGATTCGCAGACGCTCCTCGCGCTCCGCGAAGCCGAAGCCCACCAGGGTCCGTCGCTCATCATCGCCTACAGCCCGTGCATCGCTCACGGCTTCCCGCTCCACCTCGGGGCCGAGCAAACCAAACTCGCCGTCGATTCCGGCTACTGGCCGCTCTTCCGCCGCGATCCGAAACTCGCCGCCGCCGGCCAGAATCCGTTCCGCCTCGACTCGGCCGCGCCCAAGATCGGCCTCGACCGCTTCACGGCCAACGAGACGCGCTTCGGCATCCTGAAGAACGTCGATCCCGAGCGCGCCGAGGAACTCGCCATCCAGGCGCAGTCCGACGTCCGCCGTCGCTACGCCTTCTACGAATCGCTCGCCGCCGCTCCCGGCACCAACGCCGCTCCCGCCGCCGCCGACAAAGCTCCCGCCTCCAAACCTGCCACGCCATGATTCCCAATCTGACCACGCGCTACCTCGGTCTTGAGCTGCGCAATCCCTTCATCGTCGGCGCCTCGCCGTTCAGCGACAACCTCACCTCGTGCGCCGCGCTCGAGGAGGCCGGCGCCTCCGCCATCGTGCTGCGCTCGCTCTTCGCCGAACAGTTCGAACTCGAGCAGCGCGCCCTCGTGCACCACACCGAGACGCCCGGCGAGAGCTACGCCGAAGCCACCTCGTATTTCCCGCGCTACGAGGAATACCAGCTCGGCCCCGACCAGTATCTGCGTCGCATCAAGACGCTGAAGAAGCTGCTCAAAATCCCGGTCATCCCCTCGCTCAACGGTCGCGAGCTCGGCTCGTGGGTCGGCTGCGCGCAACAGTTCGAAGATGCCGGCGCCGATGCCATCGAGCTCAACCTCTACCAGCTCGCCACGTCGCCCGACCTCGACGCCGACCAAGTCGAAGTCGAGATGCTGCATATCGTGCGCACCGTCGTCGCCTCGGTCAAAATCCCGGTCGCCGTGAAGCTCTCACCGTTCCACACGACGATGACCAACTTCGCCCTCGCCCTCGAACAAAGCGGCGCCGCCGGCCTCGTGCTTTTCAACCGTTTCTATCAACCCGATTTCAACATCGAGGATCTCGAGGTCGTCCCGCACCTGAAGCTCTCCGATTCCTCCGAGCTCCTCCTGCGCCTCCGTTGGCTCTCGATCATCTCGCCCCACGCGAAATCTTCGCTCGCGTGCAGCGGCGGCGTGCACACCGCCGAAGACGCCATTAAGGCGATCCTCGCCGGCGCGCACGGCGTGCAAGTCGTCTCCGCGCTCCTGAAGCACGGCCCGTCCTTCCTCACCGTCCTCCTCAACGGCCTCCGCACGTGGATGGTCGAACATGAATATAGCGCGATCGAGGAAGTCCGGGGCGCGATGAACTTGAAACGCTGCCCCGACCCGGCCGCCCACGAGCGCGCCAACTACATCCGCATCCTCCAAAGCTGGCGCGTGTAAGCCCGACACCGACCGGGAACTCCGATTGAGCCTTCCCGAGGTGGAGCGCGTTGACCCAACGCGCTTTTCCCGCGCACGCCGCCACGCCCCCGCGTCGCACGTTCCCGTCACCACCAAACCCATTTCCGATCCACCGGAGGGGCGCTTTTCCAAGCGCCCATTCCTACCCACCACTCTTCCTTACTTCGGCGCAATCTCTGCCCAGAACATGCGCTCGTAGTGGTCCTGAATCACGGCCAGCTCCGGCCGTTTAAAAATTCGCCGTCCGTCCGCGCGCACGGTGTAGCCGTCATTCGCGTGGAGCACGTAGATCGGTTGGCCCGCATGATACGCCTTTAGTCCGACCGCCTCGCAGGTGTGCAGTGAGGTCTTGCCGCGCGAGTGCCACACACCGCCGTTCACGGTGCGCAGGCGGAGTTTCTCGTGATAAATCGCCGCCACAAACGCGTCGCCTTCCCAGAGGTTCCCCTTCCCTTTAACCCGCGTGCAGAGCCGCGAGTAATTTTCCAAAAGCACCCCGCGCCGCGCGATCCAGCAGCCCGCGCTGAAATACGAGTCGTCGCGCCGAAACGCCTCCGCCCTGTTCCCTTCGTTCTGACCATTCACATCGCGCACTAGCACCTCGCGGTTGCACTCGTGCATGATCTCGCCGACGGACTGGATGTGCGCGTCGATGATCATGTCGTAGCCGGCCATCAGTTCGCCGAGGTTCGGATACGGATGGAGAAACAGCGCGTCGGCATCGATCCAGACGAGCACGTCCCACGGCTGACGAAAGCTCTCCAGATACGTCCCGAGCCGCGCCTTGCCCTCCCACGGGTGATCGTAGTTTGGCGTCGGCCCCGGCGCGTAGTGCACCCCCGGTATCGCCCGCAACAGCGCGACCTGCTCCGCCGTGAAACCGTAGTCGCACACGACCAGCGGCAGCGTCGGGTTGTGCGTCTTCCACGACGCGATGAGCATCGCGATGTGCGGAAAATGGTAGGCGTTGGCGCCGGTCGCGATGACGCCGGAATAGCTCGTGGCAGGCTGACTCATGTTCGCCGCCAGCAAGGCCGACCACCCCGCCCGCTCAAGCCAATAACCGCCGCCGCCCGCACACACGCGAAGCGCAGCGGGGATTGCGCTTTGCCGGGCGGATCCTCACAACCTCGCGTCCAATCACGTGACCGCCACCGTAATCAAATCCCTCGCGACCATGCTCAGTCCGTGGCACATCGGCGCCACCCTGTTTCGCCACCGCGAATTGGCGTGGCAGTTCACCCTGCGCGAGATCCACATCCGCCACAAAGGCAGCCAACTCGGCATCGTGTGGGCGCTCATTAACCCGCTCTCGATGCTGGCGCTCTACTGGTTCGTGTTCGGCGTGATTTTCGGCCAGACCTACGGCGTCCTGAAAAACGAAACCCAGGTGGATTTCGCCCTCGCGCTCTTTCTCAGCCTGAGCCTCTTCCACGTGTTTTCCGAGACACTCGGCTGGGCCCCGTCGCTCATCGCGAACAACCCCAACTTCGTCAAGAAAGTCGTCTTCCCGCTCGAGGTTTTGCCCCTCGCGAAAATCGGCGACACCACGTTCCACCTCGTCGTGAGCCTGACGCTGATTCTCCTCGGCAGTCTGTTTGGCTCCACCGGCCTCTCGTGGAGCGTGCTGTGGTTGCCGGTGCTCGTGCTGCCATTGATGATGCTCGCACTCGGGATCGCGTGGACGCTCGCGGCGGTCGGCGTGTTTCTCCGCGACATCGGCCAGGCCACCGCCTTCATCTCGACCGCCGTGATGTTCGCGAGCGCCGTCCCCTACCCGACCACCCGGATCATCAACAGCCCTTGGCCCATCCTCTGGGAAATTCTCCGCTTCAATCCCCTGCTCCAGCTCATCGACCTCGCGCGCCATGTGCTGCTCTGGCACGAGCCGATGTCGTGGGTGAAGCTCGGCTACGTCTACGCCGTCGCCCTCGCCGTGCTGCTCGCCGGCCACCTCTGTTTCTCGCTCTTCCGGCGCTCCTTTGCCGAGGTGATTTAACTTTGCGCTACGGCGCGCGCGAGATGCCGATTTCGTAGGGCAGCCGCACCATCCCGTGCACGACCTCTTGGTCGGGGGCGTTGGAAATTTCGAGCACGGCGACGTTCAGCACGCGGTCCCAAATATTTTCCGAATCCGCCGCCGCGCCGCACCCGAGGTCGAGCGTGTATTGGCCAGGCTGCAATTCGAGGCGGAAGCGGATCGAGACCACGCACACCTGCCCGGCCGGAATCTCCGCAATCAACCGCTGCGCCACGCGCAGCCCCGTCGCGAAAATCACCTGCCCGTGGCGATTGCGCAGCTCGCAACCCGCGCTCACCTCGCGCGCATCGCGCGCCGCGCGCAACATGATCACCGCGACCGCCCAATCGCCCACGCGAAACGCCGAGCCCGCGCTCCCGTCCGCATGCAGCAGCCACGCGCGTTCCACCCCCACGCCGCCGCAGCCCAGCCGCTCTTTGTCCGCCAACGCCAAATCCGGCGCCGCCGGCAGCGGCACTACCGAGAGCGCCCCGTAGTCGGCCGTCGGTGCGGCCGCGTTGCCCGAGATCGCCGCCATCGCCGACACGTATTCGCGCACACAGGCCCCGGCCTCGCCGAGGAACCGGATGCGCCCCTTGTCGAGCCACAGCGCCCGCTGACACATGTTCAGCACAAACGACGTGTCGTGCGTCACCACGAGCAGCGTCACGCCACGGTCAAGCAGCTCCTTCAGGCGTCGACTGCATTTCTGCTGAAACAAAATATCACCGACGCTCAGCGCCTCGTCGATGATGAGCACGTCCGGCTCCACCGAGATCGCCACGGCAAACGCCACCCGCATCAGCATACCCGTCGAATACGTTTTCACCGGCTGCTCGATGAAGCTCCCGATGTCCGCAAATTTTTCGATCTCGGCAAACTTGCGGTCCATTTCCGTGTGCGTGATGCCGAGAATCGATCCGGCGAGATAGACATTTTCGCGTCCCGAAAACTCCGGATTGAAGCCCGAGCCGAGCTCCAGCAGCGCCGTCACGCGCCCGCGCACGTGACACTCACCTTTGGTGGGGCGCAGCGTGCCGGCGAGGATTTGGAGCAGCGTGCTCTTGCCCGCGCCATTGCGACCGATGATGCCAAACGCCTGCCCCTTCGGCACTGAAAACGACACCTCACGCAGCGCCGCGACGCTCTCTGGATCGTCGTAGGACACGTTCTCCTCGCCGAGGCCGAGCCCGCGCGCGAGCCAGTGCCGGAGCGAGACATTGCGCCGGTAAATCTTCCCCAATCCGATCGCCTCGATCGGCGGCACGGCCGGCGGCGCCGCATCCGCGACAGGTTGAGAGACAGAACTGGGCGCAACAGCCAAAGACATCCGCTTAGTTACATCGCCCACCCCCGGCCGAACCAAGTAAAAAGGCATCGGTGCGCTTTGCCGATCTCGGCAACCGCACTGCGTATTCGCCACCGTGTTTACGGCCAATTTATACTGCCCAAATCGCCTCCAGCCGGCTACCTTGACACCCTGCTCCAGCACACGCGCCGCCTACCCCTTATGAAAATCCTCCTGATCGAAGACGAATATGCGATTAGGGAAACGCTGCGCGAAATCTTGGAGCTCAGCGGGCACGCCGTCACCACTGCCGCCGACGGGCCCGAGGGCATCGAACTCGCCGCCCAGCGCCCCGACCTCATCCTCTGCGACGTCGGCTTGCCGGCGATGGACGGCTTTACCGTCATCCGCAGCGTTCAGCAAATTCCCGAATGCCGGGATGTGCCGTTCATTTTCCTTACCGCCCACGCCTCCCGCGAGGACCAACGCCGCGGCATGGCGCTCGGCGCCGCCGACTACATCACCAAGCCGTTTACGCAGGGCGATATTCTCGACGCCATCGACGCCTGCATCCGCCGCCAGCAGCCGCTCCGCGAGCGGGTGGAAAAAATTCTCGCCGCCCGCCGCACCGAGATTGGCGCGGATTGGTCGCACGAGCTCATGACCCCGCTCAACGGCGTGCTCGGCGGCCTCGAGCTGATCGAGGCCGAGGCCGACACGATCAAGCCCGGCGAACTGAAACAACTCCTCGGCCTGATCCGCGCCGGCGCCGAGCGTCAGCACGTGCTCTCCCGCAAACTCGTGCTCTATTTCGAACTCGAACGCTGGAAAGTGGCCCCGCCCGCCCAGCCTTTCGTCTGCGAAGCCGCCGACGCCATTACCGCCGGCATCGCCACCGCCACCGCGCTCCACCGCACTCGTTCCGGCGATGTCACCGCGCGCTGCGAGCCCGCCCACCTCCCTCTCGCCGATACACACCTCGCCGGCGCCCTCACGGAGCTCGTCGATAACGCCCTGCGTTTCTCACAGCCCGGCCAGCCCGTAAACATCGCCGCCACTCGGCACGGCTCCCGCTACCTCATCGAGGTCACGGACGCGGGTCCGGGAATGCGCGAGGAACAGCGCGCCCATTTCGGTGTATTCGAACAATTCGGACGCGACGCCCGCGAACATCAGGGCCTCGGCCTCGGCTTGGCTATCGCCCGCTCGGCCGCCGAGATCGCCGGCGGCCACCTCACCCTGCACCCCGGGCCCAACGGCCGCGGACTGCTCGTCCGGGTCGATCTTCCCTGCACGGCCTGACAACGTCCGTGTTTCCTAAAACCGGATACGCGTGATGCGCGCCTTGTTCGGAAAATCCGCCAGTGGCGCCAACTGCCGCGTCGGCGGGTCGTAGACCAAAATCCCCTCGTCCGTCGCGAACACGATGTAGGCGTCGTCCGCCCCGTCCCCCGGCAAATCGCCCCACGGCGCCGCGCGTTTGCACGTCATCACCCCGATCGGCATGGCCAGCGTGACATCCTTTTCGCGCAACGCCGCCAGCGAGGTCCCGACCGTTAGCAAACGAGCGAAGACGGTGCCGTCGTAGCCCCGGGCCCGTGCCTGCAACAAATCGAAATCCACCGCCCGGCAGACCGTCTCCAGCCACGCCGCCAGCGAACCCAGCGCATTGCCTTTGAGCAGCGCATAGTCGGCGTCCGATGCCTCGAAATTTTCCGATCCGTGCACGCCGCCGCGGTGCACTTCGCGCAGCAGGCGCGTAGAGCTGAATTCCTTCGGCATGCTGCCGTCGCGCACCAGGACGGGCAACGGAAACGCCGGCAATTGCAGGCCGCTGGTCGCCGCCGCGGCAACCAGCCCCGAGATCGAAAACAGGACGAGAAAACACAGCCGTTTCATCGTCAAAAATAAACCTCCTCGATCGTATGCCGGTTCGGGAAATCGCGCAACGCCACCATCGTGCCGTCCTGCGGCTCGATGATAAACAAACCTTGGCTCGTTCCGACCACCACCACCGCATGCGCCCCGCCGGCGCGAATCCCGGCGAATTTGAAGCGGTAGAACACACTCGCCCAACCGATGCACACCGAGCCGCGCGTCTCGCCGGCCCGGAGCGACAACAGGTCCGCAAACGCCACGAAGCAGTTCGCGTAATTGTCGCAATCCCACAACTGGTCCACGAAGCGGATCTTCAGCGGTTTCTCCAGCTTGCGAAACCAGCCCTTGAAATCGACGAGCTGGGCGTGCTCGGGTCTCAGCAATTTCGCCCGCACGTAGTTTACCCGCGGCGGCGTATCGGTCACCCGCGCAAACTCCGCTTTGATGTCGTCGATCGTCCAGACCGAGGCCGTCTGCTTCGTATCCCACGGCGGCGGCGGCGGCAGCGCGACCATCGCATCGCGGGCGATCGCGGCAAAATCCGGCACGATGCGCCCCGCCGATTCCGCCCGGGTCCACCCCGCGCCCGCCAGCCAGACGACCATAGCAACCGGGCAATACCATCCCCTCAGCCGACCGAGTCGGCCGCCACACGGGAACTGGGGAAGTATCGTCACAGTTTCATCTCTAAACGGCGCGAACGCAGCCGGACACAATTATAATTTTGCCGGTCCGCTCCGCTCCGGCGAATTCCTCGACTTGCCCCTTTAGTCGGGCGATTCTGCGCCGATCTTCTGAACGCTTTTACTCCATGCGCGTATCCTTTCTCCGCAGCCTGCCCGTCCGGCTTGCTGGGCTGATTCTGCTTCTCAGCGGTCTGACCCTGCTGGCGCTTTCCGAGCTGAACCGGCGCGCCGTGGAGCGGCTCCTGCTCGAGCAGGCCGAAGTCCAGGCGGCCACCGCCACCACCGCCGTCGTCGATGGCCTCGACGCCGTCATCGGCTCCGTGGAACGCCTCGCCCGTTTCGTCGCGAAAGATCTCGAAGGCCGCACCCTCTCCGCCGCCGAGGCCGAAAAGCTCGCCCGCGACGTGCTCCTCGACAGCGCCCATATCCACGGTTGCAGCATCGCGTTTGAGCCCCGCGGTCCCGCGACCGCGCGCCTCGGCGTTGCCGTCCATCGGACCAACTCACCGAGCCGCTTCGTGACGCGCGATCTCGCCGCGCCCGATCAGACCTTCTGGACGCGTGACTGGTATCGCGAAGCGCATGAGCGCGGCCAAGCCGTGTGGGGCGAGCCGTTCTTCGACCAGGGCGGCTCCGAGCGCAATGTCGTGCGCATCGCCGTGCCGTTCTTTCGCGCGGACAACGACGACCGCGTGCCCGCCGGCGTGGTCGCCGCCGTGATCGAGTTGGATTGGCTGCGGCGTCTGGCGAACGTCAACGAATTCTCCGACACGAGCTACACCATCATTTTCTCCCGCAGCGGCCGGCTCATCATCCACCCGAAGCCCAACTACGTCATCGCCGAGACCATCGAGACGCTCGCCGCGAAAAACAACACCCCAGACCTCGCCACCATCCGCCAAAACATTCTCGCCAAGCGTCAGGGCTCGCTCCGCTACGCCGAGACCCTCCCCGCCCGCCGCGTGCACGTGAACTACAAGCCCACCAAGATCGCCGGCTGGGGCGTGATCGTCGGTTACGACGAAGCCGAATTTCTGAAAACGCAGCGCGCGTTTCGCGGCATCACCGCGGTCTTCCTCGGCTCGCTGCTGGCCGTGCTCGCCGGTATCGTCATTCTCGTTACCCGCTTCGCGCTGCGCCCGCTCGGTGAGCTCGCGGTCGCTGCCGACGAGATTGCCCGCAAGAATCTCGACTGCGAAATCGCCCCACCGAAGCGCGACGACGAGGTCGGCCGGCTCACCGCCTCATTCCGCAGCATGCGCGACGCCCTCAAGGCCCAACATCTCGAACGTCGCTGGGCGGGCCAGTCCATCGAGCACCAGCTCCGCTACAACCAGCTCATCATCGATTCCGTGGGTGAACTGGTCTTTGTGCTCACGAAGGCGCTCAACATTTCCCGCATTAATCCCGCCGTCTTGCGCACCACCGGCCAGACCGAGGTCGAACTCATCAAATCGCCGCTCGCGCGTCTCGTGCAGCTCGCCCCGGGCCCTGGCGGCGTGGCGATGCCCACACCGGAGACGCTCGCGGCCGCCCTCAAGGAAGGGCGCAGCCTGCACGATCTGCCGGCCATCGTCGCCACGAAGGGCGGCGCTCAACTCACCGCCCTGCTCACGTTGGTCCCGCTGCGCGATGACAACCGCGTCGTCGGCGGCGTCGTCACCCTGCGCCTCGCCACTCCCCAGCCCACGATCCTATGAAAAAGCACATTTTGACGGTCGACGACGAATCCGAGATCCGCGAGCTGCTGCGCGAGATCCTGTCGGCTTCCGGCTACCGTGTCTCCGGCGCGAGCACGGTGGCGGAGGCGATGCGGGTGATCCGGGACGATCCCCCGCACCTCATCATCACCGATCTGCAGTTGGAGGAAAACGACGGGTTTGACGTCGTCGAAGAGGCCAAGGCCCTCGCGCCGCAGATTCCCATTATCATGCTCACCGGCGTCCTATTCGACGCCGAGGTCGTGCGCGGCCCGGTGGGCGAAAAAATCGCCGCCTACATCGAGAAAACCGCTCCGTTGGAAAAAGTGCTGCAAGCGGTCCGCAAGCAATTGCCCGCGTAGTTCCAGTAGCGCTTTCAGACTCAGACCACATGGCCCGGAGGTAGGAGCCTGCTTGCAGGCGATGGTTTGGAGTTTGGAGTGGCACGGGGCTCCCGATCCGTGCCCCGAAATCGCCTGCAAGCAGGCTCCTACCGTTAGGCCCTCGTTGGTTTCGTCTTGAACGCGAACGGGAATACGGGACGAAACCGGCAGCACTGGTAAAGAGCCCAGCTTACCAAACAAAAAGGCCGTGGGCGGAACGCCCACGGCCGGAATTTCTAGCGACAAACGCCCGGATCAGAACGCGTGCTGCACGGACACGTAGGCGAGCGGCCCACTGAAGTCCGCATAACCGCCGCGGGTGCCATTTTCGCTGTCGAAGTAGCCCACTTTGGCGCTGAGCAGCGTCTTCTCGGTCAGCTTGCGTTTCACGCCGACGCTGATCGTGGACTCCTTGGCGCTGGCGCCGAGGGGCATCGCGACCGCGGCATACTCCGCGTCGAAATTGTTGGCGCGATAATACGTCCCTTGGATCATGCCGGTCGTCAGCTTGTCGATCGAGAAACCGACCGTCGCATCGGCGGTGACGTAGTTGTTGTCGGAGTTGCGGAAGTTGCGCTTCGCATTGCCGCTAATCCACGGATACATCGTCTGCATGGTGTCGAACACCATCGTGCCGTTCCCCTGAACATAGAGCGCCTTGGAGACGTTCCACGTGATGCCCTCGGAGATGCTGTGGCGGCTCGAATCGCTGCCATCTACGGTGCCGTTGATCGCGCCGGCAGTCGTGAGGCCGCTGTGGAACACCTTCGATTTGCTCTTTTGGAGAACGTAGCGCGAGGTGATGCTCACGGTGTTGGACGGGCGCACTACGGCGGTCAGCTTCGTGCCATAGATATCATAGTTCAGCGCATAGTCGCGGCCGAGGACATCGTCGTAACCCGCGAAATCGTTCTCGTGATCTTTCGTGAACAGCTCGGCGCGCAGGCTCATCGCAGGGTTAACAGTCCAGGACATGCCGACGGTCGCGTTGGTGTGCTTCTCGTCGATGTTCTTGCCGATCATGTCGAGCTCGGTGGCCTTGGTCTGGCCGTTCAATCCCTCGTAGCGCACATGCTCATTCTGCTTCGCAGTGCGATATTCCCAGCTCGCGTAGAGCGCGATATTTTTGATGCCGGTGTAGCGCACGTCGACGGTGGGAGTCCACGGCTTCTCCACGTTGTCCACGGCGTGCAGACCGTTGGCCGCGTAGTTGGTCACCGCGCCGGTGGCGAGCGTCACGCCCTGCGAAGTGTAGTTGGCCTGGTTCTTGCCGGAATCTTCCCAGCGTTCGCCGCGAAGCGCCGTTTCGAGGGAGAGATTCGGCGATGGGCTGAACCGCGCGCCGAGATTGCCGGTAAGGGCACTGTATTCCATATCGCCCTTCGTCACGACATGGTAGGGAGCACGCGCGGTGGCACCGGTGTTTACGAAACCGCCGGGATAGTTATTGACGCCCAGCGCCGATGCGAGCGTCGCCGTGAGCAGGCGCGAACCCGCGATCTCGACGTCGGCCGTGTGATACAGGAGGCCGCCGAACACCGTGACCTTGTCGCTCATCACCGTCTCAAACGTGGCGGAGGCATGATAACCATCCTCCTCATGCCGCTGCATCATTGTCGTGCGACGCGGGCTGCCGGCGCGGACGTTGTTGACCGTCGGCGTCGTGAAGACGGGCGCGGGAAATACCGCGAGTTCGCCGATGTTCTGCTGCATCTCGCGCACATTCACATTCTCGATCGAGTTGCCGCCCACGGAGAGCACCACCGAGGTGTTGGCCATCGTGTGGCGGAGGCCGATTTCCCAGGCGTCGTTCTTCTCATCGAGATCGATGTAGGTCGGGAGCAGTTTCCGCGTAGCAGAGATCGGATTCACCGAGCCCGTGCCGGAGTAAATCGGGATGCCGGTCAGGTTGGAGTCGCCGAGGATCGTGCTGTCCTTCCGTCCGTCACGCGTGCTGTGCGTGTATTTGAACGTGATCACCGGCGCTTTCGGGAGGGCGATGGTGCCCTGCACGGACAACTGCCCGCGGTCCACATAGAGCGGACGGCTGAACAGCGGCATCCACACATTTCCGATGGGGAAGAAGGCCCCCGCACCGTCGTAGTAGGTGCGGAATGTTTTATAGCCGACCTCAAAGGAGCCGACTTCCTCTTTCGCCAGTTTGAAGTTCAGCAGGTAGTCTTCCTGGCCGGCGAGTGCGCGACCGGTGACTGCCAACGTGGTTTTATCCTTCAGGTCGTAATCGAAGCGCATGTCTTCGATGCCGGCCGCACCGGTTTTCGCAGTTGCCGTTCGCGCCTGATACGCAGCCTTGCTGCCATTAATATCGGCGCCGCCGGCGGAGAACGTGATGTAGTTGGTTTCGAATGCAGGGAGCGCATCGGTTTCTGCGGCGCCGCCCGAGACAGACAATAGCGCCAGACCGGCCACGAGGCCGGTGGTGCGCAGAGCAAAGGTGAATGATTTCATTTTGGGTGTCGGTTATCGGGTTAGTAACGCAGGGCGTGGCTGGTGTTGGAGCCGTGGACGCCCTCGTGGCAGCCCGCGACCCAGCAGGTGCCGTTGACCGGATTGCCGGCGTGGTCTCGGCCGCTGGCGAAGAGCGTGCCGGGAGCCGAACCGGTGGCGTGGCACTGTAGGCACAGATTCGAATCGGGTGCCTTGAGCATCTTCTGGTTAACCGAGCCGTGCGGGCTATGGCAGGCCACGCAGCCTTCCTTCATGGCATTGTGCTTGAAGATGAACGGTCCCTTTTGCGTCGTATGGCACTCGGTGCAGGCGTCGGCTTGCGTGCGCAACGAGGCGCCCGTGCCCTTCATGGCATTACCCTTGTGCGGGTCGTGGCAATCGCTGCAGCTCACGTTCCCATTCGAGACGGCGTGCGCGTAGGGCAGGCTGAACTCACCGCGTTTCTCGAGATGGCATTCGAAGCACGTCTCGGGCGACTTCTGCGGGTTGATGATCGTGTGCTTGGAGCCACCGGCCTTCACGTGGATGCTGCCGGCGCCGTGACACGCTTCGCAGCCCGTGGAGCCCAGCTTCGGATCGGCAAACGCGAGCTTCGCGTGGGAAGCAGTGCCGAATTTTTCGACCTGTTCGGCGTGGCATTCCTTACACGCTTTGTCGCCGACAAGAGTCGCTCCCGGTATATGCGGGACGACGAGCACGGTGCGGTTTACAGCCACGCATCCGATAAGAAATAGCCCCCAGGCGGCGACTCCGCCGAAGATGAGCGTATTCTTGGTTAAACGCAGTTTGAGTTTCATAGAGCGGTCAGTTTGAGGTTTTCTACTTTCACAAGGGGAACACGGTCCCCGATGGGTCGACGCAGACTATGCGCGTTTCTTGGCGAAACGGCTGCGCAACCGTTGGCCACGTAGGCGCAAATTTTGGTTATTTGCGCAGATTCTGCCCCACCCACTGTATCCGTTTTTCAACGTCCACGCTTCGTCGCTCTTTCCCTCGAAGATTCCCGTTTTATCAGGGCCACGTCGGTGCATAAAAGGGTTCGGAGAACCCATCGTAGCATTATCCCAACACCGAACGCTGATGAAGGTTGGACTTTAGCAGGCTTGGGGTAGCCGCTCGTGTTAACGAGCGGTGGCTGCGTCCGCATGGTCAGGCCTGCGCCGACCCCATGGTCCAAATCTCACAAGCCGGCGGTAGAATGGGCGCAGTGAGAAGGGAACCCCAGAGACACAGCGCGGCGGAGCCGCAACCGAAGTTGCACGCAATCATGGCAGAAAATTGTGGGCAAAAATATGCAGGCAGCAGAACGCTACTCATCTTTCTGCCCCCATCTTTCTGACCATCTTCGGTTGTTCAAACGAACCATCACTCATTCGCCCTGCTCACACGACTCGCGACCGGGTCGCCGCATCGCAAATTCCGCGCGACGCAACCCGAAGCACGAACGGTGTAATACAGAAAACACCGATAAAACTAATCTCTAAAAATGTGGTCCGGTCGGGGTCCACCTCACTCGCGGCCGGCCAGACTAAGGCCGATGCCCCAGGGACCGGATAAAAAAATTGCCGCCTTGCTCGGGGAGCAAGGCGGCAACCGCTTCAGTAACGCGTCAGCGCATTACAAACCGTGTTCGAAGGCGAGGTAGGCCAGCGGGCCGTGGAAATCCGAGCGACCGCCGCTCGTCTCGTTCTTGCTTTCGAAATAGCCGACTTTGCCGTGGAGGAGCCAGGAGCCGGAGAGCTTGTGCTTCACGCCGACCGTGATCGTGGTCTCTTCCACTGCGACACCGTAGGGCATCGTCATGGGCGCGAGGACGGCGTTGCCGTTCTTGGCGCGGTAGAGGTTCGCCTGAATCTGCATGTCGGTGTCTTTGTCGACCGCGAAGCCGGTGAGGGCGCCGAACGTCGCGTAGTTGTTGTCCGAGTTCTGGAGCACACCGTTCGAATCAAACGCCCGGTTCGTGGCCGTGGCCGGGGTCACGCCCGCCCGCGGATAGATCGTGCTGATGACGTGGTAGGTGAGGTTGGCGTTCAACTGCACGTAGACGTTCTTATTGGGCGTCCAATCGATCGACTCGCCGATCATGTAGTTCTTGGAGTCGAGCGAATCGTAGGCCGGGAACGTGGGCAGGTATCCGGTGACCGCCATCGTGCCCTTTTGGGAGACGAGGCGTGTGGTGAAGCCGAGCTCGGGAGTCACTTTCGCGAGGGCCGAGAGCTTGTAACCGGTGTATTCGGAATCGAGCAGGTAGTAGTCGCCGACCGTCGCGCCAACCGTGGCAAAACCGATCGCGTTATTCTTGTGCCCCTTGTGGAACAGCTCGCCGCGCAGTGTCAGGAAGGCCGATTGGCGCCAGCTCGCACCGACCGTGTAGTTGCCGTGATCCTCAGAGACATTGTTGCTGGCCAGCGTGCCGTTGGCAGCGGTGAGGTAGTTGTAGGCGGAAGAGTTGCGCTCGACGCCGCTCAGATCGCGTTTGCTGCCGGTGGCGTAGAGCGCGAGGTCCTTGATGCCGGTATAACGGATTTCCGCGACAGGCGTGCGGACGTTTTGGTGGATCTTGGCCCAACCGGAGCGCGGGGTGCTGGCCAGCGTCACCGGCGGCGTGCCGGAGGCGGCCACCACGGTGAAGCTGCTGGCTCCGCGGATGAATTCGCTCTGCGCGCGCAGGGCGAGCTTCAGGGTCAAGGCCTTCGTGGGTTTGTAATCGAGACCGATGCTGCCGACGTAGTCCTTGACACGGGTGCCACCCGAGAGGTCGAGGTAGTTGTTCGTCGTAACGGGCACCGCACCGGTCGCCGTGGGCGTGCTCGTCGTGAGCGGCCGCCCGCCACCAATCGAGGTGTGCACCAGTTCATAGTTTCCGGCGAGGCGCAGCGTCAGTTTGTCGGTCAGCGGTGTATCCGCCGTGATAAACGCACCAGTCGTCTGGGTCTTCATCGCATCGTTTTCGGCGATCAGGACCTGATTGTTCCAGTTGGTCGGAGCGACCGCGGCCTTGGCGGCGTTTTGACTTGCAGAAGGGAGGCTCGCGATCGACCACGGGATCACTTCGCCAGGGAAGCGGGTGACGTAGCGCGTATCGTTGTTGTTATTACGATCACCGAGGAGGGTGAGTTTCAGCGCAGTCTTGCCGACCGTGTGTTTGGCCGAGACCTCAAGCAGCTCGTGGCGTTCGTTGAGCTGGATGTAGCTCGGAACGAATTTACGCACGGGGCTGATGGGATTCGGCGCCAAGTTGAAGGCCAAGCCGGTTTGCGACGTATCGCCCCAGATGGTGGAGTCCTTGCGGCCCGAGCGGAGTTCGTTGGTGTAGCGGACCTCGAATTCCGGCATGTCCTTAAGGGCCAGCTTGAGTTCGATCCAAGCCTTGCTGCGGTCGACGTGCAGATCCTGGTTGGCGAGTGGCATCCACTGGTTGTTCAGCGGGAAGAAGCCGCCGACGCCGTCGTAGAAGGTGCGGAAGCGCTTGAATCCGAAGTCGACGGAGCCGACATCGGTCTTGGTCAGATTGTAGCGACCAAGGTAGTCTTCGGCCCCGGTGAGGGCGCGTCCGTCGATCGTTCCAGTAGTGGTCTTCGAGACTTCCTTAACGATGTGCAGGTCTTCGATGCCGGCGCCCCCGTTGGCGGGCTGTTTGGCGCGGGTTTGGAAGGCGGAGGTGCTGCCGCTGATAGAGGCGGCCTGACCGGTGACTTTGACGTAGCTCTCGAAGAGCGGCATCGCGTCGGTTTCTTTCTGAGCACCTTGGGCGATAAAGCCGGTGCAGAGAGCAAGGGAACCAATCGCGAGACGGGTGGTGCGGTTCATTTGGAAGAAATTCGCGTTCATGGCGTGCGATGGAGAGGGGTTAGTTGCGGAAGTGGTAGCTGGCGTTGGAGCCGTGCGGTGCCTCGTGGCAGCCGGCGACCCAGCACGTGCCCTGCATCAGGCGGGAGTTGTGATTCTCCGACGTATGCCGAATCGCGTTGGCGTTGATCTGACCGGACGAACCGGCGTCGGGCGCCTGGAGATGGCACCGGAGACAGAGGTTCGCGTCGCGGGCGACGAGCATCTTGGCGTTGATGGAGCCATGCGGATTGTGGCAGGCGACACAGCCTTCTTTCATGGCGCCGTGTTCATAGACAAACGGGCCCTTTTGCTGCGTATGGCACTTCGTGCAGGCAGCGTTCATGCCCTCAAGGTCGACACCGGTGCCGGAGATCGCGTTGCCCTTGTGCATTTCGTGACAGTCTCCGCAGCTCATGCGGCCGCTCATCACTTGGTGACTATTCGGGAGGGAGAATTGCGCGCGCTTGTCCAAGTGACATTGGAAGCACGTCTCGGGCGACTTCTTGGGGTTGATGATCGTGCCCTTGCTGCCGCCGGCGGCGGAGTGAATGCTGCCGGGACCGTGACAGGCTTCACAACCGGTGTCACCCACCTTGGCGTCGGCGATCGCCAACCGGGCGTGACTCGCGGTGTCGAAATGGGCGGTTTGATCCTCGTGGCACTGCACGCACTCTTTTGAGCCCACAAAGGTCGCGCCCGCAATTTGCGGTGGCGCCAGCATGGTTCGGTTCACACTCACACATCCGATGAGAATCAGGCCCCACACGGCGGTGCCTGCGAAGATAAGGGAGGTTTTGGTCCAACGTGGGCGAGTAATCATGGCTAAAACGGGTTGAGGTTGGCGGTAAGGTTTCAGAAAACGGTCGCTGATAGTTCGATGGTGAGTATGAGACTATTTCGGCACACTGACTGCGCATTCCTTGCGAAGTGGTGCGCAAGATTTGGGAACTCTGCGCACATTCTGCCATTCATTGGATTTTCGGAGAACTGCACAGGATATGAGGAGGCCCCGCCAAACGCTGCGGAGCCACGGCCGATCTCCGAGTGAAACGGGCACCAATAACTGGGGCGCCTTGGACAGCCGATGCGGAGTGCCGACCGGGCGAAGGGGCTACAGTGCCACCGAACCAACACGCCCATGAACACCACGCCGTGCAGCGCGCTCCCCAACACCGCCGGGACCAAGTGCCCACGGTGGGCTTGCCTCCTCCTCGCCGTGCTTGCCCACGGCTTCGCCGCCGAGGCACCCAAGCCAGCCGAGGTCAAACCCGCCCCGAACTCGAGCGCCTCCTGCCTCGAGTGCCACAGCGACGAGACGCTCACGATGAAGAAGGGCGCCAAGAAGCTGCTGCTGTTCATCGACGAAAAAATCGTCGCCAAGTCCGCGCACCGCTCCCTCGAGTGCATCGACTGCCATGAAAAATTCGACGGCGACAGCAGTCCCCATCTGAAGCCGATGGTCTCGGTCGACTGCGTTTCGTGCCATGAAGACACCGCGAAGAAACACGCCTTCCACCCCCGCATCGCGCTCAATCCGATGCCCGCCGGCGAGGACACCTCGTGCATCGGCTGTCACGGAAAACACGATACGGCGCCGATCAAGAGCGCCGCGTTCACCTTCAAAGCCACCCAAATCGCATCGTGCGGCCAGTGTCACGAAAAGGCCCGCGACCACTTCACGGCGTCCGCCCACGGCCAGTCACTCGCCGCCAAAGCGGCCAATTCGCCTGATTGCCTGACTTGCCACCGCCAGCCCGTCGTCGCGATTCCGCCGGCCCGGCCTACGCTCGCACAAAAGCTCGCGCAGACGAAACAATGCGAGTCGTGCCACGTCGGCAAAGATGCCGTCGCCGGCCACGCGCTCCGGGGCACCAAATTCGTCAGTTCGTTCGATCGCAGCGTCCACGGCGCGGCTCTCCTCGGCGGCAAAGTCGAGGCCGCCAACTGCGTGGACTGCCACGGCGCCCACGAGATGAACCGCGCGATGGTGGCCAGTGCACAGATGAACAAACTGCACGTCGCCGATGCCTGCGCGAAATGCCACGAAGACATCGCCACGGAATTTTCGGAGAGCGCCCACGCCATTGCGCTGCGCAAAGGCAACGTCGACTCCGCCACGTGCACCGATTGCCACGGCGAACACGACATCCGCAAACGTAACGATCCCACCTCGCCGATCAGCGCGAAAAACGTCGCGCAGCAAGTCTGCGGCAACTGCCACGCCTCGCTGAAACTCACCCAAAAATACGGACTCCCCTCGCAGTCATTCCAGACCTTCTCCGACAGCTTCCACGGACTCGCCGTGCGCGGCGGCGCTGTCGAGGTCGTCAACTGCGCGAGTTGCCACAGCTCGCACGGGATCAAGTCGCAGAAAGACCCGACGTCGACGATCCACGAGTCCAATCTGATCAAAACCTGCGGACAATGCCACGAGGGTGCCACCGCCCGTTTCGCCATCGGCAAAGTCCACGTGAGCCCCGAAACCGCCGACGGCAAGGACGGCAGCAGTCCGATCCTCTACCTCATTTCGAGCATCTATGTGCTGCTCATCGTTGTCGTGATCGGCGGCATGTTCATCCACAACGCCCTCGATTTCCTAAAGAAGATCCGCCGCAAGCTCGCGATTCAAAAGGGTCTGATCGAGCCGGAGCACGTCGCCCACCGCCTCTATTTGCGTATGACCGTCCACGAGCGGGCACAGCACGGGGTGCTCGTCGTGAGTTTCGTCCTGCTGGTCGTCACCGGATTTATGCTACGGTATCCGGAAGCGTGGTGGGTCGTCGGTATCCGGAATGTGAGCGCGCGCGCCTTCGAGTGGCGCGGCTGGGCCCATCGTGTGGCCGGCGTGGTGATCGTCGTCGCCGGTTGCTGGCACCTGTGGTATCTCGCGTTAACCACGGCCGGCCGCCGCCTTTTTGCCGACCTGCTGCCGCGTTGGCGCGATCTCACCGATCCGTGGTTCGTGCTGAAATACAATCTCGGGCTCGCCCCGACCAAGCCGGCCTTCCCGCGCTTCAGCTACATCGAGAAAGCCGAATATTGGGCGATGATGTGGGGCACGATTTTGATGGGTATCACCGGAGCGATTCTGTGGTTCGACAACACATCGATGGGCCTCTTCTCCAAACTCGGCTTTGATATCTCCCGCACGATTCACTTCTACGAGGCGGTGCTCGCGACGCTAGCGATCCTCGTCTGGCACTTCTACTTCGTGATCTTCAACCCGGACGTCTACCCGATGAACCTCGCCTGGCTCACCGGCCACATGTCCGAGCAGGAGTTGCTAGAAGAACACCCGCTGCAACTCGCGCAGCTCAAGGCCGAGGAAGCGGCCCAACCGGACGCGCCGCCATCCGCCCTACCGCCGCCGCCCACGCCCGCGCCACCTCCGTCCGCAGCGCCGCCGGTCCCGCCACCCACACCGTAGTCGGGGCAGACAATGGGGGCGTGTTTCGTTTACGAAACCGTGTGTCCCCCTTTCCGGAGCGACTACGGCGCCATCGAAATCCACGCATTTCCCCCAACGCCCTCTCGTGCCCGGGATCGCACCATGCGCCCGACTTCGGACGCCGGCTGCTCACCTCCCTGGCGTCGATCGGGGCGCGCCTTCGACGCTACGCACGCAGGCCTTTGCGTTCACCTTGAACGCGAAGGGGAACTGGCCCGCGTCCGGCCCACGAAGAAGATTCGCGGCGCGCCCGGAAAAAATTGCGGCTGTCCCTTCGCATGCCCGCACGACGCCCGATGAGGCCTTTCACGCCTTGGAAGGCGGGGTAATAACCGACGCGCCCGCGCAGTTTTGAGATGCCACCCCGGGCGCCGCACCGCAATTTGCTGCTGCGCGACGCGCGCCCGCGTTGCTCCGCCGGAACGCCCGGGCTCGCCGCTGCCTCCACCGCATGAAAACTCTGTCCGACGCCGCCGGTGATTTCTTGGCGCAAAAGCGCATCGCGGTCGTCGGCGTTTCGCGCACGTCGACGCAGCCCGCGAATTTTGTTTTCCGCAAACTCCGCGCTGCTGGCCACGAGGTGTTTCCGGTGAGTCTCTTCGCTGCCGAGCTCGAGGGCACGCACTGCTATCCCGACCTGCAATCGATTCCGGGCGGAGTGACCGCCGTCGTGATTTTCACTCCGCCGGCGGCCACCGAAACCGTCGTGCGCGAGTGTGTGGCGCTCGGCATCCGGCACGTCTGGCTGCACCGTTCGTTCGGAGCCGGCAGTGCGTCTGAGACCGCTGTGCGTGTCGCGCGCGAAGCTGGGCTCGCGCTCATCCCGGCCGGTTGCCCCGCGATGTTCTGCGAGCCGGTCGATCTCGCCCACCGCTGCTTCCGGTGGTTCCTCACGGCAACCGGAAAACTCCCGCCGCACGCCGGCGCTCCGGCCCTCAGCCCAACCGCCGACCCCACCGGCTGAACCTCTCTCAAGGAGACCACTACCATGCGCATCCTCGCCATCGAACGGGAACTGCCCCTGCCCATCCACCGCAACCTCCGCGACCTGCTGCGCGACGAAGCCGCGGCCGTCTGGGACCTGCAAAAACGCGGAATCATCCGCGATATCTGGTTTACCAAAACCGACCGCCGCGCCGTCGTCATGCTGGAGTGCGCCAGCGCCGCCGAAGCGCGCGCCCATCTGGCCACCCTGCCGCTGGTGCGGGCCGAGTTAATCGATTTTATGTTTCTCGAACTGACCGCCTACGACGGTCTCGAGCGGCTCTTCGCCAGCAACCTCGCCGCCGCCGACCTCCCGCCGGAGCAGCCGCCGGAATACTGACCGCTTGGCGCTAACCCGCAGCCATCACATTTTCTTGGTCCAATCTATTTTCACAGAGCGCACAGAGGTCCAAACCGAGGACACGGAGCCAAACACCTTGTCCGCTCTGTGTCCTCTGTGGGCTGGGCTCCGAGCCCTCTGTGACGAAAACTCTGGTCAAGTGGCGTGTGAAATTCCGGCCCAAAGACTGCCCCACGCGCGCGCGCACCGCTACTCTCAGAGGCACGGTCACGTATTACGTTACAAGTGAGTTGGCGGCATCGAGCACGCCCTGACAGCGCGAAACGCGGTGGCGGTCGGCCCGTTCACCGGGTTCACCGCTGTCGGTGAACTCCGGTTGTGTCGGCCGCGCGGGCTCAGTGCCCGAGGCGCGAGGCCATCGCGTAAACGATCAACACGAGTAGCACGAGGCCCGTGCCGAAGAAGATAAAGCCCATCGTCTTCGCGATATTCTTCCGACCTTCCCAGTCGTCGGCCTTGATGCGGTAAGTCTCCAGTTTGCCGGCGGCCACCAGACGGTCATACCAGCGTTTCCGCTCGTGGAGCATCTCGGTCTTCGAGATACGTCCCGAGAAGATCACGGTGTCCATCGGGAATTTCTCGATACGGAAATGCGTATTGAAGAAGTGGAATGAGAAGATGAAGCCAGCGGCGAGCAGCGCCTCGTCCGAGTGCACGACCATGGCGATGTTGATCACCCAGCCGGGCATGAAGAGCGTGAAGAACTTCGGGAACCACAGGATCAGCCCGGAGAAGCCGATGATCGCGATACCCCAAAATACCGCGAAGTAGTCGAAGCGCTCCCAATACGTCCAGCGGTCGAAATGCGGGCGCGGACCTTTGCCGAAGAACCATTTCTGGTGGGCGACGAAGTCGCGCCAGTCCTGGATCGACGGCACCATCGAGTCCGGGCCAAACACCGTCGACCACACCCGGGACAGTTGGAATTTGCCCGTCACCGGATCGCGCAGCGAGTGGCGCTTGCTCCAGAACTCCGGAATCAGGCTGCCGACGTGCAGGATGAAATAGGCGAACGTCACTACCGCCGCGTAGTGGTGCAACGTGCGGGCCACCTCGGCGCTACCGATGAATTTGAACATCACCTTGGCCCAGTCGGTATAGTAGAACTTCAGCGGCATACCGGTGATCACGAGCGCGAGGAAACTCGTCACCATCATCAGGTGCAGCATGCGTTCAAACGGTGTGAACCGCGTGAAGACATCGTCGTCGACGTGCGTCGCGACTTTCGCTTCACGGAACGATTTCGAGTCGTGCAAATAGAGGTAGATCGAGCGGAACAACCAGAAGGCGGTGTGCAATCCGAAGAACGAAAATACGCCCACCAGCAGCGTGGTCATGAAGAGAAAGACTTTGTTGAGGACCGGGTAGTTGACCTTGTCGAGCGGGTTGGCGTGCGGCGCGTATTGCGTGAAGCTCGCATTCACTCCGGGGTGACACTGCGCGCACGTTCCGACGATCTTGTCCTTGTGCAGGCGCGAGCGTTTGTCGCTGACCGGGAAGACGTCGTGATGGCCGTGACAGTCGTAACAGGCGGCGACGTCCGAGGCCACGTTGGGTTGGCCCAGAGCCATCGCCTTGCCGTGGTAGGTTTCGCGGTAGTGCTCGAGCCGGTCTTCGTGACACTTGCCGCAACTCTGGTCGCTGACGCCTTTAAAGTGAGCCGTCGCCGGTTTCTCGATATCGTGCGCGCTGTGACAATCGATACACACCGGGCCCTTCTTGTCGCCCTTCTTGAGCAACTGGCCGTGCACACTCTCGTTGTAGACTTCTTCGATGCCGACGTGGCACGCGCCGCAGGACTTGGCGATGTTGGCGTGATTTGAACGGGAATCCTTGTCGATGCTGCGCTTGATGTCGTGGACGCCGTGACAGTCGTTGCACGAGGGCGCCACAATCAGACCCATTTTCACCAGCGCCTTGCCGTGGATGCTGTCGAGGTAGTGGCCCGCCGCCTCGGTCTTGCCCATGCGATATTCCTTGGTGAGCTTCGCATTGTCGTGGCACGTGCTGCACGTCTTCGCGAGGTTCAGCTTGAAAACCGGCGAGTCGCCCCGCTTCACCGGCACCATTTCGTGCGTGCCGTGGCAACTCGCACAGGAGGCCGCGTCCGACGCACCCATCTTGTGGCTCATGCCGTGAATACTCGTCGCGTATTGGTTCGCCTCTTTTTCGTGGCAGGAGACGCACTGGGAGGGCGGCACCTTGGACCCGTGCTCGGCCTCTTTGATTCCGCTATGGCAATCGACGCAGTTCAGCTTTCCGTGCACCGACTTCGCAAACGGCTCCGGCCGCACGCCGACCCATTCTTTGGGCAGGCCCTTTTTCCGCGATTTAAACTCCGCCTCATGGCAGTCCATGCACTCGCTGTTCGGCACCGCCGGTTTGGCCGAGATACCGTCGGCCGGTTTTTTAACTGCCTCGGCGGAGCGGCCGCCGAGCAGGGATAATCCGAGCCACAGGGCCGCCGGCGCGACCCAACGAATTCCGAAGCGAACCGCTTTCATGCGGTGACTATGCCGCATTCTTTGCGCTGCGGCTACGCAACCGTTGGCCGTTGATGCGTGAACTTTGCTCACCGTGCGGAACAATTTCCGCACAGGCGAAGCGGCGTGCCCTACTTCTGGATACCGCCGTTATGGCAGTCGCTGCACGAGAGATCGGCATCGGGTTCGCCGTCCGGATGCTTGAACGGGAATCCCTTGGAGGAGAGCGTCTCCAGTTCCGCACCTTTGCCTTGCGCGATGATGACGTGACACGAGTTACAATCGCTGGAACGGACTTTTTGTCCCGTGGAAGTCTTGTGTTTATCATCGTGGCACCGGAAGCAGCCGGGCCAGTCTTTGTGTCCGATATTGTTCGGGTAGACGCGCCAATCCGCCTTCCGGTCGGGAAAGATGGAGCTGGCAAAGATCTTTTGCACCTCGGCGATCGCCCCGGGAACTTCGGCCGCCACGGCCGGATCGGTGTATTTGGACTTGATGAAATCGGCAATCTTCTGGGAAGCCACGGCATCCGAGGTGATTTCCTTCTGGACCATCGCCTGAACCGCCACGCGCTTAATATTCGGCAATTTCAGGCTGAGCGCGCCGCTGGCGAGCGAGCGTTCCACCGCTTCGTTGGCGGTCGGGAATACGTGGGAAGGCCGGTTGTGACAGTCGATGCAATCCATCACCCGAATGCGGTCCACCGGCGGTTCACCCTTGAACGACTCGATCCGGAACACTTTCGAGGTGCCCTCCTTCAAGTTGGTGACGCGCATCCACGGGATATCCTGCCGCTTGTCGTCGATCGCGTAGTATTCGACCTTCTCGTCCTTGTTCACGTGCCAGTGGATGCCGCCGAGCGGCGCTCCCGGGGCACTTTTGTTAACATGGAGCAACATGCGGGCGGTGTAGGACGTGTTCTTCTTGTCCGAAAGGAAGTGCTCGTAATCGACCTGGATGTTGCCCGCGAACTTCTCCGGCCAATGGCACTTTTCGCAGGTGTCCTGGGCCGGCCGCAAATTCTTCACGGGGGTGTCGATCGGCCGGTTGTAGTTGTCGAAGATGTAGGCGATGAGCTGGTGCGTGCCGTTGATCTTGGCCCGGATGAAATGCTCCGCACCGGAGCCCACGTGACATTCGACGCACGCCACCCGGGCGTGAGCGCCGCGCTGGTAGGTGACGAACTCGGGGTTCATCGCATTATGGCAAACTTGGCCGCAGAACTGGGTCGATTCGGAGTAGTGAAACGTTTGGAAACTGCCGAACGCACTGAGGCCGATGAAGAGCACTGCGCAGGCGCCGAACGCCACGAGGCGCTGCCGCTGCTTGCGGTTGGAAAAATCCAAGCGCCATTTGTCGGGCATCGTCTGCGCATGTTTGATCGCCCAACGGCGTTGCGCCCACGCGCCAAAAAAGACCATTCCCAAACCGGCAATCAGAAAGCCCGGCGCTACGATATAAGTGAAGATACCGAGATACGGATTCTTGTCGCCGCGCACCAAATCCATCCACGCCAGGAAGAAAAACGAGAAGAGTCCGCCCAGCGCCACTACACCGCCGATAGCGCTGATCCAGTTATTGAAGTGTGACCGCGGTTTCGCTTCGGGCGCAGCGGAGGAGGGAATGGGATCGGACATAGTTCGAGGGGATTAGAAAGTTGCGGACACGTGAAACGCCGACGCAGGAGGCCAAGCCACTCACGTCGGCGTTACAATGAAAGGAAAACCGATGGTTTAGGCTTTGAACTTACGGATGTAGGCGACGAGGGCCTTGATCTCATCGGCCGAGAGCTCGTCTTTGTAGGCCTTCATTCTTTCTTTGCCGGCCTTGTCGAGGACGCCGTCGGCAGTCGCTTTGATCATGTCGGCATCCTTCATCTCGGCCTGCACCTTGGCGTTGGTGTAGTCCTTGGCTTGAAGTTTTTTGCCGGCCTTGGTCTGGCCCTTGCCGTCGGCGCCGTGACACTTGGCGCAGTGGTTTTCCCAATTTTCACCGACTGGGGCCGCGAAGCTGACCGCAGCCGCGCCGGCGATGACTAACGAGGAGAACAGAAGTGCAGTTGATTTTTTCATGGGGAGGAATTTCGGAAAGAGTATGCCAGCTTCGCGTGATGCTGGCTGTGCATCCCTTGCTCAGTAGCGTGCAATCCTTGCTGTGAACCGGCAACCTCGTTCTCCACCGGCACTTTCACAAGGACTGACCAGTCATACGCAAGGAATGCGGAGTAACGAAGCCTCGACATCTGCGAAACTCGCCGACCGCTTACTCTTCTGCCTTATGACAACCGTCCTTTGCTCCCCTTTCACCCGATGCGCGACCGCCGGCTCGCTTCTGACCTTGGCACTCCTGATGGGCGGCTGTTCGAAAACGGAAGTGACCTCTTACCGCGTCGCCAAAGAAAAAGACGCCGAGCTCCCGGGCTCGATGACGGCACCGGCCAACACCTCGCCCACCCCCCCGGAAAAGCTCACCTCCACGCCCTCCCCGGCCGCGGCCGGCGCCGATATGTCTGCCACTCCGGTGCCCACCGCCAGTGGCCCCGGCCTCACGTGGACCGCCCCGGCTGCCTGGCAAACCAAGCCTCTCGGCGCGATGCGCAAAGGCAGCTTCAACCTCGTCGGTGAGGGCGGCGCCACCGCCGATTTGTCCATCACCGCCTTCCCCGGCGCCGTCGGCGGCGACCTGGCGAACATCAACCGTTGGCGCGGCCAAGTCGCCTTGCCGCCGATCACCGAAGCCGAACTCCCGAAAGCCGCCGAGCGCTTCACGGCCAACGGCCTTGAGTTCGCCGTCGTCGATCTCGCAAGTGCCGATCCCGCCAACCCCCAGCGCATCCTCGGCGGCATGACGCCCTATCAAGGCGCGGTGTGGTTCTTTAAACTCACCGGCCCCGACGCCCTCGTCGCCAAAGCCAAGCCTACGTTTCTCGAGTTCCTTAAGACCGTCAAAACCGCCACGCCATGAAGACCATTCTCCGCGACCTCCGCGATTTTCTCGTCTCGCTCCAGCTCACCGTCGCGCTGCTCGTATTCGGCATGCTGTTGGTCTTTGCAGCCACGCTCGACCAGACGAACCTCGGCATCTGGGGCATCCAGCAAAAGTGGTTTCGCACCTTCATCGTGTGGCAGGATGTGCGCGGTGTGAATCTGCCGATCTTCCCCGGCGGCTACTTCATCGGCGGGCTCCTCCTCATCAACCTCCTCGCCGCCCACATCGAGCGTTTCAAATTCACGTGGCGCAAGGCCGGCATCTTCCTCACCCACGTCGGTCTCATTCTCCTCCTGATCGGCGAATTGCTGAGCGGCCTCTGGCAGGAAGATTTTCACCTGCGCCTGAATGAAGGCGAAACCCGCAACTACGCCGAAGCCTTCCGCGACAACGAACTCGTGGTCACCGACGTCACCGACGAAAAATTCGACGACGTCGTCGCGATTCCCGAAATCCTCCTCGCACGCCACACCCCGGTGCAGCACCCGCGCCTCCCCTTCCGCGTCGTCGCCAAAGCGCACTACCCGAATTCCATTCTCCAGATGCGCAAGCCCGACGGCACGCCGACCCTCGCCACCACCGGCCTCGGCCGCGAGGTCGTCGCCGTCCCGCAGCCGATCACTTATAAAACCGATGAGGCCAACATGCCGTCCGCCTACGTCGAGCTCATCGCCCCCGACGCCTCGCCCGGCATCTTCCTCGTCTCCACCGGCCTCGTCGCGCCCCAGCGTTTCGACTACGGCGGGCGCACCTGGAAAATCGGTCTGCGCGCCAAGCGCATCTACCAGCCCTACTCGCTCACCCTCGTGAAATTCAGCCACGACCGCTACGCCGGCACCGAAATCCCGAAAAATTTCTCCAGCCGCATCAAGCTCACCACGCCCGACGGCCGCGACGACCGTGAAGTCCTCGTCTACATGAACAACCCCCTGCGCTACGCCGGCCTCACCTTCTACCAATCCGGCTTCGCCAACAACGACCGCACCACGATCCTCCAAGTCGTGCGCAACCCGTCCTGGCTCCTCCCCTACGTCGCCTGCGCCCTCATGACCGTCGGCCTCTGCGCCCAATTCTTCATCCACCTGGTCGCCTTCGTCCAGAAACGCCGCGCCAAACTCTCCGCTCTCGCCGTCGCATGAAAAAGTCATTTTTCCCCGCCCTCGCCACGCTCGTCGCGCTCGTCGCCGTCGCCGTGACGATCCGCGCCCCGCGCAACACGAGCGACTACGACGTCGTCGCCTTCACCAAGCTGCCCACGCTCGTCAACGGTCGCCTCAAGCCCCTCGACACCGTCGCGCGCACCACGCTCCTTCTCACGCAGGGCCGCCAACGCGTCACCACGCCCGATGGCAAATCGCTCACGCCGGGCGAATGGCTCCTCGACGTGCTTTACCGTCCCAAGGTTGCCGATACCTATCAGACCTTCGAGATCGTGCACCCCGATGTGCTCGCGCTCTTCAATCTCGCGACGACCGATGGCGCCGGCGGCAAACGCTTCTCCGCCAACCAACTCGCCGGCCGCCTCAACGAACTCGAGCGCCAGTCCAAGCTCGCCGACGGCACCGAAGCCCCCATCCGCACCCCGTTCCAACGCGGTGTCGTGCAGCTCCGCGACAGCGTAATTTTGTATCAGCGTCTCCAGAACAGCCTCAACGACACCACGAGCCCCGACTTCCTCGATCGCCTCGCCCGCTTCGAGAAAGCGCTCCCCACCGGTCTCGCCGCCACCGCCCCGCGCGGCGGCGCCAATCCCCACGGCTCCGACGATGCCAAACTCCTCCTCGAGATGAGCTCCGTCTTCAGCTCGCTCGATTCCTTCGCCTACCTGCGGACGATTCCCTCCGACAAACCCGACGATCCCACCGGTTGGAAAACTGCCGGCGGCGCCTGGGCCGCGAGCCTCGGCAACGGCCGCATCGCACCCGCCGCGCTCACCTACGCCGAGGTCGGCCGCGCCTGGCAGCTCCACAATCCGGAAGCGTTCAACAAAGCCGTGCGCACCTTCCGCCAGTCGCTCGACACCGCGATGCCGGACGTGATGCGGAAGTGTGACGTCGAAGCCCGCTTCAATTCCTCCCAACCGTTCTACACCAGCGCCACGCTCTACGTCGTGGCGTTTCTGATCGCCGTGGTCTCCTGGCTCCGTTGGCCCAACGAACTCGGCAAGACCGCCTTCGCCTTCATCGTGATCGCGTTTGTCCTCTCCACGATTGGCATCGGCGCCCGCATGTGGCTCGAAGCGCGCCCACCCGTGACGAATCTCTACTCCTCCGCCCTCTTCGTCGGCTGGGGTGCCGTCGCCCTCTGCCTCGTGCTGGAGTTTTTCTTCCGCAACGCCATCGGCAGCGTCGCCGCCGGCCTCGTCGGCTTCGCCACACTCCTCATCGCCCACCACCTTTCGCTCGGCGGTGACACAATGGAGATGATGCGCGCCGTCCTCGATTCCAACTTCTGGCTCGCGACGCACGTCATCACCGTGACCATCGGCTACTCCGCGACCTTCCTCGCCGGGTTCCTCGCCATCATCTACGTGATCCGCGGCGTCTTCACCCGTTCGCTCGATACCGCGACGGCCGATGCCCTCACTCGCATGGTCTATGGCATCGTCTGCTTCGCCACGCTCTTCAGTTTCGTCGGCACCGTGCTCGGCGGCATCTGGGCTGACCAATCGTGGGGCCGCTTCTGGGGCTGGGACCCGAAGGAAAACGGCGCCCTCATCATCGTCATCTGGAACGCCGTGATTTTGCACTGCCGCTGGGGCGGCATGGTAAAACAACGCGGCCTCATGGCCCTCGCCATCTTCGGCAACACCGTGACCGCCTGGAGCTGGTTCGGCGTCAACATGCTCGGCGTCGGCCTCCACAGCTACGGCTTCATGGATTCCGCGATGTGGTGGCTCATCGCCTTCGTCGCCAGCCAAGTCGCGATCATCGCCCTCGCGGGTCTCCCGATGGAAATGTGGCGCAGCTTCCGGGTAAAAGCCTGAGGCCCGCCCGCTCCCACGCCCTCAGTCATGCCGACGCCGGCAGTTCCAGCCGCACGCGCATCTTGGCGAGGCGTTGGAGCATTCGCAGCTCGGCCCGCATCGGCCACCAGTCGTAGAGGAAAAAATCGAGCGGTCGCCACATCGCGACCCAACCGCCGATCGTGAGGCTCTCGGTCAGCACGGCCGAGAGCGTGCTGTGCCCGAGCTGCGCGAAAATTTTACTCACCAACAAACACCCCGCGAGAAACAGCAGCCCGACGACCAGACTGATCCGTCCGCGCCGCCAGCGCAGCCGGTAGTCACGATCCTTCATCTCCGCCCGCTGCGCGAAATAGTGCTGCACCGCCGCCTCGACCGCCCCCGCCCGCTCCGGCGAGGGCGGCGTCGCCAAATGCAACACCAACTCGACCTCCTGGTTCGGCGCCAGCTCCCGCGCCCAACTGAGAATAAACTCCTCCGCATCCGCATCCAAATCCCGGTCGTGAAACGGCGACGGGTCCAGCGAGTTGAACAGTTGCGGCAGTTCGCGCAGACGCAGCTTGATCGGCACAGGAGACGACGGGTTCATGTTCAAACAGATGAATCGCCGCCCGCCGCAGCGCAACCTCCCCGGCCCCGACCTGCCCGCTCTCTCCCGCCGGTCACCTGACGACTGCGCAATTATTGGCCAACTTCCCGCAAGAATCGCGGAGCCGCTCTCGGGCCAAGACCGTAGACTTGCCCCGATGCCGTCCACCCACCAAGCCTCTTTGCCTCGCCGGAACGCTTCGTCACGCCGCTGATACCGACCGCCCACACCCATGATCACTCCCTCCGAACCTCTCGCGACTCCCGCCGTGACTCTCGATCTCGACCTCATTCGCAAACACTCGATCCCGGGTCCGCGTTACACCTCTTACCCGCCCGCCACCAAGTTCACGGCCGACCAAGATTTCACTTATCTCGACGAAGAAATCGCCGCCGATAACCGCCCCGGCGCCGGCCCCATCTCGCTCTATTTTCACCTTCCGTTTTGCGAAACGCGTTGCTGGTTCTGCGGCTGCACGACCGTCATCACCAAACGCCGCGATGCCGCCGGCGAATACCTCGACGACCTCGTGCGCGAGATGCGCCTCACCGCCGCGCGCATGGATGTCCGACGCCCCATCACCCAGATTCACTTCGGCGGCGGCACGCCGACTTTTTTCCCGCCCGCCGAACTCCGCCGCCTCGGTGCCGCGATCAGCGAGATTTTCCCGAACCGCGCTCCCGATTGCGAATTCAGCGTCGAGATCGATCCCCGCCGCCTGACCCTCGACCACGTCGTCGCCTTGCGGGAAATCGGCGCCAATCGCGCTTCCTTGGGCGTCCAGGATACCAACCCCGAGGTGCAGCTCGCCGTCCACCGGCTACAACCGCACCACCTCAACGAACTCGCCTTCACGTGGCTCCGCGACAACGGGTTTCGCTCCATTAACGTCGACCTCATCTTCGGCCTGCCGAAGCAGACGCCCGTCTCGTTTACGCGCACGATCGACGATGTGCTCGGCCTCGCGCCGGACCGGCTCTCCGTCTTCAGCTACGCGCACGTGCCGTGGATCAAGCCCGCACAAAAAATCTTCGACGACCGCGCCCAGTTGCCTGATGCCGAGCTGAAGCTCGCGATGTTCGCCGTCGCGCACGAGAAACTCACCGCCGCCGGCTACATCGACATCGGGCTCGATCACTTCGCGAAACCCGGCGACGAGCTCGCGGTCGCTCAGCGCGAGGGCACGCTGCATCGGAATTTCCAGGGCTACAGCACGCGCGGCGGCGCTTCGCTCTACGCCTTCGGCATGTCGTCGATCTCTTCGACCACGATGTCCTATCGCCAAAACATCAAGACGCTGCCCGAGTGGCGCGCCGCGCTCGACGCCGGCCGTCTCCCCACGGAGCGCGGCCTGCGCCTCAACGACGAAGACGTGCGCCGTCGCACGATCATCATGCGGCTGATGTGCGACCGGAAACTGAACTTCGCCACGCTGTCGCAGACGCTCGGAGTCGATTTCGCCACGCGTTACGCGGCCGAGATCGCGTCACTCACCGATCTCGTCGCCGACGGCATCGTCGTGCGCACCGCCGAGTCCATCCAAGTCACACCGGCCGGCGTGCCGTTGCTCCGCGTGGTCGCGATGCGTTTCGATCCCAACATCACCGCCGGCGCCACGCAGCACTCGCGCACGATTTGAGGGCGCGCGGCCAACCGCTGCGCGAACAAACACAAAAGGTGCGGAGCAAGGGAGCGGGTTCAGGGCCATAGTCCCGGCAACCCCTCCCCCAAAATGAACCTTGAGACCAGCTATCTGGGTCTTGCGCTCAGAAGTCCGTTCGTCGTCGGCGCATCACCCTTTTGCGACGATGTCTACGTCGCCCGCAAACTGCAGGACGCCGGTGCCGCCGCCGTCGTGATGCGCTCGTTGTTCGAGGAGCAACTCGAACTCCTCCCCCACCCCACGCCGAGTGGCGACGGCGCGACGGTCGCCGACTATCCTGAGTATGCCGACTACCAGCTCGTGCCCGAGGCCTACCTGCGCCAGGTCGAGCGGCTCAAAAAAACGCTCACGATTCCCGTGATCGCTTCGCTCAACGGCTGCCATCCCGGCACGTGGATCGAGTTTGCCCGCCGCCTGGAAAGTGCGGGCGCGGATGCGATCGAGCTGAATTTCTACCACGTCGTCACCGATCCCAGCATCGCCGCCGATCAGGTGGAAACGGAGATGCTCGAAACTGTCGGGATTCTCGCGGGCTCTTTAAACATCCCCGTCGCTGTCAAACTCTCGCCCTACCACGCCTCGGTCGCGCAGCTCGCCGTCGCGCTCGAACTCGCCGGAGCCGCGGGCGTCACGGTCTTCAACCGTTTCTACCAGCCCGAAATCAATATCGACGACATCAAGGTCCAGCCGCAGCTCCACCTCTCCGAGTCGCACGAATTGCTGCTGCGCCTGCGTTGGCTCGCGATCCTCGCGCCCCTGCTGCGCTGCTCGCTCGCGGCCACCGGCGGCGTGCACACCTCGGCCGATGTCGTGAAAGCGTTGCTCACTGGCGCGCATGCGGTGCAGGTCGTATCCGTTTTGCTGAAACACGGCCCCTTCGTCCTCGCGACGATGCGCCAAGGTTTGGAGAAATGGATGGGCGAACACGGCTACACCGAGATCGACCAGTTCCGCGGCCTGCTGAATTTGGAAAGGTGCCGAGATCCGGAGAACTACGAACGCGCGAACTACATCCGCGTGCTCCAAAGCTGGAAAGTGTAGCGCCCGCGGCTCGCGCCGCACATTCCCAATCGCATTCATGCTGAGTTTAACTGGCTTGGAGGTAGGAGCCTGCTTGCAGGCGATTTAGCACGTGAGAAATCGCCTGCAAGCAGGCTCCTACTTCCCAACCCCATCGGTCTCTGCTTGAGTGCGAATTGGCATCACCGCGCGAAGGATTTCGCGACCGCCCCTGCCAGCCGGCGCCCGGACTCGATGCAGTTGGCCATCGAAATGCCGTCGCGGGAATTGCCCCCGATAAACAATCCCGGCGCCGAAGCTTCGGCGGCGGTGATCGCGTCTTTGAACCGCTGGTAATCAAGCGTGTATTGCGGAATCGCCTGCGGCCACCGCTGCACGCGCGTGAACACCGGCGCCCCCTGCACGCCGAGCAGCGCGGCCAGTTCGCCCTGCACCGTGCGCAGCAACTCCGGCTCGTCCAAGCGCGCCAATTGCGGATCTCGCATGCCGCCGACAAACGTCGTGAGCGCGACGTGTCCCTCCGGCGCGCGGCCGGGAAACAGCGTGCTCGAAAACAGCGTGCCGAGCAATTTGCGCTGCTCCACCTGCGGCACGAGCACACCGAACCCGTCGAGCGGGTGCGCCACCTGCGCGCGCGTGAATCCCATGAATACCGAGGCCACCGCCGGATGTTTCACCTCGGCGAGCACCGCAAGGCCGCTCGCCGCCGCGACGCCTTCGAACCGCAGCTTCGCGAGCACGCCGGCTGGCAAGGCGCACACCACCGCGGCAAAAGACTCCTCGCCCCGCCCCGTCGGCGCCTCAAATTCCACGCGCCAGCCGGCCGCGCTGCGCGCGACGCTCACGACGCGATGGCGCAAGCGCAGCGCCTCGCCCAGCGGACGCGCCAAGGCCAGCGGCAACTCTTCCAATCCGTCCGGAAACGAAAAGATGCGTCCCTTCGGTCCACCGCTCGCATTCCGCCGAGCCCACGCGCCGCGCAGCAGCGAGCCGTGTTCCTGCTCAAGCGCGTGCAACTTCGGGAACGCGTGCCGCACCGACAACAACGCCGGATCGCCCGCGTAGACTCCGCCGACAAACGGGTTGATCGCGTAGTCGAGGAATTCGCGGCCGAGCCGGCGCAATACAAAATCCGCCACGCTCTCCTGCGAATCCGGCGCCGCGGGTGCGCGCCACGGTTCGCCCATCAGGGCGAGTTTCGCGCGGAGCGAAAACAATTTGGTCGTCAGGAACGCCGGCGGCGAAGCGGGCATCGCGACCATGCGCCCGTCGCGGACGATGTAGCGCTGTTTCGCCGCATCCGCCGCGTAGAGCCGCCGCGCGCCCAGGCCCACTTCGTCGATAAACGCCGCCACATCGGCCGAGCCTTCCAACAGCGAATTCGGCCCGAGTTCGTGCAACCAACCGTCTTGCCGCACAGCACCGATGGCGCCGCCCGGTTGGGCCGCCTGCTCAAACACCACGGGCGCAAAACCCGCGCGGCGCAGGTGCCATGCCGCGGTCAGACCAGTGATGCCGCCACCGAGGACGGCGATCCGTTGACCCGACGGAGTGGACTGGGGAAGCGCGGTATTCATGGAGAGTTTTCCGGGAGAAAATCCGGTAGCGGCCAGCGTAGCCGCCGCCCGGTGCGCGTGCATCGCATCGGTTGCGAGAGGCTGCGCATGGGTTGCGGCTCGCTGCCGCCCAACTCACAATCCGCCTTACGCGGCAAACGCGAGCGAACTGCGCGTCGCGGTGCCGGCGGTGGCGCCGTGCAAGTGGTCGCGATACGTCGTGGGCGACTCGCCCACAATGCGGCGAAACACGCGGTTGAACTGCGAGAGCGATTGGAAACCCGCCTCGTAGGCCGCCTCGCTCACGCGCATGTGCGGGTTGAGCAGAAGCTGCTTGGTTTTCTCGATCCGGGCGCGGGCGATGTAATCCGTGAACGTCAGGCCCGTGGCGCCTTTGAACACCTTGCAGAAGTAAAACGCGCTCATGTGCGCCGCCTGGGCGACTTGGTGCAACGAGAGCTGCTCACCGAGATGCTCGGCGATGAAGGCCCGCGCCCGCACGACCGCCGGCGGCTCCGAGGTGGCTTCCTTGATCATCAGCTCGTTGGTCACGAGCGAGAGATGCTGCGCGAAACTCGTGAGCAAGCGCACCGTCGCGTCGTAGTGGGACTTGGTCAGGACGCGGGTCGCGAAGAAGGCCTCGCGCAGCTCCGCGAGATCGACCGTGGCGTTCCATTTCTTGAGCTGGGCGACGGCCGAGCGGAATTGTTTTTCATTCGGCGCATGCAAGAGCACCTGGCCGGTCTGGAGAAACGCGATGATGCGCTCGCCCTGGCGCACCGGCACGAGCGATTCGCTCAAGCCCGCGAAACACTCGAGCGTGACCGCGCTTTCGCCGACATCGGCCTCGGCGCGCTGTTGCAATTCGAGGCAGGCCGCGCAGCTCTTGCTCTTGGACGCCATCACCACGCAGAACGGGCTCAGATTTTTCGCCCCGTGCAGCGGCTCCTGAAACGAACCCGCGGCGCGCAACACGAGCGGCAGCCCGGTGGCGGTTTGGAAGGCCTGTTGGTAGTCGCGGAAGATTTCCGAAGCGCGCAAGCGGGTGACCACCTCGTCGGCGCGGGGAGCATGATTCACAGAATTCTGCGGAAGTTCGGCGGTGTTCATGGGACGAAGGTAACAGGGAACGGGGCCGCTGCCTATTGGAGCACGGGCGGCATCTCGCTAAGGGATTCCCTTAGGGCATCCGCACTATCGCCTTTCCGCCCTTGCGAACACTCCGGGAGGCCTCGAACCTACGGAGTGCCCGAACGCGACGAACCCGCCTTGCCAACCACTCCGCCCGCCTCCCGGGAAGAGCTGGAACGTGATCTGTTCGCCACCATCAAAGAGCTGCGCGACCTCAAGGCCGCCCTGGACGAACACTCGATCGTAGCCATCACCAATCCGCGCGGCCTCATCACCTATGTGAACGCCAAGTTCTGCGCGATTTCCCAATATTCGCGGGAAGAACTCATCGGGCAGGATCACCGCATCATCAATTCCGGCACGCATCCCAAGGAATTTTTCCGCGATCTCTGGGCCGCACTGGCCGAGGGCCGGATCTGGCGGGGCGAGATTCGCAACCGCGCCAAAGACGGGACTTTTTATTGGGTCGATACGACGATCTGCCCGTTTATCGACCCGACCGGCAAGCCGCTCCAATACGTCGCCATCCGCACCGACATCACCCAACGCAAGGCCGACGAGGAAAAGTTACAGCGCGTCGCGGCCGAGCTCGCCGAGAAGAACAAGGAATTGGAGGCCATCGTCTACACCGTCTCCCACGATCTCCGCTCGCCGCTCGTGAACGTCCAGGGATTCGGCAAACAGCTCAACCGTGCCTGCGACACGATCGCCGCCGCGCTCGCCTCGGCCGAGGGCGACCACGTCGCCGCCGAGCGCCTCCGTCAGCCCGTCGAAGTCGCGATCCCGCAGGCGCTGCGCTTCATCAATGCCGGCGTCACGAAAATGGAGACGCTCCTCGCGGGCTTGCTGCGCTACTCGCGCCTCGGCCGCGTCGCGCTCACCATCCGCCCGCTCAACGTCAATGGCCTCCTCGGCGAGATTCTCGCCGCGATGGAATTTCAGCTCGCGGAGGCCAAGGCGGAAGTCCGCGTCGAGCCGCTGCCGACCTGCTGCGGCGACAATATCCAGACCAGCCAAGTCTTCGCCAACCTCCTCGACAACGCGCTGAAATATCGCGAGCCCACGCGCCCCCTGCGCATCACCGTCCGCGGCTACCTGCGCGACGGGCAGGCCGTCTACGCGGTCGCCGACAACGGCATCGGCATCGCTCCGCAGCATCAGGGCAAGGTCTTCGATATTTTCCACCGGTTGAATCCCGACGCCACGCCCGGCGAAGGCCTCGGGCTGACCATTGCCCAGCGTGTTTTGGAGCGCCAACGCGGGCGAATTTGGGTTGAGGACACTCCCGGCGGCGGCTCGACTTTTTGCGTTTCCCTGCCCGCGATTACACCATTGACCACCACACCATGAACCAAGGTCCCACGATACTCATCGTCGACGACGACGAAGGCCACGCGATCCTGATTCGGCAGAACCTGCAAAGCGCCGGCCTCAGCAACCGCATCGAACATTTCCGCGACGGTCAGGCCATCCTCGATTTTTTCTTCACCCATCGCGCCCTCCCCCACGAGACCTACCTCGTGCTCCTCGATATCCGCATGCCGAAAGTCGACGGCATCGAGGTGCTGCGCCGCCTCAAAGCCGATCCTGAATTCCGCAAGCTCCCGGTCATCATGCTGACCACGACGGAAGACAGCCGTGAGGTTGAGCGCTGTCACCAACTGGGCTGCAGCGTCTATATCCAGAAACCGGTCGACTACGACCGCTTCGCCGAGGCGATCCGCCGCATCGGCCTGTTTGTGCCGCTGCTGTTGGTGCCGCCCCTCGGCGTATCCTGAGCCCTGCCCGTGGCGTCGCCGACCCCAGCCCCGCACCTGCTCGTCGTCGACGACGACGAGGGCTTGTTGATTCTCATGGCGGAGACGCTGCGAGCCGAAGGCTGCGTCATCGAAACGGCCCGCACGGCCAAAGCCGCCCGCACGCATCTCGATACCCACGCGCCGGAGCTGATGATCCTCGATCTGAACCTCCCCGACGGAAGCGGGCCGGGTTTGATCGCCACTCTTCTTCGCGATCTCACGCCGGTGCCTTTCATCGTCGTCACCGGCCAAGGCGACGAACGCGTGGCCGTCGAAATCATGAAACAGGGCGCGCTCGACTATGTGATGAAGGACACGGCGCTCCTCGAGCTGCTCCCGACCATCGTGCGCCGCGCCCTGAGCACCGTCGCGCAGGAGAAAGCCCTCGTGACCGCTCAAGCCGAGCACAAGCGCCTCGAACGTGAAATCCTCGCCGTCGGCGAACGCGAACGCCACGCGATCGGCGCAGACCTCCACGACAATCTCGGCCAGCAACTCACGGCGCTCGAATTGATGTGCACCGCGCTCAAAGCGGACGCCGCGCCGCATCCGAAAATCGCCAAAGGCCTCGATACCCTCGGCCGCATGTTACGCGAGGCCATCACCCAAACGCGCGCCCTCGCCCGCGGCCTCGTGCCCGTGGGCAGCGATCCCGACGCACTGCAAATCGGCCTGACCGAATTCGCCTCGCGCATCGATTCCCTCGGACGCGTGCGGTGCACGTTCGAGTGCCCGCAACCGATTTTGATCAAGGACGATTTTGCGGCCGGTCACCTCTACCGCATCGCCCAGGAGGCGGTGAACAACGCCCTCAAACATTCCCGCGCCGGCCACATCACGCTCCGCCTCACGCAAACCGGCACCGCGCTGACTCTCGCCATTTCCGATGATGGCGTCGGGCTGCCGAAGAGCCGCACCTCGCGCCGCGGGCTCGGCCTCGGCGTTATGCAACACCGCGCCCGCGCCATCGGCGCCGAGTTGGAAATTGTGTCGAAACGCGACAGCGGTGTGACCGTCGAGTGTCGCCTTCCCCTCCCCTCATGAAGCCCGCGCCCTCCCGCAAGAAACCCGCCGCCCCCGCCGCTCCGGCGCCCGCTCCCGCCCCCACCCGTCGTCGCGTCCTCCTGATCGACGATCATCCTTTTATGCGGGCGGGCCTCGCGCAGCTCATCAATGCGCAACCCGACCTCGAGGTCAGTTGCGAAGCGGGCAACCCCGCAGAGGCGTTTCAAGCGCTCTCGAAACACAAACCGGATCTCGTGCTCTCCGATCTCACGATGCCGGGACGCAGCGGCTTGGAATTTATCAAAGACCTGAAAGCCACCGAGCCGAACCTCACCGTGCTCGTCGTCTCGATGCACGACGAAGCCGTGTTTGCCGAACGGGCGCTGCGGGCCGGCGCGCGGGGCTACATCATGAAAGAAGCTGGCGGCGACAACCTGCTCGCCGCGATCCGCCAAGTCCTGCGCGGCGAAGTCTACGTGAGCCCGCGCATGTCGTCGCGCATCCTCGACAACCTCTCGGCGCGCAAACCGCGCGGTTCGAATTCGCCCATCGAGCGCCTCACCGACCGTGAGTTCGAAGTGTTTCAACTGATCGGCCAGGGCAAGAGCACGCGCGATATCGCGGAGCAACTGCACCTGAGCTCGAAAACCGTCGATGTGCACCGCAGCCACCTGAAGGAGAAACTCGATCTCCGGGATGCGACCGCGTTGATCCGCCATGCCGTGCGCTGGGTCGAAACGCAAGGTGCGGATCAGTGACAAAAAGTAATTAGAACAAGACTTGCGCAAAATTAGCCAAGGCGCGCGGAGCACCCTCCGCGGCCCCTTGGCATAGTGGAGCCATGCAAGACAACTTGGTGAAAGCCCTACGCACCAGGCGCCCGCTGATTCGCGCGCACTGGGAGGCGTTGCTGCGCACCGAGCCGATCAATTCCCCGCTCGGCAATCCCGATGCGCTCGTGCACCTGATCGACTGGACCCTCGACGAGATCTTCTCGGTCCTCACCAACCCGCTCTCGCGTTACCGCACGGCGGGGACGCGGTGTGCCGGCATCGACCGCCACGAGTGCCCCTGCGGGCGCAATCCCCTGCTCGCTTATTTCGCCGCGGGCGAACAGGCGCTGCGCGAAGCCCTGATTCTTTCCCAAGTGGCCACCTCGCCGCTGGAGCCGCTGGAGCGCGACGCATCATTCAACGAACTCAATCTCGTGCTCCAACACATCTCGCGACGCGAGATCGAGGCCTTCTGCGGCATCTGCCAGTTCCGCCACTCCTCAGGCACTGGCACCGTGCAGTCGCTCGCGGTAGGTGGTCGGTGATTCGCCCGCGATCCGGCGGAAAACCCGGTTGAACTGCGAGAGCGACTGAAAGCCCGCTTCGTAGGCCGCCTCGCTCACGCGTTTGTGCGGATTGAGCAGCAGATTCCGCACTTTCTCGACGCGCACCCGCGCCAGATACTCGGTAAACGTCATGCCCGTCGCCTTCTTGAAGGTCTTGCAGAAGTAGAACGCGCTCATGTTCACCGACTGCGCCACTTCGTTGAGCGACAATTCCTCGGCGTAGCGGTCCGCGATGTAAACCCGGGCGCGGGCCACGGCCGGCAGTTCTTCGGAAGCCTTTTCCACCATGAGCTGGTTGCTGAGCGTGGAGAGGTGTTGGGCAAAAATCGTGAGCAGACGCAGGATCGACTCGTATTGTTTCCGCGTGACGACGCGGGTCTGGTAGTAGGCTTCTTCCAGCTTCTTCAGATCCACCTCGGTGCCGAACTTGAGCAACTCGCGCGTCGCCTTAGCAAAATCCGCCTTCGTCGGCGTGTGGTGCACGATCTGGCCGGTCTGGAGAAACGCGATGAGATCGTCGCCGACCCGCACCGGCACGGCGGAGTCGCACATGCCGGCAAAACACTTGAGCGTCTTGGGCTCCAACCGCGCCTCGACCTCCACGCGTTTCTGCAATTGCAGGCACGCCGCGCAGGAGTGGTTCGACTGCGACATCAGCGCGCAGAACGGACTTTCTTTCGGATCGCCGTGATGCGGCAGATCAAACGCCTCGATCGGCCGGAGCGCGATCGGCAACCCCGTCGTCTCGCGAAACGCCTGCTCGTAATCGCGAAACACCTGGGAGCGTTTCAACTGCGCGACGACGGTGCGGCTCTGGCGAGCTTGATTGCTTTCGGTCGACATGGTCAGGGAGCAGGCTTCGCGGGAAAACTCCGGGCTTGGGCAACCTCGCGACGCAGTTCCGCCCGGAAATCAGGATGCGCGATCGAGGCCAACGCCTCCGCGCGCTCACGCAGGGATTTGCCGTGGAGGTTCACGGCGCCGTATTCCGTCACGACCCAATGCACGTGACCGCGCGTGGTGACGACCCCCGCGCCGGCATTGAGCTGCACCACGAGACGGGAAACTTTTCCGCCCGCCGCCGTCGAGGGCAGCGCGATGATCGGCTTGCCGCCGCGCGACAACGCCGCACCGCGGATGAAGTCCATCTGCCCGCCAATACCCGAGTAAATCCGATGGCCGATCGAGTCGGCACACACCTGGCCGGAGAGATCGATCTGAATCGCGGAGTTGATCGCGACCACCTTCGGATTCTTGCGGATCACGGAGGTATCGTTCGTCCAATCGCACGGATAAAACGCCACGAGCGGATTGTCGTGCACGAAGTCGAAGAGCCGCCGCGTGCCGTTGATGAAACTGGTGACAATGCGGCCGACGCCGACGCCCTTTTGACGGTTCGTCACCGCGCCCGACTCGACGAGGTCGACGATGCGGTCGGAGAACATCTCGGTGTGGATGCCGAGATCGCGTTTCTTGTGCAGGCGGGCGAGCACGGCGTCAGGAATGCCGCCAATGCCCATCTGGAGCGTCGAGCCATCTTCGACGAGGTCGGCGACGAGTTCACCGATGCGCGCTTCGACCGCGGTCTCGGGCTCCGGGTGATGCTCCACGAGCGGACGGTCCGTCGCAATAAAAGCGTGGATACGGTCGAACGGCACCACGTTGTTGCCGTGGGTGCGCGGCATCTGCTCGTTGATCTCGGCGATCACGATGCGCGCCGTCTCGGAGGCCGCTTTGGCCGCATCGCACGACGTGCCAAGCGAACAAAAACCATGGGCATCGGGCGGTGAAAGCTGGAGCACCGCGACATCGAGTTTAACCGCGCCCGAGAGGAAGAGACCGGGAATATCCGAGAGGAAAATCGGCACGTAGTCGGCGCGATCTTCCGCGATCGCCTGTCGCAGCGGAGCGCCGGTGAACAGCGAGACGGAGCGGAATTCGCGCTCGCGGCCACTCGCCGCAAAGGGCGCGGCGCCGGCGGTGTGCAAGTGGTAAAGCCGCACGTCGGCCAAGTCCCGCCGCACACACAACGCCTCGATCAACGGCGCAGGCGTCGCGCAGGCGCCGTGCACGAACAGACGATGGCCGCTCGCGACGGCGGCGACGGCATCGGCAGCGGAGACGGCCCGGGACTTCCAATTGGTCAGCATGTCGGAGAGGGAGTTGCCAACACGTTGGTCCCGGCGCGGAGGTGAGCAAAGCGTGGAACGTGCGCATGCCCTGCGAACCACTGCGCATTTCTTGCACGGGGCCTGCGGCGCCTCGCCGCCGGCCCGACGTCGCCGCTTACCACTTAATTTTTGGCGCCGCCGACCGCTTTCTTCCCGGACTTTGCGGAACGACGACCACGGAACACGCGGCCCGCTTCAGGACGTAGCTCGCGGTGTGGCCGACAATCAAATCGTAGAGGGCGCCGTGACCATGCGAACCGAGCACGATGAAATCGGCCCGCAGTTCCCGGGCATAGTCGACGACCTGCGCGCCGGGCAGACCGACGCGCAGCGTCGTCTGGATCGTGACCGCGGCCGCCTGCAGTTTTTTCTGCAAAGCCGCCAATTCCGCCGCAGCAGCCTCGCGGGCCTGCGCCGCATAGAGAGCGCTCATCTGAGCACCGGCATCGACATCGGTGATGGGCGGCGGTTGCACGACGTGCAGCACGACAAGACGGGCGCCGATCGCGCGGGCCAAAACGATCGCCTCAGCCACCACTTGTTTGGTGCCGGCGGAAAAATCGATCGCAGCAAGGACGGATTTCATAGGAGAGAACGGAGGGGAACGGGGTTGCGGCGATATTAGACACTCGAACAACGCCACGCTGCGCACTTATTGCGCATCAATGCCCATCTCTTGCGGTATGCACCCGATCAAGCCCCGGCCCGACCGAGCCCACGCATGCGTTCGAGCCACTTGTCACGCCGCTGGGCGTCCTGGGTCTCGACGGCACCCACCAGGTTTTCCCGGATGCTGCCGATCCCGCAAAACCCGAGGAAATCGCGTTCCAGACTCTTCAGCTCATAGGTGCCGAAATAGGAACGATAGAACACCGCCGGCATGCCCAGCGTCATGACGATGCGCGCACTTTTTCGACGAGGTGCATGGGCGGGCACGCCGTCGGGAGAGACCTCGGTCGAGGCGGAAATTTCGGCGGCCTGGAAAACCTGCGCCCAAAAATCGCGGAGGAGGACCGGCATGGTGCCGAGCCACAACGGGCAGAAAATCACCACATGCGTCGCCCGGGCGATGGCGGCCTGCGCATCGCGGATCGCCGGGCCCGGTGCGGCCCGTTCGGCGTGGGCGGCGGCCCCGAGCAGCGGACGCTTAAGGCGCAGGACATCGATCACCTCGACGCGGAAGCCGGCCGCCTCGGCCGAGGTCGCATACGCTCCGGCCAGGGCACGGCCCAACTGCCGGCCCCGGGGGTCGACGTGGCCTTGCACGATGGCGATCTGTTTCTTCATGGCGCGATGGTTCGGCCGGGCAACGCCCGGCAAAACGATCTTGCCTGAAGTGACCGCGGAACACTCCGCGCTCGTTGGCTTTTGAATTGCGGATCTTGCGGGAGTCGCGACGCGCGCGGGCGCGAGTATTCGCAACCCGACTACAACCGCGTCTCCGGGGCAGCCGGCGTCGACCGCAGAAAACCGGCGAGCGCAGCGAGTTGATCCGTATTGATCAAGTCGACGCCCGCCTCGTGCAACAGGCGCCACGCAGCCGGGGTGTCGGGGGTGTTCCAAAAACGAAGGCGGCGATGCTGGGCGTGGGCGAGCGTGACAAGTTCGCGGAGTTTGGTGCGATCGGCGTCCGGCATCGGGCCGGTCCATTTCCACGTGAAGACTTTCTGCCAATTCTCGCTCACCCACGGCACGAGCGAGGTCGGCGGATTTGCGGTGAGATCGTCGAGCCGACCGTCGATGGCGACGTAGCGGAGCGGCTGCGCCGCGACTTCGGCGCGGGCGCGGTTGCCCGAGAGGATCACCGTGATGGCGCCGGGCGCGGCCATGCCATCGCGGAATACGGTGAGCATCGCGGCGTAGCGCCCGAGCGCCGCGTGCAGCGCCGCATAGGTAGCCACGGCCTCCGTCTTCACGTCGACCAACAGGGTGATGGTGGGGCCGCCGCGATACACCCGACCGCCGTGGGCCTGCACACGGACCAGCAATGGATCGAGATAAAGGCCCGCCAAAGTCCGCTCCGGCCGCAGCGATTTCTTGTCGTGACCGACCAAGAGGCGCCCGTCGACCAAATGGATATCGGCCTCGATGCTGCCGAAGCCCTGGTCGAGCGCGTCGAAGAGCGGGCGGGTGTGCTCGTAATCGTTATGGGCGTGGGCGGCGGGCAGCGCGGCGACCTGACCAAGCGCAGGCGCCGCCGACACGAGCGCCCAGAAAATCAGCCGCCAACAAGATGAGAGGATTGGGCCGGCCATCAGCGGATTTTGGGCGCACGGATTTCGAAAACCTCCGGGCCGGGCGTGAACCCGTCTTCGGTGCCGACCGCGGCGTGATACTCGCCGGTGCGGGCGGTGCCGCTCCGGTAGTTGAAAAATTCGATCATGCGCGTGAGTTCGACGATATCGATGCGGCCGTCGCGGTTGGAGTCGGCGCTGTGGTGGGTCATGATCGCACCGGCCCCGATAGTGAAGCCGTCCTCGGTATCGGCGAGCGTGCGGTATTCGCCGGTGCGCACGGTGCCGACGCGATGATTGTAGAACTGGATGATGCGGGTGAACTCGAGGAGGCCGATGCGATGGTCGTGGTCGGTGTCGGCCGCGTGGAACTCGGGGAGGATCGATAGCGTGCGCGGCTGGCTCGTGATGGTGCTGGCACCGCTGGTGATCACGACATCGTAGGTGTTGGCGTCGCCGGATTGCACATCGCCGAGTGTGAGCACCGGATGGACCGCGCCATCGATCGGCGTGCCGTTCTTGCGCCATTGGTAAGTCGCGCCGGGCTTCGCCACCGCGACGACACCGAACGAGGCGTTGCGGCCCTGCACCGCCAATTGGTCGGGCGAGAGGTAGGTGATAACGGGGGCGATGGTCGCCGCGCGCTGGGCATCGGTTTCGAAGAGTTCGAAGAGGACGGTGCCGGATCGGCCGAAGTTAAACGGGGTGAGCTGCGCGGTGTAGACGCCGGGAGCGAGCGTTTCGACGAGTGTCGAATCAAGCGAGTCGGACACCGGACGGGCACCGACCCGGGCGACCGCGACCGGAATGCCGGAGTCGCTGATGGAGTAGGTATCGTCGTTGCGCGCGATCGAGGTCGTGCCACGGAACAGCTCAATCACGGGATCGGCGAGGACACCGGGCGAGGAACCAAGGCCTTCGCCGAGGGCGCGGATGAGAACGGTCTTCGGGAGCTTGCCATCGACGGTGAAGCCGGCGGTGGCCACGTTGTCTCCGGAGCCGACGTTGGCGCGGAGGGTGAACATCACGAGGCGTGGGCGGCCGTCGGTATCGGCATCGTAAACCTGGAGCAACGCGGCGCCGCCGGTGGAATCGGCGCCGTCCAGCGTTACATGATACGTGCCCGGGGCGAGCGTGAGGAGGAGCGCGGCGTCGTTGGCGCCTTCGCCGGTCGAGGTGAGGCCGGGAGTGGCGCCAACTTGCGTGGACGCGGCGGTGAGGGCGGAGGCATTGGTCGTGGTCCAGTTATCGTTGGAACCGATGAGCGCGCCAGCGGCGTTGACGACGACGAGGCGGGGATCGGCGAGGCCGGCAGGGGCGATCGCGGCCGACCCAGCCGGGATGCCTTCGACGCCCGTGCCGCCACTGAACGTCGCCGTGCTGGCGCGCGTGCCGCCGACGCCGACGAGGAGGACGGTCTTCGATTGGTCGCCTTCGACAGTGAAACTGGTCGCGATGGTGCCGCGGGCGGCGACAATCGCGCGGGCGTAGAAGTTGATGAGGTTGCGCGTGACGACGGCGAACTCGACGGGCTCGGAGTGGACGAAGCCCACGGAGTTCGTGACCACGACGCGGTAGGCGCCGGCACTATCCTGGCTGGCAGATGTGATCGTGTAGGAGGAGTCGGTGGCGCTCGGGATATCGACGCCGTTGCGTTGCCATTGGAACGTCGGCGCGGGCGAACCCGTGGCGACGACCGTGAAGGTCGCGGTGCCGCCGAAGACGGTGGATTGCGCGACGGGCGGCGTGGTGATCACGGGGAGGTCGTTCACCGTGAGCGCAACGGGTGTGCTCGCGACGGTGCCGCGGGAGTTGGTGATCTGCACGGTGTAGTTGCCGGCATCGGCCGTCGTAATATTTTTCAGGACGAGCACGGACGAATTCGCTCCATTAAGCGCCGTGGTGCCGCGGAACCATTGGTAGAGGTTCACGGCCCCGCCATCGGCGACGACACTGAACGTGGCGGTGCCTCCGGCCGCGGCGGTCTGCGCCACCGGTGGCGTGACGATGGCAGGGCCGACAAAAGCGATGAGGCGAGCGAGACCTTGGCGTTGGAAGCCGCCACCGAGAATCAGGGTGGCGTTGCCGGCAACAAAGAGAGTGCCGTCGTCGAGCTGAAGCATGGCACGATCACCCGAGCCGAAGCCGGCCACACCGGTGACGTAGAAGGAATTGTCGGCGCTGCCGGAGGTGTCGAGACGGCCAAAACCGAAGGCGGAATTGGGGCCGGTGCCAGACATGGAGCTGAGACCGCGTTCGATAAGTTTGCCGTCGGCTTGAAGGATGAGGGAGACGATGCCGAAGCCGGTGGCCTGAATATGAAAGGTGCTGTCGCGTTCGCCCGAGGACAGGAGGCGCACGGCGTAGGTGGAGCCGACGTTGCCATTCCACGTCGTGAAACCGCCGGCGACAATAAGGCGGCCGTCGGGCAGCGGCTGGAGGGTGTTGATCGCGGTGTTGGGGCCGGTGCCGACAGCGGTGAGGAACGCGGTGTCGAGCGTGCCGTCGACGTTGAGACGGACGAGGCGGTTGACGGCGGTGCCAGCGTAGGTCGTGAAATCGCCGCCGATGAGAATTTTTCCATCGGACTGGCGGGCTAGCGAGAGGCCGCCAACGGGAATTTGCGACGCCGGGACGGCGAACGTCGGGTCGAGCGAGGCGTCGTTAAGCAGGACCGCGAGGCCATTGCGGGTGACGCCGTTGTAGGTGACGAAGGTGCCGGTAATGAGAACGCGACCGCCGGGCAGCGCGAGAAGCGCTTGCGGCGTGCCGCCGGGTCCCGCGGGCGGCGCAAAGACGGAATCGAGCGCGCCAGTGTGGTCGAGGCGGAGAAGATTGGGGCGAGCGGTGCCGTTGTAGCTCGCGAAGGAACCCATCACGGTGACGCGACCGTCGCCGACGGGAGCGAGTGCCGTGATGACCGCGCCCTTCGGGAAACCGACACCGCCGGCGTTGAACGACGGATCGAGTTGACCGCCAGCGCCGAGGCGCACGAGGGCGGGAGCGAGGACGCCGCCGACATGGGTGAACGAACCACCGACGAGGACGCCGCCACCGGAGGCGTGCACGAGGGCTTGCACCGCGGCCGGCGCGAGGAGCGTGGGATCGACGGCGGCATCGGCGACGCCGGTCGAAGAGAGGCGGGCGAGGTGCTGGCGAGGTGCTCCGTTAATTTCGTTGAAGGAGCCACCGAGGAGAATCGCACCATCGGCCTGGAGGGAGAGCGTGGAGACGACGCTGTTGGCCGTAGGCGCGAACGCAGTATCCACGAGACCGCTGAGAGTGACGCGGGCGAGGCGCAGGCGCGAGGCGCCGCCGGAGAACGCGGTGAACGAGCCAGCCACGACGAGATCGCCGGAGGGTTGGAGCGCGAGGGCGTGCACGTCACCGTTCACGGTGCCGCTGACCGAGGTGAGGAACGCGGTGTCGAGCGCGCCGTCGGCGGCGGCGAGGCGGGCGAGTCGCGGCGCGGCGACGCCGTTGACGGTGGCGAAGGCGCCGCCGATCACGACCGCGCCGGCGGAGTCGACGGCGAGGATCGCGTTGACCTGAACATCGGGTCCGTTGCTCGCGGTGGCGGGGGAGAAAGTGGCGTCGAGGGCACCGGTGAGGGTGACGCGGGCGAGATTGTTGCGCGTGACGCCACCGACCGTGGTGAACGTGCCGCCGAGGAGAATTTTTTCGGTGCTGTCGAGGGTCTGGAGGGCGATCGCGCGCACGATCGCGCCGGGGTTGAGGCCGGCGTCGAACGTGGCGTCGGGCACGCCGGCGGCGGTGAAGCGGGCCACGCCGGGGCGTGTCAGGCTGGCGCCGATACTGGAAATATTGCCGCCGACGAGAATCTTGCCGTCGGATTGGAGGGCGAGCGCGTGGACATTGGAGAGGCTCGCCGACGGGAACGCGGCATCGAGCGCGCCATCGGCCTGCAAGCGGGCGAGACCGCCGGACGAGGAGGAACCGATGCGGTAGAAATCACCGGCGATGACGATCTTGCCGTCGGGCTGCACGACAAAGCGGGAGACGGGATAATTGATCGCGGGCGGGACGAACGTGAGATCGAGCGTGCCATCGGCGTGGAAGCGGGCGAGGCGCGAGCGCGGCACGCCGGCGATACGGGTGAAGCCGCCCGCGACGAGGAATTTTCCGCTCGAAAGAGCCTGCACCTGCGTGACGGCGGTGGAATCGAGGGCGGACAGTTCGCGTTCGAACGGGAGATCGAAGCGGTCGTCGAGCACAAGGGGGCCGGGAGTGACGGCCGGCGCGACCGCGAGCGGCACGGGCGAGGAGGTGACGAAGGCGCCGGAGCCGTTGGTAATGACGACGTCGTAGACATCGGCGGCGGCCAGCGTGACTGACGGGAGCGTGAGCGTGGCGTTGGTGGCGCCGGAGAGAGGGACGCCGTAGCGCCGCCATTGATACGTGAGACCGTCGCCGCTGGCAGTGACGTTAAACGTGGCGGTGGTGCCGGAGGTGGCGACGACGGCGACCGGCGGCGTGGTGATCACGGGGGCGGCGGTGACGGTGCTGCCGGCGAGGGCGATGAGGCCCTGGCGAGAGGTTCCGTTGGCGGTGAGCTCGGGGCCGGCGACGAGGAGGCTGCCATCGGCGCGGAGAGCGAGTGCGTAGATGGAGCCGTTGAAATGCGGACGGAAGGTCGGATCGAGCGCGCCGGCGGCGGTCAGGCGCGCGAGGTGGCTGGTGCCCCCTTCGTCGTCCATATCCGTGAAGGTGCCACCGACGATGATTTTTCCGTCGGGCTGGAGGGCGAGAGCACGAACGTTGGCCTGGCCTTCGTCGCGGATGAAGAGACCACCATTATTAAAGGAGGGATCGACGAGGCCGTTGGGGCCGAGGCGCGCGAGGGCGGGCCGGAACACCAAGTCGATCGAAGAAAACTGGCCGCCGATAAGGAAGCCGCCGTCAGGCTGGGCGAGAAGGTTCGTGACCTCATTGCCCGCCACCGAGAAGGCGGTATCGAGAACGCCGTCGGCGCCGAGTCGGACGAGAAGCGACGTGTTGTCGGTCGTGCTGTGGTAGCGGCGAAAACCGCCACCGACGAGGAGCTTGCCGTCGGTCTGGAGCGCCAGCGCGCGGACGGATTGGTCGAAGCCGGTGCCGGTGGTGAACGAAGGATCGAGTGTGCCGTCGGCGTTGAGACGTGCGAGGCGGGCGCCGATCGATTGGCCGTCGAACGAGGTGAAGTCACCGCCGACGACGATCTTGCCGTCGGGTTGGACGACGATCGCGCTGACGTAGTCGTTGAAACCGTGGCCGCGGTTGAACGAGGTGTCGCGCGTGCCGTCGGGATGGAGGCGGACGAGGCGACCGGTCCGCACGGACTCCTCTTCGTTGCCCCAATATTCGGAACTTCCGCCGACGAGAATTTTGCCATCGCCCTGGACGGCGAGGGCGACCGGGGTGTTAAACGGGCCTTGCACAGTGGAGAAGGTGGAGTCGAAGGAGCCGTCGGCGTTCAGGCGCGCGAGGTAGTCGACACGCGCGCCGGCGAGGCGGCGGAAATAACCGGCGACGAGCCATTTTCCGCCGGGCGCGGGGATGATCGTCTGGACGTAACCTTCGAAGCTGCCCCAGCGGGTGACTCGCGAGGAGGTGAGCGCGCCGGCGGCATCGAAGCGGGCGAATCGCGAGCGCGGGGTGGAAGTTTCGCCGTCGGAATCGTAGTAGGTTTGGAAATCGCCAACGACGAGGAGGTCATTGGCGGCACCGAGCGCGAGGCCGGAGGGCGTGCCGTCGAAGGAATAGGAACGATCGTAGGAGCCGGTCGCGGTGAGGCGGACGATGTTGGCGTTACGCGAGTCGAAGGTATTGAAGTAACCGGTCGCGTAGATGACGCCGTCGGCCCGGCGGAGGAGCTGGGTGACCGTGCCGTTGGCGCCGGCGCCGTTGATGAAGGAAGGATCGGCGGAACCGTCGGCGGCGAGACCGACGAGGTAGCGCGCGGTGGCGTTGCGGAAGGTGAGGAAGTTGCCGGCAACGACGAGTTTTCCGTCGGGTTGCACGATGAGAGACGTGAGTTCCACGCTGTCGCCGCTATTGACCGAGCCGAGCGCGGGGAGGGCCGACCGATCCGTCGCAAAGGCACCGGCCTCGATGCCGGGGAGGGCGAAGCGGGTGCCGTCGGCGTTGAGGGCGACGACGTGGTTGGCCGAAGAGGACTCGTTGAACTGCGTGAAATCGCCGACGACGTAGATGCGGCCGTCGGTGTGCACGGCGATGGCGCGCACAGTGTCGTTGAAACCGTCTTGGAGGACGGAGTTGAAGGCGGTGTCGAGCGTGCCGTCGGTGTTGAGTCGTGCGAAACGTTTGAGGTTGGAGGTGGCACCGTAGCCGCTGAGATCGCCGCCGATGAGAATCTTTTGATCGGCCTGGATGGCGACGGCGTAGAGGCTTTCCTGGGTGCCGGTGCCGTAGCCTTGCACGAACGCGGTGTCGAGCGTGCCGTCGGTATTCAGACGGGCGATATGGTGGCACTCGACGCCGTTCACGCGGTGAAAATCGCCGACGAGGAGGAGTTTGCCGTCGGCCTGGCGCGCGAGGGCGTTGATGCTGCCGCCGCTAACCTCGGGGGCGAAGACCGGATCGAGGACGCCGGTGGCGCTGAAGCGGGCGAGGTTGAAACGGAACGCGCCGTCGACGCTGGTGAAGTTGCCCGCGACGTAGTAGGAGCCGTCGGGCTGCGCGAGAATGCGCGACGGCAGGCCGTAGCTCTCGGTGGACTCCAAAATCCCGGCGAACGTGCGGTCGACGCGCAGCGGATTTTGGATCGTGCCGGAAGGTTGGACGACGAGACGGGCGACGGCGGAGCGCGTGCGAGTAAGGCCGTTGTAGACCAACACATCGTAGAGGCCGGCATCGGCGAGCACGGTGGCGGGCAACGTGAGCGTGGCGGTGGTGGCGCTGGCGTTACCGTTGATCGGCAGACCGAGTTTGCGCCATTGGTAGGACGTCGCGCCGGTCGCGGTGACGGTGAGCGTCGCAGTCTGGCCGACGGTGACCGTAGCCGAAGTGAGCGAGGAAATCACCGGGGCGGCGCCGGTGCCGGTGAGAGGCACGGGCGCGCTGGTGACGGCGCCGAAGATATTTTTGACCGTGACGGCGTAGTTGCCGGCGTCGGCAGGTTGGGCGGCGGCGAACGGGAGAGCGGAGCCATTCGCGCCGGGGACGACGACGCCGTCTTTGGTCCATTGATACGCGAGACCGGTGCCCGTGGCCGTGACGCTGAAGCTCGCAGGTGCGCCGACGGCGACCGCCTGTTGAACAGGGGCGTTGGCGATGGTCGGCACGACGGCGGCATCGAGGCGCGCCAAGCCCGCGGCAGCGCCGCCCGGGAAGAGCAACGCTTCACCGCCGACGAGGAGCGCGCCGGTGGCGTCGATTTGGAGGACGGTGGGCGAACCGGAAAAACCGACGGCCCGGAACGCCGGCTCAATGACGCCGGTGGCGGAAACACGGGCGAGATGCGGCAGCGCGAGCGGGACATCGCCGTAGCCGTATTGCGCAAACTGGCCGGCCACCACAATGCGACCGTCGCTCTGGAGTCGGACGGCGGTGATTTCGCCGTAAGTTTCGAAGGCGCCGAACGACAAGTCGCGGGTGGCATCGGGATGGAGGCGCGCGAGTCCGTTGGTGGAAAAACTGCCGACGGCGGTGAACTCGCCGCCGAGGAGGAGTTTGCCGTCGGGTTGGACGGTGAGCGACGTGACGTGGGAATTGACGCGGTGGGCATCGACGCCGCTGGCGAACGCGGAATCGAGGGTGCCGTCGGCAAGGAAGCGGGCGACTTTGTAGCGCGGGGTGCCGGCGTAGCTGGAGAAACTGCCGCCCGCGTAAATGCGGCCATCGGGGAGCACGGCGAGAGCGAAGACATCGGCCGAGTTGCCGAGGCCGACGCCGGTCTGGGCGAACGTCGCATCGAGCGCTCCGGCGGAAGTGAGGCGCACGAGTAGGTTGCGGGCGGTGCCGTTGAAGGTGATGAAGGCACCACCGACGAGGACGCGGCCGGCGGCGTCGAGAGCCAGGGCGTAGACCGGATCGTTAAAGCCGGTGCCGACATTAAACGTGGAATCGAGCGCGCCCGCCGCAGTGAGGCGGACGAGGTGATTCACGGGGAGGCTGTTGAAGGTGGCGAACGAGCCGCCGACGAGGACCTTGCCATCGGGTTGGACGGCGAGGGCTTTCACCGTATCGCCAAAACCGGCGCCGCTGGGGATGAAATCGTGATCGAGCGTATAGTCGGCATTGAGGCGAGCGAGGTTGCCACGGGCGGTGCCGTTGACGCGGGAGAACGCGCCACCGACGAGCCATTTGCCGCCGGGTGCGGGGATGAGCGCGGACACGGAGCCGGCGGTGCGGGGGGCGGGAGCGAACGACGTGTCGAGCGCACCGAGCGCGGTGAGGCGTGCGAGCGGGCCGGTGTTGGCGACGGGGCTGGCGTAGCGGGTGGAATCGTTGGCGAGGACGAGCACGCCGTTGGCGAGGAGCGCGACGCCGTCGGCGCCGTCGTTGAAGCCGGGGCTGGCGTCGATTTCGGAGCTCGTGACGAAGGTCGTATCGCGGCCGCCGGTCGACGTGAGGCGGACGATGCCCTCGGTGGAGTTCCCGTTGAAGGTTTTGAAATCACCGGCGACGATCACCGCGCCATCGGACTGGAGGGCGAGTTGGGCGACGTCGTCGCTGAAGCCGGTGCCGATCGAGAACGTCGTGTCGAGGGCGCCGGTGTCGAGGAGGCGCGCGAGGCGGGCGCGGGGGGAGCCGCCATAAGAGATAAATTTGCCGCCGACGAGGAGCTTGCCGTCGGGTTGGAGAACGAGGGTGCGGACGGTGGAATTGAAGCCGTCGCCGCCGGCCGTTTCGTAAGCGGTATCGAGCACGCCGGTCGCAGAGAGGCGCGCGAGGCGGCCGGTGGCGCTGCCACGATAGGCGGTGAAGCTGCCACCGACAACGAGCTTGCCGTCGGCCTGGAGCGCGAGGTCGTAGACGGTGCCGTTGAAGCCTTCGCCGACGACGAAGGTGCTGTCGCGCGAGCCGTCGGCGTGGAGGCGGACGAGGTTAACGCCGGAGTCGTTGAAGGAACCGGCGACATAGATCTTACCGTCGGGCTGCACGGCAAGGGCGAAGACGTGGTCGGAGTTAACGAGATTGGCGGGCGAGACGAAGGTGGAATCGACGGAGCCGTCGGGGTTCAGGCGGGCCAGTCCATCGCGCGGCAGTCCGCCGACGGAGCCAAACTGGCCGCCGATGAGCACGCGGCCATCGGTCTGCACGGCGACGGCGTAAACGCGCGGCGTGTAGTAGGAGTGGTGCACGGGCGCGGGCGCGAACGCGGTGTCGAACGTGCCGGCGGCATCCAGCCGGGCGAAGCCGGGCCGGAGCACGCCGAAGAGACTCGAGAAGTTTCCGGAGAGGTAGACTTTGCCGTCGGCGGTGCGGATCGAGCGCTCGAAGAACGCGAAATCGTTTTCGAAACGCGGGGTGAACGTGGCCGAGGCGGTGAGGACGGTGACGGCGGGAATCGGGGCATCGACGACGACGCGGGTCGCGGTGGAGGCGAGCGGCGAGCCGTTGTTGAAGACCTGCACATCGTAGAACCCGGCGTCGAAGAGGGCGAGGTTCGCGAGCGTGAGCGAGGGATTCGTGGCACCGGCGACGGGCTGGCCAAACTTGCGCCACTGGTAGGTGAGCGCGCCGCTGTTGGGCGAGGTGGCCACCACGGTGAGCGTGACGCTGCCGCCGGGGGCGGCGTTGGCGAAAGGCGCGGGCTGGGTGGCGATGACGGGCGCGACGGTCGCGACACCGACGGTGGCCGTGGGGCCGGCGCCGGGGGCCGGGTTACCGCTGAGATCGGTGGCGGAGCCCGGAAGAATCGAGAAGGCCAGCGTGCCGACGCCGGTAAATCCGGAGAGCGTGATCGTGCGCATCGTGAGGCCGGAGCCGGACACGGTGACGGTCGCGGCGGCGGTGCCGGTGGGCGAGAGCACGACGTGGGCGGGAGACAAGGTGATGGCCGCAGCGTCGCCGAAGGTGACCGAATACGAGATGCTGGTGCCGACCGTGGTGCTCGCCGAGGCGGCGCCGAGGGCAAGAGACGGAGGCACGAGGTCGGCTTCGAAGAGGTAGAGTTGCTCCGTGTCGAAGACGGAATTTCCGGCGACGAGCGTCGTGGCCATACTGCCGAAGAGCACGATCGGGGCATCGGCCGCCATGAGTTTGGCCACGGAGGTGCCGCCGGCTTCCACGAGGCCGCCGCCCACTTTGCGGCTGGCGAGCGCGATTACGCCGGTCTGGAGATCGGCGACGTAAACGTCCTCGTCGTTGCTCGGAGTGGGCGTCACGCCGGCGACGAGATTGGCGGACACGGTGGAGAAGGCGGCGTAGCGAGCGTTGCGGGTGACGGGGAGCGGGTAGCCGCTGGGCTGCGAAATGCCGTAGGTGGGGGTCGTCGCGACGGTGCCCGCCGCGCGGCTGATCAGGGTGTTGGCGGCGGTGACGCGGTCGAAAACGAAGAGATCGGGGAGACCGTTCGTGTCGATCTGCGCGGGCACGAGATCGGGCGCGCCAGATTTGTAGACGAGGTAGCGACCGTCGGCACTGAGCACAAAGTCGGCAGCAGAGCCGAGGGCGACCGCGGCAGCGGTCCCGACACCGCGGGTGACGAGGGTGCTGGAGCCGGTCGCGGTATTGAAGAGGTAGAGATTTTCCGTGGAGCGATAAGTGAAGCCAGAGACGAGATCCGTGGAGCCGCTGTAGAACGCCACCGTGCGGCCGTCGTCGCTCACGCGGCCGGGGCCGTAGAGGCTGCCGCCGCTGGCAGCAGTGGTGGTGGCAGACGAGACCGTGCGGGTGACGAGCGTGATGGCATCGGTCTGGCAGTCGCGGAGGAACACATCGTAGACGCTGTTGGTATCGACTTGGCCTGGGACGAGGTCGGTCGCGAGCGAACTGAAGGCGACGAAGCGGCCGTCGCCGCTGAGCGCGAGCGGGGTGTAGGTGTGGCTGTTGGCAGCGGTGACGACGGAGCCGGGGACATGGCTGACAAGGAGCGTGGTGTCGGTCAGGCGATCCCAGCGGTAAATGTTACCGACGAAGCCCGGGTTGCTCAGGCCGGGGATGACGCCACCGGAGGAGGTGCCGAAAAAGACGTAGCGACCATCGTCGCTGAGGCCGGCGAGCGTGCCGTCGCTCAAAAGCGTATTGGCCGGTTGGCCCGGAGTGTGGCTCACCAACGTGGTCACGCCGGTCTGGGCATCGAAGAGGAAAATATTATTGCCGGAGACGCCCGTCTGGCCGGCCACATGGTTCGACGAAGTGGAGACGTAGGCAACGTAACGGCCGTCGTTGCTGAGCAGGGGACGTTCCGCGTAACCGTTGCCGACGGTGGTCGTGGTGCCCGCCACCCGGCTGACAAGCTGCACGAGACCGGTGGTGCGATCCCAACGGTAGACGTGGCGGTTGCCGCCCGAATTCACGAGGCCGGTCACCAACTGAAGCGAATCCGAGGCGAAGGCGACGTAGCGCCCGTCTCCGCTGATCGCCGTCTCGGCGGACATGCTGTGGGGAGCGGTCGTGCCGGAGGGCACGCGCGTGACGAGCTCGGCGAGTGAGGTGTTGGTCGGGGCGTTGATCGTGAGCGTGACTCCCGTGGCACTGGTGCCCGCGGGAGCAGGCTTGGTCACCGTGACCGGGCCCGTGGTCGCCCCCGCCGGGATGAAGGCCGTGAGCGTGGAATCGGAGACCACGACAAAGGAGGCGGACACTCCGTTGAAGGCCACCATCGTCGCACCGGTAAAGCCGCTGCCCGTGATCGTCACGGCGCCGCCCGCACTGACGGCGACCGGCGTCACGGAAGCGATCACGGCGGGAGAGGTGGTGGAGACCGGCGGCGAGAGCACATAGGCGGCCGAGGTGGTGGTGCCGGCGGAATTCGTGAGCGCGACGGTGTAATTCGCGGCATCGGAATTTTGGAGATTGGTGAGAGTCAAGGTGACGTTGGTCGCCGCGGTGATGGGAGCGCCGGCGCGCAACCATTGGTAGGTGGGCGCCGGGTTGCCGAGCGCCGGGGCGGCGAACGTGACGGAGCCACCGAGGACGAGGGCGGCGGAGGGCGGCGGACCGATGAGCGCGGGCGGGAAGGACTCGGCGCGGGCGGAATCGATCTGCGCGATTTCAATCTGCACGAGCCCCGCGGCGGCACCGACACCCGCCACCTGCACGGTGTAGGCGCCGGCCACGAGGTCCACGAGCAGGGCCGCGTCATTGCTGCCATCGGCCAGCGAAAACAGACCGGCCGACGCCGCGGCGGAAACGAGGGCCGGGTTCGCGGTAGCGTTGCCCCAGTTATCGTTGGAGCCGATCAGTTGGCTGCCCTTGTAAACGCTCAGGGTGGGATTGGTGTGCGCACCGGCGACACCGCGCGCCAGCAGCGCCGGGCCCACGGCGCGAATGAGCAGGCGTTGAGCAGAGCCCGAAAAAACGAAACCGGCCACGCCGACTCCACCCGAGTTCAACGTCGGGCGGACGGCCAGATAGGGGATGCGCAGGGACGTTTCTGAATCGTAGATCTCCAGCATCGCCTCGCCCGTGGTGGCACCGACCCCGTCCATCCGAACCGAATACGTGCCGGGGTTGAGGGTGGCGAGGATCGCGGCGTCTTTGCTGCCGCTGTTGAGTGCGAAAGCGCCGACGGCGGTCGTGGCGCTCACGATCGCGGACGCGCCGGCCCAATCGTCGTTCACGGCGACGCTCTGGCCCTGGCCGTTGAAGATCTCGATTTTCGGATCGGCGAGAACCCCGCCGATGCCAAAGCTCCCCAGCGTCGGGCCGACGGCCCGGACGAGCACGGTTCTGGCCGTCGAACCTTCGACGATAAAATTCGCGTGCAGCCCATTCGCGCTCACCGCGGAGCGCACCGAGAGATTGACCAAGGCCCGGCCACCGCCCGCCGGCGGCGCGGACACCGTAAAATTGCCAGCGCTCGTCGCCGTGCCGCCGACCGTCGTCACCACGACGGGGCCGGCGACGGTCACGGAGGGCAAGGCGGCGATGGTCAGCGTGGTGGCCGAGCTCGGAATCGCGACGACGGCGACACCGCCGACGGTAACGGTCGCACCGCGGGTAAAGTTGGCGCCGGTGATGGTCATCGCCGATCCTGCATAGGCGGAACTCGGCGTAAACGAGGCGATCGTGGGTGCGGCGAGAGGCGACCAGGTCAGCCGGAAATTTCCGCTGGTGCCCTGGTAGCCGTCGACGGCGATGAAATACGTGACGCCGGCCGTGGCGACGAAGGCCGCCGGAGCGTAGTTAAACGCAAAGGTGTTGGGCTGCTCGCCGAGGGCGCGGGACGTCAGGGCATTCACCGCCGAGCCGGTGTAGACGCCGACGTAGGCACCGAATTCCGAACCCGTTTGGTCGAAGAGAAAGGCGCCGGAGGAGGGGGCGACCCAACTGAACCAAACCGAGCGCGCGCCGCTCGCGGTCAACGTGGGCTCGCCGGTTTGCCGGGTGGCGAACGCCGTGCGGCCCTCGATCACACCGCTCGGGCCGGTGAGGATTTGGGCGTTGGCAAAATCGTCGTTGGCCGGCGCGGTTCCGGAGGTGAGGACGGTGAACGTCGAGCTCACCACGGGGGTGCCGGAGACCGTGACGGTGATCGGTCCGGTCGTCGCGCCGGACGGCACGGCGACCCGGAATCCACCGGGCACACTTTGCCGCTGGGCGGTTGCCGCCACGCCATTGAAGGACACGGCCGGGGTGCTGGAATTGTTAATCGTGCCGAAATTTCCGCCGAGGATCGTGATCGTGCGCCCGACCGTGCCGCTCGCGGGATTGAGGGAGACGATGATCGGCGCGGTGGTGGTCGTGTAGTTGGAGGGACTTGCGCCTGAGCCGGAGGGAGCGACAACCGTGATGGCGCCGGCCGTCACACCGGACGGCACGATGGCGGTGATCTGGGTCGGCGAATCAACCGTGAAACTGGTCGCATTGACGCCGTTGAACCGGACGGCGGTGGCGCCCGCGAAGTTAGCGCCCGTGATCGTCACCGGCACGCCGGAGCCGAGGACGAGCGGCGTGGTCGAAGCGATGACGGGAGCGGGCGAGGCGATGAAAATTTGCCGCACGTGCTCCTCCAGGCTGGAGGCGCCGTAGACTCCGGTGGGGGCGGCCGCACGGGCGCGGAGATAGAGAACGGTGTCTAGCGGCAGCGACTGGCCGGCAAGTTGCCAGTTAGCGGTGGTGCCGAGGCGGGTGGCGGTGCCGAGCGTGGTCCAGGTGGAGCGGTCGGTGGATTTTTCGAGCGTGACCCACGCGAGTTCGGGGAGCGGACCGGTGCGCGTGAGCGTGACGGTCGACGTCGTCGCGGTGAGTGCGGTGGACGTGGGGCCGGTGGCGGCAAGCCGCGCCAAACGCACACGGGGCTGGCCGCCGATCGTGGCGAACTGGCCGCCGACGACGATTTTCCCGTCGAGCTGCAGGGCGAGCGAGTTGACGCTGCCGTCGACGAGCGGGTCGAAAGCGGAATCGAGTGTGCCATCGGCATTGAGGCGCGCGAAATTGTTGCGCACCGCACCGGCGATAGTGGTGAACGAGCCACCCATCAGGATTTTTCCGTCGGCCTGCAACAGGAACGTGCCCGGGGCGTCGGCGGCCAGATTGAAGGCGGCATCAATCGTCCCATCGGTGTTGAGCCGTGCGAAATTGTTGCGCGCGGTGCCGGCAATCGTCGTAAACGCGCCAACGGCGAGGATCTTTCCATCCGCCTGCACGGCCACCTGTGACACGCTGCCGTTGGCATTGGGATTGAACGCCTCGAGCGCGCCGCTCGCGCTCACGCGGGCGATCCGGTTGCGCGGCTGGCCGCCCACTGCCGTGAAATCGCCGGTGAACACGATCGCGCCGTCGGATTGGAGCGCGAGCCCAACGACTTCGCCGTTCACATCAGGGTTGAAGCCGGTGTCGATGGAGCCGTCGGCGTTCAGGCGTGCGAGACGGTTGCGGGACTGGCCGCCAACGGAGTTGAAGGTGCCACCGAGCACGATCTTACCGTCGGACTGGAGCGCGACGCTATTGGGAGTGCCGCCGGAGATCGCGGCGTCGAACGAAGGATCAATGACGCCGTCGGCGCTGAAACGTGCGAGGCCGTTACGCGAGAGTCCGCCGATCGTGGCGAAGCGTCCACCGAGGAGAAAACGCCCGTCGGCGAGGACCACGGGGGAGATCACGGAGGCGTTGGGAGCGGGATTGAACGTCGTATCGAGGGTGGCGTCGGCATTGAGGCGCGCGACGAAGGGCCGGGCGACGCCGCCGACGGTGTCGAAGTGGCCGCCGAGGATGAGTTTGCCATTGGGCTGAAGCGCGAAGGCGCCGACGACGTTGGAGGTGGTGTCGAGCGCGAGGGAGCGCTCGATGGTGCCGTCGGGCTGGATACGGGCGAGCCGGCCGAGCGGCAATCCGCCGAGGGTGGCAAAGCCGCCGCCGACGAGCACACTGCCGTCGGGCTGCGAGACGAGCACGGTGGGGAATTCGACGCTGGTATTCCCGACGCCGCCGGTGAGCGCGGGATCGACCGAGCCGTCGGGCAGGAGCCGGACGAGGTTGCTGCGGCTGAGACCGTTGAGGGAATTAAAACCCCCGACGACCACGATGCTACCGTCGGCCTGCAGGGCGCAGTCGGCCATGCCGCTGAAGTTGACGCCGCTCAACGCGGGGAACGTGGTGTCGAGCGTGCCGTCGGGATGGAGGCGGGCGAAATGCGCCCAATTCTGGCTGGCGACACTGGCAAAGCGGCCGGCAATGAGAATTTTTCCGTCGGGCTGCAACACGATCCGTCTGATATCCGGACCGTTGTTGTGCGTAAGCCCGGCGTCGAACGACGGGTCGAGGGTGCCGTCGGCATTGAGGCGCGCGAGCATGTGAATGCCCTGCCCGCCGATGGTCCAAAAATAACCGCCGACCAACATCTTTCCGTCGGCCTGCACGACGATATCATAAGCCCACGTGAGCGTCGCACTGAGGACGCCGGTGATCGGCACGCGGGTGAATGCAGGATCGAGCGAGCCGTCGGTGAGAAGCCGGAGGACCGGGTAACGGATCGAGCCGTTGCTGAACGCTCCCGCGACGAGGATTTTTCCATCGGGCAGGACCAGAATTTTGCGCGGCCCGCCGGAGCCGCCGAATGTGAACGAGTTGTCCCGGGTGCCGTCGGAGTTCAGTCGAGCTAGATTGCCGGTGCTGATGCCGTTGATCTGCCCGCCCGCGGCTACGAGAATTTTGCCATCGGGCTGAACCGCCACCGCACTGACCTCGGCATTCGCCGAGACGGCAAACGTGGAGTCGATCGTGCCGTCGCGGTTGAGGCGCGCGAGCCGCGACGCGTTCACGGCGGCCGCGGTGCCGGCGGGCTGCAGCGTGGTGAAATTCCCGCCGATGATGATTTTCCCGTCGGCCTGCAGCGCGGCTGCAAGGACCTGGGTGACGTTGGCGTTGCCGCCGCCGGCGTTGGGCGCGAAGCCGTCGAGCGCGGTGGGGGTCGGTGCGGCGACCGTGAGCGCGTAGGCGCCGTGGTTGTCGGTGCTGTTCGACTCATTGACCGCCACGTAAAGCGTGGCGCCGCCACTCGGCACGGCGACGATCGCCCCGTTGCCGATGAAAAACCAATCGGCTCGCGTCGGGCTCGCGGAAAATGTCCCCACGACGGCGCCCGAGCGAATCGCCGCCGGGTCCGTCGTATCGGTGGTCTGTTTTCCGGCAAACATCCAGCCGCTACCGCCGCCGTGGTCGTAGTTCAACCCGCCCCCGACGAAGCGGTTGGTGCCGTCGCCGCCTGGAAATCCGGATACAGCCGGATACACCGCGCCGGCGTTGGCCGCATCCCACGGGGAACCCGCCACGACCGCGAGGGAGCCATCGGGGTTCGTCTGAAAACTGGCGTTGGCCAGATCGCCTTTCCCCGTCGCGGTGATTCGCAACCGGGTGCCGGCGGGGTAGGAGCCGAGGCCTAGCTTGTTGCTCTCGCCAGTCGTGAGCGGCAGCGAGACCGTGAGCGTGGTGATCGTCGCGGCGAGTCCGGTCGAACCAAAGGCGTAACCGCCATAGGCCGCGAAATCGAGGCTGTCGCCCAACGCGACCGTGACCGTGAGATCGAACGCGCCGGCATCGCTCGCCGAAAAGAGCGCGGAATTATTGTGCCGCACCGCGACCTGCATCACGCCGCCATCGCCGGCGTAAAATTGGCCCACCGCGCGGATCGTCGCAGCGAAGGGTGCGGTCCAGCGGAGGACGGAGGGCTCGTTGCCGTTGCCCGGGTGGAGCACCATCGCGCCCGCCGGCACGTTGTTGAGGGGAACAGATTGACCGTTAAATCCGACCGTCGGGGTCTCATCGCCCGCCCAACCATACCAACTACTGTAGCCGCTCGGATTGACGCGTTTGTTCACATAGGGGGTGAACGTCTTGAAGCCGGTGTCCATCCAACCGTAGCTCCACACGCCGTTTGGATTGGTGGTCGTTGCGAAAAAATCCGCCGCCGGATTCCACGTAAGCGGAGCCGCCGCCGCGGGCGTCCACACGCCGCACGCCGCGAAAGCGATGAGTGCGGCCCACGCCGCCGCCCGCGCTCCACGCCTCGGCCACGCGCGGGCAAAGCGACCAACGAGCACGACGACGAATCGAACAACGACCAAGGCAGCGGATGGAATCATGGCGAACAGGGGGACGGGAAAATAGGCCGGGGACCGCCGCACCAAAAAATCTGCCCCGCACAGGAACGCAGGTGAGAAGAAATTTTCGGTGGGCGAGACGGCGGTGCCGTAGTTGAAAGTGAGTAGCCATAAGCCCGAAGTGGCGCGAGCCGGAAATCGCCTCAAAAAATCCCCGTCCATCGGTGCCCACGACACCTCGCGAAACGCTCCTTTGAACACGTGGCGCGGATTCCTGCCTTGTGAGAAAAGATATTCCTGCTACCAACCTGCAACACGCCCGTCGCCGCAACTTCCTCCCGGGGGGATCGTCGCCGGCTCCGCCTCCTCCACCGATCTCCCTCCTCCCCTGTCCATGTCGCGTTTTTCGTTTTTCACCTTGTGCCTGGCACTCGCGGTCTTTGCCGCGAGGGCGGCGGCTCAGGTGATCGTGCTCACCCCGAGCACGACGACGATCAACCCGGCCGGTGGCACCCTCACGTTTACCGCGACCGTCACCTACTCCGGCGCGCCGTCGGTGCTCGCGTTTTCCGCCACGCTCCCGACCGGCTGGACCTACCAAGGCGGCACCAATGAACCGACTCTCGTGCGCCCTGCGACCGGCAGCACCGGCACCCTCAGTTGGATCTACGACAACGCCCCCGCGAGCCCCGCGACGTTCACCTTTAACGCCACCTACCCCGCCAATCTCACCGGCCTCCAGCCGCTCGCTACCTCCAGCGTCACCCGCGCGACCGTTGAGGCGCCCGCCGTCACCACGACCGGCCCGACCGTGACCCTCTCCGCGCCGCCGCGCGCCTACACGTGGGCTGGCGACAGCGAGACGCGCACCGGCACCTGGACCGACGCCACGAAGTGGACCGCCAACAACGGCTTCCCCCTTAATGCCGGCCTCGCCACCTACTCCGCCGAGATTTCCCTCGGCACCGCGTCGATCCCCACCGGCACGACGATCCTCCTGAACGACCTCCTGCTCCTCGGCGGCAACGTGAACGGCGGCGGCGCCCTGAAACTCTTCGGCCCCAACTCCAGTTGGACCGGCGGCGCGATGAGCGGGCTCGACCAAGTCCTCGTTTCGACGGGCGCAACGCTAACGGCGAGCACGTATGCTGCGCACGACTTCGACCGAACAACGATCCTCAACCAGGGCACGTTCAGCTGGCAACAAGGCGGCGCGCTCCGCTCCGGCAATGGCGGCGCCTTCATCAACGCCGCGGGCGCCACGTTTATCGATGCCTCAAGCGGCACCGTGCAGGATTACCTCATCACCAACAGCTTTGGCGGTGCCTTCGCGTTCTCCAACATCGGCACCTACCGGAAAGTCACCGCCGGCAGCAACACGCGTATCGAAGTTCCGTTTACAAACAGCGGCGCGCTCCTGATCGACGGCGGCCTGCTGCGTTTCACCAGCACCTACTCGCAGTCGGGCGGCAACCTCCGCCTTGCATCCGGCACGACCGCGACCTTCGACAACCCGGTCGCGTTCGCCAGCGGCAGCGTGATTGGCAACGGCACGCTCACCGGCAACATCACCAACGGCACCGGTGTTTCCGCGCCCACTTCTGCGCCCGGGGTCAGCGCCGCCACCGTGATCGAAACCGCCGTCCTCTCCCCTGGCGACACCCTCGGCCGCCTCAACATCCAGGGTAACCTCACGCTCCTCTCGACCTCCAAACTGATCGTCGACATCGCCGGGAATACGCAGGGCGTCGACTACGATTTCCTCAGCATCAGCGGCAACGCCACCCTCGGCGGCGCGCTTTCGGTCAACGTCACCGAAGCCTTCCGCGGCACCATCAGCCCCGCGGCCACGTTTACCGTCGTCACCGCGGCCAACGTCACCGGTGCCTTCACCAACGCCGCCCCCGGCGCTCGCTTCTGGGCGAATGACCTCCAGAGTTCCTTCGTCGTCAACTATACGCCGACGAGCGTCACCTTCACCAATTTTCAGATCGTCCCGATCCCCGAGCCCTCCACTTGGGCGCTGATGATCGCCGGCCTCGGCGTGATTGCCGTGAGCCTCTGGCGGAACCGCAAGTAAGGCGGACCTCAGTCCGCTTCATCGCGTCGTCTCCGCTCCTCTCGTCACCGCAGCAACGTCGCACCGCCGTCGATATCGTAGGCCGAGCCCGTGATAAACGCGGCCTCGCTCGAGCAAAGAAACGCCGCTAGCGCCGCAATCTCCGCCGGCGGGCGGAAGCGTCGCGTGCGATTTCAAGCACAACGTGAACCGTGCATGGTCGGCACCAACGCCGATGGGCCCGCGACCATAGCGATGTTTCCACGCACCGCTGGCACGACGCCTTTACGACGGCCCACCGGGCGAATAAGCCGCACCGTTCCACACAGGACAAAGCCATCACAACACGCTGGTGCGGCCACGAGGTGGGCGACGGGGGACGAAGGAAGGGCACCTGAGCCCCGTGGCTCCCGCTCACACTTACCGGCAATTCTCCTAACGACTGACCTGCGGCTCGGCCCAGATCGCCCATGAATTGTGAACGTGACCTTCGCCGCCTTCTGCCACGAGTTCGAGTTTCCTCACACCCGCGACGTTCACCTTCACCTCGGCGGTTTCCCCGACGCGGAGTATCCGCGACCGGAAGAGATCTCGGCCATCACCCCGAACTGTAAAGATGGCGGACCCTTGCTCGTGCGCGCCATCGCGCAGTCCGACGATCGCAGCGAATGTCTGCCAGTTCCCACCCAAGCCGAAGACGTAACGCGAAGCCGAGTGCGCGTAGAGCCCCTTGTCATGGAACCCGCCGCCGACCACTATGAAAACACCGTTCTGGTTATCGCGGTCGAACCAAGTGTGGTTTCGCGCCATTCGGCCCCAGCCGACGCGCGCGTCGATCCATTTAACATCTGAGAGAAAAACGCGGTCACTCGCAACGCGCTCCAGTTCGAGTGGCGCCACCGGATCGAGCACCTCCCGCAAGACCTGGATTTTTTTCCGCTCGTCGGAGGACAAATCGTGTGGCGTGCCCTCCATACTCAATCGGCTCCGGGCCCCGGCCTGCCCTGCTAACACCGCCGCCTCTGCGCGTTCGACCAACCCCGCTCTCCATGCCGCCCCGAGCGAGACGACATCTGGCCGGCGTGCGGCATCATAGCCGAAGCGAATTGTCTGCGTGGTCGTGGCCCCGTTCACATGCAGGCTGGAGAGATTTATAGTATATGTGTCCGGCCGGAGGCCCTCGAGCCGCAATGTGAACCCCCCTCCTTGCACGATCGCAGGAAAGGTGCGCGCGGAATGATTTTCGATTTCCTTGAACCGGGCCGGCCAAATCCGCGCCACCACCGCGTAGGGCTCGACGTCCCGCTCAAGCCGACCGCGGATTTCGAGCACGTTTTTCTCGGCGGCAAAAAATAGGTCCGCAAAGGCAACGCCGAGTGACTCCATGCGCCCCCGGTCGGAACCGGTAACCAAGGGGTGAGCGGCGAGCCAAAGCGCAGACTCCCGCGAGAGATACGCCGGTGATTTTCCACCCCACACTTCGTTGCGATAATGGCGATTTCCCGCCCCCATAAGCGATGTGCCGAATCGCTCTTCCGCGAGACTGCCCGCATCATGGTGCAACCCAAGCGCGTGCCCAAGCTCATGCGCGATTCCGCCAATATACAGGGTGTTAAATTCCGCGACGGAACGCCGCATCCGCGAATCCCAAGAGTCCGCGAAGAGAACGGTATTCGCCGTTTCACGCAGCAGCCGCGGATCAAGCAGCTCGCAATCGGTGGCATGGGCGATTCCGGCGCGTTGGGATCCGCTCCCCCAATAGGGACAGGCAAAAACGTAGCGACCATCAGCCTCCTTCCGTCCCAACGCGTAGATCACGAGCACGTGCTCGCGATCCAGGTCAACCGTTCCACCGAGCGCCGCACGAATTTCCTCCGTCGTCTGCGCACCCGAATCGCCGTTGTAGTCGGCAGCGGGTCGTTTCCCGCGCACGACGTGCAGCACGAGGCGCCCTCCTTTGCGCTCCAGCGGCAGGCCGTCGTTCGTGAGCCCAAAGCGCCGCAACCCGTCCCGATAGAAATCGCTCACGTCGTTCATCACGCGGTCGATACGTTCGGCGTAATGTGGGAACGGATCGCGGTCGCTGGGGTGAAAATAGACGACGCGCAGGACGGCGTTGGATTTGGGCTGGCCGGCATGATAGGCCGCGATGGCGCGCTGCGCTTGCTGGTGCATCACGCGACCCTCGGGATCGTCCGGCGTAGCCCGCAACGCCGCCCAACTCGCGGCAAACCCGATCAACGCCCACCGCAATTGCCGGAATCCGCCCAAATTCATGGTAACAAATCGCGCAACCGGCCCCTTCACCGCAGCAACGTCGCGCCGCCGTCGATATCGTAGGCCGAGCCCGTGATAAACGCGGCCTCGCTCGAGCAGAGAAACGCCACCAGCGCCGCGATTTCCGCCGGCTCGCCCATGCGCCCGATCGGCTGCGCCGCCGACAACTTCGCAAACATCTCCGCTTCCTTGCCCGGATAATTTTTCGCGATGAACCCGTCGACAAACGGCGTGTGCACGCGCGCCGGGCAGACGCAATTGCAGCGGATGCCGCGGCTCACAAAATCCCGCGCCACCGAGAGCGTCATCGTGTAAACCGCGCCCTTGCTCATCCCGTAGGCAAACCGGTCCGCGAGCCCCACTTTCGACGCGAGCGACGCGAGGTTCACGATCGCCCCGCCCCCCGATGCGAGGAGTTTCTGCACACCGAAATGCAGGCCGTGGTAAACGCCCTTCACGTTCACCGCGTAGATCCGGTCGAGGTCCGCCGCCGTCGTCGTCACGACATCGCCTACGTGCGCGATGCCCGCGTTGTTCACGAGCACATCGAGACGCTCGAGCGACGCAAACGCCGCCGCCATCGCCTCCGTATTCGCAACATCCACCGCGATCACCCGCGCCGCTCCACCCGCCGCCACAATTTCCGCCACCGTCCCCTCGCCCGCCTCCGCGCTCCGCTCCAACACCGCCACCTGCGCGCCCTCCGCCGCCAGTCGCACCGCGATCGCGCGCCCGATGCCCGAACCGCCACCGGTCACGAGCGCATGTTTGCCGACAAAACGGGAAGAAAGAGGGGTCATGCCCCGAAGGTAGGAGCCTGCTTGCAGGCGATTCGAGATATTATTTTGCGCGCTCCTACCGCGCCAACGTCGCCGCCATCAGTCCGATCACGACCTCGTTTGCGAGCGCCCGCACCGTGAGCGATTTCAACTCCTTGTCCCGATTCAACGGCAGTTCCAGCACCGTCGCCGCGCCACCGGGCACCTTCCCTCCCCTGCCCTTGAACGTCGCCGCCTCGAGCACGCGCACCGCGCCCGTCTTCAAATCCACGCGCACCGGCAGCGGCGCCTCCACGCGAAACTGAAAATCGTCGATGAAGTAGTCCTGCTCGATCGGCCACCACGTCGTCGGATTCTCCAGCGCCAATCGCTCCGTCGAACCATCCGCATACGTCACCACCACCTCACCGTTGTCGAAACGGCTCTGCATGTGATTCGTCGAACCCGCCATCAACAAACTCAGGCGGCTCGCGCGCCCCGCGAGCGGCACCGTCGCCTCGCGCGGATAGTTTTCCCACTGCGAAACGAAGATCACGTTCTTCGCCTCCGCCGCACTCGGCGTGGCAAACACTACGCCACCAGGCAGCGTGATTTTCCCGCCGCCCTTGGCCGCCACCGCACGCAGCCCCGCGTCGTCGATCTCCGCCGTCTCGTTCACATGCCCCGCCCATGCGCCGATGCCCTGCTTCGGCATCGCCAACGACACGAACGGCGACCGCGGCGAGCGATACTCGTTCTTGAAGATCTGGGTGACGCGATCGTTGAAATGCAGAGCAAGTTCGACCGGCACCGATTCCGAGACCGGCTCGGGCTTCCGACCCACGGTGCTTCGGCCGGAAGAGACGCCCGCATCCATCTTTTTCGACGGTGCCACGACCTCGCCGGACCACTGCAACACCACCGCCACATCCTTGGTCGCAGGCGCCCCGATTTCGAAACTCACCGCGCCATCCGCGCCGAGTCGCCCTTCCGCCGCGACCGCCCGGCCGTTCACCGTCGCCTGCACACTCGCGCCGCGCGCAGCCACCCGCAGACGCAGCGCCTGCGGCTTTGCGAATCGTTGCGCGATCACATACTGATCCGTGGCGTTCTTCCGCGAAAATTCCAGCGCCACATCCGGATGACGCAGCGCCGCGTGCTCCCAGTCCGCCGGCCAGCCTGGCGCCACCACCAATTCGCCGCCCAATGCATCGGGCCGCACCCCAAACAACCCTTCGACGAGTGCGCGCGACAACACGCCCGAGCCATCCGCGAAATCCCGCTGCGACTCGCGCCGATACACATCGAGATAGCTCATCGAACCCACGTTCCCCGGCGTGATCCCCATGAACATAGCCGCAACCAGCGAGCCCTTCGCTATCCGCCACGCTTCGTCCGCGCGGCCCGCCTGCCAAAACCCCAGCGCCGTGTGCACGGCCTCCGCCATGACGACATTGTTAATCGACCACGTATAAGGCATCCAATTACTCGACGCCACCGTGTGCAGCCCCGCCGGCACGCCCGGCCCGCGAACCGGAATCCGAGGAATCTGCGTCTCGATCTGCTGCGTCATCGACCACGCCTCCGCCGGCGTCGGCACCTCGGAATCCATCGTGTGATAAAAACTCCACACCGCCGCGCTCGGGTGCACGCGCTGCAGGCCGAGCAAATCCTTGTATTCCGCAAACCATCCGCCCGCCGCATCCTTCACCCACAGCAGCTCCCGCATCCCACGTGCGATCAACTCCGCCTCTCGCTCGTAGCCGGCTGCCACCTCGCCGCGCCCGATCACCTTGGCGAGCCGCGCCGCCTCGCGATGGTGGAAATAGTTATACGCCGACGCGTGCGCCGTGCCGCCGCCGTGATACTGCAAATCGTCACTCGCCCAGATCGCCGCGTAGGCTTCGTAGAGCGGCAGCTTCTCTGCGCCCACCGTGAACTCGCGCCGAAACAACCGGCGCTCCCACGCGAGGTGCTGTTCGATCGTCGGCCACATTTTTTTCGCGAACTCCAGATCGCCCGTCCACCGCAGGTGCCGGAACAATGCATCGATGAACACGAGGTTCATGTCGTAGTGCGAATTCGACATGTCGCCGTTCGAGTGCAGCCCGACCTCGTTGCGTGCGAGATTCGTTTTCTCCTCGGGCGCAGGCAACGAGGCTGGAATCGTCGAGGTATTTTGCCGGCCCGCCCAATACTCGAAATTCTTCCTCGCGCGATCATGCCGCCCCAGCGCATCGAGCGAATACGGCCCGCGCCAACCCAGCAGTTTCGTGCGCCACGCGATCGCCCCGTGCATGATCGCCTCCTGCGGCCCGTCCCATACTGCGTCTGCCGCGACGTTCAGCGCGCCGAACGCCGCGTTGAGAAACGCATCCGGCGTCTCGACACTCACCCGCGAGCGCAGCGAGGCGAAATACTTTTCCGTCTCCGCAAACCGCCGCGGCAATTCCTCGGCCGCATACGCCGCCGGTAACACGATTTTCGGCGCCTCCCGCTTCGTCCCCGCCTGCGGCGCCGTGACTGCTTGATAGGTGCCGAGATCCTCATTCGCCACCGCCGTGGACGTCACGCGCTGCAACGAGATCAGCCGAGACTGGCCGTTCACCAACGGCACTCGCCCCACCACCACCGGCTGCGTCGGCGTCGCCGGAGCGGTCGAGGTTAGCATAGCCCCCGCGTCATTCCACTGCGACGCGTCGGCAATCCGCAGCGTCGCACCCGTCGGCACGAGCCCGACGATTGTCGCCGCCTTCGCACCAAGCGTGAATCGCTCGGCCCCGAGCGTAATCACATTTTCCCGACAAAACTCCGGCTTGAGCTGAAACCACTCGCTGATCGGCACGCGCTCTGTGCCGATGTCGCCGTCGCGCGCGCCGCGCTGGCCGTTCACCCCGCCATACGCCCACATCAGCTCGACACCCGCCGCCACGCTATCGCCCGTCGCACGCACGATCAGCCCCTCGGTTTCATGATACGCGAGCGCCTCAATGCGCAGCACGCCCGCCGCCCCGAGCACAGGATCGCGAATTTCGTAGCGCAACTGTCCCGGCCGATAGCGCATCTCGATTTTCGCCGCTTCGTGCAACCACTTCGCCTCGCCCGCCACGCCGCGAATTCCCAGCCGCAAATTCCCGCCGCGTCCCGGCAGATACAACACGAACTCGGGCTTGTCGCCACCATCGACGCGGAACGCCGTGTTCCCGCCGTAGAGCGACCGATTGAAAAACTCCGCGCCGTTCTCGATCACGAAGTCCGCGCCGTCCGGCCGATAGCGCAGCGGCCGCTCGATATTGCTCTCCAAATTGGGCGCGATTCTTTGCGCCCCGGGCACCTGCGCCCCGAACGCCACTGCGCCCCCCGCGACAAAAAACAACCAAGCGATCAATCGGCTCATGGCGCGAGCGTGCCGCCCCGCTCCGCCGTTTCGAGCCTCGTCCGGTCAGACCGTCCGCCGCGGCCGGCGTGGCCGCCGCCGTCTCACCACCGCGTCGCCTTGAATTTCCAGCCCGGCACTTTCTTTTGCATCTCCGGCTCGTCGTTGCGCTCGGTGAATCCGCAGCGCCGGTAGTTCTCCGCCGCCTTCGCGAGCGCAACGCGATCCAACTCGACCCCGAGGCCCGCGCCTTTCGGCAACGCCACGCAGCCGCCTTCGATCTTCATGCGCCCGCCGACGATGATGTCCTCCCATTGCCACGGGTAGTGCGTGTCGAGCGCGTAGCTCAGATTTGGCATCGCCGCTCCGAGGTGCGTCATCGCCGCAAGCGAGATGCCGCCATGGTTGTTCGAGTGCATCGAGACGCCGCGACTGAAAATCCGGCAGTGCGCCGCCAGCTCCATCGAGGCGCGCAAGCCGCCCCAGTAATGGTGATCCGTCAAAATAATATCCTCCGATGCGTGTTTCACGCTGCCCGGCAAATCGTCAAACGATGTCGTGCACATGTTCGTCGCGAGCGGTGTTTTCAGCGCCCGTCGCACCGCCGCCATGCCTTCCTGCGTGCGACACGGATCTTCGAGGTATTCGAGAATCCCCTCCATCTCGCGGCCGTATTGGATCGAGGTCTCGACCGTCCACAGCGCGTTCGGATCGAGCCGCAGCGGCACGCCCGGGCCAAACGCCTCGTGCAACGCCTTCATCGCCGCGACCTCCTGCGCCGGCTCAAACACGCCGCCCTTCAGCTTGATCGATTCGAAACCGAACTCCTTCACCATCGCCCGCGCCTGCGCGACGATGCCCTCGGGATCGAGCGCCGCCGCCTGCCGCGCCGCATCCCAACCGGTCGCGTTCGGATCGGTGCCGAACGCCAACTCACCGCCCGCTCCCTCGTATTTGTAGAACAAGTAGGCCGAATACGGCACGCGCTCGCGCACCACGCCGCCGAGGAGATTCGCCACCGGCACACCGTAGGCCTTGCCCTGGATATCGAGACACGCGACATCGAGCGCGCTGTAAACCTGCACGCGCGTGCGCCCGTCCCACGGTTTGTCGCCGCGCGATACCGAGGTCTCCGGCGAGCAGCGCTCCGCGAGTTTCGCGCGCAGCGCGTGCCAATTCCGCGGATCGGCCCCGACCACCACATCGCGCACCGCCGCAAGCGCCGCGTCGACTGCCACGCTACCCGGCACCTCTGCGAGGCCCGTCAACCCATTGTCCGTCGTGAGCTCGACGACCGTGCGCAGACAGTAAGGCGCATGCAGCCCGGCGGCGTTGAGGAGCGGCGGATCGCCGAGCGCGATCGGCGTGATGTGCATGTCGGTGATTTTCATCGTCGGATTATTTCCCCTTCAACGTGTTCAAAATCGAAATCAACCCCGCGCGCACGCTGCCGCCGTCGCTGCCGAGCGCGACAAAGGTGTAGCCGAGCTCGCGACATTTCGCGACGAGCGCCGGGTTGTGCACCAAAATGCCCGCGGCCTTGCCGTGAGCCTTCGCAGCGGCGCTCACTTTTTCCAGCGCCGCGATGAACTGCGGATGATCGAGTTGGTCACGAATGCCCATGTTGTAACTGAGATCGGTCGGGCCGACGAAGAGCACATCCACGCCTTCGACGGCGGCGATCGCCTCGCAATTTTCCACCGCTTCGGGCGTTTCGATTTGAGTCACGGTGAGGAGCCACTTGTGCGCGTTGAGGTAGTATTCCTCGAACCCACCGCCAAAGCCCGCCGAGCGCTGAATCTTCGCGACGCCCCGCACGCCGAGTGGCGGATAACGCATCGCCGCCACCGCCGCGCGCGCTTCCGCTGCGGTGCTCACCCACGGGGCCATGATGCCGTGCGCGCCCATGTCGAGCGCGCGCTTGAAGCGCGGCGTCTCGTTGGCCGCGATGCGCACGATCGGCACCGCGTTCGTGCCGCCCACCGCCTGGAGTTGGTGCAACAACGTATCCTCGCCGCCCGGGCCGTGCTCGTGATCGATCAGCAGCCAGTCGAAACCGCAATCGCCCGCCATCTCCGCCGTGATCGGCGAGCCGAGATTAATAAACGTGCCGACGACCCATTCACGGGCGAGCACCCGAGCGCGAAAATTTCCGGTGAGTTTCATAAGTTGAGGGAGTGCGGTGCTTCAGCCCGCAGTTGAGAAAGATAAAAAACGCGGGCTGAAGCCCCGCGCTACCTCAAATCTCAGAGCGACGCGTAGAGCCGATAAAGCGCCTGCGTGCCGCAATCTTCCCAGCCTTTCGCCGCGACTTGTTCGTAGAGTTTCTTCGCGTTGGCGAGGCCCGGCAGGTCGAGCTTCAGCTCGGCCGCGCTGTCGAGGGCGATCTTCATATCCTTGATGATGTGCTTCACGTAGAAGCCGGGAGCGAAATTTTCCGCGAGCGCACGCGGGGCGAGATTCGTGAGCGCCCAACTCCCCGCCGCACCGCCGCTGATGCTCGCATGCACCGCCGCCGGATCGAGGCCGGCTTTTTTCGCGTAGGCCAGCGCCTCGACCCACGCCACCATGCCGACCGCGACGGAAATTTGGTTGGCCATCTTGCAATACTGCCCCGCCCCCGCCGCACCGAGCAGCGCGATATTCTTGCCCATGATTTCGAAGAGCGGCTTCGCGCGCGCAAACGCCGCCGCGTCGCCGCCTACCATGATCACGAGCCGCGCTTCCTTCGCGCCGAGATCGCCGCCCGAGACCGGCGCATCGAGCGACGCCAGGCCGCGTTGCGCCGCGGCGTCCGCGATCTTCCGCGCGAGCACCGGGCTCGACGTCGTCATGTCGATCAGCAGCGCGCCGGGCTTCGCGCGTTCCACGATCCCGCCCGCGCCGAGATAACTCGTTTCCACATCCACCGGAAACCCGAGCATCGTGATCACCACATCCGCCGCCGCCGCCGCGGCCCCGGCCGAATCGTGCCACGTCGCGCCCGCTTCGAGCAGCGCGGCCGCTTTGTCCTTAGTGCGGTTATAAACGTGCAACGTGTGACCGGCCTTCTGGAGATGACCGGCCATGCTGCGGCCCATGACGCCGGTGCCGATGAATGCGATGGAGAGAGAAGCGGACATAATTAAAAAAATCTCGGGGTGGAAAAAACGCGCCGCCAACGAAAGGCCTCCCCGCACCCCGCGCGAACCAATTCTCCGCGAAATGCGCCCGTCGCCTCACTCCCCGTGATCGCCGCAAGTTCCGCAGTTGCCAAAGCGCCCGCTTCGCGCGTGTTTTCCGTCGTGACCGTGTCCCGCTTTCTCCCCGCCGCCCTCGCCCTCGCGATGCTCGGCGCCCCGCTTTCCCGCGCCGCCGACGGCGCCGAGGTCTTCGCGACCCACTGCGCCTCGTGTCACGGTCTCGACGGCAAAGCGCGCACGCCCGCCGGCAAAAAACTCAACGCCCGCGATCTCTCCGAGAGCAAACTCACCGACGCCGAGATCGCGCACCAGATCCTCGAGGGCGTGAAAGACAAGAAAGGCACGCAGCGCATGCCCGCCTTCAAAGAAAAGGTCGCCCCCACTGATGTCGCGGCCCTCGTAACCCACGTGAAGACTTTCCGTCGTTAGCCCAACTCCTCCACCTCAACATGAAATCCTCCCGCCGAGACTTCCTCAAAACCTCCCTCGCGGTTTCCGCCGCCTCTGCCGCCGCCCTCGCGACCGGCCCGATCGCCACCGCCGCCGACAAAGCCTCCTCCGCCCGCGACTACTACGAAGTCCGCGCCTACCGCCTCAAACCCGGCGCCTCGGCCGACCTGCTCCACGCCTATCTCGAAAAAGCCCTCCTCCCCGCCCTGAAAGCCCGCGGCCTCGGCGCCGTCGGCGTCTTCACCGAAGTCGAGGTCGACAAAAAAGCCGTCACTTCGAAACCCAAAGTCGGCACGCCCGAGTCCCCCGTTTCCGTCTGGGTCCTCATCACCCACCCGACCCTCGAATCGTTCGTCAGCGTCAGCGCCGATCTCAACACCGACCCGAAGGTCCAGGCCGCCGGCGCCGCCTACCTCACCACGCCGAAAGCCACGCCCGCCTACGAGCGCGTCGATACCTGGGTCTTGCGCGCCTTCGCCGGCTATCCGCGCACTGTCGTCCCCGCCTTCTCGAAATCCAAAACGCCCACCCGCATCTTCGAAATGCGCGACTACGAGAGCCACAGCGAGGAGCGCGCGATCAACAAAATGGAGATGTTCAACAACGGCGAAATCCAGGTCATGAAAGACCTCGGCATGTCCCCTGTCTTCTTCGGCCAAGCCATCGCCGGCCCCAATCTCCCGCACCTCCGCTACATCACCTGCGGACCCGACCTCGCCACCCATCTCGGCAACTGGAAGAACTTCGGCCCGCACCCCATCTGGGTGAAGATGAAGGACGATCCCCAGTATAAGAACAACACGTCGAAGAACACCGCGCGCTTCCTCGTGCCGACCGCTTACTCACAGATCTGAGCCGAGCCGCCCCACCTGCCCGCCCCGCGGGCACGTTTCCCTCCATCGGCGGTGGCGCCTTCCGTGCGCACCGCCGTCCCAAAAATCGACCGGCACTCCCTCCCGCGGCGCCGGTCTGAATCTCCCACCATGAAACCCCGCCTCCGGCAGTTCCTCGGCCTCCTGCTCGTCGCGCCTGCCCTCGCCGTTGCGCAAACCCCGCCAGAACCGCCTTCCGCCGCCACCGCTTCGCCGGCCACCGTCGTCCTGTTCACCGAGCAACAACTCGACGACCTCCTCGGCCCGATCGCCCTCTACCCAGACGCCCTCATCGGGCTCATTTTGCCCGCGTCCACCTCGCCCACCGAGATCGTGCTCGCCGCGCGTTTTCTCAAAATGGGCAACGATCCTTCCCGCGCCGACATCGAGCCCTGGGACGACTCCGTCCGCGCCCTCGCCCGCTACCCCGACACCGTCCGCTGGATGGATGAGAACCTCGCGTGGACCAAACAGCTCGGCGAAGCCTTCCTCGCGCAGCCCGACGATGTGATGAACGCCATCCAGCGCCTGCGCGCCCGCGCGCTCGCCGCCGGCAACCTCTTTTCCACGCCGCAGCAGCAAGTCGTCTCCGAGGGCGGCTACATCCGAATTCTCCCCGCGCAGCCCGAAGTCATTTTCGTTCCCTACTACAACCCTCAGCTCATCTACCTCGCGCGCCCGAGCTACCCGTCGTGGGATGCACCGCTGCTCGCCTTCGGCACCGGCTTCTCCGGCGGTTGGTGGCTCGCCTACAATCTCGACTGGCCCGCGCGCCGCATCTGGGTCATCAACCGTTCCGATCGCGAACGCTACTGGCGCGACCACCGCGACTGGCGCCCAGGCACGCCGCCGCCTCCCGGCCGGCCCGCCCACGTCGGCCCGCCGCCCTGGCACCCGTGGCGTCCGTCGGTCGATCGTCCGCGCCCGCCCGGCCCGCCGAGCACCCTCCCGCGCCCGCATCCGCACGTCTCGCAACCCGCTCCCTACTCCGGCGCCCCGCGTTTCGCTCGCCCCGGCAGTCCGCCCACCGCAGGCCAACCACCCACGGCAGGCCAGCCGCCCGCCCCGCCCCGCCGCGGTCCGCCCCCAGCCGACACCGACGGTTCTCCCAATACGCCTACCACGCCCACCGGCCCGTCCCGTCGCCCGCGCCTCCACGAAATGGGCCCGCAACCCACCGTCGCCCCGACTCCCACCGGCACGCTCGACCCGAGCGCCGCTCCCGCCCTCACCGTCACCCGCGCGCCCCGCGTCGTGCCCTCGCCCGCACCCAACACCGCGCCGGCATCCAACCCTGTCGCGGCCGCGCCCGCGCCAACTCCGACGCCACCACCATCTACCACACCTTCCCCGACGCCACCGCCGAACCGCCGCGGCGAAGCCCGCAGCGATCAACCCGGCCGCACGCGCCCCTCTCCCGAAAATCGCCCGCCTTCCACCGAGCGCACTTCACCCCCACCTCCGCGCACACGCTCTTCGCCTCCGCCAGCCGCGGCACCTGCGCCCGCACCCACGAGCGCTCCGGCCCCGGCGCCCGCCGCCTCACGTTCGGCTCCGCCACCGCCGGCACCCGCGCCTGCCGCAGCTCCGGCACCCGCTCCAGCCCCGGCCGATCCCGACGACCGCCGCGGTCGCCGCCCCAACGAGCAACCGCGCTAACCGCGCGCGCCGCCACCGCCGCGCCCGTGGTTAGGTGAACTTCACCAGGGAGAGATCTTCGGCGGATTTGGGCCACTTCATGTCGAGCCCTTCCATCGCGCGCACCACGCTGTCCGCGATCACGTGGTCGCGATACCAATTGCGATCCGCCGGCACCACGTGCCAACGCGCCGCCGGATGGCTGGTCGCGTTGATCATGTCCTCGTAGGCATCGATGTAGTCGTCCCAGCGCTGGCGGGTTTTCAAATCGCCGTGCGAAAATTTCCAGTGCTTCTCCGGATTCGCCAGTCGCTCCCGGAAACGCTCCGCCTGCTCTTCGCGGCTGATGCACAGGTGAAACTTCAGCAACACCACGCCGCTCTCCACCAACATGCGCTCGAAGTCCACGATCTGCCCGTAGCGTTTCCGCCACACGTTTTTCGGCACGATGTTGAGCACGCGCTCCGCCAACACCGCCTCGTAGTGCGAACGGTTGAACACGCCAATATTGCCGAACCGCGGCACCGCCTTGTGCACCCGCCACAAAAAATCGTGCGCGCGCTCCTCGTCCGACGGCACCTTGAAGTTCGCCACTTCCACGCCCGCCGGATTCACGTCGCTCAACACGCTCCGCACTGAGCCATCTTTCCCGCACGCGTCCATGCCCTGAAAGATGAGCAACACCGCGCGGTTCGCATTCGCGTAGAGCAGCGGCTGGAGTTCACCGATCCGGTGGCACAGCCGCGCCGTCTGCTTCTTGGCTTTCTCCTTGTCGAGCCCGCCGTCGAAAGCCGGGTCGAAATCCTTAAGTTTGATTTTCCCCTGAATGACGAGCGGCTGGTTTTTCATAGTCACGACACCGACACCGGAATTCGCCGAACGCCACGCCCTATTTTCACCGCACACCGCCCTCCCCACGCCCGACTCTCCCCCACCCTCGCGCTGCGCCCGGCCGCACCGCCACCTTGTCCTTGTCTCGCATCGCGCGCGCCTCCCTTGTGACCCGCGATGTCGTCTCCGACCACCGCGTCCACCGCCACGCCTCCGCCGCCACCGCTCGCACCGCTCCCCGGCTCGCCGTCCGCGGATGCCGTGATGGACCGTTTTCTCGCCGTCGCCGCCGCGCGCGGACTCGAACTCTACCCCGAACAAGAAGAGGCCATCCTCGAACTCTTCGCCGGTCATAACGTCGTCCTCAACACCCCCACCGGCTCCGGCAAATCCCTCGTCGCCGCCGCCCTCCACTTCAAGGCTCTCTGCGCCGGCGAACGCTCCGTCTACACCTGCCCGATCAAGGCACTCGTTAACGAAAAGTTTCTCTCCCTCTGCCGGGATTTCGGCCCCGAGCACGTCGGCATGATGACCGGCGATGCCTCCGTAAATCCGCAGGCGCGCATCCTCTGCTGCACCGCCGAAATCCTCGCCAACATCGCCCTCCACCGCGGCGCCGAGAGCGATGTCCGCGCGGTGATCATGGACGAGTTTCACTACTACTCCGACGCCGAGCGCGGCTACGCGTGGCAGGTCCCGCTGCTCACCATGCCCGGCGCGCGTTTCCTCCTCATGTCCGCCACGCTCGGCGCGACGGAGTTTTTCGAAAAGGAAATGACGCGCGTCACCGGCGCGCCGAGCGTCACCGTGCGCAGCGACCGCCGCCCCGTGCCCTTGGAATTCGAATACAGCGAGACGCCCCTCACCGAGCGCGTCGCGAAGCTCCTCGAAGACAAACGCGCGCCCGTCTACCTCGTCTACTTCACGCAACGCTCCGCCAGCGAAGCCGCCCAGTCGCTGATGTCGCTCAACGTTTGCTCGAAGGAGGAAAAAGCCGCGATCCAGACCGCCCTCGACGGCGTGCGGTTCAACAGCCCCTACGGCAAAGAGGTCCGCCGCTGGCTCCGCCACGGCATCGGCGTCCACCACGCCGGCCTCCTCCCGAAATACCGCATCCTCGTCGAGCAGCTCACGCAAAAAGGCCTCCTCAAACTCATCTGCGGCACCGACACCCTCGGCGTCGGCATCAACGTCCCGATCCGCACCGTCGTCTTCACGCAGCTCTGGAAATACGACGGCAACAAAGCCGCCGTCCTCACCGTGCGCGATTTCCGCCAAGTCGCCGGCCGCGCCGGCCGCAAAGGCTACGACGACAAAGGCTACGTCATCGCCCAGGCGCCCGAATACATGATCGAGAACAAGCGCGCCGAAGAAAAAGCCGCCGGCGACGCCAAGAAGCAGAAGAAACTCGTGAAGCAACGCGCCCCCGAGGGCAGCGTCGGCTGGGACATCAAGACCTTCGAACGCCTCCAAACCGCGCCCTCCGAAGGCCTCGTCTCCCGCTTCGATATTTCGCACGGCATGTTGCTCCTCGTGCTGAGCCGCGAGTCCGACGGCTGCCGCGCGATGCGCCAGCTCATCGCCGATTGCCACGAGACCCCTCACAAAAAACGCGCCCTCCGCAAACGCGCCTGGCAACTCTTCCGCGCCCTCCTCGACCGGAAAATCGTGGAATTTCTGGGAGCGCGGGCCGCCGGCCCGCAACCGTCCTCCGAAAATGTGGGAGGGGCTTTACGCCCCGATTCCCCCGCCCGCGACACCCGCAAACTCCGCGTCAACATCGAGCTCCAAGACGACTTCTCCCTCCACCAAGCCCTCTCCCTCTACCTCATCGACACGCTCCCGCTCCTCCCCAGCAGCCCCAGCGCCCCGCAGTCCGATATTGCCTCTCCAATCTCCGCCCCCGCTTCCTTAAACTTCCCACTTCCAACTTCCCACTCGCCCGCGCCCGCCGCGGGCGCGGGCGCGGACTACCCGTTCGACGTCCTCACCCTCTGCGAAGCCATCGTCGAGGACCCCGACCAAATTCTCCGCCGCCAAATCGACAAAGCGAAGGGCGAAAAAATCATGGAGCTCAAAGAAGCCGGCGTCCCCTATGAGGAGCGCATGGAGAAACTCGAAGCCATCGAGCACCCCAAGCCGCTCCGCGAATTTCTCTACGACACCTTCAACGCCTTCGCCGCCGCGCACCCGTGGATCAACCAGGAGAACGTGCGCCCCAAGTCCATCGCGCGCGAAATGTTCGAGCGTTACCTCTCGTTCTCCGACTACGTGAAAGTCTACGGCCTCGAACGCTCCGAAGGCCTCCTCCTGCGCCACCTTTCCCAAGTCTGGAAAGTCCTCAGCCAAACCGTCCCCGAGACCGCGAAGACCGACGAGGTCGTCGAAATGGAAGACTACTTCCGCGAACTCATCCGCGGCATCGACTCCAGCCTCCTCGAAGAATGGGAGCGCCTGAAAAACCCCGATTTCGTCGCTGCCACCACCGACGCCGATAAACCCGCGCGTCCCGCGAGCTTCGACATCACGCGCGACACCGCCGCCTTACGCCGCCTCGTGCGCACCGCGATCTTCGGTTTCCTCCAAGACGTCGCCGCCCGCGAGTTCGACAGCGCACTCTCGCGCCTCCGCACCGGCGAAGCCGCCGCCCCGGCGGACAACGACCCCGTCTCCCCCGAAGCCCGCAAACTCGCCGCCACCTTCGCCCCCTACTTCGACGCCCGCACCCGCTTCCGCCTCGACCCCGAAGGCCGCAGCGCGAAACACACCCACTGGTCCGAAGAAACCACATCCGAGGTGGAGCGCGTTGACCCCAACGCGCTTCCCGCCCCCGCGCCCGCAGCACCGCAAAAATATTGGACCGTCGCCCAAGTCCTGATCGACGCCGAAGAACAAAACGACTGGGAAGCCACCTTCACGGTCAACCTCACCGCATCCCGCACCGAAAACCGCGCCGTGGTCACGTTCGTCGGTGTCACCGCCATCGGCACATTTCCCGCCGAAGCCCCTACGGCTCTACCGTAGCCGCACCGGTTACGGTGCGGGCCTAACCTCACCGCCCCAGGATCGACTCACACGCCCATTCTGTCACACCCGAACCACCCTATGCACCTCCGCTTGCTCACCCTCACGTTTGCCGCGCTGCTTTCGTTTTCCTCCGCTGCCGATTCGCCCAAGGCCGCATCCCGCGCCACCACGCCCGAGACCATTCTCTTCGTCGGCAACAGCTTCACGTTCGGCGCCGGTTCGGCCGCGCGTTACTATCGCGCCGAAACGGTCACCGACCTCAACGGCGAGAAGCAGGGCGGCGTGCCGGCGCTCTTCAAGGCCTTCGTCAACCAGGCCGGCCTCGACTACGCCGTGAGCCTCGAAACCGTCGGCGGCTCGGGCTTCGAGCTGCACCTCGAGAAAAAAGCCGACCTCATCGGCCGCGCCTGGGACCACGTCATTCTCCAGGCCCAAAGCATGATGGACAACAAGCAGCCCGGCGACTCCACCAAGCTCGTCGCCACCACCAAGCAGATCGCCGAACTCTTCCTCGCCAAGAATCCCCGCGTGAATCTCCGCCTCGTCGCCACCTGGTCGCGCGCCGACCAGACCTACCCCGAAAAAGGCGCGTGGCACGGCAAGCCCATCGAGCAGATGGCCCTCGATGTGCGCCGCGGCTTCGACCTCGCCGCCGCCGGCGCACCGGCGATCCGTGCCGTGTTGCCCGTCGGCGAAGCCTGGAACCGCGCGTTCAAAGCCGGCATCGCCGATCCGAATCCCTATGACGGCATCGCCTTCGGCCAAGTCAGCCTCTGGACCAACGACCACTACCACGCGAGCAGCTACGGCTACTACCTCTCCGCCCTCATCATTTTCGGCGATCTCACCGGCCTCGACCCACGCGCCCTCGGCAAAACCGAACGCGCCGCCGCCGACCTCGGCTTCTCGCAGGCCCAGGCCGCCGCGCTGCAACAGGTCGCCTACGACGAGTTGTCCGCCACGCCCAAGCGCCCCGCGCTCCGGACCTTTACCCCCGTGAAGCTGCCCCGCTGAGGCGGCGGCGTTGACACTCCGTTTCGCACACTACACCCGTAGTGCATGAGTTCCGCGACCGTCCCGACCTCCATCCGCCTCACGCCGGCCGAGAAACGCAAGATTGCCGCCGCCGCCCGCAAGCGCGGTCTGAGTCCCGCCGCCTTTATCAAACGCGCCGCCCTCGAGAGCACGGTCCCGCCGGTGCCCAACGACGCCAAGCTGGAGCGCCTCGCCGACCTCGTTCACCAAGTGCGCGAAGCCGTGGAGGACGAACTCGACTACCGCACTGCCGTCGCCGCTTGGGATCGCCACGTAAAGAGCGGAGAAAAGCTCCTCAAGCCGGAGGAGGTTTGGCGTGCGCTGGGAATATGAAATCGGTCCGGAGGCCGCTCGCCAACTGCGCGACCTCGGGCCGTCGGGTGCCACGGAGATAAAGCGTTTCCTCGAAACCCGCGTAAAGGGCACCACCGATCCCACCTCATTCGGCAAGCCCCTCCGCGGAGACCTCAAGGGTTACTGGCGTTATCGCGTGAGAGATTATCGGCTCCTCTGCCGCCTCGAAAATCACCGCGTGGTGGTCGTCGTCGTGGCGGTCGGCCATCGCTCGACAGTCTACGAAAACTGAGCCAGCAACCGGCCCTGGCGCCGGGCTGCCGCTCAACGATGTAAGTCAGCGCGGCATGGACACCCCGCCGCGTTTCCTGCGGACTCTCGTTCACCCGCAAACTATGAAATTGCACCGCTGTCTCGTTGCTGCCGTGTCACTCGCCCTCGCCTCGTGGGCCTCCGCCGCGGACGCGTCCGCCCCACTCACCCTCTGGTATGACCAGCCTTCCGAGAAATGGACCGACGCGCTCCCGCTCGGCAACGGCCGGCTCGCCGCCATGGTCTTCGGCGGGGTCGACCGCGAACGTCTCGCCCTCAACGAAGACACACTCACCTCCGGCGAGCCCCCCGCCGATCTGCGCACGATCGATATCACGAAAAATTTCGACCACGTCACCGCGCTCCTCAAAGCCGGCAAAAACTCCGAGGCCGATGCCTACATCACCAAACACTGGCTCGGGCGAAACCAGCAGTGTTACCAACCCCTCGGCGATCTCTGGCTCGATTTCTCCCCCGCCACCACCACCGGCACAAAACCCGCCGTCACCGACTACCGCCGCTGGCTCGACCTCGCGACCGCCACCTCCGGCGTGAGTTTCAAACGCGACGGCGCGACCTTCACCCGCGAAGTTTTTATCAGCGCGCCCGATCAGGTGATCGCGATCCGCCTGCGCACCGACCGCCCAGGCACCCTCGCGTTCAAGACCTCGTTCACCTCCGTGCATCCGACCACCAAGAGCACGGTCGAAAACGGCGAACTCATTTTCCGCGGCCAACTCCCCGGCTACGTCGGCCGCCGCGATCTCAAAACCGTCGAGCAATGGGGCGACCAACTGCGGTATCCGGAAAACTACACGGCCGACGGCCAGCGGAAGCCCCGCGCCGCGCAGGTGCTCTACGGCGCCGATATCGACGGCAAGGGCATGTTTTTCGAATCGCGGCTCGCTGTAAAAACCGACGGCAAGGTCGTCGCCGAAGCCGGCGCGCTCCGCATCGAGGGCGCCACCGAAGCCGTCGTGTTCGTCAGCGCCGGCACGAGTTTCAACGGCCCCGACAAAAGCCCGAGCCGCGAGGGCCTCGATCCGTCGCTCCGCACGAAACACGATCTCCGCGAGGCCGCCGCGCAGTCGTTTCCCACGCTCCGTGAGCGCCACGTCGCCGACTACACTGCCCTCTTCAACCGCGTGTCGCTCCGCCTCGATGGCGACGCCGCCAAAGAGAAACTCCCCACCGATACGCGCATCGCCGCCTTCCGCGCCCACGGCGATCCCGCGCTCGCCGCGCTGCTGTTTCAATTCGGCCGCTACCTGCTCATCGCCGGTTCCCGCGCCGGCACGCAGGCCCTCAATCTTCAGGGAAAATGGAACGACCTCGTGATCCCACCGTGGGCCTCCAGCTACACGGTGAACATCAACACCGAGATGAACTACTGGCCTGCCGAGACCACAAATCTCTCCGAGCTCCACGAACCGCTCTTCCGCCTCATCCGCGAAACCGCCGTCAACGGCGCCCTCACCGCCCGCACGATGTATCACCGCCGCGGCTGGGTCGCGCATCACAACGTCACCCTCTGGCGCGACAGTTTCCCCGTCGACGGCGCCGCCCGCGCCGCGTTTTGGAACATGACCGCCGGCTGGTTCAGTTCGCATCTGTGGGAGCACTGGCTGTTCACCGGCGACAAAAAATTCCTCGCCGACGAAGCCTACCCGCTGATGAAAGGCGCCGCCGAATTCTACGCCGACTGGCTCGCGCCCGCGGCCGACGGCTCGGGCGAACTCATCACGCCCGTCAGCACGTCTCCGGAAAACAACTTCATCGGCCCCGACGGGAAAAACGCCGCTGTCAGCCAAGGCGTCACGATGGACCTCGCGATCATCCGCGAAGTCTTCTCGCGCACCATCGCTGCCGCCGAACTCCTCGGCCGCGACGCCGCTCTCGTCACCGAACTCCGCGCCAAACTCACGAAACTCGCCCCCTACCGCGTCGGCGCCCGCGGCCAACTCCAGGAATGGCGCACCGACTACAAAGAGGCCGAGCCGAAACACCGCCATCTCTCACACCTCTACGCCCTCCACCCCGGCAACCAGATCAATCCCGACGCCACGCCCGAACTCTTCCGCGCCGTCGCCCGCACGCTCGAACTCCGCGGCGACGAAGCGACGGGCTGGTCGATGGGTTGGAAAATCAATTTCTGGGCCCGCATGCTCGACGGCGACCACGCCTACGCGATCATCCGCAATTTCTTCAACCTCGTCGGGACCTCGGACACGTCGATGCGCGGCGGCGGCCTGTATCGCAATCTGTTCGATGCGCACCCGCCGTTCCAAATCGACGGCAACTTCGGCTACACCGCCGGGGTGACCGAACTCCTCCTGCAAAGCCACGCGGGCGTGCTCCAACTTCTCTCTGCGCTCCCTTCCGTGTGGCCCAGCGGAAAAGTCACCGGCCTGAAAGCGCGTGGCGGTTTCGAAATTGATCTCGAATGGTCCGGCGGAAAGCTCACCCGCGCCACGGTGCGCTCGAAGCTCGGCGGCAACCTCCGCCTCCGCACCTACGACCCCGTCTCCATCGCAAACGCCAAAGCCACCCCCGCCACCGGCGCGAATCCAAATTCCTTCTACGCCATCGTCGACGCCGGCAAACCGGAGATCACGAATCCCGCCACGCTCCCGACCGTGAAACTGCGCGCCACCCACACCGTCGATTTCGCCACGGTGGCCGGCGGCGTCTATGTGATCACGCCGACGCCGTAAGCGTCGCGGGACCTCCCCTCGAATGCGCCGTCAGGCGCGACACGCTTCGCGCACGGCGCCGACCATGCGTTTCTGCCGCGCTTCGACGGTCGCCATGATTGATTTCACCTTGGCGCGCGCACCGGCGGGGTCCTTGTGAATCGCTTCCAAGCGCGACCACAATTGCGCGCCGCTCGTCTCGTCGACTTCGAAAAACCAATCGTGGGCGCCAATGTCGCGATACATTTGTCCTTTGCAGGTATCGGTCGGCTGGCGGACGTAGAACGTCGGCGTGCCGTTGTGCAGCGCGATGAGCGGCGAGTGGCACTCCACGCTCACGACGGCCTGCGCCTTCGCGTAAATCGAAGCCGCTTCGTCGGGGAGCCAGTAGGTATCGCGCCACACGACGTTTTTCTTCACGTCGGCCGGAAGCGGGTCGACGAGTTCGTCCTTCGCCATCTGCACCTGATAAGTCATCTCGGCGCAGGCCATGACCTTGTTGCCCGTGCCGCGCACGTAGCGCACGATCATGTCGCGGAGTTTGTCGTGATCCTGCTTCGTCGTGCGGTCGTTGATCGCGTCCTTCACGTCGTCGGCGGCCACGCGCTTCGTGCCGGCCTTGATCCGGTAGTAAGGCGTGTAGCGGAGGCGCGGAATCACGCTGATGAATTTCCCCTCTTCGAGGCCCGCTGACTTCAGGTAGGCGAGCCCCTTCGCATCGTCGCGGAGGTGCATGCCGAGCTGCGCATCGGGGCCGAACTCCACGATCGGCGATTTCACGCCCTGTGATTTCAGGTAGTCACGGGTGATCGTATCGCGGCAGAAGAAAAACGCCGCGCGATCCATAATGTAGCGCAGGTCGGCCGAAAGATGCGTCGGCGGCAGTTTCAGCGCGCGCTCGCGAATGCTGTTGAGCGTGCCGCCCTCGGAATCGCGATTTCCACCGATGCCGGAAATCGGATCGTTGCTCACTCCAAAGACGCCAACCGGTTTCCCGGTGGCTTTTTGAAACGCGACCGCGTGATTGGCCGCCGGGAAACCCGAGCCGGAGCCGCTGAGGTAGAGATCGGCCTCGGCCCACGCTTGCGCGAGCGCGGGTTTGTTCGGTTTGCCGTCGGCACCGAGGCTGCCCTCGGCGATTTTCAGGCGCGGGTAGCCCTTCGTCAGCAAGTCGCGCGAACCGTGCCCGAGTTCGCCCGGCCAGAGCGTGATCTCGGCCTCGGGGAAATATTTCCAGAGCAGCGACAGCGCGCCGGGCGTGTGCCCGATGTCGCCGATATTCACGCTCTGCCACGAGCTGCGGAGGAGGATGCGCGGCGCGCGTTTCGCATCAGCACCGCGCAATGAGGCGACAACAGCGGCGGCGGCAGACGAGGCGAGGAATTGACGACGATTCATGAGAGAGGGGCAGTTTGGTTGGGTGGAAAAATCCGGATGAAAACTACGCGCGCCGCACTGCAGCTTGCAACGCCTCGACCATGCGACGCTGCGTCTTCTCCACGCCCGCCATCACGCTTTTCACGCGGGCGCGGGCCTTAGCCGGATCGGCGTGGATCGGCGCGAGACGCGCCCACAATTCCTCGCCGCTCGTCTCGTCGGCCTCAAAGAGCCAATCGCTCACGCCGATGTCGGCATACATCTGGCCTTTCCACGTGTCGGTGGCGTTGCGCACGTAGAAGGCCGGCGTGCCGTGGTGATACGCAATCAGCGGCGAATGACAGTCCATGCACACGAGCGCCTGCGCCCGCGCGTAGATCGCAGCGGCCTCGTCAGGCAGCCAAAACGTGTCGCGCCACACCACGTTTTTCTTCACGTCGGCGGGCAGCGGATCGACGAGCATCTCCTTCGCGATTTCGATCTGATAAGTCACCTCAGGACACGCGAGCACCTTGTTTCCCGTTGCGCGCACGTAGCGCACGATCAGGTCGCGGAGCTTGTCGTTGTCCTTTTCTTTCCACCGCGCGTTGATCGCGTCTTTGGTGTCGTCCATCGCGACGCGACTGCGACCGGTGCCCATCTTGTAGTAAGGCGTGTAACGCAGCCGCGGCACGACGCAGATGAACCGGCCTTCGGCGAGCCCCTGCGCTTTCACATAGGCCGCGCCCCGCGCGTCGTCGCGGTCGCTCATGCCGAGCTGGCTGTCGGGCCCGAATTCCAAAATTGGCGCGCGCACGCCCTGCGCCTTGTAGTAGTCCAGCGTGAGCGTCTCGCGGGTAAACAGAAACGCCGCGCGCTCGATCACCGCACGCGTTGCCGCATCAAGGTGCGTCGCGGGCAACTTGCGCGCCGCCGCCCGCAAGCCCGCGAGCGAACCGCCCTCGGGCTCGCGGCCGTCCCCAAACCCGGAGATCGGATCGTCGCTTACGCCGAAAACTCCGTAGGGTTTTCCCGTCGAGCGCTGCCACGCGGCGAGCTGCGCGCGGGCTCCGAAACCCGAGCCCGAGCCGTGCAGCAAGAAATCGTTTTCCTTCCATGCGTCGCGCAACGCCGCGGTGGTCGGCTGCCCATCTGCCCCGACGGCTCCGGTCACGAACTTCAGCCGCGGAAATCCCTTTTTCAAAAACTCATCCGAACCATGTCCGAGCGTGCCGTGCCACACCGTCATCTCCGCCGTCGGGAAATATTTTTCGATGAGGCGCAGCGCACCGGGCGTATGCCCGATGTCGCCGATGTTCACGCTTTGCCACGAGCCGCGGAGCAAGATGCGCGGCGGGCGCCCTGCCAAATTCGCCGCCTTCGCCGCAAAGGCCGGCGCCAACGCCACGCCGGCGGCAGCGGCAGTGAGCCTCGTAACAAAATCGCGACGGTTCATGCGAGGGTCGGTCGTTTAGAACGTGGAATCAAAACGTCCCCTTGAGTCCGATATTCCAATATGCGCGATAGTCCGCCCGCGCGCTCAGGATGCGGTCGCGCCGCGTGTTCGGTCCGTAGACGACGGTGTCGTCGGTGGCTTCGTTCACATTTCGCCCACCCGCGAAGACGGAGAACTTGCGCGTCAGCCGATACTCGGCGCTGAAGTCGGCGCTGTTGCGGGGCAGAATGTATTGGAACGTCCCCGGCTCGCGATTCGCCCCGGTGATCTGGCCCTGCCGCACCGTGCCCTTTTGGTTAACTGCCATGCGGAGCGTGAGGCGCTCGCGGCTGAACGTGATGCCAAAATTCGTGGTCTTGGCGACGAACCCGCTGAAGCTAGCGCCCTCGCTGCCCTGCAAATGCTGCATCGTGAGATTGCCGAAAAGCGTGAGCCCGCGCGCCCAATGCGGGAGGAACGACAGGTTTTGGCGGTAGTCGAATTCCGTCCCGAGCACGCGCGTGGAACCCACGTTTCGCTTCGTGCTCACGAGATAGCCCTGCGCCTCGCCGTAGACCGCCGGATCGAGGCCGTAGGGTTCGAGAATTTCGTCGGTCGCCGGCGCGAGCACGGTTCCCCAGAAGCCGGAAATGTCGCGGCGGTAGAGACGCGTCGAGAGCACGCCGCTGGAGGGCTGGTTGAAATAATACTCCAGCGCCACGCCGTAGCTGTCGGCTGTCCAGGGCTGAAGCGCCGGATTGCTGAGGGTGATCGTGCGCGATGTGCCGGCGGGGTCGGGCAGGCTGGCCGTGGGGAAAATATCGCTGAACTCGGGGCGGCTAATCGAGCGGCCGTAGGAGGCGCGGGCGATCAGGTCCTGACGAACGTTGTAGTTCGCGCTGAGGCTTGGGAAGAAACTGCCGTAGGCGCGCGAGGCGTGCGACCCGCGCTCGATGTAGGCGAGCTTGGTGCCGGCGAGTGTCGAGACGGCCGCCAAGACCACGGGGCGGCCCGCGGCGTCGCGCACGATCTTCCCGCTGGCGTCGCGTTGGTAGGTGTTGTTCAGGTCGACCAACGGGCCATCGCCTTCATCGCTCGTGCGTTCGTAGCGCACGCCGCCGGTCACTTGCAGGCGACCGTTGAAAAACTTGGTGTCGAGGCGGACGTAGGGAGCGCTGACCACCTCGTCGATGACTTTGGAATTGTTGACCGTGCTGCGGTAGCCGTTGACGAGATTCGTTTCGGTTTGGTTGAAGTGCGTCGGATTCGCTTTGAACGTATCCACGATCTCATGCAGGTTCAGCCACTCCATCTTCTGGCCGCCGAACAACAGTTGGCGGGTCGAGTAAACCGGATCGAGCCACTGCGCCGCGTTGTCGTCGACGGAAGCGGTGAGCCTGTCTGCGCCCACGTGCGTGGTGTCGTAAGTCGTGTTCTTGATGTCGCGGTGCTGCGAGCGGAGATCGGCCCCGAGCTTCACGCTGAGCGGCACGCGCAGATTGAGATCGCGCTTAATGAAACCGCTCACGCTGCGCACGATGTCGAAGCCGTCGATGCGATTGGCGGAGAGTGTCTCGAGCTTATAGTTGGAAAGCTGGTAGGGGTTGACGTCCGCCGTATTCGTCGCGTTCCGCACCGTCACGATGTCGGGGTGATCGAAATTCATCTTTTCGAAACGCACCGTCACGTTGCGCAGGAAGGCGTTATTTTGGTTGAAGTAGCCCTTGTCGATATTGCGGTAGTAATTCGTGGAATTGGAAAACGCGCCATTCACCTGCCACTGCCAAACCGGGCCGTTGTGCTTGTAGCGGAAGCTCGGCACATAGGTCGTGCCGGCCTTCTCGCGGGCATCGTAGATGATCTGCACACTGCCAGTGCCATTGTTGCCTTGCGTGAAATCCGAGCCCGACGAGGCCACGCTGCCGGTCGCAAAATTCAACTGCCGCACCCAAAACTTCGTTGTGAAAAACGCATACTGGAAACCAAACGTGAGCACGTCCCGCGGCGATACCCGCCAATCCGCACCGATGCTCGCCGACGAGCGGACCGTGAGCTTCGGACGCTCTTGGAGCCGGTAAGCGGTTAGATTGAAGACGTCGGGATTTGTCGTCGGCGCCCACGTCATGAGCGAGCCCTGGCCGTTGTTCGGAGCACGCGAGACGAGTCCGCTCGCCGTGATGCCGAAGTTGCGCGTGATCGGCACGACCGCGCTCAACTCGAGATTCGGTTCAAACGGATACGTTTTCTCGGCAAACGTGTTCGGCTGTTTCGACAGGCTGAAATCGCCGCCGCGAAATGAAATGTAGCTCTTGATCGAATACTCCGGCGTGCGTCGCTCAAAGGCACTGCGCGTCACGAGATTCACGGTTCCGCCGATGGCGTTGGCCGGCGAATCGGGCGTCTGCGAGCGGTTCACCTCGACGCGCGACATCGTCGTGATCGAGACTTGCTCCAGCTCGACGGTGCGACTCCCGCCGGACGACGCGGCGCTCGAGAGCGGATTGCCGTCGACCATGATGGGAGCGCCGCCCGAGGGCACACCGCCGACGGAAATACTGAAGCCATCGCTGCCGTTGCGGTTGAGCGTCACACCGGGAAGAAACTTCGCGAATTCGCCGACATTGCCCTCGGCGATGTCGCCGAACGAATCGGTCGCGACGACATTCTTGATCGACGGCGAGTAGCGCTGCTCGTTCACCGCGACATCCGACGCCGCCATGTCGCGCGACGCCGCCACGGTGAACGCATCGAGCTTCACCGTTTCATCCGCAGAGGCTTCCTTCGCCGCCCGCAACGTAACATCGCCGGAGGTCGGTGCGCCCGCCGCGACTTTGATCGACCGGCTCTCGACTGGAAATCCTGTGTAAGTGACGCGCACCGTCACCTCGCCAGCGGGCACGCGCGGGAAACGGTATTGGCCCGTTTCATCGGTAAACGTTTCCAACCGCAGCGCGTCGATCGTCACGCGCGCATTGTTCACGTAGTTGCCGGCGCCGAGATTGAACACGCGGCCTTCCACCGCACCGAAACCGGTGGCGCCCGCCGCGCGGTTGACGGCCAGCGCGCCGGTCGTCGCGTCTTGCACGACGCGCAATTCCGTGCCGGCCACGAGCCGCGCGAGCGCGTCGCGAGCCGAGAGCTCGCCGCTCACGGCGTTGGTCTGCACGCCGCTCACGGCGTCGACCGGGTAAACCAATTGCTCTCCCGATTGCTCGGAGAACCGCTTGAGCGTCACCGCCGCATCGCCGGCGGGCACCTGGTAATTTTTCTTGGCCGCATCCGCCGCGAAGGCGCACACAGCGGAGGCGAAAGCAAATGCGGCGATCCACGCGCCGCGCAAAAACAGGCAGGATTTGGTCATGGGGTCAAAGGGAGGTGGTTACGTGAGTTGAGACGAACCTGCGTCTCGTTTCCGTTAGACGGACCGGGAAATAGTCGGTGGGTCTCGAAACTATTTGGTGCGATGCAACTCGATCGCGCCATCCGCGCGCCGTTCGGCGATGACGCAAAGCTCGCTTCCAGCAGGCGCACAAACGCCTCGACGTTGTCCGCGCGGAAACTGCCGCCGACGCGCAACCGGCCGGTCGCGGCATCGCCCACGACGAGTTGCTGCGGATTGCGCAGATTAAATTCGGCGACGACCTGCGCGAGCGGCAGCGCCGCGAACTCCAGCCGCACGCCCTGCCAGGCCAACGCCCGCGAAATCTCCTGCGCGCTCACGGCGGCCACGACCGGTGGTCGCTCCGGCGCCGCCGTGTGCACCACCGCCCGCTCACCGGCAACGAGCGGCGTCGGCGGGCTTTCCGGCTTCTGCGCGGCCCGCACGCTCGGGACGGCGGGACGCTCGACCTCCACTTTGCCCTCGGTCACCAAAACTTCCACTTCGCCCGACGCGCGCCGCACGCCAAACGCCGTGCCCACGGCGCGCACGGCGACACCCTCCGTTTCGACGACGAATGGCCGCGCCGGATTTTTCGCCACCGTGAAATGGGCCTCGCCGCTTACCAGCCGCACGCGCCGCAGCTCGGGGGAAAAATCGGTTTCGATTTTTCCGCCGTGGTTGAGGTCGACCACCGTGCCATCGGGCAACGTCAACCGCTCCGGCGGCAAAATCACGCGCACAGTGCCCTGAGATTCCTGCGTTTGCACGGTTGATTGATAGCCGAAAAAAATAAGGGCGAACATCGCAGCCGCCGCGAGCGCGCCCACCGCGCGTCGCCGCCACCCGGACCATTTTCTCACCACCACCGGTGCACCCACGGGAGGACTCGCCAACAAATCGGGATTGGGAAGCGCGCTGTGGACGGGGCGCCATCCCGCGAGCGCATCGAGCGCGCCCCAGGTTTTCTCCAATTGGGCCACCGCCGCACCGTGCCGCGGGTCGGCGCGGAGCCATTCGAAATAACGATCCTGCTCCTCCGCCGTGAAGCCGCGGTCTCGGCGCGCCAACCACGCCGCGGCGTCCGCGGCGATCTCGCCCGGTTGCTCTCCCGCGGAGTGTGGTTCGGCGGCCATGCGCGCGCCTCAGGGCAAGCCGTGCTGCGCGAGAAATTCTGCGCAACGCCGCATGCCGTTGCCCACCTGCGCCTCCACCGTGTGCTCCGAAATGCCGAGCTGCGCCGCGATCTCTTTTTGGGAGAGACCGTAGATTTTGCGCAGCGTGAGCACTTGGCGACACCGCTCGGGGAGAGACTGGATGGCTTGGGTCAAGAGTTCGAGTTCCTGGCGGCGTCCGACTGTCTCGGACACCCCGGGCACATCCTCGTAGACGGACAGCGCGTCGGTTTCCGTTAGAGAATCGATGCCGACAATTTTTTGCCGGCGCACATGGTCGAGCGCGAGGTTGCGCGCCGTCATGAACACAAACGCCTTCGCCGAGCTGATCGGCGCCAAGGCGTGGGCTTGCAGGACGCGCGCGAATGTTTCCTGCACGAGATCGTCCGGATCGGTGAGCGATGGAAAACGCGACCGCAGCCACGCCCGCAACAGGGCCGCGTGCGGCAGCACTTCGGCGGCAAACCAGCGGGAGGTTTCGGTATCGGGCGAATTCACAGGGTGGCGCGAGCAGGGGCTAACGCTTCCGAAGAAAGAGCGCATCCTTGGCCCCGAGTTCAAGCTCCCCGCTCACCGCCGCACCATTGTTCGTCCGCACGTCCTGGCCCGGCGTCGCCTGCAACCGTTGCCATGACCGCCCCGGAAAAAGTGCCGCGAGGTCAACTGTGCGGGCGCTCGGCGCCGGATTCGCCACGACGAGCCCGTGTGCGAATTCCCGCACCAGCAGATCGGGCGCCGCGTGCGCCGTGAGCCCGGCAATCCACACCGGCTCTCCCGATTCAAAGGTGAATTCGATTTCCACGGTCGAGGCCGCGACCCCGCCGAAATAAAAGGTCGAAACGAATTCGCGCCCGTTGACCCACGACATGAAGCGCGGCGAATCCGCCTCGCCGGGCACCACCACGCGCGCATGGACCAACCGGGCGCGCTCGGGTGCGCTGCGCTCCATCGGCGCGGCGCGGGCCCGCAAAGTCACCGTCATGTCCGGCCCGCGCGTCGCGATGCCGCGCACGCGCACCGAAAATTCTTTTGCGGCATTCTGCCGCGCGACGAGTTTCACCGCGCCGCCGTCCGCTTCGATCCGCGCATCGTCGCTCGCGAGCCGCTGCGCCCAGCCCGCGCCCGCCGACGCCAGCAGATCAGGTGCGCGCGACGCGAGATGTTCGGCCGGTGCCAAGGGACGACCGAGCCAGCCGACGCGTCGTTCCGTGCCGGCCACCAACTCATCCCAAATTCCCGTGCGCCTCGGCGCGTTGCCGGGCGGCATGAGCACGTAAGTGAGCGCGGAATCCGTCAGAACCGCTGCCGCCATCACGAGACGGTGAATATTGAAACCCACCTCGGCCTGTTTCGGATCGCCGGGCCCGCCCTCCGGCGCGGTGAACTTGTGGTTGATGTAGCTGAAGGCGGGCGCACGGCTGTTCGCGGCCCAAAACATCTGGCGATTCAGGCCGCCCGACCAATCGCTCACCGTCTTGTCCTGCAGGCTCGGCCAACCTTCGCTCTCGATTCCATTGAGCAGGCCAAACGCGCGCTGCTGGTTCTCATTGCGAAACGATCCGTCCGCCATGATCAGGCGCCTCTCCCCCAGAGCAGCCCGCAAACTCCGGCAAAACTCCACGACGCCGTTTCCGTAAACATTCGCTCCGCCCACGATGCCGTTGTCACGCTTGCCGTCGGCGTCGCAATCGGGACCGCGCGCCTTCCGCCCACGTGCGCCGGTGGGCTCGTCGAACAACACGTCGAACTCGAGTCCGTCGAATGCCGCGAGCCTCCCGCCCGGCGCAAACAACTCGGCGAGGTGGGCCGTCACGACGTCCGCACACGAGCGCCCCTGCGCATCGCGAGGCGAATTTGTCGCGAAGTTGTAGACCCAGAGGAGGTGCGAGTCTTTGCCCCACGGCCCTTCCGCAACGTGCGCGGCCGCGTAGGCGCGACCGGCGGCAAACGCCCGCGGAGCCGTGCCAAACGCACCGCGCCGCACGCGGATCGTCTTGGCCCGGCGATCGACGGCGACGAGTTGCACCTGCTCGCTGCGCGTCCAGTCCGGACGGCCTTGTGCATTCAGCTCGCACAGCGCGACGTCGTCGTTGGCATTCCGATACCGCCCGCCGTTGACCTCGAAGAGCGTCGCATCCGCCACCGCGACCGTCGTCTCACCGGACTCCGCGGACACGGCAGCCGTGATCGTGGCGCCGTTGTGATAGAGCCAGTGCCCCGCGAAAAAACGCTGTCCCTCGAATCGCGGATCGCGGGAGTTGCCGTTCACATGGAGCAATACCGCCTGCTCGGGCCGGGCCACCTTGAAGCGCGTGAAAAATTCCGCGTTCGCCCCGCGCCCCGGCACTTCCTCGTCGAGGGCTTTGCCCATGATTCCCATCAGCCCGCCGAAGTCCCCGCTCCACTGTTCGAAACTCGGCGCGGCATAGGCCCGCTCGGACTGGCGAAAGTAAAACGCCCTCGGGTAGTCGCCTGCGATCAACCTCAGCGCGCCCGCGTCCGCCGCCGCGGCTGCGCCGCTCAGCCCGACGATGCCCACCGCCCACCACGCGAGGAACACGATGCGTTTCATCCTTTCACGTTAACCGACCTCGCCCCGTCGCCCACCTAAAAACTTCGCGCCCGCGCGCGGCGGCGAGCGCCTCCGCCCGCGCGCTTTTGTTTTGGCCTCCGCACGGTTCGGCGCCTTGCTCGGACCACTTTACCATGAGCGATTTTCTCTCCGCCCGCCGCGCGCGCGTCGCCGCCGCACTTCAACTCGAAGATGCCTTTCTGCTAGTCGGCGCCGGCGAACCGATCCCGCTGCCCGAGGGCAGCGACCAGACCTATCCGTTTCGCTCGCACGCGGACTATTACTACCTCGCGGGACACGAATGCGCGGGAGGCGTTGTGGCCTTCGATCCGCGCGACACCGCGAACGCCGACGGCGGCTGGGTTTCTTTCGTGCCCGCCGTGACCGAAGGGGAACGCGTCTGGGAAGGCCGCACGCAGATGCCCGGCACTCCCCTCGCCACGTTCGAGGCCTGGCTCGCCGCACGTCGCGCACGCCCCGTGGCCGCTCTCGGCGCGCCACTGCGCAACATCACCGCCGACGAAGCGCTCACGCTGCGCGCCCGGGAACAACTCAAACATTCCCGCCGTCCCAAGGACGCCCACGAAATCGCCCTCATCCGCCGCGCCGCCGCCGCGACCGCTCCCGGCTACGCAAAGGTCCGCTCACTCCTGAGTCCCGGCATCACCGAACGCGCGCTGCAGATTGAGTTGGAAGCCGAATTTTTCCGCCATGGCGCCACGCGGCCCGGCTACGGCTCGATCATCGGCTCGGGTCCGAACGCCGCCGTGCTGCACTTCGAGCCGTCCGCCCGCGCCGCCCGCGCCGGAGAATTTGTCTTGGTCGATGCCGGCGCAGAGATCGACCGCTACATGGCCGACGTCACCCGCACCTACGTGGTCGGCGAACCCACCGCGTTTCAACGCGATCTCTACCAAGTCGTGCTCGCAGCGGAAGAGCGCGCGATCGCACGCTGCGTGCCCGGAGCCGAATGGAAAGACCTGCACCTCGCCGCCGCCGTCGAGATGGTCGGCGGGCTTGTTTCAATGGGCGTGATGCGCGGCCAGCCCGAGTCGCTCGTGGAGCAGGAAGCGCACACGCTCTTTTTCCCTCACGGCCTCGGACACATGGTCGGCCTCGGCGTGCGCGACGGCAGCGGCGTGCAGCCCGGTCGCACCAAAGATCCCCGTCCCTCCCTGCGCACGCTCCGCATGGATTTACCGCTCGCCCCCGGCTACGTGGTCACCATCGAGCCCGGCCTGTATTTCATCCCCGCATTACTGAACGACCCCACCCGCCGCGAGCGCTACCGCGACTGCGTCAATTGGCCCGTGGTCGAACACCACCTCGCCCTCGGTGGCGTGCGCATCGAGGACAACATCCTCGTCACCCCCGGCGCCCCGGAGAATCTCACGGCCGCGATTCCGAAAGTGCTGTGAGTGCAACCGCAGGCTGGCGCGGGACAACGAATAAATCCCCCGGTCACTGCCGTCCCCTGTCCGCATATTTTTCTTACGCCCTACGTGACATCGATTATTCCGAGCCGACTGCTAAAAAGCTACGGGGCTTCGCTCAGGTCCTTCCCTCGGAAAGCCAGCATCAGCACCCCCAGAAACACCGCCGTCAAGACGAGCAACACACCGACCGCCACTATCGGCCAAATGCCGATACCCAGCACAATCTTGGAGAAACTGCTCGCAGTCCCTGAAAACTGCTCGCTCACCTTGTCGCTGTTGGCCTCCACCAAATCGGAGACCTTCGTCAGTGTATTCAAATAGTCTTCGAACGCCGGCTTCAGCCGCTCATCGCGAATTTTCAACGAAGCCACGCGGTCACCTTTACCCTGCAAATCCAGCGTTTCGACGCACCGCTGAGTAAATTGTTGGCCGACCCGTTCGATTTCATCCCGTCCTGATATCAAATCCGTAGGCCACGGGCGGGAGAGAATTTTTTCCCGCAAAGCACGGTCGTCGCCTACCATCGCGTGGAACCGTGAAAGACTCGCCGGATCTCCAAAGGCTCGCGCAACCCCGTCGGGATTCGTTCCCCTCATCGCGTTCACCGACTTGGCCGTAAGCGTCTGGAGATCGTTCAGGAGCGGGACGGTGCGCTCCAATAATTCCGTGTAGCGTTGATCCACTGATCGCAGCAGGGAAAAGCTGAGCACGCCCAAGCCGACGTTTGAAACGAGCAAGACCAGCAGCAGAAGCTTTAGATTTCGCACCGAAGCCGACGCGCGGTCCCGCCGATCCGGAAATTGCGATTGCGCCATAGACCCGATAGACGAACCGGCACATTTGAAGTTTCAAATCAAAATCGACCCAACAAATTGGTGAACCACGCACGCCAGCGATCGACGGCCCATCGGAATGGAGCCAAGTGCCACCACGCAATCCGCACCGGTCATAACTTCGTCCTCACCAGCAAATTTTCCGTAGACAACCCGCGCCGCGTTCGTCTCATTCCCTGCATGTCTCAGCCCGAACAGAAACACACCACGCCCGTGAGTCTCGCGGTAGATGCCGTGCTTGTCGCCATTTTCTTCGTGATCCTCTTCAACGAGGTAAAGATCCACGTGCCCTCGACCAACTCGACGATGATCACGCTATGGAGCGGTCTGACGGCCGCGTGCATGAGCGGTGTTTTCTGGCTCGCGGTGCAGATGTTCCGCGTGGTGCTCAAAGCCCAACGCGCAGCCAACAAGAAATAAGCGCCCCTCCCGTGTCGCTTGCCCCTTTCGACGCCCCGACATCCGGGGCGTTTTTTTGTGTCCGGCTTTCCCGCCCCCGCCTCGTCGCCACACTGGCACTCGTGGGCCTCGCCCTGTTACTCGGCGGCTGCGCCACGCGGGTCTACGACGTGAAAGCGCACTCTGCAGCCCGGCCCGATACCAAGCTCGCGGGTTCCTATCGGCTGGGTTTTCCGCAGATCGGCAGCGTCGAGCAACCGCTTTACGACACGGTCGCCAAACTCCTGCGGAGCGGGCTCGCGGCCAAAGGTCTCCGTGAAACCACGGCTCCGGGGGAGGCCGACCTGCTCATCCTCGTAAGCTGCGGGCTGGGCGTGCCGACGACCCGCCAGACCACGACCGCCGAACCGGTTTACATGATGGTTCCCGGCGCGGTGCGCTACGAGACCGTGCAGGTCGGGACCACTTCGACCGGCGCCCCCATCATGCAGACTATCGTGCTCCGGGATCCCCCGCGCCAAGAACTCGTCGGCTACCAAGATCGCCGCTCGGATATTACCACGGTCAAAAAGTTTCTCCGCTTGCGGGCGTTCCCCTCCCACGCCGCCACGACCACCGGCCCCGAGGCGCCCCTCCACATGCTCTGGATTGTGGAGGCGACCGTTGAGGGTGAAGACAGCGATCCGAAAAAATTCCTGCCCCCGCTCGTCGCAGCCGGCATGGTCTACGCCGCGAAATCAACCGACGGCCCCGTCTTGATCCGCCTGAAATCCACCGACCCCGACCTCGCAGCCCTCGCACGCGTCAAGTGACGCTGCGTCATCCCGGTCGCACAATTCTGAATCGCCGAGTTGCGCCACTCACTGGCGCCGCTATGGTCCGGACCTGCGCTATGAAATCTGACCACCCCTCAGATAGCCGTTTCCCGCAACCCGCCGGCTGGCTGGCCGCGTGCTCCTCGGTCGCCGCCGCCCTCTTATTTTCCGGCTGCGCCAACTCCTATCAGGTCAAAGTAGACTCGCTCGCGAAGCCGAACGCAGAGGAGTCGATCTCTTACAAAATCATCAACAAGAACCCCGCCGTCGCCGACGATTCGCTCCGTTACAAAGAGGCCGCTGGCTACGTGCGCACCGCCCTCTCGGGCAAGGGTCTCTACGAAGCGCCCGACCCGGAAAAGGCCGACCTCGTCGTGGCTCTCGACTACGGCGTGGGCCCGCCCCAGACGCGGCGCGAGGTCGTCTCGGAGCCTGTCTACATCACCCTCCCGGGACAGTTTCGCACCGAACGCGTCCAAGTGGGCACCGATCGCAACGGAGCCCCGATCTACCAAACCGTCACCGTGCAGGACCCGCCCCGGTCTGAATTCGCCGGTTACCGGGAGTATTTCGTCACGGTCACCGTCTACGAAAAATATCTCCGCCTCAACGCGACCGAAAACAAAGCCGCCGCCGAAGGCCGCCCGCCCACCGATATCTGGACGGTCGACATCACGAGCGAAGGCGAGAGCCGAGATATCCGCAAAGCTCTCCCCATTCTCGCCGCCGCCAGTATCGACTTCGTCGGCGTCGATTCCAAGGGCCAGAAAGTCGTCCGCATCAAAGACACCGACAAGGACGTCGCCTTCATCAAAAAAGGCATGTGACGAACCGTGCGAGCGGCCGGCCGGCCCCCTGATTTGATTTCGGCGCGGTAGAAACCTATCCGCCCTTACGCCCGCCAGCGCCGTGATCGTCCGAGCACGACGCTCATCGGAACTACACCCGCCCGCCGTAAGTCCGCTTTTCAAACGGCGGCTACGTTCGGCCCGCTCCCCTCGGCGGCCCCTTCACTTCAGCTTACCCGAGGAGTTGCAGTTTCTTCTTCCGTTTTTCGACGCGTGACGAAGCGAGGATCGCGATTTCGTAGAGCACGTAGAGTGGCGCGGCAAACATCGCCTGCGTGATCGGATCAGGAGTGGGCGTCACAATCGCCGCGATCACGAAGATCACGACAATCGCATGCCGACGGTATTTCCGCAGAAAGTCCGTCGTCATGACGCCCAGCCAGACCAGCAATACGATTACCAAGGGAAACTCGAACGACGCCCCCACGCCCAGCACCAACCACGTCAGTAGACTAAAATAGCTCCCGGGCGTCCATCGCAGCGCGTAGCCAAACATCTGGTTGATCTCGACCGAGACGCGCAACGTGCTCGGCACCAGCAGGAAAAACGCAAAGGCCGCCCCGAGGAGAAATAACACCATCGCCGACAGGCAAAGCGGCAACACCGCTTTGAGTTCCTTTTCGGTCAGGGCCGGCGACACAAATTGTCCGATAAAAAACAGGATGAACGGCAGCGACATCCCCAACCCGCCCAACACACACATCTGGATCACGACGTTGAACCCCTCCATGATCGAAGTCGTGCCGAGGTCGAGGACCACCGCCGGATACTGAGCCTTCACCGACACCAACGGCCACATGAGCACATCGTTGAACTCCTTCATGTAGATGCCGATGATCACGGCGAAGACGATGAAGACCACGACGCTCTTGATAATCGTCCCGCGGAGCTCCTCCAAATGGTCCCAAAAACCCATCGGTTTCTCGCGCGGCGAGTTCGCCTCGGAGGTCGTGTCGGGGTTGTCGGATGGTTTTTCGGAATCGCTCACAGGAATGAAAGGAAGCGGGATGGTGGGAAGTTTTTCTGAAAACGGAAGCGTCTTTGCAGCGATTTCGCGCCCCTGTCCCCTGCGCCGTTGACAGCTCCCCGCCCCGCCCTATTGCCTCTGCCCTTTCCGCGTCCGCGCCACCCGTTCGTTTTTCCCACACAGACAACCCATCCAACATGGCCGCTAAATCCACTGCCAAGAAACCCGCCGCGAAGGCCAAGGCCTCCGCTCCCGCCAAAACCTCCGCCGCCAAGGCGCTCAAATACGTTTACACGTGGGGCGCCAACAAAGCCGACGGCAACGGCTCGATGAAGAACCTCCTCGGCGGCAAAGGTGCGAACCTCGCCGAAATGACCCGCATCGGTCTCCCGGTTCCTCCCGGCTTCACGATCACGACCGAGGTCTGCACTTATTTCTACGCCAACAAGCGCACCTATCCCGCCTCCTTGCAGGCCCAGATGGAAGCCGGCGTGAAGAACATGGAGAAGATCATGGGCTACAAGTTCGGTGACGCCACCGGCTTCCCCCTCCTCGTCGCCGTCCGCTCGGGTGCCCGCGACTCGATGCCCGGCATGATGGACACCATTCTCAATCTCGGTCTTAACGACCAGACCGTCCTCTCCCTCGTCGCCGCCACCAAGAATGAGCGCTTCGCGTGGGATTGCTACCGCCGCTTCATCCAGATGTATGGCGACGTCGTCCTCGGCGTGCAGAAGAAGGAAGGCGAAGACCACGAGCCGTTCGAGACGGTCATCGAAAATTTCAAGCACGAGACCTACCACAAGGACATCGTCGATTCCGATCTCACCGCCGCCGACCAGCAGGAGCTCGTCAAGCGCTTCAAAGCCCTCGTCAAAGAGCGCACCGGAAAAGTATTCCCGAACGATCCGTGGGACCAGCTCCGCGGTGCCGCCGGCGCCGTCTTCGGCTCCTGGATGAACGACCGCGCGATCGTCTATCGCCGCAAATACAACATTCCCTCCGAGTGGGGCACTGCCGTCAACGTGCAGGCCATGGTCTACGGTAACACCGGCGAGACCTCCGGCTCCGGCGTCGCGTTCACCCGCAATCCCGCCAACGGCGTCAACGAATTCTACGGCGAGTTCCTCATCAACGCCCAGGGCGAAGATGTCGTCGCCGGCGTCCGCACTCCCGAGCCCGTCCTCAAGCTGAAGGACGTGATGCCGAAGTCCTACGCCGAGCTGCTCAAGGTCCGCAAGACCCTCGAGGCTCACTTCAAGGATGTTCAGGACATCGAGTTCACCATCCAGGAAGGCAAGCTGTTCATGCTGCAGACGCGTAACGGCAAGCGCACCGCGATGGCCGCCCTCAAGTTCTCCATCGATATGGTCAAGGAGAAGCTCATCGACTGGCAGACCGCCATCCTCCGCAATCCCGCCGACCAGCTCGAGCAGCTCCTCGCGCCCGTCTTCAATCTCGCCGAGGTCAAGAAGGCCACGGTCATCGCCAACGGTCTTCCCGCTGGCCCCGGTGCCGCCACCGGCAAGATCTACTTCAACGCCGACCGCGCTGTGCAGGCCGCCGAGAAGGGCGAAAAAGTCCTACTCGTTCGCGTCGAAACCTCTCCGGAAGATCTCCGCGGCATGATCGCCGCCGAAGGTATTCTCACCGCTCGCGGTGGTGTGTCTTCGCACGCCGCGCTCGTCGCTCGTCAGATGGGCAAAGTCTGTGTGTGCGGCGCCGCCGGCGTCGTCATCGACTACGACAAGAAGGTCGCCACCATCGACGGCAAGAGCTTCGCCGAAGGTGACTACCTCTCGATCGACGGCACCATCGGCACGGTTTACGCCGGCCAGATCCCGACCGCTCCTTCCGAAATCATCGCGGGCCTCCTCAACGGCGACAAAGCCGCGCAGGCCACCGAGAAATTCAAGAGCTACGTCCAGCTCATGAAGTGGTGCGCGCAAGCCACCAAGATGCAGGTCCGCACCAACGCCGACACTCCCGAGCAGACCGCCAATGCTCTCGCGTTCGGCGCCGTCGGCATCGGCCTCACCCGCACCGAGCACATGTTCTTCGAAGGCGACCGCATCGACTCGATGCGCGAAATGATCCTCGCGAACAACCTCACCGACCGTCAGGCCGCGCTCGCGAAACTCCTCCCGTATCAACGCGCGGATTTCTTCGGCATCTTCAAACAGCTGAAGGGCTATCCCGCCACGATCCGCTTCCTCGATCCGCCCCTCCACGAGTTCCTCCCGCACGCCAAAGAGCAGCAGGTCGACCTCGCGCAGAAGCTCGGTATCGGCGTCGAGAAGATCATGGCCCGCGTGCACGAACTCCATGAGTTCAACCCGATGCTCGGTTTCCGCGGCTGCCGCCTCGGTATCAAGTTCCCGGAGATCACCGCCATGCAGGCCCGCGCCGTCTTCGAGGCCGCCGCCGATGCGAACAAGGCCGGCTTCAAAGCCAAGCCCGAGATCATGATCCCGCTCGTCGGCTTCAAGAAGGAGCTCGATCTCCAGGTTGAGCTCGTCCACTCGGTCGCCAAGGCCGTCATGGCGGAGAAGAAGACCAAGATCGCCTACAGCGTCGGCACGATGATCGAGATCCCGCGCGGTGCCCTCACCGCCGACGAGATCGCGCTCACCGCTGAGTTCTTCAGCTTCGGCACCAACGATCTCACGCAGACCTGCCTCGGCATGTCGCGCGATGACTCCGGTTCCTTCCTCGGTGCCTACCAAGAGTCCGAGATCATGAAGAAGAACCCCTTCGCCTCGATCGACCAGACTGGCGTTGGCCAGCTGATGCAGATCGCGATCGAGAAGGGCCGCAAGACCCGCCCCGACATCAAGCTCGGCATCTGTGGCGAACACGGTGGCGATCCGGATTCGGTCAAGTTCTGCCACAAGCTCGGCCTCAGCTACGTGTCCTGCTCGCCCTACCGCGTGCCGGTCGCCCGCCTCGCCGCCGCCCAGGCCGCCGTCGCGGACGCCAAGGCCGCGAAGAAGTAAGCACTGCTTGCTTCACCCGTAGCCGCGTCTGTGAAGACGCGGTTCCGACTCTCAGCCCCGCGCCCTCACCGGCAGCGGGGCTTTTTCTTGTCCGCTCTGTTCCATCGTCGCGACTCCCAGCCACTCTTTCGAAAAGGGCTTCACACCACCACCGCCGCACACGACGCCACCGCCATTGACCTCGCCGCGCCCGTCGCTTCCATCCCTCGCGTGAAACTCGCGGCCGGCCACTCACGCGCCCCCTATCGCAACGACGCGATTTTCCGCAGCGCTGAGCGTCTCATTTCTTCCGCCACGCATCTCCCCGCGCGCGACCGGATACCCCACATCGTCTTTTTTGTGAGTGGTATCGCGTGCGGTTTGCTCCTCGCGTTTCTGCTCCTCTGTTCCGATCGCCTAGAATCTGCGCCAGGCGCCCGCACCTCCCGCCTCGTCTCATCCCCGGTGATCGATCCGCCGCGCCAATCCGCCGCCCCTCTCACTACCCGCTCCGCCACGCTTGTCACACCTGCCCCGACGAATACTCCGCGCCTCGCCGCCAATTCGCCCGCTGCTCCGCTTACTGCCACGCCACTCCCGTCTCCGCTTGAGCGTTCGCCCTCCGCCGCCGCGGCGACCTCGGTCGGCGCCACCCGCGCCGCCGATCTCTCCCTCTCTGCACCGATCCTCGCGATCACCTCCGCCACGACGCGCATCGTTTTGCGAGGCGAGCTCCGCTCGACGCTGCCCGCCGTCGCCCCCATCGCCGTCAAATTCGAACTCCAATTCGTGCCTGCCCGCACCGGCCTCAGCGGTTCCCTGTCAGGCCTCGTGACCTTTGAGGAATATGGCCCACCCGCCCCCACCCTCCGCATTTACGGCTCGTTCACCCCGCACGCCATCATGCTGAGAGAGCTCCAAAAAATTCCCGTCGGCGCTTCTCACGCTGGCGACGGCTACACGTTCTTGATCGACCGTTCCGACGCCACTGACCCCGGTGAACTCGCCGGCACATGGACGCACGGCGCCAACCACGGCCCGCTCCTCGTGAAAAGCGCATTGGCACTGTAACTGCGACAGCTCCCGCCTCTGCCCTCGCCCCAATCTCCCCCAATCTCGCTTCGCCTGCCTGTCCTCCATGCGCCCCACCTCCCTCCCCACCCTCGCACTCGCTGCCCTCCTCTTCCTCTCGCTCGCCCGCGCCTTCGCCGCCGAGCCCGCCACCCCGCCCGTCAATCTAGCCGCACTCGACGAGGAAACCATGCGCCACTTCCAGGCGCTCGTGCGCATGGATACCTCCGATCCTCCCGGCAACGAGGTCCCCGCCGTCGACTACCTCAAACGCATCCTCGAGGCCGAGGGCATCGAGACGAAAATTTTCGCCCTCGATCCGCAGCGCCCCAACCTCGTCGCCCGCCTCCGCGGCAACGGCTCCAAACGTCCGCTGCTCATCATGGCGCACACCGACACCGTGAACGTCGACCCGAAGAAGTGGAGACACGGCCCCTTCTCCGCCACCCGCGAGGGCGGCTACGTCTACGGCCGCGGCACCGTTGACGATAAAGACAACGTCACATCGTCCCTCATGACCATGCTCCAACTCAAGCGCGGCAAGGTCGCCCTCGACCGCGACGTCATCTTCCTCGCCGAAGCCGGCGAAGAGGGAAACGTGAAGTATGGCATCGAGTTCATGGTCCGCGAACACATGGCCGAAATCGCCGCCGAGTTCTGCCTCGCCGAGGGTGGTCGCGTCGTCCGCACCGGCGGAAAAATCCAATACGCCAGCGTCCAGACCACTGAGAAAATCCCCAACCGTATCCGCCTCGTCGCGACGGGCGTCGCCGGCCATGGCTCCGTGCCGCTCCGCTCCAATGCCGTCGTGCACCTCGCCAAAGCCATCGCCAAAATCGCCGACTGGCAGCCGCCCATGCGCCTCAACGAGACCACCCGCGCCTTCTTCGAACGCCTCGCCACCATCAGTCCGCCCGTGGAAGCCGCCCGCTACCGCGCCATCCTCGCCGGCGATGAGACCGGCACTGCCCAGGAGTATTTCGCCGAACATGCGCCGGGCTACAACTCCACCCTCCGCACGTCGATTTCGCCCAACATGATCAGCGGCGGCTACCGCGTGAACGTCATCCCGTCCGAAGTCGAAGCCACGCTCGATATCCGCGCCCTGCCCGACGAGGACATGACCCGTTTCCTCGACCAGCTCCGCAAACTCATCGACGACCCCGCCATCGCCGTCATTCACGCCCCCGGCCACAGCCGCCCCGGAGCCCCGCCCTCACGCCTCCGCACCGAAGCCTTCGAAGTCCTCGAAGCCGCCATCAAACGCCACTACAACACCCTCACGCTCCCCACCATGAGCACCGGCGCCACCGACATGGCCTACCTCCGCGCCGCCGGCATCGATTGCTTCGGCATCGGCCCCATGATCGACAGCGAAGACGGCCCCAAAGGCTTCGGCGCCCACAGCGACCAAGAGCGCATCCTCGAAGAAGCGCTCTACGCCTTCACCCGTTTCAACTACGACGTCGTCCTGCAGCTCGCCGCCGCAAAAAAGTAACCCGTCGCGCGGTCAGCCTGACCGCGTCTGTTTTTTAGTTCGGCCTTCACGCCCGCCATCGCCGGCCCGCACCCGCGCTCGCCGCGCCGCGCTGGCGACGCTCCCCGCACCGGCCTTCACGACCCGCGCCGCCTTCACCACCCGCAGCGCAGCCTCCTCACGCCGCCCGGCTCTGCTCGTCGCCCTCCCGCTCCGTCGCCCGCGCCTCGATCTGACCCACCCGCGCCTGTTTTTCCGCCGCCATTTCACGGAGCACCTGCTGCCTCATCTCATGCCCCATGCGGAGCACCACGAGACACACGTTCTCGCGCACCGCCGTATCCTCCGGCTCGACCGGGCGACCGCGCCGCTCGCCCTCCAACCATGTTTCGTCGGAGACAATCTTAGCAATGAGTGGGAGTTGGCGCGCGAGCACCGGGTCAGGCTGGTTCATCGTGCAAAGCAGGTTTCGATGGAGGTAACGCAATCGTGACATTCACCCCGCCCGGCAAGCCGCCGCTCGTCCGCCGCTCGTCCGCCGCTCGTCCCCACCACCCCCAAAGCCCGTCACGCAACAAGTTGCCCCATATTTTTTACATGTTCGGGCCGCCCCCTCCGTTCCACCTGTCCGGTCTGCCCCAACAAAAATCACCTCCCGCTTCAGAAACTTTTCTCCCTGCCGATATTTGCAGAAGTGAACTCGTCTTCGCGTCCTTCTCGCTTTCGCCCTTCCACCTGAAGCGCCATCCCCTCGTCCAGCCAAACTCAGGATTATTCCCGTGACCGTCGCCGCCCCCATCACCGACACCGTTATCCACGACTCCATTGTGCGCGCGGTCGAGAGCGTCTTCCGCACCATGGCGACGATGAAAGTCACCTTAGTCTCCAAATCCATGGCCCCCGAGACGTCCCCTGCCAGCCAGAACGCCCAAGTCATCGGCAGCGTCGGCTTCGTCGGCGATGCCAGTGGCCTCATCTATCTCTGCCTCGACGCCGACTTCTCGAAACACCTCACCGGCCGCATCCTCGGCATGGATCAGGCCGAAGTGGAGTCCGGCGGCCACGAAGTCGTCAACGATGCCATCGGCGAAGTCACCAACATGACCGTCGGCGGTTTTAAGAACACCCTCTGCGACCTCGGTCATCTCTGTAAGCTCACGCTCCCGACCATCGTCCGCGGCCAACATGTCTCCATCGCGGCGGTCAAATCCGCCACGCGCCACATTTTTCACTTCGACTGCGAGGGCCACCGGATCACCACCGATATCCAGTTGAAACTGGATTGACCCTTCACCCCGCAGGAGCCGCCACGCGCCCTGATTCGCCGGCGCGACTCATTCCGCCCACGGGGCATTGGTATTTCGGTCAGCCCGCGACGCCTCGGCCATGGGCACAAACCCCACCCGGCGGCACCAAGACACCCTATTTTCTTCAGGGAGCTATGTGGGTAGCTGATAGTTGACTCCGAGCAGACGTCTTCCCGCGAATTTTCTCGAACTTCTCCTCCTGGCGCGCGCCAAGCTTCTTACACCATTTCGCCCTTTATTTTCTCCCTCTGAAATTTTCATTGCTAGGGTCAACACCCCAGACAATTTCCCGTCTTCATGGAACTCTCACCGACCACCATCGAACACCTCCGCGACGAGGCGTATGCGATGCTGTGTCGTCACGCGGTGATGGAGGCCTTGGAGAAAATCGAACAGGAAAAAGCCACCATCGCCAGCACGCGACCGCCCTTCGGCATCCTCGCCAGCAAACAGACCCGCGAAACCTTCGAGCGCTCTCTCCACGCCGCGACCGGCACCGAAGCCGCCCTCCGCACCCGCCTCGGTCAACTCATCCAGCTCGAGACATGGCTGCATGATATTTTGCACACCGAGCTGCGCGAATACCTCGCCGTCATCAGTCCCGATTACCGCCGCTTCGCCACCGCCGACTCCCTGCTCGATCAATGGGAGATCGAATTCCGCGCCCTGCCCGAGCTCCTCGTCGCCTTCGCGCGCGATGTGCGCAACGTCCAACAAGATGATGCCTCCGCGCCCGGCCATCGCGACCTCCAGCCCTTCGCCGTCCTCCGCGATTCCGCCCTCCGCGTCGAACAACAGCTCACCGTCCTCGATAACATTTCCGCGCAGATCGCCTTTCTCCTTCCCGCCGCCGCCGCCGCCGAAGTGCGCGTGCCCGCCCTGCCGGATTTCCGCCGCGTCGCCTGGGTCAATCGCATCGCCTCGTTGCCCCCCGAGCAACTCGTCGCCGAGACCTCCCGCGTCGAACGCGATGCCCGCGCCTTCGCCGCGCACGACCACTCCACCGTCCCGCTGCGCCTGCAAGCCTCCCACGAAGCCTGCCGCCACCACGAAGAAATTTTCGTTCAACAGTATTGGGACCAGCTCCGCGCCCACGCACAGGCCCACTACGTCGAAGACCGCGACATCGACGAGGTCATCGAAATTCTGACGCAAAACTACGTCACCTCCGACCTCGCCCGCCGCCAAAAAGAGATTGCCGCGTTCGACCCCTTCCTCGGCGAACGCTGACCGCGTCCCCACGCTGCACCGTCTTCCCGCAGCGCCGCAAAGCCCGCAGCAATCCGCCCCTCCGCCCGCCCCACCCGCGGGCCTTTTTGTTTGGCCACCCAGCCTCCCCCGCTACCGTCCCCGCATGTTCACCCGCCTCCTCCCGCTCCCAATTTTCCGCGCGTGCCTCGCCGCGTCGGCCCTCGCCTTCGTCGCCCTCGCGCCGTGTCTCCGCGCCGCCGATACGAACCCCACGCAGGACCGCGCCGAACGTTTCCTCTCCCTCGTCAACTCCTCCTACCAAGCCCTCTACTACGTCGAGAGCCAGGCCCAGTGGAAAGCCGCCACCGACGTCACGCCTGCGCACGACGCCGCCTCCGAGACCGCCGGCAAAGCCCGCGCCGCCTTCGTCGGCAACCCCGCCCTCATCAAAGAAACGAAGCAGCTCCTCCTCCTGCGCCGCGAGCTCACCGACCTCACGATCCGCCAGCTCGAGCGCCTCCTCCTCATCGCCGCCGAATCACCGATGACGAATCCCGCTCTCACCACCGCGCGCATCGAGGCCGAGACCGCGCAAAATTCCATTCTCAACAGCCACGAGTTCAAACTCGCCGGCAAAGTCGTCACCGCGAACGACCTCGACAACCTCCTCAACAAATCCACCGACCTCGCCGAACGTCGCGCCGTCTGGGAAGCTTCCAAGACCTCCGGCCCCGCTCTCCGCGCCGGCCTCGTGAAACTCCGCGACCTCCGCAACGGCGTCGCCAAGGAAATGGGCTACGACGACTATTTCGCTCTCCAAGTCGCCAGCTACGGCGTCACCACCGACGAAATGCTGAAGCTCAACGAAGACTTCATGCGCGTCCTCCGGCCGCTCTACCTCCAGCTCCACACGTGGACGAAGCACCAGCTCGCCGCGAAATTTAAACAGCCCGTCCCGAACCGCATCCCCGCTCACTGGATCAACAACCGCTGGGCCCAGGAATGGGACGGCCTCTCCGCCGGCGCCGACCTCACGCCGTTCTTCAAAGACCGCACCGCCGAGTGGGTCGTGAAATCCGCCGAGAGTTTCTACACCGGCATGGGCTTCGCCAAAATGCCCGCGAGCTTCTGGCCCAAATCCGACCTCTACCCCGTCGCCACCGGCGACAAACGCAAAAAGAACACCCACGCCTCCGCCTGGCACCTCGATCTCGCCCACGACATCCGCTCGCTCATGAGCGTGGAGCCGAATCCGTGGTGGTTTACCACCGCCCACCACGAGCTCGGCCACGTGTATTACTTTATGGGTTACACGCGCCCCGCGGTCCCGCCGCTCCTCCGCAACGGCGCCAACCCCGCCTTTCACGAGGGCTTCGGCGAACTCACCGGTCTCGCCGCCAACCAGGTCCCCTACCTCAAATCCGTCGGCGTGCTCCCCGCCGATTTCAAGGCCGACCAAACCGCCTTCCTCCTCAACGACGCGCTCTCTCCCGGCATCCCCTTCATCTATTGGTCCTCCGGCGTGATGGCCCACTGGGAGGCCGACATCTACGCGAAAAATCTCCCCGCCTCCGAATGGAATCAGCGTTGGTGGAAATACGTCGCCGAGTTTCAGGGCATCGAGCCGCCCTCCGCGCGCGGCGAAGAGTTCTGCGATCCCGCGACGAAAACCCACATCAACGACAACCCCGCGTTCTACTACACCTACGCCATCGCCCAGGTTTTCAAACACCAGCTCCACGACCACATCGCGAAGAAAATTCTCAAGCAGCCCCCGCAAGCCTGCAACTACGCCGGCAACCGCGAGGTCGGCGAATTCATCCGCAAAATCATGGAGCAGGGCCAGACCGCCGATTGGCGCAAACTCCTCCGCGACGCCACCGGCGAAGACCTCAGCACCCGCGCCATGGTCGAGTATTACGCGCCGCTCCTGAGCTGGCTCGAAAAAGAAAACGCCGGCCGCCCCATCGGCTGGCAGTAAACCGGCCACGGCCCGCGCCTCACCCCACGCGCGCCGGCCCCGTCGACTCGCCGAGCACAAGTTCTCCCGCGATCATCCGCACGATCGGCTTCGCCTTCGGCGGCGCGTCGAGTTGCGCGAGCAAAATCTCCGCGGCTGTCCCGATCGTGTCGTCGATATTCTGATTCACCGTCGTCAGCGTCGGCGTCGTCATCCGCGCGATCGGCTGGTTGTTGAAACCCGTCACCGACATATCGCGCGGCAGCTTCAGCCCTGCTTCCTGCAATCCGCGCAGCGCCCCGATCGCGATCTCGTCGTTGAGCGCCAGCAGCGCCGTCGGCCGATGCGCCAACTGCAGAAAACTTCCCGCCAATTTCCGCCCGTAGTCGAAATCGTTGTTCCTCTCGTGCAGGTGATCGAGCGACACCGTGCACGCGTCGAACTCCAAGCCGCGCGCCCGCAACGCCGCGTGGATGCCCGCCAGCCGGTCATAGCGGCTCGCCGGCGCCTTTGCGATTCCCAGCAGCCCAAACGTCCGGTGCCCATGCTCGAGCAGGTGATTCACCACCGCTTCCATCGCCGACGCCCGGTCGAGCGACACCGTGTGCGCGCCCTTCAATCCGTAGTGGTCGATCACCAGATGCGGCGTCCCGTGCGCGATCAGTTCCGCGATCCGCGCCTCGATTTCCTCGCGGTGAAAATGCCCGATGAACACCACCGCTTCCACGCGCATCGAGAGAAAATGCCGCACCACTTCGCGCCCCATCCCTGCCGCAAACACCTCGATCAACGACGAGAATCCCCGATCGCGCAGGAGCTTTTGCAACACCGCGAGTTTGCGCACCGCCGGCGGCGTGAGCAGATCTTCCACACAGATTCCCACCATCGCCGTGCGCTTGCCCTTCAGGTGCAACGCGTGCGCGTTCGGCGTAAAGCCCGTCTCCGCCAGCGCCCGTTGCACCCGGTCGATCGTCCCCTGTTTAAGCCCCGGCTGCCCGTTGAGCACCCGCGACACCGTCGTGCGCGCGAGCCCCACATGCCGCGCGAATTCCGCTGTCGAACGCAGCAACACAGCAGGCTTGGACTTCGCGGGTTTCGTCACGGGGGAAACAAGAATTTCGCGAGCATGGTCCCGCCACATTTCCGCTGTCAATGACCCGCCCACTTGCCCTCACGCAGCCCGTCGCGTCGGACGAACTGCGTGCGCAAGAATCGGGCGTTTCGGCCTCCTCAACCCAATAACGCGGCGATCTCATCCAGCGCCTGCTTCGTGCGCTTGATGCCGTCGATCTCCGCGTGCTTCGCGCCCTCGTATTCGATGCCCACGTAACCGCTGTAGCCGGCCGCAACCACGATCCGCATCATGCGTTCGAAATCGAGCGTCATCTCGATCTTCTCGCGCCGATCTTCCGTGTAGAATTTACCCGCGCCCGTATCCCAATCCCACGACTTCGCGCTCACCGCTTCCTTCACCCAGGGCATAAATTCGCGCAGGCCCTGATACGGATTGTAGAGCTCCGACTTGTTGCGGTCCGTGTAGAAATTCCCGAAGTCCGGCAGAATCCCAACGCGTTTGTGATCGGCCTGCTTCATCACCTGTGTGAGCCACTTCCCGTTCGACGACCACCCGCCGTGGTTTTCTACCACCACCCACAGTCCGCGCTTGTCGCCCTCGACGCACAGCCGGTGCAGTCCATCCGCCGCGAGTTTCGCCTGTTCGTCCGGCGACAGTTTCACATCGCTCGCCGCATTCACGCGGATGCTGTGACACCCGAGAAACGCCGCCGCATCCAGCCACTTCAGATGGTTATCCACCGTCTTCGCCCGCGCCGGTTCCTGCGGTGCGCCCAGCGAACCTTCGCCGTCGCACATGATCAGCAGGCTCTTCACGCCTTCGCCCGCCGCACGCTTTTTCATTTCCCCGAGGTAAGCCTCGTCCTTCGCCTTGTCCTTGAACATCTGATTCACGTATTCGAGCCCGTCGATGCCGACCGACCGCGCGATCTTCGCAAACTCGAGATTGTCCAACGGCTCCGAGCCCGGGCGTTTCAGGAAACGTTTGTTGAGCGACCACTGCGCGAGCGAAATTTTGAACGGCACTTTTTTGCCGGCACTCGCCGCGCGCGTGACTGGCGGCATCGCGGCCAACGCACCGAGTGCGGCGGCGGATTTCAGAAACGAACGACGTGATTCAGACGGGGTGGAGATCATGGGATTGTTTTTTGTTTGTGGTGATAACACCTGCGAAAAATCCGGCAGGCCGCCAATTCGGTCGCCCGCCGTCACCGCCCACCTTGCCGCACTCGCCCGCCCTCAGGCGAGACATTCGCGCGGCCGTCGCTTCGTGCATTCCATTTTCTCATGACAATCTTACCTCCCCGCAGCCGGCGCCCCATTCCCTAGACCAACAAACCGTCCCGCTCTGTGGTCTTTGTTTCCGAGCTCCGTGTCCTCTGTAGCCCACGCCCTGTCCCGTATCCCTGCGATTTGCCTACGTCCCGCAAAACGTCCGATAGCCCCCACCCCCAACCGGCGCCGGCTCCCGATACTCCGCCGTCCCCGCCGCCCGCGCCCGCTCATGATCGTAGGGCGCCGCCAACACCGCCAGCAGCCGCTCCATCACGCTCACGTCGCCTTGCTCCGCCGCCGCGAGTGCCTCTTCCACGCGGTGATTACGCGGAATCACCGCCGGACAATTCGCCCGCCGCAACCGCCGCACCTCCTCGGCGGACTGCGTTTGCCGCGCGAGCCGTGCCTGCCACCGGACCCGCCATTCCTGAAATTCACTCGCCGTGCCCGCCCCCGTCCCCCCCACCGTTTCAAGCCCGGCCCACGTGTTCGTGAAATCCGCTTTCGCCGCGTGCATCCACGTCAGCAAAGCCTCGATCAGCGCCACGTCCTCGGGCTCTTCGTTGAACAAGCCAAGCTTGCGCCGCGTGCGCGCGAGCCAGTGATGCCGAAAGCGGTGGCCAAATTCGCCGATCGCGTCGGTGGCCAGCTCGATGCTCCGCGCCTCCACCGGATCGAGCAGCGGCAACAGCGCCTCCGCGAAACGTGCGATGTTCCACTGCGCGATGGGCGGCTGGTTCCCGAACGCGTAACGCCCCTGCCGGTCGATCGAGCTGAACACCGTCGCCGGATCATAAGCGTCCATAAACGCACACGGCCCGTAGTCGATCGTCTCCCCCGAGAGCGCCATGTTGTCCGTATTCATCACGCCGTGCACAAAGCCCACGCTCACCCACTGCGCGAGCAACTGCGCCTGCCGTTCCACCACCGCCCCGATCAGCGCGAGCGCTTGGTTCTCCGCCGCGACCAACTCCGGAAAGTGTCGTTGTAGCGTATACGCCACCAGCGAGCGCAACGCCCCTTCGTCCCGCGTCGCCGCCGCCCATTCAAACGTCCCCACGCGAATATGGCTCGCCGCCACCCGCGTCAGCACCGCGCCCGGCCGCGCCCCGTCTTGACGCCACACCTCCTCGCCCGTCGCCACCACCGCCAGACTCCGCGTCGTCGGAATCCCGAGCGCGTGCACCGCTTCGCTGATCACATACTCGCGCAACATCGGCCCGAGCGCCGCCCGCCCGTCACCACGCCGCGAATACGGCGTCGGCCCCGCTCCCTTGAGTTGCACATCGAAGCGCTCCCCCCGCGGCGTGATCTGCTCGCCCAACAAAATCGCCCGCCCGTCGCCGAGCGTGGTAAAATGCCCGTATTGGTGGCCCGCGTAAGCCTGCGCCAGCGGCGCCGCACCGGGCGGCAATGCATTGCCCGACAATATTTCCGCCGCCGCCCCAATCCTGCCGCCTGCGCCCGCCAACACCTCCGCATCCAGCCCCAGCTCCGCCGCCAATTTCTCATTCAACACCACGAGCCGCGGCGCCTGCACCGGCGTCGGCGCGACCGCGTGGTGCAGCACTTCCGGCAACGCCGCATACGAATGCTCCAGCCGCCAACCGCCCGCCGCCGCCGAGGTGTGATCGTGTTCCGCCATGCCGGCGATTCGGACCACGCTCCGCCTCCCGTCAAGGTTCGTGCTCGTGCGCCCGCCGCCTGTCTCCCTGCAAATTCGCCACTGCCCACTCGCCTTTCGGCCCGCCCCGCTCAACATTCCGCCCCCTATGACGACCCTCCGCGCCGCCTTCGCCACCCTCCTTCTCTGCACCGTCGCCGCCTGCTCGAAACACTCCGAGCACAAAGACTACTCCAACGTCCCCTCCGGCCACTCCCACGCCCCCGCCAAACACGGCCACGCCGCGCCGCATGGCGGCACCCTCGTCGAAATCGGCGAACACGCCTTCAACGTCGAACTCCTCCGCGACGCCGCCACCGGCAAACTCACCGCCTGGTTCCTCGACGGCCACGCCGAGAATTTCGTTCGCCTCAAAGCCCCTTCCATCGAAATCGTCGCCACCGTCGCCGGCGCCAAACAAACGCTCACGCTCACCGCCGTCGCCAATCCCGCCACCAACGAAAAAGTCGGCGACACCTCCCAATTCGAAGTCACCGCCGACTGGCTGAAAACCACCGCCACCTTCGACGCCGTGATCCCCGCGGTCACGATCAAAGAAGCCTCCTTCACCGCCATCGCCTTCAACTTCCCCAAGGGCGGCAACTGAGCTCCACCCCGCTCTCCGGCCACTTCGACCACCATTCCGCGCCCCTCGCCGTGTAACCCAATAGGTTACACGCCCGCGTTCCGTCCTCCGCCGTTCGATCTCGTGTTCCGCCGCCACTCACTCCCTTCGCCGCGCTTCCACCGCGCCGCCGTGATCGCGCGCGCCGCCGCCGTGGGTCTCGCGTTGGCCGAAGTCGCCCGCGCCGCCCCGCCGTTTCTCCGCGGCATCCGCGACCACTCCGTCTGCTGCGGCCTGAAAGTCCCGCTCAACGTCGACGGCATTCCGCTCGATTACTCCGACCCCGCTTACGCCAAAGCCCTCGCGTCGCACGAACCGTCACCTACCCCCGACGCCCTCGCTTCCGACGCCCCCACCACCTCCACGGCTCCCACCGCCCCCGCCACACCCACGGAGCCTCCCGCGCCCACCGCGTCCGCGACATCCGCCCGACCCGCACCCCCAATCGAAAATCCCAATTCGAAATTCGAAAATCCCCCGCCCTCGCCGCCGCCCTCGCGCCCGATTCTCCGCCTTCCCGGCCCGCCCCTCTCCGCCCTCGACGGCCGCCTCGAAACCCAAAGCGGCTACGCCAAAATCGCCTTCAGCCAACTCGCCGGCTTTCCCTTCGCCGATCCTCCGCAACCGCTCCCGCCCGGCACCCCGCCGCCCGACGTCCTCGCACAAGTCCCCGCCTCCGTCCGTCGCCTCGACGGAAAAAAAGTGGTCCTCACCGGTTTCATGCTCCCGACCAAAATGGAAGCCGGCTTCGCCACCGAATTCTTTTTCCTGAGCAGTTCCCAGCTCTGCTGTTTCGGCGTCACGCCCTCGGCCAACGAGTGGATGATCGTAAAAATGAAAAAAGAAGGCCTTCCCGCCGTGCAGGATGTCCCCATGTCTCTCGCCGGCCGCCTCCGCGTCCGCGCCCAATGGACCGACGGTTTTCTCACCAGCATCTACGAACTCGAAGGCGACGGCCTCCTGAAAACCAAAAGCTGATCCCTCCCCATCGCCACGCACCGTTTGCCCTCACGCCCCGCCCCCACACGCTGCCTCCAATCGAAAATCCGAAATCCGAAATCCCAAATCGAAAATCCTCGCATGCCCATTCCCGTCACCGTCCTCACCGGCTTCCTCGGCGCCGGCAAAACCACGCTCCTCAACCGCATCCTCACCGAACAGCACGGCAAGAAACTCGCCGTGATCGAAAACGAGTTCGGCGAGGTCGGCGTGGACAACCAGCTCGTCATCCAGTCCGACGAAGAGCTCTTCGAGATGAACAACGGCTGCATCTGCTGCACCGTCCGCGGCGATCTCATCCGCATCCTCGGCCGCCTCATGAAGCGCAAGGATCAGCTCGACGGCATCCTCATCGAGACCACCGGTCTCGCGAACCCCGGCCCCGTCGCCCAGACGTTTTTCACCGACGACGAGATGAAGGCCAACTTCCGCCTCGACGCCATCGTCACCGTCGTCGACGCGAAACACATCCTCCAGCACCTCGGCACCGACGACGAATCCGTGAAGCAACTCGCCTTCGCCGACGTCATCATTCTCAACAAAACCGACCTCGTTCCCGCCGCCGAACTCGACCCCCTCGAAGCGCGTATCCGCGGCATCAACGCCGTCGCCAAGATCCACCGCGCGCAAAACGCCGACGTCCCCCTCGACCGCGTGCTCAACGTCGGCGGCTTCAACCTCGGCCGCGCTGTCGACGTCGACCCGAAATTCCTCGAACCCGAGTATCCCTTCGAGTGGGCCGGAGCCTACGCTCTCCCCGTCGGCTCCCACGAACTCATCATCGGCCATCACGATCACGACGGCCACGACCATTCGCATTGCGACCACGAGCACGGCAAGTGCGACCACGAGCACCACCACCATCACGAGGGCAACGAAAACGAGCTCGACGTCGTCGTCATGCCCGTGAAGTTGACCGCCAACGGCGACTTCACCACGCCCGCCGCGCAAGCCGCCATCGCCACGGCGCGCGACGCCGCCGTGCACGTCTTCGCCGACTGGGAAGCCCGCCTCAAAGAGGGCGACACCGTCGTCCCCGGCGCCACGCTCCACCGCCTCCTCCTCAACGAAGGCAACGGCAAGTTTGTCCTCAAACTCACCGAGCCCGGCTTCTACCTCGTCTTCGAAGCCTGCGGCGAACACCCGCTGCACATCCAAGTGATGGGCGAAACCGCCCGCCCCTGCTGGCAACAAGACTATCACCCGACTCACACGCACAACGACGCCGTCACAAGCGTCGGCATCAGCACCCCCGGCGACCTCGACGGGAAGAAACTGAACGACTGGATCAGCGAACTCCTCCGCGTGAAGGGCGGCGACATCTACCGCATGAAAGGCGTGCTCGCCGTGAAAGGCTCGAACAAGCGTCTCGTCTTCCAAGGTGTGCACATGCTCTTCGACGCCAAGTTCGACCGCGAGTGGAAGTCCGGCGAGCCCCGCACCAACACCCTCGTCTTCATCGGCAAAAACCTCGACCGCCCCGCCCTCACGGAAGCCTTCAAGGCCTGCCTCGTGTAGCGGCGGGCTTCCCTGCCCACCGAGTGGCTGCGGCTTCCAGCCGCAGCGCCCGAAAAAAAATTCTTATCATCTCCGGCTGGAAGCCCGAGCCTCTGCCGAGCCAGCGCCTCACCCGCCGGCCTAATCAGCTCTTTATTGCTCGCGAGCATTCTTACGGTGCCTTGCAGTAACGAGCGTGAGCGAATTGCGTGACAAAAAACTATCCCAGGCCGTCGCCTTGGGGCAGATCGAGCAAGTCATCCGCCGCGGCCATCCCAGCGACCCGCCGGCCTACACCTTGGTGCTCGGTGCCGGCGCCAGTTTCGGCTCCGTGCCAACCGCGAAGCAGATCCTCGGCTTACCTGCCGGTGACGGTGTAATCCATCCGCAGGCGATTCCGCTTTACCTTTACGAACTCGAAAATGGTGCGGTCCCCTTGCCCGCCGAGCGTAAGGGCATCGTGCAAGCATTTTGGAAAAAATTTTCCGAGGCCAACAGCGATCTGCTTCGCCCCAACGCTTACGGCTCGGTCGCGCTCGCCCTCACCGCAGCCGATGGCTGGCCTACGCCCGAGACGATTGCCAGCGCCTACCAAGCTCTTTTTTCCCAGAATCGCAGCGAGGGCATTAACACCGCCGAAGGTGCGCGAAACTACCTTCGCACGATCACACTCCCCAAAGATAGCCCGATTCAGCTCAACGGCACCCACTTCTTCCTCGCCTCGCTCCTCTCCCTTCAAACCCGGCACCACGAGAAGGGCGCGCGCAGCGCCCCCCTCTATGTCGGCCGCCGCCCCTTTGCCCGCACCCTGTTCACTACCAATTTTGATCCGCTGCTCCAGGTCTCGCTGCAACTTTTCCAGCTGCTCTATTACATGACGGACCGGCCCGAGCTGCTCGCCGCCGATGCGCTACAGACCGACGACCACCCGGCCACCCATCTTTTCTACGCCCACGGCAGCGTCCATCGTCCGTTTCTCGCAAACTCCGACGGTGAGATCGGCCTCCTCCGCGAGCGCAACGGCCAAAATCTCGCCAGCTATCTCGGCCGCCATGGCGTGATCGTGCTCGGCTACAGCGGATGGGACGACTGCCTGCTCCGTGCACTTCAGCAAACGAGCAGTTTCGCCAACAATCTCTACTGGCTGGCCCGCAGCGAGGCCTCGCTCTCACCCGAGGTGCGCAAGTTCCTCTGTTCGCGCCCAAATGCCTACTGGGTCGAGATTGCCGACGGCGGTCAGTGGATGGCCGCACTTCATCAGCGTCTCTGCCCCGGCATGCCGTTCACTGAATTGCTGAAAAACCCAATTCCCTTTCTGCGCCGCCGGCTCGAACAAGTCGCTCTCGGATCGATCGTCGCGGAGCCTCCACCTGCCGCCAACACCCCCGACCAGCCAGCCAGCGCCACGAGTCAATCCGACCAACCGACCCCCGAAGCGCTCCGCCTTCAAGTGGTCGGCTTACTGCAGCAGGCCGAGCAGCAGTTCGAAGCCCAGCACAACGGCGACGGTTCGCCTCTCAGAATCAAAACCCTTGAGCATCAGGCCGATCTGGCTTACGGAAACAAGGAATGGAATTCCGCAGCTGACCTCTACACGCAAATCATCGAGGCGCCGGGAGTTCCGACCCCATCCAAGAGCCTAGGTATTTTCCGCCGCGGCGTATGCCACGGCCAATTCGGCGAATTGGCCAAAGAAATCGCCGACTACTCCGCCGTCATCGCTCTGCCCGGCGCTCCCCCAGAACATGTCGCCAAAGCCCTTTACAATCGCGGCATCACCCACGGCCAACTCGGCGACTCAGCCAAAGAAATCGCCGACTACTCCTCCGTCATTGCTCTGCCCGGCGTTACCACTGAACAGGTCGCTAGCGCCCTTTTCAATCGCGGAAACCGCCACGGCCAACTCGGCGACTCCGCCAAAGAAATCGCCGATTACTCCGCCGTCATCGCTCTGCCCGGCGCTCCCGCAGAACACGTCGCCAAAGCCCTTTTCAATCGCGGCATCACCTACGCCCAACTCGGCGACTCAGCCAAAGGAATCGCCGATTACTCCGCTGTCATTGCTCTGCCCGGCGCTCCCACTGAAATCGTTGCAAGCGCGCTTTTCAATCTCGGCAACCGCCACGGCCAACTCGGCGACTCGGCCAAAGAAATCGCCGACTTCTCTTCCGTCATCGCTCTGCCCGGCGCGCCCTCAGAACACGTCGCCAAAGCCCTTTTCAATCGCGGTTTCCGCCACGGCAAACTCGGCAATTTCGCCGAAGCCATCGCCGATTACTCCACCCTCATCACTCTGCCCGGCGCTACCACCGAACAGGTCGCAAAAGCCTTTCTCCACCGCGGCAACACTCACGGTCAGCTCGGCGACTCCGCCAAAGAAATCGCCGATTACTCCGCCGTCATCGCACTGCCCGGCGCTCCCGCCGAAACGGTCACCGAGGCGCAGCAAGCCATCGACAAGCTGCAAGGTCTCAGTGTCGAGCCTCCGACTGTAACCCCGGCGCCCCGCTCTCCACGTAATCCCCGGCGTTGAGTTCAGCCTGCTCCAACACCCTCGTCTTCATCGGCAAAAACCTCGACCGCCCCGCCCTCACGGAAGCCTTCAAGTCCTGCTTGGTCTAAGCGTTTCGACGATCTCGTCGTAGCCCGCGAATCGGTCCCCCGGTTGTCCTGCCTCGTTTCACAGGGATCTCCGCACCCCAGACACGCGCCACGCCACCCGCCGCCGCGAAACCGCGTTTGCGTTTTCCCGCGCACGTGCGGGTAATGGGACTTCGATTTTCAACCCATTCACCGCTCCCGTGGCCGCGAAATCCCTCCCTCCTCCTCTCCTTTACGCCGATACCGAGCGCAGCCCCGACGCGCTCTACTTTGGCCGCGTCGGTGTGCCCGACGCCTTCGTCGCCTTCGGTCTTCGCGGCAAAAAATACGCCGTCGTCAGCGCGCTCGAATTCGGCCGCGTGAAAAAAACCTCCGCCTTCGACGTCGTCCTCCCGCTCGAAACCTACACGCAGCGCGCCCGCGAGCTCTGGCCCCAACGCCGGCCCGGGGCCGCCGAGGTGATTTGCCTGCTCGCGAAGGAGTTCAAGCAGACCCGCTTCACCGTCCCCGAAGAATTCCCCGCCGGTGTTTACGAAAAACTCTTCGAACTCGGCCTCGATCTCACCGTCGCCGACGGCGCGCTGTTTCCCGCCCGCGAACTCAAAACGCCCGCCGAGGCCGCCGCCATCCGCGAGGGCAACCGCCTCAGCGCTCTCGGTTTCGCCGCCGCCGAAAAAATCCTCCGCGCCAGCAAAGTTTCCGGCCGCCAACTCCTCCATGGCGGTCAGCCCGTCACGAGCGAGTCGCTCAAATTCGCCATCGAGGTCGCCATCCTCGAAGCCGGCGGCGTCTCTTCGAATACCATCGTCGCTGGCGGCGACCAGGCCTGCGATCCCCACGAGCGCGGCTCCGGCCCGATCCGCCCGCACGAGCTCATCATCGTCGATATTTTCCCGCGCGTCACCGCGACCGGCTACCACGGCGACATGACCCGCACTTTCCTTCGCGGCCGTGCCTCCGACGCCCAGCGGGCCCTCGTCGCGGCCGTCCGCGCCGCCCAACTCGCCGCTATCAAAGCCGTCCGCGCCGGCGCCAACGGCCGCCACGTCCACGGCAAATGCGTCGAGGTCTTCGCCGCCCGCGGCTTCGAGACCAAGCGCACTGAGCATGGCGCCGTCGGCTTCTTCCACGGCACCGGTCACGGCCTCGGTCTCGCCGTCCACGAGCCGCCCCGCATGAGCGGCGCCGTCGACTACATCCTCAAGAAGGACTCCGTCGTCACCGTCGAACCCGGCCTCTATTACCCGGGGCTCGGCGGCTGCCGCATCGAGGATGTCGTGCAAGTCACCGCCGCCGCCCCGAAGCTACTCTCCCGTTACCACTACGACTGGGAACTCCGCTGACCCGCGCATGAAATCCCTCCCGACCCTCCTCAAAAAAATCGCCCGCCTGCGCATCCTCGTCGTCGGCGATGTCATGCTCGACCGCTACATCTGGGGCGACGCCACGCGCATCTCCCCCGAGGCCCCCGTGCCCGTCGTCGATGTCGCCCGCGAATCATGGACCGCCGGCGGCGCCGCCAACGTCGCGCTCAACATCGCCGCCCTCGGCGCCCGCTGCACCGTCGCCGGCTACGTCGGCTCCGACGAATCCGGTGCCAAGCTCACCCAGTCCCTCGGCACGAAAAACATCGCCGTCATCAGGACCCCAGGCGCCGCCCAAACGATCGTCAAAACCCGCGTCATGGTGCAGCGCCAACAACTCTGCCGCATCGATCGCGAGTCCGCCCCCGCCGCCTATCGTTTCACCGCCGATGAAGCCGAGAAACTCCTCCGCACCGAAATCGCCGCGTGCGATGCCGTGATCCTCTCTGACTACGCCAAGGGCATTCTCCACAACGAACTCGTCGCCCGCGTCACCGCGCTCGCCCGCGCGGCCGGCAAATTTGTCGCGCTCGATCCGAAGCCGAAACGCAAACTGGCCTTCCACGGCCTCGATCTCATCACGCCCAACAAACGCGAATCACTCGAACTCGCCGGCATCACCCCGCCGCCCCACACCCCGTTTCCGGCCGCCGAGGTCTGCGCCCGCCTCCACGAACTCTACGCGACCAAACACCTCGTGATCACGCTCGGCGAAGACGGCATGCTGCTCAGCTCCGACGGAAAAATCATCAGCACCATTCCCACCGCCGCCCGCGAAGTCTTCGATGTCTCCGGCGCCGGCGACACCTCGCTCGCCGCCCTCGTGCTCGCCCTCAGCGCCCGCGCGAAACTCGAAACGGCCGCCCACTTCGCCAACGCCGCCGCCGGCGTCGTCGTCGGCAAACTCGGCACCGCCACCGTCACCCCCGCCGAACTCAAAGCCTACGTGAATCACCGCTGACCCGTGGAAATCGTAAATCGTAAATCGAAAACCGAAAATTCCGCCCGGGCTCTCTTCCTCGACCGCGACGGCACCCTCATCCTCGACAAACACTACCTCGCCGATCCGGCCGGCGTGGAGCTCATCCCCGGCGTCGCCGCCGCTCTCGCCCGCGCGCGCGCGCTCGGCTACCGCCTCTTCATCGTCACCAACCAATCCGGCATCGGCCGCGGTATGTATACCCTCGACGATGTCCACCGCTGCAACGACCGCATGGACGAACTCCTCGGCCTGCCGCTCCCGATTTTCGACGGCATCTGCATCGCCACCGAAGCGCCCGACCAACCGTCGCGCTACCGCAAGCCCTCGCCCGCCTACCTCGTCGAGATGATGACTCAACACCGCCTCGACCCCGCGCACTGTTACATGGTCGGCGACCGCGAGAGCGACATCCACGCCGGCCTCAACGCCCACATCCAAGCCGTCGCCGTCTGCACCGGCAAACACGACGCCGCCGCGTGGGCGAAACTCGCCCTACCCGGCGTCCCCGTCTTCCCGAGCCTCGTCGAATTCGTCGCCACGTTGAGGTAGGAGCCTGCTTGCAGGCGATCACCACACGCGCCCACTGACCACATCTTGAATCGCCTGCGAGCAGGCTCCTACCTCCAAAACTGTGCCCGAGCTCGCCGAAGCCGAATTCTTCCGCAAACGCTGGGACCTTGCCGCCCGCGGCAAGATCATCACCAGCGTGCTCACGCATGACCGCGCCGGAATTTTTCGCGGCACCGATCCAACCCTCGTCCGTCGCTACCTCACCCAAGCCCGCCTCATCGAATCCAAAGCCGCCGCTAAACAGATGATCTTTCGCCTCTCCGGCGACACTTGGCTCGGGATTCATCTCGGCATGAGCGGCGAGCTCCGCGTCGAACCCGTGGGCTACGTTCCCCAAAAACACGACCACCTCGTCCTGGTGTCTCCGGCCTGCACGCTCGTGTTCTCCGATCCGCGCATGTTCGGCCGCGTGCAACTCCATCACGATCCCGCGCCACCCGAGTGGTGGACGAATATCGCCCCGGCCCTCCTCTCGCCGACGTTCAACCTCGAAATCGTTGCCGCTTTTCTCGCGCGCCGTGCGCGCACTCCCATCAAGGCCGTGCTGCTCATGCAGGAGCGCTTCCCCGGCATCGGCAACTGGATGGCCGACGAAATCCTCTGGCGCGCCGCGATCCATCCGAAACGCCTCGCCGGCTCGCTGAAACCCGCCGAAGTTCGCGCCCTCTGGCGCGAGTGTCGCCACGTCGCCCGCCTCGCGCTCGATACCATCGCCGGCAAGGGCGACTACCTCCCGTCCGACCTCAACGCCCACATCCCCAAGACTTGGCTTTTCCTCCACCGCTGGACCGACGGCGGTCGCTGCCCGAAAACAAAAAAGCCCCTCCGTCGCGAAGAAATCGGCGGTCGCACGACATGCTGGTCGCCCGCGCGCCAGAAGCTCCGCCCCGCATGAGCACCGCGCCCAAACTTCGCCTCGACGAACTCCTCGTCGCCCGCGGCCTGGCGCCCACGCGCGCCCAGGCGAAAGCTCTGATTATGAGCGGCCGCGTGTTGCGCGGCACCGAGCGCCTCGACAAACCCGGCAAGGAATTCCCCTCCGATCTCGACGTGACCGTCGAGCAACCACCTCGCTTCGTCTCGCGCGGCGGCGAAAAACTCGCCGGCGCCCTCGCCCGCTTCGCCCTCGATTTCACCGGCGCGCACGTCCTCGACGTCGGCGCGTCCACCGGCGGCTTCACCGATTGCGCTCTGCAAGCCGGCGCCGCCGACGTCGTCTGCGTCGATGTGGGTCGCGCCCAGCTCCACGCCAAACTCCTCGGCGACCCGCGCGTCACCAACTTCGAAAAAATCAACGCCCGCCACCTCACCGCCGCGCAACTCCCGCGCGCCGAGTATGACGCCGTCGTGATGGACCTTTCGTTCATCTCACTCCGCGCCGTGCTCCCCGCCGTCTGGCCGCTCCTCCGCGCCGGCGGCACCCTCATCGCCCTCGTGAAACCCCAGTTCGAAGCCGGCAAAGCCGAGGTCGACAAAGGCCGCGGCGTCATCCGCGACACCGCCGTGCAAGACGCCGTGCTCGCCGGCATCCGCGATTTCGCGCTCGCCCAACTCCCCGCCGCCCGCCTCGTCGGCACCATGGATTCGCCGATCACCGGCACCGACGGCAACCGCGAGTTTCTGCTCGGACTGCGCAAAGAAGCGCCGCACGCTTCCGCCCGCCCATGAAGCCCATCCGGAAGCTCGCGTTCGTCGTCAACGAGGAGAAAGAAGGCGCCCTCGCGCTCGCCCAGGAACTCGTCGCCATCGCCCGCGAATCCGGGGTTCGCCTGAAACAAACGTCCCGTTTCCCGCTGCCAAAGGGCTGGCTCCGCGGCTGGGACGCTTGCTGCGTGATCGGCGGCGACGGCACGCTCCTCGGCGTCGCCCGCGAGTCGGCACGTGAACAAGTGCCGATCATCGGAGTGAACCGCGGCAGCCTCGGCTTCCTCACCACCTTTTCCGCCGATGAATCGCGCGCCCAGTTCGCCGAGCTCCTCCGCGGCTCCTTTCAAGTCACCCATCGTGCGATGCTCGAATGCTCCACCGGCCTCGGCGCCGGCGACCTCGCGCTCAACGACGTGCTCATCAAAGACGCCGTCAACTCGCGCCTCGTGAGCCTCGAGGTCTTCGCCGACGGCGAACTCGTCACCAACTACACCTGCGACGGTCTGATTTTTTCCACGCCCACCGGATCCACCGCCTACAATCTCTCCGCCGGCGGCCCGATCATCCACCCTGCCGCCGGGGTGATCGCGATGACGCCGATCTGCCCGCACACGTTGAGCAACCGCTCCATCATCTTCCGCGAAAACGTCTGCCTGCGCGTCTTCAACCGCAGCCCCGGCGCCCGCCTCCTCGTCGCCATGGACGGCCAGCGCAACCTCAAGGTCGGCGCCCAATCTCCCGTGGAAATTTCCATTTCCAAACTGCGCCTGCCTCTCGCCCAACGCGCCGACTATTCCCACTTCTCCGTCGTGCGCACCAAGCTCAAGTGGAGCGGCGGCTTCGTCGACAAACGCTGACCTCTCGCGCCCAGGCCGCCCCCACGCGGGCACGAAAAAGCCCCGGTAATTAAACCGGGGCTCGGAAACTGCATGAATTCGAAGGAACCGTTTAGCTCTGCTTCTTCTTCTTCTCGGCCTTCATCTTTTCGACGTCGGCTTTGAGAGCGGCTTCTTCATCGGCATCGAGCTTACCGTTGCCGTTTTTGTCATACTTCTTCAGGTCAGCAGCCTGCTTCTTCTTCTTCTTTTCAGCCTTGGCGGCGTCGTCATCCGCAGCGCGGACGGCGGGAACAATGAACATGCCTGCAACAGCAAGGATGCTGGCGAGCAGGGTAACTTTAGAGGATAGTTTTTTCATAGGGCGGGTCGAGGTAAGCGCAGGCGCTCCGGGAAATCGAGCTGAATTTATAACCATGAAATAACCTCACTCCGCACCGTATCCAACCGCTTGTAGGCCGCCACGTCCGCCGACATCGTTTCCAGCGCCCGGCACAACCCCCGCGCCGCCGCCGAGTTACGAGCCACTTCATCGAGCCGGTGCAGCGCGATCCGCAGTCCAAAGACCACTCCGCCGGTGTCCGGCAAAGCCATCAGGGCCTGGTGCTCCACGCGCAGCCAAAGGCGATCCGGCGCCGTCGGCAGGTCGGGTGACGGCAAGGCCCGCGCCGGATGCAGGTTCAGTTCGGCGGTCGCCGCCAGCCCCCAGTTGTCACGGAGATAGGCGACGCCGGGTTTGAGTTTGCCGAGAAACTGTTGAATCGGCGAAGCGAGCGCCGCGTTCAACCCGGGCACCACGCCGTGGATAAAATCGAGCGTGTGCCCAAGTTTCTCCTCCAACGCCCAACCGGTCGGGAAACACAGCGCCCCGCCGCGCAATCGAAATGCCCCGAGCTCATCGCGCGAGAGCAACAGAAAATCCGGCTCCAGCGCAGCGCCCAGTTCTACGATGCTCGCGCCGCACGCCACGCTCCACCCCGCGCACATGGCCGCAAACTCCGCGAGCAACGGTGCGCCCTCCGGCGTGAGCGCCGCGTAGCGCGCGGGATTATGCGCCAGCCACCGCGCCCGCTCCGCCCGCACGCGCCCCGAGGAATCGCTCGCCCGGAAAAACTCGCGCGGCTCGCCCCGCCGCAGCGTCAGATGAAAACGGTAGTCGCCGTCGGGAAACAACTCCGCGAGGTCGCTCATCGTCGCGCCCAGCGCCTACGGCCGCACCACCAGTTGGGTGCGCCGGTCGCGCTGAAAATATTTCTGCGCAAACGCCGCGAGGTCACCGATCGTGACCGCGTCGATGCGCCCGTCGTAGTCGCGCCACCCATTGACGGGCTGCCCTTGCAACGTGTTAAGCGTGGCCTGGAGCGCCCGCGACGAGTTCGTCTGCATCGATTGACGCATGCCCGCCTTCAGCCGCGCTTGGCAGCGGCGCAGTTCGATTTCTTCCACTTGCCCGGCCTGCACCCGCGCGATCTCTGCGTCGATCTCCGCAATAACTTCGCCCTCTTTGCCCGGCTGCGTCCCGGCGATGAAGTAAAACATCCCCGCATCGAGTCCGAGCACGCGTCCCGAGCGCACAAAATACGCGAGACCCTTTTCTTCGCGCACCCGCTCGAACAGCCGCGACGCCATGCCGCTGAACAACTCGTCCGCAACCTCGCCGACATAGTAATCAGCCGCATGCACGCGTGTCCCCGGAAACGCTTGGAGCACCACGGCCTGTTCGCGGGGCTGCTTCTCCACGAAGTCACCCCGCTCCGACGGCAACGCGGCGACCAACGCCGCCGCCGCACCCATTTCCGGCGCGCGCCCACGCGGCAATTTCGCGAGAAACGCCTTCAGTTTCGGCACGAGTTTCTTCGCGTCGAAATCGCCTGCCACCGCCAGCACCACATTAGACGCGACGAAGAGCCGCTTGTGCAGCGCCCGCAGCGCCGCCGGCGTCAGCGCCTTCACGCCCGCCTCGTCGCCGCTCGCGTCGAGGGCCAGCGGGTGCGTCCCGAAGAATTTCTTGCGCACGAGCTTTCGCGCGAGCGTCACCACATCGTCGGCGTCCTGTGCCAACGCCGCGAGCTGTGCATCGCGCTCCGTGGCAAACGTGCTCGCGACAAATTTCGGCGCCAGCACGGCATCGGCAATCACCGCCAGCGCGCGCTCCCAATCGGGCGGCAACACCTCGGCGGCCACGCCGATGCTATTGTTACCCGCCAGCGGACTGAACGAGCCGCCGACTTCCTCGATATATTGCGCGACCTGCGCGGCCGTGCGTTTGCCCGCGTCTTTGGTGAGCATCGTGCCGAGCAGCGAGGTCGCCCCGCGCTGCGCCGGATTTTCGCAGAGCACACCGCCGTTGGCACCGAGTCGGAAATGGAGATTGGGAAGGTGGCGGTTGAGCTGGAGCAGCAACCGCGCGCCGTTCGGAAGTTTGATTTCTTCGAAATCGGGCACCGCCGCGCGCGCCGCCTCCGCTTCCCCGGCCGTCGCCGCAGCGCTTTTCGGGTTGAGTGAAACCGAGGTCTGCCGCGCCGCCACGAGGTAGGCTTTGAGCACGCGCTGCAGATCGCGCGTCGTCACCGTGCGCAACTGTTCGAAATACGCCCGACTGTGATTGAGATCGCCCACCACGACTTCCGCTGCGCCGAGCCGCGACGCTTGGCCGCTCATCGTCTTGCGAGAGTTGATCTCGCTGACGACGATTTGCCGCAGCGCTTTCTTAAGCTGAGCCGGCGTGAAGCCTTTTGCCGCGCAACGCGCGAGCACCTTCTCGATGGCCGCCGTCGCCGCCACGCGTTTGTCGGCATCCGCCGTGTAGCCGATGAAAAAAAGTCCGCTACTCCCGGGATTCCAGCTTGAGGCGTCGATGCTGTGCACGAGCCCGGCCTTCTCGCGGATTTCCTGCCAGAGCACCGAACTGTCCCCTCCGCCCAGCACCGTGGAGAGCAAGTCGAGGATCGGCGCATCGGCGTGCGTGAGTCCGGGGATCGGCCACGTCAGCGCCCCGCGCGTGAGCTCCACGTCTTCGAAACGATGCTCGGCCCGCGGCGCGAGTTGCCACGGCTCTGTGGGCACGAGCACCGGCGCGAGCCGGGCACGCAGCGCGCTGCCGAAATGTTGCTCGACCGCCGCACGCGTGGCGGCGAGGTCGATGTCTCCCACGATCACTACGACGAGGTTGTTGGGAACATAGCGCGCCCGGTAGTAGCCCCACAGATCCTCCCGCGTGACGGCGGAAAACACGTCGCGATGCCCGATGATCGGCTGCCGGTAGGGATGCTCGCGAAAGGCCGTGGAAAACAGCGTGTCCCAGAGCCGGCTGTCCGGATCGTCCTTTGTCATGGCGATCTCCCGCAAGATCACGTCTTTCTCCTTCGCGGTCTCGTCGGCCGGCAGCGTGGAATTCAATACCGCGTCGGCCAACAGATCGACTGCCACCGCCGTGTGTTCACTCGGCAGGTCGATGTAGTAAACCGTGCGGTCAAAGGTCGTGTAGGCATTGATGTAGCCGCCGTGCGCCTGGACCGTCGCGGAGATTTCGCGCCCCGCCCGCCGGGTCGTGCCCTTGAACAACATGTGCTCGAGATAGTGGGAAAGTCCTGCCCCCAAATGGGCATCCTCGTGAATGCTCCCGGTTTTCACCCACACTTGGACCGACGCGAGCGCCGCCGAGCGGTCCGGTTTGAGGATCAGCGTGAGGCCGTTCGGCAATACCGTGCGCTCAACAGGTTCGCGCCAAAACGGGTCGAGCAGACGGAGATCGGCGGTGGCGGAAGACAGAGGTTTAGACATGAAAATAAGTTCAACCGGCAGCCACGGCGCTCATCGCCCGACTGCCCTCGGCACGCGGCTCCTTACGCCGCCCCAAACGCCTCGGTCGCAGCCGATCCGCCCGCCGTCCGCGGCCGCTTGGTCGGTTGAAACGGCTTCACGAACGCGTCGTCGAAATCGTAAATATCCGCAAAGTCCTCGCGGCGGTCGCTCTCCGTTTTCGAAAACACGTTGTATTCGATCAGGTTAAAAACGATGTCGCCGAAATGGGCACACCGCGTGACGCCCCAGGCATTGAGCACGGTTTTGGTCAGCGGCCCAAATTGGTCCAGCGCGTAAATCCGCAACCCGTCGAGCAGCTCGCCGCCCGAAACATGGCGGGATTTTTCCGCCCGGGTCGCATCCCGCTTGCGTAACTCTTTCACGGTGTGGTCCAAGCCAAGCCGGACAAAATCGTAAGCCTTCCGGTCGAAGCGGGGGTCTTCTTTGCAAATGAGGCTGACAATCTCGGCGAAATCCGGGTCTTGCATGGTTGCGGACTCGGAGGTTGGCACGCCAAACAGTGCCACGCAACCCTGCGCTCACCGAGACACCGCTACCGGCCGCACTATCCGTGATAATCCCTAGGGCAATTGACTGGCATCCCTCGGGTCTTGTGTAACAAAGTAGTTACTAATGATCGCTTCAACCCAAACAAATCATCCGCTGGCTGGCGGAAAACCCTCTTCCCACGGCGCGACGCCCATCGAGCTCGCCACCGCCCGACTCAAATCGGCGGGCCTGCGGATCACCCAACCGCGCATCGCCATCCTCGCCGAACTGAGCAAATGCGCCCAACCGACCAGTATCGAACACTTGCACAGCGAATTGGGTGAAGGCTCCTGCGATCTCGTCACCGTCTACCGCTGCATGGCGGCTTTTGAAGAAATTGGCCTCGTCCGCCGCGCCTTTTTCCACAACGGCACCGCGCTCTACGAGATTAACCTCGGCCAGCCGACGCGTTACCATGTCGTCTGCAAATCCACCGATCGCGTTGAAGAACTGGACGCCGAAACCTCGTTGGAACTCAGCCGCACCCTCAGCGCCATCGAGGCCAAATTGCGCGGTCGTGGCTATATCGAGGTGGGTCACATCGTCGAATTTTTCGGCATCGCCCCCAGCGGCAACCGAATCGCCGCCTCCGGCAAAGCATCCGAGCCTGCCGTCCGCTGAGTCTACCATTCGCAACCGACCTTCTCCGCGCGGACTTTTGTCCGCGCTTTTTTTTCGCCTAACGGGAGCCGCCGCCCAACCGGATCCGCGGATCGAGCCACAGGAGCAGCAGATCGCTCACGAGCGTCCCGACGACGCCCAGCAGGCTCAACACCATCAGCATCGAACCGGCCAGATAAACGTCCTCCGCGATCAACGCGTCGAACAACGTCGGCCCGATCATCGGCAAACTGAGCACCATCGCAACGATCGCTCCGCCCGACACGAGGTGGGGAAAGAGCCCGCCGATCCCCGACACAAACGGGTTGAGCGCCAAGCGCACGGGATACTTGAGCAGCAGGCGCAGGGGCCGAACGCCTTTCGCCCGCGCCGTAGTCACGTAGGGCTTCTTCAGCTCATCGAGCAGGTTCGCCCGCATCACGCGGATCATCCCCGCCGCGGAACCAAAACCCAACACCACCACCGGCAGCCAAAGGTGTTTCAACAGATCGACAAACTTCGCCCAGCTCCACCCCGGCATCGTCGCAAACTCCGGCGAAAACAGCCCCGCGATATTCAGCCCGAACCACTGCTTCGCGAGATACATCAGCACGAGCGCGAACAAAAACGACGGCACCGACATCCCGAGAAATCCGAGAAACGTGAGCACGTAGTCACCGGCCGAATACTGACGCACCGCCGAATAAATTCCAAACGGCAGCGCCAACATCCACGTAAACACCACCGTCGCCAGCGACACCACCACCGTGAGCAAAATGCGGTCGCCGATCACGTCGCCCACCGGTTTTTCGTGTTCCATCGAGAGACCAAGATTTCCCTGCAACAGCCCCATGTCGCGGGCCTCGAACGTCACAAACCACGTGAGCCCCATCCACAGCGCGTAGCGTTTCACCATCGGCTCATCCAATCGGAAATTTTTCCGCAGGTCCGCCGCAAGTTCATCGGTGCTCGCCGTGCCTTCCATCGAGAGCCGCGCGATGCGCATCTCCGCGAAGTCTCCGGGCGGCAGTTGCACGAGCGTGAATACGATCACCGAGACCGCGAGCATCGTTGGGATCATTAGCAGGAGCCGCCGCCCGATGAACGGATGCCGCACCGCGACGAGCACTAAACCCGTCAGCGCGCCGAGTCCGATCAACCACCGCAGCACCGCCATCAACGGCCCCGGCGGCGCGGGCGCGACCGGCTCGTCGGCATCGGTCACAAAATTCGGCGATGACGGCGCATTCATGATCGCGCGTTTGGTCTGCGCATAGGCCGTGGGTTCGCTGGGCGGGCGCTCCCAAAAATAGGTTTCGATTCCCGTGTTGGCGGGCGACTGCACATTGGCGCCGAAGAGCGAGACACGCGGCACGTTTCGAAACCCGTTCTTCACGACCACCAACTGCGGCGGGGGCGTCGAGACACTGATCGTCCACACATTGTCCGCGGCGATTTCCTGGATCTCGTTGAAGCGCGCGATGCGGTCCACCTCGAGCGGCTGACGATTCGCGTCTTCCAACAATTCCATGGCCCGTCGCAACGGATGGCCCACCGGCGGGGCGAGAGCGTTGGGCCGCCGCGCCGCCGGATCGTCGTGCAATCCGCCATACTGATACCACGTGCCGTAGCCGGGCGCGAAAAACGACTCGAAGTAAGTCGGCACAAAATTCCGCGCCTCGACCAACGGGTAAAATTCGCTCTCCCCCGTCCACACCGTGAAGTCGTGTTCGTAGGTGAGCTTCTCCTGCTCAAACAGGCGGCGCGCCCGGTTGCGCAACAACGCCCGCACGCCCACCGCTGCCCAATCGTTCACCACAAACTGCGCAGGGCCCTGCACCGTGTAGTCAGTCAGATTGAGCACAAAGGTCATGCGCGTGCCGTCGGCAAACGTCCGGTAGCCCTCGGCATCGCGCCCCGTGAGCCCGAGCTCATCGAGCAGCCGGTTCGCCCGCGCCGGATCGTAATCCGTGAACGAATGGTAGAGCCGCGCATTGTGGTAGGGCGACTCCGGCGGCGGCGCGATCTGCGCGGGCTCGGTCTGCCCGTTGAACTCGGCGTTGATGATGTCGCGGCGGTTTATCGCGAGTGAGAGCGCCTGCCGAAACCGCGCTTCATTCAGCATCCCGCGCTTCAACTTCGTCTCCGGCCGAGCGGGGTCGATCCGCCGGTTGAGATTGGGAAACAGCGTGAACAACGACTGCGTGCTGGGTTTCCAGTGGTAGACATCGTAGCCGTTGCGCGCCGCTCCCCCGAGCAGCATGATGTGATCCTCGTAGCGGATGTGCCGTTCCTGCATCGACGGCTCGCCATTCGCCGCAGCCACCGCGATCAGGTTGTTGTTTTTCACATCCATCACGAGGCGGTCGAGGTAGGGCAGTTGTTTGCCGCGCGAGTCGACGACGTAGTAGTAGGGATTGCGCACAAAGGTCTGCGTCGAAATCGGCTGGTTCGCCCGCACCACCCACGGCCACAGCCGCGGATGCTCCGGGTTGAGGTAGTGCTTCATTTTCTTATACACCGCGACGCCGCTCGAAAGTTTCAGCGTCGCCATTGTCGACCGGATGAGCGCTGGGTCGCCCAGCGTCGGATGATATTTGCGCAGGTAGTGCGCCGGCACGATGTGATCCGTGTAGTCCTCGTAGTTCATGCCCGTCGTCGCGAGCCGCTCGAGGAAGAGCGGGTTTGGTTGGTCGAACACGAAACGCACGCGCCCTTCGTCCACGCGCTCCACACGACCGAGTGTGCCGCCGGCCCGCAGGAACCGCGGCTGGGCATTGAAGTAACGCACCTCGTTTTCATACCAATAGAGGATGTCCTCGCTCGTGAGCGGATGGCCGTCCGACCAGCGCGCACCGCGGCGCAGCGTGAAGGTAAACGTGCGGTAGTCCGGCGAGATCTCCCACGCCTTCGCGACATGCGGCACGAGGGGATAGCCCTGCGGCGACCACCGCACCAAACTCGCCCCCGACATGCGCCAATAGATCGTGCTGAAGTCCGTGATCGAATTCACCAACCGATACCACGTGCCGCCGTAGCGCCCGATCCCGTCCACGCCCTCCATCACAACCGGCTCCGGCCCGACTCGCTCCGCCACCGGCGGCAGCCGTCGCTCGCGCACGAGTTCCGCGAGCACCGGCGCTTCCGCCTTTGGCCACCACAGCGCCCGGGCGCCCAGAGAATAGTCGACCGCCTTGGTCACCACCGCCGGCCGCGCGAGATCGAGCAGCTTGGCGTTGTCGCGCGCCGCGTTCACCGCCGCCAGCTCCTCTTTCGCCGGAGCCTCCGCCGGCGTCGTCACATCCGGCCGTAGCGACGCGGCGAACGCATAGAGCAACGCGGTGAATCCCAGCGCAGCAGCGGCAAACCCGGCGAGGATAACCAGAAAGCGCTTTCTCACGGTAGTGTTCGCGAGAACGAACGCGCGCCCATGGTGAACGCAACGTTCTTCGTGCCGCCCGCTCGGCATCGTCAACCGTCCCACCCGCCGCGCTGCACGCTTGCCAAAGCCACCGGGCGGACCGACCTTTTTCACCTCTCACCATGCCCTCGCCCATCTCCCGCCGCACTGCCCTCCGTTCGATCGCCGGCGCCGCCGCCGTTGCTACACTGACGCGCTCCCGCGCCGCCGAGCCCGCCGCCAAGGCCGCTCCGGCCGCCGAAGGCGTGATCCGCCAATCCGTCTGCAAATGGTGCTTCCCTAAGATCGACCTCGATACCTTCGCCGCCGCCGCCAAGGGCATGGGCCTCGAATCCGTCGAGCTCCTGAATCCCGCCGATTTCGCCACCATCAAAAAACACGGCCTCACCTGCGCGATGGTGAGCAACCCCACCGCCAAGACCGCGGCAGGTGTCAACGTCGGCGGCATCCCGAAGGCGTTTAACCGTCTCGAATATCACGATACGCTCGTCGAAATTTACGAGAAACGCATCGCCGAGGTCGCCGACGCCGGCTTCACCAACCTCATTTGTTTTTCCGGTAACCGCGAAAAAATGGACGACCAGCAGGGCCTTGAAAACTGCGCCGTCGGCCTGAAGCGCCTCATGGCGACCGCCGAGAAACGCGGCGTCACCCTCGTGATGGAGCTCCTCAACTCGAAGGTGAACCACAAGGACTACATGTGCGACCACACCGCCTGGGGCGTGGAACTCTGCAAGAAGATCGGCTCCGAGCGTTTCAAACTTCTCTACGATATCTACCACATGCAGATCATGGAGGGAGACGTCATCCGCACGCTGAAGGACAACGCCGCCTACATCGGCCACTACCACACCGCCGGCAATCCCGGCCGCGCCGAATTCGAGCCGCAGGATCAGCAGGAGCTCAACTACGTGCCGATCATGCGCGCCATCAAGTCCACCGGCTACAAGGGCTTCGTCGGCCAGGAATTCATTCCGAAGCGCGACGCCCTCACCTCGCTCCGCGAAGCGGTGAAGCTGTGCAACGTCTGACGCACCCGCTCCGTTGCGAACCTTTCTGCGCCTCGGCCTCATCGGCATCGGCGCACTGACCGTCATTTCCGCCGCGGTCAATATCGCGGCCACGTGGCGCCTGATCGACGCCGCCGAAGAGCAGTCGCTCGGCATATCGCGCGGCGAATTTATGGTCACTTACGGCGTCATCGGTCTGGTGGGTGTTGCCCTGTTGTTGATCGGTTTCCGACTGAAAAAGTAACGCCCGACATGCGCGGCCTCGTTCCTCACGCCCCGCGAAATCGGACACCGCACCTGCTGGCCTCGGCTCTGGACACCCCCGGCGCGCCCGTTTTCATGCCCGCATGATCGAACTTCGCGACCTCCGCCGGACGTTCGACGCCAGACCGGTGATCGATGGCGTCAACCTGCGCATCGCCCGCGGCGAGAAGCTCGTCGTCCTCGGTCCCAGCGGTTGCGGCAAAACCACCCTGCTGCGGATGATCAATCGCCTCGTCGAACCCACCTCCGGCACGGTGTGGTTCGACGGTGTCGACACCGCCCGCACCGATCCGGACGCGCTGCGCCGTCGCATCGGCTACGTGATTCAGGGCGGCGGCCTGCTGCCGCACCGCACGGTCCGCGAAAACATCTTCACCGTCCCGCGCCTCCTCGGCTGGACCGACCAACAATGCGAAGACCGGCTCTTCGTCATGAAAGCCGTGCTCTGGCTTTTCGACGGCTGGTTCGACGCCCTTCCGCATGAGTTGTCGGGCGGCCAACGCCAACGCGTCGCGCTCGCCCGCGCACTCATCGCCGATCCCGCCGCTCTGCTGATGGACGAGCCGTTCAGCGGCCTCGACGCCGTCACCCGCCAACTTATTCGCCGCGAGGTGCGTGCCTTGTGGGCGCTCCGCGACAAAAGCGTCGTCATGGTCACCCACGACATCTCCGAAGCCTTCGAATTTGGCGATCGCATCGCCCTGATGTCCCCCGGTCGCATCGAGCAGGCCGGCACCCCGGCAGAACTCCTCTTTCGCCCCCACAGTGATTTCGTCCGCCGCTTCTTTGATCAAAGCGACGACCGCCTGCACCTCGAATGGCAGGCCGTGCAATTGGGCGATCTCCGGCTGCCGCTCGACCTACCGCAGGCCGACGCGAGGCCCACCATTCTCGGCCTCTCCGATTCCCACACCGTAGCCGAGGCCATGGCCCAGCTCAGCAGCGATCCCTCCCGCGCCGGCCTCCTTCTGGAAGCATTTCAAAGCTACAAGACCGCCGTGCAAACAGCCGCGCCCTTTCCGCCGTCGTCGCCGTCGCCGCGCCCATGAAAGCCTTCCTCGCCTTTCTCGCGACGCACCGCAACGAGCTCCTCGCCCGCACGCTCGAGCACATCGAGTTGGTCGCCCTCTCGCTCCTCGCCGCCGTCGCCATTGGCGTGCCGCTCGCGGTCATGCTGCGCCGCAATCGCACCCTCGCCGCGTCCTTCGTGGGTCTGGCCAGCGTCGTGCAAACGATTCCGAGCATCGCGCTCCTCAGTTTGATGCTGCCGCTGTTCGGGCTCGGTCGAAACAGCGCCGTCGCCGCCCTCTTCCTCTACGCCCTGCTCCCCGTCATTCGCAACACACTCGTCGGTCTCGCCGGTGTTCCTATCGCAGTCGTCGAGGCCGCGCGCGGTATGGGCATGAGCCGGGGACAACTTTTCTGGGCCGTCGAACTCCAGTTGGCGTTGCCCACCATCTTCGCGGGTCTTCGCACCGCCGCCGTGATCAGTGTCGGCGTGGCCACCCTCAGCGCCCTCGTCGGCGCCGGTGGCCTCGGCGTATTTATTTTTCGCGGTATCGCGAACAACCAACCCGCGGTCGTCCTCCTCGGCGCCATTCCCGCCGCCGGTCTTGCCCTCGTCATCGACGGTTTGCTCGGGCTCGCGGAATCCACCCTCGTCCGCCACACGTGGCGCGTCGCCGTCGCTAGCGCCGCGCTGATCCTCGGCTCGCTCGTCGCGGTGTGGCGTCCGCTGCCCGGGAGCGCACTGCTGTTTGGTTTTCCCACGGGCTTTGCCCAGCGGCTCGACGGCTACGAAGCCTGGCGCCAGCACTACCACATCCCGGCCGTGCGCTATACGGAGTTCGATGTAAACCTGCTCTACACCTCGCTCCGCACCGGCGAAGTCGACGTCGCCTGCGGCACCACGATCGACGGCCGCATCGAGCCGCTCGGGCTGCGTGTGCTGCGCGACGATCTGCATTTTTTCCCCAACTACGACGCAGCGCTGCTGGCCCGCCAGCAGATCTTCCAAAAAATCCCCGCCCTGCGCCCGCTCCTCGAAAAACTGAGCGGCTCGCTCTCCAGCGAGACGATGCGCCGCCTCATCAGCCGCGTCGAACAGGACGGCGAAACCAACGATCTCGTCGCCCGCGAATTCCTGCGTGAATGGTCGGCCCAGGCCGGCGTCGATTGGCAGGAAGGCCGCGCCCTCGTCAAACGCGCCGAGCTCGACGAGCCCGACATCGTCATCGGTGTAAAAACGTCCACCTCCCACTACATCATGGGGCGCATCATCGAGCGCCTCATCGACGGCGCCACCGGCTGGAACGCCCAGCTCAAATCCGGTCTCGGCAGCACCGCCATCTGCTTCGAGTCGCTCCAGCGTGGCGACATCGATCTCTACCCGGAATTCAACGGACTCCTCGCCGTCACCATCTTCCAAGTGGGCGCTGAACCCGCCGCCCTCGACCGTCTGCGCGACGGCCCCCAACTCAACCAATGGCTGACCACTGAGCTCGACCGTCGCTACCGCTTCGATTGGCTCCCGCCGCTCGGCTTCAGCAGCAGCTACACGTTGCTGGTGCGGGCCAACGACAAGCGGTTTGCCCAAGTCCAGACAGTTTCGGAACTCGCCGCCCTGCTGAAACCCTGACCGCGTCGCTCAGCTCTCACAGCGATAGCCCACGCCGTGCACGGTCACGATTGTGCGCGGCTCTTCCGGCACCGCTTCCACTTTTTTTCGCAACTGCGCGACATGCTGATCCAGCGTCCGCGTCGTGCCGAAATAGCCCACGCCCCACACCGCGTTCAGCAACGCATCGCGCGTCAGCACTTCGCCCGCGTGCGCCGCAAACACCTCCGCGAGCCGCAGCTCACGCGCAGTTAATTCCTCCGTTCGCCCCGACACTTTCGCTGTGAACTTCCGGCGGTCGATCTCCGCCGCTCCGAGCCGAAACACCGGTGCCAACTCCGCCTCCCCGCCGCCCTTTTCCACCGCCGTCGTCCGCGCCCGTCGCAACAGCGCTTCCACCCGCGCGAGCAATTCGTGGACGCCGAACGGCTTCGTCACGTAATCGTCGGCCCCCAGCTTCAGGCCCACGACTTTGTCGATCTCCTCGCCTTTCGCCGTGAGCATCAGCACCGGCACCCGCACGCCCCGCGCGCGCAGCTCACGGCACACCTCGTATCCACTCGTCTTGGGCATCATCACGTCGAGCATCACGAGCTCAAATTTCTCCTGGGAGAACAGCTTCAACGCCTGCGCGCCGTCGGCCGCCGCCGTCACCGCATAGCCTTCGCTCTCCAGCGTCGCCACCAATCCGAGGCGGATATTGGGATCGTCTTCGGCAATGAGAATCTTGGCTTTCATGGTAGTTCCAAAACGAATTCCGCCCCGCCGCCGGGACGCGCTTCATACCGCAGTTCGCCACCCAGACCACGCGCGAGTTGGCGCGCAATACTGAGCCCGAGGCCGGCTCCGCTTTTCTCCGCCGTAAGCGTGTCGTCTACGCGGTGAAATTTTTCGAAAATCCGTTCGCGGTGCTCCGTCGGCACCCCGGGTCCGCGGTCTTTCACGCGCAACTCCGCGCCGCCGCGCTCGCGCGTCACCAGCGCCACCGCGACTTCGCCTCCGTCCGCCGCATACTTCGCGGCATTGTCGAGCAGGTTGAGCACGATCTGCTCCAGCGCGTCGCGGTCCGTCGTCACCGGCACCGGCGCCGCCGCCCACTCGCGTCGCAGCATGAGCCCCGCCTCCGCGAGCCGCGGTCCGTGTGTATCGAGGAGCCGCCTCAACTCCGCTGTGAGATCGAGCGTCTCCCGCGCAAATTTCTTCTTCCCCTGCTCCAGCCGACTGAAATCGAGCGCATTGTTCACGAGCCGCGCGAGGCGCTGCGTCTCCCGCGAAATCGTCCGCAAATAGTCGCCACCCTGCGTCGCATCGCGCACCCGCCCCTGCTCGAGCAATTCCGCGTAGAGACGAATCGTGGTGAGCGGCGTTTTGAACTCATGCGACACGTTGGCCACAAACGACGTCTTCTGCGCCGCCTCCGCTTCGCTGCGCCGTGCCTGTCGCAACAGCAGTCCGCCGCCCGACAAAATCGCGACGACAAAAATCCCCACGAGCAGCGCCCCGACCACAAAAAAGCCTCCGCCCGCTCTCGCGTTGCCCGCATCGTCGCGCACGAAGCCCACGATCTCCCAGCCCGGCAACACGTTCGCCGACAGCGGCACCGCGATCGTGTCCAACAACCGCGCCGACCGAATCCCCGCGCTCCCGCTCGCCCCCGCGTAAACTTTGCTCTGCCTCTCCACGCCCGCTTCGCGCACCGCAAACGCTTCCGCCAAATCGCCATCACGCGGCAGCAGTTCGCCGAGCCGCGCCACAATCGTCGCCAAATTCACCTCGACGCCCACGACGCCGCCAAAGCTCGGCTGCCGCCAGCCGACGAGGTGCAGTCCGTCTGCTCCGCGCCACGGCGTCCACCCCGCGCGCTCCGGCTGCACAGCGACCGCGGGCGCCGCGAACGCCGCTCCCGCCGCGGATGGGGCCGCCGGTGCCGTCGATTTCCTCATGGCGGTGTCCGCCACGGCATTCTGCCGCGCCGTCTCCTGCAAACTGCTGCGCACACTCTGCGTTTGCGTCACGTTGAGCGTCGTATCCTTGCGCTCGCGACGCACCTGGTCGCTCTCCTTCGATTCCTGTTTGGCCCCGCGCCAAGGCGCCCCGCCCGCCAGCCACTCCTTCAGCCAGCGCTGCGCCTCGCCGTTCGCCGGACGCAAAATCCGTCCGTCCGCCGCCAGGCGAAACGTCGACTTCACCAGCGGATTGTTCCCACCCCACGCGTCGAGCCACGCCTCCGGATTTTCGCCCGTCGTCTGCATCAGCGTCGTCATGAGGCCCGCCTGCACATCACCGAGGAGCAGCTCCACATTTTCCGCGATTTGCCGCGCCCGCGCCGCGATCGCCTCGCGCCGCAGCGAAGTCGCCGCCTTCGCCTGTTCGTCGAGCCGCGCCTGTTCTTTTTTCAACAGGTAGAGCGCCCCCGCGCCCACCGCGAGCGTCGGCAGGAGCAGCAGGAGCCAGTAGAGAAAAATGCGGCGCGAGGGAGCGAGCACGGGCGAAAGCTGGCGACATCGGTGCGGAGAAGTCAAAGGAGCCGTGGCCGCGCCTTACGGCCGCGTGTAACTCGACGGGCTGTTCGCCTGCTGGCTCGCCGCCTGCGCCGCATCGGCGCGGTAGGATTTACGCTGGGCGTTATCGAGGCCCTCGCGCTCCAGGCGGTCCGCCTCTTTCTTGTTCGCGACCGTCATCTCGCGCACCGCCGGATTCGCGTAAACCGTCGCGATCTTTTCCAACTCAGCCGTGCGCGACCGCATGTGCCGGGCCGCTTCGTCGCGACGGTTCGCATCCACCAGACCGACCGCGTGATCCTTCGCCTCCGCCGTGACGTTGACCGCGTAGTCCGTCTGCACCTGCCGGTTCGCCGCAACGACGACCTCCTTCTCCACGCTCGAAAATTTCGCCGCACCTCGCGCCGACACCGTCGCCGCCCGTTGCGTCAGCGCATCTTCAAACGTCACGCTCGCCGCCGCCATTTCCCGTTCTTCGCCCGCCCGGCACGCCGTCACTTCCACTTCGACGAGCGCAAACTTCTCCTGCCCGCCGTAGAGTTGGTTCAACTCAAACTCAGCCCGCTGCCCGCGGATCGCTCCTTCGCGCCCGACAAACGCCAGTGGCCGAACCCCGGAGGGGAACTCCACTGTCACCACCACGCGGCGCGCCACCACATTGAGCACGTCGCCGAGCTCCGCGTTGAAGATCGCCGCCAAGTCGCGGCTCGACGCGACGAAGTAGGTGTTCCCGTCGCTGCGACGCGCGAGGCGCGTCATCAGGTCTTCGTTGTAGCCGAGCCCGAGTCCCACGGTGCTGACCGAAATCCCTTCGCGTCCCAACGACGCCCCGAGCCTCGCGAAATCGTCCGGCGAACTCGGTCCGTTGTTCGCGAGTCCGTCCGAGAGCAGCACGAGCCGCTGCGTGTAGCGGCGGTCTTCGAGGTGCTTGCGCAGTTCCGCGGCCCCTTGCGTCACGCCGCCGTAGAGGGCCGTGTTGCCGCGCGCGACAATCGACCTGATCCGCGCCTCGATCGCTCGCGTATCCCCGACGCGCGTCGCCGGCACGAGCGTTTCGATCTCGTGATCAAACGTGACCAGCGCAAACACGTCGTCCGGCCCGAGCCGCCGCACCGCCTCGATCGCGGCCGCCTTCGCGTGCTGGATTTTTTCTCCGCTCATCGAGCCCGAGCGGTCGATCACGAGCGTGAGGTTCACCGGCGGACGCGCCTCGGGTCGAGCGAGCCTCACGCCGTCGAGCGCGATTTTCACGACCGCCCGCTCCGTGCGATCCGCCGAGAGCACGGGGCGGTCGAGTTCCACGCGCAGGCGCACGGACTCATGGTTTGATTTGGCACAAGCCGCCAGCGGCAGGAGCGAAACCGCGCCGAGGAGCGCAGCCGCGAAAACAGACAGGGCAGAGACGAACGTTGATTTCATGGTGATTTCGTTGGGTTGACGCGCCCATTGAACCACGAATCGCCATCCCGGTTGTCACCGTGTCGTCAGCCAGTTGTCAGGGAATTGTCATGGCTCGTCCCCGTCACGTCCTTGCGCGTTTGCACTTATCCCGATTTTTCTCGGCTGAAATTTTTCACCGCTCGCCCAATCTCGCCGCGATCAACCTGATGCCGATGCCCCGAATTTCACTCCTCTTGCTCGCCTTCGCTGTCGCACTCACCTCGCTCCCCGCCGCCGAACCCGCCACGCCGACAGCGCCCAGCCCAACTCCTGCGGCCATCACCCCCGAGAGCGTCCAGCCCGCCCTCGCCAAGATCGCCGACGCGTCCGCCACGGGTGACATCAAAACCCTCCGTGCCCTCGTCACCGCGGAGCCGAACGTTCCCGCCGGCCCCGCGTTCGCCGCCTACCACCTCGCACTCACCCGCGCCTGTCTCGACCTCGCTCTTTTCCCGCGCGCGCTCCAGCACTTCCGCGCCGCCGGCGCACCCCGCGAATTCGCTTGGCTTGCCGGCATCGCCTATTGTTATCAGCGCGATTGGCCGCGCGCCGACCAAGTCATCCTCGCTCACAAAAACGAAAAGGATGCCAGCTATCTCCCGCGCTTCCATTTTCTCAACGCCCTCCGCGCCTTCATCCAGTGGACCGACCTGCCCGCCGGCGATCCGCTCACCGAGAAACTTCTCCGCGAGGCCGACGATTCCTCGTCCAGCTTCGATCGCCCGGAATCCGCCGACCGCCCCGGTTTCGACCCGCGTTTCCGCCGGCTCCGCGTTTTCATCGCCGAAGCGACGCAACGCCCCGACGCGATCTCCGCCGCCATCCGCGCCCGCAGTCGCGCGTTCCCGCGCCACATTCCGTTCAAGCGCGCCGCTCTCGCCGACTACCTTACCGCCAACTACCATCCGGACGCACTTCAGGAACACCTCGGCACCGTCACCCTCCCGGCCGATGAACTCGCCGTGTGGCGCCGCGTCTACTCCACCCCGATGCGCGCCGACATCCCCTTCCTCAGCGCCTTCCCGGCTCTCGCCGCCCACGAACTCCCGCAAGATCCCGCCTACGCGCCCAGCCGTCTTATTCTCCTGCGCGCAGCCCTGCGCGACCTCTCCGAAAGCGTTCGCCGTTGGCATCGGCCCGACGGCACCTTCGCCCGCACCGCCGAAGAGGTCGCTCACTTCTACAAGGGCTACGGCCCCGACCTCGTCGGCTTCACGCGCGAATTCGCCCGGCTCGTCCTCAGCGAGTCCTCGCGCGCCGACGCCGAGACCGCCCTTCGCTGGATCGATTTCCATCGCCTGAATCCTGCTATTCCCCGCGCCGACTGGATCGAACTCGAGACCGATCTCGCCATCCTCACCCACGACCACCCGCGCGCTCTCCGGCTCATCCTCGACCAGGTCCCCGCGCTCGCCAGCGACGTGCCGTGGCACACCCGCTACGCCGATTTTATGGCGAAATACGCGCCGCTTGCGGACGCCCTCGTCTATCTCCGCCGTCTCGAAAAACTCCTGCCCGACGAACCTCGCGTCCCACTCGCCCTTGCCGGCCTCGCTACTCGTGTCACCACCTCGCGCGACATCCCCGACCGCACTGCTGCGCGTCGCGCCAAAATTGCCTCCGCCGATCCCACCGCCCCCGACGACAACCCCCTAACCAGCTCCGAAGTCTGCCGCGAATACTACGCCCGCGTCTTCGCCCAAGTGCCGCAACGCCTCGTCCCCGATTCCCGTAACTGGGATGCCTACCGCGATCTCCTCGTCGAGCAACAGAGCTCCCTCGATTTTGCGCATACCGGCAAAACGGCCCCCGCCGCCCCCAGCACGCCCGCCTTCGATCAACTCGTCGAACGCATCCACACCGTCGCCGCTCGCTCCGGAATCGTCTCCGGCCAATACGCCCTACTCCTCACCCGCCGCGCCGAAGCCCAACCCACCGCCGAAAACATCAAAGCCGCCCGCGCCGCCCTCGCCCGCGCCGATGAACTCGGCGCACCCGTCCCCGATCTCCGCCGCGCCTACGATCGGTTGAACGCCAAACAAAAGACCGCCGACGAGGCCGCCTCCATCGCCCGCCTCGAAGCCCGCGATCGCGCCAACCAAGCCAAGACCCAGCAAATCCTCGCCTCACGCCCCGCACCGTCTTCACAAAACACCTCGTCGATCTCGTCGGCCAGCACCGCCAAGCCGCTCGAAAATCGCCGCGCTCGTTTCGACGCGCGCACCACCTATGTGCGCTTGGTGCCTCAGAAAATCGCGAGCTACACGCGCGACGTCGGCTTCTACGGGGCCTCGACCATCCTCGGCAAAAACGCCCGCGCCAATGCCGACGAGCTCGCCGCCGAGCAGAAAAATTTCTGCGAAACGTGCAAAGGTGTCGGCGCCTTCAGCCGAGGCAGCGGTAATTCGCACGCCATCGAAGCCTGCTTTCCCTGCAGCGGCACCGGCAAAAAAGACCGCCGCGGCCCCGGCAACTCCGCCGGCTTCTAGGCGAACTCCGCCCACTCGCGCGGCGCACCATATCCGCGCGTCCGCCTACCGCATTATTCCTGTCGAGCGACGCCGGCTATCCATTCGCACCTGCGACGTTTCCCCGCCATCGTCTCTCGACCACGCCGCCGCCGCGATCACCAACCCGCCCGCGGCGAAGAGCAGCAACGTAATCGTGAACGAGCGTATCGGGTGGGCCGTCATGGCATTGAGAAGTGGCAAAATCCGTTTCCCCTTCCATCGGCCGCCTCCCGCCGGAGTTGAGTAGAAATACTCCGCTCGCCCCGCCGCCCACCGCCGCCACCATCGGCCCACGTCCCCGGCCATGAAAACAATTCTCCTCGTCGGCGCCACCGGCCTCGTCGGCCAATCTGTCCTCGCCCAAGCCCTTACCGATCCGCGCGTCGGCCGCCTCGTTGCCCCCACGCGTCGTCCGCTCACCGCGTATCCAAAACTGACCAACCCGCTCGTCGACTTCGACGGGCTCCCGGCCGACGCCCCGTGGTGGTCCGCCGACGCCGTAATTTGCGCCCTCGGCACCACGATCAAAAAGGCCGGCTCACCCGCCGCCTTCCGTCGAGTCGACTACGACTACCCGCTCGCCGTCGCCACCCTCGCCCGTCGCCACGGCGCCGCGGCCTTCGCCCTCACGTCCTCCATCGGCGCCGACGCCTCCGCGCGCACGTTCTATCTCCGCACGAAGGGCGAAACGGAAAACGCTCTCCGCACCCTCGCCTTCCCATCACTCACCCTCGTGCGCCCGTCGATCATCGGCGGGGCGCGCACCGAGCGTCGCCCGCTCGAAGCCCTCGCGCTGCGCGTCTTCACTGCGCTCCCGTTTCTCCTCCCCCGCCGCTACCGCGTCGTCTCCGCCGAACGCATCGCCCGCGCCCTCCTCGCCGCCGCCCTCGACGCCCGCTCCGGCACGCACATCGTCGAATCCGAGGCGATCTGATCGCACCTCACATTGCCCATGTCGTCGTCTCGGCTCCATCTCCTCCCGCTCCTTCTGCTCGCGATCGCTTGCACGGCGGCGCTCTCCGCCGCCGACGGCCTCGCCGTGAAATACCCCCGCGACTACGGTCTCGCGCGCGATCCCGCCGTGCTCTTCGCCGACGATTTCGAATCCGGTGACATGCAAAAATGGGACGAGCGCCGCGGTCGCCTCGTTATATCCGATAATGCGCCACACTCCGGCCGTTGGTCGGTGGAGATGCCGATGGAGCGCGGTCAGAAGCAAAGCCCCGACGCCATCAAGTGGTTCCTGCCCGGCGCCGACACCGTCTACGTTCGTTTCTACGTCAAGTTTTCCGCCGACTACCGCTACTCCCACCACTTCGTCTGGCTCCTCGCGAATCAGGCGAAAAACAAATGGTCCGGTTTCGGCAAAGCCGGGAAACAGCCCGACGGCACCTACTACTCCACCGGCATGGAGCCGTGGTTCGCCTGGGGCAAAAATCCTCCGCCCGGCGAGGTGAATCTCTACAGCTACTTCCTCGACATGAAGCCCGACCCGAAGATGCCCGGCAAATACTGGGGCAACGCGTTCTTCCCGCCCGGCCCCGCCGCCGGCGAAGCCGCCTCGCCCCACCGCGCTGTGCCCGCGCTCGACCGCTGGCAATGCTGGGAATTCATGCTGCAGGCCAACACCGCGCCCGACCGCGCCGATGGCCGCCAAGCCATGTGGCTCGACGGGAAACTCGTCGGCGAATTCACCGCCATCCGCTGGCGCCACGATCTCGATCTCAAAGTAAACTGCCTCTGGCTCGAACACTATGGCTACGACCCGGGCGATCCCGCGAAGCGTTTCTGGGGCGAGCGCCAATCCGTTTGGTTCGACGATGTCGTCGTCGCCACCCGTTACATCGGTCCGATGATCGGCCCTTGATTTTCCCAACCCCGCTCCACCATGCATCCCACACTTACTCGCCGCACTTTTCTCCAATCCACCGCCGCGGCGACCGGCCTCGCCCTCACTCCCTCGCTCCACCGCGCCGCCACCGCCCCTTCCGCCGCCCCCTTTTCCTTCATCCTCCTCGGCGATCTTCACTACGACAAACTTGAGCACCACGACCTCGCGTGGCTCGACCGGAAACACCCGAACGATCTCAGCCAGATCAAAAACTACTCGCGCCTCACCGCCGAGTTCATGCCGCAACTTTTCGCGCCCCTCCGCACCGCCATCGCCGAACGCAATCGCACCCCCGACACGCACGTCGCTTTCGTGCTCCAAGTCGGCGACCTCGTCGAAGGTCTCTGCGGCAGCGAGGAACTCGCCACGCGCCAAAACACCGAGGCCCTCGCTTTCATCCGCGACGCCCAACTCGGCGTCCCGTTCCTCTTCGCCAAGGGCAACCACGACATCACGGGCGATGGCGCGCCCGCCGCGTTCGCCAATGTCTTCCACCCGTTCCTCACTGCGCAAGCCCGCGCCCTCGCTCCCGCCACCGAGGAAATCCGCAGCGCTCGCTACACCGTGCGAACCGGCAACGCCGAATTCGCCTTCTTCGACGCCTACGATCGCGAAAGCCTCGATTGGTTCGAAGCCGCCGCCGCGCGCCGATCCGCAGAGCATTTTTTCACCGTCGTGCACCCGCCCGTCGTTCCCTACGGTGCCCGCGCGACCTGGTATCAGTTCTCCTCCGACAAAGACCGCCCGAAGCGCGAAAAATTCCTCGACCTCCTCGGCCGCGACCGCGCCATCGTCCTCGGCGGTCACATCCACCGCTTCAGCGCCCTCGCCCGCAAAACTCCCCGCGGCGGCTTCGCCCAACTCGCCGTCAGCAGCGTCATCAACGAAGCCGATCCCAAACCGAAAACCCGGCTCTCCGGCCTCGCCGACTACAACGGCGATCAGATCCGCGTGGAACCGAAATTCGCTCCCGACACCGAGGCCGCCCGCCGCGCCGTCTACGACGCCGAAAGCCCGTTCATCAAATCCTTCGAATACGCCGACCTCCCCGGTTACGCCCTCGTCACTGTCGACGGCCCGCGCGTCACCGCTCAAATTTTCCCGGGCCACGACCCGGTTTCGTGGCGCACCGTGAATCTTGCCGATCTCCTCTCGCGAACCGTCTAACGCAGCGACCAGTCTGGAATCGCCAACTGCCCGCGCTCATGTCCGCCACCTTCTTCAAAACCGCCGCCGACTTCCGCACCTGGCTCGAACAAAATCACGCCACCGCTCGCGAGCTCCACGTCGGTGCTTACCGGAAATCCTCCGGCCTCGTCGGCATGACTTACCAAGAATCCGTCGATCAAGCGCTCTGCTTCGGCTGGATCGACGGCGTCGTCCGCAAGCTCGACGAGCACCGCTATTCGCACCGCTTCACCCCGCGCAAAGCCGGCAGCATCTGGAGCAACGTCAACGTCGCCCACATCGCCCGCCTCACCGCCGCCGGCCTGATGCACCCCGCTGGCCTCGCGGCCTTCGCCGCGCGCGATCCCGGAAAAACGGGCGTCTACGCCTTCGAACGCAAAGCCGAGCCCGCCCTGCCGGCCGGCTTCGAAAAAAGATTCCGCGCCGACCGGGCCGCCTGGAAGTTTTTCCAAGCCCAGCCACCCGGCTACCGTCGCCTCGTCCTCCACCACCTTGTCTCGGCCAAACAACCCGCCACCCGCGAGCGCCGCCTCGCCCAACTCATCGCCGCCTCCGCCGCCGGTCGACGGCTCGATTGAACACACTTCCTGCCGTTTGTTTTCGAACCGTAGGGCCGGCGCTTGTCGCCGTGCCGTCCCGCGAAAAATCCCAAATCGTGCGAGCCGGCAGTATCACACGTTCCCCAGCCGCCCCGTCGAATCTCCGAACCGCTCCAGACCGGTCGCGCCCGCCTGATCCGCGAGACTGAGGAAGAGATTGCTCATCGGCTTGCCGCCATGCTGCACGTAGCGGCCGGTCTGCAGCAGACCGCCGCCGCCGCCCGCGAGCACCACCGGGAGATTGTCGTGGCTGTGGCGATTCGCGTCCGCGTTGCCGCTGCCGTAGACGATGCGCGTGTTGTGCAGCACCGAGGTTCCGTCGATGTCGCGCGCCGCTTCGAGGTCGCGCAGGAACCGCGCAAACTGCTCCGCATACCAGCGGTCGATCTTCGAAATTTTGTCGATCCGCTCTTGGTTGCCCTGATGGTGCGAGAGGTCGTGATGGCCTTCCGGAATCCCGATCTCGCCGAACGACCGGTTGTCGCCGTCGTGGGCGAGCGCGAAGGTCGCCACGCGCGTCGAGTCCGTCTTAAACGCGAGCGCCAGCATGTCATACATCAACCGCACGTGCTCGCCGTGGCTCTGCGGCACCCCGGCCGGCGTGGCCATGTCCGGGTCGATGTTGGGCCCGAACTGCTCCGCTTTCTGGATACGGGTCTCCACATCGCGGATGCCCGTGAGATATTGGTCGAGTTTGTCGCGGTCGTTCGCGTCCAGCCGACCCTGCATCCGCTGTGTGTCTTCGCGCACAAAATCCAACACCGAGCGCCGCGCCTGCATCCGGCGCTGCGCATTCTCCGCCCGTGTGCCGTGCGCACCGGCGCCAAACATCCGCTCGAAAAGCAACCGCGGATTCGACTCCGGTGACATCGGCGTCGTCGCCGAGCGCCACGAGAGATTGAACTGATACGCACACGCATAACCCGAGTCGCAACTGCCCGAGCGGCGGTCGTTTTCGCACGAGAGTTCGAGCGACGGGAAACGCGTCAGGTGGCCGACCTTGTTCGCGATCACTTGGTCAATCGAGATGCCCGCGCGGATATCCGTCGCGCTTTTATTGAGCCGCACGCCCGTGAGAAACACGCCGTTGCCGCGCGCGTGGTCGCCGCCGCCGTCACCGCCGGCGCGCGCGTTCAGATGGTCGAGGCCGCCGAGCACTTGCACGCGGTTTTGCAGCGCCGCGAGCGGCTCAAGCGTGGGACTGAGCGTAAAATCCTTGCCCGCCCCGCTCGGCCACCACGTCGCCGGGATCGCGCCGTTCGGAAAATACACAAACGCCGTGCGCAGCGGCGCGCCCGCCGCCGTCGTCGCGAGATTGGCCGCCGCCTGCGCCGCCAACACGCGGCTCGGCACCAACGAGGCGAGCGAGGGCAGCGCGATACACGCCCCGAGCCCGCGCAGAAAATGGCGACGGCTCATCTCACTGGCATGTTGTTCGGCAATCGAGCGGACCGGAGCGGTGGGCGTTTTCATGGTGCGGGTGAATGAGTGGGCTATCGGAAAAACTATCGGCCACGCGCCGGCACATAGCCGGCGGTCGATGCGGCTTTCGGCTGACGCCGCTGCTGAAACGGCGCGGATTCGATGATGCCGCTGATCAGCGCGGACGGACGGCCCCCCGCCGCCTCCAGCTTCGCCGCAAGTTGGTCGAGCGTGTCGGTATCGTAGTATTCGACGCCGCGCCCGAGCGCGTAAGTGAGGAGTTTTTCACTTACGGCGTGGTAGAAATCGCCGCGCCGGCTCGTCGCGAGCACTCGTTTTAATTCGCGGATATCGGCAAACGTCTCGCCCGTGATCAGCTTTCCCGCCGGTTCGATAGGACGGTTCATCTCGGAGGTGCGCCACTGGCCCATCGCGTTGAAATTCTCCAGCGCCAGCCCGAGCGGGTCCATCCGGCTGTGACACGAGTAGCACAACGGATTCGTCGCGTGCGCCGCCATGTTCTCCCGCAGCGTCATTTGCCGCAGCTTCTCCGGGCTCACCGCGTCTTCGAGCGGCGGGATGTTCGGCGGCGGCGGCGCGGCCGGCGTGCCGAGGATAGCTTCGAGAATAAAGACGCCGCGTTTCACCGGCGACGTGCGCGTCGGATTCGACGTCACCGCGAGCACCGTGCCCTGCGTCAGCACGCCGCCGCGCGGGCTATCCGGCGGGAGTGTAACTTTGCGCATCGCCCGGCCGGTGACGCCGTCCACGCCGTAGTGCTTGGCGAGTTCTTCGTTGAGAAACGTGTAGTCGGCATCGAGCAACTCGGTAAGCGGCCGGTCATTTTTCAGGATGTATCCGAAAAACTGCTCCGTCTCATCCTGCATCGCCTGCCGCAGGCTGCCCGTCAGCGGCGGCGCCATGGTGCGACCGCGCGTGCCGCGGGCCTTGCGCGCTTCTTCCAACGCGGTCACATCCGCCGGCGTGCGCTGCGCTTCCGGGATCGCCATCACGCGCCGAAACGTGTCCCGCGCTTTGATCGACGCCGCGCTCGGCGGATGCTCGCGTTGGTAGATCGCGTTCTCGTCGAGCACGACTGTCGTGATATCGCGCGCCTGCAGCCACTGCCCGGAAAAATTCTTCACGAGCTCGTTCGCACGCGGGTCGCGCATCATCCGCTCGATTTGCGCCGGGAGGGTCGCCCGCAACCGCCGTTCGCCCGCCAGCCGAAACAGCTCCGCATCCGGCATCGTCGACCAGAAGAAATACGAGAGCCGCGAAGCCAGCGCATATTCGTCGACGAACGGGTGCGCTTGCCCTTTTTGCAGCGGCTCGACTCCTTCTTCGCGGAAGATGAAGCGCGGCGACGCCAACACCGCCACCATCGCCTGCGCCACGCCCGCCTCGAACGTGTTGTCCTTCTCCGCAAACACACTCTCCGCCAGCGCTACGAGCCGCGTCACCGTGGCCTCGTCCGCCGGACGCCGAAACGCCCGCGTCGCAAACCGCCCCAAAATCTCCGCGGCATACGCGCGCCGTCCCGCGAGATCCGCCGGCACCGCGCGCGGGAAAAATCGCGCGTAGTCCTTCGGCGTGACCCAGTGCTCCTTCGCCATCGGGCCGCGCACCACCACGGCGTTCAGCCGCAACCGCAGATTGCGCAACTGCGGACGATCGCCGCCCACCGGCTGAATCTCACACGTCAGCTCGTGCTCGCCCGCCGCCCAGTCGCGATCGATGGTAAACAAAAACGGTTTCCCTCCCTCGCGCGCGAATATGCGTTCAAAGACCTGTTCGCCGTCCACCCGAAAAATCAGCCGGCACTGGTTCGCATCGAACTGGTTCTCTACGTAGCGCTCCACCGTCCGCAGATCGAGCACCAGTTGGTATTTCCCAGCGTGCTTCACCGTGTGCTTCGCCGTCACCTGCACCGGCGTGTAGTAAGAAAGCTCCACCGCCGAGCCCGTCACCGTCGGCGCCGGCCGCTTAAATTCCGTCGTCGTCGCTCCGGCCGTGCCCTGTGCAGCTGCACTCAACTCCGCCGCCGTCAACTCGGCCGGCTTCGACGCTGCCGGCAATTTTTCCGCGCGCACCGCGAACTTCGACCCGGCCACCGACTCCTCAGCGACAACCGTCGGCCCCGCGGGCATCGCCGCCGTCACGATCGTCTGCGCCGCGTCGAGATACTTCTCGAGCAGCATCGGCGACACCGTCAGCACGTCGCCGATATTGTCGAAACCGTGCCCGGAATCGTCGGAGGGAAATTCCTTCTTCGTGTCGAAATCGACGCCGGTGAGGTCGCGGATCGTGTTGCGATACTCGAGCCGGTTGAGCCGGCGAACGGTCACACGACCGGGATCGGGCACCGCCGGGTCGAGTTCGAAAATCTCGCGCTTGATCCATTGCGTCAGTTTCTCCGCGTGCGCCGGCGGCAGATGCGCCTCGTCGATCGGCGGCATGATGCCCGCCCGCACATTCTTCAACGCCCGCAGCCACAGCTTGGGGTCCTTCAGCTCCGCTCCCGTCGAAAAATCGTCGAGCGTCACCCCGCCCTTGGACACGCCGTTCCCGTGGCAGTCGTAGCAATACTCGTTCAGCACCGGCTGAATCTCGCGCTTGAAGGTCGCCATCGCGTCCACTGCCGCGCCCGCCGTCGACACCAGCGCACACCCTGCCAGCCACGCAGCGAGCGCGCGCATCGGCACAAAACGTTGGAACGAGGGGAAAGTCACAGGATGGGGAACCGCACAGACGGCGCCGAACAATTCGAGGGTTTGGCGAAACGGCAACACGCGACGACAGACGAATCCGCCCTCGCGAGGTTGCACGGAAACATCGCAGGCCGCCCGCCCGGCGCGCCCTTTCGCCCGCCGCCACTAGCGTCCGCTCACTTCGCCCCCAACCGCCGCGCCAACTGCGCCGCGTGCAGGTCGCGCGGCACCAATTGCTCCGGCGGCACCACTTCAAACCACCAGCCCGTCGCCGCGGTCATCGCCGCACTCTTCGTCGTGAGTCCCACGAAATTCATGCTCGGCGCGCCCCAGCCTTTCGGCGGCGGCTCGATCGGACGCGCCGCGCGGATATTCCAAAACGTTTCCCAGCCCGCGCTCTGCCGGCCGATACTCGCCCCGCCGCCACAGCGCCACACCCGCATCCCGCGACCACAGTCGATGTCGGTAAAGAGATTCTCGTAGGGTGTGTCCTTGTGGTGGTCGAAGCAGAGGTCCACTCCGCGTCCGCCGGCCAACACATTGCCCGACGCGTGCTCGACCGTGAGATCGTGCACGTAGCTCGTCCGAAAATCGAAACGCGTCACATAATTGTCTTCGGCGTTCTTGAGTTGGATCGCGTGGTGTCCCGTGCACTCGGCGACGCCCGACTCAGGCCGGCCGCGCCCCGGATCGGCGGTAAACACAACGCCGTCGACCGTGTTTCCGCAGGCCACAACATTGATGCCGAAGTCGCCGTTGTGGATCGCCACATTGCGCACCCAGCAGTTGTGCACGGCGCGCAGCTCGATCGCGTTGGCGCCGTTCTCTTTGAAATGGCCCTGGTATTTTCCGCCGGGAAAAACGAAGCCTAGCCCCTCCACACCCGATTCCGTCACGGTCGGGCGAAAACTGCGGATCTCCGGCTGCCATTCCGCCCGCGTCTCGAAGCGCAACGGCCGGTCAAACGTCACCCGCGTGCCGTCCACCGCGACCACCCGCACGAGCATCTTTGTGTCGAGTTGCTTGCCCCGGCGGATGTCGCCGGGATCGCCGCTGTAGAGATAGGTCTTGAGGCTGTGGTCCGCCGTCTCGCGCAGCGTCACGAGCACGGTCTGCCCCGCCACGATGCCCGTCGTGCGGGCCACTTCCACGCTGCGGTCGCCGCGCCGCGCCGTCGCGGTGATTTTCGCCAGCGTCCGCGCCTGATAGTCTCCGTGCACGGCCACAAACGCCCCGTCGAACGAGTAGCCGCTCGCCGGCGAGCCCGTGCTCGTGCGGCCCGCCCGCGGATGCACGTCGTCCAGTCCGCGCGGAAACCACAACACGCTCCGGTCCGGCCCGGCGCCGCGCAACACCACGCCGCTCTTCTGGATCTTCACATAGTCCGTGATCACGTAGCGCCCCGGCGGCACCCACACCGCCCCGCGCGTCGTCGCGGCGATCGCCGCATTAAACGCCTTCGTATCGTCAGTGACGCCGTCGCCCTTCGCGCCGAAATCTCTCACGTTCGCCCCCTGCGGCACCGTTGGAATCGGCACTTCGCCTTCGTGGTAACCCGCCCGCGAAAAATCCGGCAGCCGTCCGTCCGCGGCCCATTTTTCGCCCTGCGCTCCCCACAGCGTCGAGTGCAGCGGCGCCGCCCGCTGCTGCGCCGCCGCGGCGACCACCAGCAGCGCCGACACAAAAACGCCCCGCAGCGCGGACGCTACGGGGCGGCAGAGTTTCATGCGAGGGAAGCGCGGCGTCGGCCGCCGCGCGTCGGCTCAGGCGATGTTGGCAGTCATGTCCGCCATCGACCAGCCCTTGCGGTGGTAGGTCGGATAGAGGAGCGCATCGGCTTCAGGCAACGAGGTCTTCATGTTCGCCGAATCCCAGGTGAATTTCTTGCCGACGAGGATCGCCACCGTGCCGAGGCACACCGTCTCGGTGAACGGCACCGAGTATTCGAAGTTCGAACCGGCACCCGTGGGATTGCCGGCGCGGATCGCGGCGGTCCACTCCTTGTGCGGATTGTTCTCCGGCACGCGCGGGATCGTCTTCGGCGGGAAGGAAGGCGTGAGCTCCTTGTGCTTGTCCTCTGGGATGAAGCGCGGGCTGTTGCAGTAGTCGTTGCCGTCATACACGGTCGCCTTGCTGCCGATGATGAGCTGGCCGCCCTTCGCGAGTTCACGATTGGCTTCGAGCTCCTTCGGCTTGGCCGGGCGCTCGCCGCCTTCGGACCACATGAGCTTCACCGGCGGCATCTTGCCGCGAGCCGGGAATTGATACTCGACGACCGCCGACTTCGGGAAGGCCACCGTGCTCTTCTGGTCGATCTTCTTGAGCTCGACACTCGTGGGCGCGCCAAGATCGAGATTCCAAAACGCCGCATCCATGATGTGGCACGCCATGTCGCCGAGCGCGCCGCAACCATAGTCCTGCAAGCCGCGCCAGTTGAACGGGTGAATCTTGCTGCTGTAGGTGCGCTCCTGCGCGCGACCGAGGAAGGCGTCGAAGTTCATGCCATCCGGCGCCTTTTCCGCGGCGGGCCATTCCTGCATGCCCTGCGGCCAAACCGGACGGTTCGTCCAGATCTGCACTTCGCGCACTTCACCGAGGAGACCGGCATTGAACCACTCGCGCACGAGGCGGATACCTTCGCCGGCGTGGCCTTGGTTGCCCATTTGGGTCGAGACACCGTTGAGGCGGGCCAACCGGAGGAGTTCGCGCGCCTCGCCCACGGTCTGCGTGAGGGGTTTCTGCACGTAAACGTGTTTGCCCATCATGATCGCCATATAAGCCGGCAGGAAATGCATGTGGTCCGGCGTCGCGACGCCCACCGCGTCGATCGTGCTGTCCATCTCGAGGAGCATCTTCCGGAAATCCGAATAGATCTTCGCATTCGGAAACGCTTCCTTGAGCTTCTTCAGGTTGCCCGCGATGCGCTGGCTCTTGGACTCGAAATCAATATCGCACAACGCCACGACCTCTTCGTCCTTGTGCGCCATGATATCGCTGAAGCCCTTGCCGCCGCAGCCGATCTGCGCGACGCGAATCTTGGCGCCCGGGGCGATGGGCCGGGGCTTGCGGGGATTCTTGGCGAGGCTTTGGCAGCCCGGGAACGCCAGCATGGCGGCGGCCACGGCCGAGAACGTGAGGAAATCGCGACGATTGAGGTTAGTTTTTGACATGGGGGACGGGAGGTTTGGACCTGAGGGTTGAACCGGAAAACAAGAAGACGGTGCCGAGCCAAAGCGGTTGCGAAAACTTTGTCGCGCGAAAAACACACGCATTTCTTGGCGAAGGCTCACACGCCCCGCATCACGCGCGGCGAAGCTAAATATTCACGCCATTCCCGTGCGGCGTTACCCCGCGGTGTTCACCACCGCTCCACTGCCCTCACGAGCTCACATCGTAAACCTCGACCAACACCACGCCCGCGCCGCCATCGGCGCCCGTGACTTGAATCGTCCACGCCCCCGCCGGCAGTGTCGCGACCAACGCCGCATCCGCCCTCCCCGCCTGCAACGCAAACGCCCCCGCACTCGCGCCCGCCGCCGTGATCGCCGCGGCGTCCGGCGACGTTTCCCAGCCCGCGTTGCCCGCGACCACCACACCGCCCGCCATCACCACGACCGCCGGCCGCGCCAACGTCCCGCTCACGCCAAACGCCGCCAGCCCCGGCCCGACCGCGCGCACGAGCACCGTCCGCGCATTGTCCCCCGCGATCACCATACCCGGAATCGCCACCCCCGCTCCCGGCGCCACGCGCACGCGCGTCGAAAGATTCTTCAATCGTGAAACCGCGCCCGCACTCGCCCCCGCGTCCAATTCATACGCCTCCACCAACGCTACCCCCGTGCCGCCGTCGAGCGCCGTGATCGGCGCCGTGTAAGCTCCCGGCTCCAGCGTCGCCACGAGCGCGCAATCTCCGCTCCGCGGCGCGAGTGCAAACGCCCCGACCCCCGCCGCCGTCGCGGCCACATTCGCGGCCTCCGCCGCCGTCCCGCTGTCCCACCCGCGATTCGTCGCCACCACGCTGCCGTCCGCGCGCCGCAGCGTCAGCTCCGGCCGCGCCAACACCCCGCTCACGCCGAATCCCGCCAGCCCCGGCCCGACCCCGCGCACGAGCACGCGTTTCGCCGCCACCCCTTCGATAAAAAACCCCGGGATCAGCGTAGCGTCGCCGGTTCCCGCCGAGCCGCGCGTCGACAAATTCGTGAGCCGTGCCGACGCCAACGGCACGCGCACCGTCGTCGGCCCCGTCACGCCCGCCCGCAGCGTGAAGACCTGCTCATAGCTCTTCCCGCCGTGCTCCACGGTCACCACGTAATCGCCGTGAAACCCGCGCCCGCCCCACGCGCCGGCCGTATCCGTCGTGCCGGTCGCGCGCGTGCGCCACGCGTCGAGCACGAGCGCGCGATAGGCCCGCGCATTCGGTTTCTCCGACCAGTCGCGCCGATACATCGCCGCCTGCGGAATCCAGTGCGCTCCTTCCCAAAATCCCCACTGCTGCACCCCGACGACACTCGCGTGGCTGTAGAGCGCGATCAGAAAATCCCGCGTGTAGTCCGCCTGCATCTCCTCGTCGTCCGTATTGATGTCGAACTCCGTCACACGCACCGGCAGCCCGAGCGCCGCGTAGCGATCCAGCACCGCGAGCACGTTGGTGAGCGGCGAGGGGCTCGCGCTGATGTGCCCTTGCAAACCGAGACCGCCGATCGGCGCACCCTGATTCTTCAAATACCGCGCCGTCGTCTCGAAATGCGCCACGTGCCCCGCATCGAGTGACGCGTCGTGATTGCTGTAGTCGTTCAGATAGAGCGGCGCCTTCTCATGGGCTGCCCGCGCCGCCTTGAACCACTCCGTCTGAATCGTCGCGCCAAACAAATCCATCAGATCGTGATTCGCGTAGGGCTCGTTGAGCACGTCCCACTCCTCCACGAGATCGCGCGTCGCGGCGACGATCTCCTCGATATGCGCGAGCGCCCGCGCCGGAATTTCGCCCTGCCGCGGCGTCCCGCGCAGCGCCTGAATCGACGCCGGCAGATTCCGCCAACCCGGCCACACCAGCACGTGCCCGCGCACATGTAGCCCGTGGTCGCGGAGCCACGTGAGCCCCGTCGTCGTCTGCGCCTTCGTATAAGCGCTGCCCCACTCGCCCGCCCACGCGCCCCACTTCAAATCGTTCTCTGTGCTCGCCGCGTTGAACAGTTCCAAAACCTTCTTCCGATACGCCCGATTGTCCGCCGAATCGTTCACGAGCCGCGTCATCTGCAACGCCGAGCCAAAGTGAAACGCGCTCTTCCGCTGCTCCACCCGCACCGTCGCGCCCGTCACCGGTTTTCCTGCCGCGTCGACCACCGCCACCGCAAAGTCGCCTTTCCTGATCTGCTCGATCCGCGCCAACGCCGCCATCCGCCACGCCGCCCCCGCCTCGCGCCCGACATACGAGGGCCGCGTGCGCGGCAGCGCGCCCACCGCGACGCTCTTTCCATAATACACAAAATCAAACCCGCCGATCTCCACCGTCTGCCGTTTGAAACCAAACCCAAACGCCACCTCCACCGCGTTCGCCGCATAGTCTGCTCCAAAGGTAAACGGCACGAAAAATTCCTTCCATTCGCTCAGTAACGTGTGCGTGCCCTCGCTACTCTTGTCCCACTCCGCCGTCGACTTCTGCACCACGAGCCGTGCATACGCCGCGCCCGACTCGTCGCTCGTCGCCACCGCCCGCGCCACAAATCGCAACAGCCCCACGTCGCCCTTCGCCACCGCGCGGGTCACCGGCGTCTTGAACTCGATCGCCCACGCCGGCGATACATCGGTGCGCGTCTCGATCCGCCACGCCCGCGCAAAATCCTGCCCCGTCACCTCCACCTGCGTCGCGAGTCCGTTGCTGCTCGTGATCCGCCACACCCCTAGTCCCGTCCCGATCAGCGGTTGCCCCGCCGGATAACTCGTCTGTGCCGTCGCCGTAACGAGCGCGCACACCCACAAGATCACCATCGGCCAAACTCCCCGGAGGCAGCGGAATTTCATGCCGACCACAAAACCCACCGCGCCCCCGCACACAAGCCGCGCGCATCCCCGCCATAAATTTCCCCACCTCCTACCAACGTCCGTTGATTTCCGGACTTCTCCCGAACGTGGCACGAGCGTCTCGCCCGTGGTTTGAGTCTGTTTCTCAAGGGACGTTGGTATCAATCCGCGTCACCCGAAATTCCGCCCTTCCCAGAATTTCAGTTGAATGCTCTCTCCCGCCGCCGTTCGCTCACATCCTGCGGTCGCGGTTCCCTGATCGCTCCCGCAGACCTACCTCCAACCCTGCCTCGTCACCCTGCTGCCCCGGTTTGGCCCGTTCGCGGCCCACTCCGAATCGTCTGCCTGCTGCTGCTCTCCCCATGAACCAAACCCCTGCACTCCCGCGGCTCGGCCGCCTCGTTCGTCGCTGCCTCGCCACCTTCGGCTGCGTGCTCTTCGCCGCCGTGCTCGCCGCCCAATCGCCCGGCACCGGCACCATCGAGGGCCGCGTCTTCGATCCCGCCCGCAACAACTACCTCGAACGCGCCCGCGTCACCCTCGAGGGCACGTCCTTCGAAACGTTTACCGACGAGACTGGCCTCTATCGTTTCGACCGTGTCCCCGCTGGCGTCGCGCGCGTCCGCATCTTTTTCACCGGCCTCGCCCCGCAATCCGCCGCCGTCACCGTCGCTGCCGGCCAAACCGTCGTCCACGACATCACCCTCGCCGCCGGTCCCGTCGCGCCGAGAAAACCGTCCGTCACCGACGATGGCACCGTGAAACTCTCCGAGTTCGTCGTCGCCACCTCGAAGGACATGGACGGCGCCGCCATCGCCATCAACGAGCAGCGCTTCTCCCGCAGCATTATCAACGTCGTCGCCGCCGACGAATTCGGCACCATCGTCGACGGCACGCCCGGCGAGGTCCTGAAATTTCTCCCCGGCATCACTATGGATTACAGCGCCGGCGAAGCCCGCACCGTCTCGATGAACGGCGTCCCCGCCGCCAACGTCCCGATCAGCGTCGGCGGTTTCGATCTCGCCAGCGCCGCCGGCAACGGCACCGGCCGCGTCACCAATCTCGACCAATTCTCCGTCAACAGCATCTCCCGCATCGAGGTCCGCCACGCGCCCACCCCCGAGACCACCGGCTCCGCCCTCGCCGGCTCCGTCAACATGGTCCCGCGCTCCGCCTTCGAGCGCTCCCGCCCGAGCCACACCGCCAGCGTGTTTCTCACTCTCAAAGACGGCGACCGCAGCTTCCACAAGACCGGCGGCCCGCTCAACGAGCCCACCCGTAAAGTCACGCCCGGCTTCAACTTCTCCTCCATTGTCCCCGTCAACAAACGTTTTGGTTTCACGATTTCCGGCAACCACGTCGACCAATACAGCTACCAGGACATCGCCAACAGCACGTGGCGCGGCAACGGCTTCGCCACCAACGTCGCCGCCACCGCCCTGAATGGCCTCCCCGACACCACGCCCGACAAGCCCTACCTGACCGACTTCTCCGTGCAGGACAGCACCCGCGGCAACCGCGCCGATTCCGCCGGCCTCACCGTCGACTACAAACTCTCCCGCCACGACACCCTGTCCCTGTCTTTCCAATACACCTGGATCGGCGTCGTGCACAACAACCGCACCCTCTCCTTCTTCGTCAACCGCGTGCAGCCCGGCGCCTGGGGCCCCACCTTCACCGAGGGCACGCGCTACGTCGCCGGCTCGCCCACCTCCACCGGCACCATCACCCCCGGCGGCTTCGCCAATCCCGGCGGCTTCGGCGAAATCCGCGTCAACGGCGCCGCGCAGACGTGGTTCGGCACCACGGTCACGCCCACCTTCGTCTGGCGCCACAACGGCCCGACCTGGAAAATGGACGCCGGCGCCGGCTGGTCCCGCGCCAGCCTCCACACCCGCAACGTCGACAAGGGCTACTTCGGCGCATCCCAGGCCCGCCGCACCGGCGTCCGCGTCAGCTTCTCCGACATCTTCTACCTCCGCCCGAATACCATCACCGTCACCGACGGTCTCGGCCAGGCCGTCGATCCCTACCAGCTCAGCAACTATTCGCTCGATACCTCCAACAACATCGTCCGCGACTCCTACGACATCCGCCGCAGCGTCAACGCCAACGTCCGCCGCGATCTCCAGATCCGCGGCCTGCCCGTCTCCCTGAAGGTAGGCGCCGAGCTCAAGAGTTCCGAGCGCGACCTCCGCGCCCCCACCGAGACCTTCACCTTCGTCGGCAAGGACCGCATCAACAGCTTCGCCGCCGGCGCCCCCGTTAATGGCGACGACAACGCCGGCCTCGTCCTCGACGAAGAGTTTTCCACCCGCGTCGGCGCCTACGGTTTCCCCAAGATCCAATGGATCAGCAACGACGACTACTATAACATCTACAAACGTAACCCCGAGTATTTCACCTCGGTCGCCAACACCACCTACCAGGCCGGCATCAACAATTCCAAGCACGCCCAGGAGGTCATCTCCTCCCTCTATTTCCGCGGCGACATCGCGTTTTTCGACAACCGCCTCCAACTCGTCGGCGGCCTCCGCGGCGAGCAGACCGATATCTGGGGCGAAGGCCCTCTCACGTATCCCGCCGGCAATTACCGCCGCGATGCCTCCGGCGAAATCGTCTACCGCCGCGATGCCAACGGAAATATCGTCCGCAACGCCGCCGGCGTCGCCCAACCCGAACTCATCGTCCCCACCACCGATGCCCTCGGCGTCTCCAAACTCACCCGCATCGACCGCGGCCAGCGCACCCGCAAGCAATACCTCCGCCTCTTCCCCAATCTCAACGTCAGTTACAATATCCGCGAAAATCTCATCGCCCGCTTCGCCTACTACCAGTCCGTCGGCCGCCCCGATTTTGGCCAATACATGAACGGTCTCACGCTCCCCGACACCTCCGTCGCCCGCACCTCCACCACCGTGATCTCCGTCAACAATCCCACCATCAAAGCGTGGAGCGCGGAGACCTTTAAGGTCCGTCTCGAATATTACTACGAGGGCATCGGCACCATCAACGTAGGCGCCTACCGCCGCGAGTTTTCGAATTTCTTCGCCAGCACCCGCTTCCTCGTCACCCCCGAATTCCTCGCCCTCTACAGCCTCGATCCCGACGAATACGGCGACTACGAGGTGACCACCAATCACAACCTCACCGAAAAAGTGGAGATGACCGGCTTCGAATTCGACTACAAGCGCTCCCTTACATTCCTGCCCCACTGGGCCCGCGGCATCCAAGTCTTCGCTAACGCCAGCTCCCAACGCGCCCCCGACGGCATCACGCGCAACTTCAACTTCGTCCGCAGCAGCGGCAGTTGGGGCTTCAGCCTCAACCGCCCCAAGTTCACCTACCGCATGAACTGGAACTACCGCACCCCACAGCGCCGCGGCATCATCGCCGTCGGTCGCAGCATCGAGCCCGACACCTACAACTGGGGCTCCAAGCGCCTCTACCTCGACGTCACCTTCGACTACAATTTGAACCGCCGCTTCACGCTCTTCGCGAGCATGCGCAACATAAACGACCAGACCGAAGATTCAAAAGTCTACGGCCCCAACACCCCCGACTACGCCAAATTCCGCCAACGCCAGGACTTCGGCTCCGCCTGGACCTTCGGCCTCCGCGGCACGCTGTGACGCCACGTCCCCCAAACCCGCGGCCACGCCCGCCCGAAGCGGAACGCGCAAGCATTTCGCCCTCCGTCATTCGTCATTAGACATTAGACATCAGTCATTGGTCATTGGCCATTCACCTCGCCTCTCCGCCTCCGCCTTCCCCATGCCCCGCCCGCTCCCCCGCCTCCTCGCCCTCGCCTTCTCCCTCCTCGCCACCACGCTCCTCGCCGCTCCCATGTCCAAGCCCAAGGTCATGCTCCTCACCGGCCAGTCCTCGAAATACCACGACTGGCTTAAGAGCTACCCGCTCGTGAAAACCTACCTTGAGCAAACCGGCCTGTTCACCGTCGACGTCGTCCTCACGCCCACACAGGGCGCCGACATGTCCGGCTTCAGTCCGAAATTCTCCAACTACGCCGCCGTCGTCATAATCTACGAGGGCGACGAATGGCCCGCCGCCACCAAGACCTCGTTCGTCGACTACATGAAAAACGGCGGCGGCCTCGTCTCCATCCACGACACCGACAACGCCTTCCCCTACTGGAAAGAGTGGAACGAGATGATCGGCGTCGGCGGCTGGGGCCTCAAAGCCGACGGCTCCATCGGCGCGCGCGACATCTCCGCCGGTCCCATGATCCGCTGGCGCGACGGCAAGATCGTCCTCGACACCACCACGCCCGGCGGTGCGACGCATCCCGCCCGTCACGATTTTCCGGTGACAACCTGCACCCACAGCCACCCGATCACGCGCGGCCTTCCGTCCGTCTGGGTGCACGCCCACGACGAGATCTACAGCCGCCTCCGCGGCCCCGCGAAAAACGTCACTATCCTCGCCACCGCGCTCCCCGACAAAGTGAAATTCCCCACCGCCACCGGCGAAAACGAGCCGATGCTCATGACCATTGCCTACGGGAAAGGCCGCGTCTTCCACACCACCCTCGGTCACGTCGGCCCGAAAGACGTCCCGCCCTACCTCGCGCTCACCTGCGCCGGTTTCATCACCACCCTCCAACGCGGCACCGAATGGGCCGCCACCGGGAAAGTCGCCCAGCCCGTGCCCGCCGATTTCCCCACCGCCGAGAAAACCTCCGTCCGCACGCCTTGAGTTTTCCGCGCGCCGCTCGCGCGCCCCCGACTCAGTCGACGAAGTAAACTTCCACGAGCACCTCGCCGACCGCCGTGACGCGGGCCGTGTAATTTCCCGGCTCAAGCCGGAGCAACACCGCCGCATCCGCACTCCCCGCTTGCAGCGCAAAGGCCCCCACTCCCGCGAAAATCGTCGAGAGCCCGACATCGCCGCCCCACGCCGCGTTTGTCGCAATTTGGGCGCCGGCCCCGTTAAACACCGTCAACGTCGCCGACCTCGCCGCCGTCGGCACACCAAATCCCGCCAACCCCGGCCCGACCGCCCGAATCAAGACCCGGCGCGCGACCGAACCGCCGACCACAAATCCCGGCGTCAGCACCTGACCGGCCGCGAGCGTCGCCCGCGTGGAAATATTCATGAGCGGCGCCAGTCCCGCCGCGCCGGACGGCTCGGGCGTGCCGGAGGTCAGCGCCGCCACGTTGCTGTCCACCTTGCCCGTCGCGCCCAGTTTCGCCGTGCCCACGATGATGATACGCGCCGAGCCGACGGCGGGACCTTTCAGATTCACGCCGATGTTAATCACGCCGGTCGTCGCCACCAACGTATAGCCGCCTCCCTCGAGCAGGTTCAGATCGAAATCGATGGTCCAGCTCGCCGCCGTGTAAGTGCCGGGCACCAACCGCAAACTCCCCGCCGCGATCGTCACCGGCTCAGTGGTCGTATATCCCGGGGCCGGCGTAAAATCGCCCACGACCGAAACCGCACGCGCTGCAGACACGATGACCAGGAACAGAAGGGGCAGGAGTTTGTTCATCTCGGTGTGCTTACCACCACATCGGCATCGGGCAACTCCGATCCCACTCTCTCACCTCAGGTGTTTCCGTATTTTTTCCGCGTGTTCCATTGCCCTGCCCTCCTCGCCTCGATCCGCCCCTGCGATTCTCCCCCTCGCACCTTCTCGCCCTCTCTCCTTCTTCCGTTACCGCGCCCCCGGCAACTTCCCCGCCGCCTCCGCCTCCTCGATCGTCTTCGGCCAATCCGCCTTCAACAACCGCGACAGCGACCGATCCGCGAGCAGCTTCCCGCCCGTCTGGCACCGCGGGCAGTAGTTCACCTCGTTCTCCGCATACGTGATGCGCTGCACCGCCGTCGCGCAGACCGGACACGGCTGACCAAATTTCCCGTGCACCGCCATCTCCGGTCGAAACGCCGTCACTTTCGTCGGAAATCCCTCGCCCACCTCTTTCCGCAAAACCTCCGTCCAGCGCGCCAACACCTCGCGCGTCGCCCGCCACAACCGCGCGATCTCCTCCGCCTCCATCCGCCCCGTGAGCATCACCGGCGACAACCGCGCCGCGTGCAAAATCTCGTCCGAGTAAGCGTTCCCCACGCCGCTGAATAGAAACGGATCCGTCAACGCCCGCTTCAGCGTGTGATTCTCGCGCCGCACCGCCTCCGCAAATTCCGCCTGCGTGCAGTTCATCACATCGATCCCGCCGCGATCATGCGCCACAAGCCCCGCCTCGTCCGCCACCACATGAATCGCCGCGCGATGTTTCGTCCCCGCCTCGGTGAGCACAAGCGCCCCGCCACCCGCGAAGAAAAACGTCGCCAGCGCATTCCGCGCCCCCGGCTTCTCTCCCGCCTCACTCCACTGCAACCGCCCCGCAATCATCAGATGAATCACCACCCACTTCCCGTCCTCAAACCCCAGCGCGATCCGCTTTCCCAACCTCCGCAAGCGCACCACCCGTTTCCCCTCGACCGCCGAGATCGGCGGCACCGCCGTCCTCAGCACAAACACATCTGTCACCCGCACCTTCTCCAACACGCACCCCACGACACGCCGCTCCAGCGCCTCCAAATAGACGGTGATGTCGGGCAGTTCGGGCATCGGAAAAATCGTTCTCGTTCCTCGTTCTCTTTCTTCGTTCTCTGGCTCCGCGCCACCACGACCCAAAACCACGACCTAAGCAACTCGCCAAACGCCCGCGCGTCACACACCCCGGTCCGCCGCCTTCACCATGCGCCTCACGTTCCGCCTCGCCCTCGCCTCGCTCGCCGGCGCCACCGCACTGCTCCTCGCCGCCTGCACCACGCCGCCGACCGCTTCGACCGCACCCACCGCTCCGCCCCCACCCGCGCCCTCGTCGTCCCGCCCTGCCGAGCACCCCGTCTCTCTCGCCCAAGGTCGCTCACCCGAATTGGCCACCGGCCTCCACCGCGCGTTTTGGATTTGGCGAGACGACGACGGCGTGTGGCACCTCCGCACCACCGCCAGCCGCCTCGCTCACCGTTTTCAAGGCGTGATCCGACCCACCCCCGGCACCGAGATCGTCGAATTGCGCCCCATCAGCGTCGCCAAGAACGACCGGCTCGCGCTGAACGGCCCCGCGATCACGTTCGATTGGCACACCAAGAATCGTATCGACGGTTTCGACTTTACCCTCCGCGGCGAAGGCTCCCTCGAGTTCGATCTCCGCCTCGATGGCGACGATACCTCGCGTTATCTCTATCTCGGCAAAAACAAATCCCGCCCCGACCGCGCCCATTTCCGCCTCAGCCCGTAGCTGTCCAGTTCGCTCGATACAGCCGCGCACAAACACCGCCGGCACATCGCGTCGCCGTTCGACCCGCCTGCGATTTCCGTCCAACTCCCACGCATGTCCGCCGAATCCTACCTCCCGCTCGCCCTCCGCGAATTCGCCCGCCTCCGCCAACTCGCCGACCGCGCCCTCGCCCAGCTCCCCGCCGACGCCTTCTTCGCTTCCCCCGCCCCCGGAGACAACAGCACCGCCCAAATCCTCAAACACGTCGGCGGCAACCTTCTCTCCCGCTGGACTGATTTCCTCACCACCGATGGCGAGAAACCCGGCCGCGACCGCGACACCGAATTCGTCATTCTGCCCGCCGACACCCGCGACCAACTCCTCTCCCGTTGGACCGCCGGCTGGGCCGCCCTCTTCTCCGCGCTGACTCCGCTGCAATCCTCCGACCTCGACCGCATCGTCACGATCCGCGGCGAGCCGCTCACCGTGCTCCAAGCGATCAACCGCCAACTCACCCACTACGCCTACCACGTCGGCCAGATCGTCTACCTCGCGAAACACTTCGCCGGCCCCGCCTGGCAAAGTCTCAGCATTCCGCTCGGCCAATCCGCCCGCTTCAACCAAGCGCCCGCGAAGTATCTCGAAAAAACCTGACGCCCCGCCGCCCCGGCATCGTTCCGCACCACCTCGCTCGCGGCGCACGCCCCCCGTCGCGCCGCGCCCCGGCCATCGCCCTCGCTTGGGCTTGTGCTACCCACGCCTCGCGACTCACTACCTGCACCTTCCGATGCAACTCACCAAACACTGGGCCGCCCACCTCGACGACTACGCCATCGACCTCGCCTGGTCCCCCGACGGCACCCAACTCGCCGCCGCCAGCTCCTCCGGCCCCGTCTCCCTCTTCGCGTCCGCCGACGGCAAAAAACTCCACGAGCTCCCCGGCCACGCCGACGGCACGAACTGCCTCGCCTGGTCTCCGCTCTCGGGCTCTCAACTCTCAGCACCCAACCCTCAGCTCCTCCTCGCCACCGGCGGCCAAGACGGCGCCGTCAAATTCTGGGATGTCACCGCCGGCCAACACACCGCCACCGCCCCCCTCGGCCGCGACTGGGTCGACCACCTCGTCTGGGTTCCCCGCTCCGACATTAGTCATTCGTCATTAGTCATTCGTCATTCTCCTTCCCTTCTCCTCGCCGCCTCCGGCCGCAACCTCACCGCTCTCCGCGCCGACGCCACTGTCGCCCACACCTTCAAGCCCGCCGCGAAAACCATCACCGCCCTCGCAGCCCCGCGCACCGGCGGCTGTATCGCCGCCGCGCATTTCGGCGGCATCCAGCTTTGGGATACCGATGATTTTCTCCTCCAGAAGGAATTTCCCTACGCCAACGGCATCCACGCCCTCGTCTGGTCCCCCGATCAACGCTGGCTCGTCTCCGGCAACCAAGACCCCTCCGTCCACCTCTGGATTCCCGAGAAAGACATCGAGCTCCACATGAGCGGCTACGAGACCAAGGTGAAACACCTCTCCTACGACTACACCTCGCGCTGGCTCGCCACGAGCGGCGGTCGCGACGCGTGCATCTGGGATTGCAGCGGCGAAGGCCCCGAAGGCCGCGAACCCGCGATGCTCCCGCACGACGCCCCCATCTGCGCCCTCGCCTACCAAAACGCCCACGGCCTCCTCGCCACCGCCGCGCAGGACGGCACCGTGCAACTCTGGAGCCCCGAGCGCCCCAAGCCCCTCCGCGCCACGGTAAAGATGCCCGCCCCCGCGACCAAACTCGCCTGGTCCCCCGACGACCGCCACCTCGCCATCGGCTCCGAAAAAGGCGTCATCTACGTCCTGAAGTGCGAAGCGTGACCGCACCCCGGTCCGTCGGGTCATCGTCACCTGCAGTCCGTCGCCACTCCACCCGCTCGCGTCACAACTCCGCAACGCTCCTCCATTCGCTTTCACTTCAGCCGCCCTCGCACAGCGCTCCGCCTAAGCTCCACGATCAGCAAATAAAACGCTCAATTTCCGCGCTTCGCTGGGAAGATCCATCACTCGCGGCATACTGTCCTACCTCGCTCCTACCGCCCTTTAGCCATGCGACTCCGCAACGCGCTCTTCCTTTTCCTTCTCACCGTTACCGCTTTCGCGCCCATCCTCTGCGCCCAACTCGCACCCCCGCCGCAAGCCCGAGCTTATGCCATCGCAGCGGGGGGTCTTGAACTGGCCGTTCCAGACAACTTCGTTTCAGGCGGAACCTTCACCGTCGAGGGCTGGATCTATGTCGTTCAGCCCATTTCCGGTGCGTGGATCATGGGACGTTCGCTCTCCGCACCGTTCGGACACCTCTCGCCAAACTTATTCGGGGTTTACCTCCACGACCGCCACATCGTCTTCAACTACTCGAATGGATCCTCGGCCGAGTCGCGCGCGATTTTCACTTCGGAACCAATCCCTCTGTTCACTTGGGTGCATGTCGCAGCAGTCATGGATGGTCCCGTCGCGAGACTACTCATCAATGGAAAGATCATCGCATCAGGGCCGAGTCTGCGAACCCCCGGATTTCGCGATACGCCGTTCGTCATTGGCTCCTCGTCCTCATCCCTAGGGTCGAACGGATACCACTGGTTTCCGGGCTACGGGAGCAACTTTCGACTTTGGACGACAGCACGCACCGCTGCAGAAATCGCGAGCGCTGCGAGCACTCGGCTGCCGCAATCAAACGCCGGCTTGTTTGCAGCGTGGGACTTTGCCCTCAGCGCGGACGGCGTCTTCCCTGACCTTAGCGGCAACAACCACCCGTTACCCGCGCGTTCCGATTATTGGCAAAGCGCCTCCATGCTGGCCGCGGCACCCTTCTTCGATACCAACGTATTTATCCAGCAAGAAGACTACCCTGTCGCACGGGCACCGCTCGATAACGTCCACGACTTCGCCCTCATCGACTTTGATTCAGATGGCGACCTAGACATCGTCACGACCGCCTTCATTGAGGCACCATTCGGCCAACGGTCCCCTCTCCGTGCTTTTAGGAATAACGCTGGCCGGTTTACCGACGTCACCACGTCCGTCATAGGTGACGTCGACATGATTTACGCTCGTCACCATCTCGTCGCAGACTTCAACCGTGATGGGAGATCGGACCTGTTTCTGGCGGGATTCGGAGCCAATGCGTCACCTTTCCCCGGTGAACAATCGCGGCTCCTCATCCAAGGTCCTGACGGCCGGCTCAACGATGAGTCGCCCACCCGCTTGCCGCCGATCTCCGCCACGACCCACCACATCGCCACAGCAGATATCGACCGCGACGGAGACCTCGACATCTACATGGCGAATATCGGTGGCGGAACCATCGGTCCGGTCTTTTATATCAATGACGGAACCGGGAAATTTTCGTCTGACACTTCACGGCTACCTGCGGAAATAACCGCCCGCACGGCCAACCTCACCTTCACCTCCGCAGTGCTGATCGACGTAGATGGCGATTTGCTTCCCGATCTGGTTTTAGGTGGCAACACAGGGGCGCCCAATAATGTAGTGCTCCTCAACGACGGAACTGGCCGTTTCACTCGATACCACGCACAAGCTCTTCCACCCAAGCTCTACGGTCTACGCGCGGTCACCACCGATATTGCTGCCGCAGACTTCAATGGAGATGGAGCGACCGATTTGGTTTTCTCGACCACGGGCGGCCAGTCCACCGTCTTGGGTCGCCCGGTCGATGGATACAAGATTCCGGGAGTCCAGCTCCTTCTCAATCGAGGTGACGGCACCTTCCGTGACGCGAGCAATCAGCTCACTGCGGATTTCTATCATACCGATACGTGGATACGGCACATTCGAGTGACTGACATCGATGGTGATGGTCACATGGATCTGGGCCTTTCAGGTATATCAGGAAACGGCTTTTTCATACTGAACACCATCTATCGAAATTACGGTGCAGGCATCTTCCGACGCGCCCCGATCACCTACGACAGGTTCAGCCCGCACACGTTTCAATTTGCCGACCTCGACCGCGACGGCCAACTCGATATCCTAAGTGCGACGAGCGCTGGCATTACCGTCGCACGCGCGTTAAAGCGTATTTCGCCTGAATTGTTTGCCTCCTCGGAGGACGCCCCCGGCCGCCTCGCCAACCTCTCCGTCCGCACCCAAGCCGGCACCGGCGACCAGACCCTCATCACCGGCTTCGCCCTCGGCGGTGCCGGCACCAAATCACTCCTCGTCCGCGCCGTCGGCCCCACGCTCTCTGCCTTCGGTCTCACCGGCACGCTCCCCGATCCCTTCGTCGAGATCGCCCCGCTCAACGCCGCCAAAGTCACCGAAAACAACAACTGGTCCGGCACCGCCGCGCTCAAATCCGCCTTCGCCTCCGTCGGCGCCTTCGCCCTCGCCACCAACACCAGCCTCGACGCTGCCCTCGTCTTCGCCCCCTCCGCCGGAGCCTACACCGCGAAGATCACCGACACCGCGAACCGCACCGGCCTCGCCCTCGTCGAAATCTACGACACCGGCAACACCAACACCCCGAAGCTCACCAACGTCTCCGCCCGCACCCAAGTCGGCACGGGCGCCGATGCGCTCATCGTCGGCTTCGTCGTCAGCGGCAACGTCCCGAAAAAATTCCTCATCCGCGCGGTCGGTCCCACGCTCGGCGCCTTCGGTGTCGGCGGCACGCTCGCCGACCCCGTCCTCGACGTCCGCCCCCTCGGCTCGGAAAACATCGTCGCCACGAACGACGACTGGCGCGGCACGCCCGCCCTCAAAGCCGCCTTCACGTCCGTCGGCGCCTTCGCCCTCGCCGCCGACACCTCGCTCGACGCCGCCCTCGCGATCGAACTCCCGCCCGGCGCCTACACCGCCACCGTATCCGGAAAACAAAACACCATCGGCGTCGCCCTCGTCGAAGTCTACGAACTCCCGTAGCCCGCCATCCCGCACGCCGCTCTTGCCGCAGGCGTGCGCGGCACATCCTCCACACCCTCCGCCCCAGCCTGATCGTCGCTGCGCGCGCTGAGCGAGCGACCGTGTGTCAGCACCCAACACCCGCTTTCGCCTTGTCGCATTTTGAGCCGCGCGCCTGAGTTTTTTCCCATGCCGCTTTTCCACCCGCGCTGCCCCACCGCCCTCGGTCTCGCCGCCTGTGGCTTACTCCGCGGGCGCCTCGCCCTCTTTGGTCTTCTCGTCGCGATCACGGTCCTCCTTTCTCCCCTCGCCCGCTCCGAAGCCCCGCCGCCCCAAGACTACGTCGCCGCGATCGGCCTGTCGCCGCTCCGGGCACCGGTGGCCCCTGAGTTCTCCCTTGGCACGAGTTTCACCGTCGAGGCGTGGGTCTACCTGCCGGCTCCGGCCGTCAACGATGGCTGGATCGCCGGCAAGTGTCTCGCCGCGGGCGGCGTCGACCCGTTCCTGAGCTTCGCGCTGCAACTCAAGTCGAACCGGCGCGTCGATTTCTCCTACTCCACCGGCGCCCCCGGTTCGTTCCGTAGCCTCACCAGCGACGTTCTGGTCGCCCCGCGCACTTGGACCCACCTCGCCGCCGTCATGGACGGCACGGTCACCCGCCTCTACGTCAACGGCACGCTCTCCGCCACCGGCACCGCGTCCGGCCCGCCGCCCTCGCCCGCTGGCGTGCCCTTCAGCGTAGGCTGGGGCCTGCTGGCCGACGGCAGCGTCAACTACCACCCGTTCGAGGGCTACGCGCGCCAAGTGCGCCTGTGGTCCGTCGCCCGCACCACCGCCCAACTCGTGGCCGCCGCCAGTGAAGTCCTGCCGGCCGATCGCGCCGGGCTCATCGGCGCGTGGCAGCTCGACGACCCGCCCGGGTCCCGCGTCATTCGCGATCTCTCCGGTGCGAACCGCGCGCTCACCACTGCTGGCCTCAGCTCCCTCCGCACGGTGCTTTTGAGCATGGAGCCGTTCTACGCCGTCACCCGCACCTCGCGCGATGACCCCGAGTCACGCTACCTGCACCAAGGCGTGCTGATCGACTTCGACGGCGATGGTGACCTCGACTCGGTTCTCGCCCAGATCAACTACAGTCAGGCCTCCGGCGGCACGCCTTCCCGCATCCGCGCCTTTCGCAACAACCAAGGCTCGTTCGCTGACGTGACCGACACCGTCCTCGGCAACGTCACGCTCATCCATCCGCGCCACCAACTCGTCGGCGACTTCAACGGCGACGGGCGCAGCGACGTGCTCTTCGTCGGCCACGGCTACGACTACTCGCCGTTTCCCGGCGAACAATCGCGCCTCCTCATCCAGACCGCCGACGGTCGCCTCGTCAAAGATCCCGCGCGCCTCCCCAGCGGCATCAAATTCACGCACAACGTCGCCGCGGCCGACATCGACCGCGATGGCGATCTCGACCTCTTTTTCTGCAACGTCGCCACCAGCGCTCTCGGCCCGCGGCTCTACCTCAACGACGGGCGCGGGTTTTTCACGGAGAACGCCACCCGGCTGCCCGCCGAAATCCTCGACGGAAACTTCGACCGATTCACCAGCAGTCACTTCGTGGACGTGAATCGTGATGGCTGGCCCGACCTCGTGCTGGGAGCGTTGCAAGGCCTCCGTCCCGGCCAGGGTTTCCCCAACCAGCTCCTCATGAATGATGGCGCCGGCCGCTTCGTGCGCGATCCACGCTTTGTGCTCCCACCCAAGCTCGTCGACCTCAGTGCCACCGTGGTGAACATCGAGTCGGCCGACTTCAATGGCGACGGCTGGCCCGACCTCGTGCTCTCCACCGACGATTCGCTGGTGACTCCACCCAACGGCGTCCGGGTCGGCGCCGCCATCCAGGTGCTGCTCAACCGCGGCGACGGCACGTTTCGCGACGTCTCCGCCACCTCAGGCATCACGATGACCCCGCGCGAGGTCTGGACGGAGTGGATGTTTCCCGTCGATTTTACCGGTGACGGCCGGCCTGACCTTGTCCTGCAAACCCAGCCCTCGTCGGGGAGCCGCCTGCGCTTCCTCGAAAACCTCGGTGGCGACCCCGTGCGTTTCCGCGACCTGACCGACTTTTTCAACGCCTTGAACACGTCCCCGCTCAGCCTCCTCCTGCCGGGAGACCTTGATCGCGATGGCCGCCTCGACCTGCTTGCGGTTGGCCCCAATCACCTCGACTTCGCCCGCGGACTCCGGCCGTTCACCGAAGGCCGCCTGGCCAACCTCTCCGTCCGCACGCAAGCCGGCACCGGCGACGCCACGCTCATCGCCGGCTTCGCTCTCGGCGCCGGCACCACGCCCGCCGCCACAAAACCGCTGCTCGTTCGCGCCATCGGTCCCGCGCTCGGTTCCTTCGGCGTCACTGGCACCCTCGCCGATCCGGCCGTCGAACTCGCGCCTCTCGGCGCCGCCCGCCTCGCCACGAACGACAACTGGTCCGGCACAACCGCGCTGAAGAACGCCTTCGCCGCCGTCGGTGCGTTCCCGCTCGCCGACGACACCTCCGGCGACGCCGCGCTCCTCGTCGCGCCCTCCACCGGCGCCTACACCGCCACAGTCTCCGGCGGTGCCGGCCTCGCTCTCGTCGAAATTTACGATGCCGGCCCGGGCCTCGCCCCGCGCCTCACCAACCTCTCCGCGCGCACCCTCGTCGGCACCGGCGCCGACGCCCTAATCGCCGGCTTCGTCGTCGACGGCACGCTCCCCAAGCGCCTCCTCATTCGCGCCGTCGGCCCCACCCTCGGCGCCTTCGGTGTCGGCGGCACCCTCGCCGATCCCGCGCTCACGCTCCGCCCCCTCGGCTCCGAAAACATCGTCGCCACCAACGACGATTGGCGCGGCACCCCCGCGCTCAAGGCCGCGTTCACATCCGTCGGCGCTTTCGCTCTCGCCACCGACAACAGCCGCGACGCCGCGCTCGCCATCGAACTAGCACCCGGCGCCTACACCGCCACCGTATCCGGAAAACAAAACACCACCGGCGTCGCCCTCGTCGAAGTCTACGAGCTCCCCTGACGCCACCCCGCCGCCTTCACGGCACCGGCGCCGCACACATCGGCATCGAAATCTACCCGCGACTGTAAGCCTCTCATAACCCGCCAGGCTCCCTCTTGCGGCCCATTTTTTCCACCGCTTACGGGAGTCGGTGTGTCCGGCGACGAACCCGCCCGCCCCGCCACGCCGCCCGTGGCCAGAAACCCGCGAGCACCACGGCTCACTCGCGGTCGCTCCAACCCAGACGCTACGACCGGTCCGGCCGAGCGAAAAGAATCTTTGCCTTGTCGTGCCACCGCCAGTGCGCGCATGGTCCGCGCGTGGATTCCGCCCACCCCGCCCCCACCCACCCTACCCCTGAGACCGCCACTTGGTTCACGCACGAGGTGCAGCCGCACGATGCGCATTTGCGCGCCTACCTGCGCGGTGCGTTTCCGGCCGTGCGCGATCTCGACGATGTCGTGCAGGAATCCTACCTGCGCGTCTGGCGTGCCCGCGCGACTCACCCGATCCAATCCGCCAAGGCCTTTCTCTTTCGGGTGGCCCGCAACATCGCGCTCAACCGCGTCGCGCGCGACCGCCGTTCGCCCATCGCACCGATCGTCGTAGGGGAAATCGGCTCGCCAGAGGTCTTGGATGGTAACGCGGATGCCGCCGAACACGCGGCCCGGGAAGAGACCCTGAGCCTGCTCGCCGAGGCGCTCGCCTCGCTCCCGCCGCGTTGCCGCGAAATCACTATGCTCCGCAAACTCCACGCCGTCCCGCAGCGCGAAATCGCCGCGCGCCTCCGTCTTTCCGAAAAAACGGTGGAAGAGCAGGCCGCGCGCGGCGTGAAACGCTGCGAGGCTTACCTCCGCGCGCGCGGCGTCACATGCTTCCTCGGCTCATGAGCGCGCCCCTTCCGTCCCGTGAACCCGCGAGCGGCGCCGAGGGCCGCAGCGTGCTCGATTGGGCGCGCACCGCCGGCGCGGCCGGGCGTCTCGAGGACGAGGTGGCGCGGCTCGTCGCGCGGCGCGCCCGCCGGCGCCGCCAGTTCGCCTCGGGCGCTGCGGCGCTCGTTCTGCTGGCCGGCGGACTGACCTGGCTGCCGTGGCCGGCGGACCAAGTGCCGCCCGTCGTCGCGGTGGCTGCGGACGGCGTGCGCGTTGCGCAGCCGGCGGTGCGCACGCTGGCCGACGGTTCCGTGGTCGAGCTCAACGGCGCGGCGCGGATCGAGATCGAATTTTCCGGCGCGCTGCGGCGCGTGCGCCTCGCCGGCGGCGACGCCCATTTCAGCGTGGCGAAGGATCCGGAGCGGCCGTTTGTCGTCGCGGTGGGGGCCCTTGAGGTGCGGGCCGTCGGCACCGCGTTCGCCATCGCGCGCGATGGCGGCGAGATCGCCGTGCTCGTGACGGAAGGGCGCGTGGCCGTGAGTTCGCTCACGGACTCCGCTCCGCCCTCGGCGCTGGCGGCGGGCGAAGGTCTGCGCTTCGCCGACACGACCGCACCGACCGTGGCGCCGCGCGTCGCGTCGCTCACCCCCGCAGAAATCGACGCCCGGCTCGCGTGGCGCGTGCCCCGGCTGGAATTTTCGGCCACGCCGCTCGCGCGCGTGGTGGAGATGTTCAACGCCCACGCGGCGCGGCACGGCGGCTCGCGCCTGACCCTGGCGGACAGTGTGCTCGCGCCGCTGCGCGTAACCGGCGTGCTCCGCGCGGACGACACCGAGTCGCTCCTGCGCCTGCTCGCGGGCCAGTTCGGTATCGCCGCCGAGCCGCAGACCGGCGGTTTCGCCCTGCGCCGGCCGTGAGTCGCGCCGCTTCGCGCCGGGCGGCCTTGTTTCGCCGGCTGCGACGAAAGTTTTTTGTAGGGGATTTGGTGGCGTGGTTTGCCTTGGTAGGGGTGAGCCCCTTTTACCCCGCCACGTTGGACCGCCGTATCGCTGCGCTGGTCGTGGTAGCCGGCTGCGTGCCGGCCGCGCTCGGTGCCGCGCCGGCTACGGCCGCGCGCACCTTCGATCTGCCGGCGGGCAGCGCGACGCACGCCCTGCGGCTCTTTGCAACGCAGGCGGGCGTCGAGGTCGTTTTTGCCAACGACGCCACCGACCACGCCCAGACCAACCTCGTGGGCGGGGCCTTCGCCCCCGCCGACGCGCTTGAGCGCATGCTGCGCGGCACCGGCCTCGTCGCCGAGCGCAGCGCCCGCACCGGCGCCTTCACCGTCCTGCGCCGTGTGCCCGTGCCCGCGCCAACGCCACGCGACAAGACCACCACCCCGCCTTTGACCCCCACCAACCCCACCCCCATGAAACCCCGCACCCTCCTCTCCGTGCTCGCCGGCTGGATTCTTGCCGCCTCGCCGGCCGACGCACAGACCACTACCGCCTCCACCCAGCCGAACGAGACCGTCGTGCTCTCGCCCTTCCAAGTCGCCTCCGATGCCGACCGTGGCTACCAAGCCCTCAACACCCTCTCCGGCACGCGGCTCAATTCGAAACTCGAGGACCTCGGCGCCTCCATCACCGTCGTCACCAAGCAGCAGATGACCGACCTCGGTCTCCTCGATATCAACGACGTGTTTCGTTACGAGGCCAGCACCGAGGGCACCGATAATTTCACCCAGTTCGTCCGCGACCGCACCGGCGGTATCGGCGATCAGGTGCAGTCGAGTCCGCAACAGTCCAACCGTATCCGCGGTCTCGGCGCAGCCGGCACGAGCGGCCTCGGCGTCAACACGGCCTTCGGCAATTTCGCGACAAACAACGCCATCCCCTTCGATCCCTACAACATCGCGGCCATCGAAGTCTCCCGCGGCCCCAACTCCAATCTCTTCGGCCTCGGCGCCGCCGCGGGCACGGTCAATGTGGTGCCCACCCAAGCCAACCTTGAGCGCCGCAGCTACAGCGCCGATATCCGGTTCGACAGCTACGGTGGCCATCGCGAGAGCCTGAACATCAACACCCCACTTCTCCCCGGGAAACTCGCGCTGCGTGTCGCCGCAGTGAACGAATCCAAAGGCTTCGTGCGCAAGCCGTCCGCCGAACGCATCCACCGTGAATTCGCCACGCTCCTCGCGCGGCCATTCAAGAACACGACGATTCGCGCCACGGCCGAGCGTTACCGCAACGACTACCGCCGCCCGAATTCCATCACCCCGCGCGACACCACCACCGAATGGAAAGCCGGCGGCAGCCCCACGTGGGACCCGACGACGCAGATGGTCACCTTCGCCAACGGCACGAAGGCCGGCCCCTTCGCTTCCGACAATGCCGCCGCGATCACGGTCGCGCCCGGCGTCACCACTGCGCTCTCGGCCTTCCCCGCCGGCCTGATTGGCGGCTACAACGGGTTCTATGCCCGTCCGACGGTCTTCGTGGACGACAACCGTATCCAGGCCTTCACCGTCACGAAGACGAACAACCCCGTCACGGGCACCGCGCTCCCGACCAATCCCTTCAACGGCGGCAACAGCAACCTGCGCTATTTGCAGACCGGCACCGACATCATGCGGCGCTTCTCCGTCCTCGGCCCGCAAGGCCTGCCGCTCTACATTGTGCCCGGCACGACCGATCAATCCGTCTACGATTGGACCTCGCACAATTTCGTTGCGCCCAATCACGGCACCGATCGCGCGAGAACCTACAGCGCCGAGATCGAGCAGGTTATTCTCGCCAACCAGCAGCACCTGCTGGCCGCCCGCATCGGCGGGTTTCAACAAAAGTTTTCCAAGGACGACTATAATTTGGTCAACACGCTCGAGAGCGTCCTTTACGTGGACGTAAACGAAAAGCGCCTCGACGGCACCCCCAACCCCTACTTCAAGCGTCCCTACGTTCAGGCGGCGGCACCGTCAGCCCGCTTCGTCCCGAACGATGTCTCCATCCTGTCCGCTGACCTCGCCTATCAACTGACGCCATCGAACCAGCCGAAGTGGCTCAAATGGATCGGCCGGCAGCGCTTCGGAGCCCACGCCGAGCAAAATTTCACCGATGCGCAATCGTTCCAACGCGTGACGCGCGCCATCGACACCAACAAGGCCTGGATCAATCCCACTGCCGCACTGAATCTCAGCGGCGGCCAGTTCCCCTCCCAGCGCTGGTATGTGGGTGACAATCAGGGACAGAATGTGGACTACGGCACCCCCGCCACAGACAACATCAACGGCACCTATCCGTTGACGTGGTTCAACAACCGCACCGGCACCTGGATCAACGATCCGGTGACCATGCGCGAACTCACCAACACCGGTCAGGGAGCGCGGACCCGCACGGAAGTCCGCACCTTCAATGTCACCGCCCAGAGCTTTTTCCTAAAAGACCGGCTCGTGACCACCGTCGGCTGGCGGCGGGATCGTCAACGCGTGCGCACCGGCGCCAGCGTCTTCGTCAACCCGGCGACCGGACTGCCCGACGAGTCGAATCTCAATCTGTTTGGCCCCATCGTGAATTACTTCCCGTCCGCCGGCGGCGGTCCCATCAGCCGGGTCGGTTGGGAAGCGCAAGCCGGCGACACCAAGACCTATGGCGCCGTCATCAAAGCGCTCAGTTGGCTAAATTTTCACGTCAACAAATCAGACAGCTTTGCGCCACAGCCCGTGCTGACGCGCGTGGACCGCATCGGCAGCGTGCCGAATCCCCACGGCTACGCCACCGAGTGGGGCGTGAGCTTCACTGCGCTCCAAGGCAAACTGAACGTGCGCCTCAATCGCTACCAAACCAAAGAGCTGAATTCGCGCGGCAGTGAAGTGGGCACGCTCGGCAATCGCTATCTCGACATGGAAGGCATTCCGGACGGCAGCAATCGCATCCAAGTCTCGTCCTTCCGGTATTTCGCCACGGAGATCGCGCTGGGCCGACTCGCCGCACAGGGCATCACCAACCCCACACCCGCCCAACTTGATCCGGCGGTAGCAAAGTTGATGGGCATCTCGGATGAAATGTATACCCGCATGGTTTATTCCGGCGCCAGCCAGCCGCGGACCGTCGGCACCACGAACGTCAGCTCCAAGGGCTTCGAACTGGAGGCCACCTACAATCCCACGCGCAATTGGCGGATGAAGTTCACCGGCGCTCAAACTCGCGCGCAGGATGATTCCGTTTCCCCCGAAATCTTCGATTGGTGGCAGGCCCGCCTCCCTGTTTGGACAAGCCTCCGGACCGACATTGTGCCCGGTGACGGCAAAGGCCGGCTCTGGTGGGATACGCGCCCCGGAGACTACTTCGTCGGCGGCGAAACCCGCACACCCCAGACCCGTTGGCTTACCGACCAGTATGGAGCCTTTTTGGCCGCCGCCACCAATGTCGGCCGCCCACGCACCCAGATCCGCGAATTTCGTTTCACCGGCATCACGAACTACACTTTCTCCGAGGGCCGCCTCAAAGATTTCAACGTCGGCGGCGCCGTGCGCTGGGAAAGCAAAGCCTCGATTGGCTTCCTCGCCGGTGCTCCGGAGACGAGCGGCGTCTACCAAGGTGCGGTGCTCTTCCTCGACACCCAAAAGCCGGTTTGGGACAAGGCGCGCGCCTACGTGGATCTTTCGGCCGGCTACCGCCTCAAGCTCTTCGGCGACAAAGTGCGCACCAAGCTACAGCTCAACGTGAAGAACGCCTTTGAAGGCGGACGCCTCCAGCCCATCGCGATCAATCCCGACGGCAAACCCTACGCCTACCGCATCATCGACCCGCGCCAGTTCATCCTCAGCGCGTCCTTCGATCTCTAAAGCGCAGCACCGGCGGCGTCCGCTCCCGATCTCCGGCAACCCGCCACCGTCTGCGGACTTCGCGTCCGGCGGCCTCCGCTCTCGTCTCGTCCGCTCCGGCCGCGCCCCGCCCTCACGGCAGCGCCGCCATCGGCACCTTCCGCACGCGCAGTCGCGCCAGCCGGTTTTTGTCCGCGTCTCCACCTGCGCAATACGCCAGCAGCACCGCATCCTTCGTGAAGTGGATCGCCGTGTAGCAATACCCCGCCGTCGGCTCTTCCGGTCCGTCGATGATTTTCGCCGCGCTCCACTTGCCCGCCGCGCTCGTCCCCGTCGCGATCACCAGCGGCGTGCGATCTCCGCCCGGGGCTTTCATCGCGCGCGTTTCGTAGCCCGGCGCCGGATTCCAAATCGCCAACAGTTTCTTCCCTCCGCCCGCCAGGCGCTTCACCGAGAGCGGTGAATTCGGCGACGTAAACCGCGACGGCGTCGCCTGCGTCCACGTCTCGGCCCCGTCCGTCGAAAACATCTCGTATTGCCGCCCGAGGTCCGTGCGCGCCCACGCCCACACGTGTCCCGGCGCGAGTTCCACTACCCCGGGTTCCTGCAATCCGCTCCGCGTGTGCACCACCGGCAGCGTCACACTCCCCGCCGATTCCCGCCACGTGCGCCCGTCGTCGTCCGAGAGAAAAAACGTCGTCACGCCCCGCCAATCGACAGCCGATGATTCGTTGCGATCCGCCCGCGCCGGATGCCGCGCCGCCGGGATCACCAGCCGCCCCGATGCGAGCCGCACCACGCGGTCATTGTTCACCACGTAGTAGCCGCCCGCCGGCATGCAGTTCACCGGCTCGCCCCACGTGCGCCCATCGTCCTTCGAGCGCATCATCCACATCCGCATCTCGTGCCAACTGAACCGCAGCAGATAAAACAACCCCAGGTCGCCGTTCCCCAGCCGCAGCAGCGATACGCTCATCACATTCATCGCCTCGTCCTCGCGCGGAATCGCCACAAACGTGTCCGCCGACCACGTCTCGCCGCCGTCCGCCGATACCCGCGCCGCCAGCCGTGCCTTCGCGTGATCGCTCCCCGAGGTCCCGAGAAAATGGCTGTAGACAAACAGGATCTTCCCGTCGCCCAGCTCCGCAAACGCTCCTTCGCTGTTGCGCGGATTGCCTGGCACCGGCGGCAACTCCAACACTATTTTGCCCGCCGCCGCATTCGGCACCGCACTTTTCTCCGCCGCGGCCGCCATCCCGCCGCCCGCGAGCGCGCCCACCATCACCAGCGCCGCGCACACAAAGGACCAAATCGATTTTATTTTCATGGGTAGCCTCGACCCATGACTCATCGCCGCCGCCACCCCGAGCCGAAAAACGCCCGCCGCTCAAAAATCCAAACCGAACAACACCTTCAGCCGCGTGTAGTCCTGCGCGCTGCCGTCCGGATTGTTTTTCCGGATCTCGTGCCGCAGCGAGGTGCTCAGCGTCTCCGTCAGCTTCTTGTTCAACTCGACGCGATTTTCCCAACCGTCGTCCTGGCTCCGCACCGGATACCACACGCCGCGTTGCGCGAGCGACATGCGCCACGGCAGCGTCCACTCCACCTCTTCAAACGCCGACTGCACGCCGCGCGAGCTATGCTCCGAGCGCGCCTGCCGGTTCCACAAATCGAACAAATTCTGCGAGACCCCTGCGCGCAATTTGCGCCCCGGCCGGCTCAACACGTTGAACCCCGCGCCGAGCTCCTGCTGCAGCAGCATGTAGTCGTTGGGAAAACCCGCCCGCTGGCTCGCCCGGTTCACCTCCAAGGTCGGCCGGTAATGCGCGAATTGCCGCGGGTTGAAATCGTGCCGCCCATACCCACCGACTCTCACCATGTCCGCCGTCGCCACCTGGTTCGTCTCGCTGTAGTCGTAGCGCGCATTGAGCTGCACTTCGTTGCGTTCCCATTTCCGGCCAAAATTCACATCGGCCGAAAAGTTTTCCCGGTCCGTGCTGTCCGCCACGACCTCCGTGGAGAGAGCGAGGCGCCCATGCCACGGTCCGAAAAATTGGCGCACACGCGCCGTCAGCACCCACGGCGAAAACCGTTCCCACAGCCGCACCCGCTCCTCCTCGTCGCGCTCCGCCGCACTCTTGGCCGCCGGCACCGCCGCTGCCGTTTTGGCCATCGCCGCCGGCGCCGCCGCACTCCCGCCCGTCGGCGCCGCCACCGCCGGCGTGGTCGCCGCGACTGCTTTCGCCGCCGCCGGTTTGTCGGCCACGACGACGACTGCATCGGACGCCGCCACGCGCAGTTCTCCGAACCGCGCCGATTTAAACACGATCACATTTCCTTCGCGCGCCACGAGCCGCCCGTGCACGCGGTCACCATCCTTGTAAACCAGTGTATCGTGCGGCGCCGCCTCCGCGGCCGCGCCTATGCAGGCCGCCACGGCCGCCCACAGCAGCGCCAACGCCCACCTACCCACCTGTCCCGGAAAAATTCCAAACGTCATCCGCCTATCGACGCCCGCGCCGCGCCCGTGTTTCAAAAATCTTCCGTCATCCGCTCTCCGTTCTCTTCCTCTCCGCCTCCCCACCTCGCCCTCGCTCTTCCCGAGCCGCGCACGCCGCCCCACGCACGTCCGCCCGCACGCTTGACCCCTCCGCGGCACGCCGTGAGCTTCCCGCCGGTTCCATGTCCAGCGACGCCGCCTTCACGCCTCCGCCGCGCCCGTCCGTCTTCATCAGCTACGCCTCCGAAGACCGCGCCGCTGCACGCACGTTGCGCGACACCCTCGCCGCCACCGGCCTCGACGTCTGGTATGATGAAAACGAACTCGGCGGCGGCGACGCTTGGGATCAAAAAATCCGCCGCCAAATCCGCGACTGCGATTATTTCCTGCCGATGATCTCGGCCGCCACCGAAGCGCGCAAAGAAGGCTACTTCCGCCGCGAGTGGCGCCTCGCCGCCGAGCGCACGCTCGATATGGCCGACGACGTCATGTTCCTCCTGCCCGTCGTCATCGACGGCACGGGCGAATCCGGCGCGCGCGTCCCCGATAAATTTCTCGCCGTGCAATGGCTCCGCCTCCCCGGCGGCCAATCCACGCCCGCCCTCGAAGCCCTCTGCCGTCGCCTCCTCGCCGGCGAGCACACGGCGCCGCCGCGCCCCACCGCCCCGCGCGCGCACCCCTCCGCCGTCAAACTTCCGCCCGCCACACCTGCGCCCGACGATCCGACCGCGCCCCCGCCGCCGACCTCACCGCCTGCGCCCGCCGCCGATCCCACGAACTCCGCGTATCCGCACACCCCGCCGCCGATGCCGCCGTTTCCGCACGTGCCGGAAAAATTCGGTCACATCGGGCACACCCTGAAGTTTTTCGCCGAAGTCCTCTGGTGGGCTCTCTCCGCCGGCTGGCTACTCTTCAAACGTGCCCCGAAGTGGCTCCGCGTCGTCCTCTCCGTGTGGTTCGTGCTGCTGCTCTTCTCACGCTGCGGTCGCGATTCCGTCGAGATCGACACAGACAAAAAACCCGCCCGCGAAAAAAAGTCCGCCCTCGTCACGCCCACTGGCGAAAAGTTCATCCGCGCCGCCGCCGAGAAAGCGAAAACCGATCCCGACCTCACTCCGGCCGAGATCGCCAAACTCGGCGCCGAATTCGCCCGCGGTCTCGCCGCCGGCCTCGATCCGAAAAAAGCCGCCGCTCCCAAATCCCTCGCGATCGTCCCCTTCGCCCTCGGCCTCACCGACGAACCCGCCTCCAAATTCGCCGACGCCGTCTTCGCCTCCACCTTTGGCCGCCTCTCCCTGGCCCGCCCGGCCGAGATCGCCCAAGCCACCGAGCCCCCCGCCGCCACCGACGCCGCCCTTGTCGCGCACGCCGGCAAACTCTCCGCCGCCCACCTCCTCGCCGCCCGCGTCACCGCAGCCACGCCGCGCGAACTCGAAGTCCGCCTCCTCCGCGCCAAAGACGGCGCCCTCCTCTGGTCCGCCGCCTACCCGCTCGACCTCGCGACTGCCCCCACCGCCGCCGAGCAAATCGCCACCGCCGTCCTCGCCGCCCTCCCACCAAAGTAGGGCAGACTTCAGTCCGCCCTCTCGCACTGCCACGCTAAGCCCGGCAGCGTTCGAGCCCCGCCCGCGCCCCCGCCTCTCCCACCGCGATCACCCGTTCGTGAGGATACTGTTTCACCGTGCCCACCGAGGTCCAACGCAGCGGCCGCGGAGCCCCGCTCCCGGTCTTACTCTGTGAAGCTCGGTGACTCCTCCGTGCCCACTGTGACAAAAAATTTCTTCGAGCGAGTCTGATGATCGCTCGCTGCCCGCTACGCCAAACACCCCTCCAGCCCCGCGCGCATCGCCGCCTCATCGAGCCCGATACCGATGAACACCAACTCCACGCGCCGGTCCCCCCGCGGCTCCACCCACTTTTCCCGCGCGCTCGCCGGCACCGCCGCCGCCGTGATCACGCCCGCCTCCACGAGCGCCGCCGCCCACGTGCCGACCCACTCCGTCCGCACCCCGCCGCCCGCCACCGACAAAAACCCGATATCCGCCTCCTGATCCGCGAACCAAAAAAATCCCTTCGCGCGCAACAACCCCGCCGGCAGCTCCCGCTCCAGCCACGCCAAAAATTTCTCCCGCACCAGCGCCCGCCGCGCCTCAAATACAAAACTCCGAATCCCATATTCCTCCTCGTGCCGCCCCGGGAGCGCGGGCCGCTGGCCCGCCCCCACTCCTCTGAGTCCCATCACCCCGACCCCGCTCCCCTCTGTGCCCGCCCGCCCATTCAACACCCGAATCCACCGCGCCGCCCCGAGCGTCGCCTTCTCGTCAAACCGCACCCGCCCCAACAAAAACTCGCTCGCGACCTGCCCCTGCTCCGCGCGCAAAATCTCCGCCCGCGGATTGAGCCCGCGCAAAATCGCCTCCAGCCGCCCGAGTTCCTCTTCGCTCACGACGTCGCACTTGTTCACCACGATCACATCCGCGCACTCCGCCTGATCGACCATCAACTCAAACACCGGTCTTTTCTCTCCGTCTCTCCGTCCCTCCGTCTCTTGCGCGACGCCACTCCGCGCGCGCTCCGCCAAAAACCCCCGCGCATCCACCACCGTCACGAGCGCACTCAACCGCGCAAAATCGCTCAGGCTCCGCCCAAACCGATTCTTCCGCACAAACAAATCCGCCACGCCCCGCGGGTCCGCGACGCCCGTCGTCTCGACTAAAACGTGGTCATACTTTACCGGCCCACCGCACAACTCCGCCACGGTCTCCGCCAATTCATCCTTCACCGAGCAACACACGCACCCGTTGCCCAACTGCACGACGCGATCGGCTCCCGCGCCCTGCACCACCTGCCCGTCGACATTGATCGCCGCCACGTCGTTCACGACCGCCGCCCACCGCCGTCCCTCGGCCTGTCCCAGCAGATGCCGCAACAACGTCGTCTTCCCCGCCCCGAGGAATCCGCACAACACCGTCACCGGCGGACGTAACTTCATCGCATCATTCGGCATATCCCCCACGCAAACCCACCCCGCCCCCAAACTCCACGCCCGAATCGAACTCCCTCCTCTCCGAATTTTTCTGCCCCCATCTTTCTGACAAATCCGCCCTCCCCTACCGCCACCACCCACGATCTCCACCCGCGGCCCGACCACCCCTCATTTCGCAGGCTCGACGCCAGGGGTGCCCATCTGCCCTGCTGCCTTCCTTCACCCCATGCGCCTTCGCCTCCTCTTCCTTCTCCTGCTCGCACCCTTCGCCTTTGCCGCCGAACCGACGACGAAAACCAAGGCGAAGTCGCGGACGAAATCTGCCGCGAAACCGGATGCGTTGCCGACGCCCACCCCCGCCCCCGCTAACGCCCCGCACGCCGCCCTCCCTCACCCGGGGCCCGCTAGCTCCCAACGCGCGCAGACCGTCGCCCCGCCCGCCGAACGTGAGCGCGTCGTCTTCATCGGCAACGGCTTTGCCGAGCGCGACGCCTACTACAGCCGCCTCGAGACCGAGCTGCACCGGCGTTTCCCCGCCGCCCGGCTCACCGTGCGCAACCTCGCCCGCGCCGGCGATACGCCCGCCTATCGCCCGCATCCCGGCCGCGTGTCCCAGTGGGCTTTTCCCGGCGCGGAAAAATTCCGTCCCGAATTTGCCCAGCACAACGGCAAGGGTTTCTTCCCGATGCCCGACCAGTGGCTCACCTTCCTCAAGGCCGATACGATCGTCGCGTTTTTTGGATACAACGAATCGTTCGACGGCGCCGAGCGCGTCGCCAACTACGAGGCCGAGCTCACCGCCTTCGTCACGCACACGCTCGCGCACGCCTACAACGGCGAGGCCGCCCCGCGCCTCGTCCTCGTCTCCCCCATCGCATTCGAAAATCTCTCGGCCCAACGCTCCCTGCCCGACGGCACGCGTGAAAACGCCCGCCTCGCCCTCTACACCGCCGCGATGTCCCGCGTCGCCCGCCAGCACGGGCTCACGTTCGTCGATCTCTTCACGCCGACGCTCGAGCGCTTCCGTCGCGGCGGCCGTCCTCCGCTCACGATCAACGGCATGGCTCCCTCCGATGCCGGCTACGCCGAACTCGCCATCCTCCTCGCCGACGGTCTTTACGGCCCGCCCGCCGCCGTGTCCTCCGCCGATCCCGCCCTGCTCCTCAGCGCGGTGAAGGAGAAAGACTGGCTCTGGTTCAACGACTACTACCTCGTCAACGGCGTCCACACCCACGGCCAGCGCTACGCTCCCTATGGCCCGCAAAATTATCCCGACGAGATCAAAAAGACGCGCGAGCTCACCGTCCTCCGCGACACCCTGATCCACGACGTCGCCGCCGGCCGTAAACGCGATCTCGTCGTCGACGATTCCGGCACGCACCCACTCCCGCCCGTCCCCACCAATTTCAAAACCGGCGGCGCCATGGGCCAGGACACCTACACGGACGGACGAGACGTCATCAAAAATCTCAAGGTGATGGATGGCTTCAAAGTCGAACTCTTCGCCTCCGAGCGCGAATTCCCCGATCTCCGCAACCCCGTCCAAATGTCGTTCGACAACCGCGGCCGCCTCTGGGTCGCCGTCATGCCTTCCTACCCGCACTGGCGCCCCGGCGATCCGCGGCCCAACGACAAACTCCTCATTTTCGAAGACACCGATGGCGACGGCAAAGCCGACAAACAGACCGTCTTCGCCGACGGCCTTCACCTCCCCATCGGCTTCGAACTCGCCCCCGAGGGCGTCTACCTTTCGCAGGAACCCAACCTCTGCCTCCTCGTCGATGACAACGGCGACGACCGCGCCGACCGCCTCGAAATCCTCATGCACGGTTTCGATACCCACGATACCCACCACGCGATCTCCGCCTACAGCGCCGACGCCTCGGGCGCGTTTTATCTCCTCGAAGGCCGCTTCCTCCACTCGCAAGTCGAGACGCCCTACGGCCCGCGCCGCTGCAACGACGGCGGCGTCTGGCGCTTCGACCCCAAGGCCTTCCGCCTCGAGCGCTACAGCCAAAGCGATTACAACAACCCCTGGGGCATCGCCTTCGACCGCTGGGAGCAGGCCTTCATCTCCGATGCCTCCAACGGCCTCAATTGGTGGGGCCTGCCCGTCTCCGCGAAAATGCCCTTCGGCATCGAAATCGAAAAATCGCAGACCTTCGTCCCGAAGCGTTCCCGCCCCACGTCGGGCTCCGAATTTATTTCCTCCCGCCACTTCCCCGACGCCATGCAGGGCCAGTTTATGATCTGCAACTCGATCGGCTTTCTCGGCATCGGCCTCAGCTCGGTCGCGGAAGACCAGACCGGCTTCACCGGTAAACTCGCCGGCGATCTCGTCGCCTCCAACGATCCGAACTACCGCCCCGTCGACCTCGAATTCGCCCCCGACGGCTCGCTCTATTTCGTCGATTGGCACAACGCTCTCATCGGCCACATGCAGCACAACGCCCGCGATCCGAAGCGCGATCGCGACCACGGCCGCATCTACCGCATCACGTATCCGTCCCGCCCCCTCGTGGTCCCCGCCAAGATCGCCGGCGCGTCGATCCCCGAGCTCCTCGAAAATCTCAAGCTCCCCGAATACCGCACGCGCTACCGCACGCGCCGCGAGTTGCGCGGTCGCCCCGCCGCCGCCGTGCTGCCCGCCGTGCGCGCGTGGGCCGCGCAGCTCGACCGCCAGCACCCCGACTACGAACACCACCTCGCCGAAGCCGTCTGGGCCACGTGGGCGCAAAACCAACCCGATGTCGCGCTCCTCCGCCGTCTGCTCGACGCGAAGCAACACCAGGCGCGCGCCGCCGCCGTGAGCGTCGTGCGTTTCGCCTACGCACAAATTCCCGAAGCCGGCCAACTCCTCCTGCAAGCCGCGCGCGATCCCCACCCGCGCGTCCGCCTCGAAGCCATCGTCGCCGCCTCGTGGGCCGATAATCCCGAGGGCGCCCGCATCGTCTTCGAAGCGATGAAGCTCCCGCTCGATGCATGGATGGGCCCGGTCACGAAACAGATTCTTCAATACACCTTGGCCGACGATGTCGCCGTCCTGCGCACCAGCGGCCAACTCGATTTCGCCGACAACGCCGCCGCGCTCGCCTACCTCGACGGCAAATTCGCTTTCCCGAAACCGCCACCGACCGACGAGGCGAAAAGCTACGGCCCGACCCGCAAACTCGAAGGGGAAGAGAGCCGCGTCTACAACATTGGTAAAGAAGTCTTCCTGCGCGACGCCCATTGCGCGACGTGTCATCAGGCCAACGGCCAAGGCCTCGCCAAGATCTACCCGCCGCTCACGCAGCGTGAGTGGCTCGCCGACGACGAGCGCCTGATCAAGATCGCGCTCAAAGGCCTCTGGGGCCCCATCGACGTCGCCGGCCAACGCTACGACCCGACCCAAGGTGTGCCCCCCATGATGGGCTTCGGCGAGATCCTCGGCGACAACGAGCTCGCCGCCGTCCTCAGCTACGTGCGCCAGTCCTTCGGCAACGACCTCGACCCCGTGAGCGCCGAAAAAGTCCGCCAAGTCCGCGCCGCCACCAAAGCCCAAATCAATTTCTTCACCGCCGAAGAACTCCTCAAAGCCCACCCGCTCCCGGCACCCACCCCACCCCCGCAGCCCTAGCTGCATTCATCACCCGTTCGCGAAAAATCTTTTTTCACAGAGCCGCCGGCACCGAAACCGCGGCCCTCTCACCCTGTCTTATCCCAAACGCTGATGAAGATTGGACTTTAGCGGGCTCGGGGTAGCCGCTCGTGTTAACGAGCGGTGGCTGCGTCCGCACGCTCACGCCTGCGCCGACCCCATCGTCCCAATCTCACGAGCCGGTAGTCTTACTCTGTGCAACTCTGTGACTCCTCCGTGCCCTCTGTGACTGGTTTGAAGGTAGGAGCCTGCTTGCAGGCGATTTCTCACGAGCCCCGTAGCTGAAGACGCGACGCCCCCGTCGCGTTGCCCGCCACGCTCCGCCTCTACTTCATCCTTGCCCCGCCCCGCCCGCTCCGCCCACCTTCCGCGCCTCTCGCTTTTTCGCGTGCGAAAAAAACTCTCCATCACCTGCCTCCTCTTCGCCTGGCTCTGCGCCAACGGCGCGCTGCTGGACGCCGTTCAGGTCTTCGCGTGGGGCAAAATGTTTTCCGAAAACCTGCAGACCATGCGCGTGATCACCGCGTTTCAGGCGACCTTTGACCCCGGTCGAGCCTGTCATCTGTGCGTCAGCGTCGCGACCGCCAAGGACACCGCTCGCGAACAACTCCCGGCCTCCACCGAGCGCGCGTCCACCGAAAAACTGATCCTCGCGCTCCACGCCGCAGCCCTCCCCATTTTCCGCTCTCCGTCCGCCGACTGGCCCGCGACGCTTGCGAGCGTCCCGCCGTCGCGCACCGACCCCGTCCCCGTCCCGCCCCCGCGCGCCTGAGCGTCACGGGCGCCCGCCCGTGACCTCCCGACGTTCGCCTCCCTGGCCCGGGTCTCCTTGGCTCGCCGTAGCTTCCCAGCGAAGGCGGCCCGACCCGTGATCAGCTGAGCGCACGTTTCCCCTCCGCTCCCGTTCGCCCCCGGCCTTGCCGTATCGGCGAACTCACCACGACCGCGCGTCCGCGTGCCCGCCGTCGTCCCACGTTCACCTCCACGCGCCCTCCTCCCATGTCTCTCCGTCTCCCTCTCTCTGCGTCCCTCCCTCTCGCCCTCGCACCGTCTCGCCCACTCGCGCCGTCTCCCGCTCCCTCGCGGTCGCTCCCTCGCGCCCTCGTTCTCGCCGCCCTCGGCCTCGCCGTCGGCCCTCACTTCGCCGCCCCCGCGCCGACCGAGCCCTCGTCTCCCGACATCGTCCAACTCGAACCCGTCGTCACCACGATCGCGCGCTCCTCCGCGCCGCTCGTCGTCACTGCCGATCCCAAGGCCCCCGCGCAACCCGCCCCGGCCCACGACGGCGCCGATGTCCTCAAAAACATCGCCGGCTTCTCCGTCATTCGCAAAGGCGGCACCGACGGCGACCCCGTCCTCCGCGGTCTCGCCGGCTCCCGCCTCGGCATCCAGATCGACGGCGAGTGCATCTACGGCGGCTGCGGCAACCGCATGGACCCGCCCACCGCCTACGTTTTCCCCGCCGCCTACGACCGCATCACCGTCGTCAAAGGCCCGCAGTCCGTCCTGCACGGTCCCGGTAATTCCGCCGGCGTCGTCCTCTTCGAGCGCGATACCCGCCGCCCCGCAGCCCGCGAAAATTCCCTCTTCGCCTCCGCCACCGCCGGCAGCTTCGGCCGCTTCGATGCCGCCTTCGATGCCCGCGTCTCCGCACCCGTCGCCCAAGCCCGCGTCTCCGCGACCACGACCCGCGCCGACGACTACACCGACGGCTCCGGCCGCGCCGTCCACTCCGCCTACAATCGCTGGAGCGCCAACGCCTCCGCCGCGTGGACGCCCGATGCGCAGACCGTGCTCGAATTCAACACCGCCCGCAGTGACGGCGAGGCCGCCTACGCCGACCGCGCGATGGATGGGGTGAAATTCGCCCGCGAAAACTACGGCCTCCGCTTCACCCGCACCGCGCTCACTCCGCTCATCGCCTCCGCCGAAGCGCACTTTTTCCACAACTACGTCGACCACGTGATGGATAATTTCAGCCGGCGCACCTTCGCCCCGTCGATGATGATGCCCGGCCGCGCCGTCTCCAATCCCGACCGCCTCACCACCGGCGGCCTCGCCCAACTCGTGCTCACGCCCGCCGCCCCCGCGCGCGTCACCGTCGGCCTCGACACCCAGCGCAACACCCACTCCGTCCGCTCCACGTCGAACGAGCTCACCGCACCCTTCGCCGCCAACGCCCGCCTGCGCGACGCCGCGTTTCAGCAGACCGGCGCCTTCGCCGAATCCGCCTTCACGCTCTCCCGCGACCAACGCTTCTACGCCGGCGCCCGCCTCGACCACTGGCGCGCCACCGACGAACGCGCCGCCGTCGCGCTCTCCATGATGAGCACCGCTCCCAACCCCGGCGCCCGTCACACGCGCACCAGCGATCTCGCCAGCGGCTTCGCCCGCTACGAACGCGACGTCGCCTCCTCCGCCGCCACCGTCTTCGCCGGCCTCGGCCGCACCCAACGTTTCCCGGACTACTGGGAAATCGTGAAAAACGAGAGCGCCGCCTCCGTCACCGCGTTCGGCGTCCGCCCCGAGACCACCACCCAACTCGACTTCGGCACGCTCTACCGCCGCGGCCCCGTCCGCCTCTCCGTCTCCGCGTTCGTCTCGCAGATCGACGACTACCTCCTCGTCCAAACCAATTTCGCCAAAACCTCCAACACGCCCGCCATGCCCGGCATGGGCATGATGCCCGGTATGGGCGGCATGACGACCACCACCCGCACCACCACCATCACCCGCAACGTCGACGCCTCCACGTGGGGCGGCGAGGCCGACCTCGGTCTCCGTCTCGCCGAACACTGGAACGTCGACGCCTCCCTCGCCTACGTGCGCGGCGAAAACGACACCGACTCGCTCCCCCTCGCTCAGCTCCCGCCGCTTGAGTCGCGTATCGGTATTTCCTACACACGCCCCATCTGGTCCGCCGGCGCCCTCCTCCGCCTCGTCTCCGCGCAAAACCGCGTCGCCGTGAATCAGGGTAACATCGTCGGCCAGGACCTCGGCCGCTCCGCCGGCTTCGGCGCCCTCGCCCTCCACGCGAGCTGGCTTCTCACCGCCCGCGTTCGCGCCAGTGCCGGCGTCGACAACGTCCTCGACCGCACCTACGCCGAGCACATCAGCCGCGCCGGCAGCATGATCCCCGGCTTCATCCAAACCACCCGCGTCAACGAACCCGGCCGCTTCTTCTGGCTGAAACTCGACGCCTCCCTCTGAGCCGTCCGCGCCCCGTCGCCCACCCCACGGGCGGCGGGAGCGCGCCCCGTCCCTTTCCCCCGATCACGTCCCTCCCACGCCCATGTCCCTCCAACGCTATCGCCTCTTCCTTTCCGCCCTCTTCACCACGTCCCTCTCGGCCCAAACCATCCCGCTCGCCCCCGTGGTCGTCAGCGCCGAGCGCCTCCCGCTCCCGCGCGCCGAATCCTCCGCGCGCCTCGACCTCCTCGAGCGCGCCGACCTCGCGCCTTACGCCGTCCGCGATGCCTACGACGCCCTCGCGCTCCTCCCCAACGTCTCCGTGCAGCGCTACGGCAGCGCCAGCGGTGAAGGCACCCTGAGTTTCTACGGCCAGTCCGCCGCGCGCTCCGCCCCGACCAAGACCGTCATCGCCCTCAACGGCGTCCCGCTCAACTCCGGCCTCATCGCCGAAACGAGCCTCAACCTTATTCCGCTCGCCCTCGTTGCCCGCACCGAGGTCGTCCAAGGCCCCGCCTCCGTCGCCTACGGCAGCAACGCCATGACCGGCGTCGTCAACTTCGCCCCCCGCTCACCCAACGGTTACGAGAGCGAACTCTCCGCCGGCTACGGCACCTGGAACTCCACCGATCTCTCCGCCTACGCCGGCGTCGGCGCGGCCAACGACTACCACATCGCCTTCGCCCTCCAGCGCCGCGCCACCGACGGACATCTCCAACCCTCCGGCCGCGACGACTTCAGCGATTCCGTCACTGAAAATCTCGCGCTCTTCGCCGACAAGAAACTCGGCGCCACGCGCCTCACCGTCGCCGCTCTCCACTACGGTTGGGATCGCCACAGCCCCAGCGCCACACTCCCCGGCGCTCCCATCCGCACCGCCACCGAGCGGGGCGCGCGCCGCCACTACCACGGCGGCCTCACGCAGACCCTCGCGCCCGATCTCTCCCTGTCCCTCACCGGCTGGCGCAACGAAGACCGCGAACGCAGCGCGCCCTACCTCGGCACCGGTTTCGCCGCCGACCAACGCACGCTGAACAACGGCGCCCTCCTCCAACTCACCTGGCAGACCGCCGCCAACCTCTTCTCCGCCGGCGCCGAGTATCAGGACGCCGACCTGCTCAATCGCCTCACCTCCGTCTCCTATCGCGGTCGCACCCGCGGCCTCTTCGCACAGGACCGCGTGCTGCTCCTCGAAAATCAACTCGCTCTCACCGTCGGCGCGCGCTTCGACACCACCTCCACCGCAGCGAAAAACGACTCCAGCCCCAAGGCCGGCTTCGCCTTCACCCCGCGCGGCGCCCGCTGGACCCTCCGCGGCAACGTCGCCCAAGCCTACAAATCCCCGAGCTTCAGCGAACTCTTCAACACCACCGCGCCGCTCGGAAACACCGCGCTCACCGCGCAGAAATTCCTCGTCTCCGAACTCGGCACGGAGTTCCGCCCCTTCGCCGGCCTGACCCTCGGTGCGACCGTTTACCGCGCCAAGCTCACCGATCCCATTTACCCGCGCTCGATCCCCACGCCGCCCTTCACGCTCAAGTTCACCAACGTCACCGACGCCACCACGACCGAAGGTGCCTACTTCACCGCCGACTACCGCCGCCCCGGTTTCTCGCTCGGAGCGAGCTACGCCTACCTCGACCCCGGCACCGCCACGTTCCACACCGCGCGCCACACGGCAAAAATCCACGGCGCCGTCACCTCGCACGGTTTCACCATTGCCGGTTCGCTCATCCACGCCGCGCACCGCTTCTGGCAGGACGCCTTCGTCGATCCCACCGACGACTACACCACCGTCGATTTGAAACTCAGCTACGCGCTCGCGAAAAACTGCGACGTCTCGCTCTCCGCCGAAAACGTCTTCGACGAGCGCTACGCCACCGGCGCCACGCAAAACCGCGTCACCTTCCCGCCCCCCGGCTTCAACAAATGGGTCGGCCTCGACCGCCCCGGTCGCTCCATCACCGCCGCCGTCACCGTCCGCTTCTAAAAGTCTCCCGTCCGCACTTCGTCTTCTTTCACCATGAAATCCCCCTCTCTTTTCGTTCTATTTGCCGCGCTCCTCGCCTCGTCTGGTCTCCGCGCCCAGCACGAAGGCCACACCGCGTCCGCCAAATCCTCCCCCGCTGCGACGGCCGGCCATCCGCTCCGCGGGGTCGTTACCCGCATCATCGCCGACAAAAAACTCGTCATGGTGAAGCACGAGGAAATCCCCGGCTTCATGATGGCAATGACGATGGCCTTCATCGTCCCCGCCGACATCTACCCCGCGCTCACGCCCGGCACGCGCCTCGCCGCCACGCTGCTCCCTCGGCAGGCCGATGGCTGGCACCTCGAGGCCGTCCGCCTCCTCGCCGACGCCGGTGCACCTCTCGCGCCCAACCAACCGCACCGCGTGGCTCTCACCGCTGACGCCAAAAATCCCGGCACGTTCACCGGCGCCTTCACGTTCGTCGCGTCGAGCACCGGCGACTGGCGCGCCAACGTCAGCACGCGCGCTGCCTGGGTCGACATCTCGCCCAAGGGCGGCGCACCGCTCACCTCCAAAGCCTGCTCCCACGCCAACCCGCCCGGCTTCCTCAAAGGCCCGCTCTACGCGCTCACCGCCGGTCAGACCTACGAGATCCGCTTCACCAAAGTCCCCGCCGCCGACCTCGACGTGCTCCTGCAACCCTTCACGCCATGATCCCGCGCCACTGTCGGCCTGCTCCACCGCGTCTCCCGCCACTGCGGTCGCCGTTCCTCTGCTCATGAAAACTCGCTTCTCGCTGCGCACTGCGCTTCTGGCCGGCTTCGTCGTCGCGCTGACCCTCCGCGCCCCCGCGGCGCAGACCGATTCTGCCCCGGCTCCCGTGCCCGATGCGCGCACCACCGCCCCTCTCAACGCCCCCACTGAAGGCGAGATCCGCGTCGCCGTGCTCCTCTCCGCGAGCGCCGAAGTCGTCGACTTCGCCGGACCATGGGGCGTTTTCGATTATGTTTACGTCGACGGCCGGTCGCCCCGGAAAGTCTTCAAGCTCTATACCGTGGCCGCGACCAAGGACCCGGTGAATGTCTCGAGCGGCATGATTATCGTGCCCAGCTACACGTTCGCCGACGCCCCGGCGCCGCACGTGATCGTCATCCCGGCGATGGACACCGAAGCCCTCGCCCCCGCGGCTCTGGATTGGTTGCGCGCCGCGATGAAGAAAACCGACGTCACCATGTCGGTGTGCAACGGCTCGTTCGTGCTCGCGAAGGCCGGACTGCTCGACGGCAAAAAAGCCACCGCGCACCACGGCGGCTTCGGTTCGACGCGCGCCGAGTTCCCGCAAGTGAACCTGATCCGCGGCGTGCGTTACGTGGAGGACGGCAAGATCGCCACGGCGGGCGGCCTGACCTCGGGCACCGATCTCGCGTTGCGCGTGGTCGAGCGTTACTTCGGCCGCGAGGTCGCGAAGGAGACCGCCTTCCGGCTCGAATACCAAGGCACCGGCTGGATGCATCCGGAGAGCAACGCCGAATTCGCCAAGAAAGTCGTCGCGACTCCCGGGCATCCCGTCTGCCCCGTGTGCGAAATGCGCCTCAGCCGTCCCACCGAGGCACTCACCACCACCCACCAAGGCGAAAAATACCACTTCTGCGGCAAATGGTGCAAAGACCACTTCGTCGCGAAGCCCGAGCGATTCCTCGCCGGCCTGTGAGGTAATCCCTTCGTTCCAATCTCGTTCGTCGCTTCCTTCCCTTGGCCACCTCCGCTCCCCTCCGCCCTCCCAATCTCCCGCCCTCCGCCCCGTCCTCCCCATGAAAATCAAACCCGCCTGGCTCCTCCTCGCACTCCCGTGTCTCGCCGTGGCGATCGCCCTGTTCGTCCGCACCCGCGACGCCGCGTCCCCGCCGACCTTCCCGTTGAAAGGCACCGTCCTCTCCGTGGAAACCGACGACCGCCTTCTGCTCATCGACCACGAAGACATCCCCGGTTTCATGCCCGCGATGGCGATGTTCTTTCGCGTCGATGCCGCCACCCACAAGGCCGCGCGCGCCGGCGATCGCATCGCCGCCACCATGGTCCGACACGAGGAATCCCTCGTGCTGCAAGATGTGAAACTGATACCCGCGACCGCCTCCACCGCCGCGCCCAAACAACTGTGAGGCACTCCTCGCTCACCTCCTCCCCGCCGTCTCCCGCCCTTCTGATCTTCACTTAACTTTCCCACCACTTGGGACCGCTCCCGGTTTGACGGCCATAGGAGTCGGATCCGGGCCGCCATCAATGGCCCGGGGGCGGTCCCTCCTCTCTTTCCCATCATGACAAAAACAACCCACCTCCCACTCGTTCCGCTCGCGCTGCTCGCCGCCGCACTTTTCACCGGTTGCGGCCCCTCCGAAAAACCCGCCTCCACCTCGGCTGCCACGCCGGCCGCCCCGCCCACGGCCCCCCGCCCGACCGCCACCGCCCAACCCGTCGGCACGCCCGGTGATGCCCAGGCCGGCAACGCCGTCTACATGCGCGTGTGCTTCGCTTGCCACCAAGCCAATGGCCTCGGTTTGCCGGGCGCCTTCCCGCCGCTGGCGGGCTCCTCGATCGTCACCGAAGCCGACACCGGCAAGATCATCCGCATCGTCCTCCACGGGCTCCAAGGCCCCATCGAGGTGAAGGGTGTGAAATTCAACAGCCTCATGCCCGCCCAAGGCGCCCAGTTGAACGACAAGGAAATCGCCGACGCCCTCACCTACGTCCGTAACGCCTGGGGCAATACCGCCGCGCCCGTCACTGTGGAAGCCGTTGCCGGGGTCCGCGCCCAGGTCCAACGCCCCACCCCTTGGACGTGGGACGAGTTGACCAAAAAGTGATGCGCCGGCCCCGCCTCGCTCTCAGCGTCCGCGATTTTCACGCGTGGCTCCCGTGGCTCCTCGCCGCGACGTTCGTCGTCGCGGCCGAGGCGCTCGGCCAACGCTTCGCCCTGGCGTCAGCCGAACGCGCCCTGCTCCGTGCTCCGGTCTTGAGCACCGTCATTCTCCTTCTCGCCATCCGCCGCCATTGGAGCCACAGCCGCGCGGCCTTTGAATGCGTCACCCTCGGCGCGCTCGCCCCCGCCGCCTGGCTCGTCGGCCGCACCCTCGGCGGCCCGGCCCAATCCCTCCCGCTTCTCGTCCTCGGTTCCACCTTGCCCGGTTATGCCGCGTGGCGTTTCGCCCCTGACTCCGGCCAACACGGCGCCCTCTGGCCCCTCCGCGACGCCCTGCGCCGTCCCTTCGTCGTTCTCCCTCTCGTTGCGCTCGCGCTGCTCGTTCTCGCCGGTTGCACTCCGAAAAAATCCGCCGCAGCCAAACCGTCCGCCACGACACCTACGAATTCGCCCACGCCTACTGTGCACGATCTCCGCGGCGAAATTCTCCGCCTCGATCCCGCCCGTCGAACCCTCCTCGTCCACCACGAGGAAATCCCCGGCTACATGCCCGCGATGACGATGGAGTTCACGGCCCCCGGCACCGACTTCGCCACGCTCCATCCCGGCCAGCGCCTCACCGCGCGCATGGTCGAAGGAGCCCCAGGCGAATTCCGCCTCGAAAACCTCCGCCTCGTGCCGTCCACGTCTGCCGACACCATCGCCGCCGCCGCCCAGGCCCTGCACGCCGACACCGAGTCCCGCGGTCGCAAGGCCTACCGTGAACTCGGCGAAATGGCCCCATCCTTCGCCCTCTACAATCAGGACGGCGCCGTCGTCCGCTTCGACCAGTTCCGCGGCCAGCGCGTTATCCTGAACTTCATCTTCACCCGCTGCCCCATCCCCAAGATGTGCCCCGCCGCCACCGCCAAGATGATCGCCCTCCAAGCCGCTGCGAAGAAAGCCGGCCACCGCGACCTGCACTTCGTTTCGATCTCCTTCGACGCCGCCTACGACACCCCGCCCGTGCTGAAAAAATACGCCGCCGACCGCGGCATCGACACCACGAACTTCTCCTTCCTCACCGGCCCGGAAACCGCCATCGCCGATCTCCTGCGCCAATTCGGTATCGTCACCATCCCCCGTGAAAACCTCTACCTCCACACCGTCTCCACGATCCTGATCGGCGCCGACGGCCAGCTCCTCTTCCGCACCGAAGAACCCGACTGGGAACCCGAGGATTTTCTCTCCCGCCTCTGATCCTGCTCCATCCTCAAGGTCCGCCTCCGCCACCGTCTACAACCAACTCGTTACAAAACGAATCTTGCGCGTCACCTCGCCACCTCTCCAACCTCCCGCCCCTTGCGGAAAAAACTCTCCATCACCTGCCTCCTCTTCGCCTGGCTCTGCGCCAACGGCGCGCTGCTGGACGCCGTGCAGGTCTTCGCATGGGGCAAAATGTTCGCTGAAAACGCCCGCGCGCTTCCGCTCGGCGAAGCCCTCGCCGCCACCTTCGATCCCGCGAAACCCTGCGAGATGTGCCTCGGCGTCGCCGCCGCGAAAGAAACCGCCAAGCAGCAGCTTCCCTCCGCCGTCGAGTCCTCCGGCGCCGAGAAACTCGTCCTCGCGCTCCACGCCGCGACGCGCCCCATTTTCCTTGCCCCTTCCGCCGACTGGCCCGTGACGCTTGCGAGCGTCCCGCCGTCGCGCACCGACCCCGTCCCTGTCCCGCCTCCGCGCGCCTGAGCGGCACGGGCGCACGCCCGTGACCTCCCAACGTTCGCCGCCGTGTCCCGGGTCTACCGACCCGTGATCTCCGAGGCGCACGCATCCGCCGCTCCTGTTCGCCCACGGTCACCGTATCGGCGAACCCACCACGACCGCGCGTCCGCGTGCCCGCCGTCGTCCCAATTCCCACTTTCACGCGTCCCACACCATGTCTCCTCGTCTCTCCCTCTCCCCCTCTCTCCGTCTCTCCCTCTGCCTCGCCACACTTGCGCCCACCCTCTCCGCGCAAGCGCCCAAACCCGCCACCGATGAACCGGTCACCCTCGACCGCTTCTCCGTTGCCGCCGAAAAGGAGAACAACTTCTCCCTCCCGCTCGATGCCATCTCCACCTCCGGCTCGCGTCTCGGCCTCACCAGCCGCGATCTCCCCGCGAGCGTTTCCATCATCACCCAGGAGATGATGCAGCTCCGCGGCCTCCGCACCGCCGTCGAAGCCGTCGAGGCCGCCGTCGGCATGACCGGCGGCACGCAGTTCGGCTCCATCCCCAACTACTCCACGCGCGGTTTCGGCGGAAATAACGTCACCATCATGCGCGACGGCATCCGCCAAAACACCGCCTCGCAGGCCTCGCGCACCGTCGACTCCTTCATCCTCGACCGCATCGAAGTCCTCAAAGGCCCCGACGGCCTCATGTTCGGCGAGGGCGCCATCGGCGGCGCCGTGAACTACATCTCGAAATCCCCGTCCGCCGATTTCCGCGGCGACGCCATGGCCAGCTACGGCGCCTGGGGCAGCTACCGCGCCGGCGTTGGTGTCGGCGGCCCGCTCGGCAAGTCCGGCGTCAACTTCCGCGCCGACTACTCCCACAACCAAACCTACGCCTACCAGGAGCGGAATTCCCAGCGCTACGACGCCGTCTCCCTTTCCCTCGCGTGGCGCGCCACCGATAAGCTCACGCTCACCTGGTTCGGCACCTTCCTCGACGATTGGAACGAGAGCTACTACGGCAACCCCGTCATCTACGACGCCGTCGTCAACACCACCGTCGCCAACGCCCAGCCCGAGGTCCGTCTCTTCGCCAACGCCACCGACCGCATGGTCAACCCCCGCGTCGATCCCGCCGCGCGCCGCACCAACTACAATTTCTACGACAACTACGCGACGACTGAGAACGTTTTCAACCGCGTCCGCGCCGATCTCCGCCTCGCGCCCGATCTCGAGCTGCGCAACGAGACCTACGTCGCCACCCAGCTGCTCAAGTGGAAAAACACCGAGAGCAACACGTGGAATCCCGTCGCCAAAAACATCACCCGCGGCGGCCTCACCCTCATCTACCGCGACGATGTCCTCGTCGGCGACCGCCTCGATCTCACGTTGAAAAAACGCATCGCCGGCCACGCCAACCGTCTCGTCGTCGGCGCTGTCTTCGAGCACAACGACCAGATTCGCGGCGGCGCCCCCGGCAACATCGTCACCGCCATTCCCGCCGTCACGCTCCTGAATCCGAATGTTGGTTACGGCCCCGCCTCGCGTTTCCAAAAGACCTCCCGCATCGGCGTCGAAACCTACGCCTTCCACCTGCAGGATGTCTTCGACGTCACGTCGAATTTCCGCGCCGTCGTCGGCCTTCGCTACGACCACATCTCGCTCCAACGCGACACCCTCGCCAACAACACGACCGCTACGCCCACGCCGTTCTCCACGTTTAAGAAAGGCTACCGGACCTCCACCGGCCGCATTGGCGGCGTGTTTATCCTCACCAAGGAAATCAACGCCTACGCCTCCTTCAGCCGCGCCGCCGAGCCTGTCACGCAGCTCGTCTCGCTCACCGCCACGAGCGCCGACTTCTCCCTCCAGAAGGGCCAGCAATACGAGGCCGGTCTCAAAGGCACGTTTTTCCGCGGCAAGCTCGACGCCACCGTCGCCGTCTTCGATCTCCTGAAAAAAGATCTCCTCACGAGCACGACCGACCCCGTCACCGGCATCCGCACCAATCAGCAGATCGGTGCGCAGAAATCCCAGGGCATCGAAGCTGCCCTCGCCGTTTCCCCCGGCGACGGCTGGCGCGTCGAGCTCAACGGTGCCTTCACCGATTCCGAATATGCCGACTTCAACGAAAACCTCGGCACCGGCATCATCTCCCGCGCCGGTAAACGCCCGAGCAACGTTCCCGAGTGGGTCGCGAATTTCTTCGTCGCGAAACGCTTCACCAACGGCTTCGCCCTCAGCGGCGGCCCCCGTTACGTCAGCGACCGCTTCGGTAACACCAACAACTCCGTCGTCGCCGACGGTTACGTCGTCCTCGACGCCTCCGCGAGCTACACCTACCGCCGCACGACGTTCACCCTCCGCGGCCGCAACCTCCTCGACGAAACCTACCAAACCGTCGCCGGCACCACGATGCGCCGCCTCTCCGATCCCCGCACCGCCGAACTCAGCATCCGCACCTCGTTCTAAAAATCGCTCTCGTTCCTCGCAATCGTTCTCGTTCTCCCGCCCCTCACGTAGGTCCCGCCTCGTGAGAGGCGGGACCTCCGCCGCCCTCATCCGTTCAATCCGTGTTATCCGTGGTATAAAATTCAGCTCTCCGCGCCATGCCTCGTCTCCCTCTCTCCCCCTCTCTCCGTCTCCCCTTCTTCGCCTCCGCCCTCTTCCTCGCCACCGCCTGCACCCGCACCGAGCCGCCCTCTGCCACCACCGCATCCTCCCCCGCTCCCCCTTCCGCCTCCTCCCCCGCCGCCGCAACCTACCCCATCCGCGGTGAAATCGTCGGCCTCGATCTCCCGCGCAAAGTCCTCCTCATCCACCACGAGGAAATCCCCGGCTACATGCCCGCGATGACGATGGAGTTCTCCGTCGCCGGCCTCGACCTCGCCACCGTGCGTGAAGGCCAACGCCTCACCGCCACCATGGGCCCGCCCATCGACGGCATTTTCCCGCTCACCGATTTTAAACTCCTCAACTCTCCCGAGGACCAAGCCGTCGCTGCCGCCGCGCTCGCACTCCGGCAAGACACCTTTACGCGCGGCAAAAACGCCTACCGCGACGTCGGCGAAAAAGCGCCCTCGTTTACGCTCTTCAATCAGGACAACCGCGCCGTCTCCTTCGACACCTTCCGCGGCCAATACGTCGTCCTCAACTTTATCTTCACGCGCTGCCCCGTTGCCACCATGTGCCCCGCCTCCACCGCGAAAATGATGGCCCTGCAATCCGCCGCCAAAACCCAGCGCATCCCCAATCTCGAACTCGTCTCCATCTCCTTCGACACCGCCTACGACACTCCGCCCATCCTGAAAAAATACGCCGTCGAGCGCGGCATCGACACCAAGAACTTTTCCTTCCTCACCGGCCCCGAAAAAGCCATCCGCGATCTCCTCACCCAATTCGGCGTCATCGCCGAGCCCGGCGACAACATCTTCAAACACACTCTCGCCACTCTCCTCATCGGCCCCGACGGAAAAATCCTCCACCGCGTCGACGGCTCCACCTGGATGCCCGACAACTTCCTCAAATACCTCCCCAAACCCCGCCCCTGAACCGGCTGCTCCAAGCCACGATCAATCCAAGCCACGCGTCACCATGCACCCGGAAATCTACACCAAGGTCGCGGAGCGAAACATTGTGTCCGCTCTGTGTCCTCTGTGGGCTGGGCTCCAGGCCCTCTGTGAAAAAAATCTGGTCACTCTGAGCAGGCAAAATCTCGGCTAGACCAACCGCGTCTCCCTAAATCCGCCCAATCCGCGCCATCCGCGGCCAAATATTCCAATGAAACTCCCGCTCCCGTTCCTCTTCGCTGCGCTCCTCCCCGCCCTCGTCCTCGCCGCTCAGCCCTCCGCGCCTCTCAGCTCTCAGCCCTCAACTCTCAGCTCTACAACCCTCCCCACTCCCGCCTCCGCCAATTCCCACTGCGCCAACCTCACCGCCGCCCCCGACGGCACACTGCACCTCACCTACTACGGCCCCGCGCCCGCCTCTGCGCCCGTAGTTGAACCAGCCGCACGCACCCTCTGGCACGCCACCCTCGCCCCCGGCGCCACCGCCTTCTCCTCGCCGCGCCCGATCGTCACGACCCCACTCCTCATGGAAAACTGGGCCGACTTCGCGTCCCTCGCCGTCGGCACCGATGGCGCCCTCACCGCCCAATGGTTCCAAAAATCCGCCCCCGACGCCGGCGGCTACGATGGCTGGTATTCACGATCCGATGACGGCGGCCGCACCTGGCGCACGCCCGCGCGCCTCGGCCACGAATTCGTCGCCCTCGCCCCGCTCAGCCAAGGCCGCACCCTCGCCGTCTGGCTCGAAAGCGCCCGCGTCCGCGACCCCCACGCCGCTCCCCGTCCCAAGCGCGATCCCAACGTCAAACGCGATCCCAACGCCCCTCGCCCCCCGCGCGATCCCAACGCCCCCTACGCCCCGTCCATGAAACTCCTCGCGCGCCTCCTCGCGCCCGATGGCACCTCCCTTGGCGAATGGACCGTCGATCCCGACGTCTGCACCTGTTGCCAAAACACCCTCGCCGTCCTCCCCGGCGACCGCGTCTTCGCCGCCTACCGCGGCCACACCCGCGACGAAATCCGCGACAACAAATTCGCCACCTTCGACCTCGCCTCCCGCACGTGGTCCACTCCCGCCACCCTCAAGGACGATCTCTGGAAAATCCCCGCCTGCCCCGTCAACGGCCCCGCCGCCGACACCCGCGGCCCCGCCGTCGCCATCGCCTGGTTCACCGCCGCCAACGGCACCCCACGCGTCCAAGCCCGCTACTCCGCCAATTCCGCGCGCACCTTCACCGATCCCCTCGTCGTCGATCTCGGCCGCCCCATGGGCCGCCTCGAGACCGTCATGCTCGCCGACCAAACCGCGCTCATTCTCTGGATGGAAATGGGCACCGCCGAAAACGCCGCCGGCATCTACGCCCGCCGCCTCTGGCCCGACGGCAAACTCTCCGCCCCCCAGCTCGTCGCCGACAGCTCGCAAGCCCGCTCCAGTGGCTTCCCCCGCGCCGCCCTCCGCCCCTCCGGCCGCGTCGTCATGTCGTTCACCTACCCCGGCGAAACCAACCAAGTCCGCCTCCTCGAACTCGACCCCAAAACCCTCACGCGCCCCACCGCCCTCTCCGTCACCAAAACTCCTTCCGGCGCTCTCAACTCTCAGCTCTCAACCCTCAACTCCTCCCCTATCCCCCTCGAATTCTGCATCGCCCCCGCCCTCGCCGCCCACTAACCGTCCTCTCCGTTCTCTCCCTCTCTCCATCTCTCCCTCTCCCCCTCTCTCCCTTTCCCCCTCTCTCCATCTCTCCATCTCATCCTCTCCGCCCACTCCATGAAATCCCGCCTCCTCCCCGCCCTGCGCCTCGCATTGGTCCTTGGTCCTTGCGCCTTGGTCCTTTCCCCCGCCGCGCTTTCCGCCGCGGAAAAATCAGCCGCTCCCGCCGAAGCCCCCGCCGCCCCCAAACGCCACGCGCTCCGCGGTGTGATCACCTCCGTCCTCACCGAAAAATCCGCCTTCATGGTGAAACACGAAGAGATCCCCGGCGTGATGCGTGCGATGACGATGATGTTCAAAGTCGACGCGACTGCCCTCAAGACCTTCAAAGCCGGCGACGCCATCACCGGCCTCATGTCCCGCCAAGCCACCGGCTGGGTCCTCGAAGAAGTAAAGCCCGCCGCGAAAAAGTAGTCGCCTCCCGTCGTAGCACGGAGCTTCCGCCCGTGCTTCATCCGCCCGCGCTTCGCCCCTTCCTATTCTCGGCCGAATCCATCACCCGTTCGCGAAGAGACTCCCTTTCACCGAGCTCACCGAGTTCCGCAAAAGAGGCCAAGGTGCCATGCGCCCTGCCTTACTCTGTGAAGTTCCGTGACTCCTCCGTGTCCTCTGTGAAAAAACAATGCTTTCCGCGAGTGCGCTGAATGCGGGCTAGTTCCCCCTCCGCGCCCCCCGCCCCATGCCGAACCTCTTCGTCATCGCCGGCCCCAACGGCGCCGGAAAAACGACCTACGTCCGCCGTTTCCTCCCCCAGGAAATGCGCTGCCGCGAATTCGTAAACGCCGACCTCATCGCCGCCGGCCTCTCGCCCTTCTCCCCGGACACCGCCGCGTTCGAAGCCGGTCGCATCATGCTCAAGCGCCTGCGTGACCTCTCCGCCCGGCGCGAGGATTTTGCCTTCGAAACGACGCTCTCCGGCTACGGCTACGTTCCCTTCCTCGCCGATCTCCGCGCCGCCGGCTACCGCATCCGCCTCGATTTCCTCTGGATTCCCGACCTCGACCTCACGCGCAATCTCGTCCGCCAACGCGTCACCAAAGGTGGCCACAATATCCCCGACGACGTTCAACAACGCCGCTTCCGTGTCGGCCTCCGCTACCTCGCCGAGCACTACCGCCTGCTCGTCCATTACTGGCGCCTCTTCGATAACACCGGCCCTCACCCGCACCTCGTCGCCGAAGAAATCGACGGTGTCCTCACCGTCGTCGACCCCGCCCGCCTTGCCTTCATCGAGCAGTCCGGCAACGTCCGCATCATGCCCGCCGCCGATCCTTTCACGCTTCAGGGGCAGCCGGCCTACACGCCCACCGAGGAAACCCGCCGCTCCCTCCGCGCGATGCGCAAAGCCTTCGCCGATGTCGTCCTCGAAAACAAAGCCTGGGGCCTCCCCGTGATCCAGTGGCGCGAAGGCCGCGGCGTCGTCGAAGTCCCCGCCGAGCAACTCGAACCCCTCGCCCGCCGCATCCTCGAAGTCGACGGCGACCCCCTCCCCGCCGAAGAAGAGCGCACCCTCCTCGCGCATCTCAAAATCTGAGTTCCGAAGGTGATCAGACTTACTTCAACTTTGGTGAGTCACTCCGCTAGGACAGATCTAAACAAAAATGAGCACCGAATTCGTGAAGTTGAACGGCAATTGGAACGCGGAACCCAACGCGCCGAACCCACAGGTGCAGGTATGGGAGCGCGATGTTGTTTTGTCATTCCTGCTCAATCCATTCGAGTTTCGGCAGTTCAAAGAAGACGACGTCGGGCAGCTCCGGTTCCGGAATTGTAGTCGGTTTCGTCGCGGCAAAGTAAACGACGAAGGCTGGCATAGAGGCCAGTGTCGTTTCAGCAAGCTCGCGCCTGCGTGGGGAGAATTTTATGAAGTGCGGGGCGAATTACTTCTTCAAGATTGTCCGAACGATTGGATTGAAATTAGGGCGGGTGCCGAAGCGCCAAAGCATTTTCTCTTCTATTTTCGAGATGAGGAATTCGAGTGCGATTCCGAGTCATGGAGCTTTACCGTCCTTCGATGAAACCCGAGCCACGTCTCGAGCGGAGCAACACGCCTCTCGTCGGGCGCGGGGCATCGCAACGCTAGCAAGACAAGCATGTCTGCTCAGTTTCACGCGACCTGCAGCTTCGCAATTCCGAGCCGCCGGGTGTTCGTCATAAGCGGCGACATCTTAAGCGGTGTCGTCAAAAAAGGCATGACGATGAAAATCAGGTTCAACTCGGGACTAGCACTGAGTTTGCCGATTGCATCCGTCGAGTTCGTCACGGGGAAGGACGGAAGCGAAGTTGGCCTGACTACGATTTGCCGCGACAGCGACGAACTGGATTTTCTCCGAGGCCTCAAGATTGGCGGCGAGCAGATCGAAATCGATCAACCATGATACACCGCCCCCCGTCCTCGCCCCTCCACGCGACGTTCCTTCATCTCTCCTCCGTGGTCCTTGGCCCGTGGACCTTGGTCCTTCTCCTCGCCCTCGCCGCTCGCCCAGCGGTCGTTCGCGCCGCCCCCGCCCCCACCGTCTCCCTCGCCGCCGCCAGCGACCTCATTTCCTGCCTCGACGCCCTCAACGCCGCCTTTCTCCAAATCGAAAATCCGCCATCGAAAACTGAAAAAACCACCACGCTCACCGTCGCCACCGGTTCCTCCGGCAACTTTTTCGCCCAGATCAAAAACGGCGCGCCCTACGATCTCTTCCTCTCCGCCGATCTCAGCTACCCGCGCGCCCTCATCGATGCCCGCCTCGCCGACCCCGCGAGCCTCACGCCCTACGCCGTCGGCCGCCTCGTGCTCTGGACCACGCGCACCGATCTCGCCCTCACCGATCTAGCCGCGACCCTTCGTGACCCGCGCGTGAAAAAATTCGCCATCGCGAATCCCGCCCATGCGCCCTACGGCCGCGCCGCTCAACAAACGCTGGACCGCCTCGGCCTCTCCGCCGACGCCTCGCCCAAACTCGTCCTCGGCGAGAACATCGCCCAAACCGCCCAGTTCGTCCAAACGGGCAACGCCGACGCGGGACTCGTCGCCCTCGCCCTCGTCCTCTCGCCCAGCCTCCGCGAGCCCGGCCGCTGGCTGGAAATCCCCGCCACACTTCACGATCCCCTCGAACAAGCCGCCGTCCTCACCACCCGCGGCGCTGCCAACCCCGCCGCCATGCGCTACCTCGCATTTCTGCGCTCGCCCGCGGCCCGCAAAATTTTCGAACGCTACGGCTTCGTCCTCCCCGCCCGCTGACTCGCCTCCCTCGCAAGTTCGTAACGAAACTTCGTTTCACAGACTAAACAGAGTTCCGCCGCAGAGGTGACCGAGCCCTGCAACCTGCCTTACTCTGTGATACTCCGTGACTCCTCCGTGTCCTCTGTGACAAAAAAATTCTGCGAGCGAATTTGCTGAGTGCGGGCCAACCCCCGCCCCCCGGTTTTCTCCACCGCCCCCGCCCCATCCACCGCGCGCTGGGGACGCGACGCCCCCGTCTCGTTTTGCCATCTCCCCATTCTCCCTCGCACTCGACCCGCCCCAACTCGCGCGCACCGCCACCGCCCCCACTTGGACGTTGAGCGTTCGACGTTGAACGTTGAGCGTTCCCCGCTCCCCTCTCCTCTTTCTCGAAACGCTCCGCCCACCCTCCCGCGCCCGCCTTGCCCGACACCGCCACCACCTTCCTCGGTCTCCCCCCGCCGCTCTGGCAATCGCTCTGGCTCACCCTGCGTCTCGCCGCGCTCACCACGCTCATCCTCGGCCTCCTCGGCCTCCCGCTCGCGCACTGGCTCAACACCACCCGCACCCGCTTCGCCCCTTTCATCGAAACCCTCGTCGCTCTCCCCATCGTCCTCCCGCCCACCGTAATTGGTTTCTACCTACTCGTCGCCTTCTCGCCCCACCACCCGCCCGGCAGTTGGTGGCGCGACGCGACCGGCGCCCCGCTCGCCTTCACTTTCACCGGCCTCGTCATCGCCTCCGTGTTTTACTCGCTCCCGTTCGCCGTGCAGCCGTTCCAAGCCGCCCTCCGCGCCGTCCCCCGCGAACTCCTCGATGCCGGCACCGCCCTCGGCGCCACCCCCGCCCGCGTCTTCGTCCGCCTCCATGCCCCGCTCGCCTGGCGCGGTATTGCCGCCGGCCTTACGCTCGCTTTCGCCCACACGCTCGGCGAATTCGGAGTCGTCCTCATGATCGGCGGCTCCGTCCCCGGCGTCACCAAAGTCGCCAGCATCGCCCTCTACGACGAAGTCCAAAAACTCGCTTACCCCCAGGCCCACACCTTCGCCGCCCTCTTGCTCGTCCTCTCCTTCGTGCTCCTCCTCGGCGTCACCCTGTTGCAACGCCGCCGCCAGTAGGGCGGACTTCAGTCCGCCTTTTTCCCTCGTCGCATCTTTCCCGAGCAACAAATCCGCGAAATCCGCCGTCCCCTCTCTGCCCCCGCCCGCCATGCGCACCGCGTCCCGTCTCCTCTTCTCGCTTTCTCTCTTTCTCTCCTTCTCAGCCGTCGCCCGCGCCGCCGAAGAGAAACCCGCCCCGCGTCCCTCCGTCGTCCAACTCACCTCGCCCGCCGGCCCACACTCCGTCGGCGCCGCCCTCACCAAAGCGCCCGACGGCACGCACTGGCTCACGTGGGTCGAGTCCTCCGCGCCCGCCGCGAAAAAAACCTCCCCGCCCACGCCCAACCGCCTCCGCTTCGCCACCTACGACGCCCCCGCTCAAAAATGGTCCGCCGCCCGCACCATCGCCGAGCGCGCCGACCTTCCGGCCAGCTCCGGTGACTTCCCTCAACTCGTCCACGACGGCCGCGGCACCGCGACCGTCGTCTGGACCGATGGCCGCGGCGGCGCTCTTGTCACCACTTCCTCCGACCGCGGCACCACGTGGAGTCTGCCCACCCAGTGGCCCCACGCCGGCCATGGCGTCGAGAAATTCTCCTTCGTCCGCCTCGCCGACGGCCGCGTCCTCGCCGCCTGGCTCGAAAACCGCCCGTCCGCCACGACCCAACTCCACGCCCGCCTACTGGACGCTTCCGTCTCCCTCTCTCCCCCTCTCTCCGTCTCCCCATCTCCGGGTCCCGCCCCCTCCGGCACCACCCTCATCGACGCCTCTGTCTGCGACTGCTGCCCCACTGCCCTCACTGCCTTCCCCGACGGCGGCGCCCTCCTCGCTTATCGGGGCCGCACGGACACCGAAGTCCGCGACATCCGCACCGCCCGTTTCCGCGGCAACGCCTGGGACGAACCCCGCACCCTCAACAACGACGACTGGCGCCTCGCCGCCTGCCCCATGAACGGCCCGCGCCTCGCCAACGACGGCGGCCGCGTCGCCGCCACGTGGTTCACCGCCGCCGACAACGACCCGCGCATCCTCACCTCCTACTCGCCCGACGCCGGCGCCCGTTTCCTCCTCCCGCTCCGTCTCGACGAAACCAAACCCGCCGGTCACGTCGACACCCTCATCCTCCGCGACGGCGCGATCCTCGTCGTCTGGCTCGGCGCCGACGGCAGCCTCTGGCTCCGCCGCATCACGCCCGACTTCGCCACCGACGAACCCTTCGCCCTCGCCCCCGCCGGCACCGTATCCACGAAAACGATGCCGCGCCTCGCCCTCCTCCGCGACTACGCCGGCGGCACCTCGTCCGTGCAACTGATGGCCGCCTTCGCCACCGACACCGCTCTCCGCACACTCCTCGTCACCGTCACCGAAGGCGAACTCCTCACCGCCAAGGGCAACTGCGACTGCGCCCCCACGCCCGAGCAACTCGTCGGCTACTCCATCCGCGGTGCCGCCGCCGCTATCTCCCCCGAGCGCGGCACGCTTCACATCCTCCACGACGAACTCCCCGGCCTCCTCTTCGCCGGCACCCACGAATTCCGCGCCGATCCCTCCGTCCTCGCCACCGTAAAACTCGGCCGCCGCCTCTTCGGCCGCATCGAGCAACGCGCCGGCCAATGGTGGCTCTACGACGTCCGCCTCGCCCAATAGCCCACCAGCCGTAGCCGCACGTCTTAACGTGCGGTGAATTTCATCCACGGCCCCACCCCCTTGACGACTCTGCCATAATCGCCGCCTTCTCTCTCAACAACGTCGCATGTCACTCGCCCGCCGCACCACCCTCCTCGACCTCGCTCGCCGCTTCATCGCGGCCGGCAGCGTCCTGCTGGTGCTGGCCCTGACCGCCTTCGCCGCGAGCCCCGAGCTGCACGAACACCTCCACGACGCCACCCACACCGAGCACGACGAATCCTGCCCGATCGTCCTCTTCGCCCTCAGCGCCGACGCCCCCCCCGCCCCCCTCTCGGCCCCCGCCCCTTCGCTCACCGCCTGCGCCTTCGCCCCGAGCATCGCCCGCGAAATTTTTGTCTCCCCGCCGCACTACCTCCGACAACCGGAGCGCGGCCCTCCGTCGGTTTGAACCCCTGCTTGTTTCGTAACGGCGATCTGTGACCGCCGTTGTTTTGCGCCGCGCCCGCGCCGTCTCCGACCGCGCCTTCCCGCGTCCCGCGCACCGTTCCGTTCGTTCAACCCAGACTCATCATGCCCTCTTTCCTTTCTCCGCGTCCTTCCGTCTCCCTGTCTCTCCGTCTCTCTGTCCCTCCCTCTCTCCTTCTCGGCTGCTTGCTCTCCGCGCTTGCCGCCCAGGCCCAAACCGCCCCGCCCCCGCCGCCCGCCTCCGCCCACTCGCACACCCCCACCGCCTCTTCGCACTCCGACGGCATCGTCGCCCTCGATCAGTTCGTCACCTCGGTCGCTCCGTTCGAGCGCAACCAAGCCGACCTCGCCCAGGCCACCACCGTGCTCAGCGGTCGTTCGCTGCGCCTGAAACAACAGGCCTCCCTCGGTGACACCCTCGCTGCCGAGACCGGCATCCACGCCACCTCGTTCGGTCCCGGCGCCAGCCGCCCCATCATCCGCGGCCTCGGCGGTGACCGCATCCGCCTCCTCGAAAACAGCGTCGGCACCCTCGACGCGTCCGTCACCAGCCCCGACCACGCCGTGAGCGTCGAGCCGTTCCTCGTCGAACGCATCGAGGTCGTCCGCGGCCCCGCCTCGCTTCTCTACGGCAGCAACGCCGTCGGCGGCGTCGTCAACGTGATCACCCACCGCATCGAGACCGATCTCCCCACCGAAACCGCCCGCGGTTCCGTCGAAATCCGCCGCGGTTCCCCGGCCGACGAGTGGGCCGGCGGCGGCGTATTCGACTTCTCGATTCGCCCCGCCGCCGACCGCGCGCTCGTCTTCCACCTCGATGGCTTCCGCCGCACGGCGCAAAACCTCCGCATCCCCGGCTTCGCCGAGAGCGCCCGCGTCCGCGCCGAGGAAACCGCCGAAGCCCGCGAACACGGCGAGCCCGCCCCTGACTTCGCGCACGGCCGCCTCCCAAACAGCGGTCTCACCACGCGCAGCAGCGCCGCCGGCGTGTCCTACGTTTCCAAGACGTTTCACCTCGGCGTCAGCCTGAGCGGCCTCGATTCCGACTACGGCGTCCCCGGCCACGCCCACGAACACGAGGCCGCCGCCCCCACGCCGGGCGCCGCCCCCGCCGCCGAAGCCGAGGGCGTCCGCATCGATCTGCGCCAGCGCCGCACCGACGTCCAAGGCGAGTGGCACGGCGACGCCGGCGACACCGCTTTCGTGCGCGGCCTGCGTTTCAAATTCGGCCACGGCCGCTATCGCCACACCGAGATCGAGCCCGACGGCGCCATCGGCACCACGTTCACCAACCGCGGCCACGACGCCCGCTTCGAACTCCTCCACGGTGACGCCAAACCCCTGACCGGCGCCCTCGGCCTCCAGTCGTCCCGCAGCGATTTCGCCGCCGTCGGCGACGAAGCGTTTCTCCCGCCCTCGCGCACCGACACCACTGCGCTCTTCGCCTTCGAGGAACTCGCCGCCGGCCCCGTCTCGTGGCAATTCGGCGGACGCGTCGAACGCACCAAAATCGCCGCCACCGGTCACTCCGCCCGCCGCGACGATGAATTCAGCGGCTCCGCCGGCGGCGTCTGGAAACTCTCCCCCGACTACGCGCTCGCGTTCTCCGTCACCCACACCGGCCGCGCCCCCAACGCCCAGGAGCTCTACGCCGACGGCGCGCACGCCGGCACCCAGAGCTTCGAGATCGGCGACGCCTCCCTCCGCGCCGAGCGCTCCCTCAGCGCCGAGGTCAGCCTGCGCCGTCGCACCGGCTTCGTCACCGGCGCCGTCACCGCGTTCACCAATCGTTTCAACGGCTACATCTTCGAACAACCCACCGGCCTCGTCGCCGTCGCGCAAAACGACGCTTGGACCTTCCTTGATCCCGAATCCCTCGCGTTCGCCCAGCTCGATCACGAAGACGCCGCGGCCGCCTTGCCCGCTTACAACTACGTCCAGCGCGACGCTCGTTTTTGGGGCCTCGAAGTCGAAACCGTCTGGCACCTCCACGACCGCCCCGACTGGCAACTCGACCTGCGCCTCACCGCCGATCTCACCCGCGCCCGCGAAGGCGGTCGCGATCTTCCGCGCATTCCCGCCGCCCGCACCGGCGCCGGCCTCTTCTGGAGCACCGCCGCGTGGAGCGCCGGTCTCGAGAGCCAGTTCTACTCCGCGCAAAACCGCGTCGCGCCCAACGAAGCGCCCACCGCCCGCTACGCCCTCGTGAGCGCCCACGTGAGCCGCACCGTCGACTTCGGCCACCTGAGCACCGAGTTCTTCGTCCGCGCCACCAACCTCACCAACACCGAGGCCCGCCCGCACACATCCTTCCTCAAGGACCTCGCCCCGCTCGCCGCCCGTGGCGTCGTTGTCGGCGTCCGCGCGAGTTTCTAGCGCGCGCAACTCAAACCAGTCATCCCAACGTCCGCTTATTTCCGGACGATTCCGCGACGTGGCACGGGCGTCCCGCCCGTGGGTTTGCGTCTGTATTTCAAGGGACGTTGGTATCGTCCCGCTCTTCGCCGGTGTGGCACGGGCCTCTTGCCCGTGAACGAGCGGGCAGCCAGCCCGCTCGTTCCGCGCCCCCAGCCCGAATCCATCATATTTTCGCGCAGAAACTCCCTTTCACAGTGCTCACCCAGTTCCGCCAAAGAAGCGAAGGAGCCCTCCACCCTGTCTTACTCTGTGAAGCTCTGTGACTCCTCCGTGTCCTCTGTGAAAAAATAATTCTACCGGCGAGTGTGCTGAAAGCGCCCATCCTCACGCCGCCCAGTCTCCATTCCCAGCCTTCGCTGTCCGCTCAACCCCGCCCCACCCGCCCCATCTTTCTCTTTCCTCTTTCTCGTTCTTCTTTCTCTCTCAGGAGCCCGCCATGTCCTCCTCGTCTCCTGTTCCCGCCGCGCCCACGCCACCGCTCCGGCCCGCGCCCGCTCTCGCCTCGCTCACGCTCCGCGAAAAAATCGCCCAGCTGCTTAACGTCGGCTTCCGCGGCTGCCACCCCGCCGAATGCGCTCTCGCGATCCGCGACATCCGCGAACTCGGCATCGGCGGCGTCATCCTCTTCGACCAGGAAATGGTCGATGGCTCCGCCGGCCGCCGCAACATCGAGTCCCCCGCCCAAGTCCGCGACCTCCTCGCGAACTTCCAATCCCACGCCCGCATCCCGCTCCTCACCTCCATCGACCAAGAGGGCGGCCGCGTAAATCGCCTCAAGCCCGTCTACGGTTTCCCCGAGAGCATTTCCCACGAGGAACTCGGCCGTATCGACGATCCGGCGACAACCTACCGCCACGCCGCCAGCATCGCCCACACGCTCGCCACCCACGGCCTCAACCTCAACCTCGCCCCCGTCGTCGACCTCGACGCCCACCCCGACAACCCGATCATCAAAGGCAAACGCCGCAGCTTCTCCGCCGATCCCGAGGCCGTCGCGCGCCACGCCGCCGAATTCGTCCGCGCCCACCGCGCCCACGGCGTCCTCACCTGCTCGAAACACTTCCCCGGCCACGGCAGCGCCACCGGCGACACCCACCTCGGCCTCGTCAACGTCACCGCCACCTGGTCCGAAAAAGAACTCATCCCCTTCCAACGCCTCATCGCCGCCGGCCTCTGCGACGTGATCATGAGCGCCCACGTCTTCAACGCCCGCCTCGACCCCGACCGCCCCGCCACCCTCTCCCGCGCCGTGATCACCGGCCTCCTCCGTGAAAAACTTGGTTTCACCGGCGTCATCACCAGCGACGACATGGAGATGAAAGCCATCTCCAGCCACTACGGCCTCGAAAACTCCGTCCCCCTCGCCATCGAAGCCGGCATCGACGTCCTCTGTTTCGGCAACAACCTCAGCTACAACCCCGACATCGCCGTCCGCGCCATCGACATCCTCGCACGCGCCGTCACCGCCGGCCGGATACCTGAATCCCGCATCGACGAATCCTGCACCCGCGTCCTCGCCCTCAAACGCCGAGCCCACCTCCTCACCTAGCGCGGCGCTTCAGTCCGCGCTCCCGTCCGCCTCTCTCCCTCCGCTCTGTTTTCCGTGTATTCCGTGTGTTCCGTGGGCCATACTTCGTTCCGTTTCCGGTCATCGCATCCGTGTTCATCCGTGCCATCCGTGGTTAAAATTCTTCGCAGTTCCACCCCCTCTCCGCGGCCCGGTCCCTGATTTTCGCTCCTCAAAAAAATGTCCTCGCCCACCCAGACGCCCGCCCCCGCCACCGCGCCCGCCTCCTCCCGCAACCCGTGGGCCTGGATTCCCAGCCTCTATTTCGCGCAGGGCATTCCCTACGTCGTCGTGATGACCCTATCGACGGTGATGTATAAAAACCTCGGCATCTCCAACACCGACATCGCCCTCTACACCAGCTGGCTCTACCTCCCGTGGGTCATCAAGCCGCTCTGGTCGCCGATCGTGGATCTCTTCCGCACGAAACGCTTTTGGATCGTCACCCTCCAGTTCGCCATCGGCATCGCCTTCGCTCTCGTCGCCTTCACGCTCCCCGGTCCGACCTTTTTCAAACTCTCCCTTGCCGTCTTCTGGCTGATGGCCTTCAGCTCCGCGACCCACGACATCGCCGCCGACGGCTTCTATCTACTTGCGATGCCGCCCGGCCAGCAAGCCGCCTTCGTCGGTGTGCGCAGCACGTTCTATCGCCTCGCCTCCCTCTCCGCCCAAGGCGGCCTCGTCTACCTCGCCGGCCTGTGGACCACGTCCACCGGCAGCGTCACGCAGGCCTGGTCGCTCGTCTTCGGACTCCTCGCCGCCATCTTCCTCGTCGTCGGCGTCTACCATTTCTTCGCCCTCCCGAAACCTGCCGCCGACGTTTCCACCGCCAGCGGACAAAACCACGTCAAAGAATTCTTCGCCGTCTTCGCTCATTTCCTGCGCAAGCCCGACATCCTCACCGCGCTCGCGATGTTGCTCCTCTACCGCCTCGCCGAGTCGCAAGCCCTGAAACTCCTCTCGCCCTTCATGCTCGATAAACGCGAGGTCGGCGGCCTCGGCCTCACCACGCAACAAGTCGGCATCGTCTACGGCACCGTCGGCATCATCGCCCTCACCGTCGGCGGCCTCGTCGGCGGCTGGATCATTTCGCTCTACGGCCTGAAACGTATGCTCTGGCCGATGATCCTCGCGATGCACTCGCCGATCGTGGCGTTTCTGCTCCTCGCGCTGTTTCAGCCCACGAGCCTCTGGCTGATCGGCTCCGCGCTCGCCGTGGAGCAGTTCGGCTACGGCTTCGGTTTCACCGCGTATATGCTCTACATGATGATGATCGCCGACGGCCCGCACAAAACCGCCCACTACGCGATCTGCACCGGTTTCATGGCCCTCGGCATGATGCTCCCCGGCATGGCCGCCGGCTGGATCGAAGATCAAATCGGCTACATCAAATTCTTCGCCTGGGTCCTCGTCTGCACCATCCCGTCCTTCATCGTCATCACCCGCCTCAAAATCCCCGCCGACTTCGGCAAAAAAGCCCCCGCCACCCCGTAGCGCGGCGCTTCAGCCCGCGCCGGACCAGACGCCACACCGAGGCCACGAGCGCACCCTCCAAACCCGTAGCCGCGTTGGTTACAACGCGGTCTCCGCGCCCGGCTCACCCTCCCGCACCGTCAATCGAGCGCTGCGCTCTCAGCCCAGCTCCCTGCCCTCAACCCCATCGGTCGCCCCCTCACGGCACCACATAAACCTCCACGAGCACCTGCCCAGTGCCGGTCCCTGCCCCGCTCACCGGCGCCGTGTAGCTGCCGGGATTCATCGTTAGCAACGCCGCCGCGTCTCTGCTCGTCGCCGGAAACGCAAACGCCCCGACTCCCGTCGACGCCTCGCTCACCTCCGGGGAAAACACCGAACTGCCCCAGTTGTCATTTTGCGCGAGCGTCGCCCCCGCCGCATTGACGAGCCTCACCTGCGGATCGGTCAACGCCCCCGCCACGCCAAACACCGCGAGCGCCGGACCCGCCGCCCGCACCAACACGCGTTGCGGCGTCTTGCCGCCCAGCGCCACGCCCACGATCGCATTCTGCTCTCCCGCGCCCGAATAGGCCCGCGCCGACAAATTGACGAGCCGCGCCGTCGAGTCCGGCGCGAGGTCGTAGACTTCAACGAGCGCCGTGCCCCCACCCGTAGCCTCGCCGCTCCGCACCACCGCCGAGTAGGCGCCCGGCGGTAACGACGCGAGCAGCGCAGCGTCGCGACTGCCCGCCACCAAACCGAACGCGCCCGCCACCGGAAACGCCGCCGTGAGCTCCGCGACATTTGGCGCGCTGCCCCAATCGTCGTTCGTCGCGAGAATGCGGCCCGCGCTGTCGACCACCTCAAGCCGCGGATTCGCCAGCGCGCCAGCCAGCCCAAACGCCGTCAGCGTCGGCCCGACCGCGCGCAGCAACAGTTTCTTTTCACCGGTGCCGCCGACTACAAATCCCGCGATGATCGTGTCCTCGCGTGTCGCGATGTAGGCGCGCGTCGAGAGATTCGTGAGCGAGGCCGGGGGCTTGCTCTGCCCCGTGGCAAAGCGGGCGCGGAACGATTTCCCACGGGCGCCGTTCACGTTGATCGCGAGCCGCAGCGTCGGCGCAAGTTGCGCCACGGTGATGCCAGCCTCAACGCTCACCGTGGAGATCGCCGCCGTGTCGAGTTCGACGGTGATCGTGCCAGTATTGGCCTGCGTGGGATCGCTAACCGCGACATCAAGAAAACCGCCCCCGTCATTCTGCACCGCCACGCTGGCTTTTTTGTCGACCGTGATTCCGCCAACTGCCGCGCGCCCGTCGTTCCAAAAATTCGCGGCCGTGATCCCCAGCGTCGTGTGGCGCGCCGCCTGGATCGCCGGCGAATTTTCCAACACCGTCACCGTCGGCGCCGCCGCAAACTCGGCCACCTCAGCCGCACTGCGGTTCGGCAACAACACATACGCGTAGGCGGCGTTCGCGGGATTGCTGCCGTGCTCGAACCAGAGCGTGAGATAGTTGCGGTTGATCGCCGTGGTCGCGCCGCCGCCGTTAATGTCGGACCACGCGCCGGTGCGGGTCTCGCGCAACGCCTTCACCGCCGCATCGCCGGGAAAATAGTAGCCGACATCCGCCGCCGCCGTCCGCCCCGCGAGATGCGCCCAACGCGGGGCGTCGAGCGTCTCAGACCACCCGAGCGCCGTCGGTTTCGCCGCGCCGTCCACTGTAAACGCGCCGTTACCCGCCGTGCTCAGCAGCCGGTTTTCGATCGTGGTTTCGATCGGCCGGTTGTCGGTGCTCGTAATGCCGCTGCCGAGACACACCACCTCGTGATCGAACATGAACCACGATTTTTTCGCGGAGAGCGTGTTGCTCCAACCGTCGAGTTGCATGCCAGCGGCGCCGTAACGTCCGAGCGACACTCCGCCGGCCCAGTTATACGAGGGATTCGTGCTCTGCCCGGAGCCGTTCGCACGCGTGTGCGCCGCATCGACGGTCGTGCCCGGCAGCCGGCGCGGATTCACCGTCGGCCAATACGCATCGCTGAAATGGGTGAGGTCGCCGTTGTAGAGATAGAGCACGCCGTCCCCGGTGTGCCAGCCGCGGAGATTCTCCGTGTTGATGCTTTCGTAGGTGTAGATGCGCGAGGACGAAAGGCTCAGCCCGACGCCGAATCCGGGCACGAGGTGCACCACGCGGTCCATCGCGCCGTAGACAAAGTTCCCGCGCAGCTCCGCACGCGGCGCGATCGTCGGATCGGCGAGCAATTGCTGCACGCCCGCTATCAGCGGCAGCGGCGCCGAACCGACGAAGCTGCGTGACGTGTCGGTGTCGGCCCAGTGGCGGAGGAGCGAGCGCAGGCGCACGCGATCCGCCTCGGGTGCGAGTTCCGAGACGCGCAGAAAATTCAGCATCATGCTGTGCCCCACTCCGTGTTCGCTCGTGCTGCTGCGCGAGATCGCGCGCCCCTGCAGCATCGCCATCATGCCGCCGCGATAGATCGTGGGTTCGTAAGCTTCGTAGATCCACCGGAAGACATTCGCGAGATTCGGATCCGTGACGCGCCACGTGGAGCCGTTTTCGCTTTCTGCATTGGGCCCGTTCAGCAGTGCGAGCATCGGCGCCATCGCCGCAAACAGCGCGGCGCCGTAGCTGCCCGTGTAGGGATGCCGGTTGTGCTGGATAAACGATCCGTCGCGGTAAAACCCGTCGCCGCTCGTGACGTAGAGGAACAAGTTGCTGAACGCATCGCGCGCCGCGCGGAGTTTCGCGGCGTCCTTTGCCAGGATGCCACGCACCGCGACGACGTAAATTTTGTCCATGCGGTTCGCCCCGGTAAATGTGCCCGTGGACCCACCCGGCGCCTGCGTCGTCGCCGACGGCACGAATTTCTCGACCGCCCGCAGATAGTTCGCGAGCTGCGTGGCGCTGAGCTCCGCAAAGAGAAGCGTCGCCGCATCGACGAAGAGCTTCGGCGAACCGATCTCCCAATCCCACCAATTGTCATAGATCGCCTTCGACGGGTTGTAGCGATTGGCATACATCCAATCGAGGCCCGCGAGGGTGTCGTCGCGGAGAGCCGCGTTACCGCGCAGCGCAGAACCAACCGTCGCATAGGCGAGCGCCATCGCGCGTAACCGGGAGAAGTTCGTGCTCAGGTGCGAAGAGTCCGTCGTGCTCGCCGCATCCGCCCAGAGCGCCGTCCGCGTCGCGGATTTGTTGAGCGACGACCAGTGCGTGTTCGCCGTATTGGTGAGACTCGTGATGGACGCCGCCATCGCCGCATTGGTCGTCGCCAGATCGGGCCCGCCCGTGAGCATGTCGGCCCACTTCTGCCGCAGCGTATCGAATTCATCCGCCCGCGCCGTTGTGAAAAACACCGCCAACGCGCACACCGCCCACACCATTCGTCCCGGACGCATGGCTCAGTAGAGGAGATAGCTCTTCCGATCTGCGCGGAACGCGTCCTCGCCCGCCTTCCATCCTGCGACGATCTCCGCCGCCGATTTTCCGGCCTGCAGCGCCAACCGCGTGGCATCGGTGCCGTTCACTTTGTCGAACATGTCGAATTTCTTGTTCGCCTTCACCGCCTCGGCAAACACGTCGCGCCCCGCCACCTGTTTCAACGCCTCCAGCGCATAGTAGTTGATCGCCGTCAGCGGCGCGTTCGCCGTGTCCGTGAAATACACCTGCACGCCGCCGATGATCTCGTCCTTGTAGGCCGAGTAATACGGTTTGTAGGTGAGCGGCCGAAATTTCACGCCCGCCAGTCCGTAGCCGTTGAGCTTCGCTGCGAGCGCGTGCGGATTCACCTTCGGCATCCCGACGCACTCGAAGGGCAACGTGTGGCCGACGCCGATGTTCACATTGCCGATCTCGCCGATCATGCCGGTCGCCACCTGAAACAGCGGCGAATCCCCGCGCGGCACATGCGGCGACGCCGGCACCCACGGCAGCCCCGTGTCCGCCCACACCATCGTGCGCTGCCAGCCGCGCATCGGCACCACCGTGAGCTTGCACGCTTTCTTGATCCAACCGCGGTCATTGATCATCTGCGCGAGTTCGCCGCACGTCATGCCATACACGTAGGGCACGCTCCACTGGCTCACAAACGACCGCAGCTTCTCCTGCTCCACGAGGGTCCCTTCGATGCGCACCCCGCCGAGCGGATTCGGCCGGTCGAGCACCACAAACTCCACGCCGGCCTCCCCGCACGCTTCCATCGCCAGACCCATCGTGCTGACAAACGTGTAGGAGCGGCACCCCGTATCCTGTAAATCATACACCACCACATCGAGTCCCTTGAGCATCTCCGCCGTGGGCTTGCGCGTGGCACCGTAAAGCGAGTGCACCGGCAATCCCGTGCGCTCGTCCGTGCGGCTCGCGATTTTGTCACCCGCCGGCACATCGCCATAGATTCCGTGCTCCGGTCCAAACAACGCCACGAGCTTCACCCCCGGCGCCGCCCGCAATACATCCAGTGTCGTCTCCAGTTTTCGGTTCACCCCCGAAGGATTCGTGATGAGCCCCACGCGCTTCCCCGCGAGCACCTTGAACCCCTCCGCCGCGAGCACCTCGTTGCCGAGCATCACCGCGCCCTTCGCCGCCGGCATCGCGAGTCCCACGATCGCCCCGATCACCACCAACCACCTGGATAATGTTTTCATCCCTCAGCCCTAACCGTCTCCGTCTCCCTGCACACGCCGAAAACCACCCGTCGCCTCGCGCCGTTTCACGATTGAGCCCCCGCCCCCCGCTCCGCCACGCTCCCCGCTCACACTTCCCCTCCATGTCGCGCCCCCGCTCCTCTTTTCTCCCCCTCTTCCCCTCTCCTCGTCTCTCCCGCTCCCGCCTCCTCCTCGCCCTCGCCGCCGTCCTCCTCACCACGAGCTGCCTCCACCGCCCCGGCTCCCCCGCCAAACGCAAAGGCGACGAAATCATCGTCGCCGGCCAGCTCTTCCACACGGGCACCCGCGTCATCACGTGGATGGATCCGCAGGGCTACGACGCCTACCGCACCGAGCGCCGCTTCGCGCCCCTCGACGACAGTAGCTTCGAAAAATCGAAAGAAGCCGTCAAAGACCTCAAGTCCCCTGCGCGCTACGGTCTCCGCCGCGATCCTTCGCTCACTCCCGCCGACCTCGAACGCATCAGGGGTGGCGGCTGGGATCTCCCCACCCTCCGCAACGTCGTCGACCAGTTCGTCATGCACTACGACGTCTGCGGCATCAGCAAAACCTGTTTCAACGTCCTCCACGATCACCGCGGCCTCAGCATCCATTTCATGTTGGATATCGACGGCACGATTTACCAAACGCTCGACCTCAAGGAGCGCGCCTTCCACGCCACGACCTCCAACACCCGCTCCGTCGGCGTCGAGATCGCCAACATGGGCGCCTACCCGCCCGGCGACATGAAGGTCCTCAACACGTGGTATCAACCCGACGCCCAGGGCCGCCCCACCATCACGATTCCACCCACGATCAAAGACCCGATGATCTACACAAAAAATTTCGTCGGCCATCCCGCGCGCCCCACGCCCGTCCGCGGCACCGTTCAAAACACCGAGCTCGTCCAATACGACCTCACCCCGCAGCAATACGCCGCCCTCACCAAACTCACCGCGGCCCTCTGCAAAGTTTTCCCCAAGATCAACTGCGACTACCCGCGCGACGCCGACGGCAAACTCGTCACGAAAAAACTCCCCGACGAAACCCTCAAGACCTACGGCGGCGTCATCGGCCACTATCACATTCAGACCAACAAGACCGACCCCGGCCCCGCCTTCGACTGGGACCGCGTGATCAACGGCGCCCGCCGCGAGCTCGGCCTCCCGCCCCTCGCCACGCCCGGTCCCGTCGCCCAAAAGTAGCGATCCGCGCCGCCTTCCGTCCGCCCGCGCCCGCAACCGCGGTCCCATCTCTCACGCCCCGACCGCATGAAATCCCCCGCCTGCTTCACCTCGCTCATCGTTGTCGTCGCGTTCGCGCTCGTCTCGCCCCATTCGTTCGCAGCCCAATCGTCTTCGCCCGCGCCACTCGCGCCTCCCGCGGCCGCCACCGCAGAGCGCATCGCCGCCCTCCGCGCCGAACTTGAGGCCATGCACGAGACCGATCAGGCGCAGCGCCAACAAATGGCCGCGGTCGAACGCGAGCACGGCCGAGATTCCCCACAGATAGCCGACCTCTGGAAGCAACAAACGGCGAGCGACACCCGCAACATTGCCCGCCTGGAAACCATCATCGCCGAAATCGGCTGGCCCAAACGCAGTGTCGTCGGAGAACGTGCCGCCTCGGCCGCGTTTCTTATTCTGCAACACGCCGACCTCGCGTATCAGAAAAAATATCTCGCGCTCACTCGCGCCGCCGTCGCCGAAAACGAAATGCGCGGCTCCAGTCTCGCCCTCCTCGAAGACCGCGTTCGCCTCCGCGAAGGCGGCCAGCAGCTCTACGGCAGCCAAGTCCGCCGCAACGACGCCGGCGAGTGGGAGGCCCATTCCCTTGAAGACCCCGCGGGCGTCGACGCCCGCCGCGCCGCCGTCGGCCTCGGTCCACTCGCCGACTACCTCGCCGGTTTCGCCCAACGCAGCGGCGGCCAAGTCGCCGACCGTTCGCGCGACCGGCCCGCCGCCGCTGCGGCCCCGCTCACCCAAACCCTCTTCGCCGCCACCGACGACGCCCGTGCCGCCCACGACAAACTCCGCTCCCTCCGCCCGCAGCCGGGTCCCGCCGGTCTCACTTTCCAAATTGCCTGCCGCGAATTCTGCGCCCGCTTCCCCGACAGCAGTTACTACGGTCCGGTCCGCATCATCGGTGCCCGCGCCCGTCAGCTTCTTCGCGAACCGGAACTCAGCGACCCCGCGACATGGAATCCCGCCGATGCCGCCCTCGATCCCAAACTCAACGCCGAGCATCGTGCCGAGCTCGCTGTGATCGTAGCCGGTCCGCGCGCCGTTCGGGCGGCTGCCGGCACGGGCGTGCCCTGGGAAGAGGCACAGTTCACCGGCAGCGTCGAAGCCCTGCGCCCGTATCTGGCCACCCGTTACGCCAGAGACTACCTCGGCCGCGCCGCGCTCGACCAACCGCCCGCCCGGGCCATCCCGATCTTGCGCGAACTTTTCCCCGACGATCCCGCCATCGCTGCCACCCTCCGCGCGCTCGAACAGATCGGCCAGCCCTGCGAGCTCCGTTTCACCGCGCTCGACGGCCGCGCGGTCGATCTCCGCGACTACCGCGGCAAAGTCGTCGTGCTCGCCTGCTGGTCCGGCACCGCCGCCGGGTCCACGTCGCAGCTCACCCGCCTCACCGCCGCCCTGGCCCGCCATCCGGCCGGCGATCTCGCCGTGCTCGGCGTGAGTTTCGACCGCACGCGCGAAGCCGCCCAATCCCTAGTCACCGCACAGAACTGGACCTGGCCCGTCTTCTTCGACGGCCTCGGCTGGAACAACGCCCTCGCCGAACGCTTCCGCATCAAAGTCCTCCCGAACCATCTCCTCATCGACCGCCACGGCGTGCTCCGCTTCCGCGGCACCCAGTTCACTGACACCACGGAACAACGCCTCGCCGCCCTCCTCGCCGAACCCGCCCCGGCGGTCGACCCAGCACCGGCCGCGTCCGCCAAGCCCTGAGGCCCGCGCAATTCCGCCGCGTCCGCCCGCCCCTATTGTCGGGCCGCGCCGACCGACGTCCCGGCCGGAGCCCAAGTCGAGTTCACCATCACCACCGGTGCCACCCCCGGCAGCGTGCGCGCCGTCAACCCGGCGAGCGCGAGACCTTCGACGTCGTCGCACACGATCGCGGGACGATGATCGTCCTCGGTGAAGCGGAGGCGGATATTTTCCATCACAAGGTTCTTCGCGTGACGCACAAAAAAACCGTAGGCCGGCAGCGTCCCGAAGAGGCTGACGCCCGGATAGCCCTTCACGTTCTCCGGCACTTTTCGTCGCGCGCTTTCCGTCGAACCGCCGCCGGTGAACTCCAGGTTGATGTCGCGCAACACGAGATTTTCGATCGCTTGCCCCGGCACGCCCGCCAGCGCGTTGCCGAGCGATGAAATTCGCGTGCCCTGGATCTGCGCAAACATCACGTCGCGCAGCATTCCTTTCTTCACCACCGCGTCCTTGCGATAAGTCCGGTCGCGCGCGCCCAGCCGCACCAGGATCGCGTCGCCCTTGATATTGCGCAGCGCGATATTCGAGAAACTCACCCGCTCGATCCGCGCCCCGTCGACCGTGAGCACCGCCAGCCCCTCGCAACGCGTGTCAAACACCGTGCAGTTCTGCACCACGATGTCCTCAAACGCCCCCGCCGACTCCGTGCCCAGCTTGATGCCGCTCGCATTGGAACTGACGATACAGTTCGCGATGGTGATGTCGCGACACACCCCGTCCGGTGAAAAACTCTTCAACACGATCGCGTCGTCGCCGCTGTTGATAAAACAATTCGTCAGCCGCACCTGCTGGCAATCGATGAGGTCGACGCCGTCGCAATTGCGCCCCTTGGCCTCCGCATAGCGCGGCTTCTCAATATCGGGATTCTCGCGGCTCTCGATCCGAAATCCGTCGAGCACCATGTCGCGGCATTCGAGAAACGAGAGCGTCCACGAGCCCGAATTCCGAAACGTGACACCGCGGATCTGCACGTTTTCGCAGGCGACAAAATGCAACAGCCGCGGCCGGCTGTGAAACGACGGCGAGCCAAACGGACCCGCCGCCCATGCATCGCCGCTCCCGTCGATCGTCCCGCGGCCTTCGATGCCGATGTTCCTCGCATCCTCCGCATGCAAAAACATCTTCCCTGTGACGAGTTCGCCCGTGTAGCTGGGATGCCGCGACGCCACGCTGGGATAGTCGCCGACGCTCTTGCTGCCGAGCAACGTGGCCCCGGCTTCGATGTGCAAAATGACGTTGCTCTTCAAACGCAGCGTGCCCGCGAGAAACCGCCCGTTGTGCAGATAAACGCGTCCGCCACCCCGCGCGTGGCACGCATCGATCGCGGCCTGGATCGCCGCCGTATCCGCCGTCACGCCGTCGCCACGCGCACCGTAGTCACGCACGGCGAAACTCGCCGGTTGGGCAAGTCCCGCGGTCAGCACCGCACCGGTTACCACCATAAAGAGAAAGAAAGCGCGCATCGGGAAAGTGGCCGCGGATCAGAAAATCCGCTCGCCGGTTTCAATGACGCCTCGCTGCCGCCGCCGTGACAGACCTCCGCAGATTGTCCGCCCAAACGCGGGCCCCCGCCGCGGTCGAAGGGGAGCGCACGAGTGAGAAAATGCCCCGCAGACCCTGATCGGCCTATTTACCCTCAATCATCCGCAGCAACTCCGCCTCGTCGATCACCGGCACCTTCAGCGCCCGCGCCTGTTCCAGCTTCGCGCCCGCTTCCGTTCCCGCGACCACGTAGTGCGTCCGCGCACTCACGCTCGCGCCCACTTTCCCTCCCGCCGCCTCGATCTTCACCGTCGCCTGCGCGCGCGACAGCGTCTGTAACGTCCCGGTCAGCACGAACGTTTTCCCCGCCACCCTCCGCGGCCCCGCCTCTCCCGCTGCCGCCGCGCCGCCACTCGCCTCCATCGGTATCAGCCCGACCGCGATCAACTCCGCCACCACCACCCGATTTTTCTCCTCGGCAAAATACCCCGCCGCCGCCCGCACCGCAGTCGACGCTCCCGTCGGCACCGCCGCGTTCCCGAGCGCCACCACTGCCTCCAAGCTCCCGCACTCGCGCGCCAATTCCCTCGCCGCCACCGCGCCCACCTGCGGAATGCCCAGCGCGTAAATCACCCGCGCGAGATCCGCGCGCTTGCTCGCCTCGATCGCCGCGAGCAACCGGTCCGCCGCCTTCCCCGCGCTCTTCCCGTCCACGCGAATATCCTCGCGCCGCAGCCGGTAGATATCCGCCAACGTGCTCACTGCCCCGCGCTCCACCAGCGCATCGATCATCACCGGCCCAAGCCCGTCGATGTCCACGCCCGCCTTTGACGCAAAATGCTCGATCCTCCGCCGCAACTGCGCCGGACACGCCGCCCCCGGACAACGCACCGCCGCCTCCCCCGCCCGCTGCACCACCGCCGCGCCGCACGCCGGACACGCCTTCGGAAACACAAACGGCACCGCGTCCGCCGGCCGTCGCGCGCGGTTCACTCCCACGAGCGCCGGAATAATTTCGCCCGCCTTCTCCACGTAAACAAAATCGCCCACGCGCACATCGCGCCGCGCAATCTCGTCGCGGTTGTGCAACGTCGCGCGCGCCACCTTCGAGCCCGCGAGCACCACCGGCTCCAGCTCCGCCACCGGCGTCAACACCCCCGAGCGTCCCACCTGAATCGTGATCGCCCGCAGCCGCGTCTCCGCCCGCTCCGTCGCAAATTTATACGCCACCGCCCACCGCGGCGCGCTTTCCCCGACACCCAATTCCCGATGCAACGCCCACTCGTCCACCTTCACCACCGCGCCGTCCGTCGGAAACGCCCAACCCGCCCGCGCCTGCTCCACCGTCTGCACCACGCGCCACAATTCCGCCGCGCCCGTCGCCGTCCATGTCTCGCCCACTCCCGGCAAACCCCACGCGCGAATTTTTTCGTGCAACCCGCGCTGCGTCCCCGGCCGCGCCGTCTGTGGTTCGCACGCACCAATCCCATAAAACACCACGGCCAGCCCGCGCCGCGCAACTTCCGCCGGATCGAGTTGGCGCAGCGTGCCGGCCGCGAGATTCCGCGGATTCGCAAACTTCGCCTCGCCTGCCGCCTCACGTTCCGCATTCACCCGCTGAAATTCCGCGAACGGCACATACACCTCCCCACGCACTTCCACCATCGCCGGCACATCGGCAGCTCCGATCCCTGCGCCGCGCTTCAACTCCCGCGCCATTCCCGCAATCGCCGCCACATGCCCCGTCACGTCGTCGCCTTCGACGCCGTTGCCGCGCGTCACCGCCCGCACGAGCCGTCCGTTCTCAAACGTCACGCTCACCGCGAGTCCGTCGAATTTCGGTTCCACCACAAACGCGACTTCCTTCCGCCCCGCCGCCTTCGCCAACCGCGCCACAAACGCCCGCAGCTCCGTCTCCGTGTAGGCCTTCTCCAGACTCATCATGCGCTCGCGATGCCGATAGGTTTTGAACAAACCGCTGCGATCATCGCCGACCTCCGCGACCGCCGGCACTTCGCGTGCGATGTCCGGAAACGCCGCCTCGAGCGCCCGCAGTTTTCGTTTCAACGCGTCGTAGTCCGCGTCGCTGATTTCCGGCGCCGCTTGCCGGTGATAGAGCGCATCGTGCCGGGCAATCTCACTCCGCAGCTCGGCAATTTCCTCGCGCGCCACCCGTGCCGCTGCCGCCGTTCCGACCTGCGCCGCCTCCGCCGCTCGCGTCGGAACCGATGCCGCCCACGCACCCACCACGCACAACATCACGGAGAAAAAACGAGCACGCATAACGGGGTAAGAGGCGATGCGACGCACACGACGCCGACATCGTGAAAGTGCCCGCGAACCTGACGCGCGTCCCCTCCGGCGTCCAGCGCAGGTTCACTCGTGCGTCGCCCAAAAGTTTTGATTGGCCAGCCGCACCCGAACCTATCCGATAACCCCGTGCTTTCGTTCGGACCCCTCGCTCGTTGCCTCGCCCTTCTCATCGTGCCGCTCGCCGTCTCCGCCGCCGGCGCGACACCGTCCACCGCCCCTGCGCCCAAGCCCGTCGACTTCACGCGTGAGGTGCGCCCGATTCTCTCTGACAAATGTTTCCACTGCCACGGCCCCGACGAGACCGGCCGCAAAGGCAAACTCCGCCTCGACACCAAGGAAGGCGCCTATCGCGAGCGCAACGGCACTTCGCCCATCGTGCCCGGCAAGAGCGACCACAGCGACGCCTTCCTCCGCATCACTAGCACCGACGAAGAGGAAATGATGCCGCCGCCCGACGCCAAACTCGCCCGCCTCACGCCCGCCGAAGTCGCCATCCTCAAACGCTGGATCGACGAAGGCGCCCCCTACGCCTCCCACTGGGCCTTCGAATCCCTCGCCCCCGTCACCCCGCCCGCGTTCGAAAATCCCCAATCGAAAATCGAAAATCCCCTCGACCGTTTCACCGCTGCCGGCCTCGCCCGCCGCGGACTCACCCTCCAACCCGCCGCCGATCCCGCCACCCTCGTCCGCCGCCTCTCCTTCGATCTCACCGGCCTCCCGCCCACCCCCGCCGAAGTCGACGCCTTCACCCGCGCCTCCATCGAAAATCCAAAATCGGCGATCGAAAATCTGATCGACCGCCTCCTCGCCTCCCCGCGCTACGGCGAACGTATGGCCGCCGATTGGCTCGACGTCGCCCGCTACGCCGACAGCTACGGTTTCCAGGTCGACCGCGAACGCGACATGTGGCCGTGGCGCGACTGGGTCATCAAGTCCTTCAACGAAAATCTTCGCTGGGACAAATTCGTCACCTACCAACTCGCCGGCGATCTCCTGCCCGCCGCCACCGACGAACAGATCCTCGCCACCGCCTTCAACCGCCTCCACGCGCAGGAAGCCGAGGGCGGCTCCGTCGAGGAGGAATACCGCATCAACTACGTCAACGACCGCGTCACCACTTTCGGCACCGCCTTCCTCGGCCTCACGCTCGAGTGCGCCCGCTGCCACGACCACAAGTTCGACCCGGTTTCCCAAAAAGATTTCTACGCCCTCGCCGCCTTCTTCCAGAATATCGACGAAGCCGGCCTCTACTCGTTCTTCACGCAGTCCGCCCCCACGCCTGCGATGTGGCTCCCCGACGCCGCGCACAAAGAAAAATTCACCGCCGCCACCGCCGCCGTAAAATCCGCCGAGTCCGCCCTCGCCGCCCTGCGCGACACGCGCCGCGACGCCTTCAACACCTGGCTCACGTCCACGGTGGCTGCCGCCCCCGCAGGCATCCCCGTCCTCCCCGACGAAATCGCCCGCTTCACCTTCGACGTCCGCGACACCACCCCGCCCCCTCCCAAACCCGCTCCCGCCGCCACGAAAAAGAAATCTCCCGCGCCCACCAAGACTACGACCGCGGCCAACACCCCGGCCGCCCCGCCCGTTACCACCCCACCCGCCACGCCGCCGGCACCCGCCGCTGAAGCCGTTCCCTCCGAAGCCAAACCCACCGACCAAGCCCGCTTCGCCAACGCCCTCAAGCCCGACGACTTCGCCTCCACGCCAAAAGAAAATCTCTCCGTCCCCGGCCGCACGAACCGCCCCTCCGACCAAGCCCTCCGCCTCTCCGGCGACCACGCAATCCAGACCAAGCTCGGCAATTTCCACCGCCACGATCCGTTCACGCTCTCACTCTGGCTCCAAACTCCGGATACGAAGGAGCGCGCCGTCATTCTCCATCGTTCTCGTGCTTGGACCGATGCCGGCAGCCGTGGCTACGAACTCCTTATCGAAGACGGCCGCGCCAAATGGTCGCTCATCCACTTCTGGCCCGGCGACGCCATTTCGATCCGCGCTCTCGATCCCCTCCCGCTCAACACGTGGGTCCACGTCACCGTTTCCAACGACGGTTCCAGCCGCGCCGCCGGCCTCCGTATTTTCATCAACGGCCAACCCGCGCGCACCGAAATCATCCGCGACCACCTCACGAAAGACATCACCGGCGGCGGCGGCGACACCATCGCCCTCGGCGAACGCTTTCGCGACCGCGGCTTCAAGGGCGGCCTCGTCGACGACCTCCGCGTCTTCACCCGCACCCTCACCCCACTTGAGGTCCGCGGAGTATTCACCCGTGGCACGGGCGTCCCGCCCGTGTCGGCCGATTTCGACACTTACCTCGCCAACCACGACGAACCCTACCGCACCGCCCTCGCCGCCCTCACTGCCGCCCGCGCCGCGCAAACCGCCCTGGCCGACGCCGCCAAAGAAATCATGGTCATGCGCGAACTCCCCACGCCCAAAACTGCCTACATACTCAAGCGCGGCGAATACGATCACCGCGGCGCCGCCGTCGGCCCCGACACTCCCCACGCCCTCACGCCGTTTCCCGCCGATCAACCCCGCAACCGCCTCGGCCTCGCCCGCTGGCTCACCGATCCGCGCCACCCGCTCTTTGCCCGCGTGACCGTGAACCGATTCTGGCAAGCCCTCTTCGGCCAGGGCCTCGTCAAAACCGTCGACGATCTCGGCAGCCAGGCCGACCGCGCCGAATACCCCGAGCTCCTCGACTGGCTCGCCGGCGAATTTATCCGCAGCGGCTGGGACGTGAAGGCGCTCCTCAAGACCATCGTCCTCTCGCAAACCTACCGCCAGCGCAGCTTCGCCACCCCCGCAATCCTGGCCGACGATCCCGAAAACACGTGGCTCGCCCGCGGCCCGCGCCACCGTCTGCCCGCCGAGATGATCCGCGACCAAGCCCTCGCCGCCTCCGGCCTCCTCGTCGAAAAAATCGGCGGCCCGCCCGTCTTCACCTACGATATCCCCGAGTCGTTCAAGCCCGCGCCCGCCGGCAAGGGCGAGCAGCTCTACCGTCGGAGCGTCTACACTTTCTGGAGACGCACCGGTCCCGCGCCGATGCTCGAAGCCTTCGATGTCCCGAAGCGCGTCGTCTGCGTCGCCCGCCGCGACACCACCAACACCTCCCTCCAAGCCCTCGTCCTCCTCAACGGCCCCCAATTCGTCGAAGCCGCCCGCGTATTCGCCGAAAAACTTCATCGCGAGCACGCCGGCGAGCGCGACCCGATTCTCGTGCACGCCTTCCGCCAACTCACCGCGCGCGCCCCCGACGCCACCGAGCAAAAAATCCTCGCCCGCCTCTTCGACGAACAGCTCGCCCACTTCAACGCCCACCCCGCCGACGCCACCGCGCATCTCGCCATCGGCGACACCGCCCCCGATCCCACGCTGCCCGCGCCCGCCATCGCCGCGCTCGCCACGCTCGTCAACACCCTCATGAACCACGACGCCTTCGCCGTGAAACGCTGATGAGCCACCCCTCCACCACATGCCTAGCCGCGCCGGTTACGGCGCGGTCCGTCTCCATCTCCCGCTCGCAACAAGCCCCGCACGTTAACACGTGCGGCTACCCAAACGAATTCCTCGCGCTGCTCGCGCCCCCCGTAGCCGCGCCGGTTACGGCGCGGTCCGTTTCCATCTCCCGCTCGCAACAAGCCCCGCACGTTAACACGTGCGGCTACCCAAACGAATTCCTCGCGCTGCTCGCGCCCCCCGTAGCCGCGCCGGTTACGGCGCGGTCGCTCTCCGGTCCCGCCCGACTCTGAATTCCCTCCCCCTCTCACCCGTCCATGCCACCCCCGCCCCTCTGCACCGGCCACGCGCCTTGGCTCACGATGAGCCGCCGCGAATGCCTCAACCGTCTCGCCCTCGGCCTCGGCGGCATCGCCCTCGCCGACCTCCTCGGCCGCGACGCCTCCGCCGCCACTCCCGTCTCCCCCGCTCCTCTTCTCCCCCTCTCGCCCTCTTCCGCCGCCCTCCCACATTTCGCCCCGAAAGCGAAACGCATCATTTACCTCTTCCAATCCGGCGGCCCCTCGCAGCTCGACCTCTTCGACTACAAACCGCTCCTCAACCAACGCCACGGCGAACAGCTTCCCGACAGCGTCCGCGGGGGCCAGCGCCTCACCGGCATGTCCGGCAACCAAAGCTCGATCCCCATCGCCGGCTCGCCTTTCAAGTTTTCCCAACACGGCCGCAGCGGCATGTGGATGAGTGATCTGCTCCCGCACACTGCGAAAATCGCCGACGACCTCTGCGTCATCCGCTCGATGCACACCGAGTCGATCAACCACGGCCCCGGCGTCACGTTCATGCAAACGGGCTCGCAGATTCCCGGCCGCCCGAGCTTCGGCGCGTGGATCGACTACGGCCTCGGCAGCGCCAACGCCAACCTGCCCTCCTTCGTCGTTCTCATCACGAAGGACAAAAAGGGCCAGCCCCTCATGTCGCACCTCTGGGGCTCCGGCTTCCTCCCGGCCAAACACCAGGGCGTGCGCTTCCGCTCCGGCGCCGATCCCGTGCTCTATCTCAACAACCCTGCCGGTGTATCCGCCGAAAACCGACGCCTCGCGCTCGATCGCTTGCGCGAGCTGCACGAGCACCAGTTTGCCGGCACCCCCGACACCGAAATTTCCGCGCGCATCGCCAACTACGAGCTGGCCTTCAATCTCCAGACGAGCGTGCCCGAGGTCACCGATCTCAAAGACGAGCCCGCCCACGTCGTGGATTCCTACGGCCCCGACGCCCGCAAGCCCGGCTCGTTCGCCGCCAACTGTCTCCTCGCGCGTCGACTCGCCGAGCGCGGCGTGAAATTCATCCAGCTCTATCATCAGGATTGGGACCATCACGGCGGCCTGCCCGGCGGCATCAAACGCGAGTGCCTGCAAACCGACCAACCCGCCGCCGCCCTCGTTGCCGACCTGAAAGCCCGCGGCATGCTCGACGACACGCTCGTCGTCTGGGGCGGTGAATTCGGTCGCACGAATTACTGCCAAGGCCTCATGACCGCGAACAACTTTGGCCGCGACCACCACCCGCGTTGCTTCAGCATTTGGATGGCCGGAGGCGGCGTGAAACCCGGCCTCAGTTACGGCGAAACCGACGACTACGGCTACAACCTCACCCGCGACCCCGTGCATATCCACGACCTGCAGGCGACGATCATGCACCTCTTCGGCATCGATCACGAACGCCTCACCTACAAATTCCAGGGCCGCCGCTACCGCCTCACCGACGTCTTCGGCAAAGTCGTCAAAGGCGTGCTCGCCTGACGGCGCGGCGATTGTCGCCCGCCGCATTGTCCACTCCGCAAACGCCGTCTGCGCCGATCCGCCGCGCTTCGCCCCGGTTTCCTCCGGTCTTGTCCTCGCCGTCGTCTGGGGTCCCGTCGCGCCAGTTACCGTAAAACCGATGCCTCGCGGAGGTGGCCCGCAGGATCACGCCAATGGGGTTCGGGCTCGATTCGGTGGTCGCGGCACCAGTCGTCGAAGAACCTCGGAGTTCAGCCGAGACGGACAACCACGGATGCGGAGCCCGGTCGCTTTGATCGGTCTCGAGGATGTATCGAGCAAACGCAGTTGCCCCACGGAGACACGGAGTGACAGAGGAGGAGAAGGGTTCACCTCACCGGAGCGGAACGCAGGGCGCGGATCTGACGACGCGAACCGTCGAGGCCGGATTTTTCAGCAGCTTCGCCGCGGGACGGACGGGGCGCCGAACCAACTCGCCCCCGCAGTTCGCACACACGAATCCCAACTTTTCTTTCGCGCAGTCCACGCAATAGGTGCACTCGAAGCTGCAGATGAAGGCGTCCCGCGAATCGGGCGAAAGATCGCGATCGCAGCATTCACAATTTGGGCGGAGTTCCAGCGACATAAGAAACAGCGTTATTCTCCGCCATCGACTACGATGAGCCCCAGCCGGGCACCAGCCCGGACTTTGTCCCAATCCATCACACCGGCATCGGGTCAAGGCATGAGCCACTGAGCAGGCGCGGAGCCCCGACCCAGAGGCCACCGAGCAAAACAGTTTGGCGGTCCCGGTGACCCGACCGAGAGGACTCCATTAGTTCAAGGCCGTGAGCACCACAATGCCCGAGGCGAGCAGATAGGCGCCCGGGTAGGCCCAGCGCAGCCACTTGTCGTAGCGGATGGCCCGCGCCTCGTCCCGATCATAGACGTTGCTGATCCAGACCATGCCGGCCATCGCCAGTCCGAGGAACGCGTAGGCCAGCACGAAGAACCAGTCGATGGCGGTGAGGTAGGAAATCTTGGGCAGGCCCGAGTGGAGCGAATAACTCAGGGCGACCACCGTGAGCAGACTCGCGATGATCACGCTCATGCGGTCCGAGAGATCCTTGGGCGGCAGGAAGAACACCGCGAAGGCCATGCCGAGGACAATGCCGAGGGGCACCATCATTTGCCAGATGTAGAACTGGGTGTGGCGTTTCACCGCGAGTGTCACTGTCGCGCGGCTGTAGGTTTCATCAAAGACTTCCCGGTAGGCGGGCTTCACTTCGCCGGTCAGCTTGCCGGGCTCCCATTGCGGCAGCGAAATGCGGGACGCGATGCGCAGGTTCTCCCGCGGGAGCGTGAGTGCGAGATCGCTGGCGAGGTGCTGAAAAGACTCCAGTTCGATCTGCAAAACCTGCGTGTCGAAGGGTAGCTTGCGGAGGTCGAGTTGGGTGGCGATTTGCACGGTCAGATGGCGCTCGAACTCGACGCGACCGCCCGGACGGATGCGCAGCAAAGCATGGTGCAGTTCGGCCGGGGCCGTGGTGCGGTTAAATTCAACCATCGGTCGCCACCCCGTGTTCACTTCCTCGACGGCGGCATCCTCGCGGAGAATCTTCGGTTCCTTGCCCTCGAAGGCCCGCGCGGGATCTTGCCAAGCGCAGCTGAGGAGGACGTGGAGGGTGAACTTCCCGCCCGGTTCATCGATGTCGGTGATGTCGAGGACGTAGATCCCGAGTTCGGCTTTGCGCGGCGCTGCGGGAGCCGTGTTCGCGTCGGCCGCGCGGAGTCCAACCGTCAATAATCCGATCAGGAGCAGGCTGCGCAAAAGGTGAGACATGGGCGCGGAGCGGAAGGCGGAGCGGAGGAAATTGCGAGGTATTCGAGCGAAGAGCTGCTCACGCGCCTGCGCAGGGACTTGGCCGCGCCGCAGTTGATCGCGTTGGTCGGGGTGAACACGCATTTCGGCAACGACCTCTCTCGCTGGCTCGACCCGTCGGTCAATTATCACGTCACCATGCGTGGCGCCTTCGCACCGCCGCCAAGCTGCAGACCACCAGCCCCATAGCTTGCTGACCCCGTTCGGTTTTTCGCCGCGAGTGGCCGGGTCGCCACACCGTGAGGCGGCTCGACAATTCGCGCGGTTACAACCCTCCTCCCGGCATGCCCCTGCTGCTCCGACGTTCCCTCGCCTTGCTGGTGGTGCTGCTCGGTGCCGGCTGCGCGACGAAGCCCACCCCGCCGGCTGCGTCCGGCGATCTCCAGGCCCGCCTGCTCGGCACCTGGGTGCTCGAAAAGGCCGCCGTCCCCGGCACGCCCTCGGGCGTCGGCCTCCGCCGGAAAACCTTTACGCCGGGCCATTGGGAGATGGAGCAGAAAAACCCCACCACCGGCGCCATCGTGTTCCGCCACGGCGGCACCTACCGGCTGCAAGGCGACATCATCGAGTCGACCACCACCTTCGCGAACAAGAGCACGGCCAACCGGATCGGCCAGGTCAGCAGCGCCAAGATCAAGGTTGAAGGGGACGTCTATACACAGGTCGGCCTCGACAACCCGTTTACCGAAACGTGGCGTCGCGTCCTGCCGTCCGACCTCGCGAAATAGCGGAGCAAACGGGGTGAGCGTGGAGCAGGCACTGGGTGCGTGCAGCGGGCGACCGTCCTGAGTTCGGTTCAGGGGTTGCGTGCGCGGGCGCACGGAGCTGGGATACGGGGACACGTTCGTCCCTTTTCGCCCCATGCGCCTGATGTTATTTCGTCTGATCTCGTCGCTGCTGCTCCTGTGCCTCTGGACCAGTTGCGCCCATACCGGCTCGCGCGAGCAAGCGCCGACGAGGGACTTGGTGCTCATCGCAGGCCAGTCGAATGCGGTGGGCTTTGATGCGTATGCCTCGGAGCTGCCGGCGGACGCGGCGGATCGGGACGTGATGTTTTGGTGGCGGGTCGGCGATCCGCCGCCGGACGACCATGATGTCACGAGCGGCGGGAAGTGGTCGCACCTCCAGCCGCAGCCGCGAGGCACGCCGATGGAAACGACCACGGCCGAAGCGCGGGCGAAGTCGCCGCGCCAATACGGGAATTTCAAAAAGCCTGAAGGCGGCTTCGGTCCAGAGATGGGTCTGGCGCGCGAGCTACGCGCACGGGAAGGCCGGCCACTGGCCATCGTGAAAGCGGCCTTCAGCGGAACGGCGCTGATGCAGGACTGGAATCCCGACGACGCGGGCCCGACGGGCGCGTGTTATCGGGCGCTGGTCACGGAGACGAAAGCGGCCCTTGCCGCCGCCCAGGCGCAAGGCATCACACTCCGCCTCCGCGCGCTCGTGTGGGTGCAAGGCGAGAGCGATGCGACGAAGACGGCCGCGCCGGAGTATGCGAAAAATCTGGCGCACCTGCTCACGCGCCTGCGCGCGGATCTCGCCGCACCGCGGTTGATCGCCTTGGTCGGGGTGAACACGCATTTCGGCAACGACAAGAATCCCTACATGCCGGTGATCGTCGCGCAGCAGCGCGCGCTGGCCGGGCTGGATCCGCTGAGCCACTACGTGGACACGGAGGGAGCCGAAACGCTACTCCCATCGCAGACCCACTTCACCGCGAAAGGCACCCTGGAGATCGGGCGCCGCTTCGCGACGGCCCTGTTGGCGGTCGAGACGCGGAAGTAGATCGCGTGGGGGCGCCCGAGACGTAACCGCGCTCCCCGGACTAAGTGTCACCTCTCTCTTGGATCGAACCCGCCTTACAGAACCGATGTGAGGCTTAGAACCAAGTTTGACCGCAGATGACTCAGACGAATCCGGATGTCCGGAGTATCCGTGCTCATCTGAGCAATCTGTAGTAAAAAAAATCGGTGTGCTGTCGTAAGGAACTAAAATCTAACCTCGTTCGCTTCGCGCAAAAGCAGGTGGAAACAACGATAGCGGAACCGGGTCCGGTCCGTCTCGGTTGGCTGTTTCTTTTTGATTGTCGTGGGTGGATTGGAACCTCATCTGAAAATTATGAAAAAGGGATGCCTGATTGCGTTAGGCAGCGTTGCCGGCCTCATGCTGTTAGGAGTCGGCAGCTGTATTTTCGTCGCGGTGCAATATGAGAAAGAACACCCCGAGCTAGCGCAGGCCAGCGCGGCTCTGACACAGATTGAGACCGAGGTGATGAGTTACCGCGGGAATGAAGGATTGGGCAGCAGTGAACAATCGCGCGTGCTCGCAAAACAATTTGCGCTTGGGCTACAGGCCGGTCGACAGGTCTTCTTTACCGGAAAGGACGACAGTAAGCTGTCCTTCACCCAAGGGCACTTCGTCACCTACTGCAGTTTGTCCGCACAAAGGTGCGTGTTTATCGTCCATGTGCCGCAGCTCAGGAACTACACGTCGGAAGCCGAGACTGCGATGTCAGAGATGGCTTGGCGATTTGCGGTTGAGCTTTTGCGCGCTCAAAAAATTGAAGTGAAAGAGTTGGCTGTCGGCACGCATGGCGTGATGAAATTTGGCAAGATTCTCATTGGGCAGCCTTCGCCCACCGGCGACGCCCTTCGAGGTGTTAAGCAACGCACCACGGACGGGCACGCCCTTTTCCCTTTTTTGACCGGCGTCACTCCTTCGAGCAAAGGACCTTCCGGGCAAAAACCGTGAAGCGCTAGACGTTTCGGTCTACTGTGATAGAGGGTTTCTCTCGCGGGCGGGCTTACGATTTTTCTAAAGCCTTGAATCTTCTTTTGGGCCGGCGCGCCGCATCGGCTTGGTCAGTGCCATGGGCGCAAACGCGAGGCGGTCAGTCTTCTACAGTGGCGTAAAACAGGAGTTGGAGGACGAGGTTTATCGATTTGGAGCTCTGGAAGCGGGCTGGCGTGAACTCTAGGCCGCGACGGGGTGAGACCGACGGTGCGATTTGCGGCGAGGATTCGTCAGGCGGTTGCGGGTGGTGGGCGCGGCAGACTCCTGCATGAGAACAGCAGCCGGGATTTTAAGACCGACGTGCGGTGCGCGAATCATGCTTAAACTGAGAGGACGTTTCCGATTCATGACTTCGGAGATCTTGCTCTTGCTTTGCAGGTAAGGGAGCCGGTCGCCTGATCGAGGCGGGAGCGAATAGCTTCGATGGGGTCAGGCGTGGAGAGGGGGAAATTGGTTTCCTCGTAGTTTTCCACCAGCAACGACCAGAGATCGATTTCGGCCTCGTCGGGTGAGGGTTGGTCCATCAGGCGCTCAACGTAGGCAAGGGCCGCTTGGTAGTCGCGATCGGTTTTGAGGACTTTGGCGAGCCAGATGGGGTCATGTCTCGGCTTTTGCCATACTGGTCTACGACACGGGGGCGCCGCCGAACATTTAGTCCACCCGCTCGCGCATTCCTACTTCTGCATCGCGCGGTGGGCTTTGACGGCCTGCGAGAGGGTGCGGGCCTCGGGGTGGTCGTGTTGTAGCTTGGCCCCGGTCGTGATGAGGATTAGGCCGACCACTAGGGCCGGCAGCCATGTGCGCCGAAGCAAGGCTCCGGCCCAGTTGCCGAGTGTATCGCGTTTGCCCAGGCGGGAGACCATCGTGCCGGCAAATGCGACTTCGAAGGCCACTTCGAATAACAGCGCGTAGCCTCCCAGCAGCCAGAAGACCCCGCTGAGCAGACCGGCGATCGCGAGCACGACGACGACAATGAGACAGCCCTCGGCAGAGTCGGTGTCCGTTGGAATATCCAGCCCGTCGAGGGAGTAGGACGATGATCCTTGGCCCGGCGGCTCTGGTTTAGCGGCCCCGTGGCACCACACACCGGCCAAGCCGAAAAAAATCCCGTAGGAAACGAGTGTGCTGAGGGCGTAACGGGCGGGGAACGAGTCCATGCCCAGCGCGAGGAGGAGCGCACTGCAGCCCCAACCCCCGAGCCACACGGCGAGAAAGATCCCCGCCACCGCCAACACCGGTGGGCGTTTGTTTAAACCCTCGTCGACGAAGCGACGTCGTTCTTTGTCCTCTTTGTGCGCGTCCCACATCAGCGGCTCAAGACGGTCTGGATTCTGGTTCTCAAGGCGATGCCCAACTGACTACTCAGGCTTGCCGTCGGGACACGAATCGAAATGGCCCAGTGCGCTGAGCGGCGGCGCGAATATTTCGACTGATAGTGGGCACGGCAGACTCCTGCACGAGAACAGCAGCCGGGATTTTAAGACCGGCGTGCAGAGCGCGAATCATGCTTAGACTGAGAGGACGTTTCCGATTCATGACTTCGGAGAGCGGTTGCCCAGAGTCGGTGTGTTGCTTCCAGAAATTCTGCAGAGTCTTTCGCGAGATGATGGGTATGGCTGACCGAGCAAGGTTTCCAAATTGGGAACCGAATCGAGCGTGGGCTTGGGGCAATTTTTTTCACCACGGATTACACGGATGAACAGGGATGGATGACGGCGAACGCTGCTTCGACGACGATGTCGCCCGTTTTCATCGAGCACACACGCGGTGCGCCGGCGGTGTGCCAAGTTCAGTCCTACGGTCCGTGTTTTCGTGCTCATGAGGCGGGCATTTACTCCCGCCTGCGCATTCCTACTGGTTCGGCCTCTTTGATTCTCTACTGGCCATCAACGAACTTCTTGAAATTGCTCAGGATCGATTGCCAACCCTGCTTCTGTTGTTCGGCTGAATGTGCGTCCTCGGCCTGGAACGATTCGCTGACACGTGTCTTTCCTGCGACTGGCAAGAATTCGACCACCACTTTTCGATCATCTCCAAGAGAATACTCAATCCGACGATTGAGATCCACGGCGGTAAACTCACCTTCGAAATCGAAGCCCACCGAGCCATCTTTGGCCTCCATGCGATAGTTGAACTTCCCACCCGGCCGAAGATCAATATCGGCTCGGGGGCAGACCCAGTCATCAGAGGCGAAATTCCATTTGGTGATGGCATCAGGTGAGGTCCAAGCTTTCCACGCGGTGGCGACCGAGGCGGAGACGGTAGTATCGATGGTGATGGTCATAAAGGTGGGAGGGTGGCTCGGTTTTTCCGAATTCCTACTATCTCTACGATTTCAAATCTAGGTTTCGGACAAGTGGGCGTGCTTTTCTGCCGAGACGTGACAGATGAGCCACCACGGCGGCTGGCGCGAGCTGTTCGTAAGCACAGATCGTGACAGACGTCGTCATTGGCGCTACTGGTTAGCCTCTGTGCGGAGCGCGATAAACCACTTGGGCTTCATACGGCCAAAATCCGTGCGGCGGTTCGTGCGAAGGGCTCGTTTTGGATCTAAGACGTATCTCCGCTTCTCCTCGCGCACGAAAACTACCCAATGCCACGCGGCCCCATTCTTCTCTTCGTGCCACTTGATCGCTAACAGGGCGCACGCGGGAAGCTCACTCCACGAGGTAAACGGCTGCTCCCTCTTCGAGGCCGCGACTTCGAAAAAGGCCAAGAGCTGACGCACGTAACGCGTATCGCTCCATAAGCGTGGATCGCCGACATCAATCCCAAGAGACACGGCGGCCTTCTTAACGGTCGCATACGATTTACCTACGACCGCCGCGACACTAGCGATTCCGCATCCGGTGCGATCCTGCTGAACGACGGGTTTCATTCTTGGTCGCTAACGTCAGCGGTCAGCCACGCGCGAAGCGCGTTGTGCTGTAGTGCTCTGGTTCGCCCTCTTGCCGATCTTCATGGTCATTTGCCTGAGGGATGGATGCTGAAGCGTATCGGGTCAGCGCCAAGCGGGAGGATATCGTAGATGATCCTTACCGCATGCGGACCGCTCGGATCGACGACTGCGTCGCGGCCGCCGATCGGAAAATCAATCATCTTGAGGCGCACCTCCTTCTCTTTGGAAAATCGACCTAGGCGGGACTTCAGAAACTCCATCCGCTTGTCGACCCGGGCTGGATCACTGATCTCTTGGCACTCGATGAAGGCAAATCGGAATGCGCAGTCAAAAAGCAGGCGAATGTCGTTAGCCCGCAATTCGTCGATCTCGCTGCTCACAATTCCTTCGCATCGATTCACGAATGGGTGCTCCCACTGCCCGTGTTCGTGAGTGTGGAACTGGACATGGAAGTGCTTCATTTCAGGCGAACAGTGTTATTCGGCTGCACGGAGTGCAGCTTTTGCAGAGTGAGTGATGAAGCCGTTTCTTGGTCGGCTTCAGAGGTAAAACGAGGCTGGGTGCTGCTTTGGGCGGTGGGTGCCGATGCCGCGTAAAGCTGCACTCGAGCGATGGGCCGCGAATCCGAAGCGGAGTCGTTTCCGGTGTGGAAATCTGCGCTCGCGAACCCGGGTTGGCCGGAGGTCCAACACGCGGAGGAGCGACGGGAAATCCGCTCACTTCGGCATCTCGGCAGGGTCAGGAGAGCACCGGCGACAATCATCGTGGGGAAGGAGTATTTGGCGGAACGGGCGAGACAAGGGCCAAACTCGGCGCGGGTGCCGCGGCGGTGGTTTTCCAGGCGCGAAGCGAACGGGGTGTGCGCGGAAGGTGATGCCCACGAAATACACCAAAGACACGAAAGCCGGAGGGGCCCACGGAATACTCGGAACACACGGAAGGAAAAATGGAGGGCGAGGGTGAGCGGGAAGAGGGGAACCACACGCTCACGTTCGCAGCTACCGGATGAGTGCGCGCGGTGAGGGACCGCACGCGAAGGCGTGCGGCTACGGGGACGGAGGAAATGCGGGCGCAGGGACGCGCCCGCCCACCCTCGGCGGTGAAAAACGGGCCTGGGACCGCGCCGGAAACGGCGCGGCTACGGGAGATTGCGACGGCGGACGGCGGAGGGCGAACGCGACGGGGGCGGCGCGTCCCCAGCGGGCTGAGTGGCGGGGGGTGACGGAAGACTAAGCCGAACGATTTCTTCGGAAGCGCGAAAGTTCTGCGGGGTTGCATCCGGGCGGGGCGCTGGGGCATGACAGGGAGAATGAACTCCCCTCTCCTACTCCTCCTCATGACGGCGGCGGGATTGTATGTCGGAAAAATGTGGCTGGAGGATCGGCGGGCGGCGCGCGCGGGGACGGCGCAGGCAGGAGCATTGCCGGGGGCGACGGACGCGCCAGGCAAGGCCGTGGTGATCGCGGTGGCGGGGGCGCTGGGGATTTTGGCGATCGAGACGGGCGGGGAAATCGCACTGGGGATCGCGGCGGAGCAGTCGAAGATGACGTGGTTGCTTGCGCTCTATTCGGTGACGGCGGCACCGCTCATCGAGGAGCTGATTTTTCGCGGGTGGATCGTAGTGGAAAACCGAGGACGGGCGACGATGTGGGCGGCGGCGGTCGGGGCGTCGGTCATTTTTGCGGCGCTGCATCCGTTTCTGTCGCGCTGGGATGACGCGGGGTTTGCGCTGACACTGGGGGCGAAGGGGTGGTTTAGCACGGGGGTGGTTTTCGCGATGTCGCTGTGGATGTATGCGGCGCGGCTGGCGGCGTGGAATCCGCAGCGGTCGCTGCTGCCGTGTTTCGCGGGGCATGCGGCGAAGAATGTGGGCGTGGTGGCGGTGAAGCTCGCGACGGGATTTATGGGCGGGGCGTGGTGAAGGGGGGGGGAGCGAGGGGGAAGAGGACGTTTCCAGGGGGACGCGACGGACGTGGGGACCTCGCCGTAACCGGCGCGGCTACGGGGGGAACGGGCTGGCGTTTGAGGTGGGGGCGGTCCGCGCCGGAAGCGGCGCGGCTACGGGGAGGAGCGCGGCTAAAAAAAGGCCGCGCGGGTGAGGCGCGGCCGGGAGGGAATCGAAACAAGGCGGCAATGCGGGCGCAGGGACGCGCCCGCCCACCTTAAGGGACTTCGTAGACTTCGACGAGGACCGTGCCGGTGCCGGGGGCGGCGCCGGCGACTTGGGCGCTGTAGGTGCCGGGCGGGAGGTTGATCAACAACGCGCAGTCTTTCGCCCCGGCCGAGAGGGCGAAGGCGCCGACTTTGGCGGAGGCTTCGGCGATGAGCGCGGCGTCGTTACCGGTTTCCCAATTGTCGTTTTCGCGGACGACCGAGCCATCGCCACGGACGAGGCGGAGCATGGGGTCGGCGAGCGTGCCGGGGACGTTGAAGGGCGCGCGGCCGAGAGTCGGGCCGACGGCGCGGATCAGGACTTTCTTCGAGGTGGTGCCGCTCACCATGAAGCCGGCGATGATCTGATTCTGCGCGGTGGTGAGGACGCCGCGGGTGGCGACGTTGGTGAGTTTCTGCGTCGAGAAGGCCTGAAGGGTGTCGAGGTCGTAGAGTTCGACGAGGGCGACGCCGGTGCGGCCGCCGACGCCACTGACTTGGGCGGTGTAGAGGCCGGGCGGCAGGGTGGCGACGACGACGGAATCGAGGCTGTTGGTGGCGAGCGGGAAGGCACCGACCGCGTTGGAGGCGGCGATGACGTCGCCGGCGCCGCCCCAGTTGTCGTTGGCGACGACGAGGGTGTTGCCGTTGAAGAGATCGAGGCGGGTATCGGCGAGGGCACCGGTGATGCCGAAGGCGGCGAGCGTGGGTCCGACGGCGCGGATGAGGACGCGTTTCGGGGTGTTGCCGGCGACCGCGAAGCCGGCGACGAGAACGTCGTTACCGGGGCCGACGGGGCCGCGGGTCGAGAGGTTGCGGAGGAAGCCGTCGCTGAAGGAGACGCCGGACGCGATGGCGGCGGTGAAGGTGCCGCCGGGGCCGCCGGTGAGCGTGCCGGTGAGGAAGCCGGTGGCGGGATCGGCGCGACCGCTGAAGCGGTTGCCGCTCGAGGTGGTGATGGTGAAGCCTCCGGTGCTGTTCACGGCGCCAGCGCCGGCATCGCGGAAGTTCGCGCCATCGGTGGCGTAGAGGAAGAGCGAGCCATCGGGGCCGACGATGGCAGTGAGGAGGCTGCCGGCGCGGTCGGTGAGATTGCCGGTGTAGAGGCCGGAGGCGACGGTGGCGGTGGTGGAGGGGAAGGTGACGGGTCCGATGAAGTTGATGCGGCCGGCATCGAGTGTGCCGGAGACGCCGGTATCGCTGACGGAGCCGGAGATGACGGCGCGGCCGACGGAATCGGGGAGGTAGAAGCTGCCACCGAGGTCGACGGCGAGGCTGTCGTAGAAGTAGATCTTGGTCGGCGTGGTCTGCGAGAAGCCGATGAAGGCGGCGGATTTGCCACGGATGCTGATGGTGGCGAAGCGGCCGATCTCACCGCTGCCGGCGTAGGAGCCGGTGTAGACGGTATCGGTGCCGCCGGAGGTGGTGCTGACGGCGAGCGCGAGGACGGTGCCGGAGGTGGTGGCGGCGCCGGAATTATCGAGGGCGACGGCGGTGATGCGGTAGATGCCCTCCGCGCCGGGGGTCCACGAGGTCGAGTAGGGCGACGTGTTATCAGTGCCGATGGAGAGGCCGTTGGCGAAGAACTGGACGGAGGCGATGGTGCCGTCGGTATCGGCAGCGGTGGCTGCGAGGGTGGCGCCGGAGCCGACGCGGACGGTGGAGCCGTTACCGGGCGAGGTCAGGGCGACGGTGGGCACGGCGTTGGCGACGACGGTGACGTTGATCGGCGCGGAGTTGGTGACGTTGCCGGAACTGTCGGTGGCCTGCGCGGTGACGGAGTAGGTGCCGGCGGCAGAGGGAATCCACGCGGTGCCGAAGGGGACGGAGGTGGCGGGCGTGCCGACGAGGTTGCCGTTGGCGAGGAAGCGGACGCTGGCGACGGTGCCGTCGGTATCGGTGGCGATGGCGGTGAGGTTGACGATGGTGCCGCCGTTGACGCTGGTGCCGCTCGGGGGGCTGGTGATCGCGACGGCGGGGGCGTTGTTGCCAGTGACGACGATGTTGATGGAGGCGGAGCTCGACGAGGAGAGGCCGGCGCTATCGGTGGCGACGGCGAGGAGGCTGTAGGTGCCGGGGGCGTTGGGCGTGAAGGTCGCCGAGTAGGGCGAGGAGTTGTCGGTGCCGACGCTGGTGCCGTTTACGAAGAACTGGATTTGGGCGATGGGGCCGTTACCGCCGGCGGGAGTCGCGGTGAAGGGAATCGCGTTACCGACGCCGTAGGGCTGGCCGACGATCGGGTTGGTGATCGTGACGGCGGGGGCGGCGGTGGAGGTGATGGTGACGCTGACGACGGCGCTGGTGGTGACGTTGCCGGCGTTGTCGGTGGCCACGGCGGTGAGGCGGAAGGTGCCGGCGAGCGTGGGGCGCCAACTGGTGTTGAACGGTGCGGCGGAGGAGGTGCCGACGGAGAGGCCGTTGGCGAAGAACTGCACGCTGGCGACGGTGCCATCGGAATCGTTGGCGGCGGCGGAGACGAGGACGAGGTTGCCGAGGCTGTAGGTGCCGGCGGCGGGGCTCGTGAGGGCGACGGTGGGAGCGGCGTTGGCACCGATGGTGACGGTGACGGGAGCGCTGGTGGTGACGTTGCCGCTGTTATCGGTGGCGCGGGCGGTGAGCGTGTAAACGCCGACGGAGCCGGGAGTCCACGTGCCGGTGTAAGGCGAGACCGCGTCGATACCGCCTTGGGCGACGCCGTTTACGAAGAACTGGACGCCGGTGATGGTGCCGTCGGAATCGGCGGCATCGGCGGCGAGATTGAGCGAGGCGCCGACGGTGTAGGAGCTGCCGTTGGGCGGATTGGTGACGCTGACCGTGGGGGCGGCCGAGGCACCGATGGTGACGACGACGGGGGCGGAGTCGGTGATGTTACCGAGATTATCCGTGGCGCGGGCCGTGAGGGTGTAGGTGCCGACGGCCGACGGGTTCCAATCGGCCGCGTAGGGATAGGAGGCATCGGCCGAGAGGGGTTGGCCGTTCAGGAAGAATTGCACCTCTTTGATGAAGCCGGTGGTCGACGTGGCGGTGGCGGTGATGGTCTGCGGGATGTTGACGCCGAGGGTGACGCCATTCGCCGGGCCGTCGATCGCCACGCTGGGAGCAGTGCCGCCCGTGACGGTGACGGTAACGGCGGTGCTGGTGGTGATGTTGCCGCCATTATCGGTGGCGACGGCAGTGAGGACGTAGGTGCCGGTGGCGCCGGGGGTGAAGGCGGCGTTGTAGGGGAAGACGGTATCGGTGCTGAGGGCGACGCCGTTAACGAGGAATTCGACGCCGACGATGGTGCCATCGGGATCGGTGGCGGTCGCGGCGAGGAGGGTGGCGACACCGACGGGGAGCGAGGCTCCGGCGGCGGGGGCCGTGAGCGAGACGGCGGGGGCGCCGGCACTGACGGGGGCGACGGTGATCGTCGAAAGCGTGCTCGGGGTCTGGTTGCCGAGGGTATCGGTGGCGACGACCTTGATCTCGTAGGTGCCGACGGCAGTGGGTGTCCACGTGAGGTTATACGGGAAGGTGCTGTCGGTGCCGAGCGAGAGGTTGTTGGCGAAGAACTGGACAGAGGCGATGGTGCCGTTGACCGCGGTGGCGTTGGCGACGAGGGTCTGTGGGAGGCCGACGCTGATCGTGGAATTGTTCGCCGGGCTGGAGAGGCTCACGGAGGGGGCGGTGCCGCCGGTGACGGTAACGGTAACGACGCCGGTGGTGGTGCCGGAATCGGTGATGGTGCCGAAGTTATCGGTGGACTTCGCGGTGAGGGCGAAGGTGCCGGTGGTCAGGGGCGTCCACGGGGCGCTGAAGGGGAACGTGGTGTCGGTGCCGACGGAGACGCCGTTGACGAAGAATTGGACGCTGACGACGGTGCCGTTGGTGACGGTGGCGCTGCCGAAGATGGTCTGCGGGACGTTGACGGGGAGCGTGGCGCCGGCGCCGGGGCCAGTGATGGAGACGGTGGCGGCCGGAGTGAGCACCGTGTAGGTGGCAGGTGCGGAGATGGCACCGGTGACGTTGCTGCTATCGGTCGCGACAGCGGTAAGGTTCACGGGGCCACCGGCGGTGGGAATCCACGAGACGCTGTAGGGCGCGCTGGTATCGGTGCCGATGGAGACGCCGTTGGCGAAGAATTGAACACTGGTGATGGTGCCGCCGGAGGTGGGGTTGGCGGAGACCGTGACCGCGCTGCCGACGTCGCCGGAGGCGCCGTTAACAGGGCCGGTGATGACGACGGTGGGACCGACGGCGGCGACGACGGTGTAGTTCACCGCAGAGGAGGTCGTGGTGTTGGTCAGGGAATCGGTGGCGACCGCCGTGAGGGTGTAGGAACCGAGGCTGAGCGGGGTGTAGCTGATGCTGTAGGGGGAGCTGTTGTCGTTGCCGATGGAGACGCCGTTCACGAGGAACTGGACGTTGGTGATCGAGGCGGGGGCCACGGGGGTGGCGGTGGCCGTGAAGGTCTGAATGGTCGAGACGGCGATGGTGGAGCCGTTGCCGGGGCTCGTGATCGAGATCGAGGGCGGCGTGCCGGAGGTGATCGTGACGTTGGTCGCGGCGGAGGTGCCGGAGACGTTGAGGTTATCCGTGGCGGTGGCCGTGATCGCGTAGACGCCGGGCGCGAGGGGCGTCCAGGTCGTCGAGTAGGGCGAAACGGTGTCGGCCGCGCCGATGGCGGTGCCGTTGGCGAAGAATTGGACACTGGTGACGTTGCGGCCGAAGGCGGCGGCGGCGTTGGCAGTGAGGGTGACTGGAGAATTGGCCGTGCTGGTATTGCCGGCGGCGGAGGTGCTGAGCGTGACCGTAGGAGCGCCGGCGGCGGACGCGGTAACGGTGACAGCGGCGCTGGTGGATTGATTGCCGCCATTGTCGATGGCGACGGCCGTCAGCGAGTAGGTGCCTTCCGCGGTGGGCGTCCACGAGATCGTGTAGGGGAACGCGTTGACGGTGCCGAGGGAGAGGCCGTTGGCGAAGAATTGGACGCTGGCGATGGTGCCGTCGGGATCGGTGGCGTTGGCCGTGATCGTAACGACCGGAGCGGGAGCTGTGCCGATACTGACGGTCGCGAGATTGGCAGGGGTGACGATGTTGACCGAGGGCGCGGTGGTGGAGACGGCCGTGGCGGTCACGGAAACGGCGGTGCTGGTCTGGCGATTGCCGAGGGTATCGGTGGCGACCGTGGTGATCGAGTAGACGCCGGGGACGAGGGGCGTCCAAGAGATGCCAAACGGGAAGGTGCCGTCGGTGCCGAGGGCGACGCCGTTGACGAGGAATTGGACGTCGCGGATGACGGCGCCGGACTGAGTGGCGGCGGCGGCGGCGACGATGTTCTGCGGGAAGCCGACGTTGATCGTAGCGGCAGGGAGCGGCGAGGTGACACTGACCGTGGGGACGGTGCCGGTGGCGACGCTGTAGACGCGGGGCGCCGAGGTGACGGCGATGCCGGTGCTGGTCGTGAGGACGGCGATGACGGAATAGTCGCCCGTGGTGGCCGGGGTCCAGTTCACCGAATACGGGAACGTGGAAACGGTGCCGAGGGAGACGTTGTTGGCGAAGAACTGGACGTTGAGGACGGAGGCGTTGGTGACGCCGACGTTGGCAACGAGGGTTTGCGGGAGATTCGGGGCGAGGCTCGTGGCATTCGACGGGCTGGCGATGACGATGGTGGGCACCGTGACGGCCGAGACGGTGATGCTGATCGGCGCGGAGGTGACTTGGACGCCGTTGGCATCGGTGACGACAGCGGTGAAGGTGTAGCTGCCGGGAGCGGCGGGGGTCCAAGAGGCGGTCCAGAAGGGAGCGGCGCCCTGGCCGTTCGGGGGCGTGGAGCCGCCGCCGATGGAGATACCGTTCACGAAGAACTGCACACCGGTGATGAAGCTGGAGCCGAGGCCGACGGCAGCGCCCATGGTGACGGGTTGGCCGACGACGTAGGTGGCGCCGCTGTTCGGCGAGGTGAGCGAGACCGTGGGCGCGGGGCCGGAGCCGGCGGTGGAGACCGTGACGCTGTTGGCGGTGCTCGTGGATTGGTTACCGGAGGAATCGGTGGCGAGGGCGGTGATCGCGTAGGTGCCGAGGGCGGTGGGGGTCCAGGTCGCGGTGTAGGGGAAGACGGTGTCGGTGCCGAGGGTGATGCCGTTGGCGAAGAATTCGACGCGGGTGATGGTGGCGCCGGCAAGGGTCGCAGTGGCCGTGGCGGTGATGTTGTTAACGGTGTTGACGGCGATCGCGGAGCCGTTGGCGGGGGCGGTCACGGAAACGGTCGGGGCGCTGCCGCCGGCGACGGTGACGGTGTTGGTGCTCGAGGTGGCGGTGGCGCCGAGATTATCGGTCGCGACGGCGGTGAGGGCGTAGGTGCCGGCGGTCGTGGGCGTCCACGTCGCGGTATAGGGCGAGGTGGTGTCGGTGCCGAGGGAGATGCCGTTGGCGAAGAATTGGACGCTGACGACCGAGCCGTCGTTGTCGGCGGCGGTGGCGGTGACGGTGTTGGCGGAGCCGACGCCGACGGTGGCGGCGTTGGCGGGGGCGGTCACGCTGACGGTGGGGAGTTGGTTGGCACCGACGGTGACGGCGACAGCAGAGCTGGTGGCTTGGTTGCCGGCGGAGTCGATCGCGAGGGCGGTGATGGCGTAGGTGCCTTCGGCCGTGGGTGTCCAGGATGCGCCGTAGGGGAACGCGGTATCGGCGCCGCTGACGGCGGTGCCGTTGGCGAAGAACTGCACGCTCGCGATGGTCGCGGGAGCGGTGGCGGTAGCCGTGGCGGTCAGGGCGACCGTGGAGTTAACGGCCGAGGCGGCGGGAGCGGCGACCGTGACAACCGGCACGGAGCCGGCGGCGGAGGTGACGGTAATCGAGGCCGAAGTCGTGGTCGCGCCGAGGTTATCGGTGGCGACAGCGGTGAGCACGTGGGTGGCGGCAGAGGTGGGGGTAAACGTCGCGGAATAGGGCGCAGTCGTATCAGTGCCGAGGGAGACAGGGGTGCCGCCAGTGCCGGTGGCGACGAAGAATTGGACGCTGGCGATGGAGCCGTCGCCGTCGTTGGCGGTGGCAGTGATGGTGGCGACGGAGCCGATGGGGAGGACGGCAGCGGCGGCGGGCGAGGTGATCGCAACGCCGGTGGGAGCGGCGTTGGCCGCGACCGTGACCGTGACAGCGCCGCTGGTGGCCTGATTGCCGGAGGAATCCGTGGCGAGGGCGGTGAGGGAATAGGAGCCGTTGGCGACGGGGCTCCACGTGACACTGTAGGGGAAAGAGGTGTCGATACCGAGGGAGGTGCCGTTGGCGAAGAACTCGACGCGGGCGATGGTGGCGCCGGCGAGCGTAGCGGTGGCGGTGGCGGCGACGGTGTTGGTCGAGCCAGCGGCGACAGCGGTGCCGGTGAGCGGGGCGGTGATGTTGACAGCGGGGGCGTTGCCGCCGGTGACCGTCATCGCGACGACGGCGGAGGTGCCGGTAGCGCCGAGGTTGTCGGTGGCGACGGCAGTGAGGTTAAAGGTGCCGCCGACATTGGAGACGAAGGTGGCGCTGTAGGGGGCGGTGGTATCGGTGCCGAGGGAGACGCCGTTGGCGAAGAATTGGACGCTGGTGATGGTGCCGTCGGTATCGGTGGGGGCGGCGGTGACCGTGGTCGAGACGCCGACGCCGAGGGCACCGGCAGCGGGGGCCGTGATCGCAACCGTGGGGGCGGCGTTGGCCGCGACGGTAACGGAGATTACGGTGCTGGAGGCCTGGTTGCCGGCGGTGTCGACGGCAATGGCGGTGAGAGAGAAGGAACCTTCGGCCGTGGGAGTCCAGCTGGTCTCGTAGGGAAATGCGGTATCGGCGGCGCCGACAGCCACGCCGTTGGCGTAAAACTGGACGCTGGCGATGGTGCCGGTGTTAGCCGTGGCAGTGGCGGTGATGGTGCGGGTGGAATTGACGGCGATGTTGGCGCCGGCACCGGGTGCGGTGATCGCGACGGTGGGTGCTGCTCCGGCGGCGACCGCGACGCTGACGGCGGCGGAGATAACTTTGTTATCCGTGTTATCGGTCGCGAGGACCGTGAGGATGTGCGTGCCGGAGCGGTTGGGCGTCCAGGACAGGGAGAACGGTGCCGCAGTATCGGTGCCGATCAGGAGGCCGTCGTCGTAGAAGGCGACACTGGAGACCGTGCCGTCGGAATCGGCGGCGGTGACGAGCAGGTTGACCGGGGTGCCGAGGGTTTGCGCACCGGGATTCGTGAGTGCGACGGTAGGAGCGGCGCTGCGGGCGGGGTTGACGGTGAGGTCAACGGGCGCGGAAACGATGACGTTGCCGTCGTTATCGGTGACGACCGCGAAGAGGCGATGCGAGCCGGCGACGAGGGGCGACCAGTTGAGCGTGTAGGGCGCGGAGGTATCGGTGCCGAGCGAGGTGCCGTTGTCGAAAAATTCGACCTGGGTGACGGTGCCACCGGAATCGGCGGCGGCGGCGATCAGGGGGAAGGTCGACGCCGTGGTCAGGGGGGAGCTGTCGGCGGGGCTGGTGAGGACTACGGTGGGCGTGTTGCCGACGGCGGCAGCGATGGTGACGTTGCGCGGGGCGCCGGTGCTGGCGTTGAGGTCGTTGTCGACGCCGATGGCGAGGACGGCGTAGGTGCCGGTGGCCGCGGGGGTCCAGAGGGTGGAATACGGTGCGGTGGTGTCGGCGGTGCCGATGATGTCGCCGTTGGCGAGGAAGCGGACGTTGTTGATCGTGCCGTTGGCGTCGGCGGCGGTGGCAAAGAAGACGACGTTACTACCGAGGGTGAAGGTGCTGCCGGCAGCCGGGCTGACGAGGTTGATGATCGGCGGCGTGTTTTGGGTAACCGTGATCGAAACGGGAGACGAATCCGTGCTGTTGCCGGAATTGTCGATGGCACGGGCGATCAGGGAATAGCTGCCGGGCGAAGCGGGCGACCAGTTGGTGAAGTAGGGGGAATTCGTATCGGTCGTGACGATGACGCCGTTGGCGATCAGCTCGACGCGAACGATGGTGCCATCGGAGTCGCTGGCGGTGGCATCGAAGAGGATCTCTTTCGAGGCGATGTAGGTGCCGCCGGTGTTGGGGTTGACGATGCTGACGGTCGGCGCGGAGCCGACGGCGACGACCATCGCAACCGCGGTAGAGACGGTTTGATTGCCGGCGGTGTCGGTGGCGAGTGCGGTGAGGGCATAGGTGCCGGTGGCCGTGGGCGTCCACGTGGCGGCGTAGGGGAAGGTCTCATCCGTGTTGAGCACGACAGGGGTGCCGCCGCCGGTGGAAACGCGGAAGACGACGTTGGCAATCGCGCCGGTGGCGGCAGTGGCGGTGGCGGTAAGGGTCTGCTGGACGTTGACGGGCACCGTGCCGGCGCCGGGCGCCGTAAGGGAGACGGTGGGGGCATTGCCGCCACTGACGGTGATGGTCGCGGAGGCGGAGGTGGTGGTGGCGCCGAGATTATCGGTGGCGACAGCGGTGATGACGATGGCGCCGGCGATGTTCGAGGTGAACGAAACGGAGTAAGGCGAAGTGGTGTCGGCAGCACCGATGGCGGTGCCGTTCGCAAAGAACTGAACGGAGGCGATGGCGCCGTCGACATCGGCGGCGGTGGCGGTGATCGTGGCAGCGACACCTACGCCGAGCGTGGCAGGGGCGGTGACGCTGACGGTAGGCGTCTGGTTGGTGCCAACCGTGACGGTGACGGTAGCGCTGGTCGCCTGATTGCCGGAGGAATCGACGGCGACGGCGGTGAGGGAATAGGTGCCGATGGCGGCGGGCGTCCAGTTCACCGTGTAGGGGAACGTGGTCGTGGTGCCGATGAGAGAGTTGTTGGCCAAGAACTGGACGTTGGCGATCGTGGCAGGGGCCGTGGCCGTGGCGGTGGCAGTGAGGGCGACCAGGGAATTGACGGCGGCGGCAGCGTTGGGCGCGGTGACAGTGACGACGGGAGCGACGCCGCTGGTGACGGTGACGGAGCTCGTGGCGGAGGTGGTGGTGGCGCCGAGGTTATCGGTCGCGACGGCGGTGATCGAGTAGGAGCCGGCCACGGAGGGCGTCCAGGTCACGCTGTAGGGAGAGGTCGTGTCAGTGCCGAGGGAGGTGCCGTTGGCAAAGAACTGGACGCTGGCGATGGTGCCATCGGTGTCGGACGGGGTGGCGGTAAGGGTGTTGGCGGAGCCGACGCCGACCGAGCCGGGCGCCGTGACGGTGACGGTGGGGGCGACGTTGGCGGCGACGGCGACGATGACCGCGCTGCTGGTGGTCTGGTTTCCAGCGGTATCGATGGCGAGGGCCGTGAGGGAGATGTTACCATTCGCGGTCGGCGTCCACGTCGCGGTATACGGGAACGAGGCGTCGGTGCCGAGGGAGGTGCCGTTGGCGAAGAACTGGACGCTGGCGATGGTGCCGGTGGCGGCGGTCGCAGTGGCCGTGAGGGTAACGACGGAGCCGTTGGCGATATTGGCGCCGGGGGAGGTCAAAGTGACGACGGGGGCGAGGCCGCCGGAAACCGTGACGGTGGCGGCAGTCGAGGTGGTGGCGCCGCCGACGTTGTCGGTGGCGACCGCCGTGACGGAGTAAGTGCCGGAGGTGGTGGGGGTCCACGTGGCGGAATGGGGGGCGGTGGTCGAGGTGCCAACCGAGACCGCGGTGCCGCCCGAAGGTGTAACGAAGAACTGCACGCGGGCGATGGTGCCGTCGTTATCGGAGGCGGTGGCGGTGAGGGTGGTGCCGGTGCCGACGCCGACCGTGGCGCCGTTGGCGGGTGCGGTGAGGGCGACGGTGGGGAGTTGGTTCGCGGCGACGGTGACGCTGACCGAGGAGCTCGTGGCTTGGTTGCCCGAGGTGTCGGTGGCGACGGCGGTGAGGGCGTAAGTGCCGTTCACGGTGGGCGTCCACGTGATCGTGTGCGGGAAGGCGGTCGCGGTGCCGAGGCTGGCGCCGTTGGCGAAGAACTGGACATTCGCGATGGAGGCGCCCGAGAGGGTGGCGTTGGCGAGGGCGGTGACGGTATTGGCCGAGCCCACGGCGACGGAGCTGGCCAGCGGAGCGGTGATGCTGACGGTGGGGGCATTGCCGCCGCCGGCAGTGACGCCGATGGAGGCGGAGGTGGTGGCGGCACCGCTATTATCGGTGGCGGTGGCGGTGAGGGTGTAGCTGCCGTTGATCGTGGGCGTCCACGATACGCTGTAAGGCGAGGTGGTATCGGTGCCGATGAGGCCGCCGTTTACGAAGAACTGGACGCCGGCGATGGTGCCATCGGTATCGCCCGCGGTGGCGGTGATCGTGGTGGCGGTGCCGACAGGGACGGTGGCGGCGTTGACGGGCGAGCCGATGCTGACGGTGGGGGCGACGTTGGCGGCGACGGTGACGGAAACCGCGCTGCTGGTGGCTTGGTTACCGGCGGTGTCGATCGCGAGAGCGGTGAGCGAGTAGGTGCCGTTGGCGACGGGTGCCCAAGCCACGCCGTAGGGGACGGTCGTATCGGTGCCGAGGGAAACGCCGTTGGCGAAAAACTGCACGCTGGCGATGGTGCCGGTGGCGGCGGTGGCATCGGCGGTGACCGCCGCGCTGCTACCGACCGCGAGGAGCGAGGCGTTGGCGGGAGCGGTGACGGAAACGGTGGGGGCGTTGCCACCCGTGACGGTGACGCTGACCACCGTGGATGTCGTGGTGAGGCCGAGGTCGTCGGTGGCGACAGCGGTGAGCGAGTAGGTGCCGGCGACGGTGGGGGTAAACGTCGAGGTGTAGGGAGAGGTGGTATCGGTGCCGAGGCTGGTGCCGTTGGCGAAGAATTGGACGCTGGCGACGGTGCCTTCGGTATCCGAGGCGGTGGCTGTGAGGGAGGTGGCCGCGCCGACGCCGACGGTGGCTCCGGTCAGGGGAGCGGTGATCGCCACCGACGGGGCGGTGTTGGCGATAATCGAGACGACGACGGAGCCGCTGGTGGCGGTGTTGCCGGCGGAATCCGTGGCCGTGACGGTGAGAGAATAACTGCCGAGGGCCGTGGGCGTCCAGGTGACGCCGTAGGGGAACGTGGTATCGGCTCCGAGCAGGACGCCGTTGGCGAAAAATTGCATGCTCGTGATCGTGCGACCGCCGGACGCGGTGGCATCGCCGGAGACGGCGATCGCGGAACCGATGGGACGGGTGCCGGCGGCGGGCGCCGAGATGGCGACGCCGGTCGGAGCGTTGGTGCCGCCCGCAGTCACGGCGACGGCGGCGGAGGTGGTGGTGGCGCCGAGGTTGTCGGTCGCGACGGCGGTGAGGTTGTAGCTGCCGGCGACGCCGGGAGTCCACGAGAGGGAATAAGGAGATGCCGTGACGGTGCCGACCGAGGTGCCGTTGGCGAAGAACTGGACGCCGGCGACGCTGCCATCGGCGTCGGTGGCGGTGGCGGTGAGCGTGGTGGCAGTGCCGACGTTGATGTTGGCTCCCGCGGTGGGCGCGGTAATCGCAACACCGGTGGGCGCGGCGTTCGCGGACACAACGATCGTGGCGGCGGCGCTGGTAGTCTGGTTACCCACGGTGTCGGTGGCGATGGCCGTGACAGTGTAGCTACCGATGGCGGTCGGGGCAAACGTGGCCGCATAGGGGAAGGTGGTATCGGTGCCGACGACCGCGCCGTTTACCAGGAACTGGATGTTGGCAATCGTGCCGGCGTTGGCCGTGGCGACGGCGGTGAGCGAGGCCGTCGAGCCAACGGCGAGCGTGGCGGGTGCCGTGACGGCGACGGCGGTGGGAGCGGTGCCGGAGCTGACGGTCATCGACACGGAGGCCGAGGTGGTCTGGTTGCCGAGGTTGTCGGTGGCGACGGCGAGGAGGGTGTAGGTGCCGGAGGTCGTGGGCGTCCACGTCGTGGAGAAGGGGAACGACGTAATCGCACCGCCGAGGGCGACGCCGTTGACGGAGAATTGGACGGAGGCGACGGTGCCGTCAGAGTCGGCGGCGGTGGCGGTGACGGTCTGCGGGGTGTTGACGTTGACGGTGCCGGCGGCGGGCGAGGCGATGCTGACGGTGGGCGAGGCGCCGGCGCTGACGGTGACCGAGATGGTGGCGGAGGTGGTCTGCGAGCCGAGGTTGTCGGTGGCGACGGCGCTCAGGGTGTAAGCACCGGCAGCGGTGGGCGTCCAATTAAAGGTGAAGGGCGCGGTGGTGAGGGTGCCGAGGGTGGTGCCATTGGCGAGGAACTGGACGCTGGCGATCGAGCCGGCCGTGGTCGTGGTGGCGGTGATCGTGGTCGCGGAGTTGATCTGCACCGGCGTGGGCGAGGTGATGCTGATCGAGGGGGCCGAGAGATTCGTGACGGTGACGGAGGGGCTACCGGCGCCGGTGGTGGTGGTCTGGTTGCCGCCATTATCGGTGGCGACGGCGGTGAGGGTGTAGCTGCCGGTGGCGACGGGCGTGAACTGCACGCTGTAGGGGAAGGTGGTATCGGTGCCGATGGAGACGCCGTTGGCAAAGAACTGGACGCCGGCGATGGTGCCGTCGGAATCGGTCGCGGAGGCGGACACGGTGGTGGGGCCGTTGGCGAAGAGGGAGGCGCCGTTGGCGGGGGAGCTGATGCTCACCGTGGGCGAGGTCGGGCTGACGGCCGCGATGGTGATGCTCACGTTGGCCGAGGTGGCCTGGTTGCCAAAAGAGTCGGTGACGAGGGCGCTGAGAGCAAAGCTGCCGACGGCGGTGGGGGTCCAGGTGGCGTTATAGGGGAACGAGGTATCGGTGCCGAGGCTGGTGCCGTTAACGAAGAATTGGACGCTGGTGATGGTGCCGGCGGGAGCGGTGGCGCTACCGACGACGGTGATCGCGCTGTTCACCGGATAACTGGTGGCAGTGACAGGGCTGGTGATCGAAACGGAGGGTGGCGTGGTCGCGCTGGGGAGGGCGTTGATGCGGCGGTCGTGCAGGAAGACGTCGCGGAAGGTATTGGAATCGGGCGAGGTGCGGTTGGTCGCGCCGTGGACGAGACCGGCGGTGTTTTCGGCGTCGGAGGGGAAGCCGACCCAACGGCCGTTCGCGCTAATGACCGGATAGAGATCGGAGGCGGCGGTGCTGGGCGTGCCGAGCAGGCCCGTCGTCTGGTAACCGAAGCGGTTCTTGCTGACCATCGTGGTGGCGATGTTGCCGCCGGTGTCGAAAGTGCCGCTGGCGTTCACGTCGCGGTCGATCACGAAGATGTCGACGGCGGCATTGGAATCGTTGGTCTGCGATTTGCCGACGGAGTCACCGGCGGTGAGGTTGCTGGCGAGCGAGGCGAAGGCGACGTAGCGACCGGTGGAACTGATGCTGGGGTTCACGCTGCCGAGGCGCTGGGCGGAGGTGGACGAGGGATCGGTGGCTTCGGCGCCGGCGGAGGATACACTGACGCGAGTGGTGGTGGCGCCGGTGCGGTCGTGCACGAAAATATCGGAGACAGCGTTGGTATCGCCGGCGACGAGGTTGGTGGCTTCGGAACCAAAGGCGATGTAGCGGCCATCGTCGGCGTTGCCATTGTTCTGATTGATCGAGGGCGCGCGGCTGGCGCCGCCGGCGGACTCAACGGCGGCGGAGGTAACGCTGACGCGGGTGGTGGTGCCGCCGGTGACATCGCGGACGAAGATGTCGCGGAGGGAGTTGGCATCGCCGGCGACGAGGTTCGTGGCATCGGAGGCGAAGGCGACGTAGCGCCCGCCGCCGCTGATGGAGGCTTGGATGCTGTTGCCATCACCCGCCGCGCTGCCGGTGGACTGGGAAACGAGGACCGTGGAGACGTTGCCGGAAGTATCGAAGGTGCCGGAGTTGGAAACGTCGCGGTCGCGGAGGTAAATGTGCGTCACCCCGACAGCAGTGCCGGCGACGATGAGGTTGGTGGCGTTGGACTCCCAGGCGATGTAGCGGCCGGTGGCGCTGATGGCGGGCTTGAAGTTGGAGCCGTTGGCCTGCACGCCGGCGGACGAGAGGCTGACGCGGGTGATGACGCCGGTGAGGGCGTTGACGACGTAGATGTCGGAGAAGCCGTTGGTGTCGTCGAGGGCGAGGTTGGTGGCTTCGGAGGAGAAGGCGACGTAGGTGCCGTTGGCGGAGATGGCGGGGTTGTTCGAAGCGCCGTTGGACTGGGCGCCCTGCTGCGAGAGGCTGAGGCGGCGGACGGTGGCCGTCTGATTGTCGTAGAGGAAGATGTCGCGGATCGTGTTGGTATCACCGGAGCCGAGGGTGGTGGAATCGGAAACGAAGGCGGTGTAGCGGCCGTCGGCGGTGATGGCGGGATTATCGCTGTAGGCGTTGCCGGAGGTGGAGGCCCAGTAGGTGGTGGGAAAATTCGTCGGGAGGAGGCTGATGCGGGCGGCGTTGGTATCGGGGGAGAACCAGGTGTTGTTGCCGTTAAGCGAGAGGTCGTTGTCGATGGACTCGTTGACGCCGCTGAGGGTGTCGATCTTGGCCATCACGTAGTAGGTGCCGGCGAAATTCCCGGGAAGAATCTGGTTCCACGAGACGGTGGTGTTGGCGCTGTCGGCGTTGAAGGGGCTGGTGCTGATATCGTGCGAGGTGAGCAGGAAATCGTCGGTGTCGCCGAAGGTCGGGTTGCTGGAGAGGATGATTTCGATGCGGAAGAAGGTGGAGTCGCTGTTGACGCCGGGGACGTAGGGGACGTTGTAACCACCATTCGAGGACGTGAGGTTGGTGTAGCTGAGCGTCATCGGAATCACATCGCCACCGCGGTAGGCGGTGCCGGCGGGATAGGTGATGTTCGTCACGCGCAAGTCGGGCTTGCCGGTGATGGTGAGCGTGGTGCCGGGGGCGGAGAACGAGCTGGAGCCGATGGTGCCGGAGCTGACGGAATTGACGGTCACGCTGGCGCGGTAGGCGCCCGCCTGGGTCGTGATGGTGGGAATGGTGAAATTGCCGGAGAGCACGCCGGTGCCGCCGTTTTCCGCGATGGCCGCGGTGCTGGATACCGTGCCGGTGCGGGTGAACGAGAAACCGGTGACCGTGTGCGTGAAGGTGAAGGTGACGTTGGCCGAGCCGCCGGCCGGGAAGTCGTTTTGGTTAGTCGGAGCCGTGGTCGCCGCGGCGCTGTTGGTCAACGTGACGGAGAGGCTGACGACGTCGTTTGGCGCAGCGCTGCCGGGGGTGGACGTGATGCCGGAGGGCGACGAGCTGGCGGCGGCAAACGCCGCGACGCCCGAGAAGAGCGCAAGGACGGAGCCTAGGAGAATTCGGAGAAATGGTTTCATGGTGGGCACCTCGTGGTCGAGCGTAGCAGCAGTGGGCAGGTTGGCGCGCGGGGCGGTTACTTCTGTTGCAGTCGGGTCCGGCTTAAGGAAGGACGTTCTTCTTGGCCGGGGCTTTTTCGCCGGGTTTTAACTCGGGGGCCTGGGGGGTGGGCAGGAAGGGACTGGAGCCGTCGCGGTAGCCGGGCAGTTCTTCACGGGTCAGCTCGAGTTGGCGCACGCGGCCGGACTCGAAGATTTGTTCGGTAGCGCCACCTTCGGCGCTGATGGTCTTGGCCGTGATAAATATGATCAGGTTGGTCTGCTCCATGTTTTTGTTGTCGGAGCGGAAGAGGCGGCCGAGGCCGGGGATGGAACCGAGGATCGGCACTTTGTTACCCACTTTGCTCGTCTGGGTCGTGATGAGGCCGCCGATACCCATGGTGAAAACGTCCTTGAGGGAGACCTGGGTCTTGGCCTTACGGGTGTCGACGACGGGGATATTGGCGCCGTTGAATGTGGCGTTGCTGGTGGATTGGCTGACCTCGGGCTCGACGGTGAGTTTGATGAAGCCGCGGGCGTTTACCTGAGGGGTTACTTTCAGGATGATACCGATCGGTTTGTATTCGAAGCCGTTAACCTCGAAGGAGCCGGTTTGCTGATTGTAGGCATACTTCGGGATCGGCGTTTCCCGGCCGACGTTGATGGTGGCCTCGGTGTTGTTGAGGGTGACGATCGTGGGGTTGGAGACGATTTTCGAACTGGTCTGTGTCTGGAGGGCGCTGAGAACGAGACTGAAGTCGGACGCGGAAAAAACGGCGGAGAGGGCGCGGTTGGTGCCGCCGCCGTTGGCGAGGGATGAGAGGGCGTCGAAGGTGCTGCTGAGGGTGTTGGTGACGACGTTGGTGCTGTCGTTGGTGGTGCCGTTGTTGGTGCCGTTGGTGGTGCTGGTCGTGGTGCCGTTGGTGAGCGAGCCGGTGTTGCCGGTAGTGGACGTGGCGGTCGGGGTGCCGTTAGTCGAGGTGACGGAACTGGTGTTGTTCGAGCCGTTGGTGGAGGCGCCGGTGGTGCCGTTGGTCGTGGTCGCCGTGACGCCGTTGACGGTGGAGGCGTTGGTGCCGTTGGTCGCAGTGCGGCCGTTGTTGCTGGTGTTATTGTTGCCGTCGTTGGCGGTCTGCGTGCGGGTGCGGTCAAAAGTGGAGTTGATGCCACCGGCCTTGATCTGGTAATTCGCGAGCGAGGACCAATTGACGCCGATATTCTTCACATCGCTGCTGCCGACTTCGACAAACTTGGTCTCGATCATGACTTGATCGGTGGCGCGGTCGAGTTGCTCGATGATGGGCCGGATGCGGCCCATGCGGGTGGGGCGCTCGGTGATGACGAGGCTGTTGCTGCGGACATCAACAACGATTTTACCGCCAGCGGAGGCGTCCACGAGCGAGGTGATCGTGGGCAAAATATCGGCCGCTTTGGCGTAGTTGATCAGAAAGACTTCGGTCGAAACGGGCTCTTGGGTGAGGCTCTCGTTGCTGACGATTTTGATGATGTTGCCGTCTTCGATATAAGTGTAATTTACCGGAGCGAGGACGTTGGTGAAGATCTGGCGCCACGTGACGTCGCGGAGCTTGATCGTCTGTTTGCCCTGGAGTGTCTCGGGCATGACGAGGTTGATTTCGAAGAGGTCGGCGACGTTGCTGAGGATGTCGCGGATGTCCTGGTCGCGAAAGTCGACGGAGACGCTGTCCTTGCCGGTGTTGTCTTTGGCTTTGGTGGCGACGCCCTTGGGACCTTCTTCGCCGGGCTTCAGCGCGGCTTCCTGCGCGGCGGGTTTATCGGCCAACTTCGCGGCGTCGGGCGAGACGGTCTGCGCGGGCGCGGGCGCGACGGCCGGGCCGGTTTGCGCGGGCATCGGCGCAGTCGCCGGAGCGGTTTGCGCCGGGGCGGGGGCGGTCTGCGCGGGTGCGGGCGCGGCCGGTTGGGCGGCGGGTGATTGGGCGCGGGTAGCGGGGAGTGACGCGGCCAGCAGGATGGCGATGGCGGTGGTCGTAGAGAGGGGACGAGTGCTCATTGGGACTTTCCTGATTTGATGGGCCGGGTAATTTCCTCGTTGCGGTAGCGTAGGGTAAAAGTGGGAGGCTCGATTGCGACCAACGAAACTTCGTAGTCTTGGCCGTTGGCGGGATTGGTGACAGTAAAGGTGGAGCCGACTTCGACGTTGCGACGGCCAAACGTCAGCAAGGGAGGACGTCCACCGATCTTGATCATGCCGCTCGGCAGGATCTTCGCGGCGATGGCCTCAAGGATTTCACGGTCGCCGGCGAGCGCCGGCTGGCCGGCGGGAGCGGGTTGCCCAGCAGCCACACGCGCCGAGGCAGTGGCGGCAGCCGCAGCGGCCGCCCGGAGTTCCTCGGGGTCGGGCTGGTCGAAACCGGCCGGGTTGAACGGCTGAACTAAATCAGCCGGAAGCGGGACGGGCTCGGCGGGGCGCGTATGGCGCTGGAACTGTTCGACGATCGAGCGGCGTTTCTCGGGGGAAACAAGATCGGTCAGCGGTTTGGCCCAGACGGTGGCTGCGGGAGCCAAACCCAACACCAAGCCAACCAAAGCGGATAGAGGGCGGTAGTTCATGGCAGGCCGAGCAGCTCAAGGGTGATACCGAGACTGAGCGGGGAGTTGCGGTCGCCGGCGCCGGCCAGCGAGACGGTTAACACGCGGCAGAAATGGGTGCCACTTTCCAAGCGACGCAGAAAGGCGAGCAGTTGCGGATGGCTGCCCTGAACCGAGAGGTTCACGGGAATCGCGAAGTAGGTGGCCTTCGGGTCTTTTTTCGTGGCCGGCGGCGAGATGCGCGGATCGGTCGTCAACTTCACTCCGGTCTCGCTCTCCAAATTGTAAAAATACTGGAGGTTCATGCCGAGCCGGCTGTGGCGGACGATACGGGCATCGACGGCCTTGTTGATGGCCACGAGCGCGTCAACGTGCTCTTGGAGCTGCGTGGCGTTCTTAAGATTGTTTTTATAGCGTTCGGCTTCGGAGGACTTTTGCTCCAGTTCGGCCTCGGACTCGGGCACGCGGTCGCTGCGAAAATAAATCGCCGCACCCAAACCGAGGGCGACGAGGCCACAGCCGATGCCGAGGGGGTTCTTGCGAATGAAGGCGAACAGTTCCGCGTTGGTCATGGCTTCTTGGGGGTCGGGACGCGCAGCCGAAGGAAGAGCTCGACGGCCAGGCGTCCGGTGGACGGATTGCGGGTCGAGGTGGTGATCGAAAACTCGTCGAAGACCGCGAGTTTTTTGTCCGTGCGCAGCTGCTCGACGTAGTTGGTGGCGTAGCCGAGCGCGACCGCGGAGTTGCCGCGCACTGTGAGCCGAAGCACGAGGCCGATGTCACGGAAATCGAGTCCGTCAAAAGCGATGTTCGAAGGCACCGTCTGTCCGAGGTGCACGATGATGTCGGACACGATCGGCTTCGACTTCATGAAGGCCTCGACTTCGGCGATCCGGGCTTCTTCCGCCTGAAATTTCTTATAGAGCGCGACCGCCTTGTCGCTGTCGGCCTTGGTCAGGCTGATCTGCTTCTGCGCGTCGGCGATCTGTGTGCCCAAGGCGCTGAGCTGCACTTCCTGCATCCCGCAGTAGATGCCCAGCGCGAGCGTGATCGAGACGGCCGCGCCGTTGACGAAGAAGGCCGTGCGCACGACCTTGATGTCCGGCAACTTTTCAAAGTTGCGGAAGTTCGGGTGCCACGCAGGCACCAACGGAGCGACGGACGCCTCACTTTTTTTCTTCAGGAACGGCAGCATTGGCGGGAGCAGTGTGGTAGTGGGCCATCAGGCTGAGCAGACCGAACCAACGGACGTCCTGGGCGTTCTTGGCGAGTGCCTCGGGCAACGTGATTTGCCGCGAGAGCAGCCACGGAGCGGGGTCGAGCCGGAGACTCGTGATGCCGAGCGCACTAGCGATCGCCGCATCGAGCCACACGAGCTTCGGCGAGAGCTGTGTGCAGAGCACCTGGCCGACCGATTGGCCGGTCTGCACCTCGTAGAAACCGATCGAAGACTGGAGCTCTTTCAGCAGACGTTTGATCAACAGTGGGCCCATGCCCGTGAAATCAAACGTATTGGAGTAAAATAATTTTCGGGCCGACTCCTCATCTTTCAAGCCGAGTTCCTTTTGCACGATCGGCACCATCGCATCCAACCCCTGGGGGATCGGCCGTGAAGCATCCACGCCCGTGGAGGAAACGATAAACGAGTGCGTCGCATCGGCCCCGATCTCCAACACCAGCGTCGGCACTTTCGATTTCGCGTGCGCCAAACAATCGACCACGCCGCCCAACGTCGCCACCGAACCCAGTTCCAAACGCTCGGGGTAAATACCGCCTTCGAGGAGTGTGTTTTGGAGAGCATTTACATCGTCTCCGGGCAGGCCGCAGAACAACACGTCTTTCTGCGATGCCTTCGTCAGATCGTAGTCGGAACCGTCCGCCGCGTTGAGAATCGCCAGCGCATACTTGTCCTGCTCGATGCGAAATTGCTGCGTGCAAACCTCGGCGAGATAGCCCGCCTCCTTGATGCGTTTCATCTCCAACGAGTGGCGCCGCACCAAGCGCTTCGCCGGGTAGATGCCCACGCTCGCATGCAAATATCCGCTGGGAGATTTCTTCGGCTGAATGATCCGGATCGCCTCCTCCAACGCAGCAGCGTCACCGGGCGGGCACTCCCGCATATCCTCCACGGTAAACGGCGCTGTCGACGACGACGTCCGGGCAAGCATGATCGCATGATCGTTGAGTTCGACGAAGAACCCTTTGGTTTTCTGGGAAAAAAACATGCGGTAGCTGGAAAGTTGGTCGGTCGGTGGCGGAAGGTTGAACCAATCGCCGGCTGGAGCCCGGCAGAATTGATCGCTCTAATATTAATTCCGAAAATTTCGGTGAAGCATAAGATAGCAATCGCAAAGCCAGTGCGGGAAACTCCTAAATGCCCTCTGGCATGACAAGATTAAACCTCGGCCTTACCCTCGTGGGGTCGGCCATTTACCTTTTCTTCAGCAGCGTGGTTTTGCCACCTCCGGCCCACGCGGCCGACCGCCCCGCGCCCCGCACCCCTACCGCCGCCCGACCCACCCGACCTTCACTCAGCGGCACGGAACGACCCTTTCTGTGGAAAGTCGAGGGGCCCCGGCCGAGCTGGCTATTCGGCACCATCCACAGTGCCAACCCTGCGGTCGCGAAGCTGCCGGCTTCCGTCACCACTGCACTCGACGCCAGCCGCAGTTTTCACCCGGAAGTCGAACTCTCCGCCGAATTGGCCCCACTATTGGTGGCCAAGCTTTTCATGGTCGAGACCCCGAGTCTCTCCACCCGCCTCTCCCCTGCCCTCTGGGTCCGCGTCCGCAAGGCCGGCGCCAACCTCGGCCTGCCCGATCTCGTGCTCGAACGGCTGACCCCCGGCTTGGCGACCCTGTTCTTCTCTGCACCACTGGACACCGACGTCGCCGCCACGGTGGACGGCCAGCTCTACGCCCGCGCCATCGCCCGCCAACTCCCGATCACCGCTCTCGAATCGCTCGATGAACAGTTCGCCGTTTTCGAAAAACTCGCCGAGCCCCAAGCCATCGCCGCGCTCACCGAAGCGCTCGACGAAGCCGAAACCGGCCGCCCCAAAGAGCAAAAACTCCTCCGCGCCTACGCCAGCGGTGACGAGCGCGCTATCGCCGCCGCGCTCGAAGCCGAGTTTGCGTCGTCCCCAGCCGCCCGCTCCCTCGCCGAACCCCTCCTCTACCGCCGCAACCGTCTGATGGCCGATCGCCTCAAGCCACACCTCGCCAACGGCGGCGCGTTTGTCGGCATCGGCGCCGCCCACCTCATCGGGCCCAAAAGCGTGATCGAGCTTCTCCGCGCCCGTGGCCTCACCATCACCCGTGTGCCCTGAACGCGCCCACACCCGCACCACCCCACCCTCCCCACCATGCACATCGTTCACGTTTTCATCCACGCAAAATCCGAGTGCGTCGAAGCCTTCCGGGCCGCCACCCTCGCCAACGCCCGCGCCAGCGTCCTCGAACCCGGCATCGCCCGCTTCGACGTCCTCCAACAGGCCGACGCTCCCGACCGCTTCGTCCTCGTCGAGGTCTACCGCACACCCGCCGATCAAGCCGCGCACCGCGAAACCGTCCACTACGCGACGTGGCGCGACACCGTCGCGCCGATGATGGCAGAGCCGCGCACCGCGACGAAATTCGTCAACTGCTTCCCGTCCGACGAAGCTTGGTAGCCATGAACGTTTCCGGCCACCCCACTCGCACGATCTGGCCTTCCGCTGATGGACTCGCGGTTGAGATCATCGACCAAACCCGCCTCCCCCATGCGTTCGTCATCGCCAGCCTCACGACCCTCGCCGGAGCCGCCCACGCGATCCGAGCGATGTTGGTCCGCGGCGCCCCGCTCATCGGCGCCACTGCCGCCTGGGGACTCTGGCTCGCCCTGCGCGCCGATGCCTCCGACGCCGGTCTCGCCCACGCCCACGCGACGCTCCTCGCCACGCGCCCGACCGCCGTGAATCTCCGCTGGGCCCTCGACCGCGTGCGCGCCCACGTCGCCCCGCTCGCTCCGTCCGCACGTGCCGACGCCTCGCGCCAACTCGCCCTCGCCCTCTGCGATGAAGACGTCGCCCTCAATCGCGGCATCGCCGCCGCCGGCCTCCCGCTCATTCGCGCCATCGCCGAGCGCAAACGCACCGGCGAACGCGTCAACCTGCTCACCCACTGCAACGCCGGTTGGCTCGCCACCGTCGATGTCGGCACCGCCACCGCTCCGATCTACGCCGCGCACGACGCCGGCCTTCCGATTCACGTCTGGGTCGACGAGACGCGCCCGCGCAACCAAGGCGCGAGTCTCACCGCCTGGGAGCTGCTCAACCACGGCGTCCCTCACACCGTCATCGCCGACAACGCCGGTGGTCATCTCATGCAACACGGCCACGTCGACCTCGTAATCGTCGGCACCGACCGCACCACCGCGACCGGCGATGTGTGCAATAAAATCGGCACTTACCTCAAAGCCCTTGCCGCTCACGACAACGGCGTGCCGTTCTACGTCGCCGCTCCGTCGCCCAGCATTGACTGGACGCTCCGCGACGGCCTCCGCGAAATTCCCATCGAAGAACGCGACGCCCGCGAAGTCACCCATCTCACCGGCCGCCTCGCCGACGGCAACGTCGCCACCGTCGCACTACTGCCCGAAGGCAGTCGCGCCGCCAACCCCGCCTTCGACGTCACGCCGGCCCGCCTCGTCACCGGACTCATCACCGAACGCGGCGTGTGTGCAGCCACGACCGAGGGCCTGCGCACGCTTTTTCCGGAGCACGCGCACGCGGCGATCCCTTGAACCGTCCGCCGCCGTTTCACACTGCCCTCGTCCGAGATTCCCGGCGAGTTACCGCGCCGCCGTGCACGCGTCGAGTTCGAGTTCGAACAACAGATCGTCGCGGCACACCACGCAGTGCGTGTTCACGACCGGCATCGACTGGAGATTCCGCTCGGCGCACCACTCGTTGAAATACTTCACATACGACGGATCGCGGTAGTAGGCCGTGGCGCGCGTCACATCACGGTAGTCCATCCCGCGCGACTGCAAGATTCCCGCGACCACTTCCATCGTGAGATCGACCTGCTTCTTCGCATCGCCCACCCACGCCGTTTTGCCGCCCGGATGAATGCTCGCCGTGCCCGATACTAGCAGCCGCCGCCAACCACCGGAATCGATCTCCATCGCCCGGCTGAACGAGCTGCCGTAAGCCGGCGCCGGACATTGCAACGGCGAACCGATTTCCTTCGCCCGCGAACCTTCGCCGATCGGCCGCACTGCCCACGCGGCCACCGCGAGAGCCGCACCGTCGGCATTGCGTGCGCCGATGCCCGTGCTCGCCGGAATCGATCCGGTGCGGAATTTCACGTTCCCATAGTGCGCCGCGCGCACCCGGTTGAACTCACCATACCACGCGAGAATGTCCTCGTTGTAGAACCACGTGCGCACGATGTCGCCAAACTCAAATCCGGCCTGGTCGAGCGCCCATTCCATATTTCCAAAAGTCTGCTGCACCTGCGCGCCGGCTCCGAGCGTCCGCGCCGTCGGCCCGAGGCCGCCCAGCAAACAGTGGCGCGCACCTTCGTCCTCGTAGACGGATCCGACAATTCTGTTTCCGAGCCGCACCCGCGTCACCGGCCGCCCGCTCACCGCAAACGCCTGCACGCCCGCGAGCGGCGCACCGTCGCAACCGGGTCCTTCGATCCACGTCACCGGCCACTGCGTCTCGCCCAACGCCGCGTGCATCGCGAGATCGATTTCGGTCCGCGCCGCGAGCGCTCCGAAAATCATCACGCTGAGCAACTCGGCTTCCTGCGCCGCGAGATTGGCCGCGAGACGTTCAAACACCGCCGCCAGCGGTTCGCCCGCCGTCATCGTTTCCGTCAGCACAAATTCTGGCGACGCCTTCTTGGTCTTCGTCGGCGAAAATTCGTCGGTCTTCGTATCCAAAATCCGGTTAGTTGTCACTTCCATGGGGCTCGAGGTATTCATGGGCCAGCAGACGCGACGTTCACCAGCCGGTTACCTGCCGCGCACAAAAGCCGCGTCCACCACCCCGGCATAATACGCCGCGGAATGAGGCCGATAAGTTCGCGTTGATAGCTCGTCAGAAATGTAGCGCAGCCGAGGCGCGCGCGTCATCGCGCTCAGGACTTTCTTTATGTGTGACCCCGGCAAAAACCCCTCCCTCGCCGCCCGCACTGCGCACCGTTTGTCGCGCTTCGTGTTTTCGATAAGCACCGCTGTCCTCGTCTCAATTTTTGCGTTGTCGTCCACCGGCGGAGCCGTCGAACCCACCGAGAAATCCGCGCCGAAGAAACCCAGCGCCGGAAAAAAAGTCAGCGCCAAGAAAGCCGCTGCCATTGTCACTCCCGAGAGCATCTACGAGCTGCCCACCGCCCCGCAGCCGCAGGGGAAGATCGACGAACTCGTCTTCGCCCGCCTGCAAAAACTCGGCGTGTCACCCGCCCATGTCTGCACCGATGCGGTCTTCGTCCGCCGCGTATTTCTCGACGTGATCGGCACCTTGCCCACCGCCGTCGAGACTGGAGAATTCCTCAAAGACAAATCTCCGAACAAGCGAGCCGCGCTCATTGACCGCCTCCTCGCACGCGACGAATACGCCGACTACTGGGGCATGAAATGGAGCGATCTCCTGCGCGTGAAAGCCGAGTTCCCGGTGAACCTCTGGCCCAATGCCGCCCAGGCCTACCACCACTGGATCGTCACTTCGCTGCGCGCCAATCTGCCCTACGATCAGTTCGCCCGCACGTTGCTCACATCGAACGGCAGCAATTTCCGCGTCGGCCCCGTCAATTTCTACCGCGCCGTGCAGTCCAAAGAGCCCGCCACCCTCGCGCGCACCGTCGCTCTCACGTTCATGGGCGAGCGCGCCGAAAAATGGCCCGACGCGCGCCTCAACGCGATGGGCGCGTTTTTCACCCAACTCACCTACAAGGCCACCGGCGAGTGGAAGGAAGAGATCGTCTTCTTCGATCCCAACAAACCCCAACCCGCCGGCGACGCCCCGTCTCCAAAATTCCCCGACGGCACGCCCGCCACCCTCTCAGCCGACCGCGATGGCCGCGAGATTTTCGCCGACTGGTTGGTCGCCCCGCAAAACCCGTGGTTCGCCCGCGTCATGGCCAATCGCGTGTGGTCCTGGCTCCTCGGCCGCGGCATCGTGCACGAGCCCGACGATTTTCGCGCAGACAACCCGCCGACCAACCCCGCGCTGCTCGATCACCTCGCCGCCGAATTCGTCGCCGCGCGCTTCGATGTGAAACAGCTCATGCGCGTCATCCTCAACTCGCGGACCTACCAACTCTCCTCGCTGGCCCGCAGCACGCAGCCCGACGCCGAAGCGAATTTCGCGTTCTACGCTCCGCGCCGGCTCGACGCCGAGGTCCTCATCGATGCGCTCAATCAGATCACCGGCACTCACGAAAAATATTCCAGCGCCATTCCCGAGCCCTTCACCTTCGTGCCGGAAGACCAGCGCTCCATCGCCCTCCCCGACGGCAGCATCACGAGTTCGTTCCTCGAAAATTTCGGCCGCCCCTCGCGCGACACGGGCCTCGAGTCGGAGCGCAACAACCGCATCACCGCGTCACAACGCCTCACGCTGCTGAACTCGACTCTCGTGCAGCGCAAACTGGAGCAAGGCCCGAAGATCCAGGCGCTCCTCCGCACGCGCAATACTCCGCGCGAGTCTATCGACGCGCTCTATCTCACCATTCTCTCGCGTCCGCCCACCGCCGACGAACTCCGCGTTGTCCAACAACGCGCTCTCGCCGGCCCCGATGGCCGCACCGCCGCCATCGACCTCGCCTGGGCGCTGATCAACAGCGCCGAGTTCCTCTACCGCCACTGACCGCTCCCGCCCCCATCGCCACGAAAGGAATCCGCCCATGAATCTCCACCACAGCGTCGACCCTCGTCTCTGGAACCTCTCGTCCGAACTCCGTCTCCTTGGCCTCGGTGGTCCGCGTATGACCCGCCGCGACGCCCTCCGCCGCGGTCTCATCGGCACCGCCGGTCTCGCCCTCTCCGGCTCGCTCGCCAGCCGCGCATTCGGCGCGCCCGTCGCTCCCGCCGCCGTCACGCCCAAGGCGAAATCGGTCATCCAAATCTGGCTATGGGGCGGCCCCTGCCACCTCGACACTTTCGATCCGAAACCCGACGCCGGCTACGACTACTACGGCGCCCTCAAGACCCCGATCCCGACGAATGTCGCCGGCATCCAGATCGGCGAACTGCTCCCGATGCTCGCGAAGCAGGCCGACAAATATTCGATCATCCGCAGCATGACGCACGGTATCAACGGTCATGAGACGGCCTCCTACACCGTGCAAACCGGCCGCGCCTCCGGCGGTCGCGACGTGTTTCCCGGCACCGGCGCCGTCGTCTCGCTCTTCAAAGGCTACGACGCCGGCTACAAAGGCCTGCTCCCGCCCTACATCGTGCTGACCGAATTGCAGGGCCGTTTCTCTGAGGCGGGTTTCCTCGGCGGGCGTTACAAACCCTTCGCCACCGGCGGCGATCCCGGCGCCAACCGCTTCGTCGTCGAGGGCGTCGTTGCGCAGGGCATCACCGACGAACGCCAGCGCGCCCGCCGTGAATTTCTCCACCAGCTCAACACGTTTGAGCGCGCCACCAAGAGCGGCGATCCCCGCCTCACCGCCCTCGGCGAATGCGAGAAGGACGCCTACGAAATGATCCTCGGCGACGCCGGCAAGGTCTTCGATCTCTCGCAGGAAAAAGACGCCATGCGCGACGGCTACGGCCGCAACACCTTCGGCCAGTCCTGCCTGATGGCGCGCCGCCTCGTCGAGCGCGGCGTCCCGTATATCACGATCAACTACAAAGGCTGGGACACCCACAAGCAGCACTTCCCCATCATGCGCCGCAAACTCCCCGAGTTTGACCGCGGTCTCGCCACGCTGCTCGCCGATCTCACCCAACGTGGCCTGCTCGACAGCACGATCGTCATGGCCGGCGGCGAGTTTGGCCGCACGCCCAAGGTCCTCTGGGAATCCCCGTGGAACGGCGGCCGCAGTCACTGGGGCAAGGCCTTCTCCGTCGTCGTCGCTGGCGGCGGCTTCAAGGGCGGCCACGTCGTCGGCAAGACCGACGCCCGCGGCGAGGAAGTTTCCCAGCGTCCCGTGCAGCCGAGCGATCTCATCGCCAGCATGTATGAAAACCTCGGCATCAAGGGCGACGCCAAGCTCCCCCATCCCGAGGGCGCCGATGTGCGCGCGATGCCCGCGACACTCGAGGGCGGCCGTCCGCCGACCCGCATCTCCGAAATCATGTAACCCGGAGCCCGCCATGCGCCCCCTCAAAAAATCCCTCGGCCTCCTGCTCGAGTATCTCGACCCGTGGCTCTTCTTTCTGATCGCCGCGGGCGTGGTGTTTTCGTTTTCGCCCAAGACCCAGGCGCAGCCCGCCAACGCGCGCGGGGTGCCGCACCTGGCCTTCACCTACCCCGCCGGCGGCCAGCAGGGCACGACCGTCACCGTTTCGATCGGCGGACAATACCTCAACTGCACCGTCGCCGCGCATTTCTCCGGCTACGGTCTCACCGCCAAGGTCGTTAACTACGAGCGCCCACTCTCGCAAAAGGAGATTAACGACCTCCGCGAGGAGCAGCAGAAGCTCCAGGACAAACGCACCGCCGCCCGCGCTGACAAAACCAAACCGCCCTTCACCGCCGCGGATGAGAAGCGTTCCGCCGAGGTGCGCACGTTGCTCGCCACGCGAGGCAATCGTCAGGTGAGTCCCGTCCTCGCCGAGACCGTCACCCTCGAAGTCACGCTCGATCCCAACGCCGCCCCCGGCGAACGCGAAGTCCGCCTCCGCACCGCCAGCGGTCTCTCGAATCCGATGGTGTTCGTCGTCAGCCAGCTCCCCGAGGTGCGCGAGCCCGTGCGCATCGCCACCGCATCGCCCAACACCGCCGCGCGCAAGAATCCCGACGCCAATCCCCGCGGTCCGCGCTCCAAGTCCGAGATGGAGATCACCGTGCCCGCCGTCGTGAACGGCCAGATCATGCCGGGCGAAGTCGACCGCTTCCGCTTCACCGCGAAAAAGGGCCAGCGCATCGTCATGGTCGCCCACGCCCGCTCGCTCATCCCCTACCTCGCCGACGCCGTGCCCGGCTGGTTCCAGGCGACGCTCGCGCTCTACGACGAGCGCGGCCGGGAACTCGCCTACGCCGACGACTATCGCTACAGCCCCGATCCGGTCCTGCGTTTCGATATTCCCGCCGACGGCACTTACGCCGTCGAAATCAAAGACGCGATCTACCGCGGCCGCGAAGACTTCATCTACCGCGTGGCCATCGGTGAGTTGCCGTTCATCACCGGCATCTATCCGCTCGGCGCCAGTTGCGGCGAGCGCGCCAATTTCGAACTCACCGGGTGGAATCTCCCGTCCAACCAGCTCGCGCTCGACACCAACGGCAAGAAGCCCGGCACCTTCTACGTCTCCGTGCGCGGCAACGCCCAGCTCTCCAATCCCGCCCGCATCATGCTCGAAACGCTCCCCGGCACCGCCGAGATCGAGCCCAACGATCGCGCCGATGCTCCGCAGACGATCACGTTGCCGACGACGGTCAACGGCCGCATCGCGCGTCCTGGAGATACGGATATGTTCCGCTTCACGGGCAAAGCCGGCGACGAACTCGTGGCCGAGGTTCAGGCCCGCCGGCTCGGCTCGCCGCTCGACTCCGTGCTGCGCCTCGCCGACGCCACCGGCAAACAGGTCGCGTTCAACGACGACAACGAGGACAAGGGCTCCGGCCTCCTCACCCACCACGCCGACTCGCGCCTCACCTGCAAACTCCCCGCCGACGGCACCTACACGATCACCGTCGCCGACACGCAACATCAAGGCGGCCCCGACTTCGGTTACCGCCTCCGCGTCGGCCCACCCCAACCCGACTTCGAGCTCCGCGTCGCGCCCGCCAGCATCAATCTGAAGTCTGGCGCCAGCGCCGTCGTCACCGTTTTCGCCCTACGCCACGACGGCTTCGACGGCGAGATCGGCCTTCAACTCAACAACGCCCCGCGCGGCTTCGGTCTTAGCGGCGCGCGCATTCCCGCCCGCGAGGATAAAGTCCAAGTCACGCTGACCGCGCCCTTCGGCACCGGCGACGAAGTGTTCGATCTCACCGTCGCAGGCGTCGCCATCATCGCCGGCAAGCCCGTCGCCCACCTCGCCGTGCCCGCCGAAGACATGATGCAGGCCTTCGCCTACAAACACCTCGTCGCGACCAAGGAACTCATGGTCAACGTCTCCGGCCGCGGTTCGCCGCTCCGCGTCGTCACCAAAGCCCCACTACGCCTCACGCCAGGCTCCACGACCCGCCTGCAAATCGGTGCGCAGGCCTCCCGCAGCGCCCCCAATGTGCAGTTCGAACTCGTCGATCCCCCCGAGGGCATCAAACTTGAAGGCACCGCCAAACGCTCTGGCGACACCGTCTCGCTCGTAATCGCGTGCGATCCCGCCAAGGCCAAACCCGGCAGCCAGGGCAATCTCATCCTCGCCGCCTTCGCCGATCGTCCGAACCCCAAAGCCAAGGCCAATCAACGCACACCTCTCGGCGTGGTGCCCGCGATCGCCTACGAGATTGCTCCTCTCAAAACACCGGCCGCCGACTGACCCGGCGTGCTCAATCCTCGGAGCGCAGAAACGCGATCAGGTTGGCCAGTTCCGCCCGCGTCATCGCCTGTTCGAGTCCGTCCGGCATCAGCGAGACACCCGTCGCTGCCAGCGACGCGAGATTGCTGCGCGCAACCAATTCCTCGGTGCCAAACGCCGTGCGCAGCGTCACCGCATTTTCCGTCTCCGAAGCCACCCAACCCGCGATCGAGCGCCCGTCGCGCGTCTCCACGTTGACAGCCTGAAACGCCGGCGCGACTTCGTAGTTCGGCACGAGCGTGTGCAACAGCAGCGCATCCGCCGGTTGGCGCCGCACTCCCGTGAGGTCCGGCCCGACTTTTCCGCCCACGCCGCCGCGCGTGTGACACACCGAGCAAACCCGCAAAAACACTTCGCGGCCCTGCGCGGCATCCGCCTTGCCGGTGAGAATTTCCCGATGTGTCCGATAGACCGTCATCCGATCCCCCGCTTCGAACTGTTTGAAAATCGCCTCCGCGCGCTGGCGAATCGCCGGCGTCGCGTGGCGCATAAGGTGCGCCCGTTTCGCCGACGGAATTTCCGTCGCCTTCACGTCGCCGCGCTCGATCGCGTCAAAGAGCGCCGTCAGCAGCGGCACCTTTGAGGTGAGCGCCGCGATGACAGCCGAGCGCACCTGCGGCGAATAGCGCGCCCAGTTTTTCTTCTCCAACAACACGGCCCCGCTCGCCGCATCACCGATCCGTTCCAGAGCTCGCACCACTTCCACCTGAAGCTCCGACGGGTGCCGCACATCGAGCAGCTCGCCAAACATCGCCAACCGCTTCGGCACATCGACCATCCCAAGCAACGTCGCGGCTTTCACGCGGATCGCCATTGGCGCCGCCGCATCCGCCGCGAGCGCCGCCGCGCGCCCGACAAACGCCTCGATCGCCGCCCGCTCCGTCCCGCCGAGTGCGACGAACACATCGCGGCTCACGCCCTTCGCTTCGCTGCGCCCTCGCCAGCCATCGGCTAAGCCGAGCACGGCCGCAAGGCTCACGCCGTAATCGCCCTCCTCGCGCACCAACGCCGCCAGAAAGCCGCGGCAAGCCTCCGTCGTCGCACCGACGCCGTAAAGCTTCCCGAGATCCTGCATAATCGCGGCCACACCCGCCGACTTGCCCTTCGCCGACGCGCTCAGCGCGGCATAAAATTCTTCGATGCGCCCATGCACGCCGCTCAACACCGCCGCGCGCGTCCAGCGATCTTCGCCGTCCCTTACGGCAATCGCCGCAAGCGCGCCGACTACGCGTGGATCGTTGCTTCCGGCTAGCGCCAGCGCGCCGGCAAATCGCACGCGCGCATCGCCGTCGTTCGCCAACGCAAGTAGCGGCACCAATAGCCCCGGCGCGCCCGTCAACATCTCCGCCGCCAGCCCGGCCGCGTGCTCGCGCACACCCGCCGCCTCATCGCGCAATCCCGCGATCACACTTTTCTCACTCAGAGCTCCGAGGCCACGCAGCAAAGCCCGCGCCCGAACCCGCGCCTCCGGACGCTGCGCAGAAAGCGCGATCGTCGCGAGGGCCGCGGCATCTTTCCCGTCGCGCGCCTCGAGCAAGAGCCGAAAAGCCGAATCCCGCCGCCAAACATCCGGCGCATCGAGCGCCCGGATCAGTGCCGCCGAAGAAACCTCGATTGGCGCCACCCGCCGTGGCGCACGCGCCACGATGCGATAGATTCGCCCGCAATTTTTCCCGCCGACAAAATCCAGTCCGCCGCGCGACTCTTCGGGCACATAAACCGGGTGGTCGATCTCCCGCCGGTGCATATCGGCGACGTAAAGCGCGCCGTCGGGTCCGTTCGCCAAAAACACCGGACGAAACCACGTGTCCGTCGACGCCAGAAACTCCCGCCCACTCGTCGCCGGGGTCGACCGGAACGAGGCCCCTTCACCCCGCACTGTCTGCCGCTGGACGAGATTTTGCGCCGGTTCGCAGATAAAGAGAGTTCCAATGTAGTCCGGCGGCAGCGCCGTGCCGCCATACATGAGCACGCCGCAAGCCGCCGTAAACGTCCCGGTGTGGGGCGCGTTCATCAGGCTCGGAATAAAATCCGCCGACACACTCGCAGGGCTGATCGGCCACACCTTCGCCTCCGCCTCCACCTTCGAGACTTCCTGCATCACCTGCGTGATCGTGAGCCCCGGATTGCGCCGGAGTTGCCACGGTTCGAGCACCACTTGCAGCACGGGATGCCGGTTAGAACTCACGAAGCGCCGGCCAAACCCGTCGAAGCTCAGCCCAAATTGCCCGCGCCCGCCCGTCGTCTCGTAGAGAAAACCATCCGGATCAAATCGTCCGTCCGCCGGCGCGAAACTCACCACCGCGCGCTCGGGATGCAGCGGCGAGGTCACTTTCCCGCCGTTCAAGCCCGACGCGACGTAGATGCGTCCGTCCAAACCGAGCGTCGGACTGCTCACACGCAGTTGCGCGGTGCGCGTCGTATCGAACCCCGTCAGCACCACGCGCCGTTCGTCCGCGATGCCGTCACCGTCGTTGTCTTTCAGATACAGAATGTCCGGCGCGCAGGTGACGAACACCCCGCCGCGCCACAACCCGATGCCGTTGGGATAACTCAGCCCGGTCGCGAAATCGGTGCGTTTGTCGAAGCGCCCGTCGCCGTCCGTGTCTTCAAGGATCGCCACGCGACCTTCGCTCGTGGGCGGCGCCTTGTTGTCGATCGGATCGGGGTAACCGCGTCCTTCGACGACGAAAAGTCGACCGCGTTCGTCGAAGACCATCGCCACCGGCCCCACGACTAGTGGCTCGATCGCGACGAGTTCGATCCGCAATCCCGGATCGAGCTGGAAACTCGCCAACGCCTCCGCGGCTGCCAGCGGTTCCGCCCGCTGTGATTTCGGCGCCGCGGCCCACCCCGCGCTCGCGGTCAACGCCACCATTCCCAGTATAGAACGTTTCAACGTGATGTTCATTGGGCGGCTTTCATTTCGGCCCACATTTTTTGCAGCGCGGCGACAATCTTGACCGTGGCGTCGACCTCGAGCCGGTTCGTGCCGATCCATGTTTCATAGCCGCCCAGTTTGTGCTGCGCCGGCGTAGGCAGATATCCAAAGTAGCCGTTGGCGATCTCGATGGTAAACGCCTTCGCAAACGGCGTCGTCGCTTTCAACTCAAGGCCGGTCTCCGCAAAAACTTCGCCTGGCACCGCCGCGATACCGAGGTCACCGATGCGAAAAGCCTGCATCGGAATGGTCAGCTCGGCCGGCAGCTCCGCGACCTGCAGCACGCGTTCTGCATATATTTTTTCATTCGCATGCCACTTCGGTGCACTTGCCGGACTCGCCAAAATCTCCCGCGCCCGCGCGATCATCTCCGGACTCGCCCGGCGCGAGGCCATCGGCAGTTCCACCGCGCGGGCGTCGAGCGTGAGATCGCCGCGGTATTTCACCGCGCCGAGCGCCCGCTGCACTTCGGCCGCGACTTCGTTCGCCACGATCCGCATCGCTTCGTAGGGCGCGCGCGGCGTGCGCTTGTTGCGGAAGTCGATGTTATTGATGTCGCCGCTCGTGCCGTTGCTGAGGATGCCGACGAACGGCGGATCTTGTTTTTCCGCGCCGAGGAACTCTTCGATTCGCGACGAAAAATAGCCGAAGTAGTCGGCCGAGATATCCGCCGCCCCCACTCCGCCCACGTAGTGCAAAGAGTAGTTCGCCAGCAACGCGAGCGGTCGCCCCGCCGTCGTCTGCACGGACAAAAACGAAATCTCGGGGTCAATCGGCCCGGCCGGTTTGATCAGATCGGGTGACGCGACGGGCGGGTTCATGCGCACCTGGTCGATACCCCCGAAGGGATTGCGGCGGTTCTTCTCGGACTCGACGAACCAGCGGCGGTTGAACACCTGCGTCGGCAAACTGCCCGCGCCCCAGCCCAGGCGCGCCGGCGTGAGATTGTTGACCGCGCACTGCACCGTATCGGCGACTCTCCGCACGATCATGAGCTGATACGGGCTGAGTTCGGTGGACGTGAAGAGCGCGCCGCCGGGTCGGTTGGCGTTGGGCGTGGCTGCGCGCGCCGAACCGGCCGAGTGGGTATGCGTGCCGGCAACCAACACGTGCGACACCGGAATCCCCGTGCGCTGCGCCGTGAGCCGCCGCGCCTCGTCGCACACTTCCCGCGGCATCCCGAGGTTGTCGCAAATCGCGAACGCGATGCGCTGCTTCCCGTCGTCGAGCACGAGTGCACGCACGAAGAGCGGGTCGTGGATGTGCTTCGCCGGATACGGGCTGAAGCCGCCCACAATCATGATGCCAAGCTCCGGCGTAATGTCACCACGCGCCGCGCCGGCGCGAAAGACCGTCGCCGGCCCCGGCGGCGTCGCCCCTCGTGCCACTGTCGCAAGACCGGCGGCCAGAATTCCCAAAACAAAAAATGTGAAGCGCATGACGGGGTGAGGTTGAGGGAAGAGAAGCCGCAGCCGGGCCGCCGCCGCAAACTTGAAAACGGTTTTCGCGCCATCGCCCGTCCGCGCGCTTGCCTCGTCCGCGCCGATGCTCATCACCTCCAGCATGCGCCTCACCCCTCGCCGCCTCCTCCTCGTTATCGTCGGCACGCTCGCCGTCATCGCCCGCACCTTCGCCCACGACGTGCCAGCAGAGATGCTCGCCGCCGCCCAGACCTTCCTCGGCACGCTCAACGCCGAGCAAAAGAAACTCGCCGTCTACCCGCTCACCGATGCCGAGCGCGAAAACTGGAATTTCGTGCCGCTCGCGCGCAACGGGCTCACGTTTAAGAAAATGTCGAACGAGCAATACGCGCTCGGCATCGCGCTGCTCCGCTCCGGCGTCAGCCACACCGGCCTCGCCCGCGTGCAGGCGATCATGCAGCTCGAATTCGTCCTGAAAGAATTGGAGAAAGACACCCCGGCCGGTCGTCGCGACCCATCGAACTACTTCGTCACGGTCTTCGGCGAACCCAGCGCGGACAAATCGTGGGGCTGGCGTTTCGAAGGCCACCACACCGCGTTCAACTTCACCGTCGTCGGGGGCAAACATGTGTTCTTCACGCCGTCGTTCCTCGGCAGCAATCCCGCCGAGGTCCGCACCGGCCCGCGCAAGGGCGAACGCGTCCTCGCCGAGGAAGAAGATCTCGCCCACGCGTTCATCCAGTCGCTCGACGCCGCTCAGCAGAAGATCGCCATCTTTGCAGCCCAAGCGCCGAAGGAGATCATCACCACGAACAAAAAGCGCGTCGAAGCGCTCGCCCCGGCCGGGATCACGGCCGCGCAACTCAACCCCGCGCAACGCGAGCGCTTCTTCGCCCTCGTCAAAGTCTTCACCGGTCGGTGGCGCCCCGAGCTCGCCGCCGAGACGTTTACACAGCTCACCGCGCCGGGCCTCGACCAGCTCACGATTGCCTGGGCCGGTCCGATCACGCGCGGCGCCGGTGCGACCTACTATCGCATTCAGAGCCCCGACTACCTCATCGAATTCGACAACACCCAGAACAACTGGAACCACATCCACACCACCGTGCGCGCCTTCAAAGGCGACTTCGGCCACGACCTCCTCGCCGAGCACTACGCCAAAGAGCACAAGCCGTAGTCCGTGCTTTGCGTGAGCCGGACAGTCGGGCGCGGAACTCCATCCTTCAGCGAAGGATAAACTGCCACGCCGCGAAGAGGTGAGCCGTCTAACAAATGAATAGGTCGTTTTAGGAAAATTAATCTGGACGAGTGTCGCCGAATCGTCACCTTCACCGACGCATCAGGAACGAGCCGGCCCTCAAAAAGTCGGTTCCGCCAACCGGGCCGGGAGCGGCCACGGTGGATCGAGGACGGCCTCGGATGTGCGCAACCCGCAAGGGAAGCGAACCAAGAACGCTCCCGAAGACGAGACCGACCTGATGCCCAGGTCGGTTTTTTGTTTTCCATCCCTGCTGCGCGATAACTCCCACAAAGAACATCACGCATCATGAATCAGCTCACCACCCTCCCCGGCATCCGCGTCCGCTCGGAAAACGAGAACCATCACCTGTGGAACAACCATGGCACGTGGTTCCTGCACTACACAGTGCACCCCACCCCATTCACCAAGGAGCGCATCCGCCGTTCGCTCGGCACGAAAGACGTCAATGTGGCCCGCGAACGTCGCGACACGTTCTTCGCCCAGCTCGCCAGCGAAGCCGCGAAAAACGGCGCCACGACCCCGGCCCGCAAAGCCGTCGCCGCCTGAGATCTTAAACGATTTACGCCAGCGGACGTCGGCAGAGCTGCCTGTTGGTAAGTCGGCGAGTTCCGCCCTCATCAAACTGAACGGGCAGATATTGCGCCTCCGGTTTTCCGGGAATAAACGTCTCAAAGCTGTCGGCGCCAGTCACAGGTCAGCAGCAGCAACCAGAGTTGATATAGTCCACCGCCGCGCGTCGGTGAAGAATCCGAATAGGCAGACATACGTGCGCCACACCGATCGCATCCAGCGGTTGCGCAACCAGCTGGCGGAGTTCTCCGCCCAAGCAAACTTGAAGCAAAAAGCTGGCATTTCGTAAGCGTTCAACACCGACAGCGGGACGCGGTGGGCGAGATCTGTAATACCACAATCCGCTAGCTAATACACTTTAGGTTGGAGCGCCAGAGTTTACCTGATCAGCGAGCCAGATGTGGATGAGGGAGGAAACCGCAGCCGGAGTGGACCAAGGGCGCGCCGCGGCGGCGAGATGATCTTCGAGCCGGCGTAGCGAGGGATAGAGGCGGTTGGTGTCAACGCTCGCGAGGAATTGACCCACCTTCGCTCGTTTAACCCGAGTTCGTCAGTTCGCGGAACGCTGTTGTTGCGGGGCAAGCGTTTGCGGAGATTCCGGGGTGATTTTCGGCACTACATTCGCGATCAGGCGTGGGCCTTTCGGAAGGCGCAGGCCGAGGTGGGCGAGCAGCTGCGCCGTCGCCGGTTCGGGGGTGGCGACGACGCGCAGGCGCAGCTCGGTGCGCACCCCGCTGCGCAGGACCGGCAGCAGCACGTCGACACTTTTGACGCCGGCAAGTTGTTTGACCAGTTGCCGCGCGCACGTGCCCAGGCCCTTGGCGCGCATCCATTGATCGAGCGAGCGCCACATCGCCAGCGCGAGAAAGCACACGAGCAGGTGCGCCTGCACGCGGTCATCCTTGTGGTGAAACACCGGCCGCAGGCCCAGATCGCTTTTGGCGGTGCGAAACGCCGCTTCCGCCTGCGTGAGCTGGATATACCAGCGCCACAGTTGCGCCGGATCGGTTTCCTCGCAGTTGGTGCGCAAGAGATACGCGCCTTTCTGGCGGTGTGCTTTTTGGCCCGCGTCCACGGCGCTCGCGATCTGGAGGCCGACGGCGCGGCCGGTCGCGTCGCGTTGGACGGAGGCCTGGATAATCGTCGCGGCGGCGGGAAACTGGCCGAGCGCCCGGCCGATCCGCCGGCCCACCGCTTCCTGATCGGTTTGCGGCGTGCGGCCGAGCCACGCCGCGATCTTCCCGAGCGCCGCGGTCAGGCCCTCGCTCTGCCGCTGGAGCATGGCGCGTTCTTTTTCCGCGCGCGCGGCGCTGCGGCAGAGGACATATTTTTCGCCCGGCGGTCCGCCCTCGTGCGCGACGAAGCGCACTGCCAGTCCCGCCTGCGCCTCCTGCCAGTCGGACTTTTCCAACAGCTTCGCTTCGTAGTGGCGCAGCCAGCTCTTCGGCGTGCCCACGAGGTAACGCGCCTTGCGCTCCCGCAAAAACGCGATGTTCGCCTCGCTGACCATGCCGCGGTCCATGACCCAGATGCGCTCGGCGACGCCGTATTTGGTTTCCATGGACGCGACGATCTCCTCGACCGTCGTGACATCGGGGCGGTTGCCCGCAAACGTCTCGAAGGACAGCGGCAAACCCTCCGGCGTGCAGACCAGCCCGATGCAGACCTGTTTGTTGCCGCTGCGCTGATCGCGCGAGTAGCCGCGCTGGGCCTGCGGATTGCGCGCAGCTTCGCCCTCGAAGTAGGTGCTCGTCACATCGTAGAGCAAAAACTCGAAGCGCACGCCGAACCACTCGCGGTAACGCGTCATCAGGTGCGCGCACAGCGCGTCCTTGTGCGCGCCGAGTTGGTCGAGGGCGCGGTAGAGCCGCGCGTCGTTGACCAAGCCCGTGTCCACGCCGAGCAGATCGTCGAGCGCCGTGGTGTCATACCAGTGCTCGGCCACGCCCAGTTCCGAGCGTTGCGCGCAGAAGCGCGCGACGGTGAGCAGCGCCGCCACGTGCGACCACGCGACCGACTCGCGCCCGGCGGGCAAGAGGCCCGCGAGCAACTCGTCGAGCTTGAGCCGGTGCCAGAGCGCGAGCCCGAGATAGCTCTCGCCGAAATCGCGCGTGCGCTCGACGCGCAGGCCGCTGACATCGGCGCGTTCCCACTGCCCGGCCGGCGTCGACTGGGGCGTCGGCGCGAGCGGAGTCGCCGCTCCAAACGGCGGCGCCGACTCCAGCCCGGGCAACTCCGCGGTCCGCGCGGCGGGCGTGCGCGCGGGCGTTTCGCCGCGGAGCAGCGCGGTCAGATCGTCCCAGCCGCCCCGCAGTCCCGCGACCTCCGCTGTGTCCAGCTTGCCCAGCGAAGCGACGACCCGCTGACGCGGCCCCCGCGCCGTGCGCACCGTCTCGCACAGATGCCAGTAACTGTAACCGACGCCGCGCGCCTTTTTGTTTTTCCGCCGCAGGAACATGCCGGCATTATCGCGAAATCCGCCCCGCCCAACAAGGGGGTGTTCGGCACTACATTGCCCGGACGCACCCCGCTCCCTCGTAAGCTCAACGTCGGCGCTCACGCCTTCCCTCTGAAACTAAACGAGCGAAGGTGGGTCAATTCCTCGCGAGCGTTGACAACTGGTTTGCTCATTGCGGCTATAGTTTTAATTAAACCGCTCTAGCAATGGGGCTACTTGCACGAGGCCTTAGCAGGGATCATGCAATAGAGGGCAAGATAAGTTGGTGAGGCCCCGCTCTGGCGGAGAGGGCGGCAACTGCATCGCAGTGGTCGTCGGTCCCCATTTGTCGGAGCAGAACGCGCCACCAAAGGCGGCGTTGGGGAGTGGCGACGGCGAGTTTGAGCGTGGGCTTGCCGGCCGCATGGCTGAAGACCGCAGCGCAGGAGAACAGCCGCCAGCGCAGTGTGGTTAACTCGGCGCGCTGGCGCTGACCGAGCCGGCGCTGCAGACCCACGCAGAGGTTGTAGGCGCAGATGGCGAGATGACACGCGGCTTCGGTCGCCCAAAACGAACGACAGCACAGGCCCTTCAAGCCAAACTGGGAGCCGAGTTCCTTGATCCGGTTTTCGATATCGGCGCGGCCATTGTAGCGGCGCCACACCTCGAGGGCGCTGCTACTCGATGGCAGGTTGGTCCGCAGCGCCTGGAACTTGTAGCCGGGCACCTCGAGGAGTTGCTTTCCTCCGGCGTGGGGTCGGTCGACGATGCGCTGACGTAAGACGACGAGCCGAAAGCCATCGTGGGTGACGTCCTGCACCTCGATCCCGGGAACCTCGGTCGGAGTCCACGCGGCGTCATCGTGTCGACAGAGCGTGCGCACCGGCGCGCGCAGCGCGGCGGTCAAAATATACTGCAGCCCGCGGGCCTCCAGTTCCGCAATCATGCCGTGGGTGCAAAAGCCACTGTCGGCGCGCACCAAGGTCACGCGGAGCGTCGGAGGCAAACGATTGAGCGTATCGCCGAGGAACGTGGCCGCCCCGCTGACGCAGGCCGTGTTGCCCGGCCGCAGCCAAAAATGCGCGACCTGCGGCACCTCCGCGAGCGCGGCGACTATCGGCCGATGACAGGGCTTCAGCCCCTTGCGGGTGTAGCCGACCCGCACGCCTTCTTGATGACCGTCCTCGTGCAGGAGCGAAAACGAATCCAGATCCAGCGTGTAGCCCTCGCGCCGGCTCGGCAGTCCTTCCAAGGCCCACCGATGCAAACCAGACAACGCCTCGCCGGCACTGCGGCCACACTGCGCGAAGAAGCGCGACAGCGTCGATTGACTCGGGATCGCTTCGATGCCGAGCACCTCGGCCACCGCCGGATCGTGCGCCAGATGCGCGACCCGCGCCAACTTGTCCGCGCCGCAGAGGATCCCACCAATGAAACCCAGCGCCGTGTCGCACGGATCATAGGCGTTGGGACTCGTCGGCGTATGCGGCAACACCGCTCGCAACTGCTCGCGCAGTCCCCGCTCCGTGATAAACCGCGTCCACACCGCCAGCCCGCCGTGCGCCGTCAGGCGCTGGTCGGTGAAGCCCATCCGCATCGACTTCACTCCGTCTTTGGTGCCCAAATCCAACCGCACCGTTTGGTTCGCCTCTGTCTGGGGCGTTAACTTCGTTTTAAGTTGCACACCTTGAACGTCGCCAAGCGGTGCGCTCTTTGGCGACTACCTCCTCATCTGCATGAGCCCGGCTTAGAAGTGGACGGCGCGCACGCCGTCGAACGGCTGTTCACCCCGGCCATCGACCGCGACATCCACGCGCTCTTTCCCCAGCAGATCGCCGATTCCGACCCCAAAGCGCTCCATGTCGTCATCGCCGATTAGCCCGCATATTTCATGAAGGCGTTTTCTGCGGCGGCGGACGGTCGAACGAATGATATTTCGCGGAAGCGAGGCATGATCGGGTGCTGGAGAGGGAGTTTTTCAGCGTGAGTCGACACCACCCCCAACCCCCAATGAGTTGACGGCGCCGGGAGCAGCGCCGGATGGATCATGGCGGCGCGAGCGCGGCGCGGACCTGACAGAAGAGTTCCTGCAACGGATGGTGCGAGCTGAGGTGGAGGCGGATGACGGTCAGCTTGGTGATGACTACCGCGCCGATCTTGATCAGCTTGGTGCGGATCGTCGCGCAGGTCGCCTGCGCCAGCGCGGTGCCGGCCAAGGCCAGGCGCCGCAGCGCTTCCATCAGCGTATAGGCCAGAGCCGACAACAGTAGTCGCCACTGGTTGGGCCACCAGCGATGCGCGCTGACCCGATCGGCGAACAGCATCATCTGTTCTTTGATCCGATTCTCCATCTCCCCGCGCTGGCAGTAGCGTCGGTCGTAGATCTGCTGCGCGTCGCCCACGATGTTGGTCAGGATGAAACGCGGGTTGCTGCCCTTGTCCGTGTGCTCGGCTTTCGCGATGACCCAGCGCACCCGGCGCCAGCTGCCGGCGGCGTAGTCAAAGGCCGTAAACAGCCGCTGCTTCTTTTGGGTTCGAGCAAACTGTTTCTCGGCCTTGCGCCGCAGCGCCGCGGTCAACCCGAGCAGCCGCTCGTTGCGGGCGAGGCCGACGACATACTTCACGTCGTGGTGATCGCACCAGCTCAGCAGCAAGTCCCGGCAAAACCACTATCAGCCCGGAACACGATCTTCGTGCGCGGCCACGCCCGGCGCAGCCGCGTGACCAGCAGCTTCAGGATCGCCGCCGAGTGCTTCGCCGCATCGATGTTGCTCGGCCGCAGGTAAGCCGTGAGCAATTGGTCACCGCAAAACACATACAACGGGAGGAAACAGTGACAGTCGTAGTAACCGTGGAAAAACCGATTCTCTTGGTTGCCATGCACCGGTGTGTCCGTCGCATCGAAGTCGAGGATCAGGACCGCCGGCGCTTTCCGGTGGGCGGCGATAAACTGCTCCACCAATTCCGCGTTCACCGCCCACGCCGCCGCCCGGGCCTGCTGGTTTTCAAACCGGCACAACGTCGGCGCACTCGCCAACTCGCTCGCACTGTCCGCGGCGATCTGATGCACTGGATCGTGCCGCAGCGTCTGCGCATCGTTGAGATCTCCCCAGCCGCCGATCAGCCCCATCACCCGCTGCCGCAGCATCGTCGTAAACGACCGACCGAGGCCCCCCTAGGAAGGGAAGAGAGGGTCAGATAAGGTGACGTTGTGGAATCCATCACAACGGAAGTATTGGACGACAAGCAGCGACGCGATACGCGTGGCCGCCGGATCATGGCGAGGGAGCGACAGGCGGAGTTGCTGATCGCCTACGATGGCAGTGGTCTGACGCAACGGGCATTTGCGCGACGTGAGGGGATCAACTTTCATACCTTCGTGGAGTGGTTGCAGCGTCGACGGCGCACGTCAGGTGCGGGAGCAAAACAGCCGCCGCGCTTCCAAGAACTGAGTCTGCCGTTTATGGCGAAGGCGAGTGGCACGCTGGAGGTGACACTACCCGGTGGAGTGAGCGTGCGCGGCGACAATGTCGCCAGCGTGGTGGAACTGGTGCGAGCGCTGCGGACGTGAGCGATGCTGACCTTCCCGGCGGCGTTAAAAATCTACCTGGCTGTCGAGCCGGCGGACATGCGCAAACAATTTAACGGGCTGTGGGTGCTGGCGGAGCAAAAGCTCAGCGAAGATCCGCGATCAGGTGCGGTGTTCGTGTTCACGAACAAGGCCCGGGATCGACTCAAGCTGCTCTATTGGGATGGGACTGGCGTGTGGATTTTTGCCAAGCGGCTCGAGCAAGGTCGGTTTACTTGGCCGGTGGGCAGTGATCGCACGAAGCTGTCATTGGCACCGGAGGCGTTGACGATGTTGCTCGCCGGGATCGACTTGAAGGACGGCTGCCGGAAGGCTTGGTATGAAAGGAGTTAAGGTCGGATTGGTATAGCATATGCTATTGTTTAATAACAATATAGGACTCAATGCCGCCCGCCACTGAACTCTACGCCAAAGTCCTTTCGCTTGAGGCGGAAGTGGCCGATCTGCAGGCGCAGGTCGCGTGGTTCCAACGCCAGATGTTTGCCGGCAGTCGGAGTGAAAAACTGCCGGCGGAATCGCCCACCCAGGCGAAGCTGGGACTGCCTGAGTCGCCGCAACGGGAGGCAAAGAGCCAGACGGTGAGTTACGAGCGCCGGGCGCCGGCGCCGGAGAAACGGCCGATGCCGGCCGAGGTCTTTACCCAACTGCCCGTGCACGAGACCGTCGAGATTATCCCCGACGAAGTGCAGGCCGAGCCGGAAGCCTTTGAAAAGATCAGCGAGGAGCGCACCTTTGAGGTGGAGATCATCGGACCGAAACTGGTGAAACGCGAGTTCGTGCGGCCCAAGTTTCGGCGTAAGGCCGCGCGGGATACGGCCCCGGTGATCGCGCCGGCGGTCCCGCGGCCTGCGGCTGCGAGCAGCGGCGTGAACGTCACGGTAACTCACCGATTTGAAAACCACGGTCGAAGCGGAGGTGTAAAACGAAGCGACCGACGCTCCCGAGGAAGCGCCGGCCGGACAGCAGAGATGAGCAGGAATGTGAGGTTTAGTTGGGCGGCTCGATCTGATCCTTCATGCGATAGGATTTACCATCGATGACGACGGTCTCGGCCTGGTGCAGGAGGCGGTCGAGGATCGCGGAGGTGATGCCGGCGTCGTTGTTGAAGATCGACGGCCATTGCTTGAACGCCTTGTTGGTGGTGAGGATGATCGCGCCGCGCTCGTAGCGCTGGCTGATGATCTGGAAGAGCAGATCGGCGCCGATCTTGTCGAGCGGGAGATACCCAATCTCGTCCAGGATCAGGGTCGCTGGCGACAGATACCGATTGAGTTCGGCCTTGAGCCGATGGGCGGCCTGGGCGGCGACCAGATTGTTGATGGCGTCGATGGCGGTGGTGAAGAGCACGGAGTGCCCCTGCTGGCAGGCGGCGTAACCGAGCGCCGAAGCCAAGTGCGTTTTCCCGGTGCCCACGCTGCCGACAAAAATGACATTCGTCTTCTGCGCCACGAACCCCAAACGGAAGAGGTGCTGCACCTGCAGCTGATTGATCTTCTTCGGCCAGTCCCAGTGGAACTGGTCGAGGGTTTTGAGGACGGGGAAGCGTGCGGCGCGGACCCGGCGTTCCACGGCGCGCTGCTGGCGCACGGTGCACTCGCCGTCGAGCAGGCGCTGGAGGAACTCCAGGTGCGACCACGCCGCCGCCGCGGCTTCCTGGGCGAGCGCGGCGTGATGTTCGGCGACGTGGCCGAGTTTGAGATAGTCGAGTTGGGTGGTGAGCGGGTTCATGAGCGCTCGTAGGGCGAGAGGTCGGGGGGCGGCAGTTCCAGTTCGAGCAGATCGCTCGCGCGGGTCAGATGCAGGGCGCCGGCCTCCGGCAACAGGCGGCCACGCTGCTCGAGGAGGTTGGCGATGTATTCGCAGGAGTAGGCGCCGAGGACGTGCGCATCGGTGAGGGCGCGGTGCACCGCGTCGAGTCCGTGGATCTCGGAGAGTGCGACGATTTTCTCGACGTGATGCCGCACATTCAGCCGCCGCTCCGCCAGTTGCGCGTGATACGCGGCCGCGACTGGCGCGAGCGCGAGGAACCGCAAAAAAGTCCGCTGGTGTCGCGCCTGCTTGCGCTCGTCGAGCAGGGTCTGCACATGGTCGGGTTGCTCGTAGTCGCCGCGACGCTCGAACGAGCGCACATGGTCGGCGACCAGGGTCTGGCCGTCGAAGAGTCGCAGTCGGTCGCTCGCCAGTTGCAACGTCAGCGGGGTCGAGGCGTAGCGCGGCGGCACCGAGTAACGGTTCGTGTCGACCGTGACGCGGCAGCGATTACTCACCCGCACGGTGCGCACGAGCACCGCTTCATAGGGATTGGCCGGCAGGGGCCGCAGGTGGGCGCGTTCCTCCGCCAGCAACTCCAACGGCGTGCGCTTGGTTTCGCCGTGCTGACGCACGTTGGCCACCGTCTCGAGCCAGAGGCGGGCGGCGGCGTTGAGCGCGGTGAGTCCGCCGGGCGCCCCGAGGTCGCGGCCGGCGAGGAAGTTTTTCTTCACGTAGCCGACGGCGTTTTCCACCCGGCCTTTCGCCTGTGGCTGCCGCGGTCCGCAGGGTTTGATGGTAAAACCGTAGTGCCGGGCAAAATCGAGATAGTGTGGATTGCAGACCGGCGGCTCGCCCACGCGGTGCGAGAGCACCGCGGTCTTACAGTTGTCGGGCATGACTTCCAGCGGCACCGCGCCGAGGGCCTCGAAGGCCCGGCGCTGGCAGCCGAGGAACCACTCCTGGCTTTGGCCGAGGGTAAACTCCACGTAGAGCCAACGGCTGTGGCAGAGGACCAGGACGAAGAAGCTCAGCGCCCGGCGCGTGCCGCCGACCGGGATCGCGCCGGCCGAGCCCCAGTCGATTTGGGCGCACTGCCCCGGCGCGTAAGTGAGCGTAAGATACGCGGGCTGGCGCGGCGGCCGCACCGTGCGCACGTAATCTCGCACGATGGAGCAGCCGCCCGTGTAACCGGCTTCGCGCAGACGCTGCCAGAGCTGCGTCGCGGTGAAGGGATGCTGCGCGAGCCAGCGGGTGATCGCGGGCTTGTGCGCATCCAGGATGCTCGCCCGCCGCGCCGCCTGCCGTTGTTCATAGCGTGGTCGGCCCACCCATTTTTTCACGGTCTGGGGATGCAACGCCAACGCCCGCGCGATCTGCGCCATCGTCAGGTGCTGTTCATCCCACGCCTGCCGGAGCTGGCAAAACGTTTGATAGGCAATCATCGCGCTCCCTCCCGACCCGCGAGAGCCTCCAGGGCGAGCACTTGATACAACGGCTTTTCATACGCGATGACGCCGGCGGCCGCGAGCTGCCCGCGCGCGGCGGCCACTTCCAGATCCGTCAGCGACAACAGCCGGCCGAGCGTGCCGTCGCCGTAATAACTCAGGCCGTGTTCATCACCCACGGTGACGAGCACCAGATACAACGCCCACGCTTTCGCGTCGGCCCGGCGCAGGTAATCCGCGCGCACCAACCGGTGATCGATCCAACTAAAATGCGGCGGCACCCGCCGCAGCCGCTCGGCTTGCAAGATTCGTTTCGCGATTAACATCGAGGTAGTGCCACGCCGGGCGACGCGCCCAGCACGGCATGCCCCATCGCTATCAATCGCCCCGTCATTGTCGCGATGTCCTCTTGTAAGGTCACCCCGGCGAGATGGGCGATAAGTCCAATCACCAGCGGGGGTTGCCGCAGCCAGTCGTCTTGTAAGACAACTCCGTCGTCCGGCATCGTTACCTGCGCGCTTGGAGCGGGTTGCGCCCGCCAGTCCTCTTGTAAGACCACGCGAGCGCTCTTGCGGCGCTTTTTCCAATAGCCGGGATGCGCCGCCTGCCAGGCCCGCGCCCGCGCCGCGTTGTCGGCGCCCTGGAAGTAATCCACGTTCGCCGGCTGGCTCACCCAGCGCCGCTGGCTCGCGGCCTTGCTCGCTCGCCGACACGGTTCCTTTACACAGTAACGCTGGCGCTTCCGATTGCGGGCATCGGGCACGAAAAACCCTTCGCAATGCGGGCACTTACGCTCACCGGCAGAATGCATGGTGCCGGTCAGCCTCGTCGCCCGGCCACGCCACGACAAACGCACCGCCCCACGCTTCCCTCAGTCCACGAGGGAAGAAAATCCACCCGGACCGAAGAAGATGTTTCTTATGGAATCAGGAAGAAAATCCTCGGGAAGAACCGTGAGTTTCAAACCGCTGGAAGAAGATGGGTTTCAGATCGGTGCTGGCATGCGGCGGGCGGTTACGCCTCGGCGGGGCTCTTGGCGTATGTGGTGATCTCCAAATACCAGCACCACCTGCCGCTCTACCGCATCGAGGCGATGTCGGCGCAGTGGGGCGCGCCACTCAGCCGGAAGACGATGGTGGACTGGGTGCGCATCGCCGCCGACTGGGCGGAGCCGATCTACAAGCTGATGCTCGCCGACTTGCTGCGCGGACATTATGTCCAATGCGACGAGACCCCGGTGAAGTTTATCGATCCGGACGAAAAGAGTCGGGGCACGACGCAAGGGTATCTGTGGGTGGTAAGTGCCCCGGGTGGCGACGTCGTGTTCGATTGGCGACTGTCGCGTCGTCATGGGGAACTGACTACGTTGCTGACCGACGATTACGCGGGGCTGCTGCAATCCGACGGCTACGAAGCCGTGCGACGTGAAGTCGCTCAAGTAGATGTTCACTATGCGTGATCCACCATAAAACTGAACCTGCGGTTCCACCCGCAGTCGCCTATCGGCACCGGCGAGACTGGCAACGGTCTGGTCGGAAGCTGCCGAGACAAACGCGCTTCCACGAATGTGGTGCAAATCGCCGTGAGGCGAGGTGCAGGACTGCAAGCGTCAATGCGGTTCAGAGCGCCGGTCCGATGACACGCCCAACATAAGTGAACTGCATGCAAGCATCGTTAAACCGAAGGAGCCAAATACGCTGTCAGGCTCCCACCAAAAGGTAACGCAGTCGGTCGATCCCGTAGCTCTCAGTGGATCGCGTGGACAACAGGGCTGCCGGTGTAATGGCAGGGGCTAAATCATCGCGAAGGCTACTTGATCGAAACACGATAAACCCGACGTTCCGCTTCGTGAGAAGCAAGGTTCACCGCAAGGGGGACCGATGGAGCGGCGGGCAGAGGATGCTGGAGGAAGCAAACGCCGTGCGGTAATGGCGCGGACAGAGGACTCCTCACCGCGAAAGCGGGCCGACTTCCAGCGGGTCATCAATCACGAACAACTTTGCAAAACCATCGAATGGGGGAATCGCAAATGAGCGAAGGGCAACCTTCGTGTGCACCTCCGAATCCGGACCATCAGGCTTGGGACAAAATCCCTTGGGGCGAATGTGCCCGCCGGATCAGACGGTTGCAGGAGCGAATCGTGAAGGCCACACAGGCTGGGCGCTGGGGCAAGGTGAAGGCCTTGCAATGGATGCTCACCCACTCGTTCAGCGGCAAAGCCCTGGCCGTGAATCGAGTGACAGAAAACAAGGGCAAGAACACAGCCGGGGTTGACGGGGCAATCTGGCAGTCTCCCGGTGCGAAATACAAAGCGATAGGAAAACTACGGCGAAACGGATATCGACCGCAGGCGCTCCGGCGCGTGCATATACCGAAAGCGAACGGGAAATTACGACCGCTCGGAATCCCCACCATGAAGGACCGTGCGATGCAGGCATTGCATCTGCTCGCGTTGGCCCCGGTGGCGGAGACGTTGGGCGATCCGAACTCCTATGGCTTCCGGGTGGCGCGCTCCACGGCGGATGCGATTGAGGAATGTTTCGTCCTGCTGGGGCGTCCCGATGCCGCGGAGTGGATATTGGAGGGCGACATCAAGGGCTGCTTCGACCACATCAGCCATGAGTGGCTGCTTGCTCATGTGCGGACGGACACCACGGTGCTGCGGAGATGGCTCCGCGCTGGTTACGTCGAGAGTCGGACGTGGTTCGCGACGGAAGCGGGCACGCCGCAAGGCGGCATCATCTCGCCGACGCTCGCGAATCTCGCGCTCGATGGACTGGAGGAACTGTTGCAACGCGCGTTTCCACGCAAGTGGGAGCAGCGCTCGACGGTCCTGCGGCATCCGAAGGTCCACTTGGTGCGCTATGCGGACGACTTCATCGTCACCGGGGCTTCCCGTGAACTCCTGGAAAACGAGGTTCGTCCCGTCATCGAAGGCTTCCTGCGTGAGCGCGGTCTGGTCCTCTCTGCTGAGAAGACGAAGATCACGCACGTGCGGGAAGGCTTCGACTTCCTCGGGCAAAACCTGCGGAAGTTTGGTGGCAAGCTGCTCATCCGGCCCGCAAAGAAAAACACTGAGGCGTTCCTACTGAAGGTCCGCTCTATCCTAAAGACGAATAAATCGGCAGCTCAGGCGAACGTGATCTGGCAGCTCAATCCGGTTATCCGCGGTTGGGTGAACTATCATCGTTACGTCACGGCTTCGAAGGCGTTCGAACGGGTAGATTGGGCCATCTGGGAGAGCTTGTGGTTTTGGGCCAAACGTCGACATCGGAAACAGTCCCTGCGCTGGCTCGCGCAGCGCTACTGGCATGCGTTCGGTTCGCGGAACTGGACCTTCGCGGCACGTCTCGACGGTGAAAAGCCGGCGGGGCGACCCGACTGGTTGCGGTTGCACTATGCCACCGACACCAAGATCCGGCGTCACCTGAAGATCAAAGCAAAGGCTAACCCGTTCGACCCGGAATGGAGTCGATATTTTGAGGAGCGAGCGCTCCTCAAACGACTCGGCAAGAGCACACGAAAGTCAGGGAAATCTGTTGTGGATACCGGCCCCGACTTACCGGGGCTTGTGATGGCTTGAGCCGGATGATGGGAAACTATCCAGTCCGGTTCTGAGGGGAGGACGCGTCAGTGATGACGCGTCCTTACCCGACTATGCGAGCCACG